>CBDBDC010000001.1:0-78249 GCA_965203585.1 Actomonas sp.
ACAGCGCGACGGATCGAACCCGGCGTTCTCCAGCCCACGCGTGACCGCGCACGGCCAGCCGTTTACCGGCAGCGTGCTGAATCCCCGACCTCGGCCACGTTATCAGCGATTTCACGGGCATGGCTTCGATGATGCACATCCCGTCGTCGGCCACGACGGTTCCTGGGGCAATCGGCTCGCATGGCACCCGATAGCTGGACCCGCCCATCTTGGCGCCGTCGTGCACCCGATCGCGAACAACGATGCGGTTTACCCACTTGCCCGACGTCGAGGCGGGATAACCGCTGCACACGAGGCGCAGCGGGTAGCCGTGCAGGGCGGGCAACGGCTCGTCGTTCATGCCCCACGCCAGTAACGTGTCTTCGTCATTCGCCTTGGCGATTGGCACGCCGCGGGAGATCGGCACCTTGCCCGGGTCGCCGCTCAGGTGCGTGTCGGCGGCGTAGTACCCGACGTAGACGGCTGCGTCCGTCACACCGCAACTCGCGAGCACGTCGCGCAGGCGTACGCCGGTCCAGCGTGGGCAGCCGATGGCGCCCGTTGTCCACTGGTTGCCGGACGCCGGCGGGTGGAATTCGCTGCGGCCGTTGCCGCCGCATTCGATGACGAGCTGACGCGTGATCGTCGTGAACTCGCGTTTTAGAGACGCCAGGTTGAATTGACGGGGCCGGGCGCACGCTTCGCCGTCGACGGTGAGTGTCCAATCGGACGCGTCCGCTGCCGCGGGCGGAATGCCGTTGTTACGCACGAACAGCCGGGTCGCCGGCGTGACCGCGTCGTCCAGCAGGTGGGCCGGCGTTTCCGCGTTCAGCGGCCGGTCATTCAGAATGCGCAGACCGGCTTTGCCGTCGATCGTGAACGGAGCGGGCTCGTCTGCGCTCGGGGAGGCGTTGGCGAATGCGGCCGGGATCAGGCCGGCGGGCATGAAACGCGCGTACGGTATCGCGGCACCTAGCGCCGCCGACATTGCGACGACGCCGGTGCCGCCGATAAACCCGCGCCGCGTGATCGGACTGGCGCGGCGATTCCACAGTGCGTGGTCGGCGCGGTCGGGGTCGTCTGCGTACAGCGCGTGCAGGCCTCGCTCTCGAATCATCTGCGGATCGCCGTACCGGGAGTCACGGCAAGCTAAACGTCCCTGACCGACATGGTCAAGGTGCCATCGGGCCGTCATGGGGATTGTGCTCCGCGGGCCGGGACCAGTAGGGTGGCTGGCTGACCGATGGGGAGGGCAAAGGGTCATGTCGGGTTTTCCAGACGCCAGCACGCGCGCAGCGGCGCTCGTTGTTGTGGGCACCGTTGCGCTGGCCGCATGCGCGCCGCCGGTCGACTATTCGGGTCCGGTCGACGACTGGCCGCAGGTCGGGCGTGGCGACGGCGGCGGTCATTTCACAAGGGCAACGCAGATCACGCCCGACAACGTCATGCGTCTCGAGGTCGCCTGGCAGCATCGCTCCGGCGACTTCCAGGATGGCGGCAACGCGGTCGATGGCATGAATTTTCCTGAAGAGCCGCTGCAGACGTCGTTCCAGGTCACGCCGATCCTGTTTCGCGACACGCTGTACTACTGCACCCCGTACAACCGCGTGTTTGCCCTCGACCCCGAAACCGGTGCCGAACGTTGGGTGTTCGATCCCGAGCTGAATCTCGACGACTATCCGGTGCCCCGCTGCCGAGGGGTCAGCTCTTGGACTCGCGAGGCGGTTGCTGCCGGCGCACCATGTCGCCACCAGATCATCACTGGAACCGTGGACGCTCGCCTGATTGCGCTCGACGCCGCAACCGGCGAGCGGTGCGTCAATTTTGGTGGCGACGGCGAAATCAGCCTGCGCACGGGCCTCGGCGAGCACGAGCTCACCGAATACGGTGTCACGTCGCCGCCCGGCATCATCGGCGATCTGGCGATCGTCGGCGGCGCGATTGCCGACAACATCAGCACCCGCGTGCCGGGCGGCGTCGTGCGCGCCTACGATCTGAACACCGGCGATCTCGCCTGGTACTGGGATCCGATACCGCCGGGCCAGGAACCGGTCATTGCGGTCGACGGCACGGAACGCTTCCAGCGCGGTACCAGCAACGTCTGGTCGTTTGTCTCGACCGACGCGGAGCTTGGTCTCGTCTACGTCCCGACGGGTAACACGTCCCCGGACTACTACGGTGGGCATCGAGAGGGCCTGGACTACTACTCCAGCAGTGTTGTTGCGCTGCGCGCGGACACCGGCGAGGTGGCCTGGCACTTCCAGACGGTGCGCCACGACATCTGGGATTACGACGTTCCGTCGCAACCGACGCTGTACGATATCGAACGGGACGGGGTCACGATCAAGGCGCTCGCCCAGACGACCAAGATGGGATACATCTTTCTGCTGGATCGAACCGACGGCACGCCGCTCTTTGAGATCCGCGATACGCCGGTCCCGCAGGGAGCGGTGGCCGGCGACTACACCGCGGCTACGCAGCCGATTCCGGTCAAGCCGCCTGGACTAGTCGACACTCGATTCACCGCTGACGACGTCTGGGGATTCACACCGTGGGACCGGGGTGCGTGCAGGGATCAGCTCAGCTCGATCCGGTCTGAGGGGCTGTTTACGCCACCGTCGCTCGGCGGCTCCATTCATTTCCCGAGCGCGGTGGGTGGGCAGAACTGGGGTGGCCCGGCCGTCGATCCCGCCCGTGACGTGCTGGTCGTCAACACGCTGCACATGGCGAGCATCATTCAGTTGATCCCGCGCGCCGAATGCGAAACCGCGGAAGCGGTGCGCAAAGCGGACCCGCTCGCCAGTCGGTTTGCGTCGATTGAACCGTCTGAAGGCACACCGTTCTGCGACCTGCGCTGGATGGGGTTCTTCTCGCCGCTGGCGGTCCCGTGCACGCCGCCGCCGTGGGGCACGCTTGCCGGCATCGACCTGGTGAGCGGCGACATTCGCTGGCAGGTCCCGTTGGGCACCACCCGGGACCTCGCACCGTTCCCGTTCTGGTTCATCGACGGTGTGCCGAACATGGGTGGGCCTCTGACCACGGCGTCCGGGCTGACGTTCATTGCGGCGACAACCGACTACTACCTGCGTGCGTTCAGCACCGATACCGGCGAGGAGTTGTGGCGCGGGCGGCTGCCAACCGGCGGCCAGGCGACACCGATGAGTTATCGCGCCGGTGCCGACGGCCGGCAGTTCGTCGTCATCGCCGCGGGCGGGCACTGGGCGTTCGGCACTCCGGCCAGCGATCATCTGATGGCGTTTGCGCTACCCGAGTAGGTGCGTCAGACAATATTAGTATTTGGATTATATATATGGTTCAAATAATTGATATATAAAGATAAACACATGTGAAATCAATCGATTCATATCGCCGCGTATCAGACGCGCAAAAAAAAGTCGAACACAGCGCATCCATGCGCGCCGTCAACTGCATCTGTACTGTCAAACCACAGTGAAGTTTGCAGGAGAACAGTCATGCCAGAGTTGGGAATAGGTGCCGGGCTGGCAGCAATCGCGTTCTGGGGATTTGTCGCCGTGGCGGTCGTTGCCGGTGTCTGGGCCGGTATCCGTAAACGCGACGCACAACACGAGACCGTGCGACGGATTGTCGAGAGCGGCCAGCCGATCGACGAGCAACTGCTCGAAAAGCTCTCGCTGACCGCCGATGGCGGTGACCGGCGAGCGGACCTCGATTTCAGGATCACCGGGCTATGGTTGCTGCCGGTTTCGGTTGGCCTGTTTGCGTTTGCGCTCATTCTCGGCGCGTCGGTGCCGGAGGCGCGGGCGCCGATGCTGGGCGCTTCGGCGCTGACCGGCTGCCTCGGCATCGGTTACATGATTGCCGGCAAACTCGTTGGGCGATGGCTACGGCCCGATGGTGACCGGGTGGGCTGAATACGGTGCAGCGCGCTACCGACCACTACCCGGATTGCCCCGAGGCGATGATGGTCGGCCTTGCGCGCTCCGGTGATCGCTACGCGTTCGAGGAGCTGGTGCGCCGCCGTCAGGGCTCGGTGCGTGGATTGATGCGCCGCTGTTGCCGGGATCCGGTGCTGGCCGACGATCTGGCCCAGCAGGTTTTCCTGCAGGTCTGGTTGAAGATCCGTGGCCTGAAGGAGCCGGGTGCCTTTGGCGGGTGGCTCAGAAAACTCGCGATTTCGGTGTGGCTGATGCAAAAGCGTAAACACGATCCGCTCGGTGACGCTGACGACAGCGTGAACGATCCGGTCGCGCCAGCGACGAACCCGGCGCTTGGTCTGGATCTGGATCAGGCGCTAGCCCAGTTGCCCGACGCCGTGCGGCTTGCGGTCGTGCTCTCGTATCAGGAGGGCATGAGCCACCCGGAAATCGCCGACGCGATCGGCATGCCCGTCGGCACCGTCAAATCGCACATCAATCGAGGATCGAAACGACTGCGCGCGCTGCTGGCCGAGTACGACGGTGATGAGGTAACGATATGAACGACACGCGCGACCCTGCGGACGACGCGGACTTCGGGGATGACCGTGATGCCGCGCTCGCGGCGCTGTTCGCGACGCCGCCCCCCGTCTCCGACGACGCGGAGTTCACGGCGCGCGTCATGACCCGCACCCGATTCGCGAAAACGCGCCGGTTTGCACCGTGGCTGCTGCTGGCGCTTTGCGCCGCGGGTACCGCCTGGTACCTGGCCGTGCCGTACGAATTCGCGCGCCTCGTCGCAATCGCCTTGACTACGACGCTCGTGGACCTTGGTGAAGGCTGGGTCGCGTGGGTGCTGGCGCCGGTCAACAGCGTCGCCGCGCTGCTGGCGCTCGGTGTCAAGTTCGTCCGGGTCTGGCACCGGCGCTTTGTATCAGCCGCGTTGCCGCGGTGAGCGGTACACGATGGTCAACGCGTCGGGTAAACCTTGCCGGACGGGCCGTAAAACAGTGCCGCGGGGCGGGTCGGTGAGTCCAGATACGCGCGGATCTTCGGGCGCGCCGCAAAGAACGTCAGGAACGACTGCAGCGCATCGAACGGTGCGAGCGTGTCGGCAAACCTGGCGGCAACGCCGTCGAGCGAATGGTAGGCGGCAAAATCGGCGATCGTCAGCGTCCTGCCGGCCCAGAATCCGCTGTCGGATGGATTCTGCGCGTAGAACGCGGCCAGGTCGCTGAGGCGTTCCGGCAGCTCGGTCTCGACGAACGCGTCTCGACCGGCGTCCGGGTGCGACAGCGCACCGAACAGCGTCGCCACGCGGTTGCCGTAGTCGCGCCAGGCTTCGATTGCGACATCACAACGGATCCGCTCTGCTTCGTCGCCGCCCATGAGTCCGTGCTGACGCCCTAAGTGGTTCATGATGGCGAAGGTTTCGGGAATGACCAGATCACCGTGACGGAACACGGGCATGCGGCGAAACGGCATGCGCGGCTTCAGATCCTGCCATTCCTCGGGTGTCACCATGACGTCGTCAAACTCGATCTCGAGCTCTGCAAGCAGCATGCGCACCGGCTCGGCGCGGCCGCGGATGTCGAAGTAGGTGAGCTGCGGTCTGATGTTGCTCACGGCGCCGTCCCGGCATTCTCGGCGACCACCAGCCACAGCGGGTCACCGGTGTCCGGAGACCGATCGATGAAGCCGACGTTGGCCAGGCCGCCCTCGGTGCAGAAGTGGGCAACCAGCTGCGCTCGCTGATCGCGGCTCGCCTGGTGAAACGCGAGGATCGCCTTGGTCGGAAACAGCCTGTGCGACATCGCGATACAGATCCTGCCGCCCGGCCGCAGCACGCGGGCGACCGATGTCATGACCTCCATGGGTCTGATCAGATACTGGATCGATACCGCAATCAACACCCGGTCGAACGACGCCGGTTCGTAGGGCAGGGCGGGTTCGTCGTTCAAGTTGTGCACACAGTAGTCGCTGAGCCGGCGGTTGGCCGCTAACTCGGCGTCGTTCATGCCGAGCCCGGACACACGGCCGAGCGGCTTGTGCTCCGGCAGGTGAGACACCCAGGACGACATCAGATCCAGCACGTCCGCGCCATCTGGAATGAACTCGTCGTAGAACCCGGTCAGTGCGTCAATTGTCGTCTGATCGATGTGCGTGACGAACCGCAGCTGGACGTAAAAGTTGGCGTCCGGAGTCTGATCCTGGCGCCAGAAGAAATCGGGGTGGAGCTCCAGATCACTCATCTCGAGGTTATCCCGCGGCCCGGTCCCGGGACGGATCCGTTGCCCGCGTCACTCACCGGAGTACTCGATCAGGGCGCCGTTTGCCTTCAGTGCGTCGATGTCGTGTTGCGCGACGCCGACCGACTGCAGGATCTCGGCAGAATGCTCACCCAGGCGTGGCGCTGGTGCCCGAATCTCGGCCGGCGTTTCGTCGAATCTGATCGGCGGCCGCGCCTGACGTACCTGGCCGTGCTCCGCGAAGTCGTAGATGGCGATCGTGTCGTTGGCCAGCACCTGTTCGTGGTCGATCAGTTCGGTACGTTTCAGCAGTGGCGCCGACGGCACGCCGTTCGCGTCGAGCCTCGGCAGCAGCTCGTCGCGGTCCCACTGGCTGATCTCTTCCGCGGTCATGCGTTTCCTGAGCTCGGCGTTCCTGAATCGCTCGGTCGTCGTTGCGAATCGCTCGTCATCGATCCATTCGGGTTTGCTCAGCGCCGTGCACATGCCGCGCCACTCGGCGTCGGATACTGCGCCGGCGGTAATGTAGCCGGTTTTTGTTTCGTAGATCAGGTCCATCGTGCCCTGATATTTGGTGACGTCGATTTCGTCGCCGACAAACGTCAGGCCCGACATGCCTTCCGGCCAGAAGAACGACACCATCGTGTCCAGCATCGACAGCCGCACGTGTTGCCCCTTGCCCATTCGCTCGCGCGCAAACAGCGCCGACGAGACGGCTTGCGCGGCCGTCAGCGACGTGACCTTGTCGCAGACGATGATCCGGAACATCTTGGGCCGACCCGTTTCACGATCCGCCTGGATGTCGGTTGCACCGGTCAACGCCTGAATCACGGGGTCGTAGACCCGCTGATTGGCGTACGGTCCGGACTCGCCGAAGCCGCTGATGGACAGGTACACCACGTCGGGATTGATTTCGCGCACCATCGGCTCTCCGAACCCCATGCGGTCGATCGCGCCTGGCCTGAAGTTCTGCATGACCACGTCGGCGGTCGCCAGCAGTTTCATCAGAGGTTCGCGTGTGGCCGGGTCCTTCAGGTCCAGGCACAGGGAACGCTTACCGCGATTACACGAGAAAAAGCCGGCCGTGACGCCGTTGCGCTTGTTGCCGATGTGCCGCATTTCGTCGCCGCGCGGCGACTCGACCTTGATTACGTCGGCACCCTGATCCGCGAGCATCGCCGCCGCGAACGGGCCGGATACCATCGCGGTGAAGTCGACGACGCGAATGCCGTCCAACGGTCCTGGCATGGAGACTCCCTCGATTGCTTGGCGGCTGGGCCCGTCAGTTTCCCAGACTGCCCGCGCATGTCAAAGCGGGCGCGTGTCCGCTACCCAGTTGCCGAGATTCTTGCGATGCTAGTCCGCTTCGATCGGGTAGGGGGGAACCGATGGCCGTAACGAGGCTGCTGATTGCCAACCGGGGCGAGATCGCGGTACGCATTGCGCGAGCGGCGCGCGAACTGGATATCACGACAACCGCGGTTTATGCGGAAGACGAGGCCGCGTCGCTGCATGTCGTCAAGTGTGATCGATCGGTTGCGCTGGCGGGCGCCGGCGCGCAAGCCTATCTGGACGTTGATGCTCTGGTCCGCGCCGCACTCGACGACGGCTGCGATGCGCTGCATCCCGGATACGGGTTTCTAAGCGAAAACGCGGCGCTTGCGGACGCCTGCGAAGCCGCCGGCCTGATCTTCGTGGGGCCGCGGCCCGGGCTGCTGCGGTTGTTCGGCGACAAGGTCCGTGCCCGCGCGGCTGCAAGCGATGCTGGCGTGCCGGTGCTGGACGGCACGACGGCGGCCACGTCGCTCGACGAATGCCGGAACTTTTTTGCCGCGCATCCGGCAGGCGTCATGATCAAGGCCGTGGCTGGAGGCGGTGGCCGTGGTATGCGCGCCGTAACCGACGCGGACGCGCTCGATGACGCGTACGAGCGTTGCCGTTCCGAGGCGCGGGCTGCGTTCGGTGACGACGAGGTCTACGTCGAAGAGCTCATCAGCGATGCGCGCCACATCGAGGTGCAGATCGTCGGCGACGGCGACCGGGTGGTGCATCTGGGCGAACGTGACTGTTCCATTCAGCGCCGGCATCAGAAGATCGTCGAGATTGCGCCGTCACCGGGTTTATCGGCCGAGATGCGCGACACCGTTGCGCAAGCGGCCGTCGGGTTTGCGTCGGCGGTTGGTTACAGCAGTCTCGGCACGTTCGAGTTCCTGGTCACCGATTCGCGGGTCGCGTTCATCGAGGCCAACGCCCGGCTGCAGGTCGAGCACACGATCACCGAGCAGGTCACCGGTGTCGACCTGGTTCGCAGTCAGCTGCTGCTCGCCGGCGGCGGCCGGTTGGGAGCCGGCGATCTTGCGCTGCCGGAAGCTGTGCCTGACGGATTTGCCGTACAGGTGCGCGTCAACATGGAGCGAATGACCGAAACCGGCGACGTCGTCCCGTCCGGCGGCGTACTGACTGCATTCGAACCGCCGAGCGGACCGGGCGTGCGCACCGACACGTTCGGATATGCCGGATACGCGACAAGCCCCCGATACGACTCGCTGCTTGCAAAGGTCATCGGGCATCGTCCGGGCGGCAGCTACGCTGACGCACTGAAACGTACCTGTCAGGCACTCCAGGAATTTCGTGTCGACGGCGTAGCCACCAACATCGACTTTGCGCTCGCGGTGCTGACACACGAGGCGGTGGTCGCGGGCAATTTCAACACGCGCTTTGTAGACGACCACATTGCCGCTCTCGTCAACGGCGTGGCGCACGTCAGGCGCCACTTCCCGGCGGCGCCTGAAGCGCCGGCAGGTACCGCAGCCGGCGCGACACCGTCGCTGGCCGGCGCGCGGATCGACAGCTCGGATCCGCTGGCGGTGCTCGATTACGGTCAGGTGCAGGCGCGCGCAGAGGCGCCTGCCGCCGCTGCGTCAGCGGTCGCGCCGGCGGTCGCCGCCGCACCGGACGGCACCGTCCCGGTGACCGCGCCGTTGCAGGGCACCATCGTGTCACTGGACGTTGCCGAGCAGGATGTCATTGCGGCAGGACAGACCGTCGCGATCATGGAATCGATGAAAATGGAGCACGAGGTTCGCGCCGAGGTTTCGGGCACGGTCCGGTCCGTTGGCGTTGCGGCGGGTGACACTGTTTACGAGGGGCACGCGCTGTTGTTCGTCGAAGCGGGTGATGTCGACGTAGACGTTGCCACGACCGGAGAAGACGTCGACCTCGACTACATCCGTCCGGACCTGGATGAGGTTGCGAAGCGCCACGACAAGACACTGGACGCCGCGCGACCCGAAGCGGTTGCGCGGCGACACGGAAAGAACCAGCGAACGGCGCGCGAAAACGTCGAGCATCTGTGCGACCCCGGCTCGTTCGTCGAATACGGCTCGCTGGTGCTTGCCGCGCAGCGCCGCCGCCGCAGTATCGAAGACCTGATCGACAAGACCCCGGCTGACGGCATGATTACCGGAGTCGGAGCGATCAATGGCGATCTCTTCGGTGACCCGGCCGCGCGCTCGGTGGTCATGGCGTACGACTACACGGTGCTCGCCGGCACGCAGGGCGGCCAGAACCATCGCAAGACCGATCGCATGATCGAGGTCGCCGAGTCCGGGACCATGCCGATGGTCCTGTTTGCCGAAGGCGGCGGCGGTCGACCCGGCGACACCGACGGCATTGGCACGAGCGAGCAGCGCACGTTCTCGCGGTTTGCCCAGCTGTCCGGCCTGGTGCCAATGATCGGAATCACGTCAGGCCGCTGTTTTGCCGGCAACGCATCGCTGCTCGGTTGCTGCGACGTGATCATCGCAACCGCTGGCTCGAACATCGGCATGGGCGGTCCGGCGATGATCGAAGGCGGCGGGCTCGGCATCTATGCGCCGGAAGAGATCGGGCCGATGGACGTGCAGGTGCCGAATGGCGTGGTCGACGTGCTGGTCGACGACGAAACGGCGGCTGTGGACGCGGCTAAGCGCTACCTCTCCTATTTCCAGGGACGGCTGCCTGCGTGGGAGGCGCCCGACCAGCGCGCGATGCGGCGCATAGTTCCTGAAAACCGGTTGCGCGTTTACGAAGTTCGCGACGTCGTCGCGACGCTCGCCGATGAAGGCTCGATCATGGAAATCCGTCCGGAATTCGGCACCGGCATGATCACATCGCTGATCCGGGTCGAAGGCCGAGCTGTTGGCGTCATCGCCAACAATCCCAGACATCTCGGCGGCGCGATAGACAGTGACGGCGCCGACAAGGGCGCGCGGTTCATGCAGCTGTGCGACGCCTTCGACGTTCCGCTGCTCTATCTGTGCGACACGCCCGGCATCATGGTTGGTCCCGAAATCGAACGAACGGCGCTCGTGCGTCACTCATCCCGCATGTTCGTCATCGGTGCCAATCTGTCGGTGCCGTTTTTCACGGTCATACTGCGCAAGGCATATGGACTCGGCGCCATTGCGATGGCCGGCGGCAGCTACAAGGTCCCCACGTTCAGCGTGTCGTGGCCAACGGGCGAATTCGGGGGCATGGGACTCGAGGGGTCCGTGAAACTCGGGTATCGCAACGAACTCGCGGCCATCGAGGACCCGCAGGCGCGCGCCGCGAAATACGAGGAAATGGTTGCCCGCGCGTACGAGTCGGGCAAGGCGTTGAACCACGCGTCGCTGTTCGGCGTCGACGACACGATCGATCCCGCGGATACGCGGTGGTGGCTCGCAAGCCTGCTGAATTCGATCCGCACCGAACCGCGGCGGGGTAAAAAGCGTGCCGCGATAGATGCCTGGTAGCACTGACGAACCCAAGGAGAGAAAGGATGCAGCTGACTGTTGATTTTCCGAGCGTGAGCTACCGTGACGGCCCCGACGGCATCATCCGGCTGGCGCAGGCGATCGAAGCCATCGGGTATACGGAACTCGACATGTTCGACCACGTGATCATGGGTTACCCGATACCGGAACGGACCGGGTTGCGGTACCCGGCGAAGATGCCGATTCTGGAAGCATTGATGACCCTGTCGTTTGTCGCGAGCGCAACCAGCACGATCCGGCTCGGTACCGAGGTGCTCGTGTTGCCGCAGCGCCAGCCTGTGCTGGTCGCCAAACAGGTCAGCACGCTCGACACGCTGTCCGGCGGCCGGGTGCGGCTCGGCGTCGGTGTCGGCTGGCAGGAGTCGGAGTATGACGCGCTGGAAGAACCGTTCGGCAACCGAGGCCGGCGCATGAACGAGGCGATCGATGTGCTGCGCGCCTGCTTTCGCGACCAGCAGATCGATTACGGCGGCGATCACTACTCGATCACTGCAATGGCGATGGAGCCGAAACCGCCGCAGGGTGCCGCGCTGCCGATCTGGATCGGCGGTACTGCGCCGGCGAGTCTTGCCCGTGTCGGTACGCACGGCGACGGTTGGCTGGCGACCGCGTTCAGGGACGCCGACAAGGTCAAGGCGTGCCGCGAGGTGATTGAGGAAGCGGCCATCGGCGCGGGCCGCGATCCCGCCGCCATTGGCTACCAGAGCATGTTCGACGTGCCACCGACCGACGAAGGCGGCAAGGACTTCTACGCTGACATGGATCGCGTCGGCGCACGCGCGTTGCAGCTGAGAGAACAGGGCTTCGACTGGGCAGCCGTGAACGTAACCGCGGTGTTTCAGGCCGGGTCGCGCAGCATCGACGCGATGATCGAGGCGCTCGGCAACATTCACGAGCGTGTCATGGCGGAGGCCGGCTGATGGCCGCGCCGCAGACACCCGCGGCACGACTGAGACACCGGCTCGACTCGCCGGGCGTCGTGTTTGCTCCGCTCGCGCTCGACGCGATCACCGCACGGCTTGCGGAAGCTGCCGGATTTCAGGCGGGATACGTCAGCGGCGGCGCGCTCGGCTACGCCCACGCGGTCAGCGAGGCGTTGCTGACTCTCGACGAGATCTGCGATGTCACTCGCCACGTTACAGCCAGGAGCGCGTTGCCGATTGTCGTGGACGGGGGCGTCGGCTTCGGTGATCCGGTGCACGCGACCCGGATGATGTGGGCGCTCGAACAGGCGGGAGCAGCGGGAGTCGAGATTGAAGATCAGGTCGCGCCCAAACGCGTGAGCCACCATCGAGGCATCGAGCACCTGATCTCCGAGGTCGACATGGTCGCGAAAATCGAGCACGCGGCCGCGGCCCGGCGGGACGACGACTTCGTGATCATTGCGCGCACCGGCGCGGTACACAACGAGTCGTTCGAGCACGCGGTGGCGCGCGGCCGCGCGTACCACGCCGCCGGCGCCGATCTGGTGATGCTGATGCCGGGGGACGAGGAACAATGGCGCGCGGCGCCCGCGGAAATCGACGCGCCGCTGGCGACTATTGCCGCGCTGGATGCGCGAACGGCCGCCGACTGGGATGCGCTGGGATGGCGGTTGGTCATCGACCCGTTCACGGCGCAGGTGCTGATGGTCGATGTGGTGCGTGCAGCGTACCAGTCGTTTGCCGCGACCGGCGCCACGGGTCAGACTGTGAAAAACTTGTTCAGCGTGTATCGGGAGCTGCCCGGCATCGCCGGACTCGAAGAACTCTACGCCATCGAAGATCGTACGACGGAAAAGACCTGAACGATCCGGATCGGAGACCCAAACGGAATCAACATGAAACGAACGCTGCTGATCGTTACCATCGTGCTCCTCGCACTCGTACTGATCGGCGCCGGGTACACGTACACACGCGTCGCATGATCGATACGATGCTGGCGCTGCTCGAGACGACCCGTGCGGTCTCCGATCGCCCGTGATGTCCGGCGCAGCGGTTCCCCGCGCCCGGGGGCGACTACGCGGGCAGGCGCACCGGCAATTCGCGAATGCCGTTGATGAAACTCGAACGCAGATAGACCGGGTCGCCGACGACGTCGACCCTCGGAAAACGCTTGACGATTTCCTCCCAGATGACGCGCAGCTGCATTTCGCCCAGCCGGTTGCCGAGGCAGCGGTGTATGCCGAACCCGAACGACAGATGCTGGCGAGCGTTGTCGCGATCGATCAGAAACCGATTGGCGTCTTTTATTGCTTCCTCGTCGCGGTTGCCTGACAGGTACCACATAGCCACGCGATCGCCGGCTTTGATTTGCTTGCCACCCAGTTCCACGTCGGCCAGCGCGGTGCGCGCCATGTGCGCAACCGGCGACTGCCAGCGGATGATCTCGGGCACCATGTTCGGGATCAGCCCCGGGTTGTCCATGAGCTTCCGGTATTCGTCCGGATTCTGATTCAACGCGAGCACGCCGCCGGAGATCGAGTTGCGCGTCGTATCGTTGCCGCCGACGATTAGCAGCAGGATGTTGCCCAGATACTCGTTTGGCGGCATGTTTTTCGTGGATTCGCCGTGCACGAGCATCGAGATGAGATCGTCGCCGGGTTCGTCCTGCGCGGCGCGTTCCTTCCAGACCTCGTCGAAATACTGCCAGCACTTCCACAGCTCCTGAAATCCTTCTTCGACGGTATCGAAGTGCTCGGGATTGCTGAGGTTCTGTACGGAATCGGACCAGTAGATGAGTTTGTGACGGTCTTCCTGCGGCACGTCGAACAGCGTTGCCAGCATCTGGGCGGTCAACTCGACCGACACCTCCCGTACCCAGTTGAACTCTTCGTTGCGCGGCAGGCCGTCCAGAATGTTCCCGGCGCGCTCGCGGATGACGTTCTCGAGACCGGCGATCTTGCGCGGGCTGAACATCGGAGCGACGACCTTGCGTTGTTCATCGTGTTTCGGTGGGTCTTCCTGGATGAACATCGGCAGCGAGAAGTTCGGATCCGGCTCCGGTTCCTCGATGCCGCCCAGCGCGATGCCGCCACGCCGCGAATCCGAAGAGAACAGTTCATGGTGGCTGTCGACGAATTTGATGTCGTGGAAGCGGGTCACGGACCAGTACGGACCAACCATGCTGGTTTCGGTTAGATGGACCGGGTCTTCCGCGCGCAGGCGCTCGAAGTACGGCATCTGCGTGCCGGCCTCGAACAGGTCGGGATGCGCCGGGTCGAGTTCGTCGAGCGGAATGCTCGCCACGTCGCGATGCACGTCGATTGCCCATTCGGCCTGCAGCGCTTCGTTCGAAAGCGACATCATCTCGGCGCGGTTGATTGGCTGGGGGGATTCCTTGGATTCGGCCATGATGCTCTCCGTTGGCTCACACGGTGTTGGCGTCGCGCCTGCCAGGCAGCACGATCCACCATTCGATTTAATCAGGTTATTCTTTTGCGTGACACAGATGAAGGTGATAACCGGCCAGCATGACCGTCTCGGGTGCCCACACGCGGTACCCGACCAGAGGCTGGTCACATCCGCGGAAATAGCAGGAAGGGGAGCGGAATGACTGATGCGCACGAAGGCGGCGAGGACTATCTGTTTGGCGGTCTGAAAGTGCTCGATGTTGGCACCTGGATCGCCGCACCGGTTGCGACGACGATGCTTGCCGACTATGGCGCCAGCGTCATCAAGGTGGAAATGCCCGGGCATGGTGACGCCTACCGGCACTTTTCGGGGATGCCGGGCACGCCCACCGCCGACGTCAACTACTGCTGGCTCATGGACGGTCGCAACAAGCGCTCCATAACGCTGGACCTGAAAAGCGGCGCCGGTATCAGGATCCTGCACCAGCTGATCGGCGAGTGCGATGTCTACGTCACCAACCACCCACTGCCGCTGCGGCGCGAGCTGGGCCTGACGTATGACGACCTCGCGGCGCTCAATCCGAAGCTGATCTATGCATCGTTGACCGCATATGGAGAGCAGGGTCCGGAACGAGATCGGGAAGGGTTCGATCTGGTTGCGTACTGGTCCCGGCCGGCGCTGATGGATCTCGTTCGCAGTTCGCCCGAAACGCAGCCCGCGCACTCGTTACCAGGCATGGGCGATCACCCGACCGCGGTGTCGATGTACGCGAACATCGTCACGGCGCTGTTGCGCCGCGAACGTACCGGCAAGGGCAGCCACGTACACACGTCCCTGATTGCGAACGGGCTGTGGTCGGCGTCCTGCATCGCGCAGGCGCGGCTGTGTAACGCGGATTTTTCGGCATTCCGCCACCCGCAGCACATGGCGTTTACCCGCGGACTGTATCAGACGAGCGACAGCCGCTGGCTGCAGTTCACGATGGTCCGAACGCCCGAGGAGCAGCAGGCGCTGCTCGCAGCCGTCGGCGGACTGCACCTGCTGGAGGATCCCCGGTTCGCCACGGCGGAAGACCGTTTTGCGAATGGCGCGGAGATGGTCGCTGCTGTACGGCCGCTGCTGGCCGCGCGGTCGAGCGAGGAGTGGATGGCCGTGTTCCGCGACGCTGGCGTCCCGGCGGCGCTGATCGGGGTGCTGGATGATCTGCCGCACGATCCTCAGATCGCGATCAACGACATGGCGCCGGCACCGGTGGACGACGTAGGCGCGCAACGCGTGATCAAACACCCGTTGAACATCGAAGGTCTGCCGCGGGTCGGGGTCACCCGGGCGCCGGAGATCGGCGAACACAGCGTCGCGGTGTTGACCGAGCTCGGCTACACGGACGAGCAGATTGCCGAGCTCGCCCTCGACGACGTGATTTAACCGGCGGCGGCCGGAAACACCCGCAGGAAATTCTCGCTGTAGAACCTGGTGCGCACCGACTCGTCGACGTTGCCGAGCGATTGCTCGAAACGCCCCAGCGGATTGCGTCCGCCTTCGGGATGTGGGTAGTCGCTGGAGAACAGGTACAGATCCGGACTCGACTGCGCGACGAGTTTACCGATGTCCTCGTAAACGTACGGGGTGAACGCGAACTGGGTCGCGATCTGTTCCGACGGCTTGCGTGACAGCGCGGCCAGCTCCACATCGCTCTTGCGCCAGATGTCGACGATCCAGTCCAGCCGATCCAGCATGGCCGGGACCCAGCCGGCGCCGAGTTCGACGCTGGCGCCGGTCAGCGTAGGGAACCGTTCGAAGACGCCGTCCAGCACCATCATGCTCAGGAATCGTTCCGCCATGTGGTGCACGCTCGTCATGTCCTTGCCGCGGACGTTTTCCCCGCCGCCGAGCCAGTCCTTCGGCAGCGGCCGGCCGTTGTTCATCCACGCTTTCGAAACCTGAAGTGCATCGCCGCCGATGTGAATGACGAACGGGATGCCAGCCTCCTGCAGGCGCGCCCAGAACGGGTCCAGGTCGTCGTGCCCGGGAGAGCGCCCGCCGCAGTCGCGATGCGGAACCCACACCGCGCCGCAGCCGTCGGCCAGCACCGTGTCGAGTTCGGCGAGTGCGCGTGCCGGGTCGTCGAGCGTGATCGCGGCTACGCCCATCAGCCGCTCGTCGGCCGCGCAGAACGCGTGCATCGCGCGGTTGTGCGCGCGGGCGGCGCCGTAGCGGACGTCCAGATCCGTGCGAGTGGAAAACACCATGCCTTCGCTGACAGACGCGAACACGAGCTGCTTGCGGAAACCAAGCAGGTCCAGTACGCGGCTGCGCTCCTCGGCGTTGAACGCGCCGGGCGCGTCGTAGCCTTTCGGGCCGCGCAGAATGTCGTCGCCCATCTCCAGCGCTTTCTGCACATCGGCTTCCAGGTGCCGGCCGCCCTGCGCGACCAGCGTGTCCAGATTGCGCTGCAACCCGGAGTTGGCGCCGAAGTCGATCGGCGGCAGCGCGTCGCGAATGTGCGGGTCTGCAAAGTCGGTCAGGAACGTTGGCAGTTCCATGATGTGGCTGTCTGCGTCGTAGAGCACGCGGTCCGCTGCGTAGGTCATATTGCCTCCTCAATCCTTTGAATGCCGTTGTGCGAGCGTAGGCGAATCGACGGTGCCGGGCAAATACCGGTTCGTCCGGCCGGCGCGTGCACTGCAAGCCGGCAATGCGATACCCTGTGCGCTGCCGTGGAAAACGGGAGGGAGGCATGGCGGCCAAGCTCGAGCCCCGGGATCAGTTCCCGGATCTGGCGCTGAACGTCGCGGGCGGGGGCGCCGTGGCGCTACCCGGCGACATTCAGACCGACTATGCGCTGGTGCTCTTTTATCGCGGCCACTGGTGACCGTTCTGTCGCCGTTTGTTAAACGGCTATCAGGAGCGTCTGGCACAGTTCAGGGATCTCGGTGTGTCTCTGTTTGCCGGCACCGTCGACTCCGAGGAGGACACCCTCGAGGTCGGCAAGGACCTGGACTTTCCGGTAGCGTACGGCATGACTCGCGCGGACGGGGACGCAATCGGCGCCTGGTGGGAAGAACGCCGCGATCACATTCAACCGTCCGAGTTCCTGTTGCGCGGCGACGGCCGAGTCCTTGCATCCACGTACAGCAATTCTCCGGTTGGCCGCATGGATCCGGGCGAAACTGCCAGGCTCATCGACTTCATCGCGTCGATGGCCCGCAAGTGATGATGGTCGAGCCTCAGCGGCAGCGCCGGTAGTAGCTGCGCGATGCTGGACGCGGACGTACCCGAACACCTGGCGACACTCGAGTGTCCGGTTTACGAGCCGACCGCCGCAGTTGCGGGAACCGCGCTCGACGCGAGGCGCGTCGCGCTGATCTCGTCCGCCGGACTGATGCATCAGGGTGATCCGCCGTTCGGCTTCGGTGCCGCCGATTACCGGGTCATCGACGCCGACTCGCCGGTACCCGTGTTGATGACGCACGTATCCACGAACTTCGACCGTACCGGTTTCGCGCAGGACGCCAACGTCGTACTACCACTCGACCGGCTGCGGGAGCTGGTGGCGGACGGCGTCATTGGCAGCGTCGCCCGGTTTCACTATTCGTTCATGGGCGCAACCGCGCCGGACCTGTTCGAGGAACCTGTCACCAGGGTGGCGGGGCAGCTTGCTGCCGACGAAGTCGACCTGGCACTGTTGATACCCGTGTGACCGCTCTGTACGCGCGCCGTGTGCGGGCTGGCTCACTACCTCGAACGCGCGGGTGTTCCGACCGTCGTCATCGGTCTGATACCACAGCATGTGCGGCGCATGATGCCTCCGCGGGCGCTGCTGGTACCGTTCGAACTCGGGCGGCCAATTGGCCCCCCCGGGGCGCCCGCGCTGCAGCGCCGCGTGCTGACAGCGGCCCTCGAGCTCGGCGCGACTGCCCCTGCCGACCCGGTCATCGACACGTTCGAACTCGAGCCCGGAGAACGACTGCCAGCAGCGCAGACCCAAGGATGGGCGTGTCCAGTATCGTTCGCGACCGCCGTGGACGACGAGGCGTCCACCGCAGAGCGATTGGCTGCGGAGGTACAGGCGCTTGCACCATGGTATGCGCAGGCCGTCCGCGAACGTGGCCGCACCACGGCCGGCGCATCGGGGCTCGATTTCGAAGCGATTGCGCGCTGGCTTGGCGATCTGAACGACGTTGCCGGCGCTGACGACAAGGCGCCCGAAGCGGGGCAGGACACCGCGCCGGCTGACCTTCCGTTTGGCCTGGCGCAGACGCTCAAGCTGGCAGTCGAAGATCTGAAAGCGTTTTACGTCGAAGCGGCAACCACCCAGCCCACGTCAGCGAGCGCGCCGGTCCTGGACTGGATGTGGAACGACACGCTGCTTGCGCGCGTGCTCCGCACGCTCGCGGCGCGGCTGAGCGACCATCCGGATCGTCAGCTTGCGCTTTACGCAAGTCTGACGTTCGTGCCGCGGGAACGGATGGCATAGCCCGCGTCGGTTGGTGCGGCGGATCCTTGGAGCTGAAACTTTGCAACTGAATCATGTCACTGGAGGAGCAGACGATGATTGATTACCACGATCCACGGGCGGAGACCGCCGGCGAGGTTGAGCCATATGCGCTCAGCGTCGACCTGGGCCGGCTCAACGAGGCGCGTATCGGATTTCTGGCAAACGGCTTCCCCGACTCCGATCGATTTCTGGAGAAGGTCGCCGAGGTCATGAGCGAGCGCCTCGACGGCGTTCAACACGTGCACGAAAACAAAGGCAACGCATCGATCCCGGCACCGGATGTGCTGCTCGATTCGATGCAGAACCAGTGCCAGGCGGCAATCGCCGCCTATGGTCACTGAGGCAGCTGCACAACCGGCACCGTGCGTGACGGCATTGCACTGGCTCGAAGGGGAGTGCCCGTGGTGGCGCTTGTTACCGAGGAATTCTGGCCGCAGGGTGACTTCGTGGCTGCGTCGCTCGGTATGCCGGACGTTCCACGGGTGAAGCTGCCGCATCCTGTTGCGGGTACCGGCGAAGCGAACCTGCGCCGCGTCGCGGAAGCGATCGTTCCGGAGATCATTGCCGCTCTGGAAGGCGCCCGGTGAGCGGAATGTTGCAGTCGGCAGACGAAGCTGCTGCGCTCGAGAACCTGCACGCGCTCGGCTGCACTGATGGACTGCCCGTCGTGGTTCCAACCGTGGACCGCGTCGCGCGCATGGTACTCGCGACCGGGTACGACGCCGACATGGTGCTCGGAGAAATGGGACCCGGCAACGGGATTGCGACCGTCGAACAGGTTGCGGTCGCCGCGGTCATGGCGGGATGTCTACCCGACTACATGCCGCTCGTCGTCGCCGCCGTGCGCGCAGTGATTGCGCCGGAGTTCGATCTTACCGAGATGCAGTCGACGACACATTGCACGGCGCCGCTCGTGATCGTCAACGGCCCGGCGCGCCAGACCTGCGGTCCCGTTGCGTCAGGATTTGGCGCGCTCGGACCGGGTCACCGAGCCAACGCCAGCATCGGCAGGGCGCTCAGGCTTGCAATGATGAACATCGGCGGCGCCCGACCCGGGACCTCCGACATGGCGCTGCTCGGCCACCCGGGAAAATTCACCTACTGCCTGGCGGAAGACGAGGAAACCAGCCCGTTTCCGCCGCTGCATGTAGCGCGCGGTTTCGACCCGGACGACAGCGTCGTGACCGTCATCGGCGCGGAAGCACCCCATTCGGTGATCTTCTCGGGCGACGCCGACAATCCCGAGTCGTACCGCGGGTTGATCCACGCGTTGGCGGTTGGCCTCGCAAACCTGGCGACCAACAATGCCGTTCTGCGGCACGGGTCCGCAACGGTGATTCTGAATCCCGAGCACGCCGACGTGCTGCATGCCGCCGGTCTGGGGCGCGCGGATATTGCCCGGGCGCTTCACGAGTCCTGCGTTCACTCGATATCCGATCTTGCCGAAGTCGCGCCCGCGTTTGCTGGCCGCGACGGCGACGACGAACGCAAGCACTGTTTTGACGGTCCCGACGACATCCTCGTTCTGGTCGCGGGCGGTAGCGGGCTGTACTCGATGGTGATGCCGTCGTGGTGCGCCGGGGCGCACAACAACTCGGCGGTCAGTGTGACGGTGGACGTCGATCAGTTCTGCGAGGTGCCGGGGCTCGGCGAGGCGCTGACGACGGACGTCTGAACGTCTGCGGCTGCATTGCCGGCGCCAGCTAGCGAAAAAGCGCTTACAATCGACATACGTTCCGGGCACAGCAGTGTGACCTGGGTCTCACTACCGTGGTGCGGGAGATATGAGACCCGGGATCATCATGAAGTACTCGCCCGCATCCGGCGCGACCCGCGCGCCGTTCCGTCCGGCCCTGTTGCTGACGCTCGCGATCGCCGCCGGAGGGTGTGAGTCGATCGACCGTCGCGAGGCCGCCTGGCTGTCCCTGCACGCTGTCGATGTCGCCCAGACGCTGAGCGCGGCAGACGATCCGTGTTATCGCGAAAAGACCTGGTTGACGGAGCGGCTGATCGGAGAGCAGCCGAGCGACGGGGAAGTCGTTGCGTGGGGCCTCGGCACCGCCGTGGCGCACTGGCTGATCGGCGAAACGCTGAAGCAACACGACGCGCCCCGGTGGCTGCAGGCCGTCTGGAGCTATACGACGATTGCCCACACCGGGTATGCCGTGATCAACAACCACGACGAAGGCGTGCGGGTGTTCGGTGACAACAAGAACGTGCCGGGTTGCAGCGGATAGCCAGCGCCGGTGTCGGACAGCCGCGCTGGTCGGTAGTCACCGGCGCGCGGTAGTATTCCGATGTCGTAGTGCCGGCTGGGGGCGCCGGAGTGAACGCCGGGCATACCGGCAGTTCGGAGAGACACGATGACTGAAACTTCTTGCGGGCCGGTCCGGCTGACGCGCGGGACCCGCCTGCCGCGCAGGCGCTTAGGCCGTCTGACGGTAGCCGCGGCCTGTGCGACCGTGCTTCTCCTGGCCGGCTGCGCCGGGGCGCCGCGCGTGCCGCTGGACCAGGCGCAACTCGACGCCTACTTTCAGGACGTACCGGAAAAAGCGGATGCGGTCGACCCGCTTGCGGTCACGGACGAGATGCGTGCGTTCGCCCGGTTCATCAAAGGCCGTGCCCGGGCTGACAGCACCAAGCTCGAACACCTGCTGAAAGGCATGTTCGAACGTGGTCTGTCCGAGCTGCAGTACCACCCGTTCACGACGCTGACCGCCGCCGAGACGTTCGAGCGCCAGGTCGGTAACTGCCTGTCTTACACCAATCTGTTCGTTGCGCTGGCGCGCGAATCCGGCATGAAAGTCAGTTACCAGGTCGTGGACGTGCCGCCGATGTGGCTTTCGGACGGCGAGTCGGTGGTGCGCAACACGCACATCAACACGCTTGTGCGTAACGCCCGGGACAACAGCATCCTGGGTCGCGATTTCGCAATCGACTTCAACAACACCGAGTACAGCGACCGTTATCCGGTCGAAGTGGTGACCGACGACTATGCCATTGCCGTATACCACGGCAACCTCGCCGTGGAAGCGCTTAGTCGAGACGACACCGACACCGCGCTCGCTCACCTGTGGCGGGCGCTGTCCATCCGCTCCGATGTCGCGCATCTGTGGGTCAACCTCGGTGTGGCACGCAGTCGACGAGGTGAGCACGACGCGTCGCTGGCGGCCTACGAGCGCGCACTAGCGCTCGACCCCGCCAATCCCTCGGCGCTCGTCAACATCTCGGTCGCCTACGACCGGCTGGGACTGACACAGCGTTCGGCCGACATACGCCGCTAGGTCGAACGGATTCAGCGGCGCAACCCCTACTATCATTATCAGGTTGCGAGTGCCGCGTTCGAGGGCGCCGACTACGCCGGTTCGCTCGAGTCGATCAACCGCGCCATCGCGCTGAACAGAACCGAGTCGAGGTTCTACGGGTTACAGGGTCTAGTGCACGTCAGGATGGGCCAGACGGACGCCGCGCGAGACAGCTTCGATCATGCCCGGCGAACGGCGGAGTCGCCAAAACAGCGTGAGCGCTTCCAGCGCAAGCTCGACCTGCTGAAGCGACGGTCCTGACTCGACCGGTTACGTTTCAGCCGGTGGGCACGTGCGTGGTCGTGACATCTGCGAGCAGTCGATCGTCGTCGCCACGCACCTCGGTGCGGACAACCGTGATCCGCCGTCCGACACGGATGGCTCGCGCGATGCCCCGGATCCTGCCGCCGTTCTGATTGGCCATCATGACCGCATGCAGGTCGACCCCGACCATGAACCGCGATTCGTCGAATCGCGCGTTGTACGCGCGACCAGCGGCCGCGGTGCTCAGGTTGTCGGCAAGCGAGATGATGACGCCGCCATTGATGTTGCCGGTCGGGTTCTGGTGGTGGCCTTCGATGTCGATGACCGCAACCACGGCGTCCCCGTCGTCGGCGTAACCGTGAACGCCGATGTATTCGTCGAACGTGGGTGAACTGGTCATGAGGCGCTCCGGTCAGATAGGCAGTTCGGTCGTCTGCTTGATGCGTTCCATGGCAAACGACGATGAGACGTCGTACAGGCTGGTCACGGCAAGCAGCTTTTTATAGACGCGGTCGTAGTCGGCGATGTCCCGGACCACGACCTTCAGCAGGTAGTCGGTATCGCCACTCAGACGATAAAACTCGACGACCTCGGGAATGGCGCTGACGCCGCGGGCGAACGTCTGCAACCACGCCTCGTTGTGTTCGTTGGTCCGGATCGACACGAATGCGGTAATACCGAGCGCAAGACTGTCCTGGTCGAGCAACGCGACCCTGCGGCGGATGACGCCGGATTGTTCCAGCTGTTTGATCCGGCGCCAGCAGGCGTTGGTCGACAGTCCGACGTCTTCGGCGAGTGCGGCAGCGGACACGGTTGCGTCGCGCTGCAGCGCGCGCAGAATCTGGCGGTCCTTGGCGTCGAGTCGCGAGGTGGTGGTTTCACTCATGATCGAAATTGGTGTGACAATTTCCCGAATATATCATTCCGCGCGGTGAAAATATCCCACAGACTACACCGCGTCTGTGGTTTCCGGGCGCGGCGTGACGATCGGAAAGCGCCTCGGAAACTGATCGAACAGCCTGCAAACGTCGCCAGCGCGTCTGCGTCTCCGTCGATTGCGAGCGACCCGGCGCCCACCAGGTCGGCGGCGGTGACAACGCCCAGCATCATTCGCTTGAACTCGGTTTCGCCAAGCGCAAGCGTTGCGTCCGCCGTCTCGGCAACGCGCCCGCCGAAGAAGTTCAGCACGCTGTTGTGCACCTGCACGAGGTAGGTGCCGCCCGTATCGGTGAATCGCACGTTCAGCCTCAGCGTCAGGCCGTCCGCGCGTGCCGCGTTGAGTCGCACCGCCATCGCCTGGAACACGTTGTCGATCGGCATGCCCCGCGCAATGCCCTCACTGACGGTCTGTTTGGAGCCGGTCGGCACGCCGTGCCTGAGTTCCAGCGCGCCGCACAGATAGAAATTGCGCCACGGCGCGGATTCCGCCTGATAACCCATCTGCTCCAGCGCATCGGCCAGCAGCGCCCGGGCGGCGACGTGTCCCGGGTTGGTCATCATCACGTGATTCAACAGTTCGGCGACCCAGCGATAGTCGCCTTCGTCAAACGCGGCTCGTGCGATCGCCACGACGCGATCCTCGCCGCCGATCGCGTCGACGTAGCGGCGACCCGCGGCGGCGGGAGGATGTCGATGCAGCGTGGACGGATTGCCGTCGAAGAAGCCCAGGTATTTCACATAGACCGCGCGGGCGTTGTGATGCACCGAGCCGTAATAGCCGCGGTTGGAGAACTCCAGTCCCAGCGCGTCCGGCAGATCAATCTGTTCCGCGATCTCGTCTTTCGTGTAGCCGTGGTTGGCGAGCCGCAGCGTCTGATCGTGGATGTATTTATACAGGTCGCGTTGTTTCTCCAGGTAGTCGATGGCGTCGCCGCGGCCCCAGATCGGCCAGTGATGGGACGCAAAGTGCACATCCAGCCGGTCGCCGAACAGTTCGATGGATTCGTCGATCTGGCTCGCCCAGGCCAGCGCGTCGCGGACCTGCGCACCGCGCAGCGTGTAGACGTTGTGCAGGTGGTGGGACGTGATTTCAGACATGCATAGCGCCCGGAAAGCCGGCAGATAGAACACGAACTCCGACGGCGCTTCGGTGCCCATCGTCATCTGAAACTCGAATTCCACACCGTCCAGCACGCGGCGCTCGCCCGTTTCGGAGACGATGTCGTTCGGCACGACGAATCCGGTGCTGCCCATCGACAATGCCGCGCCGAGGCCGGTGGAGACAAATGCGTGCGGCCCGGGTTTCAGAAGGTTGCCGTACATGTAGGTCGCCCGCCGGCCCATGACGTTGCCGGCGAGTACGTTTTCGGCAAGCGCTTCTTCCACGAAGTCCCGGGGCGCAACGCACGGAATGCGACCGGATTCGATGTCCTCGGCGTCGACGACGCCGAGGATGCCGGCGAAGTGGTCCACGTGCGAGTGGGTATGGACGACGGCGGTCACCGGGCGCGCGCCTAGATGCGTGTTGGCCAGGTCGAGCGCGGCGCGCGCCGACTCGGCCGACGTGAGCGGATCGATGACGACCCAGCCGGTCTCACCGCGGATCAGCGTCATGTTGGCGATGTCGAACGAACGCACCTGGTAGATGCCGTCGACGACCTCGAATAAGCCGTGGTGCTGCGCGTTCAGCTGAGCCTGTCGCCACAGGCTCGGGTTCACCGTGTCGGCGCAGTCGCCGTCGAGAAATCCAAC
This sequence comes from Actomonas sp., assembly GCA_965203585.1. Lineage (GTDB taxonomy): Bacteria > Verrucomicrobiota > Verrucomicrobiia > Opitutales > Opitutaceae > Actomonas. The sequence continues at coordinate 25,011 of CBDBDC010000001.1, forward strand.
CGACGACAGATCGTAAGCAGCGCGTCCATCGGCGCGGTTGATCTTCAGCGGATCGAGCGTTGCGATGAAACCGCGGCGGGCGTTGTCGAAGCTGCGGGTGTCTTCGAAGGGTAGGGCGCGCCGTACTCTGTCGTTGGCGGCAATGGTGGCCGGGGTAGCCGGTTTGGGTGCGCGCAGCGCTTCGGGAAGTTCGAAATCTGACACGGGTGTGATTTCCTCTGCCTGGTCAGCGCCATGCTAACCCGGATTTCCGCCCGGCGGGTCCGAGCGTGAACCCGCGCTTTCGGGGTAACGCCACCGTCATCGCGGCGGACCTGCTTACATATTGATCACCCGCACGTTACAAACCTCAGCTACCATCCGTGCTGGCCTTTCTGGTGTCGACGGCGCGTCGAACCGCGGTGTTCCGCTCGAAAGGCGTCTGTGTGCGAACATTGTCAAGAGGATCCATGGCTCTGCCGCTGCCCCGACGGTTTGTCCTTGTCTCGCTGATCTGCGTGTTCGCTCCGCTGACGTTCGGTATTCCGTCAGCGCATGCACAGGAATCAGGTGCAGGGCAGGCGTACGAAAAAGCGCTCGCGCACTGGGCCGAGCGGGACTCGATCAGCGCCGTGATCGAACTGCACAATGCGCTGCGCGACAGACCCGATCACGTGCCGTCTCTGTTGCTGATCGGTGAAATCTATCTGGACCGTGGCGTTGGTGACGCCGCCGAAGATGCGTTTCGCCGCGCGCTCGACAACGGCGCCGACCGATCCAGGGTGTCGGTGCTCTACGCGCGTTCGCTGCTCATTCAACGCAAGGCGCAGCAGGCGCTGGACGAACTCTACTTCGCCGGTCTCGTTCCGACCGCGCAGGCAGAGATCCACGCGCTGCGTGCCGAAGCGAACGTCATGCTGTCGCGGATCAACGACGCCGCCCGGGAACTCGACAGCGCGGACGCGCTGGCGCCCGGCGTACTGAGCGCCAGCCTCGTCCGGGTCACCGTTCACCTGCATCGGAACGAACTCGATGCGGCTCAGCGTATCGTCGACAGACTCGCGCTCGATTCTCCGGGGTCCAGTCGGGTCTGGAACGCGGCTGGTTCGGTGGCGCACGCCAAGGGGCTGTTCGAAACCGCGCTTGGGCATTACACGCGGGCGATTGATCTGGACCCACGCAACGGCGACGCTCGCATCGCTCGACTCAGCCTGTTCATCGACCTCGGTCGCGATGACGAAAGCGGTGACGATCTGGAATATTTCGCCAATCATCTGCCGACCGAACCGCGGGCGACCTACCTGCGCGCGCTCCGGCTGGCGCGGGGTGGAGACGACTTCGGGTCCCGTCAGGCGCTGGCGGACACCACATACCACCTGTCCAATTTCGAAGATGCGATGTTTCATAGGGACAGTCCGCTGCTGCTGGTCGCTGCGCTCGCGCACTACGGCCTCGGGCAGATGCAGCAGACGATTCGGTATACGCAGTTTTATCTGACGCTGCGCGGCGAAGACGTCGGCGCGCGCAAACTGCTGGCTGATGCGCTGATTAGGGTCGGGCAGCCCGTCGACGCAATCAAGACGCTGGAACCGGCGATGGAAGCGCACCCCAACGACCTCGATCTGCTGGCGCTTGCGGCGACCGCGTACGGCAGATACGGCCGGTTCCTCGAAGCGTCGAAGCTGCTGAGCCGGGCGATCAGCCTGGACGAGTCGGACGTGGACCTTCGGGCACGGCACGCAACCATGCGCATCGGCGCGGGTTACGTCGATGAAGGCATTGCGGTGCTGACGCGGTTGGTCGACGAGAACCCGACGCACGGGACGTCGGCGCTCGCGCTGCTCGTCACCTATCAGAAGGCTGGCGATTTTGCGTCAGCCATTGAGCTCGGCAAGCAGCTGGTCACGCTGAATCCGGACAATCTCAGCCTGATCAATCTGCTCGGCGTATCGCACTTCCTGAGCGAGGACTTCGGTTCCGCCGGTGAGCAGTTTCAGAAATGCCTGGCCGCGGATCCGGAGTTCACGCCCGCGGCGGTCAATCTGGCCAAAGTGGAGATGGAGCGCGGCGACATCGCCGCGGCCAGGCAGCGCCTGCTCGCGCTGGCCGTGAAGAAACCCGACAGCGGCCGGGTTCAGCTCGAGCTGTCGCGAATCGAGCGCGCGGCGGGGAACGACCGGGACGCGATCAAGTACGCCGAGCAGGCGCAGCGGGTCGCGAAGACGGACGTCGACGTGCTGCGTTATCTCGTTGACCTGTATCTCGAGATGGGTGACATGACCCGCGCCGACGACGTCTCGTCGAGCGCCGCCACCACGGAACTGGACAACCTGGAAGTTCAGGAGATCCGGTCTCAGGTGCTGATAGTCAAAGGTGAGGTCGGATCAGCCCGGATGACCGTGCGCCGCATGCTGGACCTGGCGGCCGTGGACGACGGCTGGCTGGTGCGGATCGCTGCGCTGCAGTCGGAGATTGGCGACGCGTCGGATGCTGCGTTTTCACTGGCCAACGCGATCAATCACGCACCGGACAACCGGCTGGCGCACGTCGGGCTCGTCGAGCTGCAGCTCGGTATGGGGCGCGCCGCTCAGGCGCTGACGTCCGCCAAGAGCGCGATCGAGCGGTTTCCGGAAGATGGCGAACTCTGGCTGCTGCGCGGCGAGGCGGAGTATCTGCTGGCGGATCTCGTGTCGGCGCTCGTGAGTTTCGACGAAGCCGTGGCGCGCGCCAGCATCAGCCTCGCAGTGGTTCGAGGCGCCCACGTGCTGGCCACGCAGCGCAAGCTCGATGCCGCGCAGGCGCGTCTTGGGAGAATGGCTCACGAGCCACCCGGACGATCTGCTGGTGCGGCGCACGTACGGCGAGTTTCTACTTGCCGCGGGCGATTTCCGCGGCGCGAGTGACGCATACGGCAGGCTGCTCCAGACGCTGCCCGATGACGCGCAGGTACTCAACAACATGGCGTTTTCGCTGAACAAACTGGGTGACGAGGGTGCTGTCGACTACGCGCGCCGGGCGATCGAGATCGCGCCGGACAGCGCGTCCTACAACGACACGATGGGCTGGATCCTGGTTGGCAACGAGCGACCGGCGGAAGCGCTTGCGTATCTGCGCGAGGCGCGGGCGCGGGACTATCGAAGCGCGCTGATCCGGTATCACCTTGCCGTCTGCCTGCGCGACCTCGACCGCGTCGAAGAGGCCGCAACCGAGCTGGCGGCGGCGCTGGACGGTGACACGAGGTTCGACGGGTACGACGACGCGCTGCTGCTGCAGTCCGAGTTGCGCGCGCGCCTTGCGGCCGCTGGGACCTGATCGCTCAACGGCACTTTATATCCGCGTCAGAATCTGGTTCAATGCAGGTGTTGGAAGGCAAACTGATTGACCAGTTCTGGCCTTTTGATCCCCCAGAACCGGCATTCGGCCCCCGGTACGTCAATTCGGGCCCCAACAACGGACGTTGCACGACAACTAGTCAGGCAGTACTCACAACTCCGATACATCGCGTATCAGGGATGTGCCGTATGGTTGTCAGGGATATTTGTGCAACGCTTGGTCATTTCCAGACAGGAGGGATGTCATGACACATCGACTGCTCGCGGCACTTGCAGTGTTTTTGCTGGGCCTGTCGAACGTGGCGCTTGCCAGTGCTGACCTCGAATTCGATTTCAGCGATATCTACTCGCAGCACGGTTTCGGGTCGATGTCCGGCTCGGACGGGTCGATGCAGTATTACCTGGACGAAACGCAGACCGGGACCGGTGCGTCATTGTCGATTACGGGCTGGCAGGCCCGGGCCAACACCCGCAATTTCCGCAACCGCACCGACAAGCTTCGCAATTTCGGCTCGCTGGGCCATGGCCTGGACCACAACGAGTCCGGTTGGCAGGAAGGCATCGACTCCAACGGGCGCTTCGACCTGATGATCTTCGAGTTCGACGACCTGGTGTCGCTCGACCGGGTCGACATGGGCTGGGTGGGTTCCGACGCGGACATCACCGTCATGGCGTTTACGGGGCGCTGGTGCGCCGACGCTCGACAACGGCACGTTTCGCTACGACCAGAACTCGAGCAAAGGCATGACGAACCTCGGTTGGGAGCTGGTCGGGCACTATGACGAAAACAGCATGTCGATCGACGTCAACGAGACGGGCCTGATGTCGAGCTTCTGGGCGATTGGCGCCTTTACTTCGGCCATCGTCGACGCCAGCCGCACGTACGGCACCCCGGACGAGGGTGACGACTATTTCACGCTGCGCCGGATCGCTGCGTCGACCGTGGATGCGGCGGTATCCGAGCCCGGAGTGTTTGCATTGATGCTCGGTGGCATCCTGCTGCTGGTGTTGCGTCGCCGCGGACCAGCCTGACGACGCGCCGGCGCGCCGAGGACACTGAAACCCCGCCAGTTGGCGGGGTTTTTTGTTGGGCGAGGCACAACGCTGATGCTGCGGTGCTCCCGTGCTCGACAATCCTGTACAGTCGGCGGACAGGCTCGGTCGGAGGCGCTGTGCGGTCGATACAAAGCCGCTATAACCGATTGTTTTTCTGAACGTTTATCATCTCTCCAAACGCCGGACGTGGCATGAGTTTCGCATCGTGGCAGCCGGTACGACTGACGGAATGTTGATGATTGACCGAAGACGCGGGCCGCGCGCGCCGAACCCGTTGACACCCGCGGTTGCAGGGTGCCTGACAGCGCTCTTCTGCCTCGCCGCGGTGCCCGTCCCCGTCGATGCGGACAGCGGCGATCGCATCGAGGAGCTGGTGGTCGTGGCTACCCGCGCGCCGTCGCCGGTATTCGACCTGCCGTACTCAATACACGTGGTCAATCAGGCCGAGGTGCTTCGGGCATCGCCGCGCACGCTGCCGCAGGCGTTCCGCGACGTCCCCGGAATCATGGTTCAGGAGACGTCGGCGGGTCAGGGTTCACCGTACATACGAGGCTTCACCGGGTTCCGCAATCTGTTCCTGATCGACGGCGTCAGGCTCAACAACGCCGTCTTTCGCGACGGTCCCAACCAGTACTGGGCAACCGTGGACCTGGCCGCGTTGTCGCGCATCGAGGTCATCAACGGTCCGGCGAGCACGTTGTACGGCAGCGACGCGGTCGGAGGAACGGTTAATGCCGTGACGGCGGACGCGTTCGCCACCGGCAACCAGGCGCGTTACCGGTACGCGTCCGCCGAGCGGTCGAGCGTGCTGCGCGTGGCCACCGGCTTGGCGCTCGGTCCGGCGACCGCGGTCCGCGTTGGCGCTACCGGCAAGTCGTTCGGCGACCTGAGGGGTGGTGGCGGCGTTGGCCGTCAGGACGGTGTTGGTTATGACGAGTTCGACGTCGATCTGAAACTCGCATCCCGTCTCGGCGCGGGGTGGCTGCTGGAAGCGTTTACGCAACACGTCAGGCAGAACAACGTGCCGCGTACGCACCGGACGACCGACGCGGTCAGCTGGCGCGGGACGACGGTTGGCAGCGATCAACGGCGCGAGCTGGATCAGGAGCGCAGTCTGTCGTATCTCCGTCTTGGCAACGGCGACCTCGACGGCGCGATCAGCCGCGCGTCGGTGACCGTCTCCTACGCCGGCATGGAGGAAACGCGCGACCGCATTCGCGGCAGCGGCAGCCGCGAAAAGCAGGGGTTTGAGGTCCGGACGCCGGGTCTGTCGCTGGCGCTCGAGAGTCCGACCGCAATTGGCGACCTGAGCTACGGCGTCGAGTACTACGACAATCGGGTGGACTCCTTCAGCACCCGCAACCCGGTTCAGGGACCGGTAGGTGACGACGCAACCTATTCGACGGTCGACGCCTTCCTCAGGGATCGCTTCAGCGTTGGCGATCGAGCGGCATTTGTTGCCGGAATCCGCCACACACGGGCACATCTGGATGCGAACAGCGTCAGCGAGCCGGTAACCGGCGAGCGCATCGCCATTGACGACCGCTGGCACGCAACGGTCGTGAGCCTGAACGCGAGCTACGTGCTCCTCGACGACCGGTTGATGCTGTTTGGCGGCGTCAGCGAATCCTTCCGGGCGCCGAACCTGTCCGATGTCACGCGCTTCGATTCGGCGCGCAGCAACGAATTCGAGATACCGGCGCCAGGTCTCGACCCGGAAACCTTCCTTACGGCCGAACTGGGCCTGCGTTGGCGGGGCGAGTCGTCGAGCGTCACGGCGGCAGTCTTCCGGACAGAAATCACCGATCTGATTCAGCGTTTTCCGACCGGCCGAATCGTCGACGGCGAGGTCGAGATCACCAAAGACAACGTTGGCGACGGCGCCGTCCACGGCGTCGAACTGACCGGGTCGTATGCGCTCGACGAACAGTTGACGCTGTCGGCGTCGGCATCGTGGATGGACGGCGAAGTCAGCAACTACGTCACTACCGGCGGGCCGCCGTTTACGATGGTCGACGAGCCGCCAGATCGCCTGATGCCGCTGACGGGATCGGTGTCGCTGCGCTGGCAGTCTCGTGATACGAAGCGCTGGATCGAGGGCCGGCTGGCGTATGCTGATGCCGCTGATGATCTGTCGACCCGCGATGCGGCCGACACTAGTCGCATCCCGCCCGGCGGTACGCCGGGGTATGCGGTCGTCCACGTTGGCGGCGGCGTGCGGTTCACCGATCGCCTGGGCGTGCACCTGACCGTGGACAACGTCCTGGACAAGGACTACCGCGTGCATGGATCGGGTACCAACATGCCGGGCATCAACGCAATGCTGACGCTCGACGTCGAGTTCTAACGTGGGGTGGATGGCCGCCCCCGAACACGCGCCACCCGATCTCGATCGGTGTGCGCCATAACCGGCGTGCAAGATCGCTGCGGCGTTCGCGCAGCAGACCTGCCAGAAGGAGCAACGGCGCAATCGAGCTCGCCAATTGCGCCAGAGAGCGTGGTGCCCCTGGATATGTGCTGGGTCTGCCGTCCGGCCAGCGCTCGACCAGGCCCGCGCGCAGCCAGTCGTCGACCCGGCTCTCGCGGCCGGACTCGAACTGTTTGCCGCCTGCAAACCGGTGCGTCACCGACTCGGCGCCGAGTCGCACGTTGGCGGTCATCGGTCCCGGCCGATCCGAAACGACCGTTGCGACCGCGCGCCCGGGTGCCTGCACGTCGAATTCGAGCGGCACTTCGGTCCCGTCGCGGTGCACGAGCCGCCCGCGTGGTGTATCGCCGGCCGCGCCGTTGTCGGCGCCGATCCGGACGACACCGGGTGCCCGGGTGAGCCGAAGCTGCAGTCCGGCGCTGCCGTCGCGGCTCGAGACCCAGGACGCGAGTCGCGGGACGAATTCGGGCATCTCGCGCAGCCACCTGTCCGGAATGCCTCCCGGCAGCGCGGCGACGAACCCGGCGCCGACCGGCCACGCGGCGAGTATCGGGTCGCCGCGATCCGACCGCAGGTACACGACCGCTCCATCCCGTGACCGGGTTGTGGCGTAGCCGTCGACCGGAGGCCAGACCTGCGGAACGTCGAATGGCAATCTTTGGTCCGGAACGACGGTCGCGCGTTCGCGAAGATACGGGCGCAGCTCGGCCTCGACGCTCCTGCGTGTCAGGGCCGGTAGTCTCGACTGCGCGACGACGTCGAACAGCCGCCCGTCGACCCGCTCGACCATGCCCTGGAGGCTTGCGCCGGCGGACCCGACGGCCAGCGTGATCAGCGAAATGTCCGCGTCCCGCATTCGACGTTCGACACCTGCCGTTGACTCTTCGGGCAATTCGCCGTCCGTCAACAGCACTACGATGCGCTTGTGGATAGGCGATCGTTCGAGCGCGCCGATCGCGAGCGCCAGCGCGGGGAGCAGCCGCGTGCCGCCGGATGGACGCAACGCGCCGGCGGTGATCAGCTGTTCCAGCGCGGCGCGATCCGTCAGCGGCAACAGCTCGCGAGCCTGCGTATCGAAACCGACGACGCCGACGGTGTCCCGTGCGCCCAGAGCACGCGCTGTCTCGCTTATGGCGGACACCGCGACCGGCATGACGGCCGCCATGCTGCCGGACGTGTCCACGACGAATTCGACGGCCAGCGCCGGTCGCGGTCGGCGCGGCTCGGACAGTACCGGAAGTGCGGCTTCCAGTACGCTGCCCCGGTATCCGCCGGCGCCAAACGAATTTGCGCCGCCCGATACTATGACGCCGAGGCCGTCGGTCCTGACCGCGTGCGTGACCGCGCGCCACTCACCTTCAGTAAGCCGGGTCGCGGAAACGTCGTCGAGTATCAGGACACCCAGTCTGCCGGCAAAGTCCGGTCCGGCGGTTTCGTCAGGATCGCGCGCCATCCGCGCCGCCGTGTCGGCGCCGACGTCTGCAACGAGCCACCCGTTGTCGCGCAGTGCGCGGGCAACGCCCGACGCGCGCTCCGAGACGACGGCGGCCAGCGGTGGCCCCGTGACGTTGATGTACGCCGCCTCGGTCCTGGTCAGACGCTCCGGCGTGCTGCTGCCGGCTGCGGAACCGTCGCTGCCGGGTACGGCGGCGACGTCCAGGTGCCACTCGTGTGCACCCGCTGACAGCCGTCCGAACGGCAGCGCGACTGCCCGTGGCCTGCCTGCTGGCAACGCCACGTCACGCGCCGTCCGCACTCTGTCGTCGACGGCCAGCGCTACCCGTACACGCTGATCCGACCGGCTGGTCAGGGTGGCCGCGACCCAGACCGGCTGATCCGCTCGCGCGCGCTCGGGTGCGACCACGTGTTCGACGCGAAGCGGTTTCTGCACTGACTCCACCACGCTGACGGAGACCGACACACCAGCGTTTCGCGCGCGTTCGAGCGCGACCGATGCGGTGCCGAGGTTCTCGATGCCGTCAGTCACCAGAATCAGATCGCTTGGTTGTCCGGGGTCGATAAGGCCCAGTGCAGCGGTCAAGCCCGCCGCAACGTTCGACCCGCCGGGATCGACATAGCGCGTTGAAGGGGCCTGTTGCAAACCAATCGGCGTCAGCGTCCGTTCGACAACCGCATTCGCGCCAAAGCGGACAACGGCCAGACGACTCGCGGGGGCGAGCCGCGAGACGTCGGCTGCCGCGTCTCGCGACGCGTCGTCCCGGGAGGAACTGGCCATGCTATCGGAGGCGTCCACGACGAGGACAACGTCCCGTGCCGGCCGGCCGCCGGGCAGGTCGGGATCCCAGAGCGCAAGCGCGAGCAGCAGGCAGGCGCCCATTCGTGGCAGCGCGGACCAGCAGGTGATGCCGATCGTCGCGTGCAGCAGGATCAGATCGATAGCGATCAGCACCAGCGCCGCGGCCAGCAGCAGCCGGGTCAGCGTGGTCGAGCTGCCGGGCGACGCGGCCGGGAGACGATTGCCGGATGTGGCCGACGGCGCCTCGGCGGTCAGTTGACGCGGGATGATGACTGAAGCGAACGCTGGCCGCGTCGCGCGCGGGGCAGGGTCGAGCAGGTCGCGGCCGACCACGTATGTAAACAGCGCGTCGACAAGCAGCGGCAGTTCCGGGCGAGTCGCCAGATGAGGGTGAGCCAGATCGAGCCACACGTCGATGCTGCCCGCGACGTCGGGGTCCGCCGTGACCAGCGGCCGGGCGCCGGCGCCGAGCAGCACGCGGTCAGCGCCGGTCGGGACCGCCGGCGGCGACCGCAGCCAAGGGCCATACAACACGAAACGCGGTTCGGCATGCCAGATGGCCACGGCATCAGACGGCAGTTCGGTTGTCGGCTGACTCGAGTGGATCCGCACGGTGCGAGCCAACGGGACACCGCGGCCGGGTGCGCAGTCGACGCGGATATCGGCGCTGGCCGTGGTCGGCCGCAGCCCCGGGTGGGTGCTCAATGCGGCTGTCAACGTCCGTGGACAGTCGCCCGCGTGGGCAATGCTCACGTTCAGCGGCACCAGCGGGTCCAGCGCCAGAAACAGGTTGTCGTCATCCGCCAATGCGTCCGGTTCCGTCAACGATGCATGAATGACTTGATCATCACTGCTCAAGGACACGACGAGGTTTCGGCGCTCACCAGGTGCGATCGTCAGCTCATCGAACCGCCGGATGGTCTGCTTCCCGCCGTAGCTGACGACAAGACTACGCCGCGCGATCCGTTCCCCGTGGTTCTGGATCGTGACAGTCGCCTGGATACCGCCGGTCCCGGAACCGCCGGCGGTGCGGCGGGCACCAATGGCCTGGACGCCGACGTTCTCCGTTTCTTCACCAACATGGATGACGCGTTGCATACGCGCTGCAAGATTCGCGGTCTCCTCAGACGCGCCGTCTGTGACAAGCCAGTGAACGCTCGGGTCCGCAACAGCTGGCAGCGCCGGTGGCAGCGAGCGCCAGTCGTCGCCGGGTTCGGCCAACGCGGCGCGTGCCGCATCGATATCGGCGTGAACCACTGCCGGGTTGCTGAGCGAGCGATACTCGATCGCCGGACCCGGTTCGGGAAGCGAGGCCACTGCGCGGCCGACCTCGTCCAGCGCGCGGTCGAGTCGCGTCTGGCCGTGTCGATACGCATACATGCTCGCGCTGTCGTCGATCCAGACCCGCAGCGTCGACGTGCGTTGGTCCACCAGATCCGGCCCGGCCAGCGCAACCACGATCAGCGCAAACGTCGCCGCGCGCAGGAACCATATTCGATCCGGTCGAGTGCGCATCTGCCCGGCGATCGGATCGGCTGTGTGCTCCCGCCACAGAAACAGCGCCGGAATCCGCAGTATGCGGCTGGCATCGTGGAAGCGATGCAGCCACCGGATGATCAGCACGCCGCCGAGGGCGGCAAGCCACGCGGGCGCGTCGAGCACCAGCGTTGCGTCGGTCACGCAGACTTCCCGTGAACTCCGGCCGGAAACGCGACGCCGGGAACCCGCGCGGTGAGGTGGGTCAGCACGGCCGCTTGCCACGTGTCGCCGGTGTCGGCCGACGTGATATGGATGCCTCGCGCCGCTGCCAGTCGCGCCAACGCGTGGGCAAGCGCGCGCTCGGAATCGTGCATGTGCGCAACCGACCGCTCGTCGACGGTTACGGCCAGACGTTCGCCGGTTTCGGCGTCTTCAAGCGCGTGCGGCCCCGCGGGCAGCCGGCGCGACGCGCTCCGGTCGGTAATGTGAATCGCCCGGGCCACACGGCCCCGGCTCATGCGGGACAGCTGCGCGCTCATGGCATCAGGCGCTAGGAAATCGCTGATCACGACCAGCGGCTGCGCGCCTCGGATGTAGCGCAGGCACGTGCTCACCTGTGATCCCCCGCCGGCGGTTCCGGGCGTCCTGTCACGCAGGTGTCGGAGTATTCGCGCGTACTGCAGTCTGCCGCGCCCGAGCGGTACCAGGTCGTCGACGTCGTCGCTGAACACCAGGACTCCGGTCCGGCAGCCAACCTGCAGCGCGAGATAAGCCAGCGCCGCGGCGATCTGAATGGCCAGCCGCCACGGAGCTCCGGCCATCAACGCGCTGCCGTCCAGACACAGCCACCAGTCCGCGCCGCGCTCGTCGACGTTGCGCCGGGTCAGCATCGTGCCCGCGCGCCCGGACGCCTTCCAATCGATACGTCGCGCGTCGCTACCCTGCTCGAACGGTGCGTAGTCGAGAAACTCGGCGCCGCTTCCGGGCTGGTCCACCTGGCCAGCGCCGCCCCGCGCGTTCAGCACAGACCGAGCGAGTACGTCCGCGGCCAGAGGCGTCAGCCGATCGAGCGCCAGCGTGTCGACGTCGGCAAGCGTCTGAGAGGGCGAGTCAGGCATCAGGCAGACAGTCAGAAACCAGGTCGGTCAGAATGGCGTCTGGCGTGAGCCCTTCGAGCTCGGCTTCCACGCTGAGCAGCACCCGATGGCGCAGCGCGGGAAGCGCCACGCCGCGCAGGTCGTCGAAGTCGACCTGAACCCGGCCTCGCAGCAACGCCGCGACCCTTGCCGATCGCAGGAGCGCCTGCAGACCACGCGGACTTGCCCCGTACCGCAGCTGTCCCGCGGGTGATGATGGCCGGGCGGATCCAGGCTGCGTTGCCTGCACGAGCGCGACGGCAGCATCGATGACCGGTCCGGAGAACTGAACGTCCCGACCCGCTGTGATGATTCGATTCGCACCGGAGCCGTCGACGGCGGGTTGCAGCGTATCCGCCGGTTCTTCGTCGAGGGATACGTCGATCAGCGCGCGTAACGTGTCGACATCGGGAAACGGCACCGTCAGCTTGAACAGGAACCGATCGAGCTGCGCTTCCGGGAGCGGGTAGGTGCCTTCGAGTTCGATCGGGTTCTGTGTCGCGACGACCCAGAACGGATCCGGCAGCGGGTAACGCCGACCGCCATAGGTGACCTGGCGCTCCTGCATTGCCTCGAGCAGCGCCGACTGCGACCTGGGCGTCGCGCGGTTGATCTCGTCGATCAGAACCAGCGACGCAAACACGGGGCCGGGTCGGAATTCGAGAACGGACGACCCGTCGGCGCCGGTCACCAGCGTGTCGGCGCCGACGACGTCGGCCGGCATCAGGTCCGGCGTACACTGGATGCGCGCCAGCCTGTGACCGAGCAGCGCCGCGAGCGCTTTGACCAGATGCGTCTTGCCGAGCCCTGGCAGACCTTCGATCAGCACGTGGCCTCCCGCAAACAACGCGACGACCAGGTGTTCGACCAGCGCCTGCTGCCCGACGATGACGCCGCCTAGGCCGTCGACCAGCCGCCGCAGGTCGCGTTCTGCCGCCAGGAAGTTCTGCTCCGGGTCTGCGTGGTCGTTCATGTTACCTCTGTTGCTTGATTCGCCCGGGCGCGACGGTTGATGGCTGGTTGGATGGGATCACGGGTCGCGCTCGGTCGACGGTGTCTCAGCGTCGGCATAAGCAGCCGCGTAAGCCGCCGCATAACGTCGCTCGGCGTGCCGCAGGGCCCCTCGACGCGTCGGTGAGGCTGGTGCTGGTCGGAAGCCGTCGACTGAGCGGCGCGCGGTTCCCTTGCCGGATCGTCGACCCGGGCTCGTCGGAATGCCGGCCGCGCCCGGGCCGTCGATGTCGAGTTCGAGTATTTCGCGCGCGAAACCCCGCGCGGATGCTGGGGTTTCCGCGTCCGCTTCAATCCCGCGTCGGCTCGTTCCGGCGCCGCGCGCGGACTCGGTGACGATCGCGGCGCTGGCCCGACCGGCCGTCGTGGCACGGTTTACCGGGTCGCGCCGTAGCGCGTCGCGTCGCTGCGTCGTTGCGTCCGGATCCGCGGAATCGCGGCTCGACTGCTGCTGCGCCACGGATTGCCGCCGTCGGGGCTGCCCGCGTGGGTCCGGCGCTTCGATGGCCGGCTCCGCCGTAGTCCCGGTCTCGATGGCGTCGAATGCGACCGGCCGTGCCGCGGGCGTGTGTCCCGGTGCCGCGAGAACGGCAATCCCCGCGAGCGTCGCCAACGCTGCCGGCACCAGGTACCTCGGCCGGGTTGGCGCCGACAGTTCGCCCAGCCGGGAGTCGACCTTCGCAACGAACTCACCGGCACGCCGATACACGACGCGCTGGCCCGGGGTCTTATCGCGTGCCGCCGTTGCCGAGCCCTCGACCGCAGTCGTCAGCAGCTGTCGGGCGCCGAGACGACGGTCCGCTATCTGTGCGGCGGCACCGCGGTCGACGCGACCACGCAACAGTCCGTCGAGCGCTGCCGCCGCGACCGGCGCGACAAAAAGCAGGACCGCAACGACAACCGGCACGGCGGCGGCAAAACGGTGAATGACGGCCGCGGCGACGAGTGCGCTGGCACCGACGACCGCGCCCTGCATGCCGCGGGTCAGCACGGTGGCCAACCACAGGCGTTGCCGCGCCCGATCGACAAAGGTGTCAACGGTCGTCATAACGGTCCCGTCATCCAGGCGTCGCGCGACCACCAGAGAAGCGCGCAGATCAGCAACGGCAGCGCGCGGACGAGCGGTGCTGACAGCGTTCCGGGCAGCGCGCGAACAGCCAGGCCTGCTGCCGTGCTCACCGCGCCGCAGATCAGCAACACAGCCTGGTACCAGATCGCGGTTCTGAGCGGTGCCGCATTCATCATGAAGGCGAGGTTGATGAACGGCATTGCCGTCAGCGCCAACGACGTGGCCACCGTCGCTGACAGGCGCCATCCCGCGCTACCTGCGGCGATTGCGCCGAAGGCCGCGACCAGCAATGCCCACGCCGTTGTCAGCGCCGGCAGCCCCGCGCTCGCAGCGGGTGCGAGCCCGGACCCGCCGCGCAACAGCATGGCTCCGTACGCGGCGGCCCAGACCGCGCCGGCGACACCAACGCCGACCGCGGCGAGGAACGCAAAGCGCTGCCAGGTCGGTAGTGCGGCGTTCATCGGCTGACCGTCAGCAGCCATCCGGCGCGCTCGGGCAGTTCGGTCATCAGTACGGCTGCCGGGCCATAAGCGCGCTGACGAAGCTGGCGCTGCGCCGGGGTGTTGGCCCATCGCCGCGGTTGGGCCGAGGCTGGATCGAACGTCGCCCCCTGCACCAGGGCCGGTACGTCGAATCGTTCGCCGCGCCACGCAAGCACGGCGGGCTTCGACGCCGCGGTGCCAGTGTTCGTGACCAGCGGTTTCGATGCGGGGCCTGTCAGGCGCAGCCCGGCAGCGACGTCAAACGCGCCGCGCAACAGAAATTGTTGCCGCGAGAGGACCGAGCCGTCGATCTTCAGCGTGGCCGGGGACGTGGGGTCCTGCTGGCGTACGACGCGCACCGTTTCGTCGTCGATACGCGTGACGGTTGCGCCGTGGGGGACCGTCACATTGGATGCCGACATGCCGCTGCCGGTAACGTCGAGCAGGCGGTCGTACCAGGCGACCGTGTCGCCGCTCGCCATTTCAGCCCACACGACGCTGCGAGTGGTAGCGGTGGTGCCGCTCCAGGCGAACCACGCGATTGCGGTCGCCGTGACTGGTGCGCCAAACCACAGCGACCTGCGCCACGCGGAGACGCTGATGACGGCGAGCGCCGTGAGATACACGGCGATGTAGGCCGCAACCGCCGTCCAGGGCTTGTCCTGCGTCGGCAGCAGCCGCGCCAACGCGGACGCCCGCGCCAACGCGGACGCCCGCGCCGGCGGGAATGCCGGCAGGTGTGATGGCGGCGCGTTAGGGGCCAGCACAAACGTGGCGGCGCGTTGCCGGTCGCCAGGATCGTCGCGTCGAAACTCGACCAGCGTCTGCCCGCCGCATGCGTCACGCAGCGCACCGCGGCGGTTTGTTCCGGTCATGACCGCCACGCGCCGGCAGGCGTGGGCGTATCTAGCCATCGCGCGTTGCTGGCGCGGTGTCAGCCGTACGTACTGTTCCATCGACGTCATCAGGGCGTCGATGGGGTCGTAGCCCGCGTCTGAAAGTGGCAGCGTGTCGGGCGAGGTCGGCACGAGGACGGCGCCATCGGCGCGCTGGTCGTCCATATCCGGGTTGACGGCCACGAGGCGCTGGTGTGGCGCGGGAAAGCGGAAGTAGAACAGCGATTCGGCCACAAGCGAGTCGGCGCGGTTTACCGTGACCACGACGGCGCGGTCCGGGGTCGGGCGAACCGGGGCAACCAGCTTACGTGCCGTTCTCGGCTGCAGCGCGATGTGGATGTGTGTGGGCAGGTGACCGTCGTCGACGACGATGCGGACTGGTCCGCCGCGGTCGGCGCGCACTTCGATGCGCAGTTCCGCGGAGCGACCGTCAATGGCGTAACCGGACCACGGTGCGCTCAGATCGACGGCCACGGCGTCGGCCGCCCGGGCCGGGGACACCAGGACTGTAACGAGTGCGATCGTCGCCAGCGAAGCGGCCCGGCCTGCGTTCACGTGCCGGGTGCCCGTCAGCGCACGGCGAGGTTGAGCGCGATGACCGTCCACGCGGTCACCAGGTTGCGGTCGCCCTCGCCCCAGCGCTTCGAGTCTGGATTGACCCAGGCGCCGTCTTCCAGTTGCAGACTCAACAGCTTCGTCGCGAGGTCGTCGCGCCAGTTGCGCGCCTGTCCGCCTTTTGCGGTCAGCGTATCGGCACCGAACGCATACATGCTTTTTGAGAAGACGTTGTAGTAGTAAAAAAGGCCCTGGCGGTCGACTGCGCCAGGATTGTCATCCAGCGTGTAGTTGTTCTGAATCCAGTTGTAGGCCGCCTGCACGCGCGGATCGTCACGGTCCGTGCCGGCAAACAGCAGGCTCAACAGCCCGGCACTCGTCATGCCGCCGTAAGAGCCCGTGCCGCCATTGGGGCTGTAGCCCGGCATATAGGTGAATCCGCCGTCGTTGGCGGCCCATTCCTGGTCGTTACTTTCGCTCCGGTTCTGGCACCGGCTGACGAATGTCAACGCCCGCTGCCAGACGTCGTCGTCCTCATCGAGGCCGGTGGCGGCCAGCGCTTCCAGCGCCATGTACGCATTCGACAGATCCGGACGTTCGTCGCCGCCGTAGCCGACGCCGCCGTAGTAGCGGTGGTCGGATTCGTAGCCTTCCTCCGTATCGATCTGCAATCTGATCAGGAACTGTTGGCCACCGGCGATGACATCGGCATACGCCGGGTTGTTCGTCGCCGCCAGCGCGGTCAGCACGACGGCCGTGTTGTACGCTCGGTTCTGATTGGTTTCGCTGATTGAGCCATCGTCATTGACGTGCCCCAGGATGAAGCGAATCGGTCGCTCGATGAACGCGCCGTCGGATTCGTTGTAGCCGCGGTGACTCTCCAGAAACCCACGCAGCGCGAGCGCCGTGATACCGACCGATCCGGACCAGGAACCGTCTTCCGCCTGCTGCTCGCGCAGATAGTGCAGGCCTTCGTCCGTCGCGCGCTTTGCCTTGCTGCGAAGATCGGGGTCCATCGCCGGGGCGTCGTCGTCTGCGCCGGCGACCGTGGCGAACAGCAGTGTGGTTATCGTGGCGAGCGTACGGCGCAGGCGTCGACGTCGCGGGCGAGCGTGCGGTTCAGCGTAGACAGGATTCATGACGATCGGGTTCCTTGTGCGGTGGGATCAGGGCGCGCGTGACGCCGCGGGTCGCAACTGCGGGAAGCAGCCAGGCGGCGGCGATCAGCGCCGGCGGCGGGTAATCATAACGAAGGCTGCCTATGGCGGCGTGTTCGTAGAACCAGAGGTTGCGCAGGTAGTCGTAGTCGACACACACCGACAGCGCCGACAGCGGGCTGATGGCGACCGCGGTATTCGCGACAGCCATGCTGCCGGTGAACTCGGCCAGCGTCCCCAGCCATACCGGAGCCGCTGCGAGCAGCACTACCAGCGTCAGGGTCAGCGCGACGGCCACCGGTTCGGGCGCGAACCGGCCAATCCAGCGCATGATGCTGATGACGCCAAACGTCATCGCTCCGGTCACGGCGATCAGGCCCGGCAGCGTCAGCGGCGCGACGTCGCCACGGGCGCCGGACAGGTATGCGAGCAGCCCGCCGCAGAGCGCTGCGAGTACCGCTGCCCAGAAGCTCCAGACCAGCGCATACCGCAACGACAATCCCGGCGGGGTCTGCACCGACCCGCTCATGATGCCGCAGGCTGTCGCACCAACGAGTAACGATGCCGAAGATTGCTCTGGACTCAGTGCCACAGCGCTGACGAGGACGGTGGTCGTGACGATGTGCGCAACGGTTCGACCCCCCAGTGAACGAGTGCGTTCCGGCTCGATCTCAGGCGCGGACACGCGGCGGCTCGTTCATTGTAGAGACGTGCTCCCCTGGTGGGCGGCGTTGGTCTGTCATGCGTGACGAACTCTCGTTTCTGGACGGCGCAGCGTCGGTACGAAGGCAATCCTGCGCCCCACGCGGTGCTCTACCCGTTGGGGGGTCGGGTGGGGGTCACCGCGCACCCGCGGGTCGTGCGCGATGCGCGGTGACGTGTCCGTTGCTGTGGGGACAACGGACGGATCCGCGCCTCTGGAAGGAGGCTGCGCGGACCATTGAACGCGGGCTCCGCCTACGTGTTCGCAGAATTCCATTGCAGGGTTCGGGCCACCGTGAGGCAGCAAGTATAACTCTATTGTTTACAAAGAGTTATAGGGGAATCGTAACGCTGGCATTCGGATTGTAACGAGGCCCGGTGACGACGCGCTGGGCAGCACTGTCGACGCGCTGTACACGCGCGCTGCTCAGCGCGCTTTTTTCGCAGCGTCGTGCGTTTCCGCAGCGTCGTGCGTTTCCGCAGCGTCGTGCGGTTGATCCCGAGTAGCCGCGCGGCCGCGACCTGATTGCCACCGGTGAGCCGCAGCGCTTCGTCAACGAGCGCGGCTTCCACGACCTCGGTCAGGTGCGCGAAGGGCGCCGGCTCGTCGGTGCCGTCGCTGCTTGCCGTTCCGGCGTCGTCGCGGTACTCGGCGAGGGTGTCGGACAACGCCCGCCGCGCGGCATGTTCCAGCGTCGCGAGCGGTGTTTCGCGGGCGTCCCCCGGCACGGGGTCCGCCGTGTCGAACACCAGGTCGTGAACGGTTAATCGTTCGCCCGGCGCCGTCAGCACGGAGCGCTTGATCGTGTGTTCCAGCTCACGGACGTTGCCGGGCCACGAGTGTTCCGCCAGGCGCGCGAGCGCGTCCGGTTCGATGCCGATCATCCGGCGGTCCAGCTCCGTATTGGCTCGGGTCAGGAAAACGCCTGCCAGCGCGTCGATGTCTTCCGCCCGTTCGCGCAGCGGGGGTAGCTCCAGGTGCGCGAGGTTCAGGCGGTAGTACAGATCGCTGCGGAACGGGTGCGCGCCGTCCGGCTGGTCGAGACGTCGGTTGGAGGCGGCGATGATTCGCGCCCGCAGCGGTATCGGTGTGACGCTGCCAACTCGCTCGAAGCTTTTCTCCTGCAGCACGCGCAGCAGCTTACCCTGCAGGTGGTACGGCAGTTCGGAAATTTCGTCCAGGAACACGGTGCCCCCGTCCGCTGCCTCCAGTCGGCCGGTGTGCCGGCGTTCGGCGCCGGTGAACGCGCCTTTTTCGTGGCCGAAAAACTCGCTCTCCATCAGGTGTTCGGGAATTGCGGCGCAGTTAACGGCGACGAACGGCGCCGCGGTCCGTTTGCCGTTGTCGTGAATACCGCGCGCAACCAGTTCCTTGCCGGTGCCGGACTCTCCGGTGATCAGCACCGTCAGATCGTTGTTGGTCAGCAGGCCCATCATCTTGAACACCTGCTGCATGGCCGGACCCTTGCCAAGCGGCTGGCCGCTCGCGTTCGCGGGTAGCGTATCCGGGCCATCGGACGCTGTTTCGGCCTCGGGCGGCGACGTGCGGTGCAGCGCGCGCGTCAGCAGTGCACGGATCTGGGTCAGATCGAGGGGTTTGCCGAGATAGTCGAATGCGCCGCCCGCCATGGCGTCCATCGCGGTCTGCACGGTACCTCGTGCGGTCATGACGATAACCGGTATGTCCGGATCGTGCTCCTGGATGGCGGTCAGCGCGTCGAGGCCTGACATGCCCGGCATCTGCACGTCCAGGAACGCAACCGCCGGCCGTTCGGTGCGGGCAATCTCCACGGCTTGCTCGCCGCTTGCCGCAACCAAAGCGACGTGGCCGTCTTGCGCCAGCAATTCGGCAAACGCCTCGCAGATCGCGTGCTCATCGTCGGCAACCAGGACTTTAGCCATCGGGCGCGCGCCGCTTACGGTTACAAGGCGATGCACGGTGATTCATCGTACCTCGGAGCTCGCGTGTCTGGGCAGGTGAATGTGGAACGCCGCGCCGCCAAGCCCGGCGCTCGTGTCGAGCGTCATGTTACCACCGTGTGCGCGCACCAGCTCCGCCGACAACGTCAACCCGACGCCGAGCCCGCCGTCCTTCGTGGATGTCACGGCGCCCGTTTCGACGGCCTCGAGGAGTCCGGCAGGTACCCCTGGGCCCGAATCCTCGACACGAACGGTTACGCGCTTTTCCGATAGAGCGGTCGACACTCGAATAGCGCCGACGTTGCCGACTTCGTCGGCGGCGTTGGTCAGCAGATTATATATGACCTGTTTGAACCGAGGTGCGTCCAGAGGTACCTCGCCCACGTCGCCCGGCTGCCATGACAGCTCGATCCCACGATGCGCGAGTGACGGTCGCATCAGTTCCAGCACATCCTCGATCACCGGATTCAGCGGGGTAGGCACCGGCTGGACATCGGCGTCGCGCCCGAGCGCCAGCGTACTGGCAACCACCAGGTCCAGCCGCTCGACCTCAGCCGCCAGGCGCTGCGCGGTAGCCTGCAGGTCGGAACCAGCCGTGCGTTCGGTGAGCAGTTGCGCTTGCAGCTGGATGGCGGTCAACGGATTGCGGATCTCGTGTGCAACGCGGGCCGCCAGTTCGCCGAGCGCCGCCAACCGGTTCCGCTGCGCGAGCTCGGTTTCGAACTGGCTGATGCTGACCGTCATGTCGTTTAATGCGTTGGCCAACCGACGTGTCTCGTCGGTGCCGGTTACCGTAGCGCGAACGGTGCGGTCGCCGGCGGCGATGGCGCTCGCCATATCGGACAGCGCCCGGACGGGTCGCGTGACCGCTCGCGTGCTGCGATGGCCCCACCATGCCAGAATCGCAACGCCGGCGAGCGCAATTCCGCCGAGGGTCAGGGCGCTGTCGCGCGCCACCTGCTGCGTAACCGACAGCGAGCCAAGCACCGCGATCGCTGCGGCCGGCGCCGACTCCGTCCGCAGACCCCGCAGTACCAGCAGGTAGTCGTTGCCGTCGATTGTCAGCACGTCGGCACCCGCCGTTGCCCCAGTGTCGCGCCAACGTCCGGCGATCTCGGCATTGGCGGCGGTGGCAGGGCCGAAAGTGCTGTAGGCCACCGAGCCGTCGCCGGCAATCAGCACGACTTCCGTCTGCTGCAGGTTGGCCAGCCGGGTCAGCACTTCGGGCGTCAGTGGAAACATGCGACTGGAGATGATGCTGGCCGCGTGGCCGAGCTGTTCCCCGACGCGAGTCTCAAGCGCGTCGGTCAGCAGCGCGTTCGCCAGCCACCAGGCCATGCCGGTACCGACGATCACCACGGCGGCAAACGGCAGGAATATCCGGTTGTAGAGGTTGTTCAGCGGCGCCACTCACGATCCAGGCGGTCCGCTCCACAGAGTAGGGGTTCGGGCTGCGGGTGAAAAGCATGGGTAGGTAAGCGTGCGGCCGTTGGCGTTTCCGCCCGCACCGGCGCGGATCTGCCAGGCGGACCCGTTGGCCGGTTACAATGGCCATATTGTGCCGCATTCGTCGAAAAGGGGCTCACGTGTCCGAATTCCGTTCTCTGGGTCCGATGGCCCGGCTCAAACTCGAACTGATGTTCGACGGTGTCCGCTACAGTCCCGCGCTCGGGCTCGCGGCGGAGCATTCGTTCCCGAACTTCTACCCGTACCGATTCCAGAAAGGCGAGCCTGACCCGACGGGTAAAGGTAAAGCCGAGATTCCGTATCTGATGAGCACGCCGGACGGCTCGCTGGTGCGCGTGAAAGGCAGCGGCGATTCGCCGTGGGTGGTCACCGGCGACCGGGCGTCCGGTTATGTGCTCGAGCACGACGACGGCAGGCAACTGGCGGTCGAGTTCGAACCGCGACCGCGCTGGCTCCAGTCCGAGTGCAGTGACGGATTCCCGATGTTGCACGCCGGTCTCGGCCAGCACGGCGACATGGCCGTCGTCAACGTGGCGCCCGGTTGCGAGTACTTTCTGGAAAAGCCCGACAAAGTGTCCATGCGCTGCACGTTCTGCGCGTACGGCGCTCCAGATAAACGTACCGAACATCTCGGCCAGGTTGCGGGCGTGACCGGTTTACCGGCGCGCACGTACCACAGGATTCAGGAGACCCTTCGTGCTGCCATCGACGAGTGCGACATCGGCCAGATCTACCTCGTTGGCGGATCGTTGACCGACTGGCAGGAAGAAGGCAAACGGTTCCTGGACATCGCGCGCGCGGTCAGGGAAGCCAATCCCGACGGAATTCCGGTCGCCTGTGGTTCTGGCGCGTTGCCCGCTGACGCGATGGACGCGCTGCACGCGGAACGCCTGGTGGAGTGCATCAGCTTCAACCTGGAGGTGTTCTCGCCGGAACTTTTTGCACGCATCTGCCCAGGCAAGAACACGTTCGTCGGGTACGAGCGCTGGATCGGGGCGTTGGAGTACGGCGTGAAACTCTGGGGCAGGGGGCGTGCGTACAGCGCCATGGTTGCCGGGATCGAGCTCGAGCCGGAACATGGCCTCGACTGGGAACAGGCCGCCGATCTCGCCATTGCCGGCGCGGACGATCTGTGCGGGCGCGGTGTGATACCGATTTACTCGTTGTACTGGCCGGTTGGTGGCCGCGATCACCCCGACTACATGAGCCGGCTGCGCGGTTATTTCGAAAAGCTGTCTGTGGGCTACCGCCAGGTCCGGGAGCGCCACGGCCTCGAAATCTGGCCCGGTTTCATGACCCATCGCAGCGCCTACATGCAGCTCGAATGCGACATCGACCGCGAGATCGGTGGCTACTGAGCGATCCTGGAACCGACGGAGCAGTGGATTGACGAACGAATCACCACCGGTGAGCCCGGCCGGCATCATGGCGCTGTCTACGGCTTACTGGGACTCGCAGGCGCTGCTGACCGCCAATCGGATCGGCGTATTCGATACGCTCGCGCCGGCGGGTCTGACCGCCGACGCGCTTGCCGAACGCCTGAATCTGGAGCCGCGTCCCACGCGTCTGCTGCTGAACGCATGTGTTGCGTTACAGCTGCTCGAATTCGATGCGGGTGTATACCGCAACAGCGCGCAGAGCAACGCGTTTCTGGTCAGCGGCAGCCCAGGCTACCTCGGCAACGCGATTCGTTATTCCGACAATCTGTATGGCGCATGGGGGGAGCTGGAGTCGACGCTTCGAGGTGGCGGCCCGGCTATGGAGAGCGCAACGTATACCGGCGCGGACCACCAGGTCACCCGGGATTTCGTTTACGGCATGCACGAGCGCGCAATCGGCATCGGGCGCACGATGGTGGAACTGGTCGACCTGACCGGCCGCGAACGACTGCTCGACGTCGGCGGCGGGCCCGGCACCTATTCCGCGCTCTTTGCCGAGTGTTATCCGTCGCTGACCTGTCGGGTCATGGACCTGCCGGGGGTAGTGGCACACGCTATGGACATCGTCGCGTCGTTTGGTGTGGCCGACCGCGTGGCTACCACGGAGGGCGACTTCACCAGGGACCCGTTCCCACAGGGCAATGATGTCGTTCTGATATCGGGTGTGTTTCACCGCGAATCGGTTGCCGGATGCCGGCGACTGATCGAGAAAGCGCGCGACGCGCTTGTTCCGGGCGGGCTGCTGGTTGTCAGTGACGTGTTTGCCGACGCGGACGGGGTCAGCCCCGCGTTTGCGACGCTGTTTGGATTGAACATGATGCTGACCGCGCCTGACGGGGGCGTGCACGCGGACGTCGACGTGGCGCGGTGGATGACGGAACTCGGGTTCGAGGTACCGCGCATCGACCCGTTCCCTCCGCCGATGCCGCACCGCGTGATTGCCGCCACACGGCGCTGACCTCGTGACGTACCGGTGGGAGCACGCCGGGCTGCGCCGCTACGGCAGAACGGCGGTAATCATCGGCGTGGCGATGCTGGTCCCGATCGTGCCGTTCGTGATCATCGGCGAACTGCCTGGTGATCGCTGGCTGTCGGCGGTTGGCGACGACGCGGTCGCGTTTGGCGCAGCATCCGCTGCGCTGCTGGCCGGCGACGTGCTGTTGCCGGTGCCGTCCAGCGTTGTCATTACGCTGCTCGGCGCGCGCCTTGATTTGGTTCCGGGTTGGCTGCTGGCGTGGGCCGGTTTGTCAGTCGGCAACGCCATCGGTTATGCGGTTGGCAGGGTGTGGCCGGCCCGGTTGGCGCCCGGAATCGCCGAGGCGCCGACTTTTGTTGCGCTCGTACTGAGTCGGCCGGTTCCTGTCGTCGCCGAGGCGTTTGCGATCGCCGCCGGCGCGCTGCGCGCCGACGTTCGGATTGCGCTGCTTGGCTGCGTGCTCGGTAACGCGGGGTATACGCTCGCGCTCGCGTCAATTGGTGCTGCAATTCTCCCCGAAAGTGCGACCGCGGTCTCAATTGCAGCCGCCGTTGTGGTGCCCGTCGTCGGCTGGATGATCTGGCGTTCGTGGACGCGCGCCCGGTCGGGATGACGGCGCGCGGCGCCCGGATACGCTTGCCGTTGAAACCGCACCGTTCGTCGGTGCGCGCTTGAGATTGCGGGCGTGCTCCAGTTTAGTAAGGTCGAGCCCGAAACCCCAGTGAGGCGCCCAGTGTCCGCAATGCCAAACGATATTCCACTCGGTCAGCAGAGTCAGTATGTGTCGACGTACACACCGTCGCTGCTGTTTTCGATGGCCCGCGAAGAAACTCGCAACGGGCTTGGTATCCGCGAGGACGCGCTGCCGTTCAGGGGTGTGGACACGTGGACCTGTTACGAGTTCTCGTGGCTGACGCCATCCGGCAAGCCCGATGTTGCCGCACTCCGGATTCAGGCGCCGTGCACGTCCAAGTGTGTCGTCGAAAGCAAATCGATGAAGCTCTACCTCAACTCGTTTGCACAGACGACGTTCTCCGGCCGGCAGGAAGTGCGCCGGACGTTGACGTCGGACCTCTCGCTCGGTTTTCGAACCGCGGTGCTGGTCGAGATGCTGGACCTGGATCAGCTACCGGTGTCCGACGGTCATTTTCCGGGTGTATGTCTCGACGAACTGGACGTCCGCATCAGCCAGTACGACTGCGACCCGACGCTGCTGGGCCTGGACGACAGCGACGTGCACGTGCGCGAAACGCTCTACACAAATCTGTTTCGCACGATCTGCCCCGTGACCGCGCAGCCCGACTGGGCTTCGGTCATGGTCCAGTACGCGGGTAGGCCGATCAACGAGGAGGGGCTACTCAAGTACCTGATCTCGTTTCGCAATCACGCCGGGTTTCACGAGGAAGCCATAGAGCGGATCTTCGTCGACGTCCGTAACGTCTGCGCTCCTGACCAGTTGACGGTCTACGGACGCTTTTTACGGCGAGGCGGGATCGACATCAGTCCGTTCCGGTCCACGTCCGAAGACGCTGGCGCAGACCTCCGCCTGCCGCACCAATAGAAGCACCGTCGCGGCGTCAGTCGCCGCGCAGATAGCGTTCCAGCTGATCGGGTCCCGCGTCAGGCGCTCGGCGTCGGCCGGCAGGTCCGCGCGTCGGACCTGCTTCCGTGACGGGGCGAGCCGAACACGGCGAGCCGGAGTACGGTCGTGGAGATCTTGCCGGTCGGCGTCCGTGCGCTAATACCGCTCGGGTGCGTGCCTGGTTGCCAGCCGCGTCGGGACCGCCTAGCCTTTCGGCTACTGCACGACAACGCCACGCAAGGAACGTAACCATGAATCGGCACCTGGTTCGCCTGCTCGTTACCGCGCCGACCGTGTTCACCGCAGGCATTGTGTTGGCTGATACGTTACAGCCGGGACGCTACGAGATCGTCAACACGGTGGAGTCTGCCACCATGCCGATACCGACCACCGCGCAGACGACGACAGAGTGCATCACTCAGCAGGACCTCGATCAGGGCGCCGTCGGCATGGTTCCCCAGGACGGCCAGGACGACGGCAGCTGCGAGGTGGAGTCCTATGAGATGGCGGGCGGTGAGATGACGATCGATATGATGTGTGACGGACCGATGGGCGTCATCACGATGTCGGGACGGGGCACCTATGACAGCACGATGTACAGGATCAACTCCACGGTGACAATACAGGCTGTCGGACAGACCATGCAGGTGAAGTCGCGGACCGTCGCCACGCGTGTCGGCGGGTGCTGATGCATGCATCGGTGGCCGCCTCGCGCTAGGTAGCTCTGCGGGCCTTCCTGATTCGCCCGACCGGTTGTCGTTTTTCCCGCGCGCGTTTCGCCGCGCGTCCTGCTTTTCCCCGTTACGTTCACCTTTGGTTTGGTTGGACAAGCGGACGTTGGCTTCGTAGGAAAGAGACGGAGCACGAGCCACAGGCTCAGTTCGGTTCTCGCGACGTTGGCGCCCGTGATGCTCTCGGCGAAAGCGATAACCGGCGCCGCCGGAACTTACTATGTGAAGGCGCGCGCCGCCGAAGTCGATCCGTCGCGGACTGGCAAGCGTCAGTCGCCGCGCCGCGGTCGTATCAGGCTTCTGAGCCAGTTGAGCCAGCTGTTGTTGCCGAGCAGGTAGCGTTCCAGCTGATCGGTCTCGCGCGCCAGGCGCTCGGCGTCGGCGAGCAGGTCCGCGCGTCGGACCAGCTTCCGTGACGCATCGAGGCTCCGAATACAGCGAGCCGGGGTGCCCGCCGCGATGACGTTCGGCGGTATGTCGCCGGTCACCACGCTGCCCGCGCCGATGACGCTGTTGGCCCCGATCGTGACACCCTTGCAGACGATTACGCCGTCGCCGAGCCAGACGTTGTCTTCCAGCACGACGGGCCCGGTTCCGCCGATCGTCTCGGTACGGTTGTAGACGTCGTGCCAGTCGGCGTCCGTGACGTAACAGCCGCTCGCGAGCATTGAGTTGCTGCCGATGCGCACGATGGTCGCGGAGTCGAGCCGCACGCCCGGGCAAAGCAGCGCGTAATCACCGATGTCGATCGATCCTGCACTCATGTTCTGCTCCCACACGGTCAGGGACACCCGGCGCTCGGGGGCGCATATCATGTGCACGGAATCGCCGATACGGATGTTCGGGCCGTGCACGTTGACGTACCACGGTTTCATGATCAGTGGATGCCCGCCCAGATGTTCGAACTGCGGGCGAAGGAACCAATCGATGTAAGCAGACTCGATCTGTCGGAGGATTTGTTTGGCCCGGTAGGGCCGCAGGTCTTTGCGCACGTCGGTCAATATCGGGGATTCGGTGCAGAGTGCCCGTCGCGGCGGACGGGTTCAAGGTGCGCGTTGCGGGCTGTGGTTACGCCTCGGCGCCGGCGTGTTCGGCGAGTCTCTGCTCCAGGTCGTAGTTCTTCTGTTCCAGTTCCTGAATACACTCGAGCATGTCGCGGCTCTCGCGGGTGAACTGCTGCAGAAGATTCTTGAGGTCCTCGCTGTTCTCCGAGTCGACGGCGCCGGCCTCGACCAGCGCTTCGAGTTCAGCCACGCGTGCGCGGGCTTCGGCGAGTTCCTGATCACGCGCCTCGAGCGCTGCCTGCAGTTCCCCGTCAGCATTGCCTGGAGTGTCGTCGGACGACGACTCCAGTACCGTGATCTGGTCTTTTGCGGTCTGCAGCTGGCTGGTCAGATCGGCGACCTGCACCGTCAGCGCAACCGCGTCGGCGTCTGCGTCAGCGTCGCTGTCACCACCGGCTGCGTCCGGAAACTCGAACGCGGGCAGGTCGACGTCGAGACGAATGTCCCACGCGGCAACCGAATCGTACAGCGTCGAGATGCTCTGCGCGGCGGTGGGGAAGTCGCCGATCAGCTGCACGGCGCAGGCGTGCATGTGCTCCCGTGCCTCGCGCCACAACGTCGCCTCGTCCCCGGGAGCCTCGCCCGTGCCGCCCGCGCTGACGTGCTCGGCGAGCGCGCTGCTGGCGGCGAGCTCATGAGCAAATACCAGACGTTGTGTCGCCTCGACGGCGTCGTCTTCAGACAGCTCCGAGATTCTCTGCGCAAGCCATTCGGTCCGGATCTGTGCCGGGTCCTTGCGTCCTTCCAGCGCGCTGCGCGCCCGCGCCAGCCCATCGACGGCGGCCTCGCACTGCGTGCGAAGCGACGCACGTTCGAGCTCGCCCCGACTCGCGCGACGCCACAGCAGCAACGCGGCAGCGGTCGCTACGAGCGCCACCTGTCCGAGGCCTGCTGCCAGCCACTGAGTGAAATCCATGTCGATCCGATACGAGGGGAGCCTCATCGAAGTATAGAAGCCGCCCCTGGAAGCGCGAACGCTGTCCGACATCGTAACGCCGACGTCCCGGGGCCTGGCCGGACGGGCGGTAATCCGGGCGCAAGGGGAGGGATGACTCGGTCGTTTGCTCATGCTGACGCCGTCACCCTTCGGGGCCGCCGCCGCTGCGCGGCGATGTCTTGCACGGTATCGAGGCGGCGCCGCGATGGTGCGTTCGGTTCGAACCCAGCGCCTCGTTTGTCACGAACTGAGCGCCTGTTCGACCAACGATTGCCCGTCCGAACCGTGAGTTCGTCAGTACCAAAGCGTCGGATTCCTTTACAGGCTTTTTCGGTGAAATCGATAGAGGCGTCAGGATCTTTTACAACGGTGAATCGACGTGTCCTGGCGGGGCCTTGAATAGCGGGGTGTGTCGGTCCGTGGCACAAACCTTGCTGCTTTTCGACCCATCGCCTTCGCGTGAGCGTTGAGCGTTGAGCGTTGAGCGTTTCTCAGTGCGGCCGGGCGGGACTCGTACCTCAAGCGCCCCTGTCGCCGCTCACGGGGCATCGTCGGCTCGCAGGCCCGGCGGGGTGCCGGTGGGCTTTTGCGCCAAGCCTCCGAGCCATAAGAAGGTTCGACCGTCGTCGCACCGTCGAGCAGCTCAAGAGGACCGCAGAAATGAAAGACAAGCACGTACGCCGGTCTCGTCCGATCACCCGCGCGCTCGCGTTGACCGCGCTGACCCTCGTTCTGACCGGGTGCATTCTCAGGTTCTTTTCCGGACTGGTGGTCGTCGATGACCTGGGCCAGTTCATCGATCTGATCTTCGCGGACGTGAATGCCGCGTATTGCACCGATGTAAGGGACTTCGAGACCGGCACGACCAACATCGAGTGCCGGTACAACATCGTCACGGACGATGGTTTTTCGGAACGTACGTCCACGGCGACGTTGCTTTCGGAATTCGGCGTTTTCGGCATCATCGTCGACCCGGTCATCGTGCAGGTACCAGAGACCGCCACCATCGGGGTTGCGACCGTCGACGATGGCTCGGGCCCCCAGGATCTGGTGATTACCGAGACAACGGCGTTTGATGTCACGCCCGGCACGCAGGCCGTTGCGGAAACAGGACGGAAGTTCTGGATCATCGACTTGCCGGCCGCCATCGCCGACAACCTGCCGGATGGGCCGCTGCAGAACGCGCCGCCGCTCGACTATCGGTTCTCCTACCGGCTACCCGGCGTATTCTCGAACGACCCGGTGGTCCTGAAGGCGATGTTCGCCGGGCGTGTCGACGCCGGCGGTCAGTCCTACTACTTCCCGATGTTTCCGTGCACGAACGACTTCGCGGACGTACCGGAAGTCAGTCTACCGGTCGGCGTGCCGTTGGACGGGTTCATCTTCAATCTGTTGTTTCTGTTTCTGCAGGGAGAGCAGCTGGTCTGCAACGACCAGGTGTATGACTTCGGCGACGTGCCGGTCGGCGACCCACCTGAAGTCCGACTCCTGAAGCAGGTAAGCCTGGATGGCGTGAACTATTTCGACGCGGACCAGCCCGGCGACGCCGACGTACCGGTGGGCGTCGTAGGCGCGACCGATGCGGTGTACCGTTTGATCGTGCAGAACCTCGGCGCACAATCGCTCACCAACGTGATCGTCGACGATGCCGGACTCGGCATCAGCGCGCCGATTCCGGATCTCCAACCGGGAGAGACGCGTGTCATCGAGGGCAACGTTGCCGGTTTCGTCAATCTCTTCCAGCCCCGGCGCTGCGACGGGCAACCCGGTCTGAAGTCGAACGTTGCCTCCGTGACCGCGAGCGGCGCCGCGGGCGGTTCGGCGGCCGACAGTGATGCTGCCCATCTCCGGTGCGAGCTTCCACAGGCAATGACATGTGACGCGGACGCCAACGGGCAGATCGACGTCAACGATGTGCGTATGATTCTCGCCGCCCGCGGCCAGACCGTTCCGCCTGCGGATCCTGTACTGGATGCAGACGGCGACGGGCAGATTTCGGTGCTGGACGCGCGACGATGTGTTCTGATGTGTACGAACCCGCGGTGCGCGACGAGAGCACGCTGATGCCGGGCAGGGTTCAAATCACGGCGTAGACGCGGCGCCTGCACGGTCAGCAAGGTGTTTCTGGGGCTGCGTTCCTGGCAGGCGTTCTGACCGATTTCAGGGATCGGGAATGGTGCGCACACTCAGCGTATCTGCGCATGGACTAGCAGCGTGTTGAAATATAGCGGAACTGGCGCATCCGTGTAGCTGCTTTAGATTCCGGTGTAGCGCGACAGGTGGAGGCCGTTTCCGAAGTGGGTCGATGCGGCTCCGCTGATTGAGCGTCCGTTACCGCAACCTTTCCCGTAGGAGGCGGCAAGTCGACGTTCAACTGCGGTTTGCGCACTGTATTCATGTCGCAAATCCTCGCAATCGGGTGATGTTGTAGGCCGTGGCAGTCAGTCGAAACAGCCACCTGACATTGTCATGACCCCGATGTCGGAGTTTCCGCAGGAGTCCGTATGACTTCATCCAGCCGAACGGTTCTTCTACCCGTTTCCGTTTGCGCTGGCTGATCTCGTAGCCCGGGTGGCGCGTCGTCCGCTGGTCGATGCGGCTGTATCGGCTCTTGGCTGCAACGTGTGGTGTGATGCCCAGTTCTCTGCATCCAGAGACGAACGCACCAACGTCGTAACCCTTGTCTGCTCCGACCGTTTGTCCCGGTCGCACCGGCTGCTCTGCAAGCAGTTCGATCGCCGCTGTCCACTCCTGCCGTGTGCCTGCTTCGGTCACCGTCGCGCCAACCACGAAACCGTTGCGGTTCTCCGTAACGATGTGTCCCATGTAGTTCAGCTTCGCTTCCTTCCCCAAACCCTTCCGGAACATGCGTGAATCGGGATCCGTCGTCGATTCGTGCGTGTTGTTGCGGCGCTTCTTACCATGGAAGTTCTCTCCGTCGTCAGAGTCGTCTTCCTGGTCCTTGGGTTTGAAAGACTTCAGCGATGCGCACGCCTCGATGAGCGTCCCATCTGCCGAAAAATGATCGCGCGAGAGCAACTTCTTCGCGGCCGCTTGATCCTTGATGGCTTCGAACAGCAACTCGTCTACGTCATAGGCCATCAGCCGGTCACGGTTTTTCGAAAACACTGAGTGGTTCCACACCGGATCGTCCATACCGAGCCCCACAAACCAGCGAAACAGCAGGTCGTAGTCGATCCGCTCCATCAGCTGACGCTCAGAACGGATGGTGTAAAGGATCTGCAGCAACAGCGCGCGAATCAGCTGTTCAGGCGGGATTGATGGACGGCCTCGGTCGGAGTACATCTCGTCGAACGCAGGCTCAAGTGCCGGCAAAGCCTTGTCCACAATCCGGCGGATCTTCCGAATCGGGTGTTGCTTCGGGATCCGGGACTCCAGGTCCACGTAGCTGAACATCCCGGGTTGGGGATCGGCTTCTCCGCGCATCCGCTGACCTCGAACATTCGTTGCGCTATTGTCTCTCGATCAGGGCTTTTTCAACAAGCTGCTAGCTGCTGGCTTCGCGTTGCGAACTGGATCCAATTCTCAGCATCCTTTCAGCCTGCATCGAAAGGACGACCCATTGTTGATCATGGTGCGTGGCTCGCCGAGATCGCGTTCGCGTTGCCGCGCCGCTCCGCTTCGGCGACGCGCGTCCGCAACGCAGTCCATTGCGGGTCGTCGCGGACCGTATCGTAGAGTGGGTCGATCTCGATCAAGTTCAACGTGGGAAATCTACGCAAGATCGTAAAACAACGTTGGCCCGATTCGAGCGCGGCTTTCATGTCTCCAACCCAGACGTAAGCGCGATGTAGTACACACGCGCGAACGTAATTGTCTCCCGTGAGCCTCGTGAGCATCCGATCGGCCGCGTCGAGTTGCCCTGCGTAGAAGTGCAGGAGTGCCTGGGCGGGGCTCGGATCCACAGGTGCAGGATCCGCCAGAATCCTGACGGCGAACGGCCGTACCGCGGACTCGCCGCCGACCGCATCTAACGCCCGCAGCTTCTCCATGATCAGAAACTCGTATATGACGCCACGTTGCTTGGTTGCGGACGACTGCGTCGCGAGCTCGAGCCCGGCGTTCGCCGAGGCGAGCGCGTCGGAGGATTTCCCCATGACGTTCAGTAGCCTCGCGAGTTCCCAGTACATCCTTGCGTCGGCGTCGTAGAGACGAATTGCGCGCCGAAAATGCTCGACCGCCGAAGTCAATTCGCCACGCGCAATCGCGAGGCTACCGAGAGAGGCATGGTACCAATGCGCCCAGGGCGACAGCGGGTCGAGCTCGAGCGCCCTTTCGACATTGCGCTGGGCCGCATGGTATTGATAAGCCTGGATCTGCACATACCCCAGCCACCACGCCCATACCGGATTGTCGGGTTCCAGCCGCACCGCGGTCTCAATCTCCGCGATGGCGGACGGCATCGTTTCGTCGTATGAACCTGCACGGTTGAAGTGATACCAGGAAACGAGCATGCGCGAGTCCGCCAGATCCGGGTCGTGTTCGATGGCCAGCTTGCCGTACGATCGCCAGAGCTCGATATCAAAACGTTTGTCAGGCTGGCCCACCAGGTAAACGTCGGCCATACCCGCACAGGCGTATCTGGCGGCCAGCTGATTCAGCGTTTTTTGCTTGATCGATTCACATTCGTGATCGATCACCAGTTGCAGCCGAACATTATGAGCGATCAGTTGTGCAAGCTTACGCTGCGCCGCGGCGTCGCCGGTTGCGGATAACTCGTAGGTCTTCGACCAGACGGTTACGCCCGCGGCGGTCCGCACCAGGTGCACCAGAAAACGCACAGAGTTCGAGCTGGCTTGCACATTGCCTGTTACCCGATAGGTCGGATCGACCTCCTGCAGGGACGACTCCGCTTGCAGCGTCTGCAGCTCGTGGTATCCGGAGAGTAAACCCTTTAGATCCGCGCGCACGCCCGAGGCCAGCATGTCTGCGGCATCGTCGGACCCGATGACATCGAAAGGCATAACCAGAACAGAACGCGACAACACCCGCGACGGTTCGCGCGCGAGGTCCCGACTGGAATCGGTTTGGCGGACTGCTAGCCAGCCCACGATCCCGGCGACAACCATCAGTATGGCTACCAGGAAGATCCATGCGGTGCGGAAGGGGAAATGACGTCGGGAAGTGTTCGGGTCGCGCTCGATCTCCGTGCCGGACGACCCCTGACCTGGTTCGCCTGTCAGCGCCCGAACCAGCTTGGACCGGAAGATCGCTGCACTGAGGTCCGACTTGCGTAGCGCCTGGCTGGCTCCGATTGTCAGGTCCAGACCCACCGGAAGACGGGTCTCTTCCAGATACACAGGGAGGATCGGCGTGTCGTGATTTTGAGCGAAAAGTATCTCGTTGCGGCAGTTGCGGGAGTCTACTGAACTGGGTGTCACGAAAAAGAGCACACGCTCAGCGCTCTGGATCGCACGACCCAACTCCTCGGTCCACTCTTCTCCCGGAGAGATGCCTTCGTCGTACCAGACGTTGATACCATCTTGTCGTAGTTGCTGGGAGCAGCGGGTAAACCACATCGGCGTCGTCATGTGAATAGCACACGAAGACGTAGCGACCGGTTCCTCGATAGGCTGAAAACGGGTTGTCCACCAACCGCCCCCGACCACGCCGTCGCTCGAGTTTACACCTGATCAGACGACTGGTTTGTTGGCCTGCGAGCACCCCATACGACCGGGCCTACCCGCCGGTGGTCCGTCGGGCGTACAATTTGCCGCAACCGGGACCATCGAGGTGGTGATATGGCCGTGCGAGCAGAGGTTCGTTACCTGAACGAAGAGTGGCGCGAGCGCACGGACAAACCAAGGATCGGCAGCAAATCCGACCGGCTTGCGGTCACCGCCAAACATTCGGTTGTCATCGAGGATGCTTATCCGCGGTGCCGCGGTGGCGAGTTGGATCTGGATGTCGCCGGATTCACGCTCGTCAATCACTCATCGACGGTGCGTGACTTCCACGATCCGGAACAGGTCGAGAAGGCCTACTACGCCGAGATGACCGAACTGGCCAAACGCACGGTGGGCGCTGACGAAGTGTTCGTCACACAGCACGTGGTTCGCACGGAAGACACCAGCGATTTCAACAAGGCTTATGCGCGCTTTATTCACTGCGACTACAGCGTTGCCGATCCGCGAGCGACGGCCTATCAACTACTGGAGAGCCGTGGCCTCGACACCGCGCAGTACGAGAGTGCTGAGTTTGCGTGGTACAACACGTGGCAACCGATCGAACGCCCTGCGACCAAAAACCCGCTCACCGTCATCGACGCTGCATCGATCGCGGACGGCGATATCGTCGACTACCTGTACACGGGCTTCAAAGCGGACGGTCTGTCGTCGATGCCGGTACGGGACCCGGCGCACCGGTTCTACTATTTCCCAGACATGCAAACTGACGAACTCTTGGTGATCAAACAGCTGGACACCCGCAGCGGGCACGCGATGGCGTGTCCGCATACGTCTTTCGACGACGCCACGGCCGATCCGGCTGCGCTGCCGCGGCGCAGCGTCGAGGTTCGATTGATGTGTGTGTTTCGTTGATGACCGGGACCTGCCCCGAGCCTGGTCCCGCCCCCGTCACGCTGAACTAGCCGTATGGGGACTCGCCGGTCTCAATTGCGATCGACCTCCGTGAGCACGTAGAAGTCCCCGGTGGCGTCCAGCAACGCGCCAGCTCTACCATACCTGTCAAGCCCTGCTCGAACCGTAGTAGACGCGGCGGGCCCGCGGGCCCGCCGCCAGTCTTCTAGAACACCAGGCGAACGCCCGCTTCCACGGTGCGTCCCGGCGCCGGCGCGAAGTCCTTGATGAACGACGTATGGTGGCGCTGCTCGTCGTCGGTCAGGTTTCTGCCTTCGGCGAACACGCTGACCGAGCTGTCGCCGAAGCCGAACTCGGCACCGACGTAGATCCGCAGATCTTCGTGCCGAGCGGTGACCAATTCGTTTTCGGCGACGTCGTCCTGCTCCGTGACGTGCGTGTAGTCGACCGACGCGGTCAGCACGCCAAAGGTTCCTTCGAGGCCAAGGCCGTAGCGAAGCGGGGGGATGCGCGGCAGATGGTCGTTGCCGCTGACGTCCAGCTCGGCGTCCACGTAGTCGAGCATCACGCGCGCGTGCAGCATGCCGCCGCTGAACTCGGCAACCCGCGCCCGCGCTTCCAGATCGACGCCAAAGAAAGCCGCGTCGTCCTGCAGGTAGGCAAAACACCGGCAGTTCGTCTTCCTCGTCGCCGGTTGGTTGCTGGTAGATGAAATCGCCGAAGCGGATGTAGTACGCCGTCGCGGACAGCGCACCCCAATCGGCCGCGAAGTCGAGTGTTGCGGACAGGCTCGCCGCGCTCTCCGTGTCGAGATCCTGGTTGCCGACCTCGAACGCGCCGGTGGTCAGGTGCGGCCCAAAGGAGTACAGCTCCTCAGCAACGGGTGCGCGGACGGAATAGTCTGCGTGCAGCCCCAGCTTCCAGACGTCGTCGAGCGGTACGATCAATCCGAGCGCGGCTGCGCCCGTTGTGAAGTTTTCGCTCTCGTTGGGCACCTCGGCCATCTTCCGGATCGTGATCGACGCGCCCGATCCGGGCGCCGGTCTCCAGGTCGAAGCCGTCGAACGACCGCTGGCCGACCCAGAATATGCCGGTGTCGAGGGTGTCCACCGGCGGCACGAAAGCTTCGTCACCAATTGCTGAAAACTCGCGGTCCGCGTGCTGCAAGCCGAACGCACCCTGCCATCGATCCGTCTCATAGACCAGCTCGGTCCGGAACTCCCACGCATCGTTCTCGAAATCCGTGCCGAGCGCGCCATCCGGCTCGATTTCCTGGTGCTCGTAGTCGTTGACGCCGACGCGCACGTTCAGGCTCGTGAACACACCGAACGGATCCTGGACGCCGAGCTCCAAGTCGACCCTGGTCTGTTCGAGCTCCAGTGTCGGTACGCCTTCGACTTCATCCTCGTGCTCGCCTTCCGCTTCTTCTCCTTCCTCGTGCTCTTCTTCGTGCCCGTGCGCATGCCCGCCGGGCAGCCCGTATTCCGCGTCCATTCGGCTGACGGAAACGCCGATGAAACCCCACTCGGCGACATACGACGCGCCGCCCGCAAACGCGGTCGAGTCGAACTCGGAGCCTGGCAACACGCCTCGAACTTCCTCGTCTTCGTCGTGTTCTTCCTCTTCCTCGTGCCCTTCTTCCTCCTCGTGCTCTTCTTCTTCGAGCGCGCGAGCACGGGAGGACTCGGCAAAGCCGGGAATCTCGTAGTCGTCACCGTCCTTGAACGTGCCGTCGAGATGCCACGCGAATCGACCACCACCCCCGTTCAGCTTGGCGCTAGTCGTGTTGCCGTCGTTGGCGTCGTCGAAGCGCGTCTCGATACCGCCGCTGACCGGCTGGTCCGGCACGCGGTGTGGTATGCGGTTTGTGTGTACGTCAACGACGCCTCCGATTGCGCCCGGCCCGTACAGCAGCGCGCTGGAACCCTTCAGCACCTCGACGCGTTCGGCAATGAAGGGTTCGACCGCAACCAGGTGGTCGGAGCTCGTGACCGACACGTCGAGCGCATCGATGCGATCTTCCATGACCCGTACCCGCGGACCGCCGAGTCCGTGGATGACGGGCCGCCCAACGGCGGCGCCGAACGAGGCGGAGTGAATGCCCGGTTCACGCGCCAGCGTGGCGCCGATGTTCGCGGCCGCCTTCCGCTCCAGCTCGGCGCCGGCGAGCACGCTGCTCGCCTGCGACAAACCCTCGCTGGACAGAGGATGGCTGGCAACGACCACCACCTCGTCGATCCGGTCGGACCGCTTGTCCCCGGACTCTTCGCCATAAACTGATGTATGGACGGCCAGGCAGCCGACTGCGACCGCGCGTAGCGTGTGACTCACGTTCATCTTTTTCTCCCGAACAGCATGGGCCGCCCGATTGCGGGCGGCAGTGATCAACAGGTGCAGTGATTACTGTCGGGTAACGGGTGGAGCGCGGGGACGGTGCGCGTAGCCGGGCTGCGATGCGTTTACCGCAGGTCGAACCCAGACGCCGAAGACCGGACTCTCGATCGAGTCTGCTGCGGAACTGCAGACCGGTTGCGAGACTGGCGGTGTGTCCGCGTGACCGCACGCAGCACAGGAACCGCTGGACGGGGCGTCCAGGTGCACGTGGTCCTGCGCCAGCGTCTGCAACGGCAGAACGGCGATAGCCAGTAACAACACGACGCCGCGCAGGCGATTTGTAAAGGATCGATTCAACGGATCCAGCTATCTCGAAGTCCCCGAACCGAGCATTGTGGCCGCGTGTCGCGGCCTGTCAATAGGCCGGGCGCCCCGGTCGGACACGGCCGCGCGCTCCCCACACGGTAAGTCAGCCCCGCATGCACCTGATTTTGGCGCCGGTTCTTACCATCCGGCTATAGCGACGCATGGGTCAAGACGGCCCGCAATCGTCTGGTGCTGTAGAGTTCGTCCCGCTTCAGCTTGTTGCGGAACGGGTAGCCCCGAAGCGAGTGCAATACGCTCGATTCGAGCGATTTTTGAATCATCGATGAATAGGAGCCGCCGCGGGAAGCGCGAACGCACGCTATCCAGGCGGCGCGTCGATGGCGCGCCCGGCTCGAACTCAGCGGCCATATGGATCCTCCGTTTTCACAAAAAATGGGGCCTTTGGCCCCATATTTCTGGCGGAGAGGGAGGGATTCGAACCCTCGATGAGTTGCCCCATACACACTTTCCAGGCGTGCTCCTTCGACCGCTCGGACACCTCTCCGAAACTGGAGGCGACCCACCCAGCCACACCTCGGCACCCGAGTCCGCTGCTACCGTTGCTCCCTTCCGGGCCTGGCGGAGTTCACAACATATCGTCGCGAAGGGACCGAGGTGGGTCACCATAGGGGCGCGTATGCTAGCCGAAGCGGTGCCGGATGCACAGTGGGAAAGGTACTGCGTGCGGCGTCGGTATCGCGATATGTCGCGGCAATTTAGTGCCGACGGGCCTTGTCTGCACAAACGCCCGACCGAATCATCCTGCCCCTCCCGTTCGCGGCGGCGCCTCGGCGCGCCACTCAGAAAGCGCGCCCCTCGAGCGGACCGAGCACGACCCAATCGACAACGAAACTGACGCCGGCGAGCACGAGGACGACGAGCGCAATGACACCCAGCAGGCGCCAGCCGTGGAATTGTTTCTCGTCCGTCTCGGCCGGTTGGTTCTGTGACATCGGAAAGCGGTACATCGTCATGTGGCAGAAGAGTCATTCTACCGCACCGGCGTCGCCATGTAGCGCGCGCACGAATCGGCCTGCCACTAGAAATGGGCCATAACGGCCCGTGGCTTGATCGATTGAGACGGCGCTGTGCCTGCTCAACTCACAGATCGACGGCGGCGGCTTCAGCATGTAGGCGAGGCCGCCGTCGGGGGTTGATTGCGGTGCTGGCGGTGACTATCAGCCAACACTGACGGGGTTGGCCTGTCCGCGGCAGTGGGGCGCACTGTCGCGCGCGGCAAGCGTTCGCCTTGACGCCCCTCGATACCGCCTCGATAATGGTGCCGCTTTTCCGGCCCCTCCCGGGGTTCTACCGCGCTCGAGTGGCCAAACTGGATAAGGCACCGGTCTACGAAACCGGGGATTACAGGTTCGAATCCTGTCTCGGGCGCCATCTTCCGCCTTCAGTCCGTTCGCCCGCCACCGTCTCAGGCCGCCGTCGCGATCCCGCGCCTCTACTACACTGAAAGGATCGGCGACCCCGCAGTGCTTCGAGAACCGTGCCTGATCCATCTCCGCGAAACGATGCCTCCAACCTCGACGAATGGCGCGACCGCCTGAGCGGGGCCGGGTCGCCGGTGTTTGCGACGACGGTCCGCGACGTATCCAACGTGGCGACCAATCGGGAGTCGTCCGCCCGCGACCTGTCTGACGTGATCGGCAACGATGCGTCGATGGCGGCGCGCGTGCTGAAGATCGCCAACAGCTCACTGTTCAACCTGCCGGTCCGCGTCGACACGATCAGTTCAGCCGTGGTTCGGCTCGGCTTCGACGCCATTCGCGAGCTGGCGATCTCGGTGGCCGTGATCGAACAGATGAAGCGTGGGCGTCGACATGAACGCGTGACCCGGCACATGGCGCACGCTTTTCATGCAGCGGCGCAGGCGCGTTCGTTTGCGGCCTGCTCGGGCGACAAGCACCAGGAGGAGGTGTTTCTGGCTGCGCTACTGCGCGAGGTCGGCGAGATGGCGTTCTGGTCGCATGCCAAGAAGGAAGGCGACGCCATCGCCGAGCGTGCGGCGGCCGGTGAGGCCTGGGAAGACGCCGAACGCGGTGTGCTGGGATTCGAACTGCGCGAGCTCACTCGCCACCTGGTGACCGACTGGTCGCTCGGCGAGCTACTTCAGGCATCGGTCGACAGTTTCCGGCCGACGGGACGGGCCCGCAACGTCGTGCTCGGACACGAGGTGGCCCGCGGCTATCGAAGACCACGGCTGGGGTTCCCGACGAGGCCGACGCGGCGCTGGTGGTGGCGGCGGAAGCGCTCGATGTCAGCAAAGCAGATCTGGAGGAACTGGTGCACGACAACGTCGAGCAGGCCAGCCGGATGGCGGCGCGGTACGGGGTAGGCAAGCTGGAAGACAGCCTGCCGCGGATCAAGCGGCCGGAACCGGGGGGTGCGGCGGAAGTTGCAGGCACCGAAGGCGAGGGGGCTGCCGACCCGTCCGCTGCCGGTGCCCAGGCCGGGGCGGCTACCGCCACGCATCAGGCTGGCGACACCCCCTCGCGCGCGCCCGATCCCGGCGTGCAGCTGCGCGTGCTGACCGAACTGGCTGCCGGGCTCGAGAGCGGGCGGTCGCTGAACGAACTGATCCAGCTGGTACTCGAAGGGATTCACGACGGTATAGGCTTCGATCGCACCTACTTTGCGCTCCTCACACCCGACCGCGCCCACCTGAAGCCGAAGTACTCGCTCGGCGCCAACCCGGACGGTTTTGCGCGCTGCCAGCGTGAGATGCTGGGCGACGCCGATCCGGTGTTTGGTCCGCTATTCACGACGCCGGGCGCCCAGGTCCTGACGGGAGCCGAGGCGGAACGGGGTGATCCGTGGGTGGCCGATCGCGACTTTGTCGCAACCGCGGTTACCATTGGTAACTCGCCTGTTGGGGTGCTGTACGCCGACCGGGTCGCGAGCGCGGGTCCGATCGACGCGGTGGCTGTCGATGCGTTCCGGCATTTTGCTCAGCAGACGGTGCTGGTGTTGTCCCGTTCTCTGAAATCCTGAGCGCTGGATCGGGCGCCGCACCAGTCGCCGTTATCAGGCTGTGCGACTCCGGTTGATGCGGTCGATCAGCGTCGCAAAGCGCGGATCTTCGTGCAGCTGCCTGTGCCACGCGTCGACCCAGAAACGCTCGTCGTCATCAGCGGGCCCGCCACGGTCCAGGATGTCGTCGATCGAGCGTTCCACATAACCAATCCAGTCCGGTCGGCGGCCGTCGATGTCGTCGAATCCGTATTCTTTCGCGAGCGTCCAGCTCGCGACGACCTGCCCGTTGCGCCCGGCAACGTCCGGGTCGGCCGCGAGCGCGGCAACGGCGCGCCCGACAAAACACGGCGTTTCGGACTCGCTGAAGCCGCGTGCCCTGCTGATTGCGTCACGCCAGTTGGCTTCGGTCACGCCGAAGTTGTCCAGCATCGCCTCCGAACGCAGGAACCCGGGCGTGACGGCAACGGTGGTCACGCCCTGCGCGCCTAACTCGCTGGCGAGGGCAAACGCCAGGCGTATGACCTGATTTTTGACGAGGTCGTAAACCAGGTTGCCCCGGTAACCCGCGTGATCGCCGTCGGTGATCTCGACGATCAGCCCGCTGCCGCGGGCGACCATCAACGGCGCCACGTGGCGCGCCGTCAGGATGTGTGTGCCTACCGCTGTGTCGAGGAACTCGAATGCACGATTTATATCGGTGCTGCAGAACGGTTGCCATTCGGCCAGGTTTTTCGCCACCAATGTCGTTGACAAGAATGTCCACGTGGCCGGATTCGGATTCGACCCGCTCGACCAGTTGCGCCACGTCGTCGGCGTTGCTGTGGTCGGTGCGGACGGCGATGCCACGGCCGCCCGCGGCGTCGACCAGCTCGGCGGTCTCCTCGATGGTTTCCGGGCGGCCGATCGGCGACAGGTTGCCGCGCGTGCTCCGCCCCGAACAGTAGACGGTGGCCCCGGCCTCGCCCAGCATCCGGGCGATACCCCGGCCGGCGCCTCGCGTTGCGCCGGCTACAATCGCAACGCGGCCTTCTAGCGGTTGGTTCACGGCGTCAGCCCGTGGCAAAAGATGATGTGATGCTACCATCGCGTTGTCCCCTGCGGCGGCATCGATCCACGCTACAATCCGCGCCCGAACACCAGTTAGAGCCACAGCCATGATGCCCGCGAACGCCACGACCGAATCCAGCGCGCTGGCGGGCGCCACTTTCATGTCGCTGGCAATGCTCGCCGGCGCCGGCATCGACATCTCCGTAAAGGCGCTGGCCGGTGATTTCTCGACCGCGCAGATCGTGTTCTTGAGGTCGCTGCTCGCGCTGCCGGTCGTGCTCGCGATCTGCGCGCATCAGGGCGTGCTCGCGGAGCTTACGCGCCCCCGCTGGGGCTGGCAGCTGTATCGAGGGGTGCTGGTCGCCGGCGCCAATTTCGGGTTCTTTTTTGGCCTCGCGCACGTGCCGCTGGTCACGGCCGTTCTGCTGGCGTACCTGGCGCCCGTGCTGATCGTGCTGCTGGCGCGACCCCTGCTGGGCGAACGCGTGGGCATCCGGCGCTGGTGCGGCATCGGCGTTGCATTTACCGGCGTGCTGGTCGTCGTACGGCCGACGGAACTCGATGTGTCGCCAGCAGTGCTCGCCATCCTGGGCTCCGCAGCGTGTTGGGCGCTGCTCAGTATCTCCAACCGCAAACTCGCCGGCACCGTCTCCGTCGGCGTGCTGTCGTTTTACACGATGCCGATCAGCGCGCTGCTCGGCGGTTGGTTTTCGCTGGGGGCATGGAGCACGCCTGGGTTGGATGACTGGATGTTGTTCCTGACCGCGGGCTGCGCAGGCGGGTTAGCCCATACGTTGGTCGCCACCGCGTACCGTCACGCGTCTGTCGCGGTGGTTGCGCCGTTTGAATACACCACACTGATCTGGACCGCGTTGGCGGGCTGGTTGTTCTGGAACGAGTTACCGTCGGCCTGGGTATGGGTTGGCGGTGCGGCGGTGATCGCGGGCGGCTACCTCGCCGTGCGCGGTCGCGACTGACCGCGCGAGCAGGCTCTGTTGCGTATGACTTACGTCATTCGCCAACCGGGTCGCTGGTCGCCACACTGCATGACACCGAACGCGACACCGGTCTCGACATCAACGGCTGCAGAACATCGCCGTCTATCCCGCTCGTTACAGCAATCTCACAAATCGTCGGCACGCAGCCGGTGCTGACCGTGCTGACCGGGGAACGGTACAAACATCACGAAAGAAACAGCGGGTGTGCTGAAAGGCGCACCTTCTCGCACAGCCCGCGGCGACCGGTGCCGCACCGTTCCTGCTGATGCATGCCAAGGGACCGAACGTCGTCTTGGCCATCGGCTCTGCCGCGGCGGCCGGAATCGCGGTTCTGTATGTAGGCAGCTGACAGCCGACGCGGCCACCATTACCCGCTAGAATGCGCCGCTTACGTGTTGCGTGAACCGCCCGCACAGAACGGCGGCAGCGCAGCGCCGAATTGCCTAGGAGTTGTCATGCGTACTCTGACTGAACGACGTCTGTTTCACGTGCTTGCCATGTTCATGCTGGCGACGCCGCTGGTGCTGGCGCTGGCGGCACCGGCGAGTGCCGAGTCCCGGCTCTGGGTGTCTGTGGCGAGCTTTGGCTCTGATCCGACGGCGCACGAGTTTCGCGACGACGTGACCCGACGCCTCGCAGACACGGTGTCCGTGGTAACCGTTGATACCGCGACCGGCCGGATTCACCGCGTCGTCGTCGGCCCGTTTGGGAGCCGGGACGCGGCCTCCGTGGCGCTGGACGACGCGCGCGCGGCCGGCTACGACGACGCCTGGATATTCACGTCGTCGGAGGATCTGACGGCTGATGCGGGGGACGACTACGGCAGCAGCCTGTCGGGAATTGACGCCGACTACGATTCCGGACTGACCGGCAGCTACTCGAGTACCAGTGACGTGGGCAGCAGCAGCTACAGCTATGAGCCAGTCGACCCCGAACCGTACGTCCCGCCGGCGCGCAGCGCTTCATCCCGCGAGGAAGAACCCTACCAGGTACCACCCGAGATGGTGGACACAGCGCCGGCAGGCTATCAGCTGCACAAGCTCAAGCGCGATCCCTAGCGCCGCCCGGACCGCCAGGCCCTACGAGACGCTGTCGAGCCAGCGTTCGCCATCCCGCTGACCCAGCGCAAATGTGCCGGACACGGCGTCCGGATTGGTGTAGTCCCACACCGTAATGTCGAGCTTTCGCGACGGACCAACGTAGATCATCTGCGCTGTGGGCGGTGGCATGGCGGCGTCTTTCTGGGACAGCAGCACCAGTGTCGTGCCTTCCCCTTCCGGCACACCGAACACCGGAACGGAGCGGATGAACCCGCCGTCCAGTACCGCGCCGCCACGATAGCGCGTGGTGTGAATCAGCGGCGGTATACAGGACGACGCAATGATCAGATCGGCGAGTTCGGCGTCGCTGACGCAGCCGCGCACCGAGCGCCACTCGCGGACGTACCCCAGTTCCTCGGTAATCGGGCGTTCCGGACTCAGGCGGTCGCCCAGCGCCAGCGCCACGCCGCCCACGACGGCGCCCGGCAGACCGCCCAGCATCGGCGGCGGCCGCGTCACGCCGATGCGAAGTTCGGCGCCGCTTTGCAGCGTTGTCAGCGCGTTGTCTTCCAGTAACGCGTCTATCGACGCGCGATAAATCGGCTCCTGCGGGAATGGATATCGGCCCTGCGCCAGCCGAGACCAGTAGAAATTGCGGTCGTTGGCCTCATACGCTGCGCACATGGCGTTCAACGTCGGCTCGATGCGACCGCTTGCCCAGGCGCAGGCCATTGCGCTGCCTGCGCTGACCGCAGCAACGTGTGCGGGCCTCACGGCGTCGCCGACCGCGCTCATGAACCCGAGCTGCCAGAAGCAGCGGTTGCCGCCGCCGGCGAAAACCAGGCTGGTGATGGAGGCGGGGTCGGATCGGGTCACGGGTGTTCGGGTTTCAGCGTGGGATTCATCGGCAGGACCATAACGCGATTGTCAGCACCGGACACACAGCACGTCATTGGCCTTTCACGAACCCCCGCCAAACGTGACCGCCAGGCTCATCCGCTCGAGCGACGGCGACAGCGCGACCACGTCGAAGTGCAGGTGCGGACCCGTGCTGAAGCCGGTGTTGCCGGAGTTGGCAATATGCTGGCCGACGACCACCGACTCGCCAACCTCGACCACGATGCTGTCGTGCTGCAAATGAACGTAGTAGGCGACCGTTGCGTCCTCGTGTTCGATGCCCAGGAAGTTGGCGCTCTTCAGGCAGCTTTCCACCGGGCGCTTGCAGGTTTTCGTGTTGCCGTCTTCAGCCTCGATCACGCGCCCGCCGCGCGCCGCCAGGATCGGCGTGCCGATCTCCACGCTGAAGTCGTGGGCGTTGATCTCCCACAGCGCATGACTCGTTACCTGGCCCGGCTGCTGAGTGATGGAGTAGCCATACGTCGGCGGGATCGGCAGCCGATACTCGGCGTCTATGACATGTTCGACGCTGACCCCGCGCTTGTGGAAAAACTGCACGTCGAGTTGCCGCGGCGATACGGGGGCGACCGTCACCTCGGCGTAGGATTCGCCGCGCAGCAGGAAAATCGTCGGTTCGCCGCGGTGGCCGGGATAGCCGATGCGCGCATGCACCGTTCGTGCGTCGATGCCGATGTTGCGGGCGTATACGTGTGTCTTACCCGTTTCGCCGCCAACCAGATGCAGGCAGACGTCGCCGCGGCACACCCCGGGGATCGGCTGTGGCTGACCGACGACGTCGGCGGTGGCGCCGATCACCGAGGCGGCGCTCAGCGCGCAGGCAAACGCGAGCGCGGTGACCCGAATGGCGGCGGTCCGCCGAGGTGTGATGGCGTGCAGATGTAGCGGCAAGTGACGCAACTCAGGACGTTCAGTGCTGGCGCGCCATAGTGTAACCCAAGGCA
Organism: Actomonas sp.; assembly: GCA_965203585.1. Classification (GTDB taxonomy): domain Bacteria; phylum Verrucomicrobiota; class Verrucomicrobiia; order Opitutales; family Opitutaceae; genus Actomonas. Next base: position 69,855 of record CBDBDC010000001.1, read on the forward strand.
GCCGAGGTTCAGACGGGTGCGCAGCCCAATGCCGGGTCCAATTCGACGATTGGGATATAGATGTCGGTATAGGCCAGGTCGCCGACCGCCATGCGCTCTGTGTGGTAGACCTCCATGACCGGCGGCGCGTCAATCGAATAACCCGGCAGGGCCCGGGTCTGTTGGACAATCTGCGGATACGCGCTCGTTAGCGTGTGGTAGGCGCCCACGTGCAGCGTCACCGCCCAGGTTCTGCCCGGCAACGTCTGAACCGCTATGCCGTCGGCGCGCGTGCCGGGGCCGACGAGCAGTCCTGCATCGAACCGCAGTTGATCAGCCGGCACGTCGCCCGGCACGTCGCCCGGGGCGTCGAGTGCAAGACCCACGAGCGCGCCTCCGGCCGAGCCCGCTTTGTCCAGACGTTCGCGGACTTGCCCCCATGTGTCTGGATCCACGAACTCGTACGCGCCCAGATGGCGGACGCTCGCAACGCGTAGCGGTCGGGTGACCTGCACCCGCGTTGGCGCGAGCGTGAACGGGGATGCTGGGGCAACGGCGCGATCCGGTGGCTCGCCCGTGGACAGCATTCTGCCTTCGCGGCGGTACGTGACCGGTGTCGCGCCAAAGTGACGCCGGAATGCGCGCGAGAATGTCTCGTGGTGGGCGTAGCCGCTTGCGAGCGCGATATCGAGCACGGTCGCGTCGTGCATGACCAGCGCGTTGGCCGCGCGATTCAGTCGCAGGCGCTCGACGAACCTGGCCAGAGTCTCGTGCAGCGTCGCCTTGAACGATCGGTGGAAGTGGTGGGCTGACAGGCCCGCCACGCGGGCGACGCGTTCGAGCGGCAGTGGTTCGTCGAGATGCGCGATCACGAAGCGAACCGCCTGCTCGACGGGCGCGATCCCCGGGGCGACGTTCACGTTCCAGGCGCGTTAGTTCGACGATGCCAGACCGCGTTTGACGCCGACGTACGCGCCGGAGATCTTGCCCACGGCCGACAGCACGGACGCGATCAGGTTGTAGGTCAGATCCTGAGCCAGGGTCGACACGGCCAGCGCGTCGAGCAGGAGATTCAGTACCACCACCGCCATCGCGGCAAACAGCGCCTTGTGCGCGAACCGGCGCATGAACCAGCCCATCGCGAAGAACACCGGAAACGACACCACCACGGCAACCACCGGGCTCGCGACCTGGGCGTAGGCTTCGTAGAACGCCTGGTCGCCGCCGGTTTCGATCAGCACCGAGTAGATGAAGACCCACAGATAAGCCGCGCCCAGCATCAACGCGAGGGTCAGGACAAACCAGCCCGCCACGCTCATCCACATGCGCGCGCCGGACACGTTGATTGCTTCTGACATGTTGCGCTCCGTTGTCGGGTATCGGCGCGGTTGAGTTTACTCCGACCCGATGCCGTTTCTTGACGTTTCTTGCTTTTTTATATTCCTTGCCGCCGAAACCGCCTCACACCGTCGAGCGCGTTACGATACGGCACCCTTTATGGAGCCATAGCTGATGGACCTGAACGACCCGCGTACCCGGGAAGTGTTCTTTCACGTACACCACGACCTGCCGCGCGAAGGGCCGGGCAATCGGGACTGCACCGCACGCGCACTGGCGCTCGCCGGCCCGCTCCCCGCGGAGCCCAGGATTCTCGATATTGCCTGCGGGCCCGGCATGCAGACGCTGGATCTGGCGGACCTTGCGCCGACCGCGCGGATCACGGCTATCGAAGCGCACCCCGCGAGCGTCACGGAAGCTCGACGGCGCGTGCGCGAGCGCGGCGTGGCCGACCGGGTCACCGTAGACGTGGCCGACATGCGCGCGCTCGAGTTTCCGGATGCCTCCTTCGACCTGCTCTGGTGCGAAGGCGCGGCCTACATCATGGGGGTGGAGACGGCACTCAAGGACTGGCGCCGACTGCTGACGCCGGGCGGACACATCGCGTTTTCCGAGTGCGTGTGGCTGCGCGACGACGTGCCGGAGTTTCTGAAAACCTGGTGGTATCAGGACTATCCGGACATCGGTGACATTCCCGCGTGCCGCGCGCTGATCGAACGTTGCGGCTACGAACCAGTTGGCGACTTCGTGCTGCCGGAAGCCGCGTGGATGGACGACTATTACGAGCCAATGGAGGAGCGCCTGGCGCGCATCTCGGGCGACTTTCCGGCCGACGACCCGGTCGCCGTTGAGGTGCTGGGCGAGGCGCAGCGCGAAATCGACTATTACCGCAAGTACTCGAGCTACTACGGCTACGTATTCTGCGTTGCCCGCAAACCGGCCGGGTGAGGGCGCCGACTCAGGGCCGTTTCAGCTCCACCAGAATGGCGCGATACTCGCCGCCCCGGTTGTGGGCGGTTTCGACGTGGCCTTTTTCGATGTAGTCGGCCGTGCCTGGTTTCGGTGAAAACGTGAACGCCTCGCCCAGCGCGCCGCCGGTGCCGTCGTGGAATTCGACATCGATCGGGCCATCTCCGGTGACGTTCAGCAGGAAGTAGTCGTTGGTATGCTGGTGCCGGGCTATGGACGCGCCGGCCGGGACTACCTGGTTCCAGACGCGCACATGGTCGTCTTCGAAGATGATCTCTGTTGCGATCGGGTTCAGATCGTCCGCTGATTGTTCCGCCATGACCGTGCCTCCGTCGTATGTTATCGCGAGACTACGCGCCGGCGCGGCGCGCTGTCCATCGTCGCTCCACCGCGGTGCATTGGCGTATGATTCTGACACGCATGCGCACACGGAAGACTGATGGCGGACACTGATCGGGATTACCTGACGCGATCGAACGCGATGGACTGGGAGGAACTGCGCGGTCCCGGCGGCCTGTCGTGGCACGTCAAGGACCTGAGCGGCGAGCGCATCGGCGCGCGGTTCGAACAACTCGCCCCCGGCGCCCAATCGAGTTTTCATCACTACCACACGGTCGAGGAAGAACACGTGCTGATGGTCGACGGTGCGGTAACGCTGGTGAGCGACGATGGCGAACATACGCTTACCGCCGGCGACCACGTCTGGTTCCCCGCGGGACGAACGATTGCGCACCATCTAGAGAATCGCGGCGCCGCGCCGTGCTCGTATCTGGTATTCGGCGAGCGTACCGACAACGACGTGGTCGTCTACCCGGAGCACGACGTCATGCTGCTCAAGTCGCTCGGGCGCAGACAATTCCGCGCAACCGAGCTACCACCGCGGGGATCGAATCGCGATGACGCCGACTGAACACGACGCCGCAGACGCGATCACCGTCGCGCGCCTCTACCGCGACGGTGCCGACACGACGCGATTTGTCGACGAACGAATCCTGTGGCATCCGTCAGCCGCGATCGGCTCCCATAACGCGGCGACCGAACTGCTGCCGGCGTCCCAGATTGGCTTCCTGCGGTTGGCCACCGGTTTCCGCTCCGACTGGCACCCGGCGCCACGCCGGCAGTACGTCATGGTGCTGGAAGGCACGATGGCGGTGGAAGCCGGCGACGGCGAAGTGCGTGAATTCTCCGCCGGTTCCGTACTGCTCGTCACCGACACCGAGGGCAGAGGACACCGCACGAGTGTCGTCGGTAACACCGGCGTCATACTCGTCTGGGTCCCGGTGCCGGCCGACTGACAAGCCAGACAACGAACAAGGAAACGAGGGACGCTGTCATGACATCCAACATGATCCAGACACGCGATCTGCGCATGCACTATCTGCAGTCCGGTACGGGCGAGCCGCTGATCTTCATCCACGGGTTTCCCGAAACGTCGTTCGAATGGCGCCACCAGCTGGCGCATTTCAGCGACCGATATGCCTGTTTTGCGCCGGACACGCGCGGCTTCGGCAACACCGACAAACCGGGCATCCGCTGCACGCGCAGCCTGCTTGCACAGGACATCGTCAACTTCATGGACGCGCTCGGCATCGAGCAGGCCAGCATCGTTGGCCACGACTGGGGCGGCATCATCGCCTTCAAGCTTGCCATCGACTGGCCCGACCGCGTCTCGCGCCTCGCGCTCCTCGACACGCTGTGCACGGTCTGGATCCCGCTCGGCGTGCACGGCTACTGGTTCAAAGCTGCGCCGTACCCCGAAGAATTCTTCCGCGACCATGCCCGCGGCTTCATCGAGACGCTGTTCGCTGGCGAAACCTCCCCTGCGTTACCCGGCCGGCCGCAGTCGCCATGGGTAGGCATGGGTGGCGCGCGGTGGGCGGACGCCGACGTCGTCGCCACCTACGCGGACGCGTTTGCCGATCCAGCTTGCCACGCACACGCGATTTCCTACTACCGCGACGCGCTGCCGTTTCACATTGTCACTCCTGATGAAGACGCTGCACACGGCGAGCGGTTCGAATTTCTTGGGGAAACCCGTGTTGCCGAAATGTGGCTGCATCCTGATGGGCTGGAGCAACATCCTCTACATCAGCATTTCCTCGACTACGGACCTGAAGATCGCCACAAGCGGTTCGACAAACCGGTGCTGTGGGGATTTGGTACGGCGTCGGGTGCTGGTGGCACCGGGTCCGAGGTACCGTCCGGGAATCCGTTTCTGGATCAGTTTTCACGGTATTTCCCGAACCTGAGCGCTGCGCCGATTGCCGGAGGGCACTTCTTTCCGGAGGAGAATCCGGAGGCGACGAACGTAGCGCTGGCCGGGTTCCTAAGCAGCGCGTAACTCGCGGAGCGTCGTCTTGATCGAGTGTCCCAGTGTCGCTCAGGTGACAGATTGCGGAGCAGTTATGGCATCGCAGGATCCTCGATGCTAAGCGAGCGTTCGCAATGCGCCGTCTTGTACTGGTGCGCGATCTGTCAGTCCTCGTGTTGACCGTCCCGACGGCGCGCGGTTGCACAAGGGGACGACCAACGGTATCCAGAACGACATTCAGGTTGGCTTGGTTTGGGTGCCCGTTTCGGCCGACCCGTGTCGGTACGCCGGGGATTGGTTTCTAGGACCCGAGTGCGTCGGTCCGACCTCGCCCGAAGCGGGGGAGGCCATCGCAACGACGTTACTGCCTCAACCAGCGGCGCGGGAATTCAGTGGGCCAGTCCGTTACGCGATCACCGAAGTGCCGGGAGGCGAGTGTGTGGCGGTATCTGTAATTGAGCTCGAACCCAGCTGTCCCGGCAATATCGTTCTTGGATCGCCGGACGGAAATTTCTGGTGTTTTATCGCGTTGATTAGTAAGGCCATCTGCACCGTGCAAAAGCGTATTGTCGTACGCAACTGGTCCGATTCGAGCGTACTGGACATCCCAACAGTATTTTTGCCTTGATGGCACGTCAGTAAACTATTCTGAAGTCTAGGGAGTCGGGATAGACCAAGTGGCAGAAGGAAATACCCAGGAACATATCGTCGACCGCTGGGCGGTCGTGATTGGGGTTTCGAAGTACAAAGACCCATCGCTAAACCTCGAGTTTGCGGATCGCGACGCGCGAGAATTCTACGAGTTCCTCCGTAGCCCTGAAGGCGGGTCATTCAAGACTGAGAACATTGCGTTATTGATTAATGAGGTCGCGACTGTAGCGAGCGTGAATGATGCATTCCGCGACTTTCTGAAGAAACCCGGGAGAGATGATCTCGTCATTATCTATCTCGCATGTCATGGAAGCCCTGACCCGGACGTCCCCGGTAACGTGTACTTGCTCGCGCACGATGTGGTGAAAGTTACCGGCGGGGTGCCCTTCCTGGAGATTGACCATGCTGTTCAGTCTATGAAGGCCGAACGTGTAGTTATATTCGCGGACGCCTGCCATAGCGCAGCGATTGGTGGTGGGTTGGGAAATAGGGGCGTGCGTGACGCAGCGCTGAACATCCACGCCAACGTGTCGCGACTAGCTCAGTCCAAGCCTGGAGTCGCCCTTTTGACATCATGTGAAGCTGATCAGGTTGCGCGCGAGGGCAAGGCGTCGGGAGGTGGACATGGAGTGTTCACGTATTTCCTGCTCGAGGGGCTTCGAGGCGAAGCAGATACGCATCCGAAAGACGGCGCTGTAACGGTCGGCGGTCTGTTTGAGTACGTAAGGGACAAGGTAAAAGTCGCAACTGATCACCGCCAACACCCCTCTATCCAAGGCCGGTTTGATCGATCTTTGCCAATTTCGACGCCGGGGGTTGCTCGTTCTCGTCTGCTAGCGAGTCAGGGGGCGGCGAAACTCGACGCTGGTGACATTGACGCGGCAGAGAGTCACTGGCGTACGGCTTGTGAACTTGATCCCGATAATGCGGTTGCGATCGCCGGTCTGGCAAAGGTCGACGCGATTAGGGCGAAGAAGCAAACTGCTGCACCCGATGAGGCGTCGAGTCAGCAAGACGCAGAACACGAGCTCGCGCCGCCCGTAACTGACAGTCGCCGGGCGGCTTCTGGTGCCGAAGAGTCCGTAAAAACGGGCATCGACTCAGGTTTGCGGAAACCTGATGATGGACGAAGCGCGCAGAGTGACAATACGGCAAAGTCACCTACGCCCCACCGGACGTTCGGATCAGGCGTTTCGCTTCCGGTATGGTCAATTGCGCTGGCAGTCGTATCGGTTGCGGTGGCTACTGTTCTGTTGGTGATCTATTCGCAGCCGCCTGAGAACGCGTTCGCCGTAACGATCACGGTGGAACCATCCGATGCAGTAGTTGAGATCGACGGCTCCATCTATAGTCCGGGATTGCAACTGAACCCTGGCGACTATTCCCTTCGCGTGTTTAAAGAAGGGTACGAACCGTGGGAGGGCGAGTTATCCGTACAAGACCATGAGATAAACCGCTCTATAGAACTCTCTCCGAAGCACTACAAATTTTCATTGCACGTGGAGCCACAAGGTGCGTTGTGGGAGGCAACGTTTTTGGACCGAGAAATGGAATACGAATATGGCATGGAACTGAGAGGTGGTCGGGAGAAATCGGACAGTCGCGTAAGTGGACGAACTGCTCAACAATAGGCCGATGGCCTTGAGGAGCAGAGATGAGAAGACCACGTCGCAACCACAGTGCGAAGTTCAAAGCGCGGGTCGCGTTGGCCGCCCTGAAAGGGGACAAGACCCTGGTGGAGCTGTCCGAGCAGTTTGACGTCCACGCCAACCAGATTACCGAATGGAAACGCCGGTTGCTGAAGGAGACTGAAAGCGTATTCATGACGAAGGCTGAGCGTCGGGCTGCGGATAGCGGTCCCAGCGTGCAGGAGCTGCGGGCCAAAATCGGCGAGCTGACGATGGAGAACGATTTTTTAGAACGCGCGCTCGGTCGACTCGACGGTCCGAGCGGAAAGCGATGATCGATCGAGACCACGAACTACCAGTCACTCGCCAAGCACAGGCGCTGGGTTTGGCAAGATCAACGGTGTACTACGAGGCGGTGCCGTTGTCGGAGCGGGACCAGCGGCTGATGCGACGAATCGACGAGCTTCACCTGGAGCATCCGTTTGCGGGCAGTCGTATGCTGATGAGGCTGCTCCGGGAAGATGGCTGGACGGTCGGTCGTGAGCACGTGCGTACGCTGATGAAGCGGATGGGGATCGAGGCCATCTATCGGCGCCCGAGGACGACGAAACCCGCACCGGGACACGCGATCCATCCGTACCGGCTACGGGACGTTCAGGTCGATCAGCCAAATCAGGTGTGGGCGCTGGACATCACGTATCTGCCGATGAGTCGTGGCTTCTTGTACTTTGTGGCAGTGATGGACTGGGCGTCACGACGAGTACTGTCCTGGCGACTGTCCAACACCATGACGGCCGACTTCTGTGTCGAAGCCTTGGAGGCAGCGCTGGCAGAATATGGGGCACCTGACATCGTCAACACGGATCAAGGCAGCCAGTTCACGAGTGAGGAGTTCATAGAAACGGTCCAGAACGCGGGTGCGTTGGTCAGCATGGATGGCAAAGGCGCCTGGCGTGACAATGTGTTCATCGAACGATTCTGGCGGACGCTGAAGTACGAGGAGGTTTACCTGAGGGCTTACGGTAGCCCGGCAGAGGCGCGTCGCAATCTGGCAAAGTACATCGACTTCTACAACCGTCGGCGTCCTCACAGCTCACTGGCGGATCGAACGCCCGATGCAGTTTACTTCACGCCGGAAGCTATCGCGGCGTGATCAGAGTGCGCGTTTCTCACTGCTCGCCCCTGGGCTTGGATGGAGCCCGGGCTCGAGCAGTGAGAAACGCTTTCATGCAGTTCGACCACTTAATATCGCGATTTGGCTGTCCAATGAAACCCGACCACCTCTCTGAGACCGGGCGACTATGCGTTGCGGGTTGATGCTAGTGGGTTCGAGTCCTGGGAAGGAATTGCTACAGTCGAATCTCGAAATCTAGTTCACAAAATCAAGCTCTATCGCATCCCCAATGCGAAGCTGACATTGAAAAGGGGTGCGAGCGAGGTTTGCCCCTTGACAGTTGTTCCGAATCAACAATTCGGATTGTGCCACCCCAAATCGAATTGCAGTGTGAACGTTTTAGGT
>CBDBDC010000002.1:0-682294 GCA_965203585.1 Actomonas sp.
CGTGTAGATCTGCGTGGTCTCGAGTTTGGCGTGACCAAGCAACTGTTGGATGAAGCGGATGTCCGCTCCGCCTTCGAGCATCAGGGTCGCGCAGGTGTGGCGGAACAGATGGCAAGACCCGGTCTTGCCGATCTGAGCCGCGTCGATCGTGTCACGCACCAACTGGGTCAGGCGGTTCGGCTCAAACTCGAGTCCGACGTTGGTCAAAAACACGCGGCCCGCATCGGGCGAGAGCGCGAGCTTGGGCCGCGCTTCGTCGAGATACCGGTGGATCCACGCAAACGCCCGTTCGCCCAGGGGAACCATGCGATCCTTTTTTCCTTTGCCCTGGCGCACCATGACCGTGCCGCGTTCGGCATCGAGATCGTAGAGTTTGAGCCCGAGTAATTCCATGCGCCGCATGCCCGTCGAGTAGAGCGTTTCCAACATGGCGCGGTCGCGCAGTCCCAGGATTCCGGATACGTCGGGAACCGCCAGCACGCGCTCGGCCTCCCCTGCCGTGAGCACATGGCGCGGCAAGCGTGCTTCGGCCCGGGGCAGTTCCAGGTCGGCCGCCGGATTGGCGAGCAAAAGGTTTTGCCGGCACAGCCATTTGAACAGGGCGCGCACGGGCACGAGGCACCCGTTCTGCGAGCGGAAGGACAGCGGTTGGCCGTTCTTCTTGCGGTAGTGGAAGAGGTAACGCTGATAACGTTCCAACGTGGGTTTGGTGACCTCGGCCGGACGCGCCAGACCGCGTTCCTCGGCCCACGAGATAAATTCACGTAAGTGGTGTTCACGGCCCGCGATCGTGCGCACCGAGTAGTTGCGCACCCGCAGCGACTCCAGATAAGCATCGGCCAACGCGGCAAACCCTTCGCTGTCCCCTTCCGCGCCCAACGGTCGCGGCTCCTGTCGTTGGCCTTTCTTCGGCATGACTACGATTACGACGCGGCGACCAAAACCACTTCGTCCTGATGTGCGTTTTCGGACGCGCTCGCCGCGCCGGGCGATTCCTCAGAGGGAGAAGCGTCGTTTTCCGGAGGCCGGATCGGCCCCGGATGGGGGCCGGATATGGGCCGGACGGGGGCCGGATGCTCCCCGTTTTGCCCCGGATTCTTTTCGTCGTAGTTATGCGCGGAACGTAATTTCCCCACATCGATCAGCCCGGACATGAACCGGTCGCCGTCCTTGCCGGCACCGTCGTAGACCAACTCGTAAACCAATCCTTGCCCGTGATCGGCGCGGTGCGTGAGCACGTATTCCAGTTCGACCAGGCGCGACAGATGGACGTGCAATTGCGAGTTTCCCCAACCGGTAAATTCCCGCACCTCGCGCCGCGTAAACGATACGTCGGCGCACTCGACTTTGCGCTTTGCGCAGATCCCGCCGATCATCTTTTCCAGGAGCAGCAACAGGCGCCGCGTCTGCGGGGGCATTTCATCGAGACAGCGACCGAGCACGTCATGCGCAAGGCGGTTTGCTGCGGCGATGTCGGCAACCGTCGCCTCGATGTAGGCCAAGGTTTTTTCGGTCGATCCGTCGGCCGTAACGACCGTTTTGATCGGTCGTTGGTATTGGTGCAGCAACGCGACGCACTTGATCAGCGCCAAGTATTTTCCGTGATCGCGCCGCGTGCGCGTGCGGTCGTCCAAAAACGTCAACTGCTCGGCGAACGGATTCACCACGGCGAGCGGTCGCAACAGCCGCTGAGCGGCGCGGTGCGTCGCCAAGACCTGGCTGCGCCCCTCGCGCCGCAACAACCCGGCGAGGGTTTCGCGTTCGCGCTGCAAGCGATGGATGGCTGCGGTTTGTTCGCGGCCTTCGTCGACGGTTAAAACGAGGCAGCGATTTAACAGCTCTTCGTCGATGTCCACGGCGGTGGTCGTCAGGAAGATCATGACCGGGCCTTCGACACGGTAATCCTGCGTCGTCATCCGGCCCGTGTGGGGATCCTTTCCCGTCGAGGCGATGGTCAACTCCCCTTCCGACTGCAGCAGCTTCAAAGCGTAGCTGGCGCGTTCCGCGCCTTCCTCCTCGACGATGGCCAAAATCTTGTGACGCAGATCCGCGTCGCTGAGGTAATACAGCGCTTGGCCCGTCAGCGCGGAGTATTTGACGCGCTCCTCTGGCGGCACAAACGCAAGCACCGCTTCCATGAGTGCCGTTTTTCCGGCTGCGCTGGTGGACTGCACGATGATCGCCAGCGGGTTGTCGAGTTTGCGCGAGACGGCCGCCAGGTAACCCACGAGTTTGTTGGTCTCTTCGCCGACCACACCGCACGCGGCAAAGTCCTCAACAATGCGATCCAACAAGCGCGGATCACGCAGCAAACCGAGCGCGGCCTCGCGCTCTTTTTCGCTCATCGATGGCGCGTCGTTTTTCGGGGCAACATCGGCCTTCAAACGCGCTTCCTGCAGTTCCTCCAACTTGCCCAGCACTTTGCCCAGATCGCGTTTCAACAGCTCCGGTTTAAGCGTCGTTTCCATCGCGGCCGCCGCGACAAAGCCGTCGCGCTGACGCGCAATGCACAGGTCGAGCGTGTCCAGATGCCATCTGCCTTCGCTCGGTCGAGCTTCGGCAAGATCAAGCCCTTGCACACTCACGCGCAGCGATACTTTGAGGGATTCAAAGCCGGTGTTTTTCGCCAGACCACGCACGCGGTATTCGCGATCACCGACCGCGAGGATCACTTCCTCGGATTCGTCTTTGATGAGCTCGACGGGCGGCAAGGTGCCGCTGCCATTATTGCGCGCCGTCGTTGCCGGCACGTCGGTTTTTTCTTTAGCCGCCGATTCCGGCGGAGTGGTCGGCTCAGCCGCAACAGCAGCTTTAGCAGCTAAAGAAGAAGGAGCGCGCACGGGCATGTTCGACTCGTCAGTCGACAGCTCCGCCTTTGCCGAGGCTTCGGCGGACAAGTCGGTCTTTGAGGACGTGGCGGCATCGACGCCGCGCAAAATGGGTGCAGGCCCTGCCTGCTCGCCAATGGGCACCGCACTGCGTAGCAGGATGCCGAGGGATTTTTCGGGCGGTGTCACGGCCAAGGCGTAGCGGTTCGCGTCCTGACCGTGAGGGAACAACACGCGGCGGCATTCGATGCCGTGCGCGGTGAGTTGCGCGGCCACTTCGGCCGCGCCCTTGTCGCCGGGATCGTCGCGGTCGAAGGCGATAAAAACGCGCTGCGTTTTCGCCGCGATGAGCGCGGTGAGTAATTCTTCGGGCAATGTTTTCGCGCTGTAACTGGTCGTCACGTTTGGGAAGCCCGCGCACCAAAATGTGAGGGCATCAATGATACCTTCGGTGAGGATGATCTCGGGTGATTTGAGCGCCGCGGGATTCCAGATCCCGCGTTGCGGCCCCGGCAAAAACAGGTGCCGGTCATGTTTGCCGCCGTCGTCGATCGCGCGGCCGTAGACGGTGCCGATGTCGCCGTTCTCGGCGACGACAGGAAACACGATGCGGCCGCGCAAGTGTTCGTGGCCGGTCTTGCGCAGCACGCCGAGCCGCTGCAACCGTTCGCGGATGGCCGCGCCCTCGGCACGGTTCTTCTGCGGCAGTCGCAGGCCGAGGGTGCGGTCGACGAAGCCGAGCCCAAACGTCGCCATCGCTTCGTTGGTGATCCCGCGCTTTTTGAGATAGTCGAGCACCGAAGCATTTGCCGGCAAACGCTCGTGGTAGTAATCGAGGATCTGCTTGAGCGCGGCTTGGTCGTCGGCGTCGGGTTTCACCGGCGCGGAGAGTTTCGGCACCGTCGCCTTTTTCACCGGAGCTCCGACCGGGGCGCCGCTGAAAGCCGCGCCGTCTTTGAGTAATTCGAAGGCGTGGCGGAACGACACGCCGTCGAACTTTTGGACGAACTGGATCACGTTGCCCGTTGCTTGGCAGCTCATGCACCGCCACAGGCCTTTGCCGGGCGTGACCCGCAAACTCGGGTCGTGATCATCATGGAACGGGCACAGCCCGACCAAGTCGCTGCCCTGGGACTTGAGTTCCACCCCGCGTGTCCGGACCACCGCCGCAAGGTCCGTCTCGCGCTTGATCCGATCGATTTCCGCGTCGGGGATCATCGGCATGGCTCGTCCTCCTTTTTCAAAAAACCCGTCAAGCCCGCAAATGATGTTTTTGACATGACCACGACTTACAGTTATATCCTATAACTATGCAAGCCCAAAGCTATAACTTGGCGTTCGGCCCGTATAATCCGGCCATGCAAACCGGTCGTCCCGCCAAGTCTCAACGCAGCGCATTCGGCGCACGTCTTCACACGTTGCGCGAAGCCGCCGGGCTTAGCCAGGCACAGGTCGCCGGGCCTCAAAAGGGGACATTGCTTGATTCTTGACAAGATTACGATGCGAACATAGATATCCACCATGCCCCGCACCGCTCGTCTTGAATACCCCCCGCGCTTGTTACCACGTAATCAATCGAGGAAACTATCGATCCGACATTTTTTCGACTGATGGTGCCCGGGCAGCATTTGAACGCACGATGTTTCAAGCCTGCGAACGGTCCGGGTGGCGGTGGCATGCCTTCGTCATCATGCGTAATCATTTCCACATGGCGATGGAGACTCCGGAGCCAAATTTAAGTGAAGGCATGAAGTGGTTGCAGGGCACTTGGGTCTGCCGGTTCAACCGCCTGCGCAAAATTAAGGGAAGACCATTCCAAGGGAGATTTAAGTCTCTGCTCGTTCAACCCGGCCATGCCTTGGCGGAGGTAAGTCACTCCATCCACCTCAATCCGGTTCGTGCCAAGATTATCACTCCTCCAGAATTGCCCTCATTTCGATGGAGCTCGTTGGATCACGGAGCGTCTCGGAATGGGGCAGCCCGCGACTGTCAGTCAATATGTTCGCCGCTTCAGACTTGCTCAACAGGATCAAACGCGGCGCGTGAAACGCATTTTGTCAAGAATCAAGCAATGTCCCCTTTAAGAGAGCGCCGATTCTACAATTAACGCCCCCTACAGCTGCCATGACGTGATCCGATTTCGTTCGTCAGTTAGACTGCACAAGCGTTTCCACCCTGTTACATTCCAAACACACGAAAACGTAAATCATACCGCAATCCGCGATCAAAAACTCGTCATTAATCGAATCGAGTTGAGCGTAAAACGTCATTTTCGTTCCACAGTCAGGACAAGTTGGCCATTCTGCATCTTGGATGAAGTCGGGCGTGCCACCCAATTTGTGCCGGGTTCCAATATGCTCTTCGGCCCATTCAAACTTGGGCAGGGATTCAGCTTCTTTGTTGAGAGGCTGGGCGACGAATCGAAAAGGCGGAATGTTCTTCATGTCTGCTATTGACCGTAAGGATGAATATCAAGATGCCCAATTCCAAAATCGTCCATCATTCTGCCCGCCTGCTGATACACATCAGTCGCTGTAGCATTCGGGTTAGCTTTAATCCAATCAGTCCATATCTGATTCCATCGGCCGGGCATTTGACCCAGATTTCCTCTGCCGTGAATGCCCCTTAAGTGGGTAACCGTATGGTCCACGGAAACAGTAAAATCATCAATGCTTATGCCACGGGCTTTGAAAAACTTTTCGAACTGCCGCGGCAAAACATGATGGTCGGCGAGTTTGCCTGTGTAGACCAACAGCTTTTGAGTTTCGCTCAAATCATCTGCAACTCGCCCAAACTTCCCAAGCCTGCCAATCTTGCCTAGGATACCACCTAATACTAGATCGGCATAAATCTCTCGGCCACGAGAACCTTCATTTCTGAGCGCAATTTTATAACGCTCAACTTCACGGCCCAAGAAACCTCGCGAAGTAATCTCCTTCCAAATTTCAAGAAGTGTCACCCGAGGATCCGTCGTAACAAGAATAACGAACCCGTCTTTTCGTTCCTGGAGTCCTACGACCAGCCCCACCATTACGTCGCCTTGTGGTGCCCTCAGTTCACTATTTGGGGCAACAGCGCAGCCCAGTGCCATCGTAGCGCCGGAGGACTGGTTTTCCTAGTGCGGTTCAGCGACTTGCGGAGTCGGAACCAAGCGCGTTTGGGAGACTTCGGACAAAAAACGCATGGTGCGGTTTTTCAGTCCGCAGCGGCGTTTTTCGGGCGAGCGATGGGAAGGTGTCGGCGGGTCGGCCGGGCAACCAATGCAAAGAGCGGGGGCCGTTTCGAGCGGCGGTTTGTGGGCTTCGTCTCCTCCGGTTGGGGTTCGTCAGTCGCTCGCGTTTTCCCAGGCGCGTCGTGCGCTCGGGCGAGCGTCGCCAGCGATGGCCAGCAGGGCGCGTTGAGCAACTAAAAAAGAAGCCCTTAGCCGGATGGAGCGATTTCGCAATGTCCCCTTCCGCTGGCCCTACAAAAGGGGCGAGCACGCGGCTTTCCGCGAGCGCCGGGCCATGCGGACCCGGCTGCAGCGACCGGAGCGGAGGCGCAGGGAAAAAACCAAAGCGTTTTGAGGGAATGTCTTCCCAGGAGTGGGCCAAAGAACGTGCTGTTCAGTGGGGTGAAAAACTCTCCGCCTTCGCTCTGGCGGCGCAAATTGAACTAACAACACTCGGACCCAAAACCACCGAAAATGACAAGGTGCTTTTGGCTTACCTATTAAAGACACTCACTGATGCCAGTAACGTTTGGATCACGGAGCGTCTCGGAATGGGGCAGCCCGCGACTGTCAGTCAATATGTTCCCCGCTTCAGACTTGCTCAACAGGACCAAACGCGGCGCGTGAAACGCATTTTGTCAAGAATCAAGCAATGTCCCCTTTAAGTGCCCAAAACCGTTCGTCCCGCCAAGTCTCAACGCAGCGCATTCGGCGCACGTCTTCACACGTTGCGCGAAGCCGCCGGGCTTAGCCAGGCACAGGTCGCCGAGAAGCTCGAGATCAGACAACCGAGTTACGCCGCTATCGTTGGCAGATATTTTCGCAGCTCCGACGTAACCCGCTTTCCCTCCTCATGCTGACGTTCTGCCAAACAAGCGTATTCGATTTTCTCTAGGGTGTTACAGAATCCATGGAGAGTCGCGTAAACGCTCTTCGACACGGACTCGAGTGCAGCCCCGTTAGATTCAATGGCAGATTGGAGCGAGGCCAGCGGAAGATCCCCTGCGTCGAACTGGTCGCAGGCACTTAAAATTGCGGAAAGACGATCTCGGTTAGGCACGGCTAGTGAGTGACAACTGTAATTACGATATCGCCCTCTGTGATCACTTCAAGCGAACCAAGCTGCGTGCTTAGACGCGCTTCTCCTGCTGGGCCTGTCACCGGGGTTCGTGTCGCTCGGGAACTGCTTAGCACATCATCAACAAACTGAGGAGCCACACTTCTCCCAGCATCGCCGCCAGCAGCTCTGCCGAGCCCACTGGGAGTCATCCGGTCCACAGCATGTCGCGTGTAGAGGCGGTCTCCTATTTTCGCATATTCGCGACCGTTTACCGTCACTTTGGCGTAATCGCCCCAAAATCCCCAAGGTAGCTTCTTCGATTTCGGAAGAGGAACCCCTTTAACAGCCCCCCAAATCTTAGCACCACCTCGACTGAATTTAACACCTATATTTCCAATTCCGGCTACTTGTCCTGCTCCTGGAATTGCCGACACGCCATCAAGAGCAGCGTCGCCATAATTACCTCGAGCGGCGGAAATCGCTGCATTCAAACCATCAGCCGCATTGCCAACTAGCGGAATCAATCCAGCAACACTTATGACGCCCTGACCAATATCGGCTAAACCAGAACCAATGCCGCCTGTGCTATCTGGGGCAACAACGCAGCCCAGTGCCGTCGTAGCATTCGCGGGCTGGTTTTCCTGGTGCAGTTCAGCGACTTGCGGAGTCGCAACCGGGCGCGTCTGGGGGACTTCGGACAAAAAAACGCCTAGTGCGGTTTTTCAGTCCGCAGCGGCGTTTTCAGGGCGAGAGTTGGGAAGGTGTCGGCGGGTCGGCCGGGCAACCAATGCAAAGAGCGGGGGCCGTTTCGAGCGGCGGTTTGTGGGGTTCGTCTCCTCCGGTTGGGGTTCGTCAGTCGCTCGCGTTTTCCCAGGCGCGTCGTGCGCTCGGGCGAGCATCGTTTACGATGGCCAGCAGGGCGCATTGAGCAACTAAAAAAGAAGCCCTTAGCCGGGGAGCGATTTACGCAATGTCCCCTTCCGCTGGCCTGGAGCAGCGCGGATGGACCATGTGATGTGACAAGGAGCCCTGCCTTCGGGCGCGATTCTTCGCGACCAGGGCCGACGCCGGTGGGGCTTCTGCCTAGTAGACTGAAGCGCGTTCAGCGCGGAGGGAACGCGCAGACGGCGTGACAGCTATTTGCTAGCGCGGCGCGTGCCACAGGGGCGTGGTTACCCGTTGGGATTTTGACTCAAAAAGGGGACATTGCTTGAATCTTGACAAGATTACGATGCGAACATAGATATCCACCATGCCCCGCACCGCTCGTCTTGAATACCCCCGCGCTTGTTACCACGTAATCAATCGAGGAAACTATCGATCCGACATTTTTTCGACTGATGGTGCCCGGACAGCATTTGAACGCACGATGTTTCAAGCCTGCGAACGGTCCGGGTGACGGCGGCATGCCTTCGTCATCATGCGTAATCATTTCCACATGGCGATGGAGACTCCGGAGCCAAATTTAAGTGAAGGCATGAAGTGGTTGCAGGGCACTTGGGTCTGCCGGTTCAACCGCTTGCGCAAAATTAAGGGAAGACCATTCCAAGGGAGATTTAAGTCTCTGCTCGTTCAACCCGGCCATGCCTTGGCGGAGGTAAGTCACTCCATCCACCTCAATCCGGTTCGTGCCAAGATTATCACTCCTCCAGAATTGCCCTCATTTCGATGGAGCTCGTTTGATCACGGAGCGTCTCGGAATGGGGCCGCCCGCGACTGTCAGTCAATATGTTCGCCGCTTCAGACTTGCTCAACAGGACCAAACGCGGCGCGTGAAACGCATTTTGTCAAGAATCAAGCAATGTCCCCTTTAAGTGCCCCAGTTGCCGATCTACTTCGCGCAGCAACAGCAGCCCTCCATCGCTGCTTACTTCGCCCCCGTTGAAGTGCGCGTCAATCCGGCGATCTTTTATCTTGTGAGGCATTATTAATTACGGGTCGTAGCCCTAGGGAAGGTCCTGTAGGATTTCCCATGCCCGTGCCCGGGCACGACTGGCGGCTTGCGGTCCTAGATCGCACACCAAGGCATCCCGGAACTCAATGGCTTTTTTATCGTAACTGGAAGCGGAAGCCACCACCACATTGAACCAGACAAGGGCCTCGGCTTCGTCTTGTATGGTGCCCACCCCGCGCCGATACATCCATCCCAAATGGAACCGAGCGTCAGCATGTCCGGCCTCCGCCGCCCGGGCATACCATTCGAACGCCGTCTCAAGGTCCCGGCCAACGCTCAGCCCCAGCCGATACATCCATGCCAGATTGTGCTGGGCTTCGACATCCCCGCCTTCCGCCGCCTTTGAGAACCATTCGAATGCCGCCTCCGGGTCCGCCGAGGCAACGGCCTCCTCCTCGAACCTGTACAACTCATCCCTGAACAAATACATCACTCCCAGAGTGGCCTGGGCTTCGACATTCCCGCCTTCCGCCGCCCGGGCATGCCATTCGAACGCCGCCTCAAGGTCCCGGTCCACGCCCACCCCGCGCCGATACATCACTCCCAGATTGTGCTGGGCTTCGACATTCCCGCCTTCCGCCGCCTTTGAGAACCATCTGAACGCCGCCTCCGGGTTATGGCCAACGACGCCCTCCTCCCCGAACATATACATGCCTCCCAGAGTGGCCTGGGCGAGGACATGTCCGGCTTGCCCCGCCCGGTAATACCATCTGAACGCCACCTTCGGGTTCTCGGCAACGCCCTCCCCGTTATCATACATCACTCCAAGATTGTACTGGGCCTCGGCATCCCCGCCCTGCGCCCTTTCCACCAGTTCGGCCAATCCATCGCCTGATCCCCCCTGGGCTCGCCCTCCATCTGGATGCACCAAGCCAAGGACAAGCACTATCAAGGCGACCAGGCCCGGCCTCGCAGTCACACGTGGTGTATTGCTCATAGCCAACCAGGCTGCCTGCCCGCTTCATTCGTGCAACCTCTTTCCCTCGCCCCGTCATGATTGCCCCGGGTCCGGTCGTGCCTCCGGTTGCTCGCGAGTCCCGATCCCTGACAATGCCCAACGAATACCTTTGAAGTGCAATTCGCTGCCGATCAACCCAACGGCAGCCTAGCTGCAAACGAGCCCACCAATGCCTTGGTTGTTGGAGAAGGGTGGTGTGCAGAAAGTTCAGCAAAAAAGGAACTTCACGGACCAACTGTGGGTAGTGGGTGATTGGAGAGCGGGCAACATGTCGAGCTTGCCGCAGAAAAACAGGATTCTGGTGCGGTAGTTTTCAAATTTACGAAAGCCGCGTGTGTCGCTGGCGGGAAAACACCGGCCAAGCCGACCGGTGAATGGCCAGTGGCCTGGAACTGGCCTAGCACGGCTTCCGACGGATCAGCGGCCACGAAAACCTCCATCAACTGGCGGCGGCACTCCGAGCGCAGGGGCATGATAACGACCAGCGGGGTTGGCACCACTCCAGCTTCAGGGGGTTTGGGCAGGGTCCGCAGCAAATATTGAAAAATACTCACTGGACTGAATGCTTAATTGAATCTTCCCATGTTTAGACAAGTCAACGGTTTTC
Source organism: Actomonas sp. (assembly GCA_965203585.1). Taxonomy (GTDB): domain Bacteria; phylum Verrucomicrobiota; class Verrucomicrobiia; order Opitutales; family Opitutaceae; genus Actomonas. The sequence goes on from CBDBDC010000002.1 coordinate 10,619, forward strand.
TCAAAAAATATTGTGAGAGCGTAAGTGATATTATCCAACTCGAACACCGTAGAAATCTCATTTTTTTTACGGTCAGTGGGGTGAATGCCGGGGTTGGTGGATGACACCGTGATGTCATCGAATATTACAGTTGATTTCCTGCTTCCACCCAATTCGAATAATTTACTACTAACGTGGTTGTAAATCTCCAGCCTATTGGCTTGAGTTTCGTGAAGAAAAAAATGAGTAAACGAAATATCAATCCATACTGCCTTGTTCTCATCAGAAAAAGAGATCACAACCTTCGCCTCTTGATCCATATATTCCATATAAAGTCGAAGGTTTTCTGACTCTTCTATTATATAATCCTTGTAATTATCTATAATATCTGACTTCAACATGCCGATGGCAGGCACATCCCTCGCGTGCACTCCAAGCGCACAGACGAAGACACTGATAGTTAAAAAGAAGGTTTTCATAAATTATAGCATCTAGGGAAATCCAGGGAAATCACTTGGCACCAGAAGGGGACCTCCACTGTGTGGCGCACTTCCCTTGGGAAGATCATATCTTTGCCGCGTCTCTTGGGTTGTATCATATATTACACCTATAATTTCTTTCCTTAAAACATCCTCGGCGTCTGCTGCCAGTCCGACGAATGTGTCCTTAAGTCTTTCGTCTAAAAAAGGAATTATGATTTTATCCCTGGCGGTCCAATAGTCAGCCACGTGCTGATATTCCGCATATTGCGTGTCGATAGACGCGTTATTTCTACTATAGTCATAGTCAGATGAGCGAGTATTAAAATATATTATTATTTTAATTTTAATAGACACGTCAATAGCATTAAATAAGACAAGCTTACCTTCATTCTCTCCCCCAACCACATTAACCATAACACTATCAACGACTACAACGCCCGCAGCATTGCGATAACCCATAGTAGTAGTTTTACCGCGTGAATATACTGCAGAAAACTCAAAATTTGGCGGAACATGTTTAGCTTCCACAGTTGTCATAAGCATTAATGGTCCCTTTTCATAAACGGCATTCTTGTCAGAATATTTCGGCGATGACCCTGGCGTTCCGTTCGATGACGATGCTGTGCTATCTGGGGCTACAACGCAGCCTAGTGCCGTCGTAGCATTCGCAGGCTGGTTTTCCTAGTGCAGTTCAGCGACTTGCGGAGTCGCAACCGGGCGCGTCTGGGGGACTTCGGACAAAAAAACTCCTAGTGCGGTTTTTCAGTCCGCAGCGGCGTTTTCAGGACGAGAGTTAGAGCGGTGTCGGGGTCGGGTCGGCCGGACAACCAATACAAAGAGCGGGGGCCGTTCGAGCGGCGGGTTTGTGGGCTTCGTTTCCTCCAGTTGGGGTTCGTCAGTCGCTCGCGTTTTCCCAGGCGCAAGGTGCGCTCGGGCGAGCGTCACCAACGATGGCCAGCGAGACGCGTTCAGCGACTAAAAAAGAAGCTACTCCTCGGCGTCTTCCGCTTCTTCATCGGCCTCAAAAGGGGACATTGCTTGATTCTTGACAAGATTACGATGCGAACATAGATATCCACCATGCCCCGCACCGCTCGTCTTGAATACCCCCCGCGCTTGTTACCACGTAATCAATCGAGGAAACTATCGATCCGACATTTTTTCGACTGATGGTGCCCGGGCAGCATTTGAACGCACGATGTTTCAAGCCTGCGAACGGTCCGGGTGGCGGTGGCATGCCTTCGTCATCATGCGTAATCATTTCCACATGGCGATGGAGACTCCGGAGCCAAATTTAAGTGAAGGCATGAAGTGGTTGCAGGGCACTTGGGTCTGCCGGTTCAACCGCCTGCGCAAAATTAAGGGAAGACCATTCCAAGGGAGATTTAAGTCTCTGCTCGTTCAACCCGGCCATGCCTTGGCGGAGGTAAGTCACTCCATCCACCCCAATCCGGTTCGTGCCAAGATTATCACTCCTCCAGAATTGCCCTCATTTCGATGGAGCTCGTTGGATCACGGAGCGTCTCGGAATGGGGCAGCCCGCCGACTGTCAGTCAATATGTTCGCCGCTTCAGACTTGCTCAACAGGACCAAACGCGGCGCGTGAAACGCATTTTGTCAAGAATCAAGCAATGTCCTTTTTAAGCGCCCTCTCGAATTTTTTTCTATCAATGCAATTTCGCCATTAACGTCGGTAATATATATGGGGAACGATGTCCCTACCCCGAGTGACTTTGCGAGCTGCAGCCTTTGAGCTTTGGTTCCGTCCAGTTGGATACCTGGCAATCTGCTGCTTTCGGCTATCTCCCGCGCTTTGTCGATGTCGTCACCAAGATATAGACCAAAATATCCCGCTTTTATCGGGGCCAAAATCGTCAGTTCGCGAGCCTCATCCATGGATCCCGGACTCCATTCTCCCCACGTGTAAAGGACGATGATTTCACCAGTGTGCTGTCCAATTCCGCCGTCGCTGCCTATGCTCGCCGTCACCAAGTTTTCCAGGGAAGTCCCGAGAGTGAGCGATCGGTCATGAACGAGTTTCGCGGCCAACTTGACCGCCTGAGGAACATTCGGCTTCATAAGTTCAACGGAGATCTTTGCAGCCTCTCGGATATCCATCTCACTTTCCGCGACAGACAACATTGCGACATATCCCCCTGAATTATGGGGAAACTCCTCAATCAATCGATGAGCCGATGCTACCTTGGCCCTACGTACGCCTTTTGTGTCGCGTGGAAATTTCATCCCACGCGAAATCTCCAGTTGAGAGGCCACTTGAAACCGCTCGTTCTCTGGAAATGTTGAGTCTTTTATCACTTCCATAGCCGTTGCTTCTGACCGTTCTTCCAAATCACTTTGTCCCGCCAGAACCGCCTGGATCAATGCGAGTGACTCAAGTTTCCGAGCGGCGCGAGCTGCCGGATGATTCGGATGCCGCATTTGGAACTCACGAGCCAAATCAGCCTTTTGCCGATTATCCTCAGACTTTGCGGTGCGAGAATTATTTCCTCGAGCTTGACCACCTTCTGGTCGCCCAACGCCCATTTGAGGATTTCCTCGGACCTTATTCAACAAAAGTCGCCAATCTTCGTCGGCATCATTTATCCATGCAATCGCAGAATCGGAGGGTTTACCGCCTTCGTTCGAAAATTCGGGCGCTCGAGAAGTGGAATTCTCGCGCTGGGCGAACAAAGCTTGGCAAACACAAATACCAATAATGGGGAGAAAACGGCGACAGCTGTTCATAAATTAATAACCTTCTGACGGCGTTTCGCCGATGATTGTGCCTCCTCAGGAACACCCAAGGACGACAGGAAACGCTGTCGAAGCGTATCACTGCCACCAAACTTGGCTTGGGACAGCAGCGCGGGGGCCCTGGTGATGGCATTGAGCGCGGGGGCCAAGGCCAGGTCCTTGAATCTTTCGTTCCGTTTTTCGGAAACCATGATGTTCGGAACCGCCTCTTCCAAAATCTGCCATTCGCTCGATTCACCGTAGGCAGCAAGCATACAGTCAAGGTCGCGGCCAGGATCAGATTTTAAAGACCAGTGGGTGATCGATTGAATGGTGTTCTTCCATTCACTTGCGACGACCTCATGATAGTTTCCGGCCGAGAAGGTATGTTGCGTGATCTCGGGAGTATCCTCGGCGGGTTTCGTCTCAACTGCTTGGCCATAAAGCGCAACGGCCTCCCCTAGCGAGCATCCGAGAGGAAGTTTTTCGATCGCCTCTAGTCGATGGCGGCCGTGAATAGCGAAGTCGATCAGCTGACGGATATTGATCATCAATTCTTAGCCGAACAGCGCTATTCAGGGGCAAAAAGTGAATAAAGATGCATAGATTCAAATCTCTAAAGAACTGAGTATATTGACTCTCATTTAATTGAAAATACGAACCCAAGAAATTACTCACAGGTGTTTTAACCCGATATCATTTCGCCCAATCACGCTTGCCTTCTAAAAGATGTGGCCAATTCGATAAGGCCATAAATATGGCTTCTTTGGAATCCATCTCACGGATGTTTAGGATCGAATGAAATTCTCAATTTTGAAGCGTCTTCAAAGCTTCACCCATGCATTCAGAGGAGCGGCGACCTTGGTCACGACCCAACACAATGCGTGGGTTCACCTGGTTGCGACAGCCATCACCATTTCTCTCGGCATATATTTTCAAGTTTCCGCGATCGAGTGGGTCGCACTGGTAACGGCAATCAGTTTGGTATGGATTGCGGAGGCCCTAAATACGGGCATCGAGTTTTTGGCGGACGAGGTTACCCGGGAAAGGAAAGACCGCATCAAGAAAGCAAAAGACGTCGCCGCGTTCGGTGTGCTCGCGTCGGCAATTGCAGCGCTCACAATTGGCGCGCTGGTTTTCCTCCCTTACTTAAACCAACCGTAATACCCCGCCGCAATAACACCGAACTACCGCCGGCGGTTTTCGTTGGTGCGCACGGCGATGAAGGCACCGTCGTGCTTGTAGGCGACTTCACGCATGAGGTTCGCAAATTTCATGCCGGTGTGTGCGCCCATGAGGGGATAACGTAGAACCGTCGGAAACCCCACGGCGTTGATCGATACGCGGCGAGTGCCGTCTTCCTTCCGCGGGTTGATCGACTCGAGTCGCGCGATGACGGGCTCGGCTTTACCGGTAAATTCATCGCCAAATACAAACACCGCCATGTCCATCTCCTCGTTGTCGGGCTGATAGAGGGAGCGGATGGCCCGGAAGATTCCCGGAATGGGATTGGAGTTGCTGAAGGTGGGATAATTCGAGAGCGCCCGCAATGCGCCCATGCGCGTTTCCGGTTTATCGTCCAACCAGATTCCCGGAGTTCCGCGCAGCATAAATCGGCCATCCGCATCAAGGAACTGGACCCCTTTGATTTCGGGATAGCTGTCCAACACGTTTTGAATTTTTTCGATCGCCGCGGCGTGTAATTGGTCGGTCGTGGTGTCGCGCATCGAACCGGAGGTATCAAAGACAAACGCGATGTAGTTACTCGCGATCGGCAGCCCTACCGGCAGGTTGATGTCCGGCAGCGGCATCTCGACTTCGAGTTCGGTCTGCATGGATGCGATCTGATCTTTTTCATCCTGCATCTCGACCATCAACTTGTCCTGTCCCGCCTGAAGTTGAGCGATCTGCAAACTCAGGGTATCCCTCATCGAACGAAGACGCTCCGCGCGGGATTGCGCACGGTTAATCGAGTCCTTGGCCTCGACCGCCCGTCGGGCTACTTCTGTCTCGCGAGCCTCGAGGTCTTCCATCTTGGAGAGTCGGCGTTGGGCGACTTCCTGCAGCCGATCACGCAGGGACTCGATCATCTGATTGGCCGAGCCCATCGTGATCACGAAAAGCAGCACGATCGCGCCGAACCCGCAGCAAATACAGTCGAGGAACGACAGGCCGAAATCGGCACTCTCTCTTTTTGATCGTGCTCTCATCGGATATCAGGCCAAGACGGTGCGGGGCTTACGAGGGCACCTTCGGTCCGGTCGGCCAATTGCCAAAACAGGAACGGTGAGGCGGGGTCGCCCTCGAGGGGATATAGAATGGTATTGATGGGGATATCGGGAGCAGCGACCCGAACCGCAGCATTAAAATAACGGACACGATCCGTCTCCGAAACGAATTCTCCACTGGCATATGTGTCGCTCTGGGTTGGCAAACCGTCGGTCAACATGACGACGGCGTCAGGAACGGTGCCCATGGAGCGCACCACGCTGAAAGCACGCTCCATATTGGCACCGCCGGAAGGGACATATTCCGCGAGGGAATCGAGCACATCCTGGATCAACTCCCCGTCTTCACGGTGAATCCAATCCACCGAGTGCTTCGCGATCAAAGGCTCGGTGTCCTCGGCGAACATCATAACCTGAAAAGAGGAATCCGCTGGCAACGAAGAAATCATCCAGCGAATGGAATCCACCACGCGCACCCATTTGGGAGATTCACGCTTTTCGTCATCGGTTTTACTCTGAAGCTCCACCGCCTCCGCGATGGTGTTGCCTACCATACTACCGGAACCACGGACCAGAAAAAGAATGTGTTCACCTTCGAGTTGAAAACCAGTAAGATATTGGCGGCGCTTGACGTTGGGAATCGGCACCGGATCGGGAACCTCCGCGGTCGCGAGATCCTCTTTCTCAGCCAGGAGCTCTTCCATCTCCTTCTGCATCTTGCTCTCGCTCTGAAGCAATTTTGCCAAGGTCTGTTCGCGTTCGGTGACTTCTACTTCGGTGATCGTATTGCGTGACTCGGTCTGTTCGGACTCCCCCTCGTCCGCCTGCGCTTCCAACGTAATGCGTTCGATCCGCTCTTCCTTGCTTTTCACATCGAACTCAAATTGCCCGACCACTTCGCGGATCTCCGCGAGCTGCTGCTCCTGGGCGTTGCGCTGTTTGCCCGCGACCAGCACGAACAACAGCAACACTCCGCCGAAACCACAACAAATGCAGTCCAGAAAGGAGATGCTGAAGATCTGCTGAGTGCGACGTTTACGCTTTCCGGCCATGGCAGGATAATTTCCTCAATCAGGCCGAGCTCGGACGGCTTTCCGCCACGATCAAGAGTTCAACCTCTTCGTCACCTTTGCGTAATTTTAAGCGATCGCCGGGGGCCATCATCAGGGCGCCCGAATCAGGCGTTTCAATGTGCAACTCGCCTTCCTGACGGATCAAGCGAACCGGCACGGGACCCAATCGAGCCAAGCCGGGAACCGCCGGATCGCCGGCATCGGCATCACCTTGCAGAATTTCCGGTAAAGCATGGAGAGAATAGGAACAGGCGTCGACGACCAGGTGGCTAGCTACCAGTCCGGTCGAGGGCTGAGGAGAGGCAACGTGCACAACCTCCACCGTGTCTCCCGCCGCTTGAGCAGATACTTCCACGGAGCTCACAATCGGAACGGTGGTAATGTCTTCGGGAACGGTGAGCTCGGCCGCAAATTTGGCCGCACCGCGGGCCGCCGCACCGTGGTCCAGATGCACGACCCGGCCAAAACCACGTGAAGCTAGGGCCTCGTCCATACCGGGCAACATCCGCACCCGAGAACTCACCACGACCGTCACATCTTTGGGTTCGAAGGAGCCATCTCGCAAAAACTTAACGGCAGCGTCGGCCCAACCTTTTTCCTGGGGGCCGAGGTCGCGACGCAAGGTTTCACGGGGAAACGCCGCTTGATGCACGCGGGAAGAGGTTTGAATCGAATAGCGAATGTCCGCTCCGCGGCTGGCATCGAGCAGTTGCTCCCGCGTTTGCTCATAAAACAACTGATCAAGCTCCCGCTGGGCGGTAACATCGAACGCCGTAGCCCGCAGGAATCGATTACCCATGGACCGGTGTAGCCCTTGGATCAGCGGAACGTAACCCAGCCGGGGTAAACGCATGTAGCGCCGCCGGTGCAGTCTTCCATCCGAATCGGTGGTGAGCATCGACATCGCGGCCGAATGCAGGTGCAGGTCGAGATAAAGCAGGCGTCCGCCCGTTAGGACCCCGGCCGTCTTTGGATCATTGAACGAGCTGGTCGAAAGTCCCGAGAGCCCCGCCAACGGGATGCCCAGATCGCGCGCCATGGCCAGGATCAACCCGATCGCCGGACTGTCGCCATCACCGTCACCGAGCAATTGTCCGGGCATAGCGAGCACGACTTTCTCCGGCGTGCCATGTTGCGTCGTGAGTGCTTGCCAAAATCCACTAAGGAACGCGTAGGCCAACTCGGAGTAGGCGGGAGTGCGAGGCGGACCTTCCAAATCGGAAGGAGCCAAAGACAGATGCTCCCAGAAAACATGACTGGCGGCGCGAGGATGAAGCCGCCACTGTTTCTCCGCGTCCCGGCCAAATACCAGTTCGCTGCCATTCCACGCCGCGAAGGCGGGCCAACCTCCACCCGTTTCGTCGATCGCGGTGGTTACCTCTCCCGAGGTAGCCAGATTGGCGGCGTTGAAGTCGAAGTCAGAAAATTCAATTCCACATGCGTAAGCCATGATTCAAAAAAAGGAGGAGGGGTTAAGGAGCGGCTTAGACAAACGTCGCGTCCATGTCGTCGCGGGCCGGCACTTTCATGAGGTCCACGATTTTAATGCGGCAGTATTCTTGGAAGTCCTGGATGAGATGCTCCTGGCGGGATTGCAGCAAATGCATGAAGAACATCAGCACGATACTGAGCACGAGCGCCACCAAGGTGGAGTTGAAGGCCAAACCGAGGGAATTGGTCACACCCGCGAGATCGCCTTTGAGCGCTTCATCGGCTTGGGCCAGCGCGTCACCAATACCGCGAACCGTCCCGATAAACCCGACCGACGGGATCGCCCAGGTAATGTAACGCACGAGGGAAAGGTCCGAATCCAACTCATCGGCGGCCGCCTGGGACCGCTCTTGCACCGCGCCGGCGGCATCTTGGATGGAGTGGGTAGAATTAAATCGCTGGAGAGCCGAAAGCACGAACCCCGGGAGAAGTTTGTTCGCGAGACTCCTTTCACCTTCCATCACGGATTGCACCTCCTTGGCATAATCCAGCGCAGCTTCGGGCAAAATCCTTTGTCCCACCTCCAAATCAACAAATTCGCGGCCAATCACTTGGCGCTCGCGGCCAACCAACCACAATTTGTAGGCGAGCAGGATCGTCGCCCACAACATAAGGGTGAGACAGGCCTGTTGCTCGTAGTCTTTCAGGATAACGACAAAGTTTCGGGAAGTCTCTTCAGTCTCCTCGGCTCCACGCTGTTCCAGAATACGACGCGTGATCTCAACCTCAGCCGCCTGGGGGCGGATATATTGGCTGTAAAGCTGGCCGACGCCTACTATGGCAATCAACAAACCAACACTCTGGACGATAAAACCTTGGGTGAAAAATCCTCGCTGGGGCATAGAGGTCATGGGAGTTAAGAGCGCAGTGCGCGATAAATGTGCCGTCGAATTTTAAAAATCTTACTGAACATTTTCGAAAGGGTGCGTGTCGAACCAAGAACCGCGAATCAGCCTTGCCTCAAAGCTATACTCACTTTATTTACTTTTCACCCTTAACGGCCAACCTTGTGAAAATCAAACGTCGTCCGATTATGAGAACAACCCTCGTTGTCGCATTCTTGTTTTCCCTCTCCTTGCTCTCCGGATGCAAGGTAACCCCCTCGAAAACTGCCAAAGGCGCCGGTATTGGCGGCGCCAGCGGCGCGCTTGCTGGCGCGGTCATCGGTAATAATACCGGATCGGGCAACGGCGCATCCGGCGCCGCCATCGGTGGCGCGGCCGGTGCACTGGTCGGCGGGGCCATCGGTCTCGTCCAAGAGGTGAAGGAGCGCAACGCCCAGGATCGCCTCGCCCAGGAGCGCTCCTACCAGCAGGAACTCGCCCGCAAACGTCAGGAAGAGGCGCGTTTACAGGACCAACTTTCAGAAGAACTCGCCATCGCCCAAGGCTTTCGGATCACCGACGCAGAACTCACCGATGCCCAACGCCGGGCGGATGAAACCGCTTCCCGCCTCGCGGAATTGAAGGCAGAACGCGAGTGGGCCCTCAATCGGAAGAAGGAACTCGACGAAACCGAAGCCAAAATCTCCGCCGAAACCGCAGAAATTGCCCGTCTTGAGGCCGAACTCGCGGAACTTAGAGGTGAAACCTCGGTCGGAACCCCCTGACCCGATCCCTCCCCATGGTCCGCTCCACGCTTACACTCCATCGTTTTTGCTTTCTCGCCTTGGCCGGGCTGTTCCTCGCCGGTTGCTCGACCAACACCTATAACGTGAAGATCAACGCGATCTCGAACGCCGAAAAGAAGTCGGGAGAATCCTACCGTATCGTCACCAAAAATGGTGGTAATCCTGAGACCGATCTCCGCGCCCGCGAGGCGGTCGACTACGTCAAAACCGCCCTTTCCGGCCGTGGTCTCTACGAGGCCCCCAATCCTGAGAATGCCGACATGGTCGTCGAAGTGGACTACGACGTGGAGCCTCCTCGAGTTGAATTTGAATCGCGCTCCGTGCCAGTGTTCGCCCCGCTCGAAGGCGGTGTCCGCTCCGTGATCGTCCCCACGCGGACTCCCTCGGGTGCAGTCGTCTTTCGGCGGGTCTCAGTGCTCGATCCTCCCTCGCAAGAGTTGATCGGCTTCGAGGAGAAGACCATTCCCGTCACGGTTTATGAAAAATACCTGCGCGTTTCTGCCCGAGAGAACGTGAAAAGCGGTGACGATTCCCCTCCCGAACAGCTCTGGAGCGTCTATGTCTCCAATGAGGCGGAGGACGACGACCTCCGGAAAGCACTTCCAGTGCTGGCATCAGTCGTAGGAGATTACATCGGCGTCACCACCGCGGAAGACCAGGAACAGAAGGTAAACTCCGAAACAGACGAAGTCGCCTTCATCAAACAGGGCATGTAACCCAACTCAGCCCTTTGCTCCAACAACCCGGCTTTCCTGCCGGGCTTTTTTGGGGCCCGAAGCCGGCCCTATTCGTCACAAACGTTACATTTGAGTGACAACAGGTTTGCCCCCGACCTTCCCACCTGCCCTGCTTCGGACCAATTCCCCCCCCCAGTATGATTGGTTCGCTTTTCGAAATTCTTGGTGCCTTACGGTTCAGCGATCGCCGGTCTGAGAATCAACGGCCAGAAATCGGCAAAAATGACCGAGCTGATCGTCGAGAACGCAAAAGAGGTTCAATCGGCCAAATCTCTCCAGGAGCGGCAACGTGAACTCCGAAAACAACAGCGTTGCAAAACTGATGCACAGCAGAGGCAACTCCTCTGAAGGCGCGTAGATCGTTTATCAAACTCGCACTTTTCTGCCCGAATGGGCCGATTTATTGATCAAAACGGTAACTGACCAGCGATTTCTCATAACTCGTTGATTTTAGGGTTAGTAAGGGCTATTCGGCCCTATTCCGGCCGATTTTCAAACCTCACTCTCTCCCTCCCTTAGGCATGTTTCTCTTCGGCATGAAAGCCATGTCGGAGGCCCTGCAAAAACTTTCCGGTGATCACCTGCGGTCCCTGATGCGCACGATGACCGGGAACCGGTTTGCCGGTGTCGCGACCGGCTTCCTCGTCACCTGTTTGGTGCAGTCATCATCGGCTTCGACCGTGATGATGGGCAGCTTCGTGAATGCCGAGGTGGGCGGCGCGGGTGCGCCCGGCGCTGTCTTGCAGCTCGATGAAACCGTCTTTGAGGGCGGCTTCTTTGAAGAGCTGGTGCGCGAGGATGCATTGAGAGTCAGCGCAGATTTCGCGGTAGTTGAGGCGATAGGTGGAGCGGGCGCAGCGTTCTTGGTGGTCGGCGGCGTGGCTCATGACAGCAGCGAGGCCACGCAGGAGGCGGGCGTTGTCGCGGTGTATCCAGGCTTCGCCGCTCATGCGGACTCCTTTTCTTGGGCGGATTGGTAGGCGGCCCACGCGGCGGTGAGACGGCGGCTCTCGCGTTGCCCGGTGGGGACGCGGAAGGCGTGCACACGATCAACGCCTTGGCGGCGCGCGAATTCGCAGATGCCGGGGAAACGCGGGGCCTGAGGGGAGTGTTTGCGAGTGACTTTCGGGGTGGTGGCCTGCAACATGGGTCCAATAATTGTCTGAATCTGACACTATGCAAACGCAATCTTACAGTCTGACTGTTTTTTCTGACAGATTGGATCGCTTGCGCGCGAAGCTATCTGGAAATATGTCCGCAGTCGCAGCAGCTTTGGGAGTATCGCGGACGATGCTCTACGATATTCGAAACGAGAAGGTGCCGATCACTGCGAAAATGTGCCGCAAGCTCAGATCCGCTGAGATGGAGGCGGGCATCAGAATGCCGGATCATGACGAGCAACTCGCCGATGCGGTGCGCACACGAGATGGGCTGGCGCGCAGAGATCCGGAATTTGCCCGAGGCGTGGCGGGGGTGAAGGCCGCGCGGGCGGCAAAAACTTCGTCGGGCGGTCGCCATACTTCTAGGGTGATCTCTGCTGACCCCTCCCACCCCGCGCCTGCTGCCCCTGATCGTGAACGCATTGAGGAGCATGTGCGCCAGTGGCTAGATCGTGCTGAGGAGGTGCCCGGCGGGTTGGGCTATGCGTGGGGCCAGGTGCGCCTGCATCTACGGCGCGAGGACTTGGACCACCTTTCCGATTAAGACCCCGGCGATGAAGGCTCGACGTGAGTCACACCGGCCGGTTTTCTAAGACCTACAATACATCAACCATGAAATCAGCACTGCTCACTCTATTTCTATTAGCGGCCGGTGGAGTTCTCGCGGAGAATACCGACTGGCAGCTTCCTGCCCAGAAGGCTGGGACCGGTTCGCATGACTTCTACAACTTAGGCGCTCGGCTTGGCGACGAGTCGGCAGAATATTACCTAGCGATTGCCGCCCACAAGAAATTTGATCTGACCGACGTTAGAGTCTCCGCCGGTGGGCATCGCCTAGAAGTAGCGCATACTGAAGTTATCAAGAGGTTCCTGTCTAAATCCGAGCTTGTGAGGGTTTCACTCGGTCGCGAGTTGATGGAGATCGGCGCACAGGATGGCTTAAAAATCGAGGTAACGAGTGGTCGCGAGCCATACAGATTTGATGTTCCGGCAGACCAGTTTGCTACAATGCTGCGCGAGGCCGATGTGCACGACGACCACCGAAGAAAAAAACTTGCCGAACAGAAGATGGTGAAACTGGGCCAGCTATATGACTCGGAAGTAGCCGAGGCCTATCTACTAGCTGGAACTGCTAGTATCAACGGCCAAGCGTTTTTGAAGACGCGCGGTGGGGATGTAAAGCTAGGTGCTGGAAATGCAGTCATGATGACCCCTGATGACGAGTGGACACAGGCCATTTGGGCAATTATTGAAACCGGGGGGTAGCACCGACGGTCTGCCACCGGAAGCGCGGGGCTTTCTCGCCAAAATGCTCAGAATAACCACGGCGGATGCCAATGGTGAGTTCAGGTTCGAAAACCTCCCGGCCGGGAAATACCATTTGCAAACAACAATCACTTGGGCTGTGCCCGGCCGTTACGGTCTGCAGTCGAGTGGTGGGGTTGTCAGCGAGAAGGTGACAATTCTCGAAGGGCAAGAGCATCGCGTCCTATTGACGCGTTAGTCATAGTCCCGACCGATTTTCGCACTTAAAGTGTAATGGAATCAATGGAGGCAACCGGGGGCTAACGCCGTTGGGTGGTGTCTGTCATGATCATGACAGATGGCACGACTCCAGCGCAGGTATCAAGGGACATCGGTTCCCCGGTCTGGCCCCAGCCAGGCCAGGGCAACGCGCGTGACGGCGGTGCGCGATGTGATCACCGCGCAGGCACTGGGGGCGGCGTGCGTAGGTAGCGGCATGGTCGCGCTGCACTTTGCGACTGCCCAGGGCATCGTGGTCGTGCGGTGCCCGGTTGATTCGTTTTGTGCGGCCGCCCGTGCGCCGCGTGATCATCATGGCAACCCGTGGCCTGCCTTCAATGGCAGCACCCGCGATTCGCTGCCCAAGTCCGGACCGGAGCGGCTGACGCGCCGGCCGGGTCGATTCCATCCCGCGCTCGCCGATCTGCCGGTGGGCGGGTGTCTGCCGCACTGCCGCAAGCTCTCACCCGAAACGGTCACGGCGCTGCGGGTGGCGTGGGAGCGATGCCAGGAGGACTCATCGATAAGGGTCGCGCACGTCGTGCGCCAGCTTGGGATCTCCCGCTCCACGGTGGATGCCTATTTTCACCGCTTCAGCCCGGCACAAGCACCGCAGCCGGTCCTCAAGCCGAGTGGACGGATCCTGTGAGACGTCAGCAGGACGCTTTTTTTAGATCCACGAAATCACTCTGCCTTAACTTCTTACTTCATCTTTCCCACTTCTTACTTCATCCTTCCCACTTCTTCCTTAAACCTACCCTCTCTATGTCTACTCCTCAAGGTCTCGGCACCAAAGCCCTCCACGCTGGCCAAGCGCCAGATCCCACCACCGGTTCCCGTGCGGTCCCCCTCTACCAAACGACCAGCTACGTGTTCCGCGACGCCGAACACGCCGCCAATCTCTTCGCCCTGAAAGAGCTGGGTAACATCTACACCCGGATCATGAATCCGACCACCGATGTGCTAGAGCAACGTATCGCCGCCCTCGAAGGCGGCACCGGCGCCCTCGCCCATGCTTCCGGTCAAGCTGCCATAACCGACGCCATTCTTAACGTCGCCGGCAGCGGAGACCATATTGTTTCCGTATCCCAACTCTATGGAGGCACCTATAATTTGTTCCACTACACCCTGCCCAAACTGGGTATCGAGGTGGACTTCGTCGACGCCGCCGATCCTGACTCCTTCCGCAGCGCGGTAAAGTCCAACACCAAAGCGTTCTTTGGTGAGGGTCTTGGCAATCCTGCGCTCAACATTTTCCCCATGGAAGAAGTCGGCGCCATCGCCAAGGAGGTCGGCGTGCCCCTCATCATCGACAATACCGCATTGTCTCCGATTCTTAACCGTCCCTTCGAGTGGGGCGCCAACGTTGTCGTGCACTCGACAACCAAATACCTCGGCGGCCATGGCACCTCAATCGGCGGCATCGTGGTGGACGGTGGTAACTTCGACTACGGCCAGGGGCGCTTCCCCGGCTTCACCGAACCCGACGCGTCCTACCACGGTCTCGTGCACTGGGATACCTTCAAAGCCTTCCCGCCCGCCGGTGATGCGAATATCGCTTACATCATGAAGATGCGTCTGCAGTTGCTCCGTGACATCGGCGGCTGCCAATCACCCTTCAACGCCTGGCAAACTATCCAAGGTATCGAGACCCTGCACCTGCGCATGGCGCGTATCTGCGAGAACGCCCAAAAGGCCGCCGAGTTCCTCGCCGACGACGACCGTGTTGCCTGGGTCAACTATCCGGGATTGGCCGACAGCCCGAACCACGCCGCCGCCAAGAAATACCTCAGCGGTGGTTTTGGTGGATTGCTCGGATTTGGCCTCAAGAGTGGCTACGAAGGTGCTGGCAAGTTCATCGGTGGACTCTCGCTCTTCTCCCACCTCGCAAACATCGGCGATGCAAAGTCCCTCGCCATCCACCCCGCCAGCACGACCCACAGTCAGCTCACCGCCGACGAACAAGTCGCCTCGGGAACTACGCCGGACTACATCCGTCTCTCCCTCGGCATCGAAGATTGGTCCGACCTGCAGGCCGATCTCGAAGCCGGTATCGCCGCGGCGGAGTAAATCACAAGCGTTGCATCGCAACTTCAAAAAGCCCCGAAATGATTCGGGGCTTTTTTGGGCATTTCATTTTCATCATTTGGAAGCAATGATAGTCGGCATTAGTGCCGACACTTTGGGTTTTCGTCAACTTTCACCAAAGATTCACATGCCAATCGACCTCGAAAATCTCAAATCACGCGGGCATCTTGGAGTTGCTGGCAACTAAACCTATACTGAGGATACTAGGTAACCCGACCACTAGCCTAGGAGTCCACGCTGACAGGATTCGGATTCAGTTCCACGATTCCCGTAGGCGACATCCAATGGGGGCGGAGGATTCAAACCGCAGTTGCCTGATGGCAGTTTCACCGAAGATGCCCACACCTTTCATTTCCGTCGCGCGTCGCCTACCTACACTCAAGTTCTCGGCACAAAATTGGTCGAAGGTCGGCACCTGAGTCCTCACGACACGAAGGATTCCCGACCCGTCGCGGTCATCAGCCAGTCTGCCGCCACCAAATACTGGCCGGGCGAAACCGCCGTCGGCCGAATGCTCAGACCCATCAATCCGGCTGACGCACCATTGATTGAAATCGTGGGTGTCGTCACCGATGTGCGCGATTCCGGAGCCGGATTTCCAGCGTCTGAAACGGTCTATGTGCCCTGGTCTCAAAAATCAGTCCGCCATGGTTGGGTGATGTTGGAAGACCATGGTTCGACCGCCGACATCCTGGCGGCGGGTCAACGCGCCCTTCGCCGCACCAGTCCGGCTTTCGCGCCGATTGACGCGTGCTCACTGGACTCCTTGGTCTGGCAATCCTACGCAGCGCCTCGTTTGCAGATCGTGTTGCTTGGCGTTTTCGGGGCGATCGCCCTCCTGATGTCTGTGTTGGGAACCTACGGCGTGATGTCGCAATTGGTGGACAACCAACGCCGGGATCTCGCCATGTGCGCCGCCCTCGGGGCCACGAACGACGGTGTATTGCGCCACGTGCTTTTCACCAATGTCCGACTCGCGATATTCGGCATTTTGCTTGGAGTCGCAGCCGCGGGCTTCGTGGCCCACACGGCCCAGGCAGGCCTCACGGGATTCGACGCTTCTCCGTGGTGGCCCTATTTCTTGGGAGGAGGCGTGCTACTGGTCACCACTCAAATCGCAAGCATTGTGCCCGCCCGCCAAGTCGCCAAAGTTGACATCGCTCAGGCGCTTTTGGGGGTGTGATCTCTATTCCGAAGAGGAAGCTGAAATCGAATCGCAAGCCAGTCGGGCATAAAGCCCGACCCACCCACTCCGCCGAGTCCTGCATGGGAGTCGGGCTTTGCTGCCCCTCCCTCTCTACGGAACTTCGTAATACGGATTCGGTAGTTTGAAAATTCGTTCGGCATGACCACCGGCAATATCGCTCTGCTGATCTCCCAAACTCGCGATGATCGTCCAGCCTTCCTGTTCGAGTCGAATTCGGCGCAATCGTTTCCGCTCCGCCGCGGTGGAAGCCGTGTCATCCGCAGTCTGGAAAATGATGCGTTCAAATTCACCCATGCCCGCGCGTTCGAGATTCTCCAGGGTGCCTTTTTCCTCGGCCGGAGCATGGCGCCCGGTAAGAAAAATCACAGCGATATCCAACGCTCTAGCTTTGCGATAAACCTCCCGCATGGGATCGAGCGCTGGAGCGGCCGCCTTTTCCACCCATTTAACCCATTCTTCCGGCACGTAGCCAAAGTCGCGTTCGTCCATGTGGGGATAGTTGGAAAGCACAGTTTCATCGACATCAAATACCACGGCCAATCTTTCATCCGGCGAGCGCCGAGCCGCCCGTTGCTCCAACCACGTCGTCGCCAATCCCGCCACCTGCGCCACATCATGAATATATCGACCGCTGTCATGATATTCGCGCACTGCCATCTTCGCGCGAGAGAGGTTCAGCAGCGGTGGCTCCGCAGCCGTAACCACAAAACCAAAGATAACCGCTCCCAAAATCAAACTGGCTCGCCTCAATTTCATAACCACAAAAAAGCGGTTGCGAAGAATCCGTCAATCGCCCGCCCAAGAAGTTCAATGAACCTCGCCGCAATCTCCCGCTTCCGTCATTCAATTTGAAACCAACCTTATCATGCCCGTTGTAACCCTCCGTCCCGCCGAACCTGAGGACGTTCCCCAAATCCTGGATTTGCTGGGGCAGGTAAATCTGCCCACCGCGGACTTGGCGGGGGCACCATGGGACCATTTTTTCGTCGCGGTATCCGACCTAGGTATCGTGGGAGTCGTCGGACTGGAACCGGCCATTCCCTTCGCGCTTTTGCGCTCATTGGGAGTCACGCCGATGTTGCAGCGGACAGGATTAGGACAGCGGCTTCTCAATCGGGCGGAACAACGGGCGACTGAGATCGGGGTGCGTCAACTGGGGCTGATTACCGACAACGCCACAGCCTATTTTGCCCGGCAAGGATACCGTCCGGTGACTAGGGCTGACGCTCCCTCGGAATTGACCAATACGCGGCAATTTCGGGAGATTTGTCCGAATTCCGCCACCGTAATGTTGAAGTCTACGGGTTGACGTGACGCAGCGAGGGGCTTGCAGTGGTACTGGCCAAGCCATGAGTCAGCCCAACCGTCCAACGCTTCTGCAACAGTGCGCCGCCGAAATCTTCGGCACATTTCTGCTGGTCTTGTTCGGTTGTGGTTCGGTCTACGCAGCGGTCCTGACCGGCGCGCAGGTGGGTCTTTTCCAGGTGGCGATCGTATGGGGGCTGGGAATCGCCTTTGCCATCCAACTCACCGGTTCGATCAGCGGAGCACATCTCAACCCATCCGTGACCCTGGGATTTGCGGTTTGGAGGGATTTTCCGAAGGCGAAGATTTTGCCCTACATCCTCGCCCAATTCGCTGGAGCCATGATCGCAGCGGTCCTGCTCCTGGTTCTGTTTGGTGACGCGCTTACGGCTTTCGAACAAACTCAGGCAATCGTGCGCGGCAGCCCCGGCAGCGAAGCCAGCGCGATGATCTTGGCGGAGTTTTTCCCTAACCCCGGAGGACGGCCGCTGACTGAGGCCGTGTTCCCGATGTCGGAGCTTCGTGCCATGGGAGCCGAGATTGCCGGCACTGCTGTGCTCATGGTGGTTATCCTGAGTGTAACGAATCCGAACAATTCGGGCGCTGCGCCCACCCACGCTCCTTGGACCATCGGTCTCACCATCACGGTGCTGATTTCCCTTTTGGCACCTCTAACGATGGCGGGCTTCAACCCTGCCCGTGATCTCGGCCCACGCATCGTCGCGGCTCTCGCCGGCTGGGGTGACGAAGTCTTCCGCGCCAATGGCAGCACCGGGTGGTTCACAGTCTATGTGTTGTCCCCGATCTTGGGCGCTCAATTTGGCGGACTCATTCACGCCCGACTCCTTTCTCCCTCTTACTAACCAAAACACTAAGCGCTTCAGTCGCTCGGAATTTCAAAATGTCCAAACCCATCGTCCTCATTCTCTGCACCGGAAATTCATGCCGCAGTCACATGGCCGAAGGCATCCTGCGCCAAGCGGCGGGCGACCTCCTCAATGTGCAAAGTGCGGGCTCCAAGCCGGCCGGCTACGTGCATCCCCTCGCGATCAAAGCCACGGCCGAGATCGGCATCGACATCAGTGCACACACCTCGAAGCACATGAACGATTTTCTGGATAGAGATGTGCACACCGTCATCACGGTATGCGGTAACGCCGGCCAAGCCTGTCCCATGTATCCTGGCCAAGTCGGCCGACACCATTGTGGATTTGATGATCCTGCCCATGCGCCCGGAGACGAAGATGAGCAGATGATCGTTTTCCGCCGCGTCCGCGACGAAATGCAAAAAGTGTTCGGTGCTTACGCCGCCGGTTGGAAGGAAGCTTCGGAACTGAATTGTTAAACCGAATCGATGGGAGTTGGGATGGTGTTTTTCCAAAATAAGGAACATCAATAAGGAAGCTGCGATGAACTCCCCCAAATCCACCCGCCGAGAATTCTTTCACCAAACTGCTGCCGCCTCCGTGGGATTGGCACTTGCTCCCACCGTCTTGGCGGGCTCGTCACAGGCTTCCCCCCACCCGATCAATTCTCAAGCACCCTCCCCCATCTGGAGGGACAAACGCGACGGCATGTCCTATCGCATATTGGGTCGCACGGGGATGATGGTCTCGGAACTGGTCATCGGCACCTTCCCCTTCAACGACCCGTCCCACTTCCCTATTCTCGATTTCGAATACGAGCGCGGGATGAACTACATCGACTGCGCCGCCGCCTATAGCAAAGGGAAGGTGGAGTCCAACATGGGGGTCTACATCAAGGACCGCGGCATTCGGGATGACGTGTTCCTCGCCTCCAAACTCAGTTCCTACTACGGGTATCTCGGCGGCGTGATGCAGGAGATCGAAAAAGGGCTCTCCGGCGCCCAAGTCGACGCCCTGAAGAAAAAAGCCGCCGCAATGATCGAAGAGCACGGTGTGCTCAAGCCCGGCTACCACCACAACTACTTTGGCGGGCAGGAAGGACAGGTGCCCAAGACCTACTACCGCTATCTCGTGCTCAAGGAACACGGCTACCGGGATGGCTGGAAACAAAAGGTCAAGGACCACGCCCGCAAACTCCTCCACGATTCATTGGGACGCCTGCAAACCGACTATCTGGATGTGCTGCATTGCCCGCACGGCATCGCCATGCCGGAGATGATGGACGATGAACCTCTCCGGGAAGTATTCGCTGAATTCAAACAGGAGGGACTGATCCGCGCGGCCGCGGTCTCCTTCCATAACGACGTCGGATCCCACCTATCCAGGGCGATTGACGTCGGCTACTACGACGGCGCCATGTTCGCTTACAACATTGCCAACCACGCGGCGCTGGAGCCCGACATGCATCGAGCCCATCAAGCCGGTCTGGGCATGATCGCCATGAAAGTCGCCCGTTTGTTCGCCATGCCGAATCAACCTGAGTGGCGTCAGCAAAAACTGGATACTGCGATCCCCGACGAGAACTTATCCACGTTCTCCAAAGCCTACCTGTGGGCATTACAGAACCCCAACCTCTCCGCCTGTGTTGCCCAAATGGAGAGCCTGGAGGAAGTAGCCGACAATCACCGTATCGTCGGCCGCAAGGTGGATCTGCAACCGGTCTGAGTGAGGTCCGTTCAGGTGTCTTGTAGCCACCCTCTGAGCTGGTGCCTCGAACTAAAGCAATCCCCTGCTGGCCTCAGAGAAAACGTAGAGGCAATAGGACATGTTTGGGAAATCCCAAAAGGGACCGGAGCTGTCGGGCATAAAGCCCGACAACGTTCGTCAACTTCGTTTCCGAAACGGGTATCAATTGTTCTACCCGGCTTTGAGCTGCCCAAAAGGGGTCTTAAACTTTCCAAAATCCTCTCTACGGTAGCTCTCGGATCAAGAGGTTGCGGAAGTCGATGGGTGAACCTTCGGACTCCAAACAAATGTGACCTTTGGTCGTGGTGGAATTACTGCCGCCGGAGACTTCCTTGCCGTTTACCCATAGGCGAATCTCGCCGTTGATGCAGCGGATGTAATAGTGGTTCCACTCGCCGTGAGGTTTGGTGGTTTCGTAGTTGGGGAACGAACGGGTGCCATTGGGCGAGATGGGCAGGAACGGTTCAAATTTCGCTTTGCCGACGCCAAAGACATCGCCGTGGCAGGTGAACCAATCAGCCTTTCGTTTCCCGTCTTTCTCGTAATTGGTTTTGTAGCCAAGATCGAGAACCTGCACCTCGATGCCTTGAGGGAGACGATCTTCATTGGTGCCCTCTTGCATGGCTTTGATCACATCGGGATATGCCCAAACAAAGATGCCGGAATTACCCGCAGGTTTGTTGTGGCGCCATTCCGCGATGAGTTCGAAATTTCGGTATAACTTTTTGGTCGCGATCACTCCGATGGGCTCGCCGGTGCAGGCGACGGAGTTGCCGTTCCAGCTCCAGGTTTCATCACCACAGTTGACATCCATAAAGTCGGATTCGGTGAGTTCCTTCCAACCCGGACCCGAACCATCGATGACGGGCGTGGGCAAGTCGGCGAGCAGGGGTAGCGCAAAAGCGGCAAGCAGGAGTATCTTATTCATCGAAAAAAAACAGTGGAAAGAATTACAAACTCCACGCTCAAAGAACAAATTGGTCAACCTCCACGGTTAGACCACCGGGGCGGGGTTTCAAATACCTCCGCAGCGGGGTGGCCAGTTGAAAATCCGGCGCAGTGCTTCGAACCTAGTTCAAGGTCGGGGAATCCGCCTCAAGCCCTGGGGATTTTCAGCGGTTCATTCACCACTTTCCGAATCATCCTCAATAGGGAGTCGGCAGAATAAGGCTTCGGCAGGAAGTGTTTCACTCCCAAAGCGGAAACTCGGTTCACTCCAATTTTTGCTCCGGATGAAAGTCC
This sequence comes from Actomonas sp., assembly GCA_965203585.1. GTDB lineage: Bacteria > Verrucomicrobiota > Verrucomicrobiia > Opitutales > Opitutaceae > Actomonas. Next base: position 32,110 of record CBDBDC010000002.1, read on the forward strand.
GCTGGCTGCAATGATTTTCGCAGCCGGATCGATTCGGTGGATCGCTGAAATTAACGCCGGCCCGTCCATGATCGGCATCATCATATCGGTCAGCACCAATGATATCGTTGCTCGATGACTGGCAAAGATGCCAATCGCTTCCGCGCCATCTTCGGCGGTGAGCACCTTGTAGCCAAAGGCCTGCAAAGTCTGAGCGGTGACTTCCAAAACGGGAGGCTCATCATCGACCACCAAAATGACTTCATTATTGCCGCGAAGCAACGTGTCGGTGGTCTTGGCAATCTCTTCTTCGGAATCATTTTTCTCCGCTGCCGGCAGGTAGATCTTAAAGGTCGTGCCCCGGTCTTCCTCGCTGTAGACGTTCACAAAACCGGCGTGATTTTGCACGATGCCGATAACCGTGGAAAGACCGAGTCCGGTCCCTTTGTTGATCTCCTTGGTCGTAAAGAAAGGTTAGAATACTCGATCAACAATATCACGCGGAATTCCTGAGCCGGTATCGATGACTTCGATCAGAACATAGCGCCCTGCGGTCACATCCTTATTCATGCTGCTGTAGTGCTCATCGACTTCAATGTTCACGGCGCTAAGCGACAGACTACCTCCATCAGGCATGGCATCGCGTGCGTTCACACAAAGATTTAGAAAAACCTGATTTATCTGAGTGGCATCGCCCAGGACTCGCCAAGTGTCACTCGAGATATTTACGTCGAACTCGGTATTTTTGGGGAAAGTCGTCGCGACAATTTCTTCTATTTCGACGGCAACATCCCGCATCTTTAGCGGGATTCGCTCTCCTTCCAAACCGCACGCAAAGGACAAAACCTGCTTCACCAAACTTGCTCCCCGATTAGCACTTCGTTCCACGTTATCGATGATCCGCTCGGCTCGGGGTTCGGGCATCATACGACGCAAAACCGCTATCCCCATGAGAACCGGTGCCAAGACGTTGTTCAGGTCGTGGGCAATCCCTCCGACCAACGTTCCGATACTCTCCATGCGCTGCGCACGCAAAAACTGCATCTCCATTTTTTTTGCGTTCCGTATTATCCGTGTGAACAGAAAGAATCGACTGGGGTTCTCCTTCCCGGTCGTAAAGAAGTTTCCATCGCGCCTCGACCACCAGCTCTCCTCCTCGGAAGTATTGGTGGTGAACTCACCGCGCCATTCCCCCCTTTTCACGAATCTCTCGATCCGCTTCGGCAAACATTTCAGCATCGAATTCCAATATATCCGTCACCTCTTGATCGAGCGCGTCGTCACTCGTAATTCCGAATATACGTTCTGCTCCTTGGCTCCAAAATTGCCCAATTTGGTCCAAATCCCACACGATAAACGCATCGGGAGATTGATCGATCAAAACCGCCTGTTCACGCAAAGTATCCTGCACCGTTTTTATCTTGGTGATATCCTGAGCGGTTCCCTGCAACGCGGTGGCTCCCCCTTCGGAATCGACGACTCGCTCTCCCCGAGCCAAAACCCAACGGGTGGCACCATCGGGCAGTAGAGTTTCCAATTCGAGTGCATAAGATTCGCCCTCTTTGATCGCTTTTTCCACGTGAAGACTGAGCAATTCCCAACTGTCTTCAGTGAACATACTCTCCTGATCTTTGTAAGAGGGAGCCGTCTCGGCGGGAGGCAGGCCAAACATGGCGAAAAGCTGTTTGGACCAAGTCACCTCATCTGTTTCGAGATTTAACCGCCAACTGCCCAGATTGGCAATGCGCTGCGCCTCGCGCAGCTGAGTCTCGGACCTGGTCACCGCGCGAACGATGCGCTTCCGGTCGGTGATGTCGCAAGTGAACCCAACCATCCGTTCAGCTACACCATTTTCGTCACAAACCGTCTGACCGTTTGAGATGAACCACCGGTAGTCTCCCGTCTGGGTCTGCATGCGATACTTCACCTCAAACTTCGTGGCCGGATCGGCAAAACCCGGGCGAATAAACCATCTCACCCGTCGCCACCTGCAAATCCCAAAGACCTCTCGGGTAGCCCGTCATTGCGAGCTGAAAGCGTTCTTCGCTCGACTTCAAATCATCGAGCATCTGATCACCCTTTTGCTGAAGTTCGCGCAGATCGCGGTTCTGACGATGCAATTCAAACTGCCCCATCACCTGACGACCCAATATCTGCAGGCATCGTCGCTGGTCAGCGTCCAATTGACGAGTTTGGGTGTCTAGAACACAGATTCCTCCCAAAATATGGCCCGTTGGAGTGCGCAAATGTGCCCCCGCGCAGAATCGTAATTTGGGCTCGTCCGTTACGATTTTAAGTTGAGAAAACCTTTCATCCAAATGGGTGTCTCCAACTTCAAGAATGTTGCCTCCCTGCAGGGACAAATGCACGCAAAACGACTGCTCCTCCGCCATTTCAATCGAGGGTATTCCAAATCGGGCTTTCGCCCAGACTCGACCCCCATCCAGGATTGTGATGACAGCCATGGGCGTTTCACAAATCTTCGCCGCCAGAGCGACTAAATCATTAAATTCTGCGACGCTCGAAACCTCCCTTAACTCATCGGGGTGCATTGCTCCCGGTGAATCAAGGTCTTGGAATGAGTCGGGTGACGACATGGAATCTGGAAATTTAAATTGGACAGCCCCCGTCGGATAGAACCGAGGAGAGACTTCGAAGAGCCAATCCACCTACAAACTAACTACATGAATCACCAGTGTCGAATTTCATTCAATATCAATGACTTAGGGAATACTACCCAGTTCGATCTGGGCTGAATATTCAGTCTAGGCCTATCAGATGATAACCGGCCTTAACTGTAGCATTCTTCAGCTAACAAAAACCGATGATGGCGAGCGGTCTTACCACCAGAGAGACTGCTGGGAGGACATCCGAGAAGATATTTCCGAATTCTAAAATCGCCTTACTCTTCGTCGCCGATACCGAGGACGCGGGTGACTTTGCGGACGGGGTATTTGGTGACCGTCACCCCTTTGGCTCCCCGGGCACCGATATTGGCTTCGGTGAGATCGTATTCAAAATCCTTCACCCTCGCTTTACAGCGACCACTGAGCTGGATGCGGAGCAGATCCGGCATGGCGTCTTTGTTCTTGGTCGCATCGAAGTAAACGATCTTAGATTTTTCACTCGCGACCAGGGAGTAGAGCTTGTCGCGGGTGACCCCGCACACCGTGAAGCGCTTGGCGAAACACTTCCCGGTTTTTTTGTCCTGATACAGCAACGTGAAGTATTCCGGCGGGCCGTCTTTTTTGAAAACCGACACGTGCAGAATATTGCGGCCCATGAAGATCTTATCCGCGATTTTGCTGACCTTCAGCGTTCCGTCACCCATGATACACATGATCGTATCGATCTCGCTGACCTCGGTAATATATTCGTGCTGACGCCAATTGCGACCGATAAACCCACCCTCGCGGTCGACGTAGAGGCGTTGGTTGGTAGCCACGACTTTGGAGACGTTGATTTGTTCGATTTCGTCGAACGAAGTCCGACGACGGCGGCCCTTGCCGTATTTTTCCTGAAGGGTCTCGAACCACTTGATCGCGTAGTCCACCAAGTGGGCGAGATGTTTCTTCACCTCTTCGATTTCCTCTTCGATCTTCTTGATCTTTTCGTCGGCTTTGAAGCGATTGTAAGCCGAGATCCGCTTGATCCTAATCTCGGTGAGGCGCGTGATATCTTCGTCGGTGACGTCACGTTGCAGACGATCGAGAAACGGCTCCAATCCGGAACGAATTTCTGAGAGAACGTTTTCCCACGTCTTGGATTTCTCGATCCGACGATAGATGCGCTCCTCAATAAAGATGCGCTCGAGGGAATCCCAATGCCACTGCTGTTGGAGCTCACCAAGTCTGATTTCGAGCTCCAGCTTGAGCAAACCAACGGTGCGATCGGCGGAACGCTTCAGGATCTCCGAAACCCCAACGAAGGCCGGGCGATCCCGTCCTTCGTGATTCTCAATCGCACAGGCGGCGGGCGAGATCGACATCTGGCAATTGGTGAACGCGTAGAGCTGCTGTTTAACCTTCTTCGGGTCGGAGCCTTGAGGCAGATGCACGAGGATCTCCACCTTGTCCGCCGTATTATCATCGACGTGCTTGATCTTGATCTTGCCCTTATTATTGGCGGCAACGATCGAGTCGATCAGTGAGGTAGTCGTGGTGCCATGAGCCAGCTGAGTGATCGCCAACACGTATTTGGTTTCTCCGGGCACGATCGTGGCACGAACCTTAACTTTTCCGCCACGTTTGCCATCATTGTAATCGGCAAAGTCAGCGGTGCCTCCCGAAGGAAAGTCCGGTCGGATGCGAAACGTTTTCCCCTGAAGATAGTTGATCGAGGCACGGCAAAGATCATTAAAGTTGTGAGGAAGAATTTTGGTGGAAAGTCCCACCGCGATGCCTTCAGCGCCCTCCAAAAGCACAAGGGGAAACTTGGCGGGTAAGGTTACCGGCTCATTAGCCCGGCCATCGTAGCTCTGTTGCCACTCCGTTGTTTTCGGATTGAACAACACATCGCGAGCAAAGGGCGTAAGGCGCGCTTCAATATAACGTGCCGCCGCCGCTCCGTCTCCGGTGAGCGTATTACCGAAATTACCCTGAGGCTCGATTAGATATCCGCGCTGAGCGATGCCCACGAGCGCCGCCTCAATGGAGGCATCACCGTGGGGGTGGAAGGCCATAGTGGCTCCCACGATATTGGCGACTTTGTGAAAACGACCGTCATCCTTGGTGAAAAGGGTATGCAGAATCCGTCGTTGCACCGGCTTGAGACCGTCGTGCAAGTGAGGAACCGCCCGATCCAGAATGACGTAACTGGCATATTCCAGAAACCAGCTGCGGTAAGCCCCTTCCAGCGGGGCCTCGTGGGTCTCCTCATCCTCCGACGTTGGCTTTGCCGAGAAGTCAGACTCTTGGGATAGGTCAGCCGGAGGTGTCGATGTAGGCTCAGGCTCCGCCGACGGTGACTGTTTGCCCGCGGCAGCAGCATCAAACAATAATTCTTCTTGGTCGTCTTTGGGCTTTTTGCGGTCAGGCATTCGCGGTCTCTAAATGGGCGGAAATTTACGTCGAATGGGAAAGCTGAAGCAGTCGATTGAGCCGGGGCAAGCACGGTGATGCTCAATCCGCGGGGATCGCCCGACTTTTCTTATCAACACGGAGCGCGAATCAAAGTCGTGCCGTCTCTTCGACCGACGTGTGTGCCCGCAGCCATTTCACCGCTGCTTCGAGATCTGCATCATGGTCGTCGCGAATGTCTGCCAACTTACGCTCCACTTCGACATCGGGCTGCACCCCGTTCCCCTCGAGGCGCGTGCCATCAGGCGCTTCAAAGTCATGTAGGCCGACCTGCAATTCGCCTCCATCCCGCAGACTAAAAAAACGGCTCGCGATCACCACTCCGGCAGTCGGTCGCCCGATCAGGGTCGCTCGATCGTAGTGTTTGAAGACTTGAGCCAAAATTTCCGCGGAACTAGCAGATCCACCGCCAATCAACCCCACAACGGGGCCATCGTAACCGACTCCGTCGCGCCATGCGGACTTTTCGTCATCCCGTTTACCCTTGCGCGAAACGACGGCGCCGTAGGAAACGCGTTTGGGGAAGAAATCATTAATGACGTGCTCAAGCGACGAAACCGCGCCGCCGCTATTGTTGCGTAGATCCAAAATGATTCCAGGGGCGTCCCGGTGAACTTTAAGACGTTCACGCAACCAGCGATGGTATTCCGGCTCAAATTCGTCGAACCGCAGGTAGATCCAACCTTCCGCGGAATAGCGCTCCTCCGGAGGCATCCAGTCGGGGAGTGTCCGGGCCTCCAAGGGAACCCGGCGTTCTTCATTATCCGCATCGAGAAACGACCACGTGTAAGGCTCACCCGGCACACTCTCAAAATTCAACCGCGACTCCGGTAAAGGCTCTCCATCCCGGCCCGTTGCGATCCACCCCGGCTCGATTTCTGACTCCGCCGCCGCACTCCCGGGGCGTAATTCAGTCACCACCCATTGGTTGTCCAGTCTCTCCAAATTAAGTCCCACAAACGCCCGTTCCGCCTGATAGTCCTCCCAAGCTTCAATCGGCGAAAGCGCTCCCGTATGTCCGTCTTCCAGCTCATCAAGCATCTCATTGATCGCCTCGTAGAGCTCCTCTTGGGAACCCGCCGCCCCAGCCGCCTCGCGGTTACGATCATAAGCAGTCGCCCAATCAGCACCGTTAAACTCCGGATCGTAAAACCGTTTGTTAACCAACTTCCAAGCTTCCAGCAAAATCGCCTCCTGCGCCCGGGTTCGCTCCGCCACACTCGCATAAACCGGTTCCGTCGGGACGGAGTTTCGAGGCAACGTGCACCCTCCCAACAGCAATGAGGCGGCTAGGATCAGGCGTCCCCAAGGAACTAAGGTGATGGGTTTGGATCGGGTCAAAGTAAGTGTGGAAGGATCACCTTGGAGGGCTCACCCGGGGGAGAACAGCCAAAAACTCGACAACAACCACGATTCTTGAAGAAGCTCTGCCTCCTCTCCCTGATGATGAAATCGAGACTAATTCCCGTCATGGTCGCGCTCTGCTGCATCGGCCACCCTACGATCGCCGACTCGAAGAAGGATTGCTGTGATCAGACATCGTGTGAACATCAATCGCAGCAATTAGCCCCATTCACCACGGTTCAGGAAGTCGTCGATCTATGTATTGGCAGTGGCACCGCCGGAAGGTTTGCGGGCGTTGAAAGGGCATTCCAAGTCCGACTTTCTCAATCTCTCCTTCGGCCTCGACGATGATTTCGAAAGGCGGCTTGCCTTCAAAGCAGGTAACTCCGCCCTCATCGCGGATGCCGGCGCAAAAAACCGCTGGAAAGCTTGGCGAAATATCCGCGTCGCCTTGTGGGAAGCGGTTCAGGAACTGGAGTAAGCCGGCTTCCCGCCGGAACCGAGGAACGACCGGGATCGACGACCTCGACTACAGCCTTTACTCTGCGGCTAGCTCGTTTATCCGAACCCTAAAAGGGCGCATATGCTGTCGGGCATAATGCTCGACCCACAATTTCGATTCGTTGCCTCTCTGGAGGGTCGGGCTTTACCGCCCGACAAGGGTTCCAAATCTATCCCTAACACGCCTACCGTAAGCCCATTCTACGTAAACCAGTGTCTGCCTAGTTCCGGATGTAGTGGCGAGTAAGCGTCTCGAGGATCTCGTTGCGCACGACTTCAGGATCAATTTTGCCCAACTTGTGGTAGAGCACATTGCCCTCCTGGTCGACCAACACCGAATACGGAATCGGGCCGGGCCAATCGGGGTCCAACGCTTCGGCGAGCTCATCCACGCTGGCACCGGTATAGAGATAGTTATTAGTCGAACGTCCTTCGGCTTCCACCGACTTGCGTAACTTCGAGCTCATTACTGCCCGGTGCTTGCTGAGAAAGCCCTCCACCTTCGCTTTATGCGTAGGCTCGTCTAAACTGATCGTGATAAGTTCAAATTCACGCCGGCTGAATTTGCGCGCGATGGCGGTGAGGTCCGGGAACTCTTCAACGCAGGGGTCACACCACGTCGCCCAGACATTGATCAGGCGGAGCTTCTCCGAGCCATTGGCGCGCAGGGCTGCGACTCCCGCCGCACCGATCTCTTCCAGATTCACCGGGAGCGATTGCCACTGCTTTTCTTCCTCCACCACATGCAGACTCCGTTCCCGCCACTTGGTCGAACAACCATGGGGCCGGGTCGTTTCCACGGGAACCGGACGACCGGCGAAGATCGCCTCCACCGCGTTGCGGGCGTCGGGAGACTTCACCGTCGAAGCATCGGCATACCGCGAATCGTCAAAACGTCCGTTGTAGCGGAGTTTTCGATCGCGATCGAAAATCATCACATGGGGAGTCGCCAGACATCCGTAGGCTCTCGCCACGGACTGAGTGTCGCCATCGTAGAGAAAAGGAAATGTCCACCCGTAGTCTTCGGCGTAGCGCTTCGAGTCCGCAAACGTCTCGTCGTAGTCGGTGTGACCAAACTCATCGGGTCGCAGACCGTCGGAATGGTTGGGATTGATGGCGACAAACTTGAAGCTCTTTTCGCTAAAATCTTCCACGAACTGCAGCATTCGGCCCATGGCGCCATGAGAAGTCGGACAATGCGTGCCAGTGAAATAGATCACCAACACATCCGACCTACCAAAATCCGCCAGCGAGTAGGTTTTCCCATCGGTTCCCGGCAACGAAAAATCAGGAGCAGCATCGCCGATCTCCAAAGTCGTGAAACCATCAGGGAGATCTTTGGCACTAACGGCCCGAAGACTGGAGGCAGCAAAACCAAGAACGATAGCGAAGATAAGGGAGAGACGGAGCTGTTTCATGGGGATAGAGTTGAGGGTACCAACGTGATCAGTGTGATCCCCTTTTCATGGCAATGGCAACCATCCAAAATCACCAATGATGAAGATTCGACCCGACGACCCGACGGGACCTGAAATTGCCATGCTCCTCGAAGAACATCTCGAGGACATGCGACGCATTTCTCCACCGGAGAGCGTGCACGCGCTCGACTTGGATAAACTACGCCAACCGGACATCACGTTTTGGACGATTTGGGAGCATGATCAATTGGCGGGATGTGGTGCTCTGCGGAAGCTCTCCCCACACCACGGAGAAATCAAATCCATGCGCACCGCCTGAAACTTTCGCCGCCGTGGAATCGGCCGACAAATACTCACCCACATCATAAGTGAAGCCCGACGGCGCGGCTATGAGCAGCTGAGCCTCAAGACCGGCTCCCAAACCGAATTCGAGCCCGCCCGGGAACTCTACGCCGACCACGGATTTGCAGTCTGTTCTCCGTTTGGCAGCTATGGCGAGGATCCCACTAGCACGTTCATTAACCTGTCGTTAAAACCTAATACTTCAGGTCTTCCTCAGTAAAAGGACGTGACGGTTTATCAGTTCCCAGCACCCCCTTGAGCACGTCGTTCATGGTGGCGGGGTCATTATCAAACCCACCATGGGTTTCGCTCATGGATCTGGATTTCCGGTCCTGTCCACGACTGTAAATCCACTCAAGCGGAAGGTCGCCTCAATCGAGATTTCGACTGAATTTCTCCATGCCGAACAACGGTGTGCCTCGCTTTTCCTCGAGCGCATTCGAGACAAGAAGAAGCCCAAACGACGGCGCGGTGGGATCTCCACGGGGCTTGCGACGAAGGCGACCCATCCCCATCACGTATGGACGTGGGACTTCGTGCCCGACACGACGATGCGTGGGGGCAAACTACGCATGCTGACGCTCCTCGATGACTCCACGCGGCAAAGCCGGTGCATCCACGTGGATCGTAAGATCACTGCGCGTAAAGTGCGTTCGATCATGAGCTGGCGGATTGCCGAGCACGGGGCTTGCGGAGCATATCCGCAGCGACACTGGCGCGGAGTTTATCGAGAAGGAGTTGCGAGCTTGGCTCGCCTCTGAATCGATCAAGACGGGCTACATCGAGCCGGGTAGTCCTGGGCAGAATGGTTACATCGAAAACTTCCATGCTCGGTTGCGCCACGAGTGTCTCAACCCCGAGATGCTCTCCACGCTGACCGAAGCTTGGGTCGTGATCGAAGCCTGGCGGTGCAAATACCATCACCTGCGCCCCCACGGTTCGTTGGGCTATGTCAGTCCCATCGCGTTTGAACAAAACCTCGACAAAGAAACCTCCCCTCAAGGGAAGGGCTCCAGTCGGCCTCCTTGCGCCCTTCCCTTGACTTACCCTACACCCTCAACCACACCATCAATCCATCCAGACTAACTGTTTAGGTGGACCAGTTTGGGTAACCCGACCAACAGCAACGGAGTCGTTCGCATGCCGGCGGTTTAGTGGTCCGACCTTCAATCATCCCTTTCATTACCACCCCGAGATTGAAATCACCTTCATCGAGACCAGCCGGGGCTCGCTGGTCGTCGGGGACTACATCGGGGACTTCGCCCCGGGATAACTTTACCTCCTAGGAGAGAACCTGCCGCACATCTTTCGCAACACCACACCCAACGTAACCGGCGCTGATTCGGAGGTGCTGCATTTTCACCGGGATTGCGCACACCGATTTATGGAGGAAACACCCGAACTTGCGGCTTTCACCACTTTGTTCGATCGGGCTCAAATCGGACTCAAATTCGAACATGAGCTCGCCAGAACCGGCCGGAAATACCTCCGGGGGCTGCGTCGCGCCCAAGGCGCCCGGCGCTGGATGATATTCATCGAGCTTCTTCAGTTGTTGGTCGAAAACCTCGATTCCCACGCCACCCCGTTGGCTGGCGCGGGATACACGCATGCTATCGGGATGGATTCGTCCGAACGCATGCGGCGCACCTGCCAGATCATTTTGCAACGATTCGACGAAAGCCTCCGCCACGAAGACGTCGCAGCGGAGCTCAATCTGTCGCCCGCCTATTTCAGCCGACTCTTCAAAAAAACGACCCGCCGCACCTATACCGCCTTCTTCACGGAGGTCCGCCTCGGACACGCCTGTCGTCTGCTGACTGAAACCCATCAATCCGGCGTGGATATCGCGTTTCACAGCGGCTTTCGCAACTTCTCCAATTTCAACCGTCGGTTCAAAAATGCCTACGGATGTGCGCCTCGCGAATATCGTAAACAGCATCTCCAGCCCGGGGGCCGGAAAATCGAAGGAACCGATCGCAAGGGGAGCTAATTGATCTGCTAATCCGAACTCTGTGCTGAAATTAGTTTTTTTGAAAAAACTTTGAACGAAAACGATCAGAGGCGCGTCTTCCCCTCTGGTAGTTATCTGTTCTTTTGGTTTATAGTTTGGTTAGTCGGCAAGGGTGCCCCGTAAAAATGGGGCGCCCTTACTGTTTTTCAGCCCTCGACTCCTCGAGCTTCCGGCGTAGATCTGAAGGGGTATGTCAGACTTTCGCGCCTTCTGCCGTCCGCCCGAAAAAGAACCCCGGTCTCTGGTCCTCAGCCCCTCTGAATCACACCATCTGGTAGCAGTAAACCGCGCCCGCACCGGAGCTACGGTGGTCGTATTCGACGGTGCCGGCACGGAATGGATCTGTGAACTGACCAAAGATTCCAAAAAATCCGCCGAGTTGTCGGTGCGGTTCGCCCAAACCGCCCCGCATGAGCCTCGCTCAGGCCCTGCCCAAGGGCGGCACGATGGATGCGTGCGCAAAGCCACGGAGATTGGTGCCGCAGAAATCATCCCGCTGCAAAGCGAACGCACCCAAGTGCACCTCGACGGCAACCGCTCAGACAAAAAACAGGGGAAATGGTCGGTCGCCGCCCTGGAAGCGGCTAAACAATGTGGCAATCCTTGGCTGCCGGAGATTCAACCCTTGGCGGAAGTAACTTCCTACTTCGAATCCGCCTGCGACTTTGACCTCAAGCTAATCGCCAGCCTCCACCCCAGTGCCAAATCACTTAAATCCGTATTGGCCGAATCCACCCAAACGCTGGGCCACGCCCCCCGACGGGTGTTGTGGGCAATCGGACCGGAGGGCGACTTCACCTCTAGTGAAATGAGCGTCGCCCAAAGCGCCGGATTTGAACCCATCACGCTCGGTCCGCTGGTCCTGCGCTGCGAAACCGCCGCCGTCTACGCCCTCAGCGTGCTCAGCTACGAACTCTCCTCCTCCTCATGAAATCCCCATTCGCTTCGCTTTTAACTTCCGCCGCCCTGGCAACCGCATCGATGGCCGCACCCAACAGCTCTCCCCTAGAAGATCCTCACCTTTGGCTCGAAGGCGTCGAAGATCCCGCCGCCCTCGAATGGGTCGAAACTCGCAACAAAGTCGCGATCGACACCCTCACGACTTCGGAACGCTACCGCGGCATCTACGACGGTCTGCTCGAGATCTACAATTCGAGTGACAAAATTCCCTCGGTCTCGAAGCACGGTGCCCACTACTATAATTTCTGGCAGGATGCCGACTACGTTCGGGGTATTTGGCGCCGCTGTTCACCGGATTCCTACGCGACGGAAAGCCCCGAATGGGAAACCGTCCTCGACCTCGATGCCTTGGCCGATGCCGAAGCGGTCAGCTGGGTCTGGAAAGGCGCGAGCGTCTTCGACGTCACGAACGAACTCGCGCTGCTTCGTCTTTCCGATGGCGGTAAGGACGCGGTCGTGATTCGGGAATTCAACCTGATTTCGAAGTCCTTCGTCGAAGGTGGATTTCACATCGCAGAAGCGAAAAACAACACGCAGTGGGTGGACGCGGATACCATCCTGTTCGGATCGGCAGGTGATCCCGAGGGTGCCACGGACTCCGGCTACTCTCGGGTCAATCGCCGCTGGCAAAGAGGAACGGACATCAGTGAAGCCGTGAAAATTTATACCGGAGAACAGGAAGACGTCGGCGTATTTCCATCAATTTCGGACACCAACAGCGGCCGACGACAATTGGTCGTGCGGGCGATCACGTTTTACGACACTGAGTATCTGCTCATAGAAGCCAACGATGAGCTCAACCAAATCCCGGTCCCGCTTGATTCGGAAATAGATTTTTTCCACGACCAACTTCTCATCGAAGTTAAGTCCAATTGGGATGTCGGCTCGACTATACTTCCCACCGGTTCCTTCGTCGCGATCAACTTCGATGCCTTCATGGCGGGCGACCGCGACTTCAAGGTTCTCTTCGATCCGCAGCCCCGCGTATCGATGGCGCGCAGCGGCTACGCCACCACGCAGAACCACGTTGTAATCTCGACGCTCGACAACGTGAACGGAAGACTCGCCGCCTGGCGTTACGCCGCGGGTGACTGGCAACGAATCGAAATCGAGACGCCCGCCATCGGCAGCGCATCGGCCCGGGGAATCGATTCCGACTCCAGCGATGAGGTTTTTATCACCACCTCCAGCTTCCTTACTCCCTCTACGCTGCATCGTCAGACCATCGGCAAGAATGATCGGGAGGTGCTCAAGACTACCCCCGCCTATTTCGAAAAAACGGGCATGGCCATGACCCAGCATGAAACCATCGCGCCTGACGGCACTCGAATCCCATACTTTCAGGTCGCGCAGGAAGGGATAATACTCGACGGCACCAATCCCACCCTACTCTACGGGTATGGAGGATTCCAAATCGCCATGAAACCCGGCTACACGGGATCATGGGGCCGCAGTTGGATGGCCCGGGGCGGGGTGTTCATTGTCGCCAACATTCGCGGCGGCGGCGAATTCGGCCCCGCTTGGCACCAAGCAGCTCTGAAAGGAAATCGGCAGGTATCCTGGAATGACTTCATCGCCATCGGAGAGGATCTAGTGCGTCGCAAAGTGACCTCCCCTCCCCACCTCGGCATCATGGGTGGAAGTCAAGGCGGGCTGCTCATGGGCGTGATGTATACCCAACGGCCGGACCTCTGGGGCGCGGTGGTTTGCCAAGTGCCGCTCCTCGACATGTTGCGTTTTCACAAACTCCTCGCGGGAGCGAGTTGGGTGGGCGAATACGGTGATCCCGATATTCCGGGGGAACGCAAATTCATCGCGGAATACTCGCCTTATCAGAACGTATCTCCAGACAAAAATTACCCGCCGATCCTGTTCGTGACCTCAACCCACGACGACCGCGTGCATCCCGGCCACGCGCGTAAAATGGCGGCAAGACTGGAAGACTACGGCCACACATTCCTCTACTGGGAAAACACGGAAGGCGGCCACGGTGGCGCCGCCAACAACGCCGAACGCGCCCAGCTCCACGCCCTCGGCTACGAGTTTCTCTGGCAGCAGCTAAGCGATAAGTAGAAGTAGAATTGCCTCAATAAATCGTCGGGTATAAAGCCCGACTCACCTTGCGGCTTCGGTAGTAAATTGTAGGTCGGGCTGCACGCCCGACAGCCGGTCAGACCGCCTCTGCCTTAAGGGGAAACCCTACTCCTCCGCATTTTCTACAGGAGCTCGCAGAGTCAAACAGAGCCACTCCACCGCCGTGCGCTCGGCAATCACGCCCTACCTCTATTCAGCCGTAAACCCCGTCAGAAAGGTAGGGTTGGACCGCCGGGCCGACCGCCTCTGCATCTGCTTCAACTGCAGTCGAATCCATCAATCCGTCTTACCAAACCAGCAGGCCACCGGCGTAGGTGAAGCCGGCACCGACGCTGCAGAAGATGATCTTGTCGTCTTCGGCGAAGATTTCTTCCTCGACCGCCCAGCCCAATGCCATCGATACACTGGCTCCCGACGTATTGCCGTATTTGTCGATGGTCACGACGAAACATTCGTAGGGAATGCCCACGCGTTTGGATACCGCTCGCAGAATGCGTTCGTTCGCCTGATGCGGCACGATCCAACCGATGTTTTCCGGCTTCAAATCATGGCGTTTCATCGTGGCTTCGATTTGGTTGGCAAAAGCAATTACCGCTCTCTTGAAGACCACCGGTCCGTCAACTTGCAGGTAGAAATCCGTGAAATCAATGTCCTCGGCCTTGGGCCAAGGTTTGTTGGCTCCGCCGCCCTTGCGCTGAATCGCGTCATGCTTGGTGGCATCTCCGGACAGCGCCATGCGGTGCAGACGATGTCCACCTGGAGCATCGGTCAGGATCGCTGCACCCGCGCCGTCTCCAAAGAGGAATGCCGTCTCGTGATCCTTCGGATTGGTGATCCGGGAAAGGAGCTCCGCAGTCACCACGATGACATTCTTCGGGCCTCCTCCCAGCATGAGGGAGCGCCCCACTTCGAGCGCATAGAGCCAACCCGAACAGGCCGCGTTGAGATCGAAGGCCAACGCTTTGGGCACGCCCAATTTTTTGGCCAACGCCGACGCCATGGCAGGTACCGGTTGATCCGGAATCAGAGTCGCCATGATCACGCCGTCGATCGCCGACAATTCGATACCCGCCTGCTCGACCGCGTGCTGCACCGCCGTGACCGCAAGGTCCGTCGCGGTTTCGCCTTCATCGGCATAACGGCGCTCACGAATTCCAGTGAGTTTGATCATTTCCTCCTCGGTGCGACCGGGAAATTCCTTGAGCACATCCTTGGTTGAGCGCACCAGCTTCGGCACGGCGTAACCGACACCGACGATACATACAGTTTGATCAGCCGATCCGCCTGCCGCGGCAGGAGTGGAGACGACCGCTGGCGTCGCAGCGGATTGTTGTTCGATATAACGCGCCACATCATCACCCGACACTCGTCCGCCCGGACCCGTGGCTGAAATATCGGTTATCGTAGCAGGGTCGAATCCCGTCTGCTGGGCAAGTTTTGTAGCCCGCGGGGTCCACTTGGGACCGGATGAGGCGAGTTGTGGCGAAGCAACAAGACCGGGGTCAGCGATCCCGGCCACAGCTGCGACTGGAATTTGAGGCTCCGTTGTAGCCGGGGTCGCCGACCCCGGAGAACCCGCCTGTTCGGTCGCCCCATTAGCTCCCTTCGCCTCCAAATGTTTCAACGAAATATCGCTCGTCTCGATCTGCATGAACGGCGATCCCGAGGGAACGATGTCGCCGGCGCGCACTTTCAGACCTCGCAAAACACCGTCACAGGGGGCTTCAAATTCGAAGACCGACTTGTCGCTCTCGAGCTCGGCGATCTTGTCGCCTTTGGCAAAAGCGTCACCGTCCTTCACCATCACATCAATGATGGTCAGTTCGTTTACCGTGGCTCCCATCGAGGGAATCGGCACGTCGATCAGAAAGGTTTGGGCAGTTGGGTCGGCCATAGGAATGGGCGAATCGTGCGAACGGTTTCGCGGTGGGTCAACGCCAGTGGCGGGATTCCTCCATCATGCCCGAACTGCGCGCCAGACCGCCAAACAACGCTCAATCACCCCTGTCAACTCACTCAACGGCACCATATTGGGTCCGTCACTGATGGCATTGGCGGGGTTGGGATGGGTTTCCAGAAAAAGCCCGTTGGCTCCTGCCGCCAAGGCAGCCTTCGCCAATGGCTCCACAAATTCCCGCTGACCACTGCTTTTGCCGTCTCCTGCTCCCGGAAGCTGCACACTGTGGGTAGCGTCTAAAATCGTCGGATATCCATTCTCGGCCATGATGGGAAATCCGCGCATATCAACGACGAGATTCTGGTAGCCAAATGTCGTGCCCCGTTCGGTCTGCCAAATCTCCGTGGCTCCGGCTCCGCCTTCGCGCAATTTGCCGACCACGTGTTTCATATCGGTAGGCGCCAAAAATTGCCCCTTTTTCACATTAACCACCGCACCGGTCGCAGCGGCGGCAAGGAGCAGGTCGGTCTGCCGGCTGAGAAACGCCGGTATCTGCAACACATCGCAAACCTCGGCTACCGGAGCGCACTGATCCGCGTTGTGAATATCCGTTACTACCGGAAGACCGAATTCGGCCTTCACCATCGCGAGCAGTCTCAGCCCTTCCTCCAGCCCGGTGCCCCGATCTCCCGCGATGGACGTGCGGTTGGCTTTGTCGAATGATCCTTTGAAAACGATATTCAGCTCGGGCTCGGCATCACGCAACGCGATCAACTCCGTGGCCACGGCCCGGCAAACATCGGTATTCTCCAGCGAGCATGGACCTGCAAGCAGGAGGAGTTTGGCGGGGTCGAACAGCATCAGCCGAATGAGTTATTTAGCGGCCTTTTTGGCTGCGCGTTTTTTCGCCGGAGCTTTTTTCTTCGCGACCTTCTTCTCGGCCTTTATCGGCTTGCTGGCGCTCTTGCGTTTGAGGGTCGCCTTAATGAAGGTAGCAAACAGCGGATGGGCTTCGTTCGGCTTGGACTGAAACTCCGGGTGGAACTGGACCGCCACGAACCACGGATGACTCTTGATTTCCACAATCTCAACCAGGTTACGGCGAGGATTGATGCCACTGATCACCATCCCGGCTTTCTGCATGGAACCGACATAATCGTTGTTCACTTCGAAACGATGACGGTGGCGCTCGCGGATGTTATCCACTCCGTAGGCCCGACGGGCGTGGGTGCGGGGCTGCAAGGCACATTCGTAACTGCCGAGACGCATGGTGGCGCCCTTATCGATGATCTTCTTCTGCTCCTCCATCATGGTGATGACGGGCTCCGGTGCTTCCGGGTCAAATTCGAGGGAGTTGGCACCTTTGAGTTTCAGCACGTTACGACAAAACTCGATCACGGCAATCTGTAGTCCGAGACAGAGCCCGTAATACGGCACGTCGTTCTCACGAGCGAAACGGGCGGCGGCGATCTTGCCTTCCGTGGCACGATCACCAAATCCACCCGGCACCAGGATTCCGTCGAGGCCCTTGAGCAGACTTAAGCCATTGCGGGCCTCTAGATCTTCGGCATCTATACGGGTGATGTTCACGCGACAATGGTTCGCAATGCCGGCGTGGGTGACGGACTCGTAAACCGATTTGTAGGCGTCTTGGAGTTCGATGTATTTCCCGACCACACCGATCGTCACCTCGTGACGCGGATTTTCGATCCGGTGCACGATATTGGTCCACATGTTCTTGTCCGGCATCGGGCGCTTCATCCCGAAGAGATCCACCACCAACTCGTCCATCCCTTCTTTTTGGAGAGCGAGGGGCAGCTTGTAGATTGAGTTCACGTCGCGACATTCCACCACCGCCTTAACCGGCACGTTGCAGAACATGGAAATTTTGTCGCGCATGCCGCGGTCCATCTCGTGCTCGCAGCGGCAAACCACGATGTGAGGCTGGATACCGATCTCGCGCAATTTCGCGACGGATTGCTGGGTCGGCTTGGTCTTCAGCTCACCGGCCGCACCTAGGTAAGGCACGAGCGTAACGTGAATGAATAGACAGTCGCGGGGACCGGTTTCCAACGCGAATTGGCGCATAGCTTCGAGGAACGGTAGTCCTTCGATGTCACCGGTCGTGCCGCCGATCTCGGTAATCAGCACATCAACGTCTTTCGCACCTTGATAAATCCGTTCCTTAATCTCGTTGGTGACGTGGGGAATGACCTGGACCGTATTGCCGAGGTAAACGCCCCGGCGTTCGTTTTGGATCACACTTTCGTAAATCTGCCCGGAGGAGAGGCTATTGAGACGGGATAGTTTGCCGCTGGTAAAGCGCTCGTAATGACCCAGATCGAGATCGGTCTCCGCGCCGTCTTCCAAAACGTAGACCTCGCCGTGCTGAAAGGGGCTCATCGTGCCCGGATCGACGTTTAGGTAAGGATCGAACTTCTGAATGCGGACCTTGAGTCCACGCACCTCGAGCAACGCACCCAGTGCCGCCGCCGTTAGCCCCTTGCCTAAGGAAGAAACTACCCCACCGGTCACGAAAATATATTTCATCGACACCGGTTATTGGGGGGCCACCGGTGGAGACAAGAAAAAGCTCTGATAAGAAAGCCTTGTTGCCCCGCTGGAGCCCTACTTTCTCAGCTGCTAGGAGTTATTTAGACACAGAGGGCACAGAGGAGACACCGAGTCCACTCAGCGGGATGCAGAAATGCACGAGACTATCGGCGAAGAGTCTTCCGCGAGCTCTGGGGAAATTCCCATAGAGCGAACCTTGTGGGGAAATAAGCAGAAAAGACTAAAGAATCCGGAGTTGCCGGAATCCTCAAAGATACCCCAACCCCCACCAAACGGCCCCGAGGATCACGGCCAACATTGCCAGCGCCACGAGCACTTTGACCGTCAGTTTGAGGATCTTAACCGCCACCCAGAGCAGGGCCAAAGTCACCACCAAACCACAACTCGCCACCAACCACCGGGGATAAGCGGACAGGTTGCGCATGGCGTCGATGATCAGAATACGGATTTCCTCCATTGCCTTCAGCAAAACCAGTTTCGAGCGCGAGCCAAGCCATTCCCGCTTGCAAGGGTGCGAGTCCCCGCTCCCCATGGTGCCCAACGTGAATCCGAAACCACAAGTTCTCACTTGGCTCACCTGCGACGGGGTCCATATCGATCCAGCCACCGGGAAACACACCATTCTCGGTGTTTTTTCCAATATCCGCGGACGCCAATTCCCCCTCAAACACCCGTTTATGGTGTGGTTTTTCACCCTTTCCGATGTTCCCGAGGGCAAACACGTGATCCGCATTTCCATGGGTCTCGACCCTACCAATATGCAGCAACTGATCGAGCGACCGTTTGAGTCGAAGGGCCGCCTGCAACGTATCAATCTCATCAACGAAGTGCGCAACCTCGGGTTCAACGAGCCTGGGGACTACGGCATCATCATCGAAATCGATGACGACCCACTCCTCGCCACCAATCTCCAAGTTTCCAAGTAACACCAACCGCCTCCATGTCCGAAGACACTGCTTCTCCCTCCTTTGACCTCATCGGCGTCGGCTCGCCCATCATGGACCTGCTGGCCACCGTATCGTTTGATTTCCTGCGCGATAACGTCGCCGGCGAACAAGGCGACATGGTGCTCGTCAACGACGCCGAAATGTCCGCGATCCTCGCCAAACTCGGCGAATCCACCACCACGTCCACCGGCGGTTCCGCGGCCAATGCCACCCCCCAAATGCGACCCGCCTCGGGTTGAACTCCACCTACTTGGGCAAGCTCGGCAATTGCGGTGTCGCCGCCACCTACCGTCAGCGCTTCACCGATCTCGGTATCGATCCTTCCGCTTCAAGACTGGCGAGGTGCCCAACGCCCGTTCCCTCATTCTGACGACCCCCGATGCCGATCGCACCATGCGGACGGATTTGGGCGCGGCATGATCCTATCGCCGGACGAGATTTCAGCCGACGTGGGTGACGCCTTCACTGCCTCCGGGGCATTCGACTTGGAGAGCGGCAGTGCCGACGCTGCCTTACGCACGACTGTGACCGCCGGTATCTACACCGCGCCCATCCAGGATCATGCCGATAACGGGGGCCTCTCGCTGGTCGAACTTTACGATCTTACCAACGGCGAAAACAGTCTTCGTTTGCGTAACCTCGCTAGTCGCGGACCCGCCGGGATCGGTGCGGATCAACTCATCGCCGGATTTGTAATTCCCGGAGATATGCCGCGCTGCGTATTGGTGTGCGCCGTAGGACCGACTTTGGGAGACTTCGGGGTGCAAGGGGCCTCAGCCAACCCCAGCCTGCAGGTGGTCGCTCCCGGCCCCAATGGAATCTCCTATCGACTCGCCGAAAACGACGATTGGTTCCGCGCCGCAAATGTTGCCGAACTCACCTCGACCATGGAAACCGTGGGAGCCTTTGCGTTGCCAGCCGGTTCCCTTGACGCCGCGGTTTTGGTGGAACTCGCTCCCGGTGCCTACACCGCCCTCGTGAACAGCGACGATCCAGGGGTCTGTCTCGTCGAGATCTACGAGGTCGATTGACCCTGACGGGCTTATCCGATCTGACTCGACCATCGAGCAACCACTTCCCAACCCAGTTTCCCCTGGCCGCGCGGTAGGACTGCTCGCCATTTTTTTGGCGTTTCAGTTGGGCATCACCATCGCCTTCAACTGGATTTCTTTGTTTTTGGGCACCGTCAACGAAGACTGGAAATTCTCCCTTTTCGGCACGCCGGTTTATCTAGGAATTACCAATTTGTTGGCGGTGCTCTGCGTGATCGATATCGAGCGAAGATGGCGAGGATCGCCTTGGGCAAATATCCCGAATCCGATCTCCCCCACCCGCAGAACCGCACTCCCTGCCCTTCTAGCTTCGGCGGGACTGGTGATGGTGATCCTGTTTTTGATGGGGATATCGTATCCTTGGATGCTGGAAATGGGCTACGAAGAAGGCCCTCTGGAGGACCTGCTCAATCCCTTGGTGTTTCCCATCGGTGCGCCTTTTCTCGCCGTCATCGTCGCTCCTCTGACTGAGGAGTTTGTGTGTCGCTATATGGTGCTCGGAGGGCTGCTGCGCACGATCCGGCCGAAAGCCGCCATCCTGTTGAGTGCAGTGCTTTTCAGTGCTCTGCACCTAAACCTCTGGCAGGTGCCTTCGACTCTGCTGGTAGGTTTACTCATCGGTTGGGCCTACTATCGCACCCGCTCTCTCGGGCTCTGTATGGCGATGCACTCCGTGCACAATGGGATAGTGATCGGTCTGATTCCGTTGGGCGCAATGTTGCACTCAGAAGTCGATCTCGCCTCGAACGACATTCCGGATTGGCTCGTGGGTTATCCGCTGGTCGGCGTAGGAGCGATCCCCCTCAGCGCTGGATTGTGGCTGCTCCAACGTCGCACCCTGCAGCCTACTGACCGTATAGTTGAGCGGGAGCCTCAATGGCCCCCCACTCCGCCACCGTTGCCCCCCACGGTGCCGACCGACCAAGTTTCCTCTTTTCACCCTCCCGAAATTTAGCGTTCTAAAGCAATGTCCGACGATCTCGCCACTCTCGTAACCTCCATCGCGGAGCGCGCTCGCGCTGCCTCTCACGTATTGGCGACGGTGCCGACGACGCAAAAGAACGCAGCATTGGTAAAGCTGGCCGAACTCATTCCCGCCGCAGCTGAAACGCTCAAGGTCGCCAATCAAAAGGACCTCGACGACGCCGCAGACAACGGTCTCACCCCGGCTCAAATCGATCGGCTCACCCTGACTCCCGTGCGCTTGGAACAACTCGCCGAGTCCGTTCGCCAAGTCGCGACTTTGCCCGATCCGGTGGGAGCTGCACTGGAAACCACCACCCGCCCCAACGGCCTGGTCATTGAGAAGTGCCGTGTGCCGATCGGTGTTATCGGAATCATTTTCGAAGCTCGCCCCAACGTGACGATCGACTGCGCCATCCTGTGCTTAAAATCGGGTAACGCCGCGATCCTGCGCGGCGGTAAGGAAATCTTCCACACCAACACCGCCCTCGCAGCCTTGATCGCCGAAGTGCTCTCCTCCGCCGATCTTCCCGCTGATGCCGTGCAGCTTATTCCGACGACGGATCGCGCCGCTCTGGACACCATGCTCAAGCTGGACGAACTGATCCACTGCATCATCCCACGCGGCGGCGAAGGGCTCATTCGCTTCGTCGCCCAGAACAGCACCATCCCGGTGATCAAGCACTACACCGGCGTGTGTTTCGTGCACCTCGACAAAGCGGCCGACCCCGACCTGGCCGAGTCGATTACCGTCAATTCCAAGACTCAACGTCCGGGTGCCTGCAACGCCGCCGAACAATTGTTGGTGGACTCCGCCAGCGCGGAAACGCTGCTGCCCCGTGTAGGCGGTGCTTTGGTGAATGCAGGCGTCGAACTCCGGGTCGATGAACGCACTGCGAGCATCCTCGCCGCAGCGGATATCGCCCATGTGGCGGCTTCTGAGTCAGACTTCACCGATGAGTTTCTTGGACCGGTAATGGCCGTGCGCATCGTCGATGATTTGGAAGAGGCAATCGCCGTCATCAATCGCGACAGCAGTGGTCACAGTGAAACGATTGTCACCTCCGACGAGGCCGCCGCCGCCCGCTTTCAAGCTGCAGTCGACAGCTCGGCCGTGTTCTGGAATGCCAGCACACGTTTCAATGACGGGTTCGAATTCGGCTTCGGGGCGGAAATCGGCATCAGCACCGACCGCCTCCACGCCCGCGGCCCCATGGGCCTGCCCGAGCTCTGCAGCTACAAATACGTGGTCACCGGCACCGGCCAAATTCGAAGCTGAGTTGATCTTCGCCCAATTTTGAACCCATAATTGCCCCGTTGGTCTTACCCTATAATGTCCATTTCTTCAAAATTGCTCGCTTGCTGCCTCGTGCTCGCATGGTCGATTCCCGCGACGGCGCAGGAGGATACATCGAATCGCACCCGGGCGATTTCGGACAATTTGGCGGCGGCACTAGCCGATACCATGCCGAAATACAACCCGCCCACCCCGGAGGAGAAGCAGAAGAAAAAGGAAGACGAGGAGTTTTTCGCCAAACCTAAGAACGGCATCGTTCGCCTGCCGACAATCATCGTGGAAGGCGAACGTCCTCCAGTCTTCACCGAGCGCCAAGTCAACACGGACAAGGGACTCCAAGAGCTCGCGGTGAAACGCTACTTCGGTGGCACCGCCCAAGCGTTGAACTCCAAACACATTCCCCTTATCGGAAAATCCAACGAAGCCATCGCCATGGAAATGTGGCAGGAAGATGAACGTCTTCGCCATATCGCCGACTTCGGGGAACGGGCCGACATGCTTTCGACGCTGGGCGAAGAAGAAGAATCCGAAGAAACGCGCCGCATGATCCAGGAAACCACGGCTCGCCAAAGCTATCTCCCCGACGCATCCGCATTGCACCGCGATATCAAGGGTAACTGAGTCCCGGATTCCCGGGTTGATCCGTCGCCAAAAAGGCGTTCAATTCAGCCATGCACACCGGCCGATGGATCTGTTCATTTGTTCTGCTACTGGCAGCGGGATCCGAGGCGTTTGCGCAATCTGACGAATCAGCTGACGGCAGTGTGCTGCTCTCGGCTCAGGTGAGCCAGGCTGTCCGTGCCGGTTTGCCGAAATTTCAACCGCGCGAAAACCGAACAGAGAAACAGGCCGATTCCAGCCCCGCTCTCAAGCAACCCGAGCGAAAGAATCGGATTATCCGTCTCCCCGAAGTTGTCGTTCACGGCGAACGCCCTCCGGTCTTTCGCGAGCAGGATATCCACACGGCCAAGGGCCTCACCGATTTGGCGATGAAGCGGTATTTCTCCGGATTCAGCCAAGCGCTCAATCGCTACAAGTTTCCTCTTTTCGGCAAAACCCCCGAAGCCTACGCCATGGCGAGGTGGCGGGCGGGCGAACGATTTCGCGTGCTCACCGAGTTCCGGGAGGAGATCGACTTGGACATCGCAACCGGCAACGAGGAACGCGCCAAGCTCATGCGTGACGTGATGAACGACACGTTGTTGCACAAGCCGCTATTTCTCGGTCCGGCCCACGCCCCTTATCGCGACGCCCGCGGCCAGTAAGACGTTCGGCTAACTCAGTCCCCCCGCCTCGGCCAATAACACGGCGGCGATGTCGTCCCACTCGGTTTCCAACGACACTCCGGCCCCCACCCGCGGCTTGCCGGAACGGGCATACCAATACCCGGCATTACCAATGTCGCCCTCCTTACGATGCAAGTAGGCGTGCACCCAATCACCGTCACTGTTTCCCGCTTCCTGCGCGAGGTCATGTGCCCGGTTCCAGTCGCCTTGCCGATCCTGCCACAAAGCCTGGAGAGCATGATTCAATTCCGTGGCATCGGCCAACGCATTAAATTCATCCAACATCATGCCGGCAGCTTGAGTGCTCGTTTCCGGCGAAGCAACACCCTTGCCCCCTCCGCGCTTTCCTTCTTCATGGAATCGTGCGGATTGTCAGATTGATTTGGCTTTTTCGCATTCATTCAAAAGTTCATCACCTGTCATGTCTCCCAGCCTTTCCGAAGCTTTGCTGCGACGTCTCGAATGGGACGACCTTGATCTGGCGCACGTGCGTCGACTTATCGCCATGGCCCGCGACGAGGATCTGGGCGGACTGGGACTGTTAAAACGCCCAGCAAATCCAGCCGACAATTCCACCGGCAGCCTGCCTTCCGCACCGCGAATTGCCGATGCCCAGCTGGTTGCGCGACAAGATCTGGTGGCATCTGGTCTGCCGCTCCTGTCGCTGATACTCTCCGCCTATGGGGAAGGCAGTCGCGCGCAGCTTCACGTGCGTGACGGCAGTCTCGTCACAGCGGGCACGACACTCGCAACCTTGACCGGCGATCCGCGCCAACTGCTGTCCGCCGAACGGGTGGCATTAAATTTTCTGCAACGACTCTCCGGCATCGCCTCCCTTACCCATACCTACGTGGATGCTCTGGGTGAAGGGCGCACCCGGCTGCTCGACACCCGCAAAACGACGCCCGGCTATCGTATGTTGGAGAAGTATGCGGTCGCCTGTGGTGGGGGGTGGAATCACCGGTTGGGACTTTTCGACCGCGTCATGCTCAAGGACAACCACCTCGCGTTGTTAGGGTCGGCCGAAAATTTGGCAGGTGCCGTGACGGCGGCCCGCCGCCATGCCCCCCAGCTTCCTGTGGAAGTAGAAGTGGACCGGATGGATCAAATCCCGGACGTGCTCAAAGCGGGAACCGACGTGATCCTTTTGGATAATTTTTCCACCCCTGATTTACAGGCGGCAATCAAACTGATCGCGGGCCAGGCCCTGACCGAAGCCAGCGGAGGAATCACCCTCGAACGTCTACCGGAACTGGCAGGACTCGGACTGGACTTCATTTCAACCGGCGCCTTGGTACACCAGAGCACCTGGGGGGACATCGGACTGGATTGGCTGGCATGAGCGAAAAAAATCCGGAACTCACCATCGTTCGCACCCTGATCAACACCGGTGACAAATTCGTGTCCGGCAGCGCGTTGGCAGAGCGACTGGGCATGAGTCGCGTCGCGATTTGGCAGCACATGGAAAAGCTACGCAACCGCGGCTTCGTTTTTGAAGCCATTCGTTCCCAGGGCTATCGTTTGGTCGAACGCCCCGCCGCCCTCGATGCCCTCATGATTCAAGCGCGTCTGGCTCCATCTCAGCGCTGCCGGGTCGTCACGCTGGACACGGTCGACAGCACCAACGACGAGGCGATGCGCCGGCTGAGCCAGGGCGAAAAGGCCCCGTTTGTAGTGATAGCACGCGAACAGACTCAAGGCCGCGGCAGGCTGGGCCGAGATTGGCTGAGCGAACCGAACGGAAATCTCTACCTGTCATTCGCCTTCACCTCCCGGGCCACCCCGGATCGTCTGCCCACCATCACGCCATGGATCGGAGTAAACCTCTGCAACCTCCTCGCCCGTTATGCGCGAATCTCGCCGCGGATCAAATGGCCCAATGACCTTCAACTCAACGGACTCAAGGCGGGCGGTATCCTGACCGAAGCCCGACTCGATGCCGACCGGATCCGCGAAGTGGTGATCGGTTGCGGCCTCAATCTGACTCCGCCAAAAGACGGGTGGTCCGGCGACCTCACCGGACGTGCCATCGCGCTGTCGGAAGTCGCGCCGAAACCGATCGACCTGAATCACTTCGCCGCCGCATTAGTAGGCCGCCTGATCACCGCGTGTCACGAATTCCAGTCGGGAGAATTCCATGATCGGCTCGCAGAGCTGTGGCACCGCTACGATGCGCTGCGCGACCGGGAGGTTTCCCTCCAACACGGTCGTAAAACCATCACCGGAGTAGCCCATGGGATCGATGGTGACGGCTCACTTCTCTTGAAGACTGCAGACGAAAACGTGCGACGATTTTGCGCGAGCGAAGTCACCCTCGCTAAACGCTGATTTCCGTCATGTTGATCTGTATCGATATAGGAAATACGCATACCAACGTGGGCGTGATTGCTCCCGGCGGACGAAATCCCGCGGTGGCCTCCCGGGATATTCCGACCGACCGATTACACACTCTCCCCGTCGCCATCTCGGATTTGACCGGCGGCGATGATTCCATCCACGACGTGGCGTTTTGTAGCGTCGTGCCGGCAGTGACCCGGCAATTGATCGAGATATTTTCAAACGGACATTATTCGCTATGGCAGCTGATGCACGAAGCGGACCTCGGCACCCCGATCACCTACCCCCACCCTGAGGAAATTGGGCATGATCGCTTGGCCAACGCCGCCGGGGCCAAGGCCATGGGAGAGCCTCCGGCCATCGTCATCGACCTCGGCACCGCGGTCACCTTTGACGTGATCTCCCGTCAAGGCGGCTACGAAGGCGGCATCATCACCGCCGGACCAGCGCTGATGGCGCAATATCTGCACGAACGCACGGCGCAGCTCCCTCTCATCGAAGACGTAACCAGCCCCGTGACATCAGCCATCGGAAAATCCACGGCCGAAGCCCTCCGCATAGGAGCCGTATTGGGATTCACCGGAGCAATCCAAGCCTGCCTCGATCAAGTCATCGCAGAGCTCGCGCAAAAAGGAGAACCCAACCCACGGGTAATCACCGCCGGCGGAGCCGCCTCCGTGGTTGCCGGACGACTAAAACAGAGCACCACAGACGTCCCCAACCTAGCCCTACGCGGCCTCGCCGCGGCCTGGGCGTTGAACAATTCAATCTGATCCTCCAAAAGGGGGCATTGCTTGAATCTTGACAAGATTACGATGCGAACATAGATATCCACCATGCCCCGCACCGCTCGTCTTGAATACCCCCGCGCTTGTTACCACGTAATCAATCGAGGAAACTATCGATCCGACATTTTTTCGACTGATGGTGCCCGGACAGCATTTGAACGCACGATGTTTCAAGCCTGCGAACGGTCCGGGTGACGGCGGCATGCCTTCGTCATCATGCGTAATCATTTCCACATGGCGATGGAGACTCCGGAGCCAAATTTAAGTGAAGGCATGAAGTGGTTGCAGGGCACTTGGGTCTGCCGGTTCAACCGCTTGCGCAAAATTAAGGGAAGACCATTCCAAGGGAGATTTAAGTCTCTGCTCGTTCAACCCGGCCATGCCTTGGCGGAGGTAAGTCACTCCATCCACCTCAATCCGGTTCGTGCCAAGATTATCACTCCTCCAGAATTGCCCTCATTTCGATGGAGCTCGTTGGATCACGGAGCGTCTCGGAATGGGGCCGCCCGCGACTGTCAGTCAATATGTTCGCCGCTTCAGACTTGCTCAACAGGACCAAACGCGGCGCGTGAAACGCATTTTGTCAAGAATCAAGCAATGTCCCCTTTAAGTGCCCCGCGGCTTTCCGCGAGCGCCGGGCCATGCGGCCCCGGCTGCAGCGACCGGAGCGGAGGGAACGCGCAGACGACGTGACAGCTCGGAGGAGCAACGCGACGCAGGGCTGGCGCGGCGTGTGCCGCAGGGGCGGGGTTCGTTACGGGAATAGAAATGCCTCTTTCTCTCAGCGCGGGGTCAATCGTTACGGTTTAAGTATTGGTGAAACTTCCTTCCAAAAGGAGGCAGAAAAAACGGATTCTTCGATGAGCCCCAGCACCGCCGCCAATGGATACAAAAGCTCTCTTGCAGCTCCTGGCACATTGATGGCTTCCGCCTTCAGGGATAGTCCCAAAGACTCAAAAGCCATTTCCAATTCGCCATGATTGAGGTAGTGCTCAACGTTCTTTTTCGCCTCCTCTGAAAGCGTCGGCTTACACATACCAAAGGCAATTTTGAAGTCCTCCTCGGCATTTCGATATTTTTTAGCAGTTAGCTCAGTCATGGATTAAGTGGAGCATTGATTGGATAAGCCGTAGATATTTTACCTGCATATAGAGGATGGCCCGGAGGATAAAAGTCTACACGAATTTCAACTCCATCTCGCACGCCAATCACATACGGCGAATCCCATTTCCCAACTCCTGGGACTGCATTCGGGTCTGTTGCGATATCTGAAACATGATGAAGAATCTCACTATCAGTCCAATCAGCCGGAAACTCGCTTTTCCCAGAGATTCCTGCTCCGCGTCTATGCCTGTTTAGAATATGTCGAGCTCGATGACCTGTTAAATCAATCAGGTCGTCAGCAGCACTAGCTGCGACTTTTCCAACCTTTCCTAGCTTACCCAGCTTTCCGACTTTGCCCATGACGCCACCGGCCAACAGCTCAGAATAGATTACGCGACCTCGAGAGCCTTCATTTCTAAGCGCAATTTTATAGTTTTGGATCTCTCGAGCCAAGAAACTCCGAGACGTAATTTCAGTCCAAATCGCCGGGATAGTGTCTCTGGGATCAGTCGTAACCAAAACAGTCAATCCGTCCTTGATGTCCCCGAGTCCTAGTATCACGCCGACCATCACATCGCCCCGTTGCGGAGCCCTCAGTTCACTATTTGGGGCAACAACGCAGCCCAGTGCCGTCGTAGCGCCGGAGGACTGGTTTTCCTAGTGCAGTTCAGCGACTTGCGGAGTCGCAACCGGGCGCATTTTCGGGGTCTTCGGACAAAAAACGCATAGTGCGGTTTTTCAGTCCGCAGCGGCGTTTTCAGGACGAGAGTTAGAGCGGTGTCGGGGTCGGGTCGGCCGGACAACCAATGCAAAGAGCGGGGGCCGTTTCGAGCGGCGGTTTGTGGGCTTCGTCTCCTCCGGTTGGGGTTCGTCAGTCGCTCGCGTTTTCCCAGGCGCGTCGTGCGCTCGGGCGAGCATCGTTTACGATGGCCAGCGCGACGCGTTGAGCAACTAAAAAAGAGTCCTGTTCCGGTTACTCCCCGGCGTCCTCGGCTTCTTCCTCGGCGAGCTCTTCGGCCCGTTCCAACCGCGCCGGATGGGTCGCGGTGTGGACCTGCTTCAACTGCCGGATCGAGACCTGCGTGTAGATCTGCGTGGTCTCGAGTTTGGCGTGACCAAGCAACTGTTGGATGAAGCGGATGTCCGCTCCGCCTTCGAGCATCAGGGTCGCGCAGGTGTGGCGGAACAGATGGCAAGACCCGGTCTTGCCGATCTGAGCCGCGTCGATCGTGTCACGCACCAACTGGGTCAGGCGGTTCGGCTCAAACTCGAGTCCGACGTTGGTCAAAAACACGCGGCCCGCATCGGGCGAGAGCGCGAGCTTGGGCCGCGCTTCGTCGAGATACCGGTGGATCCACGCAAACGCCCGTTCGCCCAGGGGAACCATGCGATCCTTTTTTCCTTTGCCCTGGCGCACCATGACCGTGCCGCGTTCGGCATCGAGATCGTAGAGTTTGAGCCCGAGTAATTCCATGCGCCGCATGCCCGTCGAGTAGAGCGTTTCCAACATGGCGCGGTCGCGCAGTCCCAGGATTCCGGATACGTCGGGAACCGCCAGCACGCGCTCGGCCTCCCCTGCCGTGAGCACATGGCGCGGCAAGCGTGCTTCGGCCCGGGGCAGTTCCAGGTCGGCCGCCGGATTGGCGAGCAAAAGGTTTTGCCGGCACAGCCATTTGAACAGGGCGCGCACGGGCACGAGGCACCCGTTCTGCGAGCGGAAGGACAGCGGTTGGCCGTTCTTCTTGCGGTAGTGGAAGAGGTAACGCTGATAACGTTCCAACGTGGGTTTGGTGACCTCGGCCGGACGCGCCAGACCGCGTTCCTCGGCCCACGAGATAAATTCACGTAAGTGGTGTTCACGGCCCGCGATCGTGCGCACCGAGTAGTTGCGCACCCGCAGCGACTCCAGATAAGCATCGGCCAACGCGGCAAACCCTTCGCTGTCCCCTTCCGCGCCCAACGGTCGCGGCTCCTGTCGTTGGCCTTTCTTCGGCATGACTACGATTACGACGCGGCGACCAAAACCACTTCGTCCTGATGTGCGTTTTCGGACGCGCTCGCCGCGCCGGGCGATTCCTCAGAGGGAGAAGCGTCGTTTTCCGGAGGCCGGATCGGCCCCGGATGGGGGCCGGATATGGGCCGGACGGGGGCCGGATGCTCCCCGTTTTGCCCCGGATTCTTTTCGTCGTAGTTATGCGCGGAACGTAATTTCCCCACATCGATCAGCCCGGACATGAACCGGTCGCCGTCCTTGCCGGCACCGTCGTAGACCAACTCGTAAACCAATCCTTGCCCGTGATCGGCGCGGTGCGTGAGCACGTATTCCAGTTCGACCAGGCGCGACAGATGGACGTGCAATTGCGAGTTTCCCCAACCGGTAAATTCCCGCACCTCGCGCCGCGTAAACGATACGTCGGCGCACTCGACTTTGCGCTTTGCGCAGATCCCGCCGATCATCTTTTCCAGGAGCAGCAACAGGCGCCGCGTCTGCGGGGGCATTTCATCGAGACAGCGACCGAGCACGTCATGCGCAAGGCGGTTTGCTGCGGCGATGTCGGCAACCGTCGCCTCGATGTAGGCCAAGGTTTTTTCGGTCGATCCGTCGGCCGTAACGACCGTTTTGATCGGTCGTTGGTATTGGTGCAGCAACGCGACGCACTTGATCAGCGCCAAGTATTTTCCGTGATCGCGCCGCGTGCGCGTGCGGTCGTCCAAAAACGTCAACTGCTCGGCGAACGGATTCACCACGGCGAGCGGTCGCAACAGCCGCTGAGCGGCGCGGTGCGTCGCCAAGACCTGGCTGCGCCCCTCGCGCCGCAACAACCCGGCGAGGGTTTCGCGTTCGCGCTGCAAGCGATGGATGGCTGCGGTTTGTTCGCGGCCTTCGTCGACGGTTAAAACGAGGCAGCGATTTAACAGCTCTTCGTCGATGTCCACGGCGGTGGTCGTCAGGAAGATCATGACCGGGCCTTCGACACGGTAATCCTGCGTCGTCATCCGGCCCGTGTGGGGATCCTTTCCCGTCGAGGCGATGGTCAACTCCCCTTCCGACTGCAGCAGCTTCAAAGCGTAGCTGGCGCGTTCCGCGCCTTCCTCCTCGACGATGGCCAAAATCTTGTGACGCAGATCCGCGTCGCTGAGGTAATACAGCGCTTGGCCCGTCAGCGCGGAGTATTTGACGCGCTCCTCTGGCGGCACAAACGCAAGCACCGCTTCCATGAGTGCCGTTTTTCCGGCTGCGCTGGTGGACTGCACGATGATCGCCAGCGGGTTGTCGAGTTTGCGCGAGACGGCCGCCAGGTAACCCACGAGTTTGTTGGTCTCTTCGCCGACCACACCGCACGCGGCAAAGTCCTCAACAATGCGATCCAACAAGCGCGGATCACGCAGCAAACCGAGCGCGGCCTCGCGCTCTTTTTCGCTCATCGATGGCGCGTCGTTTTTCGGGGCAACATCGGCCTTCAAACGCGCTTCCTGCAGTTCCTCCAACTTGCCCAGCACTTTGCCCAGATCGCGTTTCAACAGCTCCGGTTTAAGCGTCGTTTCCATCGCGGCCGCCGCGACAAAGCCGTCGCGCTGACGCGCAATGCACAGGTCGAGCGTGTCCAGATGCCATCTGCCTTCGCTCGGTCGAGCTTCGGCAAGATCAAGCCCTTGCACACTCACGCGCAGCGATACTTTGAGGGATTCAAAGCCGGTGTTTTTCGCCAGACCACGCACGCGGTATTCGCGATCACCGACCGCGAGGATCACTTCCTCGGATTCGTCTTTGATGAGCTCGACGGGCGGCAAGGTGCCGCTGCCATTATTGCGCGCCGTCGTTGCCGGCACGTCGGTTTTTTCTTTAGCCGCCGATTCCGGCGGAGTGGTCGGCTCAGCCGCAACAGCAGCTTTAGCAGCTAAAGAAGAAGGAGCGCGCACGGGCATGTTCGACTCGTCAGTCGACAGCTCCGCCTTTGCCGAGGCTTCGGCGGACAAGTCGGTCTTTGAGGACGTGGCGGCATCGACGCCGCGCAAAATGGGTGCAGGCCCTGCCTGCTCGCCAATGGGCACCGCACTGCGTAGCAGGATGCCGAGGGATTTTTCGGGCGGTGTCACGGCCAAGGCGTAGCGGTTCGCGTCCTGACCGTGAGGGAACAACACGCGGCGGCATTCGATGCCGTGCGCGGTGAGTTGCGCGGCCACTTCGGCCGCGCCCTTGTCGCCGGGATCGTCGCGGTCGAAGGCGATAAAAACGCGCTGCGTTTTCGCCGCGATGAGCGCGGTGAGTAATTCTTCGGGCAATGTTTTCGCGCTGTAACTGGTCGTCACGTTTGGGAAGCCCGCGCACCAAAATGTGAGGGCATCAATGATACCTTCGGTGAGGATGATCTCGGGTGATTTGAGCGCCGCGGGATTCCAGATCCCGCGTTGCGGCCCCGGCAAAAACAGGTGCCGGTCATGTTTGCCGCCGTCGTCGATCGCGCGGCCGTAGACGGTGCCGATGTCGCCGTTCTCGGCGACGACAGGAAACACGATGCGGCCGCGCAAGTGTTCGTGGCCGGTCTTGCGCAGCACGCCGAGCCGCTGCAACCGTTCGCGGATGGCCGCGCCCTCGGCACGGTTCTTCTGCGGCAGTCGCAGGCCGAGGGTGCGGTCGACGAAGCCGAGCCCAAACGTCGCCATCGCTTCGTTGGTGATCCCGCGCTTTTTGAGATAGTCGAGCACCGAAGCATTTGCCGGCAAACGCTCGTGGTAGTAATCGAGGATCTGCTTGAGCGCGGCTTGGTCGTCGGCGTCGGGTTTCACCGGCGCGGAGAGTTTCGGCACCGTCGCCTTTTTCACCGGAGCTCCGACCGGGGCGCCGCTGAAAGCCGCGCCGTCTTTGAGTAATTCGAAGGCGTGGCGGAACGACACGCCGTCGAACTTTTGGACGAACTGGATCACGTTGCCCGTTGCTTGGCAGCTCATGCACCGCCACAGGCCTTTGCCGGGCGTGACCCGCAAACTCGGGTCGTGATCATCATGGAACGGGCACAGCCCGACCAAGTCGCTGCCCTGGGACTTGAGTTCCACGCCGCGTGTCCGGACGACTGCCGCCAGATCCGTCTCGCGCTTGATCCGGTCGATTTCGCCGTCCGGGATCATCGGCATGGCTCGACCTCCCGTTCGCATTCCCAAACATGACTACCCAGCCACGCTTCCACTCGCTCCGCTTCCCACGAGCCGGATCGGTCTGCGGCGACCGCGAGGTCGCCGACGAAGGCCGCGAGCACCGTTTCGAGTTTGCGCCCCGCGTAGTCCCGCCCGATCCGCTCCGCCGCTCGGCGCGTCTCCTCATCCACCGTCACCGTGATTCGGAAGATTTTGCTCTCGGGAGAGCATTCTCCGCTGTTTTCTAACTTTTTTAAGGTTTTCATCTCCGGTCAAGTTGAAAGGATATACTTTTAACTATGCAAGCACTCACTTCTATTTCGTGGTATTCTCTGCCCATGCCCGGAGGTCGCCCACCCACCAAACCCGCTCCCAAGTTCGGCCAACGCATGGCCGCGTTCCGCGTCGCCAAGGGCTTGTCCCAAACCCAACTCGGCGGAGCCCTCGGGATGAACCGAGGCTTGATCGCTTATTACGAGCGCGCCTCGCGCAATCCCAGTTTGGAACTGGTTGAAAAGATGGCCGATTTCTTCGGCGTCACTGTCGGCGAGATGCTCAACGACACTGCGCCACGCTCCATCGCGAAGCCCGGCCCGGCTTCGCATCTGGAGCAACTTGCGGCCAAAGCCTCCAAGTTACCACGATCAGAGCAAAAAGCCGCGATCAAGATGCTTGAGGGACTTCTCGCCGAAGCTTCCTGAGTCGCACGCAGTGCGCCGATCAGCGCCGGGGGCTAGGCCCGGCGCAAGGTGAAGCGGAGCCGAACCGGCGGTCCGGACATGGATCCCGCAAAGCGGGAGCAATGGCCGGGCCGTAGGGCAAGGAGCAACGCGACGCGCAGGCCGAAGGCCGCAGGGATCGAAGGCGCGGAGTTCAGGAGCGCCGCACCGCCGTAGCGGTCGGTGACGGTGCCGCGCAACCGCCCCGAGTGGAACAAACCGACAGCGTCCGAGAAGGGGGCCGTGAACGCGGGCTGATCGTCGCCCCTACAAAAGGGGCGAGCACGCGGCTTTCCGCGAGCGCCGGGCCATGCGGACCCGGCTGCAGCGACCGGAGCGGAGGCGCAGGGAAAAAACCAAAGCGTTTTGAGGGAATGTCTTCCCAGAAGTGGGCCAAAGAACGTGCTGTTCAGTGGGGTGAAAAACTCTCCGCCTTCGCTCTGGCGGCGCAAATTGAACTAACAACACTCGGACCCAAAACCACCGAAAATGACAAGGTGCTTTTGGCTTACCTATTAAAGACACTCACTGATGCCAGTAACGTTTGGATCACGGAGCGTCTCGGAATGGGGCAGCCCGCGACTGTCAGTCAATATGTTCGCCGCTTCAGACTTGCTCAACAGGACCAAACGCGGCGCGTGAAACGCATTTTGTCAAGAATCAAGCAATGTCCCCTTTAAACGCCCCTGGCGCGTAGGCGACACAGGGCTGTCGCCGGTGGAGCTTCTGTCTTGTGGACTGAGCAACGTTGAGGCAGCGAGGGAACGCGCAGACGTCGTGACAGATTGGAGGAGTCCCGCCTAGCGGGAGACGACCAGAGGGCTGGCGCGACGTGTGCCGCAGGGGCGTGGTTGTTAGCCGC
Organism: Actomonas sp.; assembly: GCA_965203585.1. Lineage (GTDB taxonomy): Bacteria > Verrucomicrobiota > Verrucomicrobiia > Opitutales > Opitutaceae > Actomonas. The sequence continues at coordinate 66,796 of CBDBDC010000002.1, forward strand.
GTGACAAAACTGCGTCAATTAACCCCTGATTGAGTTTCCACGGATCCAAATCTGGGCTCCTGAAGAACCTCTCGGAATCCAGTTCACTCAAATCCTCATCTGCAGATTTTTCGACGAAAAGGGGCTCATTTAAGAACTGTTTTGGGAAAATCACCGCGCTGGAAAAATCTGCTCTGTTACACAATCTTAGCGACAGGTCGCTCCCTAGTTTTTCAGTCAGATTTGCCAATAAACTACTCGATCCGGGGCCATCTAAAGCGATTTCGCTGATCTCACCAGTCGTGGTGATTACCACCAAAAAATGGTCGTCAATAAACGGACCCTCTGAGGTTGTATACTCACCTAAAAGCGCAATTTCTCTGGATTCAATTTCTGTGGGATTCAAATCGTTATCAGTGTCCTGGGCCATAATACTCTTCTGGAGTTAAAGGGACCGCCTCTCTTGGGGTCAAAATCTGTTCCACTAATTCTTCACCACCAATAGATCCAGCCACGCCTCCTACAAAGACTCCTACTAAAACGCCGTAGGGTCCGCCAAGCGCACCTAGCTTAGCACCAAGCACACCGCCCGCGGACGCCCCTCCGAGTCGGCCTGTTGCTCGAGCTGCTTCCTGCGCGCGTTGCCCTTCGGGTGCGTTCACCACGTTTGATACTTCAACTCCTACAGCGATTATCTGCGCTCCTCGCCCAACAACACGCATCGCATTACCTGCGGCATTTACTCTCGGGTTTGTTTTCGAAGCATTTGATCGCCCACTCTGTCCATTGCGGTTTTTAAGGATCTCTCTAGTAATAGCTTTCCCCAACTCGGTCTGCCTTGCCCTAAATTCGACCTTAAGAGCATTCCGACCAGCAATATCGTCCGGGGACAAACGAGAAGCTCTTTCGATATATTCGACTCTTAGGGCTCCCGTTAAAAACAATTCGTTACCAATTGCGAGTAGGCCGCCGGGATTCAGTGTACTATCGGGAAAGCGATAGCCAGCAGCATAGGGTCCATATCGCCCTGCATTATTTGGGGCAACAACGCAGCCCAGTGCCACCGTAGCATTCGCGGGCTGGTTTTCCTGGTGCAGTTCAGCGACTTGCGGAGTCGCAACCGGGCGCGTCTGGGGGACTTCGGACAAAAAAACTCCTAGTGCGGTTTTTCAGTCCGCAGCGGCGTTTTCAGGGCGAGAGTTAGAGCGGTGTCGGGGTCGGGTCGGCCGGACAACCAATACAAAGAGCAGGGGCCGTTTCGAGCGGCGGGGCTTGTGGGCTTTTCGTCTCCTCCAGTTGGGGTTCGTCAGTCACTCGCGATTCCCGGGCGCGTCGTGCACTCGGGCGAGCGTCGCCAGCGATGGCCAGCAGGGCGCGTTGAGCAACTAAAAAAGAAGCCCTTAGCCGGATGGAGCGATTTGTAAAGAGTCACGCAATGTCCCCTTCCGCTGGCCCCGAAGTGGCGGAACGACGGTGACAGGGCGGGTCTTAAAGGAGCCCTGCTTCGGGCGCGATCTTAGCGCCCAGGCCGTCGCCGGTGGGGCTTGTGCCCTGTGGACTGAACACCGCCTCGGGTGTGAGGGAACGAGCAGGATGGGTGACAGCTATTGCTGGCGACCAGCGTGCCGCAGAGGCGTAGCTTGTTAGGCGTTGCGAGCCGTTGGACGGAGTAGTTTGTCAAGAGTCAAGACCTGACGTCTTTTTGCTGCCCGTGAAACGCATTTTGTCAAGAATCAAGCAATGTCCCCTTTAAGCGCCCTAATAATTTGAGGATTTGGCGGCGGTGTATACCCAGGATTTACAGGAATATGCTCCCCATTAACGTGAATATGCGATGCTGAAGGTCTAGGCTTAACGGGACCATATCCATGGGCTCCGTTTAGGTCGTAGCAGTTTGTCAGGGTCAAGACACGATGTCTTTTTGCTGTTCTAACCATACCCAGAACTTGCTACGGAGTTCATTGTCTTCCGTTTCATTAATTAACTCAAAATTCGCGTCGGATGACTCATCCATGGCTACCAGTTGGAAGGTGAGCCCTGCTGCTCCTTCTTCAAGGTTCGAAAGCAATTTGAAAAATGAAATATCAGTGCAATAACTAACCAACTCGATCAAACGTTGCCTTCCATCAGCATCCAATCCTTCGACTAAAGATATTACTGCTTTTTCTTGGAGATCTGGATTCTTGGGTCGCCAGCCGTCATGAATATAGGAGTGCAAAGTCTCTATCCCGGAGTTTCTTGCCTCCATCAATATTTTGGAAAAGCGGTCAATTCCATTAGTTTCGTTTTTCATAGTCATACTTTTCTTTGTTCTTCTTGACTAGCTCCTGAAGCGACACGTTCGGAGCGTTAGTTTCACGCTTCAATATTTTCACGTCGTCGGCCAACAATTCTCTTGCAGTCATCTCTGTCGTGTCACGCTGCGATTGTAGTTTCGTTATTTTTTTGTGTTCCGCATCAGGCAAGCGGATTGCAGGAGCGTCGGCAGCTAATTTGTCTTGCGGGTATCCAGCAATCGATTTCGCTTTGGCTTTCTGCGGAACGTGGTGATTGCCCAACTTATCTCCGGGAACGTCACCTTTTCTAAGGTTTTTATACGAATCAACTTCATAGGCCGGAGGCGTTTTCGGATCAACTCCATCGAGCTGCTTAGGCTTAACACCTCCAAGAATCTTAGCACCACCTCGACTGAATTTAACACCTATGTTTCCAAGTCCTGCAACCTGACCGGCTCCCGGAATCGCAGAGGCTCCGTCGATGGCAGCATCGCCATAATTACCTCGAGCGGCGGAAATGGCTGCATTCAAACCATCAGCCGCATTGCCAAGTAGCGGAAACAATCCAACAACACTTATGACGCCCTGACCAATATCGGCTAAACCAGAACCAATGCCGCCTGTTCTATCTGGGGCAACAACGCAGCCCAGTGCCGTCGTAGCGCCGGAGGACTGGTTTTCCTAGTGCAGTTCAGCGACTTGCGGAGTCGCAACCGGGCGCATTTTCGGGGTCTTCGGACAAAAAACGCATAGTGCGGTTTTTCAGTCCGCAGCGGCGTTTTCAGGACGAGAGTTAGAGCGGTGTCGGGGTCGGGTCGGCCGGACAACCAATGCAAAGAGCGGGGGCCGTTTCGAGCGGCGGTTTGTGGGCTTCGTCTCCTCCGGTTGGGGTTCGTCAGTCGCTCGCGTTTTCCCAGGCGCGTCGTGCGCTCGGGCGAGCATCGTTTACGATGGCCAGCGCGACGCGTTGAGCAACTAAAAAAGAGTCCTGTTCCGGTTACTCCCCGGCGTCCTCGGCTTCTTCCTCGGCGAGCTCTTCGGCCCGTTCCAACCGCGCCGGATGGGTCGCGGTGTGGACCTGCTTCAACTGCCGGATCGAGACCTGCGTGTAGATCTGCGTGGTCTCGAGTTTGGCGTGACCAAGCAACTGTTGGATGAAGCGGATGTCCGCTCCGCCTTCGAGCATCAGGGTCGCGCAGGTGTGGCGGAACAGATGGCAAGACCCGGTCTTGCCGATCTGAGCCGCGTCGATCGTGTCACGCACCAACTGGGTCAGGCGGTTCGGCTCAAACTCGAGTCCGACGTTGGTCAAAAACACGCGGCCCGCATCGGGCGAGAGCGCGAGCTTGGGCCGCGCTTCGTCGAGATACCGGTGGATCCACGCAAACGCCCGTTCGCCCAGGGGAACCATGCGATCCTTTTTTCCTTTGCCCTGGCGCACCATGACCGTGCCGCGTTCGGCATCGAGATCGTAGAGTTTGAGCCCGAGTAATTCCATGCGCCGCATGCCCGTCGAGTAGAGCGTTTCCAACATGGCGCGGTCGCGCAGTCCCAGGATTCCGGATACGTCGGGAACCGCCAGCACGCGCTCGGCCTCCCCTGCCGTGAGCACATGGCGCGGCAAGCGTGCTTCGGCCCGGGGCAGTTCCAGGTCGGCCGCCGGATTGGCGAGCAAAAGGTTTTGCCGGCACAGCCATTTGAACAGGGCGCGCACGGGCACGAGGCACCCGTTCTGCGAGCGGAAGGACAGCGGTTGGCCGTTCTTCTTGCGGTAGTGGAAGAGGTAACGCTGATAACGTTCCAACGTGGGTTTGGTGACCTCGGCCGGACGCGCCAGACCGCGTTCCTCGGCCCACGAGATAAATTCACGTAAGTGGTGTTCACGGCCCGCGATCGTGCGCACCGAGTAGTTGCGCACCCGCAGCGACTCCAGATAAGCACCGGCCAACGCGGCAAACCCTTCGCTGTCCCCTTCCGCGCCCAACGGTCGCGGCTCCTGTCGTTGGCCTTTCTTCGGCATGACTACGATTATGATACGACCGCCAAAACCACTTCGTCCTGATGTGCGTTTTCGGACGCGCTCGCCGCGCCGGGCGATTCCTCAGAGGGAGAAGCGTCGTTTTCCGGAGGCCGGATCGGCCCCGGATGGGGGCCGGATATGGGCCGGACGGGGGCCGGATGCTCCCCGTTTTGCCCCGGATTCTTTTCGTCGTAGTTATGCGCGGAACGTAATTTCCCCACATCGATCAGCCCGGACATGAACCGGTCGCCGTCCTTGCCGGCACCGTCGTAGACCAACTCGTAAACCAATCCTTGCCCGTGATCGGCGCGGTGCGTGAGCACGTATTCCAGTTCGACCAAGCGCGACAGATGCACCTTCAGTTGCGTGTCGCCCCAACCGGTAAAGTCGCGGACTTCGCGGCGCGTAAATGACACGTCGGCGCACTCCACTTTACGCCTCGCGCAGATCTCGCCGATCATCTTTTCCAGGAGCAGCAACAGGCGCCGCGTCTGCGGGGGCATTTCATCGAGACAGCGGCCCAGCACGTCGTGCGCGAGGCGGTTGGCCGCGGCAATGTCGGCCACCGTTGCCTCGATGTAGGCCAAGGTTTTTTCGGTCGATCCGTCGGCCGTAACGACCGTTTTGATCGGTCGCTGATATTGGTGCAGCAACGCGACGCACTTGATCAGCGCCAAGTATTTTCCGTGATCGCGCCGCGTGCGCGTGCGGTCGTCCAAAAACGTCAACTGCTCGGCGAACGGATTCACCACGGCGAGCGGTCGCAACAGCCGCTGAGCGGCGCGGTGCGTCGCCAAGACCTGGCTGCGCCCCTCGCGCCGCAACAACCCGGCGAGGGTTTCGCGTTCGCGCTGCAAGCGGTGGATCGCCGCAGTCTGTTCGCGGCCTTCGTCGACCGTCAAAACGAGGCAGCGGTTTAACAGCTCTTCGTCGATGTCCACGGCGGTGGTCGTCAGGAAGATCATGACCGGGCCTTCGACACGGTAATCCTGCGTCGTCATCCGGCCCGTGTGGGGATCCTTGCCCGTGCTCGCAATCGTCAGTTCCCCTTCCGACTGCAGCAGCTTCAAAGCGTAGCTGGCGCGTTCCGCGCCCTCCTCTTCCACGATGGCCAAAATCTTGTGCCGCAGGTCGGCGTCGCTGAGGTAATACAGCGCTTGGCCCGTCAGCGCAGAGTATTTGACCCGCTCTTCGGGCGGCACGAACGCCAAGACCGCTTCCATCAGGGCGGTCTTTCCGGCCGCGCTGGTGGACTGCACGATGATCGCCAGCGGGTTGTCGAGTTTGCGCGAGACGGCCGCCAGGTAACCCACGAGTTTGTTCGTCTCTTCGCCCACGACACCGCACGCGGCAAAGTCCTCAACAATGCGATCCAACAAGCGCGGATCACGCAGCAAACCGAGCGCGGCCTCGCGCTCTTTTTCGCTCATCGATGGCGCGTCGTTTTTCGGGGCAACATCGGCCTTCAAACGCGCTTCCTGCAGTTCTTCTAACTTGCCCAGCACTTTGCCCAGGTCGCGTTTCAACAGCTCCGGTTTAAGCGTCGTTTCCATCGCGGCCGCCGTGACGAAGCCGTCGCGCTGACGCGCAATGCACAGGTCGAGCGTGTCCAGATGCCATCTGCCTTCGCTCGGTCGAGCTTCGGCAAGATCAGGCCCTTGCACACTCACGCGCAGCGATACTTTGAGGGATTCAAAGCCGGTGTTTTTCGCCAGACCACGCACGCGGTATTCGCGATCACCGACCGCGAGGATCACTTCTTCGGATTCGTCTTTGATGAGCTCGACGGGCGGCAAGGTGCCGCTGCCATTATTGCGCGCCGTCGTTGCTGGCACGTCGGTTTTTTCTTTAGCCGCCGATTCCGGCGGAGTGGTCGGCTCAGCCGCAACAGCAGCTTTAGCAGCTAAAGAAGAAGGAGCGTGCACGGGCATGTTCGACTCGTCAGTCGACAGCTCCGCCTTTGCCGAGGCTTCGGCGGACAAGTCGGTCTTTGAGGACGTGGCGGCATCGACGCCGCGCAAAATGGGTGCAGGCCCTGCCTGCTCGCCAATGGGCACCGCACTGCGTAGCAGGATGCCGAGGGATTTTTCGGGCGGTGTCACGGCCAAGGCGTAGCGGTTCGCGTCCTGACCGTGAGGGAACAACACGCGGCGGCATTCGATGCCGTGCGCAGTGAGTTGCGCGGCCACTTGCCCCGCGCCCTTGTCGCCGGGATCGTCGCGGTCGAAGGCGATAAACACACGTTGCGTCTTCGCCGCGATAAGCGCATCGAGTAATTCTTCGGGCAAGGTTTTCGCGCTGTAACTGGTCGTCACGTTTGGGAAGCCCGCACACCAAAACGTCAGCGCATCGATGATGCCTTCGGTCAGGATCACTTCGGGAGATTTGAGCGCCGCGGGATTCCAGATCCCGCGTTGAGGCCCCGGCAAAAACAGGTGCCGGTCATGTTTGCCGCCGTCGTCGATCGCGCGGCCGTAAACCGTGCCGATGTCGCCGTTCTCCGCGACGACAGGAAACACGATGCGGCCGCGCAAGTGTTCGTGGCCGGTCTTGCGCAGCACGCCGAGCCGCTGCAACCGTTCGCGGATGGCCGCGCCCTCGGCGCGGTTCTTCTGCGGCAGTCGCAAGCCGAGCGTGCGGTCGACGAAGCCGAGCCCAAACGTCGCCATCGCTTCGTTGGTGATCCCGCGCTTTTTGAGATAGTCGAGCACCGAAGCATTTGCCGGCAAACGCTCGTGGTAGTAATCGAGGATCTGCCGCAAGGCGGCTTGGTCGCCCGCGTCCGATGCCACTGGCGCGGAGAGTTTCGGCACCGTCGCTTTCTTCACCGGAGCTCCGACCGGGGCGCCGCTGAAAGCCGCGCCGCCTTTGAGTAATTCGAAGGCGTGGCGGAACGACACGCCGTCGAAGCGTTGCACGAACTGGATCACGTTGCCCGTTGCTTGGCAGCTCATGCACCGCCACAGGCCTTTGCCGGGCGTGACCCGCAAACTCGGGTCGTGATCATCATGGAACGGGCACAGCCCGACCAAGTCGCTGCCCTGGGACTTGAGTTCCACGCCGCGTGTCCGGACGACTGCCGCCAGATCCGTCTCGCGCTTGATCCGGTCGATTTCGCCGTCCGGGATCATCGGCATGGCTCGACCTCCCGTTCGCATTCCCAAACATGACTACCCAGCCACGCTTCCACTCGCTCCGCTTCCCACGAGCCGGATCGGTCTGCGGCGACCGCGAGGTCGCCGACGAAGGCCGCGAGCATCGTTTCGAGTTTGCGCCCCGCGTAGTCCCGCCCGATCCGCTCCGCCGCTCGGCGCGTCTCCTCATCCACCGTCACCGTGATTCGGAAGATTTTGCTCTCGGGAGAGCATTCTCCGCTGTTTTCTAACTTTTTTAAGGTTTTCATCTCCGGTCAAGTTGAAAGGATATACTTTTAACTATGCAAGCACTCACTTCTATTTCGTGGTATTCTCTGCCCATGCCCGGAGGTCGCCCACCCACCAAACCCGCTCCCAAGTTCGGCCAACGCATGGCCGCGTTCCGCGTCGCCAAGGGCTTGTCCCAAACCCAACTCGGCGGAGCCCTCGGGATGAACCGAGGCTTGATCGCTTATTACGAGCGCGCCTCGCGCAATCCCAGTTTGGAACTGGTTGAAAAGATGGCCGATTTCTTCGGCGTCACTGTCGGCGAGATGCTCAACGACACTGCGCCACGCTCCATCGCGAAGCCCGGCCCGGCTTCGCATCTGGAGCAACTTGCGGCCAAAGCCTCCAAGTTACCACGATCAGAGCAAAAAGCCGCGATCAAGATGCTTGAGGGACTTCTCGCCGAAGCTTCCTGAGTCGCACGCAGTGCGCCGATCAGCGCCGGGGGCTAGGCCCGGCGCAAGGTGAAGCGGAGCCGAACCGGCGGTCCGGACATGGATCCCGCAAAGCGGGAGCAATGGCCGGGCCGTAGGGCAAGGAGCAACGCGACGCGCAGGCCGAAGGCCGCAGGGATCGAAGGCGCGGAGTTCAGGAGCGCCGCACCGCCGTAGCGGTCGGTGACGGTGCCACGCAACCGCCCCGAGTGGAGCAAACCGGCAGCGTCCGAGTAGGGGGCCGTGAACGCGGGCTGATGGACGCCCCTACAAAAGGGGCGAGCACGCGGCTTTCCGCGAGCGCCGGGCCATGCGGACCCGGCTGCAAGGAGCGACGCGACTGGAACCGCTGGGCGACTGAAACGAAGTGCAGGGAGCGGGCGCGCGACCTCGCGTTAGCGAGCTGAGCGCGCCCGGCACCCAGCCGGGCGCAGCGGGGTCCCCGCCGGTCTGATCACGGCGGGCACCGACGTGACAGAACGAAGCAACGCGAAGTGGCGGAACGACGGTGACAGGGCGGGTCTTAAAGGAGCCCTGCTTCGGGCGCGATCTTAGCGCCCAGGCCGTCGCCGGTGGGGCTTGTGCCACGTGGACTGAGCAACGGTGAGGCAGCGAGGGAACGCGCAGACGTCGTGATCAGACTGGAGGAACGGTGTGACGGAAGGCTGGCGCGCCGTGTGCCGCTTGCCTCAAGGATTGCGTTGCGGGCCGTCGAACGAGGGAGGTTTGTCAAAAAGCAAACAATATCCCGGTTTGTCGGCCGCTTATACAAGGAATTGTTCAATATCTACCCCCTCTAATCCAATTGCTTCGTCTCCTAAGCCGAAGACTTCCGCCTGTTGCTTCATTAGACTTAACACTCCGTAGAGCGCAATTTGACGCCCCTTCTCGAAACCATCAGCTGACTGGTTAGCAGCACGCTGGGCTTCTTGCGCTTTAATCATAATCTCGGCTCCGAGATCAACGAGATAGTTTTCAGTTTGTTGAGACATAATAATATCAGCCATCCCCGAGCAAGCCTCTGAGTATATCCAACTGTTCCTGCTGTTGTTGAATTTGCGAAGGCCACTCACTTTCTAATAGAGCCCTTTGCTGGCGAGGATCAAGTTGTCTGAAATTTGGTATAGCTGCCTCCGGGTTCGCAATTTTAGCTTGGTGCTGCGCAAGTAGTTTTTCGAACGACGAGATTCCTCTTTTCAGCTCCTTTGGCGTTTTATTGAGGTAATTTTTTAAGAATCCTGCATGTCGGCCACCCTCTTGAGCAACCTCAAGTGCGATCCTAGTAGGCTGGAATATTCCCTTAATTGCTCCCCAGATGCCGGAAGCTCCGCGACTGATTTTTATACCAATGCCGCCTAAACCTGCAAGCTGTCCCGCTCCCGGAATCGCAGAGGCTCCGTCGATGGCAGCATCACCATAGTTACCTCGGCCAGCAGATATAGCCGCGTTGAGTCCATCAGCCGCATTGCCAAGTAGCGGAAACAATCCAGCAACACCGATGACGCCCTGACCAATATCGGCTAAACCAGAACCAATGCCGCCTGCGTTATCTGGGGCTATTGGTTACCGCTATTATCGAGTCTAGTTGCTCGAACATACTTAACTAGATCTACGAGTGTCTCGGAACCATGTTCTATTTTTTGGAATTTCTCAGCTGCAAGAATATAATTGATCTCGTTTATTTCATTTAACAAACGGTCTAATTCATCATGGTCTGAAAAAGTTTCAGAAATCTCGTAGAGCCTTATTACTGTTATCAGTCTCGCTTGCAATAAATACGCAGAATCATTTCCACTATTTATTTTATCTATGAGATATTCATTGAACGACCTTAATTCGATCAATGCGTCGTTAACATCCCCCTGGTTGTAAGCAACTTCTGCTCGAGTATAGAGCTCTTTATATGATGGAGAGCAACCGGCCAAAAATATGGCCAGTGGAAGTAGAAAACAGGACCAAGTCCAATATCGATGTTTGTATAAAATCATTTTGGGAGATCAAACCTCCTTAATCTCTTCAAAGAGTTATTGTTCGCCTCATTGATTAGTCGAGAAAGTTCTTTAGCTCCCGCATCCCTAGCCAGTTCTCCTCCGAGAAACAGTCCGCGTACCGGACCATGAACTTGAAGATTTTCGGTATTGTCACCTGCAATCCACATTTCATTGCCGAAAATTAGTCGAATGAAGAATCCCTCATTTTCACCGATATAAACTTCATAATCCAGTGAAACATACACTTCGTATGGACCCTGATTCCGAAATATATCAACTATATACTCCATGTATTCTTCAACGTCAGATGTTGAATTTGGAACAACTAGCGATGATAAATAGTGAGCGAGATCTTGAGGAGTGAGTATTGGTATTAGCGGAGTTTTCGTGAGTGCTTTAGTGAAGTCAATTATAGCGTCAATTTCTTTATCAATATCCGGCCCTAATCCAGAGCGATTAATTCTGACTGTAGCAGAATTAATACGAATATCTCCTAGTTGAAGTAGCTTTTCTCCCCTGTTTGGGGCAACAACGCAGCCCAGTGCCGTCGTAGCATTCGCGGGCTGGTTTTCCTGGTGCAGTTCAGCGACTTGCGGAGTCGCAACCGGGCGCGTCTGGGGGACTTCGGACAAAAAAACTCCTAGTGCGGTTTTTCAGTCCGCAGCGGCGTTTTTCGGGCGAGAGTTGGGAAGGTGTCGGCGGGTCGGCCGGGCAACCAATGCAAAGAGCGGAGGCCGTTTCGAGCGGCGGGGCTTGTGGGCTTTTCGTTTCCTCCGGTTGGGGTTCGTCAGTCACTCGCGGTTCCCAGGCGCGTCGTGCGCTCGGGCGAGCGTTGTTCACGATGGCCAGCAGGGCGCGTTGAGCAACTAAAAAAGAGCCCTGTTCCGGTTACTCCCCGGCGTCCTCGGCTTCTTCCTCGGCCAGCTCTTCGGCCCGTTCCAACCGCGCCGGATGGGTCGCGGTGTGGACCTGCTTCAACTGCCGGATCGAGACCTGCGTGTAGATCTGCGTGGTCTCGAGCTTGGCATGAAAAGGGACTCCAAAAGGGGACATTGCTTGATTCTTGACAAGATTACGATGCGAACATAGATATCCACCATGCCCCGCACCGCTCGTCTTGAATACCCCCCGCGCTTGTTACCACGTAATCAATCGAGGAAACTATCGATCCGACATTTTTTCGACTGATGGTGCCCGGGCAGCATTTGAACGCACGATGTTTCAAGCCTGCGAACGGTCCGGGTGGCGGTGGCATGCCTTCGTCATCATGCGTAATCATTTCCACATGGCGATGGAGACTCCGGAGCCAAATTTAAGTGAAGGCATGAAGTGGTTGCAGGGCACTTGGGTCTGCCGGTTCAACCGCCTGCGCAAAATTAAGGGAAGACCATTCCAAGGGAGATTTAAGTCTCTGCTCGTTCAACCCGGCCATGCCTTGGCGGAGGTAAGTCACTCCATCCACCTCAATCCGGTTCGTGCCAAGATTATCACTCCTCCAGAATTGCCCTCATTTCGATGGAGCTCGTTGGATCACGGAGCGTCTCGGAATGGGGCAGCCCGCCGACTGTCAGTCAATATGTTCGCCGCTTCAGACTTGCTCAACAGGACCAAACGCGGCGCGTGAAACGCATTTTGTCAAGAATCAAGCAATGTCCCTTTTAAGTGCCCCGGAGGGCTGGCGCGGCGTGTGCCGCAGGGGCGTGGTTCGTTACGTGTTGCGAACCGTCGGACGCAGCAGCTTGTCAAGATTCAAGCAATTTCAACACATGCTCGCACTCTCTTTTCAGTGCGGCTTCATCGAACAAAAACTCACCTCCACCGGATCGATAAGAGGCTAAGATGTGAATGATGTCATCAAATCGATCATCATCAAAAAATCGGGACGCAATTAGCGATTCTAACGCCGATGCAGCAGAGGGGGAATCGTCTAGTTCTACAGCGATTCGTCTGAGAGCAGTGCAAACCAAATCCAAAGGCATATGATCACTTTCGGTCATTTCTTTTTAACCCTATTCTTAATTACAGTTATCACCCTTTGTCCTGTTGCTGCGTCAACTACAACCTGAGGTTTTCCGGGCATGGTAGTGCTCTGAACCGTAACCGTCGTGCCGGCCGGATGCGGGGTTATCTTTCTAATCTTATCTCCGGTATCCAATACCTGATCGATTTCTTCCATCGTCATCGTTGCGCGGCCTGCGGGTGGGTCGGTCATTCGGCGGGCTGCATGATCCATAATTTCCCGACCACCTTCGGTTGTCGTATTTCCTCCTAAAATCTGTTTTGCCGCAAATTTACCGTCAAAGTCTTTGGCGACGACTTTTGCTCCCGGAACAACACCAACTGCATTCAACGGGTCATCCGGATTTGCGGTAAACTCCGCAACTCCCAAAGCATAAAGAATCAATCTGCCTGTCGCGGATTTCAGTAATATCGCAACTCCAGCACCGCCAGCACCCACTGTTCCCGATATAATAATATACCGTTTCGTAGCGGATTCAGTTCCGACTCGATTGAACCAAGGTTGATCTGAAGGCAGACCAATTTGCGCTCTCTGCTCCCAAGGAAGAGCGTGGCAATCCATGCAGGTCGGAAAACGGTGAACCTGTCTAAGAGAGTCATCGAACACTGCCCTATCTGGGGCAACAACGCAGTCTGGTGCCGTCGTAGCATTCGCGGACTAGTTTTCCTGGTGCAGTTCAGCGACTTGCGGACTCGTCGCCGGGCGCGGTTTCGGGGACTTCGGACAAAAAAACTCCTAGTGCGGTTTCAGTCCGCAGCGGCGTTTTCAGGACGAGAGTTAGAGCGGTGTCGGGGTCGGGTCGGCCGGACAACCAATACAAAGAGCGGGGGCCGTTCGAGCGGCGGGTTTGTGGGCTTCGTTTCTTCCAGTTGGGGTTCGTCAGTCGCTCGCGGTTCCCAGGCGCGTCGTGCGCTCGGGCGAGCATCGTTTACGATGGCCAGCGCGGCGCGTTCAGCAACTAAAAAAGAGCCCTGTTCCGGTTACTCCCCGGCGTCCTCGGCTTCTTCCTCGGCCAGCTCTTCGGCCCGTTCCAACCGCGCCGGATGGGTCGCGGTGTGGACCTGCTTCAACTGCCGGATCGAGACCTGCGTGTAGATCTGCATCGTCTCGAGCTTGGCGTGACCAAGCAACTGTTGGATGAAGCGGATGTCCGCTCCGCCTTCGAGCATCAGGGTCGCGCAGGTGTGCCTTGTGGACTGAGCAACGGTGAGGCAGCGAGGGAACGCGCAAACGTCGTGATCAGACTGGAGGAACGGAGTGACCGAAGGCTGGCGCGGCGTGTGCCGCAGGGGCGTGGTTGTTACGAAGGTTCACCCCAACTAACATCAACCTGCCCTGACGCCAGCACATCCAGAACAGACTCAAAAGTGAAAATCCGGTAATGAACAACCGACCTCGGCGTGGCCGCGTTTATCCGTTCATGGCTTACCGGCCAATCAGTTCCGCTCAGGATACATGCAGGAGAATGAACGGCTCCCGATTCTATGTCGCTTATAGAAAAAACTAATTCGTCATACACGGCAAACGCTACGGCATCTCGGAAGGTTACGACCAATGTTCGGTCGTCTTCAGTGAGCAATTCTAAGACGAGACCTTCTACACGTTGCTTATAATTCGCTGAAGAAAACGAATCCGGCATGTCTTCTACTGGCTGCTATATTTTAGAGAATATCGAGGCCATATTAGGGAGTTCCTTTTCCGTTAGGTGCGGGAGGAGTCGCACCACTTGTCACGAGCTGTTCCCGTCTCGTTGCTCCTTTCCAACAGGATTAACATAAGAGAGCAATTCTTCTAAAAGAAATCCACGCTCATTTGGCTCGTCTCCGGGTCCAAGGCCGCTCGTGCAAAATTCGGTCGAGATCAGATCCATTAAAGTGCACCGCTCTTCGTCGGTCACGTCGCCATCACGCACTTTGTCGAGCAACCGAACCAAGTCCGGTCGCTGTTTCCGAACAACGTCTTCAAGCAACAAATTTAACTGAGATGGTAGCTTATTTCTCATTTTAAGGACCTCCTGTTTTGCCTCCACCAGGTGCAATTCGAACACCGGCGCTATTCGTTCCATACGTAGTAATAACCTTCCCCTGAGCATTCACAACAACCGTGGCATCCCTACCAACGTATTTCACCGCACCATTACTTTGCTGGACAGTTTTGACAGGATACCTAACCGCGTCGCGGATTGCAGATGGTGAAACACCTACCCCGTCACGAGAGATCGCTTGGTTCAGTCCATGACGGGTGTAGCCGGTGATTGCAACCGCCGACTTAGGAAATAGCCGGAGGGCAGGTGGTGCACTCAGCGCAATCGCAATCGCATTGGACCTAGCTCGTTTCTGAGCAAACGCCAAACCGGCGGCCTTAACTGCGTCCCCCGCGTTGCTGTAAATTTCGATAAACTCTCCAGCGGAGATTTCGCCGCTCATCACAGCTCCCCATAGGGCTAGTACCACGCGTTCCTCGTCATACAAACGCACACGCATACCCGCGTTCCCGGCGCTTTCCGCCCCGTTCAGAATGAGCTCAATATTTGAAGCATGGTAGTCTCGCCACTCTGGCGGAGCATTCATTTCGGCCAAGCGTCCGTATAATTCTACTTCGACTGTCGCTCCCCAATAGACGCGCGCTGCGTTATTTGGGGCAACAACGCAGCCCAGTGCCGTCGTAGCATTCGCGGGCTGGTTTTCCTGGTGCAGTTCAGCGACTTGCGGAGTCGCAACCGGGCGCGTCTGGGGGACTTCGGACAAAAAAACGCCTAGTGCGGTTTTTCAGTCCGCAGCGGCGTTTTCAGGGCGAGAGTTGGGAAGGTGTCGGCGGGTCGGCCGGGCAACCAATGCAAAGAGCGGGGGCCGTTTCGAGCGGCGGTTTGTGGGGTTCGTCTCCTCCGGTTGGGGTTCGTCAGTCGCTCGCGTTTTCCCAGGCGCGTCGTGCGCTCGGGCGAGCATCGTTTACGATGGCCAGCAGGGCGCATTGAGCAACTAAAAAAGAAGCCCTTAGCCGGGGAGCGATTTACGCAATGTCCCCTTCCGCTGGCCTGGAGCAGCGCGGATGGACCATGTGATGTGACAAGGAGCCCTGCCTTCGGGCGCGATTCTTCGCGACCAGGGCCGACGCCGGTGGGGCTTCTGCCTAGTAGACTGAAGCGCGTTCAGCGCGGAGGGAACGCGCAGACGGCGTGACAGCTATTTGCTAGCGCGGCGCGTGCCACAGGGGCGTGGTTACCCGTTGGGATTTTGACTCAAAAAGGGGACATTGCTTGAATCTTGACAAGATTACGATGCGAACATAGATATCCACCATGCCCCGCACCGCTCGTCTTGAATACCCCCGCGCTTGTTACCACGTAATCAATCGAGGAAACTATCGATCCGACATTTTTTCGACTGATGGTGCCCGGACAGCATTTGAACGCACGATGTTTCAAGCCTGCGAACGGTCCGGGTGACGGCGGCATGCCTTCGTCATCATGCGTAATCATTTCCACATGGCGATGGAGACTCCGGAGCCAAATTTAAGTGAAGGCATGAAGTGGTTGCAGGGCACTTGGGTCTGCCGGTTCAACCGCTTGCGCAAAATTAAGGGAAGACCATTCCAAGGGAGATTTAAGTCTCTGCTCGTTCAACCCGGCCATGCCTTGGCGGAGGTAAGTCACTCCATCCACCTCAATCCGGTTCGTGCCAAGATTATCACTCCTCCAGAATTGCCCTCATTTCGATGGAGCTCGTTGGATCACGGAGCGTCTCGGAATGGGGCAGCCCGCCGACTGTCAGTCAATATGTTCGCCGCTTCAGACTTGCTCAACAGGACCAAACGCGGCGCGTGAAACGCATTTTGTCAAGAATCAAGCAATGTCCCCTTTAAGCGCCCCAGTTGCCGATCTACTTCGCGCAGCAACAGCAGCCCTCCATCGCTGCTTACTTCGCCCCCGTTGAAGTGCGCGTCAATCCGGCGATCTTTTATCTTGTGAGGCATTATTAATTACGGGTCGTAGCCCTAGGGAAGGTCCTGTAGGATTTCCCATGCCCGTGCCCGGGCACGACTGGCGGCTTGCGGTCCTAGATCGCACACCAAGGCATCCCGGAACTCAATGGCTTTTTTATCGTAACTGGAAGCGGAAGCCACCACCACATTGAACCAGACAAGGGCCTCGGCTTCGTCTTGTATGGTGCCCACCCCGCGCCGATACATCCATCCCAAATGGAACCGAGCGTCAGCATGTCCGGCCTCCGCCGCCCGGGCATACCATTCGAACGCCGTCTCAAGGTCCCGGCCAACGCTCAGCCCCAGCCGATACATCCATGCCAGATTGTGCTGGGCTTCGACATCCCCGCCTTCCGCCGCCTTTGAGAACCATTCGAATGCCGCCTCCGGGTCCGCCGAGGCAACGGCCTCCTCCTCGAACCTGTACAACTCATCCCTGAACAAATACATCACTCCCAGAGTGGCCTGGGCTTCGACATTCCCGCCTTCCGCCGCCTTTGAGAACCATCTGAACGCCGCCTCCGGGTTATGGCCAACGACGCCCTCCTCCCCGAACATATACATGCCTCCCAGAGTGGCCTGGGCGAGGACATGTCCGGCTTGCCCCGCCCGGTAATACCATCTGAACGCCACCTTCGGGTTCTCGGCAACGCCCTCCCCGTTATCATACATCACTCCAAGATTGTACTGGGCCTCGGCATCCCCGCCCTGCGCCCTTTCCACCAGTTCGGCCAATCCATCGCCTGATCCCCCCTGGGCTCGCCCTCCATCTGGATGCACCAAGCCAAGGACAAGCACTATCAAGGCGACCAGGCCCGGCCTCGCAGTCACACGTGGTGTATTGCTCATAGCCAACCAGGCTGCCTGCCCGCTTCATTCGTGCAACCTCTTTCCCTCGCCCCGTCATGATTGCCCCGGGTCCGGTCGTGCCTCCGGTTGCTCGCGAGTCCCGATCCCTGACAATGCCCAACGAATACCTTTGAAGTGCAATTCGCTGCCGATCAACCCAACGGCAGCCTAGCTGCAAACGAGCCCACCAATGCCTTGGTTGTTGGAGAAGGGTGGTGTGCAGAAAGTTCAGCAAAAAAGGAACTTCACGGACCAACTGTGGGTAGTGGGTGATTGGAGAGCGGGCAACATGTCGAGCTTGCCGCAGAAAAACAGGATTCTGGTGCGGTAGTTTTCAAATTTACGAAAGCCGCGTGTGTCGCTGGCGGGAAAACACCGGCCAAGCCGACCGGTGAATGGCCAGTGGCCTGGAACTGGCCTAGCACGGCTTCCGACGGATCAGCGGCCACGAAAACCTCCATCAACTGGCGGCGGCACTCCGAGCGCAGGGGCATGATAACGACCAGCGGGGTTGGCACCACTCCAGCTTCAGGGGGTTTGGGCAGGGTCCGCAGCAAATATTGAAAAATACTCACTGGACTGAATGCTTAATTGAATCTTCCCATGTTTAGACAAGTCAACGGTTTTCTCAAAAAATATTGTGAGAGCGTAAGTGATATTATCCAACTCGAACACCGTAGAAATCTCATTTTTTTTACGGTCAGTGGGGTGAATGCCGGGGTTGGTGGATGACACCGTGATGTCATCGAATATTACAGTTGATTTCCTGCTTCCACCCAATTCGAATAATTTACTACTAACGTGGTTGTAAATCTCCAGCCTATTGGCTTGAGTTTCGTGAAGAAAAAAATGAGTAAACGAAATATCAATCCATACTGCCTTGTTCTCATCAGAAAAAGAGATCACAACCTTCGCCTCTTGATCCATATATTCCATATAAAGTCGAAGGTTTTCTGACTCTTCTATTATATAATCCTTGTAATTATCTATAATATCTGACTTCAACATGCCGATGGCAGGCACATCCCTCGCGTGCACTCCAAGCGCACAGACGAAGACACTGATAGTTAAAAAGAAGGTTTTCATAAATTATAGCATCTAGGGAAATCCAGGGAAATCACTTGGCACCAGAAGGGGACCTCCACTGTGTGGCGCACTTCCCTTGGGAAGATCATATCTTTGCCGCGTCTCTTGGGTTGTATCATATATTACACCTATAATTTCTTTCCTTAAAACATCCTCGGCGTCTGCTGCCAGTCCGACGAATGTGTCCTTAAGTCTTTCGTCTAAAAAAGGAATTATGATTTTATCCCTGGCGGTCCAATAGTCAGCCACGTGCTGATATTCCGCATATTGCGTGTCGATAGACGCGTTATTTCTACTATAGTCATAGTCAGATGAGCGAGTATTAAAATATATTATTATTTTAATTTTAATAGACACGTCAATAGCATTAAATAAGACAAGCTTACCTTCATTCTCTCCCCCAACCACATTAACCATAACACTATCAACGACTACAACGCCCGCAGCATTGCGATAACCCATAGTAGTAGTTTTACCGCGTGAATATACTGCAGAAAACTCAAAATTTGGCGGAACATGTTTAGCTTCCACAGTTGTCATAAGCATTAATGGTCCCTTTTCATAAACGGCATTCTTGTCAGAATATTTCGGCGATGACCCTGGCGTTCCGTTCGATGACGATGCTGTGCTATCTGGGGCAACAACGCAGCCCAGTGCCGTCGTAGCGCCGGAGGACTGTTTTCCTAGTGCAGTTCAGCGACTTGCGGAGTCGCAACCGGGCGCATTTTCGGGGTCTTCGGACAAAAAACGCATAGTGCGGTTTTTCAGTCCGCAGCGGCGTTTTCAGGACGAGAGTTAGAGCGGTGTCGGGGTCGGGTCGGCCGGACAACCAATGCAAAGAGCGGGGGCCGTTTCGAGCGGCGGTTTGTGGGCTTCGTCTCCTCCGGTTGGGGTTCGTCAGTCGCTCGCGTTTTCCCAGGCGCGTCGTGCGCTCGGGCGAGCATCGTTTACGATGGCCAGCGCGACGCGTTGAGCAACTAAAAAAGAGTCCTGTTCCGCTTCTTCATCGGCCAACTCGGCCTCGAGTTCCAACCGCGCCGGATGGGTCGCGGTGTGGACCTGCTTCAACTGCCGGATCGAGACCTGCGTGTAGATCTGCGTGGTCTCGAGTTTGGCGTGACCAAGCAACTGTTGGATGAAGCGGATGTCCGCTCCGCCTTCGAGCATCAGGGTTGCGCAGGTGTGGCGGAACAGATGGCAAGACCCGGTCTTGCCGATCTGAGCCGCGTCGATCGTGTCACGCACCAACTGGGTCAGGCGGTTCGGCTCAAACTCGAGTCCGACGTTGGTCAAAAACACGCGGCCCGCATCGGGCGAGAGCGCGAGCTTGGGCCGCGCTTCGTCGAGATACCGGTGGATCCACGCAAACGCCCGTTCGCCCAGGGGAACCATGCGATCCTTTTTCCCTTTGCCCTGGCGCACCATGACCGTGCCGCGTTCACCGCTTGCGCAAAATTAAGGGAAGACCATTCCAAGGGAGATTTAAGTCTCTGCTCGTTCAACCCGGCTATGCCTTGGCGGAGGTAAGTCACTCCATCCACCTCAATCCGGTTCGTGCCAAGATTATCACTCCTCCAGAATTGCCCTCATTTCGATGGAGCTCGTTGGATCACGGAGCGTCTCGGAATGGGGCAGCCCGCGACTGTCAGTCAATATGTTCCCCGCTTTAGACTTGCTCAACAGGACCAAACGCGGCGCGTGAAACGCATTTTGTCAAGAATCAAGCAATGTCCCTTTTAAGTGCCTCAAACCTTTGCAATTCCGTCCCAAACCGGCTGAGATTTTACATCAATCGGCAATCGCAGATATTGTTTTCCCAGAATTTATAGCATCATCTACTAATGTAACAATCGCAGCAACTCTATCGACCAGAGAGGAAACTTTGATTTCAGAAGAGAGTTCTTGGAGTTCAACTTTTAACTTAGGTAATTCAACGAGGGAATAGTCCGCATCTCGGTAGTAATCACTCATTCTCGATAACAGTGAGTAACCTTCGACCGATAACTCACCGAAAAGAGCATGATGTTCATTCGGATCTAAGGGCACAGAAGAACCCGGCCCGCCATTCGATTCAATTATGCAAAGGTCAAAAGCCATGTTAACTAGGGGGTTCCAGGGAATGCTGTCACCAAGGTGCCGTCAGGTTCTGTAATAACGGTGTAAACTGTAGTGTTCTTACCGGTGTTACGCTCAAATCCAATAATCCGACCGGCATCCAAAATACGTTGGTCACGACCATTGGGTTGCCGAGTGGGTGCCACTCCATTACCCCGGTTGATAAGGTATTCTAAGTCTTCACCAACTCCAAATTTACTCTTCTTTAGGAACTTAGTTGATCCGTATATCGTATGCCTATCGATGACATGCTGCCGTCCTTTAGATGTTATGATAATTGGGGAAGCAAAAGCAGCACCGCTTTCGAGGCCTCGTCTGTTTGCCTCAGCTAAGATATTCCGAGCTCCAATGGGATCAATATCCCTCAGTCGATAGTATTCATCGAGCAGATCCGGATCTGCGCCGTGAAAAATAATTTCACCCATTTCGGGTCTAGGCGCATCACTATTACCCATTGAGGTAACTGGCTTGGGAAACAGCTCGGGCTTTTCACGATTAAATGTAACCGGAGCCAGCACTGGCATACTTACGACAACGGCTGCGCCATAAGTCACTTGGATTCCCAATGCACCGCCTGCCAAAACAGTTCCATCCGCGATGGTAGCCCCTCCTGCAATTGCAGCACCTTCAGTAACGGTTACCCCGCGCACACCTATTTTCGTAGCAGTCAGGCCGACACCAACCAGTGCATTATTTGGGGCATCGACAGGTTGGTTTCCGAGACGGTTACCGTTGGGTAGGTCAGCGGATGCCATAACATCTTCGGTATTGGCACGCATTTGAGATCGGAGGGCTTTGGTTTGCGCTATGACCACGTTGACTTGGCGGACGCCTTCTTTGCGCCAAGCCTTTGCTTCTCCGGAGTCCGCTGGACCACCGGATTCGTAATAGTCGTAAGATCGGTAATAGTCGTACCAGTCGTCGTAATACTCGTACCGTTCGTAATAGTCGTACCGTTCGTAATAGTATACTAGGCCCAGAAGCGGTTCGTACCAATCGTGGATTTCAAAGGGCGAGTAGATTCCACCGCGCCAGTCGCTCAATCCGAGAATATCGGTTTGGTTCACCGGGTCGTTTTCGGTGAAGGCGTAGAGGTTTACCCCGCCCGCTTCTTCGATTGGATCTCGGTTGATGAAGCGGCCTTGTTTAGGGGAATAGTTACGGTAGCCGTAATTAACTAGTCCGGTGTGTTCGTCACGCAGCTTGGTAGCGTAACCGAAAGGGTTTTCCTGAGCGTAGGCGCCGGTCGCCCGCAGTAACTCACCGTAAGGCGAGTATTCGTAGACGGCTTCTTCGCTTTCGTCGGCCGCGTCGTAAAGCGCCACGAGGTTGCCGTTGCCGTCGTAGGCGGGCACGTAGTGCATGTTGGTGCCGTGATCGGTAATTTGCAACAGGGTGCCAGCTCCACTGATCGAACCGTGGCGGCCGCGCTCGTCCACGCCCCAGGCGTAGCTGCGCACCAGGGTCAGTGCGTCGCCCCCCACGGTGTACTCGGCCAGCAGGTTCCACCCGTCGTAGGCGTAGCGGTGGTGCGTGTCGTCGCCGGTGCCGGGTTTGTCCACGGTGCGTTCGATGCGCCGCCCCATGTAATCGTAGGTGTATACGATGTCCGTGGAGACCATGCCAGCGGTTTCCGCAGCACTGGTCGTGGAGGCCGCAATCAGTCGATTTTCGGCGTCCCACGTATAATCCCACAGGCCATCGTTGGTCAGGTTCCCATCAAAATCGTAATCCAGAGTTTGAGTAGCTTGAGCAATCGCTTGCGTTTTGGTATCTGAGCGGATCGCTCCACTGCCCGCCCCGGCCCAGATTGAAATATCAGAAATGGCGGGGCCAGCGCTGTTGGCGGGCGTAAAGGCATGACTATAGTAGGCGCTTTCCCGCGCCGGGCCGACGGGACTGCCGCCGTCCATGGCAACGGCTACATTGCTTCCGCTACCCACGGTGCCTGCAACGATCACCGCCTTGTTTTGGTGATTACTGAGGCGATTGGTGGCGTGGGTTGTCGCGGTTTCGTTATAGGCCGCGTTTCCGGTCTGGTTTGCCTCGATACGATTGCCCGCATTGTCGTAGTCGTAGTCGTGCTGCAGGTTGGGTATTTCAAGGGAACTCGTGCCGATGTCACTATCGGTGCCGTTGTAGGTATGCGCACTGGTGAGCTCGCCGCGGTCATTGTAAGTGTAGTCGACCGTAACCTCGGATCCGTTCAGGTTAAAACTGTTGCCACTGCGTTTTTCCCAATCTCGGCGACCACGGTCGGTATACTCGTATTCGAATTTCGCGAGAATGTTGCTGGCACCGGTGCCCCTGGTGGCGGTAATGTTCGTAAGCCAGTCGCTCTTAGCATCCCATCCGTAGGTAACCTGATAATCCGACCCTCCCACCGTGGTGGTGTGCAAGAGATTTGAGTTGGCGGTGTAGCCGTAGGTGTGGGAGCGAGCGGTGGATCCGGCCTGGTTCACGAGCACGGAGTTGAGGCGGCCCGAGGTTGCTTCATAACCCCAAGTGTGCACGAGATCCCGGTCCGGGTCTCCCGAGGTGCCCAGTTGATAACCACCGGCTCGCCCTTTCAGGCCAGTGGTTTGGTAGAAATGGCCCAAGCGCAGCCCCCCATAGAGGGCCCCGAGGCTCTCATATTCCAGCTGCCATGGAGAGGCGCCGTTGTAGTTGAAGGTGCGTGAATCGCTGCCTTTTGCTGCCGTCTTGAGCTGACCGGCCCGGTTGTAGGTATAGTCTGTCGAGGTGGTGCCGTCATTGTA
Source organism: Actomonas sp. (assembly GCA_965203585.1). Taxonomy (GTDB): domain Bacteria; phylum Verrucomicrobiota; class Verrucomicrobiia; order Opitutales; family Opitutaceae; genus Actomonas. Next base: position 89,728 of record CBDBDC010000002.1, read on the forward strand.
ATCGATGTCGGTAAGTTCACCGGTCTCGTTATCATAGTCGTAAATGGTCTTCACTCCTTCGGTGGTGGAACCGGGTTTGCGGCGCACCCATTCGCGTTGTTTCACCCGACCATCGGCTTCGTATGAGTAGACGACGGCATTGGTGTCGGCGGCGGTTTTGTAGTGCATCATGCCCGAGGCGGTATCGAAGTTCCACGTGGTGGTATCGGCGGTGCCGCCGCCCGGCCAAGTAGTCCCGGCCCAGCCATTGCCGTCGCGGTAGGTTTTAAGAGTGGTGCGATCGCCGTAAGTGGCATCATAACCAAATTCCACCGGTCGTCGCGCACTGCCCCACTGGCGGTGCACGCGACTCAGATCATCGTAACTGCTGTGGTTGGTCTGGCCGGCCTCGTCGGTTATTTTGGTCAACCGGCCCGCGCTGTCGTAAACATACGAGACCGAAACCGTGCCACTCGGATAGATGGGACGCGATACCGAGGAGACCAATGTGGTGTCGGCCTTGTATGTTCTGGTAGCGGTATCCGTGCGCGGGTCCGCCAGCGTTTTTAGACGCCCCAACGCATCAAAGGTGGAGGTGTAAGTGGCTCCGTTGTGGCCTTTGGTGCTCACGGGCAACCCGTTGCGGTAGACTGATACGGCCGCGGTGCTGATGCCCGCCACGGTAGTCGTTTCCGTTGTGTTTTTGCCATTGCGGTCCACCGTCACCACGGTCTTGGAGGTGAAATCCGAGGCGGTGCCTTCATCGAAATCCGCATCCCAGTAGCGTGCTTCATATTGTGCGCTGCCAGCGAAACCGGTGAGACGCGTACGGGTGGTGCTCAGGCGCGTGGGGGTGCCAAAACCGGCTCCACTTTCACCAAAGTAACCATAGGTGTGCACCACTTGCCAATACGCGCTGTCGAAGCTCTCCACATGCACCGTCTGTTTGGTAAGGCGATCCAGCGAGGCTTCCACAAGGGAGCCACCGTTGCTCACATCCACGCCCCAGAGTTCCAGTTGGCCCATGTTGTCGTAGCTATACCTGGTGTCGGAGTAACCCGTGCGTTTGCTCTGGAATAATTCACCCGCGCTGTTGTAGATTGATTCCGTGATAAAGCTGCCACCACCGAGTGCTGGACGGGACGTTTTGACCGTGCGGCCCAACCAGTCCGTCCAGCTCTCGTTTAAGCGGGAGCTGCTGGAGGAGCCGACGCGGGCCGTGGTCTTGATCTGTCCACTGGATTCGACGGTGCGATCAACGTATTGAGCGACGACTCCGGTGCCGGTGATCGAGTCCAGGCTGCCATCGTTGTGCCGGGTTTCGATCCGGGTTTTGGTTGTTGGCAAAGTGTAGGTCGCAACCTTTCCGCCGCTGGTATAAGCCACCGAGGTGCTGCCTTCATTCGGGGTCGTAAACGACGTAACGCGGCCCGCCTTGTCGTAGGTTTGCGAGGTGGTGAGTTGTTCGCTTCCGGTACCCACGATGCGGGTGAGCACGCGGCCAGCCGCGTCGTAGGTGATTGCCGTCTCCACCAAGGGCACCACCGTGCCACCGGAGGCGGCGCGTTGCATCTTGCCCGGTCGCCCCGCCGCATCGTAATTGGCGATCGGGTAGATCACTTCCGTGCCCGCGGCATCGATACGTTTATGCAATAGTTCCTGGGAGTATTCGGTCGTGTAGGTCGCCCCGTTGTCGGACGTGCGACTGGTGAGCAGGCCACGATCATTGTAGACGAAGTTCGTGTGACCAATTTTTATCCAACTACCGCCACTTCGCACGTGCGTCTCGGAGCGCGCCACGAGGCCGCGGGAGTTGCGGATCGTGACTTCCATGGTCGATTTACCGTCGACCACGCGAAACGATGTGCTGCCGGACTTGGGATTAACCAAATCGTAACCGTCGTAGGTCGTGTAGGCGGTCGAGCCGACCGTATCGATCGTGCCGTGGATCTCCACCGTGCGGAAGGCGTCGCCCGTGCCGGAGGTGAACGTCGTGCCGTTCCATGATCCCGAGTGGTAGGCGTAAACCGTCTTCGTATCATCGGGACGTTGGATGGAAAAGGGGCGCCCCCCAATCAAGCCTTCGTTGCGACCGGAGTAATACTGGCTGATTGTCGTTTGGTAGTCGTTGCTCCCATTCGCATACCAATCCTTGCGCGTTGTGCGCACGAGGTAATGCCTGTTCACTGTAGATGATTCCCCGCTCCACTGCTCGTGGGTAAATTCGGTTTTGTTCGTTAAGGTGCCGCTGGTCCAATGCTCCACTTTCTGCAAACGCTGCGGGTAAGAGGGCAAGGAGGGTTCGAGCCAATACTTGCTGACCACGCCACCGCTTGTGCTGTTCTGAAACGGTCGGGTGACTTCAAAGCCTCCAGCGGTGTAACCACCCTCCCCCAAGCCGTAGTAAGCGTATTCCTCGTAGCCACCATCCGGATAAGTGATTTTTTTTACCCGCGAATATTCGTCCGGATCAGCCAAGTCCGTGTAATATTCATAGTCGGTGACAAGATTCGCCCCGGTCGGGTCCGCAATCAACTTCACCACCGATTCACCCCACGAAAAATGACCGGTGACGCGTTGCCCCTCGGACACCACCGTGGACGTGGAAACATCCTTCAGTTCATAGTTGTTTTTGTAAACATACGTGGTCTCCGGATCGGTGTCGGTCGTGGTCTCCCAGTCATCGTTCTGCTGCACGATCTGGCTCGACCCTTTCTTGTTCCAGTCCTTGATTTCCCAATCGTAGTTGGGGAAGGTGCCCGTGCGCTTGATCGTCGTCACTTCCGTTCGTTGCACCGACGTGGTGTCGCCATAGATTTCCTGTGTGATCTTCAGCTCCGTGGCGGAGGAACCGGGTTTTTCCAAGGTGTAAACCACAAAGGGTGATTTACCGCTTGTGTCATACAACTCCAGATGATCGGTCCGATTGGTGAGGTCCGCAATCTCCGATCCTTTGTAAAATTTGATTCGATACTTGGTGGAAGACACCACCTCCAAGTGAGCCAAGGCTTCCGCTGATTTCACTTGGTGGATACCACCACTGACAGGATTTCGCATTTGTAACCGGAGATTTGTCACCGCGCCAAGCCCCGATGGCGTGAAGATGTCGTTCCAGACGCTTTCGAAACCGACATCATCCAACCGAAGAGAACCTGCCGACGTTCCATTGTGCATACGGCCCAATGAAACCCCCCAGCCAAACGGACTGGTTGAAAAGCTTTCGGCTTGGCCAGCAGGAGTCGGAATATCGTCGATTACATCGGGGAGAATCCGAAAACTGTAGTCTCCCAATGCAGCGGGCTTGGGTTCATTCCACTTCCACTGATACCCCGGAGGAAGTTCCCAATGGACACTAGGTCCACCCGTTACCCCGGGGACATTATTGGTCGTAACACTAATCGTATACAATCGCCCTACCTCGAGACGAGCGTCGGTTAATGGCGTGGACACATCCTCAGTGCCGCCACCACTCGAGACTCGCGTTCTCGGCGATACGGTGGGATCGGCGAAAGTCTGGCCTTCTGTTATCTCAAAGCTCAATTCTGGGCTTGGACTCGCTCCAGGATTAATCGTCCCCGTCCCTCGGAAATATGCGGTGATGATTTCACCGTTGAGAGCAGGTGCCGAGGCTATGGTAACGGCGATGGCCAAAGCGGATATCGCGCGTGTGCGAAAAGAGGGCTTCGTCGAGAAGTTCATCCTTCACCTCCTTTTGTTTCGTCAGAAGTTTCACGTTTCTTACCGTTTTCGGACCTGGCTACCCCAACTCGAGCATTGTGACGACTATCGTCCAAATCCACTACGTTCGAATAACGACGAGAGGATTCATGGTAATCGCCAATTATCTTTTCGAAGATCTGAGCCGTAACGAATTCATAGTTCAGCAAAGCGCTTGGTGAGGCTTTGACTTCCTCCGAATCCTGGCCGTTGGCCAAATGGACCAAGGATTGATGACCTAGAACCAAAGCTCCCCGGCGATCACCCCGAGCTGCCATGTCGTAGGCAATTGATGCGAGATATTGGGCTATGTTGAAGTGCCAGATGGCAGCAGGAGAATCTTCATCCACCCCTGTTTCCAAAAAACTCACCAGCGTCGCATAATTACCCTGTCGAGCGTGGGCCAAGGCCCACGCTTTACGGTCGGACAAAGTCGTATTTTTAGTCGGTTTATCGCCCGAGCTGTTGCCATTTTCTCTCCCGTTGCCTTTTCCGGGTTTGGCGCTTTCCTCGTCGATGACTTCACCGGTAGAGGACACCACCACCGCGTCCAAATCCAGTGCTCCATCTGAAAATACCAACAGATCGCGGAGTAATTCGGTGGGACCTTCAATCGCCAGATCGGCCAGCACAAGTTTGTCGCCCACAAAAAGTTCCCAACCACCCGTGTTCAAATCCTCGTAAATACCAATGTCGAGCCACACGCCGCGTGCTATCGCGACGTTCACCACGCCCGCGTCTGCTTGGTTTGGGTCAATTTTAATCCCATCAACGATTGGTTTGAGCGCCACGGTCTGACCATACGACATCACCAGTCGCGCTCCTGTCCCCGCCTCGCTCAAGCGGATAGAAAATTGGATCGCCCGGGTGCCTCTGGCTCCCGCTTCCGGCCCAAGGTTGAGAACCAGGGCGTTTTCAGCGTGCGCGGGTTGAAACCGTAGAAACTGTTGACCTTTGGCAGCATCTTTTGACTCAACCGTAACGGTGCCTCCCAAAACCGACACCACTGAACTCCCCAAGCCACGCCCCCTCACCAAGCACGCCGTAACGGTGCCTCCCAAAACCGACACCACTGAACGGTCGATTGACTTACCTTCCTTGAAACCGTCTTTGGGTTCAAAACCCAGGGTCCATTCTGCTCCTTGCAAGGGGATAAGCCCACCGGCTAAAATTGCTAAGAATACTCGTGTTTTCATTGATCCAAAATGTGTGTGTTTTCAATTGATCTGCTGGGCTGGTGAGCCTCGGAGCTTATTCGATGGGTCGATGGACATCCAATTGGTTGGAGTTACCCGGATCGGCGGAGTTGCCCGAGCCGGTTCCCGTCCCTAACAGTTGCTCCAATGTATCGGAGAACCCATCGTTATCTGAGTCAGCGCCAGAGTTGGTGGTGGTGGTCGGGTCGGTGCCAAGGGTGGCTTCTTCGGAGTCGGTGAGGCCGTCACCGTCGGTGTCGGGGTCGATGAGGCCGTCACCGTCGGTGTCGGGGTCGATGAGGGCGGTGTCGAAGCTGAAGAGGTATTTCACTTGGCCGATGTTGGCGGCGGCGTAGGAGTTGTCGTCCGTGGTGATATCGGTCCAGGGGTAGACTTGTCCTCCAGTGAGGGGTTGTCCGGTGTAGCCCAGTTCCGCCAGGCGATCGTAGAAGAGTTTGGCCACGGTTTTGAGTTGGCCTTGGTTGATGGAAGCGTAGTCGTGGCGGGAAACGCCTTGACCGGGGCTGGCCAGCCACGAAGCGATGAGGTTATCCAAGGTAGTGCCTGCACCGCCGGGTGCGGTGGCTTCGAGCTCAAGGTAGGCTTTATGGGCGATGTTTTTTACCTGGCCGAGGTTTACCGCAGCGTAGTCGTTGACGGTGCCTCCGGAGTCCAAGACACTTTGATCCGCCCACCAAGCTGGCTGGACGGCCACGGCGACTCCCACAGGTAAGATGACCATCAGCAGAAGCCTGGTGCAGTCCAGTTTTGAGATAAACTTGAGCATGACTTTAGCAGGTCAGGTTCGAGATTTAGAGTGTCGAAGGGTCGGTTCCGGCGGTGAATGCGCCCATGTCGAGATCGCCTTGAGGAACCAGCAAAAGGGGGCCTTTCACGACGGAGTTGCCGGTGCCATTTACGATGAATTCGTGCGCCACTTTAACCGTTCCGGCAACCTCGAGCTTTTCGGTCGGGGAGTCGGTGCCAATGCCGACGTCTCCGGATGGGTCGATCAACATTGCTACTTTCAAAGTAGAACCAATTTGAAATTGTAACTGGTCGCCGCCAGAGGCGTTGATTTGCGACGCATTGAGGTAGTTCGCACTTATTCCCCCCTCAAAGGTCCAATCTCCTGTCGCATAAGGGGAATTCTCCGAGGCATTTCCTTGATCGAACTCCAGAACAGGCTGACCGGTGTTGTCGGTTATCGTCCTGATATAGGGCGTCTGAAACGAGGGTATGACCGGGATGTCACTGAGATGGGCAATGGTCCCTGATTTGTCCGGAAGCGTGTGCAGGTTGTCGGATCCAGTGGGATCGACCGTGGTTATCTGCGCTTCGAAGGCGTCGTCGGTTGTTCCTTCGAGATACAAATTTGTGCCCGTTCCCAGTGATCCCTCAGCAAAGGTGTGACCGGTGTTTGCGACCCAAAACTTAGAGAGACCTCCGACTTGAGCATCAACTAGGCGTTGAGGGCCACTTCCTACGTTTGTTTCCGTGCGATTGATGAGTAGGTCGGTCAGCGCGTGGTTACCTTCAGTTTGATTGTAGGTCGGCTCGATCGCGACGACGTTGACGGGATTGTTCGCGGCTATAAATTCCGCGGAATCAGCGCCGAAATTAGCGAGACCCACTCCATCTGTCTTGGTTTCGAAATCAAAACGGAAGAACGGCGCCGAAATCGCTCGAGAGATTCTCAGGAAGGCACCAGCCGGTCCGCCATTCTGCTCCAATCTCAGTTCACCCTTGGGGACGGTGTTACGGATATTCGTCTGGTTGTCGGCCGAGTAGACATCGGCTACATTGAGGTAGTTCGCACTTATTCCCCCCTCAAAGGTCCAATCTCCTGTCGCATAAGGGGAATTCTCCGAGGCATTTCCTTGATCGAACTCCAGAACAGGCTGACCGGTGTTGTCGGTTATCGTCCTGATATAGGGCGTCTGAAACGAGGGTATGACCGGGATGTCACTGAGATGGGCAATGGTCCCTGATTTGTCCGGAAGCGTGTGCAGGTTGTCGGATCCAGTGGGATCGACCGTGGTTATCTGCGCTTCGAAGGCGTCGTCGGTTGTTCCTTCGAGATACAAATTTGTGCCCGTTCCCAGTGATCCCTCAGCAAAGGTGTGACCGGTGTTTGCGACCCAAAACTTAGAGAGACCTCCGACTTGAGCATCAACTAGGCGTTGAGGGCCACTTCCTACGTTTGTTTCCGTGCGATTGATGAGTAGGTCGGTCAGCGCGTGGTTACCTTCAGTTTGATTGTAGGTCGGCTCGATCGCGACGACGTTGACGGGATTGTTCACGGCTATAAATTCCGCGGAATCAGCGCCGAAATTAGCGAGACCCACTCCATCTGTCTTGGTTTCGAAATCAAAACGGAAGAACGGCGCCGAAATCGTTCGAGAGATTCTCAGGAAGGCACCAGCCGTTCCGCCATTCTGCTCCAATCTCAGTTCACCCTTGGAGACGGTGTTACGGATATTCGTCTGATTGTCGGCCGAGTAGATATCGGCTACATTGAGGTCATTGCCGATAGTTACATCACCGGAAAAACCAGCCGAGGCGGCAGTTAGGCTGCCTGCAAAACTCCCCGAACCCGTTGATCCTATATTTCCGGAAACATCAAGTTTGTTCACCGGGGTGGAGGTGCCGATTCCGACGTTCCCAGTTAGGAATACAGAGTTGGCTCCAGACTGAGTCAAAAGACTGGAGCTGAGATTTACGGCGACTCCATCGAAATACAGCGTCCCTGTAAAATTGATGTCGCCAAGGACATCTAAGTCATAAAGGGGGACGTAGGTACCGATACCGACAAAGCCTTTTGCGGCAACGTCATTTCCACCAGTGTCCGCGAGATCCCAGTCTTGCGCGGAAGATCTTGCGGAAATCGCGGCAGAAGAGATCAAAACGGCAATAAGTCTTGAGTAAGAAAATTTCATAAGAACACAGGAATAAGGGCTTCGGGTTGGAATCGGAGGAGTGGGCGACGCTGAAATACTCCATTGATAGTTCGGATCGAGCAAGTCCCAATTTAGGTAGAGGCACTGGGGTATATTCCCTCATCTATTTAGGGGATAGTCCTCAATCAGGCCGTGATGCCGTATCGGCGAGCCCATCTCATGAGCTCGGGAGTGCTGCTTACTGAGATCTTGCGCATGATGTTCTTGCGATGGACTTGAATCGTGCCCGCTGAAGAATTCATCATGTGACCAAGTTCTTGGTTCGTCCTCCCCGCCGCAAACAATGGCAAAATCTCTAGTTCTTTGGCGGTAAGCCATTTGGACCAATGGCTAGAATTAGTCATCATTGAGGAAATGTCTGGCAGTAAAGACGCGGAGCAATATCCGCGTCTTTTGGAGATACAATCAAAGGCTGATTTCCAATCCTCGAAGCCTGCGGATGCTTTGTGGATAAATCCCGAAATTTTCCGTCGGGCAAAGAAAGAGAGCGTGGGTTGATCTACTTTTCCGGTGGCAAAAAAGACCTTTGTCTGTCCCGAAGAGATGGGTTCATCCTTCAGCGCTTCCCAACCTTTGCCATCGGGCAGCACGACATCCAAGAGGATGCCATCAGGAGTCGTTTCCCGAGTGCGCAGCGCGTGTCGAAGTTCGCGCAGGGTTCCGTGACCGGGCAATATTTCCAAGCCGTTCACGCTGGCCGCGATTTCCTCCAGCATCTTCCGAAGCAATAGATTGTCTTCGACAATAGAAACCCGAACCACCGCTTGGGTGGAGTGATCTGAATGGGGTCCTAAAAGCCGCCGCCCGAGGGTTTATCACCGCCAGCTTCACCAGCGCGCCACCAGCTGACGCTTTGTTCTCCAGCCCTGATGCGACCCGCACCGCGCTGGCCACCCTCGAACCGCACCCCGACCATGTGTTGTTTTTCGAATACAACTTTCTCTACGTGCTCGCAGCTGAAGGTCGGGCCGAGAAAGCTGCACTCGGCGACCACTCGGCCGCCGGATACCGCCAACGCGCCCGATTCTACAGTATCAGCGATGAAGCCCGACTCGCCTACTCTCGTCGTGTTGCCGCCTATATCATCTTTCTCGCGGACACGACCGGTGTCGCATCCGTTGAGGTTTGTGAGGCCGCAACGAGACGGCTCGAAGCGACGGGGAGCTACCCCGAGTTTCTGGCTGCGATTGCTCTCTAAGGTATAGTTTCAGGAAATATTGTTTTCGGCCGAAAACCGAAAATATCGGATCTTCGGCACAACTCCACTGCCAAAGAGTATGGTCTGTTAATTTGGCCTGCGATTTCCCTGTAGATGACTCACCCCTACGATGGGCGGATCGGTGGGAATCTAAAGGTCGCAAAGCCTCCAAGGGAGAACTCGGTTACCGTGCCTACGCCGATCCACTAGGTAATGAACCTCAAGCACATAGGCTGGCAAACGCAGATTCACTGCGCTTTAACAGATTCAAACCTGTCCGCATATTGGAGTCTGTTTGATGAGATTTAAATCACTCAAATGAGAATTCTGAATTATTGTTCAGGGTTAATCGGTCCTATTTCCCCTCTGCATGTTTGAGTATGAATACCCTCGGTAAAATTTCCCGCTACGCTATGGCGGTAAGCTTCTTCGTCTTCGGTTTAGTCAACTTCGCAACTGTTCAGCTCGAAACGAACGATGTTGAAATCAAGACACTCGCACCCATCCCGGGAGGGGGAGCCTACGTTGGGGGAAGTTTTCAGCGCACTGGAAATATGCATCGCAGTTCCCTAGGGGGTGTTTAACAAATAGACTGGCGCAAATAGTATTCGTTAAAAGGATACATTTTATTGACATTGGAATCGTTTTAAGATCACATCACTTTGTGAATCGGAACGTAAGACTCGTGCTGGGTGATCACCACTGGGCCGAGCTAAAAAAATGAACGCTCATCAGCTCAGTCTGACTGGCCCTCATCGCCGTGGACGCAAGTGTCGCAACCTGCGACGCCGTATTGCAGCGGTGCTGTGGATTGCTCGCACGGGCTCACCATGGCGGGATCTGCCCACTTGGTTTGGGCCGTGGCAGAACGCCTACGCCTCATTTAGACGGTGGACCAAAAGTGGACTGTGGACTCAAGTGCTCGCACGGCTGGGCACCCTTCAAGGCGACCATGAGTATCTGATGATTGATCGCACCAGCTCACGGGTCCATCAGCATGCTGCGGGTCCAGTGGGAGGCCAGCTTGCTCAAGCAATGGCTCGCGCCAAAGCAGGTCTATCAACGCAGGCTCACTTCGCCTGTGACGCCTTGGGATACCCTTTGGGTTTCATCCTCACCGGCGCAAATGTCTCAGACTTTGACCAATGTAAACCCCTGCTCAAATCTTACTTAAAGCCCGGTGGCGCAGCCATCATGGATAAAGGCTACGACAGCGATGCCATCCGGGAGAGTGTGAATCAGATTGGTGGCACCGCCGTCATAGCCGTGCATCCCAAGAGGTCGCAAAAACCCGACTTTGACGAGCACCTCTCTCGCGATCGTCATCGCATCGAAAACCTCTTGGCCAAGCTCAAGCACTTCCGACGCATTGCCACTCGCTACGAAAAACTGCTTCATTCTTACGCCGCAATGCTCGCATTGGTATGCATCATAATATGGATCAATCACTAACGCTCCATTTCTTAAACACGCCCTAGCACTGATGAATTCGAGGTGTCCCTTTCCGCCTCAGGGAGGCGTTCGTGGTTACTTCAAATGGCGATCTCGCATAAAGCAAATCTGGCGCGTTATGTTGGTGGTGGAGATTTCTCTGTGTTGAAGGAACGGATCCAGATTAAAATCGAACAGTTTTACGAAGAACAGAAGGGTTCAATATCGACAACGTTTCCAGTGGATCTGCTGGTGTCGAACCTGCAGGGAAGCCAACTAGATCTTGGCACAAAATTAACCCTTAAAACAATCGCGATAGATGTGCAATAAGTCGAACAAGGCAGTCGAGGCCTTGTCTGTTACACTTCGCTCCACAGTCATCGCCTCACTTTGAAGTTATTGTCCCATGAAAAGATCTCCTCTTCTCACCCTCTGTGGCGGACTCGTCTTCTTGATCGGGTCGATATCGTCATCAATCGCGGAACATCCGGGTTATTCAAATGCGGAAAGCCCTCCCCGCGATGCGACCGGCAAAGTCTATATGGGACGGCAGATCGCACAGGTCATGGGCCACCAAGGAGCGGGATGGTTGGAACGGACCGAGCGTGAGGAGGAAGAGAAGGTATCACGACTCATCGAACTTTTGGACGTAAACCCGGGTGACAATATCGCCGATATCGGCGTGGGTTCCGGCTATCATACGCGCCGAATTGCGCCCCTGATCGTTCCGCAGGGAAAAGTCTACGCCGTCGATATCCAACCGGAGATGCTTGCTATTCTGGAAGGTAATTTAAGGAAAGCCGACATCGCCAACGTCGTATCGGTTTTGGGAGATATAAAAAACCCCAACCTTCCTCCCGGTCAGATCGACATGGCGTTCATGGTGGACGTCTACCATGAGTGTTCGCACCCCTACGAAATGATCGCCGGAATCTGTGAAGCCCTGCGCCCTGGCGGACGACTGATCCTGGTGGAGTATCGTCTCGAGGATGATTCGATCCCCATCAAACGGCTGCACAAAATGACAGCTGCTCAGGTGCGGAAGGAAATGAAGCCCCATCCCCTAAAGTGGGTTTCAACGGATAGCACCACCCTGCCCTGGCAACACGTGATCGTTTTTGAAAAGACCGACTCGAACGACGCCGAGTAGCCTATTCACCGAATTCAATCCACGAGATCGGGATGCGTGCGTTTAATACGCGCCGCAAGATCGGGCCGATTGGAAAGGACCGCGGGCAGCCGCCTGATGACACGCTCATCGTCGAGGCCCTTTAGCTCGGCATCCGCGGGCATGATTTGGCTTTCGCGACCGGCGAGATCGGAAGGTGTCACTCCCGCGTAATACATACCGGTGCAATAGGCGAGCGGCTCAAATCCACCCACAATCGCGACATCCAAGTCCGGCGAAATATCGTGCTCCATCCCCGCAGCCCAAAGGCTGGCGTTGACCAAAAATCGGCGCGCATCTTCATCGAGAAGATCTTCCGACGTGCCAAAGGACGCATAAGCAACCCGGGCATCCCGACGGCTTCCGGAAGGAGCGACGTAGTGCTCGCGAGTCCAGCCGGCATTTTCCAACGGCTTCTCGGTGTTTATATCATCGCTGGGCTCGAACGTATTCAGAACCTGAACCTCGAGCAGCGGCGTGGACCCTGCCGGTGGATGTGAAAGATAAGCTCCCGAATAGGCATGAATCGAACCGCCGCCCTGCATGATCGGATGACCAGCGGTGCTGGCTAATCCATCGATGCGACTGCCCATGCGATGATTGGAACCGTAGTGAGATTGTCCGCGTTCTTTATGCCAGGTGTTGCCGAGAATCTGCTCTCCCAGTCCTCCGAGGTAGTCGCTACCTTCGTAGTTATAATTAAGCTTCGACCACTTACCCTTCTGGCCATTGAAACTATGCGTCGAGGTCCGGATCCCCACGACCGACCCACCCCGTTCGAAATAGTCGACGAGCGGCTGCACCTGTTTGTCCGGCAGATTCATGAATCGGGCGGCGAGAAATAACAGATCGGCATCGGCCAACGCCTCGGTTCCCGGCATATCGGGAGCACCCGCCATGATGGAGCCGTCGGCATCCAGTCCGAATATCACCGTGCATTTAAACCCATACCGGTAGGCCATGATTTTGGCGATCGCCGGACAGACTTGTTCCGAGCGGTATTCATGGTCATTGGCGATGAAGACGATGTGTTTTCCCTGCCCGAAACCGGAAGAGCCTTCATAAACCAAGGGGGCAGCCATAAGTAATGGGGTCACCATCAGGCCTCCCAACGTCAACACCCAAGCTTTCATTTGTGAACAACGGTCGGAAAAACTCATAATAAACTAAATCTTTATTATTTCTGCGAAGGCGTAAACCCATCAAATAGACAGTGCTTCATCTCCCTCCGTTTTACGGAAAAGCAATTCCCTCGAGAAAGGCGTGACAAAGACCTTGGCCACACCGGAGCGGATCCGTTGGATACCCGGCCTCGACGTTCTGCAACGTCACATTAGTTAGACCAAACCCAAGCTTATCTACCGCTCCCTTCAACCCACCCTCTTTCTCATGTCCGCACAACCGATGCTCATCAATGGCTAATGGCGCGAAGCCGCCGCCGAGGCCACCACCTTCTCTTCCTCGAATCCGACCACGGGAGAAAAATTGCCGGAGGGCTTCCCAATCGCCTTGTCCGAGGACATTGATGCGCTGTTGGACGCCGGCACCGCCGCCGCGACCGAACTTCGGGCCGCAACTCCCGCTAAATTCGCCGAATTTCTCCGAGGCTACGCTGACGCCATCGACGGTGCCGCTGATGAGCTTGCCGCGATCGCTTCCCGGGAAATAGGGCTGCCCATCGCTCCACGACTGACCGGCGTGGAGATTCCCCGCACCACCGGGCAACTTCGCCAAGCGGCGGATGCGGCGCAGTCCGAGGACTGGACTAATCCCGTGATCGATACCGCCACCAATCTGCGCTCGCGATTGGAACCTCTCGGCAAACCCGTGCTGGTAATCGGACCCAATAATTTCCCCTTCGCCTTCAATGGTATCGCCGGCGGCGATTTCGCCGCAGCTGTGGCGACCGGACACCCCATCATCGCTAAAGCCCATCCAGCGCACCCCGGAACCACGCAACGACTTGCCGAGCTGGCCTCGGTCGCCGCTCAAAATAGCGGCCTGCCCTCGGCGATGGTGCAAATGTTCTACCATATGGATGCTGAGGTGGGCGCCTCCCTGTGTGGCGACACTCGCCTCGGTGCGATCGGGTTTACCGGCAGCGAAGCAACGGGACGCAAAATCAAAGCGGCGGCAGATGTCTCGGGAATTCCGGTATATTTGGAGATGAGCAGCATAAACCCCGTAGCTTTCCTACCCGGGGTTATCGCAGAGAAAGCGACTGAACTAGCCGACGAATTCGCCGGATCCTGCCTCTTGGGTGTCGGACAATTCTGCACCACCCCGGGGCTCATACTCACGGTTGCGGGCGAAGCCACCGAGTCCTTCATCTCTCAGGCCACACAAGCCTTCGCGGATGCGCCCAGTGGGGTGATGCTTACCCCGGAACTCCCCGGACATCTGGAAACAGGGGTAAACCATCTCGTAGCGGAAGGCGCCGAACTCCTCGCGAGAGGGCCCGAATCATCCGAACCCGGCACCCGGGGGCGTCCCGCCCTTCTCCGGGTTTCAGGCGCGGCATTTGGCGCCAACCCCAATGGGTTCCAAAGCGAGATGTTTGGTCCGGCGTCCTTGATTATTGTGGCAGCGGACGAAGCGGAACTCCTCGCCGTCGCGGGGGAGTTGCATGCCTCCCTCACGTGTTCGTTCTACACGGCCGAAAACGGTTTAGACGACACCCTTTACGAACGGCTCGAGCCAATCGTCGCCCAAAAATCCGGCCGTATTCTCAACGACAAGATGCCAACGGGCGTGGCGGTTTCTCCCGCCATGGTTCACGGCGGTCCTTTCCCTGCCGGCGGCCATCCCGGATTTACGGCCGTAGGCATCCCGGCATCCCTCCGACGCTTCGGTGCGCTGAAATGCTACGACAACGTCCGCTCCAATCGACTGCCACCTTCCCTCCGCGACCAGAACCCAATGGGAAAGCTGTGGCGCTACATCGATCGAAACTGGACTCAAGGGGACGCTGGATGATTTGGGGTTATCATCGGTCTGACACGAAGTATCTACTCGTTGAGTCCGGCTAAACTTATCTCCGTTTTCAGCAATTCCCTCGCTAGACTCGGAAAGGGAAAGCGTGCATCAACGGGTTTGGCTGCCGCCAATCTCGTTACTCTTCTCAACCCTCCCCACATGATTTCTCTTCGAAACTGCACGCTCGCATTGCTTGTATCTGGCTCGGCTCTTTTTGCACAGAAGGCCGAATTACCTGACCCTAAACTCACCGAATACTGGACGCCACAGCCCCCCGTCGTGTCCTCCCCCGCAGGAGGTGTCCCTTCGGACGCCATTGTGCTCTTTGATGGCACCAATCTCGATGAGTGGTATATCACTCGGAAGGATACGGACGGAAAATCAAACGCCAAACCGGCGAACTGGGTTCTTGAAGATGGCGCGATGATCGTGCCACCCCGCCAAAAGGGTGGTCCTTCCAGCGATGTGACTTCGAAGCAGTCATTTGGCGATATTCAGCTGCACCTTGAGTGGCGGGCCCCCGCCGTTACCGACCCGTCCAAGGTTAGCCAACAACGCGGCAACAGCGGTATCTTCTTCATGAATCGCTACGAAGTGCAGGTCTTGGATTGTTACGAGAATCTTTCCTACGTGAACGGAATGACGGCTTCGATTTACAAACAATCACCTCCGTTGGCCAACGTCTGCCGCGCTCCCGGTGAGTGGCAGACTTACGATATTTTCTTCGTAGCCCCCAAGTTTGAACCCGACGGCACTCTCATCGAGCAGGCCAACATCACAGTCGTGCACAATGGCGTTGTCGTGCTGCTTAATACGCCCATCTACGGCCCCACCGAATACCGCGGTCAACCCTCCTACAAGTATCACACCCCGCGCCAACCGCTACGTCTCCAGGACCACAACAACCCGGTTGCTTACCGGAATATTTGGGTGCGTGAGTTGGATCTCCCGTAGATCGCTCAAATTAATCCGCGTCCAAAATGCGGCTAACTTGCAGCCCCGGCCTATTCGGGCGGCACTCTGGAGGAGTTCATGCACCTGCTGCCAAGCGGTATCGTAACCAATGCCAATCGAAACCGAGAACCTTACCTGCTGGCCCACCCGGGGGGTTGAATAATTCGTGACGTCGGAGGACAATTGGGAATTGGGCAAACTGATCAGCTCTTCACGCGCCGTTCGAATGGTGGTGGTGAAAAATCCCAACCGCACGACGGTGCCTTCATGTTCACCCGTCTTAACGAAGTCCCCTGCCCGGATTGCACGGGTATAGGTGAGGATGAGCCCATTGGTGACCTGACTCACGAGGTTGGTCGAACCGAGGGAAAACATCAGACCGGCGAAAACAGATTTCGGAGACTAGTGGGAGACCATGGGAATTCCATTGATCGAGGGACGATTCCTGAATGAAGCCGATCAACGCGGTGATCAAAACATTGCTGTCGTTGATCAGGACTTCGCTCGTCGCTATTGGCCCGATGGTTCCAGTGCGATTGGCCGCCGTTTCATGAACGACGTGGAGTTCACCGAAGAGGATGCGATCACCATTGTTGGTGTGGTCGCGGCCAATCGCTCGATCGATCTCACGGAATCAAATCCGTTGGGCACCATATTCCACCGCTACAAGGCGCGCGATTCCGGCTCCATGAGGTCACTTAATACGTGACACTTGAGGAGAACGGCGATTTTGGAGGGTGCGGCGCCGGGAGCTTAGGAAAGCTCGGCGGCGGCGGCTTCGTCGATCAGCCAGACCGTTTTTTCCGCACACGTTTTTAGAATCTTAGCAGGAGCATCGAGCAGCGCATCATCACTTTCGAATACCCGCTTGAGAGCCGAGGCTTTGCCCGCACCCAACGCCATGACGACGATCAGACCTGACTCGCGGAGACCGGTGGGAGTAACTGTGAGTCGCCAACCTTTCTGAGGGGTATCAATGGCGGCAAAGAACACCCCGCCATCGGATTCCAACAAACTGCTCCCGGGAAAAAATGAAGCCGTGTGGGCATCGTCGCCCATGCCGAGAAAACACACATCGTAGGCTTTTCCGGGCGGGTTGAGTAATTGCATCGTCCGACGATAGGCCTCCGCCGCTTTTTCAGGTTCGTAAGCAACCACCCAAGGATGGCGGTGCTCAACCGGCACCTCACTAGGGGCGAGCAATTTGCGTTCAGCACTGCCAAAATTGCTGTCGTCACTGGACAACGGCACACACCGTTCATCGCTGACCGTGAAGTGGGTCTTGACCATCAACTCGACTGGAATCACCCCGGATTCCTGTGCCCAAGTATACCAAGCTTGCGGAGTTGATCCGCCGGTGAATGCCCAGGTGAAATTTTTACTGGAAGTCGAAGCTTCCGCTGCCACCGCAAGGCGCACCGCCTCGGCGAATAAATCCATCTTGTCGCCCACAATCAGTCGGCCGTATTCGGTTTGTTTTTCAGTCATCAAAAGAATACTGCTTCCGCTAACGCCGCCGCAGGATAGAGCAAGTGCATCGCCGTGGTGAGTTCAACGCGACCTTGCCCGTAATCCGCCGCAAACTCGGCGTGATTTTTCGAGATATCGGCCCGCCACTTAAAATAACGTTCGTCGTCGTAACGAAACTCTACCGCAAAATCATCGATGCCCGCGGCCGAGCTCGGCGTAACGACACATCCGCAACTGGAGGACAGTCCACACTCCTTCAGACGGACCTGCAACCACTCTGAAAGAAGTTTGGCTTCCTGCGCGTATTGAATCCGGTGATGCAGTCTCACTTCCATCAATCCCTCCACTAATTTTTCCGGAGAAAACCCGCTTAGGAACTGCCCCAAAGACTGCCGCACGGGCAACAGACGGGCACCAACGAGATCCCTTATCGCATCTGGTTGCGGCCAGGGGTAATCGAGGGCACCGGCGGGAATAATCGAGGAATCAAAAACCACCCTTTTCGCATGGTTGAGCAAGAAATCGTAGTCGGCCAAGCGAGCACTGTCGGAGAATCGATGAGCCCAGTAGTGGGTCGGCAAATCCGTCGAGAGACAGATCGAGACCTGATTCTCGAGAAAGCAACGCGTCGACATGGGATAACTGAGCATCACGAACTCGACGCAACGGGTATCGTCCTTGGACTTGCCGAGAAAACACTCCCCATAAACCTTGGCCCGCATCTCGCGAGTCTCGGAGTCTTCCTTCAAGGGACACAGCACGACAACACGACAAGGATAACGCTGGGAGAAGGCCTTGATAATGCCAAACTGAGCAATGGCGTCCTCCGGTTCCGTCGCGAAACCGAAGTGCACTACAAAATTCATCTGCATCGCCCGCGTCGAATCGTCAGGCAATCCGCCTTCGGACGCGGGAGACTCCCACATCTGGGCAAGGCGGGGTTTAATTTCCCCCACCGGGACCTCAATCCCCGGCAATGCTTCGAATACAGTAGGCATTAATCAAAAAATGGCGGAGGCCTTCACGGTGGCGTCGGGATGGAGCTGGAAACTTGTCACTTGATACTTGGAGCTTGTTACTTCGCGCCGAAGGCAACGGCTAGGGCTTACGCCAGATGTGGCCCTGGTTTTTGAGCAGCGCTTCGGCACTGGCCGGCCCCCAAGAGCCGGCGGCATAGGAGTCCATGCCGGTGCGACCCGCCGCCGCCCACGCTTCCAAGAGCGGCGTGCAGAGCTTCCAAGACGTTTCCGCCTCGTCGCCTCGAATGAAGAGCGTGCCGTCACCAATCATGGCATCGAGCACGAGCCGTTCATAGGCTTCGGGTGTATTTGATCCGAACGTCGTGCTGTAGCGGAAGTTCATTTTAACCGGCTGAGTGCGCGTCTCTAGTCCAGGCACCTTACCGTTTAGAATCATGCTCAGTCCCTCATCCGGCTGAATCTGGAAGGACAATGTGTTCGTAGCCAGATCGAAGCCCCCGCCAGCGAACAATGTGCCGGGTGGGCGTTTGAATTGGACGGCGATTTCCGTGACGCGTCGCGCCATACGCTTGCCGGAACGAAGGTAGAACGGCACTCCCTGCCACCGCCAGTTGTTGATGGAAAGTTTGATTGCCGCGTAAGTCTCCGTGCCGGATTGCTCCGCGATCCCTTCCTCCTGTAGATATCCGGGCTCGGGTTTTCCCGCAATCATGCCCTCTCCATATTGGGCCCGGGCAACATGAGTGGCCGGATCGAGCGGCTGGATCGCACACAACAACTTCACCTTCTCATCCCGTATCGCTTCAGCATCCAACGATCCCGGAGGCTCCATCGCGGTGAGCGCAACGAGTTGCATGGTGTGATTTTGAATCATGTCCCGCAGCGCGCCACTTTGCTCATAGTAACCTCCACGGGTGCCTACGCCCACTTCCTCCGACACGGTGATCTGCACATTGTCGATGAAGTTGCGGTTCCAAAGCGGCTCAAATATGGCGTTGGCAAAACGCTGCACCAACAGGTCCTGCACCGTCTCTTTGCCGAGGTAGTGGTCGATACGATACACTTGATGCTCTTCCAACACACCGGTTATCGATCGATTGAGTTCCAACGCAGAATCGAGATCATGACCGAACGGTTTCTCAATGATAACCTTAGCGTGATGCGGTTTACCCAAGTGTTTCTTGGCAAGGCCACAGGCTCCCAAGTTCTCCAGAATCGGCGCAAACACTGACGGAGGAGTCGAAACGTAGAAGAGAGGCTGCCCTTCGCGACCAACCTCCTGATCAATTGTCTCCAGATGGGCGGCGAGACGTTTGAACGCCTCCGGATCATCGTAACCACCCGCGACGTAGGTCGTGCGCTTGGCGATCCGATCCCAGACGTCCGGAGAAAGATCACGCCGAGAGAATTCCTCGATGGCCTTGGCCGCGAGCTCCCGGAACTCCTCGTCGGGAATCGGTTTGCGACCGTAACCCACGAGGTGGAAATCCGGCGGCAGGAGATTGTCAGCCGCCAGATTGTAGACCGCGGGGATCAGTTTACGGGCGGTAAGGTCGCCGGATGCACCAAAGATGACCACCGCCGTGGGGGGCGCCCCACGGTGTTTGCTCAGGTCTTTAAGAAATGGATGGCGGGATGTTTCGGCCATGAATGCCCTGATCTCACGCTCCCCTGCGTCCGAAGCAAGGCCGAAGGCAATTTTCATGACATTCAGCTCCTTTGAGTGAAGATCCGCACGATTTATCCTTATTTTCGCAATTTCACATTGGCGAAATGCAATACCTCGGGTTCGCCCGGTGAATCATCTAGGGGCCAGCGAACCTCCACCACATCCACTCGGTGGGTCCGAGGAGTCGTCTTCAAACCGCGGAGGTAAGCGGAAATCGCCCGCCTCAGCACCCGTTTCTTACGGTCGTCGACCGCGTGGAATCCCGGCACCAAAGCCTTCTTAGATCGGGTTTTAACTTCAACAAACACGAGAATCTCACCGTCACGCATCACGAGATCCACCTCTTCCCGCCGATCGCGAGGGTTCCGCCAATTGCGAGCCACAAGTCGATATCCCTTATCCCGCTTGAGAAATCGTTCCGCCAGACGCTCACCCGATTCACCGCGGGAGGGCTTTCCCCACCGTTGACTCACCCAACGAAACCATAACGCTCTGAGCATATTTATACCAATTCGAGTTGCTGTTGCCTGTATCCTGATGGCATCTGCCTCTCACTAAGGCAACTTTCCACTCCTCTCCGATAGAACAACATAGCCTCCCAAAATGTTGCGGGCGCACTGCGCCGCTCCCTGCTGATCAAGATAATCGCCAAACCGGCCCCGAGTCGGGAAGACGTTACTTCAGTGATCGAACTCACTGCCTCCAAAGTAGTGGAGGCTCTCGCCGCCCAGTCCATGACGCTCTATCCGGTGGAAGGAAACGACATCACTTTTCGTCATATTTACTACTCCCCCACGCTTTGGACAGATGACCCGGCGAAGGAGGGACAATTCAAGGAAACCGAAGAGAAACTTCTCGCGTTAAAACTGCCTCTTGGCACGGGCAACGTTGGCAAGGTTATTGCATCCGGCGAACCGGTATTCTTCACCGCAAATGGTCCCGATGCAGATTCCTTGAAGAATATGAACACTGGGTTCGACGTGCATTCGATGCTCACGGTCCCGCTGAAGGGTAATACCAACATCGGCGCGATCTAGGTTCTCAACAAAGAGCCTCACGCTGGCACCGACGGGCAGTTCACCGAGAACGATCTTACTCTTCTTCAAGAAGTCGCCGAGTATTCCGCCACACTTTTGCAACGGATGATGGATCCGAAGTTCGAGCTGAGCGCGGACGATACTGCCAAATTCATTGCCCGGCTCACCGACACACCTCTCATCACCTCCGAGGAGGAAATCGAGATCGACGAAAAACTCGTGGAGGTCGTCGGCGACGCCGTGATTCGCCGCAAAGGTGTCTTCCCCCACAAACAGATCTCACCTAACACGATCGCGGTGTTGATGAGTAATCCGCTCGACTACGCCAAGCGAGACTCGTTCCAAATGGCCACCGAGCTGACGATCAAGGAAACTCGAGTCGCGTCGGCATCGTTTATCGAGGGTCTCGTCAAAAATTCTTCAAATCGGAAGCCGAAGCCGAGACCAATGTCGATATTGGTGAAGTGGCTGAGGTGATCAGCACGGCATATCCCCCGAACTCCGAAACCGGTGAAGTCAGCGCGGAAGATCTCGAAAGCGAAGACTCCGCCCCGATCGTGCAGCTAGCCAACCGTATCATTGAGGATGCCTACATTTCAGGTGCCTCCGATATCCACATCGAGCCGCAGGAAAAAACCTATCGAATAATTCCCATGCCCCGATTTCTGAAAGAGGCACCGCCGCAGGAATGAGATTCTCAATTTTACCATCAAAACGAATCAGGAAGCCTTCCATGACACGAGCTGCCATCTCATGCTCGCCCGCCAAAAACTCCTGAATAATCCCGTAGGTCCAGGGCGAAGGATCCAATGGAGCGTTATCCTGCATTTTTGTGAGCTCACTTCGCATCTTGGCTATGTTCCCTCGTTCTCGCGCCAAACGAATGGATAGTCGACGAACCCCACCCAGTGCGCCACTGCCATTCGACCATTCCTGCAGAGCCTGTTCCGCTTCGTCATACCGGCTCAGTTCAATTAATGAAACCACCTTGGACTCGTGCCTGACTTCGGTCATCTCCGCCTGCGCATCGATCCACGCGAGAGTATCAAGATGACGTTCGGCCATCATCAGAACTCGGCATTTTTGATCAATCAACCAATTACAATCCCTATCGACCGCTGCGCCCGATGAGGCCAAGGAGGTGTCCAATACCTCCAGCAGCACATCGAAGTCCTCCCCCTGCAGGCATAAATTGGTGACGAACTCGAGAACCTCGCGGCCCTGGTAACGATGATCAAACGCCTCGATCAAAAGCTTAAGTCCAGTTTCACGCTTACCGGCCGCGACATATACCATCGCTAGATTTCTACGTCCTCTCCAGTTCTCGGGAGACTGTGCCAGTCCCGCCTGAATTTTGAGAATGCCATCGCCCCACTTACGTTCCTGCAACACGACGAGGCCTTCATCGACATAGGCGTCTCCCCGCTTGCGTTTGATTTCGTCCCAGCGCACCGGCGCGAGCAAACAGTCAACCAGTGTCACATAATTATATTCTCTCTGGCTGAGAATCTCAAACCAGGCCGCCGCCAGAATCAGATAACTTCCCACCGTTATACCCAGCAACCAGAGCAAGACTCCTCGCACCATAATACGCCGCAGTCGCGGGGTCCGACCGGAACGGCTCTTTACCAACATGTAGAGGCCCTGCCGCCAATGTTCGCGACCGCTTATGGTGGAGGCTTCCAACTGAAACTGACTTTGCGCATCGTTGAGATGAAGCGTTACAGAACAAGCTCAGCCGTCAACGCGCGTTCCGCGAACAGCTTCGGCGATATTTTCGGAGTCAGATTCGGGTTCACCCCGGTCATGATTGAACTTCATCGAGACCGTGCGCGAGACCCCCCGCTCTTCCATGGTCACGCCATAGATCGCTTCCGCAGCGGATACCGTGCGTTTGTTGTGGGTGATGATGATGAACTGGGATTCACCGACAAATTTCTTCAAGAGAGCGGTGAAGCGACCGATGTTGGATTCGTCCAACGAGGCGTCCAACTCATCGAGCAAGCAGAACGGTGACGGTTTCACCATATAGAGAGCAAAAAGCAATGCCACTGCGGTGAGCGTCTTCTGCCCGCCGGAAAGCAGCGTAATGCTCTTCAACTTCGTTCCCGGAGGTTGGGCGGTGATTTCAATACCACTCTTAAGAATATCTTCTTCTTCGATGAGGTCCAGACGGGCCACACCTCCGCCAAACAGGGTATCGAAGGTATACTTAAAGTTCTTCTGAATTTGCTCGAACGTGATCGAAAACTGCTCTTGCGACGTGCGATTGATTTCATCGATCGCCCCCAGAAGCTCGGTTTTCGCATTGGTCAAATCATCACTCTGCCCCTTGAGAAAATCGAAACGTTGCTTGAGTTCGGCATACTCTTCGATGGCGACCAGATTGACCGCTCCCATCGAGTTGAGCCGTTGGCGAAGTGCATCCACTTCGGATTTAACTTCGGTCCAATTGGTTTCATTCAGGGCATCGAGATCGGCTTCCGTCGCTTCGCCTTTGGGTTCCTTCGCTCTACGACGACGCTTACGCGGTGCTGGCTTGGCTTCTTCGCCGTCGGCATTTTCCGGAGCAGGCGTTTCCTCCGCCAGCTCGTCTTCATCCAAATCGAGCGGCGTCATATCCGGCGGTTCATCGTCCGAGCGCCACATGAGTTGACGCCAATCGAGTTTGTCCAATTCCTCGGAATACTCCCGCATGACGTCTTCTGCTATAAACTGGACCCGCGAACTTTTCTCGGCCAAACGAACCTCGCACCGTCCCAGTTCTCCCTGGGCGGATTCCGATGCGGTCCGAAGTCCTTGTTGAGCATTTTCGACGGATTCGATGTCGCCTTCGACAATGGATAATTTCTCGCGAATCTTCCCCACCTGTTCCTCCGCCACGACGAGCGTTTCCCCGATCTGGGCGCCGCGAGCGCGTTGCGATTCGGCTTCATGTTCGAGCGATGTTACCTGCTCGGACCAGACTTCAATCTCCTGTTGGCGTTGAGTGAGAAGTTGCGCCATCTGCTCGCGCCGGCGCTCCATATCGGCAATGCCACGATCAAGCACTTCGACCTTCTGGCGGCGTTCGGCAAGTTCCAGTCGGGCTTGGGCGAGCGAGTCACGCTTCACATCACGATCCGTGCGAATTTCCTCCGCACGGACTTCCATTCGCGAAATTCGTTCGCGGGCGGCTTTAGATTCAGCCTCGGCCTCGGCCAATCCGGCCTGGGCTTTATCGAACCGTTCCTGCGCCTCATTACGGGCAGCTTCCAACGCAGCGAGTTCCCGCTGCATCCGCTCAATCCGACGCTGACCTTCTTCCACCTGCTGATTCGCGGCGCGCGACTCGAACTCGATGGCGGCCATATCTTGAGTCGCTGACAAGACCTCCGATCGCTTCTGCTCCAGCGCGGATTCCGCCGCAGCCAAAGATTCGTTTAAATGATCGATTACCTTCCTTTGCGCGTCGTGCTTTTTCTGCTCATCCGCCAGCGATTTCGCGGTTTCACGCAGATCGATTTCACGCTGCACGATGCTGTTCTCCGGCTTCTTATTGAAGCCTCCCGAAATGAGTCCGCGACGATCGACCAATTCTCCTTTGCGCGTGGCGACGGCAACGAATCCGAAATCAGGATTGGCCTGCCAATAGTCGAGAAATGCATGCAGATCATCGGCAAGATAACAGGCACCAAGAAGCGCGGTGGCCGGGTGCGATTCGTCGAGATTGATGATTGCCGTGGTAGCCGGGCTCAGAAAATCCGGCAGCCCCGACGACGAATCATTGGCTCTACCCATGCCTTCAATCTGCATGACCGCACTGCCAATCTTGCGCTCTTCGAGTTGGGTGAGCACCCGTCGGGCCGCCGCCAAATCAGTGACATGGATAGCTTCAACGGCCGAGCCGAGTAGCGCTTCCACGGCCTTACCGGACTTGGGATCAATCTGCAGCCCCTGCGTGACCGGAGTAACTTTGGAACCCTCCAAGGCTTCATCCAGTTTACCCTGTAAAACCGCTTTCGCCCCTTGGCCGAAACCCTCCCATTTTTCCTGAAGTTGTTGTAGCAGTTTTAGCCGCGCGGTGCGCTGGGCCAAACCACGGTCTATTTCCTGCAATACTCGCTGAGTTTCGCGGAATTCGCCTGTGAGTCGGGAGATGGTTTCACGCGCTTCGGTCGCCTCACCCTCGAGCCGGGCTTTATTCACTCGGACTTCTTCGAGACGCGTGGTAATTTCGACAACCCGCTGCTCGGCGACCGTCTGCTCTTCCGTCGCCATCTTGATTTGTTGCTCCAACAACTCGTGGCGCTGAATCGAAGTCTTTTGATCGACCTCAAAACTGGTGGTGTCCGTGCGAAGTCGGGCGATCGTGCTTTCCATCTGCAACAGGGAAAACTTTGTCTGCTTCAGATCCTCGTCGAGTTTAGTCAGTTCGGCCTCGGCTATGGCCAGTTCCCGATTGCGATTTTGAAATACCTGATCGCTCGACCCGAGGAGCGTCAGTTGCTCTTCCTTATCTTGGGCACCGCTATCGACCTGATCGGAAAGTTCGCGCATTTGCATCTCAACTTCACCGAGATTGTCCCGGGAAGATTTGAGCCGGTCTTCCAAACCATTGCGTTTGATCCCGGCCAAGTTTGCGGCGTTTCCGGCCGCTTCACGCTGGGATTTAAGATCAAAAATGGCTTGCTGAGCGTCCTGCGCCCGCTGGTTGAGACGACCGCGTTCGGCTTTCTTTTCTTCAAGTGCGCCTTGTTCGGATTCGAGTTTGGAGCGCCGTTCGGAGGCTTCGGATCGTAAACCGGCGAGCTTGGATTCCAGCTCCGCAATCGTCGTGGCGAGATTACCGTGCTGGAACGCACTGTGGGCCAAACTCAGATGACGGAGGCGAAAGTTAATGCGCTTGTAGCGTAGTGCCTTCGATGCCTGACGTTTGAGGCTACCGATTTGACGGCCTACTTCCGAGATGACGTCGGCTACCCGGTCGAGGTTCTGCTCGGTGAGTGAGAGTTTGTTGAGAGCCTCGCAACGTTGGGCCTTGTATTTAGTGATTCCGGCCGCCTCTTCAAAAACTGCCCGGCGTTCCTCGGGTTTGGAGGACAGGATCTGATCTATCTGGCCCTGAGCCATGATGGAATAGCTCGTGCGTCTGATACCCGTGTCCATGAACAACTTCTGGATATCCTTGAGCCGACAGGACTGGCCGTTAAAAAAATACTCGCTGCCCCCGTCGCGGTGGACGCGACGCATGATCTCTATTTCATGAAATTCACTGCCCAATTGCTCTTCACACTCGGTCAGCAGCAGAGAGACCTCGCAAAGCTGAGCGGGCTTGCGGGTATCAGTTCCCTCGAAAATGACATCCTGCATCTTCCTACCGCGCAGGGCTTTAGCACTTTGTTCGCCTAAAACCCATCGAATGCCGTCGGCGATATTGGATTTGCCACAACCATTGGGTCCCACGATGGCGGTAACGCCCGGTTCGTAACGAAGAGTGGTGGGGTCGGCGAAGGATTTGAAGCCGTGTAGCTTGAGGGCTTTGAGATACATGCAGTAGGCGGAAACCGTCGATTGAAGAGTCCTCTTGGGCCCCCGCAACGGGAAAACCGAATAAGCTCATTTTTTCTGCATCACCCCTCCCTATGGCGCTGACATCTGTCGTTCGAGGGAGCATGTTCTCCCCCTGCCCCTCGCCGAATGCACCCACGACACTATTTATGTTCCCGCGTTGCCGCTCCCATCAAAATCGACGGATCACTCACGGATCCGAGTTGGGACGATATCCCCTGGACGGATTGTTTTGTGGATATTACCGGACGGGATGAATTGCGGCCGCATTTGCGCACCCGCGTCAAAATGGGGTGGACTTCTACGTCGGAGCGGATTTGGAGGAACCGCACGTTTGGGGCACAATCACTGAGCAGAATGCCGTGATGTTTGAAGACAATGATTTCGAGATCTTCATCGATCCCGATTGTGACGGATTGAACTACTACGAATTTGAAATCAATGCGTTAGGATCTGTTTGGGAGCTGAATCTGCCCAAACCCTACGGAGAAGGTGGAACGCCAATCCTCGGTTGCAATATTGACGGCCTCATAAGTGCCGTAGCAGTGCACGGCTCCCTGAATGATCCCCGGGACATCGATTCAGGATGGAGCGTGGAGATTGCCATCCCATGGCTGGGATTGGCCAAATATCATAAACGAGGCGTTTCACCTCCATTAATCGGCGATCGGTGGAAGATGAATTTTTCCCGGGTGCAGTGGGAGTGTCAAATCGTCGACGGAGGGTATGAACGCATGCCACCCCATGGAACTCCCCTGGCAGAGAGCCTTGATCCTGAGGAATAGGAACATCCGGAAAACAACTGGGTTTGGAATCCCCAAGGAGTTGTGAACATGCATCTCCCGCTCCGCTGGAGAGAGGTCGAATTCGTTCCGTGAGGTATTTGGGACTCGGACCTATTTGTGGTCCCAAGGAAATTTGACGTCCACTTTGGGCTGTTTCCACATTTCGAATACTTCGAACATTTTACCGGGGTTGAGAATACCCTCCGGATCGAGAGCACGTTTGATACTCTGCATCGCACCAATCTCTGCTTCGGAATGCTGCAGCCGTAGGAACGGTGTCTTGGCCAAGCCGATACCATGCTCGCCGCTGATGGCACCGCCCAATGAGACAACCTTTTCCATCAGTGCCTGCACTGCGTCCTCCACGCGGACACATTCGTCGGGATCTGCTTGGTGATACATGATGTTCACATGGAGATTACCGTCGCCCAGATGTCCGAAGGTCGGAATCGACAGGCCGGAGGACTTGCGCAAACGGTCCAGAAAACGCGCGAACTTTTCGTAGGTCGCAAGGGGCACCGTCACGTCTTCGTTTAGCTTAGCGTCTCCCATTTCGAACATCGCTCCCGAGCACTTGCGACGCACCGCCCAGAGGGACTCCGCTTCCGACCGATTGCGGGCCACGCGATGTCCCACGGCATGTTCCTTGGCCCAGGTTAGAACCGCTGATTTTAGATCCTTAACCTCAGCTTCACTGCCGGCAAATTCGAGCAACATCACCGGACGTCCCCACTGCCCCGGGAAAATGGTCGTGCCCATCGCGCCCTCCGCACAACTCACGCTGTAGCGATCGAGAAATTCACAGATCGCCGGTTGCAGCCTCAGGCCAAACAAGGATCTCGCAGCTCGGAATGCGGAAATCTCATCCTCAAATGAGGTGAGCAAGGTCCAACGCGTCGCTGGCTGAGGAATCAAACGCAGCACCGCATCCGTCACCACTCCCAACATTCCCTCCCCGCCAATCCAAAGATCTCGCAAATTGAAACCGGCGGCAAATTTACGGGTAGCGGTGCCCCACTCGACGTATTCTCCCGTGGGAAGATAACCTTTGAGGGCGATAATGAAATCGCGAGTCACGCCATATTTACCGCCATGCATGCCACCGGCATTACATGCGATATTTCCACCAATAGTGCAGTAGGAGCGCGAGGAAGGATCGGGTGGGTAAAACCACCCCAGCGACTCCGCCTTGTCTTGAACTTTGCTAACCACCGCTCCGGCCTGCACGTGCGCGAACCCGGCTTCCGCGTCGACTCGGATCCGATTCAGGCGAGTCGTGTCGAGCACCCATCCACCCTTCACCGGCGTCGCCGACCCCATGAGGGTCGTGCCACGGCCCCGTGGCGTTACCGGCACCTTCAGCTCATTCGCCAATTTTAATGCCGTGCCGACGTCCTCGGCTTTGCGGGGTTTGATCACCGCCGCCGGCACGAATGAGATGCGGCCGCTGTCATAGGACGCAGCCTCGCGGGACTTCGCATCAACGAGAACTACAGCATCACCAAGACGGCGACGCAAACGGCGGGTGGCAGCGGAAAAATTGGCCTGAGACACAATTCTAGACTGCGAGATCCGAGGGAGTTCTCGCAATAGATTTTACCGCCGGGAAAACCCTAAGGCTGCATTGCGGCCGCAGCCGCATCCGCACAGCCCTTCAAATCGAGTTTTCCAGTGCCGAGAACAGGAATTTGATCCAACTTCTTGACGATCTTGGGAATCCAAAGGTTGGGGATATCCGTTTCGAGAAGTTTTTCCCGAACCTCTTTGGCCGCGAGATCCAAAGTTGTCAACAACACCAATGCCTCTCCTTTGCCCGGGTCGGGCACCCCCATCACAGCGACAACATATCCTTCGCTCTGATCCAATTCGAGGGTATCGATAATACGCTGCTCGACCGTTCCATGTGGCACCATCTCTCCGCCGATTTTGGAGAAACGGGAAAGACGGCCTTCGATGAAAAGGAACCCATCTTCGTCAAACCGGCCCAAGTCTCCGGTAACAAACCAACCGTTAAAAAATGCTTCGGCGGTCTTCTCTGGATTTTTAATGTATCCACCGAAGACGTTGCCTCCCTTGAAAATGACAAGGCCCTGTTGGGTCGCGGGGATCTCTTCTCTCGTATCCGGATCCAATATACGAGCGGTCATGCCTGGCATCATACGACCCACTGCGCCTTCGCGCATTCCCTTCTGATGTTCGGCACCAAAACCGGTGGGCAGTACCGGGTGCGGTTGGTTAATATTGGCCGCAGGAGACGTTTCCGTGAGGCCGTAACCCTGCATGACTTCCAAGCCGAATTTCTCGCGGAACGTTTTGGTAAGATCGGCCGGCAGTTTTTCCGCGCCGGTGACCACTAGGTCCAAAGACGCCAGCTCCTCCGGTTCAGCCCGTTTAACCACCGGTCGCAGGAACGTTGGGGCCCCCACCAATACGGTGGCTTTCTCCTCAGAAATCGCATCGATGATACCGCGGGTATCCAAGGGACTGGGCACCGTGACCACCCGACATCCTCGAATCATCGGATACCACATGGTCGCAGTGAAACCGAATGAGTGAAAAATCGGCAGGCAACCAATCATCGTAGCGGTGTCCGGCAGCACACAAAGCGACAGCACCTGCCAGCAGTTGGAGAGGATATTGCGGTGGGTGAGAACAACGCCCTTAGGCCCACCTGAACTGCCACTCGTGAACAAAAGACCCGCCTCCTCGTTGTCGCCGTGTTTGGGTAATTCGAGCAAGTTGGCGGTCCACTGATTGGGGAGGAACCAAGCCGCAAGCAACCACGGCAATATGGCTTTCTTACCGCCAATGGATTTTATCTCGGTGGCGAGATCGAGCGTCTTCTCCGGCCACGGAAAATCCTTAACTTTGCTGTGAAGCGCGTTGGCCGAAATGACGGTTTCCACTTCCGCGACTTTGAGGCTCGATTGGATCGCGGCAGTTCCCGCCGTAAAATTCAAGTTCACCGGCACCTTACCCGCACAGAGCACGGCCAAATTGGCAATGGTGCCTCCCGCACCCGGAGGAAGAACGATACCCACCCGTCGTTCGGGAACAGTGCGTTTGATATGACGCGACAGCACCGCGGCGGCAGCCAACAATTGCCCGGCTTTCAATTCCCGCCGCCCCTTGGTGCGGTCGATCATTTCCAATCGCCAAGGTCGACGCGCCAGTCCACGCACCACTTCCCGGCCCAAATGACGACGCAACTGCGGACGTTGGTCGAAAGCCACCGATCCGAGATCAAGCAGGCGTTGACGCAATGCGATCACCGGCAAATCCACGATGGGCTCAGGCTTGCCCCACGCGACGTGAACGTGGGTGCGCATGATCCGGGGTCGCTTAAAGATGTAGGTGTTGCCGGAGAACGAAAAAATTGATCCCCAAAGTCCGTCATGCGCGACCGGCACCACAGGCACATCCGCCTTTCGGGCCATGACTTCGTAGCCGCGCCGCAGCTTCATCAATTGGCCCGTGCGGGAGATATTGCCTTCGACAAAGATCACGACCAAATCGCCTTTTTTGAGCTGATCCACAATCACCCGGGTCGCTCCCAGGGCATCATCGGGCGAAATGGCGATCGCACCACTTAGCTTAAACATGAAACGAAAAAACCAATGCCGTTTTTTCAATCCCCCGTAACCCACGAACCGCAAGGGACGTGGACTGGCCAACTGAAGCGCCAAAGGATCGACATAGGAAAGGTGATTGGCAGCGATTATCGCCCCCCCCTCCGGCAAATTTGCCGCCCCAGAGGATTTAACACGATACAGGCAGCGAGCCAACAGGGCTACGACAACATCAACTAACCACGGCAGGGTGGATCGAGTAAAACGGGGTTCATCTTGCATAGGGGTTTTCCCTAGCGGAGCGCACTTTACGAAAATTTCAACTCTTTCCCTCTACTCGACCTTGCCAAATTTGCTCCAATCGACGGGGATAGGGGGCAAGCTTCCTCTGAAGTCTGCCGTCCCTACCCCATGCAAATTCGAAAATTCGGACTCTTTCTGGACATTGTCCTTTGGGGCGCAGTGGCTCTTTTACCCCCCCGAGGGTCTACCTGACACCGGGCCATAACCCTGCTCATGGCGTGTTGGTGGATAACTGAAGCCATTCCCATCGCTGCGACCAGTTTTGTGCCGCTGGTTCTTTTTCCCGTCACCGGCGTGCTCAACGCGAAGGATACCGCCGCCAATTTCGGCCAATCGTTTGGGCTTCTCTTTCTGTGTTCGTTTATCATCGCCCGCGCCATTGAACACAATGAGCTGCATCGACGCATCGCCCTGAGCATCATTCGTCGTATCGGCACGAGTCGAAAACGGGTCCTGACCAGCTGCATGATCGCAACCGCCGGGCTCTCGATGTGGCTGTCCAACATGGCGGTTTCTCTCATGATGCTGCCCATCGGAGTCGCCCTTCTCTCCCGAGATGAAGGAGAGGGCAAAGATTCGTTCGCCACTGCTCTGGTGTTGAGCATCGCTTACGCTGCTACGATCGGTGGCGTCGCCACATTGGTCGGCACGCCCCCAAACCTCGTATTCGCGGGTATGCTCAAGGAACTATTTCCGGTGGCTCCCGAAATCACGTTCGTGAAATGGCTGATTTTCGGCCTGCCTCTCACCGCGTTCTTTTTGCCGGTGGCCTGTCCGCGACGCAGTAACGCCGACGGGGCCCGCCGCGCTCAAGAAGTTGAGCGCGAGTCGGTCCGACGGGTCCCCGAGGGGAAGGGGGGCCTGTCGATGCAGTCGCCCAATATCGCGTCATTCGTCACCAATGAGTCGCCACAACGCCTCTCCCGGGTCCCGGCACCCTCCCGCAACGTCTTCATGCAATATGCGCGGGTAGGGCCTCGGTTCAGACCCGCCTCGCCCGGGGGTTTCCAAAAGTGTTGACCTCGTTCACCATTCCGCGCAGAAGAGCCGGATGAAACGGGAACTTGGAGACCTGAGAAAAAAGGCCGAACAGGGGCATGCCAAAGCACAATACAACCTGGCGAGGATGTACCGTAATGACCGCGGCGTCACACGGGATGATGTCGAGGCGGTCAAGTGGTATCGACTGGCGGCCGAACAGGGGTATGCCCTCGCTCAAAACAACCTAGCGTTGGTATACGAGACTGGCAGAGGCGTCACACGGGATTAATGTCGAGGCCTTGGCATGGTTCAACATGGCAGCCATCTCGGGAACCGAAACAGCGACCCGGGATCGTGACGGTCTTGAAAACCGGCTCGGGCCGCAGGCCACGCTGGCCGCACAACCGCGTAGCAAGGAACTCTTGAAGCAAACTGAGGGCGCTGAAAGGGGTCAAACGCAAAAGATAAAGATTGATCTTTATCTTTTGCGTTTGACCCCTTCGCTGAGCGTCCCCCCCTGCATTAGGAGCTGCCGATCGGTTTTCGCAGCGTGGGTTGGATTGTGAGTCACCAAAACCAGGGTCGTCCCCGTGTCACGACAAAGGTCCAGTAGCAGCTCCACCATGGCGTCTCCCGTTTTCTCATCCAAATTTCCAGTAGGCTCATCGGCCAAAACCAACTTGGGACGATTCATGAGGGCACGAGCGACGGCAACCCGCTGACGTTCACCGCCTGAAAGTTTGGCCGGCACATGATTTGCGCGTTCGGACAAACCCACTTTGGTCAAAAGTTCATCCGCTCGAGTCCGATCATCATTTCCGATACGCCCTAGCACCCGGGCCGCCATAAGCACGTTATCGCGGGCCGTGAGTTCCGGGATGAGGTAAAATGCCTGAAACACCATACCGAGGAACGTCGCACGGCGCGCGGCATCCGTCTGCAGCGAACCTTCCCACTCCAGTTGTCCGGAGTCACCATCATCGAGTCCGGCCAATACATGCAGAAGCGTCGATTTACCCGATCCCGATTCCCCTGTGATGCTCACGCTCTCACCGGCCTGAACCTTGATATCCGCACCACACAAAACCTCCAATGTTCGCTCCCCACTCAGGAACGATTTCATCAGGCCACGTGCTTCCAGAATCGTGATACTCATCGCGAAACCTCGCTTTCGAATATCGGGCGTAAAGCCCGACCCACGGCGCAATATCCTTCGACTCCCAATGTGGGTCGGGCTTTATGCCCGACATCGGCTGCCTCACTCACTGCGCAGTGCCTCCACCGGTTGAAGGCGCGCTGCGCGCCAAGCGGGCAATACCCCGGCCAATGTCGAAATTGAAACCGCCAGTCCTACGATCATCCAGAAATCGTTATCCGAAAGATAGGATGGCAAATTGCTGAATTCATAAAATCGCACGAGCGCCTCTTCACTCCCCGTCAGCCGCGTGAACCCCGCAATGATGTTATTGCGAAAATGCAACACCGTGTAACCCAAACCCACGCCGAAGAGGGTGCCGGTAAGACCGATGATCAGGGCCTGCCAACAGAAACAGAGCGCGACATCACGCGTCCGTGCTCCCATCGCTCCCAACAATCCGATTTCCCGAGTCTTTCGCACGACCGCGGTGAGAAGGGAACTCGTCACTGAAAACGCCGCCACCACAATGATGAAGATAAGCAGGAAAAAGATCATATTCTTCTCCAACTGCACCACGAAAAGGAAATCCTCATTGGCATCCATCCACGGCCGCGCGAAAGCGCGGGGCGCCACTTCCGGTAATATTTGATTGAGCTCTCGTGCGGCCAAATCTGGATCCAACCCGGCGGCCAATTTAACGCTGAATCCATGCACGCCTGTCCCTAGGCCGTAGAGTTCCTGCATCCGCCGGAGCGTCACGAGCACCAGACTGCTGTCGAGAGACTGGTGTCCGATCTCCATTATGCCCACCACTTCCAACTCGCACGGCAGCATCACTTCGTCGGCTTTCATTTTCTCCAACAAGAGCGGCGAGTAAACTTCCACGTAACTGCCAATTCGCGCGCCGATCGAGTAGGCCAGACGTGAGCTCAGAATCACCGAGTCATCATCCAAATCCAACAAGCTGCCGGAGCGAATGTAGCTGTCCAATGGGATTACGTCATTGATCCGGTCAATGTCGATTCCTTGGAGGGCGGGAAATGCCGGCACACTGTTGTGTTCCAGCATGACAACGCCCTCTGCAAAAGGACTGACCCCAACTATATCCGGATCGGCTTCGAGCATGGCGAGGGTCGCCGCCGGCTCGGGCAGGAACCCGCCCGCCCGGACTTGGAGATCGCCTTGAGTGTCCACGATCATGCGTTTGATCTCCCGACCAAATCCGCCCATCACGCTGATCGAGACAATTAATAGCGCCACCCCCAGCATTACGCCCAACACCGAAATCGCGGTGAAAAACGAAAAACGCTTCCCGGACGGGAAGAGTTGCTTAAGGGCGAGGTAGAGGGACCAAGGCACGGGGGAGGCTAAAAAACTGAAAGGCTGATATTTAGAACCTAAGACGGTGGATTTGTTTCAGCCATTCAGCTTTCAGTCTTTCCCGTAACCGCTTCTGGACGGAGTTGCGGATACAAGATCACGTCCCGAATGCTCTCCGCTCCCGTGAGCAATATGCAGAGTCGATCGATCCCGATGCCCATGCCACCGGCCGGCGGCATACCGTGCTCGAGAGCGGTAAGAAAGTCCTGATCCACCTTTTGCTGCTCACCGCCCGCTTGAGTCTCGGACATCGCCCGCTGCACATCCGGATCATTCTGCTCGCTGTAAGCCGGAGCGATTTCCATGCCGCCGATAATGAGCTCGAATACATCGAGCACTCCGGGGTCCTCTTGATTGAGCTTGGCCAACGGACAAAGTTCTTTC
Organism: Actomonas sp.; assembly: GCA_965203585.1. Taxonomy (GTDB): domain Bacteria; phylum Verrucomicrobiota; class Verrucomicrobiia; order Opitutales; family Opitutaceae; genus Actomonas. Next base: position 124,553 of record CBDBDC010000002.1, read on the forward strand.
GGAAGATGCGTCACGAAGGTCGGTTGGATAAGGTTCGGCTCAATCAGCTTGGAGAAGATCTCGTTGGTGATCTCAAACTCCTCCCAATCCGCTTCAACTTTACACCCGAGTTCCCGGGCCTTCGCCGTCTTCTCTTCCTTCGAAAGTTCGAACCAGCCGTCGTTTTCAGTCTTCTCCCCAATCAACTGCTTGTAAGGCACCTCGCGCCAATCGGCGGCAAAATCAATTTCTTCGCCACTCGCCGCGTGCGTGATCTTCGACGTGCCCAGCACATCGTCACACAGCGTGCGCAACATACTTTGCACCATTTCCATCATGGTGCGGTAATCGCCGTAAGCCTCGTAAACCTCGAGCATCGTGAACTCGGGATTGTGCCGGCGGGAGATGCCTTCGTTGCGGAAATTCCGTCCGATCTCAAACACACGATCAAAGCCGCCCACCAACATGCGTTTGAGATAAAGCTCAAGCGAGATGCGCAAGACGAAGTCGGCGCCAAGCGCATTGTGATGCGTATCAAAGGGCCGTGCTGCCGCGCCACCCGCCACGCCTTGCAAGACGGGCGTTTCGACTTCGAGGAAGTTGCGATCCTCGAGGAATCGACGAATGTGGGAAACGATCTTCGAGCGCTGAATCAGCCGCTGGCGCGACTCCTGATTGACGACGAGATCGAGGTAGCGCTGCCGGAAACGTTGATCCGGGTCCGTGAGACCGTGAAACTTCTCCGGCAAAGGCCGCAGGGCCTTCGTCACGAGCGTGTAGCTCTCCGCCCGGACGGTAATCTCGCCGGTGCGCGTCTTGAACAAGGTGCCGGTAACGCCAATGAAGTCGCCGAGATCGAGTTTTTTGAAGATCGGGTAGAAATCCTCACCCAGCACATCCTTTTTGACGTAGAGTTGGATAATTCCCTCTTGGTCGAGAATCTTGACGAATTGGCTCTTGCCCATGTCACGACGCGTAACGATGCGGCCGGCGACGGTTACGGTAATGGCATCATCCTCCCCTTCCACGTGAGCGGCGATCGCCTCGGCTGAAAAATGCGTTGGTTTGACGTTCGCGCGAAACGGGTCGTTGCCCGCCGCCCGCAGTTCTTCGAGCTTTTGGCGTCTCACTGCATGCTGGTCGTGGCTGATATCGGTCTCGTCGCTCATGTAATCGGTCACCGTGAAAAACGGACCATGCCTGCGCAACTGCAAAAACGACACCTTCCTTCCGGGGTTGCTCCTCGCATGTTCCCCGCCAACTTGCCTCTTCGGACATGACCAAAGTATCAGATATTGCCGTCCAGAACTGGGAGCGCACCGCTTATGCGGAGGCGTTTGCGCGCCAAAAGGCGCAGGTACAGGCGCGGATTGATGGCGAATCGAACAATACCCTGATATTCACTGAGCACGATCCCGTTTACACGATCGGCAGTCGTTCGGGCTCGGTCGCCCACCTTTTGTGGGATCCGACCAAACTCGCGGCCCAAGGCATTTCGGTCGCCGAAACCAATCGTGGCGGCGACATCACCTACCATGGACCCGGTCAAGTTGTCGGATACCCGATCATGGATATCTCCGCGGTCAAAGACCTGCACGCCTACCTCCGCTTTCTGGAAGAAGTGATGATTCGGGCGTTGGGAGACTTTGGACTCACCGCCACGCGACGCGAAGGACTTACCGGGATCTGGCTAGGCCAACGCAAGGTTGCTGCGATCGGCGTCGCCGTCCGCCGTTGGGTCACCTACCACGGCTTTGCCCTCAATGTAGCCCCCGACCTAACTCACTTCGATGGAATCGTGCCCTGCGGCATCGCCGATACCGATGGCACCGTCACTTCGCTCGCCCGCGAGTTACCTAACCCGCCCCCCATGGACGAGGTGCGCCGAGTGCTACAGCATGAGTTCCAGTCCCTTTGGCCTGAATTCCTGAATGGCAGCTAGTCGGTCATTAGCTAGGATCGCGGTGATTCAACAATTCAGCTGATAAGTAAATTAATCGGTGTTTATCGGTGTTCATCTGTGGTTAAACACCCTCCTCTCATAACCGATGGATCTCACCGACACTTCACGTAAACCCAAGTGGCTTCGGGCCAAATTGCCTTCCGGGTCCGGTTATCAGGCCGTGCGAAACCTCGTGGACACCCATCAGCTCCACACCGTTTGCCAGAGCGCCCAGTGCCCAAATCTCGGGGAATGCTGGTCACGGGGCACCGCCACAGTGATGATTCTCGGTAATATCTGCACCCGCTCGTGCAATTTCTGCGCGATCCAGACGGGACGTCCAACGGAATACGATATCGCCGAACCTGCCCGTGTCGCCGACGCCGTGGCGAAGATGGGCCTCAAACACTGTGTCATAACGTCCGTGGCTCGCGACGAACTGGCCGACGGTGGAGCCAGCGTTTGGGCCGCCACCATCAGGGCGGTGCGTCATAAAAACCCCGACACCGCCATCGAGGTGCTCGTGCCCGACTTCAAAGGACGCACCGAACCTATCGATACGGTGCTCGACGCCAATCCAGACATCTACAATCACAACGTCGAAACCGTCGAACGACTGCAAAAACCCGTTCGCGTGCAGGCCCGTTACGATCGTTCGCGCTCAGTCCTGCGCCACGCAAAATCCCGCGGCTTCACCACTAAAACCGGCATCATGCTTGGGCTAGGGGAACGCCAGGAAGAGATCGAGCAGACTTTCCAAGATCTCGTCGATGATCAGGTGGATATCCTGACCGTCGGACAATATCTCCAACCCACGGCTCGCCACTGGAAAATCGACCGCTGGGTGCATCCGGATGAATTCGAACACTGGAAAGACTACGGTCTGAAACTCGGTTTCGGTGTGGTCGAAAGTGGAGCGATGGTCCGCTCCAGCTACCATGCGGATGAGCAGTCAAAGAAATATACCGGTGAAAAACACTTGAACAAGACCAACGCGCTCGCGGGATAATTCCCGACTACCGACTGACCACCCTCCGCGCTGCCTTCAGCTCACGATTTTGGACTTCTGCTACGCCAACATCCAGTCACCCCCAGCAGCGAAATCATGCCTACCATAAGCGTGAAGTTCGCCGGTTCCGGCACTGCGCCGACACTGATCGTGGCCGATGTCGGAGTAAACTCGGTAGTGGAGAAACCTGGAACCTCCACTTCAACCTTCCCGCCATTCAAGATAAAGGTGCCCGTTTGACCGGTCAACGATTCTCCCGTAGTGGTGTAGCCCACTCCAAAGCTAAAGCCCCCTACCCACGTAATCATGTTCGGCGAACTTACGTCGGCAATGTCATGAATCGAAAGGGTAAGGGCAAACGCACCTTGAACGCGGAACCCGTTATACAAAAACGTTGAAAATTGCAATCCCCTGTGGCGCTCCGGCGAATTCCTTGAGGAAACATCATTCTGGAAACAGAGGAAAACGGTCACTATGAATCTGGGATGAAGAAAAGTCGGCTACCCTTCATTTTCGTGGCGCTGTCACTAATGGTGAACATCGGCTCGGCCGAAACTTCCGGCAACACACTCTCCCCCCAAGGCTCCTCATCCTTGGTCAGACCTATTTACGGCACCGGATCTGATAACCACCCCACGTGTTCTTCTGGAACCCCCACTCCGGAACATACCCCTTTGGACTATGCCGCGGTAATGAGCAGTGCGGAACATATCCGCCAAACCTTGCAATGGGGAAACTGGCTTCCCCCGGATATGACTGAGGACGGCAACCGCGCCGCTCTACAAAATCACTGGGCCGAATTCAAAAATCGCAAGGCTTATGCTTATACTGTGCTTTCGCCGGACAAGGATTCCTGCCTCGGGTGTGTTTACCTCTACCCTGCCTCCTCCAGTGATACCGGTTTAAGCATGATCTTTTGAATCCGTGCCGATCAACTTTCTCAAGACCTCGATATTCATTTGATCGAAACCGTCCTTGCCCATGTGCGTGCCCGTTGGCCGGTCAAGTTTGTCGAATTTCCTTTACCGGTTCAAAATCAACGCGGAATCAAAAACATGGCGAAACTAGGTTACGAAGCGAGTCAGGTAAATTCCCGGCAAATGACATTTGTATGGAGACGTTGACCGGGGGTCCGATTTTGGTTCTTCGATCAATCATATTCGCCTGCTGTTCGTTCAACTCTTAATCTAACAAAACATGCAAAAAGTGACTAAAGTTGCCACTCTTATTTGGTCGTTGTTCCAAGCAGGGTTGGGCTACGCAACGCAGCCCAATATTCTATTCATCGCAGTCGATGATATGCGCACAAATATCGGTTGCTATGGTGACCCGATCGCAGTCACGCCCAACATTGACAAATTAGCTTCACGAGGAATTCGGTTCGATTGAGCCTACTGCCAATTTGCTAGCTGCAATGCCTCGCGATCCTCGCTTCTCACCGGTATGCGACCCGACAGCATCTCGGTTTGGAAGCTCAATACGAATTTTCGCCAGACTGCTCCAGATAGCGTAACCTTACCGCAGCATTTTAGGCAAAATGGCTATCACACCGAGGCTATCGGAAAGGTGGTGCTCCACAACTACACTGAATCCATACGAGACAACGCTCTCTCTTGGTCGGTGCCGGCCCGCTTCGACAAAATTACCACTTTCGAGACTACGGATTGCCGAACAACCTACCTCCTCCCGGGAAACTCAGAAGAACGGCCGTCGCCGAGAACGCCGATGTATCAGACGATTCATACGTCGATGGGCTCATCGCGAATGATGCCGTTAAAACGATTTATCGATTGGCTGAATCAGCAGATCCCTTCTTTCTGACCGTCGGTTTCTTGAAGCCACATTCCCCTTACAACGCCCCTAAAAAGTATTGGGACCTCTAATGTGGGCACTAGGACCAACGAACCGACCCAGCGACGCTCCCGATTTGAATTGGATTTACCCCAAAGAAATCCGCAGCTTTGCCGACGTTCCCAAGAACGAACCCATTCCCGAGGAAACGCAGGCCCGCATGCGGCATGGTTATTATGCAGCCACCAGCTATACCGATGCCAATATCGGCAAACTTATCGATGCATTGGAAGAATCCGGAACCTCCAACAATACAATAGTCGTTCTCTGGTCGGACCACGGATACCATTTGGGTGAAAATGACCATTGGACCAAAGTCACGGTCCGCGAACTGGATGCCCAAGTGCCTTTTCTGGTGGCAATGCCGCAGGAAATTGCTGAAGCGACAGACGCTTTGGTTGAGAGCATAGACATTTACCCGACCCTGAGCGAACTCTGCGGCCTACCTGCTCCCTTAAAATATAGATGGCAAAAGCTTCAGATCGGTTCTCGAAAAACCTAGTTCAAGATTTCGCAGGACTGCTCTCACTCAAGCCAGTCTACCTTGGTTTACTAATCAAGCCATTGAACAGATGGGCTATTCCATCCGATCGGGAAACCACCGCTACACGCAGTAGGTCGATTTCAAGTCGCAAAGAATCCTCGCCGAAGAGTTTTATGATATCGAAGTTGATCGCCTGCAACGGAACAACCTCGTTCAGAAACTTAAATCAGGCCGCCTGTCAGAATTAAGAGCCATGATGGCAGCGACGCGCAGTCAAACGAAGTAGAGTTGGCTTTTCTTTTGGGCAGGAAACTGACACATTCGCGGCGATGTATAGTATTCGCTGTTTGATTCTTCTGATCGCTTTAGCATCTCCCAGCCTCTCTGGGGCTGGTGAAATCATCTCGGGACCTATGCTCGGTTACCGAGCTCACCGTGAGGTTATGCTTTGGCTGGAGACCAAAGAAGCTGATTCTGTTAAGCTTGAGTATTGGCTCAAGGATGAGCCCGGCAATGTGCATCAACTTGAGCACCTCGATACTCCTCATCACCCCGGCGGCGGACAGATTCATCATTTTCGCCCCGGGCTTCTTAAAATGGGTGCCACCTACGATTACCGCCTGCTTATCGACGGTAAGGAAGCGAGACTCGCGACCCCCAGCACCTTCACGACTCAAGACCTCTGGGAGTGGCGTAAACCTCCACCCGATTTCGAATTCATCGTCGGGTCCTGTGCCTACATCAACGATCCGGAATACGACCGCCCGGGCGAAGGCTACGGCAAAACCACCCGAACCTTTGAACTCATGGGTGAGTCGGAGGCCGACTTCATGATTTGGACCGGGGACAACTGGTATTGGCGGGAACCGGACTACAACTCGGTCAGTGGCATGTGGTATCGCCCCTCCCACGACCGCGCGATTCCCGAAATGCAGAAACTGCTCGGCTCGATGCATCACTACGCGACGTGGGACGACCACGACTACGGCCCCAACGATTCAAATTGGTCGTTCGAATACAAGGACCTCGCGCTCGACATCTTCAAAGCTTACTGGGGGAACCATACCTATGGCGAGGCCTCCAATCCCGGCGTCTACAGCAAATTCTACTGGAGCGACGCGGCCTTCTTCCTGATGGACAATCACTACTACCGCGACGCGGCGGGAGTCGATCAGGACAAGAATCCCGACAAAACCCAGTGGGGACGGCATCAGATGGAATGGCTCAAACAGTCGCTTCTGGCGGCCAAAGAGTTGGAGCACTTTCGTTTTCTCTTCATCGCCACCGGTAATCAAATGCTCCAGACCGCGCCTTTCGGCGAGCCACACGAACTCTACCGTCGCGAACGCGAGGAATTGATGGACTTCATTGTCGAAAACGAAATCACGGGAGTGGTATTTCTGACCGGTGATGTTCATCATTCGGCGATGTATCGTCGCGAGATCGGCGACTCCGGACAGTGGGTCTATGAAATCACATCCTCACCGCTTTCGAGCGGTTCTTGGGACGCCGCGGCCAGCCACAAAGCCAAGGATCCGCACGTGCTCGCCGGAACTCTCATCGGCAGCCAAAATTTTGTGAAGATCGCCATCACGGGCAAAGGTCGCACTCGAGCGCTGACGGTTACCTGCATAGACAAAGACGGCACGGTCCGCTTCGAACAAAAAATCAGGGCCTCCGAACTCGAGCCGAAGAAAAAGAAATCCTGACCAACATCAGGTAACCACTCTTGCGCCCGACGGACAAGACGCTGTATCTCTGATCATGCCGAAGCCCGTAACCTCCGCAGCCGCCTCCGCGCACCATTCCGCTGCCCCGGTCTCAACCCCTTCCTCGAAGGGCCTTAAAACGCGCCGCCAAATCGTTGAAAATTGGTTGCCCCGCTACACCGGGGTGCCGCTGGAAGACCTTGGTGACCATATCCTGCTGACCAATTTCCAGCACTACGTGAAAGTGTTCGCCCAACGGCACCGCGTGCCGGTTCGCGGGAAAGATAAACCGATGCCCAATGCGACCGCCGGTCGTATTACGATTATCAATTTCGGTATGGGCAGCGCCACCGCCGCTACGATAATGGATCTTCTCACCGCCCTGAATCCCAAGGCGGTTCTTTTTCTCGGTAAATGCGGCGGTCTCAAACACCGTGCCGCCATTGGAGATCTGCTCCTCCCGATCGCTGCGATCCGGGGTGAAGGCACGAGTAACGATTACTTCCCACCCGAGGTTCCCGCTCTACCCGCCTTCGCCATGCAGAAGGCGATCTCGACCACGATTCGAGACCACAAACGCGACTACTGGACCGGCACCGTCTACACGACGAATCGCCGGGTTTGGGAACACGACGCAAAATTCAAAAAATACCTCCGCAAGATCCGCCCCATCGCCATCGATATGGAAACTGCGACGATCTTCATGACCGGGTTCTTCAACGAAATCTCTACCGGCGCTCTCCTCTTGGTCAGCGACCAACCCATGATTCCCGAAGGCGTGAAAACCGCCGAAAGCGACGTGGAAGTGGACAAGAACTTTGTGAAGGACCACATCCGTATCGGCAGCGACTCCCTCAACCAGCTTATCAACAACGGGCAGACCATCAAACATCTGCAATTCTAGCCGTTCCGGGCCTCCCCGTGAACCCACGACTACAGAAATTTTGGCGAGAGTTTCGGCACGCACCGCCCGGAGATAGGTTCAGGACGCGGCATCGGCACCGTCAGGCACAACGTCAGCGGGGAGAGCCGCAATGGAGCCGCGCCCTTCTCTTGTTCGGTGCCCTGCTGTGCATGGCCATCGCCGCGCCGTTGATGATTTTCCCCGGACCTGCGATCCTCTTTTGGTTGCTGGCGGGTTTTCTGGTTGCCGGAGAATCCGGAACCATCGCCAAGTGGCTCGACCGCGGCGAACTCTCCGCTCGAACCCATTGGAATCGTTGGAAAAGAAAAATACGACGGTAAGGGTCATCCCCGGAACTTAAGCAAGATCCTGTTCAAAACCCCTAGACTCCTCAGGGTTGTCAGACCATGCGTCTCTTTCTTCTCCTTTTCGCCTTCGGCAGCACAACCCTTTTGGCCGGCTCAAAAACCCATACGCTCGACGTCGGCAAGAACCCCGAAAGCGTCACCCGGGGTTGGGACGGTGATCTATTCGTCACCACTATGGGAGAACGAGGCGACCGTCCCGATGCCACTATTGACGGAGCGATTCACCGAGTCGATGCGGACGGCAACGTTTCGCAATTTTATCTCGGAGGCCTGCAAGAGCCCAAGGGAATCGTTTTTAACGGCGAAGCCCTGATCACGGCCGACAAGACTCACGTGTGGCGGATCGATATTGCCGGTCGGAAAACACTCCTAGCCGGTCCTCGGCAATTCCCGCAAGCCCCGGTCTATCTAAATGATGTTGCGCTCGATCCTCAAAACCGCGGCGTCTACGTCACCGACATGAACAACGCGGGCCAGATGTCCGGACCAGATGGTTTTCGCGATGTGGAAGATCCTGTCACCCGCAATCAAACTCCGGCCGGCCGGGTGTATCACATTTCTTGGGACGGCACCGTCACCCTAGCGATCGGAGACTCCGCCAACATGCTCCACCCGAACGGCACGTTCGTCGAACCGGACGTTCGAGTGCTGGCTGCTTCGTTCTTCCTGGGCCATGTCGTTGCAGCCTACCCCGGCGAAGAGCCGCGGATCATCGCTACCGGCCATCGCTCGGCTGATGGCATCGAGACTGACGACGCCGGCAACCTGTTCGTGACTGAAGTCTTCACCGGCAAAATTTGGCAATATCCTCCCAACGGACGTAATCCCATCCTTCTTCATCAGGCCCAATCCGCGGCCGACCATTACCTCGATCGGGATCGCGACGTGCTGATCGTGCCTGACAGCAAAGCAGGCCAACTCGTCTTCATTCATCTATGAAAGCCCTCATTCTCAGCTGGCTCGTCGCCACGCTTTTATCACTCGGTAGCGCTCACGCTGCCAGCCAGCCCAACGTCATTCTCGTCTTGACCGATGATCAGGGAATCGGCGATTTGGGTGCCCACGGTAATCCATGGATTCAGACGCCCCATCTCGATACTTTCTACGAAGACGTGGTGCGCCTGACCGACTTTCACGTCAGCCCGGTTTGCACGCCCACCCGAGGAGCAATCATGACCGGTCGCTACCCTATCAACAACGGCGCATGGGCAACCTACAAGGGTCGTGACGCCATGTTCGGCGATTCGCTAACCCTAGCCGAAGTCTTCCAGCAAAACGGCTACCGCACCGGTTTGTTTGGCAAGTGGCATTTGGGCGACAACTACCCGGTTCGGCCTACCGATTCGGGCTTCGATGTAGCGGTGCAACACAAGTCCGGAGGGGTTGGTGAACTATCCGACTACTGGGGCAACAACTATTTCGATGACGTCTATTTCGTGAACAACGAACCCCAAAGATTCTCCGGCTACTGCACCGATATTTGGTTCGATCAGGCGATGAAGTTTATCGCTGAAACGGATGATCAACCCTTCTTCGCCTACATACCGACCAACGCACCTCACGGCCCTCATATCGTAGCTGAAAAATACACCGCTCCCTACCGCAACTTGGTAGGAGACAAGATCGTCGGGGCCGAATTCTACGGCATGATTACCAACATCGATGAGAATTTTGGACGACTCCAAGCGTTCCTCGAGAAGACCGATCTCGCCGACAATACCATCCTGATTTTCATGACCGACAACGGCAGCGGCGGTGGCCGATCGACCAAGGGTGACCTCGGATTCAATCAGGGCTTCAGCGGGAAAAAAGGCAGCAAACTCGAAGGCGGCCACCGCGTGCCATTCTTCATCCGTTGGAAGGATGGCAATGTTGAGGGCGGTCGCGACCTCGCCGATCTCTCCGCCCACGTGGACCTGCTCCCGACTCTAGCTGGTCTTTGCGGTTTCACGGTTCCCGCGCAAGTCAGATTGGACGGATTCGATCTCTCAGCTCGCCTCCAAGGCGGTGGAACTCACGACGGCGAACGCACGGTTTTCGTGCACCACAATCAAGACTGGCGTCCTCCCGCGGACGAAGACCAAACCTGTATTGCCAACGGCAAGTGGCGATTGGTCAACGGCACCGACCTCTACGATATCGAGGCCGATCGGGCGCAGCAAAACAACCTCGCGAAGAAGCATCCAGAAATCGTCCAGCAGCTTTTGACGCAAAACTTAGGCTTCGTCTCCGAGGCAAAATCCCAGCGTGAATACTACGAATTTCCACCTTCGATCATCGGAAATCCCCATCAGTTGGTCACGACGCTTACCATCCAGCACGCCATCGGCGATGACGCCGGCTTCTGGAAATGCGAACACGTCGCCGCCGGACTGAAGAGTCAAAACAACCGCCATTCGATCGAAGTCGAAAAGGCAGGCCGCTACCGCATCGAATGCCGTCGCTGGCCCCGCGAGTGCCCCGGACCGATCCACGGTATCCCAGCGAAAAACCCCCAAGACATGTTCGACTACCAAACAATTACTCCCGAAACGGTGCAGATCCAAATCGCGAATCAAGTCATCGAAAAAGCGATCGGCCCAGATGACCACAAAGTCGTGTTCGACGTCTGGCTCGATGAAGGGAAAATCCTCCTAAGCAATGATTTCATAGAAAACGGCAAAAAGTTCGGCGTATACTATACTTACATCAGTAGGCTTTGAATCGCTGAAAACCGAACCTGCTGCATGCTGTCGGGCGTAAGGCCCGACCCACCATAAAATGCCCCTGGTGGGTGGGTCGGGCCTTACGCCCGACAGCATTTCACGGCTCCACATCGAACCAGAACGGCACGAACGTCTCGGTGCTATCGAGCACAATTTGAGTCCAGATCACGTAGCGTCCTGACTCGGGAATCGTGATTTGGAAATGTAGATCCGGCGCATGTGCATCAGGTGGGTTTTCCAAGTCGGTTTCGCGCGGATGCAGGTGGGCGAAGCCCGTGCGGCCTTCATCAAAGGCAACCAAATGAGCGAACGCTCCCATGACTTGCCCCAACTCAACAACCTCACCGTCTTCCTGCCGTATCGAAAGCGTCAAGTCGGTCGGCTCACGGGCGCGAATCTGTTGGTTCTCAAACGCGAGTTCAAATCGATGCCCTCCCACGGCTTCGCTTAATTTCGGTCGATGATCAAACGCCGCCGGTTCGCCCGGAACATCGAGATCCACGCTCGCATAGAGACCCCGCGCCGTGGCGGCCGGAGTAAAGTCGGCGAATACCCGATAGGCACCCGCAAGTTGCGGAGCAAAGCTCACGTGCCACTCTCCCGGCACCTCACCGGGAGTAGGATGAATGTGTTGGTAGTCTGTCAGCGACGGGTCGACGACCATCAGGTGAAGCTTCCGAGTATGCGCGACCAAGAGATCAACCGGCGCGATTGGTTTGTCTGTAGAGGTCGCCAACTTGAAAACAAAATCAGTTTCAACTCCTTGCGCCAACGTTTGGGGAGTGACCTCGAGCGTCACCGGCGAACGAGCGGTGGTAACGGGTAGAAATTGAGGCGCCGCGGGATCACAAAATTCCAACACATTGTCCCCCTCCAAACGAAAGTCGCCGTGGGCGAGGTTGGTGCCTGTCGGCATCCAGCGAAACGCCATAAAGACCACCACGGCAGCCACAGTGATCCATAATACCTGCCGCTGCTGGCTGGTTGAAATTGGTTTTGAAAGAGCTTCTTTCACAAAGGGATCAAACGCAAAATTTAAAGATTTTCACCGTAGAAGGCTGAATGGACAAAACACGGAGAAGAATGATAATCGGATCCATCTTACAAATCTTTATCTTTTGCGTTTGACCCCTTCAGTGATTTTGCGGGAAAATTGTTCGACGTCCCACTGACTGCCATCGGCGCGATCGATGATCCTGCCCTGTGGGTCAATCAACAGGGTTGTGAGCGTATGCTGAATGAGCGGTCCTTGCACCTCTGCAATGATACCGAACTGGCGAAGCAGGTCTTTGATCGCAGTCTCGGGGCCAGTCATAAAACTGTAATTTGAGGTATCGATTCCCCGGACTTCCGCATACTCTCGCAGCACGCCCGGCGTGTCGTATTCAGGATCGAAGGTGATCGAAATCAACTCCAGCCGTTCACTGCGTTCCGCTTCTTTCACGTCGTGCTGCACCGCCTCCATCAGGTTCACCGCGGCCGGACACATGGTCGCGATGGGGCAACGGGTGTAGATGAAATTAATGAGGATGTATTTTCCGTGGTAACGGGAAATATCGACGACTTCGCCCGTTTGGTCGTAGAGCGCGAAACTGGGCAGGTCCTCGCCCACCGCGCGATATGCACTGCAGCCGCGGATCGTCGTATCCTGCCGCAAAGCCGCGGCGGAGTTGCCGGCTATCGTGGCATCAACGTCCTCGATCCGCCAAATATGGGCCAAGCGAAACTGTCCCTCTCCCTCCTGTATGAGACGCGCGCGGATACGATGCCCTTCTTCGGCATTGGCCAGATCCCCGGCGCTGACGTTAAACTCCATCACCATCGGCGGCATGTAGTCCGGAATCTCATCGTGGTCGACCAACAGGGTCTGGCGCTCGGCGTTTACCGTGATGATTTGACCGGTCAGCGGGCGCCCCGGGAGTTCCAGTGCGGCCGATTCCCGGTCGGTTTCCGCGGCAGGACGACAGCCCAACAAGGCTATCGTCACCAAACCGATGAGAAAAAATAGTTGCGCTCGAGGGTCACTCACGGATTCACCGATCATCCGCCGTAAGGATTTGTCAAAGCCAATGGCACTTGTAGGGTCACAGGTTCCACTTCAACTACTGGCGGTTTCTCGCCTGCCTACTGACTTACTTTCCGTTTTTACGCGGCCTCTTTTCCAGACCAACTTTCGCGCATGTCGCTCCTGTCCACCGCCCATCGAACTGATTCCTACCAGCCCGGCTTAGCTTGGTCGACGGCGGTTGGCGGGGTATGGGTATTCATCCTTGTGATGCTTGGCGCCTTCACTACCAGCATTGGAGCAGGCATGATCTTCCTCGATTGGCCTCTTTCGAACGGATCCTTGAATCCCGAGGGTTGGTTGAGTGACATCATGATGTTTGCCGAACACTCCCATCGACTGAGTGCGGGGCTCATGAGTTTTATCACGATTGCCATTTGGCTCGGAGTTTGGCGATGGGAAGCCCGAGCCTGGGTGCGTCATGTCGCGCTCTTCGCCGTGATTTTGGTATTTGTGCAGGCGGGAGTCGGTGGGCTGCGGGTATTGATGGATCACCTTCATATCGCGATGGTGAACACGAGTGTGGGCCGATTGTTCGCCATGCTTCATGCATGTCTCGCGCAGATATATCTCTGTGTGCTGCTCGCGATCGCTCTGGCGCTCTCCAAACTCTGGATCGAAGGCGCGGCCACCACGATTAGCGAATCCACCCGCCGATTGGGTTTCTGGTGCTGCGGTTTGCTCGTGCTGCAACTGGCAATCGCTGCGATCATGCGGCATAGCTACGCCGGGCTCGCGATTCCTACGTTTCCTCTCAGCTCTGATGCCGGTGACGTGTTACCCCAAGCATGGAACTTTCGAGTCAGCATTCACTTCGCCCATCGCGTAATGGCGCTCGTGCTGACGGGAGCCTTGGTTTGGTTCGCCGTGCGGATGTGGAAGGAAAACGGCGTGAATCAAGGGCTACGGAGCGCGGCAGCCTGGATGATCGCTATGCTCGTCGGACAGATCGCGTTGGGAGCTTCCGCCATCTGGACGCTGCGTAATCCCTACATCACCACTGGGCATGTGCTTCTCGGTGCCTGCCTACTGGGAATCACTTTTGGCATAACCCTCTGGATCACGTGCCGCGGGGAAAAGGAATCAATCCCATGACCATCGAGGAAAGACAGGAACTCCCAACCCCGACCGGCGGATTCAGCGACTATCTGGAACTGACCAAACCGCGGTTGAGTATGCTTTCGGTGATCACGGCCGTGGTCGGATATTTGGTCGTGGATGCTCCCTGGGACTGGATTCATTTCCTTCTGACCATTGTCGGCACGTCGGCCTGCGCCGGTGGCGTGGCTTGTCTCAATCAGTGGATGGAACGAGATACTGACGCCAAAATGGAACGGACCGCGGACCGTCCGATCCCAGCGGGAAAGGTGCCGGATGGGGCCGCTTTTGTTCTGGGCTGGGGACTGTGCGTGGCTGGCTTGGCCATACTTTTTGCGTTCGCCAGCGTGCTGGCGTCGACCTTCGCCCTCGCGACCATCATTTCTTACCTCGCGTGGTATACGCCTGCGAAACGCACCTCGCGCTGGAGCACGGAAATCGGAGCTATTGCCGGGGCGTTTCCTCCATTAATCGGATATTCCGCTGCCCACGGAGGAATAGAACCCCTGGGATGGGTTCTTTTCGGAATCCTATTCTTTTGGCAGATCCCCCACTTCATGGCGATCGCGTGGATCTACCGGAAGGACTACAACGCCGTGGATTTTCCCATGTTACCGGTGCGTGATTCGAGTGGGGCATCCGTGGCTCGTTGGTCCTTGGTGAACACAATCGCATTGGTGGCGGTAACCGCCCTGCCAACCATTATTCACGAGGCCACTTGGATCTATTTTAGTGGCACGCTGATTCTGGGACTGTGGTTCTTGGCCCGGGCGATTCAGTTTCTCAATCCAGCCACCCGGGACCGCTGTGCTAAGAAGCTATTTTTCGCCTCGATTGGGTGGCTGCCCCTACAACTCGCCTTGCTGGTGATCGACCGACTATTTTTGCTATGAGCCTCGACGATATTCCCGCGATTAATGCCTGCTTGAACGCCATTGCGACTGTGCTGATGACCACCGGATTCATTTTCATCAAACGGGGTAATCAAACCGCTCATCGTAAATGCATGCTTTCGGCGGGGGTGGTCTCAGCGATCTTTCTGGTCGGCTACGTCGGGCACAAAGAACTCAAACGACAAGCCGCGGGCGTGGGAGAAGCCATTCACACGGAATTCGGAGGGACCGGCCTTGCGGCGGCGATCTACTACCCGATGTTGGCCACTCACATTATTCTGGCCATCGCCATAGCCTTCCTCGTGCCCCGCACCTTTTGGTTTGCCATCAAAGGCGACTTGGAACGCCACAAAAAATGGGCCCGCTGGACGTTTCCGATTTGGCTCTACGTGAGCGTAACCGGGGTTTTGGTGTATCTTTTCCTCTATCGGTGGTGGCCGTCGGCGTGAGGTTAGCGGGGATCCTTGATCACCAATCTTCGCAAGCGGCGTAAAACCCGCTGGTGAATCATCCAACCGTTATTGTGGTGAAACGGTAGGCTCTGCCAACGAACCTGATACTCCGCCAAGCTGGGAGCACGGCCGCCCATACTGTCGAGTAAGTCGAATGCTTCATCCAATAGTCGCTCCAACCTCACCTCGGGCGCATATCGTTTCTCCCAGTAAGCTCGGCCGATTCTGCCCATCTCTTTAGCGCGTGGAATCGCCTGCTCCACACGACCCAACAAAGAGCCAATTTTGTTTTCCGGCGCGACCACCGCTAAATCCGTCAAGGGCATATCGCGGGGAGGAATCCAAGCGTCAGCCAACATTACCGGAACCCGCCCCAACGCGATGACTTCAACGAATCGCTGGGTAAACGCACCCTGCCCTCGAGAACATAAAATGAACGGGCTATTCAGCAGTCCTTCGATATACGACCGTTTGCGATCTTCGGCGTGATTATACCGCTCTTGAGTGATATCAATTTCGACGCGAGGGTCAGGATTCTTCTCAAAATGTCGGACCATTTTTTGTCGGACCTAGTGCGAAATATTACCCCGAAATGAGCAAAGAGGGCCAGTCGTTTCTTGGTCGATTCTCGTCGCGGAGACCCGGTAGAGCTCTTCGTTGTAGAGCCAACTTTGCAGCCACGATCGTTGATGGCCTTCGATGAACTTTGGATGCTCGGAATGAACGTAGAGCCCGTCCAGAAATACAGCCGCCGCGTCCTCTTGATTGTAGGTCAGCGTTTTGGCCGAGTGTCGTTGCAGGATCTTTTGGCTACCTAAAACGGCAGCATGAGACTTCCATTTAAAATCGCCGGTTTCAATGTAGAGAACAAGATCCGCATCTTCAGGGTCATTACACTCAACGTAGCGGTCATCGGAAACGTATCGGGCCATTTCGCCTCGAATCCGCGAAATTCGTGCATTATTAGGATCGTAGCGATCCGGGTATTCAGGGGCCGCAAAGAACACAGATTTGGCCATGGGAGAAACCAACGAAAGCGATGAACTTATGATAAGTTCAATCGTTTACTGAAACGTGCGCTCTGACCAAGAAATTACATTGTCGCCTCGCCACTCCGTATAAATCCACAAAAAAGCCGGGTAACCCGACGGATACCCGGCTAATAAAATAGGATGATTACTTTACCGTGATCAGGCCCTTCATGCCTACGATGAAGTGGGCAGGAAAGGAGCAAAGGTAAACATAGTCACCTGGCTCGCTGGGAACCGTGAAAGTGATGCTGTCCTCTTCACCCGGACCGAGGAGCTTGGTGGCGGCCAAAACTTGATCCTTCATCGCGGCAGGAATGTATTCCGTGGCGGCGGAGGCGGCGGCGACATTGGAGAAGGCACCGGGATTGGCGTCCTTTTTGAGCACGACCAAATTGTGCCCCATGGCCATCTTCGGCATCTTGCCGACGTTTTTGAGCACGATGGTGAGCTCGGATCCGGCGGCGGCCTCGATCTCGGTGACGGTGAACTTCATCTGATCGTTGGCTTCCACAGTAACCGACTTAGCGGAAAGGGAAGCGGAGCCGAGGATCAGCAGCCCGACGAGGGCTAGAAGAGAGGAACGTAGGCGGTTCATAACACGTCACGGAATTCACTCCCGCCCGAACCGCCAGCGTTTTTGTCGGAAATGTTTACCTATGCCCGTTGCTTCAGGGGCTGATTAGCCAAGACAACAAGTATGGGAGTTTGATGGATAAGGGCTTGAAATGAGTCGTTCAGTCGGGACACTATTTGACTTCTCGTGCCTACTAACAGGGCACGTGTCATTTGATCTCATGACTGCCTCTGCCTCCTACGACCAGCCCAAGCGCTCATTCTGGAAAATGCTGCTTGTCGCTCTCATTCCTGTGTTGAGCGGTGGGTGGCTCAGCGGCCCGCAATCGACGTTCGATACCAAGGGTCCCGTCGCCGAATCTCAACTGAGCGTTTTTTACGTAACTCTTTGGGTAGCAATAGCGATCTTCATCGTTGTTGGAGCGGTGCTCGCTTACGCCACCTTAAAATTTAAGGCCCGCTCCGAAGCGGACGAACACGCGGAGCCTCCACCGCAGGGCCATGGTAATCCACTGGTCGAGCTCAGTTTGATCGTCGTGTCCGTTCTCGCTTTGGTGATCATCGCAGTTCCGACGCTCAAGGGCATCTGGTATACCTACGAAGTTCCTGAAGATCAGCTGGATAACGCCTATGACATTACCGCCGTGGGACACCAATGGTGGTTTAAGTTCGAATACACCAACGAGATGACTCCCGGCGCCTACGGTGGAGAAGCTCCTCTCGTGACCGCCAACGAATTGGTGATTCCGGCGGGACGCCCTATTCGGGTAAAACTTCGCACCGTGGACGTCATCCACTCATTTTGGGTGCCAAAACTCGCCGGTAAGGTGGATATGATCCCGAATCGCGGAAACCACCTCTGGCTCCAAGCCGACGAACCCGGATATTTCTGGGGGCAGTGCGCCGAGTATTGCGGCGAATCTCATGCCGTCATGCGTTTCCGCGTCATCGCTCTTGCCGAAGACGAGTTTTCCGCTTGGTTGGCCAATCAAAAGAAACTCGCCCGGACCGTCGATGTGCCCGATGGCGCTCAGATTTCCACCGATTTCACCGACTATGGAACCTTCGAAGTCAACGAGCCGGGGTGGTCGAGCGAATTTGATGCCGATCCTCTTGGTAACTGGCGGGTCCAGCAGGAGGTCAGCGTTTCCGAAGATCCTGCTCTGATCGCCGCCGGTCGCCAATACTTTACGGAAAATCGCTGCGCTGGCTGCCACACCGTTCGCGGCCACGAGGGCGCTGGCATGATCGCTCCTGATCTCACCCGTATTGGATCCCGCACCACCATCGCAGCTGGCCTTTTGGAGAACACCCCGCGTAATCTCTACCGCTGGATCACGGAGCCCGATCGCGTAAAGCCCGGCAACTTCATGTATCACAGCCGCATCGTGACCCCCGCCAGGATGATTCTGATGAACGGTTACACCAAACGCGGCGACGACGGTCAGCGCGTAGAAGACCCCGGCGATATCGAGGTAACTCCTGAAGAAGGACACGCCCTCGTCGCTTACCTCCACAGTTTAAAATAAGCCCACCATGGACCAATCTCTGACCAACAACGAATTTATCGGGCACGAAGAGGGACACGCCCCAGAGGCAAAACGCTCCTGGATGTTTACCCGCCCCGACCACAAGACGGGAATCGTCGGCTGGTTGACCACGGTCGACCACAAACGCATCGGATTACTCTACGGTATCAGCGCTCTTTTCTTCTTCCTCGTCGGAGGAGTTGAAGCGCTGATCATCCGCCTCCAGTTGGCGGTGCCAAACAACGCTTTCATTACGGCGCAGACCTATAATGAGATGTTCACGATGCACGCGACGACGATGATCTTCCTCGCCATCATGCCGCTCTCGGCCGCGTTCTTCAATTACATCATGCCGCTACAGATCGGAGCTCGAGATGTGGCGTTCCCCCGACTTAACGGTTTCGCCTACTGGCTGTTCCTCGCCGGGGCTATCATCCTCAATGTCGGCCTCTTCGCTCCTTTCGTGAAATCGGGTCTACCCGACATCGGCTGGTTTGGCTACGCTCCGCTAACTGCTCAAGCCTACTCGAGTGAATTTGTCGGGGATATGTCGACCGATCTTTGGGTCATGGGCCTGCAAGTGCTGGGGGTTTCCTCGGTCATCGGCTCCCTGAACTTCATCGCAACGATCATCAACATGCGGGCTCCGGGCCTGACAATGATGCGCCTCCCGGTGTTTACGTGGATGACGCTGTTCACCGCATTTCTCATCATCCTTTCCTTCCCTGCCATCACCATCGCGTTGGTAGAGGTCATGATGGACCGAAATTTCGGCACGCACTTCTTTGAAGTATCCGGCGGCGGTCTGCCCATCCTTTGGCAGCATCTGTTTTGGGTGTTTGGTCACCCGGAGGTGTATATTCTGATTCTTCCGGCGATGGGAGTGATTTCAGAGATCCTACCTTGTTTCTCCCGTAAGCCTCTCTTCGGTTATCCGATCGTGGTCTTTTCCGGTGCCGTTATCGGTCTGCTCGGTTTCGGGGTGTGGTCCCACCACATGTTCACCACGGGCATGGGCACGGTTGCAACGGCCGCGTTCACTCTGGCCACCATGGCCATTGCTGTTCCCACCGGCGTTAAGATTTTCAATTGGATCGGCACCCTGTGGGGCGGGAGTCTCATGATGCGCACACCCATGATGTTCGCCCTCGGGTTTGTCTGGATGTTCATGATGGGGGGATTCTCCGGCATCATGCACTCTGCGGCTCCGGCCGACGCCCAGCAGCAGGACAGTTATTTCGTGGTGGCTCACTTTCATTACGTGCTCATCGGCGGATCCATCTTCGCTCTCCTCGCGGGTATCCACTATTGGTTCCCGTTGATGTTCGGGCGGAAGGTTTCCGAATTCTGGGGTAAACTCTCCTTCTGGGTTATCTTCGCTGGATTCAACATCACCTTCTTCCCGTTACACTTTGTGGGACTGAATGGCATGCCACGACGCACTTTTACCTACGACGACAACATGGGTTGGAGCTCGATCAACATGATTGCCACCATCGGTGCCTTCATTCTGGGCATCGGAATTGCCGTCTACTTCGCCGTCATGATTTACACCTACTTCAAGGGTGAAAAAAACAAGCGCGATCCATGGGATGGCCGCACCTTGGAGTGGTCGATTCCGAACCCACCTCCTCATCATAACTTCGACGTGACTCCTCACGTCCACGCTCGTGACGCCTACTGGTATGAAAAGCACCACAAGGCTGAAATCGAGGCAGAGAAAGCCAAACAGGCTGCGGATGACGAAGCCCATGGCGGCATTCATATGCCGAGTAACTCGTGGTTCCCGGTGATCACCGCGTCCGGGATGCTCATCGGTTCCCTCTTCTTCTGTAACCACAACTTCATGGGGGCAATCGGCGGTCTCGCCATCGTCTTCTTCGGTGCATGGATGTGGTCGGTCGAAGGTCCGGGTGGCTATCATCTCCATCCTTCCAAAGACGGAGCGGATGATTCCGACGCCCAGCACTAAGCTTTAACTTTACAGGAAACATCATGAGTTCACACGCCGCCACGGCCGGTCATATCGACCACCATCACGACGCGACGACCACGACAGGCATTCCGCACAAAAAGCTCTTCATGTGGGCATTTCTTGCGTCGGATTGTATGTTCTTCGGTTCGCTGATCGCCACTCACCTCGTCTACCGCCTGCATCCTCCGGTTGGCACGCCTGACCCTCGAGACATCTTCTCCATCGAGCTGACCTCGGCATCGACCTTCATTCTGCTCATGTCCTCGCTGCTGATGGCGTTGGCCGTGAATTCGATTCAAAAAGGCAACGTCGCTACGACGCGGAAGATGCTGCTGGGAACCATCGTATTCGGACTGATCTTCCTGGGTGGTCAGGTCTACGAGTTTAACCACTTCGTCCATGTTGGCGGGCTTACCCTTGCCAACAGTGTCTTCGGATCGACCTTCTACACCCTAACCGGAACGCACGGCACTCACGTGGCGATCGGTGTGCTCTGGCTGGGCTTGATGTATATCCGAAGCTTCAAGCCTGTGGATGATTCAAACGGTCAGGGTTGGATCCTGCGGAGCTTGTTTCACTTCCTGACATTCGCCGGACTCGTCGTGGTAGGGATGTATACGCTGCTCGCTCTCATCCATGCGTTCGAAATGGGAGAGGGATTCGGTTACTACTTCAGTCACCACTCCCCTTCGTTCTTCATCAGCTTGGCCCTCTTCGGCGGTCTGATCTGGTTCGCCAAACCCCGTGGACCCGTTGATTTCGGTGAAGCCAATGCCATCGATGTTGAATCAATGGGCCTCTACTGGCATTTTGTTGATATCGTTTGGATCGTTATTTTCCCGGTCGTTTATCTCCTCGAATACGTGATCCTGCCATGAGTGATTCCGCTACCATAGCTTCGTCTGGCGAAGCCCACGCCCATGAGGGCAAGTTTCACCTCTTCGTCCAATTGGCGATGATTCTGGCCGTGATTACCGGGTTGGAGCTGCTGGTGATCTATATGCCACTCGAAAACTGGCTGATCATCACGTTGTTGATGTCGATGTCGGCCGTTAAATTCGTGGCGGTTATTTGGATCTTCATGCATTTGAAGTGGGACAAACGGTTTCTCACCATTCTGTTCTTCATCGGCATGGTAATCGGCGGAGGCACCCTCTGGGCGCTACTCCTGCTGCACGGTGCGAGGGCCTCCGAACCCGTTGGGCCGGCCTACGAACAAACCAGCTGACGGAATTACCGCAGCACCACTTGACGAGGCGGCCGGAAGGTCGCCTTTTTTGTGTTCAGGCTCTTGGCCCCCCGAAATGGAATTAATAGACCTACGACATTGGCATAACGAACCCTACCTGATCGGCGGGCTTCTACTGCTGGCTTGGGGGTATGCCTTGGCTGTCGGTCCTCTCCGGGAATGGTTTGGTTGTAAGCCTTCCATTCCAAGGTGGCGCCAATCTAGTTACTACGGGTCCCTCATCCTGTTCTATCTGGCGGTGGGTTCTCCCTTTGATCAGTTGGGCGAACGGTTTTTGTTTTCCGCTCATATGGCTCAACATGTCATCCTGATCTACCCCTGCGCGGTCATGTTTTTACTCGGGTGGCCCGGAGACCTGATTGACGGCATTATCCGCCGACTCGGAATTTTTCGTCAGATCGGTTGGTTTTTTACCCGTCCGTTGGTCGCGGCTACGCTGTATGTGCTCTCCCAAACCCTTTGGCATATTCCTGCGCTCTATGACCTCGCGCTGCAGGATCGCTTCATCCACGTGCTTGAGCATCTCACGTTCTTTAGCACCGCCGTGCTATTCTGGTGGAGTGTGGTGACCCGTTCCACCCTGTGGCCGCCTCTGAAGTTGCCGCCCCAGATGATCTATCTGTTCGCCACCGCCATCGCCTTCACTCCCCTCTTCGCCTTCATTTCATTCTCGAGTGAAGTCATCTACCCCACCTACGAGTTTGCCCCGCGACTGATCGAGGGATTCTCCCCGATGGATGATCAACTCCTCGCTGGAGCGATTATGAAATTGGGAAATATCGTCGTGACCCTGCTGGGATTTAGTATAATTTTCGTCCTGTGGTATCGACAGAGCGAACGCTCAAACCAGACCTAATTTAGGCTGGGAGCGCCTACTCTCCCAAACTAAGCTCCCTTAACCTGATGTCTGTGGAGATCGTATTCGTTTTTGTGCTGCTGGGGCTCACTCTGGCTAGTTTTATCTGGGAGAAATTCCCCCCGGACGTAACTGCCGTGACTCTGTTCGCCGTGCTCCTGATCACGGGCCTACTGCCAGAGGAAAACGCCTTTGCCGTCTTTGCCAATCCCGCTCCCATTACCGTAGGGGCAATGTTCATTCTTAGTGCCGCACTCGTGAAATGCGGCGTGGTAGACCGTATATCGAGTTTCGTCGAACGGGCCGGCTCGTTGCCCTACCCGATCGTCATTCTCCTCATGGTGGCTCTCGTGGCGACCCTCTCGGCATTCGTCAACAACACCCCCGTGGTCGTCATTTTCCTACCGGTTGTGCTCGGCTTGGCCCGTAAAATGAAGCTCGCGCCGTCGAAGTTACTGATTCCGCTATCATACGCCGCCGTTTTGGGCGGCACCTGCACCCTCGTCGGCACCAGCACCAATCTGATCGTCAACGGTATAGCTGTGGCTAATGGCCAACCCACGGTGCGTTTGTTCGAACTCGCTCAACTGGGACTGCCAGTCGCTCTCATTGGCGGTATCTACCTCGCTATCGTAGGCAAGAAGGTGCTCCCCGTGCGTGAAATGTTGACCGATATTCTTTCGGCGGAAGAACGGCGCGAGTATTTGACGGAGGCATTCGTGCAGCCCGATTCGCCCATGATCGGAAAGACGATCAACAAGTCCGGTCTTAAAAAAAATCGCGGCGTGCGCGTGCTGGAAATCGTGCGCAACGGAGTTGCCATTCGGATCGATCCCAAAACGACGAAGTTAGTAGCTGGAGATCGGATAATCCTCTCTTGCCGCCCCAAGGGTATTGCCGCGGCCCGAAGTGTGGAAGGACTCGATCTAGTATCCGATCTCGAACTGGGGCTCGAGCAAATCGCTGCTCACGAAGGTTCGCTGGTCGAAGCCGTCGTCATCCCCCAGTCTGATTTGGTCGGGAAAACCGTTCGAGGCATCAATTTCCGCCAACGTTTCCGGATGGTAGCCGTCGCCCTGCACCGCAAAGGACGCAACGTTCGCGAAGCCATCGAAACCCTGCCGCTGGAACCGGGTGATGTATTGCTCATGATGGGGACCGACGAGGCCATCAACGCCCTGCGCAGTAGCGACGATTTGGTGTTATTCGACCGGGCGCGCACCCCCACCAAAACCCCAACCTCCCGCATTATGTTGGTGCTCGGCGTGATCGCCAGTGTGATCACCTGTTCGGGCTTGGGAATACTGCCGATCGAAATCGCGGCCGTGACCGGTGTGGTCGTCTTGATGTTGAGCCGCGTTCTGACATCCAAGGAGGCCTATGCCTCCGTAGAATGGAATTTGATATTCCTCATTTTCGGCATGCTCGCCATGGGTATGGCATTGGAATCAACGGGAGCTGCCGCCCTCTTGGCGAATGGACTCGTCACCGGCATCAAAGCACTCGCGCTGGGGGACAATCAGGCTCTCGTCGCTCTCGCCATCATTTATCTGATGACCATGGTGCTCACGGAAATTCTTTCCAACACCGCTATCGCCGCGCTCATGGCTCCCATCGCTCTACAGGTCGCCTCCGAACTCGGCGTGGATCCCCGTCCCTTTGTCGTCACCGTGATGTTCTCCGCATCCGCGGCATTTTCGACTCCCATCGGCTACCAAACCAACACCTACGTCTACGGAGTAGGTGGTTATCGCTTCACCGATTTCTTCAAAATCGGCATCCCGCTGAATCTTATGTGCTTCACCATGGCCGTAATCTTCGTGCCCAAAATCTGGCCCTTCTGATCCGAGCAAGGCCGGGCGCGCCACCACCTGCCTCACCGTGCCTCAACTCTAACTGAGCGCTGTTCTTCAACCACGAATAGACACGAATCCAGCAGGGCACTCATATTCGAAAGACCTTCAAGGAGTGGTGGGGTATTTGGAATGCTATCCTCCCTCATGATGATCCAAATCCAATCCACCAAATCTCCGTTTTGAACCCAGCGGAATGGATTCTATGAGAGGACCAAAACTCATAAACTACAAAGACTCTTTTTAGGCCCTGATAAGCGCGCTGGCGTCATCCAGCCCCAGATTAAAGTGTGCGACCTGCATATTTTCTATTTTTCAGTTTCAAATTTTTCTCACCCCTTTTAGCGGATTGAGCTGAGGGCAACGCGGAAGCCGAGGTTGCCGTTGCGATAGCCGGGAGAAAACCAGGAGCGATCCGCCGAACGCGCAAACTGCGCGTGGTCAATCCAACTGCCACCCCGGTAGACCCGATTGGTGCCCGAACTAAGACTCGTTGGTATTGTCACAATTCCACCCGTGTAATCTCCTGGGATTACCCTCGAATGGTAGACTTGTGACGCAGAGTTGGGTTTAATCTGTTGTTTTGGTTTTCGAAGTCAACGGGCGAAATATAGCCGATTGACGAGTGTCGTCGTTTAAGGTTGTAGCAGGCTTCGATCCACTCGAACACGAGTTGGCGAGCGTGGCTGTGATCACGTCGTTCGTGTCGGTATACGAGTTCGATTTTGAGGGTGGAAAAAAAGGACTCGGCCGGGGCGTTGTCGTAGCAATTACCACGACGGCTCATCGACGCGGTGATGCCGTGGGCGCGAAGCTCTTCGCGAAAACGTGCACTGGAATACTGGACCCCACGATCAGAGTGAAGCCTCAGTCCCGGAGGGCAGCGACCACCGCGGTTGCCGATGGCCATGTGCAGTGCATCGGTTACCAGTCCGGTTTGCCGTGAGTCTGAGAAGGCCCAACCGAGCACACGTTTGCTGTAAGCGTCGATGACAACGGCCAAATACCGCCAATGCTCGCCAGTGGACAGGTAGGTGATGTCGGTTTGCCAAACTTGGTTACATGCGGGGATAGCCTCGAGCTGAGCGAGTCGATTGGGAGCGATGGGGCCGTTGTGATTGCTTTGGGTGGTTTGTGGCCGATAGGCGCGCTGCTGACGTCCCTGCAGTCCTTCGCTTTTCATAAGTCGAGCGACCCGCGCCTTACTCACGTGTTCGCCCTGGGCGCGTAGCTCCCGAGTCATCCGAGGATAGCCATACGACTGTCGCGAGCCGGCAAAAGCAGGAATGATCTTCTGGAGCAACTCCTGATCTCGCGTCTCACGACGGCTACGTAGACCGCTTGCCCAAGCGTGATAGCCACGGCGAGAAACATGGAGCACCTCACAAAGCAATCGAAGCGGAAAATCGCTTTTCATGGGTTGTATCGCGACGAATCGCTGGCGGATGGATTGCTGAAGAGTGTTACCGTTTTTTTTAGTATCTCACATCGCATCTGCAGTTCGTGGTTCTCGCGTCGCAAACGCTTTAACTCCGCTTCGGGAGTCTCACTGGCGCAGGCGGGCTGCGGCGCCCCAAGCGGCGCCTTCGCCCGCTTGCGCCAGTCGCGAATGCTGTTGGCCGAGACCCCGAAGTGCTCGGCGGTCTGTTTAGTCGACGTTGAGGTGCTCGCCTGATAGGCCAGCACCTCGCTCTTGAACGGCTCGGAATAGTTGGGTTTGGTTCGCGGCATGGATTGGGTTCCTTTTTGGTTCCCCGCGATCCACAAGTCCACAATCTGTGGGTAACCCTAGTTCACATCTAGCCGATCAGACACTTCCGGCGCACTCAGGCCGTCCATGATCATTAATCTCGACGCCTCACGTTTGAACTCGGCGGTGTATCTTTGTCTCTTCACTTTGGGTTTCTCTTCCTAAGAGACTCCCGTGTCCATTTTTCTCAGGCTCGATCATTTCGATACTTGACCCATTTTTTTACGATTCGCACATTGTGGTAACAAGACAGCACCACCATGAGCACGAGTCCCAAACCCACTTGGTCAAACCTCGCCGCTGAATACGGAGTCGCAAGAACCACTATCGCCGCCCAGAGACGAAAGACAGGCTCTCCAAATACCCCCGACAAATCGGAGTGGGATATTTTCCTTAAGACCCAAACGCCAAATAAGATTCTGGAGCTACGCGAAGAGAACCTTCGATTGGACGCCGAGATCAAACGCGCGAAGTTGGCGACCGTTCAAAGAGAGACCGTCAATCTCTCAGACATGGAGGAGTGGGTCAGTGTTCTTGCATCAAAGATTGAGCAAATTCTCAGGCAAGCATTCGACGTCGACGTTCCTTCACGGATCGCCGGTTTGAACGTCACCGAAGCAAGAGAGGAATCCCGCAAGATTCATGACGACGTCCGCGAACGCGTGGACAGGATGTGGGATATTCAGTGAAGGTTAATCTTGGATTCGGGTGGATATACGTAGCTTCAAATACGCAAGAAACTTCGTCAGCGATTATAATATCATCACGCAGCAAACTCTGGGAATATGGAGGCCAATTAATGCTATCAAAATGAAATTCTTACTCATGATATTCTATCATTTCGAGGGCTTGATCTTGGCAACGGCTGCGGCTTGTGCAGTCGGTCTAATTTTATGCGCTTTGGTGGCTTTCGTCCGCATTCCCCAAAGAACTAGGAACATTGGACTACTCTTCGGATATTTAGTTGGAGCTGCTTTGTGCCTACTTTTTGTTCAAGGAGGATTGCATCTCGCAGGATGGATTGGAGACCGCACTGATACCTCTGCACAGAGGGCTCTACTGGCCGGAGCGGTTTTTCCAGGCATCTTATCACTTTCTGTTATACCTCAGTTTTTCGGAGTAGCCCTGAAACAAACTCTTGGTATCGAGGTCGAGTGAAGAATCATGTCCAATCACCACAAACGGCAGCGCCAAAAAACCGCGACCGACCAAATCGAGCTCGCGCATTAATCGCAGGGTGTGATCCCGGCCACAGTCCACTCCCTGCTCGCGCAGATGCTGGGGGACCGGCCGGTAACCGTAGGGGCCGTGAGCCAATCGCACGACTTGCTCAATGACCGGTTTGATCAACTCGTCCTGTTCTCGGCGCGCTGAGGGCTTCGCCTCGGCCCAACGGTAATATCCGCGGCGCGAGACCCCGAGCGCTTCGCTCATCTCCGCCAGATCAAACCGCTGGTCGTGGTTGGGCATAAACTGGTAGCGGCTCATTCGTCCTTGGCGCAGTAACTCACCGTTTTTTTTAGGATCTCATTGATCCGCTTCTCCTTGGCCAGCTGCTTGCGCAGCTGATCGATCTCGGCGGACATTTGACTGGGACTCGATCCCGTCTTCGGCTTACTTGTGGTATCCAGCTCGGCCAAATGGTCGCGTTTCCAGCGGTAGAGCAGACCGGTGTTCACATCTAGCCGATCGGACACTTCCGGCGCACTCAGGCCGTCCATGATCATTAATCTCGACGCCTCACGTTTGAACTCGGCGGTGTATCTTTGTCTCTTCACTTTGGGTTTCTCTTCCTAAGAGACTCCCGGGTCCATTTTTCTCAGGCCCGATCACGTTGAGTTACTATTCGTGGAATACCACCCCATCCTATCGAATTCCCCCGCATACGCCCCCGTCGTCCCTGCCCGGCACGCATACTCCCACTGCGCCTCCGTCGGTAACGTATACTCATACCCCGCAGGCAGCCTCCCGGCTGTCCGCTCTCTATCCGTTAGCTTACGGCTATACTCCATCGCCTCCTCCCAACTTTACCGTCTCCACCGGGGCGTTCTCTCCCACTCCTTTAAAGTGGCTGGGATTACTCCCCATCAATGCCTCCCACTATACCCCTGCGTCACCTCCATCGCCCCCAGCCAAAACGGCCCACTTATCGTTACCCGGTGCTGCGTCGAGTCGACTCACTCACGGGTGACCCCATTAGGAATGTTCCCGGCGAAATCGGCACCATCGTTATACCTAAATCAGGGATACGGATCGTGGGTTCCTTATTCAACGCCACCGCCAAACGCAGTTCCTCTCCCGCTTTCACCTGTCCGCTGACGTTACCTTGCTGACGCAATCCGAAGGTTTTAGCCCCCGGCAACTCCTCGCTCAAGCGAGAAGGCGTGCGCCCAATCACCCGGTCACCGGACAATACCTCAGCCCCGGCGGGTTCACTGTTTATCAACACCATGGCCGCCCGCAGGTCAGCACTCGCATGCACGGGTTCATCCGCTGACACACTCACGCGTTGAGTAGGCTGAATTGGCCAATTCGCTCGCGAAAACGTCACCGCATAGTCTCCCTCCGGCACGCTTTCCGTCGCCGGTGCAGCACCTTCCCGCTTTATCAAGTGCGTCGGCCCTCCCGTCATCAGTTCGTAGCTCACCCCAAACGGTTGACCACTCAATACCAATTCCCCACTGGCAAACGTAGCACTGGCGGTAGCTTCGCCGTCCCGCGTCACTTCCACCCGTCGTTGCACCGGTTGCCACCCTTCACGGCTGAAAGTCACTGAATATTCGCCCCAAGGGAGATCTCCCAGCTTGGCTGGCGTCGTTCCGGTTCGGTCGTCAGCGTGGCCGCACCTAGGATCGCCTGCAGCACAAGGGCTTCTTCTTCCGTATAGCGGTCTCCTCCGCGCCCAGATTCAATTCCCACGGATGATAACCTTCCTTTACGATCATACCGCCCCGGGCATTGGCCATTCTGAGTGCCTCGACTTGAGCCGCCGCCTGCTCCCGGGCCAAGGCCTCCTGACGTTTCGGTTGCTCCACCCCAAACCACCAACCGGCGGTGCCCAGCACGGCGATCGCCGCAAACAATCCCACCATCATCGGTGCCTTCGAACGCGACTGGCGGTTGCTGGGCGCTGACGCGTCCCGGTCGGCCTCCGAGCCCTCCTTGTCTCCTCTGTGATCTCTGTGACCGACCGCGACTGCCTCCACGGTCAACCGTTTCCAAACTTCACTTGCACTCTGCGGACGTTCATCCGGCTCCTTCGCCAAGCACGCGGCCCAGATGCGCATCTCGAGCCAACCACACGACCCCCATCCCGCCCCGACCCAGAATCTTGGTCAGGGTGTAGCGGCTGAACACTTTTTGGCCGGGAGAGAACCTCTTAATAGTCGCGCCAAAGTCGATATTGTCGTCTGCCATGGATTTTGGGAAGGGCTATGAAAGTGAAGTGAAGCGGGTTGAAGCGAAGCGATTCAGGCGGGTAAGCACACCGCTGGCAATCCTTTGACAATTCTCATGCCAAGTTGTCCGCGATCAGGTCTAGGAAGCTACGGTTCCCAACGAAACGAATCTCATTTCTAACTCCACTGCAGGTTTTGTCACAGAGATCACTGAGAGAATCACAGAGTTCACCGAGTCACTCCGACGAATTTTGAGACCTCAGATTACTCAGATTAACACAGAATTTACCAGCAAGCTGCGGTGGAGTGGATCTGGGTTAATCGACGAAATCTGTGGTAAGAATTGCAGGCTGAAGAATACCTACAGGGTAATCCAATGATCGAAGGTGGCGGCCTGTCCGATCAATGCTCCTTCTTCATCAATCACGTTCCAAACAATCGCTTGCTCGATAAGAAACCGTTTACCGGACGCCGAGACGCGCACTCCCCGGTAATCATTGATGAATCCCCGCAATGTAACCGCCTCCATCAGGCGGGCGCGTTCCGATCGCTCCACGGGCTCAGCTGAGTGCCGGGACGGTGTCTGGAGGACGGTTGCCCACGACATTTCGAACAGCTTCTGGCCCGAAAGGTTCGCATAGGTAAACAGCGGGTCCGGAGCGGTGTTATGGGAAAGCACAACCGCCGAAGCGTGATACAAGGACTCCGCCAACGGCAGCTCGCCCAAAGGCTTTATTAAATCCTGGCCTGTCCAATGCCGGAAACTTCGACACAGATTTTGGACATGATTCGCATGGAATCCATTGGCTTGAGCGAGTTCGGACTGCACAGGCAACAGTCATCTGTCAGGCTAGGCATGGAGTCAATTTCTTGATCATTGCCGCCCTCAAACCAGAAGTCCCGGCCCCCGTCCTTTGCAGAACAGGAACCGGGACCGGCTTGGGGTTAGTAAGCCCCGAATGTGTTACCACATCCGAGGGATGCTAAAACTGAATCAGAATTATTTGAGATCGTCCACTGAATCACTCTCAGGATCGATATCAGCAAACAGCCAAGTGGAAAGGTAGCGTTCCGAGCTGGAGGGGATGATCGCGACGATCGTCTTTCCGGCATTTTCCGGACGCTTCGCTATCTCGATGGCTGCCTGCGTGATCGCACCCGAGGAGATACCAATCGGAATGCCGTCGAGCGTGTTCACCTCTTTGGAGATCGGACCCGAAACGGCCTCGTCCACCGCAATCACTTCGTCGTAAACCTCGGTGTTGAGCACCTCTGGGACGAATCCAGCACCAATGCCTTGGAGCTTGTGGGGACCAGGTTGACCACCGGAGAGAATCGGCGATTTGGACGGCTCTACCGCGATGATTTTCACATTGGAGTTCTTGGCCTTCAGCACCTCACCGACACCCGTGATGGTTCCGCCGGTTCCGATACCTGCGACCACGAAGTCGACCTTGCCGTCTGTATCGTCCCAGATTTCCACCGCCGTGGTTTTGCGGTGAATCTCGGGGTTAGCCGGATTGGCAAACTGCTGGAGGATAATCGAATTCGGGATTTCAGCAGCGAGCTCCTCAGCCTTGGCAATCGCGCCCTTCATGCCCTTAGGGCCTTCGGTCAGAACCACTCGGGCGCCAAGAACCTTAAGCAGCTTACGGCGCTCCATACTCATCGTTTCCGGCATCGTAAGGACGAGTTTGAGGCCTTTGGCAGCGGCTACGAACGCAAGTGCGATACCGGTGTTACCTGAAGTAGGCTCGATGATGACACTGTTCTCGTTGATCTTTCCGCTTTTGAGAGCGTCGTCGATCATCGCGAATCCGAGGCGATCCTTGACGGACGCCAATGGGTTGAAAAATTCCAGCTTCAGCAGGATTTCGGCGCCGGCGCCGTGTTTCTGCGCGGTCCGGTTCAGACGGACCAAGGGAGTGTTGCCGATGGTTTCGGTGATATCGTTATAGATGCGTGCCATGATAAATTCTATGAGGGGTTAATAGATTATCTTAGCAAACTTGCTTAGGTTACTTTGTCTAACCAATTTCCGGAACGTTCCCCGCACGGAGAATCCTCAACAATGACGAGATACGTTGTAACAGTAGGAACATCGATGACGTCATATTTCCATGCTTCTTCGTTTCTGTGCGTTGATTTGCGTGGGGTTGGCCCCCTCCGCGCATTCACGTCCTCCCAACATCGTCATCATCATGGCCGATGATATGGGCTGGGGGGATGTCGGATTCCATGGCGGCACGGTGCCGACGCCAAATTTGGATCGCCTCGCCGATGAGGGGACTGAATTGGAACGTTTCTATGTTTTCCCCAGTTGTAGCCCCACTCGGGCAGCCGTTTTGAGCGGACTTCTGCCCCAACGTCTCGGGATTCCCGGCCCTGTGCGCCGGGTCGACCCCGGCTTGCCGGTGGACACCCCGCTACTGCCCCAACTCCTTCATGAGGCCGGATACTTCACCGCGATGATCGGAAAATGGCACCTCAGCAGTGCCGAATCGGTCGATCAGCGCCCGCACAATCGGGGATTCGACCAATTTTACGGCAGCTACCAAACCGACTTGGATTACTTAACCCATCGAAACGGCCGAGACCAACTTGATTGGTGGCGAAACGACGAGGCCGCCGAAGAGGAGGGCTACGTTACGCGCCTGCAAGGAAGCGAAGGAGCCAAACTCATTCGGGAAACTACCGATCAACCCCTGTTCCTGTTCTTTGCTCCTCATGCCCCCCACGCCCCTTTCCAAGCTCCCGAAGAAACCGAAAATCTATATCGTGATCGCCAAGGCCGGAATGCCTCCGTTTACGCCGCCATGATAGATGAGTTCGACGATGCCGTCGGCCAAGTGCTCTAGGCAATCGACGATTCTAAACATGCCCATAATACCATTGTCGTATTTTTCTCCGACAATGGCGGACTTCGATTCTCCCAGCCCAACCCACACCGCGGGTTCAAAAACACGATTTATGAAGGTGGCATTCTCGCACCAGCCGTCGTGCGTTGGCCCGGGGTTAGCCCCCCCGGGGGCCGGAGCGACTCCCTGACCGCCGCCACAGATTTAATGCCTACCCTTTTGCGCGCCGCCGGCCTGCCTCAAGAATCAATTCCAGAGACCGACGGATGCGATCTGAAACCTTTGCTGATCGATTCGGATGCACCGCGACGTGAATTCTTGGTGATGGGCAATCACCAATACACGCTGATTACCCCCGAGTGGAAACTGGTGGAAAACGGTCGAGAATCCGAACTCTACCATCTCGCAATCGATCCCGAGGAATCGACGAACCTCTCGACTGAACATCCAGCCAAAGTTGCTGAATTAACCAGCATTCTGACCGAGCAAATGTCTTCCCTGCCCATCTTCGAAGCCCGCACCCGCCAACGTCGTCGCAACTAATTTTCGTTATGACCCTAAGATCTTTTATTTCCATTTCTCTGCTTACTACCGGATCTCTTTCCGCACACGAAGGTGCCCACACCGCCGGTGCGGAGCGTCCGGCCCTCAATGGAAACGTCGAGATCGGCACGACCGATTCGACGCGCACCATCACGGGCCACACCCTGCCGAATCACACGCACGGGATCTTCCCCAACGCTTCCAACCCAAACCGTATCGTTCCCTGGTCCGACTCCCTCAGCGTGCCTCTTTCGCCTAAAATCGCCCGGAAATTCACCCGCGTGGATGGCGGAGGATTTGGGGTAGCAGTCAATGGTGTCCCTTTCGAACCGAATGCCGCGGAATTCTGGCGCGATGATCGTAACTCCGGTTGGCAATACGAAGCGCTCGGACATCACGTTGACCTGGGCGTGGATCGAAATCACGCGCACGTGCAGCCGTCAGGAAAATACCACTACCATGGCGTGCCCCAAGGCCTGATTGAACTCCTTGGCGGGGATGGCGAACTTATCCTCCTGGGCTATGCCGCCGACGGTTTTCCGATGTATTCGCAATGGTCTTACAAGGATGCCAACGACCCAGAAAGTCCTGTCGTTCCGCTGCGATCCAGCTACCGCCTCAAAGCGGGTTCGCGACCTGATGGTCCCGGCGGAGACCACGACGGAACTTTTGTGCAGGACTTTGAATACGTAACCGGACTGGGAGACCTTGATCAGGCCAACGGACGCACCGGAGTCACTCCCGAGTATCTGGAAGGCACCTACTACTACGTAATCACTTCGACCTTCCCCTTCATCCCGCGTTACTGGCGGGGAGAACCCTCGGCCGATTTCTCCACACGCCGCGGCGGCGGTGGTGGAAATCGAGGCGGAAACAATCGTCCCGGCCCGACGGAAAACCAGACCAACGTCGCGGACCTTCTGGAGGACAAGGGAACCGCAGCGCTCCTAGGCATTCCGGCAGACACCGTCCGCGAGTTGTCGACCCGTTTGCGCCAAGCTCAGCGCCAGCTCCAACCTCGCCGAGCCCGTAATACCGATGTCGACCCCGAGGTCGTCCGAGCCCAGCGCCAGGCGCAGCGCCAAGCCCTTGCCGATCGCTTGATCGAAGTGAGAGCTGAGGTCCTTTCTTCGGAGGAAGACCACCGACTGCAGCAATATATCAATCGATCTCAGGGAACCGAATTCCTCTTATCCGCCTTCGACACGGGACAATTGGATCTCGACGATGATCAATTCCATGAGCTCTACGCCTTGATCGTACAGGCTCGATCAATATTCGCCCTGAATCTAGAGTGGTCGGATGTTTCATCCTATCTTGAAAAAGCACAAATCGCGCAACTCGAAGCGCTGATTGGTGCCATCAAGTAACGCCTAAAGAGGAACGCTACAACGACAGTCGCAGACCATCGTAAGCTACGCGCACGGAATCGGGTAAACTTGCCTCGACCTCGACATGCCCGGTCAAATGCGTGAGGTGCGTCAAATAGCTCAGAGGTGCCCCAATATCTTCGGCCACTGCGGTGGCCTCCCCAATCGTCATGTGGGAGGGATGAGGCGTGGGTCGCAGCCCATCCAATACCACCACATCCGATCCCTTGGCTAACTCGACCGCTTCCCGCGGAACCCGCTTACAATCCGTGTAGTAGGTGAATTTCTTTCCTGAACTCCGCTCCGTAAAAATCAAACCAAGGGTGTTGACCCCGCCGTGGGGTAACAGCGTGGATTCAATTGTCCCTTGCTCCAGCTCGAGCTTCGGCGGCATCAGTTCGAGCTTAAAAGCGGCATATCCCCTCACAACCGGACGATCCAGAATGGCATAGGGAAAAATCGACAATACCCGACCGATTCCCTCATCCGTCGAATACACTTTGAGGGCCTCCCTCCCGTGCATGTCGCAAAAGCGGCGGAGGTCATCCATCCCCGTAATGTGATCAGCATGACCATGAGTCAGAACAAAGAAATCGATCCAGTTTACTTTCTCTTCGACGCACCGAAGGCGGAATTCCGAAGAGGCATCAACCTGAATATGTAATCCATCCATCTCGACGTGAATACAACAACGGGTTCGCTTGTCGCGGGGATCGTCGGAGGTGCAAACCGCGCAGTCGCAAGCGATCATGGGAACGCCTTGAGATG
This sequence comes from Actomonas sp., assembly GCA_965203585.1. Classification (GTDB taxonomy): domain Bacteria; phylum Verrucomicrobiota; class Verrucomicrobiia; order Opitutales; family Opitutaceae; genus Actomonas. The sequence goes on from CBDBDC010000002.1 coordinate 159,765, forward strand.
TGCCGGTGCCGAGAAAAATAACCTCCATAAACAACCACGGAATCGAGAATCTCGGACGGTGAAAAGCGTAATCCGGTTCAAGTCTCGCAAACCTGCCTTGATCCTCCGACCATTCTGTCTCGATGCCCCCCCTCTGCCGCCGAAATGGATACGGCCATCAAAACCGTCCACGCCAATGGACTTCAAGTCACCGGACATATCGGACGAGTGAGCTACCGCGAGGCCGCAGCCATGGGTATCAACAATCTCGAACACGGCTTTCTCGCCGCATCAGACTGGGTGTCTGGTCGCCTGACCGACGAACCCGCCAACATCGGGAAAATCTACGATTCCATCGCCGAGGTGGATCCTGAATCGGAAGAGGTAAGCATAGTCATCCAGCACTTGATTGAAGAAGAGGTGGCCATCACTTCGACCCTCGCGATCTTCGAGACTTTCACCCGCGGGCGCCCACCCGCTGGCGAAGCAGAACTCGCTGCCCTCACGCCTCCGCTTCGCGAGAGTTACCTCAAAACATGGACCACGATCAACCGATCTGAGAATGACACCCGTGTCCGCGCCTGGGAGAACAGTCTCGCGATGGAGGTCGCATTCTTCAATCGCGGTGGCCTGCTCGTCGTTGGCACCGACCCCACCGGTTACGGCGGATGCCTCGCGGGCTACGGCAGTTGGAAAGCCATCGAGCTCCTAGTCGAAGCAGGACTCTCCCCCGCCGACGCCATCAAGTGCGCTACCAGCAACGGCGCTCAACTCCTCGGCATCGCAAAAGAAACCGGCAGCATCGAAGTCGGAAAACAAGCCGACCTGATCATTATCGACGGCAATCCCTCGTTGCCTTTCCCCGACTTTAACCAATATGGTTAAAGTCTGCTTGAGCGGTTTTTAGAGTCGCGGGTGTTTTGAGGACACAAAAAAGCCCCGGCTCGCGGGATGCGGGACGGGGCTGAGGGTTTTTGGATTCGAATAGAACGGGTAGCTTAGAAGCCGCCCATACCGCCCATGCCTCCGCCGTGGTCGTGACCACCGCCAGCAGACCCTTCAACCTTCTCAGGAATCTCGGTGATCATACACTCGGTGGTGAGGAGCAATCCGGAGATCGACGCAGCGTTTTGCAACGCGGTGCGGGTCACCTTGGTTGGGTCAACAACACCCGCCTTGATGAGGTCTTCGTATTTGTCGGTCACGACGTTGTAGCCGGTGCCCGCCTTGCCCTTGAGCACGGTTTGAACCACCACACCGCCATCAACACCGGCGTTGCGGCAGAGTTGCTTGAGCGGAGCTTCAATCGCACGGCGCACGATCGTCGCACCGATTGCTTCGTCACCTTCGAGGTCAACCTTGTTGACCGCATCAGCAGCGCGCAGGAGAGCGACACCGCCACCGGGGATGATACCTTCTTCAACCGCAGCGCGGGTGGCGTGGAGAGCATCCTCAACGCGGGCCTTCTTTTCCTTCATCTCGGCTTCCGTAGCGGCGCCGACGTTGATGACGGCAATACCACCGGCGAGCTTCGCGAGGCGCTCTTGCAGCTTCTCACGATCATAGTCCGACGTGGTCTCACCGATTTGACGGCGGATTTGTTTCACGCGGCCTTGGATGTCGGAACCCTTGCCAGCACCTTCGACGATGATGGTGTTTTCCTTGTCCACCACGATGCGCTTGGCACCACCGAGATCGGAAAGTTCAATATTCTCGAGTTTCACACCGAGGTCTTCGGTGATGCACTTACCACCGGTGAGAACCGCGATGTCTTCGAGCATAGCCTTGCGGCGATCACCGAAGCCAGGAGCCTTGACCGCGCAGACGTTGAGCGTGCCACGAATCTTGTTCACCACGAGAGCAGCGAGAGCTTCACCTTCGATGTCCTCAGCGATGAGGAGAAGGGGTTTGCTGGTCTTGGAAACGGTTTGGAGGAGAGGAAGCAGGTCCTGCAGGGAGGAGATCTTCTTCTCGTGGATGAGCACGTAGGCGTCTTCGAGGACAGCTTCGAGGTTATCCTGATTGGTCGTGAAGTAAGGCGAAAGGTAGCCCTTGTCGAACTGCATACCTTCAACGACGTCGAGGGAAGTCTGGATGGACTTAGCCTCTTCAACGGTGATGGTGCCGTCCTTACCAACTTTGTCCATCGCGTCGGCGATGATGTCACCGATCTCGATATCCCAGTTGGCGGAAACGGTGGCAACCTGACGAATTTCTTCGCGGTCGTTCACCTTCTTGGAAACACGGTGCAGCTTTGCAACGGCGGCCTCAACGGCCTTGTCGATACCACGCTTGAGGAAGATCGGGTTGGATCCGGCGGCGACGTTCTTGAGGCCTTCGCGGTAGATCGCTTCGGCGAGAACGGTAGCCGTGGTGGTGCCGTCACCGGCGTTGTCGGAAGTCTTGGAAGCGACTTCCTTCACCATCTGGGCGCCCATATTCTCGTAAGGATCAGGAAGTTCGACTTCCTTGGCGACGGTGACGCCGTCCTTGGTGACGGTCGGCGAACCGAATTTCTTGTCGATGACAACGTTGCGGCCCTTGGGACCGAGGGTCACCTTAACGGCGCGAGAGAGGAGTTCGACACCCTTGAGGATCTTGGAACGGGCGGACTCATCGAAGAGGAGTTGTTTAGCTGACATAATTAATGAATCAGTGGGTTACGTTGTTGGAGTGTGAGACTGGGCTTAGGCGATGACACCGAGGATGTCGTCTTCGCGAACCAGCTTATATTTTTGACCGTCGAGTTTCACCTCGGAGCCACCGTAGGGGCTGAGGAGAACCAGGTCGCCGACAGCGACTTCGAAAGGAGCCGCGTTACCCGCGTCGTCCTTCTTGCCAGTGCCGAGAGCAATGACCTTAGCCTCTTGGGGCTTTTCCTTGGCGGAATCCGGGATGATGATACCACCACGGACTTGTTCTTTTTCCTCGAGATGCTGCACGAGCACGCGATCACCGATGGGTTTGATACTTACTTTAGCCATATTGATTTATTTCAGGGTTTGAGAGGTTAACTATCTAGTTTGGAGGGTTAAAGACACACCCACAGAGTATAAATCCGCGGGCGTGTCAAAAAGGTTAGCTCTTCTTCTTGTCGTCTTCGTCAACGACTTCGAAGTCGGCGTCCACTACATCACCGTCGACCTTCTTTTCGGTCTTCGGCTCATCTGCACCAGTGTCTCCACCAGTTCCGGCGGCTGCGGGATCGACTCCCGCAGCTTGTTGCGCGGCTTCAGCGGCCTTGGCGTAGAGTTCCTGTCCGACGGAAGAGAGGTTTTCCATGGCGGCCTTCATCTTATCGAGGTCACCGGATTCGAGGTCCTTCCTGGCGTCGGCGATGGCTGGCTCAATCTTGGCCTTGATGTCATCCGGCAATTTGTCGCCGTTGTCCTTCAATGCCTTCTCCATCTGGTAGATGGTCGAATCGAGCTGATTCTTGGTCTCCACCGCTTCCTTCTGTTTCTTGTCTTCTTCGGCGTGGAGCTCGGCGTCCTTGGTCATCTTGTCGACTTCCTCAGAGGAGAGTCCGGACGAACCTTGGATGGTAATTTTCTGCTCCTTGCCCGTGCCTTGGTCTTTGGCCGTGGCGTGGAGGATACCATTCGCATCGATGTCGAATACGACCTCAATCTGAGGCGCACCACGAGGGGCGGGAGCGATACCGTCGAGACGGAAAGTGCCGAGATTCTTGTTGTCCTTGGACATCTTGCGCTCACCCTGCAGCACGACGATTTCGACGGAGGGCTGGTTATCCGCGTAAGTCGAAAAGACTTGGGACTTCTTGGATGGGATCGTGGTGTTGCGATCAATCATCGGCGTGGAAACGCCGCCGGCGGTCTCGATACCGAGCGTGAGTGGAGTCACGTCGAGGAGGAGTACGTCACGCACGTCGCCTTGCAGCACACCACCTTGGATGGCGGCACCAATGGCAACGACTTCGTCCGGATTCACTCCTTGATGAGGCACCTTACCGCCAAGTTCCTTGGCCAGCTCAACGACCTTGGGCATGCGGGTCATACCACCGACGAGCACGAGTTCATCAATGCCTTTGGCATCAAGATCAGCATCGGTCATACAAGACTTGAACGGAGCTACCGTGCGCGCGAACAGCGCGTCACAGACCTGCTCCATCTTGGAGCGGGAAAGGGAAATATTGAGATGCTTCGGACCACTGGCATCGGCCGTGATGAACGGCAGATTGATGTCAACGGATTGAGCGGAGGAGAGAGCGATCTTGGCCTTCTCCGCCTCTTCCTTGAGACGTTGCAGAGCCATGGGATCGCTGCGCAGATCGATGCCCTGTTCGGATTGGAACGACTCGACGAGCCAGTTGATAAGCGTTTCGTCCCAGTTGTCACCACCGAGGTGGGTGTCGCCGTTGGTCGCCTTCACTTCGAAGACGCCGTCGCCAATCTCAAGAATGGAAACGTCGAACGTGCCACCACCGAGGTCATAAACCGCGATCTTCTCTTCAGACTTCTTATCGAGTCCGTAGGCGAGGGAAGCAGCGGTCGGCTCATTGATGATGCGCTTGACCTCAAGGCCTGCGATCTTGCCAGCGTCCTTGGTAGCTTGGCGCTGGGCATCGTTAAAGTAAGCGGGAACCGTGATGACGGCTTCCGTGACGGTCCCACCGAGATAGGCTTCGGCATCGGCCTTCAGCTTCTGCAGCACGAATGCCGCGATCTGCTGAGGCGCGAATTGCTCCGTCTTGTCGCCAACCTGGGCTTCAATGTAGGCGTCGCTGCCTTTGCCATCGACTACCTTGTAAGGGAGGTTCTTGGCCTCCTCCTGGACCTCGGAAAACTTGCGACCGATCAAACGCTTCGCCGAGAAGATCGTGTTGCGCGGGTTCGTGACCGCTTGGCGTTTGGCGGCTTGGCCGACCAGACGTTCGCCCGATTTCGTGAACGCGACGATGGAAGGCGTGGTGCGTGCACCTTCCGCGTTGGGAATCACCATGGATTCGCCTCCCTCCATGGTAGCCATGCAGGAATTGGTGGTGCCTAAATCAATACCGATAATGCGGCTCATGCCGTCCGGTTCAGCAACCCGTGTGCCATTCGATATATTCCATCTCATCAATTTAATATTCATTGATTTATGAGATTCATTGCATCTTCGATTTCGATTCATTCGCAATAATTCGCGTCACCGTGTCACACCCGCTGTCACACTTTTTCCAATCGAGACACGCATGTTTCACAGTCGAAACGCGGATCTTGCGAAGTCCGCCCCAGCCTCAACAGTGCCGACGTGGAAACAGAAATAGTCGTTCCCGATCAAATCGCCGTGATGACGCTGCCGGAAGTCGCCTTCTTTCCCCAGGCGTTGATGCCATTGCATATTTTCGAACCGCGATACCGCCAAATGCTCAGCAACGTATTGGCTACGCACCGCATTTTCGCGGTCGCGGGTCTGCATCCTCAGTCCGATCCTGCGGAGGAACGGGGTCAACGTATCGCCACCGCGGGGATCGTGCGGGTTTGTAACCAGAACGACGACGGAACTTCCAATCTCCTGCTGCAGGGGCTCACGCGGGTGGAGTGCGAGGGCATCGTGCGCGAGGAGCCCTATCGCGTTGTGCGCGTGAAGGCCCTGTCCAGCGAAACTCCGGGAGACGATACGCACCGGCGACGCCTCCAAAAACGGGTCCAACGTTTGCTCGCACTACGACGCCAGTTGGGAGCCCCTACCCCCAACGGATTCACCCAATTTCTAAAAACCGTCGATGATCCCGACGCCTTCATCGACCTTGCCGCTTTCACCTTGTGCCCCAGTTCGGCCCTCAAACAACGGCTGCTCGAAACCCTCAACGTCGATGAGCGCCTGAAAATCTATGGCGATTCCCTACGACAGGAAGTAGAACGGCTCTGCCTGGAGAAAAAACTCCAAGGCGGATTGGCCGACGAAGAACTCGGCCGAAACTAAGCAACCGCCCATTTGCAATTTATCGAATCGGAGGGCTGACCTGCCAGCCGAAGTTTAAGTCGTATGCGGCGCCCCCCGCTCCGCGGGACGAAGGATGGAGCCGCTTATCGGAGTCGAACCGATGACCTACTCATTACGAATGAGTCGCTCTACCAACTGAGCTAAAACGGCAATTATATGATACACAGTGACTTAGTCTGTTCGTCCTGCAGTCATTATACCCCCGAGGATGAAAAAGAGCGGGAAAGAACCAGTCTGGTAGACAACAAAGGTTCAGAACCTCTATCGCTACACAAGGGAGGCGGTTAATACGGTCGCTTCTCAGTTTCCGCAAGAAAAAATGGGTGAATCTTGATACTCATGTCTTCACCACCGCCAAACTGCGACTCGCAGACGAGGCCAAGAAGATAGTGGAACTGCGTGCGGTAGGGGCGGATCCCAACGCGGCTTCCATGACCATGGGAAAACTCATAGAGAGATATACTGCTCGCTTGGACGGGGATTTCGAGATGTCTCCACGCACCAAGCAAGGACGACACGAAGGCGTTAAACGTATCCCAAAGACATGGCCTGCTTTGAAGAACAAAAACCCGCCCTGATCCAACCGTCTGCGGTGGCGGAGTGGTCCAACCGTCTGCGCACAAAATCCCAGTTCAGTCGACCCGGCGAAAAACAACGCCTGTTCACCGCGTTTGATTACGCGGCCGGATCGTGGCGACGACTGCGTCGGGTGATCGCCAGAGCCGGGCACCCGGCGAAAGGCTCCAACCCACGCTTCATCGTCACCAACATCGTGGGAGACCCGCAGCAACTCCACGACCGGCGCCATTGCGCCTGCGGCGGGATGGAAAAGCGGATCAAAGAGCGGATGATGCTCTTTGCGGAACGGCGCGGTGATCGTGCGCCCGGCCACCCGCGTTCGCCTCCCCCCGGGCTCCCACCATCCTTGTCGCGGGATCTTCCCGCACGCCCGGGGGTTTCCAGAAGTGTTGACCTCGTTTATTATTCCGCGCATAAGAGCCGGATGAAACAATTTCTCCTGGGTTTGCTCGCCTTGCTGCTGATCGGCGTCGTTGACGCCGTGGAGGAATCCGCGGAACTTGGAGACGTGATAAAAAAGGCCGAACAGGGGGATGCCAAAGCACAATTTAACCTGGCGGTGATGTACAGTAAAGGCAGCGGGCGGCACACGGGATGATGTCGAGGCGCTCAAGGGGTATCGACTGGCGGCCGAACAGGGGGGATGCCCGCGCACAAAACAACCTGGCGTTGATGTACGCTGATGGCCAGGGGGCGCTTAAAGATGAAATCGAGGCCTTGGCATGGTTCAACATAGCAGCCATCTCGGGAACCGAAAACGCGGCCTGGAATCGTGACAATCTTGAAAACCGGCTCGGGCCGCAGGCCACGCTGGCCGCCCAACGGCGTAGCAAGGAACTCTTGAAGCAAATTGTGGCGGGAAAGCTGAAATCCGGGGGCTAAGGAGTCATGGTATCAACTTCCGGTCACATCCCGGCAGCCGCTCATGTCGCGGCCGATGCGACACGTGTATCCGTCATTACCACGCCGGGTCCGAAGCCAGCTTCGGTTGTGCGGGTTGATGAGTCGAATGACCCGGCCGGGCCCAAGCCGGATCAAGGTGTATATCCGGCGTTGCCGGGCACCCCGTCCCGTCGGGTTCGTGCGGGGCGCGCCGTTGCCACCATCGGGTTTCCCCACATCGAAATCCAAGGTTTCAGTCCCAAGGGGGGGTGAAAGGGGTCAAACGTTGCTCGACCAAATCGAAGCCTCCCCGGCCGAAGATGCCCTGCGACACTTGCCGAAGACGGCCATGAGCGAAGCCATCACCCATACCCGTAATCAATGGTCGAAGCCGGGCGCCTGCGTGGAGCACGCCCGGGTCCGCATCGACAACACCCTCACCGAACAAGCGATCCGACTGACCAAACCCGGGGCGAAGAACCGGTTGTTCATCGGTCATCCCGATGCAGGCTGGCGCGCCGCAATCATTTATACCATCCCGGAGTGTTGCCGCCGCCACCAGGTCGAGCCCCTCGCCTACCTCAATGACATGCTGCGCCGACTACCGGGTATGACCAACCACGAGGTCGAAAAGGCAAACCTGACTCCACGCAACTGGAAACCCACCGCCGGATCGTCAATCACATCCGCAACGCGGTAGAACGGACGCTTACGTTCAATGTTCTTGGTCGAGTGATCCTCGATTCCGATAAAGAGCAGGCGCTCATCAGGTGGAGGTTGTTTTTCATCGGCTCTTATCTGAGTGCGCCAATCGAGTGTTTTCCATTCGAGTGACCGAACAAATCCAAATTCACCAATCCACGCAACCAACGCAAAGCAGACGATCAGCGCGGCATAAATCCAGTCGTCGCAATGGGGAGCCCGGATCTTCATTCGGCTGCGAATCTGGCGAGGAGGGCTTTCGAATCCAAGAGCGAATTATCCGCTACGATTCACCAGCAATCCGTTCCAGCAACCACGATGCAACCTGCCTCTTGGGCAACGGTCCGATCGAGCCCACCTTCCCCGTACGGTTCCACAATGTCACTGAATTCGCATCGGATTCCATCCCCACTCCCGAGGCACTTACGTCGTTGCCCACGATCCAATCACAACCTTTGGCGATCAACTTCGCCGGAGCTTTGGTTTCGAGATCCGACGTCTCCGCCGCGAAACCTACCATGATTTGATCGGCGCGCCGCCTCGCTCCGAGTGTTTTCAAAATATCCGTGGTGGGTTCCAATTCCAGAGAGGATCCCGTCGCCGCTTTGGCCTGCTTCTGATCGGACCGAAATCGAGGACGGAAGTCAGCTACGGCGGCCACAGCGATAAACATGTCGCAAACGTCGAACCGGGCCTCGCAGACACGCAACATCTCGTCGGCCGAAACAACCCGTGTTACCTGCACTCCTTCTGGCGACTTCAAAACTACCGGGCCACTCACAAGGGCCACTTCCCAACCTAGGGAAACCGCAGATTCAGCCAGCGAGTAACCCATTTTGCCACTTGAACCGTTGGTTAAATATCGCACCGGGTCCAAATGTTCCCGGGTGGGTCCGGCTGTTATCAAAACGCGCATCAAGTGATTATTCGAGGGAACTCAGCTGAGTTCAATAATCGACTGGAACCTGGAAAAGAGAGCTACAATCCCGTTACATCGTAAATCTCGGCCAGCACGATCCCTGAGGCGCCATCCTTACCTGTGACCTGCACGGTGTAAGGTCCGGGTGAAAACGTGATCAACAATACCGCGTCGGAACTGCTATTGGTCAACGCGAACGCGCCGGCGGTCGCAGCCGCCGATACGATTTCTGTTCCAATGGCTGCATCGCTGGTCCAATCGTCATTACTCACAAACTCGACGCCACCGCTTGTGATCGCGATAACGGGATCGACCAAGGCTCCCGGCACTCCAAAGTTCGCCAGTTCCGGCCCCCCCCTCTGATCAACAGGGTGCGGGCACGGTTTCCGCCCAATACAAATCCGGCGACCAAGGGTTCGCCACTTGGAACCAGCCCACGAGCAGCCAAATTGGCCAATTGGCCTGTGCGGGTTGAATCGAGCACCGCGAAATCCTCAACGATATCGCCTACGTTGTAGCGAGACTGCGCGGATGGCGGCATTGGCCATTAAACCCGCTAACAGGAGCGTAAGTAGAGTGCCTTTGATATTCAGGTTTTTCATGACGCGTAACTAAAAGGTATGGGAGTAGGACAGCTGCACCAACGTCCAGTGCCGGTCCCCATAAAGGTTCTGAAAGAAGTCCAGTCGAGGGTCGGGCGATTCATAGTCTCCACGGCTGCGGCCAATTTTGAGACGCCAGACGGAACGCTCTCCTGTCCAACGCACTCCCAGGCTCGCCTGAGTGCTTTCGAGTCCGAGTGCGGCAGCGGTGCCGGGTTCGAGTTGGGTCATGAGATTCACCACCGGGTGCCCATGCGCCGAACTATCGAAACTCATTGAAGACTTTGAAACCAGGTGTTGCTTGGCCATGGAACTTGAGTGCATCCGACCATGCCGACCGCGAAGATCGACACCGCCAAACCGGCAACCAATTTGCCTCGTTATCTAATTCTAAATTCGGTCATCATATAACGGAACGAGCCGTTCATTTGATTGCAGCGGCCTGTTCTTTTATTTGCACGGGAGAGGCCGCGATATCGTCGAACATCGGTTTCCCATCGGCCAAGAGACGGCCAAAGCTCAGCACACCGGTCGGGCAGCTTTGCACACACGCCGAGCATCTCACGCATTCGGGATCCTCCATCGGAGCACCACGATTCGCAAAAGCCATCACATCGATACCTTGATGGCACACGGAAGTGCACACGTTACAGGAGATGCATTTTTTCTTGTCGGCAAAGATCCGAAACTTGGTGAATCGCGCGTAGATATGCATCAACGCCGCCAATGGGCAGGCAAAGCGACACCATATACGGCCGGAGTATTTGAAGTAGAAACCTACGCCAATCACGCCGCCGAAGAGAATATCAACAAACCATTTGTAGCTGAAGAACCACCCCGCTGCTTTGGTGCCGTCCGCCGCCTTGCCCTCCAGCAAAAGATCAAACGTGCGGTCAGGCCACCCCCACGGGGTTACCCACCCCACGACACGCAAAATTAACAACGCAAACGCGGCAGCGAGAAAGACCTGACCGATCACATTCACCTTATTCCAAACGGGACCGTGCGGCATCTTTTGGCGATGACGGTCACCCATGGTTTCCGCCAACGCCCCGCACGAGCATATCCAACCACAGTAGGCTCCTTTGCCCCAGCGGTAGATCATCCACGGTATTAAAACAAAGGTCTGGAGAAATCCGATGATCAGCCACCACCAGTGCGGCGATCCCGTGAACACGTTATAGACATTCAGCGGCCAGGCCAAAATGAAGCCATAAGCGCGCCAATAAGCCCGGGGATGTTCACCTTCCCGCCAAGCCCCGGCCACGTATTCCTCCCACGGAATATAAGGCTCGAACAACCCGTTCGCGATCCAGGAACCGATCCCACTGGTAAAGAGGCCATTGTAGCCCATCCAGGGCAGCACGATTTCAGGCAGAATGAACAACGGAATCCACTGCACAAACATCAGCGCAGTAGTCTGCCGTTTCACATAGGGAGTGCGTCGACGCCGAATCCGGTCGATGCCAAATGCCAATATGCAAGTGCTGTAGAGTAACGTGTAGTAAAACGACCGCGAGTGCATCGAGATCGCGATTGTGCCCAACACCGAAGTCCGATCATTCCACTCCGCTTCCAATGAAGACGCCCAGTTGGAGGGATTGATCCAATCCTGTGTGGGGCCGCCTCCTTTCCACGAGTAGACGAATATACAAAATAGAACGAGAGCGGCCACGCCCAACCAGCCGAGGAATTTGGTCTCACCCTGAATGGGAATGCCGCTACGTCGGAAAAAATCCAAAGGGGGCTCGCGACCGATCAGCGAGATCACCGCATCGTTCGCGACCTTTTTTTCACCTTCCGCCGTCTTGAAACTGATAGCGTCGGCATTGATCTCTTGAACTGTCGATTTGAAGATTATGTCAGCACCACTGCGGTGAACTGACTCTACGTTCTCCGGCTTAGCCCGGGTAAAGGCACCGCCGCGATAACTCAGCGTAACGTCTGCCCCCGATTGCTGAAGCGCCGTTGCGGCTTCCAAAGCTGAATCCCCGCCACCGACCACGAGCACCTTCTTGCCGGCAAATTCCGCCGGATCGTGCAGGCGATTGGATACCTTGTCCAAATCTTCACCCGGAACCCCCAGTTTACGGTGATTACCGCTGCGACCGATAGCAACGATGACCTGCCGTGCCTTGAAGCAGGCAGCGTCCGAGTGGTGCAACTCGATCAGGTCCCCTCGACGCACGAGTTTTTCGATCCGCGCATTCTTTGGCTCGATTCCCGCCGCGGTCCTTTGAGCTTCGAGTTCCGCGACGAGATCTTCCTTAACGTCGGCGCTGAGTTTCAAGTCACCGTCGGGCTTCATGTCCGTCGGATAAGTGAAGATGGGTTTTCCCTTGGGGAAATTTACGATGGTCGACATCGGTTTACTGGCTTCAAAAACCACAAACCGGAGACCTCGCTTCTGAGCTTCCAGGGCAGCTGAAAGGCCAGCGACTCCCCCTCCTATGATCGCGACATCAGCCGGGCCAGAGTCTGCGCCGATGTCTTGGCCCAACTCATCCGCAATCGCGGCAACCGCTTTGGCCCCGGTGTCAGCGGCGAACTTGAGTAGGGGCACTCCGGTGAGATCACCGACTATCCGGACTCCCGGCACCGCCGTGGTCCCATCCTCACCGACGACGGGAAGCTTCTCTACTCGACCGGCTGGCCACTGTAAATGTAGCCAGTTAACATAGCGCTGGAGAAAACCCATGATCTTCGCCTAGAGAAGACCACGCAATGAGGCGCGGCCTGTGCTAGTGGACACGAGATAGGCAAATTCGCTATCCGCCCAAGAGGCGGCAATAAATTCACCGGACTCGTGGAACATCGGTTCGCGATAAACACCTTGATCACTAAATACATCCCGTGGAGCGATATAGACGTGATACCATCCTGATTCTCGCTGAAAACAAATTTCAAAGATCTCGTGGCCAGCTACATCAATGGTGCGACAGCCGAGCTCACGGAGCTCCGCGAGATTCACCGGCATGATGTCGGCTCCCAATTTTGAGGAGCCATTGGTGATCCATTGACCGAATTCTCCCAACTCATGAGCGTGGGTGCCTTTCGAATGGGTGCCGGAGAAATCCGCCATCGCGATCTTCAGCACGGGCTCAAACCCCGGAAGCTGGGCCACCTGATGATTCGCCGTGCGGTAAACCGTCGTGAATACCAGAGCGAATGCTGCCGCCGCGCCCAACATGATGCTCCAAGGATTGGCCCACCACACTCGGACCTTCCGGGTAGTCTTTTCGATCAAGCTCAACTTCGTGCCGGCGAGGATCGATTCGCGGAGGCCGCTTGGAGCGGAGACCTGCCCCATCTTGGGCGCGATAATCGCGTCAAACTCCTGTTCACGCTCAAACCAATTCCGGAGTAACGGATCGCGTTCCGCCTGGGCGAGCGCTTCAGCGAACGTCTCGTTCTTCGCGTCGGCACCGTTGGAACGGTAACCGGACAACATAAATTTTGCTTCTTCGTTGGTCATTATTTTGACCCTCCTTGCTTTGCTTTGGGAAATTCGACCACGGCACCCTCACTTCTGGATCCTGCTTCTTTTTGCGCCATAATTTTGCGCAGTTGGGTTTTACCCCGGGACAATCGCGACATCACCGTGCCAATGGGCACGTCCAGAGATTCAGCGATTTCCTGGTAACTTAAATCCTCGAGATAAAATAACGTGAGCGGAGCCCGGAAAACTTCATCCACCTCCTGCAAGGCTTTCACCACCTGCTGCGCATCCATTTGGCGGGCATGATCAATGTCCTCGGCCGGCATGTCCTGAGCTGCCGGGGGCAGATCCTCGATCGACTGGGAACGTTGGTCACGACGTCGTCCTCGCAGGAACTCGCGGTATAAAGTGGTGAACAGCCAGGTCTTGGCCTTGGACGTTTCTCGAAGTTGGTGCCCACTTTTGGCCCAAATAAAGAATGTCTGTTGGACCAAATCACACGCATCCGCCTCTCGTCTGGCCAAACTAAGGGCGAAACGAAAGAGAGGCGTATAGTATGCATCTACCAGCCGGGTGAATGCCTCGTTATTCATCGTGCCATGGGAGCATGGACGGCCGCACATTATTCCCAAGTCAGTTGTGAGTTCGTTTCTTGATGATTTAAACCCGGCCGGCGATCAGTCCCTTTTTTTGATCTGGATGCCGTCTACAGTTGAACCGGTAACGTGTCCGCCGCATCAAACAACCAGGCAATCGAGCCGTCATGGCCGAATCCAACCCGTCTCTTCACATGCTCGTTTCCGAGGCGGGCATAGTGGGACACAGGGGATCGGAAATCGACTCGAACTTCTGGCACCAGCACATGGCGGCCGCAAAAATCCGAGAAGAAATTGGGTCCGAAACGTGGCAATCCTACTTCAAGTTTTCGGTTATTCGAAATCCCTTCGAAAAAATGGTTTCGGGCTACTACTTCTTCAAATCCCGGAAATTACCGCTGCGCTGGCGCGCGAAATTTCACCTCCAAAAACTATTCAATTCCGAACCCAATTTCACGCCCGAGGCGAAAGCCATTTGGGCAACCGGAAAGAATGACATCGAACATTTTCGCAACTGGCTCAGGTTAGGCGTCTTGGAAGACCGAGAAGTATTCTTTATCGATGGCCAACCCTGTATGGATCACTTCATCCGCTACGAGAGGCTTCTAGCCGACTTAGAAGAGGTCTGCACTCGCCTTAACGTGGCTCTTGAACCGGAACGCTTGTCGAAGTATAAATCGGGAATTCGCAATCTGACGATTCCCGTTGCTGACTTTTACGACGAGGAATCCATCGAAATCGTCCAAAGCCAATTCGACTGGGAAATTAAAACGTTCGGCTACTCGATGCCGAATCGATAAAGCTCCACCACGGTCGAAGCTGGGTGCCCCTTTTGAGTGATTGAAGTCGTTTCGGGGACAAAGCTTGTCCCCAAAGTTCTTGTCGGCATCGCGGGCAAACTTCCAAAGTGCCCTCGACCATGCTTCGAATCCTGCTGCCTCCCAATCTCGCTCAAACCGCGCCGCGCGATGCCGTCGGTGTGAAAATCGAGGTGGATTTGAGCCGCCCACCTCCAGCGGAGGTCCTCCCCGCTTTAGCGGCAATACAACGCTTTGGCGCCGTGCCCGCTCCGGTGATGTTCCTCCAACTCACAGGTGCGCAACTTCGCGAACTCACCATCTTGCTCAAAGGCCAAACCGTCTTCGCCTTCGTCAACGCCCCCGCGAAGCCTCTACTCTGGGTTGGGCCGATCCTCCGCGGTGTGAGCGAACATCTGCCCAAGGAGGAAAAACCATCCCCCGCTCCCTCGGCCAACGCCGCGCCCCAATCTCGCAATATTTCTTCGCGGCGAACCCGTATTCCTGAGCCCGAGACCGAATCCGATCTCACGCCCATGCACGTGGACGGTTCGGAACATTTTCTCGCCATCACCCTGCCTTCGCGGGATTCCGTCGCCTACGGCCCCGCTCTAGATCTGCTCAAAGAAAACGGCTTTCGCCTCGAGCCCTCCAATCGCAAATGGTGGCTACGCGATCGTCACAAAACTCTGAGTTTCCTTGCGCGCTACCGGGATACTCTCGAAAACGAGTTCCACGCCGACTTTACCGAAAACTTTTCCCGTAACACGGCGAAGATCGTGCCAGCCGGAATCGAAACCAAGATCGCCAAAACCGGTAATGAATTTGAAGTAACCGTGGGCTTGGCTACCGGCAAAATCTCAAGCTCCGCCCTAACCCAAGCGCTCACCACCAATCGGGGATACCTGGAGTCGGACGGTAAAATTTTCCTGATCGATCCCGAACAGGCCGAAAAAGTGGGCAAGGTGCAAAGTGCCCTCGCCGGTGAACCCACTTCCCTG
The DNA here is from genome assembly GCA_965203585.1 of Actomonas sp. Classification (GTDB taxonomy): domain Bacteria; phylum Verrucomicrobiota; class Verrucomicrobiia; order Opitutales; family Opitutaceae; genus Actomonas. The sequence continues at coordinate 175,213 of CBDBDC010000002.1, forward strand.
GGCGGTTCCCGCCAGACTCACACCATCAGCGCTTCCCGCGCCGCCGAGGTCGATGACCTGTTGGAAGAGTTGTCCCCCGGATACAAGTCGCCGGCCGCATGGCAGGAACGCAGTCGAGCTTTGCGTGATCTGGACCGTCTCGATGCGGTGGATGTGCCCGGTCCCGCTGGAGAGCTGCTACGGCCCTATCAGGTTCTGGGGGTCGCTTGGATGTTCTACCTGCATCGACATCGCCTGGGAGGCATTTTGGCCGACGAGATGGGTTTGGGTAAAACCCTCCAGGCCCTCTCGCTCATCGCTGCTCTGGCTAAACGAGACAACCGACAGGACGAAGATGCGACCACTTCACTGGTCGTAGCTCCGGCTTCATTGGTGGAAAACTGGCGACGGGAGTCCGTCAAATTCACCCCACAGCTCAAGGTCTTCGTCCATCATGGTGCCAAACGGCTCGACTCCTCCGAAGTGGTTCCGGGCTACGATCTGATCATCACGTCATACGCCACGCTCGCGAATGACCGCGGCTTGTTCGCCAACAGTGACTGGCGCTGCGTGATCGCCGACGAGGCCCAACACATCAAGAATCGCCGCACCCGTAACGCCAAGGCCCTGCGGGCATTGAGCGCCGAGTCCCGCTTTCTGCTTACCGGCACGCCATTGGAAAATTCGCTCAATGATCTGCGCTCACTGTTCGAATTTCTGCTCCCCGGCTTCCTCAAACCCGTCCCAACCGGTCTTCGCGGGGATGAACGTAAATGGCACGACGATCGACTGCGCACCCAAACGGCTTCCTACATTCTGCGCCGCACCAAAAAGATGGTTGCACCTGAACTGCCCGAGAAGATCGAGCAGGTCATCTACTGCGAACCGTCTAAGGAACAGGACGCGCTGTATCGCCACACCCAGGAAGACAGCGAACGTTCGTTGATCGATATGGAGTCGAAGGGTGCCAACGAGGGTGCCATCCGTTTCGCTACGCTGACTCAGCTGCTGCGATTGAGGCAGGTCTGTTGTGATCCGCGCCTGGTCGAGCCTCAGGCCCTCCCCGGTTGGTCCTCCAAACTGGCCGCCTTCCGTGAATTGATGGATGAAATCGTGGATGAGGGACACCGGGTTTTGGTATTTTCCCAATTCACCAGCCTGCTGGCGCTGCTAAAAGACGATCTGGAGGCGTCTTCCATCCCGTTTGCCTATCTCGACGGCGCGATGACGCCTACGAAACGACAAGCAGCGGTTGATACATTTCAAAGTGACGCCTCAATTCCGGTATTTCTATTGTCGCTTAAGGCCGGTGGCACAGGTCTCAACCTCACGGGAGCCGACACGGTTATCCATTTCGACCCGTGGTGGAATCCGGCCGTCGAGGCCCAGGCCACCGATCGTGCCCACCGCATCGGACAGGAACGCGTGGTCACCAGCTACAAGCTAATCTGCAGCGGCACGGTGGAAGAAAAAGTCATGGGACTACAGGATTCCAAGCGGGTCCTCCTCGCGGATGTCTTCGAGGCGAGCGACGCTGCAACCGCGAAGTTGGAACTCACTGATCTGCGCGAGCTTTTGCGAGAGTGAGAAAAACCTATTGACGAGAAACGAACGAGCGCTTCCTCTCCCCATTCCTCTGACGGCGAGATAGCTCAGTTGGTAGAGCAGCGCACTGAAAATGCGCGTGTCCTCGGTTCGATTCCGAGTCTCGCCACCACTTTCACAAGTAAATACCCAGCAAATAGTTGCTGAGTATTTTTGTGTTCTGATTTCAAGAAATCACATGTGAATTCACAACAGGCCAGTTGCTGGTTCAATTGGTCCTGGTGGTCCCCAAGCCGGTTGTTGCTCGAGGGACTCCATCAACGAAGGGCACAAACCAACCTATTCCCCATTCCTCAAGCCACGTATCCAATTCCTGCAGAATACGAGCACGGTGTCATGGTTGGCATGCCCTTCCGCTCCGTTCCTGAAAAAACTGCTTATTTACCCACTACCAGTCTAGAACCATGCAAAGCATGTCATGCATGCCGATTTAGAGTGCCCAAGAAAATGAGAACCTCTGGTTTTTTCAGCAGTTTCACCGACTAATATACCCGTTTAGCCCAACATGATTCAGGAAATCCCAAAGATGGTTGGGGAGACGCGGGAAGGAATGCCTCAATATTTGAATGCGCAGATCCGATATTTCGCACTAGGGCGTGTTTAACAAATACAGCGTTAGTGTTTGATCCATATGATGATGCATACCAATGCGAGCATTGCGGCGTAAGAATGAAGCAGTTTTTCGTAGCGAGTGGCAATGCGTCGGAACTGCTTGAGCTTGGCCAAGAGGTTTTCGATGCGATGAGGTTCACGATAGAGATGCTCGTCAAAGGCGGGTTTTGCAGATCGATTCTGTTTTACGGCTATGCCGGCGGTGCCGCTCAGTTCAATCACATACTCCCGGATGGCATCGCTGTCGTAGCCTTTATCCATCATGGCGTGAGCGTTGGGCCGCAGGTGGCGACGTAGCAGCGGCTTGGCCTGATCGAAGTCTGATACATTGGCTCCCGTGAGGATGAAGCCCAACGCATACCCCAGTGCATCACAGGCCATATGCACTTGGGTCGACAGACCGGCTTTCGAGCACCCCATAGCCTGAGTCATTTGACCACCGACCGGATTCGATCCATGCGCGTGCACGCGCATCGCAGAACTATGGATCATGAGGTATTCGTCGTCGCGGCCAGCCTTACTGAGTCCTCTGAGAATGGCAGTCCATAGTCCGTTTTTGGTCCACGCTCGGAAACGGTCATAAACGCTCTGCCAACTCCCGAAGTAAACGGGTAAATCGCGCCAAGGCGCACCCGGGCGTAAGATCCACAGGATCGCTTCGATGCGTTTGCGCATATTTTGACACGTGCGCCCACGCCTTTGGGGCCCAGTCAGAGACTTCCGATGGGCGTTAATTCTTTAAGTTCGTCCCAGTCGTAATCGGCGGGCGCTTAAAGGGGACATTGCTTGATTCTTGACAAAATGCGTTTCACGCGCCGCGTTTGGTCCTGTTGAGCAAGTCTGAAGCGGCGAACATATTGACTGACAGTCGCGGGCTGCCCCATTCCGAGACGCTCCGTGATCCAACGAGCTCCATCGAAATGAGGGCAATTCTGGAGGAGTGATAATCTTGGCACGAACCGGATTGAGGTGGATGGAGTGACTTACCTCCGCCAAGGCATGGCCGGGTTGAACGAGCAGAGACTTAAATCTCCCTTGGAATGGTCTTCCCTTAATTTTGCGCAGGCGGTTGAACCGGCAGACCCAAGTGCCCTGCAACCACTTCATGCCTTCACTTAAATTTGGCTCCGGAGTCTCCATCGCCATGTGGAAATGATTACGCATGATGACGAAGGCATGCCACCGCCACCCGGACCGTTCGCAGGCTTGAAACATCGGGCGTTCAAATGCTGCCCGGGCACCATCAGTCGAAAAAATGTCGGATCGATAGTTTCCTCGATTGATTACGTGGTAACAAGCGCGGGGGTATTCAAGACGAGCGGTGCGGGGCATGGTGGATATCTATGTTCGCATCGTAATCTTGTCAAGAATCAAGCAATGTCCCCTTTTGGGCGGGGCGTGACTTTACCATGCACGATTTTCACGGGCGGACTTGCCAGCGTTGGACAGTCACTCTAGGATGACCACCTGACTTTACCATGCACTGGACTGAACCTGCTTCCTCCGACGATTCTCACGCCGCACTCGAAAAGACCCTTTGGGATGCCGCCAATGGCCTTTGGGCCAATGCCGCTCTGAAACCGGCCGAGTTTTCGCCGATCGTTCTCGGGCTCATCTTCCTGCGCTACGCCGAGACCCGTTTCGCCCCGGTCTCTGAAGAGATCGGTCCCTCCACGGGGCGCCGCACCATCGGGCCGACCGACTACCATGCCAAGGGCGTGCTCTACCTGCCCGAGGAAGCCCGCTTCCCGCACCTGCTCCAGCTCCCCGAGGGCTCCGAGCTGGGGAAGGCAGTCAATGACGCCATGCGAGCCGTCGAGAAGGAGAACCCCGACCTCGCCGACGTCCTGCCGAAGACCTTTCAGATCCTCGAGAACCGCACCCTCGCCGAGCTGCTCAAGGTCATGGCCTCCATCCCCATGGACAAGGAAGGCGACACCTTCGGCCTCATCTACGAATACTTCCTCGGCAAGTTCGCCATGTCTGAGGGACAAAAAGGCGGCGAGTTCTACACCCCCACCTCCATCGTCCGCCTCATCGTCGAGATCCTCGAGCCCTACCACGGGCGCATCTATGATCCCGCCTGCGGTTCCGGTGGCATGTTCGTCCAGTCCGCCCGCTTCGTGGAGAACCACCACAAGAACCCCACCGCCGAGATCTCCGTCCACGGCCAGGAACGCGTCACCGACACCTCCCGCCTCGCCCGGCTCAACCTCGCCGTCCACGGCCTCAGCGGCGACATCCGCCAGGGAAACACCTACTACGAAGACCTCCACGACTCCGTCGGCCGCTTCGACTTCGTCCTCGCCAATCCGCCCTTCAACGTCAGCAAGATCGACAAGGAACGCCTCGCCGACGACCCGCGCTACGCCTTCGGCCTGCCGCGCACCGACAATGGCAACTACCTCTGGATCCAGCACTTCCACTCCGCGCTCAGCGCGAAAGGACGGGCCGGCTTCGTCATGGCCAACTCCGCCGCCGACGCCCGCGCCTCCGAGCAGGACATCCGCGAAAAGCTCATCCGCAGCGGCCACGTTGACGTCATGGTCAGCATCGGCTCAAACTTCTTCTTCACCGTCACCCTGCCCTGCACCCTGTGGTTCCTCGACAAGGGCAAGACCGGCACCCCGCGCGAGGACACTGTCCTCTTCCTCGATGCCCGCCACGTCTTCCGCCAGATCGACCGCGCCCACCGCGACTTCACCCCCGCGCAGAACGAGTTCCTCGCCAATGTCGTCCGCTTCTACCGCGGTGAAGACCTCGAGTTCGAGCACGGCTCCGAGGAGAAATGGGAGGAAGTTTTCGGCGACGCCACCGAATACCTCGACGTTCCCGGCCTGTGCAAAGCCGCCACCCGCGCCGAAATCGAAGCCCAGGGTTGGTCGCTCAATCCCGGCCGCTACGTCGGCGTCGCCAAGGGCGATGAACTCAGCGACGAGGATTTCAAAGAGAAGCTCGAAGCCCTCAACGAAGAACTCGAAGTGCTCAACGCCGAAGCCCGCGAGTTGGAGGAACGCATCGCGGAGAACGTCACGGAGATTTTGGAAACGGCATGAGCGTGTTAAGTCAACCACGGGCAAAGACGCGTCTCGACGAACTCGGGTCGGTCAGTCGAGGGCGCTCGCGTCATCGCCCGAGAAACGATGCATCGCTTTATGGTGGACCGTATCCGTTCTTTCAAACCGGAGATATCAAAGCGGCGAATCTCTACCTTAGCCAACATTCACAGACATACAGTGAGGCTGGGCTTGCGCAGAGCAAGATGTGGGACGCCGGAACTCTTTGCATTACGATTGCCGCCAATATTGCAGAAACCGCGATCCTCGGTGTCTCAGGTTGCTTCCCTGATAGCGTCGTCGGCTTTGTGCCAGACCCGGAGAAAGCTGATGTCCGATTCGTCAAATACTACATCGATACGATCAAACTGCGGATGCAAAACATCTCGCACGGTGCTACGCAGGATAACCTCAGCGTAGACAAGCTTCTCTCGTTCGATTTCGCCGTTCCCGATCTCCCCACCCAACGCCGGATCGCCGGGATCCTCTCGGCCTACGACGACCTGATCGAGAACAACCTGCGGCGCATCCGGATCCTGGAGGAGATGGCGCAATCCCTCTACCGCGAGTGGTTCGTCCACTTCCGCTACCCCGGCCACGAATCCGTCCCCCTCGTCGACTCGCCCCTCGGCCCCATCCCGGATGGGTGGGAGGTGAAGAAGCTTTATGAACTCGCAACGATTAAAGGTGGCAAGCAGTTGGCGAAGTCGGAGATCAAAGCAGTCGGTGATTTTCCAGTTTATGGGGGCAACGGAATCCAAGGCTATGCTGATCGGTCAACCCACTCAGGTTTTGTAATCCCTTTTGGACGGGTGGGTGCCAATTGCGGGGCCATTCATTGGACCTACGGGGGAGCATGGTTGAATAACAATTCATCTTCGATCGTTCCGGTTGCTAACGACGAACTGATTCTCGGCCACTTACTCGAATTCAATTTTATCAACCTTCGGGGAGGTGCTGCGCAGCCGTTCATTTCAAATACGGCTCTTTCAGGGATCGAACTGGTTACCTCACCTGCGTTGGATGCTGATAGATTCTGCTCGATTGTCAGGACTATGCGCCTCGAACAAATCAACTTGATCGAGCGAAACAAAACCCTCCGCCAAACCCGCGACCTCCTCCTTCCCAAACTTCTTGAGAATGGATAGCCATGTCTAAGAATTCCTTCGTTCAACTTAATCGGACTTTTCGTGAATTAGGTGAGAAAGAAATCAGTTCCGACAATCTGCATTTCGAACAGGAGTGGGACTTATGGGGAGGCAGCAGGCAGACTGGCTGGAAAGACTTGGAGAAACGATATCGGACCGTGATTTTGGCCGAGGGAGGCGCAGGCAAAACACGAGAAATGGAGGAGAGATGCAGCTCCTTACGGGAGGATGGAAAGTCGGCCTGGTTTCTTGAGCTTGAGATGTTGGCGGACGAGAGTGTGGAAGAACTACTCAATCAGGAGAATCAGCTTACCCATTTTGTAGAGTGGAAGAAATCGCATTCAGATGACGGCTGGTTTTTCCTTGATGCGGTAGACGAGTTGAAGCTCAAAACGGGCGACTTCCGAAAAGCGCTTCATCGATTAAAGCAATCTATTGCGACGGTTCATGATCGTGCTCGCATCCTCATATCCTGCCGACCGAGCGATTGGGGAATGACCGATATCAGATATTTTGAAGATTTTTTGCCGGCACCTGAAATCTTCGAAGATGATTCCAGCTCGGGGTCTTCAGATTCCCTCGGAGATTCGAGTGAAGAGCGTTTCTTAGCTCCGCTCAGGGGCAGACCGGGCAGGAATGTCGACGATGAAACTGACAAGTCTGTCGAGGGAATGGCTGCGCATCAGGAAGAACTAAAAATCTACCAGCTGAGAAGGCTGACCCGGAGTCAGATTCGTAAGTTTTCAGAAGCTGTGGCAGTCGATATCGCCGAAAAATTTGTCGAAACGATCGATATTCATGATCGCTGGTCGTTCGCCAGACAGCCGCAAGACCTTTTGGAACTTCTCGCACTGTGGCGTGAGCAAGAAAGTCTGGGCACCCTCAAAGAGCAGCACGAAGCTTTCTTGCTCTCCTCGTTGCGGGAACGTGAAGGAAGACCAGAAGACTCAGGTTCACTGACACCGCAAAAAGCGCGCCAAGGGGCTGAGCGTTTAGCCCTAGCTCTAGCTCTTTCAAAAAAGAGAACGCTTATCAACATCACTGATAATGTCCCTGTTGGAATCACCCCCGCGAGCGTCTGCCCACGCGAGCTGCTGAAGGATTGGAAATCACAGGAGATCAAAGCCCTGCTTCGTTTAAGAGTGTTTGATCCTCCCTCTTACGGACGAGTGAAATTCCATCGTCGAGATGTTGAAGAGTATCTAGCGGCCGCACGATTTACGAATCTAGCTGCAGCTGGCAACGACTCCGGAAAAAGACTTTTGGAGCTACTTTTTTCCAAAAGAATGGTATTACCGACCATGAAATCGATAGCGGTTTGGGTTGCCCTATTCCCCGGTGAATTTGGAAAACAAGTCAGAATATTACTCCTCAAAATTGAGCCGGGTATATTGCTCGAAAGAGGAGATCTAGAGCACCTGCCACTGGCGGACAAGGTTTTGTTGGTCGAAAAATTCGCCGCAAAATATACCGATCCAAATTTTGGATTTGGGTCTTACTCACGAGCTGCGCTGCGGCGTTTTTCGGAGCCAGGATTGGAGCAAGTCATCATAAAGCACTTCGGCACCGGCCAAATCCCAGATAAAGCAGGAAATCTCCTACTGGGTCTGATCAATGAGGGCCGGTTAGTAGGCTGCGAAGACATTCTCGCAATGGTAGCGAGTTCACCCCGGTTCTCGGAGGAGTGGCGGGCCCAAGCAGTGCGTGGCTTGATTGCCTGCGAGCTAGATTCTCGCCTTGAGGAGGTGGTTCGAGATATTATAGAATCCCCTCAAAGATGGTCCGCTGACCTCCTCGCTAGTTTCATTGGTGAGCTGGTTCCCAGACCCCTTTCGATTCGTCAGCTCGCGGAGGTGCTTGAAGTGGTTACTAGTGATGGAGAAGCCATATCAAGTGAGATCGCTCAGTCGGTGCAACAGGCGGCAGAGAGGCTCGACGACCCTGCGGCAACTGATCTGAAATGTGAATTGGTAAAGGGTATTCTAGGCAGCCAACTTCCCAAATCTACCCACTATCGTGCGATAAGTCGTTGGTCCGAGCTTACGCCTGCCTTGGCAACACTTTGCCTGAACCTGAGAAATCACGCGGCCGGCGCTCTGGATCGAGAAAATCTGTTCGCTTGCCTCACCGCAATCTGGTTCTGCCCAGAAAAGTATTATCGGACAGACCTAACTAAGGATTTGATTAGGCAAACTACCGAATGTGGCTTACCGAGAAAACAACGCTATCAATGGGAGCTAGAGTATGCGTTGGAGAATTTCCCAGCGGAACAAAATCAACTAATCGTGGTTCATCGTTCATTGGTTGCCGGATTGACGGTGGAAGACTCCGGTTGGCTTGAGGAGTTAGTGAAATCGCAAAAACCAGACGTTCGGGTAAGGTTGAGTGCTCTGCTAGAGCGTGTCCAAATTTGGAATGGTCAAGATAGGCCTTCGAGCGAGAAAGTTGCGCTGCAAAATCTAGCTGGAGAATCTGAGATCATCAATGAACGCTTGGACGGTTATCTTGCCCCCCTCGAAGTGTCGAAACACAAAATTGAGGGGGAGAGGTTTAAACGGGAGCAAGAAAGTAAGGAGAAAAAACGCCTTGAAGGTTGGCTTGAGTGGAGGCGTGGAATTCTTCCTGACCCTGTGCAGAGCTTTTCGGGCGACAACCTTCGCCGAAACCGTCACGTAATGCTCGAGTGGCTGATGGCGGATAGTCGAAAAAACGGCTCGTATCTTGTTTGGGGATCCGGAACAGGAATCGTTCAAGCGTTTTCAAATAAAACTAGAGACGCAGCTGCAACAGCGTTTCGTGGCTGCTGGCGAAGTGAAGATGTTAAAACATTCAGCGAACAAGATGATGATCGGTCGAATACCCTGTATTCATGGATCTATGCTCTAACGGGGGTTGCGGTAGAGTTGGAAAATGACGGGTGGGAAACTCGCTTTAGCGACGATGAGGTTCGACAAGCATCGCGGATTGCCATGGTCGAAATCAACGGCCTAGCCGACTACATCGAGCATTTGATTCGTCAGAGGCCCGACCCCGTCAAAGAGGTTCTCAGTATTGAGTTGGCCGCGCAGTGGGCAATGCGATCGAGGTTTCAAAATTTACCTCTGCTTCAAAATTTAGCGAGTGGCAGCCCAACTCTTAAAGGCTTACTACGGGATGAGGTGGTAAAACTTCTGCTTGGATGGACGAAACCTCCCGAGATGTCTGATGAAGCCCTGCGGTTTGTGAAGCATCACTTGTCCCAGTTGGTGAGAACTTTGCTATCTTGCTGGGAAGAGGTTTCGGGCGATGAACGGAACTCGCTGAAAACACTATGTGACAAAACGCTTCGGGATCATCCGGAATCTATATTCTCGTCGGATTGGTTGAGACTGCTGTTCTTAATTGATTCAGATCACGCCGTTGAGCTTTTGGACGAGACCATTAAAGCTCATGCGGAAGGCGACCGAAAAAATGTAGCTGTTGGACTCTACGCCGCATTGTTCAGTGACAGGTTCGAGCGGGTTAGTCTCGGCGAATTAGACGAAAGACGTGGTCCTCGGCTTCTCTCACGCTTGGTAGAGTTAGCATACACCTACGTTATGCCTTCAGAGGATGTGCAGCGTCCATCAGGAGCCTGTTATACCCCGACCGCTAGAGACGATGCAGAAAGAGCGCGAACAATGCTCGTAAATCAACTCATCGACACAGAAGGGATCGATGCAGATCGAGAGATTGATCGGTTAGCGAAAAGCCCTCCGTGCTCAACAATTCAAGGATATCTGGAAGATAGAAAACGGATAAGGGTTCAGAACAGAGCCGATCGCTCATACTCGGTGCCAGAGATATCTGAAATTGAAGTGAATTTTGAGACCAAGCCCCGCGATCGCGATTCTCTGTTCCGGGTGATGATGGCGCGACTCAAGGACCTACAAGATTTTATAGATAACGATGACTTTGTCCCCTTGTTGACACTCCAACGAATAACCAGTGAGGAGGAAATGCAGCTGACACTAGCCATGCTACTGAAACACTCCTCGAATGGCATCTACGAAGTCTCCCGTGAGCCCGAAGTTAGGGGTAGAAAACGCACTGATATACAACTTTGTGTTCCCGATTCCAAGGTTAAATCTGTCATCGAGATTAAGGTTGGGGAGAAGCAGGCATGGACGGTAAGTGCCCTCCTAGGTGCATTAGAGGACCAGCTGGTGAACCAATATCTTTTGCAAAACAATCGAAAGGCAGGGTGCTTCCTAATCACGTATGGGGGGCATAATTCGGAGTGCTCAAAGTGTGGATACATTCTTAAGCCGAGAAAGAAGTGGAAAGACCCAGATTCAGGAAAGTTTCTGGATTTTGTAGAGCTCATTGCTCGGCTAAACGTCCGCGCGAAGGAAATTGTCGATGAGCATAATGGAGAAATCAGCCTTGAGGTATTCGGTTTAGATCTTCGGGGTCCAGCTTGACCCAAAAATAATAAACAGCCGACAGATCAGATAATCTAGTAAATGCCCTCCTACAGCGAAGATCATCTAGTCGAGCAGCCAGCGATTCAGCTCATGGAACATGAGCTAGGCTGGGACTCGATGGATGCCTACGATGAATGGTCTTCTGGGGTAAGTGAACTCGGTCGCGAGGCGAAGCGGGAAGTGGTATTGATCTCACGATTGCGGCCGGCGCTGGAAAAACTGAATCCAAAGCTTTCTGCTCAAGCGTTGGATGCCGCAGTGGACGAGATCGTGAGGGATCGATCGGCACTGAGCCTGGTGGAAGGTAATCGAGAAATTGACAAGTTGCTGCGTGGCGGAGTGAAGGTGACGGTCCCCGATCGCGAACGCGGCGGACAACGGGTGGACGTCGTCAAGGTGATCAATTGGGACGCCCCTCAATCTAACGACTTTTTGTTGGTTTCGCAGTTCTGGATAGCGGGGGATCTTTATACGAAACGCCCGGACCTCATAGGTTTTGTGAACGGGCTACCGCTGGTCTTGATCGAACTCAAGAAACCCGGAGTGAATGTCCGTGAGGCATTCGACAAAAACCTAACCGATTACAAAGCGACGATTCCGCAGTTGTTTCATTTCAACGGGTTCCTGCTGGTCTCAAATGGAGTGCAGAGCAAGATCGGCAGCCTCACCGCGGCATGGGAGCATTTTGGAGATTGGAAGAAGGTCGCGGAGGAGGAGGAGGCTCCTGAAATTTCGCTGAATACCCTACTGCGCGGAACGTGTGAAAAGAATCGGCTGCTGGATCTAGTGGAAAACTTCACCCGCTTTTCGGAAAATAAGGGAGCAGTCGGGAAGTTGGTGGCGCGCAATCACCAGTTCCATGGCGTGAACCGTGCGGTCGAGGCGCTGAAGACCACGGACGACGGACGCATCGGGGTCTTTTGGCACACTCAAGGGAGTGGTAAGAGCTACTCCATGGTCTTCTTCGCAGAGAAGGTCTTCCGCAAGCTGGCGGGGAACTGGACGTTTGTGGTGATCACGGACCGGACCGAGCTGGACACGCAGATCTACCGCACCTTTTCGACCTGCGGCGCAGCGGGTGAATTGTGCCAGGCAACGAGCACGGGCCATCTGCGGAAACTGCTGGGTGAAGATCACCGTTACGTCTTCACCCTGATCCACAAGTTCCGCACGGATCCGGGAACACTGCATCCAGTGCTGAGTGAGCGGGAGGACATCATCGTGCTGACCGATGAGGCACACCGCAGCCAATACGACACGCTGGCGATGAACATGCGGACCGCCTTGCCCAACGCGAAGTTCGTGGCCTTTACCGGAACGCCTCTTATCGCCGGGGAGGAACGGACGAGGGAGGTTTTTGGCGACTACGTGAGCGTCTACGACTTCCAGCAAAGCGTGGAGGATGGGGCGACCGTGCCGTTGTTCTACGAGAATCGAACGCCGGAACTGGAGATCACGAACCCGGAGCTGAACGAAGAGATCTACAACGTGATCGACGAAGCCGGGCTCGACAACAATCAGGAGGAGAAGCTCAAGAAGGTGCTGGGCAAACGCTACCATCTGATCACCCGCGAGGAGCGTTTGGATGCGGTGGCTCGGGACATCGTGCACCACTTCCTCGACCGGGGGTATCAGGGAAAGGCGATGGTGGTATCGATCGACAAGCTCACCACACTGAAGATGCATGCAAAAGTGCTGACCGAGTGGGAGACAGAGAAGGCGAAGGTGCGGGCCGAGCTGGACGGTATGAGCCCCACCCACCCGAGGCATGGGTATCTGCATGAACGGCTGCTCAACCTGATGGAAACCGACATGGCCGTAGTGGTATCGCCGGGCCAGAACGAGATCACCGAGATGGGGGCAAAGGGATTCGACATCTTGCCGCACCGCGAGCGGATGGTGAAGGAGGACTTGGAGACGAAGTTCAAGGATCCTGAGGACCGGTTCCGTCTCGTTTTCGTTTGCGCAATGTGGCTTACGGGCTTCGACGCGCCGAGCTGTTCAACACTCTACCTGGATAAGCCGATGCGCGGCCACACGCTCATGCAGACGATCGCACGGGCGAACCGAGTCTACGGCGACAAGGTCAACGGATTGATCGTGGACTACGCGAATGTGTTCCAAGAGCTGGAGAAGGCGTTGGCAATTTACGGATCAGGCCAGGGCGGCGGCGCAATGCCGGTGAGGGACAAAGCCGAGCTGATCGATGCGCTGAAGATTGCGCTGGAACAGGTGTCAGATTTTTGCCGGAAGCAAAACGTAGATTTGAAAGCGGTGGCGAAAGAGCCGGTGAAACACTTTGTCGCGGCGGTAGAGCAATTGGTGAAAACCGATCCCGTGAAAGATGAGTTTCTCGCCCACGATCGAGATATTCAACGGCTCTACAAAGCGGTGATGCCGGATCCAATCATCCCGAAACTAGCGCCGAAGGCGCAGGTCGTCGCTGAACTCGCCAGAGCAGTGCGAGCGACGAAAGAACCGGTGAACATTACCGAGGTGCTCGATGAGATTGAGAAGACCCTCGACGGCGCAATCGTTGCGGAACCTCATTTAAAGCCGGGTGAAAAGGCGAAAACGGTCGATCTGAGCAAAGTGGACTTCGAGGCGCTGGAGAAGAAGTTTGCCAAGAGTAAGACCAAGAATACTGAAGCCGTGCAGCTAAGGGCTCTGATTGAACAGAAGCTGGACAACATGATTCGACTGAACGCCAGCCGTTATGACTTCCTTGATCGTTTACAGCAAATGGTGGAGGCCTACAACGACGGTGCTCTTAGTATCGAAGAATTCTTCGAGCAGTTAGTCTCCCTCAGCCGGGAACTGAATGACGAGGAGACACGACACGTGCGGGAACACATCAGCGAAGAGGAACTCGCCGTCTTCGACATCATCACGCGACCCGGCCCGAATCTGGATCCGAAAGAATCGGAGGCAATCAAGAAGGTCTGCAAAGACATGCTGGCGAAGCTGAAAACAGAACTCCTGGTCCTAGCCTGGCGAACCAAACGAACCACTCGTGCCGCCGTCCGTGTAGAAATTGAAAAAATGCTGGATGCCGGACTCCCTGAAAAATTCACCGCCGAACTATTCGAGCAAAAGTGCGGCGCCCTCTTCCAACACGTCCTGGAAAAATACCCCGACGAAGGGACAAGCGTCTACTCCGATGTGGCATAGCCAAGCTACACCCCAAGCCTTGAGGCAGATTCTCGTTCCAGCGACCAAAACCGACCGGGGCACTTAAAAGGGACATTGCTTGATTCTTGACAATCTGCCTTTCCGCAACGGATCAGGATGCGATTACTCCAACTTTGAGGAGGAGCCGACTAGTTTCTGAGCGCCTGAATCGGATGGCGTCTTTAGGGGAATTATCAACGTCGACCAGAAGAACCCTAATTCGGAGGAGATGGATTAAACAAAAATTGATTGGTCGGGTTACCCAAACTGGTCCACCTAAACCGTTAGTCTGGATGGATTGATGGTGTGGTTGAGGGTGTAGAGTAAGTCAAGGGTGGAGGTTTCTTTGTCTAGGTTTGGTTCAAACGCGATGGGACTGACATAGCCCAACGAACCGTGGGGGCGCAGGTGATGGTATTTGCACCGCCAGGCTTCGATCACGACCCGAGCTTCGGTCAGCGTGGAGAGCATCTCGCGGTTGAGACAACTCGTGGCGCAACCGAGCATGGAAGCTTTCGATGTAACCATTCTGCCCAGGACTACCCGGCTCGAGGTAGCGCGTCTTGATCGATTCAGAGGCGAGCCAAGCTCGCAACTCCTTCTCGATAAACTCCGCGCCATTGTCGCTGCGGATATGCTCCGCAAGCCCCGTGCTCGGCAATCCGCCGGCTCATGATCGAACGCACTTTACGCGCAGTGATCTTACGATCCACGTGGATGCACCGGCTTTGCCGCGTGGAGTCATCGAGGAGCGTCAGCATGCGTAGTTTGCCCCCACGCATCGTCGGGTCGGGCACGAAGTCCCACGTTTATACGTGATGGGGATGGGTCGCCTTCGTCGCCAGCCCCGTGGAGATCCCACCGCGCCGTCGTTTGGGCTGCTTCACGGGCACCATCAGAGCGAGCTGCTGGCGCCGCCGTGGGATCAGTCGTGATCCGACTCGCCAGCCTGCTTTCTTCAGCAGGCGAGCGATCTTCATGTCGCCCAACTCAGGGTGCTCTCGACTCATCCGGCGTAGCGCTGCCTTCACCTTGGCCATCCAAGCATCAGGTTGCTTCGCCTCGTAGCCAAACGTGCGGCGATGCAGGCAAAAGGGCCGACAGGCCTCGTGAGCCGGGCAACGGCCTCGGTTCACCCTCGCGACGATGATCTGTCTTTTGTGACCGGGGCTCATGGTTTTTTTTCGAGCGCCTCCTTCAGGCGCTCTTGGCCGCGCATCTCATCGGCCAGCATGCGCCTTAACCGGGCGTCCTCCCTTTGCAGCCCCCTGGGCTGCTTGGCCTGGTCGAGCCCCATCATGCCAAACCCTCGCTTCCAGCGGTGGGGGGCCTGCTCGCTGATGGCGTGCCCCCGGCACACCGCCATGGTCGTCGCTCCGGCCTGCTCGGCCTCACGCAACATGCGAATCTTCTGCTCGGTCGTGTATCCCTTTCCCCTCATGGTCTGGGTCCCTTCTGGGTTCCCAGACCAACTCCCTCAATGGCCCAGTTCTCGTAGCCCCGACCATTCCTTTTCCTCCTTTTGCTGCCTCAATTTCCCTGTATCGTGGCCGTGGTCTTCTCCCCCATCGGCGATTTGGGCTACAGGTGGTCTTGCCCGCACCAGTGGCGAGTTTCAGCGCAATACGAAAGAGCTCAGGGTTGGCCTCACCATTGGCCGCCTTGAGATAAGTTTGAAATTTTTTGTATTGAGGTGACTTGGGAGCGACCTCGGTTAGCCAGATGGCCGTCTCGATCGCCTCGACTTGGCAAAAGAAAGGGCGAATCCCGTTGAATTGGTGATGTCGCCAGTGCTGAAGAAGCCGGGCGGTTTCAGGGGTCACGCCCCAATTTTTGGGGGCATCTAGGGATGTGGTTGCTTTGACTAATATTACGGCATGTTGTGCCGTTCAAGGCAAAAGAGCGATACGGCATAATATGCCGTGCCAGCATCACCCGAAATTGCAGACCAGCTCCAAGTCTTCGGGCAAAGACTTAGGCGAGAGAGAGTGGCTCGTGGGCTCACCCAAGAACGTTTAGCAGAGCTCTCTGATCTGAATATCCGCACTCTTCAGAAAATTGAGGCTGGCCAAACGAACATCCTCATCACGACAGCCATGCGGCTAAAGTCAGCGGTTGGTTGCGCTTCGACGAGTCTTCTAGGCTGAGGCTACAAGCCAATTGGACGGCGCGAGTGCTACCCCTCCTCGATTCGTGCCAAATTCGTGCCACCTGGAGCAGCAGAAAGAAGGTATCCAGTTTCCGAATGGTTCCGAATCAACTGAATCTGTCTACCTCTGAAGATAACAGTATTCACTGATGATAGGCTGTTTACCAAATTCCATTCATCTGATTTCGAGACCCGCTCGGCGCACCAGCCTTCGTCTCGCAGACGCGGGACTTCGGCTGGCAGGCTGGCTTCCTTAATTTGACCTAGGAATAGCTGCGGCGACCGTCGAGGGCGCTTTTTAATGTCACGGAATCGGCATATAGCACGCCGCCGCCACTCGGTAGGCCAAACCCAATCCGACTCGTTTTTACTTCTCCATTCTCGGGCAACATTTCGGATGTCAGGTAGTGGCAAGTCGCCTCCCCTTCCACATCGTTGGAGAGTGCCAAAATGAGTTCCTTGATTTCCCCCGCGTCCAAACGCTTTTGGAGCGATCCGATATTTAGCTGATCGGGCCCCACACCCTGTAGTGGAGACAGTTTCCCGTTCAGCACGTGGTAACTACCGCGGTAGGCGCCGCTGCGTTCGAGAGCAATGAGATCAGGGATTTGCTCCACAACACACACGACTTGGGTGTCACGTTTCTCGTCGAGACAAATTTCGCAAAAATCAACCTCCGCCAAGTGACCACATTTCGAGCACCGTCGGACCGTGGCGGCGGCCTGTTGGAGGGCATCGACCAACGCCGGTAAAGTCTCCGGCTTCTCCAGCAAGAGGTGCAGCGCGACCCTCTCCGCCGAGCGATAACCCAAGCCGGGAAGCTTTTTCAGCAAATGTTGGAGATGCTCGAACGGAGGTGTCATCGCAGGCCCCGTGCTTACATCATGCCGGGCATTTGAAATCCCGCCGTGGCGGACTTCATTTTCTCGTCATTAAAGTCCTTGGCTTGTTGGGCGGCATCCTGCATCGCGGCCAAGAGGGTCTCATTCACGAGCGAAGCGTCTTCCTTCAGGAGCTCGGGATCCACCTCAAGGGAGAGGAACTTACCCGCGCCGTTGACTTTGATTTTAACGGCTCCGCCACCACTGGTGATATCGAGTTCCTTGGCTTCGAGCTCCGCCTGAGTCGCTTCGACTTGGCGTTGCATTTTCTGAGCTTGTTTGAGGAATTTTCCGAGGCCGGCCATGTAGGGATTTTATTGAAGGTTAAAACTGAGCACGCTATCGCTCACATTCCGTTCGGATTCTTCAAGCACCAAGTATGGCCGTGTAACCTTCACGGAAGGTCGGATAGGCTGGCGACCAAGCGGTCTCCCGCTTTAATTTTGAATTTACAATGATCCGATCCGGTCGATTGAGCCTTCGTCCCGGCACCGTCAGGCCCGAAAAAGTCGGGATAGGTTTTTGCAGCTGTTGAGCGATCCAATCCACCACGTCTGCTTTGGGCGTGGCACCGTTGTCCGCAACATTGTAGACACTCTGCCGATCAATCGACGGATTCATCCAAACCGCAAAAATAGCCTGCACGATATCGTCCAAATGGATGAGGTTGAGACGATGATCACCCGAGCCCGGCAGAACCGACTCGCCCCGCTTCAGTTGGTCCAACAGGTAGTGACGACCGGGACCATAAATCCCGGCCAAACGTAAGATTGTGGAGCGATAGGGCCAGTTACCCATCTTCTCCTCCGTCTGCACCAAGATATCGGTTCGTTCCTCGGTTCCTTGCGCTGCAAAAGATTCATCAATTTCCTGTCCCTCCCCCTGAGGATAAACTGAAGTGCTTCCCGTATAGATGAGATGCGCGTCGCCTCTACATTTGCTGGCCCATTCTGAAATCGACCGGGCGCCTTCGAGGTAAGATTGCCGATAACCTTCGATACCACCGCCACCGGAGCTAACCGCATTCAATACAAAATCAGCGGATGAAATGTCACCATGCCACGAAGGTTCAGCCAAATCAGCCACAACAGCCTCGCATCCCTCCGAAACCAAAGCCGCGGCTTTCTGAGGGTTCCGGGTCAAAACGGTAACACGAGCGCCAAATTTTGCCGCTTTGGTAGCGACGGCACCGCCGACATAACCTGCGCCAAAAACAACTAGGTGCTTTCTTTCCAAAATTCGTTGGGTATCCTTGGAGTTTCTCACAACTTAGCTGCACCATGGCCACCATTCTCACCATATTGCCAGAGGGATTCGAAGAGATCGAAGCCGTCACTCCCATTGATCTGTGGCGCCGAGCCGGATTTACGGTAAAAACGATGAGCCTCAGCTCGCGAAGACAGGTCACCGGACGATCCGGAATTACGATTCAAAGTGACCTGTCATTTGGCGCCGTCTCGGCTGACCAGTCATATAACCTGCTTTTCCTTCCTGGTGGCCCCGGAGTCGAGAAACTACGTGAGTCTCCCGAGGTGCGGGAACTTCTAGGTCAACACGTGGCGGCAGGGAGTTGGATCGCGGCCATTTGTGCGGCGCCCTTGGTTTTGAAAGATGCTGGCTTACTGAACGGGCGAAAATACACTGCCCACCCTTCTACCGAAGCAGAACTTTCCGATATCATCAGTGCGGAGTCGGTGGTGATTGACGACAAAATCGTCACTTCCAGAGGCGCGGGAACAGCCATTGAATTCGGGCTCGCAATCATTGCGTTGCTAGAGAATCGAGAAACTGCCGACAGATTAGCACTAAGCATTTGTGCTAAAAGTGCTTAATTAGGTTCGCCCTCGATAGTTTCAGTTCCCTTAATTTCCCAAAAGATCCAGGGTATTCTCCCCTGTTCTATTTCTTTTGAAATACCTGTTTTTAGCTTCAATCCCGGGTTGTCTATGCGGCACGTGATAGGGTGAAGCTTTGACCATCTTCTCTAATTCTCCCGTGGCTCCTACTCGGCAATTACTCTTGGCCCCTGAGATGTTGCTCGCTCCCGGGGGCATCGCTAGAGTCTCTCGACATTATTTGAGAGTATTGGCAGAGAGCAAATCGAGATTGACTGGGCTCTTCATGGTGGTGCTGAATGACCGCCAAGTCGACCCAGTAAATCTGGCATCCTGCGGGGCGGATTTTGCGACCACCACGGCATGTGATCGGTCGTAATTTAAGCTACTGCGAGCAGTCGCCAAAAACTACGGAAAAACACCGACGCATATCACCGTCACCCATGTTGCCCAAGCTCCCGCGTTGGTGGTGGTAAAGTCGATCGGGTTTCGAATAAGTTTTGATGTGGTGGTTCACGGGATCGAAGTCTGGCGTGACCTTCCTTGGCTTCAACGGCTTGCACTCGGACAGGCTCGAATGATATTCAGTGTCAGCGATTTTACACGACGTGAATTACTGAACAGATACCCCCACCTTGGCACCAAGACACACGTGCTGCCCAACGCTCTGGATCCGCATTTCGCGATGCCTCACGTCTCAAACATGGAGCATGATAGATTTACGATTTTAGCCGTTTCTCGACTGGCCGCACACGACCAAGGCAAGGGTATCGACGATTTGATTACCGCTATGTCCCGAATCAATTTGAGTATTCCCGATGCACGATTAGTTATTGTAGGAGAGGACGTGGACATGCCCCGCTTGGAGGCACTTGCGCAATCCTCTACCGCTCAAAATTCAATCGAGTTCAAGGGAGGGTTGAGTGACGACGAACTCGCTGAAGAATTCACCGGATGTTCATTATTCGCGCTACCGAGTTGTAAAGAGGGATTCGGATTGGTCGATCTTGAAGCCATGGCCGCGGGAAACCCTGTATCGTCGCCTCCGAAGGAGGAGCGCCTGAACTCATTACCGACGATTCAGGATTGATTGTTCCCCATGCCGCCCCCATGGCACTCGCCTGCGCTGTAATCAAAGCCCACGGACAACCTTGGTCATCGGAAAAGATCCAAGCATGTGCACAGAGATTTTCCTTCTCAGCGTTTAAACAACGGTGGCATCATCTTACACAAGCCGCAGCATGAATCCCCCTCCCAGAGAAACTGTCATTGAAGCGGGTCAGACCGAAAAAGGTTACTGGAAAGACCTCTGGAATTTCCGGGAACTGATGGGATTTCTCGCGTGGCGAGACATCAAGGTGCGTTATAAGCAAGCGGTCCTCGGTATCTCGTGGGTGTTGATTCAACCCATCATAACCATGGTGATTTTTACGGTGGTTTTGGGACGTTTAGCCGGGATGCCCGACGGCAGCGTCCCCTACTCCGTTTTAGTTCTATCCGGCCTGATGGCGTGGCAGTGGGCTGCCTTTCGCGCGCAGGGATTTGAGGTATTTCATTTCGTCATACGCGACGTCATCCTGCCCGCAACGCCACCGGATTCGGATCCCCTTATCCGCGAGCGCTCTCATGATGGTATTAAACCCATGGCCCTTGGCCTCGCGCTGGCGATAGAACGCCTCCGCCCAGATGGAGTGCTGCCACGATGCTTTCGCCCACGCTAGGAAGCTCTGTCGCGTGAAGGTATCACCGCGCCGTCGGCGCTGCACCTTGCCCATCTTGCCACTTTGATCAGTGATGGGCGCGATGCCGAGCGCTGCGGCCACCGCCTCTGGACTCTCGCAGTTGGGCGCATGCTTCTCCATCGCGGCGTGGATTCGCGGGGTATAGATCGGACCTGCGCCGGGCAATGCGGCGATTCGTTCGGCTTTTTCACCTGCGCTTTTCACGAATTGGGCAAGGGCGCTATCGTGCGCTTTGATCCCCGCATTGAGCACTTCGAGCTGATGGAGGATGATGCTCACCTCCAGCTCATCGGCCGGGTTTATGGCCCCCAAGGGCACGAGGTTTTTGATCACGGCCCTACGCGCGTCCCACCACTGGGCCCACGCGTGCGCCACGAAGCGCGCTTGGTCGCGCGCATCGCTTTGATCATTGCGAGCGTGCGAGACGGTGAGCGCGTTACGATACGACTACGTTGCCGCAGGATTAAGCGCATAGATCACCTCGGGGTGACGCGCCGCGAAGACGACGACCCGATTGGGAGCGGGTTGTGCAAAGGCCACCGCGATTCGAGCCTTCGGGTGCGCTCGGCACATCTCGCTCTGCAAGGAAGCCCTCACGGGCGGGATCGAATACGGCCACGGTTTTATCCGCACGGTCCAAAGATACCACCAAGTCAAAAGGCGGCGTTGATTCATTAGCTTTCATTACCTCATAGTTTCAGGGTTATGATTGCCTTTGCGGCTCAGCCATCACGCGTCACCCCTAGGGAGAGTCGTTGTTATATTCGTCCTCGGAGTAGTCGTTTGGGAGCACGCTCCCTCCCCGGCGCCCCTCCCTAAAGATTTCTTTTTTAACTGCTGGTTTCATCCGCTCTTCTCAAAGCCCTGCTTGGGCCGCGGATAGCCCCTATCAATCGTTACGATATGACGATCGAGATTGCGGTTAATCCAGTTCAGCATCGCCGCCATGGTGGAACTTTGCCGGATCCCGTTGCCCCGCAGATAAGCAAAATACCGTCCTTCGCCTTCGCGAGGTTCAGCATTGCCTCTCCATTCAACCCCAAATCCTCAAATTCCGGCACCGTGCTTTTGATGTGCCGAAAAACAGTGCTGGGGGTTCCGCGTTGCTGAAATGCATTCACCCGAAACCGGCCCACTCCCTCGGCTGCATAGGCAAAATCGACCTGATTGGTCTCCTCCCAAATGGGACGAAAAACCTTGGGCACTTGCTCGTCAACGAAGGCGCGGATCTCTTCTCCGAGGATCGGATCCATGTCGACGGGCTTGAGCTGACCGGCCAAACGGACGTAACCAAGTTTATTCGTTTTGATTACAATGTCACTGACATCGCTATCCACCGCCAATTTCAGCAGGTCGTTCAAGATCTCGGTATGGGGGTCATATGTGGGTAGGTGTTGGTAAAAAAAGTTTACGAAATTGTTAAAGTGGTGTGCTTTCCTCGGCAAGGTCCATTTGGCTCCCATCTCCCATGAAAAACCGTCCTCTTACCGGCACTATTACCGCTTTAGTCACTCCGTTCTTACGGGGTCGAGTTGACACTGTGGGTTTGAAAAAACTCGTGCGGACGCAGTTGCGAGCAGGAATCAATGGTTTGGTTCCCATGGGGACCACCGGTGAATCTCCGACAGTTTCGCATGAGGAACACATGGAAGTTGTTCAAACCGTCATTGATACGGTGGCAGGCAAGGTGCCGGTGATCGCGGGTGCCGGATCGAACTCCACCCGGGAAGCCGAAGCGCTCACCAAGCGGGCTCATGACGCCGGAGCTGATGCAATTTTGGCGGTGGTGCCTTATTACAACAGGCCGAGTCAGGCTGGGCTGATGGTGCATTTCAGCCGTATGGCCGAACAAACGGATCGACCGATTGTGCTCTACTCCATTCCTAGCCGGTGTGGCATCGAGATCGGGGTAGATACCGTTGCAACGCTTCGCGCCAAATATCCTCACGTATGCTACATCAAGGAAGCCGGCGGCACCGTTGATCGGGTCGATCAACTGAAGGCCGCGATGGGAAGCGATATCACCGTCCTTAGCGGCGACGATAGTCTCACCCTTCCCTTTATGTCGGTGGGAGCCGAGGGCGTGATCAGCGTAACGTCCAACTTCATGCCTCGCGAAGTCGGAAAGCTGGTGCGGGCGGCTGAGGCGAATGACTACGCCAAGGCGCGCAAACTGCATCGCCGACTCTACCCGTTGTTCAAGGCACTTTTTGTTGAGCCCAATCCTGTGCCCGTAAAACACGCCATGAAGGGGGCCGGACTCATCGAAACCGCCGACGTGCGTGCGCCCCTGGTGAAGCTCTCGCCCGCCGGTCGCAAGGTCCTCAACTCCGCGTTGTCCAACCTCTAACCCACGTTCCTCATGTCTTCACCGAAATTGATTATTGTTGGGAGCGCAGGTCGGATGGGCCATGCGCTGCAATCAGCCGCCACCGAGGCCGGCCTTACCGTCGCCGCCGCCCTCGATCAAGGCGACGATCTGTCCGCGGGAATTGTTCTGGGCGATGTGGTGATTGATTTCAGTTTTCACACCGTAACGGCGGAGGTCATCACCGAGTGCTGTCGGCAGCAAAAGGCGCTCGTCATTGGCACGACCGGACACAGCTCCAGCGAAAAAGCGGAGTTGGTGAAACAGGCATCGGCGGTTCCCACCGTTTGGGCTGGAAACTATTCGGTGGGCGTTAATTTGCTCTACGCCCTCACCCGTCGGGCCGCTTCGGTTCTGGGTAAAGACTACAACGCCGAAGTGACTGAGATGCATCATCGCTTCAAGAAAGACGCGCCCAGCGGCACTGCCGCCCGAATGTTGGAGATCATTCTGGAGGAGCGGAAACTCGGTGAAGACGACCTGCGACATGGCCGCGAAGGCATCACCGGGGAACGCACCGATGACGAAGTGGGTATTCATTCCCTCCGTGGCGGTGACGTGGTGGGGGAACATACGGCGATGTTTGCCGGCATGGGCGAACGGTTGGAACTCACCCATCGTGCGACAGATCGTGGAATTTTTGCCCGTGGAGCCATTCGAGCCGCGAAGTGGGCCGCCGACCAACCCGCCGGGGTCTACGACATGCAACACGTGCTTGGGCTCGATTGATCTTTCGTTATGATTACTTCGATCCGTGGCCCTCTTGTTCAAGCCTCTCCCCTTCGCGTCGTCATCGAGTTGAATGGCCTCGGTTATGAAGTGCATATCCCCGTAACTACAGCGGAGCGACTGCCCGGTGTCGGTCAGGAGGCCTATCTGCATACGTTAGCGGTTTATCGGGAAGATTCCCAAACGCTCTACGGATTTGCCGCGAGGGAAGACCGCGATTTTTTCCGCATGATGATCAATTATGTAAGCAGAGTGGGTCCCAAAGCCGCGCTGAGCATCATGAGTCGGCTTTCGCTGCCTTTACTCGAAAGTGCGATTCGCGATGGCGACGTCACCACGCTTTCCAAATGCCCTGGCATTGGAAAAAAAACGGCCGAACGTTTGGTCATCGAATTACGCAATCGCGTCGGCACTGCCGCAGCATCGACTCCTGTCGCTCCGGCGGGTGGCTCCGGTGGCGGAACGGAAGTTTCCTCGGCGAACACCGTTGTTACCGACGCCATCGCGGCGTTGGCGGTTTTAGGTTACAAGACGGCCGAGGCCGACAAAGCTGTTCGCCAAGCAATGGTAGCGCTCGATGTTGAAGCGACCACCGAGCAACTTATTAAGCACGCCCTCGGGCGTTGAATCGGAACGGCTAGCGCTGGAATTGGAACGTCGTCATTGCTTGCGGCGCATTTTCCGGCGAAACCCACTGGGTATTAAGGCTGCGGACCTCGACAGGAGCCGTCATCTTCATTTCCCAGGCATCCAGATCTGTGCGCTCGATCGGCGCGAACTGGAGTTGTGTCATCCAAGCGAACGAATCGACATTGGCCCGCATTCCGGGAAGGCGTTCATCGCCCTCTTTGATGTTGAGCACGAATACCGTTTGGTAAGGTGATTCGTCAGTGGAGGCATTTCCGGAAAATACGATTGGTGCCTGCGGTGTGGTGCCTGCGATGTCCGCAGAATTTTCCGCGTCATTGCCCGTTACACCGACGTAAACCACAAATGCGATACACGCGGCTGCCAGACCGGTGAGTGCACCTGTCCAATTGCCCCATCCTGAACGGGAGGAGCCGGCAGAGGGAAACTCCACTAGATTTCCGGAACCGGTTTCGGCTGCTGCTACCAACTCATCCATGTGCGGCTGTGGCACCTGAGTTTCGTAAAGCAGCTTCGCGGTCGCCTTTTGCATCTTGCAGTATTGGGCGTATATTCTCTGGCGCTCGGGACTGCTCGCGATCGCCTCCTCAATTTCGTGGATCTCTTCGCCGACCAGTTCGCGGTCCATGTAGAGATTCAGCATCTCGATGAAACATTCGTCGTTCATTGGAATTCGTCTCCCAGTTTGCTGCGCAGACTCTCTCGAGCACGGGCAATCCGGCTTTTAACTGTGCCGATGGATATTGCTAAAATACCGGCAATCTCTTCGTAGGTCAGATTCTTTACGTTGCGCAGCACGAGGATCTCGCGGTGCTTGGGACTGAGCATCTCCATACCCTCGGCGATGTTGTCCACCAACTCTTGAGTAATGGTGGCATCTTCGGGAGTCTCGCTGTCCGTTACAAAAATTTCGGAAAGTGGCGTCGCATTGTCGTCGCCCACCGGTTGGTCGAAGGAGACGGTTTTGTCCCGTTTCCGGCGCCACCAATACCAGTAGCGGTTACGAGCTAGGTTGGTCGCGATTTGGTAAAGCCAGGTAGAAAAAGCTGAATCGCCCCGGAAGTTAACCAGTCCGCGATGAGCTCGAATGAACGCATCCTGGGTGACTTCTTCGGCATCCTGCTGGTTGCGTAACAGTTGATGGACCATCGCGTAGATCCGATCCCAGTAGCGGCTCACCATTTCCTCGAACGCCGCCTGATCTCCGTTCTTAAAACGGAGCACGAGGGCTTGATCGAGGGCGACTTCTTGGGCTTTCGTGGACATAGGCTTAGTTGCCTTGGGACGGGTTTTGGCGGGTTTTGTTCCCATTTGTCGCGGAATTTTAAGGTGATAGTGATGCGGCCGGATATCGAATGAAATCTCAGTCAATATCCCCGTCAATTGTGTGATGTAACAAAAAGGACTTGCGTCACCTCCAAACTGAACCGTATCTTCACTCTTCCTTCGGGGCATGGGTCGATAGCTCAATCGGTAGAGCAGTTGACTTTTAATCAATTGGTTCAGGGTTCGAGTCCCTGTCGGCCTACCATGCTTTAACCCGGGGCGGGAGTCTCCCAGAACTCAGACTACGGAGGCGATTTACCTAACTCGTCGCCCGTTCGGATACAACGAACCGACGTGGGACTCGCATTTCGAAGGGTGGGCTGATGAATATTCTTCACATCGGATTGACGATAGGCGCGGTTTTTTCTCGCGGTCTTACGTTGATCATCGTGTTATGATTTTTGCTTAACTCGGCTCGGCTTGGATGTTACGCAACCGTCACAATTCTCATGCACCGCCTGATCATCATTGAAGACCAAACCGCCATCCGGGAGATGTTGGTGGAAATCCTGAAGACCGAATCGGACTACGAGTTGGTCGGTGAAAGCGGAGATGGTCAAAGCGCTCTCGCCCTTTGCTTGGAAGAAAAACCCGACCTACTGGTTTTGGATGCCAAGCTACCCGGTCTGAACGGTGTGGGTTTGCTCCGGCGCGTTTCCCGTCAGCTCCCAAAAATTCGCGTGCTGGTATTTTCGGGCTACGAAAACCCCGTGCTGGTTCGTGAGATGCTGAAAGCCGGTGCCCACGGTTTCGTGGAAAAGACCGCGGGTTTGTTCGAATTTAAAAAAGGGCTGCACACCGTAGCGAGCGGCGGCACGTATTTTGGGTCGGCCGTGGCAGCTCTGATGCGCGACGTGGTCGCCAACCCCGCCGCGAGCCAAACTGCTGATTTTCTCACTGAACGTGAGCGCGAGATTCTTCAGCTTGTGGCCGAGAGCCACAGCACCAAAGAGATTGCTCTCAAATTGGGTATCAGCGTGAAAACTGTAGACAACCATCGCACCAATTTGATGCGCAAGTTGAATCTTCACGACGTCGCCAGTCTCACCCGTTACGCGGTGGACATCGGACTGATAGAGTCGAAAACCACGAGCTAGCCTGTCAGGAAAAGCAAGAAAGGGGCGCGTAGGATGGCGGGCGTAAAGCCCGACCCACCAGAGGGGCAACGAATTGAGATTGTGGGGCGGGCTTTCTTGTCCGCCATAGCTTTAGCGCAGGAGGGATATCCGACGACGTCAGTCAATTTCGTTACCGTCTCAGGTAGTAAATATCCCGCCCGACTTTGAGCTACCCAAAGGGCTTCTTAAGATTTTCCTACCGCACCTGTGCCCATCGGTGCCAGAGAAGTTCTAAAACTTCAGGCCGTTCTCCTATCGGGTTGGTGATCTCGATATCCAAATTAGGGTATTCCCGACTGGCCTCTTCGCAAATTTTCGCGATGTCCCCGTCAGGCCCCGCATGACGCCCCGCGAAAAGAAACTGAAGAGCTACCACAACTTTGCAGATGCCCGCTTCCCCCGCTTCTCTCAGTGCTGTTTCAAGCAAGGGTTCGTTGAATGCGTATAGCTCCCCTTCCCGACGTTCCATCGATGCCGACCGAACGGGACCGGGACAAATTTTGCCGAGAGCAGCCCCAATCCGATTTCTCACCTCCGTCACTTCTGGCAACGGGCTGCCATGGTCGGTCAGGATTACAAGTTCCGGCGGCCCGGCGGACTTCCTGCCTACGTCATCTACCTCTTCCCGGATTGCGTGGGCCAACAGGTTCGCGGAATCGTCTTCGGGAGACTCCAGGCAATCCGCTACCACGACCCGAAAGTCGGAAAAATCGGTCCTGAGATCAGAAATCCGAGCTGGCAAATAATCCGACAGCGCTCCGCTGGGTCCGAAAAAAAGTGGAACGATTGTCGCCGTTGATCCTCCCGACTTTGCGAAGACCCGTAATTCGGGTTCGAGGAGCATTGCGGCATTTCCATTGAGTTCGGCCGCCGAAACGCGATCCGAGTGCAACAAAGACGTCGGATAAACAAGGGGGCCGTCTGGCTCGGATAAGTTTGCGGCGACCCGCCTCAAAGCCAAAGTTGAAGCAGGTCGAAGAGAGCCATTGTCGACCAAAAAGCATTTTTGATCCGTCAAGTTATCCACACTGCCGTTAAATAACTTGCGGAGGCAAAATCCATACTCGATAAATTTTGACGCTCAATTTTCATCTCATGACCGTATTTGCCAAGAAATTCCTCCTCGCCCTCACCATCGTCACCATAGGCCTAACGGGATGCACCAAAAAGCCTGTGCGACCGGATCCCAGCCTTACCTCGACAGGGTCAGATATCGGAGGCGACTTCGGTGGTTCAGAAACTCTCGGACCGACTCTAATCGATGACAATGACCGCATTTGGGATACTGGAACTCCACCCATTGGCGGTCGCAATATTGATTATGAGGACGATGCAATCATTCGCGGCTTGCTCGAGCCGGTCTATTTCGACTTCGACAAGTCAGGCATCAACGCTTCCGAGCGAGCTAAGCTTGACGCCGCCATTGAATACTTGAACGCGGTTCCGGAACACCGCCTGCTCCTCGAAGGACACTGCGATTGGAAAGGCACCGCTGACTACAATCTCGGCCTCGGCGATCGCCGTGCCGGTGCAGCTCGTGAATACCTCGAGATCGCCGGAGTCGCATCCTCCCGTATCGAAACAGCCTCCAAGGGTGATCTCGAATCGATTGAAAATGGCGACGACGCTCAAGCAGCTCAGGATCGCCGCGTAGAGTTGATCGTTCTCAAGCGGTAATCAGCCTCTTCTTAATTTCATAGAAAAGCCTCGGTCGTTTTGACCGGGGCTTTTTGCTGCAAAGATTACGGTGAAGTTCAGCGTCCCGCCAACTTGCGTAGAACCTGTTCACTCACTTCCATACCGCGCTCCATGACGCTGAGGTTAAAACTCTCATTCGGGGCATGCAGGTTATCTTCGGGCAGGAACAAACCGAACATGACTGAATCGAGTCCAAGCACCTTCTTGATATCGGCAATGATAGGCACACTGCCTCCTTCCCGAAGATACAGCGGCGGCTTACCAAAAACGTTTTCCACTGCACTGTGGGTCGCCCGAAATGCATTGGCCAAAACCGGTGATTGATCGGCTGGGGTGTTGGCGCGGTCGGGCGGCACCACCACATAGGGCACACCTTCATGATCATCAATGATGCGGTAGGATACATCAGCCGGCATGCGATCGCGAATCGCCTTATACAACAGTGCCCGGATCTTGTCCGGATCCTGATTGGCCACCAGACGACAGGAAATCTTCACGAAGGCTTTGCTGGGAATGACAGTTTTGGATCCTGCGCCCTGGTAGCCGCCGCCTATACCATTGAACTCGAGCGTCGGCATGAAACGGATCGCCTCGAAGGGATCGAACCCTTCGGCGGTATGAAAGGCGGGCACACCGAGGAACTTCCGATACTCTTCGGTATCACCGCCGAGTTTTTTGAGTTCGTCCTTCTCCCACTGTGCCACATCAAGCACGTCATCGTAGAACCCGGGAATATCGACCCAACCGTTTGGTTTGTGGAACGAAGCACACAATTCCGAAACGGCTTGAATGGGGTTCCGGAGCACTCCGCCGTGCAGGCCGCTGTGCAGATCACCCTGGGAGGCGGTAACCTCGACCTCACATAATACCAGACCACGAAGACCGCAGGTTATGACCACCTGATCTTCGGACGGGATGCCGGTATCGGAGAGAAAAACAAGGTCCGCCTTTTGCAGCTGCTCTTTGTGAGTATCCAAAAACTTGCCAAAACTGGGACTCCCCATCTCTTCCTCCCCTTCCAGCATGAAGGTTATTTGCAGGGGGAGATCGGGCTCCTTTTCCAACAGGCGGCCGACTGCCGCGATATGAGTCATCAGAGGTCCCTTGTTGTCCGCGGTGCCTCGGCCATAGATACGACCATCGCGAATCTCGGGCTCGAAAGCGGGTGAATCCCAAAGCTCAAGCGGATCAGCTGGCTGCACGTCGTAGTGGCCGTAGATGATTACGTGTGGCCATTCGGGATTCTTTCCCCAGGTCGCGAGAATGATCGGATGTAGGTCGGTCTTTACGACTTCGACTTCGAATCCGATCGATTCGAGAAGCTCGGCCACGAATTCCTTAGCTCCTACCATACCCTGCGCAAATGCAGGGTCAGTGGAGACACTTTGATGACGAACGAACTCTTTTAGTTTTTCAACCGGATCAAACATGCGTCGAACCTACGTGGATCACGTGATTCGGCCAACCGGATTAACCGAATTGAGTAAGAATCAATTGTCGGGGGAAGCACCAATCTCCCATTCGACTACTGGATTCATTTCCGCCTCTTCAAATTTCTTTTTGGCGGCGAGGTAGACGGGCATCAAATCCGGAGTCAGAGCCTTTAATCGTTCGATGCGGTTGTCCGGAAAAGGATGGGTGGAGAGGAATTCAGGTGGTCGCCCTTCCTCTTTACTGGCCTCTTTCATCTTTTCCCAAAACGTGACCGCGGCGCGAGGATCGTATCCTGCGCCGGCAGCAAATTTAAGACCGATGACATCAGCTTCGGACTCATGAAGCCGCGAAAACGGCAGCATGACCCCGACAGTCGTTCCCACGCCCAAAACGGCCCGAGCTATGGCGCGGTCATCGTGGTCAACATCTTGTGATTCCATGTAGACCTCTGCGCTGGCGGCGGTCAGTCCTGCCAACATTTGCTGACTCATCCGTTCCGCGGAATGACGTGATGTCACGTGGGCAATCTCGTGTCCCATGACTGCGGCGATCTCATCATCATTTTCAGCTAGGTCCAAAAGTCCGGTGTAAACGCCGACTTTACCACCGGGCAACGCGAAGGCGTTGAGGTCCTTGGACTCGAATACCACAAACTCCCATTTCGCATCCGGAAGACTACGGCCGACTGAGGCCGCGATGCGACGACCGATGCGGTCCACGCGATCAATCGCCATGACGTTGGTGGAGACGTTTTCCTCTTGTTTGATCTGCTTAAACGCCGCGAGGCCCATCTGAGACTCTTCCTGCTCGCTCACCATAATGACCTGAGTGCGGCCCGTTTCGGGGACCGTGGTGCAACCGACTCCGAGCCCGCCCACGATGAGGGCGACAAATAAGGACAAAAGGCTTCGCTTCTTCATAGGTAAAATCGTGTTCGACTCGGGTTGTCGGAGCAACCGCAGACCGTGATCAATGCTTAAAGTGGCGAATACCCGTAAACACCATCGCCATGTCGCGCGCGTCGGCGGCGGCGATCACGTCTTCATCCCGGATGGATCCTCCGGGCTGGATGGCACAGGTAGCGCCGGCCTCGGCGGCCGCAACCAAGCCATCGGCAAATGGGAATAGTGCTTCGCTCGAGACCACCGATCCCTTGAGATCAAGTCCGGCCTCGCCGGCTTTCCACACGGCGATTCGTGAACTGTCCACGCGGGCCATCTGACCGGCGCCGACGCCTAAGGTCCGCTCACCATCGCAATAGACAATGGCGTTGGATTTAACGTGCTTACAGATCTTCCAGCCGAACAACATCGCCGCCCACTCTTTTTCCGTGGGTTGCCGTTTGGTCACAACTTTGAAGTCGGCTACTTTGCCCAAGGTCTTATCGCGGTCTTGCAGGAGAACTCCGCCTATGACTGAGCGCATTTCCTGCAGCGAGTCCGCACCGAGGCCCTCCTTAGCGATCATGAGTCGAAGATTCTTTTTCTTCCCCAAAATCGTGAGAGCCTCGTCGCTGAAGCGTGGTGCGATGATCACTTCAGTGAAGATACCTTTTATCGTTTCGGCTAGTGCGGGCCCCAATGTCTGATTGACGATAATGATGCCGCCGAAGGGAGCTTGGCGGTCGGTGGCGAAGGCGTTTTCCCACGCCTCTTCCAGAGAGTCCGCGCTGGCGACGCCACACGGATTGGTGTGTTTGAGAATCGCTACGGTGGGCCGTTCGAATTCGCCGATCAGATAAGTGGCGGACGTGATGTCTAAAATATTGTTGTAGCTCAGCGCCTTACCCTGGAGCTGCTCGAAGTGCTCGTGGAAGGTGCCGTAGAGAGCGGCCTTCTGGTGGGGGTTTTCACCGTAGCGCAACTCTTGCGCTTTGGGGAGGTCGATTGCGAAGTCCGCGGGGAATCCACTCAACGCTTCCATATCAGGTTCAGCCGCTTCCTGCTCCAGATATTCCGAAATCGCCGCATCGTAGGAGGCGGTGCGTTGGAAAACCTTAAGGGCCAACTGACGCCTGAGTTCATCCATGGTGGTGGGATCACCGATGGTTTCCAACACCACACCGTAGTCCGCGGGATCGCAGACCACTGCCACCGAAGCGTGGTTTTTAGCCGCACTACGTAGCATGGACGGTCCGCCGATATCGATATTCTCGATGGCCTCTTCCCGGGTGACGTCAGCTCGGGCGACGGTTTCTTCGAAAGGATAAAGGTTAACCACCACGAGATCGATCAGAGCGATGTCATTGGCCGCGGCTGCGTCCAAGTGGTCCTGTTTGTCACGACGGCAAAGTAGTCCGCCATGGATCTTGGGGTGAAGGGTCTTTACCCGTCCTTCCATCATCTCGGGAAACCCCGTATGTTCACTTACCTCGGTGACAGGCAACCCTGCTTCGCTCAGCATGCGGGCGGTGCCGCCCGTGGAGAGCAGGCTGTAGCCATGTAGATTTACGAGGGAGGAGGCGAACTCCACCAAACCTGTTTTATCACTAACGGAGAGCAGGGCCAATTTATCCATGGAACTCGCTTTGTGCGCCGCCCCCTCAATACTGGCAAGATTGGAGTGATTTCAAACCCGAGAAACCCCACTTCTGGTCCAATCGAGTTGCATCCCTGCGGGGCTTTTGTCTGTTGGCGAAGTGACATCATCGTTCGCACTCCCCGGCTTGAGGGCTCAACTGGATCGTCTCGTTTACCATCGAGGCGGTTCCAGCCTGCCCTATGACAAGCCCCACGCGTTCGTCTATTTCATCACGATTGAGAATGGGTCTGATCGTCGCATTCTGTTGTTGGGTCGCAAATGGGTCGTCGAACAGGAGGACGGGGAGCGTCAGGTCATTGAGGGTGAAAAAATCGTAGGAGAGACTCCCCGCTTGGACCCGGGAGAATCGTTTACCTACAACAGCTTTCATGTCACGGGCGGAGACGCGCGGGTGGTTGGAAGCTTCCACGGCACCGATGACCAAGGCGCGGCGGTTCATGTCGTGTTGCCTCCCTTTGAGATGACCATTCCTCGTGACTAGGATTCCCAGAGGGCAAAGTTGGACTTGCGCCGGTGGGTGCCATGTCGCTCGCTGGGTCCCTTTGCCAGATGAAGCTGATCGATCTTAACCGCGAAGGCGGTATCGGCGCGAATGCGCTATTCGTCCAAATAGGCGAGGTAAACCTGCTCATAGACAGTGGTCTACACCCCAAACGGGTGGGCCGCACCGCTACGCCTGATTTTAAGCAGATCTGGAATGAACGGGTCGATTTGATCCTCATCACGCATTGCCACCTCGATCACATCGGATCGTTGCCGGTCGCGATGCGGGAGTTTCCTGATGCGCCTGTTCTCATGTCCGCATCGAGTCGGATCTTGATTGAGCGTATGCTGCACAATTCAGCCCGGGTCATGATGAAGCAGAAGGACGAGATAGATATCCCGGAGTATCCCCTCTTCACTCACGATGACATCGACCGCGGCGCATCCCGCATGGTCGGAGTTCCTTACGGATTGGTCAAAAAGATCAATGGATTGAAAGCGTCGGATGAAATCGAGATCATCCTGCATCCCGCTGGTCACGTGGCGGGTGCCGCCGCGATCGAAGTGCGCCACAAGCACCGCGGCATCTTCTTCACAGGCGACGTGCTTTTCGACGATCTGCGGACATTGCCGGGGGCAAAGTTCCCGTTAGGCGAGTTCGATACGGTTGTAACCGAAACCACCCGCGGATTGACGGAGCGCGATCCGGAGAAGGTTCGAGTCAAGGAGGTCAGTCGATTGGTCAAATCGATTAACGAAACGATCGAACGCGGCGGATCATTCCTCCTGCCTGTATTCGCGCTGGGTCGCATGCAGGAGATTTTTACCATCCTACACGATGCTAAACGTTTTGGGCAGCTGGGTGATTTTCCCATCGTCGGCTCCGGGCTGGGGCTTGATCTCTGTAACTATTGCGACGAGATCCGCCGCAAGACTTCTCACGTGCGATTCAACCGATCGATCCTCAAGGAACTCGGGCTCAAGTCGCTCCCCCGAAAGGTCAAACCCGGCAAGGATCCGCAGCGCAACGGTCTCTTTGTCGTAAGCTCCGGCATGTTGGTGGAGAAGACCCCCAGTTATGCTTTAGCCTCCAGACTTCTGGGGAATCACCGCAATACCATCGGGTTCGTCGGCTACTGCGATCCAGATACGCCGGGCGGTAAGCTCATGGCAACGAAACCCGGCGGGGACTTCATATTTGAGTCTTTGCACATCCGATCACGGGTTCAGGCCCGCATCGAACGTTACGAACTCAGCGGCCATGCGGAACGCGAGGAGCTGCTGGAATTTGCCCTTCAGGCCAAACCCCGCGCCATCGTGTTGACCCATGGCGACCCGGAAGCGCGCAAGTGGTTCGAGCAGGAAATCAATACGCGGTCCGAAGGCACCAAGATCGTCGATCCCGTTCCGGGTAAAACCTACCAGGTATAGGATTGGGGCCAGAACGTTTCTGGAATACGCGAGTATTTTGAGCACCTCAGTCGCCTTCACTTAGGTGAAGGCCTCCGTTCGAATCTTGGGCCGGTAGCAATGACGGGCATAAAGCCCGACCACGAGCAGAGCGACCCAAGCGTGGGTCGGGCTTTACGCCCGACATTCTACGCATCCGGTTTAATTTTTCCTGCCCCTCTCTAAAGTCCCCACCACCGCATGGGCTGGACCGAATCGGGTGGTTCAATCGAAATCTTGAGACTCTCCGGAGCAAAGAGTTGCGGTGAGAACTCCAAGTCCAACGCCGCTCCCGTTACTTCGAAACGCACTTTGTCCCGGGTCTTCTCATCGCGCACATCGATGGACTTCACGATCCATTGATCTCCCAGTTTTTTGAGATCGAGCACGGTTAGTTTACGAAGCGGCTCCTCCAATTCATCAAGGACGACGGCTTGCATCAGCGCGTGGAAATTCGCATCTAGATGTAGTCTGACTCCGCCAATATCGGGATGGATCGCAACGAAGTCCTCCGGTGGATACATCAGAAAGGCATGCACTGCCCGCCCCCGCACTTCAGTGGTGCCTTCGTAAATATAGTCGGACCAGTAGATGAAGGGCATCTGGAGCTCAAACATCGACAGTCCCGTGCCGGCGATGGGATCAAGCAGTGTTTTGGCATCGAGTGGTTCAATCACCGCCGCGGCTGCGCCGTGCAAGCGCCAAGCCTTCGATTGGTCACCGTTGTGCGCCAGATAGCGCTCCTGGTCGGCTGTCGCATCGGTATCAACCAGCTCAACCCGAGTCACGGGGCCTTCCTCAAACCGAGCTCCCCACATGCGGCCGGGAATAATTCGAGTATCTCCCCGTCGAGGCAGAACCTTCAAATTGAAAGAGAGAAAGTAGTCTCCCGCCAAACCCATCTGCCGGAAGTGGGTCATGATTTCCAATCCTCGAGTGGGATCGGGTGGTGAATTCGAGAGATACCGCGGGCGCAGTTTATTCCCTTTGTGCTGAGCCTCCAGCAGATTGGGCGCGACTACGACTGCCGCACAAAAAAGGCAGACCGTTGTTACGGTCTGCCGGGAAATTGATTTGAGGAAGCACCTCATGAGCTCCTCTGGACTCCGAGATTACGGGTTGGGTTCCGTGGATTCCTCGGCGGCAGCGTCAAGCGCGGGAGCTACAACCTCAGACATCGCATCTTCCGTAGCCGGGGCAAAATCGGGCATGGCAGCAGCAGGAACCTCGATATCAGGAAGCGCGGATCCCGCTTCGGTGGCTGCGTTGTTACGCACGTAGATGTGACCGAGATAGAGGAGCAAACTGAGCACAAAAAAGGCGATAGCCGAGTTTATGGTGGCCTTGGTCAACACGTTACCCGTGTCGGCACCGAAGGTAGCCTCAGTGGCTCCACCGCCCAAAGCGGCCCCTATGCCACCATCGTTTTTGGCCTTCTGCATCAGGACGAGCAGCACCAAAAACAGGGATACAATGATAAGGACGAACGTAAAAATACCGATCAAGAGACTCATGGAAACGGTTAGAAGTGCCGATCGGTTTACCGGTTGTCAATGCCGCGAACTCGACTTCTGCGCGAGGAGTCGACCTGCTGATTTCAGCCCCGATTCGCCCTAGAGCCGATTTCTTAATGAAAACTACCCTACTCCTGTCCAGATTACATGGATTCATTCGATGTTGGTTGGTCGTTCTTGCCATTGGTTTGGCAGCGATCAACGCAGTCGCGGGTTCGCGCCCCAACATCATCGTGATCATGAGCGATGACCACGCTTATCAGGCGGTTAGTGCTTATGGGCACGGCCTGAATGACACGCCCAATATTGATCGGTTGGCGAAGGAAGGCGCTCTGTTCACTCGGGCCACCGTGACGAATTCCATTTGTGCCCCCAGTCGCGCCGTGATGCTCACCGGAAAACACAGCTTCCGAAACGGTAAGGTCGACAACCTGCAGGCGTTCGATTGGTCACAGGATAATTTTGCCAAGGCCCTCCAGCGTTCGGGTTACGCCACCGCACTCATCGGCAAAATTCACCTGAATGGAGATCCGCAGGGGTTCGATCATTCCATCGTGCTCCCCGGCCAAGGCCACTATTACAATCCCGACTTCATCGAAAACGGTGTATCCAAACAATTCCCCGGTTACGTCACCACCCTCACGACTGAATTTGCGCTGGATTGGCTGCAGGAGGGCCGCCCGGACAATAAACCCTTCCTGCTGCTCTACCATCAAAAGGCACCTCATCGGGCCTGGATGCCGGAACCGAAATATTTCGAATTATTTGTCGATCAGAACTTCACGTTACCCGATAATTTCTTCGACGACTACGCTGGTCGGCCCGCGGCCGCAAATCACGAGATGGGCGTTTGGCGGGACCTAGATTTGGTTTACGACCTCAAGATGCGGGATCCCGCGGGAGAGTTCCAAACGAAGTATCGCCAACTCTGGGAGTCTCACTATGGCCGCATGGATACGGAGCAGATGTCCGCGTGGGACGCCCACTACCTTCCGATCATTGCCGACTACAAACAGAACACTCCGAAGGGGCCGGACCTTGCCCGGTGGAAGTTCAATCGCTACATGCGCGACTATCTGAGCTGCATCCAATCCGTCGATGACGGAGTCGGGGAGGTATTGGACTACCTTGATGAAGCCGGATTAGCCGAGGATACCATTGTTGTTTATACCTCCGACCAAGGATTCTACCTCGGCGAACACGGTTGGTTCGATAAGCGGTTCATGTATGAAGAGTCCTTCCGCACCCCACTGCTGGTGCGATATCCCCGCGAAATAGAGCCGGGCCAGCGTCTCGACGCGCTAGTGCAGAACCTGGACTTGGCACCTACGTTTTTGGACTATGCCGGAGTTGATATCCCCTCTGAGATTCAAGGGAAATCATTCCGGGCTCTCTCCGCTGGCGACACCGACGAGTTTCGAGATTTTGCCTACTACACCTACTACGAGTATCCCGCCGAGCACAGCGTCATGCGGCACTACGGCATCCGCACGGATCGCTACAAATTGATGCATTTCTACTACGATCTCGACTATTGGGAGCTCTACGATTTGCAGGAAGATCCCTCTGAAATGAACAACCTGTATGGAACTGCCGGCATTGCGTCGATTCAGGGGCACCTACACGAGCAGTTGCAAAACGCCCGGACGCACTACGGTGACAGCTCAGAGCAAGATGCGGAACATCTCGATCGCTATCTGGAATTTCGGCGGCAGCGGGGGCGGTAAATCCGGATCTGAATCCGGTTGTAGATCGCTGTCGTGCGTAAAGCTCGACCCACCTTCAATGGCGTCTGGCATCCGATTCGGATCGGGAAACACCCTGCTGGGTGGGTCGGGCTTTACGCACGACAACCCTGCTGCCCCCTAAGACTCAGGCTTCGATACCTAGCTTTTCGAGGATGCGTTGGAGATCTTCGTTGTTGGCGTAGGGAATCGTGATCTGTCCTTTTTTGCCGGAATGTTTGAGCGAAACCCGGGCCCCAAAGTGTGAGGTTAGTTTTTTCTCGATTCCGACCAAGGCCGCCCCGGTCGGAGTGCTTCGGCTTTTCGCAGCTTTGCCGCGGGCGCTGGTCGCTTTCTTGCCCTGCACCAGTTTCTCGGTGCCACGCACACTGAGTCCTTGCTCAATCACTCGGCGGGCCAGAACAGCGCGCTCTTCCGCGGATTCGATGCCGAGCAGGACCTTGGCATGCCCCACGCTGATAATTTCTTTTGAAACGTAACCCTGAAGTTCTCCGTCGAGAGAAAGGAGACGCAAAGTATTGGCGACAGAGGCTCGCCCCTTCCCAACGCGATCGGCGGCCTGTTCTTGAGTGAGGTCAAAATCGCGGATCAAACTTGCAAAGCCATATGCCTCTTCGATCGGGTTTAGCCCCTCACGCTGCAAGTTTTCGATTAGCCCCAACGCCGCCGCCGAGGCATTCGTCGCCTCTACAACTCGAGCCGAGATGGTCTTGAGTTTAAGTGACTGAAAAGCGCGCCAACGTCGCTCACCGGCAATTAGCTCGAATCCCTTGGCCAGACGTCTGACCACGATGGGCTGCAGCAATCCTTCCGCCTTGATGCTCTCCGCCAACTCCTTGAGTTGAGTCGGTTCCACTCCGCGGCGGGCCTGATAGGGACTCGGTTCGATTTTGGTGACATCGATCTCTTCAAACCCGGACACCGCCGCCTTTTTCTCGACAGGTGTTGAGTTGGTCTTCGCTCCGGAACCGCTGGGTAACTTGCCAACCTTCTGGGCTGCGGCAACGGCGGTGGGGCTCTTGGAAGAGGGTTTGGCGGCGGCAATGAGTCCGCCGAGACCGCGACCGAGTCGGGATTTTCCTGCTGCCATAATTATTTGCCTCCCGGGATGAACAAGGTTTGTCCCACCTGGACCGTTCTGGGATTAGCAATTTTGTTGGCGTTGATGATATCCTTCACCGTGGAGTCAAAACGCGAAGCCACACTCGAAACGGTGTCGCCTGCTTGCATCGTGTAAGTGACTCCGGTTTTCTCGAAGTTGTTGTCGAAAGTAGGCGTGGTGACCGTGCGGGCGGCGTTGATACCCTGCGCGACCGAGGCGACGGATTTGTTGGTTTGTTTAGCCAGTTCCTGAATGGCCCCGAGGGCATTCGCCTGGGTCTTCTTATCTCCAGAGTCTATAGCTTGGCTGAGATCCGCCACCGCGGAATTTAGGTCGGCGACCGTGGCGAAGGAATCCAATCCATCGGTGGAACGCCGCAGCGCTTGATTTTCACGCTCTAACTGTTCGATACGTAACATCAGCTCTCCGACACGCTGTGTCATAATTCGAACGTCTTCACGCAAACCGGCCATTTGACCTCCGAGGGTGGCTTGAGTGGATTGCGCCCAACCGGTGCTCATGACCAGGGCCGCAATGATCGCGATTAATCCAGATTTTTTCATTGCTGAAAAACTTGGGAAAATCCCCCGAGGAAAACAAGGGGCATGTCACCTGAAGTGGTCAGGAAATCAATTTTGGCATTTCCCGAGAGGGAATCATCGTGCCGATTTCCACCGGGAATCCTCGCACAAAATCTGCCGCCAGCATCATGCGACCGCCGGGCCGCTGCAATCGAAGCAATCGCAAAACCCCATGCGACGTGCCGACGGTGACCGCGATATCTTCAATTGCCACGATTTCGCCGGGAATCCCCTCTCCTTCACCCGCCTCGGCCTGCGCGACGCGAATGGTTTGACCGTTGATCTCGATGCGAACACCCGGCCAAGGGTGAAGACCATTGATACGCGCCGCCAAAGCTCGCGCATCGGCTGCAAAATCCAATACTCCGTCGGGCTTCTTCAGTTTCCGGCAAAACGAGGCCGCGGCGTGATCTTGTTCGCGAAACTCCAAGGTGCCCGTCAGCAGTTCCGGCAGGTTTCGCGAAATCAACGGAACACATGCCTTCGCTAGTTTCGTTTCCACATCTCCGGCGGAATCTGTTCGTTCGATAGGCACGCGTTGGACATCCGCCACCGGACCCGCATCAAGTTCCCTTACGATTCGCATCAGTGTCACGCCGGTCTCAGCGTCGCCTTGGAGCACCGCACTCTGGATCGGCGAAGCCCCGCGGTATTTGGGTAGAATAGACGTGTGGAGATTCAGGGTGCCCAAACGCGGCGTGTTCATGAACGTCTCTCTGAGGAAGTGTCCGTAGGCCATCACCAACGAGACGTCAGGCCGTAACTCAGCCAATTGTTGATTCACTTCAGCCGCGAGCTTCTCCGGTTGAAAAACCGACAGATCTTTCTGCGTTGCCCACTGCTTTATCTCGTTGGGCACAATCTTTTGCCCGCGACCTACTGCGCGATCCGGTTGGGTGAATACGGCAACCAACTCGATCGCGGTGCTTCCTTCGTCCGTCAACCACTCCAGCAACGGCATGGCGATGGGGTCCGACCCAAAAAATACCATTCTGAGGCGATCAGTCTTCAAGCGTTTCGAAGGTCGAGTCGGAGGAGGCATCGGCCACGGTAGGTCGGGACTGTAACGGAGCGCCTTTACCCCGTTCCTTGTGTTTTTCCTTACCTACCAGTTGGAAGACGACAGGGCAACCCTCGAGACCGAACTCGCGCACGATATTGCTCTCCAGAAAACGGCGATAGTTTTCGGGCAGCTTTTCCTCGCGGTTACAGAAAATACGAATCCGGAACGGACGATTACCGGTCTGGGTAGCGTAGAATATTTTGAATCTACGTCCTCCCACAATCGGTGGCGGCGTTTGTTGGGTGACTCTCGTAATAAGTGCGTTGAGGCGTGATGTCGGAATCTTGGTATCGAGCAACCGGTTCACTTTGACCGCGTTGTTCAGCATGCGGTCGATTTCGAAATTTAATTCGGCCGAAACAAAGATCACCGGAGAGCCCGGTGTGAAAAAGAGCCGATCGAACAACGCTTTTTTATACTTCTTCCGGTAATCGCGTTCGTCCTTAAAGAGGTCCAGCGCGGGGTCCCCTTTCTTGAAAGCTTTCAAGACCAAATCCCATTTATTCACCAAAATGATGATGGGTTTGCGCTCCTTCACCGCTTCGCCAGCGATGGCCTTATCCTGCGTGGTCACCCCCTCCATCGCGTCCACCACCATGAAGATAATATCAGCGCGAGGAATCGCATCCAAGGAACGAAGACGGGAAAAATACTCTACCGGAGAAGCCAGTTTCGTCTGTGCCTTGATGCCCGCGGTATCAATCAACCGAAAATCGAACCACTGCTTATGCCGACTCTTGAATTTGAACGGCAGTTCCACGACATCGCGAGTCGTTCCCGGCGTCGCACTGACAATGAGACGTTCGTTTCGAAGTAGACGGTTGCCGAGCGAAGATTTCCCCACGTTGGGACGACCAATGAAACAGACGCAAAGGGGGTCCTCGGAGGTCTTGGATTCGTCTTCGGGTTCGCAGGGAGCGGGACCGAGACGTTCCTCGATGGCTTCCCGCAAGATCCCCTCACCCCGGCCGTGTTCGGCAGATACCCGAAGAGGTTCTCCCAAACCGAGCCGGTAGGCTTCGGCTAAATCAACTTTGTCGTCGTCGAAATCCGCCTTGTTGACGACGAGGATAACCTCCTTGCCCGAGCGGCGCAGCATCTGCGCAATGCGAGTATCGAGAGAGGTAATGCCATCGATGCCATCAACCACGAACATGATCAGGTCGGCTGCTTCGATAGCGAACTCGACCTGCTTCTCGGAAGCGGCCGTCAATTCGGCCGTGCTTTCGCCTCCGACCAAGCCGAGCCCGCCCGTGTCGAGTAAAGTATAGCTGCCGGTCTCGACTTCCGCTGAAACGACGTCCCGGGTAATGCCCGGTTGATCGTGCACAATGGAAACCCGCTTTTTCACTAAGCGGTTGAAGAGACGACTTTTCCCGACGTTGGGTCGGCCTACGACTGCGACTGCACGTGCCATATCAGTTAGATTTACTCCCAATAAACCGCTCCATGCGATCACAAGCTGGAATTAGGTCGTCATACCTCGTGGCGAAACAGGCGCGGAAATGACCCGATCCACCCGAACCAAACGCTGTGCCGGGGACAACCGCCACTTTCTCGGCATCGAGTAGTCCAACCGCAAATTCATCTTCCGTCATGCCAATGCCCTTCACACTCGGGAATGCGTAGAACGACCCCCGAGGGGAATGGCAGGTCAGTCCCATTTCATTGAAGCGGCGCACCACCAGATCGCGACGGCGGTGGTATTGGTCACGCATATGTTTCACCGCGTCGTCACCATTGCGCAAAGCCTCCAAGGCGGCGTCTTGGGCGATAATCGAAGCGCACATCATGGAATACTGGTGCACTTTCATCATGGCATCGATCAAGACACTGGGTCCGCAAGCGTAGCCGATGCGCCAGCCGGTCATTGCGAAAGCCTTGGAAAAGCCATGCAGGAATATCGTGCGATCAGCGAGTCCCGGGAAAGTGGCGATGCTGGTATGTTCCCCGTCGAAAGTGAGTTCAGAATAAATCTCATCGCTCAGAACTAACATGTCCTTTTCGCGGGCGAAATTGGCGATCTGTCCCAACTGGCTCTTAGAGCACGTGCCTCCCGTAGGATTGCACGGCAGGTTGAGCATCAAAATTTTCGTGCCCGGTTCCCAGGCCGCTTCCAATGCTTCAGCCGTCAGCGCAAAGTCGTCCTTGGCATAGGTCGGCACCGGTATGGCTTTGCCGTGGGCGAGTTCGATACTGGAGTGGTAGGAAACGTAACAAGGTTGGTGATACATCACCTTGTCACCCGGATTAAGAAATGCACGGAACGCCAGATCGAGAGCCTCGGAAACGCCTACGGTCACGATGACCTGATCGTCGGGCCGGTAGTCGACCCCAAACGTGCGGGCCACGTAGCGCGAAATCTCCTGCCGCAGTTCGAGCATGCCGAGATTCGAGGTATAGAATGTGCGGCCCTTTTCGAGACCGTAGATTGCAGCTTCGCGAATATGCCAGGGCGTGGTGAAGTCGGGTTCGCCGACACCAAGTGAAATGACTTCCTGACCTTTCATTTTGGCCACGAGTTCGAAAAAGTCGCGGATGCCGCTTTTGGGGAGCGAGGCCACATGACCTGCCACCCATTGAGAAGGATTGCCTTGCATGGTGAAGTCCTCAACTAGGGGGTAACGTCCAATCGGTTACCCTGCAAAGGTTCCGCTTCGAGCAGGAAACCTTGATCCTTGTAGTGGCGCAGCAGGAAATGCGTTGCCGTCGAGAGCACGCCTTCGATGGAAGAGAGTTTCTCCGAGACGAAAGCGGCCACCTTTTGCAGCGATGGACCGCGAACGATGACCAGAAGATCATAGCCACCCGAAACCAGCATGCAGGTGTGCACCTCGTCAAAACGGCTTATCCGCTCGGCGAGCCGGTTAAACCCGCCATCTCGTTCGGGCGTAATGCGGACCTCAATCAAAGCCTCGACCGCCGCTTCTGCTGCTGCCTCATGCGAAAGATCGAGCACGGGACGCCAGCCTAAGAAGATTTTATCTTTTTTCAGCTGCTCCAAGTGCTGTTCAACATCGGCCACGGTTAGCCCGGCAACTTGCGCCATTTGCGCAGTTGTGAGGCTACCGCCTTCCAGTAACAGCTTGAGGACAGGGTTCATAACCGAGCACCTTCGCAGACGCGGAGTTTAAGGATCAAGTATCAAGTACTCACCCTCCGATGGTCAGGGAGATCAGGGTGCGGTTTTTTATCCACGAATGGATACGAATAAACCTCACTACCGTTCGGTATTCCTTAGCAGCGAATATCATATGAGCGGCAGGGAAACTCTAAATCTGTTTCGGTGCGTAGCCGGTAGGCGGAGCCATTCGTGTCCAGTCGTGGATAAAAAACCGTAGGCTGAAGGGGTTTACTCAAAAAAACTGTTCCGTCACCGCGTGAATACGTTCTACTCGCTCATTCCGCATGTTCGAATCTCTCAGCGATAAACTTTCCTCTACCCTCTGCAATCTACGTGGAGTAGGTAAATTGTCCGAAGAAAATATGGCTGACGCCCTCAAAGAGGTGCGCACTGCCCTGCTCTCGGCCGATGTTCACTTCAAGGTTGCCCGACAGTTCGTAGATCGGGTGCGGGAGAAAGTGGTCGGTGAAGAGGTGCTCAAGGGCGTCACTCCGGGCCAACAGATCATCAAGATCATTTCCGATGAGCTGGAATCGCTGCTGGGCGAAGGTGAAACTCAACTCAATCCCAAGAAGCCGCTGAAGGTGCTGATGGTGGGTCTGCATGGTTCGGGTAAAACCACCTCCACCGCGAAACTCGCGACCCTGCTCAAGAAGAAAGAGTATGCCGCTCCCCGCGTGGTCGCGTGTGATGTTTATCGCTCTGCTGCCATCGATCAGCTCGAGGTATTGGCGAAGGCTAACGGCCTAGGCTTCACCGCGGTTCGCGATTCGCAAGACGTCCCCGCCATCGGACGCGCCGGTCTGTCCGCCGGTAAAGCAGA
The DNA here is from genome assembly GCA_965203585.1 of Actomonas sp. GTDB lineage: Bacteria > Verrucomicrobiota > Verrucomicrobiia > Opitutales > Opitutaceae > Actomonas. The sequence continues at coordinate 219,582 of CBDBDC010000002.1, forward strand.
GAACTCGGATCTCATCATTTTTGATACCGCCGGTCGCCTGCAGATCGACGAAGATCTCATCGCGGAGGTGCAGCGGCTCAAGGATGTCGTCCAGCCGGATGAAGTGTTCCTCGTCGCGGATGGTGCCCTCGGTCAGGAAGCGGTCAACGTGGCCAAGGCGTTCCACGACGCACTTTCGCTCACCGGGCTCATCCTTACCAAACTTGATGGCGACGCCCGCGGTGGTGCGGCCCTCTCGATTAAGACCATCACGGGCGTCCCGATCAAATTTGTCGGTCTCGGAGAAAAGGTGGAGGATTTCGAAACGTTCCACCCGGATCGTCTCGCATCTCGGATATTGGGCATGGGCGACGTGGTTTCCCTAGTCGAAAAGGCACAGGAAAACGTCGATCAGGATGAAGCTCAACGGATGGCCGAGAAAATGGCCAAGGGAGACTTCAATCTCGAAGACTTCATGGCGCAGATGCAGCAGGTGAAGAAGATGGGATCCGTTTCTAGTTTAGCCTCGATGCTGCCGGGCATGAACAACGTCAAAATCGATGATGACGCCGACAAAGGCATGGCCCGCAACGAAGCCATCCTGCAGTCCATGACCAAACAGGAACGGCAAAAGCCGATGATCCTAAACGGTAGCCGGCGCATGCGCATCGCCAACGGATCCGGAGTCAAAGTCGTCGAAGTCAATCAACTGCTGAAGCAATTCCAGCAGATGCAAAAGATGATGAAGATGATGAAAGGTTCCAAGGGCCGGAAGATGATGAAAAAAATGCAGGCCATGGGTGGCCCGGGTGGAGGCATGCCCGACGGCGGAATGCCGGGGATGGGCCGAGGCATGCCTAAACTGGGCAAATGGTAGGCCGCCGGCGGCGCCGGCGGAAGTGACAAGTAACAAGTAGCATGTATCAAGTGATTCGGTCCTCTCAATTCTCGGGCTTCGACCTTGTCGACGAGGTTCCCTCGCAAACAATTTGAAATCCGTCCCAAGGTAGGGCTCGATCGCCGAGCGAGCCGCAGCGGAGTGGATGTTTCCAGAGTCGCGCCTTCCGGATATCAAACAAGGGAGCGAAACTGTTCAGAGAACAAACTGCTTTAGGCGCACCCGACTCTGACAATGCTCTACCGAACGGATTGTGCCCCACTACAGGCTATTTTCAGAAATTTTTAAGCCTATCAGGCTGGACTTTCGTGTTATAACATCCGTTATACCCTGTATGTCTCACCGCACCAAACTTCGTAAGATCGGAAACTCTCTGGGAGTAATTTTGCCCAAGGAAGTCCTGAGCGAACTTCAGGTCGAGGAAGGGCAAGCTCTGTATGTCACCAAACAACCCGACGGAGGATTGAGCCTGACTCCCGGCGATGATGAGTTCGAGCGTCAGATGGAAATCGGTCGTGATTTGACCAAGCGCTATCGCAACACCTTACGGGAACTGGCGAAGTGAAAAATCTAGTTTGGGTTCTTCGTGAAACCGTTTTGGCGCTGCAACTGCACTCCCTTTCGCTATTCGGAGGACTCGCGGGGATTCGAGACGAGTCGATGCTGGATTCTGCGTTGTCGAGACCGGTCAATCTTCATGGATATCAATCAACTGTGTCCATTCATGAGCTCGCGGCGGCCTACGCCTTTGGCTTGGTGAAAAATCATCCCTTCCTTGATGGTAATAAGCGCATCGCTTTTCTAGCTGCCTTAGTGTTCCTCGAAGCGAACGGCTGAGTATTTCGCGGTAAAGAAGCGGAAGCGGTAATGAATACGTTGGCTCTAGCTGCCTCCGAACTCGACGAGGCTGGATTCACGGCTTGGCTTGAGGCAAACTCTTCTCCTGCTTCCTAACCGCAGATGTCCGCCTCTTATTATAAGCCGTCCCTCGCTTCGGCCGTCAGCATTGCCAACATGATCGGGACGGGGGTTTTCACTTCCCTCGGTTATCAACTCCTCGATATCAAATCGGGATTTGTGCTGATCATGCTCTGGGTCGTCGGTGGAATCACGGCGCTTTGTGGTGCCCTCACCTACGCCGAGCTCGGGGCCGCCCTTCCCCGTTCGGGTGGTGAATATAATTTTCTCACTCTAATCTATCATCCCATCGTGGGGTTTATTTCGGGTTGGATCTCGGCAACGATCGGATTTGCGGCTCCGGTCGCCTTGGCTGCGATCACGTTTGGCAGTTATCTGTCGGCGGCAATTCCCGCTCTCTCATCCACTTGGCTGGCCATTGGACTGATCGTGGTGGTCACTGCCGCTCATGTCGGACGTCGCCAGCGCAGCAGTAATTTCCAAAGCGTTTTCACCGCGGCGAAAATCGCCCTGATCGTGGGCTTCTGTCTGCTGTGCGGCTTTATGGTGGATGAGGTGCAACCCGTGAGTTTCCTGCCGCAAGCCGGCGACGGCACGCTGCTCATCGGCAGTGCGTTTGCGGTCTCCTTGATCTACGTGAATTATGCTTACACGGGTTGGAATTCGGTGACCTATCTCATCAATGAGGTGGTCGACGCTCAACGCAACCTGCCCAAAATTCTTATCACGAGCACGCTCACGGTGATGGTCCTCTACGTTGCTCTGAATTTCACCTTCCTGCTGGTCGCACCGATGGAAGCGATGGCGGGACAAGTCGAGGTGGGCTATATCGCGGCTCAACACGTATTCGGTGAGACGGGCGCATCGGCGATCAGTTTCCTGTTATCCCTGCTCCTAATCTCGACGGTGAGTGCCATGACCATCGCGGGACCCCGGGTGCTGCAGGTCATCGGCGAGGACTACTCGATATTCAAACGACTCGCTCGCAAAAACGATGACGGCATTCCGCCATTGGCGATTCTGGTGCAATCGGCCATCGCGATCATATTTGTGCTCACATCTTCGTTCCAGAGCATCCTACTCTTTTCGGGCTTTATCCTCTGCCTTAACACCGGCGCTGCCGTAGGTGGTATATTTGTCCTGCGTTGGCGCCAACCCGAGTTGAAGCGCCGCTATCGCACCTGGCTCTATCCTCTGCCTCCTCTGATCTATCTTGGGCTGATGTTCTGGACGCTGTTCTACATCACTAGGTCTCAACCGAAAGAAGCCATGATCGCCATCGGGATCATGGTCGTGGGAACCGTCGCTTACGCGGTCGCCAAGCGATTTGATGAAAAGTCAGCGTAATAGTCGAAGTATGCCTTGGGCGTGTCTCAAAAAATCAAAAAGAGGCGCGTAGAATGTCGGGCGTAAAGCCCGACACACATTTTCGATTTGTTGCCTCTCCGGTGGGTCGGGCTTTATGCCCGACAACGTTCGTCAATTTCGTTTCCGACGCGGGTAGCAATTGTCCCACTCGGTTTGAGCTGCCCTCACGGGTTCATTGGACTTCCCCAAAAAACCTAAAGCATGAAACCCGCGGTTTCGGCGAACCCGCCCGACCCCAGGTCAAGTTACCTCAGGCCATTACGGTAGGGCGTGCTCGCCGAGCGCGCTGCTTCATTTCTCGGGATTCTTGACAGGCGCCAGCATTGCCCTCGGCACCGGCACCAATGCTCCGAGCAGCGCCATGAGGAAACCGATCAGGGCCATAACATAGAACAGGGGGCGAATCTCATCCGCCGGATAACCGAGCTGACGTTCAAAGCTGACATCATACAGCGAATGGATTGACCAAAGAAATATACCCGCGATGAGCATGAACGAAACTCCGATGCCGATTACCGACATGCGGAGCATCCTGATCAGCCAACGCGGCATCTTGTTTCCTTAATCCTTGGGAAATAGATCGGGGTTGATTCCCCCGATCAATCTCATGGCATTCTTGTAGTAGACTTTCTTCAGGACCTCATCTGAGAGGTCCAACCCATAGAGTTTCCAATAGGCGTGTCGTTTGCGGTAGTAGGGAAAATACTCGTCCGCGGTTTCGAGGACCCGAAAATAGGTGTAATACTCCTCAGGCACCCAAGTGTCCTTCCCCATGAGAATACGGTCCTGATATTTCTCAAAAAACGTGGCGGCGTGGCGGGGTTGGCGTCCAGGATCATAAATTATCGCTCCCATTTCGACGACAATATTGGGCAACGCATCGAGATATCCCGCCAAGCGGTCGAGGTCGTTCGCCATCCACATGAAATGAGCGACAATGAAGGTCGTGTTAGGATGCTTTCTGTAGACATTGACTTGCTCTTTGATGAGTTGATCGAAGCTCGGCTCGCCCGTGCGTTTGCGCCGGGGCCGCTGTTTCAGCTCCAGCCAACGTTCGTTGTTTCCGTCATGGGGTAACCAGAACTGCGCTGGGTCGCCGACGTGAATCAACACTGGCACGCCCAACTCGCCGGCCTTGGCCCACAGTGGATCCAAACGAGGGTCATCGACCCGCACTCGCCCCAGCGGATCGAACTCATACATTCCCAAGTTTTTGAAAATCTTAAGACCCTGTGCCCCCGCCTTGATATCCGCTTCAAATTGCGCGGCCGTGCGCTCCGGGTAACCGGGTTCTTCAATTCCGTTGTAGGAAGGATTGGCAAACACCGCAAAGCGGTCCGGGTAGCGTTGTTTGGAATTACGCAGAATGTCTTTCAGTCCGCTGCCACTGCCGCCGGAGAGGTTCACCATCACCGCCATATTCAGTTTGTCCATGTCGGCGACTACCTCATCCACCCCCTCTTTGCTCATGCCACGACCGCGTTGATGATTATGCACGTCAACAAACGGAAAATGGGCACTCGTCACCGGATTTTCCGGCACCACTAAGGTGGACTCGGGGTTGTATTCCTCGAAACCCATTTCTTGGGCGTGGAGAGCAGTGTTGAGACCGCCTCCAAGAGTAAGGACGGCAGCGGCGAAAAGACGATGTAGGGTCATGGCGGGGTATATTCTGAGGACGACTCAGGAGAGTTGGACTTGGATCAGTTTGCTGGCCGCACCGAAATCAATGAGTCCGGCATCAGGGTGAGACTTTAACACGCCCATGACCTTGCCCATTTCCCGTTTGGTCTCCGCCCCGGTCTGAGCAATCGCCTCGGCCACGATACCCGCGAGTTTATCACCGGTGATCTGGGCGGGTAAATACACTTCCAGCCATGCAATCTCCTTCAGATTATTTTGGACCAGATCATCCCGACCCGCCTTGGCAAACTCGGTGTTGGCGTCCTGCATGTTCTTGACCGCCTTGCGCAGGGTCGAAACGACCATGGTATCGTCGATGGTGCTATTCGTGTCCATTTCGGCGCGTTTAATGGCGGCATCGGCGGTGCGGAGCCCGGTGGTTTTTTCAGAGTCACGAGCCTTCATCGACGTGATAATATCGGCGCGGAGTTGATCGTAGAGGGAGGACATATTGAAGAATTGAACGACCGACGGGAAAAGCGCCATCGGGAACTTGCATGAGTTACCGGTGGTCGTGCTTATTCCAATGATAGTGAAACTTCCGCAGCCCTCTCTCCTCTCCATCCTAATATTCCTGCTCTTGTCCGGATGGAGCTCAGCGCAGTATGCCGATCCGAGGCCGTTGGAAGATGCCATTTTGGGCTACAGCAAAGATGAGAGAGGATGGGCCTACAACGAAGTGGTCACCGAGTTCGATCGCAAAGGAGCCGTGAAGGAGGTTCGCACGACCCGAGTCGACCCTTCTCTGCCTTGGGACGAGCGCGACCGTTTGATCAGCACCGACAAGGGGCCTGCTACCGAGCGGCAAATTAAGAAGTATCAAAAGGATCGAGAGAAGGAACGTCGCCAACGGGAACGGGGGTTAGAGAATCGCCGCCGTCTGCGCGATCGGATGAATTTTCCGCTCAGTACCATTTACTCAGAAGATGATAAAACGCGGGGGTATCATGTCCCCTTGTTACCTGATGAAGAAACGGGATTTCCCACTGAAAAGATCCGCATGGTCGTGAATCTGGATCCCGCCGAGGAGACACTCCAAAAGATAGAAGCCCGACTAACGGAAACGGTGCGGCACAGGGCGGTCGCGAAGGTCAAGAATCTGCACCTCACCATTGATTTCTCTCGGCCTTTAACTGACGAGGATGCCGTCGCCCTGATAAAACTGCGGGGCCAAGTCGCGGCGTCGGTGCTGTTTTTCCCGGTGGGAGGCGAAGTTCAGTTGGAACGAAAGAACTTGCGTCGCGTGACGCCTTACGACGACCGATTTTCCGTCGAAGTAGGGACTGCAACCACGCTGGATTTTTAAGAGACTACGGCAGCCAGGGGAATCGGCGGGCGTCCGGTTTTCGTTTCTCGCGCTGCGCGGAGTGAAATTCTTTGGCCTCTTCGCTCATATAGTAAAGCAGCGTGGCGTTGCCCGCGAGCTCCTGCAGTCCGGATTGGCCATCGACATCGGCGTTGAATGCCGCCTTGAGGCAGCGAATTGCCAACGGGCTGTGCCCCAGAACTTCGCGAGCCCATTTCACGCCCTCGGTCTCCAGCTCCGCTACGGGAACGACCGTATTCACCAGACCCATTTCCAAAGCTTCCGTTGCGTTATATTGCCGACAGAGATACCAGATCTCCCGGGCCTTTTTCTGCCCGACAATACGAGCTAGGTAGCTGGCACCAAACCCACCGTCAAAACTCCCCATCGCCGGGCCGACCTGGCCGCAGATCGCGTTGTCTGCCGCAATCGTGAGGTCGCAAACCAGATGCAGAACATGTCCACCGCCGATGGCATAACCCGCCACCAGTGCGATAACCACCTTGGGCATCGAGCGGATCAGTTTCTGGACGTCCAAGATATTTAAACGCGGCACGCCATCTGCACCGACATAACCCGCGTGGCCCCGCACACTTTGATCGCCCCCGGCGCAAAACGCATACTTCCCATCCGTATGCGGACCGGCTCCGGTGAGCAGAACCACCCCGATCGAGGTGTCGTCGCGCGCATCCGCCAGCGCTTCGTAGAGTTCAAAAACCGTTTCCGGTCTGAACGCGTTACGCTTGTAGGGACGATTGATCGTGATCTTGGCGATGCCGTCGATTTTCTCGTAAATAATGTCTTCGTGGGGTTTTACCGTTTGCCAGCCGAAGGAGCTCATTCGGGCATATTGCGGCGGGTTTTGCCTCGGCGTCAACGGGAGGAGCACGCTTTCCCTCTCGTCTCTCGGTAAAAAAACACCACAACGGTGATCATGTTCCCCCGTTTCATCACTCGCCTGCTTTCGTTGCTAATCGTTATCCCCTTGAGTTCCGCCAAGGCGGCCCCCGCAACTCCACAGCTCGAATGGGAGACCGAAGGCTTTCATGCCCCCGAATCGGTGGCCTACGACGCCCAACAAGATTGTTTCTATGTTTCAAACCTCGCCACCCGCGGCAAAGACCGCACACCAGAGGACGGGTTCATCAGCAAGGTAAGCCGCTCGGGAAAAATCCTTGAACTCAAGTGGGCAACCGGACTGGAGGATCCGAAAGGTTTGGCCGTAGCCAACGGACGACTCTATGTCGGCGACACCCCGGCCATGTTCGAAATCGATCTGGAGTCCGGGAAGGTTCTTGCCCGCCATGCCCCGGCAGATGGAGGCACGGGAGCCTTCAACGACTGCGCCGCCGATCCACAGGGCAACATCTACGTTTATAGTTCACGACTCAGCACCGTCTACCGGCTTCATGCCGGCCGCTTTGAAGCGTGGAAAGAAATCGATACCGGCGTCACGGGCGGGCTCAACGGTCTCCGCGCTGAGACCGATCGACTACTCCTGGGCGGTTGGACGGTAAACGACAGCAAAGGCGATCAACAACTGGGCCATATTTCAGTCGTGCGTTTTGTCGACAAAGCTCTTTCCCGAATCGGCAGCACTCCGGTAGCGCATGTCGACGGCTTGGAACCAGACGGAGCTGGCGGCTACACCGTTACCGACTGGCCGGACGGCGATTTGAAGCATGTCTCGGGGACGGGAAACGTGACAACTTTGATGACGCTGGTTAAGGGCACCGCTGATCACGAATACCTCATCGAAGACAAACTGATGATCATTCCGTCGATGTTGGAGGATCGGATTCGCGCGTTTACCTGGGCTCCCCGCCTGCCTTAAAATCGAGCTAAATCACGCAGAAGACGCTTGCGAGTGGCGGCGTCCTTTTTGCCGTCCGTTCGCAACTCCCAGACGCGAACTCCGGGTTCGTTTAATTCTGCCTGTAGATCGTCATTATTGAGTGGCTCGACCAATCGATGAGGAACTCTGTGAGCAGCGCACAACGAGGAAAAATCGACGTTAGGGGGCGTGCTGAAAAAACGTTCGAACGGAGGCTCAAATTCCGCCACCGGTAAATGTTCGAATATTCGTCCGCCCGAGTTATTGATTAAAACAACGGTCAGCGACCCGGTCAGTTCACGTGACAACATCAGGCCGTTCGAGTCGTGCAAGAACGCGAGATCACCCGTCAACAAGACCGTCGGACTCTCCGAATCGTGAGCGACACCCAATGCGGTCGACAAAGTGCCATCTATCCCGTTCGCACCGCGACTAGCGAAGACTCGAATTCCGCGATTCGAAACCGGCCAGAAATATTCGAGATCTCGAACCGGCATGCTGCTGGCGACCACAAGATTCGCTGCATCCGGAACAATCGTGGCCAACTGGTAGCTCGCCCTACCCTCAAATCGAGCCGCGGCATCGCTGATCATCCAGTCAAAGAGCTTCCCTTGCACACGCCCCTCGGCGGTCTGCCACTCGCGGGCGTAGGTGTGGTTGAGTGCGCTGGAGGTTTCGATCTCCAGACTCAGTGGCGACGCCGTGATTTCACGGGTGCGTCCATGCAGCGCGTCACGGCTCCCCGGGCGCTCCGAGATCATCAACATCTCCGCCTGACTGTCCTCCAGCCAAGAACGAAGAACTTTGCTCGTCGGCCAACTCTCTAGCGCGATGACGAAACGAGGATTAAGATCCCGCGCGACTTTGGACTCGCGCAAAATAATATCATATCCAGCGACGAGCGCCGCATCAGCGGGAGCGTGGTGGCGAAGAGGCGAAAGCACATCAGCCAGAATGGGCCATCCTGTGGCAGCGGAGAGACTCAAAATGTGCGCGGCATAAGCAGCGGGATCCTGAGGCACCGCGGGACCCGCAACGATAAGTCCCCGTTGGGTCGTCAGTCGCTGCTTCAAACGAACCTTTGATCTCTCGACGATCACGTCATCCGTGAGTTCAAAGAACTCGGCCGGAAGGTCGTTTACCCAAGCCGCACTCGCGCCACCATCGGATATCGGCGGTAGTGGATCCCGGAACGGCATATTCAAATGAACCGGTCCGTTCCGTCGGGACCGGTTCCAAGCCTGACGAGTAGTTTGGCGGAGGTAGTTGAAACGCTCCTCGGACAGTTCCGGCAGTGCTAACTCGTGATACCACGTCGCGTATTGGCCAAAGAGGCGGTGCTGATCAATGGTCTGACCCGAAGCACAGTCTCTCATTTCAGGCGGCCGGTCGGCTGTAATCGCGATCAGCGGCACGCCCGATTCCTTGGCCTCGATCATGGCGGGTAAATAGTGCGCTCCGGCACTGCCACTGGTGCACAGTAATACAACCGGTGTTCCACTGTTTCGGGCCATGCCCATTCCGAAAAACGCCGCGGACCGTTCGTCTACGACCGGAATGGCATCGACGTCCAGATGCCGGGCCAACGCCATTGCCATGGGCGTCGATCGTGAACCTGGAGATACCACCGCACGCTTCAGTCCCGAACGCGCCAAAGTTTCCACCATGGCGGAAGCCCACAGGCTGTTCAGATTTCGTGCATCCAGGTTTTTCATACGCCGGCCTTCAATCCTTCCAACAATGCACGAAATTTCAAATCGGTTTCCGCAAACTCTTTATCGGGATCTGATCCCTTCACAATACCTGCTCCGGCGTAGGCTCGTGCTTTGGTTCCGTTTACCAAAGCGGAGCGAATTCCCACCATAAATTCTCCCCCACCCCGCGCGTTCATCCAGCCCATTGTCCCTGCGTAAAGCCCCCGAGAGAATCCCTCCAGCTTCCGGATCGAATTGACCGCCACACCCCGCGGTGAGCCCCCAACGGCCGGAGTCGGATGCAAGACAGCCAGAGCATCCAATAAACGCACATTCTCATTTAACTGCGCCCGCACCGGCGTGTGCAGATGCTGTAGATTGGCAAGCTTTCGCAAGCCGGGAGCATCGGAAAATTCCGGCGACAATCCGAGCTGGGACAATCGCCGCACGATCGATTCGAGCACCAGTTTGTGTTCGTGCTGATCTTTGACGCTGGCCTGCAACTCCGCGCCGCGGGCCGCATCGGCCATGGCTCCCCGACCTCTTTGTATTGTTCCCGCCAATACATCCGCTTCCAATACTCCCTGGCTCACCCGCACCAACCGCTCCGGACTGGCCCCAATAAAGCTGTCGCCGTTCCCGTTGGCGACCGAGAAGGAAAAACAATCGGGGAACCGTTCACGTAGTCCGTTCAGAGCCTCCAACGGCGGCAAAGCACAATTCCCCTCCAAATCGATGGCGCGCGCCAAGACGATTTTACTGACGTCGCCCGCCGCAATCTTGGCCAATCCGGAGCGGACTGCGCTGCGATAGTCTTGCGATTCCGTTTGGGAGAACTTTGTGGGAATTTCCGCCAATCCTCCGCCTTTCGCTGAATTGCCACCGAAGGAAGAAAACCGTTGATGTGCCCGCAATACGCGCACCGCTACCGCCGTGAGGTCCGAATCCGCTCCCACGACAAAATTTGCTACGGCCGTGGTTGAGTCTCCGGCGCGTGCCACCTGCCAGTGCGGCACGAAGGCGGTGAGTGCCGGGAAGGGTTCCCCTGCCTCCGATTGGTCGGAAAATGCGGCGGCCACAAAAATATGCGGTCCACCAAAAGGAGCCGATACACTACCGGCCCCGATGGAGTTTTCCCAAGTGTCGTCGGCAAAACATTGCAACTGGGCAAACCGGTCCGATCCTTCGGCCTTCAATTCCAATGCGACTTCGGCACCGGCAATGGCGGTCCCGTCCGAAGGGTGTTCCGCGTAAAAATGAGGATGTTGTGGTTCGTAGATTGATTCCAGAACGGCCAAAGGATCCAAGGCATCGACCGTAATGCTGATGCTCACCAACTGAGCATGTTCCCGTGCTTCGGCAAGTTTCCGGCACTGCCCCAAAAACTCCAACAACACCTCGGGTGAGGCGTTTTCGGTGGGATTTATGGGCAGGATTTTCATCGCGTCTTACCGCCACCATGACCACGTCCACCGCGGTCGCCAGCAACTCAGTTCTTTTTCTCCGGCCGAGGAAACAGGATGCAATTCTTGGCGACAGAGTTGCCGGTGAGACGGTGATCCCAAACGAGCTCTTCCTGCCAGTTTTCACCAGCTTCGTAGCCCAGAACAGAGCGAATTTTATCAACCGACCCGGGAGTCACGGCCTGCAACAACGTTGAGCCAAGTCGTAGGGCCTCCGCCATGTGGGCCAAGGCCGTGCGGAGCAGGACTTCGTCCTTCGGGGCGTCCGATTTGGCAAGCTCCCAAGGAGTTCGCTGTTGAATGTAGGCGTTGGTCGCGGTGATAAAACTCATGGCCCGCTCCAAGCCGACGTTGAATTGAAATTGTTCGAAGAGCGGCACGATCTCCTCGCGGGTCCTTTCCCAAGCATCACGCAGCGCCGTCTCAGGGTCGCCACTTTCCGCCGGCTCGGGAATGACCGCATTCGCAAATCGGTTCGTCATATTGAGCGTGCGATTCACGAGGTTACCCAGGTTATTGGCGAGTTCGCTGTTATAGCGCACCAAGAACTGGTCCATCGAAAAATCGCTATCCTGCCCCACACTCATCTCACGAATGAGGAAATAGCGCAGGGCATCGACGCCGAACTGATCCACAAACTCTGCCGGTTCGACAAAGTTCCCGGTGGTCTTGGACATCTTCGCGCCGTCGATCGACCACCAACCGTGGGCTAAAATCGACTGAGAAATCGGGAGTCCGCATGCCTGCAACATAATCGGCCAATACACCGCGTGCGGTGGCACGAGAATGTCCTTACCGATAACGTGGAACGATGCTGGCCAGAGGCCTTCCTTGTCGGCTACGGCTGAGTAATAATTGGTCAGAGCATCAAACCACACATACGTGACGAAGTCCGGATCGAAAGGCAGCGGAATTCCCCACTCCAACCGTTCCTTGGGCCGAGAGATGCAAAGGTCGCTCAGGGGCTCGGAGAGGAATTCCAGCACCTGCTTGGCGCGGTAACGCGGAAAAATGAAATCCGTGTTGGCTTTGATGTAATCAACCAACCACTGCTGATAAGCTCCGAGTTTGAAGAAGTAGTTCGACTCTGTGATCTCGCTTACTTCGCCATAAATCTCCGGCCAAGTGCCGTCTTCATTGCGGTCTTTGTCCTGTAGAAACTGTTCCTGACGGGTTGAGTAGTAACCTTGATACTCTGCCTTGTAGATTTCTCCTTTGTCGAAGAGCTGCTGGAGCAGATGACAGACAACTTTCTTGTGGCGCGGCTCGGTGGTCCGAATGAAATCGTCATTCGAAATCTCAAGCTTCTCGCACATGGTCTGAAACTCCGGGGCAATGGAGTCCACAAAAGCCTGTGGTTCGATGCCCTTCGCTCGGGCGCTTTGCTGGATTTTTTGCCCATGCTCGTCGGTTCCGGTCAGGAAATACACGTCGTCTCCCATCATTCGGCGAAAACGGGCAATGACGTCCGTCAGCACTTTTTCATAGGCGTGGCCCAAGTGTGGCGAACCGTTCACGTAGTCGATCGCGGTGGTGATGTAGAAGGTTTTCATGAGTGGAGTCAGCCAACCAAAGTCAGCCAACGACGATTGTCGAAGGTTTTGATGCATCCCCATCGGGCCAGCACTCTTTGGATTGTCGTCATGACTCCCCTCACCCGATTACTCACTTTTTTACTGGTGATCTTACTGGCTATTTTAGTCGCTGCATCGATCACGCGTTGGAGTGTGGAGCAACGTGATACGTCCTCTCGTGCCAGCTCGGAGAACTCAAATCGTGGGGCCTTCGCCCTCCTCGATCGAGGCGTGATGGCCATCAGTGTATGCGCTCTGGGTGTCTCCATCATTCTGGTATTCGCCTTGGGGATTCGTTCAAAAACAGGCAACCACACCCGAGCTCCTTTCGGATCTCGCGAACGCGAACAACGCAGTCTCGATCTGTTGGCAACGACCTCTGCGCAGGCCCAAGTCGCTTTGAATCAAGAACGAGACGAACGTGAAAAGGCCCAGGCGGACGCTCAGCAACGACTGCAACTCCTCAATCAGGCCTTGGAGGAGAAATTCCGTCTCGGCCGCGATCTACATGATAGCGTCATTCAATCTCTTTACGCCGTCGGTCTTACGCTCGAAACCGCATCCCTCGCGAGTGCGGACAATCCCGAGGGGGCTCGGGAACACATGACGAAATCGCGCGACTTGATCAACCGAAGCATCGCCGACATGCGGAGCTACATTGCCGGTCTCTCGCCGCGATCGGTCCGACAGGATTCCCTCGCCGTCGGTCTTCGCGAGGCCGTTGAAGAACTACGGGCGGGACGCCCCTTGGACGTGGAGTGGAAAATCGACGAATCCACCGCTGCGGACCTTTCCGACCAACAGATTTCCGAATCTCTGCAGATCACGCGTGAGGCTGTGAGCAATGCTCTTCGGCACGGAGGCGCTCACCGAATTTGGATTGGTCTCAACGCTTCGGACGGTGGTGTTGAGTTGTCCCTACGGGATGAATGCACCGGATTTGAACCAAGCCAAAACGAGCAGCGCGGAAACGGTCTCGATAACATGACCGCCCGGGCCGCTCAAGCTCTCGGAGAATTCCAATTGACGAGCGCTCCCGGCAACGGCACGAGCATTCGCGTAGTCTGGCAAACCGCCCGGGCCTCATGAGCCTCCCTGATCATCCTCCGGTTTCCCTTGTAATCGTCGACGATAGCGAAGTTGTTCGGGCTGGATTGACGGCGTTGTTGGGGAGCGCCGCATCCTTGGAGCTCAGGGGCGCGGCTGACCGCGTTGCCTCCGGGATTGCTCTCGTGGCGAAGGAGAAACCGGATGTGGTCCTACTTGACATTCGACTGCCCGACGGAACGGGTTTCGATGCTTGTCGTCAGATTTGTCGTTCCCATAGCAACACCAAGGTCCTGATTCTAACCTCGGTGGAAGATGAAGATATGGTGGACAACGCCATACGGGCGGGGGCTCATGGTTACTTGGTTGAAAGAGGTGAACGGCGCCGCGCTGATTCAGGCTATTCTCGATGTCCACGCGGGAAAATCGATTTTGGACCCAGACATTACTGCTCGGGTTTTAGCGCTGGTCAGGTCGAACGTCCCGGCCACCAAAGATCTGATCGGAAGCCTGTCGCGGCAGGAAAGCCGCGTGCTCGCGCTGATTGCGGAGGGCCATACAAACAAGGAAATTGCTGGTGAACTGGGGTTTGCGGAGAAAACCGTAAAAAACTACCTCGGGACGGTGTTTGAAAAACTACACGTGACTCGCCGCGCACAGGCGGCGGCACTCTACGCTCAGTCTCACCCTCAATAGGGCCATTAAATAGGCCAACCTGACCTACCGGAATTTCTCCTTTTAGGATAAGGTAGGAGCATGATCGTTCCCTCTGTCCCGCAAAACCCCGAATCCGTCTCCGCTAGACGTTCTCGAAATCGATCCTCCGCCTTCAGCCTCATCGAAGTGATTGTCGGTCTTACGATCTTCAGCTTTATGATTGTGGGGATTCTATCTCTCACCTTTCAAGTCCGGGCGGCATCGGAAGAAGCGGTTTATAATAATACCGCCCTGACATTGGCTCAGGCCTACCTCAAGCAGATGCGCAGCAGCGACTTCGCGACATTGCAGGCGGCCGCCCTAGATACGACGGGGACAGTTGATCTAAACTTGGTCTCGAGTGGCGGCGTAATCCTGACTGATAAGCAAGGTGGCGTTTTCAATAACAAGGATTGGGCAAAAGAAACCATCATGCTGGACGAGGATGACCAAGGATTCCCGCGCCAAACACCTCCCGGAGTGGTCACCGGGCCACAGGCGCACGATTTGATCGAACCGCCCGATTCTGCCGGAACTGCGAGTGTCGAAGAACAGAAATTCGCCAATAAGGCGGGGCTGTATTTCGTTGTCGAGCCGGACGAAGACACGTTTGGCTTCTTTGATCCCGACGATACCGATGACCACAAGAATGCCATCAGTCGAACTGTTTGGTTGACAGCAAATCCAACCAAAGTCGTCACGCCACCGGCCGATATGATCGAGAACCAACGCCGCATGTATGATTGGCGCGAGCGTAAGTGGATAAACACCGCGGACTTCGATCTCGGTAAAATGAAAACCGCCGTGCTGGCCGCTTCAGCAGGATCGGCGGATAACTTTAAAGTGGATGGCACCGATTGGGATCTAGACGACCCCACCGTTGATGGCGCCTGAAATGGTGTTGTTTACGTTGATGTGGAATCTCCCACCACGGGCTATGCATCTTCGGGCCTTACCTACAAATCCAACGCGACCACCACGGTTTCCCAAGAGGCGGGTTCTGGGAACCGCACTTCGGTTCGGCTCCTCAATGCTTCGCAGATGCCCAACCGCCGGGCGTCTGATCCCACCAATGCTTTCTTGCCCGAGGGCCTCACGGTTGCGACCAATGCGCCCGTTTACACGGTGGGTCACTACAACGCCGACGGCACCCTCCTGGCCGATCGTTCAGATATGACCACACCGGAAGCCAACGAAGTTCCTGCCGCGATCATTGCTGATGCCATCAGCGTGCTCTCCTCCAAATGGGATACCACCGATTTTGTTACAGGAGAGGTCGTCCTATCCGGCGACATCAACAGTAATAGTTCATTCCCGTCCCAACGCAGATCATACCGAGGTTTCCGCCGCGTTTCTAACCGGCATTGTGGAGACTTCTGGAACGGCAAACAGTCAATACTCGAGGGGCGTTGAAAACTATCCCCGTTTCCATGAAAAGTGGAGCGGTAAGAGTCTGCGCTACCGCGGATCAATCGTGTCACTTTTCGCCAGTGAAATCGCCACGGGAACGTGGGCACAGTCGAAATATGGTGCTCCCAAGCGGGAGTGGGGATTCAGTTCGATGTTCGGTGATCAGCGTCGTTATCCTCCAGGAACTCCTATTATTCGCACCTTCCGTCGTCTCGACTATCGGGACATTAGCGAGACGGAATATAATGCCCTCCTAGCGGATACAGATCTTTCATTCACCAAAATGTAATGGCTACTCACCGTATATTTCACGTCCTGGCCTTGATGGCTTTCTCGTCAACCGCACTTGCCCAAGTGTAGGAAAACTGGGTCCCGCTGCATGCGGAGACACTTGAGAAGCCTGTTCGACTCAAGCCCAGTTCCACCGCTACCGCCTGGCCCGTGATCGGGCGTCAAATCGCATTTCGCCAAGGGAGTCGGATGGCAGTTTGGGACGAACTCCTCATCAAATACCTCACGTTGACCGGAGGAGGATTGGATTACCAGGTCCCCGTGGAAGCCATGGAGCAATGGTCGACCGCCGCGACTCCCTCCCCTCGTTATCCTTTCAGTCTTACCTTCAAATTTGACGATCAAAGCCGTTTTGGTCTCTCAGCAGTCAGGCCTACGAGCTTCATCGCGTCGCTGGACGAACAACATTGGAATCGTTATCTGGCCTCCTTGGAGAGACTCCCATCCGCGCGCGTGCTTTACCAACGCGGATAGCTCGGCCAACCCGAATATGATTCGTGTCCTCGACGGTCGAACCCGTGTTTTGGAATACCACTATACCGACGAGGAAAATGAAGAACTCGAGTATGCCGTGGTGCAGATCTTTTCCCAACAGGAGTCCGGTCCGCTATTGGTGTTCACGCTCGAGTGTTTAGTTGAGCGAATCGGCTTTGTCGGACCTGAGTTTGATCTTCTGGTCACCTCCTTCGAATTTCCCGAAGAAAGCTAAACCGAATACTATTTGGAACTGAACCAAGCCGCGAAAAGATTCCATGCAGCAGCCCGGTGGCTTAGCGCTTGTTTGGTTTCCGCGGGGAGCCTCCCAAACGTATCCTTATAACCTTGGGGGACAAACAGCGGGTCGTAGCCAAACCCCCCGCTTCCGATGGGTTCGTTAGTCAGTGTTCCGTGGCAAAACCCTTCAAAATAGTTGGCGGTATTTTCCGCGGAAAGAACGTAGAGCACACACACATAGTGCGCCGATCGTTCTCCAGCGGGTTTATCGCTCATGACTTCCACCAGTTTGGCTAGATTAGCGTCATCATCATCTTGGGGACCGGCAAAGTAGGCGGATTCCACGCCCGGGTCTCCACCCAGAGCATCAACGCAGATTCCGCTATCATCTGCCATGACCCATGCCTCTGTCGGTGCGATGACGGCGAGCGCTCGGGCCTTTTTCGCCGCGTTTCCCACAAACGTCCCCGTGTCCTCGACGACGTCAGGCATGCCACCCAGTTCCTTGGCTGATCGCACCTGCAGTGGAAGCCTTGCCGCATCCGCCATATGTTGAATCTCCGAAACTTTGTGACTGTTTCCCGACGCGAGATAAAGCGTCTGTATCGAATCTTTCATCGAGAGAACAGAGTTTCGTCCACCTGAACTTTATCCGGGTAAACCACCCGTCCACGCATAAGTTGATCGTCGGCAAAATTCGCGTGCCGCACGTCGGTTAACCGCACCGCGTTGACGAGTTTTTCGGTGCGCAATCCACTAAATCCACTTTTCGCCCGCTCATCGGCAAAAAGCAGCGGAGCACGGTAGTTGAAAAGGTAATCCAATTCCTGCCAACGGAGTAAATTGCCGATCAATCTGGCGCCTCCTTCTACGTAAACCCCCGAGATTTTTGCTTCGGCACACCTTTGCTTAAAATCCGCGAAAGGAACCGACTGGTTGTCAGAGGGGATTACCCAAACTTGAATCCCGAGATCACGGAGTTTTCGAACATATCCTAAACCGCCGTGAGGAGTGGTTACTACGATTGTCCGTTCCCGAAATTCGTCGGTATAGACTTTCGGCATGGCGCGATCGACGACAGTGCGAAGCAATCCATCAAAGACGAATCGAATGGGGCTCCACTCATCTTGACCCTCCACACGCGCCGTTAACCGTGGATCGTCATCCTTGACTGTCATCGCACCGGCCGCGATCGCCGGAAAAGCCCGTCGCCAACGGTGCACATCAGCTCGTGATTCTGAATTGGTGATCCATTGGGACTCGCCGTTTCGTGTAGCGATACGGCCATCGATCGTAACCGCTGTCTTAGCTGCGATCAACGGTTGGCCCGTGGATATCCAATGGTTAAATACGAGGTTCAGGTCCGCGCAATCACCCTCAGCAATGCCGGTCGTTACCTCCACTCCTGCGGCGTTTAGAACCTCCACCGCCCGACCGGTGTGAGCAGGGTTTGGATCCATCGCACCAATCACGACGCGTTTGATTCCCGATTGGATAATTGCCTCGCAACAGGCACCGGTTCTTCCGGCGGTGGAACACGGTTCAAGTGTCGCATAAATGGTGGCATCGGGCCGGGCAGGACGTCCGAGATTCCCCAAAGCAACCTTTTCGGCATGAGCTTCTCCATCCCGTGCGTGCCAGCCCTCCGCGGCGATTTCTCCGTTTTCAACAATGACGGCGCCAACCAAGGGATTGGGAGCGGTTTCGCCCCAAGTCTGACGAGCAAGTTCAATCGCCCGTTTCATGAAGGTCAGATCTTCAGGGAGTGACATAGGGATTGGTGGTTTTCTCTTTACCAACGGAAGTAGCGGGACCGTGACCGGGCAAAAGTATGACATCGTCTGGCAAGGTATAGATTCGCGAACGAATCGCGCTTTCCAATTCCTCAAATGATCCCCCAGGAAGGTCGGTGCGTCCTATGCTTCCGGCGAAAATCGCATCCCCCACAAACGCCTGGGCACTTGCGGCAAAATAGAAAAGAATGTTCCCCGGGCAATGGCCGGGAACATGGCGCACCTCTACCGAGGTGCCGAAGCCTTGCAGCGCGTCGCCCTCTTCGATCCACTGATCGACTTTGATACCTTCCAGTCCCAATCGCTCTCCCATGAAACCTTCCATGACTTCAGGGGTTTCGATCAGGATTTTGTCCGCCTGATGCGCGGTCACCGTGGCACCCGTTTCGCGAACGATTTCCGCCCCGCCCTGGGTATGGTCCCAATGCCCGTGCGTAATCCAAAGGTCGGTGAGCCGCAGGCTGAACTCATCCAGCTGCGGTTTGATCTTGGGCCAAATTTCTCCCGGGGCATCAATGAGGATAGCCTCACCCAGATCGGCGTCGGTGAGCAGGAATGCGTTGGTTTGGATTAGGCCGGAGGGAATGGTTTGCACCTTCATGCGATCCGAGCAGAGGCCTAAATGCGGCTCGGCGGCAATGTTGAATTCTCTTTGAGACCCATGCTTGCATCGTTTGTCGCTGCGGTCACACGATGAGCGTTTGATCATGACAAAGCTTAAGTTTGCCGTTCTTTCAGGAGACTACATTGGCCCTGAGGTAATGACCGAGGCGCTCCGCGTTTTAGACGCCGCCGCCGGCGCTCACGGCCTCGAACTCGAAAGTTCAGTTGCCGAGGTGGGCGGCGCGGGAATCGACAATCATGGCAAGGCCCTGCCCGACAGCACATTGGCGGTGTGCCGTGAGTCGGATGCGATCCTGTTTGGATCTGTGGGTGGACCCAAATGGGAAACGCTCCCTCCCAAGGAACAACCGGAGCGCGCCGCCCTTTTGCCGCTGCGGAAAGCGTTCAGTTTGTTTGCCAATATCCGTCCAGGCCTGCTCTACCCCGAGCTTACCGACGCTTCTCCGCTCAAGACATCCCGGATCCCCGAGGGAATTGACATCGTCTGTATCCGCGAGCTGACCGGCGGCATCTATTTTGGGCAACCGAAGACCACCACCACGCTCGAAAATGGAGAAGAACAGGCCATCGATACCATGGTTTACCAGACTTCCGAGATCGAGCGAATCGCCGAGGTTGCCGCAGTGACCGCGAAAGCCCGCGGTCGCAAGGTCTGCTCGGTCGACAAAGCCAATGTTTTGGAAACGTCAGTTCTCTGGCGCAAAACGGTCATCACTTATTTTGAGAAGCACCATCCCGATTTGGAGCTCTCGCATATGTATGTCGATAATGCGGCCATGCAGTTGGCTCGCGACCCCAACCAGTTCGACGTTTTATTCACCGAAAATATGTTCGGAGATATTCTGTCCGACGAGATGGCCGTGATTTGCGGTTCATTGGGCATGATGAGCAGCGCTTCGCTGGGCACGCAAAAGAACTCCCATGGCCACCCCTTCGGTTTGTTTGAACCGGCCGGCGGCACCGCACCCGATATTGCCGGTAAAGGCGTAGCCAACCCCTGCGCACAAATCCTATCGGGCGCGATGATGCTGCGCTACAGCTTCGGACAACTCGAACTCGCCAGCAAGATCGAGGCGGCGGTGCGCAAAACGGTTACGCAGGATGGCCTTCGCACGGGAGACATTGCCTTTGGCCGAGAACCGGTCGGAACCAAAGCAATGGCTGACGCGATTATCGCCAACTTGGCGTAGTGTTTCGGGATCGAGGGGGTCTTATTATTTGGCAAGGGCCCGCTCCCCCATCGGGCTCATGCGGTCCCTTTTGACCTTGCCCTGGCGCATCATCACGGTGCCGCGCTCGGCATCCAGGTCGCAGGGTCTTAACCCGATCAACTCCATGCGCCGCATGCCCGTCGAGTAGAGCGTTTCCAACATCGCCCGATCCCGCAGTCCCAAGATTCCGGAAACGTCGGGCACGCCCAGCACGCGCTCGGCTTCACCGGCGCTAAGCATGTGACGCGGCAGACGCGCTTCGGCGCGGTGGGTGAGCACGTATTCCAGTTCGACCAGGCGCGACAGATGCACCTTCAGTTGCGTGTCGCCCCAGCCGGTAAAGTCGCGGACTTCACGGCGCGTAAACGACACGTCGGCACACTCGACTTTGCGCTTTGCGCAGATCCTGCCGACCAACGCTCGCAACCCATCGGCACCTTTGCGCAAATCCACCACGCCGCCATAAACGTATATGCGCTCCGCTTCGATCTTAGCCAGCCCGCCAGAATAACATCCTGACGGCCCTCAGCCAGAACGGACGCTTACGGTGCTCCCTGCGCCGCGTAACGACTCAGCCACTTGTGGCCGGTTTTACGACTGATATCGAAGTCTTCGCATAGCTGCGTGACGCTGAAGCGACCCGTGGCCGCCAAACTGACAAACTGCATCTTCTGGTCCATTGAGGTTACATTTTTCTAGGGCACCGCCCTGTTTAGCTATTACCTATGTCCCCAGTTCATACCCTATGTCCCCTTTTGCTGCCTAGAGGGAGCATCGCGACCGGAGGGCTGGCGCAGCTTGTGCCGCAGAGGCGTGGTTGGCGTTGAGAAAAAAGGATTGGCGCGGTTTCAGTCCCTTATCTTTCCGAGTAGTTTTCGTATTCCCATCGAAAATAACCTCTCAAAGCCGAACATGATTCTTCCCAAGATGGTCGTGAACATTGATCGATTATTTTTTGGATACCTCCCACTACAGCAGTGTAATCAAATGACTCTACGAGGAAGACTCGATTTTCGGCTATGTTAGCCTCGTTGGACCTTAGCCTCAAGGCCTCTGATGTAGCTAAGATCACATAGAACATATTAACTCCAACACCGCCGTCACTGAACCCGATTTCCAGATCTAGACATACAAATACATCCACTAGCCTAGATGGTGACCAAGCCTCTAAATCGATCTCTGCGGATGATATCGATACAAGTTCAAGTTTAGCGCTGCTCATGTCTAAGGGCCTGATACGTTAATATGAACATTACTGCTCGAAGGCATGCCGGGGAACTCTCTAGTTTCAAAATTTGCCTGTCTACCAGTGGGAGACCATGGTTGTTGTGTGGCTGGGTTTATTCCGCGTTTGGCTTGAGGAAACCGGAATACTCGCAAGCCGTTCGCGGACACCAACCCCTGCCCGTTCGACATAACGCGAAAATATGGCCCCACAAATTTAACCCCAAGTCTCATTGCTTCCGATTGCGAAACTGGACCCCCAGATATACCACGATTGCCTCCCGCAGCGGTCTGGTTGTGGATTCGTTTTAGCTTGTTTTGGAGGCGGGGTCGGTAACCTGTATGGATGTTCACTTCTGGCACCCGCTGGCCGGAGTTCCGTGTGCACAGGGCCACGAGGAGCACTAAGCCCATTGGCTCGACGGAAGTTCTTAAGGTGCCGAACTGCTCTATCGTATTGGCGCGCATTCGGAGACGATCCGCCTTTTCCATACTTTAACACTCGCTGCATAAGAGCGATTTCAGCATTCTGAACCGTCGTTCCCATATCAGTTCCACCACCGGAAGAGCCTCTCACACGCCGTGTTTCTCGGTTCACCAGACTAGGACCACCGGGCACGCTCAGAACAAGTGTGTTATCATCGAGTAGGATAGCCCCTGCGTTGTTTGGGGCATCGACAGGTTAGTTTCCGAGACGGTTACCGTTGGGTAGGTCAGCGGATGCCATAACATCTTCGGTATTGGCACGCATTTGAGATCGGAGGGCTTTGGTTTGCGCTCTGGCCACGTTGGCTTGGCGGATGCCTTCTTTGCGCCAAGCCTCCGCTTCTCCGGAGTCCGCTGGACCATCGGGTTCGTAATAGTATCCTGGGTCGTCCAGAAACGGGTCGTAGGGCCTGCGAAACGGGTCGTAGGGCCTGCGAAACGGGTCGTAGGGCCTGCGAAACGGGTCGTAGAGCCTGCGAAAGGACGAGTAGATTTCAAAGCGCCACGAGCCGATTTCAAAGCGCCGCGAGTCGGGGGTCAATCCGAGAATATCGGTTTGGTTCACCGGGTCGTTTTCGGTGAAGGCGTAGAGGTTTACCCCGCCCGCTTCTTCGATTGGATCTCGGTTGATGAAGCGGCCTTGTTTAGGGGAATAGTTACGGTAGCCGTAATTAACTAGTCCGGTGTGTTCGTCACGCAGCTTGGTAGCGTAACCGAAAGGGTTTTCCTGAGCGTAGGCGCCGGTCGCCCGCAGTAACTCACCGTAAGGCGAGTATTCGTAGACGGCTTCTTCGCTTTCGTCGGCCGCGTCGTAAAGCGCCACGAGGTTGCCGTTGCCGTCGTAGGCGGGCACGTAGTGCATGTTGGTGCCGTGATCGGTAATTTGCAACAGGGTGCCAGCTCCACTGATCGAACCGTGGCGACCGCGCTCGTCCACGCCCCAGGCGTAGCTGCGCACCAGGGTCAGTGCGTCGCCCCCCACGGTGTACTCGGCCAGCAGGTTCCACCCGTCGTAGGCGTAGCGGTGGTGCGTGTCGTCGCCGGTGCCGGGTTTGTCCACGGTGCGTTCGATGCGCCGCCCCATGTAATCGTAGGTGTATACGATGTCCGTGGAGACCATGCCAGCGGTTTCCGCAGCACTGGTCGTGGAGGCCGCAATCAGTCGATTTTCGGCGTCCCACGTATAATCCCACAGGCCATCGTTGGTCAGGTTCCCATCAAAATCGTAATCCAGAGTTTGAGTAGCTTGAGCAATCGCTTGCGTTTTGGTATCTGAGCGGATCGCTCCACTGCCCGCCCCGGCCCAGATTGAAATATCAGAAATGGCGGGGCCAGCGCTGTTGGCGGGCGTAAAGGCATGACTATAGTAGGCGCTTTCCCGCGCCGGGCCGACGGGACTGCCGCCGTCCATGGCAACGGCTACATTGCTTCCGCTACCCACGGTGCCTGCAACGATCACCGCCTTGTTTTGGTGATTACTGAGGCGATTGGTGGCGTGGGTTGTCGCGGTTTCGTTATAGGCCGCGTTTCCGGTCTGGTTTGCCTCGATACGATTGCCCGCATTGTCGTAGTCGTAGTCGTGCTGCAGGTTGGGTATTTCAAGGGAACTCGTGCCGATGTCACTATCGGTGCCGTTGTAGGTATGCGCACTGGTGAGCGCCCATTTCGATGGAGCTCGTTGGATCACGGAGCGTCTCGGAATGGGGCAGCCCGCGACTGTCAGTCAATATGTTCGCCGCTTCAGACTTGCTCAACAGGATCAAACGCGGCGCGTGAAACGCATTTTGTCAAGAATCAAGCAATGTCCCCTTTAAACGCCCCTGGCGCGTAGGCGACACAGGGCCGTCGCCGGTGGAGCTTCTGTCTTGTGGACTGAGCAACGTTGAGGCAGCGAGGGAACGCGCAGACGTCGTGACAGATTGGAAGAGTCCCGCCTAGCGGGACGAACGGAAGGCTGACGCGGCGTGTGCCGCAGGGGACTGGTTAGCCACAGGGTGTATTGGGTTTGCGTTGGATTGGAAGGGAGCGATTCAAAGATTTACGGAATGCCCCTTTCGGACTGCCTAATCAATTGTCGGAAGCCTGCTGTTTCTTGTCCGCGATCTCTTGAGGAGAGACTACAACCATCTTGGTAATTTCATCTATCTGGCCTTGGTATTGCTCAAATATACCGAGTGGCCCGCGTCTAAACACTCCTGTCACTCTTACCCATTTTTTGTTTTTCCGATCAATCGCAGAACGGAGCACACTCTCGGAGTTCGCACCTATCCAAAGGATTCCTGATTTTCGTTTTCGGCCTGCCTTAAATGACTTTTTGCTAGAGAACAAAGCCGACACCGGACTCTTCATGTAGTAGAACCCAACAACAGCAATCTCACATCCATCGTATTTTTCGGGACTCCTGATGAGATCGTCAAAACCGACGTTAATTGCACCGAAGGATGTATTTAAAATACAAAGAATCATGACTAATATATATTTCTTCATCGCGATAATATTACGGTTTAATTCTGATTGTCTTACTTCGCCAAGTTCCGTCTTTTCGTTGGGTCGTCGGCACTCTAACCTCTACAATAATCTTATTCCCAAAGAAACCGCCTGATCTTCCTAAGTAAAGCGGCACCCCAGCTCCTTCAACTGTCGGAATATCACCTACTCCTGCACCGTCATTACTAAATGAAGCGGAGCTAGGATGTGAATGATATCCACCTTCAAACTTACCGAGGCCCTTAACATTACTCGAAAATATCTGTGGCCCCGGTTGATAAGTTTTCCCATTTACCGTATACGGGGCAACTCCTTGGCGGGGGACTACGTAGCCGTATTTTGTGACACCGTTATCGTCATAGCTGTAAATTTCTCCTCCATACTCGAGACTGTTAGGATCTGCATTCGTGAGTATTTTTGCCTCAACTGAGGCAGCGTGTCCGGCCTTATCCAACGTCAAGAAACCGTCACGTTTCAATTGAGCAGCTTGACTTTGCGAAGTCTGATTGCTCACGGCAGCTCCTTGTGAAACTTGGAACGGATCAAGTGTGCTATTTGGGGCAACAACGCAGCCCAGTGCCACCGTAGCATTCGCGGGCTGGTTTTCCTAGTGCAGTTCAGCGACTTGCGGAGTCGCAACCGGGCGCGTCTGGGGGACTTCGGACAAAAAAACTCCTAGTGCGGTTTTTCAGTCCGCAGCGGCGTTTTCAGGGAGAGAGTTGGGAAGGTGTCGGGGTCGGGTCGGCCGGACAACCAATACAAAGAGCAGGGGCCGTTTCGAGCGGCGGGGCTTGTGGGCTTTTCGTCTCCTCCAGTTGGGGTTCGTCAGTCACTCGCGATTCCCGGGCGCGTCGTGCACTCGGGCGAGCGTCGCCAGCGATGGCCAGCAGGGCGCGTTGAGCAACTAAAAAAGAAGCCCTTAGCCGGATGGAGCGATTTGTAAAGAGTCACGCAATGTCCCCTTCCGCTGGCCCCCCTTCCGCTGGCCCGGCTGCAAGGAGCGACGCGACTGGAACCGCTGGGCGACTGAAACGAAGTGCAGGGAGCGGGCGCGCGACCTCGCGTTAGCGAGCTGAGCGCGCCCGGCACCCAGCCGGGCGCAGCGGGGTCCCCGCCGGTCTGATCACGGCGGGCACCGACGTGACAGAACGAAGCAACGCGAAGTGGCGGAACGACGGTGACAGGGCGGGTCTTAAAGGAGCC
Organism: Actomonas sp.; assembly: GCA_965203585.1. GTDB lineage: Bacteria > Verrucomicrobiota > Verrucomicrobiia > Opitutales > Opitutaceae > Actomonas. The sequence goes on from CBDBDC010000002.1 coordinate 245,485, forward strand.
CTGCTTCGGGCGCGATCTTAGCGCCCAGGCCGTCGCCGGTGGGGCTTGTGCCACGTGGACTGGAGCGACATTTCGGAGCGGAGGGAACGAGCAGGATGGGTGACAGCTATTTGCTGGCGCCCAGCGTGCCGCAGGGGCGTGGTTACGCGTTGGATTTGGGAGCCCACCTATAATCCCCGACCCTCTCGGAAAGCCTCTTTTGACGGTTGCACGACAAGCACATATGGCGAACTCGAAACGGCCTCCGGATCTCCAAGACTGACGATTAAAAGGCTACCATCAAGCGACTTGATTAGACGGTAAGGCCTCCCCCAAGGGTCAATAATATCGCCACTAGGACTAAGCTTTTCGCCCTTAAAATCGATCTGCTTCATCAAAGCCCGTTTTACATGCTCGGAATTGTGAAAATGCGTTGTCTTGGTCGCTGCCCTATAAACTAGCAGCGCCGCACGAAACTCACCAAGCTCCTTCTCAACGAGAGACATCGTGCTGTTTGCAACAGCAGTCTTCCCAAGTGATAAACACACTAGCAATATGAAGATAGATTTAAGGTCCATATACCTCCCTCATGATGGTGTCTAAAACCCGCTCCTGATACTGGTCCATAATTTCGTGTGCTTTCTCACCGCCTGGGTCGTCAATGCCTAGCTCTTCGTAGCGCAAATGTAGGTTTTCATGAAAAAATATTTCTCCAACAGCGTAAATCCACGCTTCCTGACCCGACGCATCAGGTAGTTGAAAAGAGTCATCTTCAAAATGAACGGGATGCAGGAAAATAGTATTAGGATAGAGTTCGGGGTAAGTGTAACCAAAAGTAGTCTTCGGGTTTTCCTCGGTTTCGGCAACAACAAGACTGTCGTCGATAAAAAATATCCTACGCCTCAGCTCAGCAGCCAACTTCACTAGTTCAGTGCTGGAGAACGTATCCAGTCCTTTCTGAAGCTTTTCAATTTCAGCAGCTTGATCCGCACTCAACGAGTGAATGACGCCTTGTCTTAGCTTATCGCCCATTTTTTTCCGAATAGACGCATTTACCCGCGCTTTTGTCCTTCCCTTTAAATTACTAGACTCAGCGATTGTTGTGCTATTTGGGGCAACAACGCAGCCTAGTGCCGTCGTAGCGCCGGAGGACTGGTTTTCCTGGTGCAGTTCAGCGACTTGCGGAGTCGGAACCGGGCGCGTTTTCGAGGACTTCGGACAAAAAACTCATAGTGCGGTTTTTCAGTCCGCGACGTGGTTTTCAGGACGAGAGTTAGAGCGGTGTTGGGGTCGGGTCGGCCGGACAACCAATACAAAGAGCAGGGGTCGTTTCGAGCGGCGGTTTGTGGGCTTCGTCTCCTCCGGTTGGGGTTCGTCAGTCGCTCGCGTTTTCCCAGGCGCGTCGTGCGCTCGGGCGAGCGTCGCCAGCGATGGCCAGCAGGGCGCGTTGAGCAACTAAAAAAGAAGCCCTTAGCCGGATGGAGCGATTTCCCTTCCGCTGGCCCTACAAAAGGGGCGAGCACGCGGCTTTCCGCGAGCGCCGGGCCATGCGGACCCGGCTGCAGCGACCGGAGCGGAGGCGCAGGGAAAAAACCAAAGCGTTTTGAGGGAATGTCTTCCCAGGAGTGGGCCAAAGAACGTGCTGTTCAGTGGGGTAAAAAACTCTCCGCCTTCGCTCTGGCGGCGCAAATTGAACTAACAACACTCGGACCCAAAACCACCGAAAATGACAAGGTGCTTTTGGCTTACCTATTAAAGACACTCACTGATGCCAGTAACGTTTGGATCACGGAGCGTCTCGGAATGGGGCAGCCCGCGACTGTCAGTCAATATGTTCCCCGCTTCAGACTTGATCAACAGGACCAAACGCGGCGCGTGAAACGCATTTTGTCAAGAATCAAGCAATGTCCCCTTTAAACGCCTCAATTCCGTCCCAAGCCGGCTGAGATTTTACAGGAGCAACGCGACGGAGGGCTGGCACGGCGTGTGCCGCAGGGGCGTGGTCAGCGTTGGACTTTGTTACAACAGTAAGGACTGACCCTGTTTTTCTCCCCCCGCCTATCTTCTGACCGACCTGTCAGTAAATCGGAACCTCATCAACTCCCCAGCCCTTCACCACATATTCTCTCGAAACATCTACGATAATCCAGAGGTTCACAGGCTTGTGATTGCCATCACTCAATTTGATAAAACCGGAGGTTCCACCACGAATCGTATGATCTTCATTAATTATGAACGTCCATTCACCTACGTGGATCTTATTGAGATCCCACACAAATTGAACCTCACGATAAAAGTATTTTTCTGATGGCGATTGGCTTCGGTCCTGAAGCTCTTTCGAAAGATCACTTGTAGAACGATACTTGTTATCATTCTCACTAATTCGGTTCGCAAATCCAAAGAGCCAAACACCCTGCAGAGAGTCAACTGTAGGCATACCGGGAGCATCTCCATTCTTATGCAGAAACGACTCCAATACGACATTGAGTTTATTTAGATTTAGACCGGTTATTGCTTCAATGTCGACTTGCCGGAATATCGTCGAAGGAAGTGGTTGTCCACCAGCACTACCTATATTCGGAGGAGAAAATATTAAACTCATGGTGGTAAGAATAACCAAATAGAATCCTGAAAATGAGAACCGCACGAATCGAGTTTTTGTAGTCATTACTATGGATAAATCTGACGATAATTTGTTGATTTTGCAGCCTTAATCAGCGCTTTCCCCGCATTTGCGGCAGCATTTGATGTGCTACCATCAGGAATGGCATTTGTTTGAACATGGGATCGTATCGCGGATTGGTTGCGCACAAGAAGACCTGTTCCCGGATCTACGGTAACCCAACCAGAGCGCGCGTTAGGAATTCGGCCTGCTTCAATTTGGTAGTCGATCTCATATCCATATGCATCACTTTCCATTCTTTCCTTCAGATTGGCAATCTTCGCCTTGTCCCCACGGGCATACGCCCCTTTCGGGCCATAAAGCTGCTTTTGCATTCTTTTCTGTGTCGAATGTCTATATTCATGAACAACAGAATCCGCGATTTGCCTAATATCAGTCTTCCCGCTAAGATTGATTATTATCGCATTATTATATCCTGCGGGAATACTATTGTATTGTCCGTTGTAATACCCGCCTGGCCCACCGGGTGTGTCAAAAACGTAAACTTTAATCCCTTTGTTCTTAATATCACGGAGAACCCGCCTCCCGGTTGCCGTATTGGAGAGCTCAGCGATAAGAGCTGCACCTATAGCAGCGTTGTTACCCGGAATTGATTGCGTTGTAGCTGTATTTGATGCCGTTTGAAATGGAGGTAGTCCCCTATTTGGGGCTACAACGCAGCCCAGTGCCGTCGTAGCATTCGCGGACTAGTTTTCCTAGTGCAGTTCAGCGACTTGCGGAGTCGGAACCGGGCGCGTTTTCGGGGACTTCGGACAAAAAAACTCATAGTGCGGTTTTTCAGTCCGCAGCGGCGTTTTTCGGGGCGAGAGTTGGGAAGGTGTCGGCGGGCCGGCCGGGCAACCAATGCAAAGAGCGGGGGCCGTTTCGAGCGGCGGGGCTTGTGGGCTTTTCGTTTCCTCCAGTTGGGGTTCGTCAGTCACTCGCGTTTTCCCGGGCGCGTCGTGCACCCGGGCGAGCATCGTTTACGATGGCCAGCAGGGCGCGTTGAGCAACTAAAAAAGAGCCCTGTTCCGGTTACTCCCCGGTGTCCTCAGCCAGCTCGTCGGCCCGTTCCAAGTGCGCCGGATGGGTCGCGGTGTGGACCTGCTTCAACTGCCGGATCGAGACCTGCGTGTAGATCTGCGTCGTCTCGAGTTTGGCGTGACCGAGCAACTGCTGGATGAAGCGGATGTCCGCACCGCCTTCAAGCATCAGGGTTGCGCAGGCGTGGCTTGTGGACTGGAGCGACCTGCAGGAGCGGAGGGAACGCGCAGACGGCGTGACAGCACTTTGATGGCGCGGCGTGTGCCGCAGGGGTTTATGCGCCTCTGGCGTGCGGGGCTTGTCGTTGGGATTGCTCGTCTCTCTCCCCTAATCTTTATATTTTGCGTTTGACTCCTTCTTCAGGCCCCCTTCCGTGGCGCGTAGGCGACACAGGGCCGACGCCGGTGGGGCTTCTGCCTTGTGGACTGGAGCGACTCGCAGGAGCGGAGGGAACGAGCAGACGTCGTGACAGTTCGGAGGGAGCAGCGCGACCGCAGGGCTGGCGCGCCGTGTGCCGCAGGGGCGTGGTTGTTACGCGTTGGAGTGGAACAGGCCGACTTACATTACTACAAAGCCTGCCTCTCTTTACTCGCTGCTGTCACACCACTCTTTTATGTCATCCAAAACTCCTTTAAGCCAATCCCAAAAATTGTCGTAGCGTGCTACAATATCATAACCACCAGACGTCCATCCTTGGACTACAACAACTGCACGGACATTCCCATCGACTACCTCAAAGCACGCCAATTCATCGCAATCTTGACGTTTAGCGAATGCAGTCAGTTCCCACTTTGAAGGACCTTTCGGCCATCTTTCGTTCAATTGGAATGTGCTCTCGTGATCAAGGTAATGCCACGGTTGAAGTCCGGAAAATGGTTGGTAGCCAACCCATTCTCGTTCAATCAGCCAAGAATACCCAGACGGTGGATTAAAATGAAAAGAGGTGGGCATATTGTTATAATACGTAATTTCTAAGGAGTTGGAAGTCTGGGAGGTGTGGGCGGGCCGGTCGGAGGAAGTGGAGGACGTTGATTCGCCGTCCTATATGCAGCTGCTTCGCCCCATGTTGTCGCTTTCCCAAAACGTCCTAACATGTCAGCAGGTAATAATTCCCAAGGCAGATGAACCCGTCCAGGAATGGAGTTTATCCCCTGCTCAAGAGCGACTGCGGCCCTAGTGTGATCGACCGTGACTAATCCGTCACGGGTTACAACTAGATCGATTGAATCACCTTTATACCCACGTTGCGCCATACTTTCACGAATAGCGGCAGCCCTACCACGCCCTCCGGCAGTTCGTTGAGTCCAACGAATATCGGCTGGGTTGACATTGCGAACGTTGCTTCCTCTCGGCAATCCAAGCGGAGAAACTAAAATCACTATATCTGAGGCCGCTCCAAATCGAGGATTGTTTACGTCAACACCAACAGCATCTCCCACAGCAGTTCGAGCGATTTCAAGACCAGTTCCGATCTCAGGAAAATTCCCTCGAGCTGGGTCCATATGATTTCCAATTGTGGACGCCCCGACGAGAGCCTTGGCGGCAGCATCTACAAAAACCAATAAAACAGTCTTGGCATTTACAGGAATTGCGGGAGCCGGTCCATCCGGTCTTGCTTGGCGCAATTCATGTATTGGTCCTCTATTTGGGGCAACAACGCAGCCTAGTGCCGTCGTAGCATTCGCGGGCTGGTTTTCCTGGTGCAGTTCAGCGACTTGCGGAGTCGCAACCGGGCGCATTTTCGGGGTCTTCAGACAAAAAACGCATAGTGCGGTTTTTCAGTCCGCAGCGGCGTTTTCAGGACGAGAGTTAGAGCGGTGTCGGGGTCGGGTCGGCCGGACAACCAATACAAAGAGCGGGGGCCGTTCGAGCGGCGGGTTTGTGGGCTTCGTTTCCTCCAGTTGGGGTTCGTCAGTCGCTCGCGTTTTCCCAGGCGCAAGGTGCGCTCGGGCGAGCGTCACCAACGATGGCCAGCGAGACGCGTTCAGCGACTAAAAAAGAAGCTACTCCTCGGCGTCTTCCGCTTCTTCATCGGCCTCAAAAGGGGACATTGCTTGATTCTTGACAAGATTACGATGCGAACATAGATATCCACCATGCCCCGCACCGCTCGTCTTGAATACCCCCCGCGCTTGTTACCACGTAATCAATCGAGGAAACTATCGATCCGACATTTTTTCGACTGATGGTGCCCGGGCAGCATTTGAACGCACGATGTTTCAAGCCTGCGAACGGTCCGGGTGGCGGTGGCATGCCTTCGTCATCATGCGTAATCATTTCCACATGGCGATGGAGACTCCGGAGCCAAATTTAAGTGAAGGCATGAAGTGGTTGCAGGGCACTTGGGTCTGCCGGTTCAACCGCCTGGGCAAAATTAAGGGAAGACCATTCCAAGGGAGATTTAAGTCTCTGCTCGTTCAACCCGGCCATGCCTTGGCGGAGGTAAGTCACTACATCCACCTCAATCCGGTTCGTGCCAAGATTATCACTCCTCCAGAATTACCCTCATTTCGATGGAGCTCGTTGGATCACGGAGCGTCTCGGAATGGGGCAGCCCGCGACTGTCAGTCAATATGTTCGCCGCTTCAGACTTGCTCAACAGGACCAAACGCGGCGCGTGAAACGCATTTTGTCAAGAATCAAGCAATGTCCCTTTTAAGTGCCTCGGAAGGTCACTATTGGTCGGGATTACTAAAACTGAGCCATTGAGAGAGTTAGTCTGGGAACCCAGAAAGGACCCAGACCCTGAAAGGCAAAAGATACACGACCGAGCAGAAGATACGCATATTGCGTGAGGCCGAGCAGGCCGCCGCGACGATCCTGGCGGTGTGCCAGGAGCACGCCATCGAGCGAGCAAACCTTCCACCGCTGGAAGCGCGAGTTTGGCCTGATGGAGCTCGACCAAGCCAAGCAGCTCAAAGAGCTGCAAAAGCAGAACGCCCGGTTAAAGCGCATGCTGGCCGATGAGATGCGCGGCCAAGAGCTCCTGAAGGAGGCGCTCGAAAAAAACGATGAGCCCCGGTCACAAAAGACAGATCATCGTCGCGAGGGTGAACCGGGGCCGTTGCACGGCTCGCGAGGCCTGTCGGCCCTTTTGCCTGCCTCGCCGCACGTTTGGCTACGAGGCGAAGTAACCTGATGCCTGGATGGCCAAGGTGAAGGCAGTGCTACGCCGGATGAGTCGAGAGCACCCTGAGTTGGGCGACATGAAGATCGCTCGCCTGCTGAAGAAAGCAGGCTGGCGAGTCGGATCACGACTGATCCCACGGCGGCGCCAGCAGCTCGCTCTGATGGTGCCCGTGAAGCAGCCCAAACGACGGCGCGGTGGGATCTCCACGGGGCTTGCGACGAAGGCGACCCATCCTAATCACGTATGGACGTGGGACTTCGTGCCCGACACGACGATGCGCGGGGGCAAACTACGCATGCTGACGCTCCTTGATGACTCCACGCGGCAAAGCCCGGTGCATCCACGTGGATGCACTGGCTGATTGCCGAGCACGGGGCTTGCGGAGCATATCCGCAGCGACAATGGCTCGGAGTTTATCGAGAAGGAGTTGCGAGCTTGGCTCGCCTCTGAATCGATCAAGACGCTCTACATCGAGCCGGGTAGTCCTTGACAGAATGGTTACATCGAAAGCTTCCCTGCTCAGTTGCGCCACGAGTGTCTCAACCCCGAGATGCTCTCCACGCTGACCGAAGCTCGGGTCGTGATCGAAGCCTGGCGGTGCAAATACCATCACCTGCGCCCCCCACGGTTCGTTGGGCTATGTCAGTCCCATCGCGTTTGAACAAAACCTCGACAAAGAAACCTCCCCTCTTGACTTACTCTACACCCTCAACCACTACATCAATCCATCCAGACTAACGGTTTAGGTGGACCAGTTTGGGTAACCCGACCAGGTGTGAATTCGGACTTTGGGCCGGTTCGAGATCCAGCCGACCAGCAAACAAAGCGCGGGAATCGGCTTTTATTCAGAGGTGCGAAGGACATGCGGGAGGATCGGAAGAAACCGAAGCGCACGCGCGATGCATAGATATTGCACGGCTTAGGCAAAAAACCCGAATTTTATCAAACCAACGCGGGTTTTGATCAAAATCGATTCGCGCATACAGAGTCATGCGATTTAATTTTTGAGAGGAGCTAATCACCCAATATTTCGATGCCAATCAACCTGCCTTCAGAGTCGATATCCAAATATATTTCAGGACCTTGGTAGTTCACGATCAAACCATGTAGCGCCTTCTGGTGCCCTCCCGTGTGGGGCTGGCCTTTTCCTAGATGACTCTTGAAGGCAACATACATCGCGGTGTCTTTCGATTCATCAAATTTGATAAAGTTATCTTCACTCATGACTATTCGATTTGGTTCAATACTGTTCTGAGTTCTGCAGTTCCATTCGGCCTTACTCTAAACACGGCTAGACCTCCATTGCCAATCGGAACCAATACACTGTCAGGTCGAGCAGTGTCAGGTATGGTCCCACTGGGGAACCCATTCCCTTTAAGTGACGCGACTAAATTTTTCAGAGCTTCTTCAGCACTTTCAGACGAATCAAACACACTCCGCTCAACCCCACGAGCAACAGCATGCGGTCCCCTTGTTCCAAATATTCCCTTTTTAACAGAGGGGAGATTCGGTGGCCCATATACGGCCGCACCGCTATCAATTGCTCTTCGATTGGCTTCCGCCAAAATCGCTCGGGCGCGAGCTGGATCGATATCTTTTAGACGATAGTATTCATCGAGTAGATCCGGATCCGCACCATGGAATATTATTTCTCCCATTTCGGGTCTAGGCGCATCACTATTACCCATTGAGGTAACTGGCTTGGGAAACAGCTCGGGCTTTTCACGATTAAATGTAACCGGAGCCAGCACTGGCATACTTACGACAACGGCTGCGCCATAAGTCACTTGGATTCCCAATGCACCGCCTGCCAAAACAGTTCCATCCGCGATGGTAGCCCCTCCTGCAATTGCAGCACCTTCAGTAACGGTTACCCCGCGCACACCTATTTTCGTAGCAGTCAGGCCGACACCAACCAGTGCGTTGTTTGGGGCAACAGCGCAGCCCAGTGCCGTCGTAGCGCCGGAGGACTGGTTTTCCTAGTGCGGTTCAGCGACTTGCGGAGTCGGAACCAAGCGCGTTTGGGAGACTTCGGACAAAAAACGCATGGTGCGGTTTTTCAGTCCGCAGCGGCGTTTTCAGGGCGAGAGTTGGGAAGGTGTCGGCGGGTCGGCCGGGCAACCAATGCAAAGAGCGGGGGCCGTTTCGAGCGGCGGTTTGTGGGCTTCGTCTCCTCCGGTTGGGGTTCGTCAGTCGCTCGCGTTTTCCCAGGCGCGTCGTGCGCTCGGGCGAGCATCGTTCACGATGGCCAGCGCGACGCGTTGTGCAACTAAAAAAGAGTCCTGTTCCGGTTACTCCCCGGCGTCTTCCGCTTCTTCATCGGCCAACTCGGCCTCGAGTTCCAACCGCGCCGGATGGGTCGCGGTGTGGACCTGCTTCAACTGCCGGATCGAGACCTGCGTGGTCTCCAACTTGGCGTGACCGAGCAACTGCTGGATGAGGCGGATGTCCGCACCGCCCTCAAGCATCAGGGTTGCGCAGGTGTGCCTTGTGGACTGGAGCAACCTGCAGGAGCGGAGGGAACGAGCAGACGGCGTGACAGCTATTTGCTGGCGCGGTGTGTGCCGCAGGGGCGTGGTTGTTACGCGTTGCGAGCCCACATATAATTAATATTCAGCAGCCTGACCCTCTTGGATTACCCTCATCTGACTGACTCCTCTGACCGATTCTACCTGCCAATTTAAATGCCCTCCCACAATCACGTCGCGCCTTTCGAGAGCATTCATTAAATCTTTTACGGCTGACGCGATGATCGAACTTTTCTTTGCACGATACAACCAGACATATTCCTGACCACGCACTTTCTCACAATAAATGATGTCATCGTGTAGCCAACCAGCCCCCCATGGTTGCCGGGGAGAAAGGTTAAATACCTCAATGGATTCAATGAGCTTGAAAAGTTTTAGAGAATCAGATCCATCAATAACGTATTCTGAAGCAAAGATCTTTGAGCCTTCGCGTCTCTTTATTTGCACATTGGTTGATTCGGGAATCCAACCTTGCTCCATCTCATTACTTGGAAAGAAAGCCAAAGTGACGAGCATCTGATCGACAGTTGAGTGTATACGGTAAACTAAACCTGCCGCAAGTTGATTGCGTTTAATACTAAGTTCTGGAGGTTCGTCGTATGCTTTAAATGCCGGTCGTACCAGATCATACATCGAAACACCATGTTCTGCTGATACACCAGGAAACGGTGATGCCGACACACCATCCGTTCCAATCGCATAAGTCGACACGAACACCCCCCAGAATAGGTAATGAAGCAATTTCATAAGTAACGTCAATTTGGTAGAGATAGATTCAACAACGATATGTCAATCTCGAAGAGCCCAAATTTTCGAGGACTTTTACCATCGCCAGTTGGTCGCCCAACACCAACGGAGATATAAGCAGTGTTTCCGTCCACCGCAATCACAATGCCACCATACTTTTCGATACCCGGACTACGATATTGAATACGATTGCGTCACCTATCCATAAACCACGCACATTGTCAGTCGAACGATCAGGAACACCAACCGATCCATCACTATACATATCACGAGCCATAAGAAAATTATCGAACACCACCTGCGCTCGATTCAAACGCCACGTTCCTTGATGCTTGTAGGCTGGCTTATCTCGGATTGTCAGCTCTTGAACAAAAGAACCGTCAGAACGCAGTTCAAATACCTCAAACGCATTGGCGTATTCCCCTCGATAGTCACCGACAACTTCGACCACGGTTGGCATTGGTCGGGTTACCCAAACTGGTCCACCTAAACAGTTAGTCTGGATGGGTTGAGGGTGTGGTTGAGGGTGTAGAGTAAGTCAAGGGAAGGGCGCAAGGAGGCCGGAGGCCGACTGGAGCCCTTCCCTTGAGGGGAGGGTTCTGATTCGAGCTTTTGTTCAAACGCGATGGGGCTGATATAACCCAACGAACCGTGGGGGCGCAGGTGGTTGTATTTCCATCGCCAGTCTTCGATCACGACCCGCGCTTCGGTCAGCGTGGAGAGCATCTCTCGGTTGAGGCACTCGTGGCGCAACCGAGCATGGAAGCTCTCGATAAAGCCGTTCTGCCAAGGGCTGCCGGGGTCGATGTAGAGTGTCTTTATTGATTGAGACGCGAGCCAAGCTCGCAACTCCTTCTCGATAAACTCCGAGCCATGGTCGCTGCGGATATGCTCCGGAGCTCCGTGCTCGGCAATCAGCCTGTTCATGATCGAACGCACCTTACGCGCATTGATCTTACGATCCACGTGGATGCACCGGCTTTGCCGGGTGTATTCATCGAGGACGCTCAGCATGCGTAGCTTGCCTCCACGCATCGTCGTATCGGGCACGAAGTCCCACGTCCAAACGTGATGGGGATGGGTCGCCTTCGTCGGCAGCCCCGTGGAGATCCCACCGCGCCGTCGCTTGGGCTTCTTCACGGGCACCATCAGGCCGAGCTGCTGGCGCAGCCGCTGGATCAAACGCGATCCGACTCGCCAGCCTGCTTTCTTCAGTAGGCGAGCGATCTTCATATCGCCCATTTCAGGATGCTCTCGACTTATCCGGCGTAACGCTGCCTTCACCTTGGCCATCCAAGCATCAGGTTGCTTCGCCTCGTAGCCAAACGTGCGGCGATGCAGGCCAAAGGGCCGACAGGCCTCGCGAGCCGGGCAACGGCCCCGGTTCACCCTCGCGACCATGATCTGTCTTTTGTGGCCGGGGCTCATCGTTTTTTTTCGAGCGCCTCCTTCAGGAGTTCTTGGCCGAGCATCTCATCGGCCAGCAGGCGCTTTAATCGGGCGTTCTCCTTTTGCAGCTCCTTGAGCTGCTTGGCCTGGTCGAGCTCCATCATGCCAAACTCACGCTTCCAGCGGTGGAAGGTTTGCTCGCTCGATGGCGTGCTCCTGGCACACCGCTAGGATCGTCGCGGCGGCCTGCTCGGCCTCACGCAATATGCGTATCTTCTGCTCGGTCGTGTATCTTTTGCCTTTCATCGTCTGGGTCCTTTCTGGATTCCCAGACTAACTCTCGCAATGGCTCAGTTTTCGTAACCCCGACCACCTCCACCTAAGAAGCGATGCACAAACATCCTGAGTTGGGTATTGAACAGGTTGGAGAAAACCTCGCCTTGCTACGCTCGGGTGGACGATTCCGCACGCCCACGGAGCTTCTGGAATCCAAAGCATTCGCCGAAGTGCTTGAGTTACTTCAAAAGGAATACGAATTGATCGTGGTGGATTCACCCCCTCTTGGTCCGGTAACTGACTCCATGTTGATCGCCGATCAAATCGACGAAGTAATCTATGTTTGCCGCTTCAATCGCGCCTACAAAAAGCATATCCGGCAATACATCCGCGCTCTCCAAGGGGCGAAGAAAGACATGCTCGGGATTGTGCTGAACGGCCTTTCCCCGCGCCGCATCGAATACTACTCGAACTACCGCTACTACCGGAGTTATAAAAAATACTACGGAGCGGAGGCCTAATTCAGAGCCTCTCTTTATTTGAGTCGTTTTTGATGAGTCCTTTCTGGTATTGAAAGCGCGGCCCCATGATTTCGAGCTTTCTGCCCAGTAATTTTCAAATTGACCGACCGGTAACACTGATTGCCGGTCAAGGAACTTACCCCAAGATCGTGGCCGCCGCCGTCCGACGAGCGGGTGCGAGCCTAAGACTGGTCGCATTTGAGGAAGAAACTCCCACTGATCTCATTGCCTCCCTGCCAGAGGAACACCGCGTCATAATCAAGGTGGGACAATTGGGCAAGATGCTCAAAGCCCTCCAACGTTTCGATTCAGGCTACGCGATCATGGCGGGGCAAATCTCCCCCCGCCGCCTTTTTCGAGGACTCCATCCCGATTTCAAAGCCACTCGGATCCTCTTTTCGCTCAAACGTCGCAACGCAGAAACCATTTTTGGCGCGATCGCCGAGGAAATCGAAAAACTGAATGTCACGCTTCTGGACGCCCGTAGTTTCCTTGACGAACACTTGGCTCCCACGGGCCCGTTTGGTGCAAATCGCTTCAGCATCGAGACCGAATACCTGGACCACGGGATCCAGATCGCCCGCGAATGTGCTCGTCTGGATATCGGCCAGGGGTGCGTGGTGCGCAAAGGGACTGTTCTGGCCGTGGAAGCATACGAAGGAACGGATGAAATGATTCGACGCGCAGGCGCTTTCAAAACCGACCAAGCCTTGTTTGTTAAAACCGTTAAGGCTGGCCAAGATTACCGATTCGATGTCCCTTGTTTTGGTCTCAAGACATTGGAAACCCTTCGCGAGGCGGATATTCACTCCGCCGCCCTCGAGGCCGACAACGTGATTATTCTGGATCGCCCCGCGGTGGAAAACCAAGCCAACTCTTGGGGAATCAGCCTGCACGGGTTTTCGGTCAACAGCTGAGTAAATCGCTGTTGCTTGCGATTCGATTCGCCCTCACCAACGGTTCCCATATGTCCGCTGATGCCATTGAAATTTCCGTCCGAGGGGTAATGCCCACCGCCAACGGGTGTGCGGTTTTCCTCGGAAATCCGGATAAAACTTTCGTCATCTATGTCGATCACTCGGTGGGCAACGCAATCCAGATGACAATGGACGGAGTGAAGAAGGAACGCCCGCTAACTCACGATTTGATTGGTCAAATCTTTCTGGGCTTGGGTGTAAGGCTCGATCAAGTGCTCATCAGCGCGGTGGACGAAGGAACCTTTTTTGCCCGCATCCTGCTGCGAATGGACAACGAGTTGGGCAAGAAAATCATTGAGCTCGATGCCCGCCCCAGCGACTCCATGGTCCTCGCGCTGCAACACCAACGTCCCCTCTATGCGGCGCGGTCGGTATTCGATTCAGTAGAAGATATGACGGAAATTCTCGAGCGCGTGCTACGTCAGAAAGAAGAGGAATCCTCCGAAGGCGGAAATGCCGACGTGTGACCTCAATCCCCTGCCCGCGCCGATCACCGCAGGACAGCCTCTGACCGCCCTCGCGCCGATGCAGGACGTCACCACGTTGGCGTTTATAAGTGTGGTCGCCGAATATGGTGCTCCCGATTATTTCGTAACCGAGTTTTTCCGTGTTCACGACACCTCACGGTTAGAGAAACATATCGTTCGCTCGATCGATGAAAACCAAACCGGACGACCGGTATTTGCTCAACTCATCGGCGAATCGATCCCCCACTTGGAACGGACCGTCAGAGATCTGGCCAAACATAAAATTGCCGGCATCGATCTAAACTTGGGATGTCCCGCGCCCAAGGTTTACAAAAAAAACGTCGGCGGCGGTCTGCTGAGGGACCCCATCAAGGTGGATGAGATCCTCTCGGCACTTCGTGCAATCTGCCCGGGACGATTTACCGTAAAGATGAGATTGGGATTCGCTGATACGGAGCCCTATGAAGCGGTGCTCGCCTCGGTCGAGCGGCACAATATCGACATGCTCACAGTTCATGGCCGAACCGTCAAAGGAGGCTATCGGAGCGAAGTAGATTACGATCTGATCGCGAATGCGGCGCGACGAGTGAGCTGTCCTGTGCTGGCCAATGGAAATGTGACCTCCGCCGAAGCCGCTCAACGGATTCTAGAGCAAACCCAAACCGCAGGCGTCATGATCGGCCGACATGCTATACGCAATCCTTGGATATTTCTCCAATGCCGCCAAATCTTTGCAGGGTTGCCTCTCTTTCGCCCGACGCTGGCTGACGTCAGAGATTATGTATCCCGCCTCTTTCGAGCAACGCACTCCCCTTCCATTCCAGAGAAACCTCACGTGAATCGGATGAAGAAATTTCTAAATTTTGTGGGACAAGGAGTGGATCCCGATGGTCGGTTTTTACACGACATGAGAAGGACCCAAAGTGAAGCCGAGCTCTTCGCGGTCTGTGATCGACATCTCATGTCGAAACCCGACCAAATCTTCGCGCCGGAGCCCTATGTCGGAGTCATCGCCAGACCGAACTGTGAGACTCCCCTACAGGCGGCGGGATAGGCTCGACCATCACTCCAAACCGAGGACTTTTCTACCCTCGTCGGATATCATGTGCGGCGTCCACGTCGGATCCCAAACAATGTGCACCTTTGCATCTGACACAGTGGGAAGAGCGACCACCTTTTTTCGCGCATCTTCGGCAATCACCGGACCCATGCCGCAGCCCGGAGCCGTTAATGTCATCTTAACTTCCACCGTTTTCCCGCCTTCTCCGTGATCATCGACCGCCATGTCGTAAACCAATCCGAGGTCGACAATATTGAGCGGTATCTCGGGATCAAAACATGTGCGCAAAGCCTCCCAGACCGCATCTTCGCTAAATTCAGACGCGACACTCGCTGACTCCCCCGTCGCTTCGTATCCTTCGATTGCGTCGCTGTCCTGCTCCGCGATGCGGCAGAGCCCCTGTTCGGTTCGAACTGTGACGTTGCCGCCCAATGTCTGGACGATTTGCACGCCAGTCTGGGCGGGAAGTTCAACAGGAGTTCCCGCTGGTATTATTGTCGCGGCGACGGCTCGGTTCAAGGTGTGGGCTGACATAATTCAAAAACTCAATCTTACGAAGCTACGATTTTCAAACTCAGCGTAATTGCAGTTCAAGAGGCATCCTCGCGTAGGCACCCATCGGATCATCAAATTGATCCAATTGCGTTGAGGCTTCTCGAAGACGGGCCGATATCTTAGCGCTTAGGCCCTCGCCCGAAGCCCGCGTTTGCATTCCAGCCAAGGCTTCACTGATTACCTCAGCCAGTTCTTTTTTACGCGGGAATTCCGTAAGACGGAAATCCGCCTCCAGTTTCGCCTGTTCAGCCGCATGAGCGATCGCATCGCTTAAACCTCCCAGTTGATCCACCAGTCCCAACTCATGAGCTTCCACTCCCGACCAAACACGCCCTTGAGCGAGTTCACGAACCTCCTCCGGATCCATACCCCTGTTCTCTGCCACGAGGACGATAAAATCGTCGTAGGTCTCTGAAATCATCCGCTGAAACAACGCCATTTCCGCATCCGTTTTGGGCCGTGCAATGGTGGCCGCATCCGCGAAGACGCCAGTCTTCACAGTATCGAAAGTAATCCCAAAATCCTCCGCGAGTTCCTGAATATTAAGTAATAAACCAAATACTCCGATCGAGCCGGTGATGGTCGTGGACTCGGCAAAGACCGTGGCGTCCGTCATCGATATCCAATAGCCCCCGGATGCGGCGTATCCACCCATTGAAATCACGACCGGCATCTCCGCCGCCGCCAGCGAAACTTCGCGGCGAACCTGCTCACTGGCCGTTGCTGAGCCTCCGGGGCTGTTTACCCGCAAGACAAGTGCCTCCACATCCGGATCCTGCCGAAGTTTACGAATCGCCCGCGCGAACCGAATTCCTCCCACTTGATCAAAGCGTCCTTCGCCATTCACAATTTCGCCTTCGGCGTAAACGACAGCCACGCGACCACCGTTGCTACCGGCTGTTTCGGGGATGGCTTCTGGACCCGGTTTTACCTGATTCAGCTGGGTGATATATGTGCCCATTCCAACTTGCTTAAACGCACGTTCAGATTCCGTCCGATCGGTTGCAGCCTCAAGCTCGGCGAGCAGGACATCCAAAAAAATCAATCGATCAACCAATCCCACGGCCAATACATCGTCCGCGAGGAACCCTTCGCCTTGATCAATCACCTCTTGCAAGGATTCACCCATCAGTCCCCGGGACTCGGCAATTGTGTCGCGCATGCTCCCCCAGAGGTCATCAAGAATACCCTGCAATTGTTCCCGATTCTCGGGACTCAGGTCTTTGCGCGTGTAGGGTTCAACCGCGCTTTTAAATTTCCCCGCTCGAGCGACCTGAACACCCACCCCGTATTTTTCGAACAAGCCCGTGTAGAACATGGGTTGCGACGCGAGTCCGGGAGCGAGTAAAGCGCCGTTCGGATCCAGAGCGATATCGTCCGCCACACTTGCGATGTAGAAGTCGCGAAGATCAGGATATTCCAGATAGGCATGAATCGGCTTACCCGAGTCCTTGAAGGCCACCAATGCCCGGCGGATTTCACTCAAGGCTGCATAGGATGTGCCATAGCCTTGGGGGCTGAACGAACCCTTGATTACCAATCCTTTGATCCGGTCGTCACCAGCCATTTCGTGCAGGGCACGGACGACGAGACGGTGCTGATACTGGGTCGGACCGGTCTGACCGCCGAGCACCGCGGCAAACGCAGAATTATCAAATTGAGCCGGGGCATCAGTAATATTCGTGCGCAGATCGAACACAGCGTAGGCGCCCGATGGGACTTTAGCCGTGCTGGGCTCCGAAAATGCCGCCGCACTCAACATGACCATAAACAGGATAAACCCGCCTCCAATCACGAGGAGGAGCAATCCAGCGAGTGTGCCCAGCATTGAGGCGAAAAAAGTCTTCATAATGCGTAGTTAGGTGGAGATTCGCTCCGTCGCCAGCGGATTTCCACAATCGGTGAAAGTAATAAATGAGCGGTGAACCGAGCGGAAGATTGCGCGGGACCGATTCGATCGATTGCCTGCCCCCATATGAATCAGGAGAAGGACCTGCTCACGACGAACCGTAAAGCACTGACGTTAAATCTGGATGATGCCAAATACGGCACGCTGAAATCGGTGCAGGTCAGGAGGTTTCCCGTCTGTTCTTCCAAGCTGGCGGGGCCACCGGCACCATTGCCAAGTCGATGTCGGCCTACGACATGACGTTCAGCGATGAAATCTACGGAAAAGCTCCCCCCCCGTTACGTTTCACGCGAACGCTTGGTAACCATGCTCGAGCACGAATACGGCCTGCTTCACGAGCGGCTATCCGAACAACGCGGCGACAAGACCACGTTTTTCGCGTTCGATGACACCGTGGCCGCCAAAGCCTACCGGGATAACAACGAGTGCCACGGCTGGATGGGAATAACTTTCCAACCGAAACCAGGAGCACCTCCCTCCACCGTAATCATCCACATGCGTATGTGGGATAAGGACAACGTCCTTCAACAACAGGCGCTGGGAATCGTCGGTGTGAACTTGATCTACGGTGGCTTCAACTATCCGTCCGACCCCGCGCGACTGATTCCCTCGCTGACCGATAACGTCGGAAATTCACGCATCGAGGTGGACATGATCAAGTTCGATGGACCCGCCATTCCAGGATGTCGACAATCGTTTAATGTCCCTGCTTATCGTGCAGTTCGGCCTAACCAATGCCGTGATGTTTGGTCCTAAGCAGGATGTGCTTCAGCCCTCTGAAGCCTTGAGACGTAAGGCCATTTTGGTGGAGCGAGGAAGCTTCCGGCCCGTCACTCACGTTAACGTGGACATGCTTAACTGTGCTTGCGCCCAGTTCATGCAAGAACCCGCCGTCCAAGGGAAGGAGTTGATGGAGATTACCATGAACAACCTGCTCGCCTCCGGAGATATCGATGCGGAGGACTTCTTGTCCCGGGTGGATCTCACTGGGAGACATCGGTCTCACCGTTCTCATCTCAAACTATCCCGAATATTATCGGCTCACTTCATATTTCCGCCGCTATACGGACGAAATGATGAGGTAGCGATGGGGGATCAACAACCTGCTCGAGGTCTTCAACAAAAAATATTACGAATCCCTACCCGGTGGCATTCTGGAGGCCTTTGGTCGACTCTTCCGCAACGCGGTAAAACTCTACATTTATCCCATGCGGCGCTCCGCCTATGAAAGTTATCAAGCCGGGGAATTACAAAAAGAGCTACCTCCCGGAGTCGGAGTCTCGCACGCGTTCGCGAAAGATGTCTTGGTCACCACCCGCAATCTGCAAGTCGCTCCGTCGCTCCACAATCTCTACGCGCATTTGATGGAGAATCACTACCTTGAGTGCATCAGCGGATTCAACTCCGAGATCTTGGATATCTTCTCCCGGGATGTTCTTCAGCGTATCAAAAGCGGTGATTCCAGCTGGGAGGCCATGGTCCCCGAGCCCGTGGTTGAAGCAATTAAACGGAACGGACTCTTCGGTTGCTCTGATTGATTTTATCGATCAGACCACTGCTCTTCTCCATGCCCCAATTGAGCGACCACTTCCCCGCTCAGCGTTCAGCCTCGCTTACCGTCCATGCGATTTCACAAATACCACGCTCTTGGCAACGACTACATCGTGCTCAACCCCGCGGACTTTCCCGATTGGAAATCGCCCTCGCCCGCCCAGACACGCGTTATTTGTCACCGAAACTTCGGCGTGGGGTCGGACGGTATTTTGTGGGGACCGATCGCGTCCGAAACCAGCGAGTTCGGACTTAGGATCTACAACCCGGACGGGTCTGAAGCAGAAAAATCAGGTAACGGACTACGCATTTTTTCGCGCTATCTACGGGACAGCAAAAAAGCGGCTTCGACAAAGTTTACGATTGAGACCTTGGGCGGAAATGTGACGGCCGAAATTCTAGAAAACTGCGACCTCATCACCGTTAACATGGGCCGAGTCAGTTTTGACAGCGATACGATTCCTGTCACCGGACAAAAACGCGAAGTGCTGAATGAAGAGATTATGGTCGGCGGTTGCACCTTCACCTATTGCGCCGCGACCATCGGAAATCCTCATTGTGTTCTACCGCTGCCATCGGTTGATGCCAAATTCGCCCATGAGTTTGGTCCTCTCCTCGAGGTCCACGAAAACTTCCCCCATCGCACCAATGTGCAATTTCTTGAAATAATCGATCGTCAGAATATCCGGATCGAAATCTGGGAACGCGGCGCGGGTTACACCCTCGCGTCCGGCAGCAGTTCAAGTGCCGCAGCGGCGGTTGCCCATCGGCTCGGCGAAGTTGACGACCGGCTAATCGTGCACATGCCGGGAGGAACAATTGGAATTGAGATCAATCCCGACTGTTACGACATCAGAATGACAGGCTCGGTAAACCGGGTCGCATCGGGAACGATGGATTCGGAACTATTTAAGGTAGAGATGTGAAACTCTAGATCCGGAACCGAAGTCAGTATTTCACGCTACAACCGTAAGGCTGAGTGGAGCTATGATCGGGCGAACCACCCGATTCAATCGCGGTCAAAGCTGCATTTACATAGTTCTTGGCTTTGCCGATATCGCGAGCATTCGTCGAGCGGATACTATTGATCGCACCATTATAAACCAAACGGCCTTCAGGATTGATCACATACATGTGTGGTGTGGTTTTCGCGCCATAAAGCCGCCCAACAACTCCCTTTTGGTCGCGAAAATAAGCCGCAGGAGAAGCCCCGGTCTTGTCCTTCCAAGACTTTACCTGCTCCGGGCTAAAATCTCCTTGAGCACCGGGAGAACCTGAATTTATCGCCAACCAAACGACATCGGAGTCCATCGCGGCCGTTTGCATGGCAGGGAGGTTTCCGCTGTTGTAATGCTTCTTTACAAAAGGGCATTCCGGATTTACCCATTCGAGAACAACCGTTTTGCCTGTGAAATCTGAGAGGTTATGTGTTTTCCCATCGATATCGTTGAGGGTGAACTCAGGAGCCTTTTCTCCAATCTTAGCCTTGGCGGCGAAAAGAGGGACGGCGAATACCGCGAGCATGCCTGCGGCGACAAAAATACGTTTTAGGAAACTATTCATGGAATGAAGGAAGAGTTAGAGAATTAGAATTCTACTCCTATCTGACCAAAAATCCAGCCGGACGGTAGGTTTTCCCTCAGGATACCGCACGCTTACGGGTTGCGGGGACTGATTGACCCCATCACCATCGCGAAAGTGTTGGGCTGGTTTGCAGACATTTTACGAATCTTTTGGGGATTCTTTTACTGGAATTCCCGCAAGAGCATATACCGATTGAACCGTCGGCGAGGGGTTTGCCCCTGCCAAAATCAATCTGACTCGGGAAAGGCGGGCCAGACAGGATGCGACGCAGCGGTTAACTTCTCCAAAGCTGCTCGATTTCGGGTCGTTTGTCCCCTCCTGCAACCAACAGATCAAGGGACATTGGCTTGTAGTGTGGATGCCGAGAATGTTCGTCCCTTCTGGGGACGCGTGATTCTCCTGCTCCTGGGTGGCTCAGTATTTTGCTATTCTTCCGTGGCACTGATCATCTTCATTGTGCTTGTCCAAGTTGGTTATCCCGTGACCTACCGCATGATCGCCTGGCCTCCGGCTTGGTCTGAAATCGATCAGGCGAGATCGGTCTATTTTCTGACAAATGCTCAAGAGGCCTACCAGGAAAGCGATTTGAACGAGACCGTGATGTCACTGTCACTCGCCTACGAATACGACCAGAACAACTACAGTGCCGGCTTCTCGCTCGCGCGACTTTGGCAGGCCGGCAGACCCGAATACTCCAATCAGCTTTTCCAACGTCTGATCGCCAATCATCCGGAAAAGAGGACCGAAACCGCCCAAGCTTGGCTACGTTCACTGCTACCGCGGGCAGACTACATTTGGATCGAGCGATTGGGTGCGATCGCGCTACGATTCTCCGACGGGCACGAATCCGCTTGGATGCACGCGCTGCTTTTCGCCAACGAACGCACGCTTGACGCCACGGTGATCCAAAGCCTGCTGGAGAATTCCGAATCACTGCCACCGAATGTCCAAAAAGTTTTGGAGTGGGAGCAGCAGGTGCGAAGCCTTCCGCCCAACATAGCCCGCCGGGTCCTCACTCAACCGGTTTCTCCCGACTCACCGTCTTTCGTCATCTACTATCAAATTCGCCGACTACTCTCGCTCTGCTTCGCTCAACCGGTCCTCGATCTCATCGACTCTATGGAAGAACGTCTGGATGATCGCGATCGGATCGTTCTGCAACTGTGGGGTTACGCTGAGGCTAACTTTCGCCGATCCCATGTCTCACTGTTCGATCGAGTCAGCCGACTCCCGACCAGTCTGGCTCAAATCGAAATCATCACGTCTCATCTGGTGAGTCACCCCAACGAGGAGTTCTACAACCGGGCCAAGTCAAGACTGACTCCCGCCGATCTACCGACCGCAGAACAAAAACTATCCGGATACCTTTCGTTATTCTGTGTCGCAGGGGTTCACCACGATGTTGAAACACAAGAAAGATTGGCCGCCCAAATTCGTGAACTTACCGGCAGTAATTTCAACATTCTGACTATCACAATAGCAGTCATGGCTGAACCGGAGAATGCCAGCGAAAACCTCCCAACATACTGCCCGCTCTCCAACCCCCTCTCGCTCGATCTCACCTACGCGCTGCTGGCGCACTACGATTCGGAATCATGAGCCCAGCCTCACCTCGTCCTTTTTCCGAATTCGCCTCGTTCTTTAGAAGTGTGGGCGTTTCCACATTTGCCGGTTTCGGAATGATGACGTTCGCATTGGCAGCTTGGACCTATACGATCTTCCCTGAGTGGCGGACCAACGCCGACCTTTCTCACGGATTCTTCACTCCCCTACTTTTCCTACTGTTGCTCAAGGAAAGTCGAATTCGAGGCCCCCAACGTTATCTGCCCTGCGGACCAACCCTTTGGTGGGCGTCCGGCGTGGTGTTCATGCTCAGCGCTGTTATCATGTCCATCGCCGCTTTGTATGCCGCGGCGATAAATTGGGCGCATCCCCTGGTGCTGTTTCTCCTCGGGGTAAGTATGACCGGTGGGTTGGTTGCCGCGTGGTTGGTGGCGGCGTCCGATTCAGCGAGGTTAATTCCTTTCAATTGGATATCAGGAGTCGCGATACTTTTGTGGGCACTGAGTCTACCTATTCCGCCCGGAATCTACCTACGACTCACCCTTTCCATGCAATTGTGGATTACCGATCACGTGTTGCAAGTGCTGCACCTGTTCGGAATACCTGCAATGCAGAGCGGCAATATTATCGAACTGACGCGCACAACCGTGGGAGTCGAGGAAGCCTGCAGCGGTGTTCGCAGTCTGATATCGTGCATCTACGCGGGATTCTTTTTCTCCGCTGCTTTCGTGCAAAGGAAGATAAGCCGCGTCGCCATTCTGCTGCTTGCTCCCCTCTTCGCCATTCTGATGAATTTCGTGAGATCGCTACTGCTGACGCTGCTCGCCAATGCGGGGATCGATATCACCGGGACGTGGCACGACAGCACAGGATTTGCCATTCTTGGAGTTACGGCCGTCATCTTGGGCGCACTCGCGATAGGACTGGAAAAGATCGAACATCGCCGCCCGAAAAAATCTATCGATCTGCCTGCGAACCCTGATTCAAAAGGTTTTGGACTTGGGGCGAAAATCATGACCGCAGCATTCGGGTTCGCCGTAGTTTGGTTGGCATTTTTCGTCATGCTGACCCGACCCTCGCGCGACTTAAATATCACCGCGCCGGAGGTGATGAGTTATCTTCCTGAATCACCTGATGGTTGGGGAACGGCCACCAGCAACGGCCTGAATCAATTCGCCGACATTTTGGAGACGGATCGACTGGGACAGCGCACCTACGTCAAACACATGCCGGACGGTGAAGTGCTGCAGATCACATTTTACCTCGCCTACTGGAGTCCCGGCCAAACCCGGGTGAGCTCAGTCGCCGCACATACGCCGGACGCGTGTTGGCCCGGTGCCGGATGGGCCAAACTTCCCACTCTGGTTTCGGACGTAAATCTGACCGTGACACAACTGGAATTAGCCCGGGCTGAATACCGTAGATTCGAAAAAGATGCTAAATCCCAGCACGTTTGGTTTTGGCATACCTACGACCGTGAAGTGATCCCAGAGCTCAACTCTCGCCGCCCCATAGAACTGCTAAATTCAGTTCTGAGCCACGGGGTAAGAATCGATGGCGAACAACTTTTTGTCTGACTTTCGAGCAATCAGCCTTGGGACAAATTTGAATCGGAACCCCTGATCGAAGAAATTTTTCAGGGACTCAAGGCCTACGGAATTTAGGGATGCTTTTTAAAATTACGAAACAGGAGCAGAAAGCGCTCACCATTTTGGCCGTATTGATTGCCCTCGGCGTGCTAGGTTTGTGGATTCTTTGACCCGCTCAAATGGCTACGACTTCTTCATCCCCAGAACCTACTGCTCCGGCGAAAAATGCGTTTGTTTCTCCGCGTATCTTATTATCCGGCTGCGTGTTGATTTCACTTCTTTTGGGCGCCGTGGTCGTTATCATGAACCAGCAGAGTCAGCTATCGCTGCTGAAATCCCAAATCAACCTTGACTCAATCGAGCGGCAGGCCTTGGAGCGCGCGTTGCAGTCGGAATCGCTCTTGAGTGAAAAAACCATCTCCATGCTCCGCGAAGCCCTGCGCGGTGGCCATACGAATGCGATCGCCATGCTCACCTCGCCTGCCGAGACATCGGCCACCATTGAGGTGATCGTAATTTGGTCCGACGACTATGGAGCGGGTCAGTGGATATGGCTTTCGTCCAAAAATCCGCCGCCTCAATTTGCGGTATTTGGTCGTAGAGCCGACAGCGCCTCTGACATCGAAATCCACCTCATCCCTCACGAGAATGAACGGGTGATCGGACTAAGGATGGAGGGACCAACTTTATCGCTCCACGAGATCCAGGCGCAAATTACCGTATCGGAGGCCGGTGGTTCTCATCGCGAGTTAGCGGCAGTTTTTCTCCGATAGCGGCCAATTTTCCAGCCTTGCCACCGGCAAGACCCGGTCCGACCCTCCGGCCATGGTTATTAAGCCTCGTGTTCGCGGTTTCGTTTGCGTCACTTCCCATCCCGGTGGGTGTGCCGCCCATGTCCAACAGCAGATCGATTACGTAAAATCGAAAGGCCCCATCGCGGACGGCCCACGCAATGTGCTCGTGGTCGGTTCATCGACAGGCTTCGGTCTCTCTTCCCGGATCACCGCCGCTTTCGGCTGCGGTGCCAAAACGGTAGGCGTGTTTTACGAACGTCCGTCTGATGAAGATCGGCTCGGCACAGCCGGCTGGTATAATACCATCGGCTTCACCGAAAAAGCCCGCGCTGAGGGCCTCTACGCCAAAAATTTCAACGGGGACGCCTTCGCTAGCGAGACCAAGGCGGAGGTCTTGCAGGCTATAAAAGAGGACGTCGGGAAAATTGACCTCGTCGTGTATTCGCTGGCATCCCCCCGCCGCACCCATCCCGACACCGGCGATGTGCACAAATCCGTGCTCAAGCCTGTCGGTACCACCTACTCTAATCGCACTGTTGATACCGATAAGGGTATTGTCAGTGACGTGACGATCGAGCCGGCTTCGGATGCTGAGATTGCCGATACCATCGCCGTAATGGGGGGCGACGATTGGGAACGCTGGATCACCGCCTTGAGTGACGCCGACCTTCTCGCCGAAGGTGCCACGACTGTCGCCTACTCCTACCTTGGTCCCAAGATCACTTGGGACATCTACAAGAATGGAACTATCGGTAAGGCTAAGGTCGACCTCGAAGCCGCCTGTGCCCGCATCGACTCCAAGCTGAAAGCCCACGGCGATGGGCGCGCACTGGTATCAGTCAACAAAGCGCTGGTCTCGCAGGCCAGTTCCGCCATCCCGGTCGTGCCTCTCTACATCTCGATTCTCTACAAAATCATGAAGGCCAAGGGCACCCACGAAGGCTGTATCGAACAAATGCAGCGCCTCTTCGCGGAACGCCTCTACAACGGCGCCGATCTGCAACTCGACGAAGCCGGACGTGTGCGCGTCGACGATCTCGAAATGCAACCCGACGTCCAAGCTGAGGGGGCTCGAATCTGGCCCCGAGTGACCACCGAGAATCTCGAAGAATTAACCGACATCGCCGGCTATCGGGAGGAATTCCTCAAAATGTTCGGATTTGGAATTCCCGGAATCGACTACGAAGCCGACTCCGAGCCGCACCGGCCCATGATTTGAGCCAGTTCGCCAAACCTGCCATGAAAGCCCTCGATCTGAGGGCTCTTTTTTTTACGCCTGCACTTCGGCAACGACCTGAATCTCAACGGTGGAGTCCTTGGGTAAACCCGCCACCGCCACTGCAGCACGAGCATGGCGACCCGCTTCACCCAGCGTGGCCACCAAAAGATCACTCGCTCCATTAATGACGGCGGGGCTCTCCGCAAATCCGGCCACTCCGTTTACGTATCCCCCCACAAATACGATTCGCCGAATCTTACTCAACGAGCCGACGGCGGCCTTGATGTTGGCCAGTGCGTTTAGCGCACAAACTCGGGCCGCGGCGTAACCGTCGTCCACGGTTTGCTTGTCTCCCACTGCTCCGACATGAGTCATCTCGCCATCACTCATGGCCAGTGTTCCAGAAAGGTGGAGCAGATTTCCCGTGAGAATATAGGGAAGATAATTGCCCGCGGCTGGCGGTGTCGGAGGCAATTGCAGACCGAGTTCGGTGAGTTTGGCTTCGGGTTCCATAGCCGATAGATTGAGGCCAAAGCACAATAATCGCCAAGCTGATTGTGGACCAAGAACGTTGCATCCATCGCCCCATATCCAAGATTCTCAATCCATGGACATCGCCGGATGGAAAGAACTGTTTCACCAAGATCCGGGCGCAGCTGGCGCAGAATATCGACAACGTCTGAAACGTATTAGTCCGCCCCAACAGAAGGCGATTTGGGCGTGGAAAAATCCGGGGAAATTTGGAGTTCTACACCTCCGGACGGTCCGCTCCACGACGTTCCTTTTGCCGTGAAGGATCTCTATCACCAGCAGAATACTTCAACCCGCGCAGGCACCGTGTTGCCTGCTCCATTGCGTAAACGAGTCGGTTCACTCGTGGCCACATTGCGGGCCCTGGGGTCACTGCCAGTCGGCAAGACCCATCTGCACGAAATGGCCTATGGGTTGACCGGTGAGAATCCCCATTTTGGTGACGTTTCACACCCCCACCACCCGGACCGCACGACCGGAGGATCGAGTAGTGGGAGTGCCGCGGTGGTGGTGACGGGAGTCGTGCTGTTCGCACTGGGAACGGATACAGCAGGATCTCTCCGCGTTCCGGCCGCTTACTGTGGCCTCTACGCTTGGCGCGATGTTCCGGGCCAGAAGTGGATCCGCGATGCCATCCCCTTGGCCCGAAAGTTTGACACCGCCGGTTGGTTGGCGGGCTCGACGCAAGATATGATCACCCTTCATCGGGCGCTGTTTGGCGCACTGCCAAAACCGACCTCAAATCTGCGGGGAGCATTCATGCCCGCGGAGTCGTTGGGGGTAGCCATGGATGTAGAAGCCCGGGCCGCCACGGAAACCATGGCCGAACACTTCACCTCAGAAGCAGTATCTTACGATCACGACCTTCCGACTCACTGCCGCGGAGTGGGTAAAACCTACACCGTATTACAGAGCACTGACGCGTTCGTGGAGCACCGGGGGAAAATGGAGATATACAGTGATAAAATAGGCCCGGACGTGAGAGAGCGCTACCTTCGTGGACAAACCTGGACGGCGGCGCAGCTCGATCAGAGGGCACTACATGCGCTCGTATGACGGGGGCTTTTGAACGTTTCTTCGCGACCCATGATTTCCTAGTCACCCCTATCAGCCCGGGGCTGGCACCGTTTCGAGAGGACAAGAGCTCGAAAATTCGGGAAGCTTTACTCCAATTGAATACCCACGTGAGCGTTGCGGGACTCCCCGCTCTCAGTGTGCCGGTGTCACTTCCCCGTAACTTGTCTACCGGTGTTCAAATCGTATTTCCGCACCGAGAAAGTCCGACGATCGCGTGGGTATTGAACCGTTGCTCCGAAATCTGAGCCCGGAATCATCAACGTGTTTTCCTGATTTACGATAGAACGCGAACACCGCACTTTATGGGTTTGGCTCTGACCAGCAGCTCTTCTCCTCCAACATTATGTTGAATCGACTCTTCAAACTTTCCGAACACTCGACCTCCGTTCCCCGCGAAATTCAGGCCGGCTTCACCACCTTCACGGCGATAGCTTACATCCTGGCGGTGAACCCCTCCATCTTCTCCGCCACTGGAATGGATCAAGGTGCGTTGATCACGGTCACCGCACTCACCGCGGCGGTCAGCACCATCCTCATGGCCGCGTTGACTAACTTTCCGCTCGCGCTTGCACCCGGGATGGGAATCAACGCGTTCTTCACCTACACGATCGTGATCAGCGGCGGCATTCGTTGGCAGGAAGCCTTAGGCATGGTGTTCATCAATGGGGTGGCTTTCCTTTTGCTTTCGGTGACGGGTGTGCGGGAAAAAATTCTTAAGTCGATCCCCTACTCCCTGAAAATCGCGATCACCTGTGGCATCGGCCTGTTTATCGCCTTCATCGGACTGAAGAACGGCGGAGTCATCGTCGCCAATCCCGCTACGCTGGTAAGCCATGGTGATTTCACTTCGGGGCCCGTTCTGGTCTGCCTGATCGGGGTAGCGCTAACCATCATTCTGGTTGCCCGCAAAGTGCCCGGAGCAATTATCATCGGGATCGCGGTCACCGCCTTGATCGGCTTACTTGTGCCTAATGGCACGGGCGGGAAGGTCACCACGCTACCCGACGGCATCTTCTCGATGCTGGCCTCTCCCGCTCCGGTATTCCTCCAGTTGTAATTTGGTTTCCTCAGTTCTTCCACCGCGTTCCTCGTGGCGCTGCCTTTGATACTCACCTGCTCATGGTCGATATGTTCGACAATATCAGCACGCTCATCGGGATAACAAAACGCGCGGGTATGCTCGATGAAGACGGCCATTTGCCCAAGGCTGGCCGGGCTCTCGTGGCCGACTCTCTCGCCGCAATTCTCAGTTCTCTCTACGGCACGTCGACCGTAGTGAGTTACATCGAGTCCGCTTCCGGCGTGGAGGCCGGAGGACGCACGGGACTCACCGCAATCACGGTGGCGGTGCTCATGTTGCTGGCGCTGTTCCTCATCACTCCCCTCATCCTCGCGGTGCCTGCAGCTGCAACGGCCCCGGCTTTGGTAGTAGTGGGTATATTCATGCTCCAATCCGTGGTGGAGATAAAAATGAAGAACTTCGAAGTCGCCGCACCCGCGATGCTCACGATACTGTGTATTCCACTGACATTCAGCATTGCCGAGGGCATCGGACTCGGTCTCATCGCCGCTGCTTTGCTCGCCCTGGCCACCGGCAAGGCCAAGTCATTCCTGGGCACCGGCTACGTCATCGCGGGAATATTCTTCCTCGAATTCTTTCACATCTTTCCGTTCTCGGGCTGATTCCATCCACTGGCCATTCACCACGAGAACCGCGTATATACTAAATTCATGAGCGATTCTTCCTCAGATTCCAAGACTACCCCGCCACCTGTCAACGAACTGCTGTTTCCGAACATCCCGGTCGAGTTCCAACGATTGGTGGCCGAGATGCAGCATGCCACCGGCAGCCTGCTACAGCCTGAGTCTGTCGATGATCGTCCTTTGCACGGGACAACAATCTACATCGCCACCTGCACGTTGGAGACGCGCTTCGGTGAATTCCGGACGCATATCTTTCAGGACATTATCGACCGGCATTACATCATCGCATTAGCCCATGGTGTGATCCAAGACGCCGAGGTTCTTTATACCCGATTGCACTCCTCGTGCGTCACCAGTGAAACCCTGCGAGGCTGCGACTGTGACTGTGTGCAGCAGCTTGAGGGTGCCTTCAAGGTAATCGCGGAAAAAGGCAACGGGATCCTCTTCTACCTGATGCAGGAAGGGCGCGGCGTCGGCTACGTCGGAAAATCGCGTGATCGTATGATGGTGCAGGCATCACTGGATCAGCTTTCCACGTTTCAGGCGTATGAGTCCATGGGACTGAAAAAGGACCACCGCAACTACGACAACATTTCCGATATCTGCCTGCTGCTGGGCATCGACTCCCCCTTTATCGTGCTCACCAACAACCCCGATAAAGTGGCGGCGTTGCGGGCGCAAGGTATTGAAGTAGTCGATACGGAAACACTCGAATTTGAACCTTCCCCCTTCAACCTTGCCTACCTTACTTCCAAGGCGGCCAGCGGTCACATTTTGAATCGGCCTTCAGCCACCCGGATAAAGCGCGCCCTGCCCCCGGAGCCGGTGGTTCCTTTCAAACCACACGCTCTGCCCCAGGCCAAACGGTTTATCTACTCGGCCAGTTATTTCCTGCCGATGAAACCGGTGGACGACGAAACCCTTCTTAACGACGAACAATTTCGGGAGTTTTTTGCGGAGAAGAAAATCGAAGACTACATGGGCGAAGAGCGTCCACTCATCGCCAACTACAAGTTGATCCGAGGGAATCGATTTCTGGTCCGAATCCATACGGGTAATCTCAAAGCGCACGCGGATGCCAATCCCGACGATCCCATCGTCGATCTACTCACCACACCTTACTGGTTCCGGGTTCACGTCTACTATGACATCGTGACCAGTCAAGAGTTTGTGATACTTACGCACGGCAAGCCGAAGAACTACGATGTGCCCATCGTGCGACTGCACAGTGAATCCCTCCTGAATCGGTTCCCTCTGTGCACGACCGAGAACCGAGACAAGTTCAAGCAATCGGTGAAGCACATCATCAACTACGGGGTTGGGGCGATTCAGCTCATCTACAACGACGGGCGCGGAGCCGGATTCGGCGCCTTCGCCACGGACTTGATGATGACAGAAGCGGGAACTTCCTCCACCACCGACGAGGCGTATCGGCGTATCGGTGTCGACTATGACAGCCGCGACTACGAGGCGTCGATTAAACTGCTGAGACAACATCTCCAAAATGAGAAGATTCAGATGGTCATGAATTCTCCGACCAGTCTCGTAAAAAAACCGGAATATTCACTCGCTCTTCAACAACACGGTATCGACGTGGAACACTGGATTTTCCTCGATGACGACTGCGTGGAATGAAACCCGTCAACGCCATCGCTCTGGTCGGGCATAAAGCCCGACCCACAAGGCTCAGAAACCCAAACGGTGGGTCGGGCTTTGTGCCCGACATGGAGCACTCCGCCCGACCCGATCCGATTCAATCATGAGTGACCCTTTAGGACACACCCTGCTCTCGGAACGCCTCGGGATGATCCCTGATGTGCTGAGCGAAATGTTGGTCCGTGGCGCTGCTCCGCTCAATTCCGCAACGTTGGCCAGCCAACGATTCGTCGTTACGGGCACCGGGAGTTCTGAAGCCCACGCCCGCTACCTTTCCACTCTCATTAACCTCCATACTGACCGGGCTGCAGCCTATCTGCCCTTGTCCGGCTTCGTCGATGCGCCGATCGCAAATTTCTCTGGAAAGACTTTGGTGGTGTTCAGTCAGGGCGTTTCCCCCAACGCTCAAATCGCCCTGCAACGCGGAGGGGATTTTGAACACCTGATCCTCTTCACCGCCACGACCCCGAAGGCCGCGGAAGCCGCTGGAAAACCCGACCGAGCCCAGCTTCTACGAGCTCTAATGGATTCCGGTGGCGAGCTGGTGGAATTTCCTTTGGCCGAGGAATACACCACCTTGATCCGTTTCGTGGGCCTCTGGCGGGTTATCTCGCATGTCTGCAATTCGCGGGCCAGTTTGCCGGATCCCGCTCGCCGCTTCCCCGCAGCGAGTCTCTTTTGCCGCTATTGCAACTAAAAGCACCCGCCCCGCTTCGAGATGCCATGTGCAACCTGCCCAGCGCATTCGCAGGCGGCTTTAACCTGATCACCGCCGCTCCGATTTCCGACTATTCGCAAAACCTCGCCTGCAAATTTATGGAAGGGTTGTTCTGGGCGTGTCCCTCTATCTCCGACTTCCTCCAATTCGCCCACGGTCCATTCCAGCAAATGACCGCACACCCCAAACCGGTTGTGATCCTGCAGGGCAATGGCGCCGGTGAAGTCGAAATGGTCAACCGCAGCGTCGACATGCTCCGGGGAGTCGGAGCCAGCGCTTATGTCGTTCCCATCGATGCCCCGCCCTTACTTTCCATCTTTGGATTCGAAACGGTTTTAAACGATGCAGTATTCGCGGCGATGCAGCATCTGCGGGTCGACCAAGTGAACTGGCCCGGCAAAGGTCGCGATGATCAACTCTACGGCTTTTGCCCTGACCACTGAGTTCTCTCGTTTCCGATTGAGAAAGTCAGACCTCGCCGGGACTGACCAACTCCGCTCCTCGCCCACATGCGTCCGTCCAACTGCGAGATGAGGACACTTCGAATTTTGGCGTGGCTTGTAGGGCCCCGTCTCCTCGAAGTTGCACAAATCCGTTTTCCAGACTGTGTCGCACCAGATCAATTGAAGAACGAAGGCTAAGTTTGTTCATGATGTTCCGGCGGTGAGTTTGCGCTGTGGCTGCCGAGATTTTTCGATGCTCGCCAATCTGCTCATCACTGAGTCCTTTGCCAAACAACGGCAACAACGTGAGTTCCGTTCTACTGAGAGTTTTTAGGTATTTCTGCACGGACAATCGTTGGGCTCTAAACTGCACCCGGACCGTCTGTGAAAAATATGTGGACCCACTGGCGACTGCATTAATGGCCCGTAGAAACTCTTTAGTATTAACATTCTTGTCCACGATTCCATGCACTCCTGCCATGACCGCTCAACCCAGGGTAATTCGCCGGGAATCACCTGAAATTACAAGAATTCGAGTCGATCGATATCGAGCCATAAGCTCATAAATCGGCTCCACTCCATCGCAATCCGGCAGGTTGAGATCCACCAAAACCAGATCCACGGGATCAATCGCCAAAGCATCGCGAAGTATCTGACCCTTGGATGCCGACACGGTGACCTGGTGCACCACATCGAGTTCACAGAGCTCTTTGAGCAATGCTAAAAAAAGTTCCTGATCTTCAACGATCGCGATACGGGCCATGAATAACTTTCGGTTGCTGGTTTTCGGAGTCTGCGGGTCTGCACGCTCTCGACCCGTTAAACGCACGAACTCTCCTCAATATTTCATCAAAATGAGAAATTAAGGCCCAATGGAGGGATACCCCCATACCAAGCGTCGATATTGCCACTCTTTTTCCGAAGGTCGGTATCGGATCTGTTTGGTCCGAGTTGCAGAAAATGAATAGGAGGTATCCATACCCCTACAAGCCCCCTGTCTAGTTCAGCATTCTCGCTAGTTGAGGGGATTGCTGCTTACCTCCCCCGTCCCCTTCTTCGCCGAGGCTCTTCGCATCATCACCAATCAAGATTCGGGAGCATGTTTGCAGCTCAGCCAATGTCCCCTTTTAGGCTCTCCAACCAATAAGGTCAGACGGTTGGAATTAATGGAAATAAGCGGGCTACATCTACCACCGAGTGGTGGGAATTCGGAGTTGAGAAGCACTTATAATCTTTATCTTTTGCATTTGACCCCTTCGCTCCTCGCAACGGCCTGTGAGCCCTTGCACCCACCCGATAAACGGCTCCGGGGTGAACCGCTTCGCTCGCGCCGGAACACTGCCAGCGATCTTCATCACCACGACGTATTTTTCAATGTGCACGTCGATGCCTAGCTTGATTACTTCGCCTAACAGGTTTGGTTCGGCGGCGGATGATGTGGGGGATTTATGTTTCGTATTCATATCGTTGTCAGTTCTCGCTTCCTCAACGCTCCTGACAACTCCCCCATGTCATCTTTCCCAAAATCTCCCGCTCAACCACTCGTTCTCCTCGTCGAAAGGGTCAGGTCGCAAAAAGTGAACTGCGCTTCGCTTCGTTGCACTTTTTAGCGACGCTGAGCTCACCCACCAAAAAGCCCGGCCGTTTAGGGCCGGGCTTGAGAAACAAAAAAAGGAACTCCGGATTACTCCGCTGCCTGTGCGGCTTCGACGAGTTGCACGAAGCTGCGGGCTTCGAGCGACGCGCCTCCGATGAGGCCACCGTCGATGTCGGCTTCAGCCAGGAGTTCCGGCGCATTGCCGGGCTTCATGGATCCACCGTAAAGGATGCGGATCTTGCCCGCCGCCGCCGGACTGAGGAGGTTGCCGAGCAATTCACGAATGAACGCGTGCACTTCTTGCGCCTGCTCAGTCGTCGCGACTTTACCGGTGCCGATGGCCCAGACGGGCTCGTAAGCGATTACGATCTCGGTGGCCTGTCCTTCGGACGTGCCGGCGAGACCGCCTTCGAGTTGGGTTTGCACGACCTTGAGGGTGTCACCTGCTTCGCGCTCTTCGAGGGTCTCACTCACACAGAGGATGGGCTTCAGCTCAGCCTTGAGAGCGGCGAGAACCTTTTGGTTAACGAATTCATCGGACTCACCGAAGTAAGCGCGACGTTCGCTGTGACCAAGGATCACGTAGCGGGTAAATGTCGAACGCAGCATCTCAGCAGAGACTTCGCCCGTGTAGGCCCCGCTGGGCTCGGGGTGCATGTTCTGAGCACCAAGTTTCACGTTAGAGCCGTCGAGGGTTTGGCCGACCGATTCAAGGGTGGTAAACGGAGGAGATACGACGATATCGACATCCTTCACGTTGCCCACTTCGGACACGATATCCTGGACGAGAGCCTTCGCATCGGCGGCGGTTTTGTTCATCTTCCAGTTTCCGGCGATGAGTTTTTTGCGGATCATAATTTGTTATAGGAGGTATGAGTAGTCGGTAGCGAGTAGTCAGTAAAATTTCTTAGTCGGTCAGAAATGCTACGCCCGGGAGGGTTTTGCCTTCGAGGAACTCCAGGCTGGCACCGCCACCCGTCGAACAATGGGACACCTTGTCGGCAACGCCAAATTTCTTGGCGGCCGTGGCAGTGTCTCCCCCGCCGACAACGGAGATAGCACCATTGGCAGTGGCTTCGGCGACGGCGTCGGCCTGAGCCTTGGTGGTATTGGCGAATTTCTCGAATTCGAATACGCCGGCGGGTCCGTTCCAAATGATGGTTTTGGAAGCGAGAATCGCAGCGCGGTAAAGTTCGCGGGACATTGGTCCGGCATCAAGGCCTTCCCATCCGTCGGGAATACCCGAGGCATCGTCGGCGTCTTGGATATTGGCATCGGGGCAGAAGTCGTCGGCGCAGACATAGTCCACGGGGAAGATGAGCTCGACGCCCTTCTCCTTGGCCTTGGCGAATAGGTCCGCGACGATCTTGGCACCCTCTTCGTCGAAGAGACTTTTGCCAATGGCCATGCCATCAATCACCTTTTTGAAGGTATAGGCCATGCCGCCACCGATGATGATCTTGTCGGCCTTCTTGAGGAGGTTGTTGATGAGAGGAATCTTGTCCGCGATCTTCGCGCCACCGAGGATGGCGAGCAGCGGTCGCGCGGGGTTATCGAGCACCTTGTTGAAGGCGACCAATTCCTTTTCCATGAGGAAACCGGCGGCCTTGTCGGCTAGGGCGACACCCACCATGGAAGAGTGCGCGCGGTGAGCGGTGCCAAAAGCATCGTTCACGAATACATCACCCATTTTGGTGAGGCTGGCCCGGAATGCTTCGACGGCAGCCGGATCGGCCTTGGTCGAAGCACCGTCTTCATTCTTGGCTTTGCCCTCTTCCTCGATGTGGAAGCGCAGATTCTCGAGCAGCAGAACTTGTCCGGCCTGAAGCGCGGCGGCTTGGGCTTCGACTTCGGATCCCACGCAATCTGCCGCAAAAGCGACGTCGCGCCCCAGTAGTTTGGCGAGCTCGTCGGCGACGGGCTTGAGCGTAAACTTCGGGTTGGCCTGCCCGTTGGGGCGACCGAGGTGACTCATCAGGACGACCGAAGCGCCGTTATCGAGGGCGTGCTGGATGGTCGGAAGCGCGGCGACGATACGCTGGTTGTTGGTAATTTCGCCGGAGGCTTTGTCCTGCGGGACATTGAAATCAACGCGGATAAGCACGCGCTTACCGGCAAGATCGAGATCACGAATGGTTTTGAACATAAAGCTGAGAATCTAAAAGGCTGAGACGCTGAAATCAGCATGGATAGGAAGCGGATGGAAAACCAAAAAAGGCTGAAAGACATCGGGCTGGTGCTGAAATAAATTTCAGCTGTTTAGTCTTTCAGCCTTTCGGCTCTGAGTCGGGCTTCGACTCAAAGTTCAGCGGCGATCTTCTTAGCGAGATCGACCATGCGGTTCGAGTAGCCCCACTCGTTGTCATACCAGCTCACCAGCTTGAAGAACTTGCTGTTGAGCTCGATGGACGAGCCGGCGTCGTAGATCGACGACAGGGGATCGTGAATGAAATCGGTCGAGCAAACCTCGTCTTCAGTGTAACCGAGGATGTCCTTGAGGTAGGTCTCGGATGCACCCTTGAGGAGAGCATTGATCTCGGCGAGGGAGGTCTCCTTCACGGTCTTCACGGTGAGGTCGACAGCCGAAACGGTCGGGGTCGGCACGCGGAAGGCCATACCGGTGAGCTTGCCGGCAACTTCCGGGCAAACCAACGCGACAGCCTTGGCGGCACCGGTGGTGGAAGGGATGATGTTGATCGCGGCGGAGCGGCCACCCTTCATGTCCTTCGGGGAAGGACCGTCGATCGTCTTTTGGGTCGCGGTGTAGGAGTGGACGGTGGTCATGAGACCTTCGTCGATACCGATGCCTTCCTTGAGGAGCACGTGCACGAGCGGCGCGAGGCAGTTCGTGGTGCAGGAAGCGTTAGAAATGAGGTTCGTGCTCTTAACATCGAGGGTGTCGTCGTTGACGCCCATGACGATGGTCGCCACGTCACCTTTACAGGGTGCTGAAATGATGACCTTCTTGGCTCCGGCGTCGATGTGACCTTGGGCCTTGCTATCCTGGGTGAAGAGACCGGTGGACTCGATCACGAGATCGACTCCGAGCTCGCCCCAAGGGAGAGCCGCTGGACCAGCGCGCTCGCTGAGGACTTTGATCTCCCGACCATTGACCACCAAAACGTCATCGGCGGCAGCGTCGTCGGAAGACTTCTTGCTGCTCACGGTGCCGTTAAAGCGACCCTGGGTGGAGTCATACTTGAGAAGATAAGCGAGATTGTCAGCGGGAACGAGATCGGTCACGGCCACAACGTCGAAAGTTTCACCGAGCAAGCCCTGCTCAACGAGGGCGCGAAATACCAAGCGGCCGATGCGACCAAAACCATTAATGCCTACTTTTACTGCCATGGGTTACTCCAATTTAATGAGTTATATACTAGTTTAGATTACTCCACGTCATCTGGGCGCGGAGAAGAAGATCGAAATAAGTCAATTTGCCGAAAGCAAGATGGTTTTACAGTGCTGACCCGTTCAGGGGTAAATCCTTACCCGAATGGCACTCATTCCCGACCGTGCCAAAGGCCACATCCGAGGGATGGCAGCCAAATCTGGTCTTTCATCTCAGCGGCGGATCGAAGATGACGTTCCGCCATAAAACGTTCATGGTCGGCAATTTTCGTCCATTTTCCATCGATCACCTCAGGGTCGATTTCAATTTCGACGTCATGGAGGAGAGGATTTAAAGCCAACAGCAGCTGATCGGTGCCCTGTGACCGGTCAGCGTTAAACAAAACCGCCACCGCGGTGGAGGCCGGAGCGAACCAGAAGCGGAAAAACCCTTCCGAAGCGCGGGAAAAGTGCCGGATGAGGCTGCCGAGCGGCGATTTCCGAAATGCGATCCAGTCCGAGAAATAGGCGTGGGTGCTGGGATAACGCTTGAGCCGGTGATAATCGAGGGCGTTGAGATCTCCCCGTTGGTAGGTATTGTTGATGCCGTGCTTTGAGCGCAGAAAATCCTGCCCAGCGGAAATCATGGGGATTCCCACCGATGAAAAGAGGACCGCGGCCATCAGGTGGGTGCGTCGTCTGTCGTTGGCAGTGGGAAGGTGCCCATTGCCATCGGTGTTCTCCGTGATTTCGTCGATCCAAG
This sequence comes from Actomonas sp., assembly GCA_965203585.1. GTDB lineage: Bacteria > Verrucomicrobiota > Verrucomicrobiia > Opitutales > Opitutaceae > Actomonas. The sequence continues at coordinate 282,845 of CBDBDC010000002.1, forward strand.
TGCGATCGTCGTGCGATTCCACGTAATTCACCGTCTGTGCCGGCCAATGGGCAAAGTGCCACGGTGAGCCTTTCAGGTAATACTCAAACGAACTACGATTCCCCTGCCCGCGCACAAAGTCCTTCAGGAATCGGCGATAGCCGTCGTTCCATGACGCCCAACCGGTCTCGGACAACTGGTTGGCGATGTGACCCCGGAAGCTCCACGGCTCCGCGATCAGAATCACATTTTGCTTCACTTTTTTCAGCGCAACTTCGATGTCGCGTAGAACCGGCGCGCCCAGAAGCTCGGCCAGATCGAAACGAAATCCGTCGATTCCGAACGTCTCAATCAGGTGAGTGCAGCTATCGATGATCAGGCGCTTCGCCATGGCGGCATCGGCACGCAGGTCGTTGCCGCAGCCACTCCAATTCATGAGGTCGCCGGCTCGATTGGTGGTAAAATAGTAGAGCTTATCGACGAACATCAGGTGACCGGGAACACCCACATGGTTGTAGACCACGTCGAGCACCACCGCAATTCCGCGCTGGTGGAAGGCCCGCACCACATCGCGTAGTTCTTCGATTCCCGACGCCTTCGCCGGATCGAGAGCATAGGTGCTCTCCGGAGCGAAGTAGTTGTTGGTCATGTAGCCCCAGTGGTATTCGTCGACCGACTCGTTATCGAATTCCTGCACGGGTTGAAGCTCCACGCAGTTCACCCCCAACCGATCCAAATAAAAATCCGGACTCTCAATCCATTGCTGCAATCCGGTAAAGCCATGTCGCTCTTGCGGACTCGCTTCCGTCGGTGACAAGGCCGCGAGGTCTCGCACGTGGGCCTCGCATATGACCAAGTCCTGCCATGCCGGAGTTTCATACCCGCTTACATCAGCCCGACTCGGGGCGACCACGATTCCCGGTCCTTCCCGACTAAGTGCCGCCTTGGCGTAGGGATCGAGAATGCCCTGCTTTTCATCAAACAGCCCAAATTCATCGGAAGGACCATCCACCCGATAACTGTAAAGCCAATCCGTCAGATCATCGGTGACTTCGAGTTCCCACACCGCCCGATCTCCCGCCGCCCCGGAATCACGTCTCTCTAGCTCAAGGACCTGCTCATTCGATTCGGCGGTTTCCTGCAAAACGACAGCTACGTTTCGCGCCCGCGGCGCGAACAAACGGAAGCGCGTGCCATTCTCCAACACGTCTGCTCCGAGCGAAAGTTCCGTCTCCAAATCATGGAAAAACGCGCCCGGTCGCAAAGGCACCGAATGGTCCCCATCCCGCCCTTTCCAATGCACCCGCCACGACTGGGTCAGGTCGATGGGTTCGTTAAGTGTGAATGCAAAATGATGTCGACCCGTTCGGTCGGGATCAACGATACGGTTTCGATTTCCCGTTTCGTCGACGATCACGTTGGGGGCATCATCCGGCACCGGAAGCCACTCTCCTTCTCCGGTGACAAACTTGAAGCGCTGCGGCGGGTGAGCAAAAAACTCCTCGGCCTCACCTTCCATGAGCCAAACGGGTTCACCCTCCATTTCTGCAGCCTCCAACAACCATCGCTTTTGACTGATCGCTTCCCCCCACCCGTTAAAGTCACCCGCGAGGTAGACGACCAACGACTCACCTTCAGGATCGCGCGGTAAGAAGAACCTGATCCGGCCCGCCGACGATACGAGGTAGCCGGAATTGTCCCCGAACGCGCGCCCCGAAACGCGTTCCAGCGATCCCACGTTCAAGCCGCCGCTGAACCTCACCGGCGGTTTTTGTCGCGCTTTCCAATCACGCGCCAGTTCCACCACCCCGGAGGTAGGGGAATTTAACCACGCTTGGACAATGTGATTTGCACGGGTCGACATAGGATGAACCCCGAAAACAACCGGCGGGGCATCCTCACCTCAAGGCGAAAGGGCAGAATGCAATCATTGCAAGGTTGAGCCTGCTCGACTCGACCAACTACACGGCGCGCTTGGTATTCGCGGGCCTCGCCCTAAAACACAGTTGCCGAGGACCTATTGAATGAGGAGAAACACGCCACTCTTGGCCGTAACCGGTCTCTACGTTGGCCAAGGGAGAATCCGTTACATCAGTCTCATTCATGCAATCCGCCGACCAGTCCAACCCACCCACTCTTGTCGCCCTTTCCGGTGGCGTGGACAGTGCGGTTGCGGCATGGGAACTCCAACGGCAAGGTGTGGAGGTCGAGGCGGCTTACATGAAAAACTGGATCAACGAAGATGACATCATCGGTGATTGCCCGTGGGAACAGGACATTGTGGACGCCCGCGCCGTCGCGGAGAAAATAGGAATTCCCTTCCAGGTCGTGAATCTGATGGAGGACTACCGCGAGCGCGTCGTTTCGTATTTGCTCGACGGCTATCGCCGTGGTCTCACGCCTAATCCCGATGTCATGTGTAATCGCGACATCAAGTTCGGTGTATTCGCACAGTGGGCACACAATCACGGCTTCGGAGCCGTTGCCACCGGCCACTACGCTCAGCGGAGGGAATTGGAAAACGGGATTTTCGCTCTCGTAGAAGGAGCCGATCCCAATAAGGATCAAACTTACTTCCTCGCCCTCCTCTCCGAGGCCCAACTCGCGGCAGCGCGTTTCCCCATCGGCCACCTCACCAAGCCCGTATTGCGCGAAATCGCCCGATCTGCGGGACTGCCCAATGCGGGTAAAAAAGACAGCCAAGGCATCTGCTTCATCGGCCAAGTAAGGATGCAGGATTTTCTGCGCGAATACGTGCCCGACGACCCCGGGCCCATTGTGCGTGCGACGGACGAAACCGTTCTCGGCGAACATCGCGGCCTGCACCTCTACACCCTCGGCCAACGCAAAGGAATCGGTATCCCCTCCAACACCGACGGCGAAGCTTACGTGGTCGTCGGAAAACGTGCCGACGACCACGCTTTGTTGGTCGCCTTCGATGGTCTCGAGGCTCCGGGACTCTATACCACCCGAGTGCACGTGCATCACCTTCGATGGAATATCGCAGAGCCTCCTCAGGCGACGGTTTCGCTGGAAGGCAAAGTGCGTTACCGCGACCCTCGTGTGCCACTGCGTTTCACGCCGGACACCAGCGATCCTTCACGGGCGATGATCGAATTCTCCACTCCTCAGCGCGGGTTGGCCGCAGGGCAGATTTTGGCAATCTACGACGGACTTCGGCTGCTTGGTGGGGGGATCTACCTCTAGCAAAACCTCCCTGTTCGGGTCGCGGTGACTTCATACGCCAGCGAGGGAACCCTGTCGAGAGCGTCCCCTAATGTTAGCAACATACGCTCCAACAGCCCAGCTCGATTGTGGGTCGGTATGCAAATCGAAAGAAGAATGGATGATTTTTTCACCATCTTCTAATTTTTCACGGGGAAGCACTTACGCATTATCTTATTAGGCAAGCCGCCGAGGCCAAGTCGAAGGAATATATCAAGTCTTCTTCTTGCAGCGCATCGTTTCTTAAACTCACTGCGCGCTGTCGTCAACAACTCATGGGACGGGTAAAGGTCCCCAAGCAGCCTGTCCAGGTAAACCTCGGCATGGCGGTGTAAGGCCTTGTCCGCCTTCACCCAAGGCAAAAGTTCCAAGCGTTTTGATAGGGCATCGTCTGGAACCCACCTGGACTTTGCCGTATTTTCTCTTTTGGCGTAGCTGCAGTCAGAAAACCCATCAGGATAAAGTCTCTCCATGCAAAGTAGTGCGTCATCGAAACGCTCCATCGGAAACAAATGGAAAACCCCCCTTTCCATATAATCTTGGATCTCAGCGAGGCCAGCTCCCTCGTGCCCCATGATAAAATCTGTTTGACTGCAATCAAAAAACATCGGGTTTCTCAATAGGGTCGATTTGACCGAATCGGCAATGTATCCCATGTCATGAGCCTTCGTAATGTGCCAGCCTGAAATATGCGGCCGTGATTTTAAAAACTGATAGCAGGACACCATTTTCCGAACTGGATCTCGCACGAATGAAAATGCCCGCAAATTCTTGAATCGAGTGAATGGTATTACATCCAAAGCGTAGTTGTGGGCTGAGAAGCATTTGTAATTCCAGTGGTAGAATATATGAGCCATGGTTTCGGCCGAATATTGATTTGAATGGCCACCGGGTGCGTAGTCTGCCCCAATATGCCCCTTAAAATTTCGTTTTAATATTTTCCACATTGTCACCCCCGCCGTTTTCGGGACATGTATATGAAAATAGGCACGGCGTTCCCTGGGGATCGCGTCCAGCAGGAAATCGATGTCATCCTTGGCATGAAATTTATGTTTCATGTTAAAATGAGGGAGGGCGAAACCACGGTAGCTGATTCTTGAGTAAACGTCCTAGCCTATCCTTGGGAGTCGGGCGACATCTCTGGGCAAAGTCCTTCCGGGCCTCCGGCAATGCCCGCCGATCGGGGAATGCCTCGCCTAAACGTTTATCGAGGTACTGGTGGGCTTCCTCATGAAGGGATTGATCCAAGGACATCCATGGGAGGAGGCGAACTTCTTTTGTATCTTTCTCATCCACATGATAGTCTCTTGGAGAAATGTTTTTATGATAAGGATACCTACAATCCTTGAAATAATCTGGGAATATTCTCTCCAGGAACAACAGCGCATCGTTTATTTTTTCTGTCGGAAAAATCATGAGACGACCAATTTTAAGGTCATTCCTCAGCATTTCCATCTTGTCTTCGATTTGGGGGTAAAGCCATTCAAACTGTGAAAAAGTATAACCGGTCCACAGTTTATTATAGTCCTTTTCACGCCATCGCCTTGAAACCTCCTCCAAGGAGTATCGCACAGCTACATGTTGGGCATCAGCGACTCGACCACGCATGTCCAAGTAACCCGATATGGCATGAGAAATGGGGGAACGAACAAAGACAATTGCCCTCAGGCGGCCTGTTTGGTCATGGGGTAGGCTGGTTGCACGGAGCGCATGGGATGCCCAACATAAATGAGGCCGTATGCTCAATGCGTGCCTCACCTGCCAGGGCTCATAACATGTATCGGCATAAAATAAGGCATCTCGATAAAACAGTTTCCCGAAATTTCTGCAAAGAACAGCACTAAACGTACTGCCCGCAGTCTTTGGGATATGAAGAAATAAAAACTTGGGAGTTGACATCGGTGGCTGCTTGGTCTCACCGCGTGTTTTTACGCGGACACGCGGACACGCGGACACGCGGACACGCGGACACGCGGACACGCGGACACGCGGACACGCGGACACGCGGACACGCGGACACGCGGACACGCGGACACGCGGACACGCGGACACGCGGACACGCGGACATTGTTCCACTGTCTCAAATTTTGGCAACATATTTCATGCCCTCATTTTTTCTATAGGGCAATGCGCCCACCTGAAGATTACCCTTCGCCTCGAATTTTCGCCACCAGTGCCTCGCAAAGTCCTTGAGCGCTACAGGTTTTCCACGCCCGACGTTGGCCACATGGGGCTCACCAGCGGTCGAACGTGTCGTGGTCGTGGCCTGAAGGAACTGCTGCGCCACTTCCTCCACCGGCACGTAGTCCCTCACCTGCTCTCCAGGCGTCAGCTCAAAATCCTCCCCGGCCAGTGCTGCCTTTCGCAACGCTGGCCAGATATTCGCCTGATGCTGTCCCTCACCGAACGCGGAAAAAATACGCAGGTAGGCCAACCTTAAGCCGTATTGTATCGAGTACGCCCTCAAGGCGACATAGGCCGCCGCCTTCGAGGCGGCGTAGCCTCCAGTCGGCTCAAGCGGTGCTTCAGGAGAGATGAAATCATAGTGTTCTGCACTCTGGCCATATTCCAGATAGGAACCCGCCACTATAAGCCGTGTCAATTCCGCCAGTCTGGCCTGTTCGGCCAACCGAACAGTGGCCATGGTATTGACTTCCAGCATCGTTTCCCAAGGCTCCACTTGCGGACTGACCCCTGCGGCACAAAAGTGAACCACCGCATCGCACCCAAGCAGGTCTTTCGCCTCCACCTCTCGAATATCCTTGGTCAGCCAGTCCATGTCGCCCGGCGCGGGAACCCGGTGGTTCGGACGGCCCGGGCCGGGGCTGCGCAGGCCCACCAGGTGGTGCCCGGCCTGCGCTGCAGCCCGCAGGAAATGTGACCCAATGAAGCCGCGTGCGCCTGTTACGAATAATCTCATCTCAGAAGACCTGCCTCCAATCTCCCATGCCCGGCAAGGATTTATCGCGCTCCGAAACGCAGCGGACCGCCTCCGGCCAATCGAACCCGATGCTGTCCCAGCGCACCCCGGCCTCCGCCCCGGGCACATGCTCACCAGTCGTATTGTATATCATGATGCTTCTCTCGTGGGCATAGAAACCATGGGCGACGCCGCGTGGCACCAGCAGGAACCGGCCATCTCCACCGGAAAGCTCGGTCGAGAAGCAGCGGCCGAAGTTCGGTCCTGCCCGCAGGTCCACCACCACGTCCAGCATCCGCCCCTGCACGCAGTAGACCAACTTTGCGTGCGCATGCGGCGGCACCTGCAGGTGCATCCCCCGCAGCACCCCGGCATGGGACACGGAAAAGAACTGCTCAACCCAATCCGCCGCTTCCAGCCCCACGGCTTGATGGCAAGGACGGCTGATGGGCTTGACAAGGCATCCACGCTCGTCGGCACGCACGGGCGCCTGCACCAGGAAAACGCCCGGCAGTGGCTCCTCCAGGATCCTCATGCCCGCACCCCCATGTCAAGATCCGCCGATGGGGTGCTGACTTGGGTGTGGAAGCTCCAATTCCAATGGGGGGGGGCCTGGAAGGGCAAGGTGGAGCGCGGGAACCCGGTAGTCCGGACGGCCCGGGCCGGGGCTGCGCAGGCCCACCAGGTGGTGCCCGGCCTGCGCTGCAGCCCGCAGGAAATGCGACCCAATGAAGCCGCGCGTGTCTGTCACGAATAATCTCATCGCGGAAGACCTGTTCCCAATCCCCGATGCTTGGCAAGGATTTATTGCGCTCCGAAACGCAGCGGACCGTTGACCCGGAATAAATCCAACCGCTGCCGCAGGTCTGCCCGAAAGTATCCAGTCGAAGATCAACGACCGATCAAAGCCTGACGCATGATGGGAGTAAATACCTCCGCCTGACGCATGAAACCGAGATCATTGGGGTGAGAACCATCCGTCGTGCCCTCACCATCCCGTCCCAACAGCAGATCGCCCGGAATGTAGAATAACTTGTCATAACCTTCTGCGAGAAGCTGATCAAAACACTCCCGCAATGCCGCGTGGTTTGCGGTATGGTGGGCATCACGCTCGGGCCGAATCCACGCATTGGCCCAGCGTCGGTCTTCGACCAGAATGATCGGAATATCCGGTTGGGCGGCGCGGAGCTGTTTCACCAAGGGCACACATCTCGCCCGCACCATGGCCGCCTTCATATTGGGTAGACAGTCGATGACATAAGCCGCCGCATCGATGTGCACCATCAGTTCGCCCACAGCCTTGTCCATGTGGCCATAGCCGCCAAATCCGAGATTAATGAACGGGCGATCAAGACGTCGCCCCAGAATCGCCGTGTGCGTCATGCCCGGACGCGAAGCCACCCCTCCCTGAGTGATGGACGTGCCATAGAAGACAATCGGCGCGGTTTCGCGGGGCGGAGACGGTTCGAACCTCGCTCCCTCGGGCACGCCGATTTGCAACGACTCGATGCCGTTGACCAAGGGTAAATACAGCGCGTATTCACGGTGTCCCGATGCCAGACCGGAAACGATCTTGCCTTGGTGAGCCTGTCCGCGGGGACCCAACGCCCCCACCCAACGCCACTGCCCCTTGTCATCACGGGCGTAGAGGTCCAGGCCACTCGCCCCGATCTGTGTCATGACCACTCTATTGTAGGTGCGCATCAATTCAAAGTCCACCCAGAGCTGATCAGCGTCCGAGGTGAAACGCACCATCATGCCCGACGAGAAACGACTCTGATCCCATACCCCCTCTGTAACGGAACCCTCAGCCTGGGCAGGCAATCGATCGAACCAGCGTTTCCGTTCCCAATCCACCCAGGCCCGGCCTTCGATGTCCCAGGTGGTCACGTCGTGCCACTCGATCTTGTCGGCAGAGTCTCCTACCCAGTCTTGGGCAAAGACAAACAAGGCCACGACCAGCACGGCAAAAAGGAAATAGAAACATCGGCGGTATCCGAGGGGGGGGACAGGCATGGGCAAACCTATTATCAGGGTCCCCCCTCAAAAAAAAGCCTTTTTTTCAAAACCCGATGGCAGGAGGTGGACTTGACCCCGCAATTTCACTCCCCCGCTTCAAGTTCTAATGGTGGAGTCTCAAGAGGTGGTCCCGTGCAGGGGGTGGAGCCTGGAGCTGGGAGGACGGCGGTCAGGTGAGCCATGTGGACGCTGCCCGTTGTCGCGTGATGTGGCCCAGGCAAGGGCTGGGCCTGGCGTTCATGGCGGTCGGCGCACTTGCCTGTGATCGTCTGGAGCGCATGAGTAATGAACGATTCTTTGGGGTCATCGTATCTAACGGATAGCTTTAACTCTCCGAGGTTGGCACCGGTGCCGGAACACGCAGCCTGAGGGCTTGTTTGAGAACATCAAGGCCATTGCCGATTTCACAAGAAATGGGGATTATATCTGCCTCATGTCGTTCGCGAAACGCGATAAGTTGATCCGCAGAATCGGGCAGATCCATTTTATTGGCCACCACGACGCGAGGCTTCTCGAGCAACGAAGCATCATAGTCTCCAAGTTCAGCCACCAACGTGGCGTAGTCCTCAGCGGGTTCACGTCCATCGACCGCCGCCATATCGATCAAAAACACCAGCAAGGTGCAGCGCTCAATGTGACGCAGAAACCGGTGCCCCAATCCCCGATTATCACTGGCTCCTTCGATGAGCCCAGGCACGTCGGCCAAGAGTAACCGATCATAGTCTTCGGGGTAGTCGATGACGCCGATCTGGGGATGAAGCGTCGTAAAAGGATAGGCTCCCGTGCGAGGACGCGCCTGTGTGATTTGGCGAATCAGCGAAGATTTACCGGCATTGGGAAACCCGACCAGCCCAACGTCAGCGATGCTCTTAAGCACGAATCGATAGGTGCCGGTTTCGCCATCTTCACCCGAATTGGCTCGACGTGGAGCTCGATTGGTCGACGACTTGAAGTGTTTATTACCCCATCCTCCGTTGCCCCCTTTGCAGAGCACGACACGTTGGCTGTCTTCAACGATTTCGGCCACCACGCGGTCGGTTTCCTCGTCCGTGACAATCGTGCCCAGCGGCATCCGTAACTCTGCGGAGCGGCCTTCCTTGCCATTACGATCTTTACCCATACCGTGCTCACCACGGTCCGCCCGCCAGTGCGGCTTGTATTTGAAATCGATGAGATTGTTGGTGTTTTCGTCCCCCACCAGAATCACATCGCCGCCCCGGCCTCCGTCGCCGCCATCCGGTCCTCCCATCGGCTCATATTTCTCGCGCCGAAAGCTGCTGCAGCCCCGCCCCCCATCGCCAGCGGCAGCTTTAATTACGCATTCATCAACAAACATGACCGCAATCGTGCACAATCATCTCGGCTTGCCAAGGGGAGCCTTCGTCAAGGATGCGTAAACTTAGACGCTGATTTTTATGCCCTTACGCAAGTAAGTCGGCACATCAAGATCATGTCCTTCAAATAAATTGCGATCCGTGCGCTCAAATCTCCCTCGATTTTCGACGGCAGCTTGGAATGAAAACTCATCCTGAGCCTTGGCGTCCTCCAACAGGGAGGTCTGTGTTTTTGCCCGAGGCTTACCCATCAAAGATCGTTTCGGATTCGGGGGGATTTTCGTTTTCCCACCCGCCGCGCTGGCGACGTGAGGCGCGGTCGCACGGGGTCGAACTGCACCGCGACCGCCAATATCTGTCGTGCCGATCACACAAATCTCAACCTTCCCGTGAAGTTCCTCATCGATCACCGCCCCCATGATCACGTGGGACTCGCGTCCATATCGTTCCGTGATCGCACCCATGATCTGATTCACCCTGGGGAGCGTCAGATCGGTGCCACCCACGATATTAACGAGGAGTCGATCCGCCTTGCGGGAATGTTCAGGAATGGCCAGCAGCGGACATTGGTCCAAACTCGCCAAGGCTAATGCCGCAGCATCTTCACCCTCACCACTTCCCAGCCCGAACAACGTTTTCCCTCCGCGAGTGTGAAACGCCTGCTGGAGCGTCGCAAAGTCGAGATTAATCAGACCCGTGCGGAAAAGCATCGACCAAACCGAACGCACTGCCCGGCCAATCCAGTCGTCCGCTCGGGCAAAAGAGTCCAGGGCCGTTTCATTGTCCGCCGCTTCCTGCAACAGGAGATCATTGGGCAAGGGGATAACGGCATCACAACTCGCCCGTAACGCCACCAAGGCATCTTCCGCCTGTTTGGTGCGCCGAGATCCCTCAAATGTGAAGGGCATCGGAGCAAATGCGATCACGAGCGCGCCGGCCTCACTGGCAACGTCAGCGACTACGGGAGCTGAACCTCCCCCCATGCCTCCACCCATTCCGGCGATGAGAAATACCAAATCACAATCACTAACGCAGTCGCTGATTTTTTCGCGATCCGTATCGACAGCTTGAAATCCGATATCGGGGTCTCCACCTGCACCCAAGCCTCGCGTTACTGCCGAACCCACCAGAATTTTCTCCTCCACCGGCGAGCTGTTGAGTGCCTGCAAGTCGGTATTGATCGCTGCCAATCGCAAGCGATCCAGTCCGTCCATTTTCAACCGACCAACGGCATTACCGCCCGCGCCACCCACTCCGATCACTTTGATCGAGACACTGCGATCCGCCATGGCATCGGCGGAGGGAGGCGGCAACGGAAGTTCATACGAGGACATAATCGATCAGGAACCAGTGAAGAGTTTTTGCAGGATACCGCGTGAGCCCTTGCGGCTTCCTTGGTCGGTATCCAAACGACTTTGCAAACCAAAGTGCAGGAGTCCCAGCACGGTCGCATGTTGCGGGCGATTGAGCTTCTCATCCATTCCCGGGGGCATCTCTCCCAAGGCCGCGGGAATACCGAACACCTTGGTCGCCGCATCGGCGATACCCGGCAGTTTGGAGGTGTCACCAGTCAGGAATACACCTGCGGCGCAGAGTTCGGGAACGAGATCCGCGCCCAATTTTTTTCGCACCACTTCAAAAATCTCAAGAACACGAGCTTCTGTGATGAGTTCGATGGAGCGGCGTGGGAATTGCCGATCACCGATGGCAAAGTCTCCATTCAACCAAACCTTGTCGTTCTTATCGCGGGTGATTGCCAAGGCCCGACCATGGCGGATCTTGAGTTTTTCCGCCTGCCCTTCCGTCACCCGGAGGCCGAGGGTGAGATCGTTGGTCAGGTGACTGCCGCCCACCGGAACCGTTCCCGTCAAGGAGGGGCCGCCATCCCGGTAGAGCACGAAGTCCGTCGTTCCCGCGCCGATATCGATCACCAATGCACCGTGTTGCCGGTCCTGCGGGGTGGTCATCATCGTTCCCGAAGCCAGACTGGAGAGAATCATATCTCCCACCAGCACGTTGAACCCACGAATAACATGGATGCTGTTGGCGATCACGCTTTCCTGCCCATGCACCGTCCAATACCCCACTTCCAATCGTTCTCCGTGCAGATGATCCGGATTGGACCCGACCATCTTGCCATCGATTTGGAAGGGGTGCCGAATATGATGAACCACCGTGCGGCCTTCCGGCAAAGCTTTCGCCTTCGCCAGTCGGCAAACCGTATCTATATCGATTTGGCTCACCCTATTGTCGGCGGCATTCACGCTCACCGCCGCCTGATTGTAGAACCCTTCGAGGTGTCCGCCTGTTTGGGCCAGGTAGACTTCGTCGATCTTAACGCCGGCACTTTGCTCGGCCGCCAATAGCGCACTGTGGGCCGCATAGCTGGCTGATTTGAAATCGGTGACCAATCCCTTGATCACTCCATGGGATTGACACTCACCAAATCCGATGAGGTTTACGGTTCCATCGCGCATCAACTCCCCCACCAAGACCGCGGTCTTGGCAGTGCCTATTTCGACGGCACCTATGAATCGGGATTTGGATCTCACGTGGGAAAAGGAATTAAGGAGAAGGCAACCGACTGACGGTCACAGGATCAATTTGAGAAAAAGCGACGGGAACCTGACTGGCTCCAACGGAAAGATCGATGGAACGAGGGGGCGGCACGGCGCGAAGTTTTGTTTCGTCCAGAATCAAGTCCAACCGGGCAATCTGGGAATAGAAATCCTCCCGCATTCCAAAAATAATTTCCGGCACCTCGGTGGACTGCACTAGGATCTGGCCATCGGAGTTCATGCGCTCGAGGGAAACCACCCGCCACGTGGCGTAACGGTCGGGAATCCCACCTCGCGCCGTTCCGAGTAAATCGGCCAGCCGGTCAATACCGTCCAAAGGCTCAAAGCCTTCACCGGAGCGAAGAAGGCGCACCCCACCGAGCCACGGCATGCTGCGTTCCAATTGGGCGTCATAACCATATCCCGAAAAAACCGTGCCATCGGACGCTACAAAAAATGTGCGGGCTTCGGGGTCCCGGGTGCGGGCCTTTATCCGCACCACCGGTGAGCGTTCTTCGAGCACCACATTCAAGGTGGTGGGAAATTCGCGAACCAATACTGCCGTCCGCACCTGGCCAGCAGCGGTCAGGCGGGAACGCAAAGCAAAGAGATTCAATTCCATCAACCCGTCTTCCGGATCCAAAGCCATCGTCTCTTTGACCCACCCCAGATCAAGCACACCATCCGTATCCAACGCAATGGTCTCAACCGGACGATCATCCGAGGCCGCGACCAAACGCTGGGGATTGATCTGTAACGTCCGCCAAATTTCATACCCCCCCCACCCGATGGCCACGAGCGCAATGATAGTCGCGAGCGTCCGCAGGCCGGCGAAAGTCAATCGACGGCGCCCGACGGAAGACATCTGACGCGGAGCGATTTCCTGCGGAATGTCACGCCAACTGCGTGCCGGAGGCAGCTGATTATCGGGCTCGCTACTCATACGTTTACCCCTCCTTCAACCGCTTGGGCATGACGGGCCATCGCGGGCGAAATCATCTCGCTCACCAGCTCCGTAAAATCAATGCCCATACTCTTTGCTCCCATCGGTAAAAGACTCGTTTCTTTCATGCCGGGAAGTGTGTTGATTTCGAGCAAAAACCATTCGTTTTTCTCCGTAATCATAAAATCAATACGAGCAAAGTCCCGACAGCCACAGAGCATGTAAGCTAACAGCGCGTCTTTTTGCAATGCATAGGCCAATTGCGGATCAATCGGCGCCGGAGCCAAATACTCGGTCAAGCCTTTGGTATATTTGGCTGCGTAGTCGAATACGCCCGACCGCGGCGCGATCTCAACGACGGGCAGTGCGGTATTTCCGAGAATACCCACCGTGACTTCACGCCCCAATATCCGTTCCTCCGCCAACCAGAATCCTTCGGAAATTCCCGCCAAAGCTTGGCTGATCTCATCGCGACCCGAGCACAATGAAAGACCCAAGCTACTCCCTCCCCGATCAGGTTTGATGACCACATTTTCACCCAACCGAACGATGAGGGATTCGGCCGAAGGAATTTCCTCCGCGGCGAAGGTGATACCGGCAGGAACCCTTCCCTCCAATTGATCGGCCACGAGTTGCTTGGTGCGGTCTTTGGCAAACGTCAGCTCACTGCTGACGGCGTCAGAACCGGCATAGTGAATCTGCGCCGCATCCAACAGCCGTTGCATCGCGCCATCCTCACCGAAGGTTCCGTGCAGCGTGGAAAACACGACGTCGCAGCTGGGGTCGATTGATTCTGGAAGCTGGAGAGAAGTCACGTTGACCAACCGTGTCGGCCAACGTCGAGCCAAGGCCACCGCGCAGGCTTTTCCGGAACCCGACGATACTTCCCGCTCGGTTGAAGTTCCGCCCGCCACTACGACCACTCTTCTATCAAATTTATTGTTCACAATAGATCCTCCCAATTGGCCCCGTAGAGCAGAACTTCCGGTTGTAGCCATACTCCCGTTTTCTGGTTCACGGTTCCCCGCACGTGTCGCACCAATGAAACCACGTCAGAGCTCGCGGCGCGCCCTCGGTTCACAATGAAATTGCCATGGACTGTGGAGACTTCCGCGTCGCCCATCCGCGTTCCTTTCAGCTCACAACTGTCGATCAATCGGCCCGCGGAATCGCCTTCCGGGTTTTTAAAAATACATCCCGCACTGGGTTCGCGTGGCTGAGACTCCTGACGTTTCCCGCGATACACATCAATTTGCCGAGCCACTTCATCCGATGCGGACGGTCCGTTCGGTCGCAATACCGACCCCACCGCCATCATATCCTCCAACTCAGCGCAGTGTCGGTAACCAACGTGCAGGTCTTCACGGGGCATATGACGTACATCGCCATCGATGGTCACAGCTTGCACCGATTCCACCATATCGAACATCCAGCCCCCCATTGCTCCGGCATTCATCCGCAATGCTCCTCCCACATTACCCGGCACGCCTTCGAGAAATTCGAAACCCGAAAGCCCCGCCTTGGCGGCAAGCCCACATAAATTTTTAAGGCGCAAGCCTGCGCCAACTTTCACAGCTCCATCATCTTCCACCGCAAAAGAAGCCCAATGAGAATGACGCAGTGAAATCACGACCCCTTCCACTCCGGCATCGGGAATAACCAGATTCGATCCTCGGCCCAAAAAGTGGACGGACGCATTTTTTTGTGCGCAGATTCGCAGAACAGTCTGGAGGTCCGTCAAGGACTCCGGCTCCAGATATACTCGAGCTGCCCCTCCCACTCTCATGGTGGTTTTACCGCCCAATAATTCGTCTCGGGAGATTTTGGTTCCCGGTGCAAGTTGCTGTTTCAGTGCGGTCGCCAATACATCCCAGGAGCTCCGCGCTGCTGCCAATGATTTGACCGCCTCCACCCAACTACGGGCATGGTTCTCAATGTCGCCAGCTCCAACAAAAACGACCAGATCACCGGGACGCCGGGCTTGGGTCAGCAGATTCAGAACAGCCGCTGAGTTTCCGGAGACATAGTTAATCGCTCGCTGCGGAGCGATGATTTGAATCTCCTTTAGAAGATCGGCGGTGCTTCCTCCCACGAGTAACGTTTCGCCAGCGGAATAAACATCCAGCAGATGCAATTGGTCACTCGCTAACAAAACCTCCGCAAACTCCCGTCGAAATTGACGGGTCCGGGAATACCGATGAGGCTGAAAAACAACAACCAACCTTCGATCGGAATCAAGGTCCTCCCGTAATGCCGATAACAATTCACGAATCTCGGCCGGATGATGGGCGTAATCTTCCATTACCGTCAGGAAATCGTCGCGCCACAAAACGCCTTGCCGACGGCGCACGCCTTCAAACGGGTCCAATAAACCGGACCGCATTGATCCGCCCATTAGCTGCACTGCCGCCAAGGCCGCGGTGGCATTGAGCGAATTGAAGGTGCCCCGCGCCCGGACAGTTGCCTCAGACAAGACGAAGTCTCCCGAAAGTTTCAGAGTCATGCCGTCTTCTTGTGACCCAATTGAAGTCGAGAGAACCAATTGAAAATCCGCCTGAAATCCAAAGGTCTTTAGATCAGCGGACCCTTTCCAAGACTCAATCAGTCCCGGCAAAATCTCACCCACATTTCCCACCAAAACGACCTCGCTTGTGCGTTCGAGCAATCCACGAAAAGCATCCTCCAAAAATTTCGGACTCTGATAATAGTCCGCATGGTCCCAGTCCAAGTTGACCACCACCGTAATGACGGGGCGAAACCCTTCGAGTGTGCCGTCACTCTCGTCGACTTCAGCCACCAACCAGTCCGCATCGCTTCCGCGCGCCGGCCCGCGCTCGGTATCGGACAACAGCCCTCCGACAATATAGTCACAGTTAAGTCCCGCTTCATCGAGAGCGTGAATGAGCATTGCCGTAACGGTTGTCTTTCCATGCGAACCCGCGACTGCCACTAAGTGCCGTCCTTTCGAGATTTCTGCCAACAGTTCACCTCGTCGTTTTTCCGGAATCGATCGGTTTTTCGCGATTTTCCTCGTCGGATGCGCCTCAGGTATAGCACTCGAGTAGACCAATAGTTCAGTATCATCGGGAAGTTGATGAGGTTCAACGATACGAACCCCCGCCCGTTCGAGTTGCTCTGCCATCGGGGGCTGTAGCGCATCGTCTTCACCGGAAACTGACCAACCACACTGAGCCAAATAGATCGCCAATGGGCCCAGCCCCATACCTCCGACTCCCACAGCGTGGATCCGGCCAACTCGAATTCCGAATAATTCCGACGTAGCATCCGAGCTCACGATGCGGCCACTTCTCATGGAGCAAATATTCCCGTGGGAGCACGAACTCCCGCCAAAACCTCAAGATCGGCAAACATCAATTCTAACGCCTCGGATCGCTCGATCTCAGCCAATTGAGCGCGCATCGACGACAAACGATTGGTGTTCAAAACCATCTCCTCCACCTCCCCGGCAAGTTTCGTTAGCTCGGGTTCCGGAATCAGTATCCCTCCGCCCCGATGAGCGAACTCCGCTGCATTAGCGGCCTGATGGTCATCCGCGGCAAAGGGGTATGGAATCAATACCGCCGGAACGCGGCATCTCACCAATTCAGCCAGCGTGCCCGCGCCGGATCGCGAAACCACCAAATCCGCCGAGGAAAACAAACTCGCCATCTCATCGCAGAAAGGAATCTGCACCTGCGCGACTTCCCGACCTTCAGGTCCCGGTCGATGCGAACTGCTCTTCTCGCCCTTACTCGGACCCGTGACAGCAAGAATCTGCACCCCCTTCTTGGCGAAATAGTCAGCGTGTTGATTACTCCACTCGTTTAGGGCCTGCGCACCTTGGCTCCCTCCCATAACCACTACGGTTGGTAAATTGGGATCCAGTCCGAACCGCAACGCCGCCGCCGCTCGGGGGAGCCGTTGAATCTCCCGACGAACGGGCAACCC
The DNA here is from genome assembly GCA_965203585.1 of Actomonas sp. Classification (GTDB taxonomy): domain Bacteria; phylum Verrucomicrobiota; class Verrucomicrobiia; order Opitutales; family Opitutaceae; genus Actomonas. Next base: position 299,771 of record CBDBDC010000002.1, read on the forward strand.
GCAATGACGAACTTTTTCAATCCCAGCCGCTGGCAACTTAACCCCGCGTGGGAGATATATCCGATTGGCAAATGAAGCCAAAGTCCGGACCGCTCGGCCCACCACGCGATTAGCCTCATGCATCGCCACTGGCGTCCCCCGCAACCAACCCGCGACAATAATCGAAGCCGTGGTAAAGCCGCCGAATCCAATGATTGCAGCAGGCCTTTCCTTCCGCAGGAGCCGCCACGAAAACCACAAACCGCGCATTTGCTGAATTCCAAAGTGTAACATACCCGCTGCCCCCATCGCCAAGGGAGCCCCAGGAATTACCCCGAATTCAAGATCTGGATACTTTTCCGTAATCTTTGCATCGATCTGTTTATTGGAGATCAGAAGAAGCGGATTGTGTCCCTCTTCGATCAACCATTCCGCCAAGGCGATTCCGGGAGCGAGATGCCCCCCGGTGCCACCACAAGCAATGATGAAGCGACTCATGCCGTCACCTCCTCCATGGTGCGACGACGACCCAAAAGAACCGGTTTATTCCAGGTGCGGGCAGTATTAAGAATCACGCCCATCAAAAGTCCCATCAGCACCAGATTAGAAAGTCCCGCACTGATGAACGGGAGCGACATTCCTTTGGTCGGAAGTAGCCCCGTGACAACGCCAAGGTTAATGATGGCCTGCAACGTCACGGTGAGAATCGCACCCGTGACCAACAGGAATTGAAATAGGTTAGGAGCCTTACGCAGATGGAGCAGACCCAGCAGAAAAATGGTCAAAAACACCCCCACGACCGCAAGGGTGAAGGGGAGCCCCAATTCCTCACCCATCACCGCGAAAATAAAGTCGGTATGCGCCTCGGGCAGAAAGTTGATTTGCTGACGCCCTTGTCCAATCCCGGCACCGTGAACGCCCCCCACCGCAAATGCGGCCAGAGATTGGTAGAGCTGGTAGGTGCCACCCAACTTGTTTCCTTCGACGTCCAGAAAGGCAGTCAGCCGATGCAATCGATTCGGATTATTGATCACGAGAACCGCAAAAGCCGCCACCACGGCACCGACCGCGGGCAACATGTAGCTCCATCGCGATCCGGCCAAAAATACCAGGATCAGTCCCACCGTCATGATCAGGGCGGCTGTGCCAAAGTCGGGCTGCAAAACAACCAGACCGGCGAAAACAAAAACAATTCCCACCGGTATGGCAAAACCGCGCCGAAATTCTCCTATGCGACTCTGGTTAATCGCCAGATAATGCGCCACACAGAAGACCATCGCCAACTTCGCAAACTCCGAAGCCTGCACCCGAACCGGTCCTATGCCCAACCAACGGCGACTCCCATTGACGACAATCCCCACCCCGGGAATAGCCGTGAGCACCAACGCCAAAATCGCACCGAGTCCGATGATCCACAAAAACCGTCGCATCGCTTCCAAATCCACCCGACTTACCACCATGCAAACAAACGTGGCCGCGCCGACCCCGATCAATTGTTTGATCAGATAATAAAACGGTCCTTGGTCAAAGGAAGCAGTGGCACTGAACAAGACCGGCAGTCCCAATACGAACAGGCCCACCGCGCAGACAATGATGAGTGAACCGGGATTAGCGGTAACCGAACGAGTGGGAGAAGGGGAAGTATAACGCATTGAAGGGGTGAAGCGGGATTTACCTAAAACAAACTACTCGAATACTGGAGGCTGGGGATCACCGGAATTGTCCGAGTTGTCCTCGACCGTAATCACCGGAATGTTGCTCAGATCTTCCTCACCAAACCCTGCATCAAGATCATCTGAAGCCGTGCTGAGCGTCGGAATGTTGCTCAGATCTTCCTCACCAAACCCTGCATCAAGATCGTCTGAAGCCGTGCTGAGCGTCGGAATCTCCTGAACCTCCGGACGAGTCATCAAAGTGGGAATAGGCGCTTCCTCTTCAGGAACCGTAGGTGCCTCCCAGCCGGGAATAATCAGCTCCTGCCCTGGGCGAATCAAAGACGGATCACGCACCTTGTTCGCAAATGCGATATCACCAATCTTCACACCGTAGCGACTAGCAATCACCGTCATACTTTCACCCGGGGCCACCGTATGCTTGAAGGCTCCCGCTGGAGCAGCCGCAGCCGGACGGGTAGTTTCGGTAGTCGTAGCCACAGTCTCCTCCGCAGGTTGCACGGCAGCTGAGGCAGGTATCGCCAATGCCGCTCCCGCGCGGATCATATCACTGGTCAATCGATTATAGGCTTTAAGCTCAGCCACGGTCAGACCATGGGCTCGGGCAATTTTTCCCAACGTGTCACCCGGACGAATTTGATAAGTGCGACCTGCTTCCGGAGCTGCGGCGACTGCGGCCGCAACGGTCGGTCTCTTCCCCGGAATAATCATCACCTGCCCCACGCGAAGTCCCGCGTTGGCCGCGAGGCCATTAGCGGACGCCAATTCCCGCCTACTCAAATCGTTCCTGCGGGCGAGTGTCCAAAGATTGTCACCGCGTTGCACCGTGTAGGTAGAAACCGGATTCGTCGCGACATCTACTGGCTGAGGATCCAACGCGCGGGTCACGGTAGGACTTGGACGGGTAGGACTGGCTCGATTCCCCGCACTAGAGACTCCAACTGACGCCTGAGCGTAGGGGTCAAAGTTGGAAGGAATATTGTTCACCAAAGCAGGATTCAGATCTGCATCGGACATTTCCGGGGCTGCGGAGATTGGAGAACTGGCTGGAGCGGGATAAAGCGGTTGGCTGGAATCAGCGACACCGACTTGGGAGTTTCCGGTGGTGCGGCATCCAGGAATGGCGATTGCCAAAACCAACACGGCAATATGCACCGCGACGACAGCACTAAGAATGTTGAGTAATTTCATAACGGGAGGGGATTAATTGTGGGTGGCAGCAGCGGCACCCGGAACAGGAATTTGTTGGAGAAAGGCCGCACCGCGCTCAGCGAAGCCGGAAAATTGATCGAGGCTCGAAAATCCGGGACTCAAAAGAACGTTGTCACCGGATTCCGCCGAAGCAGTGGCACCAGCAACTGCCTCGGCCATGTCAGCGCAGACCAGATGCGGCACCCCGGCAGCACCGAACAGTGTCGCCAGGATACTCCGGGACTCGCCGATCAGGGCCACCCACTTGACCTGATGCTTGATGCGTCGGACAAATCCCTCGATATCACCGCCCTTGGATTTGCCTCCGGCGATGAGAACAACGGGAGTGCCAAAGCGGGCCAAGGCTGCCTCAGTCGCGTGAAAATTCGTTGCCTTGGAATCATCCCACCAGGTCACTCCTTCAAGCTCCGCCACTGGAGCCAATCGGTGAGGTCCCACCGCAAATGTCTGCGCCGCGGCATACAGTGCAGGCTCGCGCAACCCCGCGGCCCGCCACCACGCCGCTGCCAACAGGAAATTTTCCCGGTGCGGCTGGTCCTCAAAAATCGTGCCTCGGAGCAACACATCTCCGGCTGGATCTTCCGTATCGATCACCGCGGATTCCGGCAGGGACTGCCCATATTCTTCCGCGACTCGCGCCACACTTGATCCGGCGAATATATGACCGCCGATGGCACGCTCAAACAATCGCCACTTAGCCATGAAGTATCCCGCCATGGTGCGATGTCTCTCCAAGTGATCCTCGGCGAAGTTTGTCCAGATCGCTGCATTGGCGCGGAAATGTCGAAGCCTCTCCGCTTGGAAGGAACTCACTTCACAAACGGCCAAAGAATTGGGGGCTCCGCCGTCCCTCTCTACGATGAGTCGGCTGAAGGGGTGGCCGATATTACCGACTGCCCAAGCGTCTCCACCCGCTGAATTGACCGCCGCCGCAAGAAACTCCGTGAGTGTGGATTTCCCATTGGTGCCGGTGATGGCAATCACTTCTCCGCGCCAAAAAAGTGAGGCAAAATCAATTTCCGCGAGACAAACCATTCCCGCCGAACGCGCTTCCAACAACCAGTCACTACCCGGTTCAAAACCCGGAGAATAGATGGCGAGCTTGTGGAGCGAAGCATCAAACTGGGTTTCAACGCCCTCCCCTTCCCGTTGATCATACAACGTGGTTTCTCCGCCCAAGCGTTCAATTAATTCGATCGCGGCTTTGCCACTCACGCCGGCACCCAAAACGGCCACAGGTGACTCGAGTAAAGGCGTTAAAAATGGATGAGCAGTAAGCATGACGACCTAGCGAAGTTTCAAGGTGCCCAAACCAATGAGCGCACACATCAGGGATATGATCCAGAACCGTAAAACCACCTTGGTTTCGGGCCATCCCAGTTTTTGAAAATGATGATGGATTGGAGCTATCTTGAAAAATCGGCGACCTTCACCGAAACGACAACGGGTGAACTTGAAATAGCCAACCTGAATAATGACCGACAGTGCCTCGGCCACAAAAACCCCTCCCACAATAACCAGCGTGAGGGGCTGTTGCACCATGAAGGCGATGACTCCGATCAAACCACCGAGAGCGAGCGATCCCGTGTCACCCATGAACACCTCAGCAGGATGCGAGTTATACCAAAGAAAAGACATTCCCGCGCCCACCAGGGCCCCGCAGATCACCGCTAACTCTCCTGATCCCGGGACATATCCAATGAGTAGATACTCCGAAATAAGGATATTACCCGCGGCGTAAGCCATGATCCCGTAGACTAAGGCTACGGTGATGGTGCAACCGATCGCCAGTCCGTCGAGTCCGTCTGTCAGGTTGATGGCATTGCTGAATCCAACGACCCAGAAAAACATCATAACAAACAAAAGTAGCATCCCTGCGGTGCCCGCGAAGATAAAAATGGGCTCCTTAACAAACGGAACCCACAGCTCCTGAATATGACCGGAGCTGGTATCGCTCACCACCAACAAAACCAACGCCACGGCCGTGATAGTGGTCTGCCAAAACATCTTCTCCCGCGAAGAAATCCCATCGCGACTCCCCCGCTTGACCTTCAAGTAATCATCTCGAAATCCGACGGCTGTGAGTGCCCCGTAAACAAACAGCGAGGTGATAACCCAAATATTGGGCGCTGCCCACAGAAGCGTGCTCACCGCCACACTCAAAAAGACCAATACCCCGCCCATAGTCGGCGTGTTCTTCTTATCAAAACGAGTGGCTAGATCACCGGTGCGATCATCGTCGTAATGCTGCCCAAACTTGAGCCGCTTCAATTTCGCGATCAACCAGGGTCCCAATACAAAACCTACGAACGCAGCTGTGCCCGCCGCCATCAACGTGCGCAGGGTCAGGTAACGAAACACCCGTATCGGGCCCCAAACGTGTTCGTAATCTGCTAAGTATGACAGCATGGGTTAGTGCAGAGCAGGCGCGCTCCCGGCCAAGATATTCTCCAATTGGTAACGACGACTGCCTTTGATGAAGATGGGACCTTCCCAGGCAGCCACGAGGTCGGCCAACTCCGAGCTATCCCGGTGGACTTGCACCTGGGATTCCGTGGCCCCTCGACTGCGGGCGCCCTTACAGACTTGGGTAGCTCCCGTTCCCACGGCCAACACGAGGTCGTCTTCCCGCAATTCAAGTTGTTCGCCCAACTCCAAATGTTTTAAGCCCGACTCAGCGCCCAACTCTTCCATTCCACCAAGGACAAATAAGCGCGCGGTGTCGTCTTGAGTATAACCTTCAAAAGCTCTCAGCGCGTCACGCATCGATGCGGGATTCGCATTGTAGCAATCAAGATAAACCAGGCGTCCATCATCGCGTCGAATCTCCCCCCGCAAGGCTGGCGGAGACCAAGCTGAAAGACTCGCCTGCACCTTGTCCGCGGGAATACCCAGTCGACGAGCCAGGGTAATCGCTAAAACCGTGTTTTGAGCCATACCCTCACTCACCCGGTTCATTTCGTAAGTCTCCGGCGTGGCGGAGCCCGCAACGACACTCAAGATCGTGCCGTCGGTTTGATTGGTCGCCAAAAAATTCACTTCGTTCTTCCCGACCGGTCCGTTCAACAATTCTGATGGGGTGACCACCGCGCAGGCCGCTGGCAGCACCCGGAATGCGGCCAACTTCGCCACCTTGGCCGGCAACACCAGATCACCCTGATCCCGCACCGCCGCCGATAGAAAAGCTTTCTCCCGTGCCACCCCTTCGATGTCGCCCAACCCCTCAGTGTGCGCGTGGTCAACCAGTGTAACGATGGCGGCATCAGGGTCGATCATCGCGGCCAGCACTGCCATTTCACCCGCACCACTGATGCCGGCTTCAATCACCGCAAAATCGTGTTTCGCAGCGTCCAACTGGGTAAGGGTTAAGGGAACTCCCAAATGGTTGTTGAGATTTCCAGCAGTGGCCAAAGTGCGCTCGCCCAACATTCCAGCCAAAAGATTTTTGGTGGAGGTCTTACCTGCGCTGCCCGTGATACCGATCACTTGACCGGAAAAACTCTGCCGATGTTTCAGCGCGATTTGCTGAAACGCCCGCAACGGATCCGCGACCACCAACTGAGGGAGATCACACGCGGGGTTCGCCTCGACCACCAAGGCTGCACTCGCTCCGGCTGCGGCGGCTTGAGGCAGAAAATCGTGTCCATCCCGTTGCTCGGTGCGCAGGGCCACAAAAATCTGACCCGAGCCCAACGTCCGCGTATCAATGTCAAATCCGGTCAGTGCGGAATCTGGAGTTTCGGTCCAACGACCGGAAGTCCAAGCCGAGAGTTGAGCAAATTCGAAGCGGGGCATGCGATGCAGAGTCGAGGGCGGTTTTAAATTCAGTCAGTGGAAATTTGTTTAATGCCGATGAGTTCTCGCGCCACGAGCCGATCGTCGAAAGGCACGATGGTGTCAGCAAATTCCTGATACGGCTCATGGCCCTTGCCCGCGATTAGCAGGCAATCACCCGGCTCAGCCATATCGAGCGCCAGACTGATGGCCTGTCGGCGATCGTCGATCCAGGTGATACGATCCGGCGAGGAGACGCCGGGCTTCATGTCGTCAAAAATTTGCTGAAGATCTTCGCGACGTGGGTTATCGGCGGTCGCAAATGTGAAGTCCGCGTGCGATTGCACAGCCTCAACCATCAGAGCGCGTTTGGCGCGATCCCGATCTCCCCCACATCCAAATACCAACAACAAGCGTCCGGGCGTCACCGGCTTCAACATGGCGAGGGCATTTCGCAACGCGTCATCCGTATGTGCGTAATCCACTAAAACATTGAAGGCCTGGCCTTCTTCGATCCGCTCCATGCGCCCCGGCACTCCCGTAAACGTTTCCAACCGGGACAGGAAGTTTTTCGGGTTGCGGCCGGCGGCAATTACCGCAGCCACCGCTGCGAGCAAATTGGAGAGGTTATATCGCCCGATCAAGGGTGAGGTCACCGTCTGTTCACCTCCCGGCCATGACAGGGTCAGTGACGTATGCTTGAAGCCGTATTCCACCGACGTGGCACGGACATCGGATCCTGGCGCCTCACCGTAGGTCAACCGCGACTGTTCCCCTGGCAGACTGGCAACCAACCGTTCCCCGTAAGGATCATCCAAATTAATCACCGCGCGCTCGGGGCGCTGCCCCATCGCTCCGGAAAACAAGCGCGCCTTAACTTCGAAATACTCCTCCATCGAGGCATGATAATCGAGATGATCGCGCGTAAGGTTGGTGTATACCGCCACTTTCAGTCCAAGTCCTTGAACCCGTTTCTGGTCGATGCCATGCGAGCTGATTTCCATCACCGCATCTTCACATCCAGCGTCACGCATCTGGGCCAGCATGCCAAAGGTATCAATCGCCTCGGGGGTCGTCCGAAATGAAGGAACAGTGCGAACCCCCAAATCATATGCGATGGTGCCCAACAGCCCGACCGGCTTCTCGCTTCCCAGAAAATGGCGGATCAAATGTGCCACCGTAGTTTTCCCATTGGTGCCGGTAATGCCCGTCACGGCCAAATCTCGATCAGGATGCTTGAAATATCGCTGGGCCACTTGCGCAACAAACTCCCGGGGATCCTCCACTTGAACAAATGTCACTTTGCCCGATGCCGTCCGGGGTAAAACATTCGCCACCACCGCCACCGCACCGCGGGCAACCGCTTCGTCAATGTAGTGAGTCCCGTCCGTGCGCAAACCCGGCAAAGCAAAGTAAACATTGCCCGGGACCACTCGCCGGCTGTCGATCGCCAAGCCAGAGATCGGCCGAGCGAGCTCACCGCGGTGGGCAACGAGTTCGTCTTCAAAGAGATAGTCTGAAAGTTTGGGGGCCATGGCGAAAACATGATCGCGGGCGGACGAATCACGACGAGTCGAGGCGGAAGCCGGACTGCCGAAAGCGTTAATAAGAGGATAGTTCTGCGTAAGATAACCGATCACCAGAGTGATCCTTCCATCGCGATGCGCAGTCGGGAGTTGGGTTCGACCACTGGTTTAATGTCTAGATAAGATATGAGTTGTTCGGCCACCCGTCGAAACGCGGGCACGGCCACAGCCGATCCGTAATTGGTTTTCCGCCCTTCCAATTGGGCATCATCGATGATGACCGTAATAACTACCTCGGGACGGGATGCCGGAAAGAAGCCGACAAACGATCCGACGTGATTCCGCTTCGAGTAACGACCGTCGATGAGTTTTTGGGCGGTGCCTGTTTTGCCGGCGACCTGATAGCCTTCGATGGCGGCGGCTTTCGCGGTGCCTTCTTCCGTAACGCCGACCAACATCTGCGCCATCTGGCTGGCCACTTCGTGCTTCAGCACGCGGCGACGGGTCATGCTCCCGAATGAATAGACATCGCGACCACGCTCATCCCGCACTTCCCGGACGACTTGGGGACGCAGGAGTTCTCCTCCGCTCGCAATCGTCGCCATCGCGTAATGAATTTGAATCGGCGTCGCTGAGATACTATATCCTGCGGGAATTCGGGTGATTTCCAATGCACTCCAGTTCTCCGGCTTGTTCAGCAGACCGCGGCTTTCGTAGCCAAGGGGGAATCCGGAGGGCTCCCCAAAGCCGAATTCAAGGGCGGCTTGATACAGACCCTTCTCGCCTAATCGCATGCCGAGTTGGGCGGCTCCAATGTTACTGGAATGACTGATGATCTCGGCCACCGAAAGCGGATGATCATAGGCGTGACCATCCGGCATAAACCGGCGTTCGCGACCGTTGTATTCAATCGAGAGAATCGAGCAGTTGAATTGAGTTTGCGGGTTGACAAGGCCTCGATTGAGAGCCGCCGCTGTCGGGACGATTTTGAACGTCGAACCGGGATTGATCAGATCGGTCACTGCTGTGTTCCGCTGCACATCCAAATCCGCCCTACCGTATTCATTCAGATTATACGTTGGGTAATTCGCCATTCCGAGGACGAAGCCCGATTTGGCATCACTTACGATGATGGAGGCCTTCGTCGGACGATAAGTTTCACCCACGTAGGCCAGTTCGGTTTCAATCAGGTGCTGGACAACAGAATCGATGGACAGCGTCACACTGAACCCATCACTGGCGGGGACTTCCCTGCCCCGGAATTGGGCCATTTCCCGACGCAATCCGTCCTTCTCCGATTCACGCCAACCGTCCTGACCGCGCAAATAAAAGTCTGCAAAGCCCTCCACTCCGCCGGAGGGTTTATTCTCGCGATTCACATAACCGACGAGATGAGCCGCCAGTTGACCGCGAGGGTAGATCCGCCGATAGGATCGATTCCCGTAAACACCTTTGATGTTAAGTTTGGTAACAGATTCGTAGGTGGACTCCTCAATTTCATCCACCAGCTTGGCCCAGCGAATGAGCTGAGGAGCTCCCGCCTTTCCGATCCGCTGAATGCGAGTGAAAACTCGTTCGATCTCACCGAGAGGTACTCTGATCAATCGAGCCAATTCGGGCCATTTTTTTCGGTCTTCTTCCCGTAGAGACTGCGGGTCCACGCCCAACTGGATCACGGTGCGGGAGGTCGCCAGGATATCACCCTTGGCATCCAGAATGTCCCCCCGCCGGGCTTGATCGGTGTAAACCGATTTGCGGGCCCGATCGACATAACTGACGAGGTGGTCACGTTCCAGCACGTGCAGATGCACTAAGCGGACGCCCACGCTTGCGAAGCAGAACAATACCGCGGTAGCGAGGAGGAGAAGACGGAAGCTGGAGGAAAAACCCTTGGCCATTCTAGGCAATATCAGCGGGTTCCCGGATCGTGCAAAGTGAAGCGAACAGCGGTATCTCCGGTGAGCCGTTCCTGCGTGAAGATTTCAAAATTACGTTTGGCCGCCAGCCGTTGTTCCGGCGACTCCTCCACCCGCACAATATGCAGCTCGTCCGGTCGAACCAGACCGAGTTTCATCTCGTGGTTTTTCGCATCGAGCGATTGGGGGGACTGTTCCCGAGCCAGTAGTGCCGCGGTTTCCGCCAAACGACGTTCGACCGCAATCAACTGACTTTCGGTTTCCTTGGTAAGACTTGCTGTCTCCGAAATCTGGTGACGCATCCAAACCGTGCCCAACCAGACCGAGCCGTTGAATCCGGTCAGCACCAACAGATAGAGCATGAATTCACTGACGAAGGCGGAGGTTGATTTTTTCATGGCGGGCAGGTGTCAAAGTTTTCGCAGTCCGCGGAGTTTCGCGGATCGGCTGCGGGGATTGGTTTCCACCTCGGCGGCTTCCGCCGTGGTGGGTTTGCGGGTCAATGCATCAGCGAATTTCGGCCGCAAATCTTGAGGAGTGGAGTCATTGGCTCCCACGGGTTGTCCACATTGGCGCCGGAAGAATTTTTTGACCGGCCGGTCTTCCAGCGAGTGAAAACTGATCATGGCGAGCACCCCGCCCGACTTGAGCCGATCAAAGGCAGCCGGGAGCACGCGCTCGATCGCACCAATCTCATCGTTCACCGCGATGCGGATTCCTTGGAACGTTCGGGTTGCCGGATGAGTCCTGGCCTGGCGACGTTGCGGCGCGGGAATTGCCTCCGCTACCACCGCAGCGAGCGATTCGGTGCGAGCGAGTTGACCCGTTCCACGGGCGGCCACAATCGCCCGAACAACGCGTCGCCAACTCGATTCCTCCCCGTAATTGCGGACAGCCTCCACCAACATCGCCTCGGTGGCGGTTTCCAACCACGTCGAAGCGGGAACGCCCGCACGGGGATCCATCCGCATGTCCGCCGGTGCATCGTGCCGGAACGAAAATCCCCGTTCAGTCTCATCGAGTTGAAACGACGAAACGCCCAAATCAAAGAGAGCTCCATCAAAGGTTCCCAAATCGAGCTGCTGTAAACGGCCGAAGTCTGCATCAACCAATTCGAAGCGATGGGGAAACTCCTGCTGTAGATTCGCCGACCGTGCTTTTGCCGCCGGATCACGATCCAACGCCATCACGGAAACATCAGGTGCCGACTCCAAGATAGCCCGCGTATGACCACCGCCCCCAAAGGTGCCGTCCAGGTAACGTCCTCCCGCGAAGGGAGCGAGAAGAGCCAAGACTTCGGGAAGCATTACAGGTTGATGGCCGGGAGTCATGGCAAGCGGTGTCGGGTAATCAGGCGAGATGGCGACCATGATGGCTCCTCCACAAGACGAGGCGGTCGACCGCGGAAGGCATGGCCGCCTGTGAGACAATGGGTGAAAAATAATGCTCGAGCATCTCACGCCGACGCCGACGGTTGTCCGCGGTCGCCGCGTTACTCGCTACGGAGATACAGGAGTCGGTCCCGAAACCGACCGGCGTTTCGGGAGAGGGTTTCGGATAACTGATACTGGAGAAACTCATGATCAGATCCCGAAACGCTGCATCACGCCGCGTTGAGTGGCCGGAGTGGATTCCTGCTCCACCTCCGACCACATGGCCGGATTGTAGATATTAAATTTATTAAGCCCGCCTACGAGGACGACTTCGCTCTTGGGGCCTCCGAGAGCCGCGTGCCGGGAAAGCGACTCGTTCAGAGCAATGCGTCCCTGACTATCGAAGGTGAACGCCTGGGTGCTCGACATGAACACACTGATGTCGTTCTGAGCCGCCGTGTCCGAAAACGGCACTTCGGCAAATTTGTCGTAGAGTTTGTCCGCCTCTTTAGGCGGCAGAACCGAAACATACCCCCCAGGATTCGGAATCGCGAGAAACGACGTCCCCTTCTCGAACAGTCCACGCCAATTCGACGGAATCGTGACGCGATTCTTGTCGTCGAGAAAATGCCGGAAATTACCGGCGAGATACGTTTTGGAAGGAGTGGACATTGGGTACAACGGGACCTATTAGCCCCATTTCTACCCAGAATGACCCATTTATACCCCGCAAAGTCAAGATCAGAGACTCTCGAATGTGGTATTATTTTGTTAAAATTCTCTAAAACCGGGAATTAATCCCCATCCCAACGGATCTCGGCTCGTTTGAACCTCGTTTCGAAACCGTAACGCAAACGGGCTTCAATAATTTGAGTCTCGAAAAATTGTCGTATTCAGGACCCATTGAGTCGGTGGGACCGAGGGCCGATTTTCCCCCTCAAAGATCTCGTGGCAGAGAGCTATTATCTCGTCTTCGCATCACCCGCCCCCTGACACTTCGCGGCTCATGATCGCACCCTCGAATATCCAACTTATCGGCTCGGAAGTCGCCGTGCTTTGGTCGGACCATACTGAATCTTATTTTGCGTCCGAAATGTTGCGCGCAGCGTCGCCGAGTGCTGCTAATGTCGGCGAAACCGATATTCTCGGCCAGACCCACGGAGGCGATGAACGCACCCAGTTTCCCGGCGTGACCGTGGAAGGCTGGGAGATCGTCGGAAATTACGCCGTTCGCTTCGATTTCAGCGACGGTCACCGCACTGGTCTTTTCAGCTACGACTACCTGCGCGATTTGGCGCGAAAAGGCGAATAACGCCTACGCTATCTCGGAAACGCAGGCGACGATCACAGTTACATTGTCCCGGCCCGAGCTACGGTTGGCACTTTTGATGAGTAATCGGGTCGCGTCGGTGAGGGTGCGAAGATCATCGGCGATCTCCCTCATCATACTCGCCAATTCGGTATCACATACACCATCCGTCAGACCATCCGAGCACAGCAAAAGGGTATCACCCACTTGTAGATCCAACGGCAAACAATCCGGGCGCAGGCCAAAGTCGTCTCCCCCCAAGCACGGATCGATTACATGGCGCGTGGGATGCTGCCTCGCTTCAGCCTCCGTCAGTCGGCCGCTTTGCCGAAGACGCCCGACCGGAGAATGGTCGGGGCTGACTTCTTGCAGTCGCTTGTCCCGCAAGCGGTAAATTCGGCTATCTCCAACCTGCCCCAGCATCGCGCCGCCTTTTTCCGCCCATACAAATGAAAGCGTCGAACCCATTCCGACCCACCCGAGGTTGGTATTGGCGGTTTCATTGATCACCCCATTGGCGCGCAGCAGCACTTCGTGAGATTGGGCTAGCCCGGATATTGCATAAGAAAGGTGTCGCTTAGATGGTTAACCATTGGTAAAAAATGGGTAACGACACAAATAACCAATCTAAGCGATGGACAAAAACAAGCCGAAGGGACTGAGTTTCACAAGGTCAAAAGGCCGCCGGGTGGAAGCGGATTTCAAGGGAGGCGAAGTGAGCAGCGACGGTGGGCTGTTGTTGCTACGTGAAGTGGATCGGCGGCTGCGCCTGACCCAACAGGTATCGCGCGTGCCCTGCGACGAGCGTGAATCGGGCAAAGTCGTGCACGATAGGGCGAGCCTGTTGCGTCAGCGCGTTTTCGCACTATGCGCGGGCTGGGAGGATTTGAACGATGCGCAGGTCTTGCGCTTCGATTCGATCCATCAGGTGGCCGCAGGCCGCGATGAACCCTTGGCGAGTGCATCGACGCTGTGCCAGTTTGAAAACGCCCAATCCCGGCACCCGGCGGGGTCGGTCAATCGGATTTTGGTCGAGACCTTCATCGCGGCCCATGAGCGAGCTCCGGCGGTGATCACCTTGGATTTTGATGCGACCGATGCGCCGACATTCGGACGCCAGGAGGGTCACTTCTTCCATGGTTACTACGACCACCACTGCTTCTTACCCTTTTGGATGTGTTTTGTGGTGACCATCTCCTGACGGCCTATCTGAGGCGCAGTAACGCCGACGGGGCCCGGCACGCGGCGGGTATCCTCAAACTCTTGGTCCAGCGTATCCGGCAGGTGTGGCCGCGCACGAAGATCGTCGTGAGAGCGGACAGTGGGGTTTGTCGTGACTTGATGCTCACTTGGTGTGATCGCCACGACGTGAAGTATATCGTGGGTATCGCGCGCAATAGCCGATTGCAGGCGATGACCTCGGGGCTAATGAACGAGGCGCGCGAGCGCTTTGAACAGCCCGAACAAAAACAACGCTGGTTCACGGCCTTTGACTACGCCGCCGGATCGTGGCGGCGTCTGCGTTGGGTCATTACCAAAGCCGAACACGCAGCGAAGGGCTCCAATCCGCGCTTCATCGTCACCAACATCGTGGGTGACTCGCAGCAACTCTACGACCGGTGCTACTGCGCTCGCGGCGAGATGGAGAACCGGATCAAAGAGCAGATGATGCTCTTTGCCGATCCGGTGAGCGCCCACCGCTGGTGGGCCAACCCAGGGCGTCTGCTCCTCTCAGGTTTGGCCTACACCCTGTTGCAAGGATTGCGACAACTGGCCCTCTCGGGCACGGCACTGGCGCGGGCAACCTGCGCCACCTTACACCTTAAGTTGGCGAAGATCGGCGCGGTGATCGTGCGCTCGGCTACCCGCGTTCGCCTCCACCTGGGCAGTTATCATCCCGGGCACGATATCTTCGTGCACGCCCACGGCACACTGGCTCCTCCGCGGTAAAAAAAATCATGCCCTGCACTCCTCCCGCTCAGCGACGGGGGTAAGGGGGCTTGTCGATCGCACCTCACAAAACCCTCTCCAACTCAACTTAACCCGCACCAATCGTGTCGGGAAACCGCAACAACTGCCGCCAAACCGCTTTCATACAATATCCGGGCTAGGGAAATCTCGCCGCGATCGAGGTTCGTCAAAGCGACATGCGTTTCCGTGATGGCCAGTCGACTGGCGACCTCCCCTGCATTTGCTCCACCCAAGCCCATCGCCCACACCAAGCCACGCGCCATCCGCGATCCGGATGGTGCCCGAGAAGGCATCCTGGCTACCTTCGGCCGCAGTGGAGAGGTCTCCGCCCCACCAGGTGTCTTCATTATTTTCACGCAGCATCCCCGGCTCCGGCGAACTTGATCTGCAAATTGCTTAAGTCATGGGTCGACATAAAAACGGAGCAAACTGGAGTAGCCCGCGGCCAAAGTGCAATGCTGACCTTGCATTCTTATCCCATGAGTTTTGCTCCTTCGTTCACCGGAGACTGGACGCAAGGCTCCGAAAACCCGTAAGATGGTCGTCCCATGGCTACATTCCCTGCACGCACAGATCGCAAGGAGGTCGAACTCGGCGCTCAATTTCAGCCCAAATTCGGGCCGGATGGGCTGCTCCCCTGTATCGCCCAGGATCACGAATCCGGCGAAGTGCTCATGTTCGCGTTCATGAACGCGGAATCACTCGACCGCACCCTCAAGACGGGCAAGGCCACCTACTGGAGCCGCTCCCGCAACAAACTGTGGATGAAGGGCGAGGAGTCCGGTAACGTGCAACTCGTGAGCGAAGTGCGCACGGACTGTGACCAAGATGTCATTCTCATCAAAGTCGAGCGCGCCGGCGATGCCAGTGCGGCGTGCCATAACGGATACAAGAGCTGTTTCTACCGGAAACTCACCGACCTTAACGATGTAAACTTCCCCCTCGAGACGACCAGTGAACCACTGTTCGATCCGAAGGACGTTTACGGGAAATAAGCAGCCTCAACCCGGTCGCGTTAGGCGCCGGGAGTCATGCCCCGTTCACTGGTCGCGGCAAAATCCAGCACCGCCCGAAACTCGCGCGAGTCGCTAAATTCATGTGCTTCCAGCTTTTCAAGCGCTTGGCTTCGGTTGAGTCCATCTCGGAAAAGTGTGCGGAAAAGTTGTTTGATCCGGTTGATCTCTTCGCGCTCGAAGCCACGACGTTCCAAACCAACCCGATTGATCGCCCGGATTACCGCCGGTTGACCGTCAGCGAGCATGTAGGGGGGCACATCTTGCACGACCTTGGCGTAGGCGCTGATCATGGCATGCGCTCCCACCCGACAAAATTGATGCACGCCTGACACTCCGCCGAAGACCACATGATCCTCCACGATGCAGTGGCCGGCGATGACCGTATTGTTACTCGCGATGATGTTGCTACCGAGCACACAGTCGTGAGCCACATGACAGTGCGCCAACAGCACATTGTCGTCCCCGAGCACTGTCATTGCCTCCGCTTCCGTTCCGGTATGAATGGTGACGTATTCGCGAAAAACATTCCGCGCGCCCACGCGAACACCGGGGTTTCCGCCTTGGTATTTTAGGTCCTGTGTCTTGGCACCGATGTTGGCGAACGGATAGATCTCGGAGCCGGCCCCGAGCACCGTGTTGCCTTCGACTGCAGCGTGGTGATGTAAATGACTGCCATCACCGAGTTGCACGGCCACGCCGACATAAGCTAACGGTCCGACAACAACATCGACACCCAATTGGGCGCCGTCTTCGATCACTGCAGTGGGATGAATCTCAGTCGCCATAGAAAACCTATGCGTCGCCTTCGGGGACGGTGGCAAACATCAGCTCGGCACCGGACACGACCTTACCGTCCACCGAACAGGTGCACTCGGCCTGGGCCATCTTGGTGCCTCGCGTCTTCACTATCCTGGCGTTGATGATAATCTGATCACCCGGACGCACCGGACGGCGAAATTTCACTTTATCCGCACTCATGAAGAAGGCGGAGCTCCCCGTTTTGCCCTCCTTGCTATTTCGACGTAACATGATGATGCCGGCGGCCTGAGCCATGGCTTCAAGTTGGAGCACACCGGGCATGACGGGGTTTCCGGGGAAGTGACCGTTAAAGTAAGGTTCGTTGATGGTGACGTTCTTCACCGCCATCAGCGCGTCATCCCCAATGAACTCCACCACGCGGTCTACCATCAGGAAAGGATAACGGTGCGGTAACGTATCGAGAACACGTTGGATATCGAGTTCGGTATCGGTTGGCTGAACGGTGGTCGGGCGTTTCTTCTTTCTCTTTTTACGGCCTTCCATTTGAGCCGCCATCGCTTTGGTCAATTCCGCGTTAATCGCGTGACCGGGACGCGTTGCGATGATGTGGGCCTTGAGCGGTTTACCGAGCAACGTGATGTCGCCCACGATATCCAGAATCTTGTGACGGACGAACTCGTCCTTAAACCGCAGCGGATCCTTGGAGATGATTTTGTCGCCTTTTATGACGATCGCACAATCCAATGAACCACCCTTGATTTTGCCCATTTTGAGGAGCTCTTCGATATCCTCGTAAATCGTGAACGTGCGCGAAGCAGCCAATTGGGTCATGTAAACGTCCGGATCGATATCCAACGTGATGTGTTGGGTATGGATACCTCGATCATCCGCCGAAGTGCAGGTGATTTTCAGGCCATTATACGGCAGTGCGATAATCGATGAATCTCCCCGAATGACGGAAACCGCTTCGTCCAACTCGTAATAATCGCGCTCCCCCTCCTGCTCCACCGGTTCGCCGGAAAGGATGAGATCGACGAACGGCTTGGCCGAGCCGTCCAGAATGGGAGGCTCGGAGCTATCCATCTCGATGATCGCGTTGTCGATGCCACAGCCCGACAGCGCGCTGAGGACGTGCTCAACGAGATTTATTTTGGTGTGGCCCTCCTGGATGGTGGTATTGCGCACCAAGTCAGTGACTTGGGACACCCGTGGTTTGATCTCAGGTTGGCCGGAAAGGTCTGTGCGTTTGAAGACGAGGCCGGCACCTGAGTCAGCGGGTTTAAGCGTGAGCTTCACAGGTTCCCCTGTATGTAAACCTTGACCGGTGACCGAAACCTCACGCGTAAGGGAGCGTTGTTTCATGGAGTCGACCGCGAATCTCGGACGAAGGGCGAAGTCAGGGCAAGTCCCGAGATGCATGTAATCGGTGGCATACTTGACAGTGACCGTGGGCATTCGTTACCCCTCGCCTTTTACTTGTCTCCTTCCATCCCAACAAATTTTACCGACTATGCCTTCTGCCAATGACGTCCGCCGGGGCCAAGTGATCAAATACAACGGCGCTCCGCAACTGATTCTCGAGACCGCCCACCGCACTCCGGGCAACCTCCGTGCCTTCGTGCAAATCAAGATGCGTAACCTGATTTACGGAAAATCGAGCGACCAACGGTTCTCCTCTTCCGACTCCATGGAAGTGCTCATGACCGAGCGTAAGAACCTCGAATTCAGCTACATGGATCGCGATATGTTCGCATTTATGGATCCCGATACCTTCGAGACGATCGAACTGAGCGCAGAACTCGTGGGAGATGCCAAAAACTATCTTACACCCAACGGAATGGTCGAAGTGCTCTACGTCAATGACAAGCCCCTGACCATTGATCTCCCTCCCTCCGTGGAACTCGAGGTAACCGAGAGTGCGGAAGGCATCAAAGGTGACACTGCCAGCAACGTGCAAAAGCCAGCCACCATGGAAACCGGCCTGGTAGTTCAAGTGCCGCTCTTCATCAAAGAAGGTGAAAAACTCAAAATCAGCACCGCCGACGGCTCCTACATGAGCCGAGCCAAAGAGTGATCACTCGCAAATCCCCGTTCTCAACCCGCGGTTATTCCACCGCGGGTTTATTGTGGACCAACCCATAAAGCGAAATAACCAGCTCAATGGGGACAAGTCGTGATCATTATACTTTTTAGTCAAATTGCGTCATTTAGACGCAGATTATTTCAAAATCGGAGCAAAGTATAATAATCACGACCTAACCTCATCTACATGACGCAACGGTGTCCGAGAAGAGAGTCATGAGTGTTGAGGATCAGAGGGTTGGGCATGCTGGGTTGAGCCGGATCTGGAGATAATACTCAGGGGATGGTTTTTGTCGTCTGGAGTCAGGGGTGGCTCAGGGGGGATTGCAGATTGCAGCCAGGTTTGGCGGCCACAACGCGGACTTCTAAAGCAATGCGTAGTGGCATTTAATCTCTCGATACGGAGAGTTTTCAGTCCGGTTTATCAAACCGCATGCATAGGCAATTCCATCCTCTCATAATCAATGTAATTAATTATAACCATTTAAAGTATCGCAATTTGGCCCTGATGTATAACTCTCTTGAGAGGTCATTTTCCTCCCGTCCGCAAGGTGATAAAACGTTCATGGAACCGGCCCATCATCTGCTCACTCACGCTGTGCGCAAGCAAGCAATCGGCCTGAGTGACGAACCGTTTTGAGAGTGGGGTGTTTGGCGCGCGCTGGAGGGCGAAGAGTCCGGCCGGGCCTTTTGGCAGACTCGGGCCGATCAAGCCGAATCGCGGCCGCGCCGCACGTGGTTTGATGCGTTCAAGTCGCCGCGACGCTTGGCTATGCTCACCGCGGTCGCCCCCCAGAGTTACGCGAGCTTTGATCGAGAGTGGGGCGAGCGAGACGGGTGGGCAGACTACCCGGAACTCGCAGGGCACCCGGTGTGGGCCGTCGATGGTCATCAGATTACTCCCGCGACCCACTCCCAGCGCGACGGCAAGGGTCGCTCGCCTCGGGCATGATCACCGGACTTTGCCCTACATTGAGGGCTCATGCGCCCTATGGCGCGTTTTCAGGGTGACGCCAAACGGCGCCCCGCGTGGCCGGTGTTTAAGGAAAACTGGCCGCGTTGGACTCCGGATAAGCCGCGTAAGCCGATGCCCATTATCGTCGCCGATCCCGCCTACATGGATAACCCGCACGGGGGGCTCGAGAAGCTCAACCGGCACGCCATGATCATCACCCGGGAAAAAGAAAACAGGGACCCGACGATCTACGGTCCCTGCGGGTTTGATCCTGATGATCAGATCAATCGTGGGGTCATCACCGATGATCATGCTGGTTACACCAACGCCGCCCTGCGACGCATCCACTCCGGTGATCCGACCACGGACAAAGACTTTGTGGTTATCACCACGTGCCAACATCTGCGGCCGGGCCTCATCGCCTTGCTCGCCTTCCTGCGTTGGTAAATCGACAAAGCTTACGATGTATTTAAAAACCGCCTGAAGGTCACCAGGGCGTGGGGCACCGGCGAGACGGCAGCGCTCATGCAGGCCCACTTCGTGGCCCTGTTGCACACTCTACTCACGCTCCTTTTAGCCCGACTTGAACAGACCGGTATCGGCGAAACCAAGGTCACCAAACCACCGCAACAACGACGCGAAAAAATCCCCTCGGATCACCACCTGCCCGCTCAATACAACGGGCGCCACGCCTTCACGCTGACCTGCTATCCGCACCGGGCGCCACGCCATCCGCGATAAAGTCCCTTGGGAACAGGCTTATCCTCTCTTTAAACAACGCATCGAATCTTACTTGTGAGTCACTTCACGGACACCGTTCACATGACGCGGGTCCAGAGCACTTTGAGGTATTGTTGGTCGGGGGCGTTGGAGTAGACGGGATGGTCGGCACCGGGGCCGGTGCGTTCGAAGAATTGCAGGCGGCGGTCGAGGCGGTGGGCCGCTTTGGTCACCGCAGCCTCGAAATTCTCGGCGGAGAGGAGGCCGGAGCAGGAACAGCTCACAAAGATTCCGCCGGGCTCGACCAGCGAAATGGCCAAGGTGTTGAGGTCTTCGTATTTCCGGCGACCTTCGGCCGCACCAGCAGGTTCTCGGGTGAGAATAAATTTGGGTGGATCACACACCACCACCCCAAACTTTTCCCCATTGGTCTGCATCTGGCGCGCGTAGGCAAACGCGTCGGCATGGACGAAACGAATACGACTCTGGTTGAGATTGGCGTTGCGCTTGGCTTGCGCGATGGCGGTTTCGTCCAAATCCACGGCCGTCACTTCATCCGCCCCACCCTGTAGTTTCGCGTTGAGAGAAAACCCCGACGTATAGCAACACAGGTCGAGGACTCGGGCGCCCTGAGTAAACTTCGTCAGCAGATGACGATTCTCGCGTTGGTCGCAGAAAAATCCGGTTTTGTGGCCTTCGGCAAAATCGACTTCGTAACGGATTCCATATTCTCGTATCTTTACCTTCTTCGGCGCGGCAGCATTGGTTTCGTTAAACTCTGAAGGACGAATACCTTCGAGACTGCCGAGATCATGATCCACGTGAACACGCGCGAATTTCGTGCCCGCGAGCTCGTGCAAAAGTGGTAGCCATTCCGGTAACCGATGAGCGATTCCGAGGCTCATGACATCGCACAATAACGTATCGCCGTAACGGTCGATGGTGAGTCCGCTCATCCCGTCTCCATCGGAATTGATCAGTCGATAGGCATCGGTGGTCCCGTCCAATTTAATTAGGTCGCGACGCAACGCCACAGCCCGCCGCATGGCTTCCGGCCAGTAGTCACTTTCGGCCATCGATTCATTGCCATGTCGCACGACCCGCAGCGGAATCTTGGCACGGCCGTTGTAGAGGCCGTTGCCCATGACCTGCCCGGCCTTGTTGTAAACGGTGACCCAATCGCCCGGCTTCGTGCCGAGCGAAACCTTGCCCATCATGCGCGGAAAGATCGCGGGCTGAAACGTGAAGAATTTCAACTGCGCCCACGGCTTGGGACGCGCTTCGGGGGCGATCGAGGGAGATTCGGATTCGTCAATCATCGGGCAGCAAAAAGGCCGGTGCAGAACACCGGCCTTCGCAAGTCTGGAACAAGAGGACGCTCAAGCCACGCGCTCGACCACCAATGGCGGAGGAGTGGGACGCTTGGGGGCCAAACGGTAGGCGCTCTTGAAGTATTCGAGCGCCTGCTCGAGCTTCGCCTCGTCGTTGTAATGGATCATCATCAGCGGCTCACCCTGTTTCACCTGAGTGCCCACTTTGCGCACTTCGGAGACACCGACGGCGTAGTCGATCTTCTTGCTCTTACCGGTGAGACCAGCACCGAGCATGTGCACGCCTTTGGCAATCATGGCAGCGTTGATGGTGTGAACGTATCCACGCTTTGGAGCGGGGAGTTTGCGGATGTGTTTCGCTTCGGGGAATTTCTCCGGGTCGTCGATGTAGGAGGTGTCTCCGCCTTGAGCTTCGATCAGATCCTTAAGCTTCTGCAGGGCGGTGCCATCCTTGAGGTGGCATTGCACGGTCTGCTTGGCGGAAAGCGTCGAGCCGGCAACACCGGCGAGACGCACGATCTCCATGCCGAGTTTGAGCACGAGCTCTTGAAGATCCTCGGGGCCTTCGCCCTTGAGCAGGGAAATCGCTTCCTTGAGCTCAAGGGACGTGCCCACGGTATCACCGAGGGGCTGATTCATATCGGTGACGAGCGCGACACAGCGACGCTTCATGGAGCGGCCGACGCGGGTCATCGAACGAGCGAGTTGCTTCGCTTGTTCGAGGTCCTTGATGAACGATCCGTTACCCCATTTGACGTCGATCACGAGGCCTTCGGAGCCTTCGGCGAGTTTCTTGGAGAGGACGGAACCGGTGATAAGCGGCAAGCTCGGGATGGTCCCGGTGGACTTGCGCGTGGCGTAGAATTTAGCATCGGCAGGGGCGAGTTCGACGTCCTGTTTGACGATCGAGCCACCAATTTTGCCGAGCTGCTTCACGAAATCCTCGATCGACAGTTCCTTTTTGAAACCGGGAACCGCGGCGAGTTTTGTGAGCGTGCTGATGGTGTAATCATGCTCGATACCACACATCATGGGAACGACCACCCCGGCCGCCATGGCCAAAGGAACGAGCACGAGGGACGTTTTGTCGCCCACGCCACCCGTCGAATACTTGTCGATCTTGGGTTTAGCGATGTGGGAGAGGTCGATAACCTCGCCGGAGAGCATCATTTCTTCGGTCAACTCAGCGGTCTCCTGAGCGGACATTTGCTGGAAATAAACCGCCATGAGCAGCGCCGAGAGTTGATGCTCGGGCAAGTCTCCATTGAGGGTGCTGTCGATGATGTAGCGGATCTCCTCTTGGGAGAATTCGCCACCATCACGCTTCTTTTCGATGAGAAATTCGAAGGTGGGTTTGCTAAACCTGCGGGGGGGCAGAGTGCGTTTGCTCATGAGTGCTGAAGAATAACTGCGGAAGGCCTATTTTGGCCGTAAATCGTCTAGGTTAAGACAAATTTTCGCCACCTGTCGAGCTAAAATAATGGTTTCTAATACCGCCCCCTCCAGACTATCCCCCTTACTGGCAGTCGGTTAGTTCTACTGCTTATCGTGCAATATGGAGGCTAATTGAGTGCAATTAATCTTAAAATCGACGCTTGCCGACTTGGGAACCCCACCCGTTGAGTGGGAAAATGCCCGTTCCGTTCAATTTTGCCACGGCTATAGCGAATGCTCTGCACCAAGCAGCTCAAAATCTGGAGCTGGATGCTGAAATCTTTGCTCCTGAGGTGCGCACGGCCGATCCCCGCCACGGAGATTTCCAAGCCAATGGTGTGCTCCCCTATGCCAAACGGACCAAACAAAACCCTCGCGCGCTCGCCGAAAAGGTCGTGGCCGCCCTTCCTTCTGACGTCCCGGAATGGGCCGACGTAGCGATCGCCGGTCCCGGATTCCTGAATTTCACCCTGAAGCCCGCCGCCCTCGAGGCCTGGTTGGCTGAGCTTGGTAATGAAACGAAACTCCGGGATGGCGCACGTTCCGCTCAACCAGAAGCCGGTCAGACGTATGTCGTCGATTATAGTGCGCCAAATACCGCCAAACAGATGCATGTCGGCCACTTGCGGTCGGCGGTCATCGGCGAAGCCATTTCGCGTTTGCTGGATTTTGGCGGTGCCAAGGTGATTCGCGACAATCACATCGGCGACTGGGGCACCGGTTTTGGCAAACTGATTTGGGCCTACAAACGCGAATTGAACTCGGCCGCACTCGAATCCGATCCGCTCGAGGAGTTCGAGCGCCTCTACAAAGTCGGCAACAAGGCCGCGGACGAGGACGAAGCTGTTCTGATCGAAGCCCGCCAAGAGTTGATGAAACTCCAATCGGGAGACAGCGAAAACCTGGCGATCTGGCAGCGTATCAACGAAGTCTCCCTCGAGGCGTTTCAAAAGATCTACGACCAACTCGGGATCAAATTCGACCATATGCTGGGAGAAAGCTTCTACAACGACAAGGTGGAGCAGGTTTATGGGGAACTGACCGAATTGGGCCTCGCAGAAGTAAGCCAAGGAGCGCTTGTCGTAATCCACCGCGAGCATCCTCGCTTCAACGAGAAGCAGCCTTTCATGATCCGAAAAAGCGATGGGGCGGCCAACTACGCGGCGACCGATCTCGCCACACTACTCTATCGCCGCGAACACTTTGACGCCGACGCCGCGATCTACGTGATTGACTCCCGTCAAGGTGATCATTGCCAACAACTCTTCCTGACCGCCCAGAAATGGTTCGAGAAGACCGGACGCAAGACTCCGCGACTGGAGCACACCTCCTTCGGGACCGTTCTCGGCGAGAACAACAAACCCCTGAAGACGCGCTCCGGCGAAAACATCAAACTCCGCGAACTTCTCGCCGAAGCCAAAGAGCGGGCGGCGGCTCTCGTCGCCACTAAAAGCAGCCACCTACCCGCCAAGGAGCAGGCGGAGATCGCTGCGACTGTCGGAGTCGGCTCCGTCCAATACGCCGACCTCTGCCAAAATAGGTCCACGGACTATGTGTTTTCGTGGGACAAAATGATCTCCCTCGAGGGCAACACGGCCGCCTACCTCCTTTACGCCGTCGCAAGGATTCACTCAATTTTCCGAAAGCTTGATGTGACCGCCGAGGACGTGGCTGCCACCACCGCTGTCCCTGCACTCGAAACCGACGCGGAGATCGCACTCGCCCGTAAATTGACCAAGTTCCCTGAGGCCCTCGCCGGAGCAATCGGGCCGCTCCGCCCCCACGTGCTTTGTCTCTATATGTTCGAACTGGCCGGTGAATTCAGCGGCTTCTACGCCAGCGACAAGGTCGCCGTCGACGATCTCGGGATCCGCAGTCGACGCCTCCGACTCTGCTCCCGCACGCTCCTCGTGCTGGAAACAGGGCTGGGCCTCCTCGGTCTGCGCACGCTCTCTCGGATGTAACCTCGCGCAAATCCGCTTAAAACAACCTTGCGACTCGTCGGTCGCTTCAGCACTTTTCCGCCCATGGCCCCGCAGGAGTTTTACATCCGCAACGAGTCCGACACGGAAGCGCGTGGACCTTTCGATTTCGAACAATTGTCATCCTTGGCTGAAAACGGCCAAGTCACCGACGAGACGGTTTACTACGATACCGACGCCGAACAATGGGTCAGCGTAGGTTCAAATGAAGGACTCAAGGCGAAACTTTTTCCCGAAAAGAAGAAGCTAACCATCAAGGCGAAAGAGGAGATCCAGTCTCTCAATGCGACGGAGGAAAGCGTTCCTCCCATCAAGGTGAGTGATATGCTGGCCGCCGCTGAGGGACGCACGGATGACACCAAAGACGTCTCCGAGGATTTGGCCCGTGCTGCCAAAATCGGGATGTATTGCTGCACCGCAGCCATTTTGGTGAGCGGCCTTTCGTTGATCGCTCCATCCATCGATTCGATCGTCGCGGGTAACTATCCCAAACTTCTCAAGCAGCCTTTTGTCATTCTCGGAGTGATTGATCTGCTGATCTTTCTCGCCCTGTTGCTGCAGGCCGTGGCGATTTATCCGTTCGTGCGATTCCGTGCCGCACTCGGGGCCGGATTTCTCGGCATATTCTTTTACAACCAAGGTGATGTTAAAACCGCGTTGGCCGCCGTCGTGGGTTCGTTCGGGCTCTACTTCTCGACTGTTTGCACCAATCTCGCAGCCGTCCTCTTGACCGCGGTTCTCGCCTTGGGAGGCATGGGCTACTTCGCCTACGCTGTGCTCACCTCCTGATTCCGTGGGCGAAACGACTCGCCAAAATCCAGTATCCTGGGTCCGGGGGCATATCGCGGGTCTGCGGGAACTGCTGACGAAAACGATATGGAGTTCGGAATCCCTCGCCCAACGGGGTCCCAAAGGATGGCTACATGCCGTTCTCCGCGTCGGGTCGATCACTAAAACCGGGGTTGAAGAAAATCGCGCACCCAGTCGGGCGGCGGCCTTAAGTTTCAGCTCGCTGATCGGCCTGGGACCCATTGTTGCGCTGGGGGTGATGATCGCGGGATTCTTGGTCGATAAGGAGGACCCCAACCTCGCGACGGATACCCTAAATCGCGTTTTGGTTTTCGTGGCCCCACAACTCACGCAGTTGGAGCAGATTGACAGCGAATCGGCGGGAGTCTCCTCCGGTGCCGCGGAAAAGGAGGTCACCACCTCCATCGACTTTGATCCTCGACTGCTGGCGATGATTGATTCGTTCGTATCCAGCGCTCGCAACGGCACCGTCGGGGCGGTCGGCGCTATCGTACTCTTTTTCGTCGTGCTCCAGCTATTCACGACGATCGAAACTGCATTCAATGAGATCTGGGGCGTGCGAAAGGGCCGGTCCTGGTATATGCGGATCCTCTTTTACTGGGCGGTGATGTCGCTCGGTCCCTTCGCCCTGTTCGCCTCTGTAACCGGATTGTCGGCCAACGCCATTCTCACCTTATTCGCCGAGAAATTACCCTTTGGTGAGCACCTCGCTGGACTGGTTGGCATGCTGCTGCCACTCGGTGGGTTCCTGCTGCTTTTCCTGCTGCTGGCGCTGTTTTATCGACTCATCCCGAACACTTACGTCAACTGGGTCCCCGCGTTGGTCGGAGCGATCGTGGTCGCTCTACTCCTTTGGGCGAACAACAAACTCGCCTTCCTCTATATCAGTTGGGTTGTGCGGCAAAAGGCGCTCTACGGATCGTTGGCCATTCCGATCGTCCTGATGTTCGGCCTCTATGTTTTTTGGTTGGTTGTGCTGCTGGGGGGACAAATCAGTTATGCGATTCAAAACGTGAGGTTCCGCAATTCACGGGAAGCGTGGAACACTCTGGCGGAAACTATGCGGGAACGGCTCTCTTTGGTGGTTTTGTTGATGGTCTGTCGAAAATTTCACGAATGCGCCTCTCCGCCGACCGCCAACGAGCTGAGTGAACAAATCGGCGTCCCCGATCAAATGCTCAACGAGTGCCTCCACCGATTGGTTCAGATGCGACTACTCACGCCGATTCCCGCGCCCCGGGGAAACCCGGCCACCGGGGAGTGTTACCTTCCCGCCCGCCCATTAGGTCGAACCACCCTCGCCCAGTTTAAAAACGGGGATGATGAATTTGGGAATGATCCCCACGGTCCCCTCAATCAGCATCAGGAGCCGTTAATCCAGCTCTACAACGGGGCGAATGCGGAGTTCACGAGCACCGGCTTATTTAGCGAGACTCTCGACGATCTGTTCGAAAAATACCCGCTGAGTTCATCCCCTCAGATCGAGTCGAGCTGATCGCTCCGTAAGGTGCCAAGGGCACGTCTAGAGGCAGTTCCGTGCGACACGCCTCTCGCGAATGGATTCCAATCGCCAGTTGACACCCCTGAGGTGCGACCTAGCTTCGCACGTTTCCCCCCATGATTTCCTGGATTCAGACTTCGTTACAACGTCACTTCCGTGTCGTATTCTTCGTTCTTCTGGCGGTGCTCATCGTGTCGTTCGTGTTCACCATCGGCACCGCTCCGGGCATCGGCTCCGGCGACCGCCAGATCCAAGCCCGCACGTATTTCGACCTGAACCTGAGTTCTCCCGACGATCAGGAGAAACTCTACCGCGACGCCAACCTGAGCATCGCCCTGCAAGCCGGTTTCCAGAATATCCCCGAGGCACAGATGCAGGAGTTCGCTCTCGAGCGCTACGCGGCACTCTATCTCGCCGATCAGCTCAACCTCCCCGGACCAAATCAGGAGGAGATCACGTCCTTCATCAAAGAAGTCCGTGGTTTCATGGGTCCCACGGGGGAATTTGATGCATCGGTCTACGCGACCTTCCGCGACAACCTGAAGCTCGCCGGCGTATTCTCCGAGGGTGATGTCGACCGTGTTCTGCGCAATGACTACCGCGTTCGCGAGGTCCAAACCCTCCTCAGTGGCCCGGGTTACGTCATGGACAGTGAAGTCCAACGCCAACTCGCCCGAACAGATACCGTTTGGAGCACGGACCTCTTGAAGCTTAACTACGCCTCGTTCGCTCCCGTCATCGAGCCGACCGACGACAAACTCCAAACCTACTTTGAGGAAAACGCGTTCCGCTACGAAACCGCCCCTCAAGTGAAGGTGAGCTACATCGAATTCCCATCCACGCGCTACCTCGCGCAGGTCACCCTGGGTGACGACGAAATCCGCGCCCACTACGAAGCCAACCCCGCTCGATTCCCTCGCGCCGAGGATACGGCAGAAGGCGAAACACCGGCCATCAGCGAGTCGGATCCCGACATCGATTTCCTCGCCGTGCGCGATCAAGTGTCGGCGGCATTGCGCTACGATAAGGCCCGTCGCTTGGCCAGTAAGATGGCTTCCGATCTCACGGTGGCTCTTTTTGATGCCAGCCCTGCTCCCGAGGCTCTCGGACAATTCGTCGCCGATCAGGGTGATATCCTCCGGGCCGCCGCACCCTTCAGCCGGGCCGCCCCACCCTCTTTCCTCACCACGGCACCGCAGCACGTGCAGACCGCATTCCGGTTGAACGAAGATAACCGAATTTCCGACCCCCTCACCACCGCCGCTGGAGCCGTTGTGATGGTTTGGGAAGAATTCATCTCGTCCGCACCGTCTCCCTACGCCGATGTGGCCGACCAGGTCAAAGAGGACTTCGTGGAAGCGGAAAAGCGTCAGGCCTTCGTTGAGCTTGGTCGCACCGTGCGCGCTTCTCTAGCGACTCAGATCGCCGCGGGTTCATCTTTCGCCGACGCGGTCGCCGCGCTCGCCGACCTCCAAGGAGCCACCAGCAGCGTCGAATCATTCGCTGATTTCACACGTATCGCTCCTCCGGAAAACTTCCCCCGCACCACGCTCGGAAGCTTGGAGGGTCTCCAAGAAGGCGACATCTCAGAGATGGTTTTGGTCGCTGACGAGGGACTGATCAACCACGCCGCCGCCCGTAAGGTCCCCAGCCTCGGCGCCACCGACGAGCGGTATGTTGAGCTTAAAGAGCAATTGGCCGAACTCAACTCAGCGTCCACCGCCAGCGCCACCATGCGTGCACTCATCAGCGGGCAACTCGATACCACCGGCGCTGGCAAGTAATAACCGCCTTCATGAATTTCATCTGCGCGCGATCTGGTTTCCGGGTCGCGCTTTTTGTTGCGTAAAGTCCACCTATCCGGAACGAGAACCACTCATCCCATCGCGCTCGCCCTTCTTTCTCGCGACCATCATAAACGGAGATCGCAACCTAACTTCCTGATTTAGAAACTTCTCAAGAATAACCTGCGACTAATTGGCTTACTCCGTGTAATATAGATCAAGACCCTCCGAGTTCCATGTCCCGTCCTATCCGAATTTTCGCTCTCGCTCTGTCGATCACCTCATTGGGTATCGCCCAAGACCAAACGAACGCTGCCACGCTTTCGCTGGAGGATGCCATTGTGCGAGCCCTCCAAAAGAATTTCTCTCTGCAGATTCAAGGTTATCAAACCGCCACCGCCGAGGCTCAAGTTGACCTCGCCTCGTCCGACTTTGATCCGTCCATCTCGGTAAATGCCCAAAAGAATCTCTCTCAACAGGCGTCACCCGGATCGATTTTGGACGGCACCGTGATCACGGGTCCCCGCAGTGATCGCGACACCCTGCGGATCACAGCCAATCAAGAATTGGCCGCCACCGGCGCCCGTTTGCAGGTGGGCGGCAATCTGCGCCGGTCGGAAACCAACTCTCGCAACGCCCTCATCAATCCCGCTTACAACAGTGATGCCTTCGTGAGCATCTCTCAGCCTCTCCTCAAGGGCTTCGGCTCCGAGGTGACCAAAGCGGCCTTAAACCGCGCCCGCATTGGTCTGGAGCGAGCCGATCTCGACTACCGCACCGCTGTGCTGGATGTCGTGCGCAACGTCGAAGTCTCCTACTACAACCTCGCCTTCGCCCGGGAGCAGTTGAAAGTCCGCTTGTTCAGCCGCGATCTCGCCCAGCAACTATTGGATGAGAACCAGGCCAAAAAAGATTCGGGGGTCGCGACCGACCTCGACGTTCTCCAAGCCCAATTCGGAGTAGCCAATGCCGAGCGCGATATCCTTCTCGCCGAAAAAGCGGTCAAGGATCGCGAGGACCAACTCCTCACTCAGATCGATCAGTTCGGCTTTTCGAATGGGGTTGCCGAGGTCGACATGGGGCAGCCCAACCTATCGCGAGTGGCCTTTGACCAATCCTACAAATTAGCCCGCGAAAACCGGCCAGACTACGCATCCCGCGCGTTGTCCGTCGATCAGCTTCGCATCACCGAACGCGTCGCCAAGGGCAACAAGAAGCCCACCTTGGATCTGGGGGCTAGTGTCGGAGTAAATAACATTCAAGGTTCCGCCGGCGACGCAGTCCAAGAGCTGTGGACGGGAGACGGTTACACCTGGGGTCTCGAACTCGCTCTCACTGTCCCTTGGGGATTGCGCGACGAGAAAGCACGTCATGCTCAGGCATTGGCCAATCTTGGTCGCGAACGAACGCGTTTACTCCAGTTGGAGCAAACGATCATGGTCGATGTCCGCTCGGCGATTCGCACTGTCGAGACTTCCATCGAAGCGCTGCGTATTTCCCAGCTTTCGACCAAACTCAGTGGCGAACAATACGAGCTCGAAAAAGCGCGCTTTGATGCCGGCCTATCTACTTTCCGACAAGTTCAAGAAGCTCAGGAAGATGTCGACACCGCCCGCGTCCGGGAGCTTCAGGCCGAGGTCAGTCTCGCCGTCGCCCACGCTGAACTTATGCGGCTGGAGGGGACATCCCTCGATCGTTACTCAGTGGATTCGGGCCAACCCGAAGTGGTGTTTTCGGACGACTAGACCGAATCGAAAAGCCCGTCGGGCCGAGCCTCCGCAGCCGCGACAGAAACGAACTCCGGCAGTTGCGATCGAAACCAAGTGCGCTGTTTTCGCATCAATGTTTTGGTGTTTTTAATGATCAACGGAGCCCATTCCGACGTCGCTATTTCTTCGTTGAGAAGAGCGATCGTTTCCCGGTATCCGATCGATCGGGCCGCACTCGGATTCTCCAGCAACCCACTGGACAGAAGAGTCTCCACTTCAGACTTTAGTCCGTCAGCGATCATTTGATGCACGCGCAACTCAATCCGTTGCCGCAGCTCCTCGGTATCGCGCTCCAAGCAGACGCCTTTGAGATGGTAGTCGGCAAAAGCGCTGGGTTGAGCGCGAAATTCAGCCTTCAAGGAAACCAACGTTCGACCGCTTGCCAAACAACGTTCCAGTCCCCGGGTCACTCGCCGCGAATTATCCACGTCGAGACCATCAAGCCCCTCCGGGTTGAGCGCACGCAATTCCGCCACCAACGATGTGAGGCCGTCTTGAGCCAAACGCTGATCAATTTCCGTCCGGAGCGCGGGCGGTATCTCGATACTGTCCACCACCGGAGCAACAAACGCCTTCAGGTAAAATCCACTGCCGCCCGTCACCAAAACGTTTTTTCCTCGCGCCACGATATCGGCGACACATGCCTGCGCAGCACCCACATAGTCGGCAATGCTCATGGCCTCCCGCACCTCATTCGTATCGATCAGATGATGAGGAACCCGCGCCAACTCCTCCGGGGTGGGTTTGGCCGTGCCGATATCCATTCCCCGGTAAAAAAGCAGGGAGTCACAGGAAACGATCTCCGCGTTGTTTTGTTCCGCGCACTGCAACGACAACTCGGTTTTCCCGACCGCAGTGGGTCCAGTAAGGAGATGAAGCGTGGGCGTTACAGACATGACGACAAAAGCGAGAGGCCCAGATTCACACGCTCTGCCTCGTCTTATCCAGCTTTAGCTTTCACTCGCGCGGCAACGCCTTCGGGTAATTGAAGAAAACCAATGCTTGGCTCTGCTCCCAAAGCGACGCAGCGTCCCCCTCACGGCGCACCCGGTGCCGCCTGTCGGTATGCAAACTCCTTTCGACCTCAAAGCCACCAAGACCTGCTTCATCTTTAATCCACATTCGGGGCACATTCAGCGGAATCTTTACCTGCTGGAGCATACCCAGGGATTCATCGCCGAACACGGGCTCGACGCGAAAGTTGAGCTCACCCAACGCCCCCGCCACGCGACCGATCTTGCCCGCGAGGCGGTGGCCAACGGATGTGGGCTGGTGGTAGCGATCGGTGGAGACGGAACACTCAATGAAACCGCTGCCGCCATGGTAAATGCGCCCGCGGTCTTCGCGCTGATTCCCTGCGGCTCCGGAAACGGCCTTGCCCGCCACCTTGGGTTA
The DNA here is from genome assembly GCA_965203585.1 of Actomonas sp. GTDB lineage: Bacteria > Verrucomicrobiota > Verrucomicrobiia > Opitutales > Opitutaceae > Actomonas. The sequence goes on from CBDBDC010000002.1 coordinate 332,042, forward strand.
CCCGGCCCCCGCAAAGGAGCCTACGAAAACCTGCTGACCGGTGCCGTCCGCAGCATCGATACCGGAGAGGCCAACGGAGTGCCGTTCTTCAATGTGATGGGTCTCGGGTTTGATGCGGAGATCAGTTCTCGTTTCAACAAACTGACAAAACGAGGATTGTCCGCCTACGTCAAAACGGGGATCAAGGCTTGGCGAACCTATGAACCTTCCCGCTACACCGTTACCGCCGGAGATCAGACTTTGGACGAAGATGCATTCATCGTCGCGGTGGCCAATTCCGACCAATACGGCAACAACTGCTACGTCGCGCCGGGAGCACGGGTAGACGATGGACGGCTGAATCTGACCTTACTCAAAAAGGTTAACCTACTTAATGCCCTGCCTCTGGTCGCCCGAATGTTTCTTGGACGAATGGACGGCACTCCGAGTGTCGCTCGATTGGAAAGTGATCGTTTCCTGATTCAAAGATCCTCCCCGGGACCGATCCACACCGACGGTGAAGTTCACGAAATGCCGGCGGAGATCGAGGTGCGGGTAAAACCCAGCAGTCTGCAGGTCCTCTGCCCTGCTTAGCTTTGGGACAAATGCGTCGCGATCTCGAGGCGGTCGCGACCGTTGTTCTTGGCGGCGTAGAGTGCCTTGTCTGCTGCCGCCATTAATTCATCGGCGGATTTTCCGGCCCGCGGAAGCGTTGCCAGGCCAGCACTAATAGTCACCGGCAAGGTCGTCTCCCCCGATATCAAAAGGCTCCTCGCGGATAACTTCCACAATCCGATTGGCTACTTCGGAAGCAGCACGAGATCACCCGCCGCATGCCCATGGGTATCGTTGACCGATTTGAAGCGATCCAGATCCAGCATGATAAGGGAAAACGGCCGACCGATCGGCCTCTTCCTGGAGAATACGATTGAGCTCCCGTCGGTTTAGCAAACCCGTGAGCGCATCGCGCGTCGACTGGCGACGTAACTCCGCGAGGGTGTCACTCAACTTGAGGGCATACCGAATGGATCTCTCCAGTGTGGACGGAGAAATTTCCCCCTTCACCAGATAATCGAGAGCCCCCGCGTTCATCGCTTCGATATCGATATCGGACGAAGACTCAGCCGTCAGAAAAACGATGGGCACATTACAACCCGACTCTTTGGCCATGCGGATCAGCTCCAAACCATCTCGTGGGCCAAGTTTAAAATCCAAGAGGCAGACTTCGTGATCACCGGAGAGCAGACGCTCCAAACCCGTTTCAAACGTTTCCGCCCATTCCATTTGGAACCGTTCCCGGCGAAACGCCTTCAACTGCTGCTGCACCAAGCGCGCCTGCAGCCGATCATCATCGATGAGAAGTAGTGGTCGGGTCTCCATGTTATCCGTGCGCAACGGGTTTTAGACCCGACATCCTACGCGTCCTTTTGGGGGCTTTCCCGGACACGTCTTGGACTCGTGCTTCAATCCGCCCAGTCCACCTTCAGTATTTTTCTAGCCTCACGCACGACGGACTGCCGCACTCCCGGCGACAGCGGCTCAATTAATTTGGGATTCACTACGAGTTTTACCTCAGCCGCCAGCTCGGGATATTTCAGCACGCTATTGGCCATGAAGCGAAACGCCATCCAGCGGACTGAGGATTGGTTTTCGATTCCCAACCATTTCTGCAATGCCATCTGGAAGAGTCGCCCCTCTTGTTCATCATCGAGCTGCATACTGCTCACTATTCGCATCAACTCTCGCCAGTGACCATCCGGCTTGCCGGGCATGGCTGCGATCATGCGGTCAATCGAACCTCTAATCCGCTCATCGTTGGGTTCGACACAACTCCACAATAACCACGCCGCCCGCCACGATAGGCGTGGTCGATCATCCACTGCCAAGTCGACGGCTTCAGAGAAAAACTTCGGATGGGTCACCAAAAATTCGACCATCTCCTCCTTGTAAGCGGTAACCAATATTTCTTCGAGTGGAGTGGACTCTGCCATCGTAGACCGCCTTTCAGGAAAACAGATCGTCTTGAGTTAAAGCCGCGCGTTTCTTCGGATCCCGCGTGCTCATCCGCAGCAACCAAATCAACGACTGTTTCGCCAATTCCGGGTCCGCCGCCAACCGGGCCAACAACAAGGCCCCCGCCAAAGCATCATAAAGCGCCGCGTGATAGTGGCAACGCTCGGGAGGACAATGATGCCGAGCCTGTTCGTCCAATTCCTCCTGCAGTCCTGCCGCGGCGATGAGATTGCCCAGCTTGGCTGAACGGACTTGGGGGTAGAGCTCAGGATAGAGTTTACCGGTATCCACCCAAGGACCCCACTCATGCGACTCAGACTCCAGACGCACCCAGTCCGGGCATGCCGGAGGATAGGACCAAACACTTTTAAGCATGGTGTTCTCCGCTTGCGCAAAATGAGCGGCCAGTGGACCGGTGTTTCGCAACGAAACAAAATAGTCGAACGCCTCAGAAAACGGGGCTTCCGTCGCCACCGATTCCGCCTCGATCCCGTGCACCGCCACATCCTCCGCCCGCACGCGTCCGGTGGACCGGCACAATTGCGTCGCCGTTGTCAGAATTTCGCTACCGCGCATGGTCACCACGCCATACTCCAGAATCCCGGACACAGTGCTGCCTTCAAAATCGATGAAGTGAATTAGCTGGTCCGTCCAAGGCATGAATAGAGGTCAAACCACAAAAGACCCGAAACACACCATAAATGTTGAAGCAACTTGGTTCGATTTTCGTGTATTTCGTGTCTTTGGTGGTTTCTAAAGGAGAAGTGGACCTAAATCCCCAACGCGAACTGATCACCGAACTCGCAGCTACTAGCGCCGAGTTTATCGCACCCTACTTCGGCAATCCCGGCACGAGCGTGGAATTTAAGTCGGACGATTCCCCGGTTACTGCCGCCGATCGCGGCGCTGAGGAGGTCATGCGCACACTGATTGAGAACCGTTTTCCCGAACATGGCATCATTGGCGAAGAACATGGCACCGTGCGGGAGGACGCCGAGTTTGTCTGGGTGCTCGATCCGATCGACGGCACCAAAAGTTTCATCACGGGTGTGCCGCTTTGGACCACCTTGATCGGACTCCTACACAACGGTGAGCCGGTGCTGGGTGCGATCAATCAACCCACTCTTGGACAACTGGCTATCGGTGACGGAAAGACGACGACTTTGAACGGCGCGCCGGTGCGTTGCCGTGCGACAACCGACCTCAAGGCCTCCACGCTCGTAACCAGCGATCACACCAATCTGGGCAAATATCAAGATGGCGCAGCATGTGATCGACTGATCAAGCAAACCCGACTCTATAGAACTTGGGCGGACGGTTACGGTTACCTCATGCTCGCGGCAGGTTTCGTCGATATCTCAATGGACCCCATCATGAACCCTTGGGATATCGCTGCCCTGATCCCGGTGGTGCGCGGTGCCGGCGGAGTTATCACCGATTGGACCGGCAACACCCCCTATCCCGCGGAATCTACCATCGCGGCCGCCACGCCGGAGCTCCACCGCAAGGTTTTGGAAGTCCTGAGCCACTAAACCCGGCTCAATCGACTAAGTAGTTTCACGGGTTGAGGTTGTTGCCTCCTGAGGTAAATTCCTCAGGTATGAATTGTGGTTGGATGACCTTGCGCACTGCTTTGGGCGCCATGCTTAGCATGGCTGTCGGCGCAATTTCGTTGTCCGCCCAGACTGCCATCACATCTGCGACCACGTCCTCGATCGATGGAGCTGATGAAGTCGTCAACAGTCGTAACTACCTCAATCAAACCCTATCGCTCGACAGTTTCGATGCTGGTGGAGAAACCTACGTAATCACGGGATCGGCCGATGCTGTTTTTGTCCGCCGCGGAGGTAGCGGAAGCAACAATGCCCATATTTGGTATGACACGACCAGCAATGCCAGCGATCGCTACGCGGGCTATGCCAATAACATCGAAGATGCCATTCTCGCCAACAATCTCCACATCGGCACCCATAACCTGTTCGCCAATACCGGCAGTTCATCCGCCAATATCGAACGCGTCGATCTCATGTCCACGGGCGGATTCACCGCCGGCGAAGGTTTTGCCATCCCCGTCTTCGACTTCGGAGTAAACCCCCAACACGAGTCTTTCAAAATTGCCCTCGTCACCGGCGGTGACGGCTCGGGCAACCCCACCGCTATTCAGACCTAGCCAGCACCACGCCATATACTGCCACCAACATTCACACCCACGATACATTCTCGATCGAGCGTTTCAACTCGGGCGACGATACGTCAGGTTCACCTTACACCATCTTCAACACGACCAACGATCAAGGACCCGGCGGGGTGATCTTCACGCTCGACGATTTCAGCGTGAGTTCCCGGACAACCATTTATGGCTATTCCCTGTTTGGATTTGATGTAACCACGGGAGGCGACAATGCCAACCTCGCGAACTGGAACGACGCCACCCGTTTTCCAGGGTCAACTCCCGGTGGCGAAGGCACCGCCGGTGGATTCAACTTTGCCGGCGTGAACGGAGTCTTTTTCCAAGACATTAAAACTTCGCCGTAGTCCCGGAGCCCAGTGCCGCCACGCTCGGCGGCATTGCCCTCATCATGCTCGCACTCGCCCGCCGACCGCGACGCGCTGCTCATTGAAGCAGATCAGGTCGCGGTTTCCGTATACCGGCTCTCCCGAATCACGGTAATACGAATCGTGCTGGGATACTGTAATTCGTCCTCAACCCGGCGTCGCAGTTCCTTCGCGATCTCCCCTGCCCGATCGTCTGAAACCACCTTCGGATTGACCACCACCCGCACTTCGCGCCCGGCTTGAATGGCAAACGCCTGCTTCACGCCATCGATCGATCCGGCAAGTTTCTCCAGTCGATCGAGCCGCTGAATGTAGCTCGACATCGACTCCGCCCGTGCACCGGGCCGAACCGCCGAAACCGTATCGGCCAAGATAACCAGTCCGGCGTAAACCGATTCAGGAGGAACCTCTTCGTGGTGAGCGGCCACCGCATTCACCACGGCGGGGGATTCCCCGTGACGCTTGATGAAGTCCGCACCGATCGCGGCATGACTACCCTCATAGTCACTATCGATCGCTTTGCCCACATCATGGAGCAATCCCGCCCGTTTGGCGACCGCGGGATCGAGACCGAGCTCGCTGGCGAGCATCGAACACAAAAACCCGACTTCAATCGAGTGATCCAAGGCATTTTGCGTGTAGGAGAATCGATACTTCATCCGGCCGATCAATTTGATCACTTCTGGATGCAGCCCATTGATGCTGAGTTGCGCCACCGCACCCTCGCCCGATTGCTCGACCTTTAATTCAATCTCCTCTCGAGCGGCGTTAACAAAATCCTCAATGTTCGCCGGATGAATGCGGCCATCAGCAATCAACTCCTCCAAGGCAACGCGGGCCACTTCACGACGAACCGGATCAAAAGAGGAGATGAGCACCATTTGGGGAGATTCATCGATCAACAGCGTAACTCCCGTAGCGGACTCGAATGACTTAATGTTACGCCCTTCGCGGCCAATGATACGGCCCTTCATCTCCTCGGTCGGAAGCTGGACGATGGTGGCGGTCAGATCGTTATTCGGACGGGAAGACAACCGCTGCATCGCGGAGATGAGCATCCGACGGGCTTCGTTCTGAAGATCCTGCTCACTGCGTTCGAGCATACCTCTGCGCAATGCTCGCATCTCGTCCTGACATTCGATCTGCACCTCTTCGCGCAAGGCCGCTTGGATTTCTTCCGTCCCCAAATCGGACATGCTTTCGAGTTTGCGTCGTAAATTCCGGGACTTGGCCCGCAATGCATCCCGAGCCTGTTTCACCGCTTCACTTTCGCGATTCAGACGTTCGGTTTTGTGCTGCAGCTCAAAATCCAGCGCCCCCAGTGACTCTTCATGTGATCGAATTTCACTCAACCGGGCATCTGCTTCCAGTTGTTGACGGTCTTTATCGCGATTCAGTCCGGCGTACTTCGTGGCGATTTCCTGCTCCGCCGCCTGTTTGAGCTCCGCCGCTTCGACCGCCGCCTCGCGTTTCGCCACCGCCACGACTTGCTCCGACTGCTCCTGCAGCTGTCGCCGGGAGCGTTGCATCAGCAGCCGTGATATTCCGACGCCCAAGAGCACCCCCAATACAATGGTAGCCGCGGGCGACCAGTCTACTGGGTCACTCGCGGCAATCAACAGGACGTAATCGGCGGCGCTGATAGATTCCAAGAGGAGGCGGATGCTGGGAAGAGTCCTGAAAAACTCAACCTTTCTCCGCTTCTTTCATCGCAGTCTATTTCTCAGGGGTAAGTTGCGGGGCCAACGGCGAAACCACCGACTGCATTCTGGCCAGCGTCTGCTCCTCGGATTCGCCCGGCAAAACCGCCGTCTGAACAACAACATAAGCCCACCGATCCGGCCGCAATTTGAGACGATTTAATGCCGTATACGCCATCCTCTTCCAAGTCGAACGAACGAGGCGGTCGCGCCCTACAAACCAATAGGCAAACAGGGAGGTTACCTGGACCCGTTGTCCGGTGGGGGTCACTGCCTCTCGCCGAAGATCCAACAAGGTGGCCGGAATTCCTTCGCCAATCTCAATCGGCATCTGCCCTGCGATCGACCATCCCTGCCCAACCAAACAAAGCTCCGGGCGGTGAATTGAGGACCGGTCTTGTCCACTCAGGACTACCGAAACAAACACCTGCTCACGTTGATCATCCAACGAGACATACATCCGCCGTGAATAGCCCGTATCCTCCGGCAACATGTCCCGTTCAACAGTCGTGACCTCCGCGTCGCGTCCCAACCAGTCCGTGCCAATATATTTGGGGAGTTCCAACGGGTTGAGACCATCCGTGGCGAGGGGAACCCCGGCTTGAGCCGATCGCCCCAACAATTCCAATCGCTCGATCAATCCCACCGTGCCCAAACCCGCCAGACCGATCACGAGCACCGCGATCCGGTGCCTGCGAATCCTCGAAGTGCCACCACTCGAGAGACCTCTTTGCGTAGGAGAAACATCATTGCGAGAGGAGTCGGGTGCGGCGTGGAGAGTAGATTCCTCCCAGTGATTGGCGGCCCACTGAACGCCGCCCAAAACAATGACAAATACGATGAACCCAGCCCAATCGTGCACAATTTCCCCCGCAGTCTGCCCGAACCATTCACCGGCGAAGACAACCGCACTGATCCGCACCACGTTGCCGACAAACGTAAGGGGAAACGCCAACAGAAACACCCCGATACGCCGGCCCCACGAACGGGGACCAATATATCCGATGATCGCCGAGAGCGCCAACATCGCCATGAGCGAACGAACCCCAGAACACGCCGCCGCCACATCATACTGATAGGACCCGTCCGGCGAGAAGAGCTGCGTGCCATTGCGCACCAAATCGATTCCCACAAATCCGGTGATAAGTTCAGTCGTGGCGATTACGGCGAGTCGCAGGTGGAATCCGACCGAATCCAGCACGCCCATGGGAATGGCGAAGACAAGCAACCCCAACGGAAACAGAATCGCATCCCCCCAACGTTTTCCGCCGCCAAATCGCGCCACTCCCCACGCAAATACTAAGAGCGCCGCGATGGAGATGCGGGTTTGTTGGACCGCGTAGCCCAAGAGGTGAATCGCGAGTCCCGCCAACATCGCCCCCAGCGCCGGACTGACGGAGTCGAGATCACTCTCCCCTGTTTCGGACTGCTTGAGATTTCGCCACGCGAGCCAACATGCGACGCCCAAAACCAGCGGACCATGCTGAGACTCGGACGCAGGATTAAACCACTGCCAACCCCACCACCAAAACACAGACGACGTATCAATATAGCCCCGCACCGCATTCCCCCAAAACTGCCAGACAATCAGCCCCACCAACGCACAGATTCCCGCCACCATCCACGGGGACCGGGCTAATCCAGACTGGTTTGCGGCAGGCGGAACGTTCACGCTGCGCGGAGTGTTTCGGGACCTGAGCCAATTTCCAAGCTCACGATTGGACTGAAATCCAGGTCCTCGTCCTCCTCACCGCCATGCCACTTTCCGATATCCAATCCATCGCCATCATGTTCCATGAACGCGACCGGAGCGCGCAACGGGAGAACTACCGTATCTGGCCGATTGCCGAAAACTGGCGAAGGGCCGGAATCGTGAAGACCAACCGGAACAGCGGTGGTTTCAAGGATCTTAATTTCGGGCAATCCCATGCCCAATCTTTCGACGAACATATCCGCAAACGCCTAGCCTGGCAGCCGTGGCTGTCGGCCTGCAGCCTGAGTTGGACTCATACGTTAAAGAGGTATCCGATTTTCGAACACGCCTCACAGGTGCCCGGAGGGACATGGCGAAATTCCCAATTGGTCGTGGAAAAATTCTTCACACCTGATCGCGATGCCAACGGCGATCACGTGCTTTATCTCTGGATCGTGATGGGCACAGCGGCGATTGGTCGCACCCTTCATTCTGCCGATCCTTTTGTGAAAAGCGCTTCGGCTCGGCTCGGATCATTCTAGGTGAAACGCTGCTGGCCACACTGCGTATCTGCGCGGTGCCTATGGGCATCCTCTATGTGCTAGGCGGATATTTCCCGGGCATTATCTACGAAACCCTGACCCTTCGGGGCGTGCCCTTGATCTTCCACAAGGCGGATCTGGTCGGGCTTTACGCCGCCATCGGTGCCGTGCTGCATTTCCTCCGCTACGAGGAAACGGGCCGCAAACACAGCATCGTATTTTGTTTCGGGCTTATCGGATTGGTGATGACGAGCAATAACCGGGCTGCCATGGTCGCGTTGGCGGTGATGGCGGGATGGGTGATAATTTCCGGGCAATGGCGTCTCGCAGTGTGGATGGGGTTGGGCGGCATAATCGGGTCATTGGCGCTAGTCCTCGTCGCCTATTTTCAAAACGAATCGTGGGAATCGACTCCGCTCTTCGACATTTACGAAGCGGCTGTTTCCCTGACAGATCCCACCGGACAGGGGGGGGTCTACCGGGGCTAGGAATCCTCCGTAAAAGGGGACAACAATCTGTTTCGCTGGGTGTGGTGGCAATTGGCCATTGCCGATACGTGGGAGAACGCCCCGATCTTCGGCGTAGGATTTGGTTACGATATCGCCGCTCAATTCTCGCGGGAATACTTTGCCGACATGGCGGACGATTTCACTGCCCGCAGTCCTCATTCAATCTTTGTGACCGTATTCGCCCGCATGGGGTTGGTAGGAATCACTCTCTTCCTCGCCGTGCTCGCACTCGCGCTGCGTGACACTTGGGTGGCGCTCCGAGCCCGGGATATCAATACAATCGGCACTTGGGCCGGAGCTTGGCAATCCTCGCCAGCGCGAGTTTTGGGGTGGTGCTGGAGGGACCGATGGGAGCCGTAATATTTTGGGTTTTGCTGGGGACTGCCAGCGGGATGACGAGCAACTTGGATAAGGAGGAGCTCGAATCTCCATCAAACAACCAAGATTCAAAGGAATCCGGACAAGAAACCGCTTTTTCCTGCCCCGGAATTGGTAACCGCGCTTGATCTCTCGGGCCAGTTTGGCGCAGTTTCCGAAGGTGACTCGCTTCCGGATCACGTCTTCCCTGCCCGATGGCCACCAATCTCCGCATTCCCTTAGAAGTATTCAGTGTCTTCAAACTGACGACACGGGAACGCTGGGATATCGGCACTCCCTTGCTGATGGCGGTTTTGAGCATCATCGGTGTGGCATTTATCTACAGCGCCCAATACTCAATCCCTGTGGAGACGTGGCGCGTGCCGTGGGTGATGCAGATCATTTGGCTGGTCGGGGGAATCATCGTCTATACCGGAGTATCACTGGTCGACTATCGATTCTGGCTGCGAGTTAATCATTGGTTTTACGCGATTTGCATAATCACGCTGATTTTGGTGCTGATCCCTAATATTGGCAGCAATGCCTACGGAGCCCGCCGATGGCTCCGCATCGGTCCCGTCGGATTTCAGCCTTCCGATCCGGCGAAAATCGCCGTTCTGCTGGTGACCGCCACTATTTTGATGCGGGAGAAGGTCGGCACGATTTTCCAATCCATCGGAGTATTGGGCAAGTTGGCGCTTGCCGTGGGAATTCCCGTCTTCCTTATCCTGCAACAACCGGACCTTAAACCCGCTATCGTCCTACCCCCCATGGTCTTCTCAATGCTCTATATTTCCCGTCTCTCGACGCGGTTCTTCGTAGGAGCACTGGGCGCATTTATGGTCTTGGTAGGAATCGTGGCATGGGACGGCGCGCGATACGTGGATTTCATGGAGGAGAACAACTACTCCTACGTGCGTGACCGGGGCCAATATGAGGCCCATAGCTGGGTTCCGCTCAGCGACTACCAACGTAATCGCATCATCTCTTTTACCAATCCCGATAAGATCGATCCCATGGGCATCAGCTGGAATCAACGCCAGTCGCTTATCTCGGTCGGGAGCGGTGGACTGCTCGGCAAGGGCTGGACCGAGGGCACTCAAGCCCAACTCGGTTACCTGCCCCGCGCCGTCGCACACAACGACTTTATCTTTTCGGTCATCGCCGAAGAGAAAGGACTTTTGGGAAGCCTCACGGTTCTCAGCTTGTTTGGTCTGATGCTGTTTAACGGCATTCACATCGCGGGCCTCGCCCGCGACCGTTTCGGCACTCTGCTCGCCCTCGGCGTCACCGTGCTGTTTTCGGTGCATGTGTTTGTAAACATCGCCATGACCGTCGGGCTGGTGCCCATTACGGGCATACCACTTCCCTTCATTAGCTACGGTGGTTCCTTCCTGCTCAGTTGCTGTCTGCTGCAAGGACTCGTCCAGAGCGTCTATCGATTTCGAAAGGACTTCACGTGAAACTGAACCTTTCGATCGATATCGCACGCCGGTTCGACTCTCCTTGCGCCTCGGCTGTGGCAAACGGAATCGCCGTCCAACCCAAGGATAAAACCCGACATGAGCGATCAGAATTCATCCCGGAGACGCGGCAAGGCTGCGGATTCGGACTCCAAATATGACGAAGAACTGGCCCACCCGCCCAGGCAGCGCAAGGCCCCCGCGACGGACCGAAAAGGTCTGAAGAAAGGGGCGGAAGAGCGTTCCAAAAAACGCCCTCTCCTCCAAAAAATCGTTTCCGCTTTCCAAAAGGAGAAAACCTCCTTCCGCGAACTCATCATCAATGCCGAGCCGCTCGAAGAGCGGGCCGCCCTACTCGTCGATGGCGTGCTCGAGAAATACGAGATCGAGCGCGAGTCCGACAACCGCATGGTTGGAGGTATCTATAAAGGACGGATCAAGAACCTCAATCCCGGGCTCAAGGCCGCCTTCGTTGACATCGGTTACAATAAGAACGCCTTCCTGCACTACTGGGACATGCTTCCTGCTACCGCCGACTCCTCCGTCGAGGTTGTGCGGGTCAACAGCAAGAAAAAGAACAAAAAGCAGGGTGCCGAACCGACCGTTAAGGACATTCCCAAGCTCTACCCGGCCGGTTCTGAAATCGTTATCCAAGTCACCAAAGGGCCTATCGGCACCAAGGGACCCCGGACGACCACCAATCTTTCCCTCCCGGGACGCTTCCTCGTTCTCATGCCCTACAGCGACCAGTGCGGCATCTCCCGTAAGATCGAGGACAACCGTGAGCGCCAACGCCTCAAGCGACTGATTAACGAACTCACCATCCCGGAAGGCATGGGCGTGATCGTCCGCACCGCCGGCGAAGGTAAGAAAGCCCGCTACTTTGTCCGCGACCTGCATTTGCTCCTCAAGACTTGGGCGCAGATCCAAGCCCGCGAAAGCAGCGAGCGCTCCCCCGCTTGCCTCTATCAGGAGCCGGATATCGTCGAACGCAGCGTGCGTGATTTCCTCACTGAGGAAGTCGACCGTGTATTGGTAGACGATACCAGCGACCACTCCCGGGCACAGGCCGCCGTCGCTCAGATCTCGGCCCGTTCCAAAGGCAAGATCGTCCTTTATCAGGACAACATCCCCATCTTCGAGCGCTTCAATATTGAGCGCCAGATCGAGCAAACCGCCCTCCGCAAAGTAGGCCTGCCGTCGGGCGGCGAAATCGTAATAGACGAAACCGAGGCCCTCATCGCCGTCGATGTAAATACGGGCTCGCACAAGAATCGCGGCGGCGAGGACAAGAACGTCATTTACGCCGTAAATCTCGAAGCAGCCACGGAGATCTCGCGCCAAATCCGTCTACGGAATCTGGGCGGCCTCATCATTATCGACTTCATCGACATGAAGGAGCGCCGTCATCGGAACGCGGTCTATGAACGTATGAACGAGCTTATGGGACATGATCGGGCCAAGGCCCACGTGCTGCCCATTTCGCAGCTCGGCATTCTGCAAATGACGCGCCAGCGCCAGCAGGAGTCTCTCTCGTCCAATCTCTTCACCGACTGCCCGTATTGTCGCGGTCGCGGTATCGTGAAGTCGGCCACGACCATTTCGGTGGAATTACAACGCCGCCTCTCCTCCATCGCCCGTCGTCTGAACATCCGCGACCCGGAAGACGGACACGCCCTTCGCGTGCTGGTGCATCCTTCCATTTTGGAACGGCTCCGCCAGGAAGATGCCGAGCTCCTCGTCCGCATGGAACGCGAGTTCGGAGTCAAATTGGCCTTCCGCGCCGATCTCAGCTACCATCTCGAAAATTTCAAGATCGTAGACGCCAACACAGGCGAAGAATACCGATAATTTTTCGAACAACCTCATTCTCCAAAAGCGCACTCCAGATGGAGCGCGCTTCTCTGGATGCCGCGACCGGTGAGCAGGGACTGGTTGAAATCACGCTCAGCCGACAAGGGGATCACGGTTTGCGCTTCGTAATCGAACACCACCAAGCCAAACCAGTCACCGGGTTGGAGGTTGCGGATTACGGTCTCGGCCGCGCGTTTGGCCGCCTCCAGCGGCGCACCTGCCATGGAGCCACTTCGATCGATGACGGCGACAAAGGCGATGGGCTGTTTGCGGGTAGGCGAAACGGAATGGGCGGCAAAGGTGGCGGCGAGGTGAACAGGACGGGCGGTGTTGGCGAGGATGGCGGGGTAGTCGAGGATGGCGGGGTAGTCGAGGGACAGTTTAGTTTTCATTGCTCGTCAAGCTTAGCCGATAGGGTCGAACATCTGTGGGGGTGGCGGCTCTATTTCTCGGTGGCTTCGCAGCCATCCTGCGAATATTTCAGGTCCGCTTCCGGAAAATCAGATGGCGGGACGAAGGTCGCTGTGATAGCCTTAAAGATCCGCGTTTCGGAAGGTACCTGTCGCTCATCACCACGCTGCCTCTGCCATGCCCTCCACGCTTGAAAATATCGCCCAAGGCAACCGCCCGGCCGTGGTTCGCATGAAACGAATTTTTGATGCCTTGAAGACGGGGGATTCACCGAATTGCGCCAGGCTGGCGAAACAGTTGGAAGTGGCCAAGAAGACCATCCAGCGCGACATCGCGGTGATGCGGGACCAGCTGGGGTTACCCATCCAATACATCGCCGAAGAACACGGCTATGCCTTCACCGAGGAGATCCACGAATTTCCCACCGTGCAAGTCACGCAGGGAGAGCTCCTGGCCCTGTTGGTGGCGCAGAAAGCCATCGAACAGTATCGAGGCACGCCGTATCACGCGCAGCTGGAGACCGCGTTTGCCAAAGTGCTGGCGCCGCTAAATGACATGGCAGGGTATGCGCCTAGTGAAGATCTCATTTCGTTCAAAATCGCGGCACCAGCCGCGCACGAGCTCGAGACGTTTGATCGGTTGGGCCGGGCCATCGGTGACTGTTTGGAGGTCGAATTTGACTATCGGAAACCAGGATCCCAACGACCGGCGCTGCGAAAGGTGCAACCCCTGCACATGACCCATCGGGATGGCCGCTGGTATCTGGTGGGGCACGATGTCGGACGCAGCGCGATGCGGACCTACGCGCTGAGTCGGATCCAAAAGGTGGAGGTTTCGGATTCGTGGTTCGAACGACCGAAGGAATTTTCGGTGGACCGCTACTTTGCGGCGGCCTTGGGGGTCATGAACGGCACCGAGGAGCACCACGTAAAAATCCGGTTCGCCCCCTATGCCGCAGATCACGTGCGCGACCGATTCTGGCACGAATCTCAGTCCATGGAGGAAATGGAAGATGGCAGCATGGTGCTGAGTCTTCAGCTGGCCGACCTACTGGAAGTCCAACGACTGATCCTGCAATGGGGAGGCCTAGCGGAAGCACTGGAGCCCCCCGAGCTGCGGGAGCGAATCGCTGAAGCCGCCCGAAAACTGCAAAGCGCCCACCAAGACTAGGCGGCCAAGGCGTGGTGGCGCAGGCGGGCATCGCGAGCGGAGGGCTTCAGATCGACAGGAATGGGATACACGGTGATCAGCCTGAGCTCATCCGGAGCTTCCTTACCGAATACGAAAAGGTGTTCTCCATAAACTCTTCCCATCCCGGTGTCTTTCTCAGCGGTGGAAACGATGAAATCATGCAGCCGAAGCCGACGAGGGCAATCTTCCGGCCCCAACCCGTCATATAAAACTCGTTCGAGCATCCGATCCACCGTCCGCGGTTTCCAGCGAATCCGCTGGCGGGCTCGGGTCTTGGCATGACGAGATGACGTTAGCTTGATCATGCACCGACCCTACCAGTGGGGGTCGGACATCCGTGGGATGATCTCGGAAAAAACTGCAAACAAATCGAATGACCTTGGGGTTTGGTGCCACTGGTGTCGAGCGAACCAGGCGTTTTTAAATTTCGATTTTCACGGTGCAACGGTTACCCAATATATTCCATCTCGCCAGTCCAGGGTTAGGGGAGCAGGTCACCGTTGCCACCGCCGCCTTTCTAGCTGCCCTTTGTTTTTCGTCCATGGGCTAGGTATTCCAAAGCGGTCTCAAGAATCTCGTCGCATTCCAATTCACTAACTCCCGATACGAAACAGACATGATTAAGCGCTGGGATCCATCGCCGTTCGAGCAGGACTCCAAGTTGGTCTGGACGAGTGCGCGCCCGTGCTCCCTCAGTGAAATAAGGCGGCCATAAACATAGGGTGATGCACTGCACCCCAGCGATCAAACATGTCTGTGACGGTTATAATGAGGTTCGGTTCTGCGATAAGGAGACGGAGCAGCGACTCGTCAGCCATGCCGAGGTAGTGAGCACTGGGAATCTGGTTTTGGCGAATGAAGGCCAAAATCGCGTGCAATTCAGTCGGAGAATAAAGGTTAAAAACTGAAAGAGGTTTGGTTTCTCGTGGCATCTTCAATCGCTTCCGCGCGGTAAGGGATCTGTCCCTGTAAGATGTCTTCGAAGTCTGAGCGACCTAGCATTGAAATCGCCAAGGTTTCACCTCTCAGATCCACGTAGCCGGCTATCAGTTTTCTCAGTTTTTCCGTTTGATTAATTAATACTTCGAAAACGTCTGCAGCTGAAATCTGAATCCCGGAACTCAGCGCAGCATCATGGACTTCGAGCAGCCTGAAACACAGCTCCAAATAGTTTAAGGGACATCGAGGTATTTCACGTTTCGAGATTTCTTCCCCCTGAAACCAGAGCGATAGTTCTTGGCTGAGCACATCGTAGTTTTCATCCCGAGGCTCGAGACTTCGGGACCATCGCCCCTCATCATCGAGTCGGACTCTGGTGAGATGACCTACCTGCCAACCAGATTCCAAATCAATGTCTTTCCAAGTGAAAGGTAATCGGCAGAGTGCCACCGGGAATCTTGAAGTTTTCCCAATTAGATCCTCAACCGATCCTGGTAGCTCCGATTGGCGAGCTAGAGTAATCGACCCAGACTCAACTGAGTCCGTAGATCCAAACATTAAATCAACTCGCTCCGTTCTCCAAAGATTCATGCCTTTATCGGCGCACTCCAGCAGCCAACGGAAATCCAAGCCTGAATCGTCGAATTGGAGATAGTCGACTGGACCAGCGGAAAAATATGTCCCTTCCGCGGAGAGGGTTTGGATGGTTCCTCCAGAAGAACACCCAGCTCGCAGAAGGGTCTTCTTATCACATAGCAGGCTATCTGCGGGATCCATCCGCATAAAGTCGCTCTTTCTGGGCAGCTAGTGAAGTCCGATCGAGCAGCCACAGGCTAGTATTTTCAGTCAGCTACGTGTTCGGTCGTAGAGCCGCTATAGCCTCGGCTTCGTCGCGATCCATCAGGGAGAGGTAGTGCTCGTGGATGATCGCCACGGAGTTGCCCGCTTGCATCGCCACCGCGGTCTCATCCTGGGTGAGCTCGAGCTGCATCGAAATCCATGTGTGCCTGCAGATGTCGTCTTGCCAGTGTGAGAATTTCAGCTTGCGACGACCGCTGATATTTCCGGTCCAATCGATAAGGCTGGCTTCCTGTCGGATCCGGTCAAAGGTCCATCGGTCTCGGCCGGCGTCAAATAGGGGATCTGGTTTGGTTTTTACCACATTCCGCCATGAGATGAATCCGTCACTGATCGGCACGGCTCGCACCCGTCGTCGTTTTTTGCCGGTGGTCACCCGGACGATTGGACGTCGAGCCGTCGATTTGACCTGCTTCGGGTTGGTGGTTGCTGCCTCGCCCGGGCGCAGGCTGGCCAAAATGCAGAGGGTGAAATATGGTAGTAGCCGTCCGTCTTCGAATGTTTGGGCAGCACGAAGTAGGGATTCAACCTGTTCGGCTGTTAGCGCACGTGGAGAGCGAACGTCGATCTGGGGCCGCCGCAGATCTAACAGTTCGTTGGGACCGCGCCACCTTTCGGCATGGAGCCAAGTCATGAATGCCGAGGCTGCAGCCGCATCATTGATCCGCGTGGTCGCACTGACGCCTTTGCGGGCCAGTATGGGTTTCAGCGTGCCCTCGTCGATGTTCCGGAGGAATAGGATGGCCTCGCTGGCCCATCCAGGCCTCAATTCGCCGTTTAAGGTTGGCTACGATCACCTGTCTGCGGTTCTCGACATTGGCTTTGTAGTCTAGGAACTGCTCTAGGAGCTCGTCGATTGGAGGGGCCTTTCGGGAAATCACCGGGTTGGACCGAACGAAGTTCCTAGCAACCTCGATAAGCGAGAGATCGGAAAAACCCGCAACGTCCAGGATCTGACGCGCGCCAAAGTAGTCGCCTTGTCCCCGCTTGCTGAATCCCAAACCGGAGGTTCCGACCTTTGACACCGCCCTTTGAAGCTCTACCAGTCGCTTTTCGGCTTCGGCCTCGCAATGCTCGGCAAATCGCTCCCAAAAAACCTTCGGCCTGCCTTGCTTGTTTTTCGTGGTAGGGTCGGTCCACTTGATCATCAACGGAGCCGTTTTGTGGCTGGTGCAGTAAAGCTTGGGGACCATGTTCAAGTAGGTGGACCAAAAGTGGACCACCTGCAACGGTCGAAAAGGTCAATTTGGTCGATCGCTAATTTCCAGAAATACTCGGAAATCCGGCGATCGTAGGTCTCTGTAAACCACAAACCCACAGTGGGTTACTGGGGGAAAGTGGCGGAGAGAGGGGGATTCGAACCCCCGGTAGGCGATTAAACCTACGACGATTTAGCAAAACGTTGCTTTCGACCACTCAGCCATCTCTCCGGAGCAGAATCGGTAGGCAACTCTTCCGCCGACAAAGTGCAAGGGGATTTCTGCATCCATTTCAAAAGTCGCAATCCCGCCCGAATTTTAGAAGCACCACGCATCGACACCGGAAGGGACCTCTCTCATGATCACGACTCACTTTTGATATGAAGCTTCTCTTTTCCCTGCCCCTCGTTGCCTTTCTCTGTCCTCTTTTCGCCCAAGAGCAGGACTATCACATTTACAAACATCCGGGCTATGACACGACCCCGTTGATTACTCGGGAAGGCTACCACGTCCATCAGGATGACCGTCCATCTCCAACCCGGGTGACGCTCGACCCTACTTTTGCGGGTCGTGGAACGCCCCCACCCGCGGACGCTACCGTCTTGTTTGGTGGGTCTACGATGGAGCAGTTTCAAGAAAACGAGTGGACGATTGAAAACGGTATCCTCACCGCGACGAAAGGTGGTCTCCGAACCAAGACATCCTACGGAGATTTTCAGCTCCATTTGGAGTGGCGGACTCCTGATCCGGCCTTGGCCAGCCACACCGGAAATATCGGTAACAGCGGCATTTACATTATGGGGCTCTACGAGGTGCAGATCTACGACTCGTATTCATCCCGTGTCTACGCCGACGGCAGCGCTGGGGCGATCTACGGGCAGACACCTCCGTTGGTAAATGTATCACGACCGCCTCATCAATGGCAGACCTTCGATGTCATTTTCCACGCTCCGATTTTTGAGGATGGAGAACTGCTGAAAGAGGCTTTCATCACCGTCTTGCACAATGGCGTTGTGGTGCAAAACCACACCAAGGTATTGGGGCCAACCAAGCACAAATCCGCTCTCGCTTACAAGGCCCACGCCCCGCGCAAGCCCATCTCGTTCCAAGCCCACGGCAGTCCCGTCTCCTTCCGGAACATCTGGATCCGGGATTTGGAGTAAGCACTCGACCCTAGGCTTCCGACTAATTGTTGGCTTCGGCCTGAAGCGTCGGTTTCGCCGCTTCCGCGGGAGTTTCCTCCGCATCCAGAACGCCGACCAAAATCGAGAGTTGATCTTGCACGGCGATGAAGAACTCAGGGGTCAACTCGCCGACCGGAACCTCGCAACGTGTTTTACTGCCTCGATGCACGTAGACGTCCTTGGTGCCGTCTTCGTTTTTACCCTGAGGCCGAACGAGGCGTTTGCGTTCCAGCATCAACGCTAAGAACTGCACCAATCGGGCGTCGGCTTCGGACAGTTCATTATCCGGAGCAGCCAAAGTAAGAAAGAGATTCTCTGCGGTGAGTTTCAGTTCCTTTTCGGGATTCTCATTCGCCACCTTGGGCTTGAAGGCCTGCACCCAGCGGCAGGCTTCGCGGTCGGGGATCTTCAACTGATCTTCAACCTCGGCCTGGATGTCTACCCGAAGTATTTCTCCATCTTCGTGGCGCCGCACCAGACGACTGACCACGCGTTCGTCTTCCACGAAGTGGTTTCCGCTCACAAAACACGCTGTGGACATAGCCGGCAGATGAAGATCCATGTGCCCTTGTCTACGCTCCACGATTGCCGATGCTAGCAAATTCCCTCCAAGCTGGCTTTCTCGATGACAGGACGAACAATAGCGATCGGTGATATCCACGGCTGCGATCAGGAATTTTCAGCACTGCTGGACAGGTTGTCACCGACTTCAGATGACCGGATCATTCTGCTCGGGGACTTGGTAAACCGCGGCCCCAACTCCCGACGTGTCCTCGAAATCGCCCGCAAGATCGGAGCCATTTCCTTACTAGGTAACCACGAGTTGCGTCTGCTCAACTATCGTCGAACTCGCGACAAATCCCAACTCAAGGAGACTGACGCAGCCACACTTCAAGTCTTGACGAAGGCGGATTGGAAGTATCTCGAAGCCATGTCGCTCACCTATCACCTCCCCGAGCATGAAACCCTCTTTCTCCACGGTGGCCTACTCCCCGGCATAGCTTGGTCTTTCCAAGACGCCGATACCGTCACCCGCATTCAGGTCATCGACGCTGAAGGAAAGGCCGCCAAGCGCGCGGACTGTCCGGATGGCCAACCTTGGGCCGACTTATGGACCGGTCCTCCCTACGTGGTCTACGGACACACTCCCCGCCCGGACATTTACAATCAAAAATGGTCCGCCGGGATCGACACCGCCTGTGTATTGGGCGGACATTTGACGGCCTATATTTTACCCGACCGGCGGTTTGTCCAAGTTCGAGCAGCCCGCCGCTACTACGGATAGTCACTCAACCATTCTTATTCTCATGTCCGATCATACCTCCGTCGCAGATCTCAAGTCCCTCGACAACGGCAAGCCCTTCAGCGCGCTGCTCTTGTTGCGTAAAGTCACCGCAAAAACGGCATCGAATGGTAACCCGTTCCTATCGCTCGAATTTGGTGATCGAACGGGCAGCTTCAATGCCACAATGTTCAATGACCATCCCCGCTTCGCCGAACTCCAGGCGGCAGGCGAAGGAGCCGCGGTAAAATTGGACGGGCGGACCGATGCCTATCAGGGCAGGTTTTCGCCCAAACTCGGGGAGATCAAGATCCTCAACGAAGCCGAACTGGAAGCCTCCGGAAATTTGTCCGCCCTCGTCGAGGTCGCACCGGAGGATCCCGACGAAATGTGGACGGAGTTTGAATTGTTTATCGATGGGATCTCCCACGACGAACTGCGCATGACAGTCCGCAGCGTATTCGACGAAATTGGACCGGCATTCCGCAACTCCCCCGCCGCGACTTCGATGCATCACGCCTACCGCCACGGGCTTTTGGAACACACCCTGCACATGGCCCGAGCCGCCAAGGCCTTGCTGCCGCTTTACCAGGAGGTGGATGCTGATTTGGTCATTGCGGGAGTATTGGTGCACGACACCGGCAAGGTCACCGAATACGAGGGTGCACTTGGCGCCCGCCGTTCGCGGAAAGGTATTCTCCAAGGTCACGTCGTGCTGGGATATGCCATTGTGCGCAAGGCCGGTATCGTCGCTCATCTGGACGCCGATCGACTGGAACGACTCGAGCACATCGTGCTTTCCCACCAAGGCGAACCGGCCTGGGGAGCGGCCGCGTGGGCAGCGACGCCGGAAGCCGTGTTCGTCTCCATGATCGACAATCTCGACGCACGCATGGGTATGGTTCAACGCGCCTTGCGCACCACTCCTGAAACGGAGACCTTCAGCGAACGATTGATGGGGTTGCAGACTACGCTACTGACGCAGCCAGTTCCTCCGAAACCATGATTAACTGGCTTCGATCCCAATCCCGGATCGGGGCGATTCTCCTGTGTTTGCTGCCGTTGGTGGCCGGAGTCGTTTTTATTCAGACCTTCGCCAGTCCGTTGCCTCTCACGGACGAATGGAACTACACGCATGCTCTTCGTTTGATGCATGATATCGACCCTTCGGAGGCGGGCTCGATCTCCACATGGATTGAATATTATCCCACTCGTCATAATGAGCATCTCGTGGTCGTTCCCTTTTTGGCCTACGGCCCGCTCATGGAGTGGCTCCAATATGACAGTCGCTAAATTATTTACCTGACGTTGCTCGCGTTTGCCGGTCAGGCCTTACACCTGCGAAGATTCCTCGATGGCGATCGCTGGGCGTGGATTCCCATCCTTTTCGTTCTTTTCTGTCCCTCTCACTTCATGGAGTTCCTTTGGGGTTGGCAGGTCACTTTGACTTGGTCGGTTTTGTTTCCCCTCGCCGGTTTGGTCATTCTAAGTCGCGGGTCCGGCCAGCCCGAAAAAGACGCTAAACCAATTCGATTCACCGCCGCCCTTGGGCTCATCGCCTTGGGCACATTCTCATCCGCTGAAGGATTTTTTGGGTTTGAGGCAGCACTCCTCATCGTCTTGATTCGCGCTGGAAATTGGCGCCGAAAGACACTCGAAAACGTCAGCAGTGTGTTGATCACCAGCATAATTTTTTGGCAGTTTATCAGCACGGAAATAAAAGAAATCACGCTGGGGATTCGAGAAGTTTGGTATGTGCTGACAGCCCTCGGCGCCGCCCTGTGGGGTTCACCCGTGGGTATGACCGAGTTCGGGTGGAGCTGGCTAAGCTTCGGCGGATTACTCATCTGCATTCCCCTTCTCGTCTTGCTGGCGCGAAGCGTAGTGAAACGTCATCTGGCTAGATTGGCCGGTCCGATTGGCATCACCTCATTCGGTTTTCTTTGCCTCGCGCCCATTGCAATGAGTCGGCCCTATTTGGGAAACTGGCACGTGCAATACGGTCTCCCGGCAATTTGCGGAGCCTTCCTAATCGGACACCATCTGGTCAAGCCTGGACGGCAGCAAGTGGGTCCGGGTGCCGTATGTCGTGCTGGCCATGACTCTCATGTCATCGTTGTTCGGATACGTTCAGGGGTTCAGCCGTCACGGACCGGCTTACCGTGACTACGTCGATCAGGTGGAGGAATTCGCCCGTATGATTTTGCTGGAGCCATGGCGTGGTCAACCTTACCCGGAGCAACGGCCTGATCGGAATATGGATTTGGATCTGAGTCTATTTCTAGCAGCTCATGATCATCCTACATTTCGGCTCGCCGATTCTGGAACACTTCAAGCCGGACTCCCTCCCCATAGTCTTGTTTGGCTCGATGGCCAAAAACAGTCCCAACCCCTGGTGATCAGTTCCAGCAAACCTGGCATAAAAAGGCTGGTGATCGACTTCCCACCCGCCGACGAGGTCCGGGCATTGCGAGGAGTTCACGGAACTCACCAATTCGTGATGCATAGAGTGCATCCTGATTATTTGGCGCATCTGGGAGCACCACCGCACACCCATTTTTACGTTGCCGATTTAATGAGTCATGATCTCTCGCCGGACGTCACGCCCGTGCTCGTGTCTCGTATGCCGCACTAACTGAGACTAACTCAAGTTTTAGATCACGCGCACCAGCGGAAGGAAGAGGGCGACAACAATCGTTCCCACGATAACGAACATCAAAACAATCATGATGGGTTCAAGTATCGAGGTGAGAGCCGCCACCGCATTGTCGACCTCTTCTTCGTAAGTATCAGCAACACGATGAAGCATGTCCGGAAGCTTACCGGTCTTTTCACCTGCTTCGATCATACTGGAAACCATCGCGGGGAATATACCGGTATCCTCCAGCGGATTCGCCACTCCCTCACCCGCCTTCACGCGGGACCGCACCGTGTCTATCGCGGCGGCGATGTGCACATTTCCCGCAGTGTCGCGGGTTATGTTCAAGCCTTCGAGAATTTGAACCCCTGAGGTTAGTAGGTAAACGTCCGTTTTGGCGCGTGGTAGGCAAGGAGAGAGGATGGGGTTAATTTGGTGGAATGGCAAAGATCGAAGCGGAACGGATATATGTGTATGGTGGCGTGGTGGATTTGCGCAAGGGGCCCGACGGACTGCGTGCCTTGGTGGGCGAGACGCAGCCGGATGCGTTCTCCGTATTTTCGAATCGCACCCGCGCACTCCTGAAGTTCCTCAGGGTGGATGAAACGGGTGTGTGGTGTGGCACGCGGCGGTTACATCATCGCGGTTTCGTATGGCCGCAGAGTTCGAGCGGGCGGGATCGTCTTACCTGTGCGCAGCTCGCGTGGTTGATCGCCGGAGGTGACGTAAAAAAGATGCGCCGCCTTGCGAACTTTAGCTCGCCCATGAGTCCGTTGCTTCTATCGTATCCATTTAGTGGCTACGAATGATTCCGCATCCCCGATCGACGCTGATAAGCCGAAGGCTTTGCGCGAGGAAAACCGTGCGTTGGCGCGCGAAGTTGAGGCCCTTACCAGCGAGTTGGAGAATGAAGCCCTTGCCCAACGCGAAGCGATCAAAGAGGTCATTGGCTAGACCCGCCCGCGAGCCCGGCCCGAGGCACCGGCGGCCAAGCTGCCCGAAGAACTTGAGAGGATCACCGAGGAGATCATCCCCGAGGAGGTGCAGGCCGAGCCCGAGGCGTTTGAGCGCATCGGCGAAGAGGTGACCGAGGAACCCGATGTGTTGCCGATGACGGTGATCCTGACTGCGGCGTTGCCGCCTCGGGTGGTGCCGGGCGGGTTGCCTGCTGCGGGTCTCATCGCGTTTTTACGGGTGGCGAAGTATGTCGAGCACCTGCCCCTTTACCGCTTGGAAAAGGCCTTCGCTCAACGCTTTGGCGTAAGGCTAAAGCGACCGCGCATGTGCGACGGGATTGGCTACGCCATCGAAAACGGGCTGGCGATCATCTCCCACTCGATTCGACAGGGTTTGATCGGGGGAGATTACCTGCAAATCGACGAGACGCCGATCCGTTATCTGGATGCGCATCGCAAAGGCAAAAGTGCCAGTGGATACCTTTGGGTGTAGGGACATCCGAGGGGCGACATCTGTTTTGATTGGGCCTTGGGCCGGGGTAAAACCGCGGCCGAACCCATCGTGCGCGATTTTATCGGAGTGCTCCAAAGTGACGGGTATGTCGTCTACGACAGCGTGTGCGCGTCCCGGGAGATCACACCGTTGGGCTGCTGGGCACACGCTCGGCGGCGGTTTTACCAAGCCTGCGAAAACGGGGACGAAGGAGCCGCCCATTACCTACTTCTCATCCGGGAACTTTATGCGATCAAAGCGAAGAAACCTGGACGAGCGACCAAGTTGCCACGCCGCGCCGTGAAAAAAGCGGGCCAGTGCTCGATCAGATTGAGCAGTCACGGCTCGAAGATGCTTCCCGCTGTCTGCCCAAAACCGGCATGGCCGATGCGATTGGCTACGCCCGATTGCAGGGCTCGAAGCTAACCGCCTACGTCGAACACGGCCAAACCCGCATCGACCACAACCTCGCCGAGCAAGCCATCCGACCCACCAAACTGGGCATGAAGAACGGGCTGTTCATCGGCCACCCCAGTGCGGGGAAACGTCCGGCCATGATCTTCACCATCCTGGAATGCTGCCGACGCCACAAAGTCGAACCGCTCGCCTACCTCAACGACATGCTGCGCCTCCTGCCGGGCATGACCAATCATGAGGTTGCCAAGGCCAAATTGAGCCCCCGTCATTGGACCCCGAGTCCCAAGGCTTGATCGTCAAGCCATCTCCCACACGCGCTAGAACGGACGCTTACTATAGATCACCGGCATAGTTGAAATTTAAACGAAACTCTTTTGCAGTTACTTTAATCTGCTGGAGTATTTCCATTGCTGACCAAGGTATCTCCAGATAGATTGATTGAGCGGATTTGGCGAGCCGCTCGCAGTGCTGCTCCCACGCAAACAGGATTCACATTATACGTCCGCCACACCTCATAGACGGCGTCTCCATACAGAAAACCGCGATTCAAGGGACTTATGCTGGGAGACTCCGCGGGTTATGGAGCCTACCATTCGTATTCGCCTGAATTTCGCTTGTTGGTGTCTCCGCGGGCGTATTCCAAGCCTTACTGAACAAACAGAAGGCTCAACAAAAAGCCCCGGAGATAACCGGGGCTTTAAATATTGAGGAAAATCTAACTCTAGCCTTCCGCCGGAGCTGGGGCGGCTTCGGGCGCAGCGCTACTTTCAGTAGCACCACGAGCCTTCACCAATCCCGCTTCTTTTTTGATATTCTGAACACTCGGGAGAGAAATGCCAAATTCGCTAGCAATAGCAGCACCTATTTTACCGGCGTTCACTGCCGCGACGACGCTTTGTTTCAACTCAGGAGTGATCTTAGTCCGGCCTCGTTTGCCACCAGCTGGCTTCTTAGGCTTACGCCTCCGTTTTCCTTTGGATGCGGTAGCACGGACAGCCTTGATGAAGGACTCTACGGAATCGAAACCGTAACGGGCAGGAAGCGCGGCCAGCTCTTGAGCTCGTTCTGCTTCGATTGATTTCTGCAGATCAGCGGCTTGAGCCTGAAGCTCCTGCAATTGTTTAATTTTATCGGTCACCATAACGGCTCAAACTGAAACCATAGATTTAATTATATCAAGTTAATAAACCTAAATATTAGAAATCATCACCCGATGAAAACGATTCCCGCATCAGCTCGGAACATGCATTTTAAAAAACGGAAATTATCTATCTACCAATAGCAAAAGTTGAGAATCCGATTTTTTGCAAAGCGGATAGATCCAGTAAGTTTCGACCATCAAAGAAGAATGCCGGTTTCGGCATTCCAGCATAAACTGACTCGAAATCTATGGTTTTGAATTCGTCCCATTCGGTTACCACTGCAATGGCATGGGCACCGTCGGCCGCTTCTTCCGCGGAATCGACCACAACAAGTCGCTCGTTCGAACCATCTACTCCTAAAACATCGTTTTTGATTTGCTCGGCCGGAACCTTGGGGTCGTAGATCACCACTTCAGCCATTTCGGCCAGCAAATCGCGACAAATTGCAATCGCAGCAGATTCACGGGTGTCGTTGGTGTCTTTCTTGAAAGCAAATCCCCAAATCGCGATGCGCTTACCCGCCACCGTGTTGAAAAGTGTTTTTACTATACGGGCCGCAAATCGGCTTTTCTGCCAATCATTGATCTCCACGACACTCTGCCAATAAGCCGCCACTTCCGGCAGACCAAAGCTTTCGCATAAATAGACCAGGTTCAGAATATCCTTTTGGAAACACGAACCACCAAATCCAACCGATGCTTTCAGGAATTTGGGACCAATCCGACTATCGTGACCTATCGCGTTAGCAACTTCATCCACATCCGCATCCGTGGCCTCACAGAGAGCTGAGATGGAATTGATGGATGATATACGCTGGGCGAGGAACGCATTTGCCACCAATTTGGATAGTTCTGACGACCAGAGATTGGTGGTAAGAATTCGCTCCCGGGGAACCCAATGTGCGTAGACTTCGACAAGGGATTGCACCGCTTTGTCGCCCTCAGGAGTGCGCTCTCCCCCAATCAGCACGCGATCGGGGTTTTGCAAATCCGCCACGGCTGTGCCTTCGGCGAGGAACTCGGGGTTGGAAAGGACCTGGAACTGAACTCCACGGGTATTGGCCGCGAGAATCTGCTGAATCGTCGATGCGGTTTTTACGGGAATCGTGGACTTTTCCGCGATGATTTTGTCTTCGGTCGCAACCTCGGCAATCGTTCGCGCCACCGATTCGATAAAGCGCAAATCGGCCGCACGCCCAGCGCCCACTCCGTAGGTCTTAGTAGGCGTATTAACCGCCACGAAAATTATATCAGCTGCGTTAATCTCTTCGGCGACAGCGGTGGAGAAAATTAAATTACGCCCCCGTGCTTCTTTAACGACTTCATCAAGCCCCGGCTCGTAGATAGGGAGCGTATCCGAATTCCAGGAATCGATACGAGATTGGTTCATGTCGACCACGGCGACACGAATATTTGGCGCCTTTTGGGCGATCATGGCCATGGTGGGACCACCGACGTATCCAGCTCCTATGCAGCATATATTCATAGTAAGCCTATGATGTTTATTGCCAAGAGCCCTGCAATCCAAGCCCCTTTTTGCTGACGGGAGGCTCTAAAGCGGAAGAAAGACGCTTCGCCACACTGACGAAGCGCCGGGCGGCCTCCTCCAGTTGCTCATGTCCCAATACCCCAAAACTCAGCCGGATGGTGTTGGTCGGCGCATCATCGCCGAAACACAACTCGCCAGGCACATACAAAACGCCTTCAGCGACACAGGCATGACAGAACTCGGATTCCAAAGAGGTATCAAAACCCACCGGAGCAGTGAGCCATAGATAGAGTCCGCCGGCTGGTTGATCCCACTGCCATCCGAGCTCCGGCAAAGCGGCGTCTTTCAAGGCCCGGTCGAGCACTAACATTTTGGCTTCATAAGCCGGCCGAATCTTCCTCAACTGTGTCCGAAAACCACCGTCTTCCAACACCTGTTCAAATAATGCCTGGTTAAAATTGGCCGTGCCAAAATCGTGATGAGCCTTCACATTCAACATTTTAGCCCGCCATTCCGAATCTGAACAGGTTGCAAACCCCACCTTGAGGCCCGTCGCAAACGGTTTCGTCAGCGTAGTCGTATAGAGTTTGGGAAATGCCTCCCATCCCGCCACGGAAAGCACGCTGTCGGCAGGCCAAGGTTCGCGGTAATAGAGATCACGATACGCTGCGTCTTCGACGACCGGAACAATCAGATCCGCCGCCATTAGCGACCGCGCGATCGTGTTCTTTTCATCATTCGTTAGACTGCGACCGGAGGGATTGGAGAAATAACTAACAAAATACACCGCCTTCACTCGGTCCGCCTCGCCGGTTGAACGCATTTCTGCCAATAGCGCATCAAACGCATCTCCGTCCACCTTACCCTCGGAATCAACCGGAATTGATTTCGCTGTAATACCCAGCCCTCGCAGCATTTCCAAAAATACGAAGTAACTGGGCCGATCCACCAATACAATATCCCCGGGATTGGCGAGCACCTGCATGGCCAAATACAATGCCTGCTGTAAACCATTGGTGATGAAAGCTCCCTTCTGCAC
Source organism: Actomonas sp. (assembly GCA_965203585.1). GTDB lineage: Bacteria > Verrucomicrobiota > Verrucomicrobiia > Opitutales > Opitutaceae > Actomonas. The sequence continues at coordinate 359,945 of CBDBDC010000002.1, forward strand.
TTCCGCTTGATCGAGTGAAGGTTCCAACTGGCAAAGATGCTCCGCCAACATGCGGCGCAACTCGGGCCGTCCCTGATTCGAACCATACTGTAGGTATTCTGGTTGGTCCACGCCTTCGGCCAATTCCGCTACTGCCCTCTGAACTCCTTTGACGGGTAAGTTGGATGTATCGGTGAACCCGGCCGCAATCGAAAGAAGTTCCGGATTCTCCAATGCCATCGCCATCAATTTGGCAATGGTGGGAGGCTGGGCACGATCGCCGAGCTCTGAAAATCGAAGAGGAGTTTTGGTAGCCATATCTGCGGGGTTAACGACCGTGGTGCCGGATGATCTTAAAGCGAAATCAAAAAAGCGCCTCCGTATAACGAAGACGCTTGAGAAAATAACCTGTGACCGGACTCAGGCAGGGCTCGGAGCGGGACTGCCTGCCCCTCCGAGGTCAGGGGAGGATTCCGGTTTGGCTGATTCTTTTTCCGGCTTCGTTTCTTCGGGGGCCGCCTCCTCGGGAATGCTGGAAATCACGGGGGAGCGAATCTCGCCGTGTTCGATGATCTCCATGACATGCTTTCCTTCGATCGTTTCGAACTCGATGAGAGCTTCCGCGATGAGGGCCATTTCCGCACGCTTCTCGGAGAGAATCTTCGTCGTGCGTTCATATTGTTCGCTGATGATTTTTTTTACTTCAGCATCGATCAAATTTGCCGTCTCTTGAGAGAAGCTCTCGTTGCGGGTGATATCTCGACCTAAAAATACGGTGTCTTGATTTTGGCCATAGGCGATAGGGCCGAGGGGACTCATTCCCCAATCACAGACCATGTGTCGGGCGGTCTGGGTGACTTGTTTGATATCTCCGGCGGCTCCAGTGGAAATATCATCGAACACGAGTTCCTCGGCGATGCGACCGGCCAGCCCGACCGCGATCCAGTTCAGCAATCGCTTCTTGTAAGAGCTGACTTCATCCTTACGAGGAACATACATGGCCTTACCCAAAGCCCCTCCCCGCGGCAAAATGGTGACCTTATGAATTGGCAGCCAATCATCGTTTAGCAAACCACCGATCAGGGCATGCCCCGCCTCGTGATAGGCGGTCATTTTCTTCTCGTCGTCATCCATGATCCTACGACGCTCGCGACCATACAAAACCTTCTCACGGGCGTCTTCCACATCCACTGCCTCGACCTTCTTCTTGTCACGGCGAGCCGCCATCAAGGCCCCTTCGTTAAGGAGATTTGCCAGCTCAGCTCCAGACATTCCAGAAGTCGCACGGGCAAGCCGCTTTAAATCCACATCGTCCGACAACGCAATTTTACGAGCGTGGACCCGCAAAATTTGCTCGCGACCGAGAAGATCGGGAAGATCGACTTGAATTTGGCGATCAAAGCGTCCGGGTCGGCGCAGTGCGTTATCAAGCACGTCCGGCCGATTGGTGGCCGCGACGATGATAACGCCCTCTGTCGTGTCGAATCCGTCCATCTCAACCAGCAACGAGTTAAGCGTCTGCTCACGTTCGTCATTGCCACCTCCGAGACCGGCACCCCGTTGTCGCCCTACCGCATCGATCTCATCGATGAATATGATGCAGGGTGCGCTTTTGCGGCCTTGTTCGAACATGTCTCGAACGCGGCTGGCACCAACACCAACGAACATTTCAACGAAATCAGATCCGGAAACACTGAAAAATGGGACATCGGCTTCACCAGCGACCGCCTTGGCAAGCAGGGTCTTACCCGTTCCGGGAGGGCCAACGAGTAGGATTCCCTTGGGGATCTGACCACCCATTTTCTGGAATTTTTTCGGGTCCTTCAGGAAATCGACTACCTCCGCAATTTCTTCCTTGGCCTCGTCGCAGCCGGCCACGCTCTTGAAATTCACTTTATCCCGATCGCGCTGGAGCATCTTGGCCTTGCTCTTGCCAAAACTCAGGGCGCCTTTTCCCGCGTTGCGCAGCTGGCGCACGAAGAGGAAATACAACAGACCGATGATTATGATGAACAGGATGATATTGTGCGCCAGCCGGGTCCAAACGGTCGTCGCTGGCCGCTCATCGTAAAGGCCGCTGTTTTGGAGTTTTTCCAGATTGGTGTCGGTCAATCGCCCGTCACCGGAGAATTTCGCTGTGTTAACGCCTTTGGCATTGGTGAAAATATCGCCCGCCGCGATTCCCGAGATAACGGCCCAATCCCGGCCGCCGGATAGTTCGGGCTGGATGACGCCGGAAACGACTTGTCCCTCTTCGGTGAGAGCGACGATTTCCGAAATCTTCAATTCCTTTGGAGGAGAAGCTGTTCCCGGGTTAAAAACCCACAGCGCGACAACTGCGCCAATGATGATCATCCACACCAAGAACACCTTGGGCATCTGGAATCGGTCAGGAGGAGGGGGACGCAAAGGTTTGCGCTTATTATCAGGATCGGATTCGGGCATCGAAAAGTAAGACTAAAGGATCACGTTGTAGGTTCCCTCTAGAGAAGTCAATGGGAACACCTACGAACAAACAAAACGGTGATTCGGTAATAATACCCACTAGGACGGAAAACGTTGCTCAAAAATTAGGAATCCCCGCCGAATTCGGGCAAACCCAGTCCTGCCTAGACTAAATCGGGTCGGTGCACCTTGTCGGACTCGCCCGAGAAGGTCCTCAAATCCCGCACGAGAGAGATCCCCGATATCGGGTTGCTGAAGGAGCCAAGCATGCAATGCCCGTCGCCATATTGCCGTAGGTTTATGTTGTAATCGTTTGATCCGCAGGCACCCCGTCTCATCGAAGGGAGCGATCTCCTCAACCCAAGCCTCCAACGCTTCATCGTCTTCGGCCAATAAGCGTCGCGATCGTGCCGCCCCTGCTTTGGCGTCCCGCTCGGCAGCGTTCATCCACGCGGGAATAACATCGTTTCGCACGCGATTCCGAAAGTGCCGCTTTGATGTATTGGAAGAATCTTCCCTCCAACAACCGCCAGCCGCTTGCAGCGCGGCCGTCAAATCTTCCCGCGATAGACTCAACAATGGCCGCAAGCGAACTGTCCTGGTCGTCGACTCTCGTTGAATCGGTCGGGGGGCGGCCAAACCCGACGTGCCGCTGCCGCGTGCGAGTCGCATCAGAATGGATTCCGCCACGTCGTCCTGCTGATGACCGGTCCAAATGACCTTGCCCCGGTAACGCCTCCGGACTTTTCCGAAAAATTCCGATCGGGCGTTGCGAGCCCGAGCTTCGCTGGGATCGGGGGGCGGATCCGCCCACTTCCCCTGCTCAAAAGCGACTCCCAACGATTTCGCCACCCGTGCGCAGAACCGCGCATCACCGGTCGATTCCGAACCACGCAAGGCATGGTCGAAATGAACCGCGACCAGACTTCGGCGTTTCTTTGGCCAATGCGTCCAAAGCAATAGCAGGAGCGCGATCGAGTCCGCTCCACCGGAAACCGAGACCAGCCATTTACCTTTAGCCGCGCCTCCGACGTAATCGACCACTGACGCATCGAGGGCACTAATCGAAATTCGCCTTCCCAATCGATCAGCCACCAACTGCCATTTCGAGGGTCGGAGGTTGGCCATGCGGGATCCTTGCTCGGAAACGGTCGTTTATTGGAAAGAGACCGTTTCGCGGCCGAAATACGGCACCAAAGCGCTGGGGACCTTTACCGTTCCATCCGCCTGAAGATTGTTCTCCAACAGGGCCGCCAAAACCCGCGGCACGGCCAATCCGGATCCATTCAGCGTATGGACGAGTGCCGGTTTTTGATCGGTATTGCGGTATCGAATCTGAGCTCGACGCGCTTGAAAGGTCTCGAAATTAGAACAGCTCGATACCTCGAGCCACTTTTCCTGCCCCGCCGACCAAACTTCCAAATCGTATTTCTTGGATTGGGCAAATCCCAAGTCGCCGCCGCACATCGACAACACCCGGTAGGGCAATTCGAGTTTTTGCAGCAGGCGCTCGGCATCTCCCCGGAGTTTTTCCAATTCGTCGTAACTTTGTCTCGGGTGAACCCATTTGAGCAGCTCAACTTTGTCGAATTGATGAAGTCGATTTAGCCCCCGCACATCTTTGCCGTAACTCCCCGCCTCGCGTCGAAAGCATGGGGTATAAGCGCATCGGAAAACTGGGAGCGAACTCTCGTCCAGAATCTCATCACGAAAGAAATTTGTCAGAGGAACCTCCGCGGTCGGAACAGCATAAAGCTGATCAATCACCGTTTCATACATCTGCCCTTCCTTGTCGGGTAACTGTCCCGTGGCCGTCGCACTCGCGGCATTCACGAAAATAGGCGGACTTACCTCAGTATACCCGGCTCGGCCAGCCTCCTCCAAAAAGAAATGCACCAAAGCCCTCACCATTTTCGCGCCATCGCCGATGTAATAGGGAAAACCCGCCCCGGTTGTCCGGGCGCCCCGGGGAAAATCGAATAGTTTTTCAAATCCCTGAATCTCCCAGTGAGGTTGGGCATGCTCGGAAACAGCAATCACCTCACCGTGGGTTGCGGCGACCACATTGTCGTCACCGGTCTTACCTTCCGGAACACTTTCATGGGGTAGATTGGGCAATCCCAACATCGCCTCCTGCCATTTTGCTTCCACTTCCTTCAAGGCTGCTTCCTGATCTTTGACCTCAGTCTTGAGGGTCTTCATCTCCCCGACCTTGGCCATAAATTCAGGGGTCCCTTTCGGCAAGTGAGCCATCTCTCCATTGACCGCTTTCTGCCGAGCTCGGAGAGATTCCACCTCGCTCAGGAGACCGCGCCACTGCGCATCCAGCGCGATGACCGCAGCGAGATCCACTGTCAGATGTTTCTTGGCAATTGCCGCCCGCACCAAGTTGGGGGATTCACGGAGGAGTTTCGGATCAAGCATGTGAAAGGGAAAAGTTGGAGAGGAGAAAACATCCAATTACCAGATGCCAACCCGAAACTGGTCTTGAGCCAACGACGCAAAAGAATCCTGCCCCGCTACATCTTGCCTTTGACGCCCATTGTGGGTGCCGCATCCTCACCGTCCGATCCATGGCCCGACCCAATCGCGAACGTCCCCTCACCCATCCTTTCTACTGGCCCACTTGGGCGGGTCTCGGATTTTTCTTCCTGATCGGCAAACTCCCTTGGTCGATGCAACGCGGGATGGCGGCCGTCGTGGGGCAGTTCATTTACTACGTGATCCCTATTCGCCGGCGGGTAACCTTGACGAATCTTCAAATCGCATTCCCCGATTTGTCCGACCCCGAACGCCGACGTCTCGCGCGCGCCCATTATCGCTCCCTGGTTCTCGGTCTTTTCGAAACGTGTTTGGCCTGGTGGAGTCCCTCCAACCGACTTCCTCCTTATGAAATCCGTGGCAGAGAACATCTCGAAGCTGCTGCGGCCAGCGGTGAAGGGGCACTGGTCCTGACTGCCCACGTAACGTTATTGGAGATGGGGGGACGCATAATTAACGAGCAATTCACGTTTTGCGCACTGTATCGGGATCCCAACAATCCGGTAATCGCCGAGATCATGAGGCGGTCCCGAGAGCATCGCCTTCGTCACGCCATCCCTTTTGATGATCTGCGGGAACTCGTCCGCGCACTTAAGGAGGGGAATATGGTGTGGTATGCACCCGATCAGGGTAAGCGCACCAAGATGTCCGAGATTCTTCCCTTTTTCGGTGAACCGGCTGTTACAAATGTGGCTACCAGCCGGATTGCCAAGATGAGCAAATGTCGCGTGGTCCCTTACTACGCGCACCGCGCTCCGGATGGGACCTATGTGCTTGAGGCATCAGCCGCATGGGAAAACTTCCCTTCCGGCGACCACACCGCGGACGCCCAGCGGGTGAACGATTTTGTTGAGTCGCAGGTCCGTAAAAACCCCGAACAGTATTTTTGGGTCCATAAACGCTACAAGCACCGCGGGGCCGATTACCCCGATGTCTACGCGTGACAATTTCAGCAGCACAGGAGGGGATTTCCACCGGGTTGTAATCTCCGCTTGCGCCCAGCGACGGATTGGGGATACCTCCTACCTGCAACTCACAACTGCCCCTCTTTGAATGTCGCTTCTTTCGGTTAAGGACCTCCGCACCTACTTCCACACTCGCAACGGAATCTACCGCGCTGTCGATGGCGTGAGCTTCGACCTCGAACGAGGTGAGACGCTCGGTATCGTCGGCGAATCCGGTTCTGGAAAATCTGTCACGTGCTACTCGTTGATGGGTTTGATTCCTTCGCCTCCCGGCCAAATCGAGAGTGGTAAGGCCATTTTCGATGGGGTCGATTTGCTCGATTGCACGCCCAAACAGGCCCGCACGATCCGGGGAAAACGTATCAGCATGATCTTTCAGGATCCGATGACTTCGCTGAATCCCTACATGCGGATCAGCGACCAGTTGATCGAACCTCTTTTAATCCACGAGGATATCTCCAAAGAGGAGGCGTTGAAACGTGCGTTGAAAATGCTCGACGCCGTCGGCATTAACGATGCCAGCAGCCGGATCCACTATTACCCTCACGAATTCTCCGGAGGGATGCGCCAACGCGTGATGATCGCCATGGCGCTTATCACCAAACCGGAACTGTTGATAGCGGACGAACCCACGACGGCGCTCGATGTCACGGTTCAAGCCCAGACTCTGGAATTGATCCAGAAGATGCAGGAGGAAATCGGAATGGGAGTCATCTTCATCACCCACGATCTGGGCGTGGTCTCTGGGCTTTGTGACCGGGTTCAAGTGATGTATGCGGGCCGCATCGTTGAAACATCCGATACGCGTTCCCTGTTCTTTTCGCCCAAGCATCCCTACACGCAGGCACTGCAAAAATCGATTCCCTCGATGCAGCCCAAGGGATCGGAGCTGTATACGATCAAAGGGCTTCCACCTGATTTATCAAAACCACTCCAAGGGTGTAGTTTCGCTCCTCGTTGCGAATTTGCCACTGCGATGTGCACCGGATCTCAATTGCCCGAGCTTCAGGAGATCAGCGAAAACCATCAACAAACCTGCCTTCGCGTCCAAGCGGGCGAACTCTGATCACGATGCCGGAAACGATTTTAGCACTCCAGGACGTTAAAACCCACTTCCCCATCCATCAAGGCGTGTTGGTGAAACGCGAAGTGGGAAAAGTGAAAGCGGTCGACGGCGTCAACCTAGCGGTCGAACAAGGAGAAGTTTTAGGCTTGGTCGGCGAATCAGGCTGCGGGAAATCCACGTTGGCTCGCACCATCATGCAATTGGTTCCCACCACTGCGGGGACGGTCACGCTTGAAGGGCGCAATCTCACCGGAGCTTCCGATAGCGATGTATTGGAGATGCGTCGGGATCTCCAAATGGTATTTCAGGACCCTTATGCCTCTCTCAACCCGCGCATGACGGTCTTCGCCACCTTGGCTGAGCCGTTGCTGGTCCATGGAGTCTGCTCCCAAAAGGAAGTCGCAGAACAAGTGGCTGAACTGATGAAAACCGTCGGGCTGGCTCCACGGTTCATGCAGAAATACCCGCATGAATTTTCCGGTGGTCAACGGCAGCGCATCGCGATTGCCCGCGCATTGGCGCTGCGTCCCAAGGTCGTGCTCGCGGATGAACCCGTCTCGGCACTGGACGTTTCAATTCAAGCCCAGATCCTCAACTTGCTGGCTGAACTGGTGCGCAAGATGGGCCTCAGTCTGATCTTTATCGCCCACGACCTTTCGGTCGTGAAGCACATCTCTGATCGAGTCGCAGTGATGTATCTGGGTAAAATCGTGGAAATCGGTCCCGCTTCGGACATCATTGAGAACCCGATCCACCCCTATACCAAGGCGTTGGTCAGCGCGATTCCGACCCCGAACCCAGACGAAGAGCGCAATCGCAAACGTATCGTGCTCCCGGGTGACCCCCCTTCCCCCATCAATCCTCCTGCGGGTTGCACCTTTCATCCGCGTTGTCCGCACGCCACCGACGTGTGCAAGGTGAGCGTGCCGGTTCTGGAAACGTTTTCCGGTCGAGAGGTCTCCTGTATTCGCAAGGCTGAGATTTAGCCGCTGGTGCCGGGAAAGCCCACCTGTCGGACCGCCTCATAGATCGCAACTCCGGCCGCGGTGCCAAGATTCAATGACCGCAAATCCGGATTCTGATGCGGAATCGTAATTCGTTGTGAATCGCCGATGTCTTCGTGCAGCCAATCCGGAGCCCCATGGCCTTCATTTCCGAAAACGAGTCCATGGTCAGACTCATAGGATACCTCCCAGAAAGACTGGGTGGCTCGAGTCGTAAATAACCAGAGCCAGCTCGGTGCGGACTCGCTGGCACGAAACGCTTCCCAGTCGTCATGATGGTGCACATCGAGGGCGGCCCAATAGTCCATACCCGCACGTTTGAGATGCCGATCAGTTATGGTAAAACCAAGGGGATGAACCAAATGTAAACGACTCCCCGTGAGCGCACATGTGCGCCTGATATTTCCCGTGTTCTGTGGAATCTCCGGCTGGAATAAAACGATGTGCAGCATGATCCCATCAAGCACTGGCGAATGATCCCCCGGCGTCAATTCAACGGCCTAAGTGTTTATACGGCCTGAGATTAGGTATAACCTTCTCTTTGGCATCCGCTAACGTCGTTGTAAAAAAATTGTAATGACCACGGCCTCCCTCCCCTACGCTATCGTCGTCGATGACGAGATTTCGTATCTACAGCTTTTGGAGGCCATACTCGAGGAGACTCTTGCTTGCCCGGTAAAAACATTCCCACGGGCTAAAGAGGCACTCGCCGCACTGCCCGACATGGACGTCGGTATCATTGTAACCGACTTCTCCATGCCGGAAATGGATGGGATGGAGTTTCTTAAAAAAGCTGAGATGATTAAACCTGATGTGCTGGCCATAATCATTTCCGAGCACAAACCCTTTCTCGATGGCTTGCATAAATCCCAGCTACACCAACTTCAATCAGTCATGGCGAAGCCGTTTCGGATCAATGAGCTCGCCCAAGAAATTACCCGTCTTTGGCCGGAAGCGATTTCCCGGGCAGAATCTTAACTTTCCGACGACTGGACCTTAAGACCGGCATTGTCCGCTGCCAGGACACGAACCGTAGAAGCCTGCCCATGAGCGCTGAAACTGCTTTCCATAGCGGCGGCCACCGCATCACCACTTTCGCCCATAGCAACACACAACACGCTGGATCCACTACCGCTTAACCAGCCCGTTAAGGCCCCTGCAGCGATCCCCGCCCGGATCGTTTCCGCTCCGCCAGGAATTCCCGGTAGTCGGTAGGGTTCATGAAGATAGTCTTCAGCGGCTCCCTTCAGACGGTCGAAGTCGCCACTCAAAAACGCCGCCGTAAGAAATGTCGCACTATTCATGCTACGAACGCCTTCGCCAAACTCGAGTTGTTCGGGTAATTGGGCGCGACTGCCTTTGGTCGCAATTTCCACTTCAGAGGAAGCGACCACAAATTTGAGCATATCCGGCAACTCCGTCCGCACGAGATCAACCAGTTCGCCTGCCGAAGCTCCGATGCGCGATACACAAAACCCTCCCAGTGCGCCCGCCGTAGCATTATCCGGATGACCTTCTATTCGAGTCAGCACCCGAGCGATATCCCAGGTCGAAAGCGGGCTTCCTGCCCAAAAATTTATTCCCGCCAATACTCCCGCCAATACCGTGACGCTTGACCCCAATCCGCGACTGATAGGGACATCGCCGGAAAAGCGATAGGAAAAGCCCGGTGCGGACCTACCCGTCTCGGCGCTAAACTCGGCAATCACTCGATCCACCATCTTGGCGGCACAGCCATCCGAATCCTCCACCGGCCTCGGGGTATCGGAATCGATCTCGGTCATTTCCACTTGATTGTAGATTTGCAGGGCCAAGCCCAGAGTATCGAAACCTGCTCCACAATTGGAGGTGCTACCGGGGACATGGACAGTGATACGGTTCATCTATGCGGTTAGGCTATGGCTGAGGTTCATCGACGCGCTTTGGTGGCACGTTCCATTTCACGATCTTCGATTTTTTTCTTAAGATCATCCCGCTTGTCGTAGAGTTTTTTCCCGGTGCAAATGGCTACTTCGACTTTCACGAGTGCTTCCTTCATGTAAAGACGCAGCGGAATGAGAGACTTCCCCCCTTGCGAAAGTGCTTGGTCTATTTTGCAGAGCTCAGACTTTCTTAACAGTAATTTACGGCTCCGTTTTGGCTCGTGATTCGCATAGTTGCCAAATCGATATTCATCGATATGAGCGTTCATCATCCAAAGCTCCCCTTTCTTCATTCGGCCAAAGGCGTCGTTAATCTGAGCACGCCCCCCGCGGACCGATTTTACCTCCGTGCCTTTCAGGGCCACACCGGCTTCAAATCGGGTATCCACAAAAAAATCCCGCAAGGCCTTGGCATTGCGAATCTCGGTAAAACGGTGAGAGTCCTTTTTTTTAGCGGCCACGGAAAGTGGTGACGGTGGAGAATAAAAAAGGCAGCATCGCGGAGAGCGACCGACCGATAAACGGTAGCAACAGGCGGAGCCTCAGTCTTCGGCGGTCTCGAAGACGATCTTTCCTTCGATAATCTCACGCAGGGCAACGTCTTCCGGCGCAAGCTTTTCCAGCGACTCAACCAACGGACGGCTGCCGTGTTTGAGCTGCTTAACGCGTCGGGAGACAACATTGATTAGCAAATTTGGGTCGGGCACGGATTTGAGTGCCTCTTTGATGTAATCGTCACGCATGGAACGGGAAAGGATTGAACCTACAGAAACCGGTAAGGGCAGGCTTCGGTTATCGCTCCGTCAAGGGCAATCTTGCACACGAGGTGATTGTCTCCTAAATATTCGGGAATGATGAAAATTGGATGGACCACGGTTGGCACCGCCCCCGCAGCTCAGGTTTTAGCCCGTGGTTTGATCGAAAACCGGCTCGCCGCCTGTGTGCAAATCGACGGTCCAATTACCTCAATATACCGTTGGGATGAGGAAACTTCCAGCGCTGAGGAATATCGGCTCACCATTAAGTTCTTAGCCGAACAAGCGACGGCTATCGAAAGTCACTTAACGACGGCCCATCCTTATGAGAATCCGGAGTGGATTGTGATCGATACTGAATATGTCTCCGAAAAATACTTGTCATGGGCAAAAGCGAACTCTAGCTCCCTTACCCTTTAACGAGTTACAAGCACCACTTTTATCTAAACCACCATGTCCCAACACAAGAGTCTCCAAGGTCCCCGTGGCCTCGTCGTGAAACGCAACGTTCTCAAACGGTTCGAACGGGTTGAACTGCTCAAGAAGCGTGGCCAATGGAAAGAAGGCGACCGTGTGGTCGGCCTTAAGAAGACCGAGCCTGAAATATAACTCACTCGTCTCCAATATTTTAAGGCAGGTCTACATTCAGCGGCCTGCCTTTTTTTATTCCTTCGTCTTTCGTCCTCCCTCTCAGGCCAATGTCATCAATGTTCTCCCATCTTCGCATCGCAATTGTGGGCTTTCTCATGGGCTGCGCCGATGTTGTTCCGGGGGTTTCGGGCGGAACCATCGCGTTTATCTGTGGGATCTACGAAAGGCTCCTCAATGGCATTAAATCATTCGACCTCACCGCGCTGAAGTTACTCTCCAAGGGTGAAGTTAAGGCTTTATTGAACCACATTCCGGTTCCTTTCTTCATCGCCTTGGGAATCGGGCTCATGACCGCGGTGTTCAGTTTGGCAAAGGTGTTAGAGCATCTGATGACGCACAATCCACAGGAGTTGTGGTCGTTCTTCTTTGGCCTCGTCCTCGGCTCCGTTGTGCTGTTGGGGCGCAAGACTTGGCAGTGGAAACCGATGGATTGGATCCTGTTTTTAGGATTTGGCGTCGGAACCTATCTTTTGGTCGGCATGCAGTCCCTGCAAACTCCGGACGGACTTCTCTACGTTTTCCTCGCGGGCGCTATTGCAATTTGCGCCATGATTTTACCAGGGATTTCCGGGTCCTACCTTTTGGTGATTATGGGTAAATACAGTGTGATCATTGAAGCCGTGAATGATCGCGACCTCGTGACTCTGGCCGTTTTCTGTGCTGGCATTGCCACCGGCATTCTGTCCTTTGTTCGCGTGGTCAGCTGGCTTTTGCGGACTTATCGGCATGCGACGCTCATTGCACTCACAGGCGTCATGGCGGGAGCGCTTCGCACACTCTGGCCCTGGAAAGAAACCCTCACTACCCGCATCAACAGCGCGGGAGAAACCGTTCCTTTGATCCAGTCCAACATACTACCTGCTGCCGACGCCAATTGGCTCTTTGCCTTGGGATTAGCGGCGATCGGGGGAATCGCAGTCCTCGCAATTGAGCGTCTGGCCAAGGCAGAGGAAAGCTGATCTCAATTTTTTAAAAACCGCTCGACAGTGCGGACCAACGGCAGCCAGTTTTATCGCCGCTTGGCTACTACGCTCCCGTAGCACAATGGATAGTGTAACGGTCTCCGAAGCCGCTGATGTGAGTTCGATTCTCGCCGGGAGCACCAGCTGGAGTTTCGAAGGGCGGGCCAATCCATCCCGGAACCCACTTCTATAGTGCCGGTGCTACCACAGCTCCTCGGCGCCCTACCGGGTAATCGATTAACGTCCGCCATAGGGGTTATCCGCGGCCCAAGCAGGGCTTTGAGAAGAGCGGATGAAACCAGCAGTTAAAAAAGAAATCTTTAGGGAGGGGCGCCGGGGAGGCAGCGTGCTCCCTCCCCGCTCTTTCCTCCGACCGACAGGTCGGCCAGGATGGAGGGGAAGACGTTGCCGGCCGAGCCGGCCGGAAAGTAACGATTTGAGGCATGACCCCGATCACTTTAGTTTCCGCCGGTTCGGTTCGCAGCGCTCCCAAACGACTACTCCGAGGACGAATATAACAACGACTCTCCCTAGGGTGTGTTTAACAAATAAATTGGAGGCAAAAAGTATCCATTAATAGGATACTTTTTATTGACCTCGTGGCTCCAGAATGACTTCATCACATTGTGAAACAACGAGTAAGACTCGTCCTGCGTGATCACCACTGGGGCGAGCTAAAAAAATTAACGGCCATCGTCTCAGTCTGAGTGGCCCACATCGTCGTGGACGCAAATGCACCAACCTGCGCCGTCGGGTTGAAGCCGTGCTCTGGATCGCGCGTGCCGGGTGCCCGTGGCGCGATCTGCCTACTTGGTTTGGTCCCTGGCAAAACGCCTATGCCTCGTTCCGGCGCTGGTCTCAGAACGGTCTCTGGGAGTATGTGCTCGCTTACCTCGGTTCTCTCCAAGGCGATCACGCGTATCTCATGATTGATAGCACCAGTTCGCGGGTCCATCAGCACGCGGCCGGACCCGGTGGTGGACAGCAAGCCCAAGCCATGGGGCGCTCCAAAGCGGGCCTCTCCACCAAGGCCCACTTTGCCTGTGACGCCTTGGGCTACCCTCTGGGCTTTATCCTCACGGGTGCCAATGTAGCCGACTGCGATCAGTGTAAACCCCTCTTGGAATCTTATCTGCGGCCAGGGGCTGCGGCGATCATGGACAAGGGCTATGACAGCGATGCCATCAGGGCAGGTGTGAAACAACGAGGCGGCAACGCCGTCATAGCTGTGCACCCCAACAGGTCCCAAAAACCCGAGTTTGACGAGCACATCTACTGTGATCGTCACCGCATCGAGAACCTCTTCGCAAAACTCAAGCACTACCGCCGGATCGCTACGCGCTATGAAAAACTACATCGAACCTTTGCCAGCATGCTCGCTTTAGTATGTATCATCATATGGATTAAGCACTAACATACCAATTGTTAAACACACCCTAGGGGTGACGCGTGATGGCTGAGCCGCAAAGGCAATCATAACCCTGAAACTATGAGGTAATGAAAGCTAATGAATCAACTCCGCCTTTTGACTTGGTGGTATCTTTGGACCGTGCGGATAAAACCGTGGCGGTGGCCGTGTTCGATCCCGCCCGTGAGGGCTTCCTTGCAGAGCGAGATGTGCCGAGCGCACCTGCCGTGCTCGATGGGTGGTGGCAGCAGGTGCGCGAAACGCACCTGAAGGCTCGAATCGTAACGCGCTCACCGTGTCTCGCACGCTCGCAATGATCAAAGCGATGTGCGCGACCAAGCGCGCTTCGTGGCGCACGCGTGGGTCCAGCGGTGGGACGCGCGTAGGGCCGTGATCAAAAACCTCGTGCCCTTGGGGGCCATAAACCCGGCCGATGAGCTGGAGGTGAGCATCCTCCTCCATCAGCTCGAAGTGCTCAATGAGGGGATCAAAGCGCACGATAGCGCCCTTGCCCAATTCGTGAAAAGCGCAGGTGAAAAAGCCGAACGAATCGCCGCATTGCCCGGCACAGGTCCGATCTATCCGCCGCGAATCCACGCCGCGATAGAGAAGCATGCGCCCAAGAAGCATGCGCCCAACTGCGAGAGTCCGGAGGCGGTGGCCGCAGCGCTCGGCATCGCGCCCATCACTGATCAAAGTGGCAAGATGGGCAAGGTGCAGCGCCGACGGCGCGATGATACCTTCACGCGACCGAGCTTCCTAGCGTGGGCGAAAGCATCGTGGCAGCACTCCATCTGGGCGGAGGCGTTCTATCGCCAGCGCGAGGCCAAGGACCATGGGTTTAATACCATCAGGAGAGCGCTCGCGGATAAGTGGACCCGAATCCGGTGGCGTTGCGGGCAGGATGACGTCGTGTATGACGAAATGAACTACCTCAAATCCCTGCGCGCGAAAGGCAGCCCACTGGGACCCGAAGGCCTCGAATTATGAACTAAAAATTACTCAACTTTTGCCTTGTCGGATGTCCTCAGAGCTAAAGTGGGTGATCAGCAGGCCAACTTCATCGCCAAGAGATTAAAACAAGCGCGACTCTTCGACTAACAGCGGTCCACATCGCGGGCTTGGCTTGGAACACCGGACAGGGTTTAGTCGCTCAACCCCATGACCGACCCCAACGGCACCCCGCCTGCTACTTCGTTTCTTCGTTCCCTTCGCTACATTGGCCCCGGTCTTATCCTGACCGCGGGGATCGTCGGCACCGGAGAGCTGATCGTCACTCCCCACCTCGCAGCCGAACACGGCTTCACGTTGCTATGGCTGATCATTGTGGGCTGCTTGGTGAAAGTTTTTGTGCAAGTCGAACTTGCCCGTTACGCGGTCGCCACCGGCACGCCAACTCTCCAAATGATGGATCAAATTCCGGGTCCTCGATTCAAGGTGGGCTGGATGGTCTGGTTCTTTATCCCGGTCTATTTCGCGATGATTTCAGTGCTCGGCGGAATGCTCGGCGGAATGGCCCAGATCTTCACCATGGCCGGCATTCCCCTTTCCCCGCAGGCTACCGCCATCCTGATGGGGCTGACTCTGGCGATTTTATTGGGAGTGGGTCGTTACTCGATGGTTGAACGCATCTGCATCGGCCTCGTTGTTCTCTTCACGCTCTCCACCCTCTTCGCGCTGGTCTCGCTGCAATTCACAGAATTCCGGGTGAGCCCGGCGCAAATTATCGAAGGCCTGCAATTCAAACTCCCCGATAATTTTGCGGTGGCATTCGCCGCGCTGGGCTTGATCGGCGTGGGTGCCGGCGAACTGATCTACTATTCATACTGGTGCTTGGAAAAGGGATACGCCAAGCGCGTGGGCCCGCGCAACGAAGGTTGGCTCGAGCGGGTAAACGGCTGGATGCGGGTCATGAAGATTGATGCCTTCGCCTCGCTAGTCGTTTACACTTCGGCGACGGTCGTATTCTACTTACTCGGTGCGGCCGTGCTGCACGCTCAGAACCTCAAGGTGGACAACAGCGAAATGGTTCCGACCTTGGGTAACATGTATTTGGAAAGTTTCGGTCCAGCCGGATTTAGCATCTTTATGGTCGGAGCATTCGCGACCCTCTACTCGACCGCCTTCGCTGCCAGCGCCGCCAACGGCAGGCTGTTGGCGAACATCCTGCCCATGTTTGGCGTGTGGAACGACAACCCCGACGAGAATTCCAAAGCCAAACGCATCAAGATCGCCTGCATCGCCATCACACTCTGGGGTATCGCGGTTTATCTGATATGGCCGAAACCCCTGACGCTCATCCTGATCAATGGCGTCGGCCAATCACTCTTACTTCCGTTCCTGGGAATCTGCGCACTTTACTTACGCTACCGCAAACTACCCATCGAATTACGCCCCGGCCGCATCTGGTCGTTCTTCCTTTGGATCTCCGCAATAGCCCTCGCCTCCGCCGGAGTCTGGCAGTTGTTTGATCGTTTCTAGACCGCCAAATGAAGTTCTCTCGATCACTGCTTCAGTCAGTTCTCACCTTGAGTTTATCGACTCTTGGCTTTGCCCAAGGCACGGGTTCCGAGGCGTTTCCTCGTCGCGACCGGGAACTCACGGATCGGGGACGGGAACTCTCCTCGATTTACTGCCGCTCCTGTCACGACTACCGCCGCACTCATATCGGCCCCAAGCTGGGCGGCATCACCCGCTATCGCACCCGCGAGTGGTTGATGGATTTCGTCAAGGATCCGGCTGGACTCGCCGCCAGCGGTGATGAAACCGCTATCGAACTCATTGCTCGTTACAAGGTTCCCATGCCGGGTTTCGCCAACCTGCTGACGGATGATGATCTTGAGGCTATCTTTTCCTCCATCGCGTCTTACAGCGATCGACGTAATCTTACTTTCGATCCTTTGGAGGACAATCCGCGCATCCAAGAGATGCTGACTATTCCCACTGAGCCAGCCCCTCCCGCCACTCACGCGCTGGTCCTCGAAGATGTGGTCACGATGCCGGTGATCCCCAGCCCTCGCGACATTGCCCGCATCGCCACCCTGCGAACCGTTCCCGGCGATGACTCCGGCGACCTGTATATCAGCAACCAAGACGGCGCGATCTACCGTATCCAGAATGGGCAGAGTGAGCGGGTGCTGAATATCCGCGACCGCGTTCCTGATTTCTTCAACTACCTTGGGTTAGCCAGTAGTGGTTTGGGAAGCTTCGATTTTCACCCTGAATTTAAAGGCAACGGTCTGATCTACCTGAGCCACACCGTCGCGTATTCGGGACAAAAGACTGACTATTTACCCGACGGTCCGCTGGAGGAACCCGTGATGTGGGTGGTTTCGGAGATTCGAGTCCAGGAGCCCGGTAAGGTTGAGTTCGCCGGTGCGTCGTGGCGGGAGATGCTGCGCATCGCGTTACCAACTACCGTGCACGGCATGCAGGATATCGCATTTCCCTTTTTGCTCGCTCCGGTGATTCCGACTACGGGCTACTCTTTATCAGTATCGGAGATGGAGGTTCCACGGCGTATGGGTATCCTCATCTCACCCACCGCTTGGACGCCCCATTGGGCTCGATTCTGCGCATCAATCCGCAAGGCACCAATGGCCGCAACGGAGAATACGGCATTCCTGCGAACAACCCGTTTGTGGGGAATGAAACGCCCAACATCTGGTCCGAGATCTACGCCTGGGGATTCCGCAATCCCCATCGGCTGACATGGGATCCCTTCACGGACAATCGGCTTCTCACCATCGACGTCGGCAGCAATCTGTTCGAGGAAATCAACGTGGTCGAACCGGGCCGCGACTACGGTTGGAATGTGCGCGAAGGCAACTTGGAGTTCGACGCCGTTGCTCAGAATCCAACCGAGATCATTCCGTGGGAAATCGACGAACCGGAATACGCCGAACCGCTATCGGTTTACAGCCACCTCGAAGGACGAGCCATCTGCGGCGGTCCGGTCTATCGGGGCTCCGTCGAGTGGCTGAGAGGCAAGTTCATTTTCGGCGATATCGTCACCGGTAATCTCTACTACCTCGATCCGGAAAAGCCCGGACGGCCGCAGCCATTTTTCCGCCTCTCGATCACGGATGGCGCTGGACGGGATGGGGTGTTGGGCACGTGGATCTGCGCCTGTGGGAGGATTCCGAAGGTGAGCTCTACATTCTCACCAAGACCGACGGTGCCGTGCGTCGAGTGGTGGACGTAAGGGGAGTTGGCAAATAAGCCGGCCCTCTGGTATCCGAAAACGCGCTCCGCACGATGGAGCTTACTCCACGTCGTTAGCTTTAGCGTTTCACCTGCCACTTCGCCGGCGGCTCCGCCGCGACCATGGCTTGAATCTTCGCAATCACCTCCGGCGAAGTTGAGGCAATATTACGGGATTCAACGCCACTCTTACTATAGTCATAAAGCTCATACACCGTTCCGTCGGGAACGTCGCGACGAACCCACTCGACCAAACGGTAACGGTCTGTGCGAAAAGCCCGGCCCATGCGCTCCGGATTGCGACGGGGATAGGCATGGTAGGCGTAGGGTCGCAGCACTTTGGCCGGTTGCTTGAGCACCGGAGTCAGATCGATGCCATCGATCGGCTGTGGCCCTTGCGGGGCCGGTAGTCCGACCAAGGATGCTACCGTAGGATAGATGTCGACGGTCTCGGCGATCTGCTCCGCTGCTGCCCCTGCTTCAACCTGCCCGGGAGCACGAATGATGATCGGGATGTGATTCGCTTGCTCGTAATTGGAGTGCTTCGTCCATGATCCAAGATCTCCGAGATGGTAGCCGTGATCCCCCCACAGGACTACGATCGTATTGTCATCTAGACCCGTCTCTTTCAACGCATCCATCACCTTGCCCAATTGGGCGTCCATGTAGGTGACACTCGCGTAATACCCATGGATAAGTTGCCGCGTCAGATCGCGATCAAACTTCCCTGAGACTCCGGAAGGCACGGGCCGGAAAGCTGTGATCTCAACCTTGCGTTTCACTGCAAATCCCGGGGCGTCGATGGGCGCCTCTTCGTTGTTAGGCATCGGTAATTCATTCCGATCATACATGTCCCAATATTTCTTCGGCGCCGAGAAGGGCAGGTGCGGCCGCACAAATCCCACCGCCATAAAAAACGGTTTCTCTTCATTACGCTGCAGCCATTTCAAGCGATCGATGGCGGTCGTTGCGACTCGTCCATCGGCATAAGCTTCATCCAACACATCCGCCGCTTCCCACGCCATGCCACGCGGACGCAGATCCCCGTTTTCGTCTCGGGAACGTTGATTGGTAAACAGACCCTCCTCGCGAGTAAGCTCGCGGTGATTGCTCTCCGGGAGCACGTAATCGATCACCTTGTCCGCGTGATGAGGCACACTCCACGATGCATCGTCGTTGGTATTGCCGTGACCGATGTGGAAAACCTTGCCGATCGAGTGTGCAACATAGCCGTTGTTGATGAAGTGCTGAGGCAAAGTCACCGCATCTGGATACACTTCGCGAAACTGCGTGCCGAACGCATAGAATCCGGTCGAGGTCGAACGGCTGCCGAGCATGAGGTTGTAGCGGGACGCCATGCAGACTGCTTGATTGCAGTAGGCTTTTTCAAACCGAACTCCACTCGCGGCCAGTCGATCCATGTTGGGCGTAATGGCTGCCTCGTCACCAAAAGCACGGATCGTCGGTTTGAGGTCGTCCACTAGGATCATAAGGACGTTGGGCTTCTCGGCGGCGAAGACCGCGGAAGATACCAAACCGAGGAGAAAGACTGAAATTTGAGAAAGAGGATGGGGCAATTTCATGGGGAGGATTTTCGAAGACTGACTCTCCATCCCGAATGTTCAACGCAGCGATTAACCGCATCCGCATAAAACCGATCGGCCCGTAACGTAACGCGTCAGGATTCGATCTCTTGCAACCATTCGACCGCCAATTGTGCCGCCGCCAAACCCATGGCTCCCGTCACCCAAACCGCGGTGCCAATCCACTCGCGCAGTCGAGTTTCAGGTTGCTACCCGGCTCAGGTTCGGTGCTACAGGTGCCATCCGCCCATGGGTAAGTCGGATTTTCCGCCGAGTAAACACAACGCACCCCGTAGCGGTTTCCCTCGCCGCGAGCGAAGCCGTGTTCGCGGCGTAGTTTTTTACGCACCATTTTGAGTAATTCGTCACCCCACGCTTCGCCTAAATCGCCGATACGCAATTGGGAGGCATCCCGTTTGCCGCCCGCGCCTCCGACGGTCACGCAACGCTTGCCCAGCCGCACACAAGCTCCGATCAAATCAGCCTTGTTGGTCGTGCCATCGATCGCATCAACCACCACTTCAAATTCGGGTCCTAACAAGCGGTCCGCATTGGAGGCTGTTAAAAACTCCATCACGACGTTCGCCTCGCACTCCGGATTGATGAGCCGCACCCGCTCGGCCAAGGCTTCCGCTTTGGGTCGACCCAGATTCCCTTCGATCGCGGGGAGCTGACGACTGGTATTGGTTACGCAAACATCATCGAGATCGATGAGCGTAAGCCGCCCCACCCCGCTGCGAGCCAACCCCTCCACTGTCCAGGAACCAACGCCACCGAGGCCGACGACTGCGACGTGTGCCCCGGCCAACGCCGCCAGGGAACCCGCGCCGTAGAGCTGACCCAGTCCGCCAAAGCGCTCGGCGTGGGCTTCGCTCACGAGGCTCGGTTCGAACTCAAACCCGCGATAATATCCGCACCGCTGGGTTGTTGATAAACCTTCAGATCGAATACCTTCGCGACCGACAAGAGATGATCAAAAATATCGGCCTGCACGCCTTCGTAGAAATTCCAGTTGGTGTCGTTCACAAAGACGTAAATCTCCAACGGCAATCCGTGCTCACTCGGCTGGAGTTGGCGCACCAGCAGGGTCTTATCTTGCGCGATGTGGGGATGCGTCTTGAGGTAACTCACGCAATACGCCCGAAAGGTGCCGATGTTCGTCAATCGGCGTCCGTTACCCAGCACGTTGGCATCGTCGCCCAGCTTTTCGTTATCCGTGGAAATCTCTGCCCGCTTCTTAGCCAGATGCTCGCGCACGTTGCTGATCTTGGACCAGGCCGCGAGCTGATCCTCGTTGGCGAAACCGATGGAGGTCACGTCAAATTCTATCGAGCGTTTGATGCGACGGCCACCCGAGTCCGACATACCGCGCCAGTTACGAAACGATTTCGAAATGAGATCGTAGGTCGGAATAGTGGAAATGGTTTTGTCCCAATTCTGCACTTTCACCGTCGTGAGCGAAACATCGATGACGTCACCGTCCGCACCGGCGGCGGACATTTCGATCCAATCGCCCACCCGAACCATGTTGTTGACCGAGATCTGAATGCCGGCGACAAATCCCAGAATCGCATCCTTAAAGACAAACATCAGCACCGCAGTCAGTGCGCCCAGTCCGGAGAATAAGTAGATCGGCGACTTACCCAATAAAATCGCCAGGATCAAAATCAGCGCCACCACTACCGCGACCAACTTGATCGCTTGCACGAAGCCTTTGATCGGAACGCCTTTCTGGCGGGACTTCTTTTGGGCAATCAACTGGACCGCATTCAGGATCGCGAAAAGCGCGCCCATCCAAATACAGATCAGGTATACGGTGACCGCACCATTGACTCCTTCGAGCACGACTTCGGAACGCCCCAACACACCGGGACCAAAGGTATTAAAAACCAAGGCCGGCGCGAGATGGGAGAGACGCGTAAAGACTCCTGTCTCCACCAGCACATCGTCCCAGTCCGCTCGGCTGCGTTTCACCACCGCTTTGACCAACCGCAAGATAATGCGTTTGGCGACGAGGTTGACTAGCCAGGCGAGGATAAAAAGCACCAGTAGGCCGACGCCAATGGACACGCCATTCGCCCAAGCTTCCGGCAGGTTTCGGCCCGCCAAGAGAGATTCAATCCGGTCTACAAATGCACTCATCATGTCGACCAGCGAACGCGAGGCATTGGCCCGCGTCAACCCGCCGCCGCTTACTGATAGATTCGCAAGGTGTAGGCCCGGCCCTGCGCGGAATGATTTCCGGTGCCCGCAACCAATCGCGTTTCGGCTAGCTGCGCGATATTACTGGCACCTCCACTGGTATCGCGACCGAGCTCAATCCACTCCTGCCATTCGGCGGCGGGATCATCCGTGATCAACAAAACGTGCCGGTAGGTTTTCTCGGTCTGATCCGTAGCCGTCATCACCCAAAAATCCCGCCCTTGCCATGTCAGAGGAATGCACTGCCCAAAAAATCTCTTCGACCAGAACTGTCGGGCTTCGGTCCAAGTGGCTCCGTCATCACTGCTTTTGAACAACGTCGCGATCCCGGACGCCAAAACATAGATATCGTCCCCGTGGCGGAAGAAATCCATCAAGTCGCGAACCTCCGGAAAATCCGCCTGTTGCCGCCACGTTTTCCCTTAGTCGCTGGAGTGAAATACCTTGCCGGAAGCTTCGTAACCCACCCCGGCCCAGATGTCTTCCCCACCCCAATATCCAAAACAAGTCACGTTTTGCCGGGGTCCGTCCGCCATCACTTTAATCCATTCGTGCGATGCCCACGCATCCGATGATCGTATGATGCTGGTGCGGTCATTTTCAGAACGGCGCAGTCCCACCAACATCGTGCCGCTGTCCAACTCAACCAGCCCCACGGTGCGACTGGATTTGGCGCGAGCCAACACATCCCAACTTTCCCCTTCATCCGCGGAACGCGCGACCAAAGCCGGCTCGGACGTCGTGATATAAAGGTGTCCATCCTGAGCCCGGAGGTAATTGCGCACATCCTGAATACCCAAGCTTCGCCCCCATCCCAAACTTGGCGCCACGTCGCCCCGCTATCATTGGTTTTGAAGACATCACCGGTTTCTTCCGTGCCGACCAGGCCCACGCCATCAGCCAGACCAAATGAGGAACGCACATTGGATTCTCCCGGAGGCTCGAACACACTCACAACCTCAACGCGAGGGAACCGATCGTTTGCCACCGGCTCGTCCAACGGCGTGGATTCAGATTTTGCGCACCCCGTCATGCCCGCCAAAACCACGCCACTGACTATCACTATTTTACGCCATAAAATCGGGGCTATCGAATTGGATATCATGCCCGCAGCATGGCTTCCACCGCGGCCTTGGCCATCTCGAATCGATCCGCTCCTCGCCCTGAAACACTCGAGTAGGACAGTTGCCGATCATCCAGCATTTGCCGGCAACGCTGAGCTGAATCCTGCCACGCCGCTGGGTCGCAAAAACTCCTTTGCGGATCCTCTTCCCACGGCAAATCGGGTTCACAATAAAGGTAGAGTGCATAAGCACGACAGCGCTGATCCGCGGCGGCGCGCACCCACGCCGGACATTCCCCCGGAAATAATTCATCGGCCCAGCGGACATTCATCAGCAGATCCGTATCGCAGAAAACCACCTTCTCCGCCACCGCGGCCGCGCTTTCTTCGTTGGCGATCTGACCTCGGGCAATGGTCGCCAAATCAGATCCTTGGATCAAACCACCATGGCGATCCCAGAACGGGCGCACAAATTCCGGTGCCCAATCCGTCCCAAAGTGTTCCGCCAACGCCGCGGCCAAGGCTGACTTTCCGGTCGATTCGGTTCCGAATAATACCACGCGTTTCGCGCTCATTCGGTCGGCTCCTCCTGCGCTTTCATCGCCCGATACCAAGCGATCCAGCCGGAGATTCCCATCCCCCAGAAGATCAGGTAGAGAAACACCCAGTAAACCTTGCCCATCGACCAATAGGTGACAATCGCGATCGAATTCACTGCGACCCAACCCGCCCAGTTTTCGAGTTTCTTACGGGCCTGCAGAACTTGGGCGGCAATGCTGAACGACGCGATAAAAGTATCCCGATAAGGCACCGCCGCGTCCGTGCATTTCGCCTGCCAAGTTCCCCAGAGTAACATCAAAGCGGTCGCTCCAACGATCCACCCGAGTCGCTCCCGGCTGGTCAAAAGGGTCACCGGCAACTCCTCCGCTTCACCGCGCCCTCTAATCCAGTGCCACCAGCCGTAACCGAGACAACCAAAGAAAAATACCTGCAAATTCGTCTCCGCATATAGGGTGGCTTGCCAGAACAACACGCCCTGTACCGAGACCGCGACCATGCCCACCGGAAACGCCCACAGACTCCGTCGAATCATGAGAGCGACGCCCAAAATGCCTACTACCAAGTTGAACTGATCCAATCCACTGCTCGCGGCCAATCCTGCTTTGATTGCATCTAATATACTCATACTGAGTAATTTACACGATCAATCGCTCCGCAATTGGCGCGTCATTCTCAACATGTGGTTCAGGTTTGGCATGGCTTTCCGAGGCTGATCCCTATGCTTCAGCGCGTCAATGCCGATTTATATCGCCGGCTGATTACCAGCAACACCACCGGCACATTCACGGTCAATGACGTCGACCTGTCCGCAGCTACGGGCCGATTACTGACGTTCATCGGCACCAACGACACCACCATCAGCGGTCTCATTTCCAACGCCGGTCGCATCCGTAAACAAGGCACGGGCACCCTCACCATTACCGGAACCAACACCTACACGACGATCCTCAACGGCGGCACCGTCGTCTTCGGCGACAACGCTTCGTTCGGCACCGGTCAAATCGATTTCAACAACATCATCATCGATGGTGGAGGTGTCGCCCGCGAATCACATCCGCGAAGAAAAGATTCTCCGGCATCTCCTTCACATTGTCGGTCAACACCCGACCCGTGACGGCACCATCTTCGTTATCGCCGGTTAAAAACAAGTTCACCAGCGGGGACTGAAAATTGATCGTCCACGCGGTCATTTCATTCCAAGGCCGCGAGACGCAGTGCAACACGAACCCCGCCAGAGCCCGTTTGAACATGGCAGCATGTTCGAGATCGGGACGAATACCTTGATCCGCCAAATGTAGGTAATAATCGACGAACAACGGACCAAACTCAGCCGTAGCCAACAACGCGTTTCGCTCGCGCACGAACCACGTCTTAACTTCCAAACCTTCCTCCCGTTTATCGGGCGGCGTCGACTGCGTATCACTCATGACCGCTACCTTTACCGTCCAATCTCACTTGTCCACTGTCGAGTGAATCACCGCAACTCAACGGAAAGGCTCTTGCATGAGACGTTGCCAGGCCGCCGCGTAACGAAGGCCGAACTCCTTCAGCGCCGCGGTATCAAAATGCACTAGGTCGGCTTTCGAGCCTAAACCCTCGGACGACACGAATACTATTCGCGAATCCGCATCCGCGACCGCCCGATGGGCCGCGTCCACCTTGATCCGGCCAGCCGACCATTCTTTGCCCGGAAACTGTCCCAGTTGACCGACCAATATTGGTAGCTCGGGGGACTTCAGATCCGTCCGGAATCGACCGAACAGCTCCACCAAACGCTCTGGGTAATCCACGGATCGTTCCGGGCTGGAATCTGCTTCTCCTTGATGCCAGAGCATGCCTTTCAACTCGCCCCGATCCCGAACCGCACGAACCCGCGCCAACGCATCGTCATACGGGAAACTATGAGAGGGAGGGAAGAAAGTTCCCGGTTTCCAGCTCTCGAGCGAGGAGCCCCCGCACGCTGTTGGAATGAAACCCACCTCCACGCCCGGGTTAGCCGCTGAATAGGCCCGGGCGAACGACCGTGCAATACCAACGCCCGCAACTAATTTATCCCAATGCAACGGATCAACGGCAGGTCCCCAACTGCCGTCTTTTTGTAACGCCCACACGCCAGGGATAGGCTCGAGATCCTCTACCGGGACTTCACCTCGTCCCGCCATATTGGACTGCCCGGCGAGTAAAA
The DNA here is from genome assembly GCA_965203585.1 of Actomonas sp. GTDB lineage: Bacteria > Verrucomicrobiota > Verrucomicrobiia > Opitutales > Opitutaceae > Actomonas. Next base: position 385,440 of record CBDBDC010000002.1, read on the forward strand.
AGAGATGAAGTTCACCGGTTCGGGGCGCTCCTGAATCGCTCGGAATCGAACCACCAACGAAACCCACCACGATTAAAGCACCTGCGCATATCCTTCGTAACATATCCTCCACTTGAGGCGTAAGGAGGCATGAAGACGAGCTTTTGCATGCCTAACAAAATCTGCGAAATACGATTCAATTATCACGGTCTGCATCGTTGTCTTGCCCCCGTTCGCCGTCTCATTCAAGGTAGAGGGGACTGAGTCTCCATTCTGACGTGAAATCGCCTCTGTTCATCATACTCCGTGCCACCATCGCGCTTTTCCTGCTATGGGGTGGCTCGGTTTGTTTGGCGCAAGAGATGGCAGAATCGCCCCGAGAAGACGAAGTTATGGAGTTGGACAAATTTGAGGTCCGAACGGATGAGGAAGATGAAGAAGATCTTTTTGACGGCACTGGCATGGGGTTCCTCGAGGCTGAGCTGAATGATCCTCCCTTTTCCAACAGCTTGATCTCCGGCCGCGACGATGGCGAAGATATCGCCGCGGAACTCGACGCCGAACTCGAACAGGTTGTTGTCGACAATCCCGCCGACCTCGTGAGCGGTTCGGACCGGCTTCGACTGCGCGGTTTCCCCACCCCGCGACTGCGCAATGCCTTCGCACAAACTGGCATCCCCGAGATTCTGAACGTCAGCCGCCGTCTCACGATCCAAGGGCCACTGACCCCAGTAACCGGTCGTGCCGCTCCGGGAGGTATTCAGAATTATCTTACTGCTCGCCCACCCTCTCGGGCACGCACGCGAATGATTTTCGACGCCTCCTCGAATGATACCATTCGGAGCGAATTTGAAAAAGGTGGTCCGCTGAATAAGCCCGAGCCCGGCGGGACCCGCTACTACCATAGATTGGGCTTGGAATATAATCGACGGCTCGGACCGGAAGAATTTGCCAAACGCGAGACGGTGGAATTAAGCGCGGCCCTCACTGCTCGTCACTCCCGGGCTCACAGCACGATGTGGCAATTCGACTATGCGGGTTACGACGGCAACCCTTCCCCCGGCATCCCGGCCTATCGCGAGACTTCCCGAGGGTTGGTATTGGGCCGCTACCTGCCGCTGGAAAACTTCCACGCTTACGGACCCAATGCCGGGATCACCCGTCGCACCGGCAGCCTCAGCGTTCAATACGAAGGTCAGCCCGTCAAAGGATTGAGTTTGCGAGGCGTGGTTCAGGGGATTCGCCGGGAACTCGAAGAAGAACGGTTTACCCGGGGAGACTATCTTGTGGATGCGGAACGCTTCGCCGGGAACCGCGAACCTCAATATGTGGACCGGCCCCTCAACGCGCTCGTGGTGGATGGCTCCGCGACCTGGCGATTTTACGCGGCAAAGGCCGACCATAAAATCACCCTGTCGACGGATTCGATCCATACCGACAGCACGCGCTTACAACGCGGTCTCGATGCCCAGGAGCGCGCCGCGCTGCCCCTCTCCGTACGTCGGTTTAACCCCTACGATCCGGACTATTTCCGACCTGCCCTCACGGACGATACCTATCGGCGCATCTTGATCGATCGCACCGAAAACACCCGCTATCTCGGGGCCGGACTCAGCGAGCGAGCTGCATATTTCGACGGACGATTGGTGGCAACCGCCGGACTACGTTTTGACAATGTTGATCTCGAGATCCTCGACCGACGTCCCGGAACCGTCCGACCAGAGGCCACGGGTTCGACGGAGGAGCTGACCTACCGCGCCGGTGGCAATTGGGTCGTTAGCCCCGGACGATTACTCCTCTACGCCAATACCAGCACGGCCTTTGAACCGTCCACCCGGGTGGATTCTCGCACGGGGCAGATTCAGGGCAACGAATCGACCGGCGGTATCGAAATCGGTCTGCGCGGCGAGGAGTGGGATCGCCGTCTACGTTACTCGCTGCACGCTTTCGCATTCACTAACGAGAATATCAGCAGGCGCAATCCGCTCTATCGCGATCCCATTGCCGATGCCGACCAAACCCAGCCGGAGTTGGTTTCGGCTGGCCGGGAAAAATTTGAAGGGGCAACGGCCGAACTTCGCGTCAAAATCAACGACGTGTGGGAGATCCGCGGCAAGGCTGCCTATACCGATGCCACGACCGAGAGCTCACCCGACCTTCCCGATGAGGTGGGCCAGGCCATCTCCCGGGTGCCCAAATGGACCGGTGCCCTGTCCTCCTACCACCGTTGGACCAAGGGTCCACTCGCTGGGTGGACCATCAGCGAAAGCCTGCTCTACATCAGTGACTACGTGGATACCTACGCTGATCGACGAAGAGCTGAACTTACGTATCCCGGATACAACTACGTTTCTCTTTCCCTCGGCTACCGCTGGAAGGTCGGCAAGAAGACTCACTACCTCAGCGCAAGAGTGCGCAATCTACTCAACGAGAATTTGCTCGTGAAAGCCGCCCGCCCCGGCGCGGATCGCTACGCCAGTCTCGGATATCGTCTATACTTCTAAGTCCGGTTTACGTCGGGATGGAGGTGGCGAAGCTACCCGGCTCGCCCTCAGGGCAATTGACTCCAAAAGAGCCCGACGTTGGGCATCACCCGCATCCAACGCGGCGGGTTTTCGGCGCAATTGCAGCGAGTCTTCGCTCCGCACCAACAAGCCCCAACCCGCCGGGATCTCGGCGTCCGCATATTCCACGTTTTCGAAGAGCAGTTTTTCACCGAATGCTTTACGCATTCCCCGAGCCTCCACCACGAGGTCACCGAGCCGTAGTCCCGGCGGGATCACGATTTCAAATTCGCGTTCCTTCTCTTCCACATCTTCGCGCAGCATCGCCTCGTAGGCATTGATCCGGGCCTGTCCCTTGGATTGACGAGCCCGGGCTGATTGGCGAATCCAGGCGAGTTCCCGAGCCATGGCTTTTTGCCGGCGGTCCTCCGTGCGTTGCTCGACCACGCGCTGGCGTTGTTTCTGCTCCAACCATCCCGAGTAGTTTCCTTGCCACGGAATTCCGTGGCCCCGTTCCAACGCGTCGCGATCTCACCATTAAATTCCCGTCGATTGGCTCGCCATTCAACATCGAGGAAAAGTCGACCTTTCTCGACGGCGCAGCCCGCATATTGGCGGAAATATCCCTCCAAAAGACGCGCATCCAAATTCATTACCCCCAAGGACAAATCAATCGGGAGCCACTGCGCCAAGGGATTGATCGCTCCGTCCAAGCGAATCGCAGCACCGCCTTCTATCGCACCTTCCAGCCGCACCGCTCCCGGGTCGACTCCGCGCGAAGACCACCCGCTCATGTCCCCGTTAATATCGCCCACCTCGAACCGGACCGGCATATCCGTATTTTCATCAACCATGATCAACTCCGCGGCCTGGATCTCAATCTGGCCCAATTCCCAACTGGGAGCAGATTCATCCAAGAACGGATCGGCGGAAGCTGACACTTCCGGTGGCAACAAATCACCGCGAAATCTACCGTCTTTATCGCGATACAAATTCAGCCGTGGTCGTGCCAATTTGGTCGAACCCACTCGGACGACGAGAGGGCTGGTGGCTACCATCAGGTCACACCAGTAAACTGGGTCGGCGGCCAGAGCCTCCCGCCCGTTCGTATTCATAATTATGATATTATCAAAGAATCCGCGGCCCGACATCTCCAGTCGCCCTTGGCGCGAACTCAAACGGGTATTGATCGCTCCCGACCCCGCCGTCAGCTCATAGCCGGTATAGGCCGCGAAGTGCGGAGCAACCGCCCCGAGGTCCACCTCCTTTGCCGAGATATCCAATTGGGGAGTAAAGGGAGACAGCGAAACAGATCCTGAGATCGTCACTACGCCGCCCTGCGGGAGAGCACCGGAGGCGTCGATACTCATCCGCGTGGACGAATCAACCAGATCGAGCCCCTACATCGTCATCGTATCAAGGTCGATGCCTTGATCAAAATCCGCGCCCGCAACCACGTCGGCAATGCTGAGTTCCAGCGCGTTAATCGAAATATTCCGCAACAGCGCCGTTCGGAATCCGCTGCCAGCCCCTGAAACAATTCCGGCCGAATTCGACTCCCAAATCGGAATCTCCAACCAACTCAAATTCGACGCCTTCCTCACCAATTCCACGCAACCTTCTCCCATCTCTACGTGATCAATCGAAAGCGCACGTTCAGCCGATGCCCAGCTGACCCCTTGCAGATTTAACGTATTCAACGACTGGCTACCGACGGACCCACTGATTGCCTCCATGGTGAGATCGCCAAGGGTCAAAGCACCATCCGTAAGCTCGTAATCAAATCGATCACCCACCCGGCGGATATCATAACTTCCGCTCGCATCCCCTTCCCCGGAAATGAGCTTGAGGGAGAACAACTCCCGCAGATAAGTTGCATGTTTGGGGAGCGACATACCTTCGATGGCGAATCTGCCCGTAGAGCGAAAAGGGACTGATCATTACGCCGCCGTTCCAGCGCAATGATTCACCGGCATCGGTCAGAGCCTCGAATTGGTAGGATGCCTCCGAACTCCGCTGCGTCTGCAAATCCTGTAATGAAAATGTTACGGGGTCCAATCGAGTTGAAAATTCCCGTCCTTTACTTTGATCAATCCAATCCAGACTCGACTCACGCAATTCCAGTCGATTGATCCCCAAGGGGTTCGTCGATCCCGCCTCGAACGGCAGGTTGTCCAAAATGTCGGTGATATTTAAACGCCCATCCGCATCCACTACGAGTCGGCCGACAATTCCATCCAACACGATTTCATCTGTTCCCCAGCCTCCCGCAAGGAGAGTCCAGTGATTCAGATCAATGACTGCTTCGCGCCCTGATACCAAAACACTGCCATCGTGATCCCGGACGGAAATTCCCTCCAAGGTTAAACGAAACGAAGGGAGATCAACGGAGATTTGATCCACGGCCACCGGGCGCTGAAAAACCATCTCGACCTCTGTGAGGATTCGAGCCTTCAGGTATTTCGGCAGCAATACCCCCACACCTGCCACCACCGCTGCCAATCAACCAGCGACGACCTTGACGGCGGCGACGTTGGCGAGCGGCGGCTGCCGCCCGTATATCCTTGATCGTGGGGGTGGGCACGGAATCGAAGTAAGGCGCATCCGGGGTCCGCAGCATACCCGTGGCGTAAATCTAAAGTGAATCGATGGCGGCCAAAACTTGCCCGCCGTGAGCCTTGGCATCGACCTTGGCGATGATCGCTACGATTTCGCCCGAAGGCTTCAGCAGCCAAGCGGAGCGCAACGGCCCTTCAAACGTGCGCCCATACATTTTCTTTTCGATCACGGCATCCGCCGCTTGAGCGAAGTTATCCTTGGGGTCACTCACCAAAGTATAACCGACATTTTTCTTGGCCGCATAACGCTGATGGGAACCACCTGTGTCGCGAGAAAGTGCTACGACCTCCCAACCCAGCTTGGCGATCGCACCAGCGTGTTCGACCAAGCTGTCGGTCTGTTTGTCACAAGATCCGGTGTTATTGCGCATGTAAACCGAGACAACAGTCGGCCCCATGATCAAATCACCAAAACGCACCAACTCCTGGTCCGAGCCCTTTCCACGCACCGCTTTAACCTCAAAATCGAGATCTAGTTTTTCGCCCGTTTGTTTCACCGCTTTGCCGATCTTGTTACTTACACATCTGAGCCGCTCCGCAACTCAAATGTGTTTCGAGTCGTCTTCGTCCTTAACTTTATAGCCCGACTCCTGGCGCTCGTGGTTAACCTTATTCTTTTTCACATAGGCGTCGTAAATATCATCGGCCGACATACCCAGAGTCTGAGCCAATGAAACCAAGAAGTGGAACAGATCGACGACCTCCACCTTCGCGTTTTGCTCATCAAATTTCTGGTATTTCGCCCACCACTTCCACGGCACACTGTCGATCAACTCCGCCGTTTCCTGCTGCATTGCCCGGGTATAGTTCAGCACCCACTTAGCCTTCTCTTCATCGGTCGCCGGAGGTAACTCCACCCCGATGCGGGAATTGAGGGCTTCTTGCATGCTGAAAATCTCTTCGAGTTTATCCATGATTTCGGAGGCTGTAATCCTTGCCGAACAGGGCAAGGGACAAGTGACATCCCATCCACGAGGATAGGTTAAAAAAGGCGTTGATCTCCTCCGCCGGATCAGTGAGTTTGCGCGTTCCATGTCTGCGTCGAGTGTCCTAGTGGCCTCCGCTCACACGTGCTACCCACCCCTCCTCAACCTGAGTGAGTTTGGGTTAACCTAAACATATACAACAACATGTCAGACAACAAACCGTCCGGCTCCGAGAGCACCGCCCCCGCGGAGAACGCTCCCGCCGAGACGCCCAGCGCCGAGACCACCCCCGCCGCCGAATTCGCATTCGGCACTGGCCGTGGCCCGGGTCTCGCCCGTGGCAAACGCAAGCCCAGCGCTCCCGCGCCAGCTGCGTCGACCAGCGCCCCCAAGGGCGATTACGAACCGACCGCCGTCCAAATTGTGACGACCGAGTCCGAATATAAGAATCCGTTCGCACCCGCGGAACCCGAGCCGGAGCCCGTTGCGAGCCCGGAACCTGTGGCCGAACCGGCTCAAGAATCTGCCCTGACAACCACTGAGCCTGAGGCTGCAGCGGCCGCCGAAGAACCTGTACCCGCTCCTGCTCCCGAAAAAGAGCCGGAAGCTGCAGCTCCGGCACCTTCCCCCGAACCGGAAACGGAAGAAAAAGCCGAATTGGACATTCTTCCTCCTAAACAGGCCCGCTCATCCACCGATAAATGGGAAACTCTCGAGTTTCCCAGCGCTTCGTCCGATGAGCGTCCGACCTTCAAGCCCAAGGGCCGCCGTGCCGATCGCGACGACCGGGATGACCGCGAAGGCGATTCCCGCGATGGACGCCGCAGTCGTCGTCCGCGTGGTGAGAAGAATCGCCGATCCGAAGACGGAGAACGCCGTCCGCGCGAGCCCAAACACGTTGATATCGATGTGCCCAAACCGAAGCTGGAATCCCCCAAGTCTTCCGGTGGTGGTTTCTTTGGCTGGCTGAAGTCCCTCTTTACCGGGGGCGACACCAAACCCGCCCCTAAAAAGGGTCGCGGTGGCAAAGGCGGAAATCGCAACCGTAACCGGGGTGGCCGCAATCGCGGCCGTGGTGGTCGCAATCGCGGCCGTGGTGGTCGCGGACGCGACCAAGGACAAGGTCAGGGCTCGGGAGACAATCGTCCCCGCGGCGAAGGTGGCCAAGGCAAGGGTGACGGCAACAACCGCCGTCGCCGTAGTCGCGGAGGCCGTGGCCGCGGACGCGGTGGCAATCGCGGCGGTTCCGGCGGAGGCGACTCCAGCTCGAGCTGATCCTTAAATCAGTCATTCCTTTCAAGGCACCCGTTTCGCGACGGGTGCTTTTTGGTTTGCACAGAAGTCGGAGCACAACAATCCGCCGAAATTCCGCCAAGCGGAACGAAAGAGGATAACGTCGCCCCATCAGGCCGCCCGCCCACAATCCCGGTCGCCGCAATATCTACTGCGCGATGCAGGAGGTTCTTGCCCACGGCCAGATGGCTTCCCACGCTGCGCACGATGTCCGATCTCATCGTCCAAGGTGGCAAACCCCTTTCCGGCACCATTACGCCTTCCGGCAACAAAAACGCCGTGCTGCCCATTTTTTGCGCGACGTTGCTGACCAATGAGCAGGTCACGCTGCGTAACGTGCCCGACATCACCGACCTCAATAAGCTGGTTCATTTCTTCCGCCAGCAGGGATCGACCATCGAATGGGACCATGACACCAAAGTCATGCGCGTGGATCATGGCAATTTTGCTTCGACCCTTACCGATCATGAGCTGCCCCAGGACATGCGTTCCACCGTGCTACTTTACCCGGCACTCCTACATCGCTTGGGCAAGATTGTGGTCCGTTCCAACACCAAGGGGTGCTCGCTCGGCGTGCGCGAAATCGATCCCCACCTCGAGGTGCTCGCCTCGTTTGGCACCGACATTTCCGGCAGCGACCCCCTGACCATCGCGTTGCCCAACGTTCGCTTCTGCGCGACTCGCACCTGGCTCGATTACATGTCGGTCACGGTCACCGAAAACTTTGCCATGGCCGCATCCTTGGCCGACGGACAATCCACGTTGATCAACGCGGCCAGCGAACCGCATGTGCAGGACCTCTGTTCGGCTCTTTCCGCCATGGGTGCGAAGGTCCAAGGCATCGGCACCAGCCGACTGGAGATTGAGGGCGTCGACGCATTACATGGTGCCGACATCACCATCGGAACCGATTACCACGAGATCGTAACGTTCCTCGCGCTCGGTGCTGTCACCGGCGGCAAAGTGCGGGTCGAAAATTCCGTGCCGCAACACTTCGATCTGATCCAACGCACCTTCGCCCGACTCGGCGTGAAGGTTCGTCACGAGGGCACGACCGCGATCGTCGACAAGAACCAATCGCTGCAAATCGAGCAGCCCCATACCACCAACCTGCTACCCAAGATCGAAGCGGCACCCTGGCCCTATTTCTCTGTCGATCTACTGCCGCTCATGATCGCGCTGAGCACGCGCACCACCGGCACCATTCACTTTTGGAACAAGGTTTACGAAAACGGATTCTCCTGGATACCCGAACTAGCCAAGTTCGGCACCCACGCCGTCGTGAGTGATCCGCACCGTTTGATCGTGTTCGGCGGACGCCCCCTCCGCCCCGCCGTGGTGGACTCGCCCTATGTGATCCGGGCAGCTGTGGCGTTGGCCATGGTCGCCGCCGCCATCCCCGGACAATCCGTCGTCCGCCACGCCGAGATCATCAAACGGGCCCACCCAAACTTCGTCGAAAACCTAAACTCCCTCGGCGCCCAGCTGGAATGGGAGAATTGATTTCCGATCGAATCGATCGCCCCTTCATCCGTCCGCGTCTCCGCGTAATCCAAGCCCTTTCCTAATGTCCGACGAATCGCCCAAAGGCATCGACTACCTCGCCTCGACTTTTAACGCTCCCGAAACTCCGGCGGATGCGGCTTTGCGGCCGCTGTCGTTCGGTGACTTTACCGGGCAGGCTAAAACGGTTGAGCGCTTGCAGGTCATGGTCGGCGCGGCCAAACGACGCGGGGATGCGCTGAATCATATTCTGTTGAGTGGTCCGCCAGGTCTCGGGAAAACTACCCTTTCCTTTATTCTCGGCAACGAGCTCGGTAAAACCGTGCGGGTGACATCGGGCCCCGTGGTAGAGAAGGCATCCGATCTCGCGGGGCTGCTCACCAGTCTAGAGGAAGGTGACCTGCTCTTCATTGACGAGATTCACCGTATTCCGAAAACCGTTGAGGAATACCTCTACACCGCGATGGAGGATTTCCGGTTGGATATCATGATCGACCAAGGTCCCAACGCCCGCAGCGTGCGCCTCTCAATTCCTAAGTTTACTCTTGTCGGCGCCACCACCCGCTCGGGACTCCTCACCGCGCCACTGCGTTCGCGTTTCACCCTACAAACCCGCCTCGACTACTACGATACCGGAACGCTGACCGGCATCGTCCAACGCTCCTGTGGACTATTGGAGGTCGAGATTGATGACGACGGGGCCAAGGAGATCGCAACTCGCTCCCGCGGCACGCCGCGAATCGCCAACAATCTCATCAACTTCGTGCGCGACTTCGCGCAAGAACGAGCAGACGGACGGATCACTCGCGACGTCGCTGCCGCGGCACTCGAGCTACTTGAGATCGACGTGCGGGGCCTTGACGAAATGGACAAGCGTATCATGCGCCTGATGGCTCAGAATTACAAAGGCGGTCCGGTCGGTCTCGGCACTATCGCCATCGCCGTGGGTGAAGAGACTGACACTTTGGAAGAAGTGCACGAACCGTTCCTCATCCAGGAAGGCTACCTGCAACGCACGCCCCAAGGACGCACCCTCACGGCCAAGGCCTACCAAGTGCTCGGCTTAAAAGGCTTCGGCGGCGACCAATCCAGCCTCCTCTGACCCCCCTTTATCAATCGACCGAAAGTGCTGTCGCAGACTTTAACCATATTGGTTAAAGTCATACATATAGTATTTATAATGTTTAGGTTATGAGAATTGTAAACTTACTTTATTGATTCCCAGTGACCGCTGGTGGCGGAAGTGTAGGCGGCTTCCATCCAACTGATGATGTCCATCGAGGCATCGAGATCCCATTTCAATTCATCGGCGGACAACTCTCCCCGAATCACTGCCACGAGCCGGTCTACACGAAAGGGCCGCGCCGGCATGGAATTCTCCAAGAGCTCCGGAGTCTCACGAGGTTTGGCGACGACATATTTTTCTCCGTCGTGCCACAGGCATTTTTCCGAACCGACAACTTCCAGTCCCGTGTGACCTCCCGTTTGAGTCCAGCCCGCCTCAACGGTCGCCTTCAAACCGTTGGCCCAACGAAAATGCGCCACGCCAAAATCATCACACGCGGGATACTCACCGCTTTCGTTTCCAATATCTGCCCAAACCGTTTCCGGTTGCCCAAATATTGAACGAAGGGCATGGAGCGCATGGGTGCCCATGTCGAAAAAACCACCCCCACCGGCGAGGGCCGGGTTCGCAAACCACGCCAGATCCGGTGAGTCGAACCAACGACCAAATGCGGCGTGATGGGCGTTGCGGTAACGCGCTCGGATGACTTTGCCGAGCCCTCCTTCGACGATGAGTTTTTTGGCACTTTGGAGCGCCTCGTCGTAGAACTGAAAATATCCGCCAAATAACACCGTGTTTGGGTGCGCCGCCACGAGCTCCCGGAGAACAACCAATTGTCGCGTGGAGGTTACCAAGGGTTTCTCGCAAAAGACGGGTTTCCCGATTGGTAAAGTCGCCTTGAGCAGCGGCAAATGTCCGGTGTTCTCGCAGCAAATTATGAAGCCATCGACATCATCACGGGCGATCGCGATGGGGAGATCAGGCTCAAAGGGCGCGCCTGCCAGCTCAGCATATTTTTGTCCCCGCTCAACGTCATCATCCCAGATGACAGCCGTCGATCGACCATCAGCGGCGGTATTTATGATATCGATGAACGCCTTCGTGTGGATGTGAGCGGTAGAAAGAAACGCGATCCGAGCCATGGTCTTAAAATGAGTAAAGCCGATCGAGCGGACCTACAATTTGATACGAACCTCGCGGCCTTTGCGCTGTGACTCGTAAACGGATTCCAAGATCGATATCACCTGGTAAGTTTGAGTCCACGGCACGAGAGATTTTTTCTTCCGAGTCATGCATTGGTGGAACGCCTGAATGGCCTCGGTGTGCGCAGCGGCTAAGGTTTCCGGAATTTTCAGGGTGCCCTGTAAAAAGGTGCGGCCTTGCGTGGTGGCATATTCGGCTGACGGCCACTTGACGCCACCGCGTTGTCCGAACAACTGAAAACTCATGTCCTCGTCTTCCGCCTGATGGCCGAGCCAAGCGGTTTCCAACATCATGGTGGCCCCATTCTCAAAGTGCACGAAGGCCGCTGCAAAATCCTCGACGTCAAATCCCTTGCGGTCCCATTCACCCCATTGGCCCGGAATCTTACGGCCCTTGGCAAAATTAGTTTTGGCCGTGCCGGTCACCCGCACTGGTTTCGGGAAGTCCATCATCCACATGGTGGCATCCAAGGCGTGCACCCCGATGTCCATGCACGGACCGCCACCGGAAAGTTTATGGTAAATAAAGCCGAGGCGCGGCGGAAGTTTGGCGCGGCGCATAGCCCGAACCCGAGCGTGATAAACTTCACCCAATCCGCCGTGATGAATCCAATCACGCAACGCAAGCGACGCCGGTTTCCAGCGCATGTGCTGGCAGGACATCAGGGTGAGTCCCATCTTGTCGGCGAGTTGCCCCATCTTGCGAATATCCTTGGTGGTCGTCGCGAGCGGCTTCTCACACAGCACGTGTTTGCCTGACTTCAGAGCCGCCAGAACCGCCGGGGTGTGAACCATATTGGGGGTGCAGATATCCACCGCATCCAGATCGAGTTCGAGCATGTCGCGATAGTCTTTGAACACCTGCACCCGACCACCGGTCGCAGCCACGAAGCCTCGGGCGGCGGTTTCGCGCGCATCGGCCACGGCCACAATCTCCACATCCGGGAGGGACTGCCATCCGGGCACGTGCGCACTCAACGCGATTCCACCCGTTCCGATAAACCCAATTCTAAGTTTTCGATGGCTCACGATATCTCCTGGTTGGGGCGGGTAAGAGTGAAATTCATGTTACCTCTAGAGCAGACTCCGCACCAATCGGTTACATTTTGAGCGGTTTTGGTCTAAAACCATTCATATCCGGCCCAAGCAGATGATCGTGATACAAATGTGAAACTCCTGACTCACCCCGAATGAGGCTCGCTGAAACGACGCTGTATCTGAATATTGAACACTTATCGCATTGAACCATCCAACGCCCGCATACCCCTCCCCTCCTCGACTCACTCCATGACCGGCCGCTCCACCATACTGTGCTTTGGTGAAATCCTTTGGGATTTCCTCCCAGCCGGACTTTTTCCCGGTGGCGCCCCCTTCAATGTGGGCTACCACCTCAAACAACTCGGCCTAGACGTGCATCTGCTCTCCGGACTCGGGCGGGACAAACTTGGCGAGGAGTTGGTGCGCCGGTTACAAGCATGGGGAATGTCAACGCAGTCGATCACATTTCACGCGGGCCTACCGACCGGAACGGTGGTCACGACAACCAACGCGGACGGCGACGCCACCTATCAAATCATGCCCAGCGTCGCGTGGGACCAAATCCTTATGGACCAGGACAGCGTGCGACTCGCCCACGAGTCCGACGCCCTCGTCTTCGGGTCACTTGCACTTCGCAGCCAAGTAAACCGAGCGGCGCTGGACCGCGTTTTAGGCGTGCTGCCCGAAACCGCTCTTAGGGTGTTCGATGTGAACCTGCGCTCGCCCCACGACGATCTCGAACTGGTAAGGGAACGAGCCAAACAGGCAAAGTTGTTGAAGCTAAATACCGAGGAGGCCGCTCGAATCGTGCTAAATACCGAGGAGAATCAGGCCGGAAGAGAGGAGGTATTGGCCCGAGCGCTGTCGCATGATTGCGACTGCCCCATGGTGTGTATCACCGGAGGCTCTCGAGGGGCGGGTCTACTCGTCGATGACCAATGGTATTGGGAAACCGGACGACCCGTAGGGGTTGTAGATACCATCGGATCAGGGGATGCTTTTCTGGCCCGATTGGTAGCGCATCAGCTCGAAAGAATTCTTCCGCCCGCGGACCAACTCGCCAGCGCGTGCCGGCACGGTGAATGGGTCGCAACCCAGTTCGGAGCGACCCCCGCGTATTAAGATTCCCGCATTCTTCGCGTGACTGGAACACGTCCAGCTGTAAAGCTGGAGGGACCTACTTATGACTTTGGAAGATATTTGGCTCAGAATTTCGGATGTAATGCCAGTCATGATCGCCGCATTACCGGTGGCGATCGCGATCATTCTGGCGGGCATTCTGATGAACATGGTGGTCGGCCGAAGCCTGCGCATGCTCGCTGGACGCACTCATCTTGATGAACGGGATATCGCGCCCGCCCGACGGGTGCTAAAATGGCTGATTCGCATTATCACCGCAGTGCTGGTGCTCAATGTCTTTGGATTTCAATTAGGAGGCATCTGGTCGATCATCTCTACGGTTCTGGCCATGGTCGCTATCGGTTTCGTCGCGGTATGGAGTTTGCTCAGCCACACTTCGGCCACGTTGCTACTGGTGATCATTCTACCCTTTCACATCGGGGACGATATCGCGCTACCCTCTGAAAATGTCAGCGGCCGGGTGGCTGATTTGAATTTTTTCTACACGACGTTGGTGGACCGTTTGGCTACAGCCTACATCGGTGCCTCACCCAGATGGGTGTCCGCAACCACGTGATCGGACCGATCAATGGGGACGCGCACGGTGCGCGTGCCCAGTGAAAGCGAGGAGCAGTATCGCAGCACCACGCGCCAACGCCAAAGTCTGATTAAGGCGCGCGGGCACGTGATGTATTACGGAGGGCGCCTCCAAGGCGAATGGTGGCAGCCAAGGCGCTGGCAGTGCCTTGCCGGAGAGCTTGAGCCGCATCTACGGGATCTGCGCGGTGCGCTACGATCCATTATCGTGGTGCGAGAAGAACAGATCGTGCGCTTGGAGCGCAGCCTGGAGGGGAGCGTTCAGGTGTCGTTGCCCCAAGGGCATGGGGCCGCTGATCTTCCCGCAAATGGAACGCGAATTATGCGACTAGAACCGCCTCGAGACGCGCAAGCAAGTGGGAGGCTACACGGGGTTGTGTCCGAGCGAGGACACCAGCGATCAACGCCGCTTCCAAGGTTCGATCACCCAACACGGCAACCCGCGATTGCGCGCCAGTTTGCGGTGGATTGGTGGCGAATCAGAACCGGCAGAATCACCCCAGCCCAACTCGGCTTAACCCTGAAAGCTTTGCCCGCGATGCGTGCCTGATCGGTCCGTGATGCGAGCAGCATAAATGATTTTAGCGGAGTGTGCCCGGCGTGACCCGGTCGCTTTTGATGCGACGTTTTGAAAGCTTGGGCAGCTTCGCTTCGGCAGCCTGTCGTGACCGAATGGATAAGTCATAGTGTGTCACCCACAACGGGAACACGGATAGCAGGAAATCCCGGCCTCAAATCAGAGACCGTGGCGGCTCAGAAGACGCAAAAAATCGTAACCAACACCCCCCACCCTTCTACCTGAATGTAACCTAAAACAAAAATCCGAAGCTCTCTTGACGGATATCCCCATAGCAGGGGTCACCTTAGGGTCTCAATTGGAGAGTCCGACTCCAGCCAATGTCGAACTTCCACTCAAGCCGGAAGAGCCGGAGCCCGCGCCATCAGTTTGAGGTGAATCGAACGCGTTAAATGGGATGGACGTTGATTTCCTCTCCCACGAACATGGAAGCTGAAAATGAACGTCCGCCAAGCTCTCATCACCGCCGCCAATCCTCACCAGCGGACTCTCCCTCTCCAAATTCTCAATGATCGCGATGGGGATTCGCGATCTGCTCTCGAGATCGTTTTGCACGAGGCCGCCGGAGCTGGAATTGAAAAATTCTGCGTCGTAGTTTGCCCGGGCGATGAAAAAGCCTACGCCGAGGCGTGCGGTGAGTTCAGGTCTCGGACGGAGTTTGCCGTGCAGGAATCACCTCGTGGTTATGGGGACGCGATTCTATGCTGACGTGATCACATGGGGGAAGAGCCCTTTCTGCATCTGGTGGGTGACCATATTCACCTGAGCGATACCACCGAGAGTTGCGCCCGCCAGCTTCTCGCCATTGCTGCAGCGGAGAAGGCACCCGTGTCCGCGGTCCAGCCTACCCGCGAAAGCCAACTCACCTCATTCGGTGCTGTGGGAGGAAAATTGCTCGGCGGCGATCTACCTCTCTACGAAATCGAAGCGGTGCTGGAAAAACCCACCCCCACCGTCGCCGAGCAGGAACTGCTGGTGCCCGGCATGCGGGCGGGGTTCTACCTCTGCTTTTTCGGACTCCACGTTCTGGATCAACAGATTTTTGATATCCTCGAAGCACAGCAGAACGCCGCGCCCGACCAGTCGCTGGGACTCTCGGCCGCCCTGTATGCTCTCGCCGATCGACGACATTACCTCGCCTTGAAGATTGCCGGACGCCGTTACGATATTGGAGATCAATACGGCCTGCTCAACGCCCAGCTCGCACTTCCGTTGAGCGGTCAGGATCGCGATCAGGTCATGTCTCAAATCATCGAACTGCTCGGTCAAACCTCCGCCTAAGCAATGCACCCGTTGCTCAATATCATCCGCGAAGAAGATGCGTCGATTCGGGATCAATCCGTCGATACCTGGTGCCGGGAACAGTCCTTCGAATCCTTAATCGAGGCGGCCAAATCCCTCGAACTCTACCGGCGGTCGGAATCCAATCTGTATCAACGGGTGCGGGCACTGTTTTTCCTGCACACGCTGCACCGCTACCATCTGCCGCAACAGCCAGAGCTCGGAAAATCCGGACGTGTGGCCTATCGCGCCTTTCAGCATTTGTGGGATCGACGTTTCGAGGAGGCCATCAGCGTCCTCCTTGATGAGCAGGTGGAACAACGCCCCAACGACACTCTCTCCAGCGCACTGGCCGCGGGATATCACGCCCTCGCCTTTCAGACCCTCGCCAATCAGGTCAGACGCACCGTGAGATCCACGCGAGGCAACGCTTGGATGTTTCGCCTCGGACATCCTCTCGATCAGCCCCTGAAAGTTCGTTCCGATCTGATCCCTGACGATAGCAACATGCCCTTGCTCGTCGAACGCACGGCAGTGCGCATGGACCTCACTCATTGTGCGTGGAGTGATATTTTCTTCCTCGGTATGGACTACCCCGAAGTCGCCCGCGTCCTCAATGTTTCCATCAATCTCGGCGTGCACGGCCGCGACCCGCAGACGCGCCCGCCCGTGGAAGCGTTCTTTCGAGTCATCGACGAACCCGTCCTGCGCCTCGCCAGCGTCGACCTCGAAACGAGCGTTTGCATTTCCGATCTCGAAGAGGTGTTTGATTTCGGCCGCGACTATCTGGGCCTACTGAAGGCCGCAGTCATCGCCGCCGGAATTGTGCCTCCGGGCATCGAACGTTCGGGCGCCAAACTGGCTGATCTCTTGGGTCGGATATTTGGACAAGGCCGCGGCCTCGAACTCATTTCCAATGTGAACGGAATCCCCAAGGGTTTCCGCCTGGCGGTATCCACCAATCTCTTGGGGGCGTTGATCGCCGCATGCATGCGAGCGACGAGGCAAATCTCCTCCCCTTCCGGTCCGCTTACGGAAACCGACCGCCGCATGGTCGCCGCCCGAGCGATCCTCGGCGAGTGGCTCGGGGAGTCGGGTGGAGGCTGGCAGGATTCCGGCGGCATTTGGCCCGGCATCAAATTAATCGAGGGCGCGACCGCGACGTCACAAGATGCTGAATACGGAATCAGCCGAGGCACTCTGTTACCCCGACACACCATACTCGACGAATCCCGCATTCCGGCCAGCTCCCGCAAAAAATTGCAGGAGTCTCTCGTGTTGGTTCACGGCGGCATGGCTCAGAACGTCGGACCTATCCTTGAGATGGTGACCGAAAAATACTTGCTACGTTCCACCCAGGAGTGGGAGGCGCGAGGCACGACGATCGCGACCCTCGAGACCATCCTTCAACAGCTCGCCGACGGCAACATCAAAGCCCTGGGGTCCGCGCTGACCAACAACTTCACTTCGGCACTACAAACGATCATCCCCTGGGTCAGCAACCGCTACACGGAGCGTTTGATCGACGAAATCCGCGCTGAGTTTGGCGAAGACTTCTGGGGATTCTGGATGCTCGGCGGCACGTCGGGCGGAGGCATGGGTTTCATTTTCGAACCCACGCGTCGAGCCGAAGGTCAGGAGCGTCTGCTTGAGATCATGCTGCGGGCCAAACGGGACCTCGAGGCCTCCCTGCCCTTTGCCATGGATCCCGTGGTCTACGATTTCACCATCAACGAAAACGGTTCAACCGCCGAGCTTCTGTCCGGCTCCGAAGCGCTGTTGCCCGCGGCTTACTACCGACAAGTCACTCCGGATATTCTCCGACGCGATACCCGCGAGTTGAGCTCTCGCGAAAAAAACGACCTGACCCAATTCACTCGGGCCGCGCAAACTTCGCCCGAGCTCGGCGCCCTGCTGCCACAATTGCTGGAGCTGCTGCTCCCCAGCGTTGGTGCGCAAAAACAGCGGGAGCACGACCTGCCGAGTTTGCTCACAGCGAACGGTTTCGATGCAACGCAACACGAGGAGATTCGCCAAGATCTTCGGGAAGGCCGCATCGGCATGGCGATGAACCGCCTGCCCACAACAACATCAATCGAGGACCTCAAACCAGAGGATCTCTTCGACCTCACCTCCTCTGCTGATGCCCATCGCGAAGCTGGCGAAGCAGCCCTCGCGCGAGGCGAACTTGCGGTCGTCACATATGCTGCCGGGGTGGGCAGTCGTTGGACTCAGGGAGCAGGCTGCGTGAAGGGCCTGCACCCCTTCACAAAAATGGGGGGAAAACACCGCAGTTTTATTGATGTGCATCTGGCTAAATCCCGCCAATCCATGGCCCAGATCGGGGCGAAAATACCCCATGTTTTCACCACAAGTTATCTGACGCATGCGCCTACCGAAGCCTATCTTCAGACCAGCCAAGCGGAGAACTACGGCGACACCGTGCACCTGTCTCCCGGCCGATCAATCGGCCTGAGAATGGTCCCCACTTTGCGCGACCTACAGTTCGCGTGGGAGGAAACCGCCCAGCAGAAGTTGGATGAACAACAGCAAAAGATGCGCGACAGCGTGCGCGCCGCCTTGGCCAACTGGGCCCAATCCACCGGCGAGGGTTCGGACTACACCGACAACCTTCCCGGCCAATGTCTGCATCCCGTCGGCCATTGGTTCGAAATCCCCAATCTGATCAAAAACGGCACCCTGCGAAACCTGCTGAAACAGCAGTCCCAGCTTCGCACCCTGATGGTGCACAACATCGACACTCTCGGCGCAACGGCGGATCCGACGATGCTCGGCTGGTTCAAAGCCAGCGACACCACTCTCGGCTGGGAAGCCATTACCAAAAGAATCGAAGATCACGGTGGCGGATTTGCCCGCATCAACGGCTCTACTCGAATCGTCGAAGGCATGGCTCTGCCCAATGAAGAAGACGAGTTCCGCCTCTCCTACTACAACGCCAACACCTGTTGGGTGCACATCGATAAACTGCTCGACGTTTTTGGTCTTACCCGCAGCGATCTCGACAACGAAGATCACATCAACGAAGCGGTCCGCGCCGTCGCCGCCAAAGTGCCCACCTACGTCACTCTCAAAGACGTGAAAAAACGCTGGGGCCACGGCCAAGAAGACGTCTATCCCGTCGCTCAATTCGAAAACCTATGGGGCGACATGACGGCCCTCATCGGCGTGACCAACGCCTTCGCCCTCGTCCCCCGCCAACGCGGCCAACAACTCAAAGACCAAGCCCAACTCGACAGCTGGCAACGCGACGGCTCCGCCACCCACGTTGCGAGTCTGTGCGACTGGTAGCTCACCTCTTTCTCTTTATTCGATATCTTTATCTTTCTCCTCCGAATTAAGAATCAAGAAAAACTTACTCCGCGCCGTGATTATTGCTCTGCTTGCATTATCGGGCTGCAATCGAGACTCGGGGTTTGGAAGGCACGCTATTCACCTACGTCCACAAACCTAGACCCGTAGGCGTATTAGGCACGGCGTTCGAAGGACAGCCAAACTACGTCTTTGAATCTGACGAGTTCTGGCTATACTATGCCAAGCTATACCCCAATCTTTCCGCGACCCAAGTCACTGATCTTCGAACCCGGATTTTAACTTTATCGCGGAAAGTTTTTTCTTACGAAAACGAATACATCGAGAAATGGACCATTCGAATCACTGAGGGTGATCCGATGACCTTCGAGTCGATTTGCAGGGTCTATAGAAAATACCATCGGTCTCAAATTTACACCGGAAATGGAGGCCTCTTAGATTTTTTACGCGATCGCGCTCAATCCATCCGCGATGATCTGGTAGTCGCAAAGCAGTTTGGGGAAGAAAACCCAACCCATGAAAGCGAACAACAAGTCCGTATCCTGCAAGCAAGCCTCACTCAAATTGAAGATCGATTGAGAGACATGGCCGCCAAAGACGAGCAAGCGTATGTCAAATCTCTGGGATCAATAGCCGAGAAGTTCATGATCAATCCGCCAAACATCTCCGCATCGGACTACGTCAGATAATTCCACAAATTCACTGCACTTTCTCAGTCATCCTCTTCTCATTACTCACCGATTAATGAAATTCATACTCCCGACCACTACGATCCTGGCTCTGGTGGTTTTCGCAGGCTGCAGTCAGCCGTCGGTATTGGAAGGCATACTGTTTACGTATGCAGCTGAAAGAGAACCCGAAGATGCAACCGACTGGATTGGCACGGTTTCCCCGACTCAGCCGCGGCGCATTTTTAATTCGGATAGCTTTTGGCATACCTACGCGGAACTGAATCCCAATCTAAGCAACTCGCAAATACAGGCGACTCGACTAAAGTTTAGACTTCGACGCGTAGAAAAATTTGCGTTTCACGAAAGTTGGGTAGCTTGATGGCTAGTGCTGCTGGAAGATGGAAATTTTTTGATCTTCGAATCACTTTGATCGGGCCTGAGTTTGTGGGACACGGTCGTGTCTTATTTGATGGGTTATGGGTTTAATTGCGGGATAAGCAATTGGGATGTGCATTGCCCCCCATGGGGGGCAAAAATATTACCTCGGCTTGCATCGGGCTGAGGTAGCCCAGCGAGGCGTGTTTGCGGTATCGGTTGTAGAAGACTTCGATGGAGTTGAAGACGTTGGCGCGCATCTGGGTTTCGTTGGCGAAAACGTGATCGCGCCCCGCGGCGGTTTTATAGCGTCCGAAGAACGATTCCATCGCCGTCGCGCATGTGCGGGATAGCAGTTGCCCTTGGCGCTCATGCTCGGGTGCATTTTAAAGTGGGCGAGCACGCGTTGATAACGATCTGAGGCATAGGTGCTGCCACGATCGCGGTGAGGCACGATGCCGGTGCGCCCGTCGTCGCGGGTCAGCGCGGCGTTTTCCAGCGCGGTGCAAACCCGTTCGGCATCGTTAGTAGTTGAGATGCTCCAGCCAACGATGCGACGGGTGCACAGGTCCATCACGGTTGCCAGGTAACACCACCCCGCATCGCTGAGTAGATACGTCGTATCGGCCACCCAGATCTGATCGCGATGCTCCGGTTTGCCCAACTGCTTGAGTAGATTGGGATGATAACCGAAGAGATGTTCGCTGTCGGTGCCGATCGGCTTGAAGCGAGTATGGGCGCGACCGACCAAATCGAGCTCGCGCATTAATCGCAGGGTGCGATCCCGGCCACAGTCCACTCCCTGCTCGCGCAGATGCTGGTGGACCGGCCGGTAACCGTAGGGGCCGTGAGCCATGCGCACAACTTGTTCAATGATCGGTTTGATCAACTCGTCCTGTTCTCGACGCGCTGAGGGCTTCGCTTCGGCCCAACGGTAATATCCGCTGCGCGAGACCCCGAGCGCTTCGCTCATCTCCGCCAGATCAAACCGTCGGTCGTGGTTTTGCATGAACTGGTAGCGGCTCATTCGTCCTTGGCGAAGTAACTCACCGTTTTTTTTAAGATCTCATTGATCCGCCTCTCCTTGGCCAGCTGCTTGCGCAGTTGATCAAGCTCAGCGGCCATTTGGGTCGGATTGGACTTCGCGTGGGAGGGGCTCGCTGCATCCAGCTCCGCCAGGTGGTCACGCTTCCAGCGGTAAAGCAGGCCGGTGTTAACATCCAGCCGCTTGGACACCTCCGGCGCACTCAAACCGTCCATGATCATTAATCTCGCCGCCTCACGTTTGAACTCGGCGGTGTATCTTTGTCTCTTCACTATGGGTTTCTCTTTCTAAGAGACTCCCGTGTCCATTTTTCTCAGGCCCGATCAGAAAGGTTAGGAAGTAGCGTAGCGACTCTGTAATACTCTGTACTTGGATCGATAGAAAACCATAACTCTAAATCAATAGACGGTATGGATTCAGGCATCACTTCTTCCGAAGTGATGGCGTTCAACTCATTGATACGTGCCACAGAGAAATCGTGGATTCGAAATTCTTGCTTCTCTAGAAATAGTCGAAAAGCAGTTGTAGCTGAAGTCTTGCCACTGTTATTCGGGCCGACAAATACCGTCTCTTTTTGATCAAAGTCGATGTGGACATCTTCGAGACGCCTAAAATTTTTGAGATTAGCGGCTTTTAATTTCATAAACTATTTTCGATGCTTCTTGAAATTCTCTGCCTGCTCTAAGACATTGTGGTAAACTTCATCATGCGCGGCAGGTGGATAGCCGTGCTCGTCTAGCAACACGATGATTTCGAATTGGAGTTCGGTTTTTATGTCGTCGCGACGGTGCCAATCGGTGTATCGCACCTTGTCATCGACGACTTTCTTCACGGCCTGAGGCAGAGGCACGAGTTTCTCGTGTGGATACTCGAATTCGTATTTAATCGCGAGTGCCTTCAGGATGTTCAAAATCTCAAAGGTGAAGTCTTCCAGCACTTCACCTTTGAGCACGTCGGCTTCGTCTCGCTCATTGTATTTCTCGACGACTGCTGAGAACTTCTTACTAGAATCAACGCCCTTTGCTTTGTTGGTTTTCTTGAACTCACCAATCGCTTTCGCGAGCAACTGTTGGAGGAGTTTGATTTTGGTGTTGGGAAGTTTGATTTTTTCAATCTTCGCCAAGTAGTCGTCGTCGAAAATGTCCACCTCTGGATCAACATCTTCGCCTAACTTGAAGATTTCCTCGACGCCATCACTTTGAAGGGCTTCGGCAATCATGACCCGCACCTTCTGGTTCATCTGAAAGGCATCCGGCGCATCGCCTTTCGTCAGCTTGAAGACGATAGAGCGAATCGCTAAATAGAAATGCACATGGTCTTTCTCGTCTTGGCTCAGCTTCTCACTGCCACAGCAAATGTCATAGGCTGCCTTCAAGCGTTTCACAAGGTGCATAAACCGCCTTTCAAGCTCCTGTGTTACCTGCACAAACTCAGCCCCTAAATTCAGGCAGTGAAGCTGCTCAACTGGAGTTCCCGAGAAATAAGACTTTTTATCGAACTTGGAGAAAACCTTGTTCAGCAAGTCGAGGTGATCCCTGATCACAACGACCGATTGATCCACGTCTTCTACATTTTCCTCACTATCGCCACCGTATTGAGCGAGAGCTAGGTTCATCGCTTTCTTGATGCCAATATAATCGACGACGAGACCTTTGTCTTTGTCCTTGTTGCGAGTCATGATCATCTTCACTCGCGCCATTGGCTTGATCTGATCCTTTTCTTTTTCAGTCAGCTTCTCGCCATCGGCACAAACTTTGATCTCTGCCCATTCGGGACGAATTTTGATGATCTCCGCATGCAACGCCTGAGCAATCTCACGGCTATTGCAGACAAACATCGTCTTGCCCTTGACGCTGGAGCCCTCGGCGACGCGCGTCTCATAGTGCTGCACAAAGTCCTCTGTCACCGCTTTGATCCGACTTGGGTCGCCGAGAATGCGGTTCATCTGCGCATTTGCCTTCTTGCTCTCTTCGATGGCATACTCAGATGCACCTTCTTCTTCGCACTGTTTGTAGTATTCCTCGATCTCCTGAAGCTTTGCATTGTCCAGCAGCACCTTGGCCGCTCGGCCTTCATACACAATGCGCACGGTAATTTCATCATGCACAGACTCCGTCATTGTGTAGGAGTCGATCACCTTGCCGAACACATCCAAGAGAAGTAGTTATCAGGCAACGCACCTTGCAGAGATTTGTTGGTCTTCTCAACTTCTTTAAGGGCAGAATCGATCTTGAGCGCGAGATCATCCTGCTTGGCATTCGCCTTAATATAAGACCAGCGAGAGGTTTCCGGCAGGTAGAATACATTGTCCTTGGCGTAGGCGGCACTCATTTCGAGATACTTCTCCTGCCCACGCTCAACGAGTGTCTGGCGGTGTGCCTCAAATTTATCGCTCACGAACTTCAAGAAGATGAGCGAGAGCACCACGTGCTTGTATTCAGCAGACTCGACGCTCCCTCGGAGGCTATTAGCGGATTGCCAGAGTGATTCTTCGACACTCTTTGCTTTTTTCTTGGCAGCAGTTTTCTTCTTAGCGGGCATAAAATTTATTTCTCTTTGGTGGCTTTAGGGTCTTTCGCATTTGAAAGCTGGGCTTCCCTGATTTCAAGCAGGCGAAGCCCTTCGCGCACTACCTCACTAGCAGAGCGCTAACGCCCTTGCTCCACGAGCTGGTTGACAAATTCCTCAAGCTTATCGGTCAGTGACACATTCATTCTGCCCGATACTGAATTATCGGCCAAAAACGTCAAAATCTGTTATTGAGAAAATTACGACCTAGCAGTGATTCTTATCGGACGATAAGCACCACACGGTGCTTGTCCGTGTAGCGTTCGATCACGAGAAGGATGGAGCATGAACCTGAGCGGAAATGGCAACCTGTGGCAAAGTGGCGGAGAGAGAGGGATTCGAACCCCCGATACTGTTGCCAGTATACCTGATTTCGAGTCATGGAGCGGGGTTTTGCTAAGTGCTTTTATTCAATGACTTAGTTTTTGGGCTTTCTGATTTAGACGCCATTTAAGACGTTATCAGTTTCCGCTTAGGTAGCGTTGGCTGCGCTCTTTTAGCTTCTTGGCTTGCTCTCGGGTCAATCGACCTTCGCCCCCTAAGTTGAGGGCGCTGTTCTCTGCTGGCCGGTAAACGCTGTTATACCATACGCCTAGCTCCATGTATCGGCGGTCCTGCTCGCTCGTCCGATCTTGGCCGAGGTTGCGCAGGGCGAAGTAGGATTGGCGCAAGCGTTGCACATCGGTCGGGAGGCTGTTGCGGAAGATCGCCCCGGCCTCGCGTTCTTCCAATTCATCGGCGCGCTGACGCTCCATCAGGCCGTAGTCGCTTACTTTGAGCACGCGGCCGAGCCCTGGGATACCTTGAATGCCCGCTTCGAGCGTCGTGTTGGCGTGCGGATCATACCGCACGAAGTTGGCAACGCCGGTCTCCTGTGCCGTCCACAGGCTCATGTCCCGAAACGCCGGCCAACCACCCTCAAGCCATACATCGTTGGTCAGGATCGGCGAGTCGCGCAGACCATCGCGCGGATTGTAGCCGCCGAGATACTTCGTCCACGCCGACCCCATGCTGATAAGCGGATTGATTCCTGGCACCTGCCCCGCGCCAAACGATAGGATATTCGCCTTCGAGGTCTCCTCACCCCCGGCCATCACGATGGTCTTGTAAATAAACCCCGACAGCAAACGGTCGGTTTCATCCTCCGCGAGGCGCAAATACACCGTTTGCTTGCCGTCCACCTCACCGCCGACCGTCGAGCCGAGCGGGAAGGTCGTGTAATTCGTGTTATCGTAGTCGCTGATTCGGTCGTAAGCCTTCTTTTGCTCCTCACCGAACACGCCGATCTTGGAGAGTCCCCGGATCACCGCGAACATTCCCGAAGCGAGGAAGAACCGCAGCCACCAACCACTCCGCGACCCGGCGCCGGCCGGTCTGTTCTTACGCCCCGCCAGCCGCGCATCGCTTCGCAGTCCCTTCTCGAACACATTGATGAACGGCAAAAACGTCCCGCTTTCGCGCGTGAGCAGTCCCTTTTGGTTGAAGTTGGGCACGCCCACGAAGTTGCGCACGAAATGAGCCGCCTCGCGCGGAGGCACGCCGCGCTTGCGCAGGATCTTATAGGGCGCCACCTTGGCCAGCAGCTCGAAAGTCAGGCCCGAGTATTCGATTCCCTTGAGAAACGACCGCAGGACCGCGCTCAGATCGCGGTGCTCACTGCTACCAGGCAGCATGTTGAGCTTTTGCATCGTGACTTGCAGGGCATCGCGCTCGTCATACAGCCCCGAGCGGAAGTTATCCATCGGCACGCCAATCGCATTGTTGGCCATCATTTCATTGATCAGGGGATCGGAGCGCCCTTCGAGGTGCGCACGCACCGCTTTCGACGCTTCAGTGGCGCGCACCCCAGGGTCGAAGCCCTTGAGCCCATCGAGTCCGGGGATGCGACCGAGCGCGCGCACCGTATGCACCCCCGCCTCGCCGAGCAGCGTCCCGTAGTTGGCCAGAAATTCGTTGGCGACCTTGGCACCGGAACCGGCCGGCATATTGCGCCACGTCCGGCGCAAGTCGCGCTGAGGCCCGCTGAATAGCTGGAAAAATGGGTTGTAGGTGATCCACAACGGATAAACCCCCTCCCGGAAGAACCAGTGCATCGGGCGCAGCGCCGCCGCGATCCGGCCTGGTTCGTTCTTTTCAAAAATCCGCGCCACGTCTTGCGGCACGTAAAACCCCTTGGGCTTCCCATCGACGAAGACCTCGATCATCTTGCGGTCGTCGTCGTGCGGAGGCGGGAGCGGTTCGTGGCGCTTCTTCTCCTTGTTGTAGCGCGTGCGAGCCGGACTGATCTCGTCGCTCGCGTAGTTGGACATGAATTTGACCGTTTCGCGCAGCTCATTGTTGCGCTGAATCCACCGGCGCAGGTTGAGCATCTTGAGCGTCGTCGCCGTGAAGCTGTTGGCGATGTCCTTAAACGTGCCCTCGCCCACCTGCATCCCGGCCGGCACGCTGTCACTCAGATAATCGAGCACGGCAAACGCCGCATACTTGTCGGCACTCGGCGCGATGACTTCCTCGAACGCCTTGCGCGAATACACGCCCGACTCGACCGCTTCCCGGAGCACCTGCTGATTGAGCGACCGGAATTGCCGATCGGTGCCCTGCATGAGCTGAAATTTATCGAGACCGTGGTTCATGCGCCAGTTGCGCAGCCCCTCCCGCGCCTCGCGCGGAGTCACCCCCGTAGGATTGGCCACGTTATTGCGCCCCGGTATGTCACCCTGGAACGCCTCGTCGACGATCCGATTGTGAAAGAGAAACAGCCCGTAGTCCTCGGTCGATACGCCCATTGCTTCGAGCGGCTTGACGACCGTATCATGGATTTGCTGGAGGTAGCGATACGGCGCATTGTCGGCAAACGCCTGTTCCTGGGTGAGCACCGTAGGCGATTTGCTCAGGGGGATTTCCTTGCCGGCCGCGATGGCCGCGCGCTCGCGCTTGATCACCGGCCAGTAGGCATCACTCAACTCTTGTTGTAAGTCGTCCGCGAAGCCCTGCCAGCTCCGGCGCTGCGCTTCGCGCTCGGCCGCCTTGCGCATGATGATCTCCTCACCATTGCGCATCGCCATCCTCAACTCCTCGTCACGCAGATCAAAGATACGCTTCCCCTTACCCCGGCCGGCCGTCCATTCGTAGACCTGGAGCAGAGCCCGGTAGGCATCGGGCTTGTTGCGCAGATAACCAAAGAAACCCTTGAAGAACAACGGCGCCCGCTCCTGGAGCGTGGCCGGTGAGTTGAGCAGGATGGAAAACGCATCGGCATACAGCTCGGGCGCGCTCACCCGGTATTTGATATAGTGGTCGGGCAGCAGACCCTCCTTGGCCTGTTCGAGATACGGTTTCCAGTAGTCGGAAAGCTGGATCATTTCCTCGCGCAGCTCGTCGGCACGGATCAGGCCGCGCTTTTGGATCTCATCCTCGACGAGCTTCGCATACTCCTTACTACGCGACTCGCCCCAAGTGCGATGGCCCACCGGATCGGCCTTGGGTCCATCCTTCGGCGGGCGCCGGCCGTGCTTTGCCGTGGTGTTGCGGCCGGCCTGGTTGTAGAGTGCCTTGCGGTCCTCGGTGGTGAGCGCCTTGTTGGGATTGCGCGGGCGGTCAGGCAGCGTGCTGATCAGATAATCCCGCGCCGTCGACAACCGGCCCAGCACATTGCCACGCTTGAGCGTGCGGTCGGGCAGGTAGTCGAGGAGGTGGCCGATCTCGTGCGCGAGGGTTTTGGCCGCAGCCTCGGGATCGGAAAAGATTCGGGGATCGAGCGAAATGCGACCCCGCCCGCCACCATAGAACATGCCCAGCGCCGCCCGGAGCTTGGTCACAGTCGGCCGGGAGCCGGTGAGCATCTGCACGAGCCGCACCAGTTCGGGCATACGCACGACGCTCAGGCCATTCAAGTGCCGGAGTGGCACCTGCACATAGACCTTGCTCTTTCCCTGCCCCTGCGACCACAGGACGGGCGCCTTGGGGTCAAATGGCGGGGCACCCGTCGGCGGTTTAGTCGGATCGACGTGACGCTGGACGGGCGAGGGACCGCCATCGGCGAGGGTTTGGCCATCATCCGGGTTATCCTCTCCACGATTTAGACGCTTATACGCTTCCTGCTCTTTGCGATATTGGGCTTTGCGTTCGTCTAGGCTTATCTGTTCCTGCCGTGGCGTCGGCACCGTCTTGGTTTTACCATCGGCATTTACGGCATCCTGCCATTCCGCGCCTACCTTTTTGTAGGGCTCTGAGGTGATGGTAAGTTCTTCACCGCCTCTAAACATCTTGTCGCCTACCGCATAAACTCCCGCCTGATTCGCCTTATCCAGATCGGTCGGTGCGGTGCTTTTCACCTCATCGCCGAATAACGGCGCCGTATTGTCCACCGGAGGCTCGGGCGCGGTGGGCGTGGTTTGCTCCTCGCCGGACAGGTTGAACGTGTTGGCATCGTCGGAGCCGTCGAAAATACCCGTCTGCCCCTCGGCATCGACGACGGCGGGCGCCGTTTCCGTGGGCTCCGGCGGTGCGACTTCGCGCGGTGGCAGTCCGGCCTTGCGCCGGAGCATTTCAAACGTGTTGGCATCCGGGCTTTGCAGCTTCTCGTTGGCGGCTCGCACCTCGGCGACCTGCGCGGCCAGTGCCTCGGGATCATCGACGGGGAGCCCCATCTTGCGCGCGGCTTCGGGTCGTTTGGCGGCACCCTGCGCGGCAAGGATCAGGTCGGTGTTCTCTTTTATCGCCGCGCTTTGGACATCGGCGATGGCCTGGGCTTCGGCCTCGAAATCGGCGAAGTCCTTGTCGATCCCGCCGAATCCCATCTGCTCCGAGCCCCCGGAGCCCGGCACCGGTGCGAGTCGGGCGAGGTTGGCCGCATACAGTTCGAGTTCGCCAGCGGTCTTGCCCTTGGCGACTTTGAGCGCGCTGTTCTGCGCGGCCTCGTGGCCGGGCGCGCCCTTGGCGATGGCTACCGCTTTGGCTTCGGCGATTTTGCCGTTCGCATAGAGGTCGTATAAGCCATCTTCGGCATCGTTTCCCAGGTGCCAGCCGGCGCGTCCTTTAGCACGTCCCGTAAGCTCGGCCTGTTGGTCGGGCGGGATGCGCCCTTGGGCTTGTCGGAAGTAGTGGGCATAGTCTTTGATTTCTCCTTGGCCATCACGGATGTTTGCTTGTGCGTCGAATACTGTCGCCTGCGCTTGAGTAAATCCATCCTTTTCGCGCGCGACTTGCACCGGGATGGTTTTCTCTCCGGTGCGCTTGGCCAGATCGAGACGGTGACGGCCTGTTATCACCTCGACCTCGCCATTGAGCTTTTCCCATACCTGAATCGGCATGATCGGGAATCGTCTAAACTTTTGCCCGCCCAGCTTTTCAACCACGCCGGTCTCGCTGTTTCCATTGGCCTTGAACTGCGGCACGTCCTTGTTGACCACGATTTGATCAACAGGAAATTCCTTTACCGGCGCACTCTCCAAGATCGTAAGCAAATCCTCACCGGGCTTGAGATTCGCCGCTTCGGGCGGTGGGGTGATCCACTCGCTTGAATTGTCCGGGCGCTCACCGGTGCCGGGCATCCCGCCATCGGTATCCATCGGCGAGTATTCGATGTCGGAGGTATTGGCAGGCTTGGCCGTCGGCGCGGTCGGCTCCGGGGCATTGGGCGTCACGTTGCGCGCCGGTCGATTGGGCGCGCCTTTGAGAAATTGTTGGGGGTTAAACGACTCGGAAGCCCGCGCCGCCCAGCGTTTGGCCGCGCCCTCGGCACTGTCCTGCGTGGCCCGCCACCACTTGCCCAGATCGTCGAATGTTTCACCGACAAAGCCCGCCTTGCGGCCCAGATTCATCATTTGCTCCTTGGTGAGCTTGCGCGCCAGCTCATCGAAAGCATACCCCGCGGCGGCACCAAAGCCGAAACCGAGCAACCCATCCGCCAACAGCGTGCCCGGTGTGATCTCCTCACCCTCGACCGCGCGCAGCGCCGCGCCCGAGCCTACATTGATTGCCGCGCCCTCCCCACCCCGGATAGCGGCCCCGACGAACTTTTGCCCGGCGTTCAGGCCCGGGCTTACCACCGGGGCTCCGGTGACCAGCTTTGCGGCGGCCGTGCCGGCCTTGCCGGCTACCGGCCCTAGTCCAGCCGTGCCGACATGGATCGCGGCCGTGGCGGCGGAATACTCATCGCGCAGCCCGAGTTGCTTCTCCAGCCATTGCGCGCCGGGTTCGACGGCCGCCGCGCCGCCCACGGAGAGCCCCATACTGGCAGGCAGCGAAAGCCCGCCGGAGTAAACGGCCGCCGCAACGGGTGGACCGACCGCACCCGCGATACGCAGACCAGTCGGCGCGAGTTTGGCCATACCGGTTAAGGCATCGATGGGCTCGTCGCTCGCCAGGAAATCGAGCGACAGGCCCAGATCGAAGGGAGCGCCGACCTTGGCCCGTGGCGCGGCCGGTGGTGCCGGTGCTGGCTCGGCCAGAAATGCGGCCGGGTCAAATCCAGTGGTGGCCGGTTCTTCCTCTTCCTCGGCCAGAAATGCTTGGGGATCGAAGGCCATGCCTTACTGCCACATCGTTTGGAGCTTTTCGCGCACGGCCGGCGCGTCCTTGTGATTCGGGTTTTCCTGCAACCACAGTTCTACCTGCT
Organism: Actomonas sp.; assembly: GCA_965203585.1. Classification (GTDB taxonomy): domain Bacteria; phylum Verrucomicrobiota; class Verrucomicrobiia; order Opitutales; family Opitutaceae; genus Actomonas. The sequence continues at coordinate 415,751 of CBDBDC010000002.1, forward strand.
CGCGCGTATAATTGGGCGCCGGGGCCGGTGCGGCTTGCTTCGGTGCGGCCGATGTCCCATCGCTGAACGGGTCTTGAAAGAGTTGTGCGGTTTCTTGTAGTTCGGTCGCTGCCGCGCGGTAAGCGGCTTCGGCCTCTGCCACCGCATCGGCGCGCCCGCCAAGCCAGCCCGTGCCCTCATTGTGCAGCTCGGCCTTGGCTTTGGCCAGTGCCTCGCCTGCATCGCGCACACTATCGCGCAGGGTTTTGAGGTGCATCGTCTGCTGATACCCGAGTTGCGGGTTCTGCTTCACCGACTCGCGTAGGAGGTTGGCGCTTTCGAGGTCGCCCTCCTTTTCCAGCCGGGCGGCATCGGCGTGGATCTTGCCCTGGTTGGACATTGGTTTGTCCGACTCTTTCTTGTCGGGGATGCGCGAGAAATTGTTACCGTCGTAGATGCCGCGCACGGCATTGTCGCCCTCACCGAGCGTCATCAGTTGCGGGCCTTTGTTCTGCGGCCGGGTCTTGCGCTCCAAGTAGCCGAGCACTGCGGCATCCTGTCCACCGTGGCGGAGGTAATTGTCGGCGTTGGCCGATCCGGGCTCACCGGAGCCGAGCCCATTCATGCGCGCTTGGCTCTCGCGCAACTGCGCGGCTTGCTTTTGCAGGGCTTGGGCAGCGTGCGCTTGCGCCGCCTGCGCCATGCGTTGCTTTTGCAGGGCCATTTCGGCCGCGTGGCGCTGCTGGATGGCGGCTTGTTGCTTTTGCTGTTGGTCGATTTGGGTGAATAGCGAGGTCGCAGCGCGGCCACCGCCGGCGGCTTTTACGGCGGCTTTACCCTCGGCCTCGTCCTCGAACCAGCCTTGCTCCATGCCGTAGGCAATCGCGGCGTCGGCGGCTTCCTTTTCCTGCTTGTTGCGCCGATACTCGCGGATGCCCCGCCCCATCTTGTCCATGCCCTGCGACATGCCCGTGGCGAAGAGTTGGCCAGCGCGGTTCTGCGCCTGTGGTGCGTAGTAGAATGACATGGCTTATCCTCCGCCTCCTTGCGTGCTGATCCAGTCGCCGAGCAGGCCGGTCATGTTGCCCAAAAATCCGCCAGTGAGTGCGGCGTTATTGTTGTTCTGGTTGATGAGTGCGCTGTTCTGCGCGTTCATATTGGTGTTGAAGATCGAGGAGAGCGTCGGGTCGAAGAGGCTCGAATACTGCTGGCCGGTGTTGATCCCACCCGCCTGCGCGACGGCTCCGGCGCCGGCATTGGGCGCGCTGCCCCGGCCGAGCACCATTTGATAGGGGTCGAGGGCTTGGCTTTGCAGCACGTTTTGCAGGGCAAACTCGCGGCCAAACTGGTCGTTGGCCTGCAAGCGGCTCAGGTTGGCGTTGAACTGCGACAGGTTGTTGCCCTGCGACGACACCCCGAGGGCAAAGGACCGATTGGCATTGAGGTTGCGCTGGCCAGCGGCATCGACGGCAAGGGCGGTCGCCTTGTCTTCGGCCGAGCGTTGGCGCCGATATTTGTCCTTGTTCATCGCCTCATCGAAGATCGTCGAATTGGAGAACGCCATGCCCCGGTCGGCGGCTGCGGCGCGCACCGACTGCTCCACGTCCCGTCTCGCATCGGCCGAGAGCGCGCCCTCGGTCTGGAGCGCAGCCATCGCTTGGCGTTGCAGTTCGGCCTGTAACTCGCTCGGGCCACTGAGGCCATCCCGCGCAGCGGCTTCGAGGTCGGGCATGAGCGAGGAGCCACTTGCCTGAAAGGTTTGCCCACCCTGCGACTCCACGAGGTCGGCGAGCCGGGACGTGTTGGCCAGCAGCTCCGGGTTGGCGCTGCGCCATGCGTCGGTCGCCATGCTGCCGAGATGGGCGACATCGTTGATGTCGTTGCGGCGCTGGGCGGTGTTGGCATTGGCCTGGATCTCGGAAAGGTGCGGCTGGATTTGCGACTGGATGCCGAGCAGGGAATTGGGATCGAGCGTGAAGTTGACCGAGCGGCCTTCGGCTTTTCCGTATTCGTTGTAGTGGCGAAACAGAGATTCCTCGTCGCTCAACCCCTCGCCGTAGCCACCCCGGTCGAGAAAGCCCTGGAGGTCTTGGTTTTCGCGGAGGTAGTAGTCGGCATCGAATTGCGTGCCACCGCCAAGCAGCTGTTGCCCCAAGACATCGTTGCCGAGCTGCGCGTAGCCGGGTTGCAGTTGTTGCTCCAGTTCGAGGAGCTGCGGCGCATAGTCCATTTGCAGTTCGAGCGAGCCCAGCGCGATCTCCAGCGGGTCGAGTTGGTTGTCGAGGATTTGCCGCGTGGTTGCCCGGCTTGCGCGCCGTTGATTATTGGCGGTTACACCGCCGAGGATGGCCGATCCTCCGATTGCTACTGCTACCCAACTCATGTTGAAATCTCCTGTGGTGCGAGTGGTTTGCCCTCCATGTGGCGCTGCACCTCTGCGGCCGTCATGGTCTTGGTAAATTCGTTAAACGTGTCGCTGCGCTGGATCAGGCGGGTTTCGATCTCGTTCACCTCGCGCTGCTCGGCTGGATTGGGATGCACGTTGAACCAGCGCATCGCCTTGCGCACGCGCAACAGCTTGCGCACCCCCGGCTCGGCGATGAAAAAGCACGGCGCTTTTACATGCTGCACGGTGCCCTGGTAGAGCAGTTCGCCCTCACCCTCCAAGACAAAGTTGAAATGCGCCGTCTTGTGCTCATGCCCCAGCGCGATCACGCCGGCACCGATCACACACTCGCGGACATAAACTCCATCGGCGAAGTGATGGCGCGTGCCGTGGTCGCCCGGCTCGCAACGCAGCATCGCGGCTTCGATCTTCTCGAAGTCGGCGCGGGTAGGCGGTTGGGCAGTTTCAGCGAGTGCGGTAGTCATGGGAAACAATGATCTACCGGGTGAGTCGCACCGGCCGGTTTCGTCCGCCCTGCTTGCGCAGAGCTTCCGCCTCTTGGGTATGCGAGTAAGGCAATTCATGCGTTGAGCGCAAGTCAATCATGGTTCAGTTCCGGGTCAATTTTACCCGCATAGGTCGGTTCGGGCTTTTCGGCCTCGGTTTTGAGCTGTTGCAGGGTTTGGATCGAGCCGCCCACGGCCTCGCGGTCGGCCTGCTTGGCTTTCAGTTGGGTTTCGAGGCTCACGATTTCGGTCGTGAGTGCCTGGTAGCGCCCGCGCTGGCCGTTGAGTTCGTTGTCGAGAAAGGTCGGGGTGATGTTCATATCGGGATAGGGCGAGGGGTTAAGCTAGGAGACGACTGCCAGCTTGCGGGTCGTGCCGCCGCTGTCTTTGATCGTGATGTAGCCGGTGACGGTTTCGGCACCAATGCGGGTATGCGCGCCAAAGCGCACGACGCCACCCGGAGAGAGCAACAAGTCCTGGGACCCGGCTGTGATGATTCTGCAACTCCCGGCGCAGATTATGCGCATATCGAAGTCGTCGGAATTGGGCCCCTTTATATCGACAAACCCCCCGTTATCGCCGCCGACTTCGATGTAGCCATAGCCGCCGGACGTCCCGAGCAACACCTCTTCCCCGTCGTCATTGGTGCAGAGAATCGTGCCTCCCGTCGTGCGCAGACTGAAAGCCTTGAACTGATCGTCGGTTTTGAGCACGTTCGCCGACTCGCGGAACAGGTTGGTGTCAGAGTAAAACACCAAGCCGTCATCGTCATCGAGTTTGACCGCCAGCGTGTCTGAACCATCGTAAAGCGCGAGCCCGCTTCCAAATTCTTTCCCGAATAGAATCGCGCGATTGTTCCCAGACTCGTCACGAAGGTATAGCTCGCCGCCGGCGCCGGAACCCTCCGTTATGGTCAGGGTCACTTCGGAATTTCCAGACGCATTTTCAATGTCGAACGCAGTTCCCGAGGTGAACACCAACTTAGACCCTGAGCCATCGCCATAGTAAGCTGACATACCATTAACGTATAAACGATTTACGCCTGATCCCACATCGAGCGTTGAAGTGCCCGTTATGCTTACCGACGTGATCGAGCCCGCCGTCACCGTGCCCAGATCGGCAGAAATAGCCGACAACGTGGCGACATTGAGTGCGTTGGCGGCGATTGTCCCATTCACCACGAGCGCGCCGTCGATCTTTACATCACCGGTCAGGTTGATCTTGCCGCCGTCGATCTCAAACGGGATGAGCCCGCCCGTCGCCGTGTCGTCGATCTCGAACCGGTCCGCCTGGAAACGCACGTAGGAGACATCGGTATCCGGCCCATCGGCCACAAACAACGTCATGCCCGCGATCTTGTTATTGGCCGCGACTTGCAGGGTGTAGCGGCTTTCGGCGTAGCCGTTGATCGTCACCATCTGCGATTGCAACGTCACGATGCTGCTCGTCGCCCCGTCGACCTGCGTGAGAAACGACGTGACCAACTCGCGCCGACTGATGGCGTTTTCATCGACCCGACACACCGGATTGGCCGTTTGGTTGAGCTTGGCGAGGTCAATCACCTCGCCGTTGATCTCATCCCATGCCTTGCCGGCCGTGACTGTGATTGCGCCCGTGGCCATGATTTATGAGCCCTGGTAGGGGATCGTGCCGATACTACGGTCCTGCACATCGGCCGCTACGCGCGTAGCGCGCACGGTGAGCCGGCCGGTCGTGTTGGTGATGCGTAGCTGGATAAAGCGCCCGCGCTCGGTGAGGCCGAACCGCTCGGTGAGCGATGCCTTTTGGTCGGGGTTCACCCCATTGGTTCCTAGATCGAGAGCGGCGCTGCCAGACATGGTTTTACGTGGTAGAGGTTTGACCGTCTATGCGCACGGTGTAAGTGGAGTTTTCGGTGGTTTGGGTCACGCCTACGCACCGGCCCGCCCATGCGCTGTTTTCGCTGGTCGTGGTGGATTGTTGGCGGGCAGCCCATGCGGCACTCGCCGTCGTGCCCTCCCCGGTCACCCGTGCGGCCCATGCAGCATCAGCGCTGGCCGTGTTGCCCTGCGTGCGAGTCGCCCACGGCCCGCTCCATGCGGGTTGCACGGCATCGAGAGAAATACTATCCGGCGCCAGCAGCAGGATCGAGTAGTCCTCCCGCCCTGGCCGGCCGTGATCGTCGTTGGCATTGGTCACATCGTAGGGACGTGCCATCCCAAAGAAATCCCGCACCCGCGAGAGCGCCTTGCTCGAAAGTCGATCTGCCCATGCGCTTGCCATCAGACGTTACCCCCGTCCACGCCACTCTGGATCGTATAGTTCGGGCTCCACGTAGAGAGCGAAGTCTCGCCCCATTTGAACCGCTTGTGCTCCTCGGTATTGCAGCGATACCCGCGCGTGATCAGCTCCATCGGGATGGCCGTCCCCGCGTCGTCGGTGCCCTCCTCCATGAGAAACAAACGCCCATCGGTATGCACCATGACGAGACGTTCGCGGCCTTGGTAGGGGTAGATCAGCAGGTCATGGATCGAGTAGAGCCCGGAGGTCCACACACTCACCCACGCGCCCAGCGTGAAATCATAGACGAGGATTGTATTGGCCGCTGTCGTCGCGGTGCCCAGCGGCACGGCGAGGTAGAGCTTCTTGTTCCAAATCTTGGCCGTGCAGGTGGAGAGGAGCGTCGGCTTGATCGACTCCATGAGCGGTTCGATGGGGTCACTCATCGCGCGCTCATCGCCCTGGAGCCGGTTGTCGAGGGCTTGGCTCAGGGTGTAGTAGCCGAGATCACCGCCCAGCCACATGATGTCGGTCCCGTAGCGCACGATGGTCCGGCGGGCGCCGCAACCTATGTCGATGGGCAGCTCGTCCTGGGAGATCGTGGAGAGATCCGCCACAATGTTATCGAGCACATGCGTCGTGTAGTCCTTAAAGATGACCAGCGAGTCGCGGCCTGCCTTGACCATGCCCGTGATCGAGCCCTCCTCACCGCGGTTGATCTTGGCCTGTTGCTCCACCGGATCATACCGCGTGTAGTTGAGCACATCGGAAATCGCCACGTTGTCGCGGTCAAAGGGCACAAACAGCCGGTTCTTAAACGTGATGCCAAAGGCAGAGCCAGACGGCATCGCATCGGTGCCCCCGGAGCCCGTTTGCGAGATCGTGGTAAATTCCGTGGTGGCAGGTTCTGCCCACGGCGAGTCGGGTATCCATGCGACCGGCGCGTGCCCGCTCCCGCGAAACATCACGACCACGTTGAAACATTGCACGAGCGAAACCGCGCTGGAGAGCGTAAACCCATCGTAAGCCACTTCGAGGCAACCGCCCGTCTCGTCGCAGATTTCGGCGTTATTGGTGCGCGCCTTTATGATGAACGTATCCCCATCGGGATTGCGAAACGTGAGGGCACTCCACACATCGCCGGTGTCTTCGCCCGCGTCCTCCTGCTGGCCCCAAGTCAACTCAGTCATGCCGGCGCGCGTGGTCGGCTTGCGCCGGCGTAGGTCGATATTGCGCGCAAACGCATATTCGCCCGGTCGTAGGAGGTCCGGCTCGACCGTCATATTCAGGCCGGTGAACACATCATCCCCATCCTCCATTTCCGCGGAATCCAGTGGCGGGTAAGTCGTCGCGTGCTTCATACCGGCAGGCCGATCTTCTTGAGGGCTCCCCACAACAGCCACACCGGCTTGATCAACCAGCGCGGCAGTTTGAACTTGGCCTTCCACGGACCGCCCAACAGTTCGGGGTCGGTTGCGTTAAGCCTGGAGTAGCGCAGCTTCCACCCGCTGAACGCATAGCTCGCCATTTCCACGTCCCGCGTGATCGCATCGCTCTGGTCGGACCAGTTGCCGAGGCTCAGTTCGCAGACCTTGGCCAGCCGGATGAAATCGCAGACAATCCGAATGTTCCGGCAGCCGCCCTTGACGGTGAAACCGTAGCGACCGTTTGGCGTGCAACCATCCTTGACGATCAACTCCACGTCATCGCAGAGGTTGTTGAAGTCCGCACAGTCCTCTTTGCCGCCGGGCAAGATGCCTTCGACGATCACAGTCAGGCCCCGCACGCCAGAGAATTTCAGGATGTCGGCCCAGTTGGTTGGAGTGATCCCCGCACAGTCCGCTGCGGTTAGCGTCACCACCCGCTCGCTTCGCGGCACCTCCGGCGTGAACAGGATCAGCCCATTGCGCCAGATGTTCCCGCCCTTGTCGCCGGTGAATGAGAGGAAGTTTTTATCCGGTTTGCTCATGGCTTGGGCAGGCTCCTCAGAATGGTTTTTATATCCTCGCGCATCGCCCGCTGCTCCTCGCGGTATTCTGCTTGGGAGTCCAGAATCTGCGCCATCACTCGGCGCGCGGCCTCCTTGTGCGCCAACGCCTCCGGCTTGGACTCGAACAACTGGAGCTTTTCCGCCAGCGGCATATGCAGCGCCTTGTGGTGCGAATCATCGCGCTTCTCGTTGGCCGCGACGCGCTGCTCCAAAAGCTGCACCGTCACCGTCAATTGCTGCACGGCTTGGATGGTCTTTTGGTTGGCTTTCGCCGTGGCCTCGATCTGTTCGGCCAGCGTCTTATGCCCCGATTCACGGGCAGCGACCTCAGCCACATCGGCCACCTTGCGCGCCTCGGTCTCAGCCCGCAGGCGCTCATCATTGCGCACCCCCGTAGCATAGACCGTTACCGCGCCCGTCGCCAACGCGATCACCACGCCCCACACCCAATCAGGAACACCTCGACGGCCATTCCAAAAGGCAAATTTGCTCTGCGACTCACCGCTCACGCCTCCACCTCCTTAATCTCCCGGCGCACCTCATGCACCGTCACCTTATCCTCGCGATTCATCCGCTGCGACAACCGGGCAAACACCCCATTTTCCAAAACACTGCGCACCGTATCGCTCGCACTCTCCCGCGCCTCATCCAGCACCGGCACGATCTTGCGCAACAGCGACGCCTTCTTCTCCAGCGACGACTTGAGCCGCCCCTCCCGGTGCCGATCGAACACATAGTAAATTGCATACCCCGCGCCCAGCGCCAACAGCCCCGCGATACTCGGCATAAACCACGGATGCGCCACGATCTGCGCCAGCCCCAGGCACCCCACGCCCATCAGCGCAATCGGCCACGTCTTGGCCGCCGCCACCAACCCGCCGCCAAACGCGACCGACACCCCAAACGCCAACACCAACGCGATCCCCAGCCCCGTCAGCCCGCGCGCCTGCCACCGCAGCTCCTGGTTGATCAACTGCTTCACCTGCGCGCTCAGCCGCTCAATCTCCCGCTCCCGATCATCCAACTGCCCCTCAAACGTAGCAATCAACAGCGTCACATCCTCAGCCGGTGCGCTCGCCACCGCTGCGCGGATCTCGCTCGTCTCCGACTCCAACGCCGGTTGCACCTCCGGGGCCGACTTGGCCACCGCGTCGATCCGATCCGCCGATGCCAATACCCGCACCTCGCGCTCCCCCTGGCTCGCGATCACCGGCGCCGGATCAGCCCGCGCAAATTCGCGTGCCTCCGGCCGATCCACCGACTTGCACCCCGAGAGCAGGATAAACGCTACAATCACCACCAGCCCCATGATCACCGCGCTCAACTTCGGCTCACTCGTCACCTCCCACCACAAACACAGCCAAAGCCTTGCCCATGTAGTTGTCGGCCGTCATGCGATTACTCAGCGCATCATAGAGCGCCGCGTCCTTGCGGATCACCGCGAAGACCAGCAGCGCCAGTAGTAACCCCGCCCCGCCGAATATCAGCGCCTTCTGCATCGGTTAAGGCCCAGGGTCGGGTTCGGGATCTTCGACGGGCTCCTCAGCAGGCTCAGGTGCCACCCAGCCCTCGGGCGGCGTGAGCAGTCCTTTAACGTAAGCGTCCTGATCGACGATGACTTGAATAGCCGCAATGGCGTCGGCCATCGCTGCGGATTGCTCTGGAGTCATCCCTACCAGATGCCCGTGCGAGGTGTAGCTAGTGCCCTCCTCGTCGGTGATACCGTATTGGATGATGGGGGAGTCTTGGTGGATGGACGTAGGCTTTACTACGTCGAACATTGCTTGGATTGGCATGATGTTTGATTGGGTTAGTGGTTAAAATACGCGCTCAAGGATCACGGTGACGGTGACCGCGCCTTGCGTGGTGGCTTGGTTCTTTTTGAGGTAGATGCTGCCGTTGGTGTCGGACACTCCAGCGTTTGAACTCAAAGTCCGTTTGTATCCCGTCGAATCCAAGACCATAGCCGACGCAATTGCGTCGCTAGTCCCTAGCAGACCTACGTCCAGCGTGGTGGCAGCGTCGAAAGCCTCGGTGACCTTAATGATCACTTTCTGAACCTGCCACTTGGCTGCCCTCAAACCGTGCGCGGTAACGTCCGCTGGCGAAGAGATCTCGCTATCTGTGTAGGTTTTCTGGATCGCAACGAAGTCACCAATCTTCGCAGGCTCGCCGATCCACTCCACCCCGCTGTCGCTCATCGTCCAATGCGTCGAGTCGTTCCAGTCCGCCGCGGGGTTCTTCGGCTGGTAGCCACCGCCGTCGCTGAGGGATAGGCCGGTGGTTTCGCCAACCCGAGCAATGCGGAAATTGCTGACCGTAAAGGTAGACTGCGGAGCGACGTTGTTGTGTATGAACGAGAAGAAACCAGTGGAATTATTGCCAGTAGCGATCACGCGGTGGACGTTTGAGCCTTCAGTGATTGAAGGCCCGACATCGTTTGAGCGGTCCACACTACTGGTGGCAAGGGACGAGGTGAGTCCGGCTCGGGTAGGCAGCACGGAGGCAGGACTTGTTCCGGTGTCTAACGTGATGTCGAAGAACACGTCGAACACGTCACCTGTGGAGTATGTGAACTCACCTCTACCGAGTTGTGAAACCTGACCCGCGCCATGACCGGCGGTAAAGCCCGTTGCGGTGTTGCCGGTTAGGATTTCGTAGCCATTCCCCAAAGTTCCGTAACTGCCGGAGGCCTCATTGCGGTTGGTAAAAGTAGCGTTTGAGAAGGGTTCAGATCCGTTGCCTTGAACCGCAAACTTGCCGGTCGGGTTGGCTGACATCGCGTTCTCGGCTTCGGCTACGGTGGTGGCGGCGACGTTGTAGAGCTTTGTCGGTCTCCAGAGGTCAGCGGGCAGAGACTCAGAACCCCGAGCAAAGTGGTTGATGTATGGCCCCGCAATTGACTGGCCCCAACCGGGAGGAGTGCCGCCCGTGCCGAACACAAACAGGTTTGTGACATCCAGCACTTTTCCGGCGTTCCAGTAATAAATTTGAATGGTAGCCGCGCTGCTGTCCCTACTGATCAGAAAACCGCAACGTTGCCCTTGGGCGTGAGGATAAAGACCTTCGCTTTGCGCAGAGTTGGAGTTTGAAGTGCTGCCCGCCGAGCGAGTGATAACGCGCAGGTATTGATCTGTGGAGGTATCAAAAGCAAACTCCCCCGTAGTGCCGTCTCCGTCCGTCTCCGAACTGATTTTAACGATGTTCGATGCCGTTGCGGAATCCACGGCCATATTATCCGGCCAGACTAGAATTGAGAAATCGCCGGTCAGTGGCACCTGACTATTCAGGTCAGCGTAAAGGTTCCCATCCGACCCATCACTCCGCAACGCCTGCACCGGGCCGCTGTCGGTCGGGAGGTCGATCTGCCAGTTGGGCTCAACGCCAGAGGCACCCAAGACCGCGTGGTTGTTGTTGCCGCTGATGTCTTCGAAGATGCCGTAGCCGAGCGTGTCGGATGGTTCCCAGTGAAAGTAAGGGGTGAGCCCGAGACCGCGAAAGGTTCCAAGCGCATGTGCATTGGAGATTTGCGCAGCGGTTGCTAGCCCGTCAATGATCCCCGATTCGCCATAGGTTACCGTATTGGATTGGCCAGCGCCGTTGTTGCCTCCGAGGTGCAACCCGACCGTAGAATTGAACGAAACGGCGGATGACCCGCTCATGTCCACTGGATCACCTAATTGTGAACCGTTGACGTAGAAAACGAGGTCGCCGTTCCGGTCCATCGCGGCTGCCAACAGAGCCATTTGGCCGTCAGTAACTCCGGTTGCCGCCGTGGAATAATAAAACGTAGCCGTGGCGCGAACAAACAAGCGGAGCGTGCCATCCGTGTGAACACCCCATTGAAATCCCGTGGAGGCCCCGGCGTCATTGCTGTGCAAATAAACAACGGAGGCAGGCGTCCAATCGTCAAGAGCCGCCCAGACAAAAGGCGTGATGTCTCCGGTTCCCGGTGCAAACGCATCAGGGTTTTCTAGCAGGGCGGCAAAGGCCGTCCCATCGCTCACCACTCCCTTGCGCGGGCGCGGGGTGCGGGCGGCGAATTGTGGCCTGACGTTTCCGGCAAGCGTAGCCGGATCGACATACTTGCCCGTGACGGTGCCCCCATCCACCTCGCTCTGCGAAGCAGCGGGCAACAGACCCGAAATCGAATCCACCTCCACCCAGGACGAACCATTACTGATCGCCCACTTACCTTCCGTGAAGCCGCCGGCCGTGGCATTGATATAAAAGAAGTCGCCGGGATCGAAGCCACTGGCCGCAGCAATACTACCGCCCGCCACCTCGCCCTGCATTTCGAGAGCCTGCGTCGCCCAAGTCCCATCATCCTTGAGCAGCTTGCCCGCCTGCGTGCCCACGCGAGGCACCAAACCGGCCCCCCGCCCCTTGAATTGTGCTGGAGTAAGTTGTGTCATCAGAAATTCCTTTGTTGCAGCAAGTCAGTGTTTCAGTGCCTGGCCTGCTATGCTCTTGATACTTGTTACTTGTTACCTGTTACTTCGCGCCGCCTAGCGGTAGAGGTAGCGGACGCCCTCGCCATTCACGGCCACATCCAGATAAATCTCCTGGAGATTCCCGTTGGTGAGCTGCACCGGGAGCGTGCCATGCTGCGTGCCATTGCCCGAAGCCGCACCCCAATTCACCTCGCCCGTGTTGGTCGTCAGTTCAAAGATCAACAACTCGCGGAAATCGACATCCCCGCCCAACGCCTCCGGCGTGCCCGTAGCCGCGACCGTCTTACTCGCCTCGGTCCAGCCCCCGGCGCCGGGCAGGCCCCCACCGGTCTTGACCGGTAGCGGGTTTTCGTCCGATACGACATCGGAATTTGCAATGATTAAGCTGGCTCTGCCACTCATGGTATTTGGTTACTTTCAGGTTTAAGGTTGTGGAATGACGGTAGGTTGCCCCGTCTGGCCTTGTAGTTTGGTGAGCTGCCAGACCTGTTCCTCCAGCAGTTCTACAAATTCGTCTTCGCACGCCTTTTGCTTGGCCTCTTGGCCCAGCGTGCCCAGCAGGTCGGCGCGAGCCCCTGCCTTGATCGCCCGCGCCAACCGGTGCGGCATCGTGCGCTGCGTCCAACTCGCCGGCGTATCATCCGGGTCTTCGCCCGCACTCGTGGCGACGGCGCACACATACACCTCACCGCCCGTAGCGTAGTAAATCACATCGCCCACCGCGTAGGTAGCCGTCTCGCTGTAAACACTCGACCAGCCAAAATCGACCTCCCGCGCGCGGAAATCCACCCACACACTCGTCAACTGCGTGCCCGGCGGGATCGTGATGCCCAGCGGCCCCACTTCAAAGCCCACCCGTTGCGCATCCTTATAGGCGCGCGGATCTTTGCTCCATACGCCGCGCACCGCGCCAATGGCCGTCTCGCCCGCCTGCTCATAGGCGATGTATTTATGAAAATCGGTCAGCTCGACCCACTCCGCATCCGGGCCGGGCACTTCCGTAGTGATGGCCGCGCTGGCTTGGTAATACTTGCCGGTCGCCGCATGGTAAACCTCGTCATCCTCATCATAGGCGCCACTGGCCCACGTCGGACGGAAAAACCGGTTTTCCACCGCCATATCCTCCGGCCAAAAGTAAAACTCCTTCGCATCGCGATAGCGGTCGGCGATCATTTCACCCACCTGGAGCAACCGCTCCGTCGACGCCGTATCCGGCGACTCGCCCACGCGGCGCAAAACCCCCTCAAGGACGGACTTGTAGGCGACCGTTCTCATAAACCCCACCGGCCTTTCCGCGAGGAGCGCGCGGAGCCGGACCTAATCAATCCGGCCCCGCTCGCCGGTTCAGTCGTGACCGTTCCGCGATTCGCTACCCCTAACGAACCGTCCAACTCTCGCTCCTTCGTGATCATCGGCTTGCGCGCCGTCTCAGGAACGAGACTTGGATTGTCCCGTAAGATGTAGTTGATCGAAGATTGATCATACCAAAATTCCCCCGTCTCGCGCGCGCACCAGTGCAGGAACGTATCGAGCGGCACCCGTGCCACCACCTGCCCCATGCCCTCCACGCTGCGATGCGCACCGATCCGTTGGTGCAACCTGCCAATTTCACGAGCCTGAGCCTCGGCGAGCACAGCCTTGGCGTGCTCGCCGCGCTCAAGATCGGCATACAAGCCCTCCAGCAACTCGCGCTCATCTACCGTCTCGGGGAGCGCCAGCTCAAACGGCTGGTCCGCATCCTCCAAGATGTCCTGATCGGTGATCGGTGATCCGTCGATTTCAGTCGGCATGACAGTGAGGCGAGTTGCTGGTTATGGGCAGGGATTAACCGGTGTTGATATGACCTAAGCGGCCAGATTAATCATTGATGCCGCGAAGCTGCTTCGAGGGACGCACCCAGTTGAAGTAGACATCGACCCGGCCGGCGGTGAGCGCGGTCAGGTTCGCCCCGGTCGCGGTAAACACCAGCTCCAGGTCAAACGCCTCCTGCGCCGCGAAACCGCTGCCCGTGCCCAGCGAAGCGAGGATTTCCGTGCCATCGGCATGGATTTGCTCCCTGTCGATAAACAGGTCGGCGTCATCGGTGCCGGCCGCGAGATCGTGGCCGAAGTCGATCAACAGGGCACGGGTGGCCCCGCCGTCAAACGGAGTCACGAGATCGAAGAACGCCCCGGTGACCATATCGCGCGCGACGCCAGAAGCGACGGTGAGCGTCACAGTCGTATCGGCAGTTGCGGCGAGCTTGGCGTAGTCCACTTGGACGACGTGCGTGGCGCCGGTGAGTCGTTGCTCCTCCGCGCCCAATTCAATTACATTATACATGGTATTGGATTCCTTATGTTAAAAGGTTCAGGTTGGGTCGCCGATTAGCCGGAGACGTAGAGCGCACCGTTGGCCTTGGCGTTTTTGCACCGAAGGCCGAAGATGGTGTCGACGATGCCACGCGGGCCACCGCCTTGATCTTCGAGGGACTTGTGCCCCACGCGGCGCTTGAAGGCCAAGCCCCACATCTTGAGATCCAGCATGTAGCCGGAGCCGCGCTTGATCGCCTGGCTGTTCTCGGAACCATCGGTGCCGAAGTGGTTGACCCGCGTGCTCGGCACGATGGTCAACATGCCGAAGTCGCCCTTGACGACATCCACACAGGTTTCGAGCGTCTTGGTGTCGCTCTTGTTGATCTGGCGCACCACCGTGTTGCTCGCGACATCGGGCTGGTAGATCGAGAACTCGCTCACCCGCTTCTTGAGGCTGGAGCCGAACACGCCGGTAAACATGCCCATGCCATTGGTCGCCTCGAAGATTTCCTGCATGATGTCGATGAAGGTCGACTCCTTGCAGGCCGCGACCGGGCTCGTGTAGATATGCGCGGAAGGCGTGCGGAAGCGCGTCGGCACCGTTTGCGTGCCGGTCGGCGCGCTGCTGTTCACGAAACCGCCGATTGAGCAGGTCGCATAGGCGGTCGCGCCGCCCTGGCCCTGCTTGGCCGCTTCGGTGCGGGAGAGCAGTTTCTTCTCCATGCGGAACTTGAGCCGCACGGTGGCCTTGCGGACGCTCTCGCGATACTCGCTGGCGATGGCGGGATTCTCGGAGACATTCTCCGAAAAGTCGTCCACCTTCGGGTTTTCCCACATTTTCATCACCGAGTTTTCGATGAGGCCGCGATTCTCCACCTGATTGGTGAAGGTGGAGGCGTCGGCACTGGATGCCACGCCGTCGATGTCGCTGGTATCCCCGTAGTCGTCCACTTGGGACTCAAACGTGGTCTTGTGAACCTCGTCCTTGGGCAGCATGGAAAAGAGCGGAGCATTCTCGCGCTCGATGTTGGTGATGTAGTTGGACAGGTCTTGGCGCTGTCCTACTTGATTGGGCTCGATTAAGCCGGGCATAGGTAATTCCTCCTAAAGGGTTGTTATGAACGTTGGTGAAATGAGGCGGTCGCCATGCCCAATCGCTGCACCGGGCTAGATGCCCAGCGCCGCGAGCGCGGCTCCCTCCTCGTCTTGGCCGGTCTCATCCAATTGCTGGAGCGCACGCTGGCGGGACTTTTTGGCCCCCGCTGGCGTGCTCGGTGCGCGTTGACCGCCGGCCGGACTGGCCGGAGCAGTCGGCACACGCGCAGCGGCCGGTTTACGGTTGGAGTTGGCAGCACCCTCGCCCGCACCCTTGCCCTTGGCGGACTGCTCGGCGCGCTGTCTGGCGGCGAAGGCATGACCTACGACGGCATAAGCGAGCATGAGCTTGCCAGCGGGCACCTCGGCGAGTGCCGGGTTGGCGCGGAGTTGTTGCTGCACGAGAAGCGTGCCCTCGTGTTTACTGTCCTTGAGCCACGGAAATTCCTGCTCCGCTACCCGATTGGCCTCGGTGCGCGCTTCGATGAACTTGCGCCGCGCGGGCGCATGGACTTCGAGCACATCCTCAGCATCTTCGATCATCCGAACGGCTTGCTCCGGGCTCACCTCGACTTCCTTGCCGTTGCGTTCGAGGGTGCCACCGTCCAAATGACGGCGAGCCCATTGACGTTGCAGGCGAGCCTGTTCGATCTGTTCCGTGAGCGCCTTTTCATCCTCCACGCCCGCGAGCGGGTTATCCGCCGTGGCGATGGGTTTGGGTGTCGGCGCCTGCTCGCGCAGCGTCGTCAGCTCACTTTCGAGAGCCTGGAGCTGCGTTTGCGCTTGGGTAAGATCGTCGGTTTGGCGTTCACGCTCCTTGCGCTTCACCTTGGCCAGCTCGCGGTCAAAGACCCGTTGCTGACTAGGGGAGAAGCTGGCGCGCGCGGCCTTGCCGTCCTCGTCGAGATCGGCCGCAGGGTCATCCCCCTCGGCCGCAGGTTCTTTTGCCGCAGGCTCATCGCCCTCGGCAGGCACGTCGGCCGGCTCATCGCCCGCCTCATCTTGGTGGGGAGGATCATCGTCCTCAAATTGTTCGTCGTCCACCGGCTCATCGGCTGGTGCGGCGGGAGCTGCGCCTCCACCGAGAATGCTCTCCAAGGCGGCATTATCGGGATCATACCCCGAATCGGCAAAAGCCATATCGGAGTTGGCAGGTGTGGTCTCCGCAGGTTGTTGCCCGGCTGCGGCCGGTTTTTCTACTACTGAAGGCATTGGGAGGATGGGGTCATGGCACGGCTCGGCACCCAATTACGCGCGAGACTGGCCGGAGTCCGGTGCATACCTCCCCAAAAGCGCAAAGCGCCCGCTGGCCCGCACCTTGGGCCTGACATGGTTATCCGGGGAGAAGACATGCCATGCGTTTCAGGCAACAAAAGCCTATCACGCAACCCCCCACTCCAGCAACCGCGTGCAAAGTGGGTCAAAGCAGGTCAAATACCTGCCATCAGGACGGGGTCACGTCGTAAAATTGTGAATGGAGCGCAGCGTAATTCATAATTTACGACGTGACCCCTTTTCGCGTCCGACCGTCACAACCCTTACAATTTCCGACGTGACCCCTTAGCCCGCCCCGGCTGAACCAGCAGCACCTCACCCGACCCGCTTCGCAATCGCCAACCCCAGCCGCTTCCGCCCCAAAGTGTGCGACAACCTGCCATCCACAAACACATCCACCTGGTCCGACCGCCCGCCCGTGGCAGGCTGTATAGGCGTCGATGGCGGATTGGGGGACAGGCTCATTGAGCCCGGCGGCGCGGGCCTGCTCCTCGGCGGCGCGGTCCTGGGCTTGAGGCCGGTGATTTCCTCGCCATTCCCGGCATCACTCTATCGGAGCATGAGGCCCCGGCGAGTAGTGAGAAATTCATGCCCATCACTCCCCCTCAATATCCGTATCGGCCTGCGATACCACCGCCTGCTTCTCCAGCAGCACGCGCTGAAACCCGCGCAAATAATCCACCCCGCCCGCGCTAAAATCGCGGTTGATCGGGCCAAGCTCATCGGCACGCGGTTGCTCACTCACATGATCGACCGCCTGCGCGATCTCCTCATCCAACAACTGATGCAGCGCCCGCCAGCCAGCGCTCTCCACGATACCAGCCAACGCCTGGTTGATCTCCTCCGGCTCCATCTTGTGCTCCGGCACACTGCGCACAAGGCGACGGCGCGTAGCGCGCACGTATTTCAAATGAGACATTAACATACCAAACATAGATCAGGTTCTCCGTTATTGGGGATTTTCAGGAATAGTCTCAACGCATATTATGCGTTAGACGCATTGCAAGGAATTTAACGCTCTGTTTCCGGTTTCCACCGTTCGCCGGGCTTTTGCTCGCTCAATTCGCCACTGGCCAGCAGCACGGGCGCCGACGCCCCGGCACACATCGTCAGCACCACGCGCTGACCTTTGACGGTGCCCTCAGCGCGCACCACTGCATCGCCTACCCGCGCCGGGGTCGTCCCGGCGCGGTCGGAGTAGTAGGTCGCTTTCATCGGTTAGCCTCCCGCCTGCACGCCGACGCGGCCGGTCTGTGCGTTCACCTGCTTTTGCTGCACCATAAACTCCAGATGCTCGCGGCGCTTGCTCACCAACTCCTCCAAGTGCGGCACGCCCTGGATAAGCTGTTGCGTGGCCGGTTTCGACAAATGCTGATCGAGCCATTGCAGGCGCAGGCCGTGGTTTTGGCCGTCCTCTTTCATTTCGGCCTCCACGTTGCCCACCATCTTGGCAAACACCATTTCCTCCTCATCGACTTCCTTCTTGGCCGCCAACTCACTGTCGCGCACCGCCTCATCGGCATACTCGGGGAACATACCATACAGCAGGCCGCGACTGATCGGCGCCGGGTCGATCTCGCCATTGTTGGCCGGCAGGATGAATTTGTGCAGCAACTCGATCTTGGACTTCATCATGTCCGGGTCCAACTCATCGGTGTTGTAGGTGAGCATGAGGTCATACTCGCCCTGGATCTCCTCGCGGCTCAACCGGATCGTCGAGGGCTTGCCCCCGACCTTGCGCTGAAATTCCACGTTGTCCTCAAACTGCTGGCACAGCTTCAAGATATGCCGCCAGATTTCGGCCTCTTCATCGCAGAAATCACTCGCGAGCGATTGGTTATACATCGCCACGCGCACCGGGTCACGATCCTTGTCCTTGCCGAAGTAGTGCAGCGCATCCAACCGCGCCGCTTCTTCCAACGGCTTGCCCGCCTGCCCCACTTGCGGGATCGGCATATGGCGCGTGCCATTGAACCGACGCTCGCCAATCTCACCGCGCGGGCGCAGCGACAACGGCAGGCCAATCTCGCGCTCCGGCCGGATCAACGGCGGTTGCAACACGAGGTCCGTGTGATTGATCGCGCTGTCCCGCTGGTGCTTCACCTCCTGCTGGTTGAAACGCACGAGCTGCGCGATACCCGCGAAGCGACAAATTGCCGATCCACGTCCTCGCGACGATGCGCCACAAACGGATATTCCCCATGATCGTAGTCCAACGGCTCATCGAGTCCCACCGGTGCCTCATCCCGGCCAAACTCCGCGTGCCCCATGATATGCGGCGACATCACCGTGAGATGCTTGCACGGTGCCCCGCTCTCATCCGGCACCGTATGGTAGAAATAAAAGATCTCGATGCGCCCCTCCATGTCCTCGGCGGAGTCGCGCCAATCCGTGCGCCGGTTGATGTTGTTTTGATCGGTCTCCGTCAGCTCGACAATCGTGCGACCGGTGGTTTTGAGCACGGCCTCGACGAAGGCTTCATCCCACTTTTCGGAAATTACCTTTTCCTTCACCTGGGCCGGCGTAAACGTGCGCCGCCACGCGATCCACGGGCTATCCTGGTGGTCCTCCGTATTGACCGGCAACCACACATCGCGCCACAGCTTGAGGGCTTCGCGGCGGGGCTCATTGCGGCGCAGGTAACGGCGCGGCAAGCTCATCCGCCCATTTAACTCCAACTCGCGCGCCTGCTCGTGCGCCGCCGCATTATCGAGCGCCGGAAACCACGCCTTGAGCAGTGCCACCACTTCGCGCCGACCATCGCGCGTCGTCTCGCTCATCGCGTTGAGCAACTGCGAAGCCACGCCCGGTTGACCCTTTTGGGCCTCCGCGCGCGCTTCCTCGACCAACTGCTCCAAGGTGATCTCCTTGTAATCGACCGCCCATTCCTGATGCCACGTCACCGCCGTCAGGCACTTGCCATAGGTTTGCCGGTAGTTGGCCGCAATCCCCGCCTCGCGCTGCGTCTGACGCTTCATCTTCGTCTTTCGCAAGTGGTCGAGATACAGCGAGATTTTACCGCCATCGCGCATATCCCCGCTCTCCGTGCCCCGCACCGTAAGCTGACCCCGACGGCAGGCATGTTTGCACACTTTCACATCGTCATTGATAATGCCATCCGCCAGCCGCACGCGCACATCCGACGCATTGGGCCACGGCGAGGCCGGTTGACCATTCACGAGCGCTGGCTTGCGCCCCGTCTCGTCCTGGTCGGGCCAGTAGCAATAGCGCGAATCATCGGCGAGGAGTTGATCCTCAATTTCGCCGTGAGCATCGCTCGCGGCCTGCTGGAGAGCATCGGCCATATGTTTGACCGAGGGCTGGCCGACATCATCGCGGAGCGAAAAGTCGGCGTCATGGGTGGTATTGTATTTCATCGTTTTTGGTAGGTTGTAAGATCAGGTTCAGGGTGAGATTGGATCGCGGCCTCAATCGGCCGCACGAGCTTGGCGTAGACTTCCGCGCGTGAGTAGTAGGGCTTCGAGTGCCCCGGCAGCACGACCGCATGGAAGGTCGGTTGCATCTTCTCCCACTCGCGCAGGCTCAAGCCGGGCAACCAGCGCAGCACATCGCCCCGCCGTATCAACGCCCCCTCCGGTGGTGGCCCCAAGTCGATCATCGGTTCCTCCCTATGCGTTCGCCCGGCGTGCGGAAATCATCGAGGTCCGGGTAAAGCACGAGGTAGCGCAGCGTATCCACAAAATCCTTGCACGCGCCATGCTGGCCGTCCTCGCCCGTCCAGTTCTGCATCGCAAAGATTGTATTGCGGCAACTGCGATGCACGAACAATCGCGGCGAGTTGAGCGTCGTCACATCCTGCTCCCGATCATAGCGCAATAGATCGTTGATCAAATAAGTGCCCTCACTGATTTGTTTGCCACTCGCGGCCTCAAAGTCGGGTTCAAATCCCAAATCCTCACACTCCTCCAGCAACGTCGTCTGCCCGTCCGCCGTGCTCGTCGGCTTGGCCGCATACCGGCTATCCATGATCCGCGCATAAATATCCTCCCCACCCTCGGCCACGACCCGGCGCCGCGTCTTGGGCTCGGCATGACTCGGCGAATCCCGATCATCGAAAACAAAATCATCTTCATCATTGCTCGCGGCTTTGATCGCAGCCGGTGATTTCCCCTCTAACCGCCAAAACTCCTCGCGGTAGCGTTTATGCCCCCAGCCCAGCGGCTTTTGCGCCGGACCCTTCTCGCCGTCCAGCTTCTCGCCCGGCTCGGCCCACATGCCCAAATCGCCCTCACCCGGCACATACTGCCCCGGACACGGCCATTCGCGGTAAATATGAATCCGCATCCCCACCGGCGCCCGATCCACCCGCGCCCAAATCGCCACCCAATTCCGCCCATCGCACGGATCGACGACCATGTAATTCGTGCCGTCCTTCGGCACCTCGTCCACGATATGCACATCCGGGTTGAACTTCGCAAACTGCGACATCGCGCTCTTGGTCGCCTTGCCGTAGAATTTCATCTTCCGATATTGCGCCGAATCGCCCTTGTGCAGCTCGTAAAGCTCGGATGGATTACCAAACGGATTGTCCCAACAGTGAAAGAAAAACACCCCGGAGCGACGATCCCCCGGCAGGCGCATACAACGCTCCACCTCCTCAAACCGCCGCCCCTCGGGCACCGGCGGCTGACCGCGCCGCCCTGGTTCGATCCACGCGCTCGCATCATCGCCCATCATCGCCAAATCCTTGCGTTGCTCCTTGCCATCCGTCGGCAGCACAAAGGCCGTCGCCTTGCGCGTCACCTCCGCCGCATCGAGAAACATCTTCACCGTCGGCGTATAACCCTCAATCGGCGTAAACGTGATCAACAGCCAACCGCCCCGCGTAGCGACACGCGCCTTTAGCTCCTTCACCCATGCCGCGGGCACCAACTCATCGCACCAAATTAAGTCCAACTCACCGCCCTGGATCTTCGCAAAGTCCTGCGAGTAATTCCGAAACGAGCAATCCGACGCATTGGGCAGCACAAACCGCGAATCCGAAAACCCCGTCTGCTTCTTGTAGGCGATATACGTCACCCCGCGGCGCAGCCCCCGCTCCGAGCGCAACTCGGCCGGCATGTATTTCCAGACGAACTCCTGTTGATACTCCCGGCTCATCGCCTCATCCTGGTGAAACGCCCACGCGCGCCGCTTATCGCGCCCCATGAGCAACCGCATCATACGGATCGCCGCCCACTCCGACTTACCGGCGCGATTGCCCCCATTGAGCAACAACACCCGCAACGGCTCATCCTGCTTGATCAGCACCCGCCGCACCGTCAGACACCACGCGCGTTTTTTCTCCAATTGCGCCCGCGCCGCCGGATCACGCTCGCGCCGAATATCCGCCTCACTCGGGTCCGCCCACGGGAAACCGCAAAGCGCATCGAGAATCTTCCACTGCAACGGCTCCCACCCATACCGAAACGGGTCCTGCTGCATCCGGTGGATCGTCTCCTCGCGCTCGTTGATAAACTCCAACAGCTCCTCCAACGTATGCGTGCGCAACCACGCCTCGCCCGGCAGCGGCGCCACCGGATGCGCCGTCACCCCCAACGTGTCCCAATGCACCGGGTCCCACGCCTCCCCCTCACCGAGAATCGGCTCCGCTGTATTCTGCAAATTCATGCGCGTTTCACTCCTTCGGGTTGTTCAAATTCTGCGGACAACACACGCCATGCGAGTGCTTCCACTGCTGCCACTTGTCCGTTGCCAATGGCTTTAAGTCGGTCCACCCGAGCGGCCACCCCATGAGCCACTCGACCCACGTCGGGTTCATTGGTCCACCAGCTATTACATTCAGCGGAAAGGTGTTTCTTTGATACTGCGACGGACCCGCGTTGTTCTTCGCGTCCTGGCAGGTCGGAGTAGGCAACAAGCCCCCAATCTTCCTCGACCAATCGCCCGCCGTCCTCTTCTGCATGTGGCCCAAGGCAAGAGCACTCTGAATAATGCTCGTCGCAAGTTTCGCACCAAGGCTCCTCGCAGCATTCACATTTTGGGCAATCGGAAGCGCACACCACTGGCGACCAGCGCCGCCGCGCCAATATGAAGGTTCTGATTCGCATTTGCGGCGCTCCGCAATCGTTGGCGTAGAAGTCGCCGTCTCGTGTTTCGTAGCCAATGGCTCCAAGCATTTCTCGAACAGTGGCAAGCCCCCGAGATCGCAGGTTCCCGACGTTTTCGATAAAGACATGTCTAGGCCAGCACTCGGATACGATTCGGTGCATTTCCACCCAGAGCCCTGATCGCGTTCCGGCAAGCCCCTTGCCTGACCATGCCCATGATAAATCTTGGCAGGGAAAACCGCCCGAAACCACGTCAACACGTCCGCGCCAAGGTCTGCCGTCAAAGGTTTGCACGTCATCCCAAATCGGGAAAGGCGGGAGAAGGCCGTCATTTTGTCGGGCGCACAATACGCTTGCGGGATAGGGCTCCCACTCGACGGCGCAGACGGTGCGCCATCCGAGCAAGTGGCCTCCGAGTATGCCTCCACCAGCGCCCGCGAATAAAGCCAGCTCATTCAAGCGACCCTCCTTGATACTGACTCTTTGCGGTCCTTTCGATGGACGCTCCCACCGTCACGCCGATAGTCCGAGCGATACGCCCGCTTATAGTTCGGCGGGCGCGTGCTTGGCTCACTGGAGCGCATATGCGCCACCGGTTCCGCATAGCCCACTTTTACCAAAGCCCGCTTCACGCGATTTGCCGGATAATCCCCTTCAATCGCCTCATCCAACCACGGCTCAAATACTGTCGTGAAATGCCGCCGATGCGGCGCGACATCCGCAAAATCCCACCACACCAACGAAGCCACCGCCGGCCGAATATCCTCCGCGACCTTATTCAAATGCTTCACCCACTCCTCGGCCGTGCGCACCCGCAAACGCACATGCGCCCGCTCATCGCTCACCAACCTTGAGGCAATTCCAAATTTATTCATTTCAATACTCCTCCTCAAAATAGGCTTTGATCAACTCGCCCAAATCAACCGCATCGAAATGCCCCGCCACCCCATCGGGATGCTGCAACCACACCTTGCCCGGAAACTCCGGCGTCACCAACAACCGCATCCCGCCAAGCTGGATCTTTTCCCACCCGGCAGGCAGGCAGGGAATGTCACCGGAAAGCAGAGGCGACTTATCGGCCGCAATCGCTACTTTGAGCGGCAAGGTCGCGGCATCCCAATTGCACAAATCATCCGATGGCCCGATCATGCCCGACCCCCCTTCTTCTTCCACTCGTGCTTATCGACCGTGCCACCCGTCGGCACCTTCGAGGCACTCAAATCCTGCGCCGTATCCAACTCCGACTGCGACAGCTCGATAAACCGCGTGTAACGCTTCTCAAACCACGTCCGCACGTGCATGACGCCACCGCTCCGGCGCTTCTCCTGGTAAACCCACATCTCCGGGCGCGACACCCCCGGCAGGAATTGCTCACAGTCCCGGCAATCGACCGGCGGCTTGTACAGAAACACCACCCGGTCCGCATCGTGATACATCGCCTGCGACTCGCGCAAATCCCCCGGCTTCGGCATCCGGTGGATCACCTTGCCCTCCTCATCCCGCTTTACCGTGCGCATTTCGGCCAGCCCGCTCTCATTGAGCTGCGCGGCCACCATCACGACACACTTCAACTCCCGCTGCAACGCCTGCAACGCGTGCGAAACCACCGACACCGTTTGCTCGCGCGACTGCGTTTTCTTCCGCGTGTCGAACAACTGCAAGTAGTCCACGCAAATCAAGTCCGGCGTGCCCCGGCGATGCACATGCACCCGCACCTGCTCCTCCAAATCCTCGACCGTCGACAACGGCGTCGTCGGCTCCTGCTGGATACAAAACAACGTCTTGTCCGCCCACTTCTCGCGCATTTCCGCCAGCTTGGCCTGATACCGCTCCAAATGATCCTTCGGCGTCGTTTCGAGATTGTTCAAATCCACCGCCGTCAGGCTCGCCGCCATCATGGCCGTCACGCCCCCCGTGCCCGTCTCCCGCGAGATAAACAGCACCATCTTGCCCTGCATCAGCGCCGCCAGCGCCTCTTGGCGCAGCCAGACCGACTTACCATTGCCCGAGCCACCGCCGACCAACACCAGCCCATCATCCTGAATCCCCGAGTTGTAAGGCTTGCACCGCGAATTGAAGCGCGGCAGCGACGACTCCACCCACCGCGACTTGTCGAGCTCCCCGCTCGCCCGCTGCGCCACCGCATTAGCTACATCGCCCATATGATCGGCAACCAGCTTTTGCTCGTTCTTGCGCCCGAGCGTGATCAACCGCGCACCGACGCCCCCCACCTGCTTGATCCACTCGTCCCGCTCCAATTTCCCCTGCTGCGACCAATCGCCCAACATCCGCGAAAGCTGGATCGTATACCGCAAATCCCACAAATATTTCAGCCGGTCCGCATGATACCGGAAATTGACCGAGCCCAACTCCTCGCCAATCCCGGCAACCATCCCCTGCACGCCGCCCAGCTCCTCATCCTTGCCCTGCGCCTGGATTTCCGCCCACAGCACCGCATCATCCACCTCGACCTCGCCCCGGCCGTAGAGCGATTCCAGCACCGACCAAATAATCCGCCGCGCGGGGTCATAAAACGCCTTGGGCTTCACGCCACAATCCCGCGCAATCGCCCAATCACTCACCCCGCCGTAGATCACCCCGCGCAACACATGCTGCTCGGATTCCGGGGCGTGAGGGGCATCGGCCGTCGCCAAGTCAGCTTGGCCACCGGGTAAAACATCGAATTTAGGTTGTGTATTGCTCATGCTCATAAAATCAGTCCTCCGCTGGCGCAAATTGCACCCCAAACGCGCCCACCACCTCGCCGGCCGCCTCCGCGCTCCCGCCCGTATGCGCCAACGGATTGTCAGGATTAAATTGATCCGGCTCCACCGCCGCGCCCGTTCCCGCAAATTTTTGCGGAGCAACCGACCTGACCCTGCCCCTCAACCAGAACCGCCGACACGTCCGGCAAGCCGACCGCCAGTCCGTGATCCGCGCGCCGCCCTTTTGCCGCCAAAACCCATGCGCCGACTTCGTGGTCTCGTAATGGTCCCAGGCTCCCTCCCCATCCTCCATGTCCGAATAACCGATTTCTTTAGCATACTCCAACCATTCAGAAAGTGAGGGAGAGAGGGCTTTGCCCCCTCTCTGGGGGATCTTTGATGTATCTATGGTGGATTGGGTGACAAGGGTGTCACCCCGTTCGACCTGATTTGTCACCCCGCTCTCCTGATTTGTCACCCCGCTCTCCTGATTTGTCACCCCGCTCTCCTGAAATGTCACCCCGTTCGGTGATTTGACCTGATTTGTCACCCCGCTCAAAAGCTGATACATTGAAGTCCGTTTATCGTATCGCGCTTGCGGTCCGGCGTTGGTTTCAGTTCTCAGAAACCCTTTATCCTCTAGCTCGCGCAGGCACCGCTGCACCGTGCGCCCACTCACTGCCGCCCGCTTGGCGATATAATCAACCCCCGGCCAGCATATCCCCTCCTCGTCCGCTCGATCCGCCAAAATCAAAAAGACAAGACGACTGGTGCCCTTTGGCTCCGGTTGATCCAAAACTCGGTTCATCCACTCGATACTCATAAAGTCAGCTCCTTCTGTTCGCCTTTCAGCCTTTCGATCTCGTTCAACTGGCCGGCCAACCACTCCCCATCCCCGACCTGCTTCGCATGGAGCAAAACATCGTGGCACAGCTCAAAAAGTCCTTGAAAATATGGCGTCTCGCGCAGCCATTTCCCATACCCGCCCTTGAGGTAGGAATGAGACGGCACCACCGGCCGCTTACCCCCATCCCGGTGATCCCAAGTGAAGTCCGAAGGCAGCGGATTCGCCGTCAGAAACTCCTGTGTATCCTCCGGCGTCCACTCCACCGGAACCCAAGGCATATTCTCCTGATCACTCATCGCGATCCCTCCACGCCTCAATCCCCGTGTTGATCGCCCCAGCCACCGCCAGGGCACAAATCATCAGCCCCGCCGTAGCCACCGCCCCAAGAATCTTGGCCATCAGTTCACTCATCGTCACATCCTCCCCGGAAAGCGCGGACAGCGCCCCTCCATTGCCCAAGCCCCATCGGCATCCTCCGGCTCCCGAGCCTTGAGCTTCATGCCCGGCCGAAAATTCGCGTTGGATCTCACCCGCACCCGCACCGGCTCGCCATCCTCCCCGGCCCGCGCCATGAGCAACCGAGGATTCCGCGTCAGCTTCACCACCCGCAACTCGACCAAAGCCCGCTCCGCCACCGCGCGCCGGACCATCCAAAATTTTTTATCCGAACCAGCTACCGCATCGCCTGACCCCTGAGTATCCAACGATTCAGGGGGTCCAGCCTCAACCGAGGGTGAAGATAGCCCCGGCGGTAGAAACGTCGGGATTTGCGGCAAATCAAGCCCCTCCCGGACCAGCCCCAATTCCGAAAGCAATTTTTCCAGCCCCCTCTCCGAATAGGTAACAACCGACTTCTCCAGCGACCAATCAGCCGGCTTTTCCAGCGACTTATCCCGGACCAGCTTCAATTTGTGCCGGGCAACCCCTGTCACCCGAGCCACCAACGGTTCGCCATAGCCCTTCATGCCAAACCCCCTTTGTCAAAATTCTGCGCGGCCCCTGATGAATCTCTTTGGAACCCCCACCCCGGCACGCGGGCGACCCCCTCCCGCCCCCATTTGCGCACCGATCCGCCGAAAATCACCCGCCCAAACATGAGCCCGGCAACCTCCATTTGTCTTTCGCAACGTCTAAAATCTCGTAAGTCATTCATAGTCAACACTCCTAGTCTGATTCTTTATCAAATTGCACGCCCTGGTCGCCGGATTCATCCCCCAGCCGCGCCCCAGATTCGCCCTCCCTTTGCCGATCTTTCTCCGCCGGCAAACCCATTGCCGGCGGGGTCACGTCAATAGCGTCGTCGAGTCGATCCTTGAGAGCGTCCACCGTGAAGCGGTTGACCTGCTCATGGCCAACGATCACCGACGGCTCGCCGGTAAGAACTTGCAGCTTGTCCAGTGCAATTGCGATTGCGACCGGCAGCCGGTCCGGGTCCATGCTGTCCACCTCGGCAAGCATCCGGTCAAGTCCCAGCTCGGCGAACATTCCCAACTTGCGGGCAACGCGTGTTTTAAGCGTTGCCAGCTTTGCGCCGTGTCTCTCTTCGAGGGCGGCGAGCGTGTGAGTGCCGACTTGGTAGGCCGCGCAGACTTGCCGGACGGATAGACCGAGGGAGCGCGCTTGCAGGATCGCAGTCACCCGCGCTTGATTGCTCTCCACGATCTTGCCGGAGTATTCCGCGCGCTGTGTCGATTCGTCGCCGAGCAGTTCTTGTCCCAGATCAATACCCGGCAAAATCGGTTGCTCGACGGCTTCGAGGCTGTTGGTTTCGGTGCTCATCCTTCGGTCCTGCAAAAAATTAAACGGAGGCTTGTGCGCGCTCCATGTGGCGTTTGTGCCTCTCGATGGCTGTCAACGTGATCCGCCGGACCTTGTGCGACGGCCTGAACGTAGGCCAAAGCCCGCCGCGCGTGGGATGCAGCTTGCTCCGGTATTGCTGCCCGAGTGCCACCAGCTTGCGCACCTGCCGCACCGTCACCCCGAAATGCTCCGCCACCTGCTCCGGGGAGTAGGTGGGCTCCAATGCAGGAGACGCCCGGCCAGTGAGATCAGGACGCGCCGCAACCATGTCAGACCTCGATTGCCGCCGGAGCATCGGCTTGCTCGCCAGTGGGAGCTTTTGCCCGCAGCGCGTTAATCTGATCAATCCACCAATCCACCAAAGCCGCCTTGCTAGGCTCCGACCGGCGGATGACGCGCAAGAGTTTTATGATTGCGGGGGCCATGTCCATGCGCAGACGCTATCTTATGCGCGCAACGCATTTCAAGCCCGAAAAGCGCCCTCGCTATAATATAGCTCCGGCGCTATAATCCACTTGCACTTGCTGACATTTAAGCCGCTGCCGCATAATTTCCGCCGATATGACACAGACCCACCTCGCCGCCGCGTTACTCGCGGTCACTCATGACAGCAGCGTGAAAGCCCTCGCCGAGCGCGCCGGAGTCGCACAGTCCACCCTTTCGCGGATGGTCACCAAGGGCACCCGCGCCGAGCCGGACACCCTGGAAATGATATGCGCCCAGCTCTCGCCGCTCCAAGCCCGTGAGATCCTGGTTGCGCACGTCCGCGACGAAATCACCCGCGCCGGATTTACCGCCCTCGACCTCGATTTGATCACCCCCGACGATCCCGGCGCAGACCTTAACCTACTCGCGCGCGTATCCGATGAGCCCGAATTTAAGGCGATGATCGGCGAGCTTGCCCGCTTTGCCCGCTCATTTATTGCCCTGAAAAATAGCGCGGAGTCCACCCTTGCCGCCGAGCCCGGCGCGCGCTACGATCGCCGCAAATGACCATTTCGCCCAAGCTCCGCGCCGCGCTCGCCCTTGCCATCCTAGCCGCTCCGGTCGGATGGCTTGTGGCCGGAATTGCCCGCGCGCAGTCCGGTCCGGTGAGCTTGGCACGCGGTAACATATTACTAGATACAGGCAACATCCCCGGCGCGCTCATCGCCTCGTGTATCCTGTTTTCGGTTACGCTTATTTATCCCCGCAAGTGAGATAATTAAATTGTGTTGACATAACACAAAAGACCGTGCCTTACTGTGCGCGGTCAACACGACCAACCGACCCGGCGGCACCGGGACACGTAAAGGAATCACATGCAAGACACCCTGCTGCCAGATCGGCAATTGCCGACCAGCGAAACCCCGATAAATCGGCTCAAACGGCTAGGCGCCGCAGCTCTCAGCGATATTGAGTTGCTGTCCATCGTCCTATCATCGCAGACCGGACGGCCTGAGAAGTCGCTCGAAGTTGCAGAGCAGACCCTTACCTATGCGGGCGACCTCGTAGGATGCAGCAAATTTACCGGATCAGAAAACAAACACGCCGCGCGCCTTGCGGCCACGTTCGAGATTGGCCGACGCTTCGCCAGCAACCAAGGCACCACCGCCCCGGTTTTGGGCGATCCGAAAAAGATCGCCGAATTTATGCGACCGCAGACGCTTTCGCTTAGCGTGGAAAAGTTTTTCGTCCTTTCGCTCAACCGCCGCAACCGCCTCATCCGTTGCCATGAAGTGACGAGCGGAACCGCCGGTTCCACGCTTGTTCACCCGCGCGAAGTATTCCGCCAAGCCATCGCCGACAGCGCGAGCGCAATTGTTTGCGTTCACAACCACCCATCTGGCGACCCGGAACCCAGCGCCGCCGACGTGCGCGTGACGCGCACCCTCCGCGAAGCCGCGCAGACCGTAGACATCGCGCTACTCGATCACGTTATTGTCGGGACCACCAACGCCGACCCGATGGCATTAGGTCATTACTCATTCCGCGATGCCGGAGTCCTCTGATTAACCGCCATGAAAACCACCACCGCCCGCGTGATGCGTATGCTCGGCACTTACAACCGCTTTTTGCGCTACGTTGCGCACCAAGACGAGCAACCGACCGACAAAGCCCTTCGCCGCCTACGCCGCGAACGCGCCGCCAACCTCCGCCAACAACGCCAAACCCTCAACGCCTAAACCCATGACCACCCAACACACACCCGCCGCCTACGCCATTGACGACCCCGAAGATGGCCGATCATTCGGCACTTGGCGCGACCTTGAAACCTACCACTCCCCCAATTTCGAGGATTCGATAATTTGCACGACCACAGAGCGCGAAGCCTTTGAAGCCGCCAACCCCGGCACCGTGCTTTTATCCGATCACATCGCAACTCCCGTTCTATGGGATCGCTTCGCGCGATTCCTCGACCTCAACCCGTAAAACCACAACCCGACCGCGCGGCATCGCGGACCGTAAAAACATGAAAACAAAAGACCCGAAAGACCTCGCCCGGCGCCGCCGCGAATACCGCGAGCGCAAAATCGAGGAACACAAAAACCATTTGCTAAGTATCGGCGCCGGATGGACCGAAAAAGACGCGCTATTCTCCGCGCGGTCCACCTATTCCGCCGCCTTTGTCCGATCCTTAATCCCCCGCTGACCCATGAACTCAATTTACATGAAACAGACGCCACGCACGCGCCAACAGGCCAACAGACTTCTCAAAAAGTGGAGCGGTGAGCACCGGAATTGCCAAGACAATGAAACCAGCGCCCGCGAAAGTTGGGAGCGTATGTCAGCCGACTTTGGACTTCCTGATGCTTCCCAAACCTTTAGCGCCGAGGTTTGGCTATTCGCCGGAACCGCTCAACCTATCGTGCTATCCGCCGCGCTGGACTTCTACCACGGCTGGAGCGTTACCGCCCTTAATTGCTGACCCGTCAACCGCGCGCCGACTCACCCCGGCGCGCCATTGACGAGCCAACCACGGCCCGACACCGCCCCGGCGCACCTCGCCCTCAAACACCCGTAACCATGCAATTTGACATCTTCGCCGACGGCCGTGCCGACTCGATACCGCGCTGGCAAGACCCGGCCCACGTCGACCGCGTGACCGTCACCACCGAAACCGACCGCGACCACCTCAGCCCCGCCGAGATTGGGCGCGTCGGCACCAACGCACCCGTCCACGTCGTGCGCATCATCGACCGCGACGGCGAGACCATCCGCCACGAGACCTTCCCCATCGGGCGCCAGGCGCTCGCGCGCATCGCTCAAATCAACCAACTCCTCGCTTCCCACCGGCAAATCAAACTGCTATAACACAAAACAAATTTATGAGCGACCAACCCCACGGAAACACCGGCAACCAACACGCCAAAAAGCCCGCCGACGAAGCGGCCACCGGACATTTGCACATCCGATGCAAACCCACCGACAAAACCCAATGGGTGAGAGCCGCCCAATTCGACCCCGAATCCCCCGGCAGCAAACTCGCCGAGTGGTGCATCCGCACCCTCAACCGAGCCGCTAAGAAATCCCCCAAATCCCCACCAAAATGCTAGAAATAACTGAGCCAGTTAAAAAGCCCTACACCTCATCCACCGGCAAGACCTTCGCTGTTTGGGTTTATCCACGCACGGCTCGCCGCCGGCCTTTTGTAGACAGCGAGGCGATGGTAAGCGTGTCCAAGGTCAAAAATAGCGATATGACCTGGAGCGTGCCCGCAAGCAAAGTTGGGTTGGTTGAAATCGACTGGTAAACGATGAAACCAACAGCCGAACCCGGAACCATGTTAGATCATCACAGCCGCGTCTTGCTCCGCGAAGCTCAAAGCACTGAAAGAGCGTGCGACGAGTGTGCAAACTTTGAAAAAGGCGGATACTGCTTACTGCACGGCCAGAGCGTAAAAAACGCCGACATTGTGACATGTTCCTTCAATCAAGAGGCAGAAAGTTAGATAACACCATGCCCCGCACCAAGACCAAAGCCGCCGACCGTCACCTAGAGTTTCACCCCAACGGCTCGACCTACTTCCGCATATCCATCCCCACGGATCGCGGTCCGCAGAACATCCGCAAAACCCTTGGCGTGATCGACCGGCCTATGGCGCGCCGCGTGCGTGACGCCCTCGTGCATACCCTCAACGGCGCCCGCGCCGCGCAAGCCGTCGGCATCGACCTCCCGCACAACGCCCTCGCCGATCACTACGGAGTCGGCGCCATGCTCCGCAAAATCGGCATCATCCGCCGCAACGCCGACCTCGCCACCATCGCCCAACTCATCGACGCTTGGCACGAAGACGCCCCCGGCCGCTCCAAACTCAGCGCCCGCCACGCCAAAAACGCCCCCTGGGCACTGCTCAAAATCCTCCGCACCGTTCACCCCGGCAAGACGGTTGAGCAATTCTCGACCGCCATCCTCACCGCCGAACTACTCGAAGACTACCAAGCCGCCCGAGCCCGCGCCGCGCAAACCCTCGGCCCCCGCCAACAAGAATCCGCCCGCATCACCACCGCCAGCATGGTTAACCAAGCCCGCAGCGTCGTATCCGACCTCGCCCTACGCCAGTCGCACATGCGCGCGCTCACCCTCCCCGACCTCACCAAATTCAAAAACTGGAAACGCACCGGCTCCACCCGCCGCATCCACGAAGAACTCGACGACGCCACGATGGCCCGCCTTGCCACCCTCATTGACGACCTCTGGTTCAACGACCCGGCAGCATGGCTTGCCCTCTCGATGGCCGCAAACATCGGCCTACGCCGCAGCGAAGCCACCCGCGCCCGTTGGGCCTGGGTCCGCTTCATCCGCGACATCCCCACCATTTACCTCGTGCGCACCGATACCGACCAACCCAAAGGCAACGAACGCAAACTGGAGATCCCCCTCAACCTCTGGCAAGACATGCTGGAGCACCGCACCACCAGCGAATACATCCTCCCCGGCGACACCCTCAAAACCCGCGACGCGATCTTCAAACGCACCACGGTCATGCTCCATTCGGCCGGCATCGACGCCATCAAACCCAACCACGAACTGCGCGCCGTCCAACTCCGCAGCGTGAGAGACCTCCACGGGTCCGCCGCCGCGCAACTATCCGGCGGACACAGCGACCAACGCACCACGGAAATCTACACCGGCAAAGGCACCGGCAAAACCGTCCGAACCTTCTAAGACGTTGTTTAAGACGTTAGCACGGACCGCCATGTTCCGCACTGTTCCTATATTATAGCACGACCGCTATAACTCGAAAACCCCTTACAAAATCCGTAACCCCATTACAAGCAGGGAATAAAGTGGCGGAGAGAGAGGGATTCGAACCCCCGATACTGTTGCCAGTATACCTGATTTCGAGTCAGACGCATTCGACCACTCTGCCATCTCTCCTGAGCTGGAAGGCAGGAACGTAGGTCTGAACGGTCAAAACGGAAGCAGAAAGTTTCACGTCTCGAAAATCGTCGAGCTCACGTATTGGCGTCTTCGTCCGGTGCCAACGCCCGCTGATTGGCTGGCAAATGATGCGGCAGAAAGAAGTAATAGTTCATCAACCACCAGCTACGGGCCGGTCGATACAAGAGAATCGGCACTACAATCGCCCCAGCCCCAGCCGCGATGCTGGCATTCATGCCCGACAGCCATCCGGCGAGGTAAATAAAGAGAACAGGAACGAGATACAGCACCACCGTGACGCCATAGATCAACGAAAGGGACCCCAAATAACCGCCCTCATCCCGTTCGATCGTCATGCCACATTGTGAGCAATCCGGATTCACCCAGAAAACCTTGTTCGAGCGAAAGAGGGTTTTCCCGCCACAATTCGGACAGCGGTTGGTGAGTCCGCGCACAACAATTTGACCTCGAGTGACATTCATTCGGGTTCATGCCTGAACTGATCCAGAAGTGGGTGCAATCCTGCGCCACCTTTCTGGCGCTTTAGCCGGTTTTCCAATTTTCGAGCTTCGCCGAGAAAAGATTGCGGCAAACTGATCCAGACCAGTCGCCACGGGCCGCGTGATTTTGTCCATTTACTTTTACCCTCATTGTGATCACGCACCCTTCGCTCCACATCGTCTGAGATCCCAGTCAGATTCTCGATCAGGTAAACACGATACAGCATACCAAATACAAAAAAGCCCCTCTCAACATGATAAGGGCTAAATTGGATGCAGGGCTCGGATTCGAACCGAGGATCCCGCCTTGCGGGATTATGAGCCTGACGAGCTACCAGACTGCTCCACCCTGCATTAAAGTGAAATTGTCTCCGGCTATTCTGGATATACCGCCGAAAACGCTGAACTGAAAAGAACTCCGCTCGTGCTTTGGTTCACTGACCGTTCGCCCAAGGGGAGGGAGAGGAATGAAACGAGAAAGTGGTGTGTCAACAGGCTTTTTTAAAATTCCTGACTCCGCACTTGCATCCCCTCCCCTTGAACTCTGTGTTCGACCGCTCTTTCCTTGGAAAGAACCGTTCATTCGAACTCAACATACTAACAACAAATCCGATCGCAAGGCCGCCCATTGGCGGACCTGTGTAAAGAATCAATACATAGATCAACATGAGTAACATCACCACTACCGTTCGCGACCTCCTCGACGCGGGTGTCCACTTTGGCCACCAAACCAAGCGTTGGAACCCTCGTTCCAAGCCTTTCATTTTCGACCACCGTCAAGGTGTCACGATCATCGATCTCGGGAAGACCTTCAAGTCTCTCGAGAAAGCATGCGACGCCATGACCGAGCTCGTAGCCAATGGCGGCAACGTCCTGTTCGTTGGCACCAAGCGCCAAGCTCAGGAAATCGTGCGCGAAGCAGCCGGTTCCGTGAACATGCCGTTCTGTGTCGATCGCTGGCTCGGCGGCACCCTCACTAACTTCGCTACCGTCAAGGCTTCGATCGCCAAATATAAGAAGTATCAGGCCATGGACACCTCCGGTGACCTCCAGAAGCTTGGTGGTAAAGAACAAGCCGCCATCCGTCGCGAGATGGTCCGCATGCAGAAGAACTTTTCCGGCATCTCCGAAATGGATGCCCTCCCCCAGGCCATGTTCGTCATCGATGTAAATCATGAGGATATCGCCGTGGCTGAAGGCGTGCGCTGTAAGATCCCGACTGTCGCTCTCGTCGACACCAACTCGGATCCCAGCAACGTCACCTACCCGATCCCGGGCAATGACGACGCCGTCAAATCCATCCGGGTGATCATCGACACCGTCGTCGAGGCTATCCAAAACGGCTTGAGCCAACGTGACGCCCGTCGCATCGCCAAGGGTCAAGCTGACCTCAGGGCTGCCACTGCCGCCGTGGCCGCCGCCGCTGAAGCGGCCGAAGACCAACCGGTCCCTTCCGCTGATGTCGCCGAGAAGGTTTCCGACGAGGTCGTCATTCCCGCAGCCGCTCAGCGCAAGAAGATCGCCGCGCCCAAGGATGGTGCCGCTGCCGAAGCCGCTCCTGCTGTTGAGGCACCCGCCGCCAAGGCTCCTGCACCGGCCGTTGAAGAAGCACCCGCCGAGGAAGAAGCTCCCAAGCCCGCTCCGGCTCCAGCCATTCCCGCCGTTCCTACCGAGGTAGCCGTTGAGGAAACTCCGGCTGCGGCTCCGGCTGAAGAGGCTCCCCCTGCCGAACCCGCCAAGGAAGAAGCTCCCGCCGCCGAGGCTGAGGCTCCTGCCGAGGAAGAGAAGAAGTCCGCCGAGTAATCCTCGCACCTTTCAACCCGCACAAATTTTAAGACAACTCACATGAGCACCAAAATTCCCACCCAGATGGTAAATGAACTGCGCAAGGTCACCGGCGCAGGACTAATGAAATGCAAAAAGGCCCTCGTGGAAACCGACGGAAACGTCGAAGAAGCGACCACTATCCTGCGCAAGCAGGGTGAAGCCGATACTGCCAAGAAAGCCCAACGTGACGCCAAGGAAGGCGTAATCGAGAGCTACATCCACCTCGGTGGAAAAGTTGGCGTATTGATCGAGGTCAATTGCGAGACCGACTTCGTGGCCCGTAACGACGGCTTCAAGGCCTTCGTAAAGGACATTTGTCTGCACATCGCCGCTGTCAACCCAACCGCCGTGAACCGTGAAGAGGTTCCCGAGGATCTCGTCGCCGCCGAACGCGAAATCGCCACGGCTCAAGCCGAGGGCAAGCCTCCCATGGCCGTGCAAAAGATCGTTGAAGGCAAACTCGAGAAGTTCTTCACCCAGAGCGTCCTGCTCGATCAGCCCTTCGTGAAGAATCCGGATCAAACCGTGCGCGAACTCATCGCTGCGACGACCCAGAAGACCGGCGAGAACATCCAGATTCGCCGCTTCACCCGCTACCAGCTCGGTGCTTAATCCGCGTTCTGGAGTTCATTGAATTTACGACGCCTCCCCTAACCGGGAGGCATTTTTTGTGCGCCAATCAGAGTGCATCGATAGGGCGTGATCGCCCCACCTCAAACAATCTGCCTCAATTTATTCTCGTTCTGACAGCCTGGATTCCAGCTCGGCGAGAAGCTGCCCGCGCGAGTTCCGGCTGATCCTGCGCCAGATTCCTGGACTCACCCTCCCCGGTGCAGTTGATCGTAGAGTTCCAGGTAACCGTCATCATGGGCAATGAGGCGGTGGGAGTCGGTGCGGATCGTTTTGGCCTTTTTGAAATACCCCAAGGCTGGACGTTCTTCACTATCGGATGAGGTAATCAATTTTGTCAGCGAGACACCGGCGGATTCGCTCGGGACGGGCAACCCCGCCAAATCTGTCAGCGTCGCAAATACATCGCACGTTTGCACAATCGCATCGGTCATCTCTTTCGCCTCCGGCATACCCGGATAGCTGATAATGAGAGGTGATCGGAGTGACTCCTCAAACATCGCATGTTTGCACAATCGCATCGTGCTCACCGAGCTGCCAACCGTGATCTCCCCACAGCACCACGATCGTATTTTCCCGCTGTGCGAGTTCATCGAGACGCGCCAAGATACGCCCCACCTGGGCGTCGGCACAGGAAACACAGGCGGCACAGTGGCGACGCACTTCCATGGCGAACTCTGGATCAGCGAGTGTCTCGCGATCCAACAGATTGTATTTAAAAAACTCTCCTGATTTATGCCACGTGGATCGACCGGTCGGCTTCGCAGGATGGCGCGTGGCGGGAAGTTCAACTCCGGCGTAAGACTCCATATATTTCGCCGCAGCTGCGAACGGCAGATGGGGACGCAGGATTGCGAAAGCCATAAAAAACGGTTTCTCACCCGGGTCACTCGCCAAGGTCTCCAACTCTTTTAGGGCGACATCGGTATTGATTCCATCTGGATAAATCGTATCGGGTCCCTCAACCCGCCCGGATGCCGTCCATTTTAGTGCCCTCGCCGCGAATTTCCCCGTGAGCCAAACCATGCATCCACCCTCGCGGGTGCTGCCAATCGCCGGCCGGGAGGATGTGGCGATTGGCAGGAGTTTGGCATCTGCGAGGGTGGCCTCATCATCCCAATCCGGTCCGCCGCGCCCGCCCCGGATGGTGCGAGACCTTACCCACCGAAACGGTGGCGTAACCGTGCTGGCGTAACCGTGCCGGCATGCTCGCAGGAAAAGCGATCGGCATCGCTCGCGAGTTGCTCCGCGCGACTGAATAAGGCAGTATTGGAAGATCCGCCAAACTGCCCCCGCTCAGCAGAGCATAACGCGACGCGCCACAAGTCGGGGCCTGCACATAATGGCGGGTGAATCCCCGTCCCACCGCGGCGAGTGAATCGATGTGAGGCGAACTGATGATCATCGACTCCGAAGCTCTTCAACTGCGGCCGCAGATCATCAATACAGATAAGGAGCACATTGGGCTTCGCGCCCGATTGGACGACCACATCGTCGGACGGCGACGATTGATCGCAGGAACAGGAAGTTAAGCAAAACGCTGCCAGCAACGAGGCCGTCGGGAGAAGGGGTAGTTTCATGGGCGACAAAGCAACGACCCAATCGGTGAAGACTTCGTTTGTTAAGACGAATCGCAATTTCGAAACCGAACGAAATATTCATTCCATATTCACTGGAGAATCCGGGCATCTGTCGTTCGATGAGATCAGTCCCTCATACTGTCCGCTCCCTTTACCCCCGTTTACCCTCATGACTCGACGCGACCTTATCCGCCTTGGCGGTTCTTCCCTTCTCCCGCGCCAGCTTGGCCCGTTCCCCTTTGTTCGCCCACATAGGTCACGGGGTGGAAGGAAAACCTTACCTCTTCTTCAACGCCAATCAACACCCTCGGATCACGGCCAATACCAAGACTGCGATGCTAGCGGCCATGTGGAACGAGTGGACCGCCCAGTCTCCGGCTCAGCTGCAAGCGGCGCTCGATACCTTTGAAGCCTCTGGCAATATCGTGAGCGATTTCGCCAAAGTGCTCTTCGCCTTCGAACGCAGTCTCACGGTGCAACGGGCCAGCGCCCACCGAACAGCGCCTCACCTCGCTTTCTGGATGCGCTCGAACGCATCATCGCGCGCCCCTACTGGGATTATTTTCACGGGCGGCGGCACCGAAATTCTGGGCATCCGGGCGGGCGTCATTGGCGGGCGGTCTCGTTTGCTCTGAGCCCGCGAAGTCCTGGATGGCGACCTTTCCGAAGAGCTGGATGAGCGCATCCTGAAAGCAGTCGCCGACAAAGGACGCGCCGCCTGCTTCGCCACGGTCAACGACATGGACCATCCCGAAACAGTGAAGGGATGGGATTTCGACAGGGAGCACGCCGGGTTTTACGACATTTCGATGGAACGCTGGCCCATGATTCTCGTCGGCCAACAACCAACGCCACGCACCGGCCGCAGCGTTGGGTTTGGGAGCACTCGCCCTGCGCGGCAAGGACCCGAGGGCTCAGTTGTGGCTGAAGACCGCTACGGCCAGCACGCAACGTTTCCTGTAAGTTGTTCGCCGACGATGGCAGTTTTTTCGATAGCCTCAGCTATCTCGACTATTCCATGCGCACCTGCCTGCCCTTCCTCGACGCGCATCGACGCCTCGTAGGCGACGTGGACTGGATGGAGAAGCTCAACTGGGACGGCATGGTCGACTATCGTCATGACGATGCAGATGGGCCGCACCCTCGAGGGTGATCCCGACATCGTCAACTTCAGCGACGCCCGCCGTAATGTGTTTCCAGGTTGGGTGTCCCAGGTCGGCGAGATCACCGGCAACCCTGTCGGCGCCCACACCGCCGATTACGCTGGCCATCCGTATTTCTTCTACGACTTCCTCTGGCAATCGGCCCAACGCGGAAAAGGCTCCGCCTTCCGATTCCTCACCTCAACCATCGCAACGCCTACAACTGGATCGTTTGTCGGTCCGGCTGGGATGCGAAGGATGCCGTTTTAGCATTCAAAAGTGGAGGTCCGGCCAACCACGAACACGCCGAGCGCAATGCGCATCACGTTTAAATTCGAGGGCGAGCGACTCCTGCAGGATCACTTCGGTGCTGCCTACGAGCGCCGCCACGATGGTTGGAAGATGCGCGCAGCCGCTGGACACAATGCCGTGCTTATCGACGGACACGGGCATCACTACGTGGATGGAGTGGAGGGGCACCAACGATCACCATGGCCCATGCCAATATTCTTGAGTATCAGGATCTTGGTGACGTCATCCACTGGACCAGCGACGCCACCTGCGGTTACATCGTGGAGAACTACCACATCACTCAGGTGCAGCGCTGTCGTGATCTACGCCAAGCCGGGTATCACGGTGGTATTTGATCAGGTAAACTTCCGCTACCGACCGCAGAGCGTGGATGCCCGCTTCTTCCCCGACAATCGCGATGCGCAAGCAAAACTCACGGTGGA
The DNA here is from genome assembly GCA_965203585.1 of Actomonas sp. GTDB lineage: Bacteria > Verrucomicrobiota > Verrucomicrobiia > Opitutales > Opitutaceae > Actomonas. The sequence goes on from CBDBDC010000002.1 coordinate 455,189, forward strand.
CGGCAATCGCTTCACTCTCACCCGCCGCGAGCGCCCGATTGCATGGCGTGGTAGCATCGGAGTGCACCGCGGCTGCGCGGTTAACCCGATTGGACGTCAAACCTCAGACCGGAGATTTCCCGTGCGTCGAAGTGCATTCGCCGGTCGGCCTTTCCCATCATATCGTAACAGTATTGGCCGCCACGCCCGGGAACAAATCGCGGTCTCCAAAGTTAACCGTTCGGCAAGATGAGAATGGGGTTTGGGCCATCTCGGCTCCCAATCTAAAAGCCCGCATTACTGCGACTTCGTTCGAGCCAAAGATCGAATTGCTCTGAACCTCCCGTTAAGCTGTCATCAGCTCATGCCCCTACTCCGTCTCGCGTTGCGAAACCTCCTGCTTTCACTTGTTCTGATCGCGCCCGTAGCGCTTACCGCGGCCACGAAGGAACGTCCGCCCAACATCATCTTCATCCTCGCCGACGATTTAGGTTACGGCGATCTGGGCTGTTTCGGGCAAACCAAAATTCGCACGCCCCACATCGACCGACTGGCCAAGGAGGGCATGAAGTTCACGCAGCACTACGCCGGGAGTCCGGTCTGTGCCCCCTCGCGTTGCGTGTTACTTACGGGAAAGGATCCGGGACACGCTTTCATTCGCGCCAATCGCGGCATGGCGAAAGGTGGCATTCGTGTCGTCGGCCAACCTGAAACCGAAGGTCAGTATCCGATACCCGACGAGGAAATCACTCTCGCTGAGATCTTGCAGGATGCCGGCTATGAAACGGGTGGGTTTGGCAAATGGGGACTCGGCGGTCCTGACTCTACCGGGGCGCCACTGCGTCAGGGATTTGATCGCTGGTTCGGTTACAATTGTCAGGCCGTCGCCCACAACTTTTACTCCACTTACCTGTGGGATAACGACAAAACCATCCCACTCGATAATCCCGCCTTCGCCGCTCACGATACCCTTCGCGACGATGAGGATCCGAACGATCCCGCTAGCTATGAACGTTTTCAAGGCACCGAATATTCGGCCGATCTGATTTCCGAGCAGGCGCTCAACTTCATCCGCGATAACCAAGAGCAACCCTTCTTTCTCTACTGGGCTTCGACGGTGCCGCACGTGGCACTGCAGGTGCCCGACGATTCCCTTGAGGAGTATGTCGACCTCTGGGAAGATACGCCCTATCCCGGCGGCAAGGGCTATATTCCCCACTTCAATCCCCGTGCCGCCTACGCCGCGATGATCACCCGCATGGATCGCGACATCGGCCGCGCCATCGATTTGGTGGAAGAACTCGGGCTCTCGAACGATACGATCTTCGTATTCACCAGCGACAACGGTGCTACCAGCGGCACCCATGAAGGTCTCGCCGGCACGGACGCGACGTTTTTCAACTCTTCCGGAGGCCTGCGGGACGGCAAGGGGTCCATTTACGATGGGGGCATCCGGGTTCCGGCGGTCGTGTCTTGGCCCGGCAGGGTTCCCGTGGGCTCAACCTCGGATCGTGTGACCGGATTCGAGGACTGGCTCCCCACTTTGGTTGAAGCCGCAGACTCCGCCGCGATTCCTGCCGACATCAGCGGAGTCAGTTTCGCTGCCACCCTGCAGGGGAAAAAACAATCTCCCCGTAAGTTGCTCTACCGTGAGTTCCCGTCCTACCAAGGACAGCAGGCCATTCGGGTTGGCGAGTGGAAGGCCGTCCGGCAAAATCTGATGCCGCCCAAGAAAGCCACCCCGGTAATCCAAACCGAACTCTACCACGTGGCCACGGATCGCGCCGAACAGCACGACGTCGCGGCAAAACATCCGGAACTGCTCGCTCACCTCGAAAGAATGATGCGTGAACACCGCACCTCGAGTGAGGATTTCCCGTTCCCGGTCTTGGACGAAATGACACCATAAAAGATCGCGGGAATATCAGCCTGTGGATCGTCTCCTACCTTTGTGATACGATCACTCGTCATATCTCTTATTGGACTGATAACCGCCGTCGCCAGCGCGACAGATGCACCCGACGACGCGCTGTTCACGGCCTTGTTGCAGGATCGCATTGATGACATCGCGGTGGACTATCCGGGGATCGCCCAAGATGACCGCCTCGAAACTTACCTCGCGCAAATTGCCGAAACTGATCCCGCGGACTTGCCCAGCGACGACGCCCGTCTCGCGCTTTGGATCAACGCCTACAACGCCTACACCCTGAAACTCGTGGCCTCGGTTCCGAGTACCAAAACCATCCGTGAAATCACCGGACTGGGCACCAAGGGAAGTCAGGACACCGCCAAGCCCTGGGATCATGTCTTCGCGACGGTCGGTGGCACGGACTACACGCTGAATCAGATCGAGAACGAAATCATCCGCCCCCGATTCAAGGATGCCCGGATTCACTTCGCCCTCGTCTGCGCCGCCTACTCCTGTCCACAGCTTCGCAACGAAGCCTTCGTCGCCGAACGACTCGACGAACAGCTAAACGAACAAGGTCGCTTGTTCCTGCAGCATCGCAATAAGGTGGACCCCTACACGCGGACCGCTCAGTTGTCTCAAATTTTCAATTGGTTTAAGGACGACTTTGGCAGCGACGAGAAAGCCCTCCTACGCTACCTCGCCGACTTCGTGGAGATCCGTACCGCCAACAGCCTGCGCAACGAAGCTCGTCGCTGGACGGTCTCATACGGCGAATACGACTGGTCCCTCAACGACCGGAAGTAAGCGTTAAGCGGACTCCACGCCCAGCGAAGTAACAAATTCCAAGTATCAAGTAACAAGAATTTCCTACCCCTCCCGTTCTCGCCAATATCCGGGTGCACGGTGAAGATGCATCACCGCTACGATCCAGATATGATCGGGTTCGATCAGGTAAATTACGGCATACGGAAACCGGTTGGAAAAATGCCGATGGGCTGGTGGATCGAACTTCCGAAAACGGCGCGGTGCACTTTTCACTTCAGCGATCACCGTTTCGATTTCCTGAAAAAATCTCAGCCCTAAATCAAGGCCCTTGTCGGCGTAGTATGTAACCGCCTCCGTATACTCCCCGTCAGCCGCCGGGTGGAATCTATGTGATTTCACTGTTCAAGCATCCGTCGAAGCCGCGCAGAGACTTCGTCTCCGGGAACTCCCTCAACTGCACCATTGCGAATTTCATCCACGCGTCGATGGATTTCATCGGACCAGGCTTGGGTGATTTCCGGAGACTGCCCTCCATGTGATTCCAATAAAACGCGATCAAGCACCTCGGCTCTGACTTCGGTCGACAGGCCTCGAATCTCAGTCACAAGTTGGTCCGCAGTCATTGGCATACCCGCAATATGGACTTTCAATTAAACCTCGCAAGTTTCTCTTGCGCTACCAATCACCCGCCCGCGGTTGAGACTCATAAATAATCACTCGCAGCCTACGCTCGTTCAATGGCTTGTGCGGAGCGCTCAATCCGAGGGTTGTCAGGTTTTCCCATTAGTGTTCATTTGAACACATGTTAACCGATCGCCAACAAGCTGTGCTGGATTTTGTGCAGGCTGAACAGAGTCAGCACGGCATGTTTCCTACGCTGCGGGAGATCCAGGCTCACTTTGGGTTCGCCAGTCCCTTTGCCGCCACCCGCCACCTGCAGGCGCTGGAGAAGAAGGGCGTCCTCATCCGCCAGCCTGGCAAGGCCCGGGACCCGGCTCGGCCAGTAAACCTACCCTGCTCTCCATTCCGGTCTTCGGCGTCATTCCCGCCGGTCTCCCCGCGAGCAACAGTCAGGAACTCGATCCCGACGAAACCGTGGCCGTCGACGCGGCTTCCCTCGGGCTCCGCAGTAACAGCCGGGTCTTTGGCCTACGAGTGCGCGGCGACTCCATGATCGGAGCCAACATCCTCGAAGACGACATCGTCTTCCTGGCCTCCCGCGAACCGACGCCGGGCCAGATCGTCGCCGCCCTCATCGACGGCGAATCCACCCTCAAACGTTTCCTGCAGAAACGCGGTCGGCCTTTTCTCCACGCGGAGAACCCACGCTATCCCGACCTGCTCCCTGCCACCGAACTCATCATTCAAGGGGTCATGGTCGGACTGCTCAGAAAAGTATGATGTGGGAAGTCAGATGTAAGAAGTCTCTTGGCCCACTCACTCGACCATATGCCTTGTTTTTCTTCTCCGCTGAACCGACGCGCTGTAAGCGCCCCGGCACCACATCTCCATCTCACAACATCTTACATCATCCATCTTACTTCTAACATCTCTTGTCTGCTGCGCCCGAAAAATTGGCCGCGCTTCGGTCCCTCATCGCCGAACGCTTTCCCACCGCCTCCCGGCGGGAGGGCGCGCGCCTGCCTACCGGCATCGCCGACGTCGATGAACCGACCGAAGGTGGGCTGCCCACCGCATCCCTGACCGAACTCACGACCTGCGTCGCCAGCAGCGGCAGTCATCTTATCCTCGGCCAACTGCTGGCGATCACTCGTCAAAACCGTCAACGCGCGGCGTTGATCGATCCCGGCAACTGTTTCGATCCCGAGTCCCACCCAGCCGCCGATCTGGCCCATCTGATCTGGGCGCGGGGAGGCAACGTGGTGACCGCGCTGAGTGTCACCGACCTCTTCGCGCGTGACGCCAATCTGGGGCTAGTGGTGCTCGACTTGCGCGACGCCCCCGCCACCGAACTTCGCCGGGTGACCGCGCCACTCTGGTATCGCCTCCAACGCGCCGTCGAAGGCACCGAACTTACCCTGCTGGTGATCACGCCCCGCCCCCTCGTGCCCAGCACCAGTCTCCGTCTCCAACTTAATCAACCCCATGACCTGCCTCGGTTGGAATCCGACCGTCCCACCATCCTGCCCCAACTGAATCTAAGCCTACCATGATCGGGCCTGAAAAAGTGAGACACGGATGTGTCTTGTTTAGTAGGTTATGGGTTTAGTTGTGGGTTAGGCAATCGGGTTGTTCGTTGCCCCCTGTGGGGGGCAAAAATTTTGCCTCTGCTTGCATCGGGCTGAGGTAGCCCAGCGAGGCATGTTTACGGTATCGGTTGTAGAAGACTTCGATGGTGTTGAAGACGTTGGCTCGCACCTGGGTTTCGTTGGCGAAGATGTGGTCGCGCACCGCGGCGGTTTTGTAGCGACCGAAGAACGATTCCATCGCCGTCCCGCATGTGCGGGATAGCAGTTGCCTTTGGCGCTCATGCTCGGGTGCATTTTCAGCTTGGCCAGTAGGCGCTGATAGCGATCCGAGGCGTAGGTGCTACCCCGGTCACTGTGATGAACGATGCCTTCGCGCACGTCGCCCCGGGTGAGCGCGGCATTTTCCAGAGCCGTGCATACCAGCGCGGTGTCATTGCGTTGCGAGACGCTCCAGCCGACGATTCGTCGAGTGCATAGATCCATCACGGTTGCCAGGTAACACCATCCCGCATCGCTGAGCAGATAGGTCGTGTCAGCCACCCAGATCTGATCGCGATGCTCCGGTTTACCCACCTGCTTGAGCAGGTTGGGATGATATCCGAAGAGGTGTTCGCTGTCGGTGCCGATCGGCTTGAAGCGAGTATGGGCGCGACCGACCAAATCGAGCTCGCGCATTAATCGCAGGGTGCGATCCCGGCCACAGTCCACTCCCTGCTCGCGCAGATGCTGGTGGACCGGCCGGTAACCGTAGGGGCCGTGAGCCAATCGCACGACTTGCTCAATGACCGGTTTGATCAACTCGTCCTGTTCTCGGCGCGCTGAGGGCTTCGCCTCGGCCCAACGGTAATATCCGCGGCGCGAGACCCCGAGCGCTTCGCTCATCTCCGCCAGATCATACTTGGTTTGTTGGCGTTGCATGAACTCGAAGCGGCTTAGTCTTCCTTGGCGAAGTAGCTGACCGTTTTTTTTAGGATCTCATTGATCCGCTTTTCTTTGGCCAGCTGCTTGCGCAATGGGTCGATCCCAGCGGCCATGGCGGTGGGACTGGCTTTGGCGGTGGTGGGACCAGTCGCATCCAGCTCGGCCAGATGCTCTCGCTTCCAGCGGTAGAGCAGGCCGGTGTTTACATCCGGTCGCGCGGACACTTCCGGTGCACTCAGGCCATCCATGATCATTAATCTCGCCGCCTCACGTTTGAACTCGGCGTTGTAGCGTTGTCGCTTCACTTTGGGTTTCTCTTTCCAAGAGTCTCCCGGGTCCATTTTTCTCAGGCCCGATCATCTGCGCAATCTTCGGTTTAAAAACACTCGCCACTTAGGACACTCCCACTCTCTTGCCCTCATCCGACTACACTGAGCTTCACGCGAACAGCGCATTCAGTTTTTTTGCGCGAGGCCTCCATGCCTGGAGATCTTGCGGCCGCAGCAGCGAGATTGGAGCTCCCGGCCTATGGCGGTATGTGATCGGGATGGGGTCTTTGGCGCGCCTCGCTTTTATCACGCGGCCAACGACGCCGGAGTGCGACCCCTCGTTGGATCCGAAATCACCCTGCGTGATGGGACCGTGCTCCCCCTGCTCGTGGCCAACCGCACGGGCTACCAAAACCTCTGCCAACTTATCTCGACCGCCAAGCAAGAGCCAAGATCCGCGATCAACTCCACCACTGTCGGGCATAAAGCCCGACCCATAACTAACCGCTCGAACCCAAACTGTGGATCGGGCTTTACGCCAGACAGCAAGGGGTCAGGTCGTAGACAAAGTGAAATGGAGCGAAGCGGAATGCACTTTTCACGACTTGAAGCCCTTGCCCCCACTCCAGCCGACCTTCGCGAGCGCAAGCGACCTTGTTACGCCACGTGGGACGAGGTTGCCCAATATTCCGAAGGCTTGATCGCCATCACCGGAGACGCCGAAGGACCTCTGCTCTCCGTCTGGCAAAACGGCGGAGCCGAGGCGATCGCCGAACCCCTCCAAAACCTAAAACGCATCTTTGGCTCGGACCGTCTCTTCGTCGAAGTTCAGCATCATCGTGTGCGCGGCGAAGAGCGCACGGTGCGGTTTCTCCGTGATCTGACCGCCGATCAAAACCTCCCCCTGCTGGCAACCGGTGGGGTTACGCACGCCAACCGTGAATCTCGCCTGATCGCGGACGTGTTTACGTGTCTGCGTCATCACACCTCGCTGGACGGAGCGGGCAGGCTCCTTTCACCCAACGCGGAGTGACAGCTCCGCTCCGGCCGTCTTATGGAGGAGAAGTTCTCCGACCTTCCCGATGCAGTTACCAACACGGCGCGACTCGCGGACCGACTCGATTTCACATTGCAGGATCTTGGTTATCAATTGCCCGAGTTCCCAGTGCCTCCTTGGGATACCATGCCGTCGCATCTGCGGCGGTTGGTTTTTGCCGGTATCCGCGATTTGATTCCACGCCTCACCGCAAAATATCGCCGCCAGATTGAGGCGGAGTTGGAGCTGATAGAGCGACTGGGTTTCTGTGGTTATTTTCTGATCGTGGCCGACATCTGCAAGTGGGCCCGTTCGCATGGCATTCTCGTGCAGGGTCGCGGCTCGGCCGCCAACAGTGTGGTCTGCTACGCGCTGCGCATCACCGCGATGGATCCCGTAAAAAATCAACTCTTCTTCGAACGTTTTCTGAGCGAAGGGCGAGTGGGTGCAGACGGACGGCCCTCGTGGCCCGACATCGATCTCGACCTCCCCAGCGGCAAATTGCGCGAGTCCGTCATTCAGGAAGTCTACCGCCGCTATTCACCGCACGGCGCAGCTATGACCGCTAACGTGATCACCTACCGCGGCCGCGGCGCAACGCGTGAGTTGGGCAAGGTGCTGGGATTGTCGGAAGACATCATGGATCGGTTTTCCAGTCTCTTCCACGGCGGGGATTTCCCCATTCGTTGGAACTTCAAGAGCAGTTGAAGCAATCCGGCCTGCCCCGGGAGCATCCTCGCGCGGAGACGCTGGTAAAACTCCATCAACAACTGCACGGCTTGCTCCGCCACCTCGGCCAGCACTCAGGAGGCATGGTAATCTGCGGCGGTCGTCTCACTCAGGTCGTGCCACGCGAACCGGCGAGTATGCCTGACAGGGTGGTGGTCCAATGGGACAAGGATGACTGCGAAGATCTCGGCATCGTGAAAGTCGATCTGCTCGGTCTCGGCATGATGGCGACCTTGCAGGACTGTTTTGAACTGTGCGGCAAGCGGGGCGAAGACCTCTCGCTCTACACCATGCCCGCGGAGGACCCCAAGACCTACCGGATGATGCAGACCGCCGATACCATCGGCGTGTTTCAAGTCGAAAGCCGGGCGCAGATGTCGAGTTTGCGGCGGTTCAAACCCGCCTGTTTCTACGACGTCGCCATGTAGGTCGCTATCGTGCGACCGGGCCCCATCGTCGGACAGTTGGTGCACCCCATCATCCGACGACGCCATCAGGGCGAACCGATTGTCTGTCTCGATCCCGAAGTGCACGAACGCCTGCTGCCCATCCTCGAACAGACCTACGGCGTCGTGCTGTTTCAGGAGCAGATGTTGGCCTGCGCCATGGGATTCAGTCGCGGCACAGAACGACTGGAACGCGGCCTCAACAATCTGCGCAAAGCGATGCGTAAACACGGATGGTCGGATTGTATCATCGAGATGCTGATCGAATCCGCCTCCAATTTTGCGCTCTACGGATTTCCCGAATCGCACTCCATGAGTTTTGCCCTCCTCGCCTACGCCAGCACCTGGCTCAAGGCGCACCGACCGGCGGAGTTCGTGGCCAGTCTGCTGAACAACCAGCCGATGGGGTTCTACGGACCGGCAACCTTGGTGCAGGATTCCCGCCGACACGGAGTGAAGTTCCTGCCAGTGTGCGTGCAACGCTCGGATTGGGAATGCACGGTGGAATCGGCGGAGACTGACGCTGTCGGGCGTAAAGCTCTACCCACAACTAACTGTTGGAACCCACAAGGTGGGTCGGACTTTATACCCGACATCTCCTTGCTCGAAACGAACGTCGCTCCGCCTACGAAACCACCGGAGCACATCGTCGGTCAGGTTCGTCTCGGTTTGTGTTACCTCAAGAGGCTTTCCGAAAAGAATACCCGGGCGATGCTGACGGCCCGGGCGGAACGGCCTTTCACCGACATCGATGACTGGCTACGGCGAACGGGCTTCTCCGCGGCTGACCGTCGGATTCTGGCGGCACCCGGAGCGCTTAATTCTTTTGCCGAACATCGTCGCGCGGCGCTTTGGCAGATCGAGGCGGCATGGTCGGCCGATGAACCCTTGCTGCAGCGGGCGGCCAGCGAGCAGCCCAAGGAGCAGGCGCTTCCAGCGAAGGAGCAAGGCAAATATCAAGTGACGGAGGAGCAGACGCTGTTGGCGGCGGAGGGGGGCGGGTCGTAGACAAAGTGAAACGCAGCAAAATAAAATCTATTCTTCACAATCCCTGTCCGCCGAAGCCTTGGCGAAGGCGGGTGACCCCCTGCTATGGGGATATCCGTCAAGAGAGCTTCGGATTTTTGTTTTAGGTTACATTCAGGTAGAAGGGTGGGAGGTGTTGGTTACGATTTTTTGCGTCTTCTGAGCCGCCACGGTCTCTGATTTGAGGCCGGGATTTCCTGCTATCCGTGTTCCCGTTGTGGGTGACACACTATGACTTATCCATTCGGTCACGACAGGCTGCCGAAGCGAAGCTGCCCAAGCTTCCAAAACGTCGCATCAAAAGCGACCGGGTCACGCCGGGCACACTCCGCTAAAATCATTTATGCTGCTCGCATCACGGACCGATCAGGCACGCATCGCGGGCAAAACTTTCAGGGTTAAGCCGATTTGGGCTGGGGTGATTCTGCCGGTTCTGATTCGCCACCAATCCACCGCAAACTGGCACACAATCACGGGTTGCCGTGTTGGGTGATCGAACCTTGGAAGCGGCGTTGATCGCTGGTGTCCTCGCTCGGACACAACCCCGTGTAGCCTCCCACTTGCTTGCACGTCTCGAAGCGGTTCCAGTCGCATACTTCGCGTTCCATTTGCGGGAAGATCACCGGCCCCATGCCCTTGGGGCAACGACACCTGAACGCTCCCCTCCAGGCTGCGCTCCAAGCGCACGATCTGTTCTTCCCGCACCACGATAATGGATCGTAGCGCACCGCGCAGATCCCGTAGATGCGGCTCAAGCTCTCCGGCAAGGCACTGCCAGCGCCTTGGCTGCCACCATTCGCCTTGGAGGCGCCCGCCGTAATACATCACGTGCCCGCGCGCCTTCGCCGCGAGGTGCTTGCGCACCTTAAATCAGACTTTGGCGTTGGCGCGTGGTGCTGCGATACTGCTCCTAGCTTGATTACTGCGCCTAACAGGTTTGGCTCGGCGACGGATGATGGGGGGAATTTATGTTTCGTATTCATATCGTTGTCAGTTCTCGCTTCCTCAACGCTCCTGACCACTCCCCCATGTCATCTTCCCCGGTGCGAATAACGAAAAAACCTCCGCGACTGTCGAGCATAAAGCCCGACCCACAACTAACGGTTCGAACCCACAATGGGGATCGGGCTCTACGCCTGACAAGACCGTGCCCAAGGCGTCTGCTAAATCCGGAATCCTTGCCCCATGTCACTGGGTGAACGGGTGCAGGTGGACTTTTCCTTAATGGGGCTGACCGCCGGGGTGCACCCGATGGCGCACGTGCGCCACGCGTTGTCGAATGTTTGGCGGGCCAGCGACCTTCCCCTTGCCAAGAATGGCATCGATGTGGTCGTCGCCGACAGCGTGATTTGCCGCCAACGCCCCGGCACGGCCATGGGGTTTGTCTTCATCTCCCTCGAAGACGAAACCGGTGTGGCCAACTGTATCGTCACCCCACCGAAATTCGAAGCCTACCGGCTAGTGATCAATCTCGAGCCTGCGCTACGTATCACAGGAAAACTGCAGATCCAACACGGCATCATCCACATCAAGGTCGACACCATCGCCGCCCTCACCCTGCCCGAGGTTCCCGCGCAGGCCTCGCACGATTTTCACTGATCTGACGCGGACTCGACGACGGGAATCGAAGCCAGCCACGCTACGATTGCCCCGGCCAATGGTTCAGAAGGTTCATTTACGATCGCTTCTCGACCATGCTGTCGAGTTCCGGCGCGGAAATCAGTGAGTTGCTTCAACAGATACCAATCCGGTTGGCGGTTTAGCGGCGGGGCGCGTTCCCGTTTGCCGCCTCCCGCTTCGGCTCCATGGCACTCCGCACAGTCGGTTACGTAGATCTTTTTTCCTTCCGGGGCAGCCACCAACCCCAACGTGCTGCGATTGGCATTGGGGGCCATCGATTCGATAAACCGGCCGACGAATGCGAGGTCTCGCTCGTTGAGCGTCTTGGCCTTAATTTGCATGAGATTATCGGCATAATCGCCTTCATCGAAACCGCGTTCTTCGCGCCGAAACTCCCGCAATTGGTCAGTCACATACCAGCGCGGCAAACCCGCAATGGACGGGGCATTCATCTCCCGAATTCCCATTCCCGAGGTAAGATGGCAGTCCCGACAATTGTCCCGAAACATCGTAAATCCCGGATCTTCAACAATCACCGGTTCTTCGCCGGAAACGACAATCCCGTTCAGGATCAGGCAAAACAGGAAGATACGATAAAACATGGCGGCAATCAGCGCGGGGATAACTACACCCGATTTATAAAGATTCTTACAAACCAAGAATACCCTCGACCAGAGGGGAACATACGCCGACCGATTTGATCAGTTAACGCATCCCAACGATAGACTCAAAGTGGTGTTGCCGTCTGATCGCGAGCTGGTCCGATGGAGAGCGACACCCTTAATCCATCCCCGAGCCCTCTTTCCACCCATGAAACGTCACATCCTTTCGCTCATTGCCCTGTGCAGTTTAGGCACGTTGTTGGCCTCCGCCAATTCGGTGCTCTACTGGAATGATCAAGCGCTGCATGCGACACGGTTGTCCCGGAACCCACCTCCCGTGGCCGCCCTGCATCTGGCGACATTTCACGCTGCCATCTTTGATACGGTAAACGGATTCGATCGGGCCTACCACCCGTGGCTGGTGGACGAGGCCGCCCCCGTCGGTGCCGATCGCAATGCTGCCATCGCGTCCGCCGCCTACACGACAATGCTCGCCATCTGGGGCAACGAAGTGAATCCCCGGGTTTTGCGCAAAAGTTACGAAGAGGCGCTCTCATCGATCCCGGACAACAGTGCAAGGGAAACGGGAATTGCCTGGGGGGAAAACGGTGGCAAAACAGATCCTCGCCGCGCGCGCCAAATCGGGATTGGACCAACCCTATGCCGGCGCAATCACCTCAACTGAGATCGGTAAATGGCGGGAAACGCCCCCAGCTTTCCGCCCCCCTGTTTCCCCCGCGGTAGCCCATGTTAGTCCCTTCGTGCTGGAATCAGCCGACCAGTTTCGAGCCCCGCCCCCCTTGCCCTTGGACTCCCCCGAATATGGGGAGGAATTGGCCTACACCGCGAAAGTCGGCGCTCGCGACGAGGCTGAGCGTGACGAATACCAAACCCTTTCCACACCGTTCTGGGCTGACGATCTCGGCACTGCCACTCCCGCGGGACATTGGTGCGTCATTGCCCAAGACGTCCCCCGCCGCAAGGAGCTGTCGGTCGAGCAGACTGCCCATCTTTTTGGACTCCTGACCCTCGCAACCGCCGACGCGGGAATCACCTCATGGGAAAGTAAGTTTTTCTATCTGCATTGGCGCCCGGAGACGGCCCTGCGCGAGGTCACCCGCGACATCAATGAACACGCCGACACAGAACCTGAGTTCATCCCCAATATGGCATCCCCCGCCCACCCCACCTATACGTCCGCTCACTCCACCTTCACGGGCGCATCGTCGCAGATTCTTGCCCTCTACATTGGGACGGATGATTTCGAGTTCACTTCAACTTCCGATGGGCTGCCCGGCGTGGTCCGAACCTACGAAAGTTTTTCGGAAGCAGTCATCGAGCTCAACATGAGTCGCGTGTGGGGAGGCATCCATACCATGCGCGATGTCGTGGAAGGGCGAAACGCCGGCATTCGCGTCGCGGACTACGTGTTCGCCAACGCGCTGCGACCCCGTGGTCCGCTTAAGTAGCCGCCTCGCCATGTTCGTTCCACGTTATTTGTTAATAGGATTCGCCTCTGCTTTGGCCGCGGGTGCAACGCTCGTGGACAAACCCTTAAACAAACGTTCGGTTTCTGCGGATGACACGCTCTTCAGCCGGATCGACCCAAGGGAAAGTGGACTGACCGTGCCGAACGTTTTCAACGATCCCCGGATGTGGGGTGATCGCTTTCGGGAATATACACTCGGCGCTTTAGAAACAGGTCTGGCGGTCGCCGATTTCAACAACGACGACCAGTTGGACATTTACACGATTTCCAAGAACGGTGCCAACGCCCTCTACATTCAGACGGAGCGCAATCAGTTTGAGGACCGGGCGGCGGCGGCCGGAGTTGACGGCGCCGATGAACCCGCCGGCCAAACGGGAGCGGCGGCCATCGATATTAATCAGGACGGCTGGACCGACATCTACGTGTGCCGACTGGATGCACCCAACCGGCTATTCGTAAACGGTGGTGATGGCACATTTACCGAACAGGCGGCCGCATACGGATTGGCGATTCGAGACGCATCCGTGCACGCCAGTTTCGCCGACTACGACGGGGATGGTGATCTCGATGCCTACATCGCCACCAACATTCTTGATTTCTCCAAGAGCCCAACCGGACAGCCGGACTACCTCATGCGAAATAACGGTGATGGCACGTTCGAAGACGTGGCTCTCGACGCTGGAATCTGGGGGAAATCGCAGGGACATACGGCGATCTGGTTCGATGCCAATCGCGACGGCTGGCCGGACCTGTATGTCGCCAACGACTTCGAGACACCCGACCGCTTCTACCTCAACAACGGTGATGGGACCTTCACCGACGTCGTCGACGAACGCCTCCCCCACGTCACTTACTTCTCCATGGGAGCCGATGCCGGTGATCTCAACAACGACGGTGAAATTGATTTCCTTGTCGCCGATATGCGCGACCAAACCCGCGCCGGATTTATGACTGGCATGGAGGAAATGGGCCGTGGCCTGTGGGAAAACGAACGCGTGCCGGAACTCATTCCCCAATACACGTGGAACGCGGTGTATCTGGGCACGGGCACCGAACGATTCGAGGAGGTCGCTCACCTCACCGGCATGGAAGCCACCGGCTGGACTTGGGCCGCCCGCATCGCCGATCTCGATCTGAACGGTCAGCCGGACGTATTTTATACCAACGGCATGTTGCGCAACTTCATCGATGCCGACATCGTCGATAAACAGAATGTAGCTCCCAACCTCGCCGCCCGCGCCCGGGTCTGGCGCGACGCCCCCGTTCGGGCGGAGCCGAATCTCGCATTTCGCAATAATGGTAATCTGAATTTCTCCGACGTATCCAATGAATGGGGACTTAACGAACATGGCGTTTCGTTTGGATGCGTAGTTGCGGACATGGACAACGATGGCGATCTGGATCTGGTCTGCGCCAATCTGGAAAGACCACCCACTTTGATGCGAAACGACGCCACATCAGGAAATCGAGCTGTGGTTAGACTGAAAGGAACAGCGTCTAATCAACACGCAATCGGGGCGGAAATACGGCTACACACGAACGGAAGAATACAGATTCGCCAAGTCTACGGGGAACGCGGAGTCGTCTCTTCGGAGTTGGCACCCACCGTTTTCGGGTTGGGCGACGAAGAGACCATTCAGAAAATTGAAGTGCGATGGCCCGACGGAACCCTTTCCCAACACGCCACCCCTCCCGCGAATCGTTTTCTGGAAATCAGCCAACCGGAATCATCGCAGCCTTCAGCCCCCCTCAACTCCAACAAAGCGACACCACTGTTAATCGAGACCGCAGCTACCCGGGGCCTTGATTATCTGAGTGACGCCTACCCGCTAGAAGAGTTGGCCCGGCAAAGGCTTCTTCCCCGCCGCCTCGGTCAGACCGCACCCGCGGTTGCATCCGCTGACGTAAATGGTGATGGCTTGACAGATGTCTTCGTCACCGGGGCCAGAGGGCAAAGTGGTCGCCTGTTCCTCGCGACCAACACCCTCGATTTCGCCCCCCGCACCGGATCAACCTTGGGAGGCTCACAAATCTGCGGACGACACCGGGGCAATTTTCCTGGATGCGAATGAGGACGGCCATCTAGATCTGTATGTGAGTGCGGGTGGAGTTGAGCCCAGCCAAGGCGATGTGCTGTTGCATGATCAGATCTACTACGGTAACGGCCAGGGCAGATTCGGAGAGAGCGAATCGCTGGCCGACGGCACCAGCACCACGGCATTGGCGGTAACTCGAAACCACGGAGAAACGCTGCTCTTCGTCGGTGGAAGATCAATCCCGGGCGAATGGCCGAAAGCAGCACCTTCGTTTCTCTACTCGAGTTCACCCGACGGGCTCGTAGCCAATCCGCTTACGGCCGCACTGAACATGGCCAGCATGGTTACATCCGCATCGTGGAGCGATCTCGATTCGGACGGCGACCCCGATCTGATTGTCGCTACTGAATGGGGGCCGGTGCGAATTTTCCACAACGATTCCGGAGAGTTCACTGAACGCACAGCTGAATTGGGATTGTCCGATCACACGGGATGGTGGAGTGCGGTCGAAGTAACTGATGTAAATCACGATGGACTGATCGATATCATCGCTGGCAACGTGGGCTTGAATACAAAGTATCGCGCCTCGGCCGAATTTCCGGCGGTCCTCTTCGCCGGAGACTTGGACAGCTCCAATCGATTCGAAATTCTCGAGGCTCAATACGATAAGAACGAGCAACTCTACCCCGTCCGTGGGCTGAGCAAACTTTCCTACTCATTTCGCCGACTCCGACGAAAGTATCGCTCCTTCGAGCGTTTTGCTGAGGCAACGGTGTCGGATCTCTTTTCACCCGAAAAACTGAACCAAGCCCTCCACCTAGAGGCTACCGAACTGCGTAGTGGGGTATTTGAACAGCAAGTGGACGGGCAGTTCGTTTTCACACCGCTTCCGATTGAAGCGCAGATGGCACCGATTCACCGTATCGGATGGGCAGACTTCGATGGCGACTCGCACCAAGATCTGGTTGTAGTCGGCAATGATTTCAGTCCCGAACCTTCGACCGGCCGATTTGATGGGAGTTTGGGTCGCATTTTAACCGGCGACAGCCACGGAAACTTCACCGCGCTCAGTCCCGCCGTCAGTGGGTTGATCACAACCGGAGACACACGGGGAATGACTCTATTGTTCGACAGCTCTGGCGTTCGTATAGTGACCGCCGATGCGAAAGGACCCGTTCGCCTTTTTGAAACCTCTTCTTCCGCCAAGCCATGACTCTTCACCTTCGCCGTTCAATCACCTCTCTGTTTCTTCTCCTGCCACTTTGGTCCTGGGCCAATGTGGAATGGCAAAGCTGGAGTGATGACATTCCTGATCGGGCTGCGGAGCAGCAGCGGCCCATCTACCTCTTTGTGGCCGATCCGCTCAGTGAGCTCTCAACCTCAATGGGGAACGACAGTTTCTCCAACGAGGACGTAGCCGCATTTCTTAACGAAAATTTTATCTGCGTGCGCACCACCCGCCACGAAGTGCCTACGATCGGCGCTTTCGGCCAACAATGGCTGGCGGTCGAACAAAAGATTCCGGGCTGGCCTCTCAATCTTTGGTTCACTCCCGCGATGGAGCCCATTGAAGCGGCCAGTTATCTCCCACCCACCGAAGAGTGGGGTCGCGAGGGGTTCATGGTTGTCGCAGGTCGCGTCGCGGAAAAATGGTCCGGCAACGCCGAATCCGTGAGCCGATCAGCATCCCGTCGCATCGAGTTGATCGCGGACTATCTGCCCTTTGCGGCCGATGGAATAGATGACATGGACACCGCCCTCGCGGACGCCGCCGATCAATGGCTCGCGGTATTCGATCCTACCACCGGCACGTTTGGCGACCCCCTGAATGGCCCGGAGCCGGAACTGCTGCGTTTTCTGATCAGCCGAGGCGGCGAGGCACGTAATGCGGCCCTTACTTCGTTAAAAAATCGGCTGGAGAGTCCCCTGCGCGATCCGGTTGATGGCGGGCTCTATCGCGCGACGATCGATCCCGCCGCACGTTTGCCCCTGTTCCAAAAACGGCTGACTGATCAGGCGCGCTTCGCGCTGGCTTGTTTGGGTGCCGCCAACGTTTCGGAGGATCCGGTTTTTGCTGCCGGAGCGAAGAGTGTATTGGACTACGCGATCAACCGATTGAGTTCCGGCGATGACACATTCGTTATCGGTGAGGACGCCACACTGAATTCGACTAACTACAAACAGACGTGGGCATGGGAAGAGGTCACCGCACTCATCGGCGAAGATATCGCTCGACAACTCGGCGCTCTACCCGCGGGTAATGTTAATCCCGACGATTACACCGAAGGGAAACACGACGGCCAAAACATTCTTCGACTCAGTCCTTCGGAAACGAATTCCGCGGTATTGCGGGAGTCCTTTTTGGCCCTACAGGCCAATCGTTACGCTACAGCCGACGCCCGGATTCACATCGGCGCCGCTGCCGCGGCTCACGGCCTGATGCTACACGCACTGAATCGCTCGACGGAGGAATTAGGTGACCTCGACCATGGTGCGTTCCTGCTGGGAACACGTTCGGCACTGCTACGCGATTTCGGCGCGCAGTCAGAATTTTTTTCACACCTTTCACGGTCAGAGATCGCCCCCCTGCCCAACGACCTGCTCTTGGTTTCGTTGGGACTTCAAGACGACGCACTGGTCGCGTTGGCCGACGAACAATTTTACGACGACGAGTTCGGACTCTATTACGCAGCGACGGAAGACGTCTTTGGTGTGCGGCCCCTGCGCTGGCCTGCAAGCGGAGACAGTATGCCCGATCCCGCGTCGTGGCGCGTCATGCTCGGGAACGCGCCCGAGTATTTGGTGACCGAGCTGACAGCGGCATTCGATAACCCCGATGTCCCCCCCCCGGCAGGCCAAGTGTTGCTGGCACTGCAAATTAATCTCGAGAATCAGTAATAACCGCGGCATGGTGATTCACTACCACGTTTGGTTTCACTTCAAACCGGAGGTGGGTGAAGATGCAGGTCTAGAAATCGTGCACCGTTTTCTGACGGAGATGAAAGAACGCGGAGTGCAAAATCAGTTGATGAAAAATCGTGCCGATGCGGCCAAAAGTAAACTCGACCGCTACCACGCGTGGTTCGAGTTCGCTGACCAGACCCAGATGAACGCCGTACTTGGCGAGAAGGCACGCGAAGGAATTCAAGTCGGCGCACACGGGGAGCTTATTCGAGCAGTGAGCTCGTTTCACGTCGAGGTCTTCGACAATATCCCCAACTCGCCGTAGCTCGTCTTGCGCCCGGGCATCGCAGCTGTTTGCCTGAATCAGGCGCATGGATGAAACCAATCTGATACCTGATCGCATCGCGGCAACGCTCCGGCAATTTCCGCCGTTCTCCATGTTTCCCGAGGAGTCGATCGGAGATCTGGCGCAAGAAGCACATGTCCGCGTTTTGGTGGCTGGCGAACACGTTTGGCAACAAGGTGATCCTCCCGGGGAAGACCTCTATGTGCTCGTGCGTGGACGGGTGGAATACGTGGTTGCGAAGGAGGATAAGAACGAACTCGTTGCCGTGCGCGATGAGGGCGACCTACTCGGTCTCACTCCGCTCTTACGCAGCGAGCCCGTGCGAACGACTGCTCAGGTCGTCGAAGACACCATACTTTACGGCCTGCCTTGGAAAAGGCTACAGCGCCTCCTGGCCAACAACGACGAGGCTCGACACTACGTGAATCGACACCTGTTTTGGACCACTCGCTTGGGTGGCGAATCGACGGTCCTAGCTCCACCGGAGGTCGATGGAATCGACGGCCGTGCAAAGAATATCCTCCAAGCTCATCTGACCGGCGGGAAAGTGATCCAACCGCGGGCCCCGGAGCGATTGCTCACCTGCCGCCTCGATGCCTCCATCCACGCGGCCGCCAAAATCATGGCGAAACGAAGAGTCCCTTCGGTTCTGGTCGTCGACGAAGAAAAACGTCCGTTGGGAATCGTCACCCAGAGCGCACTGGTGAAACACATCGTCGCGGGCGATATGCCTCGGACGGAAACGGTGAAAAAAGTCATGGCTCATCCCGTCATCACCGTGTCTTCCCACTCATCCGCCACCGCCGCCGTGCTCTTGATGCTGCGCGAACGCATTGGCCAGGTGTGCGTCACAGTCGATGGGACCCCCGACACTCCGGCACTGGATGTTTACACCAATAAGGACCTTTTGGCCCAGAGCGGCCATCACCCTGCAGGATTGCTGCGAGAATTCCGGCACACTCGCACGGTCTCCCGACTGCGCGAGCTTTGTGACGAAGTTGAGGACTTCACCGGTAGCTATCTCGACGCCAATGTTTCAGCCATATTTCTCGGGCAGATCTGCGCCGAGCTTTACGACGAGCTGATCAAACGCCTGTTGGAGTTGTCTACTGCTGAACTGACGAAAGCCGGGGTCAGGCTGCCAAAGATCCCTTGGACGTGGTTATCGGTCGGCAGTGATGGTAGGAGAGAACAAACCCTGCGCACGGACATGGACAATGCGCTGGTTTTCGCCGCCGCGGAAACGACAGCCGAAGACGAATCCAATCGTCAGGTGTTTCTGCAATTGGCTGAGGCGACGGTGGACAAAATGGTCCAGTGTGGATTTTCCCGCTGTCAGGGCGGAGTCATGGCCTCCAACCCCAAGTGGTGCCGCACCGATCTGGAGTGGAAAACCGAAATCGAAGAAATCGCCCGGAGCACGGAATCCGATGCACTTTTCCGAGGCATCGTGCTTTACGATCTCCGTTACGTCGCCGGAAATGCCGCGATTACCCGACCGATCCGGAAGACCATCATAGACTCGGTAAAGACCAATGCTTGGCTACAGCGCCGTTTGGCCGAGCTGGTGATCGAGACGCCCCCTCCCCTCAATTTCTGGGGGAAATTTGTGGTCGAAAAGCGCGGAAACCATGAGGGTGAATTTGATCTTAAAGGACGGGCTCTAGCTCCGCTGCGAGACGCCGCCAGACTACTCGCGTTGAAGCACGATCAACTCAGCCGCTATTCGACAGGTGGGCGTTGGGAAGATTTAAACCGGAATGTTCCGGCCCTGGCTGAAATGGCCAAAGTGTCACGTGAGTCCTATGACCTCCTACTCAGTTTACGTTTAAAAACCGCCCTCGCCGGCCACGGTTCAGGGCGTTTCGTGGATCCTTCAAATCTCACTAAACTCGAAAAGACGCGACTGGCGCATGCCTTCGATGTGGTCCGCATGGTGCAAACCCACGTGCGACTGGCATTCAGTTTGGAGTCGCGGTGATGTTTGGCTTCGGCAAGAAAATTCCCGAGTCTCCAGCGGGGCGGAAATACCGTATCGGATCTTCACAAAAGATACCCCGAAAGACTCCGTTCAGCCAACTTCGAGTGATCGCGCTGGATGCTGAAACCAGTGGATTGGACGCCAACCGCGATCATATTTTGAGCATCGGGCTCGTCCCTATCCGAGGAGACCGCATCGAGATCTCCCAACGCCGTAACTGGCTGGTGCGGCAAACCGATTCACCCAACAACGACGCCGTCAGGATTCACGGCATCGCCCCCGGCGAATCAGCCCGAGGTCAAGTCGAGGCCGAGGTCATGCATGAACTCTCGGAAACGCTCACGGGAGCGATCGTAGTCGGACATCACATCGGTTTTGACGCAGCGGTGCTGGGACTGGCTTTTCGGAAACACCTGAATACCAAATTTATCAATCCATTGATAGACACCGGATCAATGGCGATGAGACACCTGGACGCATTCCACAAAACCGGTTACGCGAACCAACGTCCGCCCACGCTCGAGGAGCTGTGCGCTCATGCGGAACTGCCCGTGACCGCCCGGCATACCGCCAGTGGCGACGCGTTCACGACTGCCCAAGTGTTTCTTTGGCTTTGTGGACATCTAAGAACGCGATATCAACGTGAATTACGGGCCGGAGATTTTTGGTAAAAACAATGAGGGAACGACGCATGCCAAGCGTAATACCCACATATGAAGCCTCTTTTCGTTCTCCTGATTCTCACCCTGACGAGTGCCTTTTCCTTCGCGGCACACCACGGATCGCAAGAAAAACCGCACGCCACGGAAGTCTGTATTGTTTCCGGGGAGACACTGGGCTCAATGGGCGATCCTTACCTCTACATCTATAAAGTGGAGGGCCAGCCGGATCGGGAACTCCAGTTTTGCTGCAGCAGCTGTGAAGGTCGTTTCGAGTCCGATCCCGAGAAATACCTCGCCAAATTGGATGGCACCGCTGCGGGCAGTTGCTGCGATGATCAGCAATGCTGCGACGGTGATGCGTGCGCCGATTGTGCGGACGGTAGCTGCACAAAACCCTGCTGTGAAGCGGGTGCGTGTGATGCTTGTGCGACGTCCAACGGTTAGGCAGCAGTCCAAACCCACCCCTCAATACAGCATTTATTCGAACAGTGAACCCCCGCTCTACTCTGGTGATCGGATTGGTAGCGGCCACCTCCGCCATCGCTGGATTCTGGCTGGGTCGTTCCAACGAACGTCCCCCCAAGGACGCAAAGCTGACGGAATCTTCCGATCGTCAGATCAAGTTTTACCAGAGTCCGATGCACCCTTGGATCGTGTCGGAAACTTCGGGACGCTGCACAATCTGCGGTATGGAGTTGGTGTCCGTTTACGAGGGAGAGAGCGGAATCAGCACCGACGACACCGTTCAACTCGGACCCAGCATCGCGAGTGTTATTGGAGTTAACACCATAACTACGGAGATCAAAGCGCTCGAACGCTCCCTGAGCGTAAATGGCGTATTTGAAGTCGATCACACGCGTCACCGGGTATTGTCGGCCCGGGTCCCGGGTCGTATTGAAGAGCTCCATGTCGATCAGGTCGGAATAAAAGTTAAGGCAGGAGAGCCCCTGGTGACGCTTTACAGCCCTGAGATGCTCACAGCCCAACGGGTTTTCCTTGAACACCTGATCGCAGGCCCGGCGGCAGTCTCGAGCAGTCAACTCGAGGCGGCCCGGGAACATCTGCTCGATCTGGGTGCCACGACCGGTGACATCGCTCAACTTGAATCAACCCGGGAAACCCGCCCTACCGTGACGGTCCGGGCCCCTTTTGATGGGACGGTTATCCACCGGGGCGAACGGGCATTTACTGGAGCCTATGTGGAGGAGTCCGATACCCTTTTTCAGGTCGGTGATCTTACCGAGATGTGGTTCATGTTCGATGCCTATGAATCAGATTTAGGCCTGTTGGAACCCGGTCAATCCATCGCGTTGTATCCGCCGGATTCGGCGACAGAAATCGAGCATGCCCAGATCTCGTTCATCGACCCCAACCTGGATCCGGTCAAAAGAACCGCACGCGTTCGGGTGGTCATTCCCAACCCCACCGGCCTGTGGCATCATCAACAGACCGCTCGCGCGGAGGTAACAATTCCACTCGGAGAACAATTGATTGTGCCACGTAGCGCCGTGCTCTTCACCCGCTCCGCTCCGTTGGTTTTTGAACAAGTGGCCAACGCAACATTTGTGCCGCGGACCGTTTCCTTGGGCGTCGCTGGTGACGATGCCTATGCGGTAAAAAGCGGCCTGACCGAAGGGGCCAAGGTGGTCACGCAGGCCGCGCTGCTGATCGAAGGCCAAGCCCAACTTAATTACCCTGCCCTTCAAAGTGCCTCCGGCATGTCGATATCGTCCCAAACGGATACCGACATCGCCGCGCTTCGGCCCTTGGTCTTGGCGGCGGCCGATGCATCAGCCGCCCTCGCGGCGGACGACCTGACTCTCTATATTGAACTGATTCCGAGAATCCGTGAAGAGTGGCAGAACTACATTAGGCATGCACACGATGCGGCAGCGGGTCCGTTGAATGATCTGGTCATGGCCCTCACGGATGGACCAACCTTGGAAGGAGCTCGCGCGCCCTTCGAGCCGTTCAGCACCACGGTAACCGATCTGGCTCATCAAGCGGGGATGCATAAATCGGGTGTAGTGAATATTTTCCAGTGTCCGATGACTCCTGTGCTGGGGACCGGGCGGTGGGTCCAACGGGAAAACAATCTGCGCAATCCATTTTTCGGGGCCAGGATGCTGACCTGTGGCGCTCCGGTAAAGTGAGGGAGCAGCGCTATGATTGAGCGGCTCGTCAGCACTGCGCTTCAGAATCGATTCCTGGTAATCTGTGCCTTCCTCGCTGTTTGCGGTTGGGGGGTGGTGGCCATGCAGCGAGTTCCCATCGATGCAATTCCCGATCTCTCCGAGAACCAAGTCATCGTCTTCACCGACTGGCCGGGTCGGTCACCTCAGGAAATTGAAGATCAAATCACCTACCCGCTTTCGGCAAATCTCCAAGCGCTGGCGGGGGTGCGAACCGTGCGGGCCAACTCGATGTTCGGGTTTTCAACTCTGACTATTATATTCGAGGACCAGATTGATAACTACTTCGCCCGCACCCGGGTGTTGGAGCGTCTGAACAGCCTGCAGTCCGAATTGCCAGACAACGTCACTCCGCGCATTGGTCCGGACGCGACCGGCCTGGGCTGGATCTATCAATACTATCTGGATGACCAGTCGGGTAGCCACGACCTTGGGTCACTACGGGCGCTGCAGGACAATTTCGTGCGCCGGGAGTTGGCGGGCGTATCCGGGGTCGCTGAGGTCGCCTCGATCGGGGGATTCGTGCAGCAATTCCAAGTCGAAGTATCCTCTCTCAAGCTGCAACAATACGATGTCACTCTCGGTCAAGTGATTGCGGCCATCGAAGCAACCAGCCACAACGTGGGAGGGAAGACAATCGAGGAAAACGGAACCGAGTTTGTAGTCAGGGGCGTGGGACTGGTAACATCGGCGAAGGACCTCGAACTCGTGGTCGTTCAACCCCGGGCGGGGAGTTCATTGCTATTGCGGGATGTTGCGCGGACTAGGCTCGGGGGAGATTTTAGACGCGGAACCCTCGATATCGGCGGGCGCGAAGTGGTCGGCGGAATCGTCGTTATGCGCTACGGATCCAACGCGTATCAGGTGATTGGTGACATCAAGGCCCGAATTGCCCGAATCCAAGGCGGCCTGCCCGCCGGGGTGAGCATAAAACCATTCTACGACCGCAGCTCCCTGATCGAACGCGCGTTGCATACCCTGCGCTCCGCCCTGACGGAAGAGGTGATTCTGGTGACCCTCGCCCACATATTGTTTCTCTTTCACTTTCGGAGCATTCTCATCGTGACCATACCGCTGCCTGCGTCGATCCTGGTCGCGTTCAGCCTGATGGAAAGGTTCGGAATTCCGTCTCACATTATGTCGCTAACAGGCATTGCGATCTCGATCGGGGTGCTGGTCGATGCCGGCATCGTAATGACTGAAAACGTCATCCGGCATTGTGAGCGAGAGGCGCGAAACACGGTTAGAGGCCAACTTTCGGCCGGACAAATTCTGGAGATCACCCGCCGCGCTGCCCGGCAAGTTGCACGGCCGATCACCTTCTCCATGTTGATCATCATTCTCGCATTTGTGCCCGTCTTCATGCTGACGGGCCAGGAGGGAAAACTCTTCCATCCCCTCGCGTTTACCAAGACCTTTGCCCTGATCGGAGCGACGGTGCTGGCGCTGACGATTGTGCCGGTGGCGTGCTCGTTCTGGGTGAGGGGGCCTTTTCGCGCCGAAAATCGAAACCACCTCATGCGGGCTTTGATGGCCGGTTACGACCCGCTGCTCCGGTGGGCGTTGAGAAACCGAATCACAGTGATGGGAATCGCCACGGTCGGCCTGAGTGTAGCCATGATACTGGCCTGGGGGCTGCCCCGGTCGTGGCAGGATTGGCTCTCCCCCGACTCGGCACTGCTCCCTTTGGTCCAAGGTATCGGCTCCGAATTCATGCCGCCTCTCGAGGAGGGAGACTTGCTCTTCATGCCGGTTTTACTACCCGCTAATTCGCTTACCGAAGTCAAACGGGTCATGGCTTGGCAGGACGAAGTCATGAGCCAACATCCTGAAGTTTTGCTGGTGGCAGGTAAGCTCGGCCGGGCCGACACCGCCACCGATCCCGCACCCGTCGAAATGATCGAAACCACCATCACCTTGCGACCCAAAGCGGAATGGCGACCCGGTGTATCCAAGTCCCGGATCATCGCTGAAATCACGGAGATGTTGAAACAAGTTCCGGGTTATGTGCCGGGATTTCTGATGCCAATTGAAAATCGTATCCTGATGACGAGCACAGGCATTCGGGCCCAAGTCGGCGTAAAGCTCTTTGGCGAGGACCTCACCGCCCTGCAGGCAAAAGCGTTTGAACTGGAGACTATTGTAAAAACGATTCCCGGCGCAACGGGAGTCGCCCCCTCCCGAATTCAGGGGAAACCCTATCTGGAAGTAAGGCTCAACCGTGTCGAGATGGCTCGATTTGGACTGCGGGACAGCGATGTATTGCAACTCGTTGAAACCGGCATTGGCGGCACGGTCCATGGCACCACCCTTATCGGCCGGGAGCGGCGGGATATCCAAGTGCGGTTGGATACCGCCGACCGCGCCGACATTGAACGATTGGGTGATCTGGTATTGACCACTCCCAGTCAAGCGCGCGTGCGCCTGAAGCAAATTTCCGAAATTGTGCGCACGCTGGGGCCGTCGTCCATCGCCTCGGAAAACGGGCGATTGCGCACATTTGTGCAGACCAATGTGGAAGGGCGAGACCTCGGCGGATTCGTGGCCGAACTGAGGCAACGCATCGCCAGCGATTTTCAGCCCGGCCCGGGCATGACCGTTGCATTGGCCGGGCAATTTGAAAACCAACTTCGTGCCTCCCGCACTCTGAGCATCGTCATTCCCGCCGTGATCGGGATTATATTCCTGCTTCTCACCATGGCTTTCCGCAGCGCAACTGAAGCGGCTCATATTATTCTCGCGATCCCCTTCGCACTGACCGGTGGAGTTTTTCTCCAGTGGTGGCTCGGCTATAATTTCAGTGTCGCGGTGGCAGTCGGCTATATCGCCCTCTTCGGAACCGCAATTCAAACCGGGGTAGTAATGGTGAGTTACCTGAATGAATCGGTAAAATCCGCGGAGGACGCAAAGGGACAGTCCCTCACAATCCACGAACTGACAGAAGCGGTTATCGCCGGAGCAAAACTTCGACTGCGTCCCAAGGTAATGACCGTGGCTACGACCGTTGCCTCGTTATCACCGCTGTTCTGGCTGGACCGCTCCGGCGTTGAGGTCATGCGACCGATCGCCGCACCCGTGGTGGGAGGAATGGTCTCCAGCCTACTCCACATTCTGGTGATCACGCCGGTTATCTATCTCTGGCTGAGAGCACGTAAATCTCCCGCCGGATCCTAAAAAACAAGCGCCCCGGCAACGGCTCCTACACCAACCAAGGCCCACACCGGAAACTTGGTGAATTTCAGGATGGCAAAGGCAGCGATAGCAAAAAACCAATGCTCGATTCCATTGAGCGCTCCAGTGCCGATCGGGTGAATCAGGGCGGCCGCAAGCAAGCCCACCACTGCTGCATTTGCGCCCTTCAAAGCAGCCTGCGCTTCCGGACGACTCCGAAGCATATTCCAATATGGGAGCACGCCCAGAATGAGTAACAGTGACGGAATGTAGGTTGCGACCAAGGCAATCAATCCCCCGGAGACTGCCCCGGGGCCGATCGACAGTGATGTCCCCAGAAATGCCGCGAATGCAAAGAGTGGTCCGGGCAGTGCTTGGGCTCCTCCGTAACCGGCCAGGAATGCCTCCTGCCGGATCCAACCCTGCCCAACCGTAAACGCGTCCAGCAGCGGTAGCACCACATGACCGCCGCCAAATACCAATGACCCTGCTAGATAAAACCCGTCGATGATTGCGATCGTTTCATCGCCGCCCAGGGCGAAGACAGGGAGCGCGATCAATCCTGCAAAAAATGCGACCAGCCAGAGCACTCCACCTTTCGGAGACTTACTCTCGGCCGCCGGCGAAGGATCGCCAACGCGGTTGCGAAACCAAAATCGGCCAATCAAGGCACCGAGCAAAATAACCACGACTTGTCCTCCAACACTGTAGGACGCGAGGAGCCAGCCACAGGTGGCTCCCGCCATCAACTGGCGCTGCCAATCTGGACACAATTTCACCGCCATGCCCCAAAGCGCGTGAGCCACCACCGCAACGGCCACCAATTTGAGTCCCACGACCCAACCGGCTGATTCGAGTGAGCCCAACGAGCTCAACCCGAATGCAAATCCGATCATCAACGCCGCGGACGGCAGGGTGAATCCGAGCCAAGCCGCCACCCCAAAAACCCGCTTGTCGCAGTCCCAGCGCGTAACTCACCTGACTGCTGGCGGGCCCCGGAAGAAACTGACAGAGCGCGACCAAGTCAGCGTATTCCGCATCACTGAGCCACTTGCGTTTGGCGACAAATTCTTCGCGAAAATATCCGAGATGGGCTACCGGTCCGCCGAAACAAACCAAACCGAGACGGAGAAAAACGAAGAGTATATCCCAGGGCTTTAAACGGTTTGCAGGAGGAATAACTACACATCGAGACCTCCGAATCAATTCAGGTTATTTCGCCCCCGCACGTTTCAGACACCGAATCGTATCCAGAAATCGGATTCATTCGGGAAACGGACTATTTCGTAACGTATGTTACATCAGCAGTATTCAATCGCATGCGGATTGCATTGTTACGGTAGGGTTACAGCATTGTGTCATGGCTGTTACATGATTTTGTTCTCTCATGACCGGATTGGCCCTTTTGATTGTTGCCGGCGGCTGTAACTCGACCTCTCATCGCATCAAAAAACACGGGGACATTTTTGCCAATATGGCACCTCAAACCCAGCAGCGGGTGCTGGAAGGAAATATCCTCCTCGGCGACTCTCCTGAAATTGTCTACATGGCTTTCGGCAAGCCCTCCCGGGAGGATTCTATCACGACAGTCAGAGGAAAATCCCGCACAGTTTGGACATGGGTCAAAAAGGAACTAAAGAAGGAAGAGACCAGTATCGCAGCCGTAAATCAGGGCAGTCGCACCATGACGGTCGAGGAAGTTTATAATGTATTCGAACGGCTCCAGCGGGAGGTAACCTTTCTCGATGATCGGGTGATCCACATCTGGAACCCTGCCAGCAAAAACCGCCCGGCGGTCGCGATGACGACCTACTGAAGAATCTTCCGAAACAACACTTCACGCCGGGCTTCTCGAATACTCACCTCACCTCCCCGCTTAAAAATGCGAAGCAAGCTTTTCATGCCACCGCTCAGCAGACGCGACACGATTGGCAATTGGTTCCACCGTGTTTCGAAGCTTCGCCGAGGCTAGGACAATAGTTTTCGCAGGACGGGACGAACTTTTCGGGCCAACTTGACGTTGGCGAATGCTACCCAACTCACGGCGGAAGCGGTATCAAGTGGATCGCGCAGACGTCCTCCCAGTGGCCGTTCGATGATCGCACTGGCTTCGCGCAGCAGCATCTCACAACAGAGATCGTAGGGGTGGCTCGCGAGCGCGCAGTCACGCAACCCGAGTTGCAGAAAAGCCTCGGGGCGCACATCAAGCACCATTAGGTCGTGCCCCACCAAAATCTCCGCGATTTGCCCGCCACAGGAAATATATTGGTCTTCAAAAATTGGGGGCGGACCCTCACCTGATCGCAGCTCACCCAACTCGCGCCAGAGATCTTCCTCGAAGCGGGAAAGCCATTCCTTGGCCGCCGGGAAAAACCGCGAAACCGTAGCAAACCCATGGTGAAAGGTCGCGCTGGACAGCGGTCGAACGGCGAGCTTCGAGCGGCGCTTGGTGAAGATATTGTAAGAAGACGAAACCACTTTGCCACTACCCTTGATCGCACTGAACTGATCAGATCGCCATTGTTTGCTGATCGGTAGTTCGGTCATCGCGCACACCACGATGTCGCCCAAGTGATTGCGGGCACCCCGCTGAGGGGCGAGGCCGGCCATCGCCCAGGCACTACGTTTATCGTGCATGATGCCGCGAGTGCCGTCGATCGGATCAATGATAAGTTTCCACTTGGTTTCGCGAAGCGGGGTTCCCGAAGGAAAGGTCAGCTCCGACTCAAGCCCTTCCATGATCAACTCAACCGG
Source organism: Actomonas sp. (assembly GCA_965203585.1). Lineage (GTDB taxonomy): Bacteria > Verrucomicrobiota > Verrucomicrobiia > Opitutales > Opitutaceae > Actomonas. Next base: position 484,239 of record CBDBDC010000002.1, read on the forward strand.
CCAGACTTTCGGCCAATGCCGATCGAGCCACGCGACAAGCACGTCCTCGGACAACTTGTCGATTTGATAGATCGTATCCGCGGCGGTTTCGGCTGCGACCCGGGCAAACGAACGCGCTTGTCGTTGGCGGGCGACAATGAGTTGTTCGCGGATCGTCTCCTGCAATTGGCAAAGGCGGCGGCGGGCACGTTCGAGCATTCGGGTATCCATTCAGAGGTCAGCAGGTCAGACGCGATGCCGGTTGCCAACGCTCAACGTCATCCCGACTCGGCGATTGACCGCACGGGGCTCGCCCCCCATCCGTCTACTCCATGGCTACCCCTGAAAACCGCCGAGCGCATTGGTGCGCCAACCTGCGTATCTTAGCTACCCTACTCATCATTTGGGCATTCGTATCATTCGGATGTTCGATCTTCTTGGCCGACACTCTCGATCAGATTCGATTCGGCGGCTTCAAGCTTGGGTTTTGGATGGGGCAACAGGGCTCCATCTACGTGTTCGTCGGCATCATCGCCTACTACGTATGGCGGATGAACAAACTCGATCGCCAATACGACGTGCACGAGGACTGAGTTCCTTCCGTTCGCGCTCCATTCCTCTTCGTCACCCACTCCCTGCTTTCTTACCATGTCCGCTCAAGTTTGGACCTACCTCATCGTCGCACTCTCGTTTACGCTGTATTTGTATATAGCTTACCGCTCTCGTGCGGGATCGACCAAAGATTTTTACGTCTCCGGCGGAGGCGTAAAACCCATCCACAACGGTATGGCCACCGCGGCCGACTGGATGAGTGCCGCTTCCTTCATGGGCATGGCGGGCATCATCTCGTTTCAAGGCCAGGATGGAGGGGTCTACCTCATGGGCTGGACCGGCGGTTATGTGCTCCTCGCGCTTCTGCTGGCACCTTACCTGCGAAAGTTCGGCAAGTTCACCGTCCCTGATTTCGTCGGTGACCGCTACTACTCCCAAACCGCCCGCATGGTCGCCGTTTTGTGCGCGATCATTGTTTCATTCACTTACGTCGCCGGTCAGATGCGCGGCGTCGGTATCGTGTTTTCCCGTTTCTTGGAAGTGGACGTCACCACCGGGGTCATGATCGGAACCGGAGTGGTATTCATCTACGCCGTGCTTGGCGGAATGAAGGGCATTACCTACACGCAGGTCGCCCAATACTGTGTGCTCATCTTCGCCTACATGGTGCCGGCGATCTTCATCTCAATCATGCTGACCGGCAACCCGGTGCCGCAACTCGGCCTCGGTTCCGAAGTCAAAGAAGGCGGTGCCTACATGCTCGACCTGCTCGACACCTTGAACACCGACCTCGGCTTCTATGCTTATACAACAGGTGTCCGGCCCGTCTTCGATGTCGCCGCCATCACCAGTGCGCTCATGGTGGGCACAGCGGGACTGCCTCACGTAATCGTCCGATTCTACACGGTCCCCAGTGTATCCGGTGCCCGGATGTCAGCCTTCTGGGCTCTGCTGTTTATCGCGATTCTCTACACTACCGCTCCAGCCGTAGCCGCATTCGCCCGGGCCAATCTGCTCCAGACCGTGGATAATGCGACCTACTCCGAAGTGCCCGATTGGTTCAGCAAGTGGGAAGAAACCGGCCTCCTCAGTTTCGAAGACAAGAATGGCGACGGTCGGATTCAGTATTACAACGACAAGAACACGGACACCGACTTCCAAGCCATGACCACGGCCAAGGGCTGGGAAGGCAACGAGCTGGCCATCGACCGCGATATTATCGTATTGGCCAACCCCGAGATCGCCCAGTTACCCAACTGGGTCATTGGACTCGTCGCCGCCGGCTGTCTGGCCGCCGCGCTCTCAACCGCCGCCGGTCTGCTCCTCGTGATCTCGACGGCCTTCGCCCACGATTTGGTCAAGCGCTGCCTCAAACCCAATATCAGCGAAAAGGCCGAACTGGTCTATGCACGGGTCGCCGCGGGTGGTGCCGTGGTGGTGGCCGCCTACTTTGGCATCAACCCGCCCGACTATGTCGCAGCGGTCGTCGCGTTCGCTTTCGGCCTCGCGGCGGCATCGTTTTTCCCCGCCATCCTGATGGGAATCTTCCAGAAGAAGATGAATCGCGAGGGCGCGATCTCCGGCATGATCGTCGGTATCATATTCACGTTGGCCTACATCATCTACTTCAAGTTCGTGAATCCCGAGCACAACAACTCCGACCACTGGCTATTTGGGATTTCCCCCGAAGGCATAGGCACCGTCGGTATGTTCCTGAACTTCCTCGTGGCACAAATCGTCGTCCGCTTCACCCCCGATACACCTCTCGAAGTGCAGCAGGAGGTCGAACAGATTCGCGTGCCTCGCCAAATCGCTCCCTAAACTTCGATTGCGAATGAGTAAGGGGGTGCTGTCGGGCTACATCTTGGTTCCCGAGGCAGAACTCCCCCAGATCGAAACCGCGCTCCCGGAGCATATCCACCTGACTCGTGAGGAGTCAGGTTGTTTGATCTTTAACGTGACTCAATGCTCCGAAGACAGGACTCGATTCGAAGTCTACGAAGAATTCGAGGATAAGGCTGCGTTCGCCCGACATCAGGAACGAGTAGCCACTTCACCGTGGGGCACCTGCACGAGAAACGTGAAACGACACTATCAAATTGAAGGACTCAATGAATAGAACCCGCCACATTTTGCTTTTACTCGCGCTAGGCAGCATGTCTGTTTCGGCCGCACCGGCTTCAACCCAATCGATCTTGGAGCGCGCAATCGCTTATCACGATCCTGACGGGTCATGGACGACCTTGCGCACAACCTTCCATTTCGACGAAACCCGACCGGACGGAAAGGCCTCAAAATCTACCATGGAACTGGAAAACTCCCGCTCGTTCATGCGGGTCGACATGGGAGGCAAGGAGTCCTACGCGATCACCGGCGAAACGTGCGTCGTGCTGACTGGAGACAAGGACGAGAAGCGCGGACTGATGATCCGCAATTACTTCCTCTACCTGTGGGGTTTTCCCATGAAGCTCCTGGACTTCGGCACTGAGTTTGCCCCGGAGATCGGGTCATCGGAAATCGATAGTCACACTTGTGATGTGCTTCAGGTGATCTATGAAAAGGACACGTGGTATTTCCATATCGATCGTGATTCTGGCCGCATGCGCCAATGCGAGTTCTACAAAGATGAAACGCAAGCGGCCGGAGAAATTATCACACTCGAGGAAGAAGTATTGGTGGGCTCGACTCGAATCCCAAAGAAACGCAACTGGGATAAGATTCCGGGCCACGAATATCTGGGAACAGACATTTTATCGTCTGTCAATCTCACTAACGAGCGATAGTCGCGAGGACATTTCCCGGTGGACCGAAGAGGACTCATATTCTGCATCGTGATGGGGTTGGCACTGTTAGCGGCCATCATTTTCGGGTCTCGCAAGGGAAACGACCCCATGGCTGATCATAATCACAAAGGCATCACGAATCAGGCGGTATTGGACCACGGGTTTCTGGTGGGAATGTATTCGGATGATTTTTCCCCCAAGTCTTTGGTGAGCGAGTGCGAAAACGAACTACTGATGCTATGTCGGCAGATCGAATCAATCTCCCCCTAGGATTTGGATGAGCTTTACGCACTCACCGATCACACCACCAAAAACTTCAATAGGCTCTCGTGGAAATTTCTAGCGGTAGGCTCGGATTTCGAAACGGTGGCACGGGAGGTTGTCGCCATGGATATTCACTTCATCGCCATCGCTTACGGATTTGAAGCCGACGTCGAAACGCTGATCCGCGAACGAATATGGTAACTGAGGCGATGGGATTAAATTGCGGCAGCACGGAGGACGCTCCGCCTGCTTTACCCATTATCCGTTATTTTGCTTCCACGCAGGCAAGGACCGGCATGAACTGTTCGACCATACCCCGATGGCCACAATTTCTCTTCGGCTACACTATTCCCCCCTGAAGCACTACCCCGCTATGCAATTGGAAACTCTGGATTGGGTCATCATCGCCTCCTATTTTGTCATCGTTATTGCGATCGGTATCGGTGTCGGACGCATGTCCGGGAAGGACACTAATCAGTTCTTCCTCGGTGGACGTAACATGCCGTGGTGGCTACTGGGGTTTTCCATGGTGGCGACCACCTTCTCCACCGACACACCGAACTTGGTGACCGATATTGTCCGCCAAAACGGAGTAGCAGGCAATTGGGCGTGGTGGGCGTTCCTGATCGGCGGAATGGTGACGGTATTCTGGTATGCCAAATTGTGGCGTCGTTCGGAGGTGAAAACGGATATCGAATTCTACGAGATGCGCTAGAGTGGGAAAAGCGCCGCGTTTCTGCGCGGATTTCGCGCCCTCTATCTGGGGCTGCTTTTTAATGTGATGGTCATGGCGGCCGTGTCGTTGGCAGCCATCAAAATTGGCGGAGTAATTCTGGGGTTAAGTCCGCTGCAGTCCATTCTCTGGGCGTTGATCGCAACGGGAATTTTCTCATCCATCGGTGGTTTCCGCAGCGTGATCTTTACGGACTTTCTGCTGTTTAGCATGGCCATGATCGGCGCGGTGGCGGCCGCCTATTTCGCGATCAAACACGATTCGATTGGCTCACTGGGCGCTCTGCTTGAACATCCCAATCTGGCTGGCAAACTTAGCTTCGTCCCCGAGATCGAACACACGGCGGACGGCGCACTCACCGATCAAAGTCTCAATGCATGGATCACTCTATTGATGATTCCGCTGTTGGTGCAGTGGTGGAGTGTATGGTATCCTGGTGCCGAACCCGGCGGCGGGGGTTATGTCGCCCAACGGATGTTGGCCGCCAAGAATGAAAAACATGCGACAGGAGCCGTGTTGTTTTTTAACTTCGCCCACTACGGACTCCGCCCATGGCCATGGATCTTAGTGGCACTGGCATCGTTGGTCGTCTTTCCGACGTTGGAGAGTATTCACGCGGCGTTCCCGCACATTGATCCCGATATGCTCGGTCACGATTTGGCTTATCCAGCCATGTTGACGTTTCTTCCTACCGGGTGGCTGGGGCTGGTAATCGCGTCATTGATTGCCGCTTACATGTCGACAATCTCCACGCAAACCAACGGCGGATCGTTTTACATCGTGAACGACTTCTACAAGCGGTTTGTGAATCCCGAGGCATCGGAAAAAAAACTCGTCCGGGCAGGTCGGATATCCACGATTCTCATGATGGTCGTTGCCGGTTGGTTGGCGCTGCAATTGCGGTCCGCGCTCGATACATTCCAGATTTTGCTACAGGTCGGAGCGGGAACCGGTCTCATCTTTCTTCTGCGGTGGTATTGGTGGCGGATCAACGCCTTCAGCGAAATCTCAGCCATGATCTCATCCTTCGCCATCGCGGTGGCGTTTAAGGTCTTCGAAGTCGATATGGCATGGTGGCAGCAACTTCTGACGGGCGTTTCACTCACCACCTTAGTCTGGGTGACCGTCACCATGATTTCTCCGGCCACGGACCCCGAGGTGCTCGAATCGTTTTACCGCAAGGTTCGTCCCGGGGGGCGGGGATGGACTCGTGTCTGTAACCAAATTAAGGATACGCTTCCCGAGAGTGATGCTCTGGCCCCACAATTCGTGAGCGTTCTCATGGGCATTTCGACTGTTTACGGATTCCTCTTCGGGATCGGCCGATTGAGCTACGGAGATTTGATGATCGGGGGACTCTTAGTCGTTGGTGCCCTCGTTCTAGCCTACCTGTTGGTGGTCAAAGAAACTTCCCGCCAAAATTAGTCTCCCGCCTCTCGGCCGGGAATCACTCGCGCTTCAAGGTGCGCAGCATGAGATCCTTCAACGCAAGATCAGGCGATTTTTCGGCGAATAGCGTCTGATAGACTTCGTGGAGAATAGGAGCCTCGATTTTACGGTCTTGGCAAAGTTCATAGAATGACTCCGTCGTCTTGTAGCCTTCAACCACTGTTTTTCTTCCCGCCATGATTTCGGCGATTGATGCGCCTTGGCCGAGCTTCTCACCAAATTGGCGATTTCGGCTCCATTCACCGTGACAAGTGGCTACGAGATCACCAAATCCGCTGAGACCGTAAAATGTTTCCGCCTGGGCGCCCAAACCCGCGCCCACCCGCACCATCTCGGCGAGAGCTCGCGTCAGCATCGCCGCTTTCACGTTGTCACCCAGCTTGAGGCCATCGCAGATTCCCGCGGCGATCGCATAAATATTCTTCAAGCAACCGCCGATCTCCAAGCCAATCACATCCGTGCTGGAATAGACGCGGAGCGTCGGTCCACTGATCTGCGTCTGCACGCGTTCGACCAAATCATCCTCAGCGGAAGCAGCCATCACCATCGCCGCGGGTAGCCCCGCCCCAACCTCCCCAGCATTGGTTGGTCCCGTGATCGCACCAGCTGGCACGTCTTCCAATATCGAACGTATAATCTGGGTGGGACGAAGGTGAGTGCCCAATTCGAGCCCCTTGGCCAAACTCAAAACGAGTTTTAGCTCTGTCGCCAAATCTTGAGCATCTTTAATACGCATTACCGTCTCGCGTAGCGCCTGGGCGGGGCACGCCAGAAGAACAACCTCAGCCTCCATCAAAACCGGTCGCAGCTCATGCCCGATCTGAAGACTGGGAGGCAACGCGACTCCCGGAAGGTAATCCGTGTTCAACCGGGATGAAGACAATTCCAGCGCGTGCTCGAACCGCCGAGGAACCAATGTCACCGTGTGACCCAGACGCGCTAGACGAACCGCCATGGCGGTGCCCCATGCTCCTGCTCCGATGACCGCATAATTCATGACTTAATCAGCCTGTTCATTCCACTCGGGGGCAAGGAGAAATCACGCTTTGGCCGTCGCCCGCTTGAACCAGGCCCGGAAGGTTGATCCGCGCCCACCGCCGGAGGGCGACCCGATTAATCGGTCATCGCGGCCAAACTCAGGGGAAAGTTCCTTCGCGCACGGCCCGCGTATACGCATCCAATCCGGCACGCACCATTCCGCCGGCATCCGCAAATTTCTCCACGAAGCCAGGCACATACCCTGGCGTGAGACCAAGCGCATCCGTAATGACAAGGATCTGCCCATCACAGGCAGCCCCCGTGCCAATCCCTACAACCGGAACTTGAATCGCATCACAAACTGCCCGGGCGGCGTCAGGTTTAACCATTTCCAAAAGCACCGAAAAGCAGCCGGCGGCCTTGAGCGCCTTCGCATCGGCGACGAGTTGTTCAGTCTCTTTCGCATTGAGACCGTATTTCTTGTAGCGGCCCAACTGTTTGACCTGCTGAGGCATCAAACCGGTGTGCCCCCAAACGGGAATACCAGCATCCACCAAACGGCCGATTACGGGAGCCAACGATTCTCCGCCTTCAATTTTAACGGCGTCCGCACCGGACTCCTGAATGAGTCGCTGACAGGATCTTAGCACGTCACCGAAATCGAAATGCGCTTCCGCAAACGGTATGTCCGCAACCACCAATGCCCGGGGTTTCACGCGGGTCACGGCCGCGGTATGATGGGCGACCATGTCAAGTGTCACCGGAACCGTGCTCTCCATGCCCAAGGCCGTGTTGCCCACGGAATCGCCGACCAGGATGATATCGACTCCCGCTTCGTCGGCGTAGTGCGCCATGATCGCGTCATAGGCGGTGATCGCCACGATCGGGGCGCCGCCTTTGCGTCGGCTTATCGCCGCAGGAGTCACTTTGGGTCGGAGGTCAGTCATGCAACGAGATGCCTGCGATCAGGATAAGAAGGCCGGTATTATTTCTCCAGCGATTTGATCTTCAAAAGTCTCACGGGCGTTGATGAGTTCAAATGCACTGCCTTGCACGAGAACCTCGGCGGGACGCCCCCGGGTATTGTAACGACTGGCCATGGTGAATCCATAAGCTCCGGCGGACATGAAGGCGACCATTTCACCCTCGCCCACGGTTTGAATCTGACGGTCTTTGGCGAAGCAATCGCCTGTCTCACAGATAGGTCCGACGATATCAGCACTCATCGCCGCACGTGAACTATCACGTTCGAGCGGCACAATCTCATGGAAACCTTCATACATGGCGGGGCGAATCAGATCGTTCATGGCGGCGTCGATCACGAGAAAGTTTTTACCAGCACCTCGCTTCATGTATTCCACCCGCGAAACGAGCACTCCCGCGTTGCCGACTAGAAAACGTCCCGGTTCGAGGAGAACTTTAATTCCCAACGGTCCCAACAAGGGCCCCAAGACCGCGCCATAGGCCTCGGGAGTCAGCGGGCGTTCTTCATCCGAAAATGCATCCCACCAATCGTTTGATCCGCTAGCCAGAGCTTGCTCATAGATGATGCCAATTCCGCCTCCGATCGAGAAATAATCGAGAGCATGATCGCGCTGAAGTTGAGCTACGAACGGCATCACTTTCTCCACGGCTTCGCGGAATGGACCGATCGAAGTGAGTTGAGAGCCAATGTGCATTTGCACTCCGGCGACCTGGATATGGGGCAACTTCGCCGCGGCGTCGTAGGCCGAAGCAGCGACGCTCATCGGAATGCCAAATTTGTTGTCGCTCTTGCCGGTCGTGATCTTGGCGTGGGTTTGGGCATCCACATCGGGGTTGATTCGAATAGCGATCGGAGCCTTCACCCCGAGTCGCCCGGCCACGTGATTTATGCGGACGAGCTCCGGTTCGCTCTCAACGTGTAACGCGTAGACCTTGCAGTTCAACGCGAGTTCGATCTCAGCTTCGGTTTTGCCGACACCGGCGAAGACACTCGATTTAACATCACCGCCCGACGCCAGCACGCGGCGAATTTCCCCGCCACTGACCAGATCATATCCGGTGCCCAAATTAGAGAAAAGCCGGAGCAGCGCCAACGAACTGTTCGCTTTCATCGCATAGCAAATCTGCCGATCTACATCGGCCAAACTCTTCTGTAAACGAGTAACGTTATCCGAGATAGTGGAGGCACTGTAGACGTAAGTTGGAGTGCCGTAGAGGCCCGCCACTGCGGCCAAATCTACGTCTTCACAATGCAAGGCAGATCCATGATAAGAAAAGTGGTGCATAGTTTCGATACGATCGGTGCTAAAAACACGTCAAACCCGAGAATTCTGCGAGTTTCCCCTTGAGAAAACCACTCAAAAAAACGAGGTTGAGATGCTGCCATGAGAATCCTTCGTAATCTTCTTCATCGTCCCTCGATCAGAATGGGATTTATGAGTGAGAAAAAACACCGACGGACGTCTCTACGGAGCGCAGAATTTGTTAGCTTCTTCAGTGCTTCAGAAGATTCGCGCCATCGTTATACGGACCAACATGACCTCCGGCTAAGGCGCCAACGGCGCTGGAAAGCTTTTGTCACTTTGGCCGTGGTTGCTGGTTGCACTTGGTTTGTCATCGAGAGCGCTCAGGCACTTTCGATCTTCTAAAGGCGGTCCGACCAACGGGAATCATTTCCCCGCCACCTTTAGCTCGCTCCTCCGGTGCGAATCGTTTTCGTCATGGCATGGCTGATACTACCCCTGCCCGCCTGCTGACTCGTGCCTTGAGCACAGTTGAGCGTGTCGGCAACGCCCTGCCCGAACCGGCGACTCTTTTTGCCATCCTCGCTGTGGGCACGCTGCTCATGTCCGGCCTCGCCGAGGCCATCGGCTTGGCGGTCAGCCATCCCGCCACCGGCGAAATCATTCCGGCGGTGAGCCTCCTAAATCTCGAGGGATTCCAACGCATCGTGCGGGACATGGTGCATGTTTTTGTAAACTTCCACCCGCTTGGCGTGGTAATCGTCTGCCTGCTGGGAATCGCGGTGGCAGAGCGCACGGGCTTGATCGGTGCCTGCGTTCGCGCGCTGGTTCTGTTGACACCCCGAAAACTGATCACGCCGCTGGTCGTGTTCGCGGGGATCACCTCCAATGTCGGCGCGGATGTTGGCTACGTCGTTCTGATTCCGCTGGTCGCGACGATTTTTCATGCGGTCGGCCGCCACCCCATCGCGGGATTGGCGGCATGCTTCGCCGGAGTATCCGGTGGTTTCAGCGCCAATCTGCTCATCAGTGCAATTGATGTCATTCTCGCCGGGCTGACGACCGAGGCAGCCAAACTCGCACAGGTTCTTCCGGAAGATTACGTGGTGTCTGGTCTGGCCAACTACTACTTCCTCTTCGTCTCCACCTTCGTCGTGATGTTTGTCGGCACCTGGGTGACCCATCGCATTGTCGAACCACGGTTGGGTGAATACACCGGCAATGTAAAACGCGAGTCGCTGGATCCTCTGTCCGCCGCCGAGAAACGCGGACTTTGGTTCACTGCAGTGTTTTTCCTCGTCGCCACCCTTTTCTTGGTCGCGGGTGTGGTGCCCGCAAACGGGTTTCTGCGCAATCCGGCTTATCCGGATATGTTGCTGCGATCGTTGCCGTTTACATATTTGGTGCCGTTCCTATTCGCATTGGGATTCGGTAGTGGGTTGGCCTACGGCTTCGGGGCTCGAACAGTAAAATCCGACCGCGACATCGTGGGGGCAATGAATGACGCGATGGGCACTCTGGGTGCTTATCTGGTCTTGGCGTTTTTCGCCGCTCAATTCATCGCATTCTTCAACTGGACGAACCTCGGCTTGATCTTCGCCGTCAAAGGAGCCGGAGCATTGCAAGCCATGGGGCTGGATGAATGGCCCATCGTGATGATGGTGGGTCTGATAATATTAGCTGCGATCATCAATCTACTCGTGGGCAGCGCATCCGCAAAGTGGGCTCTGATTGCGCCGATCGTCGTGCCGATGTTCATGCTGTTGGGGTTTTCCCCGGAGTTAGTCCAGGCTGCCTACCGCGTAGGTGACAGCGTAACCAATATCATAACACCGTTAATGGCCTACTTCCCCCTCATCATCACCTTCGCCCGTAAATACGATCCTGACATCGGTATGGGCACCATTATCGCTAATATGCTCCCATATTCCATCGGGTTTATGATCTCGTGGACCCTGCTGATGGCGATCTGGATCAAGGTCGGCCTACCGCTTGGGCCGGAAGCTCCGCTTTACCTAACCCCTTGAAGCCCCCAGATTCCCAGCCTTGAAACCCACTCGAGTTCCGCTAGACTCGAGATCGACACCATGACCCAACGCACCTCCCGATTCTTTTTCGCCTTACTTCTCGCTCTCTGTGCCTTCTGGGCAGGTTGTGAAAACATCCCCAAAGATTTGGCCGGATTGGAGGTCGATATCTTCGGCGTGCGCTCGTTGACCGAAACGGCCAACGGGGGTGAGCTCGTGCTTACAGTGCGATGCCGCAATGAAACGGTTCGTCCGATTGGCATTCGCGAAGTTCAAATCACTCTCGAAATGAACGGATTGAAAGTCGGCCGAGGAGTTTCCAGCCGCCCCATCGCGACTCAAGCGATGAGCACCAATACGTCTGACATTACTTTCATCATCAAAGATGTGGCCAAAGTGCAGACGCTGGCGGGGTATTTTGAAAACGGCAGCGTCAACTACGATATCACGACTAAAGTGATGATCATGTCGGGCGGCCAGTTGCTACGAAGCCGGTCAAATTCGGGTGGAGTCGTCCAGACTCCCAACGTAAAACGCTGACCCCAGCGTTCCAGTCAGCCGGGACTCGCGGCCCCATTCTTGCTCCTAGAGTCGAACCGCGAAGAGATCCGTTCGGCGTAATTCACTCCGCGCCGGGTTGGCAGTCAGCATCCTAGGGCGGGGCGCCGCCTCCTCTGAGAGGCAATTTTTGATCTGCGAACGAGATCAGCAGAGGATGATTGTGATTAATTATGAACTATTTTCATGATATTGAACCAAATAGGCCATAAGGTATGAATTCTGCTAATACTATTGAGGTCCGTTCCTTCAAAATAAGCCCAAAAAACCCATGCGCATACTTCTATCCAGATTCCCCGGTCTTCTCGTCCTTTTGCTAGGCAGTCCACTCGTTCTTTCCGCCCAAGATACCGCTGTCACACTCGATTCAGGCGACACGGCCTGGATGCTTACCGCCACCGTATTGGTGTTGTTCATGACGCTGCCCGGTCTGGCTCTGTTCTACGGCGGTCTCGTCCGGGTTAAGAACTACCTCTCGGTGCTGATGCACTGCTTCACGATCGCTTGTCTCGCTTCCATTCTTTGGGTGATCGGGCTCTACAGTTTGGCGTTTTCCGACGGCAACGCCTGGATCGGCGACCTTCAGCATCTCTTCCTTAAGGGTATCACCATCGATGAGCTGAACGGCGGAACTTTCCCCGAGACCATCTTTGTGATGTTTCAAATGACCTTCGCGATCATCACCCCCGGTTTGATCGTCGGCGCATTCGTCGAACGGATGAAGTTCAGCGCTATGATGCTGTTCTCGGCCCTCTGGCTCGTCCTTGTCTACACCCCCGTCGCTCACTGGGTTTGGGGTGGTGGCTGGATGATGCAAATGGGCACACTTGATCTCGCCGGTGGTATCGTGGTTCACGCCCCCGCAGGTATTTCGGCTCTTATTCTCGCCAAGGCGATTGGTCCCCGACCGCAATTCCCCCGGCAAGTGCAACCCCCGCACAACCCCGCGGTCGTCATGATCGGTGCCTCCATGCTCTGGGTTGGCTGGTTCGGATTTAACGCCGGCAGTCAGGTTGCAGCCAGCGGTGCCGCAGGTATGACCATGCTCGTTACCCACATTTCAGCCGCAGTCGCATCGCTCACCTGGATGTTCATCGAATGGAAACAAGCCGGTAAACCCGGACTCGTTGGTATCGTTACCGGTATGGTGGCGGGACTCGCCACCATTACTCCGGCGTCGGGCAACGTAGGTCCCATCGGGGCCATTATCATCGGCTTGTTGGCCGGCTCAGTCTGCTACTTCTGCTGCAGTATCGTGAAAACAAAATGGGGTATCGATGATGCTCTCGACGTTTTTGCGGTTCACGGAGTGGGCGGCATCATGGGTTCTCTCCTCGTGGCTGTCTTCGGCACCGCCGCCTTCGGTGGGACCGGCGTTGACGACATGGTCGCTCAGCTCATCATTCAGGTTAAGAGTGTTGGCTTTACGATCGTTTGGTCTGCTATTGGCACGCTCATCATCATCGCTATTGTGAAAGCAACCACTGGCCTTCGGGTCGATCAAGAGACCGAGCAAGCCGGCCTCGATCAAGCCGAACACGGTGAAAAAGCCTACCACCTCGACTAACCCCAAATCGAAGAATCACGCCATGAAACTCATCAAAGCCATTATCAAGCTCTACAAATTGGAAGAGGTTCGCGAGAAACTCAGCGAGATCGGAGTCTCCGGCATGACCGTCAGCGAAGCCAAAGGTTTCGGCCGCCAAAAGGGACACACCGAAATCTACCGTGGCAGCGAATACGTCATCGATTTTCTTCCGAAAACGGAAATTGAAACGGTAATCCCGGACGACCTCGTGCCCGCAGCAATCGAGGCTATTGTGAGCAGTGCACGGACCGGAAAAATTGGCGACGGCAAGGTATTCGTCATTCCGGTGGAAGCAGCCATTCGTATACGCACCGGCGAAAACGATGACGAGGCGCTCTGAGCGCGAACACGCTCACTGGTCGTTTAGAGACCAGTCATATACACTGTAATCAACGTTCCATTCGGCGGTATCCCGCTGAATGGACGTTTTGGTTTCGGGGTCCAAATACGGAGCCACAAAAGCGAGTAATGCCACCTCTTTGCTTCCGAAGTCTTTCTTAAACCAAGAGAAAATTGGAGATAAGGTGGCGGTGCGTGAACCCCGATCAAAGCGATTGCTGTGCACATCATGGAGGAAGCCGTGGATCTGCTCCGCCAACTGCTCTTCCAAGCGATCCGGCAAGTAGGCTTCGGATCGTAGAGGCGGACAAGAGACCGCGGCACAAACTATGGCGAAGTGAATACGCGGCTCCTCGAATTCCACCCGCAGAATATCGTGTTCAATCTCATTGAGCGTATACGTGCGGTCGCCAATTTCCGCGAACCGGATGTCCCAGGGAGTTCGATTTAACAGCCAACCGATAATTCGCCCCCCGGTCCCCAAATCATGGATACTATCGACCGGATATTCCTGAGCGACTAACTTAAGTGTGAAGGCGTTGTAAGCGTTGATCCAGAACGCGAGTCGCGACGCTTCGTCAGGCAATGATGTCGGATCCGTCTTTGAGAACCCGGCCAGATACTGATCCAATCTAGAATCGTCCTGTAGCGAGGCGTAGTCAACCCGCCCGGCCGCGACATGATCTGCCAGAAGTTCAGTGAATAAATTATGATCAACCGCCGCCTCAAGCGAGTGTGCCGCCAGGCACAGGCAAAGTAACAATCGAAATCGGGTTATCGAAAATGAAGCAAATATCACGGGTCAGGTAAGTTTTCGCCAAACAGGATAATGCCGGCAAAGTTTGTCGGGGCTGGCACCCATCATAAAGCGGATCAGGAGCCACGCATTGCGAACTTGTTGACGAACCACACCACTGCGTTCGAAGCGACGCGCCGAGGTGATTACGGATGCCGCCAATACATCGATCGCGCGGAGACGCCGCGACCGGCGGATAAAATCCACATCCTCGAATAAGGGCCAGGGGGAGAACCCTCCCAGACGATCATACCAACTGCGTCGGATCAGTATTCCTTGGTCCCCAAAACGCGTGAAGACAGAATCAAACCGTGTAAACCAGGACGAAAAGCTGAGAAGTAAATTCGGAGCATCGAAACGAATCCGAAACATGGCCAACTGCGCATCCGCCCGGGATCTGTATTCGTCGGCGGCCTGAGCCGCGGGGGATTCAACCCGGGTATCGGCATGCAAGAATAGGAGCCACTCCCCCGACGCTACATCGGCGCCCGCCCGTAGTTGTTTACCTCGAGAACCTTTCTCTACCGCAACAACCGAAGCGCCCGCCTCCGCCGCTATCTTGGCGGTCTCATCCCGGCTCCCTCCATCAGCCACCACGATTTGCGCATCCGGCCAATGATCACCCAATTTTCGCAACGTAAGCGGAAGTTCATCCGCCTCGTTAAGCGTGGGTATAATGATGGAAAATTTGCCGGACACTAGGAACCAGAGTCCTGAGGGGCCGGACTTATTTCCAATTTCAAATTCGTGAACTCGGCCGCCGCCCGTCCATCGGTGTTGTCCGTATCGGTCATGATCGCAACGCCCGAGATTTCGGAAGCAGACTGGCCGAAATAATTAAGGTAGTCTTGCATTACATCACGCGCCTCCGTCTGCCACGCCTGCTCCCCAGTGTCTCCACCCGTATTCCGGAGCACAATGTGCATTACATTATCCGTGTAAGGACTGGGAAATGACGTGTCCGGAACCTCTTTTGCAGCCCAAACATAATTAATGGCCCGCGTTCGCGTGGGCACGAGTGATGTTTCAAATACCACAAATACCCGGGCCGCAAAATCGTCGCCGGATTTTGAGCGCTCCGAGGGTTCACCCGTGAGCTGACTCGTGACCCGCCAATTCCAGGACAATCGGGCAATTTTCGGCGATTGAACCGACACTTCACGAATCATAGCACGGTTCGCATTCTCGCTGTGACTGACCACGGAAACCCCGTCTGAATCTGACTCCACCACCCGGTAATCCGTCGCGGCAATAAATGGAAATCCACGCTTGGTCCAATTCGCTTCAAAGTCTCCCTTGGATTCCCCAAGCAAATTCAAAGTTTCCTCCGCGGCAGGCTCCCCGCATGCGAAGGGACCTGAAACCAAACCAACCAAAAGAAAGCCTACACGGATCATCGTGCGGGCATTCTCAGTAAAAAACTAGAGAAGGACAAGTTCCTCAAACGACGCTCTTCGGCGTAAAGGCCGAGCGGACACTGGCCGCGATGTAGTCCTTGTTCATCCGAGCGATAAAATCGTGGCTGATAAGCTTCGGACACACTGCGGAACACTCGTATTGGTTCGTGCAATTGCCAAACCCGAGTTCGTCCATCTTCGCGACCATGTTAAGCACGCGCGAATCGCGTTCGGGTTGGCCCTGCGGAAGCAGGGCGAATTGGGAAACCTTGGCTCCAACAAACAACATCGCCGAAGAGTTTTTGCAGGCCGCCACACAAGCGCCGCAGCCAATACAGGCCGCCGCATCCATGGCGAGGTCGGCACTTTCCTTCGGGATCGGATTGGCATTCGCATCACAAGCGGCACCGGTGCGTACGCTCACAAATCCACCCGCCTGCTGGATCGCATCAAACGAGGCGCGGTCCGTGATCAAATCCTTCTGCACAGGAAAAGGCTCCGCGCGGTAGGGTTCAACCACGATGACGTCGCCATCGTTGAAGCTACGAACATAGGTTTGGCAGGAAGCGATCCCCGAATGCGGGCCATGGGGCTTGCCATCAATAACCAGCGAACACGTGCCACAGATGCCTTCGCGACAGTCATGGGCGAATGCGATCGGTTCCTCACTGGCTCGCTCGAGGTTGTCATTAATCACATCGAGCAACTCGAGAAATGACATGTTGGGGTTCAAGTCCGACGCTTTGTAATCGACGAACTTTCCGGCCACCTTCGGGCCAGCTTGACGCCAGACCCGTAGAGTCAGCGAAATATTTTTGGTAGAAGAGGTGTCAGCGACCATGGTGCGTGGTTTGTTTATTGGTTACTGGAAATTATTTGTAAGAGCGGGTGCTCATTTTAACCGCCTCGTAGTTCAGATCCTCGGTCAGTCGATTCGGAATGCTACCTTCGCCTTGATACTGCCAAGCCGCAACGTGGGCGTAGGCCTCGTCATCCCGGAGACACTCGCCGTCAGGATGTTGGAATTCTTCTCGGAAATGGCCGCCACAACTTTCCTCACGAGTAAGGGCGTCGCGGCACATGAGTCCGCCGAGTTCGAGGAAGTCAGCCAAACGACCGGCCTTCTCAAGAGCCTGATTCAGGGAATCATCGGAACCCGGAACATTTACGTTGGCCCAGAATTCTTCGCGGAGTGCCGGAATGAGTTTTAGGGCTTCTTCCAGACCTTCCTTGGTGCGTGCCATGCCACAATGGTCCCACATAATCTTGCCGAGACGTTTGTGGAAATGGGATACGGTTTCTTTCCCCTTGGTGTTGAGTAGCCGTTTCGTCATGTCGTCCACCGATTGGGCGGCTTCCTTGAAGGCGGGATCATCAATCGAGGGAGTCGAGCCCGGCTTTTGCGAAGCGAGATAGTTTCCGACGGTGTAGGGAGCGACAAAATAGCCATCGGCCAATCCTTGCATGAGCGCCGACGCACCGAGACGGTTGGCTCCGTGATCGGAGAAGTTGGCTTCACCCAACACGAAGAGACCCGGGATGTTGGACATCAGGTTATAGTCCACCCAGAGCCCACCCATCGTGTAATGAACCGCGGGGAAAATACGCATCGGTGTTTCGTAGGCGGACTCGTCGGTAATCTCTTTGTAGATATCGAAGAGATTGCCGTAGCGGGCCCGGACGGTATCTGCGCCGAGACGGTTGATCGCGTCGCTGAAATCGAGATAAACTCCGAGCTTAGTCGGTCCCACCCCGCGACCTTCGTCGCACATGCGTTTCGCCGCGCGGGAAGAAACATCACGCGGAGCCAGATTTCCGAAACTCGGGTAGATCCGCTCCAGATAGTAGTCGCGATCCTCTTCCGGAATATCGTTGGGGTCTTTCTCACAATCCTCCGCCTTCTTCGGCACCCAAATCCTCCCGTCGTTGCGGAGGGACTCGGACATGAGCGTGAGCTTGGACTGATAATCACCGGACACCGGAATACAGGTCGGGTGAATCTGCGTGTAGCACGGATTGGCGAAGCAGGCGCCCTTCTTGTAGGCCCGCCAGGAAGCGGTCACATTGGAATTGCGCGCGTAGGTCGATAGGTTGAAGACGTTGCCGTAACCACCGGTCGCCATCACGACACAGTCAGCGGCGTGGCGAGTAATTTCACCCGTGATGAGATTGCGGACGATGATTCCCTTGGCCTGTCCATCTACGAGGACGACATCGAGCATCTCGGAATTCGCGTGAAGCTTAACTCCTCCCTGCCCGATCATTTTGGAGAGGGCTGAGTAGGCACCTAACAGCAGTTGCTGCCCCGTTTGGCCCCGGGCATAGAACGTGCGGGAAACTTGGGCTCCACCAAACGAGCGATTGGCCAGCAATCCGCCATATTCGCGAGCAAAGGGCACGCCTTGCGCGACACATTGGTCAATGATGTTGGCCGAGACTTCCGCCAACCGATGCACATTTGCTTCACGGGATCGGTAATCCCCGCCCTTGATCGTGTCGTAGAACAAACGGTAAACGCTGTCGCCGTCGTTTTGGTAATTCTTGGCCGCGTTGATTCCTCCTTGAGCAGCGATCGAGTGGGCACGACGAGGGCTGTCGTGAAATACGAAACACTCCACCTGATAGCCCAGTTCCGCCATCGTGGCCGCGGCGGATCCACCGGCCAAGCCAGCTCCGACGACAATGACTTTATATTTCCGCTTATTGGCGGGATTGACCAACTTCATGTTGGCTTTGTAGGTGCTCCACTTTTCGGCGAGAGGCCCGGGAGGAACGTTGGAATTGAGTGTCGCCATGACTGGAAAAATTTAGCGTTGCGCGAGAAGTTCAGCGGCTGCCGTAGTGCCTGCCGCAGGTTCAACGATACCGGTCAAAATCGCGCCGGGGATGGCGAGATTACCGAGGAAATAGAGAATACAGTAGATCGCCACAATTCGACGAAGTCCGGTTGCCCAGCTCGCATTACGCCAGCCGAAGGTCTGAAACAGCGACTCGACCCCGTGCCACAGGTGGATGGTCAACAATCCCACTGCGATGATGTAGAACAACGAAACCAAGGGACTGGCAAATCCCAGAAACACCATGGAATACACATCGTGAACCTCCGTTCCAGCCGAGGCCAATGGGATACCAAACTCACGCACATCGTTAGCCAGCGTCACGGCCGGCAGGGTCGACTTAAACGTCTCCGTTCCCGCGATTCCAATGGTGAAATGAGCCAAGTGGTAAATGACAAACGCCAGCACCACCGCACCGCTCAACCGCATGTAACGAGATGCAACCGAAGCTTTGAGCCATTTTTTGACACCGTAAGCCTCCGGGCCGCGCGCAGCACGACTCTCCAGTGTGAGGGCCACTGCCGCCCATACATGGATCGCAAAACAGGCCAACAAGAACAGTCGAATACCCCAAAGCAACGGGCCGAGCCCCTGCAGGAAATGGGCATATCCATTGATTTGATCCGGCGGTAAAAAGATCTGTAGATTTCCGACCAAATGGCCGGTCACAAATCCGATTAAAACCAAACCGGTGATTGCCATCAGGAACTTACGCCCGATGGAGGAGGAGAATAGGTTGCGAAATAGATTCATCGCAAAGGGTGGGAAAGGAAGGAGTGAAACCAGTCGGATAGGCCCGACTTTAGACCGACGTTGGAACGCGTGGTTCACAAAGTAAACGACTAAGCCAATCCGGAGGCCCCCTGTAAGTCGTGCTGTCCGGCTGGAGTAGTAAAACCGGAAGAATCCCTGCTCCGCGTATTCCTCAGGACGATCCATTCTGGTCTCAAGCCAGTGGCTTAAGGAGGGCAAATTTACCGCTGGACGCCGGAGGAATGTGACGACGACGGAAGGCTACCACGCGGGAATCATCGCCCAAGACCAAAGCAATGGCATCAGTCACGTTCGCTGGCGCGGTGTGGTCGGCGACGTAGTGAAAATCCCACCGGTCCGCTTTGCTTTGGATCAGCGAATAATGCCAACAGATGAAGTCTTCCGGCATCACCTCGTCGATGTCCGTGGGCGAGACCAGGGACCCATCTTGGCGTAAATGAAGGCCACCCTCACGCCCCAAAACCCGGAAGCCTTTGGTCCGTTTCTGCACAATATCACCAGTGTGATACCGTAGGAGCGGCATCGCTTCCCGGTCGCGAGTGGTCACGATAATTTGAAAGGTGTCCTTCGAATCGCGATAGGGCACCAACTCGATGAAGGCATTGTCATCGATAGGCTGAGAATTGTCGGCGAAGGCATCACCGACAAAAAGGTATCCCGCTTCGGTAGACCCGTAGAGATCAACCTGCGGTGCATCGATGACCTCGGCAATACGACGACTGTGCTGTAAACTGGCTTTGCCGTAGGTGAGAATCACCGTTTTGACACTCGGCACCTGAACATTGCGACGACTGAGTGCCCGCGCCAAAAGGGACAAGTAGATGGGCTCACCTTCCAAGATATCTGGCTTTACCGCCTGAACTTCCACGACGATGCGATCCCACTCGGACTCTTGGAAAACGAAGGGATCGCTGGTGAGATTGAGATAAACCGTGCCATCGAGGTAGCGATGGGGGAAAGGGTGATCCTCGTAGGGACAGAGGTTACTTGAGCATCCAACCGGAGCCAAAATGCACTTTCGGTGGGCCTGACCGACAAAGGGGCGGATAATCGGAGAGGCCTGATAGGCGCGAGCGGTCTGAGCTTCCCACCAGCCTTCTTCCATAATCACGGTCATGGGACCCGCCGTGGTGCCTGATGTGCTTTCGTATTCGAAACGCTCTTCCTCCAAGCCCCGTTCAATTACTTTGTAGTCCTCGAAAAAAGATTCGTGACCGTGCTTCACGATCTCGGGCTTTGTCAGTCGGGGAATCTCGGCATAACAGCCCCAGCCAAGGGGCTGTTGGTGCAGCGGAAACCTGCGGGCATAGAGCGGGCTTCGCTCATAAATACGTCTGATCTCCTGCTCCAGAGAAGCGGGAATACGCTCATCGGAAGAGGATCCGAGCGATGCGGGACTGTTGGCGAAATGAGGAGCAGACATCGAAAAGGAACAGCTAAGTTGACTCAGCACTCAAGTCAAATGGGAGCCGAAGCGTTCCTGCCACCACGGCTCTAACAAAAATAACAAATTGAGCATGAGGGCATGGGTTATCTCACCGCGACGGGCGGCCTTCAAGACCTCCGATATCGGGGCTCGGCTTATCTCAATCTCCTCATCAGTGTCCCACTCCGTTGCCTGTTGGAGAGTAACATCGGGCACCAAGATAAGATGGGTGCGGTTGTTTTGGATGGCGGGATTGGAATAGACCTTGCCCAAAACTACGGGAGCCCCGCCCCTATAGCCGGTTTCCTCAGCCAATTCACGGACGGCGGCGGTAGTAGGGTCTTCTCCCGGTTCGATCACTCCGCCGGGCAGTTCCAACGACATGGCGTTAGCCCCGAAGCGAAACTGTTGCACCAGAATCAATTCACCCTCCGGTGTCACCGGCGCGACGACCGCCCAGTCAGGGGCGTCAATAACAATAAACTCTTTCGATTCCGAGCGGGAAGGATGCTGATACGGCGTCGCCCGCACATCAAAGACCCGAGTATGCCATAATTGGCGGCCCGGGGACGGGATCCAGGGTTCAGGTGATGAAGAGCTCATGAAGTCAGAGACAAAAACGCCTCCCGACTAAACAAGTAGGGAGGCGGGAAATTAGAAATCAATCGGACTAATTCGCGGGGATATTAATCGCTTGTCCGACTGCCAAGCGGTTCCAGTTCACGCCTGGATTCGCATTGAGTAAAGCGCTCAAGGAAACACCCGCGTTGTGCGCGATCCTGGAGCCCGTATCGCCACTCTTCACGACATATTGGCTAGCAGCACTGGATGCGACCGGCTGAGGAGCAGGAGCTTTTTGCATCTCCTCAACGGAATCACGTAAAAGCGTGAACGCATTGCTGAATTTTTTGAACGCCGCGTTGCTTTCACCCGCGACTTTGTTGATGCGAGTCGTAGCGTTTTCGGCGGCAGTAGCCGTCTTGCGCAACTCGGTTTCCAGAGCATCAACCCGATCCGCGACCGCCGATTGCTCTGAAAGAGACTTATCGATATTAGAAACTTTTGCGAGAGCGACTCCGCCCAAAACGCCCGCGATGAGCCCGATAATGAGGGCAAGAACCGGGAGGTAGCTGAAAGAATCGTTGTTGTCCGAAGAAATGGTATCCATGCGCGTAAAAACTTTCACTGGGTCTACGTGCCCTACCCCCCATGAAGCAAGCCGGTAAATGGGCCATAATGACCGAATCACTCTTAAATGTGGAATTCCTCCACCACTTTGTGGCGGAACCACCTAAAAAGGTGGTCGGGACGGGGAGATTCGAACTCACGACCTCCTGCTCCCAAAGCAGGCGCTCTACCAGGCTAAGCTACGTCCCGTAACTTGAAGAATCAACAAGCCAGCTACTCAAACACGACTTGGGTAACCCTAACCTGTCAACTGCGACTTATAACTTCTCGTCTAATCCGATTCTTCCCTCTGAACCTGATTTGAGAAAAATATCGCTCTCGCTGTCCCCAGAGCGTGTCTGGAAAAGCTACGAAGGGCGCGTAGGGTGTCGGACCCACAGTTTCCGCATTGTTGCCTCTCAGGTGGGTCGGGCTTTATGCCCGACAACGTCCTTCAACTTCGTTTCCGACACGGGTAGTGTTGGTCCTGCCCAGATTTGAGCTGCCCAAAAGGATTCTTAAATCTCCCAAAAATTCTCTAGAGAAATCCGGATAAACATTCCGTGTGCCGAAGTCATACACCGCCTTTAATTTGGGCGTATTTCCCTACTGCATTTCAATGCTCATCCCAAGGTCTCGCCAAATCATAGGTGACTCCGGCAATTCGCTTCCTTTTTCAAGGCTTCGGATAAACGTCTCCGGCATTCATCTAAGATGGGAAAATTGGTCACCTCTTGCGCCATCGAACCCGCTCAGAGGTCGGAATCTCTTCAGGTTCTGCTTCCGGAGCACCGAGTCTGCTACGCGGGATTAACCCGCCGATTGCCATCTGAAAGATTCCTCCGCTCAGGGCGTGTCGAAAGAAATCGCTCCCGAAACCTCGGATTCCGAATCTGCGGAAGCGATCGATGCCTGCATCAATGATACCCGCTGAGCCCAGGATGAACCGGGTCCGACCGCGTCGAGTTGGGTCGCCAACTCGCTCAATTCCGCAACGTTGCCAGATTCCTCCGCCCGTCCGGCGAGATGAAAAATTGCTTCGCTTCGCACCGCATCCGAGACATCCGTGTCATTCGCCAACGAACGAAGGCTGGCCATGGCGTTGGCTTCATCGCCGCTCTTCAATTGGGCCATTGCACGGCCTAAGGAGATGCGATTCGCAAATACCGAACCCTCCAATTCGGCCGCGGCAGCATCGTAACCACTGATGGCATCGGTATAACGTCCGTCCTTAAAAGCATTGTCGGCCAACTTCAATAAGGCGGCACCCGCGAGCTGGCTCCCTGATTGATCCGCCGCAAATGTCTTGAGGGCCTCGTCGGTGGTCGCTGCCGCGTAGTCTTCGCGGGCGGACTCGAGCTGGCCGGCCTGCATAATTGCCCAGCCGTTGCGTACTACGATCGAGAGTAGAATAATCGCCGCCAATCCAATCAGCAGGTTTCGGTTCTTATCCCAGAACTGTTGCACGACCTCTTCGAGCTCGGGCGAAGCGGTCGCTTCAGCTCCGGCGACGAGGTTGCGGTCATCTCCAGAAGGTGTGGAAGGGGTTTCGTTGGACTTGGACATAGCAGCGAAAACGGTCAACGAAGCATAACCACATCCTCCCGTAAAGGCAGGATTTCGAGCTTCGCGCTTCCCGACTAAACAGGGCGGATGTTTTTAACGTAATCTTGGATCGGACTCACCTCTATTTCCTTCTTCAACTGAGCCTCGATTCCTTGAACCGCTGCAAATGCACCCATGATGGTCGTCATCAGGCATACGTTGTGGGTGTAGGCCGCTGCCCGGATGATGTTCTCATCCTTCCGCGGTATCATGCCACCCGGCGTATTGATGACCAAATGGATGTCGTTGTTCTTCAACATATCCACTGCTGTGGGCCGTCCAGCGTTGATCTTGGCCAGTCGAGTCACCTCGACACCATTTTCGGCCAAAACCGTGGCGGTGCCGCTGGTGGAGAAGATCTTGAATCCCAATCGGGACAAACGCCGGGCAAGATCAACCGCTTTTGGCTTATCTTCGTCCTTAACGGACAGGAAAATATTTCCGTCTTTGGGCAATCCCGGCTTGGCCGCCGCCTGTGCCTTGGCAAATGCCACGCCCAAATCGTTGTCCAAGCCCATGACTTCACCCGTCGAACGCATCTCGGGACTCAGCGCGATCGTGCAGCCCGGGAATCGCACGAAGGGGAAGACCGATTCTTTAACGCACCAGTGTTTGGGCACGATTTCTTCGGTGAAGCCTAATTCCGGCAGAGTAGCTCCGGCCATGATGCGGGCAGCCAACTTAGCTAGCGGAGTGCCCATGGCCTTCGCCACGAATGGAACGGTCCGGGAAGCCCGAGGATTCACTTCGATGAGAAACAATTCGTCCTCCTTGATCGCGAACTGGACGTTCATCAAGCCGATCACTTTCAGCTCTTTAGCCAACGCGTGGGTCGCGTCTCGCACCACTTGCAGCATCTCCTTGGAAAGGGTGTGCGGGGGCAAAACCATACCGGCATCACCGGAGTGCACCCCGGCGTATTCGATGTGCTCCAACATTCCGCCGATGATGGACGTCGTGCCATCGCTGATGCAGTCGACATCGAGTTCAATGGCATCTTCGAGGAATTTATCGATGAGGACCGGTTTGTCGGGCATGACGTCAAACGCCTGTCGCACGACATTTTTGAATTCCGCCTCACTGTAGACGATGAACATGCCTCGTCCGCCGAGAACAAAAGAGGGACGCAGGAGCACCGGAAACCCGAGGTCCTTGGCCGCTACAAGGGCATCAGCCTCGTTCATCGCCGTCCGGTTGGCCGGTTGCTTGAGTTCGAGCTTATGCAGGATCGCCGCGAAGAGCTTTCGGTCTTCAGCCGCATCGATTGATTCGGGCGAGGTGCCAATAATATTAACTCCCCGTGCTTTCAAATCGGAGACGAGATTCAACGGAGTCTGCCCGCCGAACTGCACAATAACCCCGTCGCATTGCTCCTGCTCGTAGATTTCGAGCACATCCTCGAGAGTCAGGGGTTCAAAATAAAGACGATCGGAAGTGTCGTAATCGGTGGAAACGGTTTCCGGGTTCGAATTGACCATGACCGTCTCATAACCCGCCTCCCGGAGTGCGAAGCTTGCGTGGACGCAGCAGTAGTCGAACTCGATCCCCTGTCCGATGCGATTGGGTCCACCACCGAGGATCATGATCTTCTTCTTGTCGGAAGGCATGACCTCATTCTCGTCCCCATAACTGGAGTAGTAGTAAGGAGTGAACGCTTCGAACTCGGCCGCACAGGTATCGACCAATCGATAAGTGGTTTCGATACCCCGGGATTTTCGCTCGGCGCGAACGGCATCGAGATTTGATGCGAAAAAGTGAGCTAACTGAGCGTCACTGAATCCAAATTGTTTGGCTCGCTTGAGTGCCAGAGTGTCGACGCTGGCGAGTTCCTGTCCCTTCAAGGACATTTCCATCTCAAACAACTCGTGCAATTGATGGAGGAACCAGCGGTCAATTTTGGTGAACTCAAAAACCTCCTCAATCGTCATACCCGACAGGAAGGCATACCGCAGATAAAACACGCGGGCCGCATTCGGGGTGGCGAGCTTAGCGATCAACGATTCGCGATCGGGAGGAGCATCGAGCCCCCATTTGCCGCCGCCGCCAAAGCCGTGGGCTCCGACTTCCAGGGAACGGAGCGCCTTTTGCATCGACTCCTTGAACGTCCGGCCAATGGCCATCGCTTCGCCAACCGATTTCATGGCGGAGGTGAGCGAGTCATCCGTGCCCGGGAATTTCTCAAACGTGAACCGCGGAATCTTCGTGACGACGTAGTCAATCGTCGGCTCGAACGAGGCTGGCGTGAGACGGGTGATGTCGTTGCGCAGCTCGTCCAACGTATAACCCACCGCCAGCTTGGCGGCGATCTTCGCAATCGGGAACCCGGTCGCCTTGGAGGCCAAAGCCGATGAACGGGAAACCCGAGGGTTCATCTCAATAACCACCTGACGCCCCGTATCGGGATCGAGGGAAAATTGGATATTCGAGCCTCCCGTTTCCACGCCGATTTCCCGAATCACCGCGAAGGAGGCGTCACGCATCGCTTGGAACTCCTTGTCGGAGAGGGTCATGGCCGGGGCTACCGTGATAGAATCACCCGTGTGAACACCCATCGGATCGAAGTTCTCGATTGAGCAGATGACCACACATTGATCCTTCCGATCGCGCATGACTTCCATCTCGTATTCCTTCCAGCCCAATAGACATTCCTCGATGAGGACCTCATGGACGGGGGAAAGATCGAGGCCGTTGGTGACGATAACCTCAAATTCTTCGGTATTGTAAGCGATACCTCCGCCGGATCCACCCAGGGTGAAAGAGGGTCGGATAATAAGGGGCATGGAACCGATCTCATCGGCAGCTTCGCGCGCCTCGGCCATCGATTTGACGGTCCGGGAATGGGCCACATCCAGCCCGATCTTGATCATGGCCTGCTTGAAGAGCTCGCGGTCCTCGCCCTTGTCGATCGCCTCGGGCTTGGCACCGATCATTTCGACGCCGTATTTCTCCAGAATACCCTTCTGATCCAGCTCCATCGATAGATTGAGCGCGGTTTGACCTCCTAGGGTGGGAAGAAGCGCGTCCGGCTTTTCCCGGGCGATGATCTTTTCAACGAACTCGACCGTGAGTGGCTCGATGTAAGTAACATCGGCAAACTCTGGATCAGTCATGATCGTCGCGGGGTTCGAGTTCACCAAAATGACTCGATACCCTTCTTCTTTTAGGGCCTTACAGGCTTGGGTCCCGGAATAGTCAAATTCGCAGGCTTGGCCGATCACAATTGGACCGGCACCAATGATGAGGATGGAGGAGAGATCGTCGCGCTTGGGCATGGCGTAGGCTCAGCAGACGCTTGAATTGCCCCCGATGCGGCGCAAGCGTGAACTCTATCGTTCGGTCGAGAAGTCGACGATTAGGTCAATCCAGCTCGGATTCGTCGATACCCAGGACCCGCGCCGCCTCAACACGCTCGTCGCTTCTGCAAACCGGATGTTAACTGAGACGATCAGACGCCACCTGCGACCGCACCGAGTTGGAAGATCGGCAGGAACATCGCCATAACGATACCACCTGCAACCACACCCAAAAAGACGATCAACATCGGCTCGATCAGGGACGTCAACGCACCGACGGTGGCTTCCGCTTCCGCTTCATAAAAATCCGCAATCTTGTTCATCATGCCATCCACGTTACCGATGGACTCACCCGCTTTGACCATGTGTTTCATCATGGGCGGAAAGAAGGTATTGGCCGCCAGCACATCGGATACCTGCTCACCCTGACTGACGTGGCGGGCGACCTCAGCACCCGCCTCCTCAATCTGCACCATTCCAGACGCAGCGGAAACAATCTCCAACGTCCGTAGGATCGGCACACCCGAGCGAACCAGCGTAGAGTAGGTGCGGCAGAAACGAGAAAGCGCGATCTTGTGCACCCGATTACCAAAAATCGGCGCAGCAATGAGCCCCTTGTCCTTCATCGCTATGCCCTTGGGCGTCGCGACGATTTTTTTGAAAACCCAATAAACTGCTCCCAGACCCACGATGATGTGAAGAATGTAGGATTTCAGAAAATTGGCGAGATCGATCCGGAACTGGCTGGGTTTGGTCGACTTCGGCACCAAAGTCGGCGAACATTTCCGCGAACACCGGAATAACAAAAATCAGGAGAACATTGACCAGACCCACGGCCAAGCCGATGACCGTGATCGGATAGGTCATGGCAGATTTAACCTGCTTGGTGAGTTTGGCACTGGATTCGAAGTAATCGGCTACTTTGCCCAAAATCTCCGCCAGTGCTCCCGATGCCTCACCCGCCTCGACCATCGAAACAAACAGGGTGTTAAAGGATTTGGGAAATACCTTCACCGCATCTGAAAACGAATTGCCGGAGGAAATCTCGCGCACCCATCGCGGATAACTATCCGAAACACCTGATCCTACGTTTGATCTTGCAGCGCTTCGAGATACTAGACCAAAGGCAATCCCGCCGTCAGCAAGGAGGCCAGTTGTTGCGTGAAGATGGCAACTCCTTGAGCGGAAGCTTATATTTTTTAGACTTCTTCTCAAACGCCTTCTGTTTGGCGAGCTGTTGGGACTCCCGGAAACTACTTTTCTTTGACTTGCCAGCCGCAGATTTCTTCTTACCGGACGATCTCTTGGAGCCACCTGAAATGATCGCCATAAGCGCAGAGAAAACGCTCAAAATGCCTCCCGCAACCTCATTTCAGAGGTGGTTTTAGTAAATAATTGTCAATCTTCCCTCCTCTAACCTTCGCGATTCTGGCAAAAACCCAAGAAGGCAGGCTTGACGCACCGCCTCCCGCCGCGTTGCTTCCCCTGCTCCGCGCCTGTAGTTTAGTGGTAAAACCTCTGTCTTCCACACAGATGTCGTCGGTTCGATTCCGTCCAGGCGCACCATTCCCCCACCGGAATTGGTGCCAAGGCACTCTCTGGAGAACTCTCGTCGCCGGACTAGACCGGCCCACCTCGTGAACATCGTTCTGTTTGAGCCCTCGGAAGCAGCCGCGCCCCTAAGCCGAAAAGATGCTCGAGCCCAGCATATCCTTAGCGTATTGCGGCGCAGGGTTGGGGAAGATTTCGACGCAGGAATCATCGATGGCCCTCGTGGCAAGGCGGTCGTCAAATACATCGGCGCCGATTTTCTCGACTTGGAGTTCGAATGGGCTCCCGACCACCCCGCCCCCGTAGGTCCCCGGCTGGCGATCGGATTTCCCCGCCCTCAAACCTCCCGTGATATTCTCCGCGACGCGACGTCTTTGGGCGTGGCGGAACTCAACTTCATCTCCACCGCCCGCAGTGATCCAAACTACGCCCACAGCTCGCTTTGGTCGTCGGGGGAATGGCGGCGCCACGTGACCAAGGGAGCGGCCCAAGCGTTTGATACTCATTTGCCCCATATCAATTGGCAGGAGTCGCTGATCGAGTTATTGGATCGCTGGGCTGCTTTCGGCATAGAGGCGCATGCCTTGGACCTCTATGACACGACGGGGCCTTTCAACGATGGGGTATCACTTCCCGGGCTGAGCAAAATAGGCATTCTGATCGGACCCGAACGCGGATGGGCGGAGGCGGATCGCAAACTGCTGAATGATCGCGGAGTGGCGCGCTACGATCTCGGACCACGGGCGCAACGCACCGAAATCGCCGTCGCGATCAGCTTAGGGATAATTCACGCGGCCGCGGCTCAAGCCTGAAAATTGCGGCCGTCGGACTCTGGTCCCTCTTGCCCAAACGTTTGACCAATTCCCATCCCCCGAGGGAAACATTGATATCAGCGGGCATCTCAAAAACCACCCGCGGTTCATCGCAATGCCGCAGAAGCTTTTTAAGCGACGCCATCACCTTTGGGCCCACTTTTTCAACCAACGGGTAAGGAGGATCAACGAAGACCAACGTAGGTGGAAGATCGGAAATATCCCAGGGGGCCGCAATCGCATCACCGCAACGCACGGCCAATCCGGTTTCGTCACGCCCCATGCTTTGGCAGACTGCCCCAATATTTTGCCTCAACATCCCGAACGTCTTGCGACGTTTCTCCACCCAAAGCCCCTGGGCGGCGCCACGGCTTAAGGCTTCCAAACCATAGGACCCGCTACCCGCGAATAAATCCAGAAACCGGGCATCTCTGACATGATCACCCAAACTGGAAAAGACGGCTTGGCGAAGGCTATCCGTCGCGGGTCTCACCGCGCCACCTTTGGGCACAAGCAAGGGTATTCCCCGGGCAGATCCACCGCTGATTCGCATTACCGCAAACAAGCCGCTCCTCTTGGCATGGCAATGGCCAATCACGGAACCCAAGGGTTCGGGATTCAAATTTCGCTAGGATTACGCTCCCAAATTCAGTTTCGCCATCGCCTCCGCTGAAATTCTCTTAGCAGGCTTGGTCAGCGGTCACATCATGCCCAAACGCTCTCCCTATCCGATTTCAGATCATTCCGACGGCTTCCGGTTCTTCAACCCCGGCTTCCACGGCAACCGCACTTGGTGGGACGTTTGGAAATGGAGACGAACATCACAGGCCACGCCCTGGTCGGATTCGGTTCCTTTCACTTCCGGCACAATCCCCGACGCCCCGCGGGACGACACCATCATGGCGACTTGGATCAACCACGCCACCGTCCTGCTGCAAACCCGTCACGGGAATCTCATCACGGATCCCGTGTTCGGAGAGCGAACCAGCCCGGTGTCATGGATGGGGCCGAAACGTGTGCATCCCCCCGGCATCGCGTGGACCGATCTACCACAAATTCACGTCATTTTACTCAGTCACGATCATTATGACCACTGCGACGGCTTTACCCTCCGCCAATTCGCTCGCGGCCCTCACCCGCCCATCGTGGTCGCCCCGCTGGGCCATCATCGCCTTCTCCGTCGATTCGGATTTCCCGCCGAACGCATCATCGAACTGGATTGGTGGGAGGCACACGAATTCAAAACTGGTTTCCATGTGCGTGCCACCCCAGCCCGTCACTGGAGTAATCGCTTTTCCGGAAAACGAAATGGTCGATTGTGGTCAGGGTTTTTTGTCCAAGCCGGAGGGCGCACCTTTTATCACGTGGGAGACACGGCTTGGGATGACGAGTTCTTCAACCAAGTGCAGGCCCGCTGCGGTTCTCCCGACCTCGCGCTTATTCCTATCGGCGCTTATGAACCCCGATGGTTTATGAAAACCCAGCACTGTAACCCAGAGGAAGCGGTTAAAATTCATCGCGCGATTCAAGCCGGCCGCTCTCTCGGTATCCACTGGGGGACATTTCAGCTGACCGATGAGGACCGGACCGATCCTCTGATAAAACTCACGCTGGCCAAAGAAAAATTCGGCGTGAACCCGGACGAGTTTGTTACCCTTGATCTCGGAGGCTCGGTGGCCGTTTGATCCCATAGATCTCAATTACGGAGAATCGAAACAATCGATTGCGCATCCGGAATAGAATGTTTTTGGTTAGCCCGCATATTGCATGAAGATGTTGCGGTAGGGTGCCGGGGCTCACGAGGGAGTTGTGGCGACTCATTGGTGACGATATTTGGCGACTGCATCGACAAGACCCCCCCTTTCCCCGGGAGGACCCGGCGGACCGACTCGCGCTCAACTTCTTGAGCGTGGCGGGGCCAAGGCACCGCAGGCGTGCGGGAAGATCCCGCGACAAGGAGGGCGGGAGCCCGGGTGGAAGCGAACGCGGGTGGCCGAGCGCACGATCACCGCGCCGATCCTCACCAACTTCAGGCGCAAGGTCGCGCCCGTCGCCCGTGCCAATGCGGGACCCGGGAGGGCCAACCGTCGTAGTCCTTGCATCGTAAGCGTCCGTTCTGCCGCGTTGCGGATGTGATTGACGATCCGGCGGTGGGTTTCCAGTTGCGTGGAGTCAGGTTTGCCTTTTCGACCTCGTGGTTGGTCATACCCGGTAGTCGGCGCAGCATGTCATTGAGGTAGGCGAGGGGCTCGACCTGGTGGCGGCGGCAACACTCCGGGATGGTATAAATGATTGCGGCGCGCCAGCCTGCATCGGGATGACCGATGAACAACCGGTTCTTCGCCCCGGGTTTGGTCGGTCGGATCGCTTGTTCGGTGAGGTTGTTGTCGATGCGGACCCGGGCGTGCTCCACGCCGGCGCCCGGCTTCGACCATTGATTACGGGTATGGGTGATGGCTTCGCTCATGGCCGTCTTCGGCAAGTGTCGCAGGGCATCTTCGGCCGGGGAGGCTTCGATTTGGTCGAGCAACGTTTGACCCCTTTCACCCCCCCTTGGGACTGAAACCTTGGATTTCGATGTGGGGAAACCCGATGGTGGCAACGGCGCGCCCCGCACGAACCCGACGGGACGGGGTGCCCGGCAACGCCGTATATACACCTTGATCGGGCTTGGGCTCGGCCGGGTCATTCGACTCATCAACCCACACAACCGAAGCTGGCACACGGACCCGGCGTGGTAATGACGGATACACGTGCCGCATCGGCCGGGATGTGACCAGAAGTTGATACCATGACTCCTTAGCCCTCGGATTTCAGCTTTCCTGCCTCAATTTGCTTCAAGAGTTCCTTGCTACGCCGTTGGGCGGCCAGCGTGGCCTGCGTCCCGAGCCGGTTTTCAAGATTGTCACGATTCCGGGCCGCGGCTTTGTTTCCCGAGATGGCTACCATGTTGAACCATGCCCAGGCCTCGACATCATCCCGGGTGACGCCGCGGCCAGTAGCGTACATCAACGCCAGGTTGTTTTGCGCGAGGGCAGCCCCCTGTTCGGCCGCCAGTCGATACCACTTGAGCGCCTCGACATAATCCCGGGTGACGCCGATGCCTACATGGTACATCACCGCCAGGTTAAATTGTGCTTTGGCATGCCCCTGTTCGCTTTTTTTCTCAGGTATACACGTCGCGCGGATGACGCGGCGAGCAGGACGCCGATCAGCAGCAAGACGAGCAAACCCAGGAGAAATTGTTTCATCCGGCTCTTATGCGCGGAATAATAAACGAGGTCAACACTTCTGGAAACCCCCGGGCGGGCCCCGTCGGCGTTACTGCGTCGTGGACAGGCCACCGGCAGGTGGTCACCACAAAACACATACCGTGGCGGGAAGCAGTGGTGATCGTGGTAGCCGTGGGAAAAATGTCCCTCCCGGCGACCGTGCGCGGGCGCATCGGTGGCATCAAAATCCAGGGTGATCACCGCCGGAGGCCGGTCATGCGACGCGATGAAGGTATCCACCCATATCCGGTTGATCGGGACCGCCGTCCGGCGCGACCGGGCATTTTCAAACTGGCACGGCGTCGATGCACCCGCCAAGGGCTCATCTCGGCCAGCGGCCACCTGATGAATCGAGTCGAAGCGCAGGGCCTGCGCATCATTCAAATCCTCCCAAGCCCACGCACAGCGCGAAGACGCGCTGACGCGGCAGGCCCGCCGCATCGCAGGACACCTTGCCCGACTGGCGCTGGTCGCAAAGCACGCTCGATACCTGTTTGGTCAAGCCCACTCGCCGGTCCACTTCGCGCGGCAGCAGCAGCCCGCCATCGCCGCTCACTTCGCCTCCCTTGAAGTCAGCCCCGACCCGCCAGCCTTTTCACCTTGTGAAACGCAGTCTTTCTGTCTTGTTTTTGCCCATCGTCTGGTTTGATTATTTTTTTATTGCCCATTTTTTATCAATGCTTAACCAACCGGGCGATACTTTTTTCATGCAAAATGCGAGTCAGGCTCCTAATTGAATTGGAGAAAGCTGGGTGCTTCCTCCATCGTAAACACTACCAAACACCATGATGTGTCAGCGTCTCGCCTCTGCTTTCGCAGCGATTGCTGCGACCGGCTTCATTGCGGTCGCGGTCGATGCTGTGCAGCCGGAAGAGACAAATCTTTGGCCGTTTCTGGTGGAACGCCCTGCCGATGAGGAACAAGTAAGCCGCTGGACTTCCCTCGGTCCGCTTCTCTTCGGATCGGAAAGTGCCTCCGGGGAATGGCTCCACGGATTCCGCCCCTTCTACCATCATTTCGAGGGCGAAGATCAATCCGAGGCCACCAGCCTGCTTTACCCGTTTTGGTATCAGGAAATCGAATCATCGCCGGATCGCCACCTTTGGACGTTATTCAATCTCATCAACTCTGATTCCGGCTCCCGCCAATCGGATCGCTTTAGTGTTTGGCCATTCTATTTTTCAAGGGACACCGGCGAGGAATCGAGCAGTTACCGCGCTTTGTTTCCCTTCTACGGAAACATCGAAAGTCGATTCGGTCAGGACCGTCTGCACTGGTTTCTTTTCCCTTTGTTTGCCCGCTATCAAAACGATCAACAGATCACCACCGCCACCCCTTGGCCATTTGTCAAAACCATCTCCGGCGACGGGCATCATGGGCTGGAATTCTGGCCCTTAATCGGCCAGCGGGAAGAAACCGGAAAATCACTCCGCCAGTTCTGGCTTTGGCCGTTGGGATACCGCAGTAGCCAAAATTTGGACACGGATACGCCCAGCCACCAATCGGGATTACTTCCGCTCTATGCGCAGCAATCGTCTCCCGGATTTGAGAGCAAAACCTTTCTGTGGCCATTTTTTGGATACGCTTATCGGACATCTCCGGAGCGTTATCACGCCAAACACTTTTTATGGCCCTTCTGGGTGCAGGGACGCGGCGAAACCCGACGGGTAAACCGATGGGCTCCGTTTTTCAGCAACTCCCGTTCGGCTCATCAGGAAAAGACTTCGGTGATGTGGCCCCTTTGGCGGGAGCACACCTGGAACAGTAACCATCTCCAGCGCCAACGACGACAGTTGCTCTACTTTGTCTTCCACGAAGAGGTGCAAAGCAGCCTGCAATCTCCCGATGCTGAGCCCGCCGTAAAACGACACCTGTGGCCGATTTTCAGCCACTGGAATAATGGAGCAGGACGGGTGCAGGTTCAGGCCCTCAGTCCGATCGACGTTTTCTTCCCGCACAATGAACACATGCGAAAACTCTGGTCGCCGTTGTTCGCTCTCTACCGCTTCGATCAAACCGCTCCGGGCGAAATCCGTCATGCTTGGCTCTGGGATGCCGTGACGTTCGCTTCCAGTGCGGAAAGCTCCCGTCGGGAATTCCATCTGGGGCCACTCTTCGACTATACAAAAACTCCGGAGGGTCAGCGCTGGGGATTCATGGCGGGGCTTTTGAGCATTCAAAAAGACTCCGAACGTGGATTAACCGCCTCTTCCCGCTTAAAGTTCCTGAAACGCGATGCATCGCATAAATAACTTCCTGGAATCGTTCGGCGCCGGACTCATCATGACCTGGCGAGCATTCGCCATGCTTCCGGCTGCGCCACGGATCCTCAAGCGGGTGTCGGAACAGGGCTTCCTCATCGGCTATACCTCGATCCCGATTATTGCCATTCTCCTCTTCTTCATCGGCGGCGTGCTGGCGCTCCAAGCGGGTATCAGTTTGCGGGAATTCGGCACCAAGGAATTCATCGGCACACTCGTGGGAGCATCCATGGCGCGGGAACTCGGACCCGTGATGGTGGCCATCATTTTGGCCGGTCGAGTGGGCAGTGCCGTTACCGCCGAACTCGCCTCCATGCGGGTCAATTCGGAGATCGATGCGCTCACCACCATGAACATCCCGCCGGAGCGCCTGTTGGTTTTGCCCCGCCTGTTGGCGGTGCTGTTGGTCATGCCGGTGCTCACTATGCTGGCCAATTTGATTGGCTGGTTCGGCGGAGCCGTAGTCTGCGAATACGTCGACTTCATCGGTCTGTCCGCCGACGAATTTTTCCGAAACTTGCAAGGCTTCGTTTCCTTCGATGACGTCTTGGACGGCATAATCAAGGCGGAGGTCTTCGGGTTCGTGATCATGATCATTGCATGTAACATCGGACTCAGAACCCGAGGTGGTCCCCGTGAAATCGGGCTTTCCGTAACCAAAGCGGTCGTGCTCTCACTTGTCGCCATTCTGACTTTGGACTACTTTATCACCAAACTCCTCGCCTGACACCATGTCCTCCACTCGCGAATCCCCTCTCGAAAGATCAGACCGCAATCCCGTGGCGGTAGAGGTCTCCGGTGTCGGCAAAAACTACGGCGATCAGGAGGTCCTGCACGACGTGAGCTTCGAAGTTAAACCGGGCGAAATTTTTGTGCTGATGGGCCCCAGTGGTTCGGGCAAAACTGTGATGCTTCGCCATATCGTCGGCCTCGAAATCCCCACCAGCGGAACCATCGGTATCAACGGTCTCAATCCCACCGATCCCGATACACGCAACCAGTTCGCCATCGCCTTGGTTTTCCAATCCGGCGCCCTGCTTAACTCGTTGCCCGTCTACGACAACCTTGCACTGTATCCGCATGAACACTGTCTGTGTCCGAAATCAGAGCTCCGCGATCGGGTCATGCGCGCCTTGCGTATTCTTTCCATTGAGCACGCCGCCAAAAAGATGCCGGCCGAACTCTCCGGTGGCATGCGCAAACGCGTCGCCATTGCCCGGGCACTGGTCATGGAGCCACAGCTCATGCTCTACGACGAACCTACCAGCGAGCTCGATCCGATCATGGCAGCGACCATCGCCGAGATCATTGCGACTCTCCGGGAAGAATACGCGGTGACCAGCATCGTCGTCTCCCACGATCGTGACCTTTCGCTCACCATCGCGGATCGCGTCGCCCTTATGCAGCACGGCAAATTGCACGCGGTGGGACCACCCGCTGAATTTCACAACTCAACCGATCCTGTAATTACTGAATTTCTGGATCCGAAAATCAATCTGCAGAATCCCCGCTTCAAATCATTGGAGGTATCATCATGAACAACGCACAAATGTCCGCCCGTGTTGGGCTGTTTTTCCTGCTCGGGCTGGCCCTCATCTGGATCACCCATGAATCGCTCGGTGATTCCAAATTGGACGAGTCCAAGTCCTACGAATTGACGGCCCGATTCGCCACCATCAAGGAGCTTAAGCCCGGCGACGGCGTTCGCCTCGCCGGTGTGACCATCGGCGCAGTCAAAGAGACGCGCCTCAACGGCCGGCACGCCGAAGTGGTGATGCAAATCACCAATGGCATCGAGGTTCCAGCCGACGCGGTGGCCACGATCGCCATGTCCGGCCTGCTCGGCAGCAATTATGTTTCGCTGATTCTGGGGTCGGCCACCTCCGAGGTCCTGTCTCCCGACGCCACCGTGCGTTCGGAGGATACACCCGATCTCAATACTGTCATCTCCCAAGTGGGTGAAATCGGTCGCAAGGTGGAGCAGGCCCTCACTCAATTCACCGGCACACTCGGGACCGACGGTTCCTCGGACGGTTTGATGGCCAAGCTCAATGGCATGCTCGATGAAAATCGAAAGAAGATCGACACCATCACCTCCAATTTGGAAATCGTCACGACCCGCCTGAAGGACGGCGAAGGCACCATCGGCAAACTTCTCACAGAGGAAGACGGATACAACGAGCTCATGGCGGCCATCGCGGACATCCGTTCCGCCGCCGAATCGGCCAACAACTTCATGGGAGAAGCCGAGGGTCTGGTTGCCCACATGAAGAGTGGTGAAGGCACCTTGGGGACTTTGCTCTACGACGAAACGACGACGGAGAGTCTCCGGACAACCATGACCAACCTACGCGAGCTCTCGGAAAAGTTGAACCGTGGTGAAGGAACTCTGGGCCGACTGATCAACGACGACAGTCTCTACCTCGAAGCCCAATCCACGATGCAAAAGGTGAACCGCGCAGTGGATGGCTTGGCCGATCAAGGACCAATTACCGCGGTCGGTGTCGCCGCCAACACGTTGTTCTGACCCCAGACAATTCAGCTTCCGCGACCCCCTTTGGAATCAAGCGGAGAAATTTCAGTCCTTCTATTCGGCAGGAGAAATCATGGTGTAGTTGCACTTGGTAATAAGCGATCAAGATGTCGCGATACGACATTTTTATGTGTCCAGCGGGGGGTGACATTTTGGTGTGTCCAAGAATTTCCCGTAAGTTCCGACATTTTGAACGAATCAATCCGGATACGCCGCAGTATCGGAATTTAGGCGTCTGGGAAGATACGACATTATGGACGACAAGATGCGTCCCTCTGTCCGCTTTCCCCAAACCGGGTGGGGAAGGTGCCAACACGTGTATAGCCCTTCTCCGCGGTGAAAACAATTGACACATTGTATTTAGCCGGCAAACTTGCCGGCTAAATGGAAAGGCGTTACCCAAATTCCCTTGGCTTTAAGACTGGCAAGAGCAGCACTCACACCAGTCGCACCATTATGCTCACAGAACTTAGCGCTCTTATGGAAATAGTTGGGGCTGAAGCTAGTAAGGAGGAGTATCGCCGAGAAATTATTGACGAAAATGCCTTGGGGAAAAAGACCGCATCAACATGTCGCCTCACCGCCCAGAGGCTTTCTGAGCTGTATGCTCTCGATCGCTCCGTTCCCATTTTTCGACTTCTCCGACGTCTTTGGGAGGTCGATCCAAGTTCCCAACCACTTCTGGCTTTGCTCTGCTCCTTAGCTCGAGATCCTCTTCTGCGGTCTACTGCGGACCCGATTTTATGTCTCGGAGATGGACGGGGGGTTGATCGCGACGCTATCACCGAGGCCCTGAGCAACCACGCAAAGGATCGAATCAACCCCTCCATTCTGGACAAAGTGGCCCGCAATGCTGCTGCCAGTTGGACCCAGTCAGGCCATCTTGAGGGCCTGACTTTCAAAAAGCGTCGTTTGGTGACGGCGTCAGTCAGCTCCGCGGTGATGGCGCTATTTTTGGGATACCTCCAAGGACTTCGCGGTCCCGGTTTATACAAAACCCTTTGGTGCCAGGTGCTCGACAGCTCACCTGATCAGATCGCTCGACTTGCCTCCCGCGCAGCGATGGCGGGGTTGATGCGGTTCCGACAATCCGGAGATGTCATCGAAATCGGGTTTCCGGAAATGTTAACCCAAGCGGAACTGGAGGAGACAACCCATGGGTAAGATCGAACAGCTCGCCCAACGGTTTGAGGACCATATCTCCCTGCCTTGGCAGCAGCATCTGGCTGCGCCGGAAAAGACCATTTTCATAATTTACCCCAAGGAGGAGGAACGTCGCCTACGCGCCAAGCAGGATCTTTTCCAACAAGCAGTGAGCCGACATGGGCACGGCTGGCATTCCCTGAATCTGGACAACATTTTTGCGGAGTGGATGGCTGAGCAGGATTACGCTGAGGACTATTTTGAGTTCCCCGAGGACCTCCAACAGAAGCTCGATAAGGAGTTTACCCAGCACGTAACCCTCGTCGTCAAAACCGCGCTTGAATCGGCATCCTCCGATGACGTCGTTGGCGTTTTTGGAATCGGGGCCCTCTTCGGTTTTGCCCACATTTCCAACATCCTGAAGGACCTGGAGGGTGCGGTGAAGGGCCGGCTGGTTTTGTTCTTCCCGGGGTCCTATGACAAAAACGTTTTCCGTCTCCTCGATGCCCATGATGGCTGGGGATATATGGCACTTCCGATCACCCTCAACGAGGTCGCATACACATGAAAAACTACGAGCTTTTTCGACGTGATCCCCGGACCACAAATCTCGTCAATGACGGGCAAGCCCGAATTCTGAGTGACGTGGGAAACCCTCGGGCGCGTGAGATGCTTCGCTACGAACTGGAGAACTTCGTTTGCGAAGGTCAATACGACGCCGGGCTGGAACGCATCGTGGGATCCTTCCTCACCAACCTGAGCTCGGCTTCGCAGCGTGCTGCTTGGGTGAGTGGGTTCTATGGTTCCGGTAAATCCCACCTCCT
Organism: Actomonas sp.; assembly: GCA_965203585.1. Classification (GTDB taxonomy): domain Bacteria; phylum Verrucomicrobiota; class Verrucomicrobiia; order Opitutales; family Opitutaceae; genus Actomonas. The sequence goes on from CBDBDC010000002.1 coordinate 523,408, forward strand.
CAAGATGCTCTGCCACCTGTGGTTGGATACCAAGTTTTCCGATGGAGCCACAGCCCGATCGCTTGTTCCCGACCTTCCTCCCGATGTGATCGCAGATTTCCGAGAGCTCGATAACCAAGGGAAGCGTCTCGGTGGTGGAGTTTTTGCCGTATCCGGCACCATGCCAGAGGGGTCTTCCAACAGTGCCCGGCTCACGGTTTTGGGTATATTGTTTCGCGGGTGCGGGCTGCCCTCGTCCTACAACCAAGCCAGGTTTTGTCTCTTCCTCCGCGATAAGGGCTATCTCGATGCGGTTGTCACTCAGGTCGAAAAGGCCGGCAAAGATTTCAACCGAGAACTCAACGATCTCTATGTCAGCCCGTTTATTCGCAAGGCGCTGCTCGCCAGCGATCCGGATTTGGGTGATGAAAAAGAAGTCCGCGGTTTGCTTCGGACCCAATTCCCGAGCCAGAGCGACATCGATACTCCAGAGTTCGTGCGGGTGGCGACCGAAGTTCTGAAGCAACAAGGCAACGGCCAGATCCCCCTAACCGCGATCATCCTCGATGAGGTTCAGCACTACATTGGCGATGATAAGGACCGCTCTCGCGAAATCACCGAACTCACCGAGGCTCTTAACAAACAGATGGAATCTCGCGTGTTGGTCGTTGCGGCCGGACAGAATGCCCTCAGCACGGAAACCCCCCAGTTTGCTTGGTTGCGTGATCGGTTCACGGTTCGGGTGGAGCTTTCGGACGCGGACGTCGAAACGGTAACCCGCAAAGTGCTTTTGGCCAAGAAGCCCGAGGCCGTCACCGAACTGGATAATTCGCTCACTCAAAACGCCGGCGAGATCGAGCGCCAGATCGTGAAAAGCAGCATCGGCCCCAACTCTCGCGATCGTGACCTCCTTGTTTCGGATTATCCGATCTTACCCACCCGACGGCGCTTTTGGGAGGCAGCCCTCCGGGCGGTTGACCCCACCGGAAGCAGTTCTCTCCTGCGCACCCAATTGCGCATCACTCACGAGGCGCTCAAGCAGGTAGCAGATGAAGCCATGGGGCATGTCATTCCGGGCGATTTCATGTTTTTCCAGCAACAGACCGCTCTGGTGCAACAGGGGGCATTGTCCCGTGAAATCAGCGATCGGATATTACGACTGACGGCCAGCGGAGACGAGGAGGGAGAACTCAAAGCCCGAATTTGCGGACTGGTTTTTCTCATTCGTAAGCTCAGCCGTGAGAAAGGCTCGGATACCGGGGTGCGCGCTACCGAAGAAATGATTGGCGACTTGTTGGTCGAAGACCTCTCCGCTGGCGGCGCGAAGTTGCGGCATGACCTTCCGGGTCTCCTCAAATCACTCGTCGAAGATGCCATTATTTTGTATGATGGCTCCGAATACAATTTGCAGACCCGAGAGTCTTCCGAGTGGGATGACTTGTTCCGCAACGAGCTTGCCAAGGTCCGCCAAGACATCGCTGCAATATCTTCCGAGCGGAAGCGTCGCTTGCGGGGTGCCACCGAAAAGGCGCTGAAACCTCTCCGGCTTCGCCAGGGCGTAAGTCAGACCGTGCGGGACATCCAGTTCCACTTTGGTCTGGAATCGCCCGATGACTCCGGGCCCAGCATTCCCGTTTGGATCCGGGACGGCTGGGAAAGTGACGAAAAGCAAGTCCAAGCCAAAGCACAGAAAGCCGGCATGGAGAGCCCAACCCTGTTTGTTTTCCTGCCCCAAACCCGCCCCGAACCGATGCGTGAGAACATCATCGCGATGCGAGCGGCGGACGAAGTCATCAATTTGAAAGGACTGCCTATCAGCCGACCCGCAGAGGAAGCGCGAGATGCCATGCAGTCTCGCCAGCGCGCTGCGGAGCGCAGTATCGACAGTATCATCCGGAACACGTTGGCGGCCGCCAGGGTATTCAAGGGCGGCGGGGCCGAATTGAATGCTTTGGAGCTCGTGGACAAGGTTCAGGATGGAGCCGAACAGGCCCTCAAACGACTGTTTCCCAAGTTTGATGATGCCGATCACAAAGGCTGGGAGGTCGCCGCGAATCGAGCCCGCCAAGGTGATGATTCCCCCCTGCAAGTGGTGGGTTGGAAAGGCGCGACCGGGGATCACTCCGTGTGCAAGGAAATCGCGGCGATTGTGGGTGCGGGCAAAGAAGGCCGTCACATTCTCGCTCACTTCCAGCGGTCCCCCTACGGTTGGAATAAGGACTGCGTTCACGCCGCCTTGGTGTGCTTGTGCTCCGCGGGTGAGTTGCTGGCCTCGGATGCCCGGACCGGCGAATCGCTCACCGCCAAGCAGCTCGATCACCCGCGGATTTCCAAAGCGAATTTCCGCCAGGAGTCGGTCACGATTTCGGCCAAAGAACGGGTCGCGATCAAAGGCCTGTTTCAAAAGGCCGGGGTTACCGTGCGCCCTGAAGAGTCGCTCAACTCCGCCGCGATCACCTTTCTGGATCAACTTCTCTCCCAAGCCCGCGCCGCTGGAGGTGAGGCACCTCTTCCCGAACGGCCAAACTCCGCAGCCATCGAAGACCTCAAGCGCCTCTCCGAAAATGATCAGTTGGCCGCCCTGCTCAAACAGCGAGACGCCCTCATCGCAGACTCATCCGTTTGGAGCGCCCGTGCTATCCTCGCCGAAAAGCGCTTACCCCGATGGCACCAACTCCAGGAGTTACTCAACGCCGGCTCTTCTTTGGATGTTCTCTCTTCTACCAGAGATTCGTCTCAGGCCGTTTTTAAGGATCGTCTCTTACTCAATAAGACCGATCCCGTGGCTCCCCTCATCAAGCAATCCACCGACCACCTTCGCACCGCCCTCACCGCCGCCCGCGAGAATTACGCCAATGCGCGCCAGCGGGAGTTGGAACGTCTGGAAGAGACCGAGATATGGAACAAGCTTTCGGCTGCCCAACAGCAGGAACTGTTAAATCAAAATCCCATTCCGGAAGTGAAGGACACCGCGCTTGGCAGTGAGGAGGAGCTCATCAGCGCCCTTCGCCTGACCCCTCTCTCTCAATGGCGAGACCGCACCGACGCCATTTCCGGCCGGGTTGACGCCCTTCTCGCTGAGGCCGCCCGATTATTAGAGCCCAAAGCTCAAACGGTGCTGCTCCCCAAAGCGACCATCCGGGATGCGAAAGAGCTAGATGTCTGGTTGGGTCAGGTCCGATCCGACATCGAAAGCAAACTCAAGGACGGTCCCGTAATTCTCTAATACCATGTCCCTCCATTCCGACATTCCGGCCAAAAATAAACGCCCTGGTTTCCCAGGGCGTCGGGCCAGCGATGCTATCGCTGGGGGGGCTGTAAGAAAGAGCTGGGCGCTCAAATTAGGAAATGTCGAATCCAGAATAGGCTTCGAAACAAAGAACGCCTCGTTTTTACGAGGCGTTCAAATGGTAGGGAGTGTTTGTTGCAACAGTCTTGAAGGGCGGGATTGCAGCCTTAACTCCCTGTAAATTGGGAATTAAATATAAAGCGGCCATAAAATAAAAAAAATCAAGCGGTTAATGCACTCAATCCCGAACAGTTCCACATTCGACACCCTCCAGCGTCGCGAAAAGCTGTTCCTTGAGAGTTGGTATAACCTCACCCATCCCAATTCTTTAGACAGCTATCGGGTTCGATGCCACAACGGCCGAACCATTCTGGAAGAGCTTTTACGTGAAATGCGTCTCGGACTGGCCAATGTGGAGGATATGACCGCTCTTTTCGAAGAAGCGCGGGCGATATGCGATAGGGACCACTGCTTGCGTAAGGTGCTAGGTCGCAATCAGGCCATCCCCTCAAAACTACTGGAGTCGCTAGCAGTAACAAAGAGCCAAAAAAAAGATGATCTGAAATCGAGACCTGAGTGGGCGAGACTGGAGTTCATGCTGGTCGATCTGTTGGCAGCGCTTCCGGGTCTGTATATCGATCGGAACATATCGCTTCTCCGTGAAGCCCTCGTCAATGGGAGCGATGGCCTCATCCTAACCCTCACGGGTTCACTGGCGTCGGACCTTTCTGCACGTGGATGGAATCTAGCCAGTCTTCACGCATGGGTAGGAAGTCGCTTTCTCACACCCCATGCGGCAGAAACCTTTGCTCAAAGATTCGCTAAATTTTCCGAACGCTTGATGAAGCCGGCCGAAGACTATGCGGTCGTTCTCAGCGTGTCGGGTAGCTCTGACTTTGGTAAACCAGGCGAGTTTTTCGGATTCACCTTTTCCCCCAATTCGCCAGTTGCGGCAACTGGCGGAAGCCATCCGGTCGGTGCTGGGAAACTGGCCGCCCAAAGTTGTTGCCGAGCTTGGTTTCAAGCCCAACCAACCAATCACCTGGCAGGTGCTACTCCGGTTGATTCACACCTCAGACGCGGACAAGCTGAGAACTCAGATCCAGGACCACGTAAAGCGAGTGCGTTGGCATCTCATGCGTCTTTACCGGATCCGCTGTTATTTGGTGCACGGAACCTCAATCGAAACTGCCTTACAACTGCCCGCCGCAAATCTCGAATACTACCTTCGGGAAGCTATCATTATGATCACCAGAGCATTCGATAGGATCGAGCCCCCACGCTCCGTTGAGTCTGTGATCCAACGGGCGAGCTATGCCAACAGTCGTCGCGATGAGTTTCTTGGAGCCAAGAATGCGGGGCGAGCCGAAATTCAAACCGCGTTGGAATGTGCCTTCACCTTTTCACTGGAAACCTGACTTATGCCCACCCTACGCAAAGATCTTCGATCTGATTTGGAGAAAGCCATCAAGGCCGCTCGTCGAGTGGGCGAAGACGGTGCGCGGGAGGCATTGGCCGCATGGGCCGTGGGTGATGCCAAACCGCATGACCATCTATCCAAAGATGACCGTGCTCTGCGCAATGCGCTACGGGCGCGGGGACGGGCCGCCGGAGATAAGCGTGGTTTTAAGACGGGCTCCCAGGGCATTGATCACTTGGTGCAGATTGTCGCCTACGAACACTGGCACCGCATGCTGTTTGCCCGGTTTCTGGCGGAGAATCACTGCTTGATTGAACCGCAATATCAGGTGCCGGTTTCGCTGGAGGAGTTGGAGGGACTTGCCCGCGACGAAAGCACCGACCCGTGGACGTTGGCCGGTCGCTACGCGTCGAAGATGTTGCCTGATATTTTCCGCCCAGATGACTCCGCGCTGGCGGTGGTGCTGCCACCCGAAACTCGGCAGGAGATGCAAAAGCTCTTGGTAGAATTACCGGCTCCGGTGTTTACCGCCACGGATTCGCTGGGTTGGACCTATCAGTTTTGGCAGGCTGATCGGAAGGAAGAGGTTAATGCCTCCGGGAACAAGATCGGGGCGGATGAACTGCCGGCGGTCACCCAATTGTTCACCGAAGACTACATGGTCGACTTCCTCTTGGACAACACGCTGGGCGCATGGTGGGCGGGGAAACATATGCCAGAAGTCGAAGGTGCGAAATCAGAAGAAGAGGCGCGCCGGGCTGCGGCCTTGCCGGGTTGTCCGTGGACCTACCTGCGCTTCATCAAAGGGGATGACGGCAAGTGGACCCCCGCTGCCGGCACCTTCGACGGGTGGCCCAAGACCGCGAAGGAACTGACCTGCCTTGATCCCTGCATGGGCAGCGGGCACTTCGTGGTGGCAATGTTTGAGCGGCTGGTGGCCCTGCGCGTCGCGGAGGAAAGACTCGACGAAAAGGCGGCGATCGCCGCCGTGATTCGCGACAATCTGTTCGGCTTGGAAATCGATCCCCGCTGCACTCAGATCGGTGCCTTCAACCTCGCGCTGGCCGCATGGCGTCACGTGGGTCACTGCCCGTTGCCGGCGATGAATCTTGCCTGTTCGGGTCTCGCGCCCAACACCAGCGAAGCCGACTGGTTGGCGCTGGCGGGCGACGACGAAAAACTCCAGCGCGGCATGGAGCGGCTCTACCGGTTGTTCAAGAACGCGCCCGTGCTGGGCAGTCTCATCAACCCGCGTGCCAGCGAGAGCGATCTTTTCGTGGCCGAGTTCCATGAACTCCAGCCGATGCTTGAAAAGGCACTCGAGCAGGAAGCCGGGAACGACAATCGTGAAGACCCTTCCTCCGAAGCGTTGGCGAAAGGGGAAATGGCCGTAACCGCTCTTGGCCTGTCAAAAGCAGCGGAAATTTTAGCGGATCAGTTCACGCTGGTTGCAACGAATGTGCCATACCTTGGGGCACCAAAACAATGCGACACTCTGAAGGATTTCTGTAAACGAATGTTCGATGATGCCAAAGCGGATCTGGCTACGGTCTTCCTTGATCGTTGCCTTGAATTCACTCGCAAAAACAAAGGTGTAGCTGCCGTTGTGATTCCGCAGAACTGGCTGTTCCTTGGCAGCTATAAGAAATTTCGCGAAAGGCTCCTTAGAGAGTGTTCATGGAATACCCTGGCGAGATTAGGCCCAAAAGGGTTTCAGACACCAATGTGGGATTTCAATATTGCGCTTACGATTATTGGGACAGGAACAGCAGACCAAGCTCATAAATATATGGGTATAGATTCGACGCATGAAACTTCTCCGCCACACAAGGCCGTCAGCTTAAGAGGCGATGGCCAGGTTTTCATCAGCCAGAGTTCTCAAATTTCTAATCCTGATTCTCGTGTTGGATTACACGAGGGAAGCTCTCTGCCGCTTCTTTCCGAGTATGCAGAGAGTTATTGGGGATTAGGATCGGGCGATGGGGAACGGTTTTGCTGCAGGTTCTGGGAGATTCCAAAGAAGGATGCCGACTGGGAGTTCCTCCAAGTAACATTTGGTGCTAACGGGAGCGACCAAGGAAAATCTGACGTAGTTTTTTGGCAGAATGCAAATGGGCAGCTGTATCAATTAGCTGAGGACTCAAGGGCGAAGTTGAAGAACATTTGGCAAAGGGGACGACAAGCCTGGAGCAAAAGGGGCGTAGTCATCAGCCAAATGGCACGCCTCCCAGCGGAAGCTTACTACGGAGAGATTTTTCAGAATGGCGTCGCTGCAATCATTCCTAAGAACCCCGACCATCTTCCCGCAATTATATCATTCTGTTCCGACCCCTCCTTCTTGGCAGAGGTCCGTAAAATCGATCAAAAACTCGCTGTCACAAATGCTACTCTAATCAAGGTTCCTTTCGATCTAGTGCACTGGCAGAAAGTAGCTGCGGAAAGACACTCGGAGGGCTTGCCAATACCTTTTTCAAGTAACCCAACACAGTGGTTGTTCAACGGCCACCCGGCCGAAGCAGACCAACCGCTCCACGTCGCACTCGCCCGTCTGCTCGCCTACCGATGGCCGCGTCAAACGGGCTCCAGTTTTCCGGATTGCCCGACGTTAGACGCAGATGGATTGGAGGAATTCTCCGACGAAGACGGCATCGTCTGTCTGTCGCCGTTGCGTGGTGAACGCTCCGCGGCCGATCGGTTGCGCACCTTGCTTTCTGCCGCAGTGAGCGACTATGACGAGCACGGTTTGCTCGGCGAAACCGGCGGCAATACCCGCACGCTGGAGGACTGGCTTGTGCGTGAAGCTTTTGAGCAGCACTGCAAACGCTTCCATCACCGTCCCTTCATCTGGCATATCTGGGATGGGCGGCCCGATGGTTTTCATGCGTTCGTGAATTACCACCAACTGGCCGCGCCGAACGGCGAGGGACGCAAGCTGCTCGAAACTTTGATCTACAGCTATCTCGGCGACTGGATTCGCCAGCAGCAGGATGCCGCCAACCGCGAAGTGCCGGGGGCGGAAGATCGGGTGATCGCTGCCCAGTTTTTGGAAGGCGAACTCAAGGCCATTCTCGCCGGCGAACCGCCTTACGATCTCTTCGTGCGCTGGAAGCCGCTGCACCAACAACCCATCGGCTGGGAGCCCGACATCAACGACGGGGTGCGCCTCAACATCCGCCCCTTCCTGATGGCCAAGGATGTTGCACGGAAGGGTGCGGGCATCCTGCGCTTCAAACTCAACGTCAAGTGGACTAAGGACCGCGGCAAAGAACCCATGCGCGCCAAGACCGACTTCCCCTGGTTCTGGGGTTGGGACGAAACCACGCAAGATTTTGCCGGCGGCGACACCTTCGACGGTAACCGCTGGAACGACAGCCACTACACCACGGGAGCCAAACGGGCAGCCCGCGAGCGAAATGATTCGGAACTCTCATGAAGCCGCCCTCTTCAACCGTTCTCGAAGCCGTGGTCGCTTCCCTGCGCGATACTACCGTGACCTACCACGCCGGCGTCGAAGAGCCGCCGGTGGCCGTGTTGTGGACCGATCCGGATAACACTTGGAAGCCATTGGTGGAGCAACTGCGCCTCCTCATGCCCGAGCTGCTGGAGCTGGGTGACTATGCGCCAGATAAAAAGACCGGACCTGTCATCTGGCTCAAGTGTGCCATTGCCGGAACCTTGCCTGACATCTTGTGGGCCGACGGATTGATCCCGATCATCTATTTGCCCGGGGTGAGCCGGCATGAGCTTCGGAACGCAGATCAGTGCAGGCCGATGCTGCAACCTCTGGCCGAGTTGTTGTATCGCGGCACGGTGTGGGCGCATCGAAATGGCAAGGACTGGACGGTCGAAGGGTTCTTCAAGTCAAAGGATGGACTTGGTCTTGATGTTGCTGGCGACGAGGCAACTCGACGGGCGTTGCACTCCGCTTTGTCGGCGCTAGCCAAGACCCCCATCTCCCGACTTGCGGGTAAAGGTCGCTTGGATGCCGCAGACTTCACGGCCATCGTGGTGGGAGATACGCCCCGGGATTTACTCACGTGGATCGGTTCCCCGGACGATGTCCGAAAAGAATGGGGTAAAGAGCGATGGTATGCCTTTCGGTCTCGTTGCCGGGATGAGTTTGAATTCGATCCCGAAAGCGAATTACCGCTCTTCGCCGCTGAAAAACTGGGCCGGCGGGAAACGCCCGCATGGCAGGGATTGTGGGATCGTTTCTGCGAGGCGCCTCAACTGTTCGGTGGCGTCCGTGACGCGTTGGATCGGGCTCAGCCGGGGGACCAGCTTGCCTTGGACCCGGAATCCTGGCCTTCCGAAAACAACCGGGCTGAAAACGAACTGCGGGAGGCCTTGGTGGCACTGGCAGGACAGCCATCTCACAGTGCGCGCCAGGTGATAGATTCCCTGGAAAAACAGCATGCGCCCCGACGAGCATGGGTCTGGTCCAAACGGGGGGAGGCACCGTTGGCAAATGCGCTGCTCCCCTTGAAGAACTTGGCCGAAACGACTCGAAGCGTGCCTGGATACGGCACTCCCGCGGAATTGGTGCAATGGTATACCGACTCGGGCTGGAAGGCCGATGCCTATGTCCTGGAGGCGCTGCAAACGCTGAAGAACAACAAGGATGAGCCCGCAATCCATGCCGCGATTCGAAGCCTTTATGCTCCGTGGTTGGAGGACGTCGCTTCGCGCTACCAAGCACTAATCGCAGAACACGGCTACGAGAACGCCGCCGCCCAAATCGCGAATCCCGGTGAGTGTCTGTTGTTTGTCGACGGTCTTCGGCTCGACCTCGCCCATGCTTTGACGGAGGAACTCTGGGCGGCCAACCTCACCGCCGAAGTTTCCACGCGACTGGCGGGACTTCCGACTGCCACACCCACCGCCAAACCTGCCGTCTCTCCAATCGCGGCCGATTGCACGGGGAAGACGGTTCCCGCCGACTTTAAGCCATTTGGTCCAGAGGGCGGGGAGCTCAGTAGCCACGCCTTCACCAAAGCGTTGAAAACGGCTGGCTACCAGATCCTCAAAGGCAGTGAGGCGTTGGAGCCTGAGTCTGCGGAAGCGAAGGGCTGGCTCGAAACCGGCCGGATAGATAGCCGGGGGCACGACCTCGGGGTTGAGTTGGCTGCAACCATTCCGGGGGAGCTAAAAAGAGTCGTCGCTCTGGCGGAGTCACTCTTGGCGGCAGGATGGAAGCGAGTTCGGATCATCACCGATCACGGTTGGCTCTTGCTGCCGGGCGGACTGGAGAAGCACGACCTACCGGAATTCTTGGTAGAGAGTCGTTGGGCCCGATGTGCTGCCATCAAGGGAGCGAGCACGCCCAACACTCCCACGGTTCCCTGGCGGTGGAACGCTGGAGAATTTCTGGCGGTAGCCCCCGGGGCAACGTCATTCAGCAAAGGAGTCGACTATGCGCACGGCGGAGTGAGTCCGCAGGAATGCGTCACGCCTGTGGTGCAAGTGGCCGCTGGAGCCGTCTCTGCCTCCGCCGTGCCCCGGATAATAAATGTCCGGTGGAAGCGGATGAGGTGCTCGGTGGAGGTGGAATCTTCTACCGCGGGCCTGACGGCAGATATACGCTCGGTCGCGGCAGATCCCACTTCATCGATTTCGACCAAAGTGAAGGAAGTCGAGACCGATGGTATGGTCTCGTTGTTGGTCAAAGACCCCGATTTAGAGGGGCAGGATGCCACCGTGATCATCCTCGATCCCGGGGGAACCATTTTGGCCAAAGCAGAAACCCGCATTGGCGGATAAACGGAAGCATTTGTTATGGAACTCGACACCTTGGATCAATTGGCCGCCCGCCCCTTCGACGGCTTCGTCGTAAGGAAAGACCTCGTGCGTAAGTATGCCCGACACTACCCCGTGCCAACCTACGTGGTGGAGTTTTTACTGGGTCGCTACTGTGCCTCGACGAATGAAGAAGAAATCCGCGAGGGTCTCAACATCGTCGAGCAACAGCTCGACAACCGCACGGTCCGCACCGGCCAAGAGGAACTCTTCAAAGGAAGAGCGCGCAGCGAAGGCACGGTAAAGCTGATCGATATCGTGAAGGCCCGACTGGATGCAAAAAATGACTGCTACTTGGTCGAGCTTCCCAGTGTGAATGTGAGAGATGCCCAAATATCGGACCGCCTCGTAAAAGAGCACGAGCGGATGCTTACGGACGGCTTTTACGCTGAGGTGTCGTTGGGCTACGATGCAGTGGTAGCACAGGAGCGCAACGGGCGCCCATTTTTCGTCGAATCCCTACGACCGATTCAGCTCTCCAGTGCAAACGCATTGGACACCTTCAAATCGGGCCGGGCAAACTTCTCTACCGAGCAATGGATGGACTTTTTGATTCGGTCCATCGGACTTGAGCCGGATTCCTTGGATGCGAGAGCCAAGCTGGTCGTGTTGCTGCGCATGGTGCCGTTTGTGGAGCCCAACTATAACATGGTGGAGCTCGGTCCCCGTGGGACCGGTAAGAGCCACCTCTTCCAGCAAATTTCCCCTTACTCCCATCTGATTTCAGGCGGCAAGGCCACGGTGGCCAAAATGTTCGTCAACAACGCTAACGGACAGCGTGGGTTGGTTTGTCTCTATGACGTCGTTTGCTTCGACGAAGTCACGGGGGTGTCCTTCGATCAAAAAGACGGAGTGAACATCATGAAGGGCTACATGGCCTCTGGAGAGTTTAGCCGCGGAAAGGAAAGCATCCGAGCACAGGGGAGTATCGTGATGGTCGGAAATTTTGGTGTCGACGTGACCCAGCAACAACGAATCGGACACCTCCTGAGTCCGTTGCCGGCGGAAATGCGCGATGACACCGCCTTTCACGATCGGATCCACGCGTTCGCACCGGGTTGGGACTTCCCGAAGCTCAATCCGAATGAAAATCTTACCGACCATTTTGGTCTCGTGAGTGACTTTCTAAGTGAGTGCTGGAGTAAGCTACGCTCGACCAGCAGGGTGAACGTGCTCCAAGGGCGAGTTCGCTTCGGTGGAGCCTTGAGCGGGCGCGACATCGAAGCCGTCAGTAAAACCGTGAGCGGCCTGACCAAGTTGGTGTTCCCAGATCCGGACATGCCAATCTCGGACGAAGATTTGGAACAGATCGTTCGGGTCGCACTCGAAGCCCGTCGCCGCGTAAAGGAGCAACAGCGCAAGTGCCTCAAAAGTGAGTTTAGAAATACCCATTTCAGTTTTCATCTCGGAAATGATGAATTAGAAAAATTCGTTTCCACTCCAGAGCTCCATAGCGACGAAGCGATCGAATCGGACCCGCTTCCGCCGGGTCAGGTTTGGACCATTGGGCCGGGGGCCGGAGAATCCGGACCTGGACTGTATCGGGTGGAAGTGAACTCAGGACCGGGTAGCGGAGTGAGAATCCTCAATTCACCGACGCCCCCATCGTTTCGTGAAAGCGTGAAGATCGGGGAACAGAATCTATACTCTCGCGAGAAGGAGTTGGTCGGAAGCCGAGAGCCTCGAAGTCATGAGTTTTCGATCCAAATGAGAGCCATGGACAACGATCGCTCTGGCAGCGGTATCGGACTCGCCACGCTGGTCGCGATGGCGGGAAGCCTCCTTGATCGAAACACTAAAGGAGGCATGATCGTGGTGGGGCAGCTCAATCTAGGAGGATCAATCGAGATGATTCCAAATCCCGTCGCGATTGCTGAAATAGCCGCAGAAAAACGGGCACATACCGTGCTCATGCCGGTGTCCGCGCGCCGACAACTCACCGATCTCCCTGACGATATATGGACCAAACTCAGCATCGAATTTTATGCCGACCCCGTGGATGCGGTTTTCAAAGCTTTGATGGAATAAACAGAGAACTGAGGTCTATGAATATGAAGAAAATACTCTACGTGGATATGGACAACGTGCTGGTAGACTTTCCGTCCGGACCAGCTCGGATGCCAGCAGGGCTCCGCAATAAATACGAAGGAAGGGCTGACGAAATCCCTGGCATCTTTTCAAAGATGGACCCGATGCCGGGAGCGGTAGACGCATTCAATGCACTGTCCAAAATCTTCGATACCTACATCTTGTCCACCGCCCCTTGGGAAAACCCATCGGCCTGGTCCGACAAACTCGAGTGGGTCAAAAAGCACCTGGGGAAATCGGCATACAAACGCCTCATTCTCAGCCATCACAGCTAGCAGAACTCGCTGAGGACACCGAGATTCAGGAGTTGTTGGAAAAGACTTTTGTCGAAGCGGAAGCAGCGGAAGGAACTGCCAGAGAGAAGAACCTAACACTTCTTGAGGGTGAGATCCCCGAATCACTCGCCTACATACGGCAACTCGATCCTTCGATAATCGATCATGAAGAAGGAACTTCCCAAAAATATGTGCGGTTCAGTGGGTTTCGGCTCTTCAAAAACAACGGGATGGTTGCCACCATTAAGATTTTTAAGAACAGCATAAGACGTAAGTTCAAGGGCACTGCCCATACATGGCATGCGACATTGGTGGAGGGGTTTCTGAGTAGCTTCTACGGAGATTGGGTTGCGGGAAAAGTGTGGGGGCTTGATGAAAAATGATGCGGCAGATGCATTTGGCACCGAGGAGGACGCGTTTGGCACATATCTTCTTGGAGAACTTGATGCTTTGGCCACCAGACCGCGAGTCTTACTATCTGCCCATAGTGCCGGCGCAGTATATGCAACGCGTTTGATCGTAAACGATTCATCCCCAGAGGGTTTCGATTTGGGCTGGGTCGCTACGGTCGTAAACTACACCCAATTCGCCGAGCTTCTTAAAAATCACGGTTCAAAAATCCGGAACTTCAGAATGTTTGGAATGAAAGACTCTCTGGAGAAAGCGGACACCCTCGTTGGGAAACAAAAGTGGATCTATCCCCGTTCTCTTCTCTACTTTGTTTCTGGTGTGTGTGAGCGAGATGCGAGAGATCGGAGAATTACCGATCAATGCATCCCAAGTATGCAGCGATACTGTAATGGTGGCTACCAAATCCCGAGAGATCGACGGATAGAAGTTGAAGAGGTTCGTTCCTTCCTCAACGGCGGAAGCAACCGAGTTGTTTGGAGCATTGCGAATGATGGACTAGGCATATCTGCATCGACGAGGCCAGTGGTCGGGCGATTTCGGCCATCGTATCGGGCCGGCTCTAGAGAACCCAGCAGTTGAGTTCAAAAAAAGCACCCGCGGGTATAAATCCGCGGGCGCCCCCAACAACCTGAAACGAAAGGTCGAAGGGTAGTAAACGCAGCAAAACGAGGTAAGAAGAAATGTCAAAAGAAAAATCAAGAAAAACAAAAACACTAAGTAGTGCAGCAATTGATCACGGAGATTTTGATACCAAAGATAAGACTCTAGGCAGCATGAAGCATTTAATCGAATTCGGCTTCGCCTGATATTCCTCGCTCGAATCTTCGGAAGTACATTCCGCATACATCTTCTCATATTCAACCGGTCCTGCAACTGGCTCCCGGAAGATGCGGCATCAGTTCTGTCCATTCGAGGATTTGCGACATTTGGTAGGTTCCAAATGACGACATGGTGAGCGCCCTTTCCCAGCACTTGCCGTCAAAGAGCGTGGACCAGGTCTGTTCTTCATCGGAACTCATCTCCCAATGCTGGCGGACAGTGCTATCGTCATGGGGAGTCCACGTGATCCGATCCACCACCGTTTCCCCCTGCGGTGTCACTCGACTACCGGATAGGACCATCTAACCTGCTTCATTCAGTCCGCCGCCGGTGAGGTGCAGGACTGTTCCGATATTATCCACCCAAAACTGCTCCCACCGTTTCTTTGTCGCGTTGTAAGCGTTGTAACTGTGACCCGCGAATGGACCCGGCGGCGTGTAATTCTCCTGCAACACGCAGCCCCCGAGGAGTGATTTGATATCGTTATACCCCGCCACCTTACCATCCGGAGTGGTGACTTCCCAATTGCCGGCCCAGAAATCGAACTGCCCGGATTCGGCGGGAACAGGCGGAAGTTGTTGGCCCGAGCTGACCAAAGCGAGCAGGCCCAGACAAAAAAAGAAGGGTAAGCGCATCGAATGCGTACCCTTCATAAATCGAATAAATTTACGAGTTCGTTATCAGACCTCAGGACCGCCGTGAGCAATGTGACGGGCCCGCAGGCGCAGGCCATTCAAGCGAATGAAACCCGTGGCGTCATCTTGGTTATACCAACTTTCCACGCCTTCCATCGAAGCGATGTTCTCGTCGTAGAGAGAGTATTTCGACTTGGTGCCACAGGTGGTGATGTTGCCTTTGTAGAGTTTCATCCGCACCTTGCCGGTAACAAATTTCTGACTGTCGTCGATGAAGGCCTGCAGCGCTTCACGTTCCGGCGTGAACCAGAAACCACTATAGATCAGCTTGGCATACTTCGGCATGAGCTCGTCGCGCAGATGCATGAGGTCGCGGTCCATGGTGAGTGCCTCCACTTGGCGGTGACCGTGCATGAGAATGGTGCCACCGGGAGTTTCATACACGCCGCGGGATTTCATACCCACAAAACGATTTTCCACAATATCAACGCGACCGATCCCGTGTTTACCGCCAAGGGCGTTCAAGGTTTTGACCACTTTACCCGGCGTCATCTTCTTACTGTTCACGCGGACGCAATCGCCTTTTTCGAAATCGAGTTCCAGATATTCCGGCCTGTTCGGAGCATCCTCCGGATCGGCCGTAAGTTTGAACATGTCCTTGTTTTTCCTGGTGGTCGGATCGAACCAAGGGTCCTCCAAAATTCCCGCTTCGTAGGAAATGTGCAGAAGATTCCGATCCATCGAGTAGGGCTTCTTCGTGGAAGCTTCCACCGGGATTTTATGCTTCTTGCAGTAGGCAATCATTTCCGCGCGGCCCGGGAAATCAGCCCGATAGTTATCCATCTTCCACGGTGCCATGATCGTCAGATCAGGCGCGAGCGCCATGTAACTCAGTTCAAAGCGGCACTGGTCGTTGCCTTTGCCGGTAGCGCCATGAGCAACCGTGTCGGCCCCTTCCTTGCGGGCGATCTCGACGTGAGCTTTCGCGATTAACGGACGGGCGATGGAGGTGCCCAAATAATACTGACCCTCGTAAATCGCGTTGGCGCGAATCATCGGGTAGATGTAGTCCTTCGCAAACTCTTCCACCAAATTGAGGGTGTAGTGCTTGGAGGCGCCTGTCTTTCGAGCCTTGGCACTCAATCCCTTGATCTCTTCTTCCTGACCGACATCAGCGGCGTAGGTAATGATTTCGGCCCCATAGGTTTCCTTGAGCCATTTAACGATGACGGAGGTGTCGAGACCACCAGAGTATGCGAGAACGATTTTCATGAGTTAACGAACGATTCTTTTACGGCCCCAAACCTGTCGGGAGCAAAGTATTTTCAGCTTCCGCTAAAACTCCGTAAAGATGCAGCTGATTGGCATTAGTTTCCTGGAAGGCGGCATATTCAGATCCATGAGGATATTCGAACCCCCTTCCGCTCCATGACGACATCCCCCGCTCACTCCCCCTCCCTCGGATCAGCGATTCGGGGATTCGATAATGATCGTGGTCGTGATCATCGGCCTGCTCGCCGCGATCGCCATCCCGGCGTTTGCCCGCGTGCAGGAAACCTCCCGGGTTTCTGCCTTCACCAACGATCTCCGAATTGGGCGCGACGCGTTCCAAACCTACGCGATGGAAAACGGCCAATGGCCATCCGATGGCACCGGTGCTGTGCCCAATGAAATGCAAGGTTACCTCAACCTGGAGAGTTTCGCCGAAGAAACGCCGCTCGGCGGAGACTGGGATTGGGATGCTGGCGTCTTCAGTTACGCCGCGGGACTGACTGTGCGTAATCCGAGCGCCGATGAAGACACGATGTTGCGGGTAGATCAAAAAATTGACGACGGCGATCTTTCGTCCGGCGACTTCAGATCGCGGTCCGGCGGCTACATTCTGGTGCTGGAGCACTGAGTCCGCTCAGGCTTTGGCCATGATGGGCGAACGCGGCCATGATCACCTTCTGCCTGCGGGTGCGGTCGGTTGAACGGCGGCGAATCGAACCGCGCTGTATTCGTAATCGTCCCAGCATCGGGCAGCAGAGTTCTTAAAGTATCAAGATCTGTCGTTTTTACTGCCCATTCCCGGGCCGATCTACGTATTTTTGCTGCTCAATCTACCTACCCCATGCGTTTCGGACTAAATACTTTTTTAGTTAGCACCGGTTTCTCCGATGCTGATTTACCCTTAATCAAACAGTTCAAGTCTTACGGCGCGGATGTGATTGAACTCGCGGTCGTTGAAGTTGAAGGCATTACCCCTTCGCTGGTCATGGATGGCCTGATCGAATCCGGATTGGAGCACCCGATTGTTTGTGGTGCGATGATTCCCGGGCGGGACTTGCGGGGCAATGAGTCAGAACAAGAAAGCTGCCGGACGTTCATCAGTGAACTCATTTTATTGGCTGAACAGCTCGGTTCTAAGATGGTGTGCGGACCTTTCTATTCAGAGACCGGACGGGCCGATCGCTATTCAGTGGCAGAGCGCAACGCTCATCTCGAACTCATCACCGAGAATTTTAAACCGCTCTGCGCCCAAGCCGAATCCGCGGGCGTCACCTTGGCTTTCGAACCGTTAAATCGTTTTGAGACAGATTGCATCAATACCCTCGAACAATCCGTCGATCTGATTGAACGGGTCGGGAGCAATTCCCTGAAAATACACGTCGATACCTTTCATATGAATATCGAGGAGGACGATTCAGCCGCGGCACTGATCGCCGCCGCCGACCATGTTGGCCATTTTCATGCAAGTGCCAGTCACCGCGGTTTGATCGGGCAGGATCAAGTCAAATGGCAGGAAGTATTGGCCTCATTGAAAGCGATCAACTATCAAGGCGATATCGTGATCGAGAGCTTTACGGAAGACAACGAGGTCCTCGCCAAGGCGACGTCGATTTGGCGCAGACTCTATGAGGGACCTGAGCAACTGTCGGTGGAGGGACTTCAATTTTTGCGGAAGACCTGGACTCAGTGTTAAGCCCATACCAGCCACTCAATCTGTAACATCATGAAGACATCCCCAATTACACTCGCTTGTTTTATCGCCCTGGGAAGCTGGGGCAGCCTGGGTATGGGAACCGCTGCAGATACCACCAAAATCGTTTTTCTGGCCGGTAAAAAAAGCCACGGCTATGGCGCGCACGAGCACCGGGCGGGGTCAATGTTGCTGGCCAAATCTCTCAACGAAAGCGGATTGAATGTGCACGCTTCGGTGGTAGCCGATGGGGCATTGCCCGAGACTAAGAACGGCGATAACCCTCCCGATGCGATTGTGATGTTTTGTGATGGCCAAGGAGGGCACATCGGAAAAGCGCATCAGGCCACGATTCAGCAGTGGGTTGATGCGGGCGTCGGAGTCTCCTGCTTACACTATGCGGTCGAAGTGGTGCCCGAGGATATGGGGGCGCGGTTTCTGGAATGGATCGGCGGCTACTTCGAAGTCGGCTGGTCAGTGAATCCACATTGGACTCCGGAAATCAGCGAGCTCCCCGAGCACCCCATTACCAATGGCGTGAAACCTTTCCTCATCCGGGATGAATGGTATTATCATATGCGTTTTCAGTCAGGGATGGAGGGAGTAACGCCTATCCTATCGGCTTTGCCTCCGCTCGAAAGTTTAGCGAAGCGTAAGCGTGATAATCCCGGACGAGTGAGTAACCCCACCGTGCTTGCCAAAGTTACGGCGGGTGAGAAACAAGTCCTCGCCTGGGCTTATGAACGAGCCAACGGCGGACGTGGCTTCGGGTTTACCGGAGGTCATTTTCACCGTAATTGGCAACACGATGATTTCCGTAAAACTGTCTTAAACGCGATCGCTTGGACCGCCCATTTGGACATTCCCGAAAATGGCATCCCTTCTCGCACGCCAACCGAAGCAGACTTAGAGCTCAATCAAGACTATCCTAATCCAAAAAATCCATAACCCGGACAGAGCAAAGCGTCAGTTCAGGGATTATTGATTTCTGAAACCTCGAAGGCAGGACTGCTACGCGCGGGCCTGCTGCGCGAGCACGGCCATGATCGCCTTCTGCGTATGCAGTCGGTTTTCGGCTTGGTCAAAAATGATGCAACGCTCGTGATCGAGCACATCCTGCGTTACTTCCTCTCCGGAGTGCGCGGGCAGGCAATGCATGAAAAGGGCATCCGGCTTGGCGGCGGCAAAAAGATCGCCGCTCACTTGGTAGGGAGACATCTGGGCGATACGCGCTTTGGTCTCCTCTTCCTTGCCCATGCTAACCCAGACATCGGTGTAAACTACATCGGCGTCTTTCACCGCTTCGAGCGGATCGGTAGTGAAGCTGTAAGCGTCGGTGAACCCCTCCTTTTCGGCGAGAGCTTTAAACTCCGCGGTCGGTTCGAACTCGGCGGGTCCGGAAAGCGCAACGTGCATGCCAAACATTCCCGCGCCCAAGACCCAAGAGTTTGCCATGTTGCAGGCCGTGTCACCGAGGAAAGCTACCTTGCGATCTTTCAGGGAGCCTAGCAAATCGCCATCTGCACCCACCCAACGTTCCGCCATGGTAAAGGCGTCGGTGTAAATCTGGCAGGGATGAAGAAAATCGGTCAGCGCATTGATCACCGGCACGGAACCAGCGGCTGCGAGCCGTTCGACGTCGCTATGATCGTAGGTCCGCACCACCAGACCATGAACAAAACGCGACAGCACTTTGGCCGTGTCTTCGATTGATTCGCCCCGCCCCAACTGAATGTCGTTGCGGTTGAGAAACATTGGATTTCCGCCGAGTTCATGAATGCCTACTTCAAACGATACCCGGGTCCGCGTTGACGACTTCGAGAAGATCAGCGCCCACGTTTGATTCGCCAGAACCGGGGGCACATGCCGACCGCGCTTGGCTTTGAATTCGCGGGCCAAGGCAAACACCTCAGCGGCTTCATGGAGCTGCAGGTCGGTTTCTTTAAGGAAGTGCTTCATCGGAAAAAACGATCAGAATAGAAACTAACGGATCACCTCAGCCAGAACAAAAGGTGGCGTGATCAGAATGTCACAACTGAGAGGGCAACGGCACCCGGGCCGACTCAATGCGCAGCTTCATCAAGCGCACCAATTCCGGATTATTTTTCGCGACATCATGTTCCTCGAAGGGATCGCGATGCAGGTTGAATAATTCCAAGGATTTGCCGATTTGAAGATAAGCCTTCCACTCCCCCGCCCGGACCGCCTGCGAGAAAAGCTTCTGCTCCGACCCTTTACAGAACTCCCAGTAGAGGAAGGGGTGATGAACCTGCGCTAGGGAGTCTCCCGTTAAGGTCGGCAGCATCGAAATTCCATCGACCTCCCGCGGCACGGACTGCCCCACCAATTCGGCAATGGTGGGCACAAAATCCTGAAACGAACTGATGTGATCGCTAGTCGATCCGGCTGTAATCGTGCCGGGCCAACGCGCTAACAAGGGTGCACGGATGCCGCCTTCATGCATGTCACGTTTGTGACCGCGCAAGCCTCCGGATGAATTCTAAAAAGACGGATCATGCCCGCCTTCGAGGTGGGGGCCATTGTCACTGGTAAAGAGCATAATCGTATTTTCATCGATCTCCAGCTCGGCCAGAAGATCGAGAATACCCCCGACTTGATTGTCCAAATTTTCGATCATGGCCGCAAATCCCGCGATGGGGTTTTGCACGTCGGGACAGTCCTCTTCACCCGCCCGGTATTTGCCGACCACATTGTCAAACTGGGGAAACACTTTTCGCCACTTGTCATGCAGTTCCTGCGGAGCGTGCATCGCCGCATGCGGCACCGCCGTGGGAATATAGCAAAAGAAGGGAGTCTTCGCTTTGGCATTTTTTTGGATAAATTTTGCCGCACGATTCATGACCAGATCGTGCACGTAGCCCCCATCGGGATTGGGCAGCTCTCTGCCGCTATCAACATAGGTGCTGGGGAAATAGGTATGGGCAATGGTCTGCCCTTTCCATCCGACAAACTCATCGAATCCGTGAGTCAGAGGATTGGGCGGTCCGGGCACATGAGTGTGACCGAGGCCCCACTTGCCAAATGCTCCCGTCGCATAACCGGCGGCTTTAAAGATCTCGGGGGGCACCGTGCGGGCTGGATCGAGGGCAGCGCCCATTTCACCCGGCAAGTTTCCGCGAATATAGATTCGTCCTGAACTCAGTCCGGTCATCAAAACTGCCCGCGATGGTGAACAAACCGTATTACCCGAATAATGGTCAGTGAACTTCAGTCCTTCGGATGCCAGGCGATCGATGTTGGGAGTGCTGAGTTTGGTCTGACCATAACTGGATAAATCACCATAACCCAAATCATCGGCGACAATCAGAATAACATTGGGCAGAGAAGCATGAGCAAACCCGGCCGACGCCACAAACAGGCCAAGCAGGGAAACACTAAATCGGAAAAGATTCATGGCAGGGAATAGGGGTAAGTTTTGAGACGCCCGACGGGCGGATCAGAGACCGTGATTCAATACCGCCGATCGATGAAAGCGCAATGTCTACGCACGGGCGGACAAAACCTGACGAAAGATATCTACGGATTTGGACAGTTCCTCCGCAGTCGCATTCAGAGGCGGTAACAATCGCACCACATTCCCACCGGCCGGCGGGGCGAGTAATCCTTGGTCACGCAGTGCTGCCACCCAGCCGAACGCATCGTCGGCCATCTCGAGGCCGACCATGAAGCCAAGCCCCTTCAGTCGTTTCACGTGTTGGGGGAAATCCTCGGTCAACGCACTCAGTTGAGTATGCCACGCCGGCGTAAGTTGGCGCACATTTTCCAGCAGTCTCTCTTCATCAAGCACATCAAGCACGGCCAACGCGGCCGAGCACGCCAATGGAGTGCCCCCGAATGTGGTGCCGTGCGAGCCCGGTTTGAAGAGGTCCACCGAGGTTT
This sequence comes from Actomonas sp., assembly GCA_965203585.1. Classification (GTDB taxonomy): domain Bacteria; phylum Verrucomicrobiota; class Verrucomicrobiia; order Opitutales; family Opitutaceae; genus Actomonas. The sequence goes on from CBDBDC010000002.1 coordinate 544,982, forward strand.
CGCTAATCCAAATCGCTCCAATGGGAAATCCTCCACCCAACCCCTTGGCCATACCAATGGCATCAGGTCTCACATCGGCATGTTCAAAGGCAAAGAACGCGCCGGTGCGCCCCACCCCACATTGAACCTCGTCGAGCAGCAGGAGAATATTGTGATCGGTGCAGAGTTTCCGCAAACCGCGCAAAAACTCCGGAGTCGCCGGGTTGATACCACCTTCGCCTTGCACCGTTTCCAGGAAAATTGCCGAAGTGTCTTCGTCGATAAGATCGGCGAAACTTTGCAGGTCGTTGATCCGCCCAAACGAAAAACCCGACAACAGCGGTCGAAACCCACCTTGGATTTTCTCCTGCGGAGTGGCACTCATACCGCCGAACGTCCGGCCATGAAACGCGTTCTCCGCACCGATGACTTTGTAGCATTTGCCCTCTTCACCAATTTTCCGGAGGCCATGCAACCGGGCGAGTTTCAACAACCCTTCGTTGGCCTCAGCACCACTGTTACAAAAGAACACCCGGCCCGGCCCGGCCCGCTGCGTAAGGCGCTTGGCCAATTCGCCCTGCAAGGGATTACGGAAGAGGTTGCTGGCATGGATCAACTCACCGGCCTGGTGCTGCACCGCCTTTACCCAGCGGGGGTGGCAATGACCCAGCGCGCTGACCGCAATGCCGGACGTGTAATCGAGATAGGATTTACCGTCGTCATCCCAGACGCGACTACCGCGTCCCCGCACCAAAGTGAGGGGAGCCCGTCCATAATTATTCAGGACGTGGGCATCATACAGGTCGGCAGTGTGGAGTCGGGTAATCTCGGAGCTCATGGTGAAAGTATCAGCAACGGCTCAAACCGAGCCCTCGTCCAATCGAATTATCGGGGACGCCTCCGGCTAACCGTGCACGATCTCGGTTCCGATCCCTTTGTCGGTGAAGATTTCCAACAACAGCGAGTGCGGCAACCGTCCGTCAATAAAGTGAACCCGATGAACGCCATCCTGCAGCGCCCGCATGCCGCCACCGACTTTCGGTCGCATGCCTTTGCTGATCACTCCGGCGTCCTTGAGTCCTTCGACTTGGGAAATCTTAAGCGTGGAGACCAACGAATCCCCATCGTCGGGATCCTGCAACAGACCAGGCACGTCGCTCATGTAAACCAAGCGGCGAGCCCGCAACGCACTCGCAACGCGCCCCGCAGCCATGTCGGCATTCACATTGTAAGCTTGTCCATCGCAATCCATCGCGACGGGTGAGATAACCGGAATTAATCCGTCGGAGATCGCTTTCTTGATCAACTTGACCTTCACCTCGGTGACTTCCCCCACAAACCCGAGATCGATCGGCTGCCCCTCGTCATCCTTCGACAACTTCCGACAATGCAGCACTTCATCTCCGGGCAAGCCGTGGGGTTTTCCTTGAGCCTCGATTATCGCGGTGCAGACATCGGGATTCACAATCCCGTTCAGGGTGTTCCGCACAATATCGACCGTGGGCGCATCGGTTACCCGCATGCCGTTGATAAATTTGGCCTCCAAGCCCGACTTTGCCATGGCCCGGGTGATGGCCTTGCCCCCGCCATGCACCACGACCGTGTTGATGCCGCACGCGGATAGGAACGCGATATCGTAGGCCACCCGACTGCGGACCATCGGATCCGGATCATCCATAAAGCTGCCACCATATTTCACCACAAAGGTGGAGCCACGGAAGTTCTGGATGTAGGGCAGTGCCTCGAGCAAGACCTTCGCTTTGGCGGTAATCTCTTCCATGTTCATGATAACTTCCCTTTCCCAAATGACAAAATATCACCCTGGCAAGGCGAACCGGATGAGGAGGAGATTGAGGCGAAAATAATCGAGGATTGAGGCATAGTGCAGATCAAACGACGCAATGGATTATGTCGTTCGTCCTGCGCTTTTCGATGCAAATCTCCACGACGAGGGAAAGTCCTCTGAAATTACGGCTTCACTCTGACGCCCGTCACGCTCAGATGTCCCTCGTGCCCAGCACTCAACTCAGTTTCTCCAGTTCGTCCGATCACCGCAATTGGCTCAGGTCTCAAAGCGATCTGCCGCAGGGGTTCAGGGTCGGTCGTGCCACCTTTGATTTCACTCCGGGCGAAGCACCGCTGCCTTCGAAGATGACAGTTTCGCTAGTCGCACTGGACAAACCCTCCCCCGACTTTGCAGCCGTTTTCACCCGTAACGCTTTTCCCGGCGCCCCGGTTATCATCGGACGGGAGCGACTGGATTCTCCCACTTTGGGCGCCTTGGTCATCAACAATAAGATCTCCAATGTCTGCGCCCCAAATGGCGTCGCTCACGCCGAAAGCACCTGCGGAACGGTGGCTGAACAACTCGGCCTGACCGCGTCACAGGTTCTGCCCAGCTCGACGGGAGTGATCGGTTGGAAACTTCCGGTCGACGAAATGGGCACCGTTATCCCGGATATCTGCGACCGGCTTACAGACGATTCCATTCTGACCATCGCGGAAGGCATCATGACGACCGATCTGTATCCCAAGGTGAGGACTTGGCAGACGGGAGACGGTCGTATCGTCGGTATCGCCAAAGGGGCCGGCATGGTGGAACCGAACATGGCCACGATGCTGGTGTTTATTCTGACCGACATCGCCATAGAACGCTCGGAACTGCGCAAAATGCTGGGAGAGATTGTCGATACCACTTTCAACCGTATCAGCATCGACAGCGATACCAGCACCTCGGATACCGTTGCCGCCATCTCCAGTGGAAAAGTCGAAGGAATCTCGACCGCAGGGTTCAAAAAAGGACTCCACCAAATCTGTGCCGATTTGGCCGAAGATGTTGTCCGCAACGGCGAGGGCGTGCGGCACGTTTTGAGAGTGGCCGTCAAGGGTGCTCCTGACACCGAAATTGCGACCAGCCTCGGGCGCGCGGTCGTCAATGCCCCGCTATTTAAGTGCGCCGTGGCAGGCAACGATCCCAATGTCGGGCGTTTGGTTCAGGCCATCGGTCGCCATTTAGGCAATCAAGCCCCGGGACTGGATATATCCTCAATGAGTCTGACTATCGGTGGCATACCCATCTTCGCCGAGCAGGTATTCCAACTCAACCCCGACAAGGAAACCCAATTGCATCAACATTTGCTGCGAGCACAGCTTTACCGCAGTGCTCCCACTGAAGCTGGGGTGTATTTACCGCCCGTTGATTTCCCCCCCCATGAACGGTGTGTGGAAATCGGTATCGATATCGGAGTAGGAACCTCCGAAGCCGTTGTTTTGGGCGGCGACCTCACGCACGAATACGTGACCGAAAACGCCGACTACCGGAGCTGATCCGCTCCGTGATGGGCTGACCTTCCCTGCATCCCTTCCGCGGGACACAAAAAAGCCGCCCTGAAAGAGGACGGCTTTTGAAAATTCGATAATCGAAACAGCTCAGCGCTTGGAGAACTGGAAGCGCTTACGAGCACCTGGTTGACCAGCCTTCTTACGTTCCTTCTGGCGAGGATCACGCCTGAGGTGGCCGGCCTTCTTGAGCGGAGCACGGAGTTCACCGTCCATCTTTTCAAGGGCACGGGCGACACCATGAGCAACTGCACCAGCCTGGCCGGAGTTGCCGCCGCCGTGAACGTTTGCGGTAATGTCAATTTGGTCCTTCATTTCGACCGTCAGCAAAGGAGCGTAGGCTGCCTTGCTGAAGTTTTCGTGGGCGAAGTAAGTTTCGAAGTCGCGGTTATTGGCGACAAACTTGCCGGTGCCCGGCGTGATGCGCACGCGGGCAGTAGCTGTCTTACGACGGCCGGTTGCGGCAAAAATGGTGGTGGTTTCAGCACTCATAGAAATTTATTAAAGCGGGAGCGAAGTTGGGTTCTGGGCCTCGTGAGTGTGCTCTGGTCCGGCAAATACGCGGAGTTTCTTGAGCATCTGACGAGCGAGGCGGTTCTTCGGAAGCATACCTTTGACGGCATGTTCGATGATGAATTGAGGGTTACGCGTGCGTTGCTCGGTGATGGTCCGGTAGCTTTCGCCACCGACGTAGCCGGAGAAGAACATGTATTTTTTCTGCTCTTCTTTTTTACCGGTCACGACGACCTTCTCAGCATTGACCACGATGACGTAGTCGCCGGTGTCGACGTGTGGCGTGTAAGTAGTCTTGTGGCGGCCGCGCAGAACTGTGGCGATCTTCACCGCCAAGCGGCCAAGCACCTGACCCTCGGCATCGACAATATGCCACTTGGGTTGCACGGTTTCCTTTTTGGCGAGGAATGTTTTCATGGGAAAAGAGGCCGTTTGCTAAGTTTTGCAGAGGGGGGTGTCAACCTGCATTTTATTTAAGAAAAAAAATCCCGCCCCCGCCAAACGACGAGAACGGGAAGCTGTTAAATCAGAAAGACTAAGCGAAGGTTAGAATCCGATGCTCAGACCAGCAATAAAGGAGGTTATACCATCGTCGACGTCGTCAACACCATCTTCGTCGACGTCACCAATGTCGTTGCCGGCATAAACCACTCCGAGGTAGAAACCAGCGGAGTCGGTGAGAGCGTAATTCAAGGTCGCGCTCCCACCATAGTAGTTGTAATCGCCTCCAGCGTCGGGGGATACAGAGCCGAAGTTACCGGCGATGTCGAAGGTATATGGGTCGGACATCTCCATGCTGTAACCCAGGTCAAACTGGAACGTGGAAACTTCGAACTCGGTCTCGTAGAAGTAGTAAGCGGAAGCGCTGAATCCACCACTGAGATCACCAGCGAGACCCACGAAGGGCTCGAACTGTTCATCTCCGGAAGGCGTTTCAGGGTAGTCGTAATACGTGGCACCTACGTCGAGGGACCATGTGTCGTTCAATGCCCAGCCGTATCCCATGTAGAAATCGAATTCATTGGCAACGTTGGTGTCGGTAACCGCATGGCTCGACCAAATGCCAGCATAGAAGTCACCCGTCGCAAATTCAACGGAGGGCTGGATGGATTCTTCAGCGAACTGGACGCCGCGGAAGACGTAGTCTGATACATAAGAAAAATCCATCGTAACGGAATACGAGGAATCGTCTTGGGCACTGAGGCTCGATGCGGACACAGCGGCAGCGAGAGCAATAGCGGTGATTTTCTTCATTTGTGGTAGTAGTCTGTAGTTACTTGGTTTGTCAGTCAGATCGAGCCGGAGCTCACCAACTGGGATAAATATAATTCTCAACTGGAAATTTCAGGATAATCTGAAAAGAACATCTTAACCTAGCAGGCCGCAAGCCAATTATACATTTACTATGAAAATAATTTCTTTTTTTGGAGCCGTTTTGGCGTTTCTGGGAGTAGGATTGGGAGCATTCGGGGTCCACGGACTTAAGGAGACACTTTTAACCAACGGAACCGTAGAGGTATGGAAAACCGCCGTTTTTTACCACTTGATCCATGCGGTCACGCTTTGGGTGCTGGGGATGAGATCAAATCTGCCCACTTCAGATTTAACCAAAACGGGATATTTTTGGTTGGCTGGAGTTGGTTTTTTCAGTGGTTCGCTCTACCTACTCGCCCTCGGCAGCCCTAAATGGCTCGGTCCTGTTACGCCGTTAGGGGGCTTTTGTTTCCTCCTGGGATGGGGCTTTGCCGCCAAAGCCTGCTTAGTTTCAAACGACGCAAAACCGCATGATTGATCTCCCTCCACCGCTTCACACCGTGCTGCAATCGATCCGCAGCATCGGCCGTCCTCGTTTGGTGGGAGGATGTGTCCGGGACGCCCTGAACGGTGAGGATCCCGACGACATCGATATCGAAGTGGGGCAAACCACATTCGATGTGCTGGCGCAGACACTCGCCCCGTTTGGAGCTACGGATGTAGTGGGCCGCAGTTTCGGCACCATCAAACTGCGGCTGAAAGGCGAGTCCTATGATTTCTCCCTCCCCCGCCGAGAATCCAAAATCGGCGCGGGCCATCGTAGATTCAAAATCGATCCGGAACCCAATTTAGATGACGCGAGTGCCGCCGCTCGCCGGGACTTCACCATCAACGCCATGGCCTGGGATCCGTTCACCGAAAAATTAATCGATCCGTTCGGGGGGCAATCCGATCTGAAGGCGGGTATTCTGCGCCATACCAGCCCTGCATTCGTTGAAGACCCGTTGCGGGTCCTGCGCGCCATGCAATTTGCCGGGCGTTTCAACATGATTCTGGCACCCGCGACCGCGGCATTGGCCCGTTCCATCAAAAACCACTTCGCAGAACTCGCCAAAGAACGCGTCTGGGTCGAGTGGGACAAGTGGGCCACCCGCAGCGCGCGACCATCACGGGGTTTGGTCGTCCTGCAGGAGTCCGGCTGGCTGGAGCATTTCCCCGAAATCGCAGCGCTGCATGGCGTTCCACAGGAACCGGAGTGGCACCCCGAAGGTGACGTGCTCCAACACACCAAGCATTGCCTCGACGAACTGGTGCTCGACAAAAACTGGCCAGAACTGCCCACAGAGCGTCGGCAAGTGGCAATGTTTGCCGTCCTAGCTCACGATTTCGGGAAGCCCTCTACCACCGTTCGCGTCGAAAAGAAGAGACAACTTCGATGGACCTCGCCGCGGCACGCTTTCGAGGGTATCGCACCGACCCAATCATTCCTCCATCGCATTGCGGCCCCAAATAAACTGGAGCCCCAGATCACACCGCTCGTCCTCCATCATCTAGCACATTTTAATGGGTCCGGAGATGAGCTCAGTGACAATCAGGTCCGCCGACTTGCCAGAAAACTGGCTCCAGCGACGATTGAAGACTTGGTGAGAGTGATGCGAGCGGACTCGCGGGGTCGTCCGCCCAAGAAAGATCCAGAAACCCTCGCCCAAATCGAAAAATTAGCTGGCCGAGCGGAAGCACTCGAGGTCGAAGCCTCTGCGCCTGCTCCCTACCTTCGAGGCAAAGATCTGGTCGAGCGGGGTCTGCCCCCCGGCCCAAATTTCTCCAATATTCTCGGATTGGCTTTCGAAGCCCAATTGACGGGCACCTTCAATAGTCACACTGAAGCGCTCGATTGGCTAGATTCATATTTGAAGAACTCGCCGTGCTGACTTTAGCTACTCCCGATATGCCAAATCAACTGGATCAACTCAAAGCCCTCACCACCGTTGTCGCAGACACCGGCGATTTCGAAAGCATGAAGGCTTTCACGCCTCAGGATGCGACCACCAATCCGTCTCTCATCCTGAAAGCCGCTGCCTCGCCCAGTTATGAAGCACTCGTCGATCAAGCCATCAGCGAAGCCGGCGAAGGTGCTTCGATGGATGCCATCATCGATCGCCTGCTCGTGACGTTCGGCAAAGCGATTTTGGACATCGTGCCCGGACGCGTCTCGAGCGAAGTCGACGCGCGACTGTCTTTTCACACGCAAGGCACGGTTGACCGAGCCCACGGGATCATTGCCATGTATGAAAAAGACGGGATCTCCCGCAATCGCGTGCTCATCAAAATTGCTTCCACCTGGGAGGGCATCAAGGCCGCCGAAATCCTCGAGAAAGAAGGCATTCACTGCAATCTCACCCTGCTGTTCTCCTTCGCCCAAGCCGTGGCCTGCGCGGAAGCCAAAATTCAGCTGATCTCCCCCTTCGTGGGCCGAATCCTCGACTGGCACAAAAAAGCCACCGGTGAGAAGTTTGAGGGCGCAGCGGATCCCGGCGTGATTTCGGTCACCGAGATTTACAATTACTACAAAAAATTCGGCTATGCTACCGAGGTGATGGGAGCTAGCTTCCGCAATACCGGCGAGATTCTCGAGTTGGCCGGTTGTGATTTGCTCACGATTTCACCCTCCCTGCTCCAGACTTTATCCGAGACCGAAGGCGAAGTCGTGCGTAAATTGGAATCCGCCAACGCCTCCTCGGTTGATCTCGATCAGATCAGTCTCGACGAAAAAGGATTCCGTTACGCGCTGAATGAAGATGCCATGGCGACCGAGAAGACCGCCGAAGGCATCCGGAACTTCGCCGCCGATATCGTTAAGCTCGAAAAACTGATCGCAGACAAAATCGGTTGAATCCCAGATATTCGATTCTACCTCCAGTCGGGCTTAGGCTCGGCTTTTTCTTGTAAAGATGATCCGTGCTTTCCAATGGGACCTTGCCCGCCAAGTCGAACGGCTGGATTGGTTGCTGAAGAAACTCCCGCACTACGCTGCTTGGGGCTACCAGGAGCTGCACCTTCATCTCGAGGATGCCATTGACTACCCCAGTCTGCCCGGCGTTGCCCGGGCTGATGCCTACTCTTGGAAAGAATTCGAACGGCTGGTCAAGGCAGCGGCGGATGAAGGCATCAAGGTTGTTCCCATCGCCAACCTATTGGGACATACTCAATATCTCATCAAAACCGAGGAGTGGCGCGACTTGAATGAACTGCGGGCACCGGACGGCTCACCGGAACCCATTGGACAGATCTGCCCGTTGCACGCGCGATCAACCGAAGTCGCTCGCCGAATCATAGCGGATCTCGCTCCGCTGTGCACCGGGGAGAAAATCCATCTTGGGTTGGACGAATCCTTTCATCTCGGCAAACACCCGGACAGTAAGCGCGAAATAGAGAAAATCGGGTTAGCTCGTCACTTCGCCAAGTGGACGCAGACCCTGACCAAAATCGCGGACCAACACGGACTGAAGAGCGCAATCTGGGCCGACATGTTGATCATGCTTCCCGAGGCGATTCCCCATCTCCCATCGGAGATTCACGCCTACGATTGGTATTATCACCCCTTTCGAACATCTCCTCGTTTCGAACTGTATAATTTCTCCGAATACGATCTCCATCCGCCACTCGAAGAACACGGCATAAAATATTGGGCATGCCCCATGAACGGCGCTTTTCGTCATGAGCCCCTGCCGGTCTTTGGAGAGAGGCTGGCTAACGCGGTATCGTGGTGGAACCGAGCTAAAAAAGTTAACGCCACAGGGTATCTCGTTTCATCCTGGGAAGCTTCACATCTCACCCCGGAAACCACCACGGTGGTCGACGCCGCCATTGCTAGTCTTTGGTTGGACGGGGATGCTACGGACGCGCCGACTTTGCTAAAACGGGGATTCGAACGCGTCGCGGGAACCGGCACTGCCGCCAACAATGCGCGATTGGCGATGGCCTGCGATGAACGGGCATTTGCGGGTTACGCCCGCGCCGAACGGCACCAAAACTGGGACACATCGCTTCTTTTGGAAGGCGTTTCACCCGCGGCAGCAGAAGCTAGATTCTTCAACCGCGCGACAACGCGCACCGACTGGAGTCCTTTCCGGATCTCCCTGCAATGGCGACAATACTTGGCACAGCGGGAAACGTTCACACGGGAAATGTCTCATGCTATTTTTCGAGGCCGGCGATTATTGGCCCGGAAGAAATTCGAAATTCTCCAACGAGCTTTAGCGGACATGGAGGCTAAAACTGATGCCTTTGAAACAACCCTTAAGGAAGGTGCAATCGCAGCCCGGAATTTGTGGAAATCGAGCAGAACTCCAAATCCCAGAGGCGCGAATTCAGCAATCGTAGCATCTGACCGAAAGCGGATGCGGGCGTGGAAGACTTGGTTGGCGAAAACCCTTAAAAATCCCGACCACCTCATGACCGCCTCGGTAATGACCGGACGGTGGCAATTACAGTTTTACATCCACGCCATCCGTCCCGCCGCGAACCTTGTTGTGGTTCAACAACAGGAAGGAAATGGGAAATGGCGTGATATCCGCCAACGGCACACGATCGAGTTTAGAAGCGGTGCTGCGAGAAGGACGTCTCAACTCAAACGCGGTTGGTCCGTTCCGATTGAGGACGCGTCGCTACCGATTCGTATCGCGCTGCGAGGCGTGGGTGAAATCGCAATTGGGTCTGTGCAGCTCAGCAACGGAATCGAAACGCGGCGCAACCGTTCATGGCCACGGGGTCAGCGGCGTAAACTGGGTAAGCCCGCCCCCACTTCGGGATGGCCTGAACTAGAGTGGTCCACCAACCGCGACGAACTCGAACTCGCGTTTTAGGAATCGATTCAACCCACGCGTTTGACCGTCACCCAAGCGCCCCGTTTGTCCAAAATCTGCAGCCGGTGATAACCGGACTTAGATTTGTAAACCGCAATCGGAACATTTTCCGCCGCCTTGGGATAGTATCGATCGCTGTTAGCTTGCCGCCAAACCTGCCCATTTTCCAGAAAATACGGTGATGCCGTCCCACCCCCGAAACTTGCCCTGCAATACGCTCGTAAACCGCTCTTGGTTTTTGGCTGCTTCTTCACGTTTAAATATTTCGAGCGCCCGTTTCACTACCCCCGGTTGCTCTTGATTTTTGTAGTCCGCCACCGCTGCGACTTTGGCCTCTTCCACGGCCGCCTGTTTTTCCTCCTTAGCTTTAACCTCTGCTTCCGCCATAGTCGCCCCTGTTTCCTTGTAGCGTTCGATCGCGGCAAATAATGCACTTCGCTCTGCCGCCGTCAGTTTATCCAAACCCGCCGCCGTCTCTTCATTTGCCGTTAATTGCTCCTCGAAGGTCTGGGCTGAGAGTGGAAGGGAGAAGCCAACGGTGATGAGGAACGCGCCCAAAATCGAGCCAAAGGATAAACGACGATTCATGGAAACCATATTGGGGAATTAGACTGATTTCCCAACAAAAAAGCGCCCGTCGGGTGAACCGACAGGCGGGAGAATTTTAAGGTAGTAAACTACCGAGATTACATCTTCTTGCCGAGACGGACGTAGAAGAACTGTCCTACCGGATTGTAAAGGAACCCAGGGTAACCCGTGGAGTTGCCATACAGGGCGGATGCGTAAGGAGGATCTTGGTCGAACAGGTTACGCGCGCCGATACTGATCTTCGTGTCCTTGAGGACCGATCCCCATTGGTCGCGAACATTGTAACTAACCTGAGCGTCGAAGATCCAGGTGTCATCACCGCGATAATCGAAGGTTTCCCAGTTCACGGTATCGACATAGTCGGTATCGTCATAACCGCCGGTGTAGCTGGCGCCGATGTAAACATTGAAGTCACGGTAGGTCCAGTCGACCGAAACTCGGCCCTTCCACTCGATGTAGAAGTCATCACCGGTTCCAGTAACGTCAGTGCCGATCAGGTCGTTCAGTTGTCCACCGAGGGTAAACGAACGGTCATAGGTATCGAGCATGGTGGCGAGGCCACTGAACTCGAAGCGACCCATGTTGTCTGTGTTGAGCACGTAATTGGCCGTGAAGTCGAAGCCGGAAGCATTCGTTTCACCCACGTTGAAGAACACTGAGTTCACGAGGAGTATGTTGCCGTTCGGACGAAGCAGAACGCTCTCACCCGGGAGAAGACCACCGGGAGAAGCAGCTCCGTCAGGGTCAACGCCAAAGAAGCGATTCACCGTGTCTTGAGCGGTTGATTCAACCGTGCCGAGACGAGTGATGTCCCAGTAGTCTACTACCGATAGTGAGACCACGGAGGGCATCAATCTCAGGAGACCAAACGAAACCAATGTTGGTGTAGTCGGTCTCTTCAGCGGCCAGACGACGATTACCCGCGAAGGTAAAACATCTTGTTCAGGCTCACGAGTGCCAGTGAGAGGATGTGTGACCGCGGACAGAGCGGACACCGGAGTAGCGTAGAGCTCATACATGGAGGGCTCACGGAAACCTTCGGACCAAGAGGCACGGAGAGTCAGGGACTCATCCATCGGCTGCCACCGGATACCGATCTTCGGCACGGTGGCCTCACGATCGGAAGTGAAGAACTGCTCATGGCGGATAGCCAAGTCAGCGGAGAGGACGTGAGCGCCTTCAACACCGGAGAGCAAGGGAAGCTGAGCTTCAGCGAAGAAACCAGCGATCTTACGTTGGACATTGGTGGTGGCGTTGGCCGACGAACCGATCAAGTCACCGGAAAGACCAACTGGGTCAGGGTATTGATTGAGTTCTTCTTGACGGGCGTCCGTTCCGATAGCGAAACCGACAGGACCGGCAGGTAGTTCGAACAACTCACCCGTGGAGGCCACGAAGCTGTATTGGATCAAGGACGACTCGTTGAGATCCTTGGTGGTTACCTTAGCATAGGCCGTTACGAGATCATTGGTCTCGATGGGGGTCTGCCGGAATCCGAAAGGATTGTAGGCGACCGTCGTGCCGATGAAGGTGCTGCTGGCGGGATCGAAGATCGGGTCAGCTTGATTAACAACCTGGTTGAAACGGCTGGAGGAAACGAGCGTATTGCGGGAGGTGTCCTGCACTTCGGAGTAGTTGAAGTTCGCGTCGAAATTCCACTTATCCAAAACATTCTCACCCTTCATACCGAAGCCGATCATGGTAGCGTCGGTTTCGTTGCGGAAGATACGATTGCCGAACTCATAGAGACGAGCGCGGGTGCCGCCGGGAAGTGGGAGTGGGTTCGCCGTGCGAGCAGGGATCACCAGCTCAGTGCCACCGGGGGACGCCCAGTTACCCGTAGCGGAAGGAGCGAGCTCGTTCTGCGTGAAGGTGTTGGAGAACGACAGATCTACATAAACCGAGATGTTGTCCGTATCGAATACCTTGCGCTCGGCAAAGGCGAAGAAGCCTTTGTTCTTGCGAGCTGGGTAAGCCATCGAATCAGCATTGAAGTTGAACGTATGGATCTGGCCAGAATCGAAGGCGTAACTTCCAATCGGCGTGTTTCCGGTGTTGCTGGTGTCAGCAGGGGAAGCCGCGAAGATTGGATCGTTAGGATCACCTGCCGGAATGTCGGCGGCGGATGCACCTGCCTCGAGAGCAGCCTCACGGGAAATCTCGAGGTTCAACGGGCTGGAGTTCGTGCTGAGGAACGGAGGAATGGCCGAGTAGGAACGGTCAGCGTTATAGATCGGGCTCTTCTTGTAATAGTGGAAGCCAACCATGACGCTGGCGCGGTCGCTCTGCGCACCGGTAATGATCGACGCGTTGAACTCTGAGGAGTCAGCGGTCGTCGTATTACCATACATGATGTTCATTTCCGTGCCGTCCATGCCACGACGCATCTTGATGTTTACCACACCGGCTACGGCATCAGCACCGTAGAGAGCAGAGGCGCCATCCTTGAGGACCTCGATCGAGTTAACCGCGGCAAGCGGGATCGAGTTGAGGTCAACAAAAGCGGTCGTGCCACTGGTGCCCACAGGATAGGGAGCAACCCGACGGCCGTTGATCAGCACGAGGGTAGCTTCCGGACCGAGACCATGGAGCGAAACCGAGGTGCCGGCAGGCGTGAAGCCCGTAGCGTTGTTGGAGATCGGAACCGAACCGCCATTGGAGACGGTGATTTTTTGGAGGAGTTCAGAAGCGGTCGTGAGACCCACTTGTTCAATGACCTTGCGGTCGAGGCTGACAACAGGTGAAACGCCCGCATTAAACGAGGTTTCGGTCGTCGGGATATAGGAACCCGTGACGATGAACTTTTCGAGCTCGACTGAATCTTCTTCAGAGGAGGTCGCTTGCGCGAAGGTAGATACAGCAAATCCGGATAGGCTGAGCTAAAAGCGCAGCCCCGGACGCGATCTTACGCGATCGGAGGATGTTCATTATAGTGTAGTTGTGTTGTAGTTGATCTAAGATTTGTGGTTAAAACCACGTTATCTTGCCGTTACGAATACGTCACCTTGCCCAAGGCACAAGTAAGAAGTTTCAGTCTAAGACTTACGGAACTCCCTGAGAAACTGCGCCAGAATTTGAATATTCAGGGGTTTGAAGCGAATTTCAGCTTCGACTGACAGGCAATCTACCCTTAAAAATTACTCATCGTGTCTGAGATTTTCACCATCGCCAACTTTTTGCGAAACGAAGCCCAATTTCCGGTGATTTTGGCTACCCTCGTAAGCGTCGAAGGCTCCTCCTACCGACGGACAGGGGCTCGTAGGGTGATCTGCCCAGACGGGAACGTTGTCGGCTCAATTAGCGGTGGTTGCCTTGAGGAAGATCTCGATGAGCGAGCTATTACGCTCCTTAACTCAACTGATCGCCACGAACTCGTCGTCTACGACACCACTTCCGAAAACGATCTGATCTGGGGAGTCGGGACGGGATGCCATGGGGTGGTTAAAGTTCACCTAGAAAAACTGGACGAGCTCCTTGTTTGGCCGAAAAAAATCATCGAAACCGCCACTCGGCGACAAACGAGCATCCTTGCGACCCGCTGGAAAACCCAATCCGGCAACAACGACGAGTTGGGAACACAGCTCGATGGGCAAGCGTCGGAAGGCGAAGGAGTATTCATTCATCCGGTGTTCCCCGCGGGCCGAGTTATCATTTTCGGTGCCGGCGACGATGCCTTGCCGCTTTGCCATCAAATCACCGCACTGGGTTGGAGAGCGGTCATTTGTGATCCGCGCCCCGGATTGATTTCGCTGGAGCGCTTCTCCGCCGCCGAAGTCAGGGTTCATTTACCGGCGGAGAACGCCGCCACGCATTTCGATTGGGACGACCACACGGCCGCCATCGTCATGACCCACCACTATCGGTTCGATTTACCCATCCTGCGCTCACTCGTGCCACTTCACCTTTCCTTCCTCGGACTATTGGGTCCGAAAGCTCGCGGAGAACGCTTGCTCTGTGATGCCGGATTCGATCCGGGGAACACAGATTTACACAATCCGATCGGACTGGATCTGGGCGGTGACGGACCCGAAGCCATCGCGCTCGCCATTGTCGCCGAGATTCAAGCTCATTGGAACCAACGCAGCGGACGCCCCCTGCGCGAACGTTCACAGCCAATCCATGACGGCTCCTCAGATCGATAGCCCTGAAATCGTCGCGGTGATTTTGGCGGCGGGCAGTTCCTCCCGGCTGGGGCAACCCAAGCAGCTCGTGCGGCACCAAGGAGAACCCATGATCCGTCTTTTAGTAAAAGGCTGTCTGGAAACAGGCAGATTCAGCCAAGTGATAGTCGCCCTCGGATCAGTCACCCGCGCGATTACCTCCGTGCTGGAAGATCTCCCTGTGGAAACAGTTGAAGCGTCCGATTGGCCCAAGGGAATGTCGGCGTCACTTCGTGCGGGAATTAAGCAAATCTCCGACAATAACCCGGATACTGAGGCCGCGATGCTCATGCCGTGCGACCAACCTTGCCTCACCAAAAATAAAATAGAGCTACTTGCGGACAACTGGCAGGCATCCCCTACCCGCGTTGTCGCCGCCCGCTATCAGGATCGCCCCGGAGCACCCGTTATTTTCCCGCGGACCTATTTCGAACAACTCGGACAGCTCCACGGCGATCAAGGTGCCCGCGTTTTACTTCGCGGACTGAATTCCGATGAACTCCTGCAAGTCGAGATGCGAGATCTCGCGTTCGACTTGGATAGCCCCGCCGATTTGGAAAAACTCCAAGAATTGTCCAATGAGGCTAACCGCTAAGGCTACTTTTCAATTCACGGGCCAAACCAAACGTTTCGCGCATCGAATCGCCCGTCACTGTTAGGTGACCCATCTTTCGTCCGATCCTCGGCTCGCTTTTACCGTAGAGGTGAAGTTTCGCCCGGGGATCTGACAGAAATGTCGACCAATCCGGATCGCCTTTCCAACGCCAAGCATCGCCTAGGATATTTACCATCACGGTGGCTGGCACCAGAAGATCCGTTGAACCCAGCGGAAGTCCGGCAATCGCACGAACCTGTTGTTCGAACTGAGAGGTCACGCATCCATCGATCGACCAGTGACCGGAGTTGTGAGTGCGCGGGGCCATTTCATTGACCACCAGTTCAGCGGCATCGGTGAGGAACAGTTCCACTGCCAAAACGCCCACCAACGAAAATGCGTCCGCGATATCTTCAGCTAGTTTGGCCGCCTGCGCCGCGATGGCCGGATCAATTCGAGCCGGCACGATCGAAAAGTCCAAGATGTGTTTCGTATGGATATTTTCCGCGACAGGAAACGTCTTCACTTCACCCTGCGGATTCCGGGCAACCACCACCGATAATTCACATTTGAAATCGATAAACTTCTCCACGACCGCCCGCTGCTGAGCATACTGGGTAGCGGCTTCCGCAATGTCGCTCTCCTTGGTTATCTTCAGCTGGCCTTTACCATCGTAACCAAAATCGGCGGTTTTCACGACGCAGGGCAGCCCCACTCCTCGAATAGCTTGAGTGAGATCCCCGCCCACTTCCACTTCGGCAAACGGCACGGTCGGCAAACCTGTTTTGCGCAACCAGTTTTTCTCCCGCGCGCGATTTTGGCAGACCTCAAGCACGCCCCAATGCGGTCGCAACGGAGCGAATTCCTCGATCGCCCAAAGCGGTTTTACCGGGACATTTTCAAATTCGTAAGTGATCGCCGCACAGCCCCGGGCAAATTCTTTGAGGCGCGGGAGGTCGTCGTAGGAATGATTAAATTCCCGCGTGGCCACTTCGCCCGCCGGACAATTTTCCTGAGGCTCATAAACGTGGATACGATAACCCATGCGGGTCGCTGCCTGCGCCAACATGCGGCCCAATTGGCCGCCGCCTAATACACCGAGAGTGCTTCCGGGAGGGATCATTCGCTTAAGGCTGAAACTAATTTACCCCAAAACGGAAAGCCGAAACGGTCGAAACCTGCATAACCCCCGCATAAAAACTCAGTCCGGTAACTTATCCTTGAGGACTTTGGCGGTCTGGTCGGATCGGAATTTATCGTAGGCAGTGCGAATTCGTTTGTTCGTTCCCGCCAAAATTGAAGCGGCGAACAACGCGGCATTGATGGAGCCAGCCTTGCCGATCGCGAAGGTCGCAACCGGAACCCCGCCGGGCATCTGCACGATGGAGAGGAGCGAATCCTGCCCTTTCAGCGTCTTCGACTCAACCGGAACTCCGAGAACGGGGAGCGGGGTAAGCGCCGCAGTCATTCCCGGAAGGTGAGCCGCCCCGCCCGCTCCCGCGATGATCACGCGCAGTCCACGGTCCGCTGCTTTTCGGGCGTAGTCATACATCCGATCCGGCGTGCGGTGGGCACTCACGACGTTCTGTTCGAACGGAATTTTCAGTGCGGTGAGAGTCTCCGCCGCATATTGCATCGTCGCCCAATCGGACGTGCTGCCCATAATGATTCCTACCAGTGGCTTGGCCATGGATTAGAGCCTTCAAACGACAGCCGGTCGCTGTCAGCCTCTAAATTTGATCAAGCTGCGACCGAAGCACGCCATCCCAGCAGACGAGCGGGTAACGTCACCACGGCTTGAATGAACCGGAAGATTCCCGTGACCACCACCCCGAACAAGCGGAACGGAAGCAACAGAACCCATACGACCGGATACGCCAGCAGGGCCAGAAAAGCCAGGGGCCAGCATACGATGAAGAGGAGGCACCACAGGAGAAAAGAAGCGAAGGAACTCATGATAATCTGATTGGGGCTAAATTAACGAGACGCCCTTGGGCATTTTCACGATGGTCGTGCCAGCAATCTTGTCGTGCCACGATTGACGTTGTGGATCCCAGCCGACCCACACGAAACCAAGGCCCACGATAAAGAGGGATAAAAATGCACCCAGACTGCGAACGACTGTTACCGCCCAATCGACGGGCTTGTCGTCCAAACGCACGATCTTAATACCCATGACAACCCCGCCCAGCGTCGTGCCCCTCAGCGCCCAGAGCGCAATGAAGTAGGTAGTCGCGATCACCGGGAAATAGTCGCCGATATCGAGAATTCCGACCGCAATGCCCAAGGCGATCATGTCAATCAGGGTGGCGGCAAATCGCGTCCAGAACCCTACTCGAGGTAAAGTTGAAAGCTGCTCGGGGGCCGGAGCCGGAGGAGTTTGTGGCGGAACGGGAGGAATTCCTGCTTGGCCTGCCGATGACGGGGCCGCGGCCATCGGAGTCGATGCGGAATCCGAAATAATTGAACCACCCATCGCTCCTCCGCTCATCTCCGCTCCCGTTGCGGCGCCCATGGCCGGGGCAGCCGGTGGCGGAGGAGGCACGGAACCAGCCATCGGCGCTGCCGCTGCGGGAGGAGGCGTCTTGCTGGCCGCATTATCCTTCATGGCCAAGATAATGGTGTAGACTACGATGCCCGTGCCGAGGAATCCGCTCAGTTTTTGGAAGATGAATCCCATAACCGGCACCAAATAGATACCTAGAGTAATCACCCCGCCGATCAGCACCGCCAGAGCGGGCATTTTCCAACCGGCCGGCTCGGTGATGCGTCGGCCCAACCACGCTAGAAACACGACCTTCCCGAATATACCGATGAAGAAAAGTAGAATTCCCAGCACAAACGGGCCGACTCCCGTGATGGCCAAAACGAGCATCGCGATCGGCGTGATTACCACGGTCAAAAGGGCCGAGAGGAGCGACATCCCCGGATAGTCTTCCATGGTCTTCGCAGTTCGGGTGACCACGGCCGGCAACATCAGCGCCAGCAAGCAGTAGAAACCGAGCGCCGCCAACATGATCGTCCAGAGCCAACCTAGGTTTTCACCGAAGGCCAGCGGCCGCAGGTAGCGTAAACAGTTATGAACCCATGCCTTGATGCCGTCCCCTACATCCGCACCGAAAATAGGGATTTCGATTTGATTGGTATTACCCTTGATCACAGCGCCGGGGGCACGCTCCACGCGTCCACCGACTGCGACCAAATCACCGCCGATCACCGCTTCAGGCCCGAGGTAGACATTGCCAAGAATGGCGACCACTTCGTTACCAACTTCTCCGTTGATCGTCACATCGCCCATCACGGCCACGGTCTCGTTCCCGACCGAACCATTAATCGTGACACTGCCCATAACCGCGACGACCTTGTTGCGCGATTCTCCGTCCAATACGACGTCACCCATGATCGCGACCACAGCTTGAGCCACCTGATCTTCCGCCAAATTAATATTGGTGCCGAACCGCACCATCTCGCCCTGGCGGCGCTCCGGTTTGGGTTCATCCGCATCATCACTATCCGTCTCGACCGAAATGGTCACCACCCCAGACATCTCCTCGCGAATGGCGTCCGTAATTTGATCGACGGCGGGCGTCTCGGATTCGGGTTCGGCCACCGACTCCGGCGCGGGATTGGGTTCAGGGGGTTGAGGGGCGTTCTCTTGCGCGGGCAATGCCAGCGCCATGGTCATTGCCACGACGATGCCCGCACCAGCGAGGGAGGTAAGGATTCGGAGAAGTTTCATGTCAAAAAGAAGCGTTTAAATATCAACGGTGTTGCCAAAGCACCCGGTAGGCAGTCGCGCCGAGGCCCAACATCACGGCATAAGCGCCGACGACGATGGCCAATCCAGCGTAGAGGTAAGTGGAGGAGAGTTCCGGCAAACTTGGTTTGATTAATCCCGCCAGCGCTGAACCGGCGACCCGGAGCGTATTCCACGCGCCTTGCACGGGGGCGATGAGCTGACGCACCGAGTCCGCGCTCACGACTCCGAGTAACTGCATGGAAAGCAGCAGAATTGCTCCGGCCACTCCGGTCGCGATGACGAGGAAGGAGAGTTTCGCCGCGTTGGGCCAGTAGGCGTAGCTCTGCTGCCACCACGGCAGGGTTTGGCGACGGGCTATCTCGCCCAACACGCGGGCTTCCAGCGAGGACGGTGCACGACGCGGGCGTTGCTCACGCAGAACTGCGTGAATTTTCTGTTCGAGTTCTTCAGGAGTGAGACGGGCCATGTTCGTCAGCGTTGAGCGGTGAGCGTTTCGTGGGCAGTGCCGGAGCGCGCGAGAATCTGCGCGAGGGCTTGGCGGCCACGGAGGATGTCAGTTTTGACTTTGGAAAGGGAAACTCCCAAGCGACACGCGATCTCGTCGTAGGGTTCTTCTTCGAAATGATAGAGCACCAACGGCACGCGTTGGTGGTCGGGAAGTTGTTCAAGGGCACGATCCACCCATTCGCGACGGTCGCCTTGATTGAGGTCGGCGAGAAAATCACTGTCGGGAGCGGCGAATTCCGCTTCGCCACTGTCCTCTCCATCGCTATCGCGGTACACAAGATCGGAGAAGAAGCTCCAACGCTTACGGTAACGTTGCAGGTGATTGATCGAAAGATTGGTCGCCACGGTTTTCAGCCACCCGCCCGCGGTGGGGCTACTGCCCAAATCGCCAAAACGCACGTAGGCTTTGAGGAATACCTCCTGCGAGATGTCCTCGGCGTGAGCATCGTTGCTCAGCAGTCGAACTGCCGTTGAGTAGACCATGTCCTGATAGTTTCGCATAAACGTCGTGAAATCGAGCGGGGTCATATTCCCCGTTGGTTCGGTTTGCACTGGAGTTTCATCGTTCATGGCGAAAACACCGCAGCGACGGCATCAGTTGCAGATATTTTCCAATTTTTCCTGCGCTGGCGAGCAAGCGGAATCTTACCCCTGTTTATCAACCACTTATAAATCGGCGGGGCGCAGAAAATATTCACTGATTTCGGTTCGCGGCGACAAACCCCTCTGTCAACGTGTGCTGAACCCATGGATATCGCTGTCTGGATGCTTACCCTGTTCCTCACCTTCATCGGGTTGGTGGGGGTATTGGTGCCTTTGATCCCGGGCACCACTCTCATTCTGCTCGGCTTCGTAATCCACGCGCTGGCGCTGCCGGGTTCGGTCACATGGGGAACGATGGGGTGGATCCTGCTGGTCTGGTTCCTCTCCGTTTTGATCGACTTTCTCGGTGTATTGGTCGGCACCCGTCTATTCGGCGGCACCAAATGGGGTATGGCCGGAGCAACGGGTGGCGCCTTTGTCGGCATGTTTTTCTCTCTCCCCGCCCTGCTCCTGGGCACCATATTCGGCGCGGCGGTCGCCGAGAAATACGCCGCCAAACGCACGCGTCAGGAATCTCTCCGCGCGGGATTCGGCGCGGCGGTCGGATTCGTATTGTCGACCGGCGGCCGCCTGATCTGCGCCTTTATGATGATCGCGATCTTTATGGCCTACGCGCCCTTCCCCGACTGGCCCGCCTGGGCAGTCTGGCCGTGGTAGCCGAGGCCGAATCATCAAAAAAGCGCGCCAATATCGGCGCGCTTTTTTTGGAAAGGATAAATCTATCCGCGAGCTACATGCGGCATATAAGTAGCTCACGTTCGTAGAGCATTTCCTTCGGCAGGTGATCGTGCAAGGAAAGGAATAACTCTTCGTGTCCGATGATCTCCCGACGCCAAAGGGCCCGGTCCACCTTCTGCAATTCGAGGAATTCTTCTTCCGAAAAATCGAGTCCCGTCCAATCGATATCCTCATACTTGGGCTGCCAACCAATCGGGGTTTCCTTACCGGCGGTCCGACCACGCGACCGGTTAACGATCCACTGGAGGATGCGCATGTTGTCGCTGAATCCGGGCCACAGAAACTTGCCGTCATCATCTTTGCGGAACCAGTTCACGTTGAAAACGCGCGGCGTCTCGGAGAGTGATTTCTGCATCATAATCCAGTGCCGGAAATAGTCACCCATGTGGTAACCACAGAACGGCAACATCGCCATGGGGTCGCGACGAACCTGCCCCACTTGCCCCGCCGCGGCCGCGGTTTTTTCCGAGCCCATGGTCGCTCCCATGTAAACTCCGCCCGACCAGTTGAAGGCCTGATAAATCAGGGGCATCGTCGTGGCGCGACGTCCGCCGAATACGATGGCCGAGATCGGCACTCCGGTCGGATCCTCCCAGGCATCATCAATCATGGGACACTGAGAGGCCGGAGCCGTGAAACGGGCATTGGGATGAGCGGCGGGAGTTTCGCTGGCAGGGGTCCAGGCATTGCCCTTCCAATCGGTAAGCTCGGCGGGAGTTTCTTCCGTCATGCCCTCCCACCACACTCCGCCTTCCGCGGTCAGCGCGACATTGGTGAAAATGGTATTGCGGGAAAGCGACACCATCGCATTCGGATTCGTCGCGGCCGAGGTGCCGAGTGCCACACCGAAGAATCCGGCCTCGGGATTGATGGCCCGTAATCGCCCACCCTCATCGGGCTTAATCCAGGCAATATCATCGCCCACGGTGGAAACTTTCCAGCCCTTGTCCGCCAACGCGGGTGGCGGAATCAACATGGCGAAATTGGTTTTCCCACAAGCACTCGGGAAAGCGGCGGCTACATAGGTTTTTTCACCTTCGGGATCTTCCACGCCGAGGATCAACATGTGCTCGGCCATCCAGCCTTCGTCTCGCGCCATGTTGGATGCGATGCGCAGAGCGAAACACTTTTTACCCAAGAGAGCATTGCCCCCGTAGCCCGACCCGTAGGACCAGATCTCGCGGGTCTCCGGGAAGTGCACGATGTATTTCTCCTGGTTACACGGCCAGGCGACGTCCTCTTGTCCTGCTTCGAGTGGAGCGCCGACGGAGTGCACACAGGGAACGACCCGTTTCTCGTTTTTATCGATTTCCTTGAAAACCGCTTCACCGATGCGGGCCATGATTCGCATGTTAACCACAACGTAGGGCGAGTCGGTCAGCTCGACGCCAATCTGCGAGATGGGCGAGCCGATCGGGCCCATGTTGAAGGGCAGCACATACATAATGCGGCCTTTCATACAGCCCTTGAAGAGACCTTTGAGCCGACGGCGCATCTTGTAAGGATCTTCCCAATTATTCGTCGGCCCCGCGTTATCTTTGGATAGCGAACAGATAAAGGTCCGGTCCTCCACCCGCGCGACATCGGAGGGATTGGAACGGGCATAATAACACCCCGGCCATTGCTCCTCGTTCAGCTTCAGGAACGTGCCGCCCTCGACCATGGACGCGCACAGTTTGTCATTTTCGGTCTGGGATCCGTCGACCCAGTGAATGGCGTCCGGCTGGCAAAGGGTCGCCATTTTTTCGACCCACTTGAGGAGGTTTTTATTGGTGCTGAGAGGTTCGGCGGGATTGCGTAAACTCATAATCGATAAGGTTGAAACGTGCGGTCTGGGAGTAAAACGGAATCGTGAAGATTCGGCTCCTCATAGCCTGTCTTATGCCAGTCATGTTTTGTGGTGTGGCAACCCGTCAGAGCGTTCGCGTGCATACTCGCCCCCGTCGTTGACCTGTTCTGCGTGGATCGGTTGATTTGAAGTATGCCGGAATTCTCGACCGCAATTGCCATGGATCCCGTGAAACAATTTTCGGTGTTTGCAGAAAATCGCGTGGGGCGGCTTTACGACCTCACCGCGGTTTTTCAGTCCCATGATGTGCACATCGTCGCCCTCACTGTGCTCGACACCACCGATAGTTCTATTTTGCGCTTCGTGGTGGATGATCCAGATAGGGCGCGTGAGCTCATGATCAACAACGACTTCCCCTTCACAGAGGTGAGCGTTTTGGCGACCGAAATCGAGGGAGAGCACCGGATCAAGGATGTGTTGGGCGCCCTTCTCGAAGCCGAGATCAACATCCACTACGTCTACAGTTTTATGGTCCGCCCTTCGAAAAAAAACGGTCTGGTCCTGAATGTCGAAGATACCGACGTGTCCGCGGAAGCGTTGAACCATAGCGGCTTCCGTATCCTGACCCAAGCGGATATAGGTCGATAATGTAGAGTTCCTTCGGCGACTCAGCCGAAAATGGCCCAAAATGGGAAATTAACACTTCAAAGGAGCTCGGCTTATGCCGTGTAACATTTGTGAAACTATCCCTCATATTATTCGTGTCGGAGGGCAGATTGACTTGACCGTAGGGGAAGCCAAGAGTAGGCTCAATAAACTACAAACACCCAGCGCAAATAGCTGCGCAAACCGGAGCCTCTTCACAAACCGTGGAGGGATTCTGTTATCAAACTACCTAAAATACACACTAACGAAGCCTGCCTATCTGTTACCTCAACGCCTCACCATAATTTTTGCGAAGCCACTTCACGGCATTTACCTTGGCTGAGACCCGCAGAAGACAAGCGAACCAAACGACAGACACACCTAAAGAATTATGAACAACAAGAACTACCGCAGCTCTTCCCCCTTTGCGTGGGGAAAACTGTTCGCCGTTTTTGCGCTGCTGATCCACGGCACCGCTTTCGGTCAAGGAATTACGTCTTCTGCCTTGAAGGGCAGAGTCACCGACACCGCCGGCTCCGGAATACCCGGCGTGGAAATCTCCGTCACCCACGGGCCGACTGGCAGCGTGCAAACCGCCTCAACCAACAGCGCCGGGCGTTATACGTTCCGTGGACTGCGGGTCGGCGGACCTTACACGATTATCGCACGTTCCGTGGGCTACACCCCTCAAAGAGAGGGTGATGTATCCCTCGAACTGAGCCGCACCTATGAAGCGGATTTCACCCTCGCTCCCGATAGCAGTGTGGTGACCCTCGAGGCATTCACGGTGGAGGAAAGCAGCGAAATCGCCTTCGGAAACGGCAGTGCCGGAGTCGGCACCGTGTCAGGCGAAAATGGTATTCTGACTACGCCCAAGACGAATCGCTCCTTCAACGACATCGCCAAGTTTGACCCTCGGGTCGTCCTGTTGGACGGCACTTCCGGAGCCGGTAGCATCTCGGCCGCCGGTCAGCACATCAAGATGAACAGCTTCCAGATCGATGGCGTGCGCATCAACGACCAGTTCGGTCTGGGTTCCGATGGCAGTCCCGGTCTCGCCAACCCGATTTCCATAGACACGATTGGTGAAATCGCTGTCGAGGTTTCCCCTTACGACACCCGCCAGTCGGGTTTCACCGGAGCTTCCATCAACGCGGTCACGAAGAGCGGCACCAATGACTTCTCCGGTTCGGTCTACTACTACTACGAGGACGCCGATACTCGCGGCGAAAACCCAATCTCCGGTCTCGACGACGTATTCGAAGAGACCACCTGGGGAGCAACCTTGGGTGGACCCATCATCCCCAATAAACTCTACTTCTTTGCCTCCTACGAGGAGCTCGAACGCAACACGGCCGGCCCTACTCCAGGATTCACTCCGGATCCCGCGGAACTCGCGAGGACGATCCAATTCGTCCAAGACGAATACGGTTTCGATCCCGGCACCTGGGGTCTCCCCGCGGGAGCAACCGTCCCTTTGGCCGACGAGAAATCCTTGGTTAAGCTCGACTGGATCATCAACGAAGATCACCGCGCTTCCCTGCGTTGGAACAAGACCGACGGCAACCAGCCTCAGTTCGCGGAATACGATGACTTTTCCTCATCCCAGCCAGAAACAAATCTAACGTCTCATTGGTATACCGATAATCGCACCAACGAGTCCGTAGTTTTCCAAATGTTCTCCAATTGGGGCGACAACTGGACAACTGAGTTCCGTTACGGTCAGTCCGAATTCGTCAGTCTTCCGGGCAATCCCAACGTGTTCCCCGAAATCGTCATCGCCGACTTCCCCGGAACGACCCGTTCGGGACAACCTACCAGCCGGGGTGAGCTTTACTTCGGCCGTGACGACTCTCGTCACTCCAATGAACTCAAAACCGACGTCACCAATATCTACCTCGCCGCTGACTACTTCACTGGCGACCATACGATCACCTTCGGTTTTGACCGCGAGGAGTCTGATTTCGTCAATCTCTTCCTCCAACAAACGTTTGGCGAAATGACGTTTGCTAACGTCGCGGACTTCTACGCTGACGAGATCCAATTCTTCCGCCGCTCTGTCGGCGTGGATGGCGTTCCTCTCGCCGCCGAGTCCGACTTCACCACCAACGGCCTGTTCATCCAGGACACTTGGGACGTAAACAATCGCCTCACCGTGAACTTCGGTCTGCGCTACGATTTCGTAACCACGGATCGTCCGGTTTCAGAAAACCCGGGCCGTAATGGTCAGTCCTTTGAGCAGATCTTCGGCACTCCGAACACCAACACGATGGACGGTTCCGAACTCCTCGCCCCGCGCTTCAGCTTCCAGCTCGACGTCGACGACGAGGGTCTCACCAAAATCACGGGTGGACTCGGTCTCTTCGTAGGACGCAATCCTTGGGTGTGGGTCTCCAATGCTTACTCCAACACGGGGCTAAATTCGGCCGACTTCTTCTCCCCTCCCTCCGGCAATGACCGAGCAGATGGGGGTGGACTGCAGGGCTACTTGGCCAACGATTTCGATCCAGCCAACCCCGTATTGTTCGTTTCTCAAGATCAACTCGGCACCGGCCGTTCGACCATCGCGTTGCTCGCTCCCGACTTCGACCTCCCCTCCATCTGGAAGGGTAACTTGAATATCGAACACCGAATGAGCGCGGAAAGCCCGTGGATGGCCTACGCTGAGATGCTGGTTACTCAGGCCAACACTTCGATTTACACCAGTAACATCAATCTGCGTGAAATCGGGCTGACTCCAGACGGACGCACCCGTTTCGCCGGATCTCTGCGCACCGCGGCGAACGGCAACTCGGAATTCTACAACGACGTTTACCAACTCAACAATTCTAGCGAGGGCGAAAGCCTCAACTACACGTTCGGTGTTCGCCGTAAAATGCGGAACAATTGGAGTACCGATTTGAGCTACACTTACGGAGATTCCAAAGACATCTCCAATCAGGGTAGGTCCACCGCTTGGTCCAACTTCGCCGGTAATCCAATCTACAATCAAAACACAGCCGAACTTGGCACCTCAGCCTACGAAACGGAGCACCGTGTTCTTGCCCGCCTGACCTACAACATGAAATTGGCTGAAGGTTGGGACACCAACTTCAACCTGACCTATATCGGTCAAAGCGGACAAAACTACAGCCTGCTCTTCGACAATGATTTCAATGGTGATGATGCCAACTTCGACAACGATCTGTTCTACGTGCCTTCCGGGCCCAATGATCCGATCATCGATGTCGCAAACTCAGACGGTCTCACCGAAATGTTTGCCTATCTCGATTCCCTGGGAGTCGATCGTGGACAAGTCGTCGGCCGTAATAGCCTCCGGACAGACTGGCGGAACAACTTCGACCTGAACATCACGCAGAACGTTCCGATGCGTGGCAACCTTCGCGGTCAAATCTACCTGAACGTGCTCAACGTCGCCAATCTGCTCAACTCCAAGTCGGGCCTGATCAAGGAAGTGCCCTTCGGCACTCTGGCCGTTGCCAGTGGCAACATCAGCCCGGACGGTTCCCAGATCGCTTACGACTTCAATGGCGGTCGCGGCACCAGTATCCGCACCGGACGTTACGCACAGCTCTCCCGCTGGCGTATCCAAACCGGCTTCAAGCTGCTGTTCTAAGGGTTCAGCCTAGCTGAATCCGAAAGTTTCGCGGCCCTGCTTTCCCGGCAGGGCCGCTTTTTTTTGACCCCACCCCAGAAAACGCGGAAAGATATTCGCTCCCTCGTGCAATTCACCAAATCCCTCCGCGCTCTAAACTCGACCAACTACCGGTTATTTTTCGCGGGACAGGGTCTTTCGATGCTCGGGAACTGGATGACGCTGACCGCATCCGCCTGGCTCATCTATGAGCTCTCCAACAACCCGTTCTACCTCGGGTTTCTACCCTTCGCGAATCAGATTCCCGTCCTGCTCCTCGCTCCATTGGGCGGCCTGTTGGGAGACCGCTTTCCTCGCCAGCGCTTGATGTGGTGGCTCAATTGTGCCTGCGCCGCCCAAGCGGCAACCCTGGCGGTCCTAACACTGATCGACGAGATCACGGTAATGCGGCTGCTGATCCTGGTCACCATCCGCGGCTTCATCAACGCCGCCGAATTCCCTACCCGTCAGGCTTTCATCGTGGATCTTGTCGATCGTAAGGAAGACCTGCCGAACGCGATCGCACTCAACTCCTCGCTCTTCAATGCCGCCCGCCTCATCGGCCCAGCCATCGCTGGTTTGGTCATCGCCACGGGGGGTCCGGGGATTTGCTACCTCATCGATGCGACATCCTACGCTGCTATTTTGACCTCCATTTTGGCAATGCGACTCCCTCGCCGCCGCTCAAAATCCAAACGACGAAATTCTCCGCTCACCGACCTCCGCGCCGGGGTAGACTACGTTCGTCGCACGCCCGGACTGCAGGCTTCTCTGATCATGATTCCCATGATCGCTTTCGCCGGATTTACTTCGAGCACCTTGGCTCCCATCTTCGCCCGAGATATTTTTGGCGGAGACAGCAAAACCCTGGGCCTCCTGTTCTCATCCGTCGGAGCCGGAGCGTTGGTCAGCGCGGTGATGTTGGCCCGTCGTCCGTCGCCCGAAGGACTCGCCACATGGATTTTGATCGGAGCGTTTTCTCTCGCGTTGGGACAACTTGGCGTCACTCTCAGTCCTTGGTTTTCCCTTACGATCATTTGCATGATGGGCACTGGATTCGGAACCGTGCTGTGTATGGCGGGCAACAATACGCTCATTCAATCGCAGGTCGCCGACGACAAACGCTCCCGCGTGATGGGACTCTTCGCTATGGGGCAGGGAATGTTTCCGCTGGGGAGTCTGGCATTTGGAGGTATAGCGGCCGCAATTGGTCCTCGAATCGCAGTAGCGATCGCCGCGGTCGCCACCGCCGCTGCTGGGCTTCAATTCATCCGCGCCCGTCGCCAGCTGCACCACATTCGCCCCCCGCGACGCCCTCCGCCCCTCCCCTCCGACTCCGTCGTCTAACCCCACCGGACCCCGTCGTCCCACCCCCTTCCACAAAGCCACAGGCCTCCCGACAGACTTTAACCATATTGGTTAAAATCTGTCGTATTAAACTCTATTCCAATATTTTATAAACTCCTAAAATCTCGTAACTGATTCAGTTACTGGTCGGGGAGGATGGAGAGGTTTGTTCGTGTTTTCCTCGCCAGATCGCCGTGGCCGCTCCCACCGCGAATTTTACCACAATTTCTCCTACAATCAGGGAAACCAGCATCCGCGGCGACAGCACACCCAGGAAGGCGACCAAGTTGAAGAACAGCGAATCGAGGGGAATGCTCACTGCATTGGATTTGAGCACCCGATGCCACCACGACTGCACCAGCACACGTTGATAGACCTCGGTGTCGGCCGTTTCAGCGATCAAGATCGCTATGACTGAGGCAACAATGATTCGGGCGGGCACCTGTCCCGCCGCCGACAAAAGCGCGCTCAAGAGCGCGGCGATACCGATGACCGCGTAGACAAATTTACGCCCCTTGCGATGCATCCGGTCGCGCTGCGTAAACGTGAATCCAAACACGAACGTGCCCACCGCCACCTGTCCGAAAACAGGCAAAAGGATAAACCAAGTCGCGGTGAGATTCGCGACCAACACGGCAACGACATATATGACAGCGGAACGCATCGAGCCCGCCAAAGTAGCTCGGATTCAACCCGAAGCGAGAATTGATATCAGGCTAAAACTAACTCTCTGATCGACCGAGCAGTTTCAAATCTTCGCCCTCAAAGTTGACCTGCGACGACCGGCCCAACGGGATTCCTTCGGCATCAAACCGGAGTTTGATCGCATGATGAACATCCCAGGTCATCCGCATGGCTGTAGGCAGATCCTTTGCCCAAAGCGGGACGCGGAAATTGATCATACAATCCTTGAAATCGATCGCAGGGACGGGATGCTGCAAATGATCGCCAATGTTGCAGCCAACAGGATGAGCGTCTTCACCGCATTGCGCATGAATGAAATACCCGTGCGCCGGGCACTGTCGGCCGTATGGGCCAAGTGGTGATTGATCGCCCGGCGGACGATAGCGTTGGCTAATATTGCGATGACCAAAACCACCAATACATTGATGATGACCAGGTCGTTGATCAAATCAGTCCAGATTGCGCCAGGTGCATCCATACAACGCAGCTCCAAGCGGAAATGATACCACGCTCGCATGAGTTCGGAGTATATAGGGGGAAACTTGCTTTCCCGCAGTGGACACCTCCTGATGAGCTCATTCCTAGATCTGCTTTGATCACCTAAATGCCCTCCGCCACTTCTAAAATTATCCTCGGTTGGCATGAGTCCGTCGCCCTACCCGACTGGCACGTTCCCAAGCTTCGCGCCAAAATCGATACCGAGGCCAAAACATCCGCCTTGGATGTCGACCAAATTGAGTTACTACCGGGTCGGAAAATTCGCTTCGACGTCGGCCTGAGCAATCAACACCGCCGACGACGCAAATGGATCACCGCCAAGATCGCACGCACGACCAAGATCCGCTCCAGCAATGTCGAACGGGAAACGCGCTACGTCGTCGAGACTTCCCTCAATATCGGCGGGCTTACCCGGCTCGCTGAGTTCACTCTGGTTCGTCGTGAAAACATGCTCTGTCGCATGTTGGTCGGCCGAACCGCTTTTTCCCCTCACTATATGTTCGGTGCCGGGCGCACCTACCTCACCCGCAAATCTCCCGCCCAAAAGAAATCGTCATGAAAATCGCTCTCTTAATCCGCGAACCGATCTGCCACATCGGTCGTCCGAATATTACGTTGAAGAAAATAGAAAAGGCACTCGCTCAGGCAGGATCGGACAAGAACGGATTGGGGCCGGGCCGAACGCCATATCGCCACTAGTTTCCGCCAAGTGCCGCCCATGGCGGATTCGTAATTCCTCCGACCGTTCCCACATTAAACCGGGCCGCCCCGCGATATTCGCAGGACGGCCCGGTTGATTTCAAACTAACATACTGAATCGAGACTCAGTTGACCACGAAACGGGCATCCGAGAGGTTCGGTAGTGCTGCCACGACAGGCAGCCGAACCTTGGTTGCGACCGATTCGCCATTCTTCACCAACGGAGCAAAGCGCCATTTGGCAACGGCTTTGACCGCAGCTTTCGCGAGAGCCTTGTCATTCGATTTGGCGACGGAGATACCCTGGGGCACCCCGGCTTCATCGATGACAAACTCCAGCATCACTTCCGCTCCGCGAATCGTCGTGATATCGGAGGATACCACTTTAACGGGAACGGGACTGTCGGTGACGCCAACGTAGGACTCCACATAAGCTTGCACCGAAGTCTCCGCAGATACGGAGGCGACGAGAGCGACGAGGCTGAGCACGATTGCGAGTTTCTTTACTGCTTTCATTTTTGGTTGCCCGGTAAAACGACCGGACGGCGTTTGGTTTTCCTTTTTGCAGAGGAACACCTGCGGACAATCACAAGGGCGCGACCGAACTCACAGGTGCTTTCGACCCAGCCAATGGCGGGACCAAATACCAACCGTCACTCGTAGCGAAACTCGCCCAACTAAGGTGACGAAAAACAGGCGATCTCATCCCCTCCCATGGATCGCGTTACAAAGAACGTTATGAAGAACCTATCCCGAAGGTGCGGCGAACCTGTCCCTCGTCTTCAGCCGTTGCAATCGCCATGCCAACGGAGCTGAGTTAATTTCATGTATCGTTGTTTCGCCCGCGTAACTTGAGGGGCAGTAAGATAATCAACCCCACGAGAAAGAACACGGTATTGGCCATGATCGCCAAGCGGTAGTCGGTGAGGGAAACCAGATTTCCAAAAACAAAAGTTCCGATGACCGCGGCCAACTTCGCAAAGAAGCCCCAGTAGCCGAAGAACTCTCCCGAACGCCCCGCGGGGGTTAGCGTAGAAACAACCGCGCGGCTCGCCGATTGGAGGGAGCCCATACCGATACCTGCCAAAACCCCGATGAGATAAAACTCCTTCACCGAGTCACACCGCGAGGCCCACAAACAGGCGATGATCCACAAGACCAACGCGACCGCCAACGGCGCTTTGGGGCCAGTGCGATCCTGCAGAAACCCAAAACTAAAAGCCCCCGCTACTCCCGCGACTTGGAGCACCGCAAACAAGCCGATGATTTGCGTCTGCTCCATCCCGATCACTTCGGTCGCATATCCGGCCGCGAATCCCACCACCGCCATGAGTCCCGCCAGATAAAACGTCATGGCGATGAAGAAGACCACGAGAGTGCGGTGCTGCGGCAACTCCCGCTTCATATCCGCAAACTGCTGCCAAGCGACCTGCAGGTAGGTTTTACCTTCGGGCAACGCACGGGGTTTCGCCCGCTCCTTCAGGAGCAGAAGGGTTGGCAAACTCGCCAACAGGAAAAACAACCCGGTGACCGCAAAAGCCCAATGAGCCCGTCCGTCGCCGCTCTTGATCGCCACCAAGGCAAGCAACAGGCTGATAAGTCCGCCGAGATAACCAAATGACCAACCGTATCCAGAGATTCGTCCCGCGTTCTCCTGAGTGCTGATTTCCGGCAGGAAGGCCGAACAGATATTTTCACTGGTGGAGAACGCGAAATTCGCCACCAGCACCAACGCCAGCATCAGCCAGACATGCCCCTCCCCGACGCCAAAAAGTACTAACGTGGCGAGGGAGCAAATCATCGCACTCACGGCGAGGTAACGTTTTTTGTGCGCATGAACGTCCGCGATCACCCCGATCAAAGGCGCGAACAGAAGCACCCCGATCTGAGAGATCGCTAGCGTTGTGCCCCACCACCCTTCCGCCGAATCGTGGCCCTCCGCAACCACAGCTTTGAAATAGGGCAAACCCACGACCGTGATCACGATCGTCGTGAATGCAGAGTTGGCGAAATCGAAACAGCACCATCCGAAAATTTCCTTCTTCTTAACTGCGGACGGGGTCACCGATGGTGTTTCGACTGAATCCATTACAGGTCAGTTGAGCGGTAGCACAGCAGACAAGCAAGACGCGAAAACACCCCGCATCGCGGCATGGCCCGTCGCCACTTTTGCGGCGAAACGCCAAATTCTTTCTTAAACGCCGCCGAAAGATGAAATGGGGAATTAAAGCCGAGCCAATCAGCAATCGTCTGCAGGGAATCGGCCGTTGTGCCCAACATTCGCCGGGCTTTATCGAGCCGGAGACGCTGCAAAAAATCGAAACAGCACCATCCGAAAATTTCCTTCTTCTTAACTGCGGACGGGGTCACCGATGGTGTTTCGACTGAATCCATTACAGGTCAGTTGAGCGGTAGCACAGCAGACAAGCAAGACGCGAAAACACCCCGCATCGCGGCATGGCCCGTCGCCACTTTTGCGGCGAAACGCCAAATTCTTTCTTAAACGCCGCCGAAAGATGAAATGGGGAATTAAAGCCGAGCCAATCAGCAATCGTCTGCAGGGAATCGGCCGTTGTGCCCAACATTCGCCGGGCTTTATCGAGCCGGAGACGCTGCAAATAAACCCGCGGGGAGAAGCCAGTGTGTTGTTTAAATTCCCGCCGGAAATAGGAATACGCCAACCCCACTTCCGCCGCAACCTCCAGTGTGGAGGGCGGATCGTCGAGTCGCTCCACCAACACTCGCTCCGCCCGGGCGATGGCCTTGTCCAACGGGGAAGGCTCAACCCACCTTCGCCGAGCCTCGGTCAACCGACTCAGAAACTGCAGGGCAAGGACCGCCGATTCGTGATCAAATCCCACGGTCGGATTCCGCAACCGATGATGCAATGTATTCATTAAATCTCTACAGTTGGACGGATCACCCGGCTCAATAATGGGATGCGACGGACTAATCACCTCGGCAGCCAACAACCGGTCAGCGGTGGTCCCTACGATCTCGATCCACTGCTCAGTCCACCCGGTCGCTTCATCGGGTCGATAGCGATGCCACACATTGGGAAAAAGGAGCAGCACTGCACCGGTCTCAACCTGCTGTATTCTGGTCGGTTCCGATTCAAATTCACCTCTGCCAGCGGATATGAAGACCAACTGGAACGCTCCCAACACCCGTCCGTTTTCCCAATTAAATGCATGCCCGTCTCCGTGCCCCAGCGGTGGGTATTCGGCGCCCGGTCTAACCGTCGCCCTCCCCCACGCGACCACCGCCAGGCCCCATACATCCGCCCCGGGCGGGACAGGCCGGTAGGTCAGGAAATCCTCGGATGTTGAATCGGGCGTGCCGCGGGACATCTTGATAGTGGTGATGTCAACCGCGTTGCACTCTGCCAAGGGCTAACCATCATTATCTCAGATCTACTCCTGACTACCCGATTGGTTTTTAATAAATCCCCCACCCGATGACTCGACTCAACCGACTCGTGGTTTCCACGTTCATTCTGACCCTCGCAACGTTTACGGCTTCGGCTCGACCGAATATCCTGATGATCGCGATCGACGATCTCAACGACTGGGTCGGCCCACTGGGCGGACACCCCCAAGTGCAGACACCTCACATGGATCGTTTGGCCGAACGCGGAACCGTCTTCGCGAATGCCCACTGCCAAACGCCACTTTGCAACTCATCGCGCACCAGCTTAATTACCGGTCGGCGGCCGGGCTCAACCGGCATCTACGGTCTCGCTCCCTGGTTCCGGGATGTGCCCAACCTGAAGGACATTGAGTCGCTGCCCCAGACGTTTCGCAAAGCAGGTTACCGCACCGCTCAGGCCGGAAAAATCTATCACGGGTCGGTGCCTAAAAAATATCGCGATGGAGAATTCGAGAACTACGGTCCTCCCGCTTACTTCGGTCCTTTTCCCGAGAAGAAATTCGTCAACACTCCGCAAGCGCATAAGTTGGTCGACTGGGGAATCTATCCCGCGACCGACGAGGAACAAGGTGACTACCGCGTCGCCACTTGGGGCGTGGAAACCTTGCTGGCGGAGCGCGATCAACCCGACGACTCGCCTTTCTTCTATGCCATCGGATTTGGACGTCCGCACGTGCCGCTTTATGCCTCTCAGAAATGGTTCGATCTCTATCCCGAGGAAACCCTGCAACTGCCTCCAGTGTTGATGGACGACCGGCGAGACACTCCCCGCGCTTCCTGGCATTTGCACTGGTCGCTGCCTGAACCCCGGCTCGATTTCCTGATCGAGGAGAATGAATGGCTGCCCATCGTGCGGGCCTACCTTGCTTCGGTCAGTTTCGTCGATTCACAAGTCGGTCGCCTGTTAGACGCGCTCGAAGCGAGCGGGAAAGCCGACAATACCATCGTCGTGCTCTGGTCGGATCATGGCTGGCATCTGGGCGAAAAACGAATCACGGGGAAAAATACCCTTTGGGATCCTGGAACGCGCGTTCCGCTGATCTTTGCCGGTTCTGGCATTTCTGAGGGACAGGTGGACTCACCAGCGGAATTGTTGGATATCTATCCCACGCTCGCCGCGTTGACCAAAGTCGAAGCTCCCGCCGGGCTTGAAGGCCATTCACTCACGCCTCAGTTGGCCGATTCTGAGGCACCTCGATACTGGCCGGCAATTACGACGCACAACGCTGGCAACAATACCGTCCGCACCACAGATTGGCGCTACATTCGCTACGCTGACGGCTCCGAGGAACTCTATCACAACGCCGAGGATCCCCGCGAATGGCACAATCTCGCTGGCCGACCGGAATACGCCGCCAAGCAGGCTGAACTCGCGCGTTGGATCCCGCCCTACAACGCACCGCCCGCTCCCGGAAGCCGGGCCCGCATCCTCGAATATGCCGGTGATCGTGTAATCTGGGAGGGCACCGAAATCCTACCGGATACTCCCATTCCGGAGCTGAATTAGGGAGGCACTGATTTAATCAATTCGACTGCTGTTGTGCCGTATCCGGGGTCGCGGACCTCGAGGCGGTGGAAAGACAGACTTCCGAGAGGCAGATGCTTCGGGCTCAACGAGCCCAACTACATCCCATTATTTAGCGTTTTCTCGGAATTTTGGTCGTGTCCGGGAAAGTCGAGCATTCGAGAGCCCAGATCGCCCCCCCTGCTGGCTCAAGCGATGTCGTCCATAAAGCCCGACACGTTACGCCTTGGGGAACTTTTCGAAACACAGCGGGTAAGGAGAGAAGAAGAAAGTGTCGACTCACTTGCACCGTCACCTCGCATGCGTTTGGGTCCTCTCTTTTAACGCACCGAGCACTTTTGTGAGTACCACATCTCCCAACATCTTTCGACGTATTTCCACGGCCCTCGTCCAATGGTTCGACACCGACTACTGTCCGGAAGGAGCCGCCCGCCTACGTCAGGAACCCGATGGGATCGACTGGATGCGCGTCCTGCCCTTCGTTGTGCTTCATCTCGGTTGTTTCGGCGTTATTTGGGTAGGATGGAGTGGATTCGCCGTCGCCGCCGCTGTCGCGCTCTACTTCGGGCGTATGTTCGCGGTGACCGGTATCTACCACCGCTATTTCTCCCATAAAACCTACAGCACTTCCCGAGTGGGACAGTTCCTGCTCGCGGTCTGGGGCGGAACTACCGTGCAACGCGGACCGTTATGGTGGGCTTACCACCATCGGCACCATCACCGGCACAGCGACGACGAACACGACGAACACTCGCCCCACGTTCACGGCTTCCTCTGGTCGCACATCGGGTGGATCACCAGTCGCCGTAATTTCCCCACCGACTACTCGCAGGTGAAGGATTTGGCTAAATACCCCGAACTCGTTTTCCTGAACCGCTTTGACCTCATCGTGCCGCTTTTGTTTGCCGCGGGCATTTTTGGTTTGGGTGAATTCCTCGCCGCATTCGCACCCGGTCTCGGCACGACGGGACCGCAGCTTCTCATTTGGGGATTCTTCATCAGCACCACCGCCCTCTTCCACGGCACTTCGTGTATCAATTCGATGGCTCACTTGATGGGCAAACGACGGTTCAAAACCGACGACGATTCGCGCAACAGCTTCATACTTTCCATCATTTGCCTGGGCGAAGGCTGGCATAATAATCACCACCGCTACCAAAGCGCGACCCGCAATGGATTTTATTGGTGGGAGATCGATCCGACCTACTACGGCCTGAAATTACTCTCGTGGACCGGTTTGATCTGGGGATTCAAAGGTGTTCCCCAAACCGTCCTCGATGAGGGTGTGCGTGCTGAGCATCTCGACTCCGTCGCGGCCGCGGCGAAATCCGAACAAACCCAGGCCCGTTCGCCTTTGACGAAGGTCGTGCCAACTGCAGCGGCCCTGGCGGTGGGAGCAGTGAACGCGGCCCATGCCACCGATTCAGCGAAGTCAGAATCCCCCGCTCAGCACAAAGATGTTTCCGAATTGAGCGTCAAGGACACCGCGCAAAACCGGTCCGACTGAATTGCACCATGGCCCGAATCGCCATCATTGGTTCCGGTATAGCCGGCCTCGGCTGTGCTCACTTTCTGCACCGCCATCACGGCATCACGATCTTCGAATCAGACACTCACGTGGGCGGACACGCCAATACCGTCGATGCCACCGAATCCGAAACCGGACGGAAGGTCCCGATCGACACCGGTTTCATGGTTTTCAATCACGAGACCTACCCTCATCTCTGCCGCCTTTTCGAAAAATTTGATGTGCCCACCAAAAAGACCTTGATGTCGTTTTCGGTGCGGGATGACGAAACGGGTCTGGAGTGGAGTGGCTCGTCGTTGAACCATCTTTTCGCTCAGCGGAAAAACCTCTTCAACGCCCGTTTCATCAAGATGCTCATCGCAGTGAATCGCTTCAATAACGAGGCGATCAAGAATCTCGACAACCCGTCGCTGCGTGAGATGACGCTAGCGGACTACGTTCGCTCCTGCGGGTATGGTGAGGATTTTTTCAACCTCTACTTGGTTCCGATGAGTTCGGCCGTGTGGAGCACACCACCGGCCAAGATGCTGCAGTTTCCGGCCGGCAGCCTGCTCCGATTTTTTCACAACCACGGATTTCTGGGACTAAGTGCCCAGCACCAGTGGTGGACTCCGGATGGCGGGAGCCGCGAATACGTCAAACGCGTGATCGAGCCTTTCAAAGACCGTATCCACGTCGGCCGGGCAGCGACCCGGATAGTGCGGACGGGGTCCAAAGTGATTGTGATGACTTCGGACGGTGAGGCAGGCTCGTTTGATCAAGTCATCATGGCGACCCACGCCGACGTAGTTCTGAAGTTGATTGTGAATCCGACACCGGACGAGAACCGCATCATTGGCAGTTTTTCGTTTCAGCCCAACACGGCGACGTTACACACCGATACAACGGTGATGCCGCAGACAAAACTCGCCTGGTCGAGCTGGAACTACCAATTGGTGCGAGGCGCGGACGGCGAAATCGTGCCGGCCACCCACTACTGGATGAACTCCCTCCAAGGGGTGAGCGACCGAGAAGAATTTTTCGTATCCATCAGCCGAGCGATGGACATCGCTACCGACAAGGTGCAACGCACAATCAAATATACCCACCCTTTGTTCGATATGCAGGCGTTGAGGGCCCAGGAGGAGATTCCCGGACTGAACGCGGATGCCACCGGCACTACCAACACCTACTTCGTGGGAGCCTACCAGCGCTACGGATTCCACGAGGATGGCTTGTGGAGCGCGGTGAAACTTTGCAAGCTGTTGCTGGGCGAAGATCCGTGGCTTGTCTAGTTTTTGTCTAATAATTAAGATCTTCGGTTGCCAACTGGGAGGCAATCGGCTCAATTGTCCGTTTCCATGAGGTCGCAGGTCTACGAATGCCGGGTAATGCACGCGCGCTTTTTTCCAAAGGCGCACCGTTTCGTCTATCGTTTGTTCATGTTATCACTGGATTTGAATGAACTGCCTGAAATCGATCGCCGCTTCCGTTTTCTGTCGGTCGACCGGGGTATTCTGTTCAGTTTCCACCAACAAGATTTTCTGCCTCTCACCGAGACCCTCCACAACCCGAGCACCAACAGCGAAATTAACCCATATGGTTACGCGGAGCATGATCGGCCGTCTCTGAAAGATCGGGTGATTCGTTACCTGAAGGTGAACAATATCGAGGCCGACAACTCAGCTCGAGTGGAGCTGGTGACATTACCGCGAATGTTCGGTTACCGGTTTAATCCCGTGTCATTTTACTACGTGCGGAACGCGACAGGTGATTTGATCGCCGCCATCGTGGAGGT
This sequence comes from Actomonas sp., assembly GCA_965203585.1. Classification (GTDB taxonomy): domain Bacteria; phylum Verrucomicrobiota; class Verrucomicrobiia; order Opitutales; family Opitutaceae; genus Actomonas. Next base: position 583,437 of record CBDBDC010000002.1, read on the forward strand.
GACCAATACATTCCACGAAATCAAACCGTTCCTGCTCAGCGCAGACACGCTCGGTCCGGACGGATTCAAGCATCGCGTGAGCAAGAATTTTTACGTCTCTCCCTTTTCGGACGTGGACGTGGATTTCGATTTCAAACTTCGCCCTGCTACCGAACGACTGGCCGTGCAGATCGATGACTTCGAAGGGGATCGCCGCAATTTGGCCACCTCGATTTCCGGGACCGCCCGTCCGCTCACCGACGGCGGCCTGATAGGATACATTTTCAAATATCCGTTACTCACGCTTCGCGTGATTTTTCTGATTCATTGGCATGCCTTACGCCTCTGGCTCAAGCGCGTGCCTTGGTTCGCCAAACGGAACCGAGCCTCGGAACAAACCGAACTCTATCGCCCGCATACTTCCCTCAAGACCGTCGCCGATCCGGTCGCACCCGTGGCCCCCACGGGCCGTCCATCGTAGTCCCTTTTTCCTGCTACGAATACTTCTACCGCCACGCTTTTGCCCAGCCAGACCGCTGCGGGCCGCCTGAGTCTCAGCCGGCGCTTGGTCCTGCAAACCCTCGAAGGCATGAACCGCGGTTCGCTCATCCTGGAACTACCCGAAGGCGGCAGCATGCAAATCGGCCAAACGGGCGCGCACCCTGCCCTTGCGCAGGGTATTTCTGCATCTGCCTGCATCCGGGTTAAACGGGAGGCGTTCTTCAAAAAATGTGTCCTCGCGGGAGACGTTGGCTTCGGCGAAAGTTTCGTGGACGGCGACTGGAAAACCCCGGACCTGACTGCAGTAATCGCTTGGTTCGTCAACAACGTTGAAAACGCCCCCACCCTGTCCGGTTCCCAACGCCCGAATTGGAAAGACCGCGCGGTGAATTTGTTTCGGACGGTCAACCGTATCGGCCATCTGATGCGCCCTAACAACCGCACTACGGCGCGGCGCAACATCAGCGAGCACTACGATCTCTCAAACGAGTTTTTTGCGCTCTTTCTAGATCCTTCGATGATGTATTCCGGCGCGCATTTCGGTGATGCCGACATTCCACTCGTGGAGGCTCAGGCTGCGAAGAACGAAGCGTTGTGCAAAAAATTGAATCTGCAATCCGACGATCACGTGCTCGAAATCGGCACCGGCTGGGGCGGTTGGTCCATGCATGCGGCGAAGCACCATGGCTGCTGCGTGACCACGGTGACCATTTCGCAGGAACAGCGCAATCTGGCGATGACTCGAATCGCCGACGCTGGTCTCTCCGACCGAATCGATGTGCAACTGCGCGACTTCCGGGACATCAAGGGACAGTTCGATAAAATTGTATCAGTCGAGATGATGGAGGCGCTTGGTCACAAATACCTCGAGGCCTTCACCGACTCACTTGCCCGCTTACTGAAACCGCAGGGGCGCTTGGCTCTGCAGTTCATCACCTGCCCGGACAATCGCTACGACTCCTTCCGCAAGGGCGTGGACTATATCCAAAAACACATCTTCCCAGGCTCGCTTCTCCTCTCCACCAATCGCGTCAACGACCTGTTGGCCAAGTCCGGCGGCTTTGTGCTCCGCGGCATGGAGGACTACGGTTTCGACTACACCAAGACGCTGCGCCACTGGCAACAAGCGTTCGAAAATCGAATCGACGAAGTGCGCAAACTCGGCTTCGATGATCGCTTCATCCGCAAGTGGGATTACTACCTGCGTTATTGTGAGGCGGCCTTCGCGATGAAAAATATCTCCGTGGTGCAGACACTCCACCTGCGCGCCAACAACTACGCGGGCTGATTAACCCAGCCTCACGCGGCTATCCTCAACTGGTTTCAAAGATCATGCTCTGGTTTCTCCGCGCCCTGTTTGTCATCATCTTCGGAGCGATGTCTTCGCTCATTGTTTGGGCCAGTCTCAATCAACCTATTTTCGGAATTCCACGGGAGGTTTTCACCAACCCTTGGTTTGTCGCCACGCTGTTCGACGCCTACTTCGCTTTCATCACGTTCTACGTGTGGGTGGCTTGGAAAGAACAATCGATGGGAGCTCGGATGCTCTGGTTGCCAGTCGTATTGCTGTGGGGCAATTTCGCCATGGCGATCTACATGATCATTGAGTTGTTTCGCATCGATCACATCGATCAATTGGGCGAAGTATTTTCCAAACCGCGGGAAGGAAAACTTGCGCTACCCATCGCGTTTTTGGTCGCCGGCCTGGGAGCCTATCTGCTCGGAGCCGGCCCCCTGATGCCATGAGTGCAGCCGCGGCAGTATCGTCCGAAGTGGAGGGACCCCGTCGCGGGTTTTGGCAGCGCCGCTTGGTTGATCCCATTCTGCGGCAATTAACCCAGGGAGTGACGCCCAAAAAGATCACCTTCACCCTCTCGTTGGGCACGGTGTGTTCCTTATTTCCGTTTCTCGGATTCACTTGGCTATTGAACCTCCTGATGGGCCTGCCCCTGCGGCTGAATCAGCCTATCATGCAAACGCTCAATCAGCTGCTCACACCGGTCCACTTGGTGATGATCCTCGTTTATGTCCGCATGGGCGAGTGGATTTGGGGCGCCAAGGAAGATCGTTTTTCCGTGACCGAAATGGTGCAGTCCTTCGCTGATCTTACCTTGTCACAATTCTTCGCAAAATTTGGCTGGGCCGGAATCCACGCCTTCACCTCATGGACCCTCACCGGCCCCATCATTTTTGCGATCCTCTACTTCACGCTAAAACCGATTATCGGCCGATTGGCGCAACGCCGAGAAGGGGAGGTGTAACCATGAGTCTGCTCATCACCCTTCTGAGCGCTACCGGGCTGCTGATCGTCTGGTTTTCTCTGACCTTCCTACTCTGCCGTCGCATGGATAACTACGGAATCGTGGACGTGGTCTGGTCCTACACCTTTACCCTTGTGGCGTGGTTCTACTCATTTGCTGGAGACGGTTGGAGTATGCGACAGCTCGTAATCGCTTCCCTCGTGAGTGCATGGAGTATTCGGCTCGGCAGCCATCTCTACAAACGAGTCATGAGCCACCACCCCGAGGAAGATAGTCGCTACCGGCAACTGCGCGCGGATTGGCAGTCGAATTTCGTGCAAATGATGTTCGGATTTTTTCAACTGCAAGCCGTCTCCATCGTGGTGCTTTCGCTGCCCTTTCTTTTTCCCGTCCACAACCCCACTCCCTACTTTTCCGCGTGGGAAATAGTCGGCACCGCAATCTGTTTTCTCGCCCTCTGTGGAGAGTCGCTCGCCGATGGACAACTGGCGGCCTTTCGTCGCAATCCAGAGAACAAAGATCAGGTGTGTGATGTAGGATTCTGGTGCTATAGCCGACATCCCAACTACTTTTTCGAGTGGTGCATTTGGGTCGGATTCGGCGTGTTCGCCCTCGGATCAGCAGGCGGATGGATCGGGCTCATCGCGCCGCTCTCAATTTACTACCTTTTGCGCTACAAAACCGGAGTGCCGATGGCCGAAGAGTCGTCGCTGAAATCCAAGGGGGATCTGTTTCGGGAATACCAAAATACCACCAATGCATTTATTCCGGGACCGCCCCGCGACTCGTCATGATTGATACTCTGCTCGAAAAGAACCTGCTGCCGGATTTCGCCGTCCGCATGGGGATCCGAAAACTCCTCGGCGAACGTCTCCGCGAGGAGGCCCACTACAACGAATCAGCCTACGTGGCTGACCTCAAGGGTCGCGGTATAGCAGAGCAAACCGCCGCCGCCAACGAGCAGCATTATGAAGTGCCCACCGACTTCTATCTAAGGTGTCTTGGCCCTAGACTGAAATACTCTGGCTGCTACTACAAAACCGGCAACGAAACGCTAGACGAAGCCGAGACCGCCATGCTCGATCTATACGCCGAACGCGGTGAATTCATCGACGGTCAGGACATCCTCGAACTCGGTTGCGGTTGGGGATCAATCACCCTCTACCTCGCCGCAAAATTTCCCAGTTCTAAAATCACCGCAGTTTCAAATTCGCGCACGCAAAAGGAGTATATCGATACCCAGGCAGCCGAACGTGGATTGACCAATGTGAAAATAGTCACGGCAGATATGAACGACTTCGATATCAAGGCCGAATCATTCGATCGGATCATTTCGATCGAAATGTTTGAGCACATGAAAAACTACCAACGCCTGCTCCAAAACGTATCGCGTTGGCTGCGTTCCGACGGGAAACTTTTTGTGCATATTTTCACCCATCAAAAGTTTTCCTATCACTTTGTGGTGCGGGATCAGACCGACTGGATGAGCCGCTACTTTTTTACCGGCGGGCAAATGCCTTCGCATCAACTGCTCGCTTCATTTCAAGACGACTTGAAGCTTGAGCAGGACTGGAAAGTTAACGGCCGGCATTATCAACAGACCGCCGAACACTGGCTGGAAAACATGGATCGTCACCGAGCTGAAATCGAGCCGCTCGTCGCCGCGACCTACGGGGCCGAACAAACCACCAAGTGGTGGGTTTACTGGCGGGTGTTTTATATGAGCTGCGCCGAACTGTGGGGCTACCGCGACGGCGAAGAATGGTTGGTGAGTCACTATCGTTTCGTGAAACCATGAAAATCACTGGAGTCACTTTCTTGCTCTGCATCATCACCGCTTCGTGGAGTCACGCCAATGACGCGGGCCTCGATGGAAAGGCAGCGAAACTTTACGCGCGAGGTCTGCAAGCTCAGGAGGAATTGCGCACCAATAATGCTCTTTCGGTTTTGCTGCAGGTCGAAAAGCTCGCACCAGATAACCCCAAGGTTCTCCAGAAGATCGCCCGACAATATTCCGACTCCACGATCGATACGCCAGACGATACGCGCCAACAGCAACTCCTCGAAAAGGCACTCCGCTACTCCGAACGCGCCGCCGAACTTGATCCCACCGACCCGGTGAACGTGCTCTCCTTGGCAATCGTGAAAGGCAAGATTGCGAGTATCCAAGGCAACAAAGCCAAGGTCGAAGCCGCTCGAATGATCAAAGCCGACGCTCGCCGAGCAATCGAACTCGATCCCGACTACGCATGGGCTCACCACGTGCTGGGACGCTGGCATCGGGAGGTCAATGAACTCGGCAGCATTGCTCGGTTCTTCACCAAGATCCTCTACGGCGGACTGCCCGAAGCGTCAATCGACGAAGCCGTATTCCACTTGGAAAAAGCGACTGAACTGGAGCCGGAAAATTTAAACCACTTTCTCGAACTCGGCTTCGCTTACCAAGCCGCCGGAGAAGTCGGTAAAGCCCGGATCAATTTCGGACGCGGACTTGAAATGCCCAATCGTGAGAAACACGACGCCTCTGCCAAGCGACGAGCGCGGGCTGCGTTGGCAGACCTTAGCTGAACAGCAGGCTTAAACCCGCTGGCGACGGCGGGCGGTAATCGATCCGAGCGCAGCCAAACCCATAGCAAACGCGAAGGTGCCTGGTTCCGGCACGGCCGAGTAGTTGAGATCCTGTAGAATCGCGACATCCAGATCGGTGAGATACTTGCGCTGACCTGTGGAAATATTCGGATCCATCACAACTTCTTGTGAGGCTCCGTCCTGAAACACGGTGCTGGAAATACTGGTGGCCAGATGCGCTCCACCACCATCAACCAAACCGGTGCCGGTGCCGTGTTCAGCCACTGCATTCGCTCCCAACCACGTGGTTCCCGATACGTTGTCGCTCCAAGTGTCACTAACCCCAAATCCGATGGCATGGAGGATCTCGTGGAGAGCCACGGAATCGAAATCGATCTTTCCCGAATCAACCGAAGTCGTGTGGTCGAAGTGCCAATAGTCCGTCAGTTTTTCGCTGAGATCGGTGATATCATCGTTGTCGGTATCATCATCGAACCACAAGTTCCCGACGACTGGGCCGTAGTTAAGACTGTAATTGGCGGTGGTGTCTCCCAACGTGGATCCACGGGTTGCCCTAGCGCATTCGTAGCCGGTGCTTCGTAGTTGGGGGTGCGGTTGGTTTCAGTTTTTTAGGCCTATAATTTGACCTCACAAGACCAACGTCATGACTCGCTGCATGACAAAAAAACTCACCGACTTTATGCCTCTAATTGCGCCGGATCAGTTGACCCTTGCTCGACAGATTCGAGCTCACCTCAAAGCAGGCTGGTCGCTCTGGGGACCCGTCAAAGTCATGCACCCAATCGACGATCTATCGAAGACCTTATTCCATCAGATGGTCGTGCGCTGAGAGCTTCGCGCCGGGATGGGTCGCGGCGTGCACTTCCTTCAACTTGCGGATCGAGACGTGGGTGTAGACCTGTGTCGTCTGCAAACAGGCGTGGCCGAGTTGTTCCTGGACGTGGCGGAACAGGTGGCACGAACCGGCTTTGCTCAAGCTGGCACGGGTGACGTAACGCGTCACCATCGCCGAGAGATAACTCACCGTCAGCGGCGCGCCTTGTTCGGTCACGAACAAGGCCCCGGCTTCATCACCGCTGTGCGCAAGTTCTGGTCGAGCATCGGCCAGGTATTTTTCGACCCACGCGAGCGCGCACCGATCGGGATCACCCGATCCTTGCGGCCTTTGCCTTGGCGCACGAGTAACGCACCCCCGGCAAAATCGACATCCGGCACCGTGAGCCGCGTCAGCTCCATGCGACGTAAACCGGTCGAGGGGAGAAGCCGCCGGGCGGTCTGGGCGCGTTAGCGGCCAGTCCGTGGCCGCAGGGCGTTAGCCGCGCAGGTCGCAGAGTTCGGAGGCGCGGATTTCAGGAGCGCCGCACCCGTGCCGGGTTCGGGGGGCGGCGACGCGCAAATCGTCCCGCAAAGCGGCAGACCGAGCATCGAGCGAACGCACCTGAGGCGCACAAGCCCCGTCCCCAGAGCGGGCCGGGAACGCGGGCTGATAAGTCGCCCCCTACAAAAGGGCGAGCACGCGGCTTTCCGCGAGTGCCGGGCCATGCGGACCCGGCTGCAGGCCGTAGCGTAGCGAAGGCCGGAACCGCTGGGCGAGGAGTGGGGCGCGACCCCGGCGGAGGAGGGCTTGCTCGCCTCTGGCGGGGTCCTACAGGAGCCCTGCCTTCGTGGCGCGTAGGCGACACAGGGCCGTCGCCGGTGGGGCTTCTGCCTCGTGGACTGAGCAACGTTAAGGCAGCGAGGGAACGAGCAGACGACGTGACAGATCGAAGGAGTCCCGCCTAGCGGGACGACTAGGCTGGCGCGGCGTGTGCCGCAGGGGCGTGGTTGTTACACGTTGCGGACACAGAAAAAATTAACGAAAACGGCCGTCGCCTCTTGGATTGCCATATTCTAACGGCCCTAAGCTACGTTAAAATCGGTTAACCCTTTGGGCCACAAAATCACATACTCGCTTCGGGTTACTTCCCTATAGGCAACGCGTGCATCAATCCAAAAATCGCGACTCCCTAAAATTGCTGCTATTTCAGCAAAAGTGGTTTCAGGAGCATCCGTGTAGATAAAAATATTCATCTCACCTAAACCGGCATCGTGGCCGTCAACGTCGCTGTTGTCGCCTAGTTTTCGAGTCAACACATCTTCTATTTCAATCAAAGAGTCGTAATCTTTTATCGAGGAAGCAGGCCATTGTAAGACGAGTTGATAGTTCATTCGAGTAAATCGTATGGCGGAGGCACTAGTCTCTGATCAATTTGTTTCTGAATATAAAACAGTTGTCCCTCTTCGGGCCCAATCGGCAGTGTTTCGTGAAGTTCTCTCTCTAATTTAAGCATGTCCTTTTTGGACCCTTTTGCGATTAGATTTAACTTCCCCCCAGCAAGTTGTGCCTGAGTATAACGCGTTGTCGGGTTCTTGGTAATTCCAAATTTCAGATGCTTACCCTCAGCGCTAAGTTTCTGGTAAAGATAAGTTAAGTCTTTGGCGACGACTTTTGCTCCCGGAACAACACCAACTGCATTCAACGGGTCATCCGGATTTGCGGTAAACTCCGCAACTCCCAAAGCATAAAGAATCAATCTGCCTGTCGCGGATTCCAGTAATATCGCAACTCCAGCACCGCCAGCACCCACCGTTCCCGATATAATAATATACCGTTTCGTAGCGGATTCAGTTCCGACTCGATTGAACCAAGGTTGATCTGAAGGCAGACCAATTTGCGCTCTCTGCTCCCAAGGAAGAGCGTGGCAATCCATGCAGGTCGGAAAACGGTGAACCTGTCTAAGAGAATCATCGAACACTGCGTTATTTGGGGCAACAACGCAGCCTAGTGCCGTCGTAGCATTCGCAGGCTGGTTTTCCTGGTGCAGTTCAGCGACTTGCGGAGTCGCAACCGGGCGCATTTTCGGGGTCTTCGGACAAAAAACGCATAGTGCGGTTTTTCAGTCCGCAGCGGCGTTTTCAGGACGAGAGTTAGAGCGGTGTCGGGGTCGGGTCGGCCGGACAACCAATACAAAGAGCGGGGGCTGTTCGGGACTCCCAAAGGGGACATTGCTTGAATCTTGACAAGATTACGATGCGAACATAGATATCCACCATGCCCCGCACCGCTCGTCTTGAATACCCCCGCGCTTGTTACCACGTAATCAATCGAGGAAACTATCGATCCGACATTTTTTCGACTGATGGTGCCCGGACAGCATTTGAACGCACGATGTTTCAAGCCTGCGAACGGTCCGGGTGGCGGCGGCATGCCTTCGTCATCATGCGTAATCATTTCCACATGGCGATGGAGACTCTGGAGCCAAATTTAAGTGAAGGCATGAAGTGGTTGCAGGGCACTTGGGTCTGCCGGTTCAACCGCTTGCGCAAAATTAAGGGAAGACCATTCCAAGGGAGATTTAAGTCTCTGCTCGTTCAACCCGGCCATGCCTTGGCGGAGGTAAGTCACTCCATCCACCTCAATCCGGTTCGTGCCAAGATTATCACTCCTCCAGAATTGCCCTCATTTCGATGGAGCTCGTTGGATCACGGAGCGTCTCGGAATGGGGCAGCCCGCGACTGTCAGTCAATATGTTCGCCGCTTCAGACTTGCTCAACAGGACTAAACGCGGCGCGTGAAACGCATTTTGTCAAGAATCAAGCAATGTACCCTTTAAGCGCCCTCAGGGTTGCGCAGGCGTGCCTCGTGGACTGAGCGACGCCTCAGGCGTGAGGGAACGCACAGATGGCGTAACAGTTCGGAGGCACGAAGTGCCGGAGGGCTGGCGCGGCGTGTGCCGCAGAGGCGTGGTTACGCGTTGGACTTGGATTGTCCCATTTTGTTAAGAGCTGTTTCGAATGACCCGCTTGAACATCATTCTATTCGCAAGCTCTGGATCGATCCTGTATTCCAAAACGATCAATCCCTGCTCTTTCTTCACGTTAAAAGGCACCCGTAATTTCAGGCTATTGACCTGAAGCATGATCGTCCACCGGACTTCACCTTCTAAATTCTCTCGTGGAAAAATCTCCCATTGGCCGTCACTTGTCACAACTTCAATTCGACCACTTGATGGCAAGTAGACGGGAAAATTAGCGACCGAAGAAAACCCTCCTTGAAAAATACTAACTTCGGCAGCGAGTTCCTCTGAACCGACACTCGTTCCACTTCGCCAAATACCGTGTATTTCCTCAGGCAAGGGTTTCCTATCCATATTGGCTGCTTTCGGTGAACATCCCAAAATAGCAAAAATGATTCCTGCTAACCAAAATAGATTTAAAACACTGCTTTTCATTTATCGATCTGTAGTCGGAGGAGGAACGGGAATCTCAGCATGCCACGTCCAGTTCAGAATAACATTATTAAATGGGGCATCAGGACCAAAGGGCTGATCCACACTGGAAGATCCTGCTGATATAATGCGACTCATCGCCTCGAAACGTTCAGGACTAATGTGGTCACCGATCCCTTGTGGACCCAAGCCCGCAAATGCGATAATCTGTAATACACTCTTATCTGTTCCAGGGATACGGGTTAGGCTTCCTAAGCGCAAAACGTCGTTTGCCCTGAAGGGACCCAAAAGAGGACATTGCTTGATTCTTGACAAGATTACGATGCGAAAATAGATATCCACCATGCCCCGCACCGCTCGTCTTGAATACCCCCGCGCTTGTTAACACGTAATCAATCGAGGAAACTATCGATCCGACATTTTTTCGACTGATGGTGCCCGGGCAGCATTTGAACGCACGATGTTTCAAGCCTGCGAACGGTCCGGGTGGCGGCGGCATGCCTTCGTCATCATGCGTAATCATTTCCACATGGCGATGGAGACTCCGGAGCCAAATTTAAGTGAAGGCATGAAGTGGTTGCAGGGCACTTGGGTCTGCCGGTTCAACCGCTTGCGCAAAATTAAGGGAAGACCATTCCAAGGGAGATTTAAGTCTCTGCTCGTTCAACCCGGCCATGCCTTGGCGGAGGTAAGTCACTACATCCACCCCAATCCGGTTCGTGCCAAGATTATCACTCCTCCAGAATTGCCCTCATTTCGATGGAGCTCGTTGGATCACGGAGCGTCTCGGAATGGGGCAGCCCGGCGACTGTCAGTCAATATGTTCGCCGCTTCAGACTTGCTCAACAGGACCAAACGCGGCGCGTGAAACGCATTTTGTCAAGAATCAAGCAATGTCCCCTTTAAGTGCCCGTTGCCGCAGGATTAAGCGCATAGATCACCTCGGGGTGACGCGCCGCGAAGACGACGACCCGATTGGGAGCGGGTTGTGCAAAGGCCACCACCCATCGAGCACGGCAGGTGCGCTCGGCACATCTCGCTCTGCAAGGAAGCCCTCACGGGCGGGATCGAACACGGCCACCGCCACGGTTTTATCCGCACGGTCCAAAGATACCACCAAGTCAAAAGGCGGAGTTGATTCATTAGCTTTCATTACCTCATAGTTTCAGGGTTATGATTGCCTTTGCGGCTCAGCCATCACGCGTCACCCCCAGGGAGAGTCGTTGTTATATTCGTCCTCTGAGTAGTCGTTTGGGAGCGCTGCGAACCGAACTGGCGGAAAGGGTCATGCCTCAAATCGTTACTTTCCGGCTGGCTCGGCACGCAACGTCTTCCCCTCCATCCTCGCCGACCTGTCGGTCGGAGGAAAGAGCGGGGAGGGAGCATGCTCCCTCCCCGGCGCCCCTCCCTAAAGATTTCTTTTTTAACTGCTGGTTTCATCCGCTCTTCTCAAAGCCCTGCTTGGGCCGCGGATAACCCCTATCAATCAATCCGACTTCGATGAAGTGAAAATCGCGCGATTGGTCAAAACCTACACTCAGCCGGATGAACGCATCTTTGTGTGGGGATTCTATCCTGAACTCTACTACGAGTCTCAAAGATTACCCGCGACTCGCTTCATCTATGCAAACTTCATCACGGGAATGATCGCTTGGACGAACTTAGATGTGCTTAAGAACGTGGACTATGCGATCGTGCCAGACGGGTGGAAAAAATTCGAAGAAGATCTGCAAAAGACACCTCCTGCTTTGATCGTTGATACCGGGGATTTTAGAGGATGCGTGAAATTTCCGATTCAGATCCGAGCGCCGCTGTGGAATGCGATTAAATCGGGTTATGCTCAGGTTGATGGCGACCCAACGGCATATCGTGCCAACCGTCTTTATCGTCGATTGAATCCCTTGACCGGGCAGCTTCATCGCCAGCACTCCGGACAGTCGAGCCCCTCTCTGACCCTCACGGGCATCACCTCCAATCTGGAGAACTCAGTTCCGCAACTTCATGTCCGTGCTCCGGCCGGCTGGAACCGATTGGAACTTTTTTCCGGAGAAACAAAAATTGCAGAGTTAGATCATCTGATTGATGAGACTGTTTCCGTGGGTTTTTTCGTCCCTAACGAGTCCGTGCAGCGTAAAAACATGTGGATTCGAGCTTCGGGACCGGAGGTTGTGATTGAATCTTCCCAATACGATTTTGGCGAATATCTCTCGCAAAGAGCATCGAATACATCGGTGAAATTTCCTCTGAACCATGGCGGTAAACCGATATTTCCGCACATTATTAACACCAATCACGCTACACTACTTCCGTATCAGAATCAAAGCGATACATGGGTAATGGTAGCGCCCGCGAGATTGGTATACGATTGTCCAACTTCTGTCGAAGAAGTCTCATTTTTGCACGGGATACTCCCGCGATCCAGATTTACGAGCGACGGGTATGACATAACCGTTAATTGGGTTCTAGATAAGAGGGATTCACGAATGATTTGGCAGCAAAGATATTCCCCGATCAGCGTCGGCGCGCATCAACCAGCCCAGCGTGAATCAGTCGCACTGCCAACCCGTGGTCCCGGAAAACTGGAGATTCGGTTCACCAGTGGAAAGGACGGATCCACCGAGTATGACGAAGTGTATTTCGGCCAAATGAAGACCCAATACAGTGGTCCGGTGATCAATTTTGGGAATACGGAAACTCCAGTATCCGGTCCCTCCAATCAAAAATTCACTCGTTTTCGGGAGCATTTCTGGAGTTTACACGCTCCCTCTGAAGTTCGCTGGCCACGTCCAGGATTAATGGCTGAATTCCAATTCGAGTATGGAATTGAACCCGGGGCATACGACCCTGCTCACAGCGATCAAACCGACGAGGTGCAATTCACGGTCAAATTGATGGGAGATGATGGTTCGATCGTTGACTTATTCGACCGGACACTTCGTCCGAACAGTCACCCCGCTGACCGGGGAGCACAATTCGCTTCGGTCATCCTTCCAGACGCCCCCCCCCCCCCCGAGGAGTTGGTCCTCAACATTACGGCTGGTGAGAGGGACAATGCAGCTTGGGATTGGACCTGGGCGGGGAGTTTTTCCGGGATCACCGTCGGGCCTCCCATAAAAATTCAAGGCGATCTCAGCCTGATGGTGCAGGGAATTTCCGGACACGAAGGAGGTTGTGTCACTGAGGTCAGCCCGGATCAATGGAACGCCCATGCGCCTTCTGCTCTCACTTACGACAAACCCGCAAACCTGACTTCCGTGACTTTCAATTTTGAACTCATTCCTTCGGCGGTTCGTGATGAATCTGGAAAGCGGCGAAGCGATGGCATCACCGCTCTTCTGGAGATTACTCCCTTGGACGGGGGACCTGCGGTGGAGCTTTTCCGACGCGACCTCGATCCATTCCTGCGACCGGAAGGTGCTGGACTTCAACAGGCCACAGTCGATCTTCCCCCGGGAGAAACAGGATGGCTGACATTCAAGCTGGATCCCTGAGGCAGGGATAAGCAGACTCATCGATACTCTACCACTTTGATTTTACCCAAAATATCGCGTTCTTCCCTATACGGCCCATGGATACTCGCCGTAGGGCTTTTGCTTTGGATCAGTTTCCTGCGCGGTCCTTCCCTAAATGAGTCTGTGTGGAATGTTGACGAAACTATTCACGCTACGGTCGCGAATGTGCTCTTGGACGGTGGAATTCTCTACGTCGATGCCATCGATCAACGCAGTCCCCTTACCTACTACGCCACGGCGGCCGTTTTTGCGGTCAGTGGATCGAGTCTGGAGGCTCTGCGATATTTCGTGATGGTGCTGATTATTCTGGCGGCCTGGATGTTGGGACGAACAGTTTGGCGACAGCAAGGGGTGTTGGCCGGCGCCTGCGCTGCGGCCGTTTTTGCGGCGTTTTCCAATCACTTGATGCATAGCGGCGATACCTTCGCCGTGCACACCGAATGGTTTGTGGTCTTTTTTACGGTGGCAGCACTCTGGCTCTTTCTTGGGGGGAATTCCCCGGTTGCATCTCCTCGTCGATGCACCGCTGCTGGGCTGTGCTTGGGACTGGCAGTCATGAGTAAACAGTCGGCTCTCTTGGATCTGGCACCGGCGGTCGTTCACGGTCACCGGAACCGACCCCTTCATCTACATTGATCTGCCTCGTTACTCGATTCCCTTGCAGGAATTGAGAATGGATTTCGTGGGAAACCACCAACCGGGAGGTTGGTATATCTATCCGTGCACCGCGCATCTGCGAACACCCATTATAAACCAAGATTGGGTGGTTACGGCCGAAGTGGAACAGCGAGATGAAGATCACTCCCTCGTATGGACACTTGAAGACAGCCAAATCGCGCGAATTGATTTTCCCGACGAACTAAGTGTCCCGCTCAAACTCGAGCGAATGAGTCTGCGGTCGCCGTTCGTATCTGGGAAGAGCTGGGCGTTTGTAGGAACGGTAATATCGGCTGCGAGTTTAGCAATTTTCCTGTTCGCGGGAGTAGTAGGTCCTCGGCTGAACAATCCGGTTTCACAGGTCGCAGTCGTCGTTGTGCTGGTCGGAGTAAAAATTTTTCTGTGCGACGCGATGGGTGTCTCCATTATGATAAATTTCATCCATGACGACCAACTGTTCATGAAGCAGGGCCAGTCCATTTATCAGGGCGAGTGGTTGGGTGAATTTGATGAACTCACCTTGGCCAAGGGACCGATCTTTCCCGTTTTACTGGCACTCTCGGCTGCCACTGACTTACCCCTTCACGTCGATATCGCTTTGTTTCATGCGATTGCAGTGCTGCTTTTTGTTGCCGCGCTATCGCCATGGATCAAATCCGCTGGGTGGCGGTTGTTGCTTTTCGCGATATTGATTTTCGATCCTCATTCCTTCTCCGCGGAAGTAATCGGACGTGTGCTCCGTTGTATGGTGCACCCCGCTCTCACTCTCGCGACCCTCGCTGGTTTTCTCGGCATGGTCTGTCGATGGGATCGACAGTGGTATCAACTTATCGCCTGGGCTGTTGTCGCTGGAACTGCGGGATTTGCCTTCGCTTACTCGCGCGAGGAGGGAATCTGGCTTTTCCCAAGTGTCGCCCTAGTGATGATCTTGGCCGTTGTTTTGCGGGGATTTTCCCCGTACGCCAAATGGCTTAGCATTGCGGTTATGGTGGTTATTCCAGCGGTCGTTTTTTGGATGGGTAAGTCGTGGCTCACCCAGACCAACAATACCCACTACGGACTCCCGATCGGTGTAGACGGGGCTGAAAATGCCTTCGGGGCTGCCCACGGCGCGCTGCTGCGAGTTGACAACCCCGACGGATTACCGGGAGTCCCTGTCACCGCCGCGACGCGGCAGTTGATCTACGCCCAAAGTCCCGGCTTTGCTCAGCTAGAGGGAGTCATGGAGACTCACATGGCACCCAAATGGAGTCCCGCGGGGTGGCACACTTATCCCACACATGAGCGGTCCGAAACGGAAATTCGCAACGGCTGGTTTGCCTGGGCTCTTCGTGATGCCGCCGCCCATCTCGGCTACTATTCCTCGGCCAGCCGGGCAGAGGGATATTGGCAACAGGTCGCGGATGAAATTAATACCGCTGTGGACGAAGGGCGACTGGAGGGTGGTCGCGAACGCCGCGGGTTCTTTCCCCGCTGGGACTCCGCATACACGGGGTCCACCATCCACGGTTGGTTTTCGGCTTGGGATCTGATTGTGCGGATTACCGATTTTCGGGCATTCACCATCCCATCACGGGGAACACCTGCGGAAGTCGATGCCATGGCCGAACTCTACAATGTTGATCCTACTTGGGAGATCTCGAGAGGCGATTGGCCAGGACGAATTCGCAGTCTGTTTCATCAGACTTTTTTATGGTTGGGTTGGCCGCTCACTCTGCTGGCGTTGGTCAGCACTACGGGTTTGGTTTTTCGAGTTCGAACCCATGTGACTGCCCGTTCCCGGCTGGTCATTTTACTGGCACTATGGGGCGGTGTCACGGCGCTGTGTCTTGTGGTGAGTTTAGTGGAAGCCACCTCGTTTCCGGCGGTGATAAGTTCTTATCTTGCCCCAGCAGCTCCACTGGTATTCGCGACGTGGGTGCTTGCGCCCCTCTGGTATTGGCAGTCAAAAAATGAAAGCAATGAAACTGCCACCGCTTGATCTAAAGACCCATTGGCCCGGAGCAATTGTTCTCGGGGTCGCGATGGTTTTCTTTTTGTGGGCAGCACATCGGGGTTGGAGTTATCCACCCACCGACGCTCACTCCTCGCGACAAACACAGACCGCTATCACGGCGGAGATGTTGCACGAAAACGGACTTTCACCCCTCACGCCTTTCAATGGATTAGGCGCCCCATGGAACGTGCCCATAGAGTTCCCGACCTACCAACTGTTCACGGCTCTCATCGCCCATACCACGGGCGGAGATATCATCGCCGCTGGTCGCATCGCGGCATTGCTGGGTGCATTACTGATTATTACCCCGTTGTGGATCCTGCTTCGACGAGCGACCTTTGACGCCAATGAACGTTGTTTCACGATCGCCCTGCTTTTCAGTGTTCCGCTGTGGTTGCATTTTTCACGATCCATCCTGATCGAAACTTGGGCCATTGCACTGGCCCTAGGGTGTGTTTAACAAATAAATTGGAGGCAAAAAGTATCCATTAATAGGATACTTTTCATTGACCTCGTGGCTCCAGAATGACTTCATCACATTGTGAAACAACGAGTAAGACTCGTCCTGCGTGATCACCACTGGGGCGAGCTAAAAAAATTAACGGCCATCGTCTCAGTCTGAGTGGCCCACATCGTCGTGGACGCAAATGCACCAACCTGCGCCGTCGGGTTGAAGCCGTGCTCTGGATCGCGCGTGCCGGGTGCCCGTGGCGCGATCTGCCTACTTGGTTTGGTCCCTGGCAAAACGCCTATGCCTCGTTCCGGCGCTGGTCTCAGAACGGTCTCTGGGAGTATGTGCTCGCTTACCTCGGTTCTCTCCAAGGCGATCACGCGTATCTCATGATTGATAGCACCAGTTCGCGGGTCCATCAGCACGCGGCCGGACCCGGTGGTGGACAGCAAGCCCAAGCCATGGGGCGCTCCAAAGCGGGCCTCTCCACCAAGGCCCACTTTGCCTGTGACGCCTTGGGCTACCCTCTGGGCTTTATCCTCACGGGTGCCAATGTAGCCGACTGCGATCAGTGTAAACCCCTCTTGGAATCTTATCTGCGGCCAGGGGCTGCGGCGATCATGGACAAGGGCTATGACAGCGATGCCATCAGGGCAGGTGTGAAACAACGAGGCGGCAACGCCGTCATAGCTGTGCACCCCAACAGGTCCCAAAAACCCGAGTTTGACGAGCACATCTACTGTGATCGTCACCGCATCGAGAACCTCTTCGCAAAACTCAAGCACTACCGCCGGATCGCTACGCGCTATGAAAAACTACATCGAACCTTTGCCAGCATGCTCGCTTTAGTATGTATCATCATATGGATTAAGCACTAACATACCAATTGTTAAACACACCCTAGGGTGTGTTTAACAAATAAATCGGCGTAAATAATATTCATTAATAGGATACGTTTTATTGACATTGGGGTTATTTTACGATCGTATCACTCTGTGAATCGGAACGTAAGACTCGCGCTGGGTGATCACCACTGGGCCGAGCTAAAAAAATGAACGCTCATCAGCTCAGTCTGACTGGCCCTCATCGACGTGGACGCAAGTGTCGCAACCTGCGACGCCGTATTGCAGCGGTACTGTGGATTGCTCGCACGGGTCACCATGGCGGGATCTGCCCACTTGGTTTGGGCCGTGGCAGAACGCCTACGCCTCATATAGACGGTGGAGCAAAAGTGGACTGTGGACTCAAGTGCTCGCACGGCTGGGCACCCTCCAAGGCGACCATGAGTATCTGATGATTGATCGCACCAGCTCACGGGTCCATCAGCATGCTGCGGGTCCAGTGGGAGGCCAGCTTGCTCAAGCAATGGCTCGCGCCAAAGCAGGTCTATCAACGCAGGCTCACTTCGCCTGTGACGCCTTGGGATACCCTTTGGGTTTCATCCTCACCGGCGCAAATGTCTCAGACTTTGACCAATGTAAACCCCTGCTCAAATCCTACTTAAAGCCCGGTGGCGCACCCATCATGGACAAAGGCTACGACAGCGATGCCATCCGGGAGAGTGTGAATCAGATTGGTGGCACCGCCGTCATAGCCGTGCATCCCAACAGGTCGCAAAAACCCGACTTTGACGAGCACCGCTCTCGCGATCGTCATCGCATCGAAAACCTCTTCGCCAAGCTCAAGCACTTCCGACGCATTGCCACTCGCTACGAAAAACTACTTCATGCTTACGCCGCAATGCTCGCATTGGTATGCATCATAATATGGATCAAACACTAATGCTGTATTTGTTAAACACACCCTAGAGCAGACCACAAAAAACCCGCCTTGTATCGGGCGGGTTGATCAAACGTTAAACGGGCGCATCTACGCCACTTTTCATTCCTCATCCGGCAAAAGATACATCTCAAACAACACCGTGCCGGTTTGGTCATCCGCCGAATCGACGGTCACGGTGTAAAGCCCGGGCTTGAGTGTGGTCAGGATCGCGGCGTCTCGACTCGACGGTTGCAGTGGGAACGCGCCACCCAGTGAGCTGGCCGCTCGGACCTTGTCGGAAGTCGCCGGAATCTCGGAATCGGGGAGGTCGTCACCCGCACCATCACAACTCCCGAAATCAATTTCCAGTCCATCTCCTATTGCCACCGCCGGTCGATCAACCGGAATTGCGACTGAAACACCCATTCCGTTGTCCGGGACCACACCGTCCCCTCCAGTGGTTGGAGTAGTTGGAGTTTCTGTTGGATTCGAATCAACAGTGGTTTCGCCCACCACAATATCACCAATCCAATCTGTCGGGGAATCGAAGAATATCCACGAATTGACGGCCTGAGGGGAGGAGTAGAACCGGATCATCCGTCTGTATTGGCCGAAGTATCGGCTCACGCCCTTCACGGTCAGCCGCGGATCCTTGACCACATCATCGACACCAAAGGGCTCCAACCCCGGACCAACCGCTCGAAGCAACACCCTTTGATCTTCGTCTCCATCGATTCGAAATCCGATGAACAAGGCGTCCTCCCCCAACCCCACGCGACCGCGAACCGAAAAATTGGTTAACCGCACTCCGTCCACCTCGATCGGGTAACCCTCCAAAAGACCGACTCCGATATCCGAAGAGTTGGGACTGGTCATCTCAAGAGTGTAAACTCCGGCGGGTATCTTCGTTAGCAACACTGAATCCTTACTATCTTCAGCCAATGGAAACCCGCCAAATTGCACCCGAATGGTTTCAATCTCACTGAACGGTGCTTCGTCAGCCAGATCATCATTTTCGGCGATTGTAGTTATATTTCGATCACGTAGTTTTACCATCGGATCACTCAGCGGATTTCTCACTCCGTGTTGTTCCAACGTAGGTCCCACCGCGCGAAACCCCATTCGGGACATTCCGGGGCCTTCCCAAACGGTGCCGATGATCATCGGATGGTTAATCGGATGGATCTCCGCTCTCGCTGAAAAATTAACCAACTGCGAGGTGCCCTCTACGGGGGCTCGCGCGGCGGCCAAAACCACCTCGGGAGAGCGCACCGTTCCCCACGAATTGCTGACCTCCACGGCATAGATTCCGACATCGTCCGCTTCCATCTTTTCTAGGCGAAATGCAAACTCATTGGTACCCTCCACGGGTTCGCAATTGCGAAACCAGTGATAGGAAAGTTCACCCGAGCCAGTAGACCTCACCTGCAACTCCGTGAAATCACCGATAGTCCCGATCAATTGCACCGGCGCTATCTGAATTTCTGGCGGCCTCTCGTTACCCGGATTCTCTATGATGGCTAGCAAGCTATTCGTCGTTCCTTCTCCATTAGTCACCTCCACCACGTAGGTGCCAAAGTCCGAATCAGCTAACGACTCAATTTCCAAACGCGAGGATCGAGCCGTCGGAAGGTAAATTCCATTTCTTCTCCAGAGGTAAGTCGTGTGGCCATCACTGAAAACTTCGACATCCAGCACCGCCGCTTTCACCCAGCTCAGTAATCAAACTAACCGGCTGTTTTGTGATCCGCGGAGCGAGGCTTGGAGAACCGAGATTCAAAAGATGCACCTGATCGGCAAAGGCCTTCAAATTCACCGGACCAAAGGGACGGTTCAGCGATCGCATCTTACTGTTGTTGGTCGGACGGTAAATGTCATTGCTCCAGTAAACCGCCCCCTCGAAGGCTCCGACGAAATTCTCGTCCGGAAGCATCGTTCCCGCTGACAGGACGGTGGGAAGGCCTGTTTCTGGTGCGACAAAATCGCGCCAACTCAAATTTTCCCATTCGAACCCGAGGGAGGAATTCGTGCGGTTGAACGCCGGAAGCTTGATTTCCTGCTGATCGGAAACGACGTGTTCGTCCGCCAGAATTGCAAAGCTATGGCCGAGTTCATGAAGCAGAATTTCGGCCGCGTCTTCGTGGTTGGAAATCGTCGCGGGAAATCCACCTGTTCCGCCATACTTCGGCGAATTTACCAGCAAAACTACGATGTCGTAGGCAGGAATTGTGGAGATGAGGAGTTCATTCACACCGGCCCGGCTTCCTGATATCGCCAAAAACCGATCTTGGGAGCCTTCCCCGAAACTGGTGTTAAAATAGGTGTCGCGAACCACGCCTTCATTGGGAATATCCGCCCCTGACTCCGCACCAGCCACCATGATGGCATAACTGTTCATCCAATCGGTGAAGCGCTCCCAGGATTCATCCGTGCGCAGGACCCGATCGAGCTCTCTGACTCTGGCGAGAAACTGATCCGACTCATCCGCGGTAAATCCTTCTGCCAGATAGACCACATTGATCCGGTCATCCAGAGAGCCGGATTGAGACAATGTGGTCACCGTCTGCGCGACCAACGAGATCGTGCTCAAAACCTCCATCAAACTCATGATGTGAATTTTCATATATTACTGATTGGGCCAGAACCAGATAAGCAATTAATCACTAAACCCCCTCTTACCCAAGCCTCAAGTTCCCTCCGGGAATGGGGGCAATAGAAAACCCGCCGGGTTTCCGACGGGTTCTCAAAAATTGAACTGTTTGAGTTGCTCTACCCCAGTCCCAACCAAGCCCCCAAGGGGCCTTGGTAGAATCCAAGCAAGACCGAAGCCAAAGCTGCGGTGGCGAGAAGGATTCCCGCAGGAGTGCCCACCGTTTTGCGAGGAGGCTCTGGGGTGGGATCATCCCCTTCAAATACCGGCGGAGTCCATTGCGGGAAGAACGCAGCCTTGATCCAACCAAAGTAGTAATAGATCGACAGAACGACACCCACGATCGCGACACCCAACAGGCCATAGAGGCCGGCCTCGAAAGCACCGAGGAAGATGAGCAACTTGCCCATGAATCCCGCGAGCGGAGGGATGCCCGCCAAAGAACCCAGCCCGACACCGAGAACGGCTCCGAGGAAGGGATGCGTTTTGGCCAAATCGGTATAGTGGTCGAGATCCTGATCGGCATCGTCGGCGCCGGAGACATGGGTCATCACCCCGAAGACGGCAAATGAGCCCAGCATGTAGGCGAAGAGATAAAAGCAAATCGCTCCTAACGCGAAGGGCACGTGGATCGCGGCGATGACTCCGATCAGCAGATAACCCGCATGGGAAACTCCGGAGAGACCAATGAGGCGCTTCACATTGTGCTGGGTAAGCGCGGAGAGGTTTCCAAAAATGATGGTAGCGACCGCCATCACCGAAAGCACGGTCACGACGAGCGATTGGTAGCCGTCAAATACCGTCACGAGAGTGAGAAGAATCGCGAATCCCGCCGCCTTGGAGGCAATGGCAAGGAAGGCGGAAACGGGTGTTGGCGCACCTTGGTAAACGTCGGGAATCCAAATCTGGAACGGAACCGCACCCACTTTGAAAGCCACACCTGAGAGCACCAAAACAATGCCGACGGCCGCAATCGGGCTATCCGGGTTAGCGTAGAGGAAAGTGCGGAGCGCATCAAAATTCATCGGGTCGGAAGTCGACACGGCCATAGCCGGACTTCCCGCCGCGCCATAGAGCAGAGCAATACCGAAGAGCAAAATGCCCGAGCTCAGCGCTCCCATGATCAGATACTTCAACCCCGCCTCGAGGGACAGCGGATTGGTGCGGGTGTAACTGACCAAGACGTAGAAGCCGACCGTGATGGTTTCGAGAGCGACGAAAAGCATCACAAAATGATTCGACTGCCCGAGCAGCATCATCGCTCCCGCCACCACGAGGGTGATCGCAAAGAACTCAACTTTCGGCATGGCCTGCCGCTTGAGGGCAACCGCCCCCAGCACACTCACGCCGGTGGCCGCGATGAGGAAAAACAGCCGCAGGAATTGCCCGGTGCCGGAGTGGCGAAGCAAACCATTGAACGTGGTCTGCCCAATGAAGGCGGAGTGATAGTTAAAAACCAGTCCGCCGATAATTCCCAGCAGGCCGACGATAGCCACGGAAGGAATGATCTCCTGCCGTTGTTTGGGCAGAACTATCTCGAGGATGAGGAGGAGCAGAGCCAAGCAACCGACCAGAAGTTCGGGAGCAATGGCCGCCCAGTGGTTGTCGGCAGCAGCTTGTTGAAGCAGTTCGGTAGGCATCGCGTTTATAATTAGTTGCGGGCTACATCCGTCGGGACGACCGCTTCAACGGCAGGATAGATTGCGGTTACCGAATCGTTGATCGAATCGGTCATCAGTTTGGGCCAGAAGCCGAGCGCCAAAAGCGCGACCAATAAAAGGAGCGCGGGAAGCTTCTCCGACCAACTCAAGTCGGTGGCTGGTTTTTCGGCCAACACCTTGTCAAAGGCCTCGGTTTGTGGACCGAAGAAAACGCGGGCCGCGGCACGCAGGCCGTAGATGGCGGAAATCACTACGCCCAAAATCGCAATAACGGTGAGCGTTGGAAACACCTTCCAGGCGGCGACAAAGATCGTAAGTTCACCCCAGAAATTGGCGAACCCGGGTAAGCCGATACTTGCGAGGGTGCCAGCCACGAAGAACGCGGAGAGCACCGGGGCGTGTTTCACGAGGCCACCCATCTCATCGAGATCAAAGGTCTGGGTGCGGTGGTGAATGCTGGTGGAGAGCAGGAAGAGTAACGCAGCGGAAAAGCCGTGAGCCACCATCATGAAGACGACGCCACCCACTCCCATGACGGACAGACAGGCAACACCGAGGAATGCGTATCCCATATGCATCACCGAACTGTAACCGATGATCTGCTTAAGATCCCGCTGGGCGATCGTTACGATACCCACGATGAGCACGTTGCCGACCACCCCGAGCGTGGCGAGGATCACTGCCCAGTACTGAGCACCTTGCGGCAATAGCGGCAGCGCCACTTGAATGAGGCCATAGAGACCAAATTTCTTGAGCACACCCGCGTGCAACATGGCGACCGAACTCGGCGCTGCCCCGTAACCCAAGGGCGCCCAAGTATGCAGCGGCCAAAGGGAAACGAGGACACCAAATCCAAACATCAGCATACCGAAGATGTTTTGCTGAATGCCGGTGGAAATACCTTCGACTAAAACCGCCTCCCGCAGCGCGATCATATCAAGTGTCTTCGCCCCCGAGGTGTAGTAAATGGCGATCAAGCCGAGCAGCGAAAGCATCGCGCCGACCGTCAGATAAATGGTCATCTTCATCGCCGCGTAGTTGCGGTCCCGTCCACCCCAGATTCCGACCATGATAAACGTCGGAATGAGGGCCAACTCGTGGAAGAAGTAGAAAAAGAATACGTCCACACTGGCAAAAACACCCATGAGTCCTCCCTGCATGATGAGCAGCAGGACAACATAAGTATTCAGGCGTTCGGCGGCGGACTGCAGCGCATAAAGTCCCGCCGCGAGTCCGACGATTCCCGCCATGACGAACAAGGGCACCGAGATTCCGTTGAGCCCCAGCGTGAGTTTGATGCCCAACTTACTCAGTCCGGTATCGTAACTGGTAAGGAAGGCGTAGGTGCTTTCCTTGGCTGCGTCGCCGAATTGGCACCACAGCAAAATGCTGACGATCGCCGGAATGGCGAAGCCGACGTAAGCGAGGTTACGGGCCAACGCTTTGGGCAAGCCGAAGACAATGGCCAAAGCCAGCGCCAACGGAGAAACAATCGCGATCAGTAAGAGATCCATCAGAACAACCCTCCTGCAAAGCCCCAGAGCAGAACCGCTCCGAGTAAGAACCAATAAACGTAGGCATGGAGGCTACCGATGTGCAGTGCTCGGGCGCCCAATCCAAAGAGGCCCACAATTCCGGCGAGGCCGCGAATGATCAGACCCGCGAGCAGGATTTGCTCGAGGAAGTTCATCAGCATCGCAAAGCGATCCTGAATCTTCGCCACATAGTAGTCGTAGGCCTTGTCCCAAGATTCCTTAACCGCGGTCAATGCGATGAAAACTCCCGGCATCTTGGTCGCCAGACCGTCAGACTCGCTGGCCGGATAAAGCACCCAAGCCAGACCCGCACCGACTCCTAAAATCGCTAGTGATTTCAACACTACGCCTAACCCCACAGCGTGGGGAATTTGGGACCAAACACCCTCGAACGCTCCGCCGTAAAGAAACCCGAGAGCACCATCGGTATAGCCTCCAAAGACAGATAGAACTGCCAGAATAACGAGAGGCAGTTTTATACTCAAACCTCCTTCGTGGGCGCCTTCTGCATGCTCACTTCTTGGATCACCCAAGAAGGTAATTTTCCACATCCGGAACATGTAAAACGAGGTGAGAATCGCTGTGAAAACCAAGAATCCAAAAACCACGGGACTATTAGCCATGGCAAGGTGTAGGATGGCATCCTTGGAGAAGTAACCTGCGGTAACGAAAGGCAGACCCGAAATGGCCAGCACCCCGACCAACATTGTGATGGCGGTGAGCGGCATCTTCTTAAGCAGGCCACCCATCTTGAAAATATTCTGCTCGTGGTAGCAGCCGTGAATGACCGAACCCGAGCCGAGGAAGAGCAGCGCCTTAAAGAATGCGTGAGTCGTAAGGTGGAACATCGCCGCACCCACTCCGGCCGCGATCAGCACTTCCTTGCCGTCGTGTTCGACGACCAGCGAACCCAGACCGAATGCCGCGACCATATAGCCGAGTTGCGACAAGGTGGAGTAGGCCAAAACTTTTTTGATATCACTCTGCACAATCGCACAAAGCGCAGCGTAGACCGCCATGATCGTGCCGACCCACATGATAACATTGAGAGCATCGGCAACCATGAGCACTTCGATGCGGCAGAGCATGTAGATACCGGCGGCGACCATGGTGGCCGCGTGGATGAGAGCTGAAACCGGCGTCGGTCCTTCCATCGCATCGGGCAACCAAATGTGCAGCGGCATTTGCGCCGACTTACCCATCGCGCCACAAAAGAGGAGCAGCGGGACCGTCATCGACATCATCGCCCCACCTGCGATTGCCGCAGGCAGCTCGTTGAGGTCGACCGTGCCGTAGTTCCAGTAGCACATCAGTATACCGATAAGGAATCCAAAGTCCCCCACCCGATTGACGATGAAGGCCTTTTTGGAGGCGTCCGCCGCAGACTGCTTTAAACAGTAGTGGTTGATCAACAAATAGGAGCTGAATCCGACCAACTCCCAAAAGATGAACATCATGAACAGATTGTCCGCGAGGACGATGCCGATCATGGAAAACATGAAGACCGACAGACCACCGAAGAAGCGCGCCTTGTCCTGGTCGTCGTGCATGTAACCCAGCGAAAAAAGATGCACGCAGAACCCCACGACACCGACAATGGTCAGCATCAGGGCGGCGAGATCATCGAACTTGAAGCCCAGCGACAGCGCGAATTCACCAAAGGTAAACCACTCCATCGAAGCATCAAATCGGTGCCCGCCGTAAGCGAGCATGAGTGCGCCAACCGCCACCACGGCGGCTGCCGCCGTGGAAAGGTAAGACGCCACTGCGCCAGAACGGCGAAGGAACAACGCGATCACCGCCGCGGAAGCGAGCGGGACGAGCAGGGTTAAAAGAGCAAGTTGAGTGGAGGACATCTCAGTCAGAAACAGGTAAATTCAAATTGCATCAGAATCCGATGCGGCGTTTTTGGCCCGGCGAAACCGGTTCAGCAAGTTGGTGAAGGGTTTCGACGATGACGGCGAGTTGCTCGTCGTGCTCGCCAATACGGGCGTCGAGTTCGGAAAGTTTCGCGCGAATCGCCTTATGGTTTACGACAAGTTGCCGCAACTTGACGAACGAACGCACGACTTGGACGCTCATCTGCACGGCAGCTTCACTGCGTAATACGTTAGTGGCTTGGATTGCTCCATGTTCGGTGAAGACCGATGGCAATACTCGACTAAATTTGATGCCCTTTAACCGGTCGCAATTTGCGACCAGTTCTGCCCGCTCGGCAGAAGTGAGGGTGAATCGAAAATCTTCAGGAAATTTCTCCGTGTTTCGATTAACCTGCTGATTCAATTGACCGGTGGTAACCCCATACATCTCCGCCAAATCCCTATCCACGATCACGCGCTGCCCCCGCATCACAATGATGCGGCTTTGGATTGTCTCCCTAGGAATGATCTGTGAAGTGCTCAAAAGAATCGGTAAAAGGATATCACAAATTGTTATATCCTATATTTTAGCTATTGGATATCAGTTCTTTAACGCGTTCAGCTCTTCGACTTGGACCGTCTGACGACAGCGGAAGAGGGCAACGATGATTGCGAGACCGACGGCCACTTCCGCGGCGGCGACGGTCAGGATGAAGAACACGAAGACGTTACCGTCCATCGTGCCGTTGAAACGGGAGAAGGCGACGAACGCGATGGTCGAGGCGACCAGCATCATTTCGAGGCACATGTAGATCACCAGAGTGTTCTTGCGGATCAGCACACCGGCAAAGCCAATGACAAACAGAACCACCGCGACGGTGAGATATTCAATGAGGCCAACAGTCATTATCTAATGTCCTCCAAGCCTTCAAACTTCTTGCTGAGCACAATCACACCGAGCATCGCGATCAGGAGAAGGAACCCGACCACTTGCACCGGCAGCAAATAGGTAGTGAAGAGCTGATCGGCGTAGTGCTTGAGATTCGCGCCGACTCCGATGGCTGAAACGGCTTCCGCTGATTCCAAATCACCGAGGCCCTTGAGCAGCGAGGTGGCACAGACAGCCAACAGCGCCGCGCCGATGAATCCCGCGACTGCAGTCGGACGGGAGAACGGCTTGCGCTCTCCACCCTGCATATCGAGCAGCATGATGATGAACAGGAACAGCGCGACGACTGCGCCAGCGTAGACCAGGATCATCAGGACGGCCAACAGGAAGGAATCGAGCAGGACAAAGAGTCCGGAAACCCCCAGCAGTCCGACCAGAAATGCGAGCGCGGAGTTCACCGCGTTCGGGTTAATCACGACCGCCACCGAACTACCGATGGTCATCGCCGCGAAGATATAGAAAAGAATGTCAGCCATGACGGTGAATCAATGCACTCCGTTACCGGCCTCCTCGGCCGCTTTCTTTTTGTCCCACTTGTAGTGCTCATCCGGCAGTGTGCCACCGAGCTCATAGAGACGTTCCTTGTTGTTGACCAATTCCTCGCGGGTGTAACCCGAGACGGAGAAAACGTTCTGCAACCAGATCGCTTCTTCGGGCAAACTTCCTGACACAGACCGCAATAGATGCAGCGCAGCATATCGATATCGAATTCCTGCGGCGCCTTTTCGACGTGAGCCGTATCGGCATCGGCCGCGATTTCGCCCGGTTTGATTCGAATCGCCTTCGGTGGGCAAACAAACTCACAAAGTTGGCAAGACACGCATTTTTCGCGTCCGTTGGGATCCTTCACCAAGGTGGGGACTCCACGGTAGCCGTCGGGAATCGGCGGCGGTTGCTCCGGATATTCAAGCGTTTCGTTGGGCTTCACCATCTTTTTGAAGGTGTGGGACAGACCATTGAGGATCTGCGGCACGTAGGCGCGCTCAGCCAGCGAGAGTGGTTTGCGTTCGACGGTTTTGAAAGACATGGCGCGGGCGGGCGGTTAGCTGCGTTCGATCACAGCGATCGCGAGGGCGTAGAAAATGACGTTGGCAATGGCGAGCGGGAGAAGCTTCTGCCAGCCAATCTTCATGACTTGGTCGTAGCGAAAACGCGGCAGCGTCCAGCGGACCCACATGAAGAGGAAGATAAAAAAGAAGGTTTTCCCGAGGAAGACACCGGCGCCGATCAATCCACCCAACCAAACCGGCAGACCCGTGATCAACGGCTCCAAAGGCACCCAGGGCAGTGGATTCCACCCGCCGAGGAAGAGGAGCACGAAGACACCCGAACCGATGGTCATATGGACGTATTCCGCCACGAAGAAAATCGACCATTTGAACTCGCCATATTCGGTATGGAAACCGCCCACCAAATCAGCTTCGGACTCCGGCATATCAAACGGCTGACGATTGGTCTCGGCGAACAACGCGATCAAAAAGATGAATGCGCACATCGGCATCAGGAAGACAAACCACATGTCGCCGAAGAACCCCGATTGGCTTTGGCTCTCAACCACCGCGAAAAGACTGAGCGTTGCTTCCGAACCGGGGGCGTTCACCCACAAGAATACCGGAATGACCGAGAGGGTCATCGACAGTTCGTAGGAAATCAGCTGCGCCGATGCGCGCACGCCGCCGAGAAAAGGATACTTCGAATTCGAAGCCCAACCCGCCAAGATCAGCGCATAAACACTCAATGAGCCAATCGCGAACACTGCGAGGATACCGACATCCACGTTGGCGAGAATCAGCGGCTTCAGGGTTTCGGTCGCGGCATCAAAGTAAGCGCCGAACGGCACCACCACGATCGTGCAAAGCGCGGGCACGAGGGCCACCAGGGGAGCGAGGTAGTAGTAAAATTTGTTAACGTGGCCGGGAACGACGTCTTCCTTGAAGACAAACTTCGCGCCGTCCGCCATGAGGTGAAACACCCCGAGACGTTGCAGCATCGGCCCAAGCACCGGAATGTAGCCGAGCCCCCATGCCCGCGCACGATTTGGCCCGGGCCGACCTTGAATCCACGCGGACACCTTTCGTTCGGCCAGCGAACAGGCTCCGGCGACCGGAATAAGAAACCCGATGGCGACCAAGCCCTTGATGGAGGCCTGCACCCAAATCGGAAGACTGAGATAAAGATCAATCATGACGCGTGCATTCAGGCCGAAGCTTCGGCGGTCGCGGGTTTGAAGTGCAGGGATTCACCCTCAGGAAAGTCGAGTCCGCTCCATGCCGAGCCATCGAGAAGCAGGCCGGTCTTGGGAACGTTGGCGTAGGAAATGCCGCTCAGCGTCGGCACGGTTTCGGCGAGCTCGACCCAAACGGAAGCGAGGTCACTGCCCTTGGCTTCGTCACCCAGCTTTTCGAGCAGGCCAGCGAGAACCACTCGGTCGTCGGTCGCACCTTTTAGTCCGGGGACAGCCGATTTAAATTTCTGGATGCGAAACTGTTGGTTGATGAACGTACCGCTCTTTTCGAAAACGGTCAGAGTCGGAATGGTCACCTTGGCGGCCGCGCTGGTCGTATTGGCGTGGGCGCCGAGATAAACGAGATTAACCTTGGCGAGCTGTTCCTCACTGAGGCCGGCGGCGGTAAGATCTTCACCGATGGAAAGCAGAGTCGTCACCTTGCCCGCGTCAATGTCGGCGGCCAATTGGCTCAGCTCGGTGGCGGGCAGTTCGGAAATCAATCCAGTCACCAAAGCCCCGCGGGTATTGGGATTGCGGTCAGCTGAAACGAGAATACCATCACCTGCGCCGTGACGACCAACGAGGTAACTGGTGGCTCCGATTTTCCGGGCGAGTTTGGCGGTCAGGTATTGCTCCTCCACTGAACTGCGACCTGAGCCCACGACGGCGACGTTGCCATCATCGAGCAAACTGGCGGCGGCGTTCACGGCGGTGGCGAGCTCACTGGTCGGCTTCAGACGATTGTCGGCCTGAACCTGCTTGTAGAGCACGCGGCCGCTGTCGGCCATCCAAGTGTCGTTGACCTCATCGTTCTGGCGCGGAGTGATGCGGTAGATGGCACCTTCGCGGGACCAAACCACCGTGTTGGCACCCGCGGAAGATTCGGTGTCGATGCTGTCGGTCTGCTTGAGGAACCAGACGCGCATCTTGAACCGGAAGTCCGTCGAGGTAAGTGCGCCTACCGGACAAATATCAACGGTGTTGAGCGAGTAGTTGTTGCTCAGCTCCTTGCCGGGGTAGCACGTCAGCGTCGAGTAACTCCCGCGATCGACGAACCCAAGCACGTCGTCCTTGGCCACCTCTTGGGAGAACCGGATACAACGCGAACAGAGCACGCAGCGTTCGTCATCGAGAGTCACCCGCGGACCGAGTTGGGTGCGCTTCGGTTTGACGTTCTTCTGCTCGATGAACCGGGAATAGCCCCGGCCATAACCGGTGGCTTGTTCCTGCAGTTTGCATTCACCCGCCTGGTCACAAATAGGACAATCCAACGGATGATTGATAAGGAGAAATTCCATCACGCCCTCGCGACACTCCTTCACCATCTTGGACTGCGTTTTTACATGCATGCCCGGCACCACGTTGGTGCCGCAACCGATCTGAGGACGCGGGATCCAGTTGATCTTCTGCTTCCCGGTCTCGGGATCCATGATGGGCTCGCGCGTCGCACGATCAGCCATCGGCATGCCGAGCTCGATCAGACACATGCGGCAGTTAGCCGCAACGGAGAGCTTCGGGTGGTAGCAATAGTGAGGCACATCGGTGCCGACCATGCGGGCGGCTTCGATGACGTTCGTGCCCTTGGGCACGGCGATCTCCTTGCCGTCGATGTAAACGGTGACGAGGTCGGGTTGGGCGGGTTGAATCATTGCTGAAAGTCGGAAGAGTTAACCACGAAACACACTAAAGCATCGCGCCGAGCCGCACATCCAAATGGCGGATGATTGAGGCAGGAAGCATTCGAAGTTTTAGAATAAAGAAATCCATTTTGTGTGATTCGTGTTTTTCGTGGTTTCTAAAAATTATACGAGTTCAAGGGAGTCCGCCGGTCGGTCGGTCTTGTCGTCTTTGTAGGATTTGAACTCGTCGCCGAATTTGGCTACGAAGCTTTGGGTGGGCCACGAGCAGGCTTCGCCGAAAGCGCAGATGGTGCGACCGGCGATCTGGTCTGCGACGTTCTTGATGAGCTCACCGTCTTCTTCGCGGGCTTCGCCCTTCACCATGCGGGATGAAATTTTCTTCATCCACAGGGAGCCTTCGCGACACGGCGTGCATTGGCCGCAACTCTCGTGAGCGTAAAACGCGTTAATATTGGCGAGCGCTTCGACCATGTTGACCGAATCATCCATGACGATGACGCCACCGGAGCCACCTATCGTGCCGGCGGCAGCGAGGGAATCAAAATCAAGCGGGATATCCTCAACGGCCCACTCCTTGGTCGTTCCGTCCTTGTTCTTAATCGTGAATTTCTCGCCGAAACGCAGAATCTTGGCGGACGATCCACCGGGGATCACTGCTTTGAACTGACGTCCGGGCAGTGGACCGCCACACACGTCGTTGAGCAATTGACCTAAAGTCACTTCACCGCAGGCATATTCGTAATAACCGGGCTTTTGCACGTGACCGGAAACACAGAAGATACGCGTGCCGGTATTGTTCGGCGTGCCAATTTTGAGATACTCGTCTGCACCCATATCGAGGATGTGCTTCACATGGCACAGGGTCTCGACGTTGTTCACGATGGTCGGGCACTGGTAGAGGCCGAGCACCGCCGGGAAATACGGAGGTTTGATCCGCGGGTTGGCGCGTTTGCCTTCGAGGGATTCGATCAGGCCGGTTTCCTCACCGCAGATGTAGGCACCCGCACCACGGTGGACAAAAATATCACAGGAGTAATCGGTCCCGAGGATATTTTTCCCCACTAACCCCTTGTCGCGGGCTTCCTGGATGGCCTGCTCGAGAATACGGG
The DNA here is from genome assembly GCA_965203585.1 of Actomonas sp. Taxonomy (GTDB): domain Bacteria; phylum Verrucomicrobiota; class Verrucomicrobiia; order Opitutales; family Opitutaceae; genus Actomonas. Next base: position 615,042 of record CBDBDC010000002.1, read on the forward strand.
CACCTTCCGGGAATTCACCGCGAATGTAGATGTAGGCCTGCTTCACATCATTCGCGAAACACGAGATCATCGTTCCTTCGATCAGCTGATGCGGATCCTGGTGGATGATGTAGCGATCCTTGAACGTGCCGGGTTCCGACTCGTCGGCGTTGACCACGAGGTAGATCGGCTTGCCGCTTTTGCGATCCACAAAGGACCACTTGAGGCCGCAGGAAAACCCCGCCCCACCCCGGCCACGCAGACCGGACTTCTTCACCTCATCCCGTAAATCTTCGGGCTTCTGGGCGACGGCTTTCTTGAGGATCTCATAGCCTCCGTTTTGGAGGTAACAATCGATGTCGTTGGAGTAACCCTCCTCGTCGATGTGCTTAAAAATGATGCGGCGTTCAGCGGGTGCGGACATGTTATGAAAGGCTGAAAAGCTGAAAAGCTGAAGAGCTGAAAGACAGGAGGGCTGAAATGGAAAATAAGGTGAGCATGCGCTGAGTGGTATTGGATCGGCTTTCAGTCATTCAGCTTTTCAGCCTTGATAGCGTCACTGATCTCCTTGGCTTTCGCCTCGTCGACATTCTCGTGCAGGGTTTCGTCGATCAATACGACCGGAGCGGTGCCACAACTGGCGAGACATTCCACGAACTCGACGGTCACTTCTCCATCGGGAGAGACGTCGCCCAGATGGATGTTGAATTCGGATTCGAACTTGGCGCAGGTCCGGTAACCACCGGCCAACGCACAGGACAACGTGCGGCAGACCTTGATGTGACGCTTGCCGATCGGCTCGCGCCGGAACATTGGGTAAAAGGTCACGACCTCGTAAACATTGATCGGCTCGAGTTCGAGTTTCTCCGCGATCCATTCGATCGCTTCGTTCGAGATATGACCGACATCCTCTTGGATGAGGTGGAGCAACGGGAGCGTGCCGCTGCGCTTCTCGGGATAATGGGTGATGACCTCGTCGATCCGGGTCAGAGTTTCAGGCTTGAGATTCATCGAAAACAATCAGCGGTCGCACTCGCCCATGACGAAGTCGAGGGAGCCCAAAATCGAGACGACGTCGGAAACGAGCTCGTTTTTGCAGACATGTGACAGGATGGAGAGATTACAGAAAGAAGGTCCGCGAATCTTCATGCGCCAAGGCACTCCCCCGCCCTTGCTGACGATGAAAAAGCCTAACGTTCCTTTCGGGTTTTCCGCTTCGAAGTAGACCTCACCGGCCGGCATCTGCGGACCTTCAGTCACGACCATGAAGTTATTGATCAACTCCTCCATGGAAGAGAGCACCTTGTCCTTGCGGGGAGCAAAAATCTGGCGGGCTTCCTCGGCGTAGAACGAGCCGCCCGGAAGTTTCGCGATGGCTTGGCGGATGATGCTGATGGACTGCTTCATCTCCTCGCCGCGGCACAGGTAACGGTCGTAGCAGTCACCCTTCGAACCTACGGGCACATCGAACTCGTATTGATCGTAGCCCCAGTAAGGACGGTCCTTGCGCAGATCACTCTTAACGCCAGAACCGCGGAGATTGGGGCCTGTGAGCCCATAACCAACCGCATCCTCAGCACTGATAACCCCCACATCGACCGTGCGATCCATAAAGATCTTATTACGGGTCAACAACTTGAGAATATCGTCGAGGATCGGAAGAAACTGGTCACAGAACTCCAACACTTTGTCGGTCCACCCCTCGGGCATATCGCGAAAAACGCCACCAATCCGGCTGTAGCTGGTGGTGAACCGGGCACCCGTGAGTTCCTCGAAGAGCGTGTAGAGCTTTTCGCGTTCGGTGAAGGTGTAGAGAAAGACCGACCACGCCCCCACATCGATGCCATAGGCACCGAGACCCATCAGATGGGAAGAAACCCGGGCCATTTCGGATGTGATCACCCGAATAGATTGGCAGCGCTCGGGCACCTCGAGGTTGGCAAGCTTTTCCACCGCCGCCGCATAGGCCGCGTTGTTGGCCAGCGGAGCGAGGTAGTCCAACCGGTCCGTGTAGGGCACGAACTGGTTGTAAGTCATATTCTCGGCGATCTTCTCATCGCCGCGGTGTAGGTAACCCAGAACCGGATCACACTCGGTCACGGTTTCGCCATCCAACTCCAATTGCAGGCGAAGCACGCCGTGGGTGGACGGATGGGAAGGCCCCATCGCGAGGGACATTTTCTCGGTTTCAAACTCCTGACTCGCTGCGTCAGCCGTTTTGGCGGCGGCATCAGGGACGTTAAGTTCGGTCGGCATGAGTCAAAAATATTGCGAGTAGTTTACTCGGGCTTGGGCAGTTTTTCGTTCCAGCTCTCGTCCTTGGCACGAGGCTCGGCGTCGGTCAGGTTCATCTCGCCTCTATTGGAAGCAACAAAGGGACCACCCATCATGGGAGCCGCGATGACCTTGGCTTGGGTTTCCTCGGCGACCTCGATGTCCGGCAGTTCGGTTTCGATGCCGGCCAGTGGGAACTCCTTGCGGAGAGGATGGTGCGGGTAGCCGTCCCACATGAGGATACGGCGAAGATCCGGATGGTCGGAGAACGTCACGCCCATTAAATCCCAGGTTTCGCGCTCGTGCCAATCGGCCGAGGGCCAGAGATGAGTAACGGTCGGCGCGACCGGATCGGCATCGTCGGCGCAATCCGCCACGACTCGAATGTAGCCGTGATTGGTGGTCGAATATAGGTGCCAAACCGCACTGAAACGCGGGGAAACCTCTTCCGACCAGTCCACTGCGGTCACATCGACCAAGAAATTGTATCCCTGCTCGTCACGCAGCCACCCGAGCAAGGCTGCCGCCTCCGCGACGGAAACGTTTACCGCGGGGTGGTCCAGCGAATCGCGGGCGCTGGCGGAAGAAAACTTGGATTGAAGAGCGACGATCGGGTCGTCAGCGGCGGTCTCAGACATGGTCGGCGGAAGCGGGAAAGATCAGGCGGTGAGGTTACCGAGGGAGGGTGTTTTCTTCACCTTGTCCTGCAGCTTGATGAGCGCATCGAGCAAGGCCTCTGGACGAGGCGGGCAACCGCTGACGTAGACATCTACAGGGACGATGCGATCAACGCCTTGGAGCGTGGCATAGCTGCGATACATACCACCCGAGGAAGCACAGGCTCCCATGGCGATCACCCATTTGGGTTCGGCCATCTGGTCGTAAATCCGACGCACGTGCGGGGCCATTTTGTAAGTTACGGTGCCAGCGACGATCATGCAGTCAGCCTGACGGGGGGAGAAGCGCATGACTTCAGCACCAAAACGGGCGATGTCGAATCGGGCAGAGGCTGAGCCCATCAGCTCAATTGCGCAACAGGCAAGACCCATAGGCATGGGCCACATCGAGTTCGAGCGCACCCAATTGATGACCGCATCGAGTCGGGAAACGACGATGTCTCCTTCAATCTTGTTGTCGAAAGCGATGTCTGAGTTGGGCGATACCATGATGGAAAACGAGCAAAGTTGGCGCGAAAATTAGCGTGAGCATCCCGAACCAAATCGGCCCGCGCAAGACGCTTTTGGTGAAACCACCGCGTGAAGAAGCAATCCCGTTCAGGAGAAGGGGAATCCCTAATGACGGAAATCGCCGATTCGACCTAAAATCTGCTTAACCGCTTAAATCGAATCAGCCGTCGAGGAAGGAACCCAAAGGGGCCTCCTTCGGGATCAGATTTGGAGTCAAAATTGTCCGAAATGCCCCCCCCGTAAGAGTGTTGTCGGGCATAAAGCCCGACAATATTCTGCCCTGCAGCCGTTCAATCGAATCTCAAAATCCCCGCAACGCACCCGCAAATGAAAATCTCCCCATGATACAGCCCTCATCAATTCCTTCCGATTCACTCATTTGTCTCATTGTGAACGAAAGTTATCCGAGTTCGCGGTAACCCTTATGCCCAGAGCGAAAGGTTGCACCGGCGGGAACCCGATCAAACGTTTAGCGATCTAGATATGGCCTCTTTCGGCCGAATAACCTGCCTTTCCTATTCTCATGCGTTCTTGGCTCCTCCCCTCGCCTCAGCTCACCGGCACCCTGCTGGTCGGGGTGGCGATATGCCTCGAAGGCTGCGGGAAACCACAACCTGCTAGGCTCAAAAGCCCCGACGCGGCTTCCCGAAACCAGATCACGGACGCCTCGGATCTGCTAACCTCACGAGAATTGGGCACTTTCACCGATCTTCCGCCGTGGATCGCCCATCTGAAGGTGATCGATCTAAATCAAGACGGACTGGATGACATCATATTCTGCGAAGCCCAAGACAACGAAGTTCGCTGGATTCGGCAGACATCTCTTGGTCAATTCGCACCCAAAGAGCTTCTGGCGACGGATATGAGTGGTCCCGTTCACGTCGAAGCCGCCGATATGGATGACGACGGCGACCTCGATCTCCTCGTGGCGAGCATGACCATTGTATTCCCGCACAATGACCGGATCGGGTTCGCCTTCGCCCTGGAAAACGATGGTCACCAAAATTTCACGCGCCACACCCTGATCGAAAATACTTCCCGTATCGTCGACATCCGTCCCGCAGACCTCAACGGAGACGGGCGTCTCGATCTCGCGCTCGGCCAATTTGGCTATGACCAAGGCGAAGTCGCTTGGCTCGAACACGTCGGCCCCTCCCCTTGGCAGTTTCGTCGCCACGTCCGGCTGGATCTTTCCGGCGTGATCAACGTAGAGGTCGCCGATTTCAACGGAGACCGGATCCCTGACATCGCCGCCCTCATGTCGCAACAATGGGAGGAGGTTTATGTCTTCCTCGGCACCGGCCAAGGGAACTTCACCACCCATCGGGTTTGGGGGTCGACCAATGAGGACTACGGCAGCAGCGGACTTACCGTGGCAGACCTCAACCGCGATGGCCGACCCGATCTGCTGACCTCAAATGGAGACGGATTCGGCCCCGCCGCGACGCCCGGCCCGCGACCGTGGCATGGACTTCAATGGTTCGAGAACACGGGCAATGGCGGTTTTCGTTACCATCGCATCGGTCCCCTGCCCGGAGCCTATGGTCCCACCGCCGTCGATCTCGATGAGGACGGCGCCGTTGATGTCGTCGCCTCAGCCGCTTACGCGGACTGGAATAATCAAAACCGCGAGGTGGTTTCCCTGATGTGGTTCCGCAACGACGGTGCGATGAACTTTACGCCGCACGTCCTCACCCGGGAGCCTAAGGACCTGATCACCGTCGGAGTGGGCACCTTCGACGACAGCGGCAAACCCGCCCTTGTGACCGGCGGATTCTATATCTACCCCCCTTTCGATGTGATGGGGCGCATCATGCTCTGGCACCGGTGATCCTCGTTGAGTCATGAAAAGCGCGACCTTCCGCATCCTACTCCCCACTTTGGTCGTCCTCTTGGCCGGAGGCGGTTGGTGGGGATACAGCCAAAACCAATCGAGAGCAGAAGTCGCCGCCCGACTTCCCGCTCTGCCCGACTTGGACAACGCCCCGTCCGCCCTGCGGGAACGGATTCTCGCGGCCGACGCCAACGCCCTCGGCCTGACCACCGCCCGGACCGGATTCGCGGAGCTAAGTCAATTGTATCACGCGAACGGATACCTTGAAACGGCCACCCTCTGCTACCAGGGACTCGCCGAGCTGGCTCCCGACGAAGCCCGTTGGACCCATCGCCATGCTTCCATTCTCGCCGGATACGGACAGGCCGCACCGGCGATCGCGCTGTGGCGACAAACCATCGAACTCGATCCGAGCTACATTCCGGCCCGGCTGCGATTGGCTGACCTGCTGTTGAAGGACAATCAATCCGCCGAAGCCGAAACCATTTATCGCGACGTGCTCGAACGTGATCGCGACAATGCGTGGGCCCAACTCGGACTCGCCCGATTGGAACTGGAGGCGGAAAATTGGAAAGACGCCCGTCGGCGATTGGAACGCCTTGTTCAGATCACAAATTACAGTCTCGGCTACGATCTCATTGTTTCACTCTACGAACGTCTGGGGATGGACAAGGAAGCCGAAGCCATTCGCGGGCGTGAGATGGCCTCGGGAGCCTACCGCGATCCGACGGACCCCTGGCTCGATGATTTGATGAGCGATTGCTACGACTCTTTCCGGCTGGCCCTCGAAGCCGGTGCCAAATCCCGTCATGGCGACATGGATACGGCGAGAACTTGGCTCGAACGGGCCATCTCCGTTGCCCCCGAAGACGTCTCCGCTCACTTTCAACTGGCAGGATTTTTGCTAGAACAGCGCGATACCGAAGGCGCGATGACCCACTACCGACGCTGCACCGAACTCGATCCACAGTTTGCGGACAGCTGGACCCAACTTTCCGCGCTTCACGCCCGATTGGGAAACGCGGCCGAAAGCCAACGCCTGCTCGAAGCCGGTCTAAAAAACTGCCCCGAGTCTCCCGGACTGTATCGCATGAAAGCGCGGCGACTACGCGACAACGGACAAGCCGGTGCCGCCATCATCGCCTTCCGCACTGCCATCAAACTACGCCCCAACGAACCCGACCCTCATTTGGAATTGGGAACGACCTTACTCGGCATGGATCGACGCAACGAAGGCATTGCCCAAGTCCGCGAAGCCTTGGTCTGGGATCCCTTGAACCCGACTGGGCTAGGCATCATGGCATTCGACGCAATCGAGGAAGGAAAACAGGACGACGCGAAGCACTGGCTCGATCAGATCGCTCGCCAACCCCGTATCGAACGCACCCAAGTCAACAGCCTTCACGACGCCTACCGCAAAGCATTCGGCGAACGCTGGGAGGATTGAACGAACGAGACAGCAGTAAACCCCGACCGGCCACGATTGGAGGACGGGACGGCCCGTCTATGTCTCTGAGAACCATCACACTGCGGCGCGCTCGGCGATCACGCCCTACCTTCAGAGGCGTTGCTCGTCACTTCCGTTGGTTATCGAGCAACATCGAGGTATCGCGCAGGCGAGTAATGAACACTTCGTCAACTTCGTCGTCATCAACATTGATCGCCACGGCATCAGCGACCGCACCTTCAATTCGCACACCGCTCTGTTTCAATGGAATCGGATCGAATCTACCGGCACCATTTCCCTTTAACAGTTGGCTAAGTCCACCACCGAATCGACCAACAACCTCCAACGGCGAATGATCATTCTGGAGCAGGAGGAGATCCATGTGCTGATCCTCGTAAAAATGGCCTGCGATGATTTTCATCGCCGGAGCAATCTGCGCTATCGCGGGGAATGCTTCAAACCGCCATGTCCCATCGGTTTGGCTTAAGAATACGCCGCTCGCCAGCTGATCGGTCTGAACTTTCGTCGCAGCTGCCAGCACGTCTTCGCCAAATATTTCAGGCAATGTCGCCGCGGCATAATCAATCGTGCGGCGATACGAACGCGCCACCGTGCGAACTTGCGCGGCGATCTCCTTGCGTTCTCTCCGCGGGAATAATCGACCGTTCTCGACATAGGATTCGATCAACGTAGGCTGGCTACGAAGACTACGTCCAAAATTAGCAAGATGAATACTGATCGGAGCTTCAACCGACGCATGGTAAGGCGTGTTCAATCCCACATTTCCGGCCGCAATGTCAGGCCGGCCATCGCCGTTGAAATCCGCAACAGCTAGAGATCGCCACCAACCTCGGCCGCCCGAGTCAAAACCGAAACGGTCGGTTTCATCGACGAAGTTTTTACCGGACTCGTTGCGCAAAAATCGAACCCGCCCCCAATCATTGGCGACCACCAAATCGAGCCACCCGTCACCGTCGCCATCCACCCAAACTGCCGCGGTGACCATGCCAAGCTCGGCCAACTCTAACGGGGCCGCTTGATCGGAAAACACGCCTCTCTCATTACGCAGCAGAACACTGGGCGGAGCTTCCGGGTAGCGCCCCGGGCTAAGTCTCGCACCAAGGAAAACATCATCATCTCCATCACGGTCGAAATCAGCAACCGCAGTTGCTCCCACGCGCAAAGAAAGGGTGGGCAATATCTGTTCAGTCGCGTCCGTAAACCCGTTTCGATTCATGAAGAACCGGGGTTGGTAAGAGGTCGACGAACGCTCAGTATCGGCGCCAGTTCCGGTGACGAGCAAATCCAGACGACCATCTCCATCTCCATCAAGGAGTGCCATTGGCCCCATGGACACCCCCTCCCACATCGACAAGGCGGGAGCGGGAGCCGGCCTGAATTTTCCGGAGGCATTTGCTACCAGCATCCGCGGCGGTGTTGCCGTCGTCCCACTCACCAGTAGGTCGGTGCGGTCCTCACCAGTATAGTCTCCTGCCACAACACGAGCCCCGCCCCGATCAAACCGCCATGGCAACAATGGCTGAGTGTTAATTTCCGGAGAATCGGATTCAGCGGATTGCCATTTGAGATTCCTGTGAAGAGCCGCATCAATAAACCGTCCTTCAGCTTCTTGATCGCTGGTATAAACATTCCCGCCAGGATCGGAAATATTGAGCCGCTGATTGGCTGCAATACCCGCCTTCTCTGTCCGCGTCCCCGAAGGCCACGCTACAACCAACCGGTCAATCCTCTCCGAGTTTCCCAGCCCAAAATACAATACCGGTTCACTACTGGAGAGGTATCCTCTTGTCGGCTGGAGCTCTTGAATCTGAGTTCTACCTCCCGCTTCAACCGTGACCTTCGCTCCGATGCCGAACCGGTTGGATTCCTCGCCTCGCAATTCGACCACCAAGCGGTTACCCGTTTGCGCGTCGTTGCGGAACACTGACGGATTTCCTTCGTAATTGGTGTAAACCAAATCGAGGTCGCCGTCTCCGTCGAAGTCGGCGGTCGCTGCGCCGAAGCTCACACCTACTTCGGTCAATCCCCAGTCCTCCGTGACCCGATCAAATTGCAGGCCGCCCCAATTGCGAAACGCGAGGTTCGCCTCCGCTAGCACCGGACTGTCCTGCATGATTCGAATCGGATCAGCGGGGTTTTCGGAGATCATGATGCGCTCCAATAAATCAGCTCCATGATATTCGCGGTTCATGCCGTTGGTGACATGGAGATCCGGCCAGCCATCGAGATCGAAATCCGCCCAGCGGACCGACCACGTCCAGTCCGTCGCATCTAATTCGGCAAGGTGGGCAGCCTCACGGAAGACTCCGGTGCCGGTATTCAGCAACAGGTGATTGCGCATGTAGCTCGGTGGCTCTGGAGACTTCTCATCATGCTTCTGGCCCCGCACCCGTGAGCCCGCCATACTGCGTTGGTCCTTCTCGTGCGTGGTCGCAGCCATATCGGCGACGAAGAGATCAAAGGTGCCGTTGCCATCCACATCGGCAGCGTCAGAGCCCATGCCGTAGAACGGCATAGAGGGTAATGCGGTATTGGTGACGTTGGAGAAAGTCCCGTCACCGTTGTTCTGATACAGCTGATCCGGTGGGGCGAAATCATTAACGACATAGAGATCCGGCCAGCCATCGTTGTTGTAATCCGTCCACAGCACCGAGTGACCGGAAGTCATACCGGAAATACCGGCCAGCTTGGTCACATCCTCGAAGTAGCCTTCACCGTTGTTGCGCAGCAAATAGTCGGGGCGGCCTTCCGGATACTGTGCGTAGTCCATCATATTGGTCTGCACGTAGACATCGAGATCACCGTCCCGATCATAGTCGCTGAATGCGCCCACCCCCGAACCGTCAACGATCGCTAAACCGCGCGTTTCAGCTTCTTCCACAAACGTGCCATCACCCTGATTGACGTAGAGACGATTAGGCGCGGCGTGCCGGCACACATAAAGATCCAGCCAGCCATCATTGTTTATATCGGCCCACGTGACGCCTTGTTCCCAAGACTTGAGTTCAGCCGAATCATCTCCGCCAAACAGTCCGACCAGCAAACTCGATTCCTCCGCCTCCACCAAGCCCGCCGCTTCGGTTACGTCGATAAATTTCCAATTCCCCGCATTCCGAAAGAGCAGAGAGGTTTTGGTTTTGCTGACCACAAACAAATCCGGTCGTCCGTCATTATCGTAGTCTCCCGCTGCAACCCCGGTGCCCATCGCCCCAAAAGTCAGCTCGCGGTAGAGCTCCCCCCACATCCGCGGATCATCGTAGGGATTCGGCACCACAATCCCCGTTTGCTCCGCCGAGAGTTTGGTGAACAACGATTCACCTGTTCCTTGCGAACGCTCCGCAAGGGGTGCTGCGCTCACCATGAGCGCAAAAACTAATAACCCACTGAGAACACTAATTTTCACCGCTCGAGTGTAAGCACCGTTTGGTCGGATGGAATCGCCTGTTCCGTAGTTTCTCCATCCGGCCAACGGACCCGAATGGCCTGAGGTGTGGTATCTCGCCCCCACACAAATCCAGCCGCGGGAGAAGACTGACTATAATATCCGCCCCCCGCTGCTATTTCCCTAACGATTGATGATCCATCTGAAAGCACGAGCGCTACATGTGAGCCGATACCCGCAGGATTCCCATCGGTTCCCCGCAATCTGACTAACAGCCCACGGTAGCCGCCCACCGCTGCAGCAATTTTGGCGTCATCGAAATAATTCAAAACGGCAAAAGTATCTCCGTTATTTCGAGTGCCCATCAGACTCAACAATGATCCGTCAGTGAATTGCCCCAACACGAGTGCTTTGGCGTCGCCTTCAACCACCAATGCCGAAGGCATGCGCGGGTGGTCTCCAAAAGTGCCGCCCTCCTGACCCAGCGCGAAATAGCCTCCCCCCCCGTCATAACGCCCTACCACGGGCACGGGAGCGAAGCTGTTCTGCAATGCGTAGATGTCTTCGAACCCATCTTCATTAAAGTCCAACACCACCATACCCTGCAGTGGTGCGATCTGCGCCTGACGAGGAAGAGCGGAGAAGGCGAACGTGCCATCTCTCTGACTTAGAAACACCCCACTGCGAAACTCGGTGGCCTCAAATCGTTGCGCCGCGGCTAACTTGTCCACGCCGGCGATCTCCTCCAGAGTCGCTTGGGCAAAATCATCATTCCGGCGAAACTGGCGGCGCACGGTCGGGACGACGGCACCTATCGCCTTGCTGGTGCGGCGCGGCAGCAGACTTCCGTTTTCGTAATGCGCTTCGATAATACGCTTCGTGCCTCGTCCCCGGCCTCGAAAGTCACCGTAGAACAATACCGCGGGTTCTGCGACTGAAGCGCGATAAGGCGTATTCAGGCCCACGTTGCCCGCCACATAATCTAGGCGACCATCTCGATTAAAATCACCCGAAGCCAGCGAGGTCCACCATCCGGTGCCGGCAGCCGCAAACCCCCCAAGCTTCAGTTTGATCCGATAGGGTCTGACCGGACTCGTTCCCAAACGCGCGGACATGCCCCCACTCCGTTGCGACCAGCAAGTCGACCCAGCCATCACCATCAACATCGGACCACAGTGCCGATGTCACCAGACCCACGGTCGAAAGTTCAGTCGAGATCGACTCCACGGCATCAGTAAAGCGACCACCTTGGTTAAGCAGCAGGTGGCTACGCGGTGCCTCCGGATATGCACCGGGCTTGACGCGTGCACCTACAAATACGTCGAGGTCTCCATCGCGATCAAAGTCCGCTGCGGCCAATGCTCCCACACTTGCGCCCATGATGGGTAAAGTGCCTTCGGCGGCGCGACTCAATGCACCCCGGCCGTTGTTCAGAAGCAGCAGGGGTTGATACTCGGCATCTCCATCCGGCAATGCGTCCGTCGTTCGCGTGATCAATACGTCAGCATCCCCGTCCCCATCCGCTTCAAATATCAGAATCGGCCCATCATTGAGAATCGGGTGCTGGGTAAGTTTACCCAAGGAAGCCGAGGCAAATTTACCGCTAGGCGTAGCGGCAATGATCCGAGCCGCCGTCCTCGTCGTTCCTCCTATGATCATATCCTCTCGACCATCGCCGTTTAAATCGCCCACCGCTAACGCGGGGCCGAGACGATCAAAACGGGTCGGCACCAGTGGCTGGCGGGTGTTTTCCCGAAACGGTCCTTCTCTGGATTTAATATTTAAACCCAATTTCTCGGTCACATCGCTCCATGCCGGTGCAGGCGGTGACAGTTTTCGGGCATAATCTGCCAGGGAAGCCGGAGATTCTGAAAACGATTCGTCTACAAGATATCGACGATTGGCGGCGAGATTCTCGAGTTTACTAATGTTTCCATTCGGCCAACGCACCGTAACACGTTTCACGGCGTCCTCTTCGCCCAACCCAAAGTGCAGGTTGGGTTCGCTGGTCGAGAGGTAGCCGCGCGTGAGGATCAGGTCGCGGACTTGTTTGCCACTTTCGGTCTCCACGGTCACGCTAGCTCCTACGCCAAACCGGTTGGAATCCGTGCCGCGTAATTCAACCTGTAGCACGTTGCCGGTCTGGCTTTGGTTTTCCAGGACGGTGGCACTTTCGCCGTAGTTGGAGTGGACGATATCGAGGTCGCCGTCGCGATCGAGGTCGCCCATCGCGACGCCGAAACTGATGCCGACTTTACCGAGCCCCCACCCTGCGCCGACTTCGGTGAAGCGGAGGTCGCCTTCATTGCGATAGGCCAGATTGGCCTCATTGAGGCGCGAGCTTTCTTTCATGGTGCGGAGACGGAGGGAGGCATTTTCCGCCAGAATAATGCGATCCCGTAGATCCGCGTTTTGATACTCCCGGTTCATGCCGTTGGTCACGTGGAGATCGACGAATCCATCGTTGTCCAGATCCTCGAAACGCACCGACCATGTCCAGTCGGTGGCACTGATGCCCGCCATGTTTGCTACCTCAAGCATGCGATGCGACGGGGTGTTTACGAACATCGTGTTGCGTAAAGTCTGGGGTGCCAACGTCGGGCTGTCACTGTCCTCCCGACTGAGTTCGCGGGCGCTGGCCATGCCCCGTTGGTCCTTCTCGTGTGACGTCGTTGCCATGTCGGTCACCAGAAAATCGATGAGTCCATCATTGTTGATGTCTCCTTGGTCGGCCCCCATCGACGAATACGGCATGGTCGGCACCACATCGTGGATCACATTGGTGAAGGTGCCGTCCTGATTATTGCGGTAGAGGAAATCGGCCAGAGCAAAATCGTTGGCGATGTAGATGTCGGGCCAACCATCGTGGTTGTAATCCCACCAGGTGGTCGAGTGAGCGAGATTGGGACCACCGATGCCGGCTTCGGCGGAAACATCGGTGAACGTGCCGTCGCCGTTGTTGCGAAACAAGTGATCCGGCTGTCCGCTCGGGTTCTCGGTCGCGTTGAGCATGTTGGTCTGCACGTAGACATCGAGCCAACCGTCGCGGTCGTAGTCGGCGAATGCCCCTACCCCAGAAGCATCGACCAAAGCCAAACCGCGGGCCTCCGCTTCTTCGCGGAACGTGCCGTCGCCCTGATTCATGAAGAGCCAGTTGGGCTCGCCCCACCGACAGATGTAGAGATCGAGCCAACAGAAAAGGAGACCTGAAACTCCTGCAGTATTATACTCCGGAAGGGCTGAGGTTTGAATTATACGACCTAGCGAATGATCCGACTGAGTCGCACGATCTCTCCGCCCATCGCGGAAAAATTGTGCAGGAAATGAGTTCGGAACTTACCTCCAGCTTATGGGAAATGAGTGCTAATTTCCCGACCCGCAACCCCAACTATTCCGCCAAAAACTAGTAATGGTTCGTAGCAGAAATGCTGGGCAGTTTACCACCCGATCAGGTGATCACGTCAGAAAAGAAATTAAAACGAGACCTCTACAAACTCTATAATGACTAGCGAAACTTGGATAAACCAATACCTCGATGCGGAGGTGAAACTTATCAGGTCACTGCCGACTGACAAAATCACCGCGCTTATCGACATCTTCGAAAAAGCCCATAGCCGTGACAGTCAGATTTTTCTCTTTGGCAATGGCGGCAACGCGGCCAGCGCTTCGCACTTGGCCTGCGATTTGGGCAAAGGCGCCTCGGATGTGCTGAAGAAACGTTTCCGGGTCATTACGCTGAACGACAACTCCGCGTGGTTAACCGCCCTGGGCAACGACTACGCCTATGAGGATGTATTTGTGTGCCAGCTGGAAAACTTTGCCCGGCCCGGGGATGTCGTGCTGAGCGTCAGCGGAAATTCGCCGAACTTGGTGAAAGCGTTCGAGTGGGCCAACGCGCAGGAACTGACCACTGTTTCCATTACCAGTTCCCGGCGAGGCCGAATGTCCGACTTGGCGACCCTACCCATCGTCCTGCCGGATGAGCACTACGGTCGGGTCGAGGACATGCAAATGATGATCTATCATCTGATCGCGTTCTGGTTTATCGAAAACGGAGCCCCTCAAGCAACATGAGTGCCGGTGCTGCATCCACCAACCGCCGGGGTTTCCTACAATCCTCCGCCGTTCTCCTCGGCAGCTGTGCCTTGGCCGCGTGCCAGAAAAAGGATTACCTTGAGAGTTTGGCCGCTACGCAGATTCGGTTTAAAATATCATTGGCGCAATGTTCGCTACACCGCGCCCTGAGAGCCGGTGAGATGGACAACATCGATTTCGCACGAGTTGCCCGGGAGGCTTTCGACCTGGATGCCGTGGAATGGTCAGGCCAATTCCTCTACGTGGATCATCCCCGGCTGGGAGCCCAGCCGAAGAGCAAGGACTACTTCGCCGAGCTCAAACGAGCCACCGATGATCTCGGAGTAGCCAACCTGCTCATCATGTGCGACAAAGTAGGGAGCCTCGGGGTGCCCGATGAGGTGCAACGAAACGATGCTATCGAAGGACACTATGCCTGGGTGGAAACCGCCAAGTCACTCGGTTGTGACTCGATTCGGGTAAACGCGGCCTCCGACCCGTCACTTCCCGCGGCCGAGCAAAAGGCGCTGTGCATCGATGGGCTCGGCCGGCTTTGCACGTTCGCCCAATCGCACGACCTCAACGTGATCGTCGAGAGCCATGGCGGACTATCATCCAACGGGGCCTGGCTGGCGGCCGTGATATCCGGGGTGGGTCTCGATAACTGCGGCACCCTACCCGATTTTGGAAATTTTTACGTGGCTCGCAATAAGGGCGGGTCCGAACGCTACGCTTTGAACAAAAAGCCCTACGAAAATGATCCCATCTACCAAGAGGATGAAGTCGGCTTGGAGTATGACCGTTACCAAGGGGTGGCCGATCTGATGCCCTTCGCCAAGGGATTGAGTGCCAAATCACATGATTTTGACGCGGAGGGCGATGAGGTTAATACCGACTACCATCGCATGCTGAAGATCATATCCGACTCTAAATATTCGGGCTATATCGGCATCGAATATGAGGGAAAGACCATCCCAGAAATGGAAGGAATTCGGCTCACCAAAACGCTGATTGAAAGGACCCTCGGATCCTTCCGCCAGTCGACTTAGCATTGAACAATCGAATGACATCGCCCTGGTATATCGGCGTCGACCTGGGAGGCACCAAAATTGGCGTCTCGCGTTTCGATGCATCCACAGCTTTGGTCGTCGAAGTCGAGCGGTTCCCCACGGGAATTCAATGTGATCCCGTAGGCACGATCCATCGGGTCGTCGATATTGCCCGCACTTGGATCGAAAAAGCAGGAAGTTCTCCAGAAGCAGTCGGCGTTTCTGTTGGGGGAATGTATGATATTGATTCGGGATGCATGCGGCATGCGCCGCACCTTCCCTTGTGGGACGGATTTCCGATCGTTTCTTCTTTGGGTAACGCCTTAGGGGTGCCGGTTTTTGGCGAAAATGACGCAAATGCGTGCGCATTGGCTGAGTGGCGCCATGGCGCGGGTAGAGGTTGCGAACACCTCATCTTTCTGACTTTTGGAACAGGACTTGGCGCCGGGTTAATCCTCAATGGAAAGCTCTACCGAGGAAAAACCGGATTGGCGGGTGAAGTAGGCACCATTCGAGTTTCAAAAACCGGACCACCAATACGGAAGAAGCCGGGATGCCTTGAAGGATTCGCCTCGGGCGCGGGAATCGCAATGCTTGCCAGAGATTGGCAGAGAGCGAAACAGAGCCCACTTTTGCCCCAAGAACCCAGCGCAAAAGACGTAGCCGAGGCCGCGCGTCAAGGAGACTCCCTTTCGTTATCCATACTTGAAGAGTGCGGCCACAAACTTGGCCAGGGCTTGGCAATGCTCATTGATGTCCTCAGTCCCGAGAGAATTATCCTCGGTTCGATTTTTACACGCTGCGAAATTCTTCTGCGTGCTTCTATTGAAGAATCCATTTTGAAGGAAGCGATGCCTGAAACTCGCACGGCTTGCGAAATCGTTCCGGCTGAGCTCGGCGAATCCATTGGTGATTATGGAGCCGCCACAGTAGCTGCGCTCGGAGTCGAAAACGCATCAAAAAAATCAACTTGAAAATCAGAGAAGACCGAACTATATGAAAACCCTTTAAGCTTATGAACCGACGCCAAGCCATTAAGAAAACTGCCTTGCTCTCCGGAGGAATGGTCCTCCTCAAGCATTCACTGCTTGGGCAGGCTTCCAGTCTATCCATTCCAACAAACGCCACGTTTGGCCCTAGGGAGGAAGGCCTATTGCAATTAGTCGTCGGAACGCTGATCCCGGTGACGGATACTCCCGGCGCCAAGGAGCTGCAGGTGGATCAATTCGTTTTGCTTATGGTGAATGACTGCCACGACGCGAAGGATCAGGCTACCTTCTACTCCGGCCTGCGCGACATGGATGCGTTCGTCACTCAACACTTTGGCCAACCGTTTTTGTCGTGCGATGCCACTACTCGAGTTGAGGCCATCAAAAGCTTGGGCGGGAGCCCCGACGCCAGTGCGAAACTGAAGGGATTCATCCAGATCACGAAGAGACGAACGATCCAGGGGTATCTTGAATCCGAATACGTGATGACAAATGTGCTTCCCCACAAAATGATACCGGACCCCTACGACGGTTATTACCCGGCCAGCAAATTGGGAGGTAAAGCCTGATGGCCAACGTCAGTATTAACGGGATCAAGCAAAACACCTACGATGCCATCGTCGTGGGGTCAGGCATCAGCGGAGGTTGGGCGGCCAAGGAACTCACGGAGAAAGGGCTCAAAACACTCGTCCTCGAGCGGGGCCGCGATGTGAAGCACAACGTGGACTATCCGACGGCCAACAAGATGCCTTACGAGTTCAAGCACCGGAACGAGATACCCCACCAGATCCGCCAAGCCAATCCGATCCTCAGTCGAGCGGGGGCGTGGAAAGAGGAAAGCGACCACTTCTTCGTGAAGGATGATGAGCATCCCTACATTCAGGAAAAACGCTTCGATTGGATCCGGGGATACCAAGTGGGCGGCCGGTCGCTGCTGTGGGCACGGCAGACGCAGCGATGGAGCCAATACGATTTCGAAGGCCCGGCTCGCGATGGATTCGCGGTCGATTGGCCGATTCGCTACGAGGATATTGCTCCCTGGTATAGTCATGTTGAATCGTTTGCCGGGATATCCGGAAACCAAGACGGACTCGCCGAATTGCCTGATGGAGAGTTCCTGCCGCCTAATCCATTCAACGCCGTGGAAGACCATTTTAAACGCGTTCTGGAAGAGCAATTCGAAGGACGGCATCTGATCGCCGCTCGCTTCGCAAATCTAACCAAATCGACACCTACGCAGATCGCGCAAGGCCGCTATCAATGTATGAGCCGGCGGCTTTGTAAGCGCGGCTGTCCTTTCGGCGCTTACTTTAGCAGCAACTCATCCACCCTGCCCTGGGCGGAGAAAACCGGGAATCTCACGCTACGCCCCCACTCGGTGGTGCACTCCGTCATCCACGATGATAAGCAGGGCAAAGCAACCGGCGTGCGGGTCATTGATAGTCAGACCAAGGAAGTCACTGAATATTACGCGAAGATCATTTTCGTTAATGCCTCAGCCATTAACACCAATCTCATCCTGCTAAATTCCACCTCGAGCCGTTTCCCGAACGGCTTGGGGAATGACAACGGGTTATTGGGCAAATTCGTCGCGTTCCATAACTACAATACCAAGGTCCGCGCACAGTTTGAAGGACTCAGCGAGTTTGCCCCCTTCGGCGGCCGTCCCGGGTCCACTTACATTCCTCGATTTAGGAATATGTTTAAGCAGGAAACCGATTTCCTCCGAGGATACGCCACCGCCTTTTCGGCCGGTCGAAATTTGAGCAGCAACCGTTCGAGCATGGGCGATGATTTAAAAGAAAGCCTGCTGAATCCGAAGCTGGGCAGTTGGCATGTCGGGGCACAAATGATGGGGGAAACGATTCCCAAGGAAAGAAATGCGGTGACTCTGGATTCCCAGAAAACGGATTCATGGGGCATGCCGCTGCTCCGGATCAATATCGATTTCGACGAGAATGACCGGAAGATGGAAGCCGATTCCCTTGAGCAACTCTCCGAAATGTTTGCGGCAGCCGGATTTAGTAATATTAAAAAGACCAACAAGCAGGATGCCCCCGGAATCGATATCCATGAAATGGGCGGAGTAAGGATGGGCCGTGAGGCCAAAACATCTCTCCTCAATGGATGGAATCAATTGCACGCCTGTAAGAACGTTTTGGTCACTGACGGAGCCTGCATGACCTCAACGTCCACCCAAAACCCCTCGTTAACCTACATGGCTATCACGGCCCGCGCGGCCCACCACGCCGTCGAGGAAATGCGCAAAGGAAATATTTAGGCAGGCTCCCAAAAATCCCGCGACATATGAGTAAGGACAAAATACGCATCGCTCTGATCGGAACCGAATTCATGGGCCGAACGCATTCCAATGCGTGGCGACAAGTCATTCCCTTCTTCGAACCCAACCTGGAACCGGTCCTCAAAGTGGTGTGCGAACGCGACGCGGATAAAACCAAAGCCTTCGCCCACCGATGGGGCTTCGAGGAATCCTCGACCGACTGGCGAACCGTGATTCAATGAGACGACGTGGATGTGGTCGATCTGGCTCTGCCGCAATGCATGCAACCCGAAGTCGCCATCGCGGCCGCCAAATATGGCAAACATGTATTTTGCGAGAAACCGATGGCGCTGACCGCGGTGGAGGCTCAGGCCATGTTACAGGAGGCGGAAGCAGCCGATATCCGCCACTACGTTAACTACAACTATCGACGTAGTTCGGCCGTTTCCTTGGCGAAACAAATCATCGACGAAGACCGCATCGGGGAGATCCGACATTGGCGTGGGGCCTATCTGCAAGACTGGCTGGTGGACCCCGAAGCTCCGTTGGGTTGGAAGCTGAAGAAAGAGTATGCCGGTTTCGGACCACACGGAGATCTAAACTCCCACAGTGTTGATCTGGCCCATTTTTTGGTCGGCAAAATCGAATCCGTATTTTGCCAAACGAGCACCTTTATCCCCGAACGTCCCTTGGCAGCGGGAAGTGCCGATAAGGGCCCCGTCGATGTGGACGATGCTTCCCAAATGCTAGTGAAATTTGAGGGCGGCGCGCTGGGATCGTTTGAGTCCACCCGGTTCGCGATCGGTCAACGCAATGCAAATCAGTTTGAGATTTTCGGCAGCAAGGGAGCACTGAGATGGAATCTGGAGGATTCTCAACCGACTGGAATTCTATTCGAATGACGACCCCAGCCACATCAAAGGCTATCGCTCCATTCTCGCTACCGAAGCGGAGCACCCTTACGTCGGCAAGTGGTGGCCACCGGGCCACACCATCGGCTACGAGCACACCTTTGTTCATGCGGTAGCGGATTTTTTGACCGCGATCTCCAAGAGCCAACCCATTTCTCCCGATTTCTCCGATGGCCTACGGGTGATTCAAGTACTGGAGGCGGCAAACGAATCGGCTGATTCGGGCCAACGAATGGACGTGATAATAAATTGAGACAGATGATAACGACTACGAACCGCTTGAGAACATTGAAGAAGTTACCGCCTCATTTACTGCTCAAATACCTTCTCGTTGGGAATTTGATTCTATCCGCTTGTGCGCTGCAGGGCAACTCGTCCCCGCCCCAAAACATACTTGTGATTCTCGCCGACGACATGGGTTGGGCAGACATTAGCCCTGCTTCGAACATAGACACACCGCATCTCGATCAATTGGCCAAGGAAGGGATAAGCCTGTCACGCTTTTATGCGTCAGCACCGATCTGTTCGCCCACGCGAGCCGCATTACTAACCGGTCGGTATCCACATAGCGTGGGTGTGCCCCAGTTAGCCGCGCCAGAGGCGCGGGAGGGAAGACCGAAACTCTCTTTGGATCATTCAGCTGTCACGATGCCCGAAGTGCTCAAAGCGCGTGACTATCAATCTGTCCTGATCGGGAAGTGGCATCTTGGATACGACCCGAGCTCTTGGCCACGAACCCATGGATTCGATGAATTTTGGGGCACCCTGGCCGGACAATCCAACTACTACGATGTAACGGGCAGTTATCACAACGAATTGCCAATCCAAATCACCGACTACTACACGGACGCGATCACCGACAAAACCATTGATTACCTGAAGACGCATGAAGCCAACCAGCCTGTCTTCATGTTCCTGTCCTATACCGCACCCCACTCACCTTTGGAAGCTCCAGCGGATCTCATCGACAAATACCGCGTGAAATACGACGACGAGCTCTTTGCGATTTATGCGGCCATGGTCGAGCAACTCGACACGGGTATCGGCCGAATACTGAGCGTCGTTGATGACCTTGGACTCCGCGAAAACACCCTGATCATATTCATGTCCGATAATGGGCCATCGGCCGAACGCAAAGCCTATGGTCCCAGCGGCGCCGACATCTCTAATGGCCCCTTACGCGAATGAAAGTTTTCCACCCACGAAGGCGGTATTCGCGTGCCCTTCATCTCCCGTTGGCCCGGCCGTATTCCACCTGGACTAAAGCGCAACAAAGTCGCGGTGACGATGGATGTGCTACCCACGATTCTCGATGCGTTAAAAATGCCCGTCCCTGAAAACATGGAACTAGATGGTATTTCATTGATGCCCTTACTAACCGGGAAGGATTTTGATAGGACGCACGCCGTCCACTGGGAGACGAAACACAACCTGGCGGTGATGCGGGGCGATTGGAAACTCGTGCATCAATTCTGGACGGAGCCCAAACTTTATAACCTTAAGTCTGATCCATCCGAGGCGCGCGACCTTTCCGACCAGCATCCCGAAATGGTATCGGAGCTGGCCGAACTTCATTCCGCTTGGCAATCGAAGCACTACCCCGATCCGGTTGCCCGAAAGACAAAGCGATCAGACTATCAATTTCCAGAAGCAGTCTCCACAAATGCCACAAAAAAGCCAATTTCAGACAATGGGTAGAATACCCGGAGCCGCGTTGATCTTCTGTATCGCATGAGGCACAGCGAAGAGAGACTGAGAATGAAGGCCATTGTTCACTGATATGACCCAACGAGTTAAATTTTACCCCATGAAGTTGCTGATACCCACTCTGACTTTTCTCGCGATGCTGACGTCAGTGGTCACGGCTGCTGACAAACCGGTAAACATCCTACTCATCATGGCGGATGATGTGGGGTTCGAATGTTTCAGCAGCTATGGCAGCAAAGAGTATTCGACCCCACGACTGGATACATTGGCGGAAACGGGAATTCGTTTTGAAAACTGTCATTCCACGCCGATCTGCACGCCGAGTCACGTCAACCTTCTGTCGGGAAAGTCCAACGTATTCAACTATGAGGACTTCTTGATCTATCCCAAAGCAGAACCCACCTTCGCCCACCAATTTCGCCAATCGGGTTACGCGACGGCGGTCGCCGGAAAGTGGCAACTCCTCACCCCCCGAAGGAGGCACGCACCCGAACGACGCCGGATTTGATACCTACTGCTTGTGGAACACTCCCCTCACCACTCGCGATCGATACTGGAACCCCTCCTTGGAAAAGGATGGCGCCTTAATGGACCTCCCGGACGACAGCTACGGGCCAGACGTCTGCACGGACTTCCTCGCCGATTTCATAAAGTCCTGCGCCGAGACCGAAACGCCCTTTCTCGCCTACTACCCGATGATTCTCGTTCATAACCCTTTTCTCCCCACGCCGAATAGCGCGGATCGAGGCGAGACCGACGACAAGAAGAACTTCATCGATATGGTGAACTATATGGACGCGCTCGTCGGTCGTCTCGTCGACACACTCGAAGCCCAGGGATTGCGCGACAACACGTTGATCATTTTCACCGCCGACAACGGGACTAACAAAACCCTCGTTTCCGAATTCAACGGCCAACCCCTCCGCGGAGGCAAAGGTTTCACGCGCGACCACGGCACCCATGTGCCCCTGATCGCCAACTGGCCGGAGCGTATTCCGCCAAATCAGGTAAACCGCGACCTAATCGCTTTTTCTGATTTCTTTCCAACCATGGTCGAAGCGACGGGCTTGCCGCCCAAGGAAATATCTGACGCCGATGGCGTAAGCTTTTGGCCTCAATGCGAAGGCGAACGCGGAAACCCGCGGGAGTGGATCTACGGCTACTACTTCCCGCATCCCTACAAAAAGAAATTCAATGACTCCAACAATCATCCGGAGGTGCGCTATGCCCGAGACCAACGCTACAAGCTCTACGACAATGGCGATCTTTACGATACTCAGATCGACGTCTTGGAGACAAAAGCGGTCGACCTTGAAAGGGCTGCGCCAGCGGTGAAGCAAGCCCATCGGAACCTCCAAGCGGCGCTCAATTTCTACCCCAGCAAAGGCGCCCGAATCGACTACCCCAAAGTGCGCGGCGTCTACCAGCCGGAGTAAAAACACCCCCTCATTCCCATGTCATCCCCGCTCCAACCTCCAGCAGACAAACAGGGAGGCAAACTACCCATCACCGAGAAAGTAGCCTATGGATTAGGGGACACCGCATCGTGTCTTTACTACACGACCCTGGCCCAGTTCTTAATGTTCTTTTACACGCATGTTTTTGGCATCAGTGCCACTGCGGCCGGCCTGATGCTCCTGGTCACGCGCTTCTGGGATACGGCCAATGGACCCCATCATGGGTATGATTGCCGACCGCACCAAGTCCCGGCATGGCAAGTTCTGTTCTTGGATTCTCTGGATGATTCCGGTTTTCATGATTACCGGAATTTTGGTATTTATAAGACCTTCTCACCATTTACGACAAAGACGAACTCACCGGGTTCTGCCTCCGTCGTGATTTCGGTTTGGATCAACTCAAGGGTGCGCAATCCGATCTTTTGCAGCTGCTCCGCCGCAATATTTCCTTCCGGATTGAGCAGCTCAAGGCGGAGCGTGTATAAGGTGGGCTCGCCCAGTCCCTTCGGCCACCAAAACTCGACGTCCTCCAAACTTAGCATGAGGTGACCGCTGCAGGCAAACAGGGGATCTTTTTTGAGATCCCTACGAATCCCCTGACTGTCATCAAGGGAGATGGCGAGTTGCCAGCCCTTGAGGCTGACCTGCGGCACGACGAAATCCCAGAAAACCGCGACCTCCGCGCTGCGATGCTCCCGGTCAATCGACAGTGCTTGGGCGAATACTTGGCGCCAGTGAACCGCTGGCACCGTTTGCAGATAAACGGGTCGCCACAATCCGGCGGATACCATGCGCGGCAAAATATCCCAACCATACATATGGGTGGCTTTTCGAATTGCCGCTCGTTCGGTGAAACCGTTGACAAATTCGCAGGGTTCGGTCTCGCGCTCGCGGCCGGCCACCACGACGGGGTCGATTCTCACGATCAGCTCGTTGGCTTCACCCCGTCGAACCTTGTTTCCAATTTCGAACGAATGGGGAATCAGCATGTTGCGGGTTTCACCCAACGACTGACCGTTTAGGAACACTTCGGCGAGGGTATCGATTCCTTCAAAAACAAGGCGCAACTGTTCTGATTGTTCGGTCGAAGGCACTTCGAAGAATTTGCGAAAAAACCAGCGATGCCCTTCGTAATCCAAGGTTTGATACGCTGCCTCCCTCATCTCGAATGGCTTCAGCAAACCTGCCTTGACTAGATCGTCTTCCTCCGGAATAATATTGATTGAGCCGCCAGCGAGTCGAAGTGGGGCGTATCCACATCGAATGGCTCACCGTCCAGTTGAGTAGGTCCCCAGTCATTGAAGTCATCGATGGCGACGAAGAGAATATTGGGCCTGCTCTCCGTTTGTCCATGTGACTGGCTGGCATCAGCACTGGATGCGAAAGGCTGGAAGAGTAAGAAGCTTGCTACTGTGAGTAAGGGGATAGCCTTCATAAGTTTTTTCAAAATAGGCTGCTCCAGAGAGCAGAGGTCTTCTGCCTGACGGGGTATAATTCTCTGCTCGAATGTATCATGGATCTGAACGGGTGCACGTCAGTGTCTATGCTAAATACGACAAAAGGGATGCTTGGGATTCAACTTCGTTGGCACTCGCCAAATATCTTTCACCAGCGATGACGAAGAAGATTGCGATGGGCATACGGACCACCCGATCAATCCCCCACCTTTTGGTGTAGACCCTTCATCCCTCGGCTACCTCCGGTCCGACGGGAATTCTGAATTCGTAAATTTAAAAAAATGGGGAGGCCAACGGGAATGGCTGCTCTTCGCTTGTCCCGCTTTGCGGGATCAACCTGCCGGTTGCCCCATCTTCACTTCGCTCCGTCAAACCCGGCGGGGTCTCATCCCTCGGTTACCTCCGGTCGAAGAGTATTTCGCTATCGGATATCAAATTTCCGATTTTATTAAAATGGGGCGGCCAACGGGACTCGAACCCGCGACCCCTTGAATCACAATCAAATGCTCTAACCAGCTGAGCTATGGCCGCCACAGGGTCGGAGAACCTCCTCGCCTCATTCTGCTCTGTCAACTCCGCGTTTCGACAGAACTGAAAAATTACCCCGCATCCGGGTTACGGGTATGCTCAGAATGGCGGATATCTTCACCTTTGGCCAAATAGATCATTTCCTCCGCAATGTTCGACGCGTGGTCGGCAATCCTTTCCACCGATTTTGAAATAAACATGAGTTCCAAGGCCCTACTCGTCGTCTGCGGGTCCTCAATCATGTAGCTGGTCAATTCGCGGTAGAGTTGTTTGTTGATGGCATCGACTTCATTGTCTCTCTTGCAAACCGCCAGTGCCTTCGGCGCATCAATTTGCAAAAAGCAATCAAGGGCATCGCGTAGCATTTCGATGGCGATATTCGCCATTCTTGGCAAATCCACGTATGGTTTAAGGGGGACCTCAGCACTTAACTTAGCCACTCGACGCACAATATTTGTCGCTTCGTCCCCTACTCGCTCCAAATCGTGACTGGCCTTCATTCCCACGATTACCAACCGGAGCTCCGTGGCTACCGGTGAGCGGAGACTCATGTAGCGAATGGCTTCCTCGTCGATTTTCAGCTCTAATTGATCCAGCTCATCATCGGCAGCGGCGACTTGGTCGGCCAAAGCGAGGTCGGCGTTCACCAACGCTTCCAGTGCTTGACGCACTTGTCGCACGGAAATCTCGCCCATCAATACGAGGTTTGATCGGAAGGTCTCCAGTTCTGAATCAAAGAAGCGTTTCATAGAATTAAAGCAACGATATTATCCGAAGCGGCCCGAAACGTAAGCTTCGGTTTGAGGATCACCGGGTTTCATAAAAATGGTCTGGGTATCCGCGTATTCTACTAGGCGGCCGAGATAGAAAAAGGCCGTATGATCGGAACAACGAGCCGCCTGTTGCATGTTGTGGGTCACAATCACGATCGTATATTCAGATTTTAATTGATGAATCAGTTCCTCTACCCGGGCTGTAGCAATCGGATCGAGAGCCGAACAGGGTTCATCCATGAGGATGATCTCCGGCTCCACCGCAATCGCCCGTGCAATACAAAGCCTTTGTTGTTGTCCGCCGGAAAGGCCCAAGCCGCTTTCGTGCAGACGGTCCTTAACTTCATCCCATAAGGCGGCCCCACGTAAGGAACGTTCTACAACTTCGTCGAGCTTGCTCTTGTTATTCACCCCTTGGAGGCGAAGTCCGTAAGTGATGTTTTCGTAGATCGATTTCGGAAACGGATTCGACTTTTGAAACACCATCCCCACCCGCTTGCGCAACTCGATGACATCGACGTCCGGCTGATAAATATCGACGTCACGTATCTTGATCGTGCCGTTCTCAACCCGGGCAATATCGATCAGGTCATTCATCCGATTAAGGCAACGTAGCAAGGTGGACTTTCCACAACCCGAAGGACCAATGAACGCAGTCACTTCCTTCTCGGGAATCGATAGGTTGATGTCATGCAGCGCCTTGGTTTCGCCATAATAGAAATCGAGATTCGAAATCTCGATCAAAGGCGCATGCGTCGCCTTGGACTCGGGCTGAGGTTGCTCGGGCACAGGCGTGGCGGTCGGGGAAGAATCAATTTCCATGATTTCGGGAGAGGACATCGTCATAATGTCGCGTCACCAGCGGTAACGAAAACGGAGGCGGTTGCGAAGAACAATCGAAGTCGTGGCGATTGCCGCGACGAGTGCTAGAAAGACGAAGGCAGTGCCGTATTGAACCCGCTCGGAATACTCATTCTGAGGGATCTTTGAGCTCACCACGTAAATATGGTAGGGTAGAGCCATGACACCTTGGAAAAAGAAATCGAGTGCCTGCTCCACTTGCCAAGGCAGCTTGTCGCGCACCACATAGGCCGCGGTGAACATAATCGGGGCGGTTTCCCCTGCCACCCGCGCGATACCCAAAATCGAAGAGGTGAGGATACCCGGTGTGGCATAGGGCAACACGGCTTTGCGGATGGTTTGCCACTTGTTCGCGCCCAAGGCGAGTGACCCTTCTCGAAACCCTTGCGGAACCGCTTTCAACGCTTCTTCCGACGCCGTTATGACGACGGGGAGAACCATAAACGCCAGCGTGAACCACCCGGCAAGCAGCGACACATTCCAGCCGAAAAATATCACAAACATGCCAAAACCGAACAATCCGAATACAATCGAAGGCACGCCCGCCAAATTCAAAATAGCTAAACGAATGAATCGAACCACCGCTCCTTGTTTGGCATATTCATTCAAGTAGATCGCACTCGCCACACCCAACAACAGGGCGATGGTCATGGCCCCAACCACGAGTAATACGGTCCCCACAATATTCGGGAAAATTCCTCCCGCCGAGTAGACGTATGATTTCGGCCGAAGGTCCGGCGCGGATTCCCCTTTGGCTTCCGCCGCTGCATTCAGGTTGCGGGAGAATTCACGGTATTCCCGATCACCCATTTCGTATTTCTTCCCCTCATACTCGAAGACATAGAGCGACTCCGGTGCCTCGGTCAGGAAGGTTACGTTAACGAACGGGAAGCTGGTTTGGAAAACGGTCCGTGATCCTTTGATAACGATATCGCCAAACACCGCAAATCCCGCGACAAGAATCACTATCGTGGACAATCGCAGAACCCACACGAGGGCGGATTCAAACTTGCGCGCGTTGCTCGGGCGCTGGGAGAAAATGTGCTTTGATTTAGATGCCATTTCTCAGAAATTAGCCGATGGAAATACGGTAGCGCTGCACGATCTTTTGCGCGAGATAGTTGATCAGCAGCGCGATGAAGAAGAGCACCATTCCCACCACAAAAAGAGCGCGGTAATGGATTCCTCCATGGACCACTTCGCCCATCTCCTGGGCGATAATACCCGTCATAGTATGGACCGGCTGGGTAAACGCCGCGATACCTTCGGTAAAGTCGGGAATTGCGATACGATTGCCCGCGCAAAGCAGGACCACCATCGTCTCCCCCACCACGCGACCCAATCCGAGAAGAACCGCGGAAATAATCCCCGATAAGGCGGCCGGTAAAATGATTCGCAGGATGGTCTGCAGTTTCGTCGCACCCAACGCGAATGAGGCTTCCTTGAACGCTCGGGGGACGTTTTGGAGGGCGTCCTCAGCCAGCGTAAAAATCGTCGGCACGGCAATGAGTGCGAGCAGCACACCGGCCGTCAGGGCATTAAGTCGTTCGGCCACCGGGAACCCGGGCACCCAACTCAAGGCCTCCCACTGCGAGAGCACCCGGATCGCCTGACCCAAGACCGCGATACCGAAAAACCCCAGCACCACCGATGGAATTGCCGATATGAACTCAATGCAGGGTTTGATGATATTTTGTTCCCGCACGGAGGCCAGCTGGTTCACATAAATAGCGGCCCCCACTCCCAAGGGAACCGCGATGATAAGGGCAATGGCAGATACCATCAAAGATCCCGTCAACAGCGGAAGCAGCCCATACCAATCCTGCCAAAAACTCGCCGTCAACCAACGCGACCCCGTGATAAAACTTGTAAGCGATTTCCACGCCGGAATCGGTTTTTCATAGTCCCATTGAGCAAGTTCCTGTTCGATGCGGGGAAATTCTTGGATGTAGATATCCACTAGGGTTTCGAATCGAGCTAATCGTGCCTGTAATTCCGAGGTGGGCAGTTCCAATTCATAACTCTCCAACACCTGCCGCATATTTTTCGCGAATCTCTCATTCAATTCCGGATAAGTCGGGGAGAAGGCCAACAACGGCGCCAACGCCATCGCAAAATCAACTTCAGTTATCGAAACAGCCGCAGCCTCTTCGGGTTTTCCCGCGGCGACCAACTGCCGACGTTCTTCGCGCCGATCCTCGTTTACCAACGCCTGCGTTTTGATCGCGGACGCTATCTCACCGAGATCAAGAACCACCCCGCGCAGGGGACCCACCGAATCGCTAAAATCGTAGTTGAAATCGTCGAGCGTATACAACCGGTCGTTCGCCTCACTCAACTCCAGACCTTCAACCTGGGTGTAGTGTTGAAACGCTTTCAAACGTAGATCCAACAAGTAGCGGTTGAGCGCGGTGTGATCTTCCTCCTGCGCGCGAAGGTGGTCCACATACTCCAATCCTGCGGACCGGTAAATCTCCAGATTACTCCGGTTCTGGCCAAAAAAACCTGCGCCTTCCTTGAACAGGAAAACCGTAATGAGGCCCAACACCACGACTGCCACCAAAGCATTGCCGCCAACGAACGCTTGAATACATTCGTCCCATGTAAGTCCCAAAAAGCGGGTGCGCGTTTTCCTAATCGCGAATTCAGGTTTTTTAGAGTCAGGCATCAGGATTCGAACAACAAACGACGGAATTGGCGAGGACGGCGGGGCAATTGCACGACGTCAATCGCCCCGCCTCCGAATCAAAGAGTGATTTCAAACTGCCTGGTCTTATTTGACCGGCACGAATCCAATATCAGCTGCAGTTTTCTGCCCCTCTTCGCCCAAGGTATACGCGATGAACTTGGCCGCGATTCCGGTGGCTTCTCCATTCGTATAATAAAACGTTGGGCGAGCATAGGGGTAATCCTTGGCGACAACTGACGTCTGATTTGGCAAATGACCATCGATGGCGACAACCGCTGTGCCGGGAGTATCCATGTAGGATAAACCAACATAACCGATACCATTGGGGTTTCCGGCTACTTCGGAAGCGATCTGCTCGTTACCCGCCATTTTCTGAGAGGAAGTGGCGTAGTCACGGCGGCTCATGGCCAATTTTTTGAAATCGGAGTAGGTTCCTGACGCTGTGTTACGAGTATAGATCGAAATCGGCCCCGGGTTGCCACCGACTGAAGACCAATCAGTGATATCGCCGGTGAAGATTTGCTCGATCTGGCGCTTACGCAATTTTTTGAGCGGGTTGTTCTCGTTCACCAGAATCGCGATACCGTCGAAGACTACGATGGTGGGCTTGAGATCAACACCTTTGGCTGATGCTGCGGACACTTCCGTGGCTTTCGCTTCGCGGGATGACATGCCGATCTGAGCGGTGCCGTCGATGACAGCGGCAATACCTGTCGAGGAGCCTTCAGCTGCGATCTCGAACGAAATACCCGGAACCTTTTCGCGGAAGCCCTCAGCCAACATGGGCACAAGCTTGGCACCCAGAGTATCGGAACCCTTGATTACCAATTGTTGAGCAAAGGTCGGAACCGCAAGAGCGGCTGCAACGGCGAGAATCGTCAGTGTTTTTTTCATAGAAATTGAGGAGGAATTTTGAGTTTAGAAATTCACGTGCATCATGGAACGCAGCCCGTCGGCGGTTTCTTTGGTGCCATTTAACTCGGACCATCCTTTGACATATCCGGTTTGGATTTTCAGATCAGAGCCAAGGATGTAGTAAGTGAAGCCGAAGAATATTTCGGTGAGGTTGTCGCCCGTCATAACGGCCGGCGCGGAACGAACGCCATCCGATGACTTTACTCCGCGTCCGTCTGAATCGACGTAACTGTAACGGGCAACGATCTCCCAGTTGTCATCGATTTTGTAGGAAGGCTGAATCCAGAAACCGGAGGGATTGGCATCGGTGCCAGCGCCAGCGCCATCATCTATTTGCGACGACAGAAATTCACCCGCGAGAGTCAGACCGCCGGACTTCACGTCACCGTAGAGGCTGAAGACCGTCATATCGCTACCTTCAGCGAATTGACGCCCACCCATGCTGGACAACATACCTCCGCCAGCGCCGATGCGGTAAGAGACGGAATCGGTCGAACCACCGTAGCCAAAGTCGGCCCAGTAAGCGAATTCGTTGGTGACGCTATTGCCGGCGGAAATCGCACCAGCGGCTCCCCGGGGAAGCTCCGGATTAGTGATGGCGAAACCGTAGTAGAACCCCTCACCTTTCCCTGCCCGTGAAGCGGCATTCGAATCGATGAATACACCGATGCGCTGTTTACCGGCACCGAGACGGCGGCCGTTGTTGGGCTCGACGAAGTAGCGGGTGGCGGCGGAACGCTCAATCGATTTGAGGCTGCCGCTGGAGGTCATTTCCTCCAAACCGAAGTTTACTTTGCGCAGTCCAACATCGACGCTAAAGGGCTTTCCCTCCAATTCAGTTCGGTATCCCATCACGAGTTTATCGATCGCTTGCGCGCCGAATTCGTAATTGAAGTCAGTCACCCAGTTTTCGTGAAGCTTGGTCTTTACGCCCAAGCGCGTGCGACGGGCGAATAAGTGGTTAACGGTAGCACTGCCAGCGTCGTTTCCCAGATATACGTATTGAGCTTGGAGACGCCCGTAGATGGAAATTGATTTCGTTTTCTTGCCACCTGAGACCGTTTTGGTGACCGCTGCCTCAGCATCGGCTGCGAGGTCTTCGCGCAATTCGACCGCTTCTTCAGTAGTCAATACGCCCTTCTTCACAAGCACGTTGAGCAACGCGTTGCTATCTTGAGCGAATAAGGTGGTGCCTAGGGCGCCGGCAATGGCCAACAAGGTCACGAATTTAGGTAAGAATTGAGTGATCATGGATGCGGTTCACGGTTTTGGAAAAGTTGTCTCCCCCGTGTCGTGACCGACCATGACTAACGTATGTGACGATAGTATTACGGCCGTGTTACAAAAGGGTGATAATTGGTGATTTCATCACCTAAACGCCAAATTTTCCTAACACTTGTTAATCAATGAATGATTTTTATGAAAACGGGACCGAGTTTTAAGCCTCGGCCCCGTGCGATAATTCAAGGTCAGTAGATCTCAACGATCACGTTACCGACTTCGTTATTAGCTCCGGAAACGATCACGGTATAGGCACCGGGAGCCAGAGTGGCAACGATCCCAGCATCGCCGGAGGTTACCGTGAGTGGAAATGCTCCGAGCTCCCCGGCCAAGGTGACCGCTTGATCGCTTACGACCGTGCTCGTCGCAATAGGGTTGGCGGTGTCAGCTGCGCTGTAGAGCGCGAGGTTTACGTTGGCCAACGGGTTGGTAACGCCAAACTCGGAAAGCGAAGGACCAGCACCGCGAACGAGCACGGATTGGACCTGGGAACCGCCGACCACGAAACCAACCGTCACGCTGGAAGTGGTCGCAACATCACCACGGGAAGACAGATTAACCGGCTTGGACGCAGAATTACGGACGGTACTCACAACCGTTTCCTTGGACACTTCAACCACGCTGCCGCTTCCTCCGTCACCGCCTCCGCCCAGATCAATCGGTAGGTATCCCGCGATCGCCAGATTGGTTTACCCTTTAATCCAGAGGTTGTCTCCGAATGCACCTACGTAGTCGGTGGCCGACACGCCCGTTACGGCGACCGTCGGAAGGGTCCAGATCGGGGAGGAAGAATCCGTGGGACGAGGATCGAGACTATTGGAACCGGCGGTGTAGGCGATACCCTTCACCATCGGATCAGCAATGGAGTTATTGAGAGAAGATGTAGTGAAGTAGGACGTCGCATCCTGATCACTGGATGATCCTTGAGAGGTGCCCCAACTGGCCGTGGTGTTGTTGGCCGAAACATGGCTCCACCATACGTTGGCGGAGACAACCGGTGCGACATCACCGATGTCGCTCTCGATTTCGATACCGCGCTCGTAGTTTACAAAGACGGAGTTGTGAAGATTTACCGTCGCGTTGTCACGAGGATTGATTGGCGCGTTGGAACCGTCACTCGTGCCCGAAGTTCCGAGGCCAATGGCGGTCAAATTAGTGACGGTGACATTCGAAATAGGGGTGGCGGTGAGAGGAGAAGTCGCACCGTCCCATTCAATGGCCTTGTCACCGGGCTCTTGGTCCTGAATTTGGATCGTGAAGAGGTGATCCAGGGTGCCACGGAAACCTTGGTCGAAGTCGAAGCTATCATCACCGCAGAAAGCCGCGACGAGGTAACTGGCGTTGACTGTGCCGCCAAAGAATTCGAAGCCGTCATCTTGATTGGAGAATACTTCCACCCATGAGATCGAAGTTCCGGAACCAACGCCACCCATGGTGAGGCCATTGATCTCATTGCCCGTGCCAATGACAGCTCCGCCGTGACGAATGGAAACATACTTAATGACACCGGAGTTGTCCGTGTCGGAGTCTCCTCCGAATGTGATCAGCGGTATCTGCTCACTGCTCACCGACATGCCTTCGATTTGGTCCTGGGCTGGGGTGCCAGCCGCCTCGCCGTCGGAGCGGGAATTGATTGATGCGTTGCCCAAGATAATGAGTCCGCCCCAAAGTCCCTTGTGATCGGAACCAAGAGAACCATCAAGATTATCCAAAACGGACGTCATGATGATCGGCTGGTCAGCCGTTCCCTCAGCCATAATTTTTGATCCTGCGGTGATCACCAAAGCAGCGGCGCCGGTGCTGACTTCGCCCTTGATGACGGTGCCAGGATTAATGGTGAGAGTAGCGCCATCGGTCACAAAGACGTAACCACTGAGCTCGTAAACATTGTCCGCCGTCCATTCGGTATTGGCGGTTATAGAGCCGCTGACAGCAATTGTAGCAGCTTGAACAGTGGCCGCGATTGTAGCGATCGACGCGGCGAGGAGGATTCTGAGTTTCATTGGGTGTTTTATTTTCTAATTGTGTTAACTTACACTGAAGAAAGGGTTACGCATCACTCGAACATGTAGGTGAGTGAGAGACTGAATCGACGTCCGGTGGTGTAGCGGCTGTAAACGAGGTCATCCCGGCCAGGGTTCGAAATGGTTTTCTCGCGATTGGAATTCAGGAGATTTTTGGCGGAGAATTTCATTCTCCACCCGTCCGCCAATCGTTGGGACCAAACGAAAGTAAGGTCGGGAGCCGGCTGTTCGTAGACATCGGCAAGAGGCCCGAATACCACCAGATCAAGCCGCTCCCCCACGACGTTGTAGGACAGCGTCCCGGAAGAGCCCCAATCATCGCGGGAATAGTTGATATCCGCGTTGAACACATAGGGTGATTGTCCCGCCAACTCACGGGTCGTGGAAGCGCTCGGGTCGTAAGCACGAAGGATGGCCAACTCTGTTTCCGGAATCGAAACTTCATACTTGATGAACGTGAGATTACCACCGAGCGACCACTGGGAGAGAAAATCCGAAATGAAACTCAGGCTTCGGCGAAACTCGAATTCGACGCCATAGACTTCGCCGGAGTCCACATTCTGAGACTGAATCGAACCCACCGAGAGATCAAACAACACTTCAATCGGATTGCTCATGTCCTTGTAGAAGGCACTCACGGCAATGGTTTCGCCTTTGGACGGGAACCACTCCCAGCGAATATCGAAGTTATCAATTTCGGTCAGAAGCAGATCAGGATTACCGATATAGATATCGTTGGTAAAAACGTCTTCGTAACGAATGTCGGTAAGCTCCTTGTAGGTTGGTCGCGCGATGGTGCGGCCAAAGGCAAACCGCCAGTTCATTTGCAAATTCTGAGCGAAAGTCAGATTAAGCGCCGGAAGCATCTGGGAATCATCGATCTCCCCTACCCGCGGGTTGATCCCGGGAACTTCGACGGGAGTCGCCACCATTTGGGTGCTTTCATAACGTGCTCCAATCACGCTCCGAAAACGGTCCGACCAATTCACATTCATCATACCGTAAAAGGCGCGGACGTCCTGAGTGGCGGCGTATTGGTTCGGCTCGAGCAAACGAGAAATCGTATTACCAAATACAACGCCATCGACGTCCTGAGAAACGATCCCCACGTCGCCCGGGAAGTTGCTAATTTCCTCCCGATTACGGGAGACCGAATAATACTGAAAACGTTCTTCGGAGTAGTCGCGCTCGTTCTCTGAGGCCATCCCTCCAAATTTCAAACGGTGTTCTTCACCTCCGAGAAATACGGGGATGGTAAAATCGATACCGCCCTCAACAGCGGTTTCCTCTAGTTCACGGAAGGAGCGGTTGGGCTGGACGCCCGTGGCATTCACCTGCCGGCCCTGCACGTCATAGACTGCTGCCATCGTGTGGTAATCCGGTTGATCCTGGGTGCTTTCCGAACTGGAGAAACGCCACTCGACTTCGAGTTTATTGTGACCGACGAACAAGCTCTTGCCGGCCAATTAAGCGGAACTTACCGAACGTTCGGTGCGCAAAAGATCGTAGACTTCGTAAATCGCTCCTTCGTAGTTGGCGATCTCTTCGCCGATTCCCCGTCGAACCGTATCATCAGTTCCTTCGTTATAAATAAGGTCGAGGCTGACTTCGTGGTCTACCTTGGGACGCACCGCTAGTTTCAACAATCCGCCCTGCGAATCGCTGATCGTGCCCGAGGAAACACCGAACGAAGGGGTATCCGCCGGGACTTCGGCGCGATTAAAACTTAACCGGCGCTCGTCAGGCGTATAGATCAAATTGGTCTGCAACGAATCAGGCGTTCCGCTAAACCGGCCCGCTTCGCCACCTTCGTAACCGGTCGATGAGCGACTGGGGTTGAAGCTCGCGGTAATCCCAACAAGACCTTCCTCACCAAACTCAATGCGATGTCTGCCAGCGATATTGAAACTGGAATTCAGGGATCCTTTTTTCACGCGCGGATTAAACCCGACTATTCCAAAGGCGTTGCTGGCTGCATCGATTTCTTTAGCTGGTTCAAAGTTGCCGGAGAACTCTGCCTGAATCTCCGCGGAAACCCGGTTAGGCACAACTTGAGCAACATTTGGCGACAGACCCGCGTTCCCCGAGGAAGCTAAGAGCCGCTCGCCTTCCACCTGAGAATTGAACCCGGCGGAAGCCGATACCGAAACAAACGTCTGTTCAGGAAACGACTTGGTCGTAACCACACTCTCGATCATTTCGGCAGGAAATTGGTCCATTTGCACCGCCCTCTTATCGGGATCGGCACTGGGCACCGAAACTCCGTTCATCAACATATTGGAATAACGATCTCCAAGTCCGCGGATGATGACATACTTACCATCCACCACGCTGGCACCGGTAACTTTGCTGAGAGCCTCGGCCGACTCAGTTGATCCGAACTGATGGCATCGCTGATCGTGACCGCCTTTTGCCTCTGCGCCAGTAGTCCAATGTCTGACGACTGCACGATGTCGGCCGCGATCGTGAATGCCTCCATGCGAATGACCGGGCCTCCGCTCGGCGGCAGGGGAATTTCCAACGTCTCCACGCCGCCCGCCGGAATGGAAACACCGGTGATCGTTGCCGAGTTAAAATACTCCTTGGATACAACCAGAGTGACTGTGCCAGCTGCGATTCCACTGATGGAGTAACTTCCGCGAAGATCGGTGGTCGTGGAGTCACCTGTTTCGGATACCGCGATCGTGGCGCCAGAAACGCCAAATCCCGAGCTTTCATCCAATACTCTTCCGCTAATTCGACCGAATCCTGAATCCTGCGCATTCACGAAGTTGCCGGCCATGAATGACCAGATCGCAATCGCGAATATACTGACCTTAAAACGAATGCCGAAACGGCGAGCGGAACTGAACATGCCGCAGACGACGGCATAACAGAAGTGAGTCACTCAAACCCATTATCGTGACGACGCCAACTTGTTACGGGCGCGAAACCGGTGCGTAACTTAGGTTACGCACGTGTCACGAAATAGTCGCATTCGCGACGATCTAGTAACCGTTTTCCGGATTGTCCGAATCCTTCTCCGTAGTGGCTTTGGTCAGCTTAACCAGATCCTGCAAGGAGGTGAAATGCTGGCTTAAATCAAAGTCCCCACCGAGACCGCCAACCAATTTATCGAAGAGTTCGCGTTTGGATTCCTTCAGTTCCTGAATCCGCTCTTCGATGGTTCCCGCTGTGACCATTCGGTAAACGAAAACTGTCTTGGTTTGACCGATACGATGCACGCGATCCACGGCCTGGGCTTCCACCGCCGGATTCCACCATGGATCCAACAGGAACACGTAGTCCGCCGCATGCAGGGTGATACCCGTGCCGGCCGCTTTCAACGATACCAACATTACTGCTGCTTCGTCACAAGTTTGAAAATCATGCACCGGCTTTTGGCGATCGAGCGTCATGCCGGTGAGCTCGAATTGAGTCAGATTCGGATAATGCTCCGATAGCGCTTCCTTCACCCGGTCTAGGAGCATAACAAATTGGGAGAAGATCACTACCTTGTGACCACTCTCGATCACTTCAGCCAGCTTCTCGATCAATAGGCCAATCTTACCCGAATCGGTCAGCGGCGACTTGCGCCAAGGCAACATATCAGGATCACAGCATACCTGACGCAATCGCGTCAGCAGTGCCAGGAATCCAAACGATTTTTCTCGAATCGCCGCGCCCACATCGTCGCCCAAACGCTGCAGACCTTCCGAGCAGATATGGGCGTATTCGGCCCGCTGCACATCGGTCATCGGGCAATGTAGATCCATCTCCACTTTCGGCGGCAACTCCGTCGCAACCTCACTCTTGGTGCGGCGCAGGATAAACGGTGCCAACTGAGCCCGCAACCGGGCCATATGACCGCTGCGATCAGCACCAAGTTGCGTTTCAAAACTGGATCTGGAGCCTAGGAGACTGGGCAGCAGGAATCGGAAAATTGACCACAGATCCAACTGACGATTCTCCAGCGGAGTGCCGGTCAGCACAATGCGATGCCGGGCGCGAACAGCATAGATGGTTTGCGTGACCTTGGCATCAGGATTTTTGATGAACTGTCCTTCATCGAGCACAGCGTAGCCGAACTCCGCCTTGGGCAACAGTTCCCGGTGGTTCCGCAACTGCGTGTAGCTCGCCAACCAAATAACATGGTCTGCAATTTCCACGAAATCGTGCCCCGTTTTGATCACCTCGGTTTTCATCGCGG
The DNA here is from genome assembly GCA_965203585.1 of Actomonas sp. Classification (GTDB taxonomy): domain Bacteria; phylum Verrucomicrobiota; class Verrucomicrobiia; order Opitutales; family Opitutaceae; genus Actomonas. The sequence continues at coordinate 652,351 of CBDBDC010000002.1, forward strand.
GAAAGTGTTTCTGAATTTCCTCATGCCACACGGGAACCACTGAAGCGGGGCAAACGATCAAATGAGACTTCCCCTCAATCGGTCTCGCCGAAAGCAATGACAATACTTGGAGCGTTTTACCCAATCCCATCTCGTCGGCCAAGAGGCCATGACACCCCACATCAGCCAGATGGTGCATCCACTCAACGCCGCGCCGTTGGTAACGGCGCAATAGCTCAGGCATCTCCGCCTCAACCGGCTGCGGTTTGACGACTTCATCGCGCCACGCCTGCATTTCAGGGGAAACCGTCAGCTTAAACCGGTCATCGTGGAAGAGGGAGAAAACCAAATACGGAGAGAGCCCTCCTCCGCCATGTGTTTCCTCAACATTTTGCCGCCAGGACTCGATCGCCTGAATCTGCTCAGTGGGCAATTCGACGATCCCGACGTTCGGTAGAATCGTGGGAGTCTTCCCGCGTCGCAACAGCGAACGAACCTCTTGGTCAGTCAGAAGCTGTTCGCCCGCTTTAAAGATCCATCGCAAATCAAGTGCTCCGCCGGATTTATCCCCGCCGCCCCCCTGCCCATTGAGGCTTTTGCGTCCGGCGACCACCTCCACATGAATCTTCTTCGTATCCTTGATCAGGTTGGCGACGTTGTTATCCAGCTCGATTGAAAAGAGGCGGCGCCAACCGGTCATCGTTCCTTTCAGGAAAGTGGGGACCTCCGCCACGATCTCCATCAGATAAACACCGGACTTTTTATTAAATTGGAAGTGAGCCTTGCGCGCATAGGCCGCCAATCCGATCAACTTGGCCCGTTCACTCGATGAGACGTGAGCGATGCCCTCTTCGTGCGCCGCATCGCCCAAAGCCGGAACCCGCTTCTTATCCTTCGATTGCCAAAATGCCCGGAAGCTCAGGCCGGTGACCCGGGTCTTGAACACCAAAACCAAAGTCCGCGAGGCTCCGCGGGCGGCGAGCGGCGTCGGTCGTCTGTTCCGCCGGGCCTTTAGGTCCAAGGGTGGGTTCGAACCGTTGGCCTTGGGGTCGGAACCGTTGCCATTGCGACCGTTCGATTCTTCTTTTCGGTCCGACGGCAACGGGGAGATTTCATCGGCCACGAGTTCCTCGATCTCGTGCAAACCGGCGACTGCCAATGATCGCGCGACTTCAGTATCGGTGGAGGACGACCTCACCGACAACGCGTCTCCATCCCACTCGATGACGGCATACTCGTCCTTTTTCTCCACACGATGGTGGATAATCGCATCACCGGCGGTGAGTTCGAGTTCCCGCACATCGCCATCTCGATACAGACGATGTCCGGTCTCCAGCTGGGTGGAGGTGAAATTTTGTTCCCACTCGTCGGAGAGCTTTCCGAACCAGAATTCGAGGGATTTAGGGGTGTATACTCGCTTGGGGCCGTGCGATTGCATGCAGAGAAAAACAAAAAACGTAGACTCTGCTCCTCTTCCCGCAATCTCTTTCTTACATGATCCGTATCATGCTATATTACAATATTTTACGATATATATTTCCCAGAAATTCGGGCTATTTTGCTGAAATTTCACTGAGTTTTTGGAAATGGCGATGTTCTCCATGGCCCCGCCTCTCCTTCCAAACCAAAGAATAGCCAAACTTCCCCAAATGGTCGTCGATGATGGCGCCATCAGGCATGCGGTCTTTGCCACCCTTGTTGTGAATCTCCATGAACAATTCCCACGGTTTTCCCTTCGCCAACAGCGGCTCCATTCCTGCCAAGACGACACCTTCCGCCCCTTCGACATCGATCTTCACCACGTCAGGCTCGACCCCTGCTTCAGCGCAAAACGCGCTCATGGGCACAACCTCAACTTCGATCGCCCCGACCGCTTTCTCTGAGGCCACGAGCGAATGACGACCATCGCCAACCGTCCCCCGCACGTGCAACGAAGCCTGCCCGGAATCCGCACCGAGGGCTACGCCCTGAGCCTGTGCCCGATCGCCAAAATTATTGATTTCCAGATTGCGACATAAATGCGCGAGATTCTGCGGTTCGGGCTCGAAGCCGAACACTTTCCCCGAAGCCATCTCGGGACGTTGTCCGACGATTATACTCACCAAGCCAATGTTGGCCCCGACATCAAAAAACACATCGCCTTCCTGCAGGTGACTTAAAATCCGCCCGAGGAAACTTCCTTCATAGGACACGTCGCTCACGCGTTTCAACTCCCGGCGCGAGGTTACTGCGAAGACCGCGGGTTTCCCAAAGAGTTCGACCTTCAGTTGGTAATCTTTCCCTTGAATTCGATTGCCGAACCAGGACAGCAGATGTTTGCAGCGTTGACCGAATGTGACGTCGCTAGGAGTCATGGTTTTTAGGGTATGAGTAAGTTTGAAGGAAATGCGACTCTTCAACCTAGGTGGCGCGGGAGGCGCCGTCCCGACGTCGAATAAATGAACGGAAGCGCCCCCACCATCCGGCTTGATATCGGCCCTTTTCCACGTGTTTGATGCGATAAACACTGGGGATATCCAAGGGAGTCCCTCTCGTGCCCAACAACCAACGAAACACGCGATCCTCATAATTTTTCCGCCACCGATCGGTCGTGCGCTGATAACTGTCGATCTCACCACAGTAGCCCCAAGTGCGGGCGATATCACCACGGGTAATCTGAAGAGGGCCCGTCGCCTGCCGCGGGTGCTGGAGCAGGAAATTTTCGAAATCCACCGCGAGCACCGCGGGGCCCTTCGCCGTCGCCGCCAAAACGGGATCGTCCGATGCCAGCATCAAGGTGCACCGCTCCTCGCGCGGAAACACCAAACGATCATTTCGCTCCTCCAAAGCCGCCGCCAGACCATCGAAACACCCGGCGGCGAATACGACGTCGCAATCAGTGAACCATACCCAATCGGCCTGCGATGATTTAGCGGCCACGTTGCGCCCCACCGATCGACGCAGCAGCGCTTCCCGCGGTAGCGTGATCCCGTTCCAAATCACCCCCGGCACCTTCTGTTCATGAAAAAACTTCATTAGCTCCACCGTATCCTGGTCCTCATCACAGTAGCAGACGGTCATGGTGAGCCGCACGTTCTTCGGTGGGGCCAATACCACGGAGCTCAGTTGATAGACCAGCAGGTGGGCGTAATTCCAACAATGGCTCACCACCTCAATGTGACCGACCGAAGCGGTGTCCGCACCGTAGCCATTTTCCCCCGGAAGATCCAAACGCGTGAGGAGCCAATTGGGTTTGATTCCCAAACTCGGAATCAATCGGAGCGCACTTCGCACGCCTGCCGCCCAAATGGAATCAGCCTCAAATACGTGGGGTTCGGCAGATTCGTTAGGCGGCATCATGGGGGACTTCCTTTTCAACGATTTATCACAGGCAGACAAGCCGCGCGAGGAGTTGGTAAAATTCACCCTCTCTGCGGAAGCTCATCCAACATCCCTAACAGTGTCTCCAAAGTGCGGTCTTTCGCCCCGCGATTTTGATCGTTCCAAGCGCGGCCTGCCCAGGACATGCCTTCTCGCAGTGATGCATCGGCCAACAACGTTTTCAGGCCAACCTCCAGTTCAGCTTTCGAATCGATTTTCCGCGCGGCGCCGTGTGCGATCAAATGCGCGGCAATCCCGCGGAAGTTGCCCATGCCGGGTCCAAACAGAACCGGTTTGCCTAATCGCGCCGCCTCGACGGGGGTCTGGCCTTGGGAATGGGGTGGCAGGCTCTTACCGATCCAAACCACTTCCGCGAGTTGCACCAACCGTGAGAGCTCGCCGGTGGTATCGGCCAGACAAACGTCCACCGGCTCTGAAGCCGAACCCTGCGAGCGGACGTGATAGGAACGTCCAGCTGCCTCGATTTCTTGCACGATTTCCGCGGCCCGCTCCGCATGACGCGGCACTAGCAAGAGCCGCACTTTGCCCGTTTGGTCGGTTCCGCCATCCCAATATGACCTGCACGCTGCAAGTAAGGCTTCCTCTTCTCCGGGCCACGTCGACGCTCCCACGATGATGGTGTCCGTTTCGCCAAATCCCATTTCCTGGAGCAACGCACTCCGGGCGGGTCCATCGAGTTCCACCAACTCCGTATCCAATTTCAAATTGCCGGCGACCGCGATATCCGTGGCTGAAATTCCCAGCTCCGCAAAGCGGCGCGCATCCGAGTCACTCACCACCGACATCCGCGTGATCCCTTTCACGAGCCCGCTCGCGAACCACGGCCACATTTGCATCCGACGGAAACTGCGGTCGCTGATGCGGGCGTTGATCGTCAACACCGGAACATTTCGCACCACCGCCGCGTTAAGATGTTCCGGCCAACGTTCCCCTTCCATCAGCACAAACAGGTCCGGCTTAATGGCTCGCCACGCTCGTGCGACGCACCACCAAAAATCGATGGGAAAGTAGGCGATCCCCAACACCTTACCGGCATATTTCTCGCAGGCCACCCGATAGCCGGTGCTGGTTGTGGTCGTAATGACCAATTCGAGCCCTTCCTCCGTCAGTAGCCCTTTTACGACCAGCTCAATCGCGAGCACTTCGCCCACGCTCACGGCCTGAAGCCAGACCCGTTTTTTACCGGTTTTCTTGGCGGGCAAAACCGGCACATGGCCGAAGCGTTGTTTTAACCCCTGCCACTGTCCTTCGCGCCGCCGACTCTTCCACAACAGCACCGGTGCAATCACCAAAAGTGCGGGCAGGAAGAATAAACGATAGATCCAAATAAACATCTACGCCTGCTTGCGAAGCAGAGTTTCCCGCACATCACAAACCTTTACACCAACGAGTGTGAGGCCTCTCCCCTTGCATCGCTCCACCAAAAGGTTGTGATCGTCCTCCCGCCATCCCCTTTCGATTTCCATTATGCAGCTGCAAAAAAAAGGCCGAATCCGTTTTGGTTCCCCGCAGGGACTGTCCGAAGAATCGCTCGCTGCATTAGAAAAAGCATTGGCCCGCAAACCTGAACGCAGTGATGAACCGCTGGAGGGGCGAGGTGGAGCACAGGCACTCGAGCTGCCTTCGATCGGACGCGTGTTCATCAAACACTACCTCCGCGGGGGTTTCCTTCGCCATTTCATCGATCGGGGGCACCTCTGGAATACCCGATCACGGAGCCAACGTGAATTTCAGGCCCTGCACGAATTGAGGACCGCGGGCGTTTCCACTCCCAAACCCCTCGCGTGGGCTGAAACCGGTGGACTCTGGGTTCACTGCTGGTTGGTCATGCGCGAAGCTCCGGCCGGCTGGCCCTATACCACCGTGATTCGAGAGAGCCCCGACACTGCCAAAGCGTTGATGCCCAAAATTGTGCAACAGGTCCGGCTATTGCTTGATCAGCAGTATCACCACACCGACTTCCACCCGGGCAACATTCTCGTGGGTTCCGCAGGTGATGTGCTCCTCATCGATTTCGACAAAACGCTTCGCCGCCAAGAATCGACCACCAAACTCGCATCGCGCTATGTGGAACGTTGGCATCGAGCGGTCGCGAAGCACAGTCTACCTCAGTTTGTGAGCGATCTCTTTGAGAAGCTCTTAAACGAAAATCTGAAACGCCCTCAAAAACCCGCGTGATCGACCCCCGGCACAATTCTTCCTCGGGCTGACCCGGCCGATCTCAGCCAACCACTTACCAAATAAATGAGGAACAATCGGTTGCTCCGCCCCCTCCGATAAGAGATCTTTCTTTAACTACCATGCCACTCCGCCGCTCCCTCCTCCTCACCCTGCTCCTCCTTTCACCTGGCTGGCTTCTCGCCGCCCCACCGTTCGCCCACGAGGAGAGCGATCTGCCGGTTGATGAGACAGTCCGCTATGGATCGTTGCCCAACGGCATGCGTTATGCCTTGAAAACCAACGAGGAACCCCGGGATCGCACCGCCCTCCGACTCCTCGTCGAAGCGGGTTCCTTACAGGAAAAGGAAGACCAACGGGGCCTCGCTCACTTTCTGGAGCACATGGCGTTCAACGGTAGTGACAACTACCCGCCCGGCACGTTGATCGAATTTTTCCAGCGCATGGGCATGAGTTTCGGCGGCGATACCAACGCTTTCACCAGTTTCGACCGCACGGTCTACATGATCGATTTACCCGATTCCACCGATGAGAACTTCGCCGAGGGTCTGCAGGTATTCCGGGACTACGCGGATGGCATGCTGTTGCTCAACGAGGAAATCGATCGCGAGCGCGGTATCGTGCTCTCCGAAAAACGCACCCGCGATTCCGTGGAGTGGCGCTCATTCCTCGCCGAACTCGATTTTTTCTACGGTGACACCCGTATCGCCCACCGCTTGCCCATCGGCACCGAGGAGGTGCTGAGCAATGCCCAACGAGATGCCTTCGTTGACTACTATCAAACGTGGTATCGTCCGGAGCGGATGACTCTCGTGGCCGTCGGTGATTTCGACATCGATAAGGTGGAGAAGAAAATCATCGCCAACTTCTCCAGTTTCGCCGCGCACGGCCCCGCCCGAAACGATCCCCCGATTGACAGCGTCGAGGTTTCCTCCGGAGTGCACGTGCTTCATCACGCTGAGCCGGAGGCCGGCAACGTCACCGTCGGCATCCAAACCGTGGTTCCCTACACCGAGGAACCCGATACCGCGATGAATCGGGTCAAGGACTTCCCCCGCGATTTGGCCTTCTCGATGCTCAATCGGCGAATCTCCGAACTCGCCAAAACCGAAGGTGCTCCCTTCATCGGCGGAGGCGGCGGCGCAGGATCATTTTATCAGGTTTCCGAAACGGCATCGTTGGAATTAAGTTCGGATGCGGATCGCTGGAAAGATGCTCTGGCCGTGGCCGAAAATGAACTCCGCCGCGCACTACAATTTGGTTTCCAGGAACCTGAACTCCAAGAAGTCATCGCCGGAATGCGCAACGACTTGGAACAAGCGGTGCGCCGCGCACCTACCCGCCGCTCCTCGGGACTGGCGATGGGCATCCTTTCCTCGGTGGCCGACGAAAGTGTCTTCACCACTCCGCAGACCAACTTCGATCTCTTCATGCCGGTTCTCGACGAAATTACAGTCGAGGCCTGCGACGATGCCTTCCGCCAAACTTGGGCCACCGGACACCGCTACCTGACCGTAATCGGTAATACCGGGGATTCCGTTGCGGCCGCTCCCGAGGAGCTCATTGCAGGAGTCTACCAGACCGCCAATTCGGTGGCATTGGACCCGCCCCCCGAAATAGAACAAGCCGCCTGGGCCTACACAGAATTCGGTTCTGCCGGTGAAGTTTACAGCCGCGAATATGTAGAGGATCTAGACCTCACGTTGGTTGAGTTCTCGAACCGCGTCAAACTGAACCTCAAGAAAACCGACTTCTCCGCTGACAGCATCAGCATGAGTATTCGTCTCGGCGGTGGTTTGCTCACAGAGCCAGCCGAATTGGACGGACTCGGAATCTACGCTTCCAACACCTTCAATCTCGGTGGACTCGGCCAACACTCGGCCGATGAGCTGCGCCGAATTCTCGCCGGCCGCAATGTAGGCGTTGGTTTCAGCGCCGGTGAAAGTGCCTTTTCTCTTTCCGGTCCGACCACCCCGGAGGATCTGCTGCTGCAATTGCAGTTGGCGACCGCCCACGTGATTGATCCGGGGTTCCGGCCCGAGGCAGACCGTCAGATGCGGAAAGCCATTGCCCAATACTACACCCGGCTCGCGCACGTGCCGCAGGGGCCATTGCAAACCGAGGTGCCAAGGCTATTGGCCGGAGGTGACCATCGCTTCGGACTTCCGCCCGAATCCGTGTTGGACAAACGCACCCTTCAGGAGGCCGAATCGTGGTTGGTCCCGCACCTCGAGACCGACGCCATCGAAATCGGATTAGTGGGAGATTTTGATATCGACGAGGCCATCGCAGCAGTCGCTCAAACTTTTGGTGCTCTCCCGCCCCGTCGCGCCCGGGAAGACTACGCGGGACGACGAATCGTCAACGTTCCGGAAAAGACCTTCGAAAAAGAATACCGCGTGCCCACCGAGATTCCCAAGGCGGTCGTCGCTCTGTATTGGCCCACCGACGATGGCATGAATGTGCAGGTCGATCGTCGACTCAGGGTCTTGGGAAATATTCTCGGAGACCGACTTCGACTCAAAATCAGGGAAGAGCTCGGCGACTCCTATAGTCCCAACGCGGGCAGTAATACCAGCCAGACCTACGAAGGCTACGGTTGGATCCAAGCCAGCGTTACCGTCGATCCCAAAGAAGCGAAACGCGTCACCAAGGTCGTCATGGATTTGGCCCATGAATTAGCCAAGAAAGGCACCAACGAAGACGAGCTGACCCGGGCGGTTAACCCGATTCTCACCGGACTGCGCGAAAGTTCCCGCACCAATAGCTACTGGCTGGGCGCCGTGCTTTCTCGGACCCAGGAACAACCCCAGCGCTTGGACTGGGCCCGCTCCCGCTACGATGACAATGAGTCAATTACTGTAGAGGAGATCAACGAACTGGCAGAGCACTATTTGAATAAGAGTCAGGTCTTCCAAGTAATTTCCCGACCTGAGTAAGCAGCGCTGGGGATTCTCGAGACAGAGTCCAGCCCACCTCCCAATCAACAAAACTGTAGCCGGGATTGCCAACCCCGGTTCCTGCCTCTCAGTCCCATCGGATCATTCCGCCGCACCCCAAATCCTCTAAGTTTTCTGCCCCGCTGTCCTGCGCAACTTAAGTCCGGACCAGCGTGCCCTGGCCCTTTCGACCAACCAGCCTCCCGCCGGCTTGAACCAAGCCCCGCCCACTTCCATGAGCACCAGCACCGAGGCCAGCTGAAGTAAGGGATAGGCCGGGGCAAACACCGCGGGGTAGAAATATTCGAACGCCATGGTGTGGACCAAAAAATTCACAGCCAGCGATGCCATCGCCCCGCTCAATACGATCAACGCCATGAGGCTCAGCCAGGACCACTCCCGTCGCCCCGCCCGCTCGACCAGCCGAATCAACAATAAACCGCCCGCGATCAGGAAAATCCACCGGAAGTTGTCCTTGGTCCAGTTCCCCAAAGCACGCAACGAATCGAGTTTGAAGCGATTCAGGTCAAGTTGATCAGGTTTGTGAAAATACGTCGCCGTAAGTGATGGGCTTAAGTTGTCATAACTCAGATCTACGAACGCGCGGATATCATCGTCAGTTCCCACGCTCGACGGAACGATCGTTTCAAACCCGTCCAGCCGTAGAGCCTCCTGCAAAAATCTCGCCCACTCCCGTTTCATGGCGACGGCGAATTCGGGATGCCATCGCGGCATAAACCCTGACCGAGGACCAACGGCCGGAAGCGTCCCGGCATCACAGGCCGCATTGATTTCCGCCGCGATTTGAGCGCAAAAATCCAAATATTCCCGCGGGCTTTCCATCTTGCCGGCATTCGCCATCGCATCGCGTAGCGCCCAATTGAACCAGCCCGTCATGTATTGACGTTCTTCGGCACTATACTTGTTGCGTTCAAACCACGCCGTTGCCGGGCCTTCTTCCAGATGAAAACGTAATTCAGCAAAGGAGGGACTGACCTCATAGATCGCCTCGCGCGCTTCCCGGCTGACCTGAACGTAGGGATAATCCGGTCCCGTGGTTACCCGGATCAGCGCACCTATAAGTTCCTGAAATTCCGGCGCCCGAAAATCGACTGTGCCATACCAGCCATACTGACGCTCGTTTTTGAAACTGATCGCGGCAATCGGCGCCCAAGAAGTAAGGATCACGAGAGCAACGGTGATTAACCATCGCCGCCGTTCGACCCAGCCGGCCTGCCAGGAGTCCACCCCCAGTGCCACCGCCGCCACCAGCACCATCGGCACAATCCAAATCCCCTCTTCGCGACTCAGCCAAAATACGCCCAACGCTCCACCGGTGAGCACCGCCCACGGCCAACGATTCGCCCAGTCCCCGCGACGTCGGATCAACACTGCTAAGACCCCCGCCGCAACCACCATCGCCAAAGGCACGGTAAGATGTTGGCGAAGGAGACGGGTCATCGTCGCGCCTTCATAGGTGAAAGGATTAAGCACCAAAAATGCGACGATGGCAAAACGCGCCCAACCCGATTTCACTATGGGTGCCAGCGCCCAAACCACCACAAAGCAGGCGGCCACGAACAGGAGCTGTTGAGTAAGGGCCAGAGGCATTCCGGCCCAAAAATTCAGGGCGATGAAGATCGGATAAGCCGGGCCTTTGGACAGAGTCAGTTGGTCATAAGAGCCCAGCCAATTTCCCCGCACGATCTGAGTGGCCAGATTGGCAAACAATGCGTCGTCATGCCGTGCGCCCCCAATGGCATAGATGTGTTGGCTTCGTAGAAGAGCGATCTTCCCGAATGCGACTATTCCCGCCGCGACCCACCACCACTGCACCCGTATCCATGCCATCATCTCTCAGTCTCCTCGTCGTCCACGAGGTCATCTCCAATCGACCAATCCCACTGAAAGAGTGGCAGCAGCATGAGCAGACCTATCACCGTTAGCCCCAAAACCGAAAATCCCGCGACATCACGCACAGTCCCCTCGATCGCTTCATGCCCATACCGGTAGGCCCATGAAGTCAGGAACAGACTTCGCAAGAGTTTATTCAAAAATACCACCGCGAGGAACGAACCGGCAAACAGACAGCCCGCCAGGGATCGAATACCCGAACAAGCCTGCTCCACCCCCACCCTGTTATCTGATCCATCCGCCAGTGGGGGCAATACCAACACGTTTCCCTCCTGCTGTAACGGTAAGCCCAATACATCGAAACAAAAGAAAACTACGGTGATGACTCTGTTTAGCAGGAACAGGCTCAATTGATTCTCGAGCACCGAAACCATCGGAGCGGAAACAAACCAAACGCCGGCTGGAAATAGAAAAAGAGCAGCCAAGCGTAGTCGGGAGTCCTCAAGGATACCACTGGGTTTCGGCGCACCTGAATCCGGCGCGTTTATAAAAATCAGACTCAGCACAATCGCCGAAGTCCCCATCGCCAGCGCGAGTGATCCCGGATGAGACGGACCTGCTCCCGCACGGTAAAACGCACCCAACAAAAACATCAACGCCCCACCGAGCATCGCACCCACCAACAACGTGTTTAATACCCACTTCTGCCACCCCGCTGCCCACGGGCTACCTGACCATCCGCAGGAAGCTACCGCGGCTAAAATCTCGGTCCAACGCTCCTTGACCACAAAAACGACAAATACCGGGACCAACCATCCAAACCCATAGTCCTCCCGATTGGCCCACCAATGGGAATGGTCACGGCCAGTGAACACCATAAATCCCGCCCCCAAAATGAGCGCCAGAAGAAAAGGAGCGGTGAGGGTCTCAACTTCCCGTTGGCCAGTAGGATTTCAGCATGAAAAGCGAACAGTCACCCGTCGCCGCATCTCTCGCCAGTCAATTTTCACCTCAGACAAAGATCCCCACGTTTGAAAACGGCATTGATCCGAACTCTCTGCACCAATTTAAATTGATGCTCATTCTTCTTAAGAAATGCGATCGAACGAATCAGGTAGGCGTGGAGGTCGTGTAACCGTCTCCATAATCTCGATCCACGCGTTAAGCCGATCCGGTGCACGTATGTAAATAAGGGGACATTGCTTGAATCTTGAAAATCGCCTAACCGACCGAGTTTAGAAATTTCGTCAAGATTCAAGCAATGTCCCCTTTTGGAGGTCGTGACACCGCCTCAGGGATGCTCAAAAATCGGAAAAGTGTCCCAAACCGGCTGCGACTTTACAGTCCCCATCTACCACCATGCGAGCAATCTACCGAACAACATTTGAGATTCGTCCGGGGCCAGACAGTTCAGACGTATTCACAGAATTTTCCGAGCATGTATGGGTTTGGCTATATGACAGACGCCAAATTGGATTGAAAAAACGTCCGGTTAAACACGCGAGGACAATCTCCATTGCACCTCTTGAAGTTGAGGAGGGGTTTCGCATAGAAACCCTTTATGTCGAAGCCGAGGAACACCGTGGCTGGAGTTTTCAGCTCCAGCAGAACGATGCACGAGACCCCTCATTGATTTGGGTTTCCGACCTCGCGCTTTGCCGGGAATCTTCGGGCAAATACTATTTTTCATTTACCCAACTATTAGGGCGCCAAGATGGAGGAATGATGCCCATTCACCGGCCTCCCAAACGACCTCGAATCATTAGAACTCTGGTTCATGGTTTTGTGGCGGCAGGTGGGGGGTTGAGACTTCATAGCAAACCTTCTGCACTGAGGATGGGAGCCGCAAATCTGACTCAATTTATCAAGATTCTGGAAAATCCCAATCGGAGCCATCCGGTGGTCTTGGTTAGCGTTCACGAGCAGTCAAAGACCTACTTTATCGACCACAATGATTTGGCGGATCATCTTTCGGGAATCGCACATGTCATTGTGGCCGAAAATGCGAAAGTATCCCATGCTCTCTCTGGGATACTCCTCTCATCATTGACGTGTTTCGATGGCGCTATTCGGGTTTATTGGCCTGGTTTTAGAAGAGATTCTCAAACGGGCGATCATCGACTTTGGACCGTAACTGAGCTTGCCGCCAAACCCATTGAATTCGAATCGAGTCGATTTGCGGATGCTGTTTTAAGAACGATTGCAGGGGTTTCTGTAAACAGCACTTCTAAACACTATTGCTCACTCGAACGTCTACAATCGCTCGATCGGCGCCGAGTGATTGCTCTCGCGAAACACAACCAAGATTGGGAGCAATTAGCTTGCGCTTATGCAAAAGATTTTGATGCCAAGGATCTCCAGACTCCAAATCTTAAGGCAGAATTACAAGACGTCAATGAACAGCTGTTTCGCGAGCAACAACGGACAGAAGCTCTTAAGGCGGGTATCGAGAAGCAAAAGTCTGATCGGAACTCTACCATTGAGGAGCAAACTCCGATAGATTCGGTAGCAGTAGCAATTGAACGAGCAGGATCGGAGTTTTCGGACAAAATTTGTTTTTCCTTCAATCAACAATCCGACGACAAATCGTCCCCCTACAGGAATCCAGAGGAGGTATGGAGTGCGTTTGAATGGCTTGCCAGCGACTACTTCATGGCACGAATAAAGGAACGTTCTTGTGCTGATTTTGATGCTAGCATCCAGGAGGCGATTTCAGGATGGAGCTACTCCGGGCATCAGAAGGAGAGTACGACGAAAGCGAACAAAGACTGGTATCAATGCATTACACCGGATGGCCGGAAAATTTGGATCCCGGAGCACCTTCGATCCGGAAATAGCCGAGATGCAACTGAGGCAATTCGAATTGCATTTGCCTGGGATGAAACGGCTCAAAAAGTAGTGGTGGGGTTTATCGGGCAGCATCAGCGCAATACTCACACGAATTGATAGGAGAAGAGCTATGACGACCGAATCTACGAAAGTTAACAGCACCGAACTTGTGGAAAAAGCACTAGCCGCAGCGATGAGTGCGATCGAACTCTACAACAAACCTGATTTCAAATACAGGGAGGAGACCTTCAGCATCCTCATGACCAACGGCTGGGAGTTGCTCCTGAAGGCCAAGTTCCTCTCTGACCACAAGGAAGATTTCACTTGTTTGATAATAACCGACAAAAAGGGTACCCCTAAAACTACTCGTAGCGGCAGTGCGCTAACGCACGAAGTTACTAAACTAGCAAATATACTCGCGACTCAAAAAGGTAGCGGCGTGGATCCAGCCTGTTTAGCTAACCTCGAGCTATTGATTGAGATTCGCGACACGGCTATTCATTTCATCAATCGTGATATTTATTTCAGTCGTCGAGTGCAGGATGTTGGAACGGCGGCACTAAGAAATTTCATGAGCTTAGCTGTCACATAGTTCGGTATCGATTTTTCCCGCTACAATTTCTATCTCATGCCCATTTCGTTCTTCCATGGTTTTGAGGCACTTCAACCAACCTCGGTCTCCAATTATTCGGATCAGATGCGTAGCCTTCTGCGTTACATTGGTGATCAAGAAAAGACCCACTCCGCAGATCAGTTGGGACATCCACAGGTCACTCTTTGCGTGAAGACTGAATTTGCGCGGTCAAAGTCAGTTGAAGCTCTCAGAATTCGTGTCACAAACAATCCAACAGCTCCCGAGTTTCAATTGAAAGAGGAGGACGTAAGAAAGCGTTGGTCTTTAACCTATCGCGAAATGACGGCTCAGTGCTGTCTGCGTTATGAGGACTTTAAGACAAACTCGAAATTCTTAGCGCTCAAACGCAAGTTCGAAGCTGCCGGTGATAAATACTCTCGCTGTCGTTTCCTCGACCCCAAATCGCCAAATTCGGGCAGTAAGACCTTTTACTCCCCTGAAGTTTTCAATCTACTCGATGGTCATTACTCACGGAGGAGTGCGTGAGTTCGATAGCCGGAGAAGATTTATGAATAATAGTGATTTCAATTTCAGTAGATTGGATGTGGTCGGGGTTACGAAAACTGAGCCATTGAGAGAGTTAGTCTGGGAACCCAGAAAGGACCCAGACCATGAAAGGCAAAAGATACACGACCGAGCAGAAGATACGCATATTGCGTGGGGCCGAGCAGGCCGCCGCGACGATCCTGGCGGTGTGCCAGAAACACGCCATCAGCGAGCAAACCTTCCACCGCTGGAAGCGTGAGTTTGGCATGATGGAGCTCGACCAGGCCAAGCAGCTCAAGGAGCTGCAAAAGGAGAACGCCCGATTAAAGCGCATGCTGGCAGATGAGATGCGCGGCCAAGAGCGCCTGAAGGAGGCGCTCGAAAAAAAACCATGAGCCCCGGTCACAAAAGACAGATCATGGTCGCGAGGGTGAACCGGGGCCGTTGCCCGGCTCGCGAGGCCTGTCGGCCCTTTGGCCTGCATCGCCGCACGTTTGGCTACGAGGCGAAGCAACCTGATGCTTGGATGGCCAAGTTGAAGGCAGCGCTACGCCGGATGAGTCGAGAGCACCCTGGGTTGGGCGACATGAAGATCGCTCGCCTGCTGAAGAAAGCAGGCTGGCGAGTCGGATCACGACTGATCCCACGGCGGCGCCAGCAGCTCGCTCTGTTGGTGCCCGTGAAGCAGCCCAAACGACGGCGCGGTGGGATCTCCACGGGGCTTGCGACGAAGGCGACCCATCCCCATCACGTATGGACGTGGGACTTCGTGCCCGACACGACGATGCGCGGGGGCAAACTACGCATGCTGAGCGTCCTCGATGAATACACCCGGCAAAGCCGGTGCATCCACGTGGATCGTAAGATCAATGCGCGTAAGGTGCGTTCGATCATGAACAGGCTGATTGCCGAGCACGGAGCTCCGGAGCATATCCGCAGCGACCATGGCTCGGAGTTTATCGAAAAGGAGTTGCGAGCTTGGCTCGCGTCTCAATCAATCAAGACACTCTACATCGACCCCGGCAGCCCTTGGCAGAACGGCTTTATCGAGAGCTTCCATGCTCGGTTGCGCCACGAGTGCCTCAACCGAGAGATGCTCTCCACGCTGACCGAAGCGCGGGTCGTGATCGAAGACTGGCGATGGAAATACAACCACCTGCGCCCCCACGGTTCGTTGGGTTATATCAGCCCCATCGCGTTTGAACAAAAGCTCGAATCAGAACCCTCCACTCAAGGGAAGGGCTCCAGTCGGCCTCCGGCCTCCTTCCGCCCATCCCTTGACTTACTCTACACCCTCAACCACACCATAAACCCATCCAGACTAACTGTTTAGGTGGACCAGTTTGGGTAACCCGACCACACATTTGCGCCCACGGAAACCCCACTGAGTTTGCCCGTGCTAAAGGCGCAGTTCGTGATGAAATTG
This sequence comes from Actomonas sp., assembly GCA_965203585.1. Classification (GTDB taxonomy): domain Bacteria; phylum Verrucomicrobiota; class Verrucomicrobiia; order Opitutales; family Opitutaceae; genus Actomonas. The sequence continues at coordinate 668,057 of CBDBDC010000002.1, forward strand.
GCCGAGTATTTCGATTGGCCCACATTAATGCGACCTTCGCCGGCTTTGGCGGTGTTTTGGGCGGCGACAACGCGGTTGATGTATTCCTGATACATCAGGCGGTTGCGCGAGCGGTCCTGGAAGTGAATGCCGTTGGCTGCTCCGATGATGTTTCCATCACTGTCCAAGGTGAGATCACCCCAGGTCTTGGACCACACGGGGAGGCGGGCTTGCACATACTCGTTAAACCCGAGTCCGATATTGTCCTGAATGGTTTCGACGCTGGTGCCGTTGAGGGCGATACGCCAGTTGGGCAGCGGGTTGTAGGTGATTTCGAGCTCATACCCGATGGCGTCAACATCCACGGTATCATCGGAATTGGGCGGTGCGAAGTAGCGGACCTCTGTTGGGAGCTTCCGGGTCATACCACTGGTAGCGGAAGAAGCTATCAAACGTAGCTTGATCCATATTTTGACCGCGGAATGCATAGGTGCCGCCATTGTCGAACGTGCCGTCGTTGAGGCGATTGTTGCGGAAGTTGCGAATGGTGGCCCACGCGAAGCGTTCGTAAGTGTTCACCCCGAATCGAGCCGTGTTTGCCAGCGTGCCGCGACCGGAAACATTCTTTTGCGAAGTTTCAAAACGGTTGAGCTTCAGCTCGAGTTTGTTGTCAGGAGTGCGCAACATGATGCCTACGTCCTCACCAACACCGGATGAGTTGGGGATGGGTTGAAGCGTCGGGTAGACTCGGGTCGGACCCACGGCGAAGTTGTCGGACTCATTGTAAAATACGGAAAGCCATTTGAACGGATGAAAAACGATGCCCTTGGTGCCGGTCTGGCCGGTTTGAGCCGGTTCGGGATTGGCGAGGTCGCGTCCCCAAGTTTGAGGATTGAGGGGAAAGACTTCGCTGGAATCGTCGCTCACCTGATTGGCGGACGATGACGAAACGGTATCTTCGCGGACACCCCAGGTCGCAGCGATGCGGTCGCCTCAAAGGAAACCCTGCCATGTGAAGCCCTGTCCTTCGACTTCAAGCTCGGACCAGTTGGCCCGGCTGTAGAGACGTCCGGTCGGCACCGCGTTGGCGTTGCTCCAGATCAAGGGGTCGTTGGCACTTGCGCCGTTGGTCGGACGATAGACCGTGCTGGGCGTGCTGGGATCAATCTCCTGAGTCGTGGAAACCGTGTAGTTTGGGAACGCTTGGTCTGCGGTGAAGGGGTCGCCGAGATACCAATTTTGAAAGACTCAGCTGCCGTAGATCGACTTATTAAGACCGAAGGTTTCCTGATCATTGGATTGAATGGCAGAACTCGGACTGCCACTTCCGGAGTAGTTGTCGGTCGAGCTGTCATAGTGGACGCCGGAGAGAACATGCCGCCCGAGGAAACCGAGTCGTTCATTAAAATCCTCGAAGTCAAAATCGTAGGCGAGAGTGGCCCGAAAGGCTTCGTTGGTCCGTTCGGATTCGCTGTAGCCACCGCGACCGGAGATGTAGGGACGCAGATATCCTGGATTGATTGTGGTGCCATCGAGAAGGACAGGGTTCAGATCGATTGAGACCGCCCGGTCCGCACCATTAACGTGGGAGATATTGGCGTTTGTTGTCGTGTCCCAGAAACCGGAGAGTTCGAGGTGAAGACCTTCGAAAATCTTTTGCGTCAATGTGATGTGTTGAGTGTCGGAATCGCGAAGCTGGTTGTTGCCGGGGAGCGCCGCTAAATTCATATCGTAGATGGGGAAAAGGCGCGGATCCGTGACGCTCGTATTAACGAAGTTATTAACTTGGTCGTAAGCACTTCGACTACGGGCCAGTGAGCGCAGGGTGAAGTCTTGGACGAGATTCACCTCGCCGCCGGTGCGGTAGCCGACGGCGGCTTTCGTGGTGATGAAGGGCACGGTCGGATCGTTGCTATCCGGGAGGAAGAGCTGGATGTTGGTGAATCCGAACGGACTGTTGAATTCCTCTACTCCACCATTGAGCGTCGCGGGGGAAGCCGGATTGGCGCTGTTCGTTGGTCCGCCGGGGAAATTGGCGGCTGGGAATACGCCTACGTTATTGGGTTCACGAATATCCCAAGTGGGACGCCCACTGGCGATCCAGTGGGATATGTTGTCGATCGGCAGGGAGTAGTTTGGGCGCCGGGCGTCGTTTTGCGTTGTTTCAAAAGAGTAGCGAAGGCTCGTATTTTTGAAAGGTTTGAACAACAGCGACGCGGTGATTCGATCGTCCTTGTCGAAAGACGTATGGAACATGCTCTTGGTGTTTTCGTGTAGCGCCATTATGCGCACAGCCAACTTGTCGTTTAGGGCACGATTGAAATCGAACGTGGTGCGATAGGAACCATAGTTATCCAACCCGAGGGAGATTTCATTAATTTCCCGGCCCAGGGTCGCCTTCTTTGTAGTGTATTTGATGATACCAGCCGGACTGCCGAGACCGAAGAGAATGGAATTCGGACCACGCACCAGTTCAATGCGTTCGACATTGTAACGATCAAGATTACCGTTGCCGATTTCGAAAAAGTCGCGGGTCACATCGGCGCGCGATAGACCTCGCACGCGATTGTTTTCCGGGCTGGGTGTTGACGCTGCTGTCCTGCAACTCACCGGATGATCCGCGCTCCGAAGTATCGGTATTCAAGGCGGTTTCTACGCCGGCGATGTAGGCGAAAGCAGTCTCAATGTCGTAGGCTCCGAGGTCGTCCAGAAACTCGTTGGTGAGTACGGCAACTGAAGCCGCGACGTCCCGCAAGTCTGTGTCGAGACGGGATCCGGCGAGAGTGGAGGAAGCGCGGTAGCCGACTACAGAGGAGGCATCAACTTCGAAGGAGGTGAGTTCGATGACATCCTCAGTATCAGGATTGGGTGGATCGCTTGGAGTGGCGTTTTGCGCACTCATGTGACCTATTCCCAAGGTCAGGAGACCGGAAATAATTGTTAGTCGTTTAAGATTCATCATGGATGGTGAGTTTTGTGTTAGGCTGAGGGGTTGTAGATAGGATTGATGGGTGCTGAAAACGGCGTGAAACCGTCGAAATTAAGAATGGAGTTCGGTGCTCAATGGTGTGGTTTTGGCACAATCGAGATGGTGATAGATCTCAGTCGAGTCCGAGGCTGGAGTTAACAGGGAAGGGGGGCGAAAATCCTCGTGGAGGAATGGGATATTGGCTTAGAAACTATCAGTTTCAGGGGCACTTAAACCATGGGTAAGAAGTGATTCTTTTGTGTAAATGCGGACGGAATTTGTCTTTTGGGGGTCATGAACCGCCAAATGTCTCGGGAAATGCGTTGTAGATCGTATTTCAAAATCCGACGGATCACTTTAGCTCTGAGGACATCCGACAAGGCAAAAGTTGAGTAATTTTTAGTTCATAATTCGAGGCCTTCGGGTCCCAGTGGGGTGCCTTTCGCGCGCAGGGATTTGAGGTAGTTCATTTCGTCATACGCGACGTCATCCTGCCCGCAACGCCACCGGATTCGGATCCACTTATACGCGAGCGCTCTCATGATGGTATTAAACCCATGGCCCTTGGCCTCGCGCTGGCGATAGAACGCCTCCGCCCAGATGGAGTGCTGCCACGATGCTTTCGCCCACGCTACGAAGCTCGGTTGCGTGAAGATATCACCGCGCCGTTGGCGCTGCACCTTGCCCATCTTGCCACTTTGATCAGTGATGGGCGCGATGCCAAGCGCTGCGGCCACCGCCTCCGGACTCTCGCAGTTGGGCGCATGCTTCTCCATCGCGGCGTGGATTCGCGGCGTATAGATCGGACCTGCGCCGGACAATGCGGCGATTCGTTCGGCTTTTTCACCTGCGCTTTTCACGAATTGGGCAAGGGCGCTATCGTGCGCTTTAATCCCCGCATTGAGCACTTCGAGCTGATGGAGGATGATGCTCACCTCCAGCTCATCGGCCGGGTTTATGGCCCCCAAGGGCACGAGGTTTTTGATCACGGCCCTACGCGCGTCCCACCACTGGGCCCACGCGTGCGCCACGAAGTGCGCTTGGTCGCGCGCATCGCTTTGATCATTGCGAGCGTGCGAGACGGTGAGCGCGTTACGATACGACCCCGTTGCCGCAGGATTAAGCGCATAGATCACCTCGGGGTGACGCGCCGCGAAGACGACGACCCGATTGGGAGCGGGTTGTGCAAAGGCCACCACCCATCGAGCACGGCAGGTGCGCTCGGCACATCTCGCTCTGCAAGGAAGCCCTCACGGGCGGGATCGAATACGGCCACGGTTTTATCCGCACGGTCCAAAGATACCACCAAGTCAAAAGGCGGAGTTGATTCATTAGCTTTCATTACCTCATAGTTTCAGGGTTATGATTGCCTTTGCGGCTCAGCCATCACGCGTCACCCCCAGGGAGAGTCGTTGTTATATTCGTCCTCTGAGTAGTCGTTTGGGAGCGCTGCGAACCGAACTGGCGGAAAGGGTCATGCCTCAAATCGTTACTTTCCGGCTGGCTCGGCACGCAACGTCTTCCCCTCCATCCTCGCCGACCTGTCGGTCGGAGGAAAGAGCGGGGAGGGAGCATGCTCCCTCCCCGGCGCCCCTCCCTAAAGATTTCTTTTTTAACTGCTGGTTTCATCCGCTCTTCTCAAAGCCCTGCTTGGGCCGCGGATAACCCCTATCAATCGAGCAGTGGCCAGAGCGTCGACGAGCAACACTCCGGAAACCAATGCCAGTCCCCAGGCAGTCGCTGACGACATGAGTCCATCGGAGGCCTCATCGGCCAATCCAAACCACCATCGATTAAGGGACCAATTCTGCCCCGAAAGATGCTGCAGTAACGCCACGACTACCCAAATCAGAACCAACGACACGATACCAATGTAGACCCTGCGGTGCGTCGGATCAGTCGCCTGCCCTCGCAATCCCCGACAGCCAATCTGAGCAAGAGTAGGCTCGCTGCCGTGGATGGAGTCGTCGCAGCCCACCCCCGGTAGATCCCAACCAACGCCATTTGTCCGGTGCTCCAGCCCAGCAGAACGAGAATGCCGATTCCCACGACAATCTGAGCGGTAATTTTAGATACCGTGCTAAATCTAAAAGAAGTGGTGGATGAAGCTGGCATAACACCAAGACGACCCGTCTCAGCCTCATATTTACATTAATTTGCAATTTTTTAACTCTTTTTAATTGAGTTTGTTACGTAATATTGAACTGAGGTAAACCTCCTATATTTATAAATCTTATGGCTCGAGTCGGATCGGCTGGAGGTAATTACACTCCCCGCTTGCATAACCACTGAGGCAAACCCTTCATCGAACCTAATAGTTAGAGATGACCGCCGCCGAAATCCGCCAATCCTTCCTCCACTTTTTTGCCGAAAAACAGCACACGATCGTGCCGTCGGCATCTCTGTTACCGGACTCCCCCGGCCTGTTGTTCACGAACGCCGGAATGAACCAATTCGTGCCTTTCTTCCTAGGTGCTCAGGCCCCTGATGTAGCTTCATGGGCCGGGGCTCAGTCGGCGAGTAATACTCGGGCAACGGATACGCAAAAGTGTATCCGAGCCGGCGGTAAGCACAATGACTTGGAGGACGTAGGGTATGATACCTATCATCACACGCTCTTCGAAATGCTCGGAAATTGGTCATTTGGCGACTATTTCAAAGAGCAGTCGATCACATGGGGGTGGGAGTTGCTAACGAAGGTTTGGGGAATGCCCCCCAAGCGCCTCTTCGCCACGATTTACCAGCCAGACTCCACCGCGGGCGACTCGGCCGAGCGGGATGAGGAAGCCTACGCCATCTGGGAGCGAATATTTAAAGCCGAGGGTCTCGATCCTGCCGTCCACATCGTCGATGGAAATAAAAAGGATAACTTCTGGATGATGGGAGATACCGGCCCTTGTGGTCCGTGTTCCGAAGTTCACTTCAATCTTCTGGCCGATGACGACGAGTCTACTGGTCGGGCGTTGGTCAATCAGGACAGCCCGCGTTGCATCGAGATCTGGAATCACGTCTTTATCCAATTTAACGCCAACGTAGACGGCACGTTCTCGCCGTTGGCAGCGAAGCACGTGGATACAGGAATGGGATTTGAACGTGTCGCCGGCATTTACGCGACGACTCAAGGATTCACCGACTTTACCGCCGAACCTTCCAACTATGCGGCGGATATCTTTACGCCCCTCTTCGCCAAGATCGCGGAGCTTTCGGGCCATTCTTATGCGAAAACTGTGCCCACCAAACGCGAGGGTTTGTCCGAACAGGAGAAAACGGATATAGCCTTCCGGGTCATCGCAGACCACGCCCGTTGTGTTTCCTGTGCCATTGCGGACAACATTCATCCCGGAAACGAAGGACGAAACTACGTAATCCGTCGAATCCTTCGCCGAGGAATTCTCTACGGCAAAAAACTTGGTCTCAAAACAGGGTTCTTCGAGCAACTCGTGGCTTCTGTGGTCGCATCCCTCGGAGAGGTCTTCACTGAGCTCAACGAGAATAGAACGATCATCGCCAAGGTGATCCACGCTGAGGAAGAGAATTTCGGAAAAACACTCGACCGAGGATTGGTGATCTTCAATAGATCCACCGCAGACGGCACCAACGTCACGGGTGAAACGGCCTTTCAACTCTATGATACGTTTGGGTTTCCGTTGGATATGACTCAATTGTTGGCCACTGAACGCGGTCTTTCCATTGATGTAGAAGGGTTCGAGAAATTGATGACCGCGCAGCGCAAACGCGCTCAGGATGCCCAGAAGAAAGTGGTGACCGTCGCAGCAACTGAAGACGACGACACGGTGGAGGTTACTCCCACCGAGTTTGTCGGTTACGACCGCGCCAACTTGGAGAAGTATCGGGCTCAAACGGTGGATATAGTCAAAGATGGTGATACCTCTTACCTCGTTGTGGACCGCTCGCCTTTTTACGCCGAAATGGGTGGTCAAGCGGGTGACTCCGGAGTCCTTTCATACGGCGACAAGGTGGTCGAAATCGAAGATACGGTGAAGGATAAGTCCGGTCGATTCCTCCACCGATTGACCGAAGATGTTTCGATCTCTTCCGGGACGGAGGTCGAAATGAATATAGATTTGAAACGCCGTCGGGCCATTTCACGGCATCACAGTGCCACGCATCTAATCCATTGGGCTCTGCGGGAAGTGCTGGGAACGCATGTGCATCAGGCCGGCACCCACAAGACTCCAGATCGACTTCGTTTTGATTTTGCCCATTTCGAGGCCATGACTCCGGCACAGCTTGCGACCGTCGAGGAAATGGTGAATCGGCAGGTCATTGATAATGCGCCGGTGGAGACCTACGAAACCGATTTCGAGAAAAAACCGGAAGGCACCCTCGCCTTCTTCGGGGAGAAATACGGCAAGATTGTCCGGGTAGTCGATATGGGTGGTTACAGTCGCGAGCTTTGCGGTGGAACGCATGTGGAGACCACCGGCGAAATTGGCCTGATCAAAATTGTCGCCGAAACCGCCATCGCTGCGGGCACCCGTCGAATTGAAGCGGTGTCCGGGGCGGCCGCCTACCATTTGGTTCGCGACCACGAAGAGACCCTACGAACGATAAGTGCAAAACTTCACGCTGGCCCTCAGGATCTGGATGAAAAACTCACTGCCCTGCTCACCCAAAAAACTGAAATCGAACAGAAGCTGAAAAGCTTTGAGCAAAAGGCCTCAGCTAATCTGGCCAATGATCTCATCGCCGCCGCGACTGAACGCGAGGGCCTTCAGTGGATTTCCCGTCGTGTTGAAGTGGCTAATCCGAATGCGTTACGTGCGCTGGGATCTTCGATCATCGCCCAACTCAAAAATGGTGTCGTGATTCTGGGCAGCGTTTTCGGTGAAAAGGTTTCGGTCGTCGCATTCTGTTCTCCACCGGCTATCGCAGCCGGATTACAGGCGGGCAAACTGGTCGCCGAACGTTGTGTGGCATTGGGTGGCAAAGGCGGCGGAAAACCCGACTTCGCCATGGGCGGAGGGCGCGATGCCTCTAAGCTCGACGAGGTGCTGGCACTGGATTGAATTTCGCCAATCTAAGTTCCTGATCAATGACCTCCGAAGCATCCTCCTCCAGTAAGTCATTCAAGGACTGGTTCAACGAAGCGCGGTATCGGGAAATTGCCCAACAACTGTCCGCTGCGTGCCTCGATTTTGATCGGGAGCAATTTTTAGAACTCACCCTTGAGGGGCTGCCAGAGCGAGAGCTCATGGCTAGACTGCAACAAACGTCGATCGCCGCGGAAGCCGCTTTGCCGGGAAGCTTCGTCGAAAAGGTCGCGGTGCTGCGCAAAATCGCGACCGTCGACTCAAACGGGTTTATTGGCGTTTGGTATTCGGATTTTGTGGGGAAATTTGGCCTCTCGAATCCGGAGGCTTCTCTCGATGCCCTTCGCTATTTCACCCGATTTGGTTCAGCCGAATTCGCGATTCGTGAATTCATCTTGAAAGCCCCGATGACGACTCTCCAAGAATTGACGAAATGGGCGCGGGATAAGGATGAACACGTGCGTCGACTGGCGAGCGAAGGCAGTCGTCCGAGGCTACCATGGGGAAAGCGTCTCAGTTTCCTCACGGAGGATCCCAGACCGACTCAAAAAATTCTTCATACCCTCCGAGCCGACGATTCGCTCTATGTCCGCAAATCCGTCGCGAACCATCTCAATGACATCAGCAAGGACAATCCGGACTTTGTCATGGCGACGATTCAATCCTGGGATCAATCCAATGATCACACCGCTTGGATAACCAAACGTGGCCTTCGGACTCTTGTCAAAAATGCGCACACTCCGACATTGGAGTTTCTCGGTGTCGGTCGCCCACCGGTTCTTAGTCAGGTTGTTTTTGCGATTTCTCCAGAACGAATCCCCCTGGGGCGTACGATTTCGCTGACTCTGGATATGACTTCCGACGGAGTTGAAGACCAATCTCTCATGGTGGATTATATCGTCCACTACGTGAAGGCGTCAGGTGCGACTGCGGCGAAGGTCTTCAAATGGAAGGAAATTGCCTTATCAGGGGGCGCCACAGTTTCACTGCGGAAGAAACAAATGATCCGCGACTTCAGCGCACGGAAACACTACTCCGGCACGCACTTGGTCGAGGTTCAGATAAACGGCAAGAAACTCGCATCTGACTCCTTCGAGTTGAACGTCTAGTCTGTGCACGCACCGTTGACCTTCCTCGGTCCGGATAAAACGATCAGCTGTAACTAATGATCAATTATCGCGAGCCAGATTTGTTGAAGCACCCTCCCCGTAGTCCCCGGGTTCGACTCGGAGGATTTGTTCACCTTCCCAGATTACTGGACAAAGCGCGGGCTTTCGCAGCCGGTAAGGTCGGCGACTACATCTATCCCTGCGCGCTCGATCAGCGGTTACTTGAATTTATGGGCATTACCCCGGATGAGTTTTTATTCGTCGTCCGTCAGGGTAAATCGGATACGGAAATGCTGATCTGGGTGCGACAGAAGATGGCACCGACGCGGAGACCTCACGAAATTGCCTCTTGGTCCGATTGGCTCGAAAACGTCGCTCCCGGCGACGCCGGCCGACACGAGAATTTTTCGCGTGAAATCCGCCGCCTTGCTCCGGGACGCGACGATATCGTTACCACTTTCGATCGATTGGAGTTGGACGATTATGTTTCGTTCGGAGGCCAAGGTTAAGAAATTATGGATTTGGCAACCGAAACGACTCCCCGCCTGACGAGACACGTCATTCTGGCATTCAATCGGAACAACCAATTGGCGATCCGAAGACTGGGCTCCCGGACGGGTTTGGCTTTCGTGGGCGAAACGACAGCGATGGTGGTTGAACGTCTCCGAGATTCCTTTCCAGAATCGGGTTCGCCTCGCGAATTGACCACGGTGAATTCGCCGACAGATGACCTCACGGTTTCCGCGGTTCAAGTCGCCGATTCGACTTTGGATCGAGAGATTCGTTTTATCTCCCTCGAGCAACTCGAGACAGAGTCTGATTCCCTATCGCCGATTTTGAAGCGGGTGCTGACGACTTTGGATCCATTCCTGATTCAAATTCCCTACCTGCACCTGGGAGAGAACGATTTCATCTACAAATTTCGTCCGGAGAAGGAGCGAAATCCGGCCATTTATGCCAACGACAAGATCTCAAGCGGACTTTACCAATCGCGTCTTTGTGCCGCGATCAAAGCCCTTGCCCGCCAGCATGAACGCACTGCGACCTCACCAGTCACCCTTAATTTTGGTGCGATCGAATACATCATTCCCAGTCATTTTGGGTTTTGCCTAGGCGTTAAGAACGCGATCGAGCGGGCCTACGAAACGCTCGCGGCCAATCCCGGTCGTCGTGTATTCATGCTTTCGGAACTCATCCACAATCCCTTCGTGAACGAAGACCTTTGTCGACGTGGTTTACGTTATCTGCAAACCGACAAAGGGGTCCCCTTTACCGTCTCCGGCGAACCAGCTGGGATGGGTTTGGAAGAGGCCCTAATTTGGGACACGCTCACTCCTGAGGATATCGTCATTATTCCCGCATTTGGGGCGACCAATGAAGACAAAGCGCGACTCGTGCGTAAGGGGCTCGCGGTATATGCTCACGACGCGACGTGTATGTTGGTTGAGAAAGTTTGGAAGGCGGCGCGCAACTACGGGCGCGAAGGCTACACCGTGGTCATCCACGGCAAGGCAGAGCACGAGGAAACCAAAGCAACCTACTCCAATACCCGCCGATTTGCTCCAGCGATCATCGTCCGTAACCTTGAGGAAGGTGAAAAACTCGCCGCGATCATCAGCGCGACCGACCCCGCGATTCGTCAAAAATTTTACCAGGAGTTCGAAGGTAAGTTCACCCCCGGTTTTGATGTGGAACGGGATCTCGAACGCGTGGCGGTGGTGAATCAGACAACGCTTCTCATGAATGAGACGCTGGCGATCACCGAGCAGATCCGCTCGGTGATCGTCGAAAAATTCGGTGACGCTGGCATTGAACGAGTCGGTGGAGGAAGCAGGCGGGACACGTTATGCTACGCAACCCAGGTCAATCAGGATGCTCTCGGTCGCGCCCTCGGTGAGCCTCTCGATGCAGCGTTTGTTATCGGTGGAAAAAACTCCTCCAACACCTATCAACTCTACCGTCTTTGTGCGGAGACGCTTGGTGACCGAGCTTATTTTGTGCAAAGCGAAAGCTGCATCTTATCCCGCGCCGAAAGCCAACACTACGTTTTCCCCGCGAAGGATCCGCGCACCGGAGGCCAAATGGTGAAACGGCCGTTATGGCCGGATGATGAAGCCCCCAAACGGGTTCTTCTCACGGGTGGCGCTTCTTGCCCCGATGGATTGATTCAGCAATTTATCACACGACTCAGCGGTCTTTGGCCAAACGACCAATTGCGCCCGATCGGGGATGTCTTGGCAGAGTTGGAATCTGCCGAATAAAGCTGCGGCTTTAGAAGCGGTGAACGACACCGAAGCGAACCACGGTGGAATCCCCCAGAATAACCGAGGCGGTGCGCCCCCCAAACGATTGCACGTAGTCCTCCATTGATTCGAAGGCCGCACCGATGAAAAACCCGGTGCGTTGCGTGATCCAATACTCGAAGGAAACCTCGGCGTAATATCCGATCAGGAGATCAGTCAACGTATCGGTGGCACTCACCCCAATGGTGTTGAATATTCCGTAGTCTCCCACGTCGAGCACCTCAGAGACGATAAAATCACTTCCGATGTAATTCGCCAAGACGCCAGCACCCGCGGAAACCGCAATGTTCTCGGTGAGTTGCGCACGGAGTGAAGGACCGAACCGCATCGCGTAGAATACGCCGTCCAGCTGCCAATCTCCTTGGACCTCGGCGCCATTCGGAACGGTCGTAATCCGACGATCGAGTGCGATCTGTTGGAGCGGAACGGTCGTTTCCCGTCCGTTGGTTGAGATTACGTCACCAGTAACCTGATCAAATAATTCCTCGAAGCGCGGTCCGTTGTAGGGAGCATCCGGCACAGCTCCGCCGATCACATTGTAGACATCGGTCAGCGTGATGAGATTCGCAGTAATACGTTCGGACGCTTTTGCCGAGAAATCGGAAATGCCGAGCGAACCGGAAATCCCGACTTCGACATTGCGGCCAAACTTCAAGAGCCGCCGGGATACGGCCATTTCGAATCCAAGCCGACTACTCTCAGCTGCACGGGCAAATGAAGCCCCGCTCGATTCGGTCGAAAAAGAATTTAGGTTGACCGTCCCATCTCCCGCTTGGTCGGCATTGAGATAAAACCACTGCCGCGTTTGTCCGGGGGTGTAGGCAAGTAAATCTCCGGTTAACACGCCGTCGTCATCTCTGGTTTCATATCGTCCACCGGGTGTGGAAGTCTGATCGCCATTGGCATCCGCTTCACCCACCCGAACAAAATCTAGTCCCACTCCGCCATCGTCATACGTTCGGGTTTCGACATCGGTGAGATCTGCTTCCAGAACATTGCTGACCGAGGGAATAGCACCGAGGCCACCGAAAGTGACGTTTGCTTCCGTGTCACTATATCTCGCATTTACGTGTAGCACCCAAGGATTGGCGTCACGGTAGCCGGCTCGACGCAGTTGCGGGGGCAACCGAAACCCTTGAGCCTCCGCGGCAGCTTTCGCGTCGGGATCCGGCTCATCGAGCGTTTCTTGGGCCGTGAGAGGACAAACCAGTGAAAGACTCAAGCTGAGCCCCATAAAACGAAGTATCTGGGTATTTAACATGGACGAAGTCGTTTCAAACGCGAAGTAGCGGATAAAGTTGCCTCAAAAACCGCCAAGGCCAGCCCTTTCTTGCCTCAATGGGATTCAAAGGCGGTTTAATGATGATTAATCAGTGAATTCGTCGAAGGTTTTGGCTTTTTCCGCCTCCAACTCCGCAGCGACCGCAGGATCAGTAAGTGCCTCTTTTTCCCGTATTCGACGTTCCCGAGCATGTAAGTCCTCTTCCTTTTGCTCCAACTCGGTTTCTTTTTTCTCCTGCTCCTGCACCTTTTCGAAGAGCTTCATTTCGCTCTCTTCCAAAAACTGTTCCCGCTGTTTGATCTCTTCACGTTGAGATTTGAGCGACTCTTCCTGCCGTTCGATCTCCTCTTTCAGTTTATTGAGAGCCTCCCGCTGTTCCGCCGACATGTTTTCCTTGGCCGGTGTCGCCTGACGACTCACTTTGAGGACGTTTTCGCGAGCCGCTAGCAAGGCCTCCATTTCGGCCATCTCCCGTTCCTTATCGCTGAATTTTACCTCGAGTTCTTCGCAGGCGCGTTCCCGCTCCTCTAAACGCTCTTCAAGCTCGCGCAACGCTTTTTGGAGGTCGGAAGGCTGGTCGGCCGTCAGCGTGGTCTCCGTCTGGCCCCAAGGTGCCCGGGTGGCCTCGACGATGGACTTGATTTTTTCGCTAGTCTCCTCCGCTCGCTCCGTGTGTTCCATCGGCGAACGCGTGCGTTTGCGGAGACGCAGGCGCACTCCACCGGCGTGCCCCGGGAATTTTATGGAACCAGAAAGGTTTGGCGGAGGGGGCGGTTGTTCAGACATTTGCGCCTACTATCGCCCGAAAAGCCGACCAAGCCAACCTGATTTCTTAGGTTTTGGGCAAATACGGCCCCAACAGTTTGGCGACCAATGGTTCGATGGAGGGATCCCCCAGAACCATAACTTCTCGATTCAGTTCCACGCCTCCGGCGACATTTGATTTAATCGCCTCCAAGTCCCCGGCGAAATATTTGGTCAATTCGCCCACTCGTCCGGTTATCTCTAACGAGGTTTGACCGGTTTCGGTAAGATTCTTGCGGGCCAATTCATGCATTCCGCGAATAGTGCCCCCCCCCCCCCCCCCCCCCCCCCCCCCCCTCCCCAAAAAAAAAGCCTCGATCAAGTGTAGGCCTTTTTTGCCGGGGCGGAAAGGCAGGCACTGGGCGATGCCACTCTCATCAACATGCGAGAGCGAATTTAGGAGGATTTTAAAATCCCCACCGACCACAACGTTTTGGGCCATCCCCTGAGAGAAGACGGCAAACTCCGCCAAAGTGGTGAGGCCTTCCAATTCGCAGAACTCTTTCGCATCTTTGGATACATGCGAGAGCTCGATCGGAAACGCTGCAGGGATTTCGAGTTTTTCAGGTTGTCCAGCAGTGGGTTTTCGGCTTCAGCAGCCGTTTCGCTGTGCTCGACCATATCACCGAAGGGATCATCGAACGCCAAAGTCTCTGTCATGATGTTGATGAGTTCGGCGACCGTGCGATCGGGATAGCTCCGCACGGCCATCATCTCGATCACTTCGTCGTAGGTCAGA
>CBDBDC010000003.1:0-1472500 GCA_965203585.1 Actomonas sp.
TCGTAGGTCAGATCGATGTAATCAGCGGGGCTGTCCTTTTTACCGGTTCCCGGCCATTCGGGTCTGTCTAGATTTTCCGCTAAACTGGAGAGCGCGGTATCGACCATGATGGAGGATGCAAAAGCCGTGCGGGCTTCATCCCATTGAGCTGCGAGATCAGAATCAGACATAGAAATCGATGGGGTTAGTCATTTACGCGGGCACCCTGCCGGACCAGTTCAGCCGCGATCTTCTTATAATCGTCGACGACGGTTTCTTCAGCTCCGGGTTCAGCGGTCCCCTTCACGAGATTTACCGGCAGACCAAGCGTGACTGCCCGGCGGACCACCATGGCATCGCGCACATGGTTCTCAAACAGTTTGGCTGCGGGAGCGGCGCGTTTGGCGCTGCGGAATTGATTTAAGCGCAGCTGCATGCGCATCCGAGGCACGTCGATATCAACCCCCGTTTTGATGGAGTTGAAGATGATGCCCTGAACCCGGGCGGGAATGCCTTGCAGGGTATTGCGGAAACTGGCGCTGAGTTGATGGAATTTGCCCAGTTTCTCCACCAGTAGGGTGAAACCGATCAGGCTGAGTGCATCGGGATTTGACGGGACGTAGATCTCGTTGGCGGAGAAAATTCCACACTGGGCAGCACGCAGAATATTCGGAGGGCAATCGAAACAAGATGTAGTCGTAGTTGGCCTCGATCTCGCCGAGTTGGTCGCGGAACACCACGTAGTGGGGTTGCGAAGGATCGCCGGTATACTCGTTCTCGAGATCGACCAAATTAAATGTGGTCGGAACCAAGTCCAAGCCCGGCAGCAGGTTTTCACCGGTCTTACTTTTGACCACATCTTTGATCAGAATATCGGCGACCCGGCCAGTGCCCGGATGGAAGATAGAAGAGAGACCGCGGAGATGGTAACAGGAAGCACACAATCAGTATTCATAATTTTATCGAGGTTACCTTCCATACGGCCTCGAGTGTCATTTCTTAGGAAAAGGCGGATTGATCTCGTTCTCACCGCACGGTTGCCTGCTCCCATGCGGTGTTTCGTTCGCACAATTTTCCTCTTCGCACTCTTTCCCACTGCCATGGCCTGGGCTCAACCGTCGCCCCAATTTCTCGCTGCCTTGGAGGATTTTCGAACGGAGGGTCCCAAAGGATGGGCATTTACCCAAACCTCAGTTTCAACCGAACGCTCGCGGGTCGAGACCTACGATCCGCTGACTGCCTCCCACTTACGCTGGAACCTTATAACCGAAAACGGAGAAACCCCTCCGAGCAGTACGCTCGAAAACTATCGCCAGCAACAGACTCGCCGCACGGGAGGCAACACCGCGCCTAACGTGAAGGAACAACTGATTCTCGAATCCGCCGAACTCCAATCAGACGATGGCGAGCGGCAACAATGGCATTTCCGCTTGGAGCCCGGAGGCGGCGACGACCGCTCGGCTGAACACATGGCAAGCACCCTCACGTTCCATGTGCCCACCTCCACCATCGAACGAATCGAACTGGCGAGTTTTGAAGAGTTTTCTCCCGTTTTTGGCGTTACCGTCGAGAGCGCAAAAACCGTAATTCAATACTCCCTTCCCGCAGACGATACACCTTCCCTACTCCAGAAAATCGAAGTCTCGATCCGAGGGGACGCCTTCTACTTTAAGTCCATCGACTCGGACATGGTTGTCAGCTACACGGACTATCGATATCGTGGTAAGAACTGATCCGCGCTCCACCATGTCGTATCTTAGCTCAGCACTTTCCCGCACATCAGGACCTCAGTCTTGGGCGCAACAGCCTACGACTGCATTCGGTCAGTCGACTGCCTCGATTGCGGTATTGCCCGTCTACGGAATGGGTGATCACGGACTGGGATTGTCGCTCGATTTGGAGGAAACGATTGGAGACGCGATTCTGGCCGCGAGCCAAGATCTCAATCCCAACGTCGATGTAACTATTTTGCCGCCGCTTCGGGCCGGACTGAGTCCCTATCGCCCATCGCACACTGCTCTGCCGGCGGACGCACTGCTCAAGATCATTGGCGAAATAGCCGAGGGGGTTCAATCGGCTGGATTTTCGCGTTTGGTATTTTGGTCCACCAGCCCATGGAATATCGATTTGATTGATGTCGCGTCGCGCGATGTTCGGGTGGAGCTCGATCTACAGACCTTCGTCATTCCTCTCGCGGGAGTTGGACTATCGCTGCATCCGCGTGACTCGGATCGGGCGCGAGCACAGATCATTGGCGCCGCGTTGACTGGCTCGGTTCCCGAAGAAACATCAACCGGCATGCCGGTCGATCTGGATTTTCGGCCAGGGAACTGGTCCCAGCTTCCCCCACTTTCCACCACGATGGATGAGTCGGCTGAAAATATTCTGACCGATTGTGCGTCTAGGCTGGGAATGTATTTTCAGGAAATCCGTGCGCACGGTTCTCCGGCCGATCTCACTCCATCGACTCCCGATGTCTCCGCGGTGATTTCCGAATCGCTATCAAGTTCACTGAGTTACCCGGGGCCGCGACGTGGTCGCTACTTCCCCGCTTTATCCGCTCAATCACTCGCTGGTTTGGCGGACAAATCGGCCAAATTGGTCATCATTCCGATCGGGGCGATTGAGCAGCACGGTCCCCATCTTCCCGTTGGCGTCGATGCCATGATCGCGGAAGCAGCCGCTCAAGGTTTATCGAATCGGCTGAGTGAAGACGTTTGGTGTGCGCCGACGCTTTGCTACGGCAAGAGCAACGAGCATCGTGATTTTCCGGGCACGATTTCCTTGAGTGCAGCGTCGCTGCGGCAGGTTGTTAAATCGCAGGTCAACGCTTTGCACGACGTAGGGTTTCGGCAGTTTGCATTGCTCAATACTCACGGCGGCAACAGTGCCGTGCTCACCTATATTCTACGGGAACTGCAAACCGAACTTAAGGTGCGCGCCGGCATGTTGCGCCTATCCGCTTCGGATGAATTGGAATCGCATGAACGAGCCTGGGGATTCCACGCCGGTGAGTGGGAGACTTCCGTGATGCTGGCAATCGCTCCTGAGACGGTCAATATGAGCAAAGCCATCTGTCACTACCCTGTGGAAAAAGGTGCAGCTGGAAATCTACGGCCCGAAAACGCTCCTGTCACATTCTCCTGGAAGACCCGGGACATTGCTCCTGAGGGAGTCATGGGAGATGCGACCAAAGCCTCTGCTACCAAAGGCATACGTTGGTTCTATGTGGCGCTGGATCAGGTTGCCGATCAGATCCGCCGCCTGCTTCAACGAGCGTGAGCGCGAGCCACCCGGGCCGCTTCGGTATACTGTTCGCGAAACTGATTCCCCAGCTCCTTGGCCAGATCAAGCTCTTCAACTTTATTGCGGGAGCCGATCACCGACTTAATCCGGCCCAAGGCGGTGTCATAATTTACCCGACTAAAGTCCTGTAAAATCTCCATCGCTTCAGGAGGTTGGCCCGCGGCATTAATCACTCGCCAGGCCTTCACCAGTTCGGGATGCGTATCGAATCCCATGATACGAACGATCAGCGACATTTCGCGAAACAGTTGGCCTGTCCATTGCGCACGATAAATCAACTGCTCGCCTCCCGCATAGGGATTATCATCGGGGTCCGAGCGTAACGCTTTGAACTCCGGCTTGTAGAAGTCCCGCCGAACCGGCAGTCGCCGCAGTGCAAACTGATGGGGACCACCGGGAACTCCCGGCCGGAAATTCCATATCTGTTGACCGTCCATCGACATGACAAATTCGATAAAACGCTCAGCGACCTCATGATTGGGTGCGCCACGAAGTATTCCAATCGGATCCACGGAACTGACGCTTCCGCCCCGAGGCGAAACATAGTCCACTCGCTCACTGTCGCCGCGACGTTTCACGGCTTCGACCTGCTGTCGTCCGTAAAAGTCGATGCACATGCCGACGGCACAGTTTCCCGCGGCCACGTCGATCGGGGGCTTCTGGGATGAGTCGGTAAAATACCGCGAATTTGCCGCCGCTAATTGGAGCAACTGTAATCCTCGGATCCAGCCCGCCCGGACCGCCCGTTCTTCGTCACCTGGTGTGAGTTGATACTCCTCCTGCATCCGCTGTTGGATGACATTTTCAAACGCTTTGGCGATCGAACCACTTTTGGTGGGATCCGTCAGTGCAATCGCTCCATCGAGCCGGGGATCCTGCAGGTCGCTCCACTGTTGCGGCGGCGTTTCGATACCACGCAAGGACAAGACGTCGCGGTTGTAGATCACACCATAGCTGCTCAAAACGGTGCCCGTCCAGCGATGTCCGAGGTCCCAATATCCCTCCCCCGCGAATTCCGCCGGGATTACGTCTGATTCGAACCACTCGGGGTGAGTTTCGAAAATCCGCGTTTTCACCAATTGGCCCATTCTCGCCTGGCGGATGAAATCGTAGGGACCGCCTCCAAAAAACAAATCGATCCCACAACTGACGTCAGAGTCCAAGAATGCCTTTCGAGCTTCCAGCTCAACCCCACTCGCATCGTCTCCCAACCGTCCGTCCGCGAATGATCCTTGGACCGAAAAATCCCAGGAGCGTCCCAACTCGCGCTCCCAATGATAACGAAACGAAGCCGTGTATTCGGAAGACAGGAATCGTGCAATTTCACTGGTCCCTCCGATAACGCGCCAGTCGATGGCGACAGTTCGTCCGGTCTGGCCCTGATACCAGTTGGCGAATGCGCGCCCGAACTCGTGCCGGATGGCTTCGTTATGGGGCGTTATTACCACCAATACATCGTCAGCTGAGCTGATGGACTTAGCCTTGGGACGAAGCACAAACGGGATCGCGATAACGATTACGAGTGCGAGGACGATCAACCAACGTTTCATCACGAATGCGCGTTGTAGCAGGATAATCAGGCAGTGAGCACCACGACGTCTTGTTGCTCAACCGTGGCGTGCATTTGCCCATCATCGCGACTGACCAACTCCCGGGGATTCAACTCGTAGACCTTCAGTTTATGATCTCCCGCGAGGAACTCGTATTGGGCGACTTCGCCCAGATAAACCGCGCCTCCAACCCGCCCGGATACTGAGTTGGAGTCTCTTCCTGATTTGGCTAACGACCAACACTCGGGGCGAATGGATAACGTGACTTGAGCGCCGGTTACCGGAGTGTCATCGGGATCGCCCAGCACGCCCTCAAAAATACCAATCGGTGTTTCGACCGTGGCGTTTCGGCCGGCCAGCGCCGTGACCGTGCCTTCGATCAAATCCGTTTCGCCAATAAAATGTGCCACCGTCTTGCGGTGCGGCCAGCGGTAGACTTCGGTCGGTGCGCCGACCTGTAGGATGTGACCGTCTTCTAAAATCGCCATGCGGTCGGAAATCGACAACGCTTCCTTTTGGTCGTGCGTCACATAGACGGTGGTTAGTTTAAATTCCTTACACACACGACGAATCTCCGTCCGCATTTCCAGTCGAAGTTTGGCGTCCAAGTTCGACAGCGGCTCATCCAACAGCAAACAGCGAGGCCGAATGACGAGCGCACGAGCGAGAGCCACCCGTTGTTGTTGTCCTCCGGAAAGTTGGTTTGGCGAACGGTCTGCATAAGAGCCCATGCGCATGGATTCCAGAGCTTCCCCTACCCTCCGGGTGATTTCCTTCTTAGGCACTTTCCGTTCTTCGAGACCAAAAGCCACATTCTGTGCCACTGTCATATGGGGCCAGAGGGCATAACTTTGAAACATCATGCCCGTGTTTCGCTTGTGAGGCTCCAGCCGGGTCACGTCTTCATCACCAAATCGAATGGTCCCTTCCTCTGGTATATAGAAGCCAGCCAAACTGCGCAGCAAAGTGGTTTTGCCGCAACCGCTGGGACCCAACAGGAAGAAAAGCTCCCCGGGCTCGATTCGTAAATCCAAGCGATGCAGAGCGACCGTGGAGCCAAACCGTTTAGTGAGTTGATCAACTTGGATCGAAATCATGCGAATCAAAGGTGCCGAAAAGACCAAACCTTCGTTGGGGTCGGCGCCTAAAGCAACATTCCCGATGCAGCCTTGCCCCCGCGCCTGGGATTGGGCTGCATCAAATCGATGTCACCGACGCTTAAGCTCCATAAAGCCCATACGGACCTCGAGAATATCTTGGTTTCTGAAGCCTCCATCAAACGGCGGATCAAGAAACTCGGGACCGAAATTGAGGAAACCTACGGCGACGAAGAGATTACGGTTATTTCCATCATCAATGGAGCGATTCTGTTCACCGCCGATTTGCTCAGATATATACCCAATCCGGTCCGGCTGGATTGCATCCGTATTTCATCCTACCGCAACGAGACCAAATCAATCGGCAAACCCAAGCTGATCCACTCGCTCACGCTCGGTGTGACAAATCGTCATGTTTTGCTCATCGACGACATCCTGGATACCGGGAAAACCCTAGCGATGGTAACTAAGAATATCGCCAAATTGAACCCCGCCAGCCTCAAAACCTGTGTGCTTCTCGATAAGAAAGGACGTCGTGAGGTGCCCTTTAATGCTGAATTTGTAGGGTTCCAAATTCCTGATAAGTTCGTGGTGGGCTATGGGTTGGATTTCGCTGAGCGCTACCGTAATTTACCCTGCATCGGCGTATTAAAGCCGGAATTGCAAAACCCACCGGAATGGGCCTAACTCCTGCTACGATTTAGCCTATGCAAAAGTTTACCCTGCTCTCCTTCTGTCTCATTCTGTCTCTTTCTCGTCTTTGCATTCACGGGTTGCGAGACCACGGATGCCAATAAATCCAAATCAGATGACGACGATGACGACATCTACGTCACGAGCACCAACAGTCGAATCCCTCGCAAGGTGAGGAAAGGGTCCAGCTACGATTCCGATGCCGGCAGCAGCCCTTTGGGAACCGTTTCCGGTCAAAAAGCGAAAGACTACATTGGCACAGCGGGAGCCGCAGGGACCCGAGGAAACGACTAAATTCCTCGCTTCAGTTTAAGTTCGAAAGGACCCGATTAATTCGGGTCTTTTTTTTTGAATATCCCGGGGAGCAGCGACGTCCCAAGGTCCATGAAAACGATCCTGCCGTTTACCCTCCTCGCTTCCGGCTGTTTCATCTTTTCCGGATTCGCCCAATTCGAACCACATCCCCACGACGAACATGAACCTGAATATTCTGAGGTAAGTGTTACGCTTTATGCGGATGCCGATTACCGCGGAGAGTCCGTCACTCTCCTCGCGGAGGCCTACTTCGATGATTTGGACAACGTTCGTTTCCCCAGTGGTCGAAAGATCAACAACCGCATCTCATCCATTTGGATTGAGGGACATGCTCATGTCACCCTTTTCGACTACAGTCGATTCAGGGGGGAATCCATCACGTTGATGGAAAGCGAAGCAGACTTGGATTTGGTCTTACAGGGACGCCGTGGAGATTGGGATAACGATGTTTCGTCAATCTCGGTCGGTATCCACCCCGTCGGGGTGGCATGTGCACCGGGTCCCGTAGGGCTACCTTACCCCAGTTCCGGTCCTCCAGTGATTGGCGGAAGTCCCGCCCAACCTGGTTCCCATCCTCCAGCTATTGGTGGGAGTCCTTCTTACCCGGGATCCCATCCTCCGGTAGTCGGAGGATATCCCACGCATCCCAGACCGTCGGTCTCCTATCCCATTGGTCCTTCGCACGGACAAAGTCATGGACCTGTTTTTTACCCCTACGATCACCACTATCGGATGGATCCGGCAATCGTGCGCCAAGTCGAGCGTGCCTATCGGGATGTTCTGCGCCGCAGCCCCGACGAAGCGGGACGTAGGACCTACTACTGGACCATGATCGAACGCGATTGGAGCGAATCGAGACTGCGCAAGGAACTGCGCAAAAGTGACGAATACCACAAACAAACGATCCCCGCCGTCGTCAAAAAGGTCTACCGCGAGGTGCTGGGACGCGAACCGGATTCCGCTGGATTCCAATTTTACACCCAAAAGATGTCCCGCGACGGTTGGTATGAGTCTCGCCTTCGCGACGCCCTGAAAAAGAGCCCGGAATACACCTCAAGAGGACGCTCTCCCGTGACGCCGACCACTGGGTAACCCTATATTGCTGCTAACTGGCTTTCTTGAGGAGGTCGAAGATGAGTTTGAAGAAGAGGGCCGCTTTCTTGGGGTCGGAGAGGAGCTGCATCTTTTGTTCTTCGTGGGCGTCGCTGCTGTCCAGGATGGCGTCGTCCACTGCTTTCGGAAAGTCTCCCAGCAGGGCTTGCTCGTCGCTGTTGTGCTTGAGCTGCTTCATCACTTGTTCGTTCTCCGCTACTTTGTCGCGAACGGTGTAAGCATAGTTCACCATATCCTTTTCGGAGAGGTTGTCGGTGATGAAGAGTTCATTCAGCCGGACGATGATTTGCGCTAGGAACTCCTCCTGGGGATCTTTCGCTTTCGCGGTTCCGAGTCCTTCACCGGGCTTCAAGCCGTAGTCCGCCTGTTCCTCGTCCAGTATCAGGTTCTGCTGCTTGATTTTGGAAAGTCGGTAGTGGCTTAGAACAACTTGGTCCAAATCGATATCGTCCTCATCCAGGATCTGCTCACGCAGGAGGGGGTTCAGATTGCGGGCATAAAGGCTGAGTTTCTCCAGGGCGGGGTCGTCATAGTCCACAATCTGCGACATGAACTCGTAGAATCTGACATAGGTGCCCAGGTCCTTCTTGAAGGTCTCCAAAGCGTCCTTGTCCTTCTTGGCAGCTTTGTAGGTGGTCTCCGCGTTGGCCAATAGCACCGCATCTCCGGTCTTCTTGGTGTGCTCCAGCACATCACGGGTTTGCTGGTAAGCCAGCATGACTGCTTTGTAGCGACTCTGCCACCGCTTAACCGCGGGCTTACAGATATTGGAGAGAGCTGCGCTGCTCTTACTTTTCTGAAAGAAAGCGACACAGAATTGTTCTACTTCGTGCCATTGAAAGATCCCGGAGGATTTGAGTTTCTCGTCCAGATCAAAGATCAGGTTTGGATCTGAGACATCCATGAGTTCGGCAGTCTGGTAGTAGGGCTGGAACGCAGAGAGGATATCGTCGGGATCGTTGAAAAAATCCAGGACATACGTCCCTGAATCTGCTTTACCGGGGAAGATCCGATTGAGCCTCGACAGCGTCTGCACGCATTCCACTCCTCCCAGCTTTTTATCCACATACATGGCGCAGAGCTTAGGCTGATCGAAACCAGTCTGAAACTTGTTGGCTACGATCATCACTTGGTAGTCTTCCGAATCGAAAGCCTTGCGTAGATCGCGTCCCTTAAGCCCCGGATTCATGTTGGTTTCCGTAAACTTCTCTCCGATCAGACCGGCTGAATTTGGATCTTTCTCGGTGAATTCCACTTCTCCCGAAAAGGCCACCACCATACCGTAGAGTTTTTCGTATCCCTTCTCAGCAATGTATTTGTCGAAGGTGAGTTTGTAGCGCACTGCCTCCTTGCGGGAGCTGGTCACCACCATGGCTTTGGCATGTCCGCCAATCAGACCCATGACGTTATCCTTAAAGTGTTCCACGACGACCTGAACCTTTTGGGCGATGTTGTAGTCGTGTAGACGAACCCACTGGTTGAGTTTCACCTTGGCCTTGCGACTTTCGACCTCTTCGTCCGCTTCCCGGATTTTTAAAGACAAATTGTAGGCGACCTTGTAGTTTGTGTAATTCTTCAACACGTCCAAGATAAACCCTTCTTCAATCGCCTGCCTCATGCTGTAGACATGGAACGCTGCGGGTTTATTGGTTTTGGACGGTGGTTCGGCTGAATTGGGCAGTCGCCCGAAGAGCTCCAGCGTCTTGGTTTTCGGAGTAGCCGTGAAGGCGAGGAAACTGAGGTTCGAATTCGCCCGGCGGGAAGCGACCGTCGCTTCGATCATATCGTCGGGGCTCAATTCCTTCTCATCGTCATTTGAGCCGTCAACCATCAGCACTTCCTTCAACTGCCGGGCGGTTGACCCGCTCTGCGAGGAGTGGGCTTCATCTGCTATGATGGCGTAGCGGCGTTCCTTCAGACTCACACTGTTCTCGATTGCTCGGAGCACGAATGGGAAGGTCTGGATCGTGACGATGATGATGGGTTGAGAACTCTCCAACGCAGCCGCCAGTTTTTCGGACTTGGAGCCTTCGCCTTCCTCTCGATTGATCCGCCGCACCACACCATCGGTATGCTCGAACTGAGAGATCGTCTCCTGAAGCTGATCATCCAAAACAGTCCGGTCCGTAACGACGATCACGGAGTGGAACTGCTTCTCGCCTTCCGTCGTGTAGAGTCCTGAGAGTTGATGGGCAGTCCAGGCGATTGAGTTCGATTTACCTGAGCCGGCACTGTGCTGGATGAGATACTTCTGCCCCGAGCCCTCTTCACGGGCCTTGTCGACGAGCTGGGTCACCACATCCCACTGATGGTAACGCGGGAAGATCATCGTCTCCTGCTTATACTTCCGCCCGTCCCAGTCCTCCTTCTCCTTGATTTCGAGATGAACGAACCGAGCGAGGATGTTCAGGAGGTTGTCCGGCAATAAAACCTCATTCCAAAGGTAGTCCGTGGCATATCGATCCTGATCCTCCGGGATGTCATTCCCAGCTGCACCCTCTTTGGTTCCACGGTTGAAGGGCAAGAAGGTGATCTTGGCCCCTTCCAATCGGGTGGCCATGTAGACTTCGTATTGGCTCACGGCAAAGTGCACCAGCGCTCCACGCTTAAACGTTAGCAGCGGCTCCGGCTTCTTGGTGATGGGGTCCACGGGAGGTCGAGTCTGCTTATACTGTTTCACCGCATTCTGGACCGCCTGTTTGAACTCCGACTTGAGCTCCATTGTGGCGATGGGGATACCATTGACGAAAAACACCAGATCTATGCGCCAGTTCTTCGCTTTAGTCCCCGTGAGGGCCAACTCCTCGTCAGTTGCCCACGGGCTGTAGACCAACTCAGGAACGACTCTTAGCCGATTCTTGCCATACTTGGCCAAGGTGTCCGGGTTCAGGTCATGCTCCGGCTTGAATTGGCACAGGCTGAAGCGGGTGCCCCGGTCGCGAAGTTCATGCCGAAGAACCCCCAAGGTGCCAAAAGTCCGCATCGTTGTATCGGCGGCATTGGGATCAGCCTTGTTGAGCTGTTCTCCGACCCTTTCCAAAAACTTCTGCTCAGCGCCATTAGGGTAAAGTCCACAGAATTTCTTCCATTGTTCAGGCTGCGTATCCTTCACGAAACCCAGCATGTCCTCCGGATAGAGTGCCAATGCGCGGTCGTATTTCTCCGGGTTCCCCTTCTTCCAGCCACCCGCGACCATCTGCGCGATCCCTTCATTCTGGAACGTAAGCTCTTTGGTTGGGTCGGGCATTGGATTCTATTCTACAACTCGGTATTATTTCCAGTCGTGTAACGCTGCTTAGGGTGGTTTTTGATATTTGGATGTTCAGGCACCAATTGCCCGTCGGTCACCAAAGACCGTATTGTCTCTTTCCTGAGGGTATCAGGATCACGTTTCAGCAATTCGCTGAGCTCCCCGAGTGAAAGGTAGCGACCTTCACAGAGCTTCAATATCGTAGCAATAACCAGTGCGGGCTTCGAGCGTCTAACACTCGCAACAGGTTCTGCAATAAGATGAAGCGTTTCCATGTGTTTTTCCAGAACCTCTTTATGCCCGGAGTTCTCGTCCTTATGCCCGGAGCTCTCGATATTGTGCCCAGAGCTTATGGATCCGCCATTGGGTTCCTTGCCTACCATATCTAGGCCAAACACCTCTCTGGCACCGGAGTTCTCAATCGGATGAGCTCCGGGTAGAAAATAGAAAGTGCCGGTAGCCTGACCATCGCTTTCCAGCAGGCGCTTGGTGACCAAGCCATGGAGGATGTGAGTCAGGTCACTTGTATGCTCTTTGGTGAGCTCTGCCAACCGAGCGTGATTCACGCAGTTTTCAGCGTGGGCAGTTACTAACGCGAGTCGCTCCGGATGGGACAAATCACCAAACTGAGCACCGATATTCTTCTTCAGAAAGGCTACGGACTCCTCCGGCATCAAACTGATCATCCGCATCGCCAGAATCGTTTGTTCGGTTTCAACGCGCTCTTCGATATCAGGGGCGCGCCAATGCTGCCCTTCCCAGTTATTATATATTTTGGGAAATCCGAACCCCGATTGTTCACCCAGCCCTATAAGTTGAAACATTTTTTGTAGGTTCCGGTTTCGGCAATCACTCGTGCCACCACGAATGGCCTCCGCCACCGGCACACGAAGATTCCCAGGGTTCCGAAATCCAAACAGGTCAGGTCGCTTTACAACCAAGATAGAACAATTGCCGGTATAGTCGGCATGGATCAATGTGTTCACCAACGCTTCCCGAAGAGCCTCATGCACTGGCGTATCCTCAATGCGTTGATCCCCTTTCAAACTGAAAGGAATTTTAAGACCCTGCGTTAGCTTCGTATAAACACTGCGGTAAAAATCGTAGAGGTTACCAGACCACGAGAAGTCGGTGGTCAATCGATCGACCCAACGAGCCTCCTTCACGGCACGTGGCCGTTCCTGATAATCGACAATATAGCGAGGAACCGCATCCAGAATTGACCGAAGCGTTCCAAACATCAGCAGACCTGCGATTGTTAGCCCTTCAGACCCTGAGGATCGGTCATTCCCGTAGGCCCCCACCTGTCGGAGAAACTCCAACGCATCGAGATTATTGAGAACATGAGAAGGCCGCCGATTTGCGAAATTTTGCCGATAGATCTTCAAAGATTCCAAATCAATATCATTGAGCCCAAATCTTTCCAAGATCGTGCCGTCCTGCGTATCGTGCACACGCTCACCCAACATGCGTTCAACGACTTCCCGTGGACAGCGGTAGTCTCCTTCGTTATTGCGCCGAAAAGTGCCCGTGAGTGGGTTGCTACCTAGATGAACCGGTCGGGTTCTACGGTCAGCTCGAGGCACGTCAACAAACAGAATCATCGCCTCACCCACTTTATGACGCTTGATGCTTAGGTCTGAGAGTAAATTGAAACTGACCACCTGCAAATTGTTGGCTTCGTCAAACAGGGTTTGGATTACTCGCTCGTGGTCCGGCACACCCACGGGGACCGGGGTCTTATCGACTTCCTTTACCCCTAGTCCGATCCATCCGCCCTGCGTATTGGCCATCGCTACATAGCTTTCCCAAAACGACCTTGGGACCTCGCCTTTGCCATCGCGGCCTTGAGCAGATTTGAACTCTACATCCACCCGTTCCGTGAGATTTTGTAGATCAAAGAAATCGCCGTCGAGTGGCAGATTCATAACTGGAAAAATTTCGAAGTGGCGATCAATAGGACTCTGGTGAAACGATTCACGCAGCGGTCTCCTCTTCAGGTGCAGGGGCTGGTGCCTGCCAGTTGCGGACGTCGATCTTGCCAGTCACGGCGGCGGAGATCAGGACGGTGCGGCGTTCTTGAAGAAGGGTGATTTGCTCTGAAGCGCGATCTAGGAGCCTAGCGAACTGTAGCGACTTTTGACCAATATGCTCAACAATGTGATCTTGTTCCGCAGTTGGCGGAACCGCAATTTTGACGACTCCCGTTTTTTCCTGGTTCATGATTCCGATCGTCGAAGCATTCGAAAACTGCCTCATTTGCTCAGTCTGCACTGACAGCGCATTCATCAAATACGCGGCTGTAGTCTTGGTGCTAGGGACCACGATATTTATCTGCTGGTTGCAGGAGAAATTGCTCCGACAATATCCAACTTTACCAAGAGTGGCGCCAATTCCTATTACCACGACCGAATTTGCAGGATAGGTTTTAGCGTCGCCACTTGAACACGCCATTTGAGTGATGTGCTTTGACGCTGAACTTAATTCACCCTGGTCGCCAAAATCTCCAGGTGTAAACCATGGAACTTCGGGCAAGTCGGTGAACGATTTCTCTTTCTTTGGCGTTCCTCCGGTTCCGATTTGTGATGCTACGTATTTTACCGGTAGAGCCACCCAATGCTTTGGCACTTGGCCGAGCCATTCGATCCCGGAGTCCTTCATGGGGGCGTTGAGGTCTAAGCCTTTGGTCACGGCATGGCTGATCACGGCTTGGCGTTTTTCTTTGAGCAACGCGATCAGGGTCTGCTGCTTCTCAATCAACCGATCGATCTTCGCCGTCTCGTGGTCGAGGAACTTCGCAATCTGAGGCGCTTAAAAGGGACATTGCTTGATTCTTGACAAAATGCATTTCATGCGCCGCGTTTAGTCCTGTTGAGCAAGTCTGAAGCGGCGAACATATTGACTGACAGTCGCCGGGCTGCCCCATTCCGAGACGCTCCGTGATCCAACGAGCTCCATCGAAATGAGGGCAATTCTGGAGGAGTGATAATCTTGGCACGAACCGGATTGAGGTGGATGTAGTGACTTACCTCCGCCAAGGCATGGCCGGGTTGAACGAGCAGAGACTTAAATCTCCCTTGGAATGGTCTTCCCTTAATTTTGCGCAAGCGGTTGAACCGGCAGACCCAAGTGCCCTGCAACCACTTCATGCCTTCACTTAAATTTGGCTCCGGAGTCTCCATCGCCATGTGGAAATGATTACGCATGATGACGAAGGCATGCCGCCGTCACCCGGACCGTTCGCAGGCTTGAAACATCGTGCGTTCAAATGCTGCCCGGGCACCATCAGTCGAAAAAATGTCGGATCGATAGTTTCCTCGATTGATTACGTGGTAACAAGCGCGGGGGTATTCAAGACGAGCGGTGCGGGGCATGGTGGATATCTATGTTCGCATCGTAATCTTGTCAAGAATCAAGCAATGTCCCCTTTTGGGGAGTCCCGCTGGCCATCGTTGGTGACGCTCGCCCGAGCGCACCTTGCGCCTGGGAATCGCGAGCGACTGACGAACCCCAACTGGAGGAAACGAAGCCCACAAACCCGCCGCTCGAACGGCCCCCGCTCTTTGTATTGGTTGCCCGGCCGACCCGCCGACACCGCTCTAACTCTCGTCCTGAAAACGCCGCTGCGGACTGAAAAACCGCACTATGCGTTTTTTGTCCGAAGACCCCGAAAATGCGCCCGGTTGCGACTCCGCAAGTCACTGAACTGCAATAGGAAAACCAGCCTGCGAATGCTACGACGGCACTAGGCTGCGTTGTAGCCCCAAATAGAACAGAGATTCCGGGAGGCCGAATGGATCTTGGCGACGGACTGACGGCAACATCCGTCAACGGTCAAACTCGCATCATAACTGGTGGTGAAATTCTTGGGACGCCGGTTCACGAGGCGTTGGCGAACTATCGCCTAACTGGAGATGAGCGATACTTCGAAAAAGCACTTGAATTATCGGGAGACGGATTGCTCTCAAGGCGAGCGTTCGAACTCGCTGTTCGAGATGTCTTTGACGATACAGGGATGGTTCGAAGTGCGATGGAAGCCTATGCTATGGAAGGTCCCAGCGCTGCCGTAGCCGGGGCTATCATAATTGGGAAATTTAAGATCAATAGTCGAAGTTTTCACAGAGATATTAAACCCAAAATCCTCAAGGACGCAGCTCCACAGAACTATAGGCGCTTAAAGGGGACATTGCTTGATTCTTGACAAAATGCGTTTCACGCGCCGCGTTTGGTCCTGTTGAGCAAGTCTGAAGCGGGGAACATATTGACTGACAGTCGCGGGCTGCCCCATTCCGAGACGCTCCGTGATCCAAACGTTGGATGGGTCGCCTTCGTCGCCAGCCCCGTGGAGATCCCCCCGCGCCGTCGTTTGGGCTGCTTCACGGGCACCATCAGAGCGAGCTGCTGGCACCGCCGTGGGATCAGTCGTGATCCGACTCGCCAGCCTGCTTTCTTCAGCAGGCGAGCGATCTTCATGTCGCCCAACTCAGGGTGCTCTCGACTCATCCGGCGTAGCGCTGCCTTCAACTTGGCCATCCAAGCATCAGGTTGCTTCGCCTCGTAGCCAAACGTGCGGCGAGGCAGGCAAAAGGGCCGACAGGCCTCGCGAGCCGGGCAACGGCCCCGGTTCACCCTCGCGACGATGATCTGTCTTTTGTGACCGGGGTTCATCGTTTTTTTTCGAGCGCCTCCTTCAGGAGCTCTTGGCCGCGCATCTCATCGGCCCGCATGCGCTTTAACCGGGCGTTCTGCTTTTGCCGCTCTTTGAGCTGCTTGGCTTGGTCGAGCTCCATCAGGCCAAACTCGCGCTTCCAGCGGTGGAAGGTTTGCTCGCTCGATGGCGTGCTCCTGGCACACCGCCAGGATCGTCGCGGCGGCCTGCTCGGCCTCACGCAATATGCGTATCTTCTGCTCGGTCGTGTATCCTTTTGCCTTTCAGGGTCTGGGTCCTTTCTGGGTTCCCAGACTAACTCTCTCAATGGCTCAGTTTTCGTAACTCCGACCAATGGTTCGGTTAATGCCCCTCCTCGGCTTTGGGAGCGCGGGTGGGGAGGGTTCATCGGCGGACTTCGGCAGTTTCCTTCCGCGCCCCCTAATCCCACGAGCCAAACTCCCTTGCATCCATGTTGTTAAACTATCCGAACACCAGCTCCTGAATAATTTTCAATTCAAAACGTACCATTACCCCTGTCCGCCCGTTTTTTGAGGTTGAGTTTGTCTTGGAACCGGTGGAGAGATTCGGGGATCATGATCATCATTGCCAAAAAACTCGCCCGAGTGTTGCCCGGAACAATCATTTCCGGCCTGTGTTGCATTCCGCCGATGCAGGCCCAGGCCCAAGGCCCGACTGATGTCGAGGCTGTGGAGCTCGAACAACTCGTGGTAACCGGCTCAAGGCGGGCGGCGAGATCTGTTTTTGATTCCACGGTGCCAATCGACTTGATTCATGGCGACGATTTGGGAAGCCGGGGCGCGGTCGATGTGACGGATCTGCTTCGGGAGACGGTCCCGTCATTCCATGTCAACACCCAGCCGCTAAGCGACGCGGCCACGGTGGTCCGGCCTGCCAACCTGCGCGGGCTGGCTCCGGATCACACCCTGACCTTGTTGAACAACAAGCGGCGGCACCGGTCGGCGGTAATCACGTGGCTGGGCAACGGCGTGTCCGACGGTGCCCAGGGACCCGACATCTCGGTGTTTCCGGCGATCGCCCTCCGGCAGGTGGAGGTCCTGCGGGACGGGGACGCGGCCCGGTACGGATCCGACGCCATTGCCGGGGTGATCAATTTCATGCTCAAGGACGACGATTCCGGGGGAAGGGTGGAGACCCGGTACGGCATCCACGAGGCGGGGGACGGCGAGGCATGGTCGGTGAGCGGCAACGCCGGGATGCCGCTGACGGAGCGGGGATTTCTGAACCTGAGCTTTGAATACGGCGGCCAACGGCCGACCGTGCGCACCGTGGAGCTCGACCAGGTGAAGGCCCTGCGCGCCGAAGGGGTGGAGGGGTTGCCGGATCAGGCGTTTTTTTGGGGCAACCCGTTGATCGACGGAGACTTGAAGACCACACTCAACCTGGGAATTTCCCTGGGCGAAACCATGGACTGGTACGCGTTTGGAAATTACGCGGGGAAAACGGTGGAAGGGGGGTTCTTTTATCGCAATCCCAATACGAGGAGCGGGGTTTACAGTTCGGACGGGGGCGCAACCCGGCTGGTGGGCGATTTGGCGGCGGCGACCTCGGGAGGGGAAGGTTCGAGCCCGGTGGTCGCGATCGGCGACGACGCGGCGCTGGCGGCGGTGGTCGCCGATCCCAATCTCTTTGTTTTCAATGAATTGCTTCCAGGGGGATTTACGCCCCGGTTTGGGGCCGACACGCAGGATATTGGCTTGGTGACGGGCGTGCGGGGCGAACTAGGCAGCGGGCTGCGGTATGATCTGAGCGGAAGTTTGGGCTACAATCGGGCCGACTTCTTCATCTTCAACACGGTCAACGCGTCCCTGGGGCCGGACACCCCAACCTCCTTCGATCCCGGTGCCTACACCCAGTTTGAGCGCAATGTAAACCTTGACCTGTCCAAGCCGTTTCCGGTGGAGGGACTGGCTTCGGATTTGAATGTGGCGGTCGGTTTCGAGGCCCGGGAGGAGGAGTTTGAGATCACGGAGGGCGAACCCGATTCCTGGATGATCGGGCCGCTCGCCCCCCAGGGGTTCAGTGGGGGATCCAATGGCTTCCCGGGGTTCAGCCCCCTCGCCGTCGGGAAGTGGAGCCAGTCCAATATCGCGGCCTATCTGGACTTGGAGGCCGATGTGACCAGTGACTGGCTGGCGGGTCTGGCCTTCCGCGGGGAGAGCCATGAAGGGCTGGGTGACACCGGCGATGTGAAAATTTCCTCCCTTTACCGGGTTTCGCCCGAAGTGAGCCTGCGCGGTTCCGTCAGCACGGGGTTTCGTGCTCCGACTCCCGGTCAGGCGAACGCCTTCAATGTCTCGACGAATTACGACCCGGCCCTGGGGGATCTGGTCAACTCCGGCGTCATTCCCCCCGCCTCACCGCCGGCGATGCTGCGGGGGGGGAGGCCGATTGAGGCGGAGGAGTCGGAGAATGCGACGTTCGGTGCCCTGTGGGAGTGGGCTGGGTTTCGCCTCACTGCCGACTACTTTCGCATCGAACTGCAGGGCCGAATTGCCATTTCGCAGGAATTCGAGCTCACCCCGGAGGAGGCGGAGGTGCTGATTGCGGAGGGGTTTGCGAGCGCGGGCAATCTGCAGCGATTCAGATTCTTCACCAACGATTTCGACACGGTGACCGAGGGGGTGGACGTGGTGGCGGGTTACACGCTTGATTACGGGCCGTCGCAGACCTTCATCAATTTTGCCTACAATCACACGAAGACCGAAATCACCGATTTCTCGCCCGAGGTGATCGACGAGACCCGTATCCGGGAAGTCGAGCACGGCGTGCCGGCCAACCGGTGGTTGTTTTCGCTCCTGCACACGCGGGGGCCGTGGAGCGTCACGGCCCGCTACAGTTATTACGGAAGCTGGTATGATTCGCAGGACGACCTGGACTATTCCGGCTACGGGTTGGTCGATGGCTCCGTCTCCCACGCCTTTAAAAACGGGATCACCGTCACGCTGGGGGCGGACAATCTTCTCGACACGACCCCGGCTGAATACCCGTTGGCCGCCGCGACCACGGGAAACCGCTACAGCCAGTACGCCCCTGGAGGGTTCAGCGGCCGGTTCCAGTATGTCCGCTTGGGGTACGAGTTCTAGCCCTCTCGCCCGACCGTTTGCCCCGTCCGCCGGGGCGAC
Source organism: Actomonas sp. (assembly GCA_965203585.1). Classification (GTDB taxonomy): domain Bacteria; phylum Verrucomicrobiota; class Verrucomicrobiia; order Opitutales; family Opitutaceae; genus Actomonas. Next base: position 19,119 of record CBDBDC010000003.1, read on the forward strand.
ACGCAGTTAAAGGTCCACCTTGGACGCCTGGTCGACCTCGAATACGTGCTCGCGCAGCGCGATCCGGGACACGCTCAGGGACGCGTTTACGAGCTGCTCTTCGACGGCGATGCCGCCGCGAAGCGACCGCACTTGTCCGGATTGCTCGACGTCGAAACGCTGCGCAACCCCGAGTCCCATCCAAACCGGTCGGGTTGGTGAATCTTCCGCAAGTCACCCGAGTGGTGACGCTTGCGAACATGCGGCCAAAAAACCCGCTGAAACCGGCACATCAGGGCCGTGTCACCGCTGCGGCGTAATCGTAGTCGTAACCCGTCGTCATGACCCTCGAAACGCCCAGCCTCGAAACCGCCATCACGCGGCACTTGGCGCACCTGCGAGCGCTGGGCTACACCCCGGCGACCTTGGACAGGCGAGCCTGACACCTGAAGCTGTTCCGCGAATGGGCCGAAGAACGCGGTGCGACCCGGTTGGAAGAACTGACGCCGACCTTGGTGGCACGCTGGCAGCGACATCTGAGTCGCCAGCGCAAAGCGGACGGCCAGCCGCTCGGCTCGAATACGCAACGCACGCGCTTGAGTTCGTTGCGCATGTTCGGGCACTGAATCGCGCACGAGCGATTGCTCGATGCCGATCCGGTCGCTGCGCTGATCCTGCCACGGGTAGGGCATCCCTTGCCCAAAGCGTGGCTGTCGGCCGCGCAGGCCGAGACGGTGCTCGCCCTGCCCAAGCTCGACGGACGCCGACCGGTGCCGGCGTTGCGCGACCGGGCGATTTTAGAAACCGTTTACTCGACCGGTTTGCATCGCATGGAGCTGACGCGGCTCACGGTGCCGGATGTCGATTTTGCCGGGGGTGCGTTACTCGTGCGCCAAGGCAAAGGCCGCAAGGATCGGGTGATCCCGATCGGCGCGCGCACTCGTGTGGGTCGAAAAATACCTGGCCGATGCTCGACCAGAACTTGCGCGCAGCGGTGATGAAGCCGGGGCGTTGTTCGTCACCGAACAAGGCGCACCGCTGACGGTGAGTTATCTCTCGGCGATGGTGACGCGTTACGTCACCCGTGCCGGCTTGAGCAAAGCCGGTTCGTGCCACCTGTTCCGCCACACCTGCGCAACGCTCATGCTCAAGCACGGCGCGGACATCCGCCACGTCCAGTAACAACTCGGCCACGCCTGTTTGCAGACGACACAGGTCTATACGCACGTCTCGATCCGCAAGTTGAAGGAAGTGCACGCCGCGACCCATCCCGGCGCGAGGCTTGCGCCTCGACCTGAGTCGAAAAACAACCGTAACGACACGCTTGCCGACCACGCGAGGGAAGGTAGCGTGTCGGCATGAGTGAGATCATTTTTGAAGTGAGTGAAGACGAGGTGGACGGCGGTTATACGGCTTCGGCATTGGGTCATGGCATTGCGACGCAGGGCGACACGATTGATGAGTTGCGTGAAATGGTGCGCGATGCGGTGCAGTGCCATTTTGGCGATGGAGTTCCTGGCGAAATGCCCAAGGTGATCCGGCTGCACTTCGTGCGCGACGAGGTGCTTGCGGTGTGAAGATCCCCCGTAATCTCAATGGAACCGCGCTGGTCAAGGCGCTGCGCAAGCTCGGTTATGCGCGGGTGCGTCAGGACGGCTCGCACATCCGGCTGACCACGACGGTCAATGGCACTCATCATGTGACCGTGCCCGCGCAAAACCGCTGAAAATCGGCACGCTCTCAAGTATCCTCAAGAGCATCGCCGCGCATCACCAAATGACGCTCGAAGAACTGTTGGAAATGCTCGAGCTTTGAGGGGAGTCGACTGCTTCCTTTTAGCCGCTAAAGCCCGCCGTCTCTGGGTTTGCCAGCGACGGCGTTTTGCTGTCCGGTTGGCGTTGCCTCGCCAGAGGCGGACAAGCTCGCCGGTCGCAAAATGCGGTCGGACCCCGCGAGCCGCAGAGAACCTGAAACCTTGGAGGTAATCCACTTTTGATCTTCGCGCCCCGTGTGGCGTCCCACGCTCCTTGATCTGGCTTCGGGCCTTTTACTAACCCGCCATAGGCGGGCAAGTTCCCGTCCTGCCTCTCCTTCGCGGTCCAAACCGCACCCCCAACTACGAAGCACCGGCTACGAATGCACTAGGGCAATTGCTGCGTCAGGATCTGGCGACCGATCTCCGGGTTCCTCGAAACTTTCTGGTCATCACCGCCTACGATTTCAAACGCGTGCAACAAGGAGACAATTCGGCCGTGCTTTGGCGCACGCATATCAGCGTCAAAGAAAGCTCAACCCCATATGCCGAACAAGTCGCCACCTTGGTTTCCACGGGCTCAGGCTTCTTCGGGAAAAATACCGAACATCTCGTGCGACGGTTCCGAAGCGAAGTTAGAATTGGTCCTGCCACCGTAGTCGAAGAGGACGTAATGGAACCATAGTCCAAGAGTAGAAATTCGGGCGATCTGCCCGTGAGACGGTGCTTCGCCATCCTTCTGCCGAAGACATGTCGGGACATACGAATCCATTGCCTCACGTCTGTCCAAATGCGCGTGAATAAAAGAGCTTCCTTCAATTTGCATTTTGCATACAACTTGCCTAATATCCCCTCCCGTTAGAAACGCCTACTTCTATTCCCTGATCGTTGCGCTTGGTGGATTCGTCTTTGGTCTCGATCTCGTTCTGATCGCTGGGACGTTCGATTATACGGAGGTTCAATTTGGTCTTTCGGCCGGCCAGAAAGGGTTGGTCGCATCCGCTCCGGGCTGGGGCGCATTGATTGGACTCCTGTTCGCGGGCAGCATCTGTGACCGGCTCGGACGCAAAAAAACTCTGCTGTTGATCGCCGCTATCTACTCCATCTCGGCCTTGGGCTCAGCGATGTCGGGCGGACTTTGGACCTTGTTTTTTTCGACTGATCGGTGGCCTGGCTTTCACCTCTTTGTCGCTTGCCTCGATGTATATCGGAGAAATTGCTCCACCCTCGATTCGGGGAAAGTTGGTGGGAGCCAATCAACTCAACATCGTTATCGGTCTCTTCGCTGGCTCCGGACTGAACTACTTGATCGCCGGTCTCGGACAATCCACCCCGGAATGGGCCAGTGCTATAATGCCCAATGAGCATACTGCTTGGCGGTGGATGTTAGGCGTGGAGACGATTCCGGCCCTGATCTGGTTCTTCCTCTTGTTGAAGGTTCCGGAAAGTCCCCGTTGGTTGATTTTGAACGGACAACCGGAGCAAGCGCGAACGGTGTTCGGCCAATTAGCGCCCGCCGATCAGGTAGGCCCTCAATTCGATGAAATATCGAATAACCTTCGGGATACTGACCATCACCTGAGTTATGCTGAACAAGCGAAGTTACTCATCGGTTCAAAACTCCGGGGCGCCCTTTTGGTCGGCCTGATTCTCGCGGTGGTTCAACCTTGGACTGGGATGAACGCCATTCAGTCATTCATGCCCCAGATTTTCGAATACACCGGACGCGGTGAAACGAAGCTCTACGATCAAATGATCGTTAATTTGATCGGGCTGTTCTTCACGTTATTCGCGTTGTTGGTGATCGATCGCATCGGACGTCGGATCATTCTGATCGGAGGTCTCTCGGCCTGCGCGATTGGCTTGGGCATTGTGGCCTACGGGTTCGGCAATGCGACTTACGCCGTTACTCCCGAAGTGCTCACTGCAGTATCCGAACACATTGATCCTACGATCCTCCAACCCATCGTGGGGACGGAATTCACCGACGAACTCTTCTTCAAAGAAGAGTTGCAGAAACTGGTCGGTCCGGACGCCTACCGCACCATCGAAGGCGGGGTGATGTTACACGGAGTCACGATGAACGCGCATCTGGTTTTGGTCGGTATCATCCTATTCGCCTGTGCCTATAAATTCTCCGCCGGACCCGTGATGTGGATCATGTTCGCCGAACTTTTTCCGACCAAAATCCGGGCTTTGGCCATCACCGGTTGCGCCTGGGTCACCAGTGTCTTTGGAGGCGTGGTGGTGCCTCAACTCTATCCCTTGAAAATCGAATATCTCGGTTCGACCCTCACCTTCCTGATCTACGGCACATTCTGTTTTCTCGGCATGCTGGCCCTAGCCAAACTCACCCCGGAAACAAAAGGTAAAACCATCGAGGAAATCGAAGTCGATATCGAGCGTCTCGGACGCGGAAAAGCCTAGGGCGGGTCCGAAAAATACGGCACATAAGCCAGCGAAGCCCGATCCTTAGAGTAGGGAGGTCTCGCCGAGGCCGCCGGTTTCATTCACATAGAAAACCGTCTCAAATCTCCTCCAAACGCGGCGCGCTCGGCGAGCACGCCCTACCTCTATTCGGCGGCTTCTTGCGCCGGTTTCGCACTCAAATCCTTCGTATACACCAGAGCATATTCCAAACCCGACCTAGGACTCGAGCACCTTCACGCGACGGTCTTTGCGCGGGAATTCCAGCGTAACTACGGTTCCGATCTCCGGCTTGCTTTCGATGCCCACCTGGCCGCCGTGTTCGCGTATGATGCGTTGCACGATCATCAGACCGAGCCCACTGCCTCCCGGCTTGGTTGTATGGTAGGGCTCAAACAGCCGCAAGAGATCCTCCTGCTTAATGCCGGAACCCGTGTCACCGAAAAGGAGATACACCGACTCGTCATCCGCCCGGGATTTGAGCCGCAAGGAACCGCCCGGCTCCATCGCCTCCATCGCGTTTTTGATAACATTATAAAACACCTGCTTCAGCTGATTCCGATCCGCCATAATGACCGGCAGATCAGGCACGGCTTCGACATTCACCTTGATGTCGCGATCAGCCAATTCGTTTTGATGAAATCGCAAGACTTCATCCAATACTTCCAGCACGTGAAGATCCGACAGGTCAGGCGGCTGCGGACGAATGGCTTCGAGGAAATGATTGATGATTCCATCCAGTCGTTCGACCTCGCCCTGGCAGACCTGAATCGAGTCGGTCAATGCCCCCACCTCCTTGGCCGAGGCGCTCAACTTCTTCAGTTTTCGTTCGATCAACTGCAGGTGAATATTGAGCGAATTGAGGGGATTCCCCAACTCATGGGCGACGCCGGCGGCCAGCAGCAAAATGGACGATGTGCGTTCATTCTCGATTCGCTCTTCCGTCGACGCCTTATCCCGGGATACATCGGTCAAAATCACCGCGTAGCGGCGACCCTCGCCTCCCGGGTCATCACTCTTAAACGGCACCATGTAGAGCCGCACCGTGCGCGGTTCGGGATAAGTCAGTTCAAATTCACGGGCGACCACGGGAAGGGCTCCATCTCCCATCGAACCATCAAGGGAAGGTCGCAGACCGGGAACCAATCGCCACAACGTCTGGCCCGAAAGCTCGTCCGCATTTAGGCCGATCAACCTATGCGCGGACGCATTGGCGTATTCGATCTCCCCCTCCGGACTGATGACCAAGACACCCTCCTGCAGCGTATTGAAAATATCCTCAAACAGACCGCGCTCACGTGCGAGCCGCTGCACGAGATTGGTCAGATTGACCGAGTCAAGCTGATCGAGACGACCCAACACCCGATCGAGCGAACTATTCTGTTTTTTAGGAGGCATCAAATTTAACTGATCTGAGTTGAACCACGAATGGGCACGAATAAACACGAATCCTTCAGCATGAGACAAAATACCACAGGGTTAGGTTTCAATGCGTAGCGGTAGCGAAGCCAATTCGTGTCCATTCGGGGTTAAAAAATACGTCCTATTTGAGCGTAGTTAGGAGAGAAAATCCAACTGTCCGGGATCGACGCGGCCGGCCATGAGTTTGCGTAGAAATGTTGTGCGATGATATCGGCACCGGCCGATGCGCAGGATTGCCTCCCGATGTTCGTCGGTGCCGTAGCCTTTGTGGTTAGCAAATCCGTAACCCGGGAACTCGCGATCCAATCGTTCCATTTCCCGGTCACGCGATACCTTCGCCACCACCGAAGCCATTGCGATACACAACGAACGCGTATCGCCTTTGGTGACGTTGGTGTGCGGGTAAGGGAAATTTTTGAGCTGCAGTCCATCGACCAAAATCTTGGCCGAAACTTGCGGTTGAAACGCAGCCACTTCATCTTCCGAGGCAAAGAGATCGGGTTCTTCCTTTCGCTCGAAGGCTGTCGGTGGGTAGATCCCCTCCAACGCCCGGCGCATCGCGAGTTTTGTAGCGCCGAGAATATTGAACTGCTCAATTTCGGCAACGTCGGCCATACCGATTTCAATATGAATCTGTCGCTCCGCCATCAACGCTTCGAAATCCAGCCAAAGAGTATCGCGCTCGGTGGCGGTGAGTTGTTTGGAGTCATTGATCCGACGCGCATTGGTCGCTACCCAGTTGCCGTCAAGAAAGTCTCTGGTGACAAGCACCGCGCCCGCCGAGACCGGCCCGGCTAGGGCTCCTCGGCCCGCTTCATCCACGCCGATTAAACACTCCACATCCGTGAGGTGCTTGAGGTCGAACCCCCGAAGTTGGCGGCGTTTTGGCATAGCTTAAAATCGATCCCGGTTCTGTAGCAACCTACTTGGCGTTCCAGCCCTTGTATTCCTTAGGTTCGGGTAAAGGTAACTCGTTCAAGCGCCCTTCGGCCTTCACCACTTCGTAGGCCGTACGAAAGTGCAACTTGGCAAATTTACCCAACGCCCCGGCACCGAATTTATTCATGATTTCCACGGCCTGATCCTTCACCGCCGCATTCGCGCCCTTCTGGAGATTGGCCCCGAATTTGTCGGAGAGGCGTCGCATAATCCGCACAAATTCCGCCCGCGCCACAATCGAAGCGGCCGCCACGACGGGGTCCGACTCCGCCTTCGTGCGCATATCCAATTGAAAATCCTTGATCCCCTTCCGCTTGAGTTCGTTTTGCACTAACGGGGTTTTAGTAAATTGATCGAGTAGACCGCGCGGGACGGGTTGTTTTGCCAAAGCCTTGATCAGTGCGATACCGTGTTGCCACGCGAGTAACTTGTTCAGGTTGGCCCGCGGCCGGGACATGAACTCGTTGTATTTCTCCATCTCAAAGACGGAAATCTCGAACGAGGCACCCTTGGTTTTTCGAATGATCTGATCCAGTTTCAGGATCTGGGAATCGGCGATTTTTTTGGAGTCCTTCACTCCCGCCGCCACCAGCGTCCGGATGGCTGCCGCATCGGCAATGACCGTCGCCGCTACAACCGGGCCGAAAAAGTCACCCTTCCCACTCTCATCCAGACCGGCGTGGGGCTCGAACCATTCGGGATTCAACACCTCATCGTAGCCCAGCTTGGCCTCGCCGGTAATCTCCGGTTCCAGCGTCATGGAAACAAAATCTTCGGTGCCTTTACCCGCGATCACGACCTTGCGGCTTTCATAGCCGGTAACGTTCACGGTTGGCCCCTTGAATCCGAAACGCGCATACGGCACCTCACGCTTTTCCCAGCCCCGACCTTCACACCAATCGTTCAACTTATCCAACTGGGCGTCATCGAGCTTGACCGCATAGTGGACCAATTTCTTGGGAGCGTTGGGATCTGCGGGTTTCTTTTTGGCCATGCCGGGTTGAGAAGAAGAGGAATGAACACTCTTTCATAAATCAAGAGTGGCACCCGAGCCCATAATTGCGCCTGCTCACACCTCTGTGGCGAACACATTCCCCGACAATCCCACCGACTTTCAATCCGATCTGCTGACCTGGTATCAGGAGCACCGGCGTAAACTCCCTTGGCGCGAAACCCCATCGCTCTACGGGACGGTCGTCAGCGAATTCATGCTCCAGCAGACGCAGGTCAAAACCGCTCTGCCCTACTTCGATCGCTGGATGGAACGCCTCCCCGACTTCGAAACCCTCACTCAAGCCGACGAAAAACTCGTGCTCAAACTGTGGGAAGGCCTCGGCTACTACTCCCGTGCCCGCAATCTCCACAAACTGGCCCGGGTGATTGTATCCCTACCGGCCCTACCCTCGTCCCGCAGCGACTGGCAGGCTCTTCCCGGCATCGGCCCCTATGCCTCGGCCGCGATCTCTTCGATCGCCCAGAACCAAGCCGTCGCCTGTGTGGACGGCAATGTCGTGCGGATTCTCGCTCGCCTCACCGCTGACGGCACCCCGTTTCGCGAAAGCGCCAGCGCGTCGAAAGCCTTCGCTCCTCTCGCCGACCGCGTCCTCAATCACGAAGCCCCCGGTGACCACAATCAAGCCATGATGGAATTGGGCGCGACCATCTGCCACCGGCGAAATCCACTCTGCACGGTATGCCCCGTGCGTCGACATTGCACCGCCGGACGAGCCGGTGACCCCGAAGCCTACCCGCGATTGGAGAAAGTGAAGTTCGAGAATGTCGCCGTGACGCGGGCGTGGTGCGTCCAAGACGGAAAACTTCTGCTACATCAGATTCCCGTGGATGCGAAACGTCTGGCCGGCCAGTGCGAACTCCCCTCGGACCAACAAATCACCATTTCGGGTGACGCGCCTTCGGTCGCCGTAAAAAAGCGGGGCATCACCCGCTACCGCATCACCGAAACGATCAAACAGATTCCGCCTCCGAAATCGCTGCCCCCCAATCTCGTCTGGGTCGATCTCGACGAACTGGAAACCGTCACGCTTTCCGGCCCCCACCGGCGCTGGGTGAAGGAACTGTCTAAAGCCTGATTATTTTAACCATGACAGAGCGAAGCGACACTTGAGGAGGAATCGACGAAACTACGAACTCAGACTATCCCACCAATTCCCGCGGTTGAGAGGATCTCAGTTAATCTGAGAAATCTGTGGTCAATAACACCTACCTCCCAGCGTGTGAGGCAAACTGTTTGCCCCAGGCGATCCGATGCTCGCCCACTCCCTCGCTGGTAACCGTTCTCAGTTTACGCAAGAGCTCCATCGATTCGGTTTCATCCTTCCCCTGACTTCGCAACAGGGCATAGACGAATCATTCCGGTGCGGTGAATGCCGGCGGAACAGTGCAGGAAAAAGCTTCGGCCCTGCGCGAGGGCGTCGCCGATCTTGGAAAACCCAATTTTGTTTTGAGGCAAATTACTCATCGGCGGCGGTTCCCCATTCTCCAAAGGTAGCCAAATCCAACCGATTCCTGCGCGCTGAACATCCGCTCCAATAGTGGGTGCGCCTTCCTTTTCACACAAAAGCGTGACGACGTGAGTTACTCCAGCCGCAGGCATGCACTCGATCGCCTTACGACGGCGAGCCGGCCACCTTCCACTGATACCGATCCGACTCGCCCAGCGTTTACTCTCTCGCATCAGCTCACCCATCAAGACACCCATCTCTGGTTTAAGTCCGGGCGCATCTTGCATGGCGGACTGCAGCCTTTCGCGCCAGGAGGCCACGACCGCGCGGTCCGCAAATTCAGAAGAATTTGCGTCGCGAAGCAATTCACGCAGCTCCCCGATCAAATTCTCAGCACCTATTTTCGGCATCATTCGTTTCCGGGTCCATTTGCAGACGCTTACGGTCACTCTCACTGCAAATTCAATCGCAGACTTGGAACCAATGACTCGTTCGCCTTAGGAGAATTTCTTAGACACCCGCACAATATCCCAACCACGAATCTGCAACAGAGTAAATCTGCGCAAATCTGAGACGCAGGCTTACCGGAAGATGGCGGAGCAAATCTGTGGTCTACAAATCGCAGGCTGACGGATTCTAGACCTAGATCTCAACCGAAACGCTTCTCAATCAATTCCAGAACCCGCTCCCGAGATTCTTTCACGTGCTTGGACCGCGTGCGGGGGCTCAGTTCCAAAGCCAACTTGTGCTCCGGTCGCCAGAAACTGCTGATCATATCAAAATCGATGCCGCCATGGCCAATCGGATGATGGTCCTCGCCATCCTTCACATCGTGAAGATGGAAGCCCAACAGACGTTTGTCATTCTGTTCCAGATGTTCCCGGTGATTGAGTAAACCCATCTCTTCCTTCAAAGCGGCGTGACCGGTATCGTGCCAATAGCCGCAGTGATTTTGCCCATCCTTATCCAAGCCTTCGAGGAACTTCGCATAGTCGGCATCTACCGGTAGCTCTTGGAATTTTTCGCGATTTTCGCAGCCCAAGCGAACGCCCTTTTCGAGCGCAATTTCCCGCACTTTTTCCAGACTAACGTGAACTTGATCCCAAAACGCCGGCATGCGGTTTCGCAGTTTGGCACAAGCTTTGGTCAATACCTTACGGTATTTCTCGTCCGTCGCTGGATCGATATCGGGATTGGCATCGAGAAACCGATGAACCTTCTTGCCCGGATTGGACCAAAAGAAATTCACACTACCGAGGTGGGTAACCATCACGGTAGCACCTACTCGGGCCGAAAATTCAATCGATCGCTTGGTGTGGCGGAGCCACTGGTCGTGTTCCTGAGGAGAAGTCCCCGAGGGTTCGAATAGGTTGGGAGCGGCGTGATTGATCCCGGTTGGCAGTGGGCAAAAATTATGGGTGGTGCTGATTTTCATCATTCCCTCTTCCACCGCCCGAAGGATTCCTTCCACCAGCACAATTTGCGTGCCGTGACTGAGTTCAACATACTCAAACCCCAAATCCCGTGCCTCTTCCAGCATCTCATAGCCGTCGGAATGACGGTGTGAGTTCCAGCAGGTTGAGAGCGATAACGTGGGTTTCACAGATTAGATTTGAGCGGAAAAGAAAGGAGAGTCCATCGACAACGAATCGCAAATAGCGAGCCGTTCATAACTGCCACAAAAAACCGCGCCGCGAACCAGAAGTTCGAAGGCACGGTCGGAAAACAGAGAAAATCTGCGAGGCGCTTAGACGTCGTGACGGTTACGCAGCATCTGCGTGAAGGCCATGACCTTGTTGCGACGGCGCTTCTTGGCGCAGGGCTTCTCAAAGTAGCGCTTGGCACGAACACCCTTAATGACGTTCTCGCGTTCGAGCTTCTTTTTCAGGCGGCGCAGGGCGCGCTCAACCGGCTCACTTTTACGGATTTTGATTTCGATGGGCATGTCAGGTGACGTGTTCTTAAGAGGGAAAAAGGCTGAGTAGGCCAAACCCCACGCCCCCCGTCAACGGCAATTTTCATCCCGCGAGCATTAACGAAATTTCGATTACGTCGTCCTTCCTTCCTGTTCCCCCAATTATCCCCCGCCTCGTTTCAGCCTTTCACTTTTTCAGCCTTTCAGTATTTTCTTCCAACGTGCCCTGCGACTCGAGCTTCTGCCACCTTCACGTCCACACCGACTTCAGCCTCCTAGACGGTGCCTGCCGGATCGATCGGCTCATGAGTCGCGCCAAAGATTTGGAAATGAGTGCCTTAGCGCTTACCGATCACGGCAATCTGTTCGGCGCCATTCAGTTCTTCAACGCGGCCAAGGCCAACGGCATCAAGCCCCTCATCGGCTGTGAGCTCTACATGACCACCGGGTCGCGACTGGAGAAAAAGGGCCGCGCCGAGGATGGAAAGAGCTACTACCATCTCGGGCTGCTGGCCAAAAATCTCACTGGCTACCAAAATCTCCTCAAACTGGTCTCCGATTCCCATTTGCGCGGTTTTTACTACAAACCGCGCACGGATATGGAAACGTTGGCTCAATATTCAGAGGGTTTGATCGGGTTTACCGGCTGCTTGGCTTCGCTCGTTCCCCAACATCTGCTCCACGATCGAGAAGTCGATGCCCGCGAGGCCTGCGCAAAGTTCGTCGATATCTTCGGCAAGGAGAACTACTTCGTAGAAATTCAGGATCACGGCATCCCCGAGCAGAAGAAAATCATCCCGGGTCTGCTAAAACTCGGGGAGGAATTCGGCCTCAAGGTCATCGCCTCCAACGATGTCCACTACGTCAACGCATCCGATGCAGGCCCACACGATGCCATGTTGTGTATCCAAACCGGCTCGAAAATTCAGGATGAGAACCGGATGCGCTTCACCGGCGAAGAGTTTTACCTGAAATCGCGCGCCGAGATGGAGAAGGTTTTCGGCGAGGTGCCCGAATCCATCATCAACACCCACGCGGTGGCCGAGATGTGCGAGCTGGAAATCCCCTTTCCCAAGGGATCGGAGTGCTACCCAAAGTTCCCGCTTCCTCCGGAGATCACATCTTCGCCCTCCGACTACCTACTCGATTTGTGCCGCGCCGGTTTGAAAATGCGTTACGATGTCGACCGTGATTCGGTGGCCAACGAACCCATCGTCGCCGAGCGCATCGCGCTCCTAACAGATCTTCCCGAGGGCGAAAAACCTCAGCCACCCGACTACAGCGAACTCACCGACGCGCAGGAACTCGTGGTGCGTCTCGGCTACGAACTCTCGATCATCAACGTCACAGGCTTCGTCGATTACTTTCTCGTCGTTTGGGACTTCATCGCTTGGGCGCAGGATAAAGATATCCCGGTCGGCCCGGGTCGTGGTTCCGGTGCAGGTTGCCTGGTCGCCTACCTACTCAAGATCACCAACGTTGATCCCATGCGGTTTGGCCTGCTCTTCGAGAGATTTCTCAATCCCGAACGCGTCAGTCCCCCTGATTTCGATATCGATTTCTGCATGCGTCGTCGGGTCGAGGTCATCGACTACGTGCGCGAAAAATACGGCAACGACTGCGTGGCCAATATCATCACCTACGGCACCATGGGCGCCAAGATGGTCATCCGCGACGTCTCTCGCGTGAACGACCTGCCCTTCGCCGAAGCCGATCGCCTGGCGAAGATGATTCCCGACGAGCTGAACATTTCCCTCGCGGATTCGATCGAGAAATCCACCGAGCTCCGCAACGAGATCGACCGCAACCCTGTTGCCAAAAAAGTCGTCGAGGCCGGTCGAGTGCTCGAGGGCATGGTGCGTAATACCGGCAAACACGCTGCCGGTATCATCATCACGGATGAGCCGCTCGAAAACTTCGTGCCCCTGACGCTTCAGGAAGGCGACGTCACCGTGCAGTTCTCGATGAAGGCGGTCGACAAGCTCGGCCTGCTGAAGATGGACTTCCTCGGGCTCAAGACGCTCACCGTCATATCCGACGCCGTCGCCAATGTCCGCCGCAAGGCCAACCCGAAATTCAACATCGATGATATTTCCCTCGAGGACGAAAAGACCTACGAGCTCCTCAACGCCGGTAAAACGGTCGGTGTGTTTCAGCTCGAGTCGCCGGGTATGCAGAACGCTTCCCGCCAGGTCGGCATTTCCAGCATCGATGACATCAACGCGATCTCTGCCCTCTACCGCCCGGGTCCGATGCAGTTCATTCCGACCTACGCGAAAGGTAAGCACAACCCCGCCACTATTGAGTATCCCCACCCTTTGCTCGAAGAGGTGCTCGAAGAAACCTTCGGCATCATCGTATACCAGGAACAGGTGATGGAGTGCGCCAAGATCATCGCAGGCTACTCCCTCGGCGGTGCGGACATGCTTCGTCGCGCCATGGGCAAGAAGGACATGGAGGCGATGGCACGGGAACGCGAAAAGTTCACTGCCGGGGCCGCGGAGAAACACAACATCTCCGCCAAGAAGGCCAACGAGATCTTCGACATTCTCAACAAGTTCGCGGAATACGGATTTAATAAAGCCCACTCCGCCGCCTACGCCATCGTCACCTACCAAACGGCGTATCTAAAAGCCAACTACCCCGTCGAATTCATGGCGGCCGTGCTCACCGCCGAACTCGGCAACGCGGAGAAGGTTTCCCACTTCATCGACGAAGCCCTCGCTATGGGTATCGAAGTGCAGGGACCCAATGTAAACGAGTCTCGGGAAAATTTCGCGCCGGTCGAAGGTGGCAAGATTCGCTTCGGACTCGCCGGCATCAAAGGCGTCGGTGAAGCCGCCTCCCTCAAGATCATCGAAGAGCGCGAGGAGACCGGACCCTTCGAAGACTTTGACGATTTTGTAGCCCGCGTTGACGGTAAGGCCGCCAACAAACGCGTGCTTGAACATCTCGCCAAAACCGGTGGGTTCGACTTCGCGGGAGAATCCCGCCAAGGGATTTTCGATCGACTCGATAGCGCGATGTCCGCCGCCGCCGCCCATGCCCGGGATCGCGCCGCCGGCCAGAACAACTTTCTCGATATGCTCGCGGAGCCGGAACCGGCTCCGCGAAGTAACAAATCTCAAGTATCAAGTAACAAGTCGGACCGTGATGCCGCCGACTTCTCGTCGGCGGAGAAACTGGCATTCGAGAAAGAACTCTTGGGTTTCTACGTTTCCGGCCATCCGATGAATACCTACATTGGATTATCGGATGCCATTGATACTTTCGATATCGACGAGTTGTTGGAACAGGAAGACCGCACCGCCTTCCGCTTGTGTGGCATCGTGAGTGGTATTCAGAAGAAACTCGCCAAACGAGACAACCGGCCTTGGGTCGCATTCACCCTCGCCACAAAACAAGCGTCGATCGCTCTCAACATGTTCTCCGACGCGTTTGAGGAATACGGCGAAACGTTAGGTGAAAACGTGCCGGTCGTGATTCTCGGCACCGTGATGGTCCGCGACGACGGCGCGCGCATCAACGTGCGCGAAACCTATCCCCTCGCCGACTACGTCGCGCAAAACGTGAAACGCGTCACCTGGCTGCTCAATCCGGACAACCCCGAGAATGGCGAATTTATGTCGTCACTGCGCCCGATCCTTGATGCTCGGGGCGGCCGCACCGGAACGAGTTTCGGATTCCTCGGTGAAAACCGCGCTGCAGCCATCGCCGACGTTTCAACCGCCCTAGACTGGACCCTCACCGGCGAAGTTTTCCATACCCTCCGAGCCCACCCCGCCGTAGCCGGAGTGCAAATCGAAGCCAACGGCCTCGAGCTGAAAGAACAAAAGCGCCGCTGGGGCAAGAAGCGATAGACGCTGTATTTTAACCACTACCGAGCGAAGCGACAGATATGACAAGGGACACGAATAAGCTTACTCCTTCGCCAAGGCTTCGGCGACACAAGTCTCTACCGTTACGCACTGGAACCTCTTCAATCGGATTGGATTCAATGCGTTAGCTATTTGTGTAAATTCGTGTCCATTCGTGGTTAAAAAACCTTCAGTAAAACCGCTTTCTTCCGTTCAAGTTCGTGCGTACTTCAACGACCTTCGCGCGGTCGTGCACTACACACAAGCGGCTCATCAATTGGGCCTTTGGAATTCCGAAAAGATCCACGCGTTCGATTTTGCCGAAGAACTCTGCGCCCAAGCCCAGTCGCTTTTCATCGAGCGCAAAGTAGGTAAGGCCATCACCCTCTTCCATGCCGACGCCCGCAAGGTTGCGAATCATCCGGACGTTGAGGGCCTGCAATTCGACGCTGCGCTGTTTATGTTCAACGGGCTCATGCAGATTCCTCATAAACGCAATCGGCGCGCAGCGCTCCGTTCGATTCGCGCGTGTTGTAAACCTGGAGCTCCTCTGATCTTCACGTCCCACGATCGCGACCATTCCAAACTCGAACGCTTCATGTGGAAACGTGAAGCCAAGCTCTGGCTCACTAATCGACAGGATCCGGCGCTCGTAGAGTTCGGTGACCGCTACTTCGAAGACGACCTCGGTCGCACCTTGATGCACCTGCCCGTCCGTGAGGAGATTCTGGAGGATCTGAAAGCTACGGGATGGGATCACGAATGGGACGGCATGAGACGCACCATCAGCAAGGAACCCCGCGCCGTCCGAGAATTCCCCAACGAGCGCCGCTTCTGGGTGGCAAAGGCGCAGAGGTCTCCCAACAAGTTGCGTAGATCCTGATTTTCCGCCTTCCCTAAATAATCGAGCAGGGTCGACTTGGCCTCTCCCCAACGCTCGTCGCGGCCCAACAATTGGGCCCGGCCGGCGTAAGCCGGCGCGAATGCCGGATATCGATTGAGCGCCTCATCATAGGTTTTTAGAGCCTCCAAGTTTTAGACCCGCGATGGACAGAGGGAAGGCGGTGGAGGGAACGTTTAATTACCGACTCACCGTGCCAGCCGCCGACCCGATAACCGACGCTGACGCTGCGTGGTTGAGTGGAGACAAGATGCAGGAGGTTATTCTAAATGAGTGGCATGTGCTTCGTCCGATTAATGTGACCGAGGACGACTTCTCCGGCGTCGCCTACACCGATGCCGATGGGGTTATGGTCATGCAAGCGGTGGAAGTTTCCGATGCCAAATTCACCCGCACCGAGCAGATGTCGGCATTCTCCTCCAATTGGTTCGATGAAAACGGTGCCGCGTCTGTCAAAGCCGTCGAGGGGCAGCCTGTGACCATCAACGGGAATACCCTCCACTGGGAAAAGCTCGCGGGCGAACTCGGGTTTATTGACCTCCAGAAAGGGTTGGGTGAACTGGAATATACGATCGGCTACGCTTGGGTGGAATTCGACGTGCCGGAAGCACTTCCCGCCTGGCTAGGAATCGGAAGTGACGATGGTCTCAAAATATGGCACAATGGCGAGCTCGTCCACGACAAGTGAGTGCGCCGGACCAGTTCGATCGACGATGATATCGTGGCCATGAAGCTAACCAAAGGGCGCAACACGCTTTTGATCAAAATCCAGAATGCCTTGGGCGATTGGAGCTTCGTCAGTCGCTTACGAATCAAGTCGCGTTGAGGCTTCGCCTAAAGAAATAAGCCGCAAACCTTTGGCAAGCAAAGTAACTTGCACCTCAACAAAGTTCAGTTCGGTGCTCATACCCATGCGCAGTGAATCCCTCAATTATTAGCTGCATTATTCGAATTGCTCCCGCTCGGGGGCAGGGCGTCGCAGCGTAGATCGAATCTTCATTCCGCCGATTACCTGTAACCTTGAGCCGCTGGGCCCGAGGTTTTTTCTTTTGGTGCGGCCGCTCTTTCTTTCAATCTGAACTCTTCTCTCATGAACAACCACGCTGTAAAAATCTACGACACCACGCTTCGGGACGGAACCCAAGGCGAAGGGATCAGCTTCTCGGTCACCGACAAGCTCTTGATCGCCGAACGCCTCGATGCGTTCGGAGTGGATTATATTGAGGGCGGCTTCCCCGGCTCCAATCCTCGCGACATCACATTTTTCGCGGAGGCTCAGAAGCTCAATCTAAAGCACGCCAAGCTGGCTGCCTTTGGCGCGACGCGACGGGCCAACACCAAGGCCGATGAGGACATGCAGCTGAAGACGTTACTCGATAGCGGCATGCCGGTGATGACGATCGTGGGTAAGACTTGGGATTTGCACGTCACGGAAATCCTACGCACGACTCTCGATGAGAACCTCGCCATGATCGAAGATTCCGTTCGCTACCTCGTGTCTCAGGGCCGTGAAGTGATCTACGATGCTGAGCACTATTTCGATGGTTACCGGGCTGATCCTGAATACGCGTTAAGGACCTTGGCCGCCGCTTTGAAGGGGGGAGCGAGTAACCTGACTCTTTGCGATACTAACGGTGGCTCCATGGTGGATGATTTTAAGGATATCGTATCGCATGCGGTGAAGGAGTTTGGAGGAGAGAACATTGGTGTCCATTGTCACAACGACAGTGGTCTGGGAGTAGCACTCACGCTAGCGGGTGTGGCCGCGGGGAGCTCCCTCGTGCAAGGCACGGCCAACGGCTACGGCGAGCGGACCGGTAATGCCGATCTCATTACCGTGCTACCTAGTCTATTTTTAAAAATGGGCTGCACCGCGAACTGTGCCGCCAACCTCGGCGAGCTCCGGGAACTGTCACTCTATTTTGATGAGTTGGCCAATTTACGGCCGAATACCAAAACCCCCTACGTGGGAGCGTCGGCGTTCGCTCACAAGGGCGGTCTGCATGCCAATGCCGCCCAAAAAGTGAAGTCGTCCTACGAACACGTGGATCCCGAATTGGTGGGCAATGCCACCCGGGTTCTGGTTTCCGATATGGCCGGCCGCTCCTTGGTCGCGATGAAAGCGCGTGAATTGGGGCTCGAGCTCGATGAGAAGGGCGAGGCGATCAAAAAACTGATTCAGCAACTCAAGGACCTGGAATTCCAGGGATACGAATTCGAAGCTGCCGACGCTTCCCTTAAACTGTTAATCGCGCGTTCTCTCAAGCAAGCCAAAACCTTCTTCGAGGTCGAAAGTTACCGCGTGATGGTGGAGCGTGGGGCCGGAGAGCTCAGTGCCGAAGCGACAGTGAAACTCAAGGTAGGCGACCAGTCCTATCACACCGTGGCCGAGTGCGTCGGTCCGGTCGGAGCGTTGGACAAAGCGCTGCGACTCGCCCTCGACCAAGCTTACTCGGAACTCAGTTCGATGGAGCTGAGCGACTATAAAGTGCGTATTCTCCAGCGTGGCCGCAAAGGCACTGACAGTCGCACGCAGGTGTTGATCGAGTCTTCCGACGGTGATGAAATCTGGGGCACGGTCGGCGTAAGCGACAACATCATCGAGGCCTCATGGGAAGCACTCCAAGATGCCGTGAATTATAAGCTTCTGCAATCCGCGGAATGATCCGAATGACGTTCGCATCGGCTGCTGATTCATAGAATGAGGTTTAAAAATACCCTGCAAGAATACGCTGGCCCAGTGCCGCCAATCTCCCCAATTTCCTACTCGTGCCATTTAAGCTACCTGACACCGAAATCAATTGGACCAATAGCGCGTTCCTGTCGGCGATCGCCCTCGCGAGCCTGACGGTGGTGCCTTACCACATCTGGACGAGCGGTATCGATCTCTTCCAAGCTGCGCTGTTTTTCGTGTTCTTCATCGCGACGGGATTGAGCATCACGCTCGGTTACCATCGCCTGTTTGCGCACAAAGCGTTCAAGGCGAGTTGGCCCGTGCGCCTGCTTACGCTCCTTTTTGGCGCGGCAACGTTTGAGAACTGTGTCTTGGCTTGGACGTCGGACCACCGCCGTCATCACAAGCACGTAGATCACGACGATGACCCCTACGATATCAGTCAAGGTTTCTGGTATGCTCACATCGGCTGGATTCTTTTCAAAAAAGCGAGCCTACCGCCATGGGACAACGTGATGGATCTGAAGAAGGACAAATTGGTCATGTTTCAGTCCAAATACTACTTGCTGATCGCCCTGACCATAAGCTTTGCCTTACCCGCTGCCATCGGCTGGTTGTGGGCCGGACCTTCCGGAGCCCTCACGGCATTTCTCGTCGCGGGTGTCCTGCGCATTTTCGCGGTGCAGCAGATGACCTTTTTCATCAACTCGCTTTGCCACACCATCGGCAAGCGGCCCTACTCCAGCAACTGCAGCGCCCGGGACAGTTGGTTTATGGCGATCTTCACTTTCGGTGAGGGTTACCACAACTACCACCATGAGTTTCAGCACGACTATCGCAACGGCGTGAAATGGTGGCAGTGGGATCCGACCAAGTGGTCCATCTGGACTTTGTCCAAATTGGGCATGGTCAGCGACCTTCGCCGCGTGAACGAGGAGAAGATTGTCGCCTCCCAGCTTAATGAAGCGCGTCGTCGGGTTAAGAACACGCTCGCCGACACCTCACTGCAATTAGAGGCGAAACGTGAAGAATTGATTCGTGCCGCCGAGGTGAGACTCGATGAACTTGCTGAGCGCTGGGGTGAATTGAAGGAGCATTATATGTCTCAAGCGGAATCACTGCGCTCGAATGCTGCGGAAATCACCGAGGAGAAGTTGGAAGCTGCTCGAGAGGCTTTTGACGATACGCGTCGTGAAATTCGATCGACACTATCCTTACTCGAAGGCCTTCCGGCCGCGACCTAGTTTGCGCTTGTAAAATTCCTCTCCCGCCTAGCTTAGCCCGGCAGGGTGCTTCGTTTAGTTGAGTGTGAACCTGAGGAAACATCGTAAATTCCACGATAACGGCTGATTTCGGTCGCGGAATTTTGCCGGTCGACCTCAGGAAGGGGCTCGGGTGGAATTACTTTCGATTATTGCGGAAGAAAACTCGCCTTTCGAAACTCCTGGGATTACCCTCGAATTGCAGACTTGTGGCGCAGAGTTGGGTTTAATTCGTTGTTTTGGTTTTCGAAGTCAACGGACGAAATATAGCCGATTGAAGAGTGTCGTCGGTCGCGGTTATAGGAGGCTTCAATCCACTCGAACAGGAGTTGGCGAGCAGGGCTGTGATCGCGTCGTTCGTGGCGGTAGACGAGTTCAATTTTGCGGGTAGAAAAGAAGGACTCGGCTAAGGCGTTGTCGGAGCAATTGCCGCGGCGGCTCATCGACGCGGTGATACCGTGGGCGCAGAGTTCTTCACGAAAGCGTGCGCTGGAATATTGCCCCCCACGATCAGAGTGAAGGAGCAGGCCCGCAGGCCAGCGACCACCGCGGCGCCCACTGGCCATGCGAAGCGCAGCGATGACCCGTCCGGTTTCCCGTGAGTCTGAGCATGCCCAACCGAGCCCACGCTTGCTGTAAGAGTCGATGACTACGGCCAGATACCGCCAGTGCTCACGGGGGTCCAGGTAGGTGATGTCGGTTTGCCAAACCTGGTCACAGGCGGGGATAGCCTCGCGCTGAGCGAGCCGATTGGGTGCGATAGGGCCGTCGTGATTGCGGTGCGTAGTGGGAGGTCGGTCGGGAGCGTAGCTGACGTCCCTGTAGACCTTCGCTTTTCATTAATCGAGCCACCCGCGCCTTACTCGCACGCTCGCCCTGAGCGCGTAGCTCACGAGTCATCCGGGGATAGCCATCCGACTGGCGCGAGTCGGCAAAAGCGGGGATGATCTTCTGGCATAAGTCCTGAGCTCGAGTCTCACGGCGGCTACGTTGACCGCTTGCCCAAGCGTGGTATCCACGGCGAGAAACAGGGCGCACTTCACCAAGTAATCGAAGCGAGAACTCGTTTTTCATGGGTTGTATCGCGGCGAATCGTTGGCGGATGGGTTGCTGAAGAGTGTTGCCGTTTTTTTAGGATCTCACACCGCCTCTGTAGCTCGTGGTTCTCGCGCCGCAGGCGCTTTAACTCCGCTTCGGGAGTCTCACTGGCGCAGGCGGGCTGCGACGCCCCAAGCGGCGCCTTCGCCCGCTTGCGCCAGTCGCGGATACGGTTGGCCGAGACCCCGAAGCGCTCGGCGCTCTGCTTGGTCGAGATTGAGGTGCTCGCCTGAGAGGCTGGCACCTCGCGCTTGAACGGCTCGGAATGGTTGGGTTTGGTTCGCGGCATGGATGGGATTCCTTTGGGTGCTCCACTCTCCACAAGTCCACAATCCCTGGGTAACCCTAGAGCTTGGTCCAAACTCCACGAATGCAGAGGCCGTGGACTGATCGGAAGAGTAAATCCGCCCAGCCAAGCCCGGTGTCCTCACAGCGGCCGGAGCAATAATCTTTCAGCTACGACGGGACCGATAATTGAAGATTGTTCGAACCGCTTAATTTTCGTCCCATACGGGTATGTTGAGCAAAGTGTTGATAGCTACCTTCGCCCTTGGTTTGGGCCTCTCAGGTTGCGCCAACGGCCGGGGTTCAGGTTCCGTTTCTAACCCAGTCGCCTCCGAAGTGAAAAATGTATCGGAGCCCTCCGCAGCGAATCTTCCGTGGCCAATCCTCGGCAGTCGGAATTGGCAAGCCGTGATCACTCCCGCAACCGACGGATCTGGGTCCAACAAACTGGTTATCAGCGGAGAGTTGGATCTGCCGACCCCAGGGTATCGAGTAAGTTGGATTCCCGGTCCTCTGGATCGCCGAAATCCTCCTCGGCAATCGATCAACCTGGAGCTGCTTCGGCCCGAAGGCATGGTCATGCAAGTCGTCACCCCAACCCCTGTGGTCATAGAGATCTCGCCCGCTTCGCCTCGATATCGGGAAATCGTGATTATCCATCAAGGCGAACCCGTAGTGAGTTTGTCCGATGTGAATTCGAATTGAAGCGAACGGCGGATATATTCCGCCAGCCTGCACAATCAGACTGACCGAACGCATCCCAACTTCTTCCCTAATTCCCCTACTCCCCATGAAGCCCCAATCGTCGCACTTCCGCCTATCGAGTTGGATGACCTCGAAGGCGAATTACCTCTCCTTGGCACTGCTGATTACCACCATGCAGGCGACGGCTGTTTTCGCCCGATCTGACTACGTCGCGGTTACCATCGATAACGATTTATTCGGCGGAAACGATAACGGTTACTCCAACGGATTCTTCGTATCGATGTTCGATGTTGGAAAAGAAGGGGAAGACCTTTCAGCGCCCGATTTTTGGGTGAGTCCGCTACTCTGGTCATTGCCGGACGGTGAAGTCGATGGAGCGGTCAACGCCTACTCATTGGGCCAAACCCTGACCACTCCGAGTGACATCACTATCCCAAACCCCAGCCCAGATGACCTGCCCTACTCGGCGATGCTGGTGCTCACCAACACCTATCTTACAGCGACTTCAGAATACGCGGACACCATCAGCACGAGCATCGGACTGGTGGGGCCTTCCGCAGTCGGAGAAGAGGTGCAAAAATTCGTCCACGACATTATCGGAGCCGACGAACCTCAGGGCTGGGACACGCAACTCGGAGATGAAATCGTGTTTCAAGTTTCACGCGGAAGAACCTAGCGATCTTGGGTATCGGAATCCGGAGAGTTTGATTTCCTGTCCAATGCAGAACTAAGCGCCGGAACAATCCAAAGCGCGGCCATGGTCGGATTGACTGCCCGCTACGGTTCACAGCTTAAAAGCTCCTACCCAACGACCCTATTCAGTCGCTCCCGCACCGCCAACCCAAGCGCAGTGGAGAGTGGTTGGTATGTTTATGCCAGCACCCAGGCCGGATACGTGTTTAATCAAATCTTCACCGACGGAAACACCTTCAAGTCGAGTCGCTCGATCGATTACGATCATGAGTTTGTCAGCCTGAGCGCAGGTATCGCCCTCAACTGGAAACGGCTATCATTCACGTTCGCGATCACCGATTCCAATCTCCTCCAAGGCGGAAACGATCTCACCGATTTCACCAGATATGGAACGCTCATCGTCGGTTGGCGCCTTTAATTCTCCCGAGCTATTTCTTCGTCGCTACCGACTAAAATCCCATCAGAGGTCAGTCCAATCGACACATCGGAATTCCGCATCACCTGATCGAATAGAGGATCCGTCCGTTACTCAAAAACAACGTAATTCGACATCTGAGGCTTGACGCCTTTGCCTGATTTTGTCGGTCTCCCTTTTCCGCATGAGTCTCCTCGTCACCAAATCCGCACTTTCCTCCGTCTCCGCAATTAGCGTGGCGGTGATCGCGGTTGTATCCGTGACCCGCGCACCGCGAGAGGAATAAGTGCTCCCCACTTTGCCCCCTCCGGTGCCAACCGGAGGGGGCTTTTTTTATGGGTCCCGCCGGAGAACACCAAGGGGGTTGATTCCACCATAAAAAACATCAGCCACGTCCCATGAATCCAAATCCACCGCCTCCTCCTCTGCCCGAGGGAATGCCTGCCATCGATGCGACCTGCGATCGTATCGTCGCGTCACTGACTCGCCGGCTGGCCCAAGCCGCCGAACAACTCCAAGCGGCCACTCCCGACACCAATCACGATTTTCTCGTCCCCGTCGTCCACCCGGAATTGGCGGAGAACATCACTTCAGCGATCGTTTCCCTCTAGAGTTATTTCAGGTGGATCATGTCCTGCCAAATCAAGTCCAAATTAGGCATGTTGACCGCGGTGGTGAACGCGACTTTGTTCATCGTTGTCGGACGTAAAGCCCGACCTACCCCTACATGCGCCTTGCTGGGTGGGTCGGGCTTTACGCCCGACATCTTGCGGCTCTACGAGCCTTTTCCAGACACTCACGGATCTGGCGCAATCACGCGAGATTCTGGCAATATCAGGACTCGTTACCGGCGGAATGTCCCGGCAAAGCAACCAGCATCCCATGCACCAAATCGCGACCGGCGGCCTCGCTGGAGGATCGT
The DNA here is from genome assembly GCA_965203585.1 of Actomonas sp. GTDB lineage: Bacteria > Verrucomicrobiota > Verrucomicrobiia > Opitutales > Opitutaceae > Actomonas. The sequence continues at coordinate 42,828 of CBDBDC010000003.1, forward strand.
CCGCCATCAGCTGCAACTATTTCCCCATCAGGACTATAAACCACGAAATGCGGCACGCGACGCAGACTAAACTGCTGCGCGACCGGGGAACCCCAATCGATTCGGGTCTTACCCACGCGATCGATATCCACTTTGACCACAACGAGGTCGCTGCGGGCCGCCTGCAGGGTACTGAGTGGGTCCCCCAACCTATGACAGGACTCGCACGGGCACGAGGGGAAAACTCACTGAGAAAACTGAAAATTACGGTTTTCCCGGGGGCTAGATACTCCGCGACATCAATTTTTTCTCCGCGGGAAACGGCAGCAATGCCCTCCGGCTTTTCAGCCGCGAAAACGCTGGAAACCAAACATAGCAGGAGGGCCGGTAAAGTGGGGTGGGTCGAGGCCAGCATTAAATACTTAGAAGCCGCCTCACCGTTTTCGTTCAAACAAACCCTTAATTGCAGTTCGTTTGCTCCGCTCTGATCTGCGCTTCAACGACCGCGACTCCCATCGAATTGAGAGGCGTGGGAACTCCCAATTTCCGCCCAAATCGCACAATAGCGCCATTGCGGGCCTCCAGCTCGGTTGGCCGACGAGCCAATCGATCCGCCAGCAACGAATTCACCCCGTCCGGCGATTCTTCGAGCGTGGCCGCCAGCACCCAATCGGCTAAATCGTCCGCCAGATTCGCCCCTGCCGCCCGACCGACAGCAACCGCTTCTTGCGCAATTTTGAGGGCCGCCTCCCCCATCGCCGTCTCACGCATAATCACATTGGGCCTTAGTGTCATCGCATTCAGCACCGCGATGCTGTTGCGGGTGAGTTTGCGCCACGCGGCGGTCACGATGTCGTCCGTAAGAACAAAATGCTCATCGGCTCCCGCAAACAATACCTGCAATGCCCTCCCAGATTTATCATCGGGTGCCACAATATTAAGGTCACCCCGCTGAATGATCTCGTTAGGTGAAGGGCACTCGGCTGGACAATCAATGATCACCGGAACCAGCGCATGCTCCGGCACCCACGACGAAAAGCGTTCCCGGTGCTCCACTCCATTCTGAAAAATCGCTACCCGCATGGTTTGGCCCAACAACTGCGTCAACCATGTTGATGTTTGCTCGGCCGCGTAGGTTTTGGTGGCCACGAGAATCCAATCAAATCCACCGGCGGGGAGTTGACCGGCCTCATCGACCACGGGTCCGGTGGTGACCTGTGCGCCATCCGGAAACCGCATCTGCAACGCCGACACTGAGCGACGGCCGCAAAGCACAATCTCATGATGTCCCGCGCGAACCAGATTTCCCGCTAAGGTGCCGCCAATGGCACCGGGGCCGATAATAGCAATTCGAGCCATGATTGATTCGTTTATTCTATGAGGACTTGGCCACACTTACGCCGTTTTCGGCATAAGCTTTAAAATTCTTCGCGTGGGTCATCGTCTGTTTCTTGAACATGAATGGCATGAGTGTGCCTATGAGTTTCATCATGAAACCTTCGAATTCGAAAACGTTGTCCATCTCCCAACGGGTCTCGTTTTTGCTCACTTCAACAAACCGGTTATCGATCATGTTTTTGACGCCGTCCGCATCATACTGACATGAAAAAGTTTCCGGCAGATGCTTGGCGAGAATCGTCTCCTTCATGTCGATTAGTCGCTTGCCCATTTGAAATTTCAAATTGGAAACTGATCCCTCCGCTCCGGGCTCACCCGAGACGGCGTCCAGGGATATGAATCCTTCCATCCAATGCGGCACTTGCTCGTGGTCTTCGAATATCGCCACCACTTTATCGCGAGGCAACGAGACGGAAATTTCAGACGTATATTTCAGGGGCACGCATCCCTCATGCCAGCGGGCATCGCTTCCCGCAATCCTCGATCAGGTCGACGCGAGCGCCCAATCGAACGTGCGTCGCAACACCGCCTTGGCGTCCTGCTCGATAGTCACGCCATGGGAGAAAATCACCCGATCGAACTCCCACGCCAACATCTCTTCAAGGGAAGCGCGAAACGCATCCCGATCTTTTACGCACCATTTGACCAATCGACTCGTGCCGGGAAACGCCTTCAATCCGGATATCCAACGCAACGCGAACGGAACCCGCTGAGGAGGTGCGATCGGCAGGTTGAACACCAAATCCGCGAGAATGAGCGAGCGCGAGGGCCGGTGCAGGCAGACATGTTCCTGCAAACGGGGTGCGCCCTTCAAAGCCAATACCTCCAAATCGACGGCCCACTCAAGACGAACAGCACGCAACAGTCGCGCGGGGCCAAGCTCCTTGAGCGAAATCGGAAACCCTGCCGCGAGGCAGTAAACCGCCTCCGGAAAATCAGCCCGCAGTTTTCGCGCAAAGGTGTCGTGCACGCGATTGGCTTCCATCAGCCAGCGCACTTCACCCAGCTCGCTGATCGCCACGATATCCGAAGGATCAAGGGGCCCCGCCGAATGCACCAGCACCGTTCCATCCGCGAGGCGGATCGCCACCGTTGTTTTACCTAACGGCATCCCCATCACTGAAAAGGCATGCCGAATGACCAGAAGGTCCGGCGTGATAAAGCAATGTTCAGTCGCTCCCATCGCAGAATTCTTTTTCATAAAAAATATCGGCGCGGGCGTATCCATGCCGGGATCCAGACTGCCCCGTTTCCGTGAATCCAGACTTTCGATACAGTCCGTTGGAGGCCACCAGGGAGGAATTGGTTTCGATATAGGCACGGACATATCCCTTATCTCGAGCCACTTGCAGCAAGGCCTTCATAAGGCGTCCTCCCAGACCCTTTCCTTGCTGCGTGGGATCAACCGCCATCTGAACGATCTCCACGGTGGAATCGTTCAGACGTTGCAGCCCGCCGGTGCCAACGACCTCGCCGTCGGCCAGCACAAATAAAACCGCCCCACCCTGGTCGACCAGTTCTTGAGGATTGGCCAGAATCGCTTCATCCGCCAGCTCCAACGCGAACAGGCGTTTGATCCATGCTCGATTGAGCCGCGCAAAGTGCGGTGCCAGTTCGGGGTCGAGCGATTTGATTTCAATCTGCATGGAAACGAACAATCTGAAGAGGAGACGGACACGCGTCTATGATGATCAACCGAAACTTTTCCACGCTGTGAGTTTGCGGCCTCTACCGGGAGGACTCTTGCTCGCGTTTCTTGTCCGCTCCTACGTCCATCCGCCGCCTGCAGGCTCACTACTTTGCGATCTTCGCTGTGTTCGGAGCAGTGACGCCCTACATCTCGATCTACCTGCGCGACGTCAAGGGGCTTTCACCGTCGGAAATGGGCAACATCTTCGCCACCGGCCAATCGGCCGTGCTGTTCATGCCCGTGTTGATGACTTACTTGGCGGATAAATACCGGGTCGTCCGTCCCTTATTGGTCACTCTTTTTGCGCTCAATCTCATTGCCATGACCGCCCTTGCCGGGGCTTTAGGATTCTGGGCCTGTCTCCTGTGGATTTCGTTCAACCGACTCGCCACTCAACCCCAAGTGGCACTCAGCGACGGACTCTATTTCACGCTCCAGGCCGAGCCCGATCAACCCAAGGCACCGTTTTCAAAAGTGCGCGTCTGGGGGACCATTGGATTCATTGCCCCCAGTATCGTCTTTTATCTGGGCTACGAATTTGGTGGCGGCATCACTTGGATTCCGTGGGTCACTGCCGCTGCCGCCGCACTGGGAATTATTAACGCCTTCGGGCTGCCCATGCGTTCGGCCGCAATCTCGAAGAAACCCAGCAACAAGGTTCCCACCTTGGAGGCGGCCCGGGTGTTGGCCCGGCCACCATTGGCGCTGTTCTCGATAGGAGTGGGATTCGTATTCTTCACCAACATGGCGTTCTACGGATTCTATCCGCTCTATCTCACCTCCGAGGTAAACATCGCCGAGAAATGGATAGGCCCCATTTCCAGTTTGGGAGTAGGTATGGAGATCTTTTATGTCTTGGCGTTGGATCGACTGAAAAAGCGTTTCGGCTTCGAAGGCATCATCGCGTTGGGGGCGATAGCGAGCTTGTTTCGGCTGGCGTGCCTCGCCTATCTCCCGACGCCTTTCTTCGCCGTATTTTTTCAGGTGTTTCACGGACTCACGGTCATCGGTTTCATGATTGTGCCCGTAATGTATCTGAACACCCACGCGGAGGAAGGATACCGAAACTCCATCCAGGGCCTCTTCATCATGTTGGTGGCGGGCGCATTCTCCATCGCGGGAAACATCGTCGCGGGACAAATCGCGGAAATCGGCCTACTGACTCTATTCCGTGCCTCCCTGATTTTCTGCCTGATCGGCATCGTCCTCATCGTCGTCAGCTTCTGGCTCCAACGCCGCGCTGACTCTAAGGCATAATGCAACCGGGAGAGCATTCATGGGACTCCCTCGTCTCCTCGTCACAACGACCCGACTTTAACCATATTGGTTAAAGTCCGAAGGAGTGCATATCGTTAATGATCCGAGATAAGTGAATTTTGTTATTGTTTTTCAATAATTTTATTTGACGACATGACTTACTATTGAGTTATTGTTTTTCGATAATCATGAAATCAGTAAATCGCACTCATCGTTTCAGTGGCTGGGCTCGGCTTTTCGAGTGGCTGCTGAGTTTCGTGCTGGTCGTCGGGACACTCACCTGCGTGGTGTTTTTCGCGGGATCCGCCTATCTCCTCTTCGCGGATTGCATCCCTGAATTTATGGCCAAGGATATCGCGGTAGAGATGGACGCAAGTTCGTTTCAGGTGGCGAAACCATCCCAATTGGATCTGCCCATCGACCCTGAATACGTGGAAGTGGAACTCACGATCCCGCACGATCAACCCCATTTGCTTCTGACCCACACCGGAACAGCTCTGATGGGATTTTTGCTAGGTCTTGCCGCCACATTCCATCTGTTGAAATTCGTGCGCAGTCTACGCTTGGACCATCCGTTTATTCCTGAAAACGCCCAACGTCTGCGCTGTATCGCTTGGCTCATGCTTTTTGGTGGGATCTGGCAGGGCTTGGCAAAGATGCTGGTAGCGCTCGCTGCTTCGGATGCTTTTTCTGGCATCGATTTGAACGTCAGTTTGCGGGGTGACGGTATCACCCTGGTCACGATTCTGATGTTCTTTATCATCGCCGAAGTTTTTGCGCTTGGGGTGAAGATGAAAGAAGATGTCGATCTCACCGTCTAAGCCTAATCGTCGTGCCCATTAAAATTCATTTAGATCGCCTGCTCACGCAGCGCGGCATGACTCAAAAGGAGCTGGCCGAACGCGTCGGCATCACCCCAGCCAATCTGAATATTTTTGCCACCGGCAAAGCGCGGGCCGTGCGTTTCAGCACATTAGAGGCGATCTGTCGCAAGCTGGATTGCCAGCCCGGCGATTTGTTGAGCAACCAAGACTAACCGCAAATGTCGGGCAACGTAGCACCGTGCTTTAGCTGGCGGCTCCATTTCGCGTGAATCTACACAGTGCCGTCTGCAGAACGGCACCACTTCCCGCCCTACTCCAAGCCCAGGCGTTTGAGCAAATCCGCGGGGGGTTTAGGTTGTTGCGCAAGCACCACGTTGCCGGTGTAACCCACGTCCTTCATACCTTCTGGTGTCGTGTAGAAACCGCCGGCAGTGAGGTTGCGGAAAACGCGGAAGAACCGTTGCAACGTTCGCTTGGTTTTTGCGGCTTCGCTCGAGTCGGGAGCTTCATCCGCTTTCACGATGCCCATCTCGTCACAGAGTCCGGCGTGTTGTTTGGTGGAAAGGTCCACAAATTTGGACGCATAACGGGATTCGGAGGTCGCATCGAGTAGTGGCAATCCCTCGAGGATCACTTTACGATCATCGGCCTGCTGCGGATAGGGCGAGCTGATCCACTCGTCGATGAAGTCATGCACCTTGAGGTCGGAGGCACTGGGCGAGTGCTCATCGGCCGGGATAATCAACCCGCAAAGGACTGCGGCAGTGCGGCGTTGATGATCATTGAATGTGAGTGGCCACAGATCGCCGGGGGTATATTCTTTGACGAGATCGGGATCGGCTCCGTAACCGGGTCCGGACCAATGCTCGGCAATGGTCATTCCGGGCTCCATAGCGGGACCGACCACATCGGCTCCCATCAGGTGTGGCTTGAGCACCGCACTAGCGGCGGCGGTGCCCATCCATTTCAGGGCGGTGCGGCGATCGAGACGGTCAGAAAAAGGTGAGTTCATCGGGATAGTCTCAAATATTACCTTTGGTCATTTCGCTAACGAGGTGGTCGGCGGAACGCCACGCGAGGGCCATCAAGGTGAGGGTCGGATTCTTATCCGCATTGGATACGAACGGTGCGCCATCCGTGAGGTAGAGGTTGGGCACATCCCACGTGGCGCCGTATTGATTGGTCACGGATTTACGGCGATTTTCGCCCATGATCGCGCCGCCGACTTCATGGATGATTTCTCCGCCCGGGTGAATGGCATCACGTCGATCTTTTTCCGGGCCACCGCTGAGCACCTTGCCACCGCACGCGGAGATGATCTCGGCAAACGTGCGTTGCATGTGGGCCACTTGATTGAGCTCGTGGTCCGACCACTCCCAATAAAAGCGCAGCACAGGGATACCCCATTGGTCTTTCACCACGGGGTCGATTTCACAGTAAGAGCCTTCGTTGGGGATCATTTCTCCGCGACCTGCCATACCGCAGAAGGAGCCATGGTAGCGCCGCACGTCGCGTTTAAATTGCTTCCCCCAGGAACCGCCGCCGTTGAATTTCTCGAGACCGCTGCCAGTGCCCATCCGGGGCATCATTTTGCCGGAGCCCATTTCGATATGATAACCGCGTGCAAAATCCAGCTTACCAGTCAGCTGCTCCTTGTAGAGCCACCACGGCGCATAAACATGCGCCCCACCTGCACCGTCCTCGTTGAGGGGCGGCAGGTTTTCGAGTATGGGAATCTGGCCTCTGACCGATGCCCCTACCGTATCCATTAAATACTTACCCACGAGTCCAGACGAATTGGCTACACCGTCGGGATGCCGTTTCGATTTCGAGTTAAGCATGATCCGCACAGTTGATGCGGCACTGGCCGATAGCACCACGGCTCGGGCTTTTACGCGGTGCTCAGTGCCATCGGTCTTGTCGATATAGACGACCCCCTTGGCCTTGCCGTCGTCTCCGGTAATCACCTCGCGAACCATCGCATTGGCAACGACATCGAGGTTGCCGGTGCTCAACGCCGGAGGCAGATGCACTGTGGTGGATTGATAGTTGGCCTTGATCGAGCAACCCCGACCACAGGCCGTCGCCCAGAAGCAGGCGGCCCGTCCGTCCATGGCTTCACGCAGGACGCGCTGAGCCTTGGGGTTATTGGGATGCAGCTTCGGCGGAATGTTTTTCGAATCCTGCCGTTGGGTTAGAACCGCCCGGTGAGCGGCGACAACGGGGACGCCCATCCGGGTGGCGCGTTGTTTCAGCAGCCGCTCGCCCACCCGAGGAGCAGGCGGAGGCTGCAGCACGCCGGGAGCCGAATCCGGGGTGTTCTCCATCCCATGATTCTCCCCGTAAACTCCAATCAGGAGCTCAACTTTTTCGTAGTAGGGGGCGAGATCGTCATAGCCCAGCGGCCAATCGAACCCCAGACCGTCGCGCGAACGCGGCTTAAAGTCGTAGGGACCATTGCGAAAGGAGAGCCGTCCCCAGTGATTCGTGCGACCACCCATCATACGGGCGCGCCACCATTGGAATTGATTTTCCCGACCCGGACTGGCCCGGACGTAGGGCTCACCGGGAGAGGTCCACCCCCCATCGATGGTTGCGTCGAAGAAGCCGAACGGCTTGTCGGGAGTGCTCGCACCGCGGAGCGGAGATTTGGCCCCGGTCTGAAACATCGGCGTCTCCGCCTGCGGATCGTAGTTTCGACCCGCTTCGAGCACGAGCACCTTCACCCCCTCCATGGTGAGCGTGTAGGCCGTCTGACCGCCGCCGGCTCCGGACCCCACCACAATTACATCATACTCCGGCTGCGTTTTGCTACTGGTAATTAGGGGCATGGGTGGAGCTCCGTGAAGGTTAGAGATTCAAACTGCGGAGGTAAGCAAGGCTCAGCGGAATATCCCGCGGCGAATTCACGCCTTCGTCTTCGATGAAGAACAGGCCGATACCTTGAGCACGAGCCGTGCGGATGATCGTCGGCCAATCAATTTGGCCAGTGCCGAGGACTACCCGATCCTTGGCTGGCAAGTTGGGTCGCAGGAAGCCGACCTCCACGTCTTTGGCAATTTCTTTGAGATGCAGGCTGACCCAACGGCCTTCGTATTCGTTGAGCAATGCGACGGGGTCTTCGCCGCCAAATACCACCCAGCACACATCCATCTGGAAGTAGACGTCATGGCCTTCGGTGGCTTTCGCCATCTTGTCGAACAGCGTGACCTCCTCCTTGCCCGCACCAAACTCATAGCCGTGCGGATGGTAGGCAAATTTGATGTCGTGCTTGGCAAATTTAGGTCCCCAGATTTTGAGGTTCTCAATGGCCTTGTTGTTGTCGTCTTCGGTGAAAGCACCGTCGTGAGGAATCCACGGAATCACCGCATACTTCGCCCCGAGTGCCACGACATCGAGCAGCACAGCTTCAAAATTTTGGACCAACGCATCATATTGAACGTGCGTGCTGATAATCCGTTTGCCTCGGTTGCTGAGTTCCAAGCGATATTGCTCGGGCATCATGCCATTGTTGCCCGCGCCTTCGACGTAGTTAATCGGATAAGATCCTACCACGTCGAGAGTGCCGATGACATCCTTCTCGAACTGATCTTTTAAGCTCCAGAGTTGTAGACCCAACTGAGCAGCCAGCGGGGGCATTTCGCCCTTTTCGTGGTGGTTGGCAAAGGCAGTGGAGACCGCAACGAACACAATGAGCGAGATTCGGAGTATAAATTTCATGGGTAAAGGGTAAGGCCGGACATCGCACACCGGACGGGCGGCCACCGCAAGCCGAAACCCAATCAATGTTGAATCCCCGACGTGCGACCCACTACTCCAACTCTGCCGCCACCGCCTGCACTTCGGCCAGCACCCGCATGACGTTGGCGCCCCACATTTTGCCGAGATCTTCGGCGGAGTAGCCCCGACGTAGCATCTTGATGGTGAGGTTCATCATCTGACCGACATCCATAAGATTTTCCACCCCGCCTCCACCGTCGAAGTCACCACTGAGTCCGATGTGATCGATGCCCATCACCGCCACCATGTGGTCAATGTGGTCCACCACCGTGGAAATGTCGGACAACTCCAAAGGAAATGCCCGCTTCAGTTCAACGCGCTCACGCAAGCCCTGTTCGGTCATCTCCCAGGAAAGCGGTTCATTGGGACGGTATTTGGCACCCCAAGCTTTCGACGCCGCGGCCGCGGCCGGATTTGATGACACGTCCATGATGTAGGAACTGAACACGTTCATCTGCACGACCCCTCCTTTTCTAGCGATGGCTTTCAGCAAGGCATCGTTGAGGTTTCGCGGATGCGGGTAAGCCGCGTAACTGCCGCTGTGCGACGCGAGCACCGGGGCCTTTGAGTGCGCTAAAACATCCCAGGTGGTTTTGTCCGACGCGTGAGAGACATCGATCATCATACCGAGACGGTTGCATTCCTCAACCGCCGCCATACCCAAATGGGACAAACCAAAATGCAAGGGACCCCGGCCATCCGTGGACGAGTCGCCCAGATCATTGTTACGCGTATGCACAATACCAAAATAGCGCACTCCCAACTCGTGATACTCCTCCAACAACCCGATATCCCGACCAATCACATAACCATTTTCGATCCCCATGAATACGACATGTTTGCCCGCTGCCTTCAGGGCCATCGCCTGCTCCGGAGTGGTCGCGAGACCGCATAGATCAGCATGAATATCAACCGTCTCACGGATGAGATTGGCGATCAAAAACCCTTCATCGACCGCATTCGCCCGTAACTCTTGATTCAGCAACTTCTGCGGCACAAAGATAACGAAGAATCCGCCGTCCAGACCGCCCTGCTTCATTCGAGGGAAATCGACCTGACTCGCATCGTCCACCCACGTGTGTTCCTGGCTGATATCGAAGCCCGGCAACCGCAACATGATCGGCACATCGAGGTGGGTATCGAGGGTGAGATAACGATCGTGGATCTCCTTGGCATAGGACTGGAACTTAAACTCGCTCCACCCCTCCCGCTCAGCGGCGAGTTTCTGGTCAGGGTTCGCTCGCAGCGAAAGAACGGCCAGGCCGCCCAACAGAACGAAGTAAAGGGTCTTGGATAAAATCTTCATCGGGAAAGCACTGCTACCGTTCACCCCATCTCGATATTGATCAATCGAAAGTCTCCGTAGGCGCCGTTCTGTATTTCACGACACGTTCACAATCTCGAAGGTCGACCGACGAGCCGCCACTGGCACGGTTTAGCCACTACCATCCGATCTCTCATAGAAACCCTCGCATCGTGAAAAAATCCGCCACCACCATCATCGGTCGAAACCTGCCCAACCTGCCATGGGAAGACAAACCGATCAGCTGTCCTCATGCCATATGGCGCAACGGTGCCAACCCGTTGATCAGTTGGAATCCGACACCCACTACTTCCCGCGTCTACAACTCCGCGCCAGTGCCATTCGGCAAAGGATTTGCCGGAGTCTTCCGCGCCGATGGTCGTAATGGGCGCGCCGCCCTTCACGCCGGCACTTCGCCGGATGGACTCGCCTTCAAAATTCAGGACAAACCGATCCGGTGGATTGACGATGCCGGCAAAACCGCGACGCCCTCCTATGCCTACGATCCGCGGGTCGTGAAAATCGGAAGCTGGTATTACATCACGTGGTGCGATGATTTTCCGGGCGCCTCCAGCGGTCTCGGCCGCACCAAGGATTTTAAGACGTTTGTCCGCATGGAAAATCCACTCATGCCGTTTAACCGCAACGGCGTGCTTTTCCCGCGAAAGATCAACGGAGAATACGTCCTGCTTTCGCGCCCGTCGGACAGTGCCCACACGCCGTTTGGCGACGTCATTCTCAGTCACTCGAAGGATCTGACCTACTGGGGAAAACACCGCATGGTCATGAAAGCGGGCGGCAGCGGATGGTGGTAGGGCATGAAAATCGGCGCCGGTCCGATTCCCATCGAAACCACCGCCGGCTGGCTCGTGTTTTATCACGGTGTCTCCAATACCTGTAACGGCTACGTCTACTCCATCGGGGCTTCGCTGCATGACCTCGATCAACCGGAGAAGGTGCTCCTGCGCACCCGCGACTACCTGCTCACCCCGGAAGAGGATTACGAGACCCGTGGATTTGTGCCGAACGTCTGCTTCCCGGTATCCGCTTTGATGGATGCCAAAATGGGACGCATATCGCTCTATTACGGCGCCGCCGACACCTACACCGCGCTTTGTCATTGTCAGGTCGATGAGCTCCTCACCTACATGAAAAAGAACTCCGAAGTCTGATCCCGGCGACGAGACTCGCTCAGGACTCTTGCTTCCAGTTCGATCAAAGGACACTCATCGGCATGCGTCGTTATCTACCTCACTTCACGATGTCGCTGCTCGTCTCAGCCGTTGTCGCCGCGCAAACCGCCTACGACAACAATTCACTTGGCGTCAAAAAGCGTTTCACCGATCGCGAGCTCTCTGCGATTGCCGAACCCTTCATCGGCGTGCGCACCAGCGACGGGATCGAACTGGGATTGTTTGCCGTCAAGCCGACCGGCGAAAGCACCGCAGCGATTGTTGAGGCAGGCACCGCGTTTCTCAAATCGCTGACCAACGCCCAACTCCTGCAGACGCAGTTCGCGGTGGACGACACGGAATGGCGGCGCTGGTTTAATGTGGATAACGGCATCTATACCCGCCAAGGCACCAGCCTGCGCGAAATGAACGCCGCGCAAAAGATCGCGGCCCGCAATCTGATGGCCGCGACGCTCAGCGCCCGGGGGCTGGAGCTAACTGATGCCATTCGGCAGACCGGCCAAACGCTTAAGGAGCTCAACAACGGAGCCATTCATTTGGACGAAGAACTCTACTTCTTCACCACTATGGGAGTTCCCTCTAAAACCGAACCCTGGGGCTGGCAAATCGACGGTCACCATCTCGTGATCAACGCCTTCATACTAGGGGACCAAATCGTGATGACTCCCACATTTCTAGGCGCCGAACCAGCCCGCACCGAGTCCGGAAAATACGCTGGCAATACGGTGCTCCAAGCCGAACAAAACGACGCCCTTGCCTTCATGCAGTCACTCTCTGCTGAGCAACAGGACGCGGCGACGTTATCCTCGCAGAAACGTCGCAACTCCATCCAGGCGGAAGCCGCCAGCGACAACACCGTAATCGACTACTCGGGGGTCTCTGCTTCGACATTTTCGGCCGCTCAAAAAGAACAACTCCTCACGCTGGCCGAGAACTACATCGGCAATCTTCGCGACGGTCATGCCGCGATTTGGATGGAACAGATCGAGGCCCACATCGATGAAACATGGTTCGCATGGATCGGGTCTACGGATGACGACGCCGTGTTTTATTATCGCATCCATTCACCTGTAATCCTGATCGAGTTCGATCACCAAGGCCCCGTCGGCACCCGGTCCATCAACAGTGGTCGCCAACCCATTCGCGACCACATCCACACCATCATCCGTACGCCCAACGGCAACGATTACGGCAAGGACCTCCTTCGCCAGCATTTGGACGAACATCATCGGTGACCCGCATGATTAAGAATCGACTGATCGTTCTACTCCTCACGTTGTCCGGTCTTTCCGCCATAGCCACGGAGACTCCCCACGCACTCGGTTATACTTTCCCAGATGAGTGGGAACTGCACCGCGGGACGATGATGATCTTTCCTGCCCAGCATGGCTACGGTTGGAAAACCAAGGCTTTGCGCCGGGAGTTCACGGCGGTGGTTGAAGCAATCGCTGAAAATGAATCCGTCGAAGTCTTCTGCTACGCACCCGAATATGAAACATGCAAGGGGATGCTGGGCAATGTGACCAATGTCACAGTTCATCCCGGCGACTACCGGATAGATTGGGCCCGCGACAATGCACCGATGATAGTGCAAAACGCCGCTGGCGAACTCGCCGCCGCTGGATTTCGTTTTAACGGATGGGGCGGAAAATACGATGGCCGGGAGGACGACGCTGATACGCGGGACAACATCGCCCGCGCCATGGGGTGGCCGATTTTCCATTCCGAATTTGTGCTGGAGGGCGGATCCATTGAAATCGGAGGCGGCATCGGTGCCGAATCCTGCGTCATCAACCCCAACCGCACCGACTGGTCCAAAGCCGATATAGAAGCCGAGCTCAGGGCGATGTTGGGACTGGATCGTATCATTTGGATACAGAGCGGACTGATGCCTGATCCCATTACCGACGGACACGTTGATGGTCTGCTAAAATTTGTCGCTGAGGATACCGTGCTACTCCATACCACTGGCCTGAAATCGGACATAAACTATGGGATTTGTCAGGACGCCAAAACCACCCTGCTCGATGCCGAGCTCAAGGTAATCGAACTGCGGCTCATGGACGACATGGTGCATATGAATTTCTACATCGGCAGCGGAGGGAACATCGCCTACGTGCCCGTCAGTGGCGACCGTTACCAAGACGAACCGGCTCTGGCTGTCATCCGGGAACTTTACGACGAAGTTGTGACAATCAAGGGCACCGCGATGGCTGCCGCAGGCGGCGGAATCCATTGTTATACTCAACAAATTCCAGAGTAGGTTTCACACTGACCGATTCTCTGGTCCTCTCGACCCACTTTAACTGATTCATGAAAGCCCCTTCTCTCTCCATCAAAGGCAAAGCTGACCATACGTTCGATGCCATCGTCATCGGTTCGGGAATTTCCGGCGGTTGGGCCGCCAAAGAACTCACCGAAAAGGGGCTGGAAACGCTCGTTTTGGAACGCGGCCGCAACGTCGAGCACGGCGATTATCCCACCGCGATGCTCGAGCCTTGGCAGCGCGAATTTCGGGGGCGAAACACGCCGGAGTTCAACCGCGCCAATCCCATCCTTACCCAAGTCGGTGCCGTCAACGACGCAGACCGCGATTTCTTCGTTCCCGACGCCGAACATTTCAGCCCTTGGAAGAGGTGGGAATGGCGTTCGAAATTTGGCCAGCGAAAACCAGTTTAATTCATGGCGTTCCGAAAGAGGAGTTCCTTTATGTTCGCTGTATCAATCGCAGTCGACCAGCCCGTAGCACGATAATTTACGAACTTAACCGCGAGACTTGGAAGTTCGACTACCGCGTGGTGTTCTTATCGACTAAGAATCCCTTCGCGAAGAAATGAAATAGGCTCGAGGAAATTAGTTGTGTTCCCAAATTCCCACCAAGTCGCTCGACGAGCAACTGCGTCCGATCTAGGTTTGGCTTAAGTTGATGCCACCGGATCCAGAGCAAAACCACGACCAAAAGCCCGACGATCGCATTTTCGTTGAGGACTACATTCCCCTGCCCACGGATCTCTACTCCGATGAGACATCGGAACCTTTTTGCCGCTGCGTGGAATGCGATAAAGAACTGCTGCACCCACACGAAGTCTACGTCATCCAGAAGGCCTACCAAGGAGACAAGACGATCGTCGAAATCGCGTGGTGCGCCGAATGCCATGATCGCGCCCGCGAAAGTTACTCCAAAGAAACGCTGACCCGGATCAACGATTTCATGCTCGACCATGGCGAGCTTGGCGCCCGGCAGAAACGACTCAAATCGGAGCATCGATGCGATTTTCCTAAATGGATTGAAAGCTGCCTAACCTGTCGGAAGATTCCCGGATCGAACGAGTCCAAATTGGTCATCGCGACGGCTCAGGACCACGACCTCCTCTTTCACTTCGCGCCCTATATGCTGTGCGAAGATTGTCAGGATCAAATCATCGAGCTGTTCTCCACCCAGAGTCGTGACTCTTGGGAGAACTGGAAGGAACAACACCTGCCAGGGCCGCCAGCTGAAACGCAGTCCCTGCCCGACACGCGCACGTTGGTCCTCCTGTGAGACCGCCAGCCAAGGAGCTCGACCGCACGGCTCCCGCCTGTAGGTTCCGGCACCATGAACTGCATCGTCTTTATTGCCACCAGTCTTGACGGATTCATCGCAACGGAGGACGGGGGCGTTGAGTGGCTGAATTCGATTCCGAATCCGGAGGGCAGCGACTACGGCTGGTCCGATTTCAATAATCGCATCGACGCAATTTTGTTGGGACGAAAAACGTTCGAAGTCGCGGTTTCTTTTGGCGTCTGGCTCTATGAAAAACCTGTTCATGTTTTGAGCAGCACGCTCGATTCCATCCCGGATGACCTAACAGACAAGGCCATCCTGCACCGCGGGACGATCCAAGATGCATTGGCCGACCTCGTACGTCGTGGCGTTGCCGATCTCTACGTCGATGGCGGAAAGTTGATTCAGAGCCTACTCCGCGAAGATCTGATCGATGAGATGATCATTAACCGTGTGCCGATATTTCTAGGAAATGGCATTCCCCTTTTCAAAGACGGCGGCGCGCAAAAGGCGTTCATTCACCTCAAAACCGACATCCATAACAACAGTATGGTGATGAGCCACTATCGTCGGCAACCCGATTGACCGAAGACAGATTCTCCCTGCACAACCCAGACTCCTCGTTCCGATTCCATGTCCGACTTCCTCGACTACACGCGTTCCAAATCCCGCGAGCTCGCTTCAGCATTAGAGCGGGTTTGTGCATCTCCGTTGTCGTTCGAAACGGACTACCCGATGGTCCATTCTTCAGCCAATCACGTTCACCTGTGGTTCTTGGAGCAGCAGGCAAATCACGCGGCATGGATCGACACAAAATACCGCACCGAGTTCATTAAACATATCCTCGAACACTGGCGTATTCGCCTCAAAGGAATGGCCCCGTATCGGGGTCGTGGCTATCGGGTCATTGTTTACGAAGACGCATCCCCCACGCTCTCGGTTGTTGCCGAGACCTATATCGGTTTTCCCTACCGCTTCGGCAAACCCGTCCAAGTCGATCGGATCGAAGCTATTGCCGAGCTCTATGCCGATCGCAGTTGGCGGGAGCGATTTGAGTTCGAGCCGTGGGAGATCTCGGAGGAACGGATCATTCAATCCGTCGCGACAAATCACGGATCCACCAGCAAACCCACCGCCCAAAAACTCGGACTACAGGTCGGCAAACTACGCTTGCTCATCATCCAGATGGACCTCGGCGAGGAGATGAAACAACTCCACAAAAAATCAAACGACGGCCGGTGGATTTTTCCGATAAGCCAACGGGAAACGAAATATGGCACTACTTCGAACGGCTGCTCGCTCCCGGCTACGACTGATTTTCCAGCCCACCAAACGAACCTCGCCGCATATTTGCTCAACAGGTAGCGACGCTGCCACTTGCGCGCGGTAACTTCTCGGGTAAACGTCCAGACATGACCCGGTTATTGCCTTCCGCCTTGGCCTTTCTCGGCCTAACCGCCGACTCGCTAATCGCAGCTGACGACCATCCCAAGCCTCACGCCCTTGGCTCGGACATGCCGCATTTTGAATTGCCCGGCATTGAAGGGGGAACTTTCGAAACGAAGACCTACACTCCAGAGTCCTTCAAGGATTCGAAGCTGCTCTGCATCGTATTTACCTGTAATCACTGCCCCACCGCCCAACGCTACGAACAAAGGCTCATCGACCTGACCACGGAATACGGCCCCAAGGGCGTGGCGGTGATCGCAATTAATCCCAATACTGCCGAGGCCGTGCGTCTCGACGAACTGGCCTATACCGATGTGGGCGACTCGTTCGACGAGATGAAGATCCGCGCCAAACACGTCGGATTCAATTTCCCCTATCTCGACGACGGACCCACCCAGAAAATCTCCCGGGCCTTTGGTCCCGTTGCCTCCCCACACGTTTTTATCTACGACGAAGACCGTAAACTTGTCTTCCAAGGCCGGATCGACGACGCCGAACTCCCTCAATACATCAAAGAGCACACTACTCGCGATGCGCTTGATACCTTGCTGGCGGGCAAGACCCTTGATGAACCCACCACCCGCGTTTTCGGATGCTCGGTAAAGTGGGCGGAAAAAGCAGAAGGTTATAATAAGATCTGGGCCGAACGTCTTAAAGAAGAGCCCGTTACCCTCGAGCATGCCGTCGCCGCAGATCTCGTCGCGATCCGCGAAAACAAGGATTCGGGCAAGCTGCGCCTCATCAACATCTGGGCTACTTGGTGCGGACCCTGCGTAGCGGAATTCCCTGATCTCGTGGATACCAATGTGACGTTCCGCGGACGAGACTTCGAGATGGTGACCGTCGCCGCCGAGTATCCAAAGATGGAAGCCAAGGCGCTCCAGTTTTTACAGAAGCAACACGCCTCGATGAAGAACGTCATCTTCGGAGACACCGATAAATACGCCAATATCGAGGCCATCGACCCCGAGTGGAACGGCGCCCTGCCCCACACCCTCGTGGTCAACGAAAAGGGCGAAGTCATTTACCGTCACACCGGCATGCTTGATTTCCTCGAACTTCGCCGCGTTCTGATCCCCGCCCTCGATGCCATCACGCCCTGGGGCGGCCTCGACGGGAATTAAGAAACGGACTCTTCTTCGCTCAACAAAAACGCCGCGTGTTCAACGCGGCGTTTTGATGTATCAGGATGAAGATCCGAACTATTTAAGATTCTGCTTAAAGAATCCGATCAGGCGATCGAACAGTGCGACCCGGCTTTCGAGGGCACCGATGCCATCAAGGTGGTGCACTTCATAGACGACTCCGGCCGACAGGAGATCTTCGATCAATTCATCGGCTTCCTTCGCTTCAAGGGTCTCACCGTTGCGTTCCTTAACCACCAAAATAGGGTCATCAATTTGGTTCACGCGCCGACCGGACGAGATCTGGTCATACTTGGCCGCTTCCGATCCGGGATCACCCAGCAACTCAAAGAGAGTGCCGTAAACCGGACTCTTTTCGCGATCCATTCCAATCTCGTTGGCCACGCGTTGCCAGTCGAACAAGCCAGAGACCGTGGCACCCGCCGCGTAAAGATCGGGTTCTTCGACGAGACCGGTGAGAGCAAGATAACCCCCGAAACCTCCACCGGAAATGCCGATGCGGTCAGCGTCGATCATCCCGGTCTTAATCACCGCGCGAACCGATCGCGTCACGTCGTCATGCATCATCAGCATGTCGCCGCGTTCTGCTTCAGTGAACATCCAATCATAGCCGGTCGAACCGCGATAATTGGGCTGTAAAACGGCAAACCCGTGATGAGCGAGAAGTTGAGCCTCCGGGTCGAATCCCCACGAACTGCGAGCCCAAGGGCCACCGTGAGGTAATACGATCAACGGCGCCGGATTCTCCTTGGTGGTGCCTTCCGGCAGCGTCACGTAAGCATCGAGCTTTTTACCATCGGCGGTGGTGAACTTGATAATGCTGGTCGGGCTGAGTTCCCGACCCGGCAGCCATGGGCGTTCCCCTTGGAGCACATCCAATTTCTTTTCAGCCAAATTGAGAGTGAAGTAACTGACCGGATCCCGATCGGAAGTTACCGCCATCAACATCACGTTGGCGTCGTTACTCAGGTCAACGAGTCGCACCACGCGTCCGGCGAAATAGCCGTTCAACGCCTTCTGCACCTCCCGGTAGCTCTCGTCGAACCAAGTCGAGGTAGGACCGTTGCGGTCATAGAACGCACCGACGATGGCGCGCGACGTGGGGTCACGGAAAACCGAACCGTTAAAATCGTAACCCGCATCCTGGAGCAGAATGTCGCCGAGTTCGCCGGAAACCGCACTGACAAATCGCAGGGTCGAGGGCTGGCCGGTGGGACCCGGAATATTCATGATGATCTGCCCGGGCTCTCCGCCAACATCGACCACATCGGCCCGGGAGAAGTCCAAGGGAGAGAGGAACCATTCTTTACCATCCCACACGTTCATCACGACTTTTTCGTTCACGACGGTGTAGGCGTAACCGATACTGCCTTTCCCGTCGGGAAGGTATCCAAGCTGATCGCCTTCAGGCTGGGGAACGACACTTTGGATAGCCTCTGAATGACGGCTCGTGACTTCGATCAGGCCGGCTTCTTCGTTTTCACCCCGGATATCCACAAAACCACCGCGATCCGTGGCGGCATCCAACTCGACCACGGCAGGCTTGCCCTCGGAAGTCCCAACCGAAACCCACACCAAAGGGGTCAGGGGTTTCTCCGGCTGCACCGCTATGATACGGGCGGGGCCATATTGATAAATCGGATAGGTTTTTTCTGGGTTGGTGATGTCGGTCACCATCAAGCCGAGGTCCGCACCATTCAGCCCTAACAGGTTGTAAGCGATGTGCGTATCGTCCAACCACTGGAATTCGTCCACGATGGCAGACTCTCCACCGCCGAGGAAAATGTCCTCTTTAGTCGCAAGGTCACGCACGACGAGTTGGTAGAGCTCGGATCCCGAGGAGAACAGCGCACCCACGTGGGTGCCTGATCCATTGATGTCGGGCCGAAGCAACAGAGGGCCCCGCATAAAGTCAGCCGTCGTGAGTTCCACTGTGACCGGTGCCGGGGCCGGAGCCGCCACGTCAGCGGAATCCGCATCCGGAGTGGGAAACGAAATGGTGGGTGGCTCTTCATCCTGAGCTAGGATAGCACCGGCGCAAAGACCGGCACCGAGACCAATGACAGATCGCAAAAAGAGCGGCAAACGGGAACTATTCATCTTGAAAATGGAGGAATGGGAGAGTCTCTCCAACCCGGGGATTCGAGCGAAGAAGAGACGTAAAAGGACGACCGAAACAAACCCCGGGTTCCACCGCACGCCGAAATTTCACCTGTTCGCAGGTTCAATTTCGGCCTTAAGGGGCGGAATTCCCCTGACGGCGGAGGTTGAAATCGGGGTCAAAGGTGCTTCGCGAGGAACTCCTCGATCTTGTCGTAGACCTTCAAGCGGTTCTCCAAATCGAAGTCGCCCCACCCCTCGCGATCGGTGAAGAGCGACTCGTTCTCGACGTTCGCTTTGTTCAGGGCGCCGATCAGACGACGCGATTCCAAGCGGGTGAGTTCGGGATTATCGCGTCTTTGAGTCACGAGCATGGGAGCTTTCATCTGGTCGACGAAATTGACTGAGGTCATCCGATGAAATTTCTCCATATTCTGTTTTTCCGAACCCATCTTGAAATCGAGGCGGTTGAAAGCCGCATTGCGGTGGATGTCGTATTGGAGCGCTCGCATGACTTGGCCCCAGTCATAAAATCCATCCATGCCAATCACGCAGGAGTAGAGGTCGGGCTCATGCACGCCACCGGACAAAGCCAGATTAGCGCCCAGTCCCTGCCCCATGATGGCTAACCGGGAGGAATCGAAGAGTTTGGTCTTCAGCGCCGTCTTGGTGGCCCGTGATACATCATCGTGCATCTTGAGCCAGTCCCATTGATCAGCTTCGGGGAACATCCAGTTGGTTCCGGGCGTGCCCCGATAGTTGGGCTGGAGCACGCCGTAGCCCGACTCGCCAAAAATTGAGCCACGTCATCGTATCCCAGTCGGTTCCGCGACCACCCTCCGTAGAGATTGCGACCGGCATGCGGCACCACCACGAGCGGCACGGGGTTTTTGGCCGAGGCACCTTTCGGCAAGGTGAGGAAAGCGTCCAACTTGTGGCCTTCCGTGGTCTTGAACTTAATCATGCTCACCCGGCTCAACCGCTGCGGATCGAGCCAAGGTCGCGAGTTCTTCAACGGTCCCACGAATCGTTTTTCCAGATTCGCGAGATGGTAACTCATCGGGCTGCGGTCATCGTGCACCGCCAGAACAAATACATTGAGCGCATCGTCCACACTCGCGATGTCCACCACCTGCTTGGGGAACTGGGACTTAAACATGGCGTGGAGCTTTTGGTATCCCTCGTCATACCAAACGAACGTCGGCAGCGTGCGTTCGAATCGAATGCCCACCATCTTGCGGGTGCCCGGATCCCTGATGATCCATCTATCGAAATCGTAAGCGGTATCTTTTAAGATCTCAGCTCCGATTTTCCCTGTAGCCGCATCCATTAAGTGGACGGGGCTCACCTCGCCATCAAAACGGTTCAAATTCACCACCACTTGTCCCGGTTCCACGCCCGGTCCATGCACGGTCATGTTTTCGAGATCGACGGGAGACTTCGTCCACTTCTTGCCGTCCTAGGCATGAAGAATTTCGCGACCACTTTCGCTCACGATTCCGTATGGCAGATGTCCGCTTCCATCCGAAAAATAGCTCTGACTCACCCCTGAATCGATAAAGGTGACATGTTCCCGAACCGCCCGGCGGTTCTGTTGTTCGATCAATTCCGTTCCGTCTCGCTGGCCGCCGTGGCATCCACCAAAGAGGCCGTATCCAGATTCGTATCCAGCACGACTACTTCTCCTCTCACATGAGTCACTCCACCTGCCGAAATGTGCGCGAGCAGACTTTCCCGAGAATCCAAAGGTGAATCCATGAAACTGGCGAACGCCTGTTGAATCACAGGGTAGGCCCGACCCCGTCCCTGCCGATTAACCGCCAACAGGCCTCCGCCTCCCCGTGCGCTGTGCTTAATCGTGAAAACCATCCGGTCGCTATCCAACCAACGAAAACGGAGTACATCCACTTCACCCAGCCCTTCAACCAGCCACGAATCGCCACTCTCCAACTCATGGACCACCAGTTTCACGTTTTCGCTGCCCCCGGAAGACAGAGCCGCGACATGAGTGCCCGCGGGATTCACCTGCGGAGACGAGAACATCTGCGGCCGGAAAAATCACTCGCAGGGATGGTTTGGCCGGCGGAAACCGGATCCAAGACGCTCTAAATCTAATTTGGCCTGAGCCAGTGTGGCTCCGAGCAAGAGGGTAAGCGTTCCCATGAATATACGATGGGGAACTAAAAAACGGCAAAGGTATGGGGTTTTCATGAGCAAGGTAGCACCGACTATTGAACGCTTGTTTCTCAAAGCGCGATTCAACACCGCAGTCTAACAAAAGGATAATTGCTTATTGATCACCCTGCTTAACGAATCCTGCAAGAAGCCGACATCTCGCCTTCCCCTACCGCCGGTTAATCTATGAATTGAAACCATGAGCCCCTTACCCCGCCTGCTGCTAGCGGCCGCCATTGGCATTACCCTCACCTCCCTCCTTGCCACCGCGGCACCTTCATCGAAATCCGAACCGACACCCGAACTCTCCGTTCCGGTGCTGGATGACGGACTTCCCGGTAAGGGTCCACTGCGACGTTACACGTGGTTTAACAACCTTTGGCTCAAAAAACGGACTGCTTGGGCTCAGCGCGTTGATGCGGATCAGGGCGCATTAGTATTCTTTGGCGATTCAATCACCCAAGGTTGGGGGGATGATTTCAAGGGAGCCTTCCCCGGCGTAAAAACCGCCAACCGGGGAATCTCCGGCGACACAACCCGCGGGCTCCTGGTGCGGCTCGACGGAGATGTGCTCGCACTCAATCCCACCGGGATCGTGCTCCTCATCGGCACCAATGACATCGAAGAAGTGGCCCGGGCGGACGCAATCGTCGGCAACGTGAAACTACTGGTCGATCGTATCTCGGATCACAATCCCGATATCCCGATTCTCCTGTGCGCCACCTTCCCGAGTGACCCGTCCAAGGATCGGGGACCCGACCTCATCAGCGACTTGAACGCCCAATACCGGGCTACCTTCAAGGGGCATCCCCAAGTGCGGATTCTGGATACCTGGGCCTTGTTCGCCAATCAGGAGGGCAACGCCAAGGCCGACGAAATGCCCGACCTGCTGCACCCCAATGATATCGGCTACGCCAAATGGCGGGCGGCACTCTGGCCCTTGCTGGCAACCTACGACTTCGTTGATCAAACCGTCGATCGAGATTGGTCCCCGGAGCCCGGATACACGTCGCTATTCAACGGTCGCGACCTGACCGGCTGGGGTTATCGGCCCACATCCGCCAATGATCGCGCCAGTGCCACCCGCTGGCAGAAAAACAACCCCAACGCTCCCGGTTGGCCATTTATCGAAGAAGCCCAGAGCTTCGACGGTCTGACCGCTTCTCCCGACGGGCGATTTTCCGCCGTAAACGGCCGGTTGGTGGTGAACATCCCTCCCGAGGGACGCCTGATCCAGCAGATCTGGACCCAGCAGGAGTTTGGCACCGACTTCGAGCTCCGTCTCGAATTTCGCGCCACCCCCGATGCCGACAGCGGTATCTACCTGCGGGGACCGCAGCTCCAGTGTCGAGATTTTGCGTTAGCGGGACCTTGGAAGGATCTGCCCCACTACCGCCCGCAAGGATGGAACGAGATGGTGATCACCGTAACCGGCGACTCGTTCAAGGCATCCTGCAACGGCGACCCCTTGCCCGTCGAATTTGCCCTACCTACTTCCGGCCCCCTCGGGCTAGAGGGAGATCGCGGCCAGATCGAGTATCGGAAAATCCGCTACCGCCCACTTTGAGCCGCCTCGGACGATTCGATATTTTTTGATTCCGAAGCTCGCACGCTCCCGGTAAATCGTTTGACTCCTCCCTTCGTCACCAGCTCGACCCGGTGGCTCTACCCTTTGTTTTCTTAACTTCTCTCCCCCTGGTTCGCCCCAATTCGCCTATGAGTTCCCTGCTGTTTAGTGCCCTTCATCGTGGTCCGATCACATTCGGCCTGACATCGATTTGCGTCGCCTTCACCGCCTCCGCTTCCCCTTTAACCGACGTTCAGCAGGCCGCTGCTGAATGGTCCCGCATTCGTTCCGAGACGTCTCGACTGGAAACAGATTGGAGATCCGAGCGGGAAGTTCTGGAGGCGTCGATATCCGGCCTGCTCGTTCGTGCCGAACAACTCGAGCTCGAGCAAGAGGCCCTCGCCTCGGAATCGATCAAGAATAGCGAAGAAATCGCCCGACTGACTGCCCGCAACGAAGCGGACGCCAACAGTATCAAGGAGACCGTGCAACGGGTGGAGCAACTCTCCTCAAAACTGCTGGCAATGCGCCCCGCGCTGCCGCCGAGATTATCGACCGCACTGGAGGTGCCTTATCGCACCATCACGGAAACCGAGCTCCAGCCCGCCGACCGCATGCGCCATACCATGACGATACTCAATCGGTGCCAACAATTCAACCGCACTTTCGTGATGTCGGAGGAAATCCTCGAAGTTTCACCCGGCGGCGACCCGCGCCTTCTGGAAGTGGTTTATTGGGGATTGTCCCAAGCCTGCGCACTGGATCGTTCGGCCAATGAAGCCTTCATCGGTCGACCGGTGAACGGCAAATGGACCTGGGAAGCCGCTCCCGGCTTTGAGGAGGCTGCCGCCCAGTTGATCGCAATTAGATTGGATGAAGCTCCCCCGGAATTCGTCACCTTGCCCTTCCAAAGGACGGGAGGTGCCAAGTGATCCGCCGACTCCTCCTTTCCTCGCTCGTCGCGTCCTCCACCATCTTCGCGCAGGATACCGCCGAATTCGATCAGAAGTTGGTCGATGTCGCCGCGCAGTATGCCACCAAGATTGAGGAGGCGACGACTCAACTTACTGAAGCTCGCACCCGGATCGCGTCCGAAAAAGTTCCCAAGCTCAACGAGCTTCGCGGCATGGAAGATCGCATTCTGCAAGCTCGGGCCGCCATGAGCCGCGAACGTGTCGTGGCCGGAAATTTTGAAGCCGATCGCGCCCGCCGCGAGCAGGAATCGGAAGCCCAACGCCTGAATATTAGTTTTTTGGCCACCGCTGCGGCGGAGGGTCTCACCACCTGGCGCAATACTTCCGGAGCCCTCGGCCTAGATGACCAAATCACGGCCATTGATGGTCTGCGCACCCGGCTCGATCCGGCCAACGCCAATCCCGATGTCACCGCCGCCGCCGAGACGGCTGAAATGATCCTGCAACGCGTGCAAGAAGCTCTCGGCGGTCAGACTCAGGCCGGGCGGGCCGTCTCAGCCGAAGCCCGGGAATTGGCCGATGGTCAGTTTATCCTAATGGGACCAGAAACGTTTTTTGTCAGCTCGGATGGCGCCACCAGTGGAACGGTCCGCACCCGCGATCAGGAAACGGCTCCCATCGTCCATGCCTTGCCGGGATGGACCAGCGAGCAAGCCCGGGCTTTTGCCTCCGGCCAATCAACCAAAGTTCCCACTGACGTAACCGGAGGAAAGGCCCTGCAACTCCGTCAGAGTCAGGGAGACTGGAAAGATCACATCCAGAAGGGCGGAGTTGTGGGTTACGTGATTCTGAGCATGGGCGCGTTCGCCTTGCTCATGTCGTTGGTGAAACTCATCGACCTCCAAAAACTCTCCGTCGACGCGCCTTCCAAGACCATCCCCCTACTCGAACATGTCGCAACTCGCGGCGCAGCCGAAACCGACGCTATCTTGAAGCCGCTGAGCAAAACCAGCGGCGAGCTCTTTGCTACCGGTTTGCGCAACCTCGCCAAGCCCAAGGACGTCATCGAGGAACATCTCCACGCCTTCATTCTCCGCGAGCGCCTGCATCACGAACGATGGCTGCCCATGCTTGCGGTGATCGCGGCAGCATCCCCCTTGCTCGGACTCCTCGGAACCGTGGTCGGCATGGTGAAGACCTTCACGCTCATAACCGTGTTTGGCACGGGCAATGCCGGTAAACTCTCCAGCGGTATTTCGGAAGCCCTCATCACCACCGAACTTGGTCTTTCCGTCGCCATTCCGGCGTTGGTGCTGCACGGGTTCCTTTCCTACCGCATTCAGAAAAAACTCTCTTTGCTCGAACGGTATGCCGTTGAATTCATCACGGCTTCCGAGGACCACAAAGTCGAGACGGCCATATGATTGACCAATTCTGGGAACTCTTGGATCAGGGCGGCCCCGTAATGGTGCCGCTGATGCTCCTGTCGATCGTGCTCTACTCCCGCGCCTTCGGACTGTATTTTACGGTGCGTTCCGCCCATCGTAAGATCGCGGCCGCCGCAACCGATTCACTCGGCTCGCTGACCCGCATCCGCACGCTCCGGGCCGAACTCAACGAGATGTTCGAGCAACAACGGTTTGTCATCGCCACGCTGACCGCCGCGGCACCGTTGCTCGGTTTGCTCGGAACCGTCACCGGTATGATCAGCACCTTCCAAAGTCTCGTAGATCGCAGCGGACAAAAATCCCTCGAAGGTCTGGCCGATGGCATATCCATTGCGTTGATCACCACCGAAACCGGACTGGCTGTCGCCATTCCCGCCGTAATTTTACTGCACTTCGCGCAACGCCACGTTCAACACGGCGAGCAAAGCCTGGTGCGGGTTGAACGTGCTCTGATGGAGGCCGCCGTATAATGAAAACCACCCGCAACGATTCGCGCTACAACGCGGTCACCATCGATCTCGCTCCCATGATCGACTGTGTATTCATCCTGCTCATCTTCTTTATCGTCACGAGTGTGTTCGTAGAAGATCCCGGCGTGGAAGTCGAACGCCCCGACACCCGGGGCGAGGCCGTCACGGACCGCAATGCCCTCCTCATCGCCATCGCCGACGACGACGGCATCTACTTCGACGGCCAACGCATCCGCATGGATCAAGTGGCCCCCGCGCTTCGCCAAGCATCATTCAGTGACGATGCAACCGTGATCATCCGCGCCGATCGTCGGGCCAGTCATGGCGTGTTCGCCGGCGTTTACAGCGAAGCCAAACGCGCCGGTCTCGCCCACGTGCAATTCGCCACCACCCGCTTGGGTAGCAATCAAGGGCTTAACCGCTAATTCGCCGTGGCTTCGTCTCCTTCCAGCATCGATCTGAATCTCGACCCCGGCGCGGGATGGAGCCGGCAGTTGATGAAATGGGCGGCCGGGGCCGGGATGAGTGCGCTGATTCTCGGCACGCTCGCTTACATCCAACATATGGAGGTGGTGGAACCACCCCGCGCGTTGCCCGATCTGCAAAGTATCATTCTGGAGGAACCTCCGCCCCCTCCCCCGGAAATCGCCACCCGCGAACCCCCACCGCCCACGGTGCTGGATCTGGAACCGCTGCCCAGTGACAACGTCATCAAAATCGCCGTGGCTCCGCTCACCTACGAAATTCCCCTGCCGGAGGCGGAGCCCATTCTCGAAATTTCCCTCGATCAGTTCAAACCCGAGGCACTGAAGCGTGAGGGCAATCCCGATCACGTTTTCCAATATCGGGATGTCGACCAACACCCGACCCCGACCAGTCGCATCAAACCGAACATCAACGCAAGGGACATACCGGACCGCAAGGATAAGCGCGTGGTGGTGAGCATGATGGTCACCCGCGCGGGAGCTATCCGCAACATCACCATGGTCGAGTCTTCCGGCCTGCCCGATCTCGACGCAAAAATTATCGACGCCCTCGCCCAATGGCAGTTTCGCCCTGCCCTACGCAACGGTGTCCCCGTCAATTGCCACGTGATCCAGTCCGTGCGCGTCAAACCTTCCAATTCGAACTCACCGTTCAGTCTCTAATTTCCATGGCCCCGAAATTCCTTCGTCTTCTGCCTCTGACCGCGCTTGCCGCGACGGTATCGTTTGCTCAATCCGACCCTGCTCTGTCCGGCCCACAAACCCCGGACCCGGAATTTGATCTAGCCTCATTTCTCGACCCACTCGCCGGCGAGCCCGATGTCGATCCGACGAAGATCATCAACGAGTCGATGAACTTCCGCAAGGAACGCGAACCCGACATGACCGCGGCGGAATTCGCGCTCTACGAACGCATGTCGACGATGGTGGAAACCAACGCGGAGTTCGCGCTCAAGCTGCTTGAAACTATGCTCGACGATCAGGAGGAGGACAGTGCCGCGTTCGATCTCGCGTTGGGCAATCTTTACTACGCCGAAGGACGAATCGACGAAGCCATCGCCCGTTATCTGAGTTCGGTTGAAAAGTATCCCGAGTTCCTTCGCGCCTGGAGCAACATCGGCATGATCAACTACCAACGAGAGAACTGGGGAGAGGCCGCCACGGCTTTTGCCAAAGCGGTTAATCTCGGGGATCGCGATGCTCAGACGTTTGGCCTATTGGCCTTCAGCATGCGCCAGACCGGCAATACGTTGGGTGCGGAGATGGCATTCATGCAGGCGATGACCGCCAATCCGGAGGATCCCAATTGGGTCGGTGGCCTGCTTGAGCTCTACTTCAACAATGGCCGTCATGCCCAATCGGAGTCCCTCGTTCGGGAGATGGTTCGCATCGAGCCGCAGAACCCCCGCCACTGGCTGCTTTACGCCAGTCTGCTGGTAACTCTGGAACGGCCCCTGGAAGCCGCGACGCAATTGGAAATCGCTCGACAACTTGGGGTGGCCAATGAGGCTTCATTGGCATTGCTGGGCGATCTTTACGTGAACCTTGGTCTCGTGCCCGAGGCGATTTCCGCCTACGAAGAAATCGAAAACGACGACGGAATGGGACAGAACCGACTGTTGGCTTACGCCCGCTCCCTCATCTCCGAGGGCAACTTGGCCGAGGCCAAGGGAGTATTGGAACAATTGCCCGTTTCCCATCAGGCCGAACAGGTCATCGCCCGCCGTTTCGCAGAAGCCGAGCTCGCCGTCGCATCACTGCAATGGCCCGCAGCCCGCACTGCCTACGAAGATATTCTCCAAACCGAGCCGCTAAATCCCTATGCTCTGCTCGGACTAGGTCAGGCACTGCGCTCGGACGGGGATGCAGGTCGTGCGACGTTCGTATTCGAATCAGCCTTACAGGTCGACCGAAGCGAACGCCGGGCCTGCTTGGAACTCGCCAACCTTGCCCTCGTCGATCGGCGCTTTGGCAGCGCATTGGAATATCTGCTGCGGGCTGAGTCCTTGGAATCCTCTCCCGCCGTTCGCTCCCAAATCGCCCGACTGCAATCTCTGGCCACCATAGATATATAACCCCTTCCCGACATGACTGTTCGCCCCCTCTCCGCTCTCCCCAGTTCTAATGACCTTTGGGCTGGTGACGGCCAGCCATCTCGCCATCGGCGAACAGACCACGATTTCCTCCCAGCCTGCGCCGCAACGGAGCTACCGCCTGTTCGTCGGACTCGATGTGCAGGTTGGCCAAGACGGTCAATACGGAGTGATCGAAGGTTACGTGAATAATCGCGTTCATACGGACACCTCCGAAGGCCTCGTCTCCCTGCGTAACATCGACGACGTGCGCTTTATTCGTAAACCCAAGCTCAGCCGCAATTCGCTGACCATCGAGAATATTAACACCGAAGAAATCGCCGGTAACAGGCACGCGGCCCGAGACGCGATGCGAAACCAGCAGGCGCTCGAGGCCTACCGAGACTCAGAGATAGGGGCACTCCAAGCCGAAATCAGGAGCGCTGAACAACCCGAGATCGGCGAGAATGGAGGACCTGTCGTAGATCAGGCAGCTAAATCCAACGCCGCTTCGATCGGCGCCCAATCCGAGCTCGCTGATTTCGAATCATTAACCACCAACATGCTCAACGACTCGGTCTACATCGATGCAGAAGGCCGCGTCACCGGCTTAGACCCTAATCCCGTGGTTCCCGAAGCCGTGGTCGATTTGGTCACTGAGCTTCCCTTTCTGCCGGGATTGGAGGATGGCGTGGCAGTCACTTCCACCGTGCAGGTAAATCTGGCCCCGTTCTTTCGCTGAGACCTACTGATGAGGTTAACGTTGGACACACCGCTCCACCAATTTTTCTGACGTAGGGAACCGAACCTGCCCTTATTGGGACTGACAGGTTCCTTGCACACTATGAAAACCCTCCCTTCCAACTCGCTTCCCAAAACCACTGCTACCGTGGTCAGCTTGGTTGCAATGCTGGGCTCCCTCCTCGCTGACACATCCCGTCCGGAGATCCAATCCCGCTCGATGCCTGAGCGTGAGTTTCGACTTTTTGTGGGCATCGATATCAAAGCGCATTGGCAGGAGGAATTCGCCACGGTCACGGATTTCGTAAATGAACGTGCTCGCCTCGATTCTCCCGATCGCCCCGCACTGCCCCTAAGCAGACTGGAACGGGTGCAGTTCATTCACTCGACAAAGCTCAGTCGTTCAGCCATCGCATTCGGCGAAATCGAGACCGATGTAGCATGGGGAACGCAGCAAGAAGCGGGAGATTGGATGCGCCGCCAAGCCGCCCTTCAAAGCTACAGTGATGATCAGGTGGACATCCTGAACAACGCGGTTCGTCGAATCGTTCGGGAAACCCTCCGGAGTGCAAATGCAGCCCGACGGAACGGCTGTCGATTTCGGTGATCCTACCGGAGAAGCGCTGCAAAATCTGAACAACTTCTCCGCCGATTTCAGCAAGCTGACTGGAGCAGACTTTCACTCCCAAGGTTCGGCCAATCAACCGAATGGGAAACACAACGCGCTCACCATCGAAACATCCCTGACCTCACCAGAGACGATCGCGGATGCATACTTGGTTGGTATCGCGCACATTCGCGCCCCGGAGGAAGCTCCGTCTCATGTGGTGTTTTTCCGGCAAATCGGAACTCTGAGCCCGAAATCGAAGACAATTCGAATCCGTAAGGACAATATGCCCGAGGGATTTGAACTACTCGATCTGGATCTGCACATCTATCAAGAGGGTCAGGAAATCGCCAGTGATCGGTCGAAAAAGCAATTCGCGCTAACGCGTGATGAAGTTTTGGAATATCTTGCTCTGGAAAGGGTTTCAACGCATCGCGGCAAAACTCTGCCTCCCGCGCCGGTGTGGGCCCTGGCCCCCTCGGCCCTGCTTGCTTCAGAACGCCCGGGTGGCTTCGATCTTCCCATCACCGTTCACGTCGATGCAAAGGGACGTCTCGCGAAGATCGACGAGTCCACCATCGTTCCCGACGCTTTGGCGGAGATTGTCCGAGAACTTTTGTTCGTGCCAGCGCTCCACGATGGCGTAGCCGTGCCGGGAATCGCTATGATAAACCTTGGCGACTTTTATCAGTAAGCACTCACCCGCGCTGAACGTTGGACCACGCGGAAGGTGACGTCCGGACAAATCCCGTCAGGCTTCCCTGCCATGCTTCGTCTCCTCTCATGCCTGCTTCTGGCCGCTCCGGCCCTGCGGGCCGATTATCAATCACATCCCCTCTGGCCCAACGGCGCTCCCGGCTCCGAGGAGCGAGATCATGAGCCTGAACAAGCGCAGGACTGGTGGGTTAAAAACATTCACAACCCTTCTGTCACCGTGCTGCCGGCCGATCCCGAAAAAGCAACCGGCGCAGCCGTCGTGATCTTTGCCGGAGGGGGTCATCGCCAACTCGTGTTTCCGCCCGAATGTCTGGAACCGGCGGAATGGTTTGCCGCGCGTGGCGTGACCGCGTTCGCCGTAAAATACCGCTTGGCCCGTGAACCCAGCTCAAACTACACGTTGGCAGAACACGCCGCCGCCGATGCCCATCGCGCCATGCGATGGGTGCGTCATCACGCCTCCGAATACGGAATCGACCCCGAGCGGATCGGCATCATGGGGTGGCCCGCGGGCGGTGAACTCTCGGCCATGGTTTCTTTCGAAGACCAATCGGGAGACCCGGCCGCCGTCGATCCGATTAATCGCGTAAGCAGTCGGCCCGATTTCCACTTATCCGTCTATCCCGGTCCCATCGGGTTTCCAGCTGGGAAACTCTCGCCCACCAGTCCTCCCACATTCTTTATTTGCGCGATGGATGATGAGTTCCATGTCGCTCCGATTTTAGCCGTGCTCCCCAAATTTATGGCGCTGGGAATTTCGACCGAAGTTCACCTCTACGCTGCGGGCGGACACGGATTCAATATGGGAAATCGTTCGGAGCGGGTGAGCATCCGTAATTTTCCCGAACGCATGATCGAGTGGCTACAAGACGAAGGCTGGTTGAATCCAGCGGCTCGTGATTAACTGGAAAATCGATCACTCCCAGCCTAAAACCCCCTCCATGAAGGCATTTTCCACCCTATTTGTAAGTCTGTTTCTGGGAGTCTTATTAATGGGTTGTGAGACGATAGGCAGCGGCTTAACGAACCGCCAATTCGACACGGCGTGGGAAGCCTTGGATGCAGGGCTTACTCCGGAAATCGCGATTGCAAGACTCGGAGAACCCCGTGAAAAGCGTCCAGCCGCTACCACCGCGCCGATGACCTGAGTCTATTCCCGTCCCGAAAAGATAGGGAATCGGGTGAACCGGGAGGACGTAAGCATCGGTCCCGACGGAAAAACAGTTCCGGTGTATCGAGACGAAGAAGTCATCGGTAACGTCGAATTCCACCTCCGCTTCCGCAACGGCTACCTCGTTTCTTGGGAACGTATCGTGCCGAAGATGAAATCGCATTAAGGATGCCGAATTCGTCCAAATATTCGCAGTTCACGGACAGTCCGCAGGGGCCACGACGGATTTACTTTCATAATTGCCCAGAACGCTGCCCAAATTAGCAGCCTCAATTACAATAAGTTGAAAATTTCACTTGCGCACGGGGAAAGGGTTTCTAGCTTCCGCCCTCCGGCTAATAACGTCCCTATCGTCTAGCCCGGTCAGGACACATGGTTTTCATCCATGCAACCGGGGTTCGAATCCCCGTGGGGACGCCAATTCAACCTGCCCTACGCTTAAACCCGGCGATCCGTTCGATAAGATTTTCGCTCCCTCCCGTCCCGAAGCCGCGTTCGATCTGCCCGTGCTCCGCGACAATCTCCCATCGCGTTTGAACAAAACCTCGACAAAGAAACCTCCACCCTTGACTTACTCTACACCCTCAACCACACCATCAATCCATCCAGACTAACTGTTTAGGTGGACCAGTTTGGGTAACCCGACCATTATCGCGCCGTGCTCGACGCACGCAACTCCATCAGTGGGTGGTCCTCGCAATATTCCTACTCGAGTTCAAAGTCCTCGGGCCGAAAACCGTTGTTGAATTTCACTTCCGTATAGGTGGTCACCGTGAGCAGTTCATAACTGCCGTCCTTGGCGAATCCGTAGATTTTGCGAACGACGGGGATATACACGCCCTCAATCAACTGATGCTCAATCGTCGTCTTCTGGAGTCGATTCAGCGGACGCTCCACTCCCCCGGACCAAAAATAGAGGTCCACCATGTGGGTCTCGGGATTGAAACACAGCACGTATTGGTCGAGCCGTTTTTTATCAATCACGCCACTATCGAAAGTGAGGTGAACTTTATCGTAGGTGACGCCGTTTTCCTCGTGCTTTCCAATATACTCAAAATTCGTGCCCGGATCCCTCAGTTTGTAAAGCATTGTGAGCCAGTAGAAATTTACTCGCCGATGCAGGAAAACACTCGCGTCGACGTCTTCGCCAGCGAGCAGCTCTCCATCAATCGTGGCATACGGTTTATCGTGGATCAGCGCCTGTTGTAAGGTGCCTGCGTCCCCATCGTATTCCTTCAAGAAATGGGTTTGGTAGGTCGCCCACGAATGTTTCCCATCGTAGATGTGGCGCTCCCGCCTAATATTCAGGCCGTTTTTGAAGCTGTGATAAACATATTTCAGCTCGATATCCCGTTTCTCCAACAGGAGCTCATAGGTGCCGATTTGGCTCTCGAGTTGATCGAGCAATTCGCGGGATTTCTGATCCATGGTCTGAGCACGAAGCCCGGGAATCAAAAGGATCACGCCAAGAATAAGGCGGCAAAATGAAGGGGTGACCAAGAAACGCATGGCCACTAAACCCTCCGGACGCACCGCGAGTTTCGACAATCGACGGATGTCCTGAAGCTCGACCGCATATCGATTAGTCCCACGTTTTGGAGCCCCTTAACCTCTGATATTGTCTTAAAAATATCTAATATTGCGGGGTTTTCTCCTCTAGCCCCCCATTTGGAGACGCTTCACTTTTTTGTGTATTTCGTGAGATTGCTGGTTTCCTCTTATCTCGATAACCATGGCCACCACGATTTTCACCATCGCCAACCAGAAAGGCGGAGTCGGCAAGACCACCACCGCCGTCAATCTCTCGGCGGCCCTGGCTGCACGAAAAATTCACACCCTGCTCATCGACCTCGATTCTCAGGCCAATGCCACCAGCGCGGTCGGCGTAGAAAAGCAGGAGGGCCGCAGTCTCTACGGTCCCCTGAACGGCGAAGGTTCTGTGTTCGAGATGATCACCCCTACGCCCTACGAACATCTGGCGTTGATTCCCAGCGAAGAGGATCTGGCGGCCGCGGAGATGGAGCTGGCTCAATCCGAAAATTACCTCGACCGTTTGTCCTCCCTGTTGGCTCCTATCAAGGCGAGCAACGGATACCGAGCCATCGTCATCGATTGCCCGCCTTCAATGGGCATGCTGTCCATGAACAGTCTCGCCGCCGCGGACCAACTTTTAATCGCGCTGCAATCCGAATACATGGCACTCGAGGGCCTCGGGCAAATTCTGCGCAACGTGGATCGAATTCGCGACGCCGGACTAAATTCCAATCTCAATCTCGGAGGCATTATCATGACCATGTATGACGGTCGGACCAATCTCGCCAAACAAGTGGTTGAGGAGGTTCGCTCCCATCTTCCGGACAAGATCTTCGACACCCCCATCCCTCGCTCGGTGCGCCTCAGTGAGGCTCCCAGTTTCGGCAAACCCATTTTCGACTACGACAACAGCTCGGCCGGCGCTGAAGCCTATCGCGCACTGGGTGATGAAGTGATCGCACGATTCGGACTCAAGAGTCCCTGATTTAGCGCCGCGTTTTCAACATCATGCGCCTGCTCTTCGCCAAGTATCGCCACGTCTTCAACGTGGGCTTGCAAAGCAACATCGTCTATCGATGGAACTTCGCGATGCGCGCGGCCTTCTCGTTGGTGCACCTCGCGTTCGTTTTCATCCTTTGGCGCGCGGCATATTTGGGCGAAACCGAGATCGGCGGCTTCAGTCTCGAGCAGACGCTGACCTATTTTGTTTCGCTGTTGGTTCTCCAATTTTTCATTGGTGCCTTTAGCGAGGACTACGAGATCAGCGAGGAAATCCGTAGCGGTCTGATCAACCAATTTCTTACCAAACCGATCAACTACTTCGTCTATCGATTCACCATTTTTGTCGCGGCCCGATTGGTCTCGGGGTTGCTCGCATTAATCCCGTTGATATTGGCCCTGCCCTTGATCGGGGATTACCTGACCTTCCCGGATGAAGTTTGGCGAATCGTGCTGGGCATTCCCGCCGCGATCATGTCAGCCATGATCCAATTCACCATCGCCTACATCTTCGGTCTGCTCACCTTCTGGTTTCTCGAGATTCAGTCATTCGTGATTCTTTCGATGACGATTGAGAGCCTCCTCGGCGGACAGATTTTTCCGTTGGATCTGTTGCCTCCCACCATTTTTCGGATCTCCCAATTTCTGCCCTACTACTACCAGATGTATTTTCCCGCGGCTATATTCACCGGTCGCATCGATTACGCGTCCGCCAGTCAAGGTTTGGTCATCCAAGCCTTCTGGGTAATCGCCCTGCTCCTCCTTTCCCATTTTCTGTGGCACCGCGGTCTTCGCCAACACACCGCGGTCGGCGGCTGAAGCATTCCAAATTACAGTGAATACTATCCTCCACTATCTCAAAATCTGGCTCGCATCGATGCGTTACTCGGTTGTGCGCTCCATGATGTTTCGCGGCGACTTCATCATGTGGTCGATGGTGGAGCTTTTTTGGATGGGAGTAAACGTGGCGGCGGTCGCCATCATTTACCGGCACACCGATTCAGTGGCCGGCTGGAGCCAATACGAGATGCTACTGCTGGTGGGAACATCCATGTTGATTCAGCGGCTTTTGATGGGGCTGTTCTGGAGCAACCTGTTTGAGATGGGCCGCAACATCAGGTCAGGATATTTCGACTTCTTCCTCGCCCAACCCGGACACCCCTTATTCATGGTTTCCACGCGCAAAATCGATTTGGACAGCTTACTCAACATCGTGGTCGCCGCCGCCATTGTGGGGTATTCGATCAATCGTTTGGAACTGTCTCCATCGGGAGGAGACATCGCCGCCTATATCCTTTTTCTGGGGTGCGGATTGGTGGTGAGCTACGCTTTTGTGCTGCTCCTCGCTTCGATCAGCTTCTGGACGATCGGAACCAAAGGGGTCGAGGACGGGTATTTCACCATGTATGAATTTTCCCGCCTGCCCAAACCGGCTTTCAGCGGAGTCGCCAACGTATTATTTGTTTGGATACTTCCGATGGTGGTCGTATCAAACGTGCCTTCCCGGACTCTGGTTTCCGGTGCTTCCTGGGGTGACTCGCTATGGTTGATCGGCACTACGCTCGTTTGGTTGGGCATCGCGGTCACCGTATTCTTTCGCGGTTTGCGCCGCTACTCCAGTGCCTCATCCTGACTCCATGCCCTCCGACAACGTCACTACCTTGCAGCAGCGCATCGGCCATTCATTCGCCGATACTGCCCTATTGCAGCTGGCCCTGACTCATCCGTCTTGGCTTCAGGAACATCCGACCGAGTTGGAGAGCAATCAACGCTTGGAGTTTCTCGGTGATGCGGTGTTGCAATTGGCCCTCACCCAACTGCTCTTCACGAAGTTTCCACAGGCACGCGAAGGAGAGCTCAGCAAACGCCGGGCCGCTCTGACCAACGGTTCCTACCTAGCCGCAGTGGCGGAAGAAATCGATCTCGGTTCGTCGTTGCGTCTATCACAATCCGAAATCGAAAACGGAGGACGAAACCGTCAATCAGCGTTGGAAGATGCTTTCGAAGCGTTGATCGGAGCCGTGTTTCTGGACAGCGATTTCCCCACCATTCGTGCCGTTATCAGCGATCTCTATGGCAATCTGGACGAGCGACTGGGTGCGGTCATTCCCACGGAAAACCCCAAAGGTCGGCTCCAGGAAAGAGCTCAACCCACCATGGGCAACGGAGCGGTGCGCTACGAAGTAACGTATATCTCCGGGGAGGATCATCAACGCGAATACGAGGCGAGAGTATTCCTCAAAGACAGGCTGATAGGAACCGGGCGCGGCACCTCCAAAAAATCGGCGGAAGAAGCCGCTGCCTTCGAAGGCATCCAGTCCCCCTTCCTTCCCTCCGCCTAAGCCGCGAGACACTTCCTTTCGCTCGCCGATTTCCCACTCATGCCCACCGCTCAATCCAAGCAGCAACTGACTGGCATTTGTCCGGCGGCACGGAGCGCGGTGGTGACTCAAATCGCGCAGGAGCACAACGCACCCGTCACCCTGGTTCTTTGCCGGGATCTCAAGGCAGCGGAGCAACTGGCCGAGGATATTCAATTTTATCAACATCAACTGGGCACCAGTCCGTTGTCGGCCGACGTTCTGGTGCTGCCACAGTCCATGGCGACAGATGCGGACATGCGGGAAGCCTTCGCTGCGTCCGCCGATCGATCGGTGGTTTTCTCGAAACTAAAATCGACCCGGAATCAAAAGAAGGCCCACGCCAAGATCCCCAACCTGATTCTGGCGACCTGCCCCTCTGCTTTGATCCAACCCGTCCCCACATTGAAAATATTCGCCGCCAACGAATTTGCCTTAAAGGCCGGGGATTCGATTGGATTCCAAACTCTGCTCTCCCGCCTGCACGATTTGGACTATGATTCGGAAGCACTGTGTGAATCTCCCGGCCAATATGCGGTGCGCGGCGGTCTGATAGACGTCTACCCGGTCACGGCTAACGAACCTTATCGACTGGATTTTTTCGGCGATGATCTGGAGGAGATTCGGGCATTCGACCCCGTGACTCAACGATCGGGAGACACGGTGAAGACGTTCACCCTGAGCGCGTCTCCTCGCTTAAAAATGGATGCGGCGAAGGCAGGACTGGCTGACTATTTGTCGCCGGCAACCTCGTTGATCATGATCGAACCGCCTGAGATCGAGGCGGCGATGAGTTTACTGGCGAAAGAAGGATCGGAGACCCCCGACAACTATTACGCGGGAGTCCTGAAACGGTGCAAAGCGCTAATCGCGGTCCAGGATCTGGATGAATCCTCGTTGTGGTTCGATTCCACTTCGGCGGCATCGACCACTTGGGACACCGAAAGTTTGGTCCATCATCGTCGCTATCCCACCGATGGACTGGTTGCTCAGGATCGGCTTCATGCTGAAACCGAGGCGCGGGTTGAATTTCTGCAGCAAGTCAAAATGTGGCAGGAAGATGGATTCGCCATTCGGTTCGTCGCCGCGAAAGCCAACGAACAGGAACGTATCTCAGAGCTATTGGCCGAAGAAAAAGAGCTGCGAGGCCTGAACCCACCTTTCGCGCGAGGAAATATTAACGAGGGATTTCGGATCATTTTCCGCAGTGACGCTGCTCTCAAATGGAAGGAATTCGGGGCCAAGACCAAAGGGTTGGTGCTGGTTTCCGAAACGGAAATTTTCGGCCGACGACGTCCCCGACGCCCACAGCCGACTAAACGCGCATTGGTGCAACGCGCTCAAATCGATCAGCTCCTCGATTTCGCCGATTTGGTTGAGGGGGATTTTGTCGTCCATCTCCAACACGGGATCGCCCACTATCGCGGACTATCAAAACTCGAAACCCGCGATGGAGAGCGCGAAGTCATATCCCTCGAGTTCGACGATGAGGTCACGCTCCATGTGCCTTTACAGGAGTCGCATCTCATCAGTCGCTACGTCGGGCTGAGCAAAACCAAACCGCAGCTAGGACGAATCGGAACCCAGCGTTGGGAAAAGGCCCGCAAAGCGGCCGAGCGGTCTACGGTCGATCTCGCCGCCGAACTTCTCCGAATTCAGGCCGCCCGCGAAGCTCAGCCGGGATTCTCGCATCCCCCGGACACCGATTGGCAGAAGGAATTCGAAGACGCCTTTCCCTTCGCGGAAACCGCCGATCAGCTTAAAGCTATCGCCGATGCGAAATCGGACCTTGAGCGAACCCAACCCATGGATCGTCTGATTTGCGGCGACGTGGGTTTCGGCAAAACTGAAGTAGCGATTCGCGCCGCATTCAAAGCGGTTCAAGGTGACAAACAGGTTGCCATTCTGGTGCCAACCACGGTTCTCGCCCAACAGCATCTGAATACTTTCCGGGAGCGCATGGCCGCCTACCCGATCGCTATCGAAATGCTGAGCCGGTTTCGCACCGCAAAACAGCAAAAGACAATCGTGGCTGAAACCGCCGCCGGACAGGTTGATATCATAGTCGGCACTCACCGGATTCTGCAAAAGGACGTCACTTTCAAGGATTTGGGACTCGTCGTGATCGACGAAGAACAGCGCTTTGGGGTGAAACACAAGGAGCGGTTCAAGAATCTTCGCGCTTCGGTCGATGTCATGTCCATGAGTGCCACTCCAATCCCGCGCACGCTCTATCTGGCTATGACCGGAGCGCGCGACATGAGCGTGATCGAAACCGCTCCCACCAATCGGCACCCGATCCAGACTTTGGTAAAAACCTACGACGACAAATTGGTGGTGGACGCCGTTCGACGGGAAGTCGCCCGTGGGGGACAGGTCTTCTATCTGCACAATCGCGTGCAAACAATCGAAGTCGTCGCGGCGCATTTGGCGGAGCTGATGCCAGAATTAAAGATCGGCGTCGGTCACGGTCAGATGGACGAAAAGACGCTCGAGAAGGTCATGACCGAATTTGTGGCGGGCGAATACCACCTGCTCGTTTGCACCACCATCATTGAGAGCGGACTCGATATTCCCAATTGCAATACGATCATCATCGAGGGAGCGGATCGTTTCGGGCTCTCCCAACTCTACCAACTGCGCGGTCGCGTGGGACGGTTTAAATATCAGGCCTACGCCTACCTATTGCTGCATCGCCACACGCGTTTGGTCGAAATCGCCCGGGAGCGGCTCAACGCCATGCGGACCCATACCCAATTGGGGGCGGGTTTTCGCATCGCCATGCGTGATCTGGAGCTCCGCGGCGCGGGAAACCTGCTGGGCTCCGAACAGAGCGGCCACATCGTAGGAGTCGGTTTCGAGCTCTATTGCCAACTCCTTCGCCAATCAGTCGCCCGCTTGAAAGGCGAAAAACAGGCCGCCGCAATTCGGGCTACGGTGAAACTGGACTTCGTTTTCGTAGGAGACGGTTCGATCAACGAATCCCGCTCCGGCAAACATCAGGATGGCTATACTACCCTGCGCGACGCGGAACACGCCGCATCGGGATCGACTCAGCCCAAATCGCTCCAAGCCTGCTTGCCTCCCAGTTATATCTCGGAGACCCGTATCCGTTTGGACCTTTACCGCCGCATGGCCATGGCCGGCAATCTCGAGGATTTGTTCCAAATCGAATCCGATTTACAGGATCGGTTTGGAAAATTCGGCGCAGAAGTGCGATCCTTGCTGCATTTGACCAAAATCCGCATTCAGGCGGAACAAAACGGTATAAGTTCAGTCGTTGCGGATAACTCGAAACTCAAGTGCCTCCGCGCAGGTGGGAATCGAGATGACTGGGTCATGCACGGCAGTCGTTTTCCAAGGTTGACCGCCTCTGCCCCCCTTCTACGTTTGACCGAAATATCCACGTTTCTCGACAACTTGACGCATTCATGACGCCCCTTTCCAAATCCAGACTCTCCTTCGCTTCCATCGTCGCGACCGGTCTGCTCACCCTCGCGTCCCCGATTTTCGCCCAACCGGCCGCTCCCTCCGCCCCTGCTGACAACCTGAAGATGCGGTTCGCCAATGGCATCGCCGCAGTCGCTGAAGGAAAAATCATCACCGTCGATGAAATTCGACGGGAGATCTCACCCATGATCCGCCAATTGCAGGAGGAATCGCGAAACGAGGGTGAATTCAACCAACGGCTCGAGGCGCTACAGGATGACACCATTCAAGCACTCGTCGATCGCGTGCTGATCGTGAAAGACTTCTACAGCGACGAAAAACGCCGCATCCCGTCCAGCTACGTCGATAACGCGGTTGATGAGAACATCATCAATCAGTTCGAAGGTGATCGGTCCAAATTCCTCGCCTACCTCCGCACCCGAGGCCTGACCCTGCGGGAATACCGCCGCGAAGTGGAAGAAGACATTATCTATAACTATATGCGGGGCCAGAAACGGAAATCTGCCACCGTCGTTTCCCCCGTTCAAGTTCAGGATTTTTACGACGAAAACAAACAGGAGTTCTTCCAAGAAGACGGAGTCAAACTGCGACTCATCCAATTCCAGCGCAAAGACGACCGCACAGACCGTGATCTCATCGCCCTGACTGCTCGGGTTCAGGCACGGATGGACGTTGGCCATGAGTTTTCCGATATCGCGAAAGAGATGTCCGAAGATTCCCGACGCTCCCGCGGTGGAGATTGGGGCTGGTTGGACCGTTCCGGTCTTAAGAAAGAGTTCAGTGATCCCGTATTCGAACTTGCCGAAGGTGAAACTACCCG
The DNA here is from genome assembly GCA_965203585.1 of Actomonas sp. Classification (GTDB taxonomy): domain Bacteria; phylum Verrucomicrobiota; class Verrucomicrobiia; order Opitutales; family Opitutaceae; genus Actomonas. Next base: position 84,019 of record CBDBDC010000003.1, read on the forward strand.
TCCGATCATGCTCCCGGAAGGCGCGTTTCTATTGCACGCCGAAGAACGCAAATATGCGGGTATCCAACCCATCAACGAAGTGCGCCAACAGATTGAACGCATCTTGATTTCTCGCGAGGCCCGTCGAGCACAGGAAGCGTGGTTGGAACGACTGCGCCGCAGCAGCTACGTCAAACTCTACTAAGCTCGTTCCACTTCCCTCGATTTTGCAAAACCCGGCTTCAAGCCGGGTTTTTTTGTGGGATTCAACCCCGTCCAATCGATTCCGGTCTGGCCTCGTTCCCGTGCCCTCGTTTGATTTTCTGAGTGTCTAATCCCATCAGCCGTCGAAACGCCCTCAAAACCATCGCCTCCGGTTCCGCTCTCGCTGCCACCGGCGCAGCTCTCGCCCCTCACCCCACCGCCGGAGCTCATCACAAAACCATGATTGGCCGCTAAAAACACTCTGCCTGCAAATGGTGCTACAAAGGCATTAGTCTCGAAGAAATGGCCGCGCAGGCCAACGATGTCGGCCTCGACTCGATCGAGTTGGTCAATGCTGCGGCGGGTCGATTTTACTGAAAGATCGGTCCGCCGTTTTGCGTTACAGGGTCACCGATGGCCCTCGACACTATCCATGAACCACCCAACCGCCTGGCTGAAATGGCGGTTTCCGAACGTCCTCAAGAGCGACTACAGCAACACGGTGCCAAAGCACTGAGCGACACCGAACTTCTGGCCATGCTACTTCGCAGCGGCACCCGAGGTTGGGATGTCGTCACTTTAGCAAGTTCCCTCATTGCCCAAGCGGGCTCATTGGCTGAACTGATCACCTGGTCACAGAAGGATTTCGAGCGTCAAAAAGGCATCGGTCAGATTAAGGCGCTTCAACTCGTCACGGTGATGGAGATCGCCCGACGCGTCATTCAACGCTCCACCGCCACCAATCCCGTATTGGACGACCCGGTGCTTATCGCGGACTATTGCCGTCCCATGTGCATGGGCTTGGCCGTTGAGAAATTTTGGGTCTTTTGCCTGAACCGGCGAAACCGGCTCATTCGGCCCGTCGAAATCACCTCAGGCACCGCGGGAAGCACACTTGTGCATCCTCGGGAGGTTTTTCGGGAGGCAATCAGGGAGTCCGCTTCTGCCATCGTTTGCGCCCACAATCACCCCAGCGGCGACCCCGCCCCCAGTGCCGCCGATATCAGAGTGACCCGGATCCTCCGCGAAGCCGCCAAAACCGTGGATATCGCCCTCCTCGACCACGTAATCGTAGGTTTGTCGGAACATGATCCGATTAGCTTGGGATACTACAGCTTTCGCGACGCCGGCGTGCTCTAGTCAATCAAGCCCTTCGATAAAACACTCCGCCAAGACGGTCGGGATCGACTGCCCGGCCGCCCGTCGCGCTTTGGACCGTCAACAAATCAGTGAAAGAGAAACCGCCTCTGACCCATGGAATGTCGGGCATAAAGCCCGACAACGAATGCCCCTCACTGCTTTCGCTTCATTCCACTTCACGGAATCGCACCCTTCAGGCGCGCCCAACCTGCGTCGAACCACGTGGTTCTCATCCACTCCTTTTGAGTAAACCAAAAAACGCCCCGTGGCCGGAGGCGTTTTTTAAATGGTGGTGGGAGGTGGATTCGAACCACCGTAGGATAAATCCAGCAGATTTACAGTCTGCCCTCGTTGGCCACTTGAGTATCCCACCGGAGGAACGGCCTAGTTCACGGTTCCCGAACCGAAGTTCAAGGGCTTTTTTCATTCCCCCCCCTTCAAAGAATTTTAGTTCATGCCTCATTCTACCGCCTAAAACAATGAATTCCCCCTCCTACAGCGCTCCGTTTTCCCGTTCCTTCGCAATCGCGATATTTTTATTAACGATCGGCCCCTCCTTGGCGGCTCATGACTCCAAATCGGCTGCAGAAGTCCTCGATAGACTTCATGAATCCACCTCCCAAGCAGACGGTGAGACCTATTTCGCCTTGTTTACGAAAGATGCGGTTTTTCTGGGCACGGATGCCAGTGAACGATGGACCATCCAGGAATTCCAGCGTTATGCCGCGCCTTACTTCGACGCTGGCAAAGGATGGACCTATACGTGCAACACGCGGAATATTAATATCGCACCCGATGGCCAACATGCGTCGTTTGACGAATTATTGGACAATGCCTCCTACGGCGTATGCCGAGGCACCGGTGTGCTTCGACTAATCCAAGGCGTTTGGAAAATTGAGCAATACCACCTCACTATCCCGATCCCCAACGAACTGGCCCGCGACGTGGTGGCACAAATTCGGGATCTGGAAAAGAACGCGCCTACTCCGTAGAGGTTGGATCAGTCTCAAGCAGCGCTCGCGCCGCCTCCAATACGCGGTCCCAGTGGAATCCACTTTGTTTGATTGAATGTGGTAGTGGCCAATCAAGCCACCAAATCGTTTGAGGTCCGCATCGGGTAATTTGGCGTTCACCAGTTGCCCCGTTTCATCGCGGGGAACCGCGAGCTTTAGCTTCGGGAAAACTACACTGACTGTAACGGCAAGATGCGCGAGGGCTTTGTATTGTTCAGCGGTGAAATCCCGCTGCCATAAATTTGAGCCGTTGATTTCTCCAGTAACGAGTTCGGGCCGAATCGGACGACCTGAATAAGCGTCATTACGAATCGATTCCGGATGGGCTGATTCAGGAATCGTCAAAACCGTCTCTCCACTTTCCGACGTATTATACCATTGCTCCAACAGTTTTGCGGTAGGCGATGGATAAGCTCCGATTTGAGCGATTTCGACTCCGATCGAACAACTGTTGGCGACAGTTGCGTGCCATGCCTTCTCCTTGAGATCCAGCGTCTGGTAGATCGTGCCATCCACATCTATCATAAAGTGAATACTCAACCCCCGATGGTCATGGAGGCGTTCGAAACAAACACGACTCGTGCCCCCGACATCATAGTGCAATACGAGTTGATCGACGACCTCCTGCAACTGCGGTAACGTCCAGCTGCCACCACGAACCTGTTCCTGCTGGGGCTTCGGCACTCCCGCCGACCTCATGCTGTAGCGATTGGGTGAACTGAGTGCCGGAACCGCCTTCTTCGAACTATTCCAATCTGATTTGCTCAGCGCGGAAAACCGGCGCTCGACACGATACCCGTCGTAACCCTCTACGTCGGTCCACAACACCACCGTGGTTCCCGTCCTAAAAATTTCCCTGCGACGACAATTTCGTCTCCATATCGTGGAAGCGGAGTCCCTGGAATCACTCGAAGCTCCTCGATCTGGGGCGGTGTCTCTTCGGAACTTTCGACCGGGACTAATTCATCCGCGCTCCTATTTTCGATCACCGCCACGACATCGATGGCCTCGACGGGTGGAGGAATCTCCGGCACGGTGACACATCCTGAAAACAGGAGGACGATTCCTCCGCAATATATCAGAATTCTCTGCTCGAACGCCATTAGAAGTGAGTCGAACGGACTGGCCGACTCCACGCAAACGAGAAGCGCGGTCAAAAAAAACCGGCACTCCCAAGGAGTGCCGGTGGAAGGAATTAAACTCGATTAGTAACGGTAGTGATCCGGCTTGTAAGGACCGTCGACCGGCACGCCGATGTAGTCGGCCTGCTCTTGCGTGAGCTTGGAAAGCTTCGCGCCGATACGATCAAGATGGAGACGGGCCACCTCTTCGTCGAGGTGCTTCGGCAAACGCATTACCGACGGAACGTAAGTCGCACGATTTTCCCAAAGATCCAACTGAGCCAAAACTTGGTTGGTGAAGGAAGCAGACATCACGAACGACGGATGTCCCGTCGCGCAGCCCAAGTTCACCAAGCGGCCTTCGGCGAGCAAGTAGATGCTCTTACCGTCTGTATAGGTATACTTGTCGTATTGCGGCTTGATTTCGGTGTGGGTGAGACCCGGTTCGGCCAGCATTTGTGCGACTTGAATTTCGTTATCGAAGTGGCCGATGTTACAGACAATCGCCTGATCCTTCATGCCTTTCAAATGTTCGGCGCGGATGATGTCCTTGTTACCCGTGGTGGTCACGTAGATGTCGGCGACACCGAGAGTGCTTTCGATCGTGTTGACCTCGTAGCCTTCCATGGCGGCTTGAAGTGCGTTAATCGGATCGACTTCGGTGACGATGACGCGGGCACCAAAGCTCTTGAGGGAATGGGCGCAGCCCTTGCCGACGTCGCCATAGCCGCAAACGCAAGCAACCTTGCCGGCGATCATGACATCGGTCGCACGCTTCAGTCCGTCTGCCAAAGACTCCCGGCAACCGTAGAGATTGTCGAATTTTGACTTGGTGACGGAGTCGTTCACGTTAATGGAAGGAACGAGGAGCTCGCCCTTTTCAGCCAATTCGTAGAGGCGGTGGACACCCGTAGTGGTTTCTTCCGAAACGCCCTTCCACTCTGCGGCGATACGTTGAAATACTTCACCGTCTTCGGCGTGGACGCGCTTCAGGAGGTTCTTAATGACCTGCTCTTCTTCGGAACCGGACTCGGTGTTCACCCAGTCACTGCCCTTTTCCAATTCCACACCCTTGTGGATCAGGAGAGTCACGTCACCACCGTCGTCGACCACCATTTGGGGACCGAGTCCGTCAGGGCCGACAAGCGCCTTCCACGTGCAGTTCCAATACTCTTCGAGACTCTCACCCTTCCAGGCGAAGACAGGCACGCCGTTGTCGGCGATCGCTGCGGCGGCGTGATCTTGGGTGGAGAAAATATTGCAGGAGCACCAGCGGACCGTCGCGCCGAGATCAACGAGGGTCTCGATCAAAACGGCGGTCTGGATGGTCATGTGCAGGGAGCCCATGATCCGAACGCCTTGAAGAGGCCTGGTCGGAAATTTTTTGCGTATCGCCATAAGCCCGGGCATTTCATGCTCGGAAACGGCGATTTCCTTATGTCCCCATTCGGCGAGGGAAATATCCTTAACTTCGTAGTCGGTGAGTTCGGCGGTTGCGGTAGTCATTTTATCTTTGGTTTGAAAATTCTTATTTCGTCAGGCGCTTGATCGCGGCCTTGAGGGCATTGGCTTTGTTTGTCCGTTCCCAAGGGAGGTCGGCCTTGCCGAAGTGCCCGTAATTCGTCGTGGTCCGGTAGATTGGCTTGAGTAAGCCCAGCTGCTTGACGATCGCCGCGGGTTTGAAGCTGAATACTTCCTTCGCCGCGTCCGAGATTACGCTGTCCGGGACGGATCCCGTATCGAAAGTATCCACAAAAACGCTGACGGGTTCGGGATGACCAATTGCATAGGCGAGCTGCAATTCGGCGATCGGGGCGATACCGGCAGCGACAATGTTCTTGGCGACCCAACGCGCCATGTAGGCTGCGGAACGGTCGACCTTGGATGGATCCTTGCCGGAGAACGCGCCTCCACCATGACGTCCCCAACCTCCGTAAGTATCGACGATAATTTTGCGTCCCGTGAGACCGGAGTCGCCTTGAGGTCCGCCAATGACAAATCGACCGGTCGGGTTGATCAGAAATTCGGTATTCTTGGAGAGGAGCTTCTTTGGGATGACTTTCTTAACGACCCTAGAGATCAAGAATTTTTCAATCTTCTCCCGGGTGACATCCGCGGTGTGCTGAGTGGAGATCACGACGTTGACGACCTCGGTCGGCTTGCCATCGATGTAGCGAACGGAAACCTGAGACTTCGCATCGGGACGCAGCCAACTGGCTTTGCCGGATTTGCGCACTGCCGCCAATTCGCGACCGAGCAGGTGAGCCAACATCACGGGGGTTGGCATGAGTTCTTCGGTCTCGTTACAAGCGTAACCAAACATGATACCTTGATCGCCGGCGCCCTGTTCGGCGTGGCTTTTACCCTCGGCCTGGCGCGCATCCACGCCTTGACCGATGTCGGCCGACTGGCTGGTGAGAAAATTCTGGATGAATACCTTATCGGCGTGAAACACGTCGTCATCGTTCACGTAACCGATCTCGGTAATCGCGTCGCGAACAATGCTATCGAGATTGATCGCACCCTTGATCGGCCGTCCCTTGAGTTTCGGCACCGAAATTTCGCCGGCCAGCACGACCATGTTGGACTTAACCAAAGTCTCACATGCTACGCGGCTGTTCCGGTCGATAGTCAAACAGGCATCAAGGACACTGTCAGAAATGAAGTCGGAAACTTTATCGGGATGACCTTCGCCAACCGATTCTGAGGAGAAAACAAATGAATTAGCCATAAGAACGGAGCCCAAACTCATTCCAAATCGACCAACTCGCAAATTTTAATATCAACATATCACGAACTATCGATATGTTAGTAGAAATTGGTAATAAAGCTCGTTTATAAAAATTCTCGCGAAAGCACAAATTACGTTTGAGGTTTTTCCGAGCGAGAGACCATTTCCGCTACTCCCAAAATGACTGATTCCAATATCCTCGATTCCGAAGCCATTGAAAACCTGCGCGCGCTGGGCGATAAAATGGATGATGATTCCTTCCTCAAGGAGGTGATTGAAATCTATCTGACCGACACCCCAAAACGGATCGCCGAAATTCACACCTGCTTGGAATCAGGAGATCAGACTACGCTCAATCGAGCGGCTCATAGCATAAAGGGAAGCTCTTCCAATCTTGGCGCCACAGTCGTTATCGAGGTCGCCAAACGAATTAAGGAAAAATCAAAACCTCGATGGAGAATCTGACGGCAAACCTCGTAGAGCTGGAGTCCGCCTTCGCCGAAGCCAAAGCGGCTCTCGAGGCCCTCTGATCCCTTTAGACTCAACGAGTTGGACTGAGCATGTAGCCTCTTGCGGTGTCTTTACTTGAGCTCTAAACCATCTAGCAGGCGTTCGATCATCGCCTCGTGGCTTAGCGCGGTAATTTGTGTTTCAAGAACCAGTGATACAAATCCTCACCGGCGTATACTCTGATCCAAGCGGAATGACCCAGATCTGATTCGATCGTGAAGCGAACCTCGGGATGATTTAGTCTCTCGAGTTCATTCAAGGGATCATAAAAATGCCTCACCGGCACGACCGAGTCCTTGCCTCCGGCGAATTGCCAGACGGGCAAGCCAGACTTCGCGATGGGTTTCGCGTGACTGAGGTGACCGTGCCCCACCACCGGCGCAATCGCCGCGAATCGCTCCGGAAACTTTGCCGCCATGTGACAGGTGCCATAACCGCCATAGCTCAATCCGGTCAGATATACCCGGGTCGGATCGCCGCGGTAGTGAGCGAAAGCGTGATCAAGCATGCCAAGTAATTCAGCCTGCACCAGTGACCACCCCTGAGTCATTCCTTCCGGCGGATAAGGAGAATCCTCCGCGAGTTGTCCCTGCATCGCCACGTTGCCACCGAACCCGGCGGGACGCGGCGGAACTCCCTCGGTCAGACGTTCCGGAATCTCGTCTGTCGATCGATTTTTGATATAGGAAATGTGCCCCTGATCAAACATCGGCAACTGCGGTGCAATGATCACAAACGGCAAATCTCTTTTCTGAACCCAGGCCTCATAAAGGGCACCGTGCTTGAGGACGAAGTCCAATTCTCCCTTCCCATCCCCTCGTTCTCCATTGCCGTGAAGAAATAAGATGACCGGCCAGTTTTTCTTGGTTTCGAACCCGGCGGGCAAATAAACGAAATAGTCCCGCTCCAAACCCGTAGCGTCGCTTTGGTAAGATACCCGCTCCAATCTCGGCCCAACGGGTTCAGCACCCATCGCTAAGATGAATGATACCGAGAGAAGGCAAAGGAACACGCAACGAAGGGAAGCCATATCTCAATGAGGGGATGCATCCCTTTTCTGCCAAGTGCGATTGCGACGACTTTTACCGCACAGATCTAGTCGGTTCAGGCTGTCGGAGGTTCGGCAGGAATTCGGGTGTCCTTGCGTTCGGACAAAAGATTGAATCCCACCGCCAAACCAAAGGCTCCCGTCAACAACCACCAGGTGGGACCCATGTGATCATAAAACCAAATTCCCGCACTGCCGACCAAGGCCGAGACGCCCCACATCATGCTGAAGAATCCGAAATACCGACCGCGATATTCCTGCCGAGCGAGTTGCGCGCCATAGGCGGCACTTACGGGCAAAGCTATCATCTCGCCAATGGTGAACAATGCCATAGCCGCCAAAAATGCCGGCATCGAATCGGCAAAAAAACGACGCACACCCCAACCCAATAGTGGTAAATCCAATCACCGTCACCTGTTTGGCGGGAAACTTTTGGATCCACTGCGCCAGCGGAAGCTCGACGCACATGATGAGGAATCCATTAAATCCCATCACTATTGCATAATCGACCGGAGACAAACCACGGGCGGTGGAGTCGATCGCCAAGACATTGAAGACCTGAACGAAGGCGACAGCCATCAAGAGCTTGCTAATCAAGAGTTGAATGAAAGGGCCATTCCCCCACCCGTCCTTCACCGCGTCGCACCAACTGCGCCAAGCCACCGCGGGAGACGAAATCCACCCGGAAACCGTTCTTATACCATGGGGTAAAAACGCGAGGGCAAGTCCAGCAAACACGAGCGTGGTCAACGCGTCCCCCACAAAAATGAGCATCGGAGCCCGGGCAAAAAGAAACCCCGCCACCGCCGGCCCGGCGGCGAACCCGGCATTGAGCGCCAATCGAAAAATGGCGAAGGCCAACACCCGTTTTTCTTCCAGAACCACATCCGCCATCAGTGCATTGGCCGCCGGACCAAACATGTAGGTCGTAAAGCCGTGCAGGAAGCAAACTGCCAACAATCCCTGCCAATGGTGCGTGAAATACATCGCCAACACGGTCACCGCGCCTCCCACCAATGATAGGACGATCGTATTGCGCCGCCCGATGGCATCGGTCAAATAGCCGCCAGCAAAGGCAGCGAGCGTTCCGCCCAGCGAGATCGCTCCCAGAACCATTGCCACCTTCGCGGGATCAAACCCTTGCTCCTGCAAATAGAGCGCAAGAAACGGAAAAACGAAGGCGCCAAATCGGTTGATAAACTGCCCTCCGGTCAGCACCCACAGGGTCGCCGGCATAGCGCGTATGTCAGTGAGAAGGTTGCGGGTGAAAGTTGTCTATCGGCGATGCGGCGGTCCTTCCGCCAACGAACCGATTACGGCTGAGCCCATCTTTCCCGCAACCACCGTCGTTTGAGAAACCTGTAGTTCGACCTTAGGAACGAGCCTGAAAATAGCCCCGCTGTTTATCGCTGATGGGCATTTCGACCTTTTCCATGACGCGCAAAAGATCTTCCCAAATCGCGCGCTTAGAACGCTGGGACTGATTCCGAAGAATGTAGCTCGGATGGTAGGTCACCATAACGGGAATCTCCGAAAAATCATGCCACTTCCCTCGCACCTCACCCAAGGTCTTGAACTTGTCATACCCCAACAATCCCTTTGCGGCCGTCGCTCCGAGTGCCACTACAACTTTAGGTTCAACGATCGCGAGTTGCGCTTTGAGATACGGTAGACAATAGGTGATTTCTTCCGCGGTAGGAGATCGATTTCCGATCTGTTCATGACCGTCCTCCGTCGGAATCTGGGGACGCCAGTTCATGATATTGCCGATATAGACGTTCGGACGATCGAGCCCCATGCCTTTGACCATTTTATCAAGCAGCTGTCCGGCCGGACCCACAAAGGGCTCTCCTTGGTTTTCTTCCTCGGCTCCCGGAGCCTCTCCGCAAAAAAATATCGCCGCATCCAAATCGCCGGTTCCCACCGCAATTTTCTTTCCGGGACGCAGGAATTTTTTGCATACCTCGTCCTGTTGAACCAACTCAACCAACGCATCCCAGCGACTCTGCTTATCTCCCTCGGGAAAGTTCACGGTTGGCGCCGGAGGTAAGGCCGGAACAGTTGATTTACGACCCGATTCGGGCTTCGGCTTCCGGACTGGGCGAGGAATTTCCGGAGTGGCCGCCTTCGAAGTGGTTCTTGGTTCCGCGACGGTCGCATCCGGCGAATTCCGGACGCCGGCCAACTCACGCAATACGCGTAGTGATTCATCCGATACATTAACCGTCGTGACTCCAGCAGCTTTAAGCCGGAGCAGTTCTTCATTAAGGGCCAAAAGAGTCGCGCGCATCGTTCGTCTTATTAGGCCAACGTTGGAGCGACCAGCTTCTCGATGTATTTACCCAATTGATCGAATTCCAGATTCACGAAATCCCCAACCGATTTGGTGTGTAGGTTAGTTGCCTTTACCGTATGTGGAATCAACCAAACCGCAAATACGTCGCTTTCAATTTCCGCGACGGTCAACGAGATGCCGTCGATGGCGACGCTACCCTTGTGCACGATATAACGTCCGCCGCCTTTGGGAGCTTCGATTTCCAAAAATGTGTCTTGGTCCCGTTTCTCGATTTTCCGAACGGTGCCCAAACCGTCGACATGCCCGGTGACAAAATGACCGCCCATCTTGCCGTTAAATCGCGCCGCCCGTTCCAGATTCACCGTCGCCCCGGCACCGAGTTTATTCAGGTTGGTGAGACGGCGACTTTCTGCCAAAACATCAAATTCCAAGCGGTCGTCGGAGAAGGCGACAATCGTCAGACAACAGCCATTCACGGAGATACTGTCGCCGATTTCAGCATCCACCAAAACCGCGTGGACCAGAACCACGAGGCGCCAACTCTCGGCGCCTTCAACAAACGTCTCAATCACGCCGGTCTCTTCAATGATTCCGGTAAACATGGTTACAGTGGAGGAGGCAGAATAGCCCGGGAGCAAGGCCAAAGCGCGCTCCCCGCCGATCAACCATCCAATTTAATCCGCATCACGGACGTTTCACCGCTCCGACTCACCAGCACTACAATTTCCGGACGTCCACCCGCCTCCGCTGCAGATAGCAGTTCCAGCGCCTGCGAATAGGATTCGACCGGGGTCCCGTCGATTTCCTTCAGCCAATCATCCCGGCGCAGTCCGGCGGTTCCGGCGGGACTGCTGGGTTTGATAAAGTGAGTAACGACGCCATGCAAAACGGACGGATCTTCCCGACGAGAGACCATGTCGGAAAAAACGGTTTCACGCACCGTGATCCCGAGGGCCTCAAAATACTGGCGATCAGATTCCTTCGGGGTTTTGGGCGCGTCGCCCAGAAGAATGGGAATCTCCAATTCGTTCCGATCACGCAACACCGTCAAGGTCATTTCTGTATCCGGGTTCCTCTTTAATATTTCCCGCATCAGGTAAGCGGGCACGACCTGATCCGGCTTCAGGCGCGGTAGAGGCAGTCCGTCGATCGCCACAATGATATCGCGCGCCAGCAGTCCTCCCGACTCCGCGGGACTGCCTTTCAAGACTTCCGAGATCACGAGGCCGGTTGCTGATCCGAGTCCCAAAAATTCCGCGACATCCGGATCAACCGGGTCAATGCCATCGACGCCAAACCAAGGCATCGGACGACCATAAGGATTATCGGGAATCCGGGAAAGCGTGGGATAAACCTCGGCCGCTAAACGAAAGGCGGCGGCTTCATCCGGATTGATGAGCACCGACATCTCACCACGGCGCCGTTGGGAGTAAATGAGTCGACGTTCCCCGAAACTCGATGCACCGATGCCGACAAACTCACCGTTCAGGTTAAAGACAGGACTACCTCGACTCGCCACCGAGCCCAAAGCAATGCCGGTAAGTTGGGGTAACCGCTGCAACATGCTGACGCGGGAACTCAAAAAATACGGCGCAAAATCTTCATCCTTCTGGCGTAAACCGATCCCCCAGATCTCTTGCCCCAGACCGGGAATTGCCGCCGGATCGCTGCCCAGAAAATCGGTAATCGGCCGCAAATCTGCACGTCCCTGCGGACGGATGCGGATAAAATGCCATGTCGTGTATCCATCCTGCCCCAAATAGTCCGCCATGGCATACTGAGTGGTGGAGTTGCCGGGCCGATAAACTTTAAATTCCACCAATTGGTCCGGGGTGGCCCGATCGCTGATCGCTCCGGACTCAAGAATGACCGTGCCGTCGTTATCAATTACCACTCCGTTTGCAAAGTTCAGGGTGCGGTCGAGTTCATGCTCGATGGCAAATTCCACCGCCACGATCGAGGTCAACCGCTCCTCCATCATTTCTGAAACAGAAGACAGTTGAGCAGTGACCGGAATCGAAGTCGCCAGGGCGACCAATAGGGAAGCAGGGAAAGGAATTTTCATGGTTTGAGAATATAAAGAGAGACGCGGAATTTCCGACGGGCTTCCACCAATACGCGTTCGGGATTGGCCTCATAGATGTCGGCTGCTGACTGAACATCGGCGAGAGAACTGATCGGCAGACCGTTAATTTTGGTAATTACATCACCTTGGCTAAGACCGGCCACTGCGGACGGAAATCCGCGTTGCACACCAATCACCAAAACCCCGTCGTCGTCCGGCAGTTGATTCTCCCGCGCGAACGGTCGAGAAACCTCCCGGATGCTCAGCCCCCAAATCTCCACCACAGACTCATCCCCTACCCGACTCACCAGTTCCTCCGTTGCCAGCTGATACTTCTGGGTTGAATCCCCGCGCTTCACATCAAGCGAGACCTCCGAACCAATCAGCTGAGTCGCGATCATATTTTTGATCGGAGGTAATTGTTCGGGAAAGCGGCCATCCACGGGCCGGTCATTAATTTTCAGCAGAATATCTCCTCCACGCATGCCCGCTTCGGCCGCCGGAGAACCGGGATCCACGCTGTTAATGAGCATTCCTGTGTTCAGCTCGAGATCATAGAAATCCTCCAAATCTCGCAAGGCACCGGGGACCACCCCCAGATAACTACGCTCGATTTTGCCATGATCCGACAGCCCCCGCATGACTCTTTGCGCCGTGCTGGAAGGAATGGCAAAACCCAGATTATCGGCGCCCGAATATCCCCGGGAATTGATTCCCACGATCCGACCGTCGGGGGTCACGAGCGGACCACCGCTATTACCCGGATTGATGGCAGCATCGGTCTGGAGCCAAGTATTGAACTGGCCTGTCTCGTAGCCTTTCACGCCCCGGGAATCGGCAAAGAAGCGCCGTGGATTCGAAATAATCCCCCGAGTCACGGTGCGAGTCAGCCCGTGAGGGGTGCCCACCGCATAAACGGTTTGCCCCGGGTCGATCCGGTCCGAGTCACCAAATTTCGCGACGGTAAACTTGAATCCTTTTTGCTTAATCTCCTCCGCGTCCAGTCGCAACAAAGCCAAATCCGTCCAGTGGTCCCAACCGACGAGTTCGGCGCTCACTCGCTCGAGATTTGCCAAGGTCACATTGATCTCGACCGCTCGATGACCCACCACGTGAGCATTGGTCAGAATTAAACCATCGTCCGAAACGATGACTCCGGAGCCCACCCCACTCTGAAACCGCTTTGACCCGGCTTCATAGGCAAATTCGCGGACATCTATCCGCACGACCGCATCAAGGAGACGCTTGAACCCTCTGGAAGTCTCACCTTGAGAAGCCGTTACACAGCTAAATAAAACAATCAAACAGAGTGACAGGCGCATCATTGACCGGGTTGATGAAAGTGTCACAGTGACCGATTCCTTCCGATGGCAACTCATAGCAAAGACTACGACTTTCAATCTATTGAACCCAGCTGGCAATCCTTCTGGGCAGAAAACCAGAGCTTCAGGGCAGAAGATTCGTCTCCAAAACCCAAATACTACGCTTTGGACATGTTCCCCTATCCTTCCGGGGCCGGTTTGCATATTGGTCACCCTGAAGGATACACCGCCACGGACATTTTGTGCCGTTATAAACGCGCCCAAGGCTATAATGTGCTCCATCCCATCGGTTGGGACGCGTTCGGATTGCCCGCCGAACAGCACGCGGTTAAGACCGGAACTCACCCGGCCACCAATACTGAGGCAAACATCAACAACTTTCGTCGGCAGATCAAAGCCCTCGGCTTTTCCTACGATTGGGACCGCGAAATCAACACCACCGACCCGGAATACTACCGCTGGACCCAGTGGATTTTCCTGCAACTGTTTCAAAGGGGCTTGGCCTACGTGGACGAACGACCCGTTTGGTGGTGCCCGGAATTAAAAACGGTTCTGGCCAATGAGGAAGTCGTCGATGGTCGTTCCGAACGCGGTAATCATCCCGTCGAGCGCCGCGCCCTGCGCCAATGGGTTTTGCGCATCACGGCCTATGCCGAGCGTCTGCTGGCCGATCTCAAGGACGTGGACTGGCCGGATTCCACCAAACGCATGCAGGCCGCCTGGATCGGTCGTAGCGAAGGTGCCGAAATCGAGTTCATTCTCGATGATCACAGCGCGGGAAATCTCACCGTGTTTACTACCCGGCCCGACACGTTGTTCGGAGCGACCTACATGGTGATCGCCCCTGAGCATCCGCTTGCCGACAAGTTGACGAAGGCCAATCAACGGGAAGCGGTGGATGCCTATCGGAAGGCGGCCGCAGCGAAAAGCGACCTCGAGCGCACGGATTTGGCCAAGGATAAAAGCGGGGTTTTCTCCGGATCCTTCGCCATAAATCCCGTGAACGGTCAAAAGCTGCCCATATGGGTAGCTGACTATGTATTAATGGGTTACGGAACCGGAGCGATCATGGCCGTGCCGGCGCATGATGAGCGCGACTATGAATTCGCGCAAAAATACGACATTCCCATCGTTCAGGTCATCGAACCGGCCGACCACTCCAACAATGGCGAAGGACGCCCACCCCTGCCCTTTGTTGGGGATGGCAACTTGATCCATTCGGACGGCTACAGCGGAATGAAGTGGCAGGAGGCCAAACAGAAAATCACGGCTGATCTCGCGACGAAGCAGCGGGCTAAGGCTACGGTGAATTTCAAATTACGAGACTGGTTATTTTCCCGTCAGCGCTACTGGGGAGAACCGATTCCGATCGTTTGGGTAGACCAACAAGACTACGAGACTGCCGTTGCGGCAGGCACACCAGGATTGCCGGCCACCCCGGTGACGTTCGAGAAAGACGGCGTGACCCAATACGCTCTGCCCATCCCAGAGTCGACGCTGCCCTTGCGGTTGCCCGATGTTGAGTCCTACCAACCGAGCGACAGCGGGGAAAGTCCGTTGGCCAACGCCACCGATTGGGTCGAAATCTGGTTTAATCCCGGTAACGGCGAATCGATCAGTCTCCATGAGGATCGCCCGGATTCCGGCACCTGGGTCCGTGCTCGCCGGGAAACTAACACCATGCCGCAATGGGCGGGTTCCTGCTGGTATTACCTGCGCTACCTCGATCCGAAAAACACGGACGCCATCGCAAATCAGGACTCTCTCCAATACTGGAATTCACCCAATATCTATGTCGGCGGCGCTGAACATGCGGTTTTGCACCTGTTGTATGCCCGATTCTGGCATAAAGTGTTGTTTGATATGGGAGCAGTTCCCATCCATGAGCCGTTCACCAAACTGTTCCACCAAGGAATCATTCTGGGTGAAGATGGGGAGAAAATGTCCAAAAATCGCGGAAACACTGTGAGTCCGGACACCATTATCGAATCACACGGGGCGGATACCCTGAGACTGTATTTGATGTTCTTGGGGCCGCTTGAAGCGATGAAACCCTGGAATCCACGCGGAATTGAGGGTGTGCATCGCTTTCTCCAAAAGGTTTGGCGAGGAATGATCGGTGAGGATGGGAGTATTCATTCCCGGATCTCCAATTCAGCGGGAGCCGACCAGAAGGAGCTGTCCCGTCTGCTGCATGAAACCATCCGTAAAGTAGGCGAAGATATTGAGGGGCTAAGGTTTAACACCGCTATCTCTCAGATGATGATCTTCGCGAATGCCGTCTTGAAGGCTGAATCGCTCTCTCCGGTCGCCGCCAAGTCGTTCGTTAAACTCCTCGCTCCCTTTGCTCCCCACATCGCCGAGGAGCTTTGGTCGAGACTGGGAGAAAGTGGTTCCGTTCAGACCTCGGCCTGGCCCGAATTCGATTCAGCCGTTTTGGAGGACGATACCCAGAAAATCGTGGTCCAAGTGAACGGAAAACGACGTGGTGAACTTGTATTGGCCAAGGGAATCGAAGAATCGGCGGCCATGGACGCAGCTCGCGATGAGCCCTCGATTTCTTCGTATTTGGATGGTAAAATCGTGTGGCGAGTCATCTTCGTGCCGGGCAGGATCTTAAATATTGTGGTTGCGTAGGAACGAAGAGTGTTCATCTAGGGTATATACCTTAGTTAGTTGAGGGTTTAATTCTGGATCCTGTCGGCAAAAAGACGAGCGGTCCGGGTTTGCTCTCGAGCATGATTTGCAATAACTTTTTTCCATGAAAAATCCGAACAAATCTCGTTACGCTTCGAGAGTGCTTTTTATTGGTCTTATTCTGACCTCCACGCTGCTCAATTCTGAGCCCGTCATCGACATCCACCAGATCGTTGGAAAATCGAAAGAAGAAGTAAGTGAAATTTTCGGAGCGCCTGAATCGAGTTCGACCACCAAATACGGAGCGAAATGATCGGGCCTGAGAAAAATGGACCCGGGAGACTCTTAGAAAGAGAAACCCAAAGTGAAGCGACAACGCTACAACGCCGAGTTCAAACGTGAGGCGGCGAGATTAATGATCATGGACGGTTTGAGTGCGCCGGAGGTGTCCAAGCGGCTGGATGTGAACACCGGCCTGCTTTACCGCTGGAAGCGTGACCACTTGGCGGAGCTGGATGCGACTGGTCCCGCCAACGCCAAAGCCAGTCCCACCGCCATGGCCGCTGAGATCGACCCATTGCGCAAGCAGCTGGCCAAAGAAAAGCGGATCAATGAGATCCTAAAAAAACGGTCAGCTACTTGGCCAAGGAAGACTAAGCCGCTTCGAGTTCATGCCACGCCAACAAACCAAGTATGATCTGGCCGAGATGAGCGAAGCGCTCGGGGTCTCGCGCCGCGGATATTATCGCCAAAGCCGAGGCGAAGCCTTCGGCGCGTCGCGCCCACGACGCGTTGATCAAACCGGTCATAGCGCAAGTCGTGCGACTGGCGCACGGCCCCTACGGCTACCGGCCGGTCCCCCAGCATCTGCGCGAACAGGGCGTGGACTGTGGCCGGGATCGCACCCTGCGTTTGATGCGTGAGCTCGATCTGGTCGGCCGCGCGCATCCTCGCTTCAAGCCGATCGGCCCCGACAGCGAACATCTCTTCGGTTATCACCCCAACGTGCTCAAGCAGGTGGGCAAACCGGAGCCTCGCGATCAGATCTGGGTGGGCCGACACCACTTACCTGCTCAGCGATGCGGGTGGGTGCTCCCTGGCGACCGTGATGGATCTTTGCACCCGTCGCATCGTTGGCTGGAGCAGCTCAACTACTAACGATGCCGAACGGGTTTGCACCGCGCTGGAAAACGCCGCGCTGACCCGCGACGACGTGCGCGCCAGCATCGTGCCTCACAGCGATCGTGGCAGCACCTATGCCGCAGATCGTTATCAACGCGTGCTCGCCCGCTTTAAAATGCACCCGAGCATGAGCGCCAAGGGCAACTGCTATCCCGCACATGCGGCACGGCGATGGAATCGTTCTTCGGACGCTATAAAACCGCCGCGGTGCGCGATCACGTTTTCGCCAACGAAGCTCAGGTGCGCGCCAACGTCTTCAACACCATCGAAGTCTTCTACAACCGATACCGCAAACACGCCTCGCTGGGCTACCTCAGCCCGATGCAAGCCGAGGTAATATTTTTGCCCCCCATGGAGGGGGCAATGCACAACTCGATTGCTTAACCCGCAATTAAACCCATAACCTACCAAATAAGATACGACCGTGTCCCACAAACTCAGGCCCGATCACTCCACTGGCGTTGATAGTAAAAGATATGGCAGGCTTCACTAAGGGTTGCGCCGACCTTCCGGTTAAGCTTTTCGCCAAACCCAAAGTCATAGGAATCGCCAGTCCATCCCTCATTTTTTTGAGGTTCCATTCTTTTCATACAAGATGCCTGAAATTAGCTAGCGAAGGGGGTCCTAATTGGCGGCGGTGATTGATTTTTCTCAATCATCTTTCTCGAAGAGTAATTTTATCGAAAGTGATGAATACCAATATATCTCCGGCCGGTGCTCGGTAGGCTCCTTGCTACTCAAAGATTAGAGAGGCCAGTGCTGCCATCAGCCAGGCATCCTCTTCACTCGCTTGCCACTTTGGTTTGGCAAGCTGCTCAATGTCGTGATTTTCGCCATAATCGCGTAACTTCGCACTAATAACCGCTAGGGCATCATCGATTGAACGATTATCCCAAGCCCATAACCAACTCTTCATTTTCGAATTCCAAGTTCCAACAATTTGAGCATCGCACGAGGCGATCTTTTCCGGGAACGTGAAGGTCAATTTTCCGGTGTCTTGGTTGAGATCCCATCGCTCTGATTCGGCTAAACCCCATGCCCCTTGATGCGCCGAAGTTTTCGCATCGAGATCGAGAATCGCTTTATCGCATAAGTCATCGAAATCAAACACTTGATCTTTATGCCATGGAGAGAGCTTCATAATTTTCGAACGCTAAGACCAACCTGCGACCACCAGCGATTGAATTGTCATGTTCGATTTCATAGCAACGGAACGACTGTCGTTGGTCCGGAACATATTGATCAATTTTTGTTTAATCCATCTCCTCCGAATTGGGGTTCTTCTGGTCGACGTTGATAATTCCCCTAAAGATGCCATCCGATTCAGGCGCTCAGAAACTAGTCGGCTCCTCCTCAAAGTTGGAGTAATCGCATCCTGATCCGTTGCAGAAAGGCAGATTGTCAAGAATCAAGCAATGTCCCCTTTAAGTGCCCAAGTCTGCTCCCAAGTTTGGCCAACGCATGGCCGCGTTCCGCGTCGCCAAGGGTCTTTCGCAAAACCAGCTCGCAGTTGAACTGGGCATGACACGTGCACGCATCGCCTATTACGAACGAGCTGCCACGAACCCGAGTATGGAGGTCGTGCAGCAAATCGCGGCATTCTTCAGCGTCTCCGTCGGTGAGTTGTTCAACGATGCCAGCAAGACCCGCAAAAAGCCTGGTCCACCCTCGCAGTTTGCCCAACTCGCGGAGCGCCTGGAGCAACTGCCACGCTCCAAACAAAAACTCGTCGCCGAGATGCTCGAAGGCGTTCTTCAACAAGCTTCATAAGCAGCGCCGGGGGCTAGGCCCGGCGCAAGGTGAAGCGGAGCCGAACCGGCGGTCCGGACATGGATCCCGCAAAGCGGGAGCAATGGCCGGGCCGTAGGGCAAGGAGCAACGCGACGCGCAGGCCGAAGGCCGCAGGGATCGAAGGCGCGGAGTTCAGGAGCGCCGCACCGCCGTAGCGGTCGGTGACGGTGCCACGCAACCGCCCCGAGTGGAGCAAACCGGCAGCGTCCGAGTAGGGGGCCGTGAACGCGGGCTGATCGACCGCCCCTACAAAAGGGGCGAGCACGCGGCTTTCCGCGAGCGCCGGGCCATGCGGACCCGGCTGCAGCGACCGGAGCGGAGGCGCAGGGAAAAAACCAAAGCGTTTTGAGGGAATGTCTTCCCAGGAGTGGGCCAAAGAACGTGCTGTTCAGTGGGGTGAAAAACTCTCCGCCTTCGCTCTGGCGGCGCAAATTGAACTAACAGCACTCGGACCCAAAACCACCGAAAATGACAAGGTGCTTTTGGCTTACCTATTAAAGACACTCACTGATGCCAGTAACGTTTGGATCACGGAGCGTCTCGGAATGGGGCAGCCCGCGACTGTCAGTCAATATGTTCGCCGCTTCAGACTTGCTCAACAGGACCAAACGCGGCGCGTGAAACGCATTTTGTCAAGAATCAAGCAATGTTCCCTTTAAGTGCCTTTTCTAACATAAATAAATCCCCCTAAAGCGTCTAATTGGCCAATCGGAGCATTCGAGAACAAACACTCCAGTTTAGAATCACGGATCTCAGAACGAGTCGTCATCGATGATATTTCTGTTTCAACAACACAAATATTCTCGAAGTCGGAATCTTGAGGCTCTCGATCAAGATAAAATCTCAGCGTTAATTTTCCTTCAACTGATAATTGAGCGGCTACAGCCCGTATATCAGCATAAATTTCACCCAAAAGAGCTCTAGAGACGCAAACATGCAGCCACTCGGGAATATGATTATCGTCAACCATTTGGTGTAATAATTCTAGGATTTGCAGGCACTATGTGTGCGCCCGCATTGGAACTGTGTATCGTCCCAAATTGAGTCGGCAATCCACTTCTAGCATCAACACCAATAGTCCGACCAAAATCCAAAATGGGTTGTCCACGAGAACCGCTTCCTACGGTTGGATATACACCAGACCGAGCCCCATTTAACAGTAATTGCGGATCCACATCCTTATTCAAATGGCTCTTTCCCTTAATGTGATTATTATGTCCTAAAATATGTTTTCCTTGGCGACCTGCATGAATCTTATGATTTAAACCTGCTGGAGCCGGATGACGAGAAGCCGAAGCCACTACAGGTCCAGTCGCACCTTTCACGCTGCGTGATGGCCTTTTCAGACCGCCACGAATACCTCGATATTAAAGTCCCCAGTTTTCAGCAACCGACTGTCGTCCAGTTTCACCCTCAAGCTCCCTCAGACGAATCAAGTCAGCAGCAAATTCCTCACGAGTGATTCCTTGATCTTTAATACGGCCAAGGACCCTTGCATTCATTACTATCAATCTTCCATCTCCAGCCCCTACCTAGTCTCTATTGCTATCTGCTCTTTCAGCGCTGCGTTATCTGGGGCAACAACGCAGCCCAGTGCCGTCGTAGCATTCGCGGGCTGGTTTTCCCAGTGCAGTTCAGCGACTTGCGGAGTCGCAACCGGGCGCGTCTGGGGGACTTCGGACAAAAAAACTCCTAGTGCGGTTTTTCAGTCCGCAGCGGCGTTTTCAGGGCGAGAGTTGGGAAGGTGTCGGCGGGTCGGCCGGGCAACCAATGCAAAGAGCGGGGGCCGTTTCGAGCGGCGGTTTGTGGGGTTCGTCTCCTCCGGTTGGGGTTCGTCAGTCGCTCGCGTTTTCCCAGGCGCGTCGTGCGCTCGGGCGAGCATCGTTTACGATGGCCAGCGCGGCGCGTTGAGCAACTAAAAAAGAGCCCTGTTCCGGTTACTCCCCGGCGTCCTCGGCTTCTTCCTCGGCGAGCTCTTCGGCCCGTTCCAACCGCGCCGGATGGGTCGCGGTGTGGACCTGCTTCAACTGCCGGATCGAGATCTGCGTGTAGATCTGCGTGGTCTCGAGTTTGGCGTGACCAAGCAACTGTTGGATGAAGCGGATGTCCGCTCCGCCTTCGAGCATCAGGGTTGCGCAGGTGTGGCTTGTGGACTGAGCAACGGTGAGGCAGCGAGGGAACGCGCAGAGATCGTGACAGCTTTGCTGGCGCGATCTGTGCCGCTAGGCTCAGCGTTTTCAATGCAGCGGGAGTGAATAAATTCGATCAGAAAGATCTCGTGGCCTGAAAACCATCCACCAAAAAAACGCATACCAAGCTACGTTGGCCCAAAGTAGAACAGTCCCAATTTTCCCCGTCACCTTATTCTTACAACACCAGATAGCGCGCAGAGGGCAGAGTATTGCAGCCCAACCCAATGCAAATGTCGCAAGATTCACCAGCGAGCCGTCGAAAAAAGGGATTAGTAAGACACTAATCGGTGACGCGATGCTCCACAAAATCGCTCTTAAAAGGGCGCTCTTCATTTTGGCAAAGTGCGCTCAATGATTCTAAAACCGTCAGAGCTCGCTCCGTGGGAGTCGGCTTGTCCCGCCACAATCGTGGAAAGATATTCGATCCAGATTCGATTCTGCTCTCCCGAATGGAAGCCCATTAAAAACCCGCGATTCACCGCACCCCAATAGTGATCTATCGCCCCGGTCGCTACTGTCAGAGTGTCTGGGTCCGACTGCCAAACACGCCAGTTCCGCGTGCCAACCAAGAAGTGAATACCGCCAGTGTCTCCAACAAGGACCCGCGCGGCATCGTAGGCCGTCAAACGAACAATCGCTGGCAATGGCATGTGTTTGTTCGCGAACATCGCAGCCCCATCGCCGACGATCACCATGTAACGGGAACTCTTATTAAACCCGGCAAAACCCTTTAGGCCGGCGTAAATTTCATCGGCGACGGCGTTGAGATCGGTGCCTTTGGGGTATTTGAGTCGGGTTGATATGTCGCTAAACTTGTCGGGACCTCCCCCGATATCATACATGCTAGCAACCCCGCCATTTCGAGCGGCCTCGGCCGAAGACTCCATGTTGTGGACTACATTGTTTGGGGCTACAGCGCAGCCTGACACGGTCGTAACCCAAAAGACCGTGTTTTCTTGATGTGTTCCAACGACTTGAGGAGCCGAAGCCAGGCGCGTTTCGGGGCACTTGCGCCCAAAAATCCCAGACGCGGTTTTGCGGCCCACAGTCCGGTTTTTCGGGCACGTATTCCAATGATGACGCGATGCGATCAGGCGGCGTTCCTGCCGTCCGGATTCGAAGCGTTGCGTCGTTGCCAGCATCATCGGCAGCGACTCTGAGCAGCTAAAGAAGAAGCGGCAAGAGCGTTTTACACGAGTTACAGGCCCGAGCATTCGCAACAGCTCTTCGAGCGTCATTTTGTGATGCGCGGCTATGCTCTTAAGGATACTGGAGAGTGTGCCGATGCGGATCGGGTTGTGGTGGGGAATCGCCTCGTGGTGCTCTCCGCCGACTTGGACTCGGACGTGTGAGCCTTTTTGCCGGTCCACCGCGTAACCGAACGCACGCAACGCCTTAATCAACTGCGAACCGGATACGTCGCGCGGCAACTTCATCGGGCCAGCACCTCGTCGCGCACGAAGTGAAGCCGGATCACCTTCGGAGCCTCCATCGTCTCGTCAAAATAACAGTCGACGGCCTCTTTCACATTGCCACGCAACTCCTCCAGCGTGTCGCCCTGAGTGTGGATGCCTACGCCCAGCGCCGAGGCGGTGTAACCGCCGTCCACCGGGGGGACTAAAAAGGGACATTGCTTGATTCTTGACAAGATTACGATGCGAACATAGATATCCACCATGCCCCGCACCGCTCGTCTTGAATACCCCCGCGCTTGTTACCACGTAATCAATCGAGGAAACTATCGATCCGATATTTTTTCGACTGATGGTGCCCGGACAGCATTTGAACGCACGATGTTTCAAGCCTGCGAACAGTCCGGGTGGCGGCTGCATGCCTTCGTCATCATGCGTAATCATTTCCACATGGCGATGGAGACTCCGGAGCCAAATTTAAGTGAAAGCATGAAGTGGTTGCAGGGCACTTGGGTCTGCCGGTTCAACCGCTTGCGCAAAATTAAGGGAAGACCATTCCAAGGGAGATTTAAGTCTCTGCTCGTTCAACCCGGCCATGCCTTGGCGGAGGTAGGTCACTACATCCACCTCAATCCGGTTCGTGCCAAGATTATCACTCCTCCAGAATTGCCCTCATTTCGATGGAGCTCGTTGGATCACGGAGCGTCTCGGAATGGGGCAGCCCGCGACTGTCAGTCAATATGTTCGCCGCTTCAGACTTGCTCAACAGGACCAAACGCGGCGCGTGAAACGCATTTTGTCAAGAATCAAGCAATGTCCTCTTTAAGCGCCCCCGTTGGATCACGGAGCGTCTCGGAATGGGGCAGCCCGCGACTGTCAGTCAATATGTTCGCCGCTTCAGACTTGCTCAACAGGACTAAACGCGGCGCGTGAAACGCATTTTGTCAAGAATCAAGCAATGTCCCCTTTAAGCGCCCAGCAATGTCCCCTTTAAGCGCCCGACGCAATCCACCAACCAGAGTCTTCATCAAATGGATCGGAAGGACTTGTCCCATTGTAGATCACTTTCGCGATATTTTCGGCTAAAAACAAAACAGCATAATCAAACTCCTGAGCAGCCGACCGATGAGCTTCTTCAAGTCCTAACAATTCTTCCCTAATTCGGGAGAACGCCTTATGGGCATACTTCCATTCAGATGGATTTTTTGCAATCCGAACAAGTTCGTTGATTGGTTCCGAAGCTGAACAATTTCGTTCATTTACAAAACTTAGAATAGAACCAGCCCAAGCTGATCGATCCTCTGATTTTACATTTTTAAATACCAATTTTCCTGCATCAAGCATTCGGTCTGATTCCCAATAAACTTTTGCTTGGTCTTTGATCTTCTTATCGAAGTAGTTCATTCGATTCACTATTTAATGAGAGAAACAATTTGTCAATTTCCGGGAGGGGAAAAACGGATAAATGGAGGAGCTGTAGGCCGATCACCAGTGCTGTATCTACGACTAGCGCTTCCAACATTTCTACCAACCGCCTTTAGATCCTTAATTAGCTGGTTCACTTGAAGGTGGTTGGCATCAATTCGGAAATCAATATCACTTCTAGTGTTGGGTCCTTTTCCACGGGGTAGATTCGAGCTCCCTCCGGGGGCCTACACCGGTCATGTCTCCTGCACCGACGATTCAGGAGGAGAAGCACTGTTCGAGATCTATCGGATACCACCGGAGTAATTCTTGAAAAGATTTCCGATGGACAACCCATCGCCCCCCCTCTCTGCGTCCCCGAGGTTCGTTTCGATTACCTCAGAATCAGCGCGCAAAATCATTCGAACTCATGCCGGATCTTACCTTCATCCGAATCTTGCAGAACCGGAGTGCCACCCACTAATTTAAAACGCTCCTTCCGCAAGAATCCTCCCCTTTAGCCCCGTATCCCATGTCTCAAGTTCTCTCTGAAGTTATTTCCGCCAATGATGCCTACGCCGCCGAGTTCGGCGTCAAAAGTGAACTGCCAATGCCTCCCGCACGGTCCTTCGCAGTCCTGACGTGCATGGATGCCCGGCTCGATCCCGCGAAATATGCCGGCCTGGCCGAGGGAGACGCCCATGTGATTCGCAATGCAGGCGGGCGGGCCTCCGACGATGCGATTCGATCACTCGTGATTTCCTACAAGCTTCTCGGGACAAAAGAGTGGTTTGTCGTTCAACACACGGACTGCGGCATGCTGACCTTTACCAACACCATCATGGGCGAGCTCCTTGCCTCCAGTCTCAAACAGTCCTCTGTTGATGAAAACGGATGGCACGACTCCGGAGACGGTCCCGGGTCTGAAGCAGGAAAATCCATCGATTGGCTCACGATTTCGAACAGCGAACAGGCCGTCGCCGACGACGTCGCCAAAATTCGCAACCATCCCCTCGTTCCGCAGGACATCCCCATTTACGGATACATATATGACTGCAAGACGGGCAAACTGGCAGAGGTTCCCCAAGCCACCGCGGCTGGTCGAGTTTGATAAGGGCAGCCGACTGCTAAAGACAGCTGAAGCATTGGTTGTCCGTATCTACGAGATGCCTGCCCCCGATCCCAAACAAGGCGAACGTGAATACTTCGCACGCGTGGGTCCGGATGAAATCAAACGGGCGCTGGGGAAACCTTTCACCGATCGAAAGTGTGAGTGGGATTTGGGGAACGTCACGGCGATATTTCATCTGTTGGGCGAGCCTCCAGCCAAGGTAGCCGAGCTCGGTTGCGGTGTCGGTTGGCTCTCCATCATGCTGGCACAGCGGGGATTTGACGTGCTCGGAGTCGATATCTCGCCTGACGCCATTGCCGCGGGCGAGGCCCAGCGCGATGCGATGGGACTGGAGCGATTAAACTTTCAAGTGGCGGACTACGAAGAGCTGTCGGCCGACAACGGATCATTCGATGCGGCGATCTTCTTCTCGTCGCTGCATCATGCCGAGGACGAGCAAGCCGCGATGGCGACCGCTTACCGTCTGCTCAAACCGAACGGCATGCTTATCGCCTTCGAACCGGGCTCAGGCCACGGTGGGACGGAATCTTCCCGCAAGGCGGTGGAAGAGTTCGGTGTGCACGAGAAGGACATGCCCATTGCCAAGATCATCGCTTTGGGAGAACAGGTTGGTTTTCGTCGGCATCTAAAATTACCCGAGCCTTGGGATTTTCTCCGCACGGTTTACCGACCGTCCTACCGCAACGCCACATCGAGCGGCGAGGTTCGCAATCGATTTGTGCTGGGCGCGCTACGGGCATTCCGCCGGTTCTTTTTCCAACGGGAGGACCAGTCCTTCGTGGTGCTCTGGAAATAACTCACCCGTTTTGCCTAATTTTGACATGAATCACCGCATCCTATTTCTCCTCGCCGCTTAGGGCTGATTCCAATATCTTTGCTAGCCCCTGGCAGATGCATCACATCAACAAAGACTATCTGATAGCCAAATCCTTGCAGCCGGGCGATGTCAATGGTGACGGTTACGATGACTACGCCGTAATCGATGAGTATCTGGGACTGCAGACCATTGTGTTTCACCCGGGGGCCGACGGCGACGTGCGAAAACCCTGGCCAAGAGTGGTTCTGGGTGAAACCGGAAATCCAGAATACTCCTGCTTGGGCGATCTTGACGGGGATGGAAACCTCGATCTGGTCGTCGTGGAAGGGGACGACCTAGAAAAAGGTTATGAAACCGGAGTTCGGATTTGGTGGGGCCCCTCCCCTGATCGAGTCCAACGGCCGGAGACCTGGACAAATGCCGGTCACATCCCCGGCACCGATGGCGGGCAATACCTCTACTTGATCGTGCGCGACATCAATAAAGACGGCCAGGTAGACGTGCTCGTCGGCGGACGTCGTCGGCTGAGCACCGAACACCACGCCGGCATCCGCTGGCTCACCGCACCGGCGAAGGGCGACCAGCGCGATCTCTCAACTTGGAGCACTCACTTCATCGACGAAGATGCCCTGTCGGGCCACGGACTCGTAATGAGTGATGTCGACGAGGACGGGCACCTCGATGTGCTCAACGGCAACGCCGACTGGGACATGCCAAAATTCTCCCAAGAGCTCGCTTGGTATCGCAACCCCGGGTCCGGCAAGTTTACCCAAACTTGGGAGAAATATCTGATTCGCCCCGGTGTCACCGAGTTTTATCCCAAGCCACAGATCGCGCTGGGCGACTTCGACCAAGATGGCGATGAGGACCTCGCCACTCAGAGCCAGAACTTCGTGCAACTCTATCGCAAGAATGGGACTGCCAAAGGCACCAAGTTTGATCGCATCCGAGTGCAAAAACCGGATTGGTTGCAATGGATTAGCCGACCCCTCAAAGCGGCCGATTTGGACGGCGACGGCATCCTCGGATTAGTGGGTGCCCTGATCCACCATGACGGACTCCTACCGGCTGATCGGGCGAGTGTTTTTGTCATGAAGTAGAAGGCCGATCCCTTTACCGCCGACGGCTGGAGCTTTCACGCCCTCAAATGGTCCGACGGCTACAACAGTCGCGATCTCTGGCTAGGAGAAAAATGGGATCATCTGTTGTTCAATGACGTGGATGGCGACGGAGATCTTGATATCGTCGGCAATGTCGAAGAGCACTTCGAGCGGTTCCCGGACGGAAGCACGAACAATTTTTTCAGTGTGGTGTGGTTCGAGAACTCCCTACGATAGCCCACCGATCTCCGGATAAAAAGAGCTGCATTCGCCGGATACGCCGTTCCTCCTACGGCTACCAAATGATCGAAGTCGATAAACTCACCCGCATCTTTCGCACCTACAAGAAGCAGCCCGGCTTCTGGGGTGGCGTGAAGGGCTTGTTCAAGCGTGAGTTTGAGGAGCTCGCCGCGGCCAAAGAGGTTTCGTTTTCGATCGAGGAAGGTGAATTTGTAGGATTCCTCGGTCCGAACGGCGCGGGTAAAACCACCACTTTAAAGATGCTGTCGGGACTGATCTACCCGACCAGCGGCACTGCCACCATCGCGGGATTTGACCCTACCAAACGGGAGAACGCCTACCGCCGCATCTTTGCGTTGGTCCTCGGACAGAAAAACCAGCTTTGGTGGGACCTCCCGGCAATCGAATCTTTTCTCCTCCTGCGGCACATCTACGGTATTCCCGCCGAACAGTGGCAGGAGACACTCGATGAGCTGGTCGACCTGTTGGACGTGCGGCACAAGCTCAACGTCATGGTGCGCGAGTTATCGTTGGGCGAGCGGATGAAGATGGAACTGATCGCCGCCCTCCTTCATCGCCCCAAGGTGTTGTTTCTTGATGAACCGACCATTGGCATGGACGTGGTTTCCCAACGGGCCGTGCGGAATTTTCTGCGAACCTACAACAAGCGCCACAAGGTCACGATTCTGCTCACCAGCCACTACATGGCGGATATTCAAGAGCTCTGTAAGCGTGTCATCGTGATCCACAAGGGTCAGAAAATTTACGACGGCGAACTCGACCAATTGGAAACGGGGTCCGCGGGAACCCGCCAGAAAATCATCACATTCGAGCCAGAGGACACCTCGTTTGAGAAAAATTGGGAGTCAGCTTACGGCATCACCAAACGGGAGGAATCGGGAAAGATCGAAGTGCGTGCACCCGCCACGGACGTCGCTCAAGTTTCGCAAGAGATCCTGACCAAAGGACCGGTCGTGGACATCACGATCGAAGACGTCCCTCTCGAAGACGTAATTGCCGATCTGTTCGACCAGAATTAAACGCCGATAAATCGTTTTATTCCCTCTCAAAAGGGTGTAGGCCTCCGTTGTTTCGGGACTTCTGTTTTTGTAGACCGCGACTTGTTTCATATTTTTACGGTGTTTTTACGCGATAATCGCCCTGTTGCAAATGAACCGCAGCAGCACCCCTTGACCCCGATAATTGCACCTCGCACGTTTCCCTTTTGCTCCCGCTTCTCCTTGCTAAATTCGCGCTCCCCCGAGGCTCAAGTATCCATCCTATCCCTTCATGATTATCTTTCGGTTCGCTTTGCGTAGACTCACCGCTCTGCCCGTTTTCTCGCGACGACGACAATCTAGTAGATCACTTGTGGTCGTCGGAACCGATTCCAAAGGTTACCCAACGAGACCAGGTTTAGTCCACTCTTCGATCAAAGAGTTAATGATTCTTAATTCGATAGCAGGACACCGCGTTGAACCCGTGGCATCATCTGCCTTATGCCGATCTGTCAGCGATATCGTTGGCCGAGTATCGGTAAAGCGTGCTGATGACCTGCCTAAAATAATGACGGAGGCTCGGACCCTCGATCTGCGTATTCACACCCTGAGCACGGACAAAAAACTGGATCGCGCGATAGCGTTCACACGGGCCATCGGCTGGAAAAACAAGTTGGATTTTTTGTCAGCGATTCAACCGCTTCTCGCCCTGACATGGGGGCAAACCATCGGAAGCAGGCATGACCTCCATTCCGGCTCAAGCGATCAAGGATGTGGAATCATTTCCTGACGGAATCATCTACTTCAATGCCGGCACCCCCATGTGCCGGGAAACCTCACTTAAGGCCGAGAAAATCATCGGCCAGGTTTTCCCCGATGTGGCGATCACACAGATTTTCTTGGGAGATCGCGGAGTTTTTCATATCTGCACGATAACGTTTGCGCGAGATGACGCGGACAAGGTTCACGATAAACTGGAAAGTCTGGGACAAGTATTGCGAGCGGCAGGGATGCCCCCGTATCGCTCGGGAAGTGCCAACTCGCGTGAGTGGCCTTCGCTCCAAAAACAGAAGCGGGAGACCCTGCTATCTTTGATCAACTCCCTGCCATGAGATCCCGTCGAGTTAAGATCACAGGAATCGGTCTCGTCACTCCGGCGGGAATTGGACGGGAGGACTTCACGGAGGGCATTCTATCCGGTCGCAGTTTTGTCAGAAATCTTCAAAAGCTGGACGACGAACTCGGAGGCTATAGTGCGGCCACCGTGGAGAGTTTCAGACTGCTTGATTGGCTGCCCCGGAAACGGCAGGACAAAAATTCGCCCGACAAACTTAAATGGCACTGGTGGCAGCTAAATTGGCCTGCGCTGAAGCCGGGCTGGAGCTTCCTGACCTTAAACCGCTCAAACCCATCATATTGAGTGGCGCATCATTGATGCCCCCGGATGTTGTGCAACGAGCCGTGCTCGCCATAGAGCGAAAGGGAATAAAATCAGCTCTACCCCGGACCTTGACGCAGGGCTCATCCAGTTCGACGGCAATCAGCATTGCGGGAATGATCAACGGGGTGGTCCGCACGATGACTATGAGCAATGCTTGCTGCTCGGGGTTGGACGCCATCGGACACGCGGCCACGGCTATTGCCAAAGGAGAAGCTGATATCGCTATTTGCGGTGGCACAGACTGCCCGTTGGAACAGTCCCCCAGGGCCGAGCTGAGAGCGGCTGGACTCTCCCCCTTTTGCCAGCCGGTCTCCTGAGCAACAAGTGTCACCCCTTTGATCTCTGGCGGACCACAGGGGTAATCGGAGAAGGAGCCTGCTATCTGGTTTTGGAACCCGAATCGAGTCCCCGACCGGGCATCTGTTGGTTGGAAGGTTACAGCTACTCAACGGATACCGAAGGCGGCGTCGCCCGTGGTCTCAGACTCGCCGCAAAAATGGCGATCTACAACGCGCGACTGATTCCCGAAAAAATCGACCATCTCAGTTGCTGGGGGCCCGGTCACCGCACCATTGACAAAGCCGAGGCCGAAGCTGTGCAGGATATATTCGGCTCACAAACCAGTGAGCTCTCAGCCTATTCGATCAAGGGAGCCATCGGAAATCCGCTGGGGGCGGCGGGTGCGATTCAGGTCGCATGTGTCAGTATTGCAATGACCCGAGGATTCCTACCACCGACGGTAAACTGGGAGTATCCCGACCCTGTGTGCGCTCTCAATTTGAGCAAAGAGGTCCGACGCGTCTCGACGAACGTCGCACTGATTAATTCCCATGGCCTCAACGGCACCAATTCAGCAATGGTTCTTCAAAAATGTTGATGGATTCGACCATTCTCGCCGCGATTGCCGCTCTGATGGTGGGCATGTTGGCCTTCTTGGCCAATCCCCCGCGCCTGATTAATCGGGTATTTTTGAGTGCTACGTTGAACGTCGTGCTCTGGTTGTGGTCACTGGGAAATGCGTTCTCTTCCGCCGATGGGGTTTTTTGGCTACGCCTATCATCAACCTTGGGAACGGGTATTTTTCTCCACGTTTGGGGGTTTCTGGAGGCAGCACGATTTCCTAATGCCAGCAGACGGGAACGATTCCAACGTTCTTTGTCTTGTTTGATCATCGCAGGGATCTTGGCAATTTTGCCTGCCACCGAAGCATTCATTCCGCCTGCTTCCCAGTCCGACAATCGGATCTACGGTCCAGCCTACTTCGGCTACATCGGCTTGGGCAGGACGGGCTATCTTACTCTGTTGGTGCTGGCTATTCGAGCGCTTCGCGGGTGCACCGGAGCACAACGACTTGAGATCCACATTCTCCTATTCGGAGGCTGTGCGACTGCACCTTCCTCCATTGGCCTCATCGCAGCCAGCGCTTTGTTCGACATGAGCTATGTAGTTCGTTTCGTGCCGATCGGTGTCATCACTTTCTTGAACCCTTTAAATCGACTAAATCCTCTGGTTTCGGATTGAGACTGGCCATCTGTCAGGACATCCTGACCAACTTGGACGCTCACATTTCCGTTGATCCCTACCGCGAAGGGGAAGATGCTACCTTTCGCGTTGTTTTCCCATGCTGGCCAACTACCTCCTGATCACTGAGAATACCGATTTGCGGGCGACTTGGCATCGGCAACTTCCCGATCCCCGGTTGTGCCTCCATTGGCCCCATGAAGGCTCAGTATCACCGATCGATGCCTTCATCCGCCACCGTGATCGTCGTTGATGCCGCGCGGATCGATAGTCTTCCCTCCCCTCTTCCTCGAGAAATACCCGTCGTGGTGGTAGGGAGCCGGGCTGCTTTACACCTCGCAAGCCTGGCCCAAGCTCCGCCTGCCCGGTCGGATCCGTTCGCCGGGCAACCCATGATCGATGATCGCCTGGATATCTGGGATTTCATCGAAGGCGTCGTAGAAAACCTCTCCGCTCAGGATCGTTTGCTCAATGAGTTTCGCCGGGCCGCGCGACGCATGCTCAGGGCCTCCCACACCGTATTCTTTCTCAAGGAACGTGGCGGCTTCCGCGCTGATCGGGGCGATTCGTTCTGCCCGGAGGACGATGAGATGGTGCGTTATCTTCGCCAACACCCTGCCGTGCTGGACGGATCCCAATGGTCGGGGCCGATTGCTCCTCTCGCCCAACTCGCGGTAAGCAACTGGATGTCGCGCTGGAGTGTTCGTCTCTTGGTCTCGGTCCACGAAAATGGACGATTAATTGCCATCATCGGATTCGGTGTGCGGGACGATGGAAAAATTTATGGCTCCGCTGATCATGCGCACGCCGTATTTCTGGCCCGACTTCTCAAGCAATTCCTTTCACTTGCGACCGGTCTGCGAAACCTGAAATCGGAGAATGAAATCCACCGATTGGGAGCACGCTACGGTCCCAAGACCGTGATTCTCGGACCAGATGAAACTTCTTTTCCAGAGGGCAGACGTGTCGAACAAACCCTGATACCTGCCGAGCTCACTTCGGTTACCGTCGAAGCTCGATTAGATCCGCAAGAGCTGAGCGACGCGGTAAAGAAAGCGCGTAATGACTGCCACAGCCTGATGAACGAATTGAATCCCGATAGCTCACCGAGCTCATAAACCCGGTGAACCCTCGCTCGTCCGCCAGTGGGGGCGATTGCCGCGCGATCTTACTCCGCCTTGGGAAACTCAATCGTGACCACCGTTCCACTTGAGGGTGCGGATTCAATCTCCACGGTCGCCCCATGAGCCCCCACCAAGTGTCGACAAATACTTAAACCCAAACCCGTTCCGTGTTCTTTGGTGGTGAATCCGTCTTTCAATGCTTTTTGCCTGATCGCTTCATCCATGCCTTCTCCGTCATCCTCTACTTCAACGTGAGCTACCATTGATAAGCTCTTAAACGTCACGTTAAGGTTTTCAGCTCCTGCCTCCAACGCGTTCCAGAATAAATTTTGAAACACCCGGGCCAAATCCAAACGTGAATCTTTTACCGTTAATACGTCCGCACCCACGAATTCGATCGCGGGGTTGCTGAAGAAAATCACCCGATGCACCTCTTTCGCCAGATCAACAAGATCCACCGACTCAAACGAATCCGTGTCGCGAGAGACCTTGCGCCAGTTTTCGGCCAGATGGTGACAATACTTGGTCGAACGTTCTATAATCTCCACGAAGTCATTCAAACGGGATGACGAACCGGGGTTCCGTTTCTCCAACGCATTGGTTTCTTGCTTCAAGAGGCCCGTATACCCGATCAAAACCGTGAGGGGGTTCGCCAAGTCATGCACCATTTCCGCGGACGCCTGCCCCTGCCAGACATCCGCCTTATCTACTTCGAACTCCGTGCCCAGGGTGAAGGCGATGGATTCACGAGGGCCATATTCGTCATCGACCACCAATACACGGGGGCGCGATAATTGCACGGTGTTGATCGGCGCGGTTTCAGTCGGCATGGATTAGGATGTAAAAGGGCTCCGGTGGAGTCTGTTTTCTTTGCTCAGCCCGGGCTGGCAATTGGGATTGCCTGCTGATTTCGTGGAAGTGTTTGCGAGCAGGTTTATTCCCTGTAAAGAATCCCAAAGATCATTGATTTGCAGTAAGCAATCATGCCACCAGCTTTACATGCATTTTACAACTTTAGCCCTGATAATTTCCGGCACCGCCCTTGTGGTTGTGGGGTTGCTCGCGATTCGATGGCGTTCCTCGTTGTTGCTCGAGGCTCAACGCAATCAGCAGCTCGACCAAGAACGGCAGCAGGCGATCCAAAAGGTTGAGTCGCTCTCGGACCGACTCGAAGAAACGCGCAGTAATCATTCGCTCTCCGAACAAAAGCTCGCGGCCTTGCAGGCGGAGTCGACGGCCCAGTTGAAGGCGGAGCGGGACCGCGTGACAGAACAGGAAGCACGGGCCAAACAATACCTCGCGGATCTCGAAAAATTGCGGGCCACCATGACCACCGAATTTCAGGCGGTGGCCGCCAGCTTACTCGAGGAGAAGTCCAAAAAATTTACCGACCACAATAAGGAACAGGTGGATGCCCTGCTTTCTCCGCTGCGCAGCCAAATCAAAGAATTTCGCGAGCGGGTGGACACCGTGCACAAGGACGACAGCACCGACCGCGCCAGCCTCAAGACCCAAATCGAACAACTGCGCAAACTGAACACCCGCATAACCGACGAGGCCCAACAGTTGACCAAAGCCCTCAAGGGGCAATCCCAAGCCCGTGGCGCCTGGGGTGAGCTGGTGCTCGAACGATTGCTGCAAAGCTCTGGACTCCGAGCAGACGAAGACTACGTCACCCAATCCTCTTTCACCGCCGAAGATGGCAGCCGTCTCCGACCCGACGTGATCGTTCGGCTTCCCGATCAACGACATCTCGTTATTGACTCCAAGGTTTCCCTCGTGGCCTACGAACAGGCGGTCAACGCCGCCGAAGCTGAGGATCGCGAGAAGGCTTTGAAGACCCATGCGACCGCGGTGCGACGTCACATCGAGGAGCTGTCGGGCAAGCAATACGAGGATCTTGGCCAATTGAACACGCCCGACTATGTGCTCATGTTCATCCCCATCGAGCCGGCATTCTCCGCCGCCCTTCAAGCGGACACCCAACTCTACGAGTGGGCCTTTGACCGCCGGGTGATTTTGGTAACTTCCCCCAATTTGCTGGTGACATTGAAGACGGTTGCTTCGCTTTGGAAACAGGACCGCCAGACCAAAAACGCCCTCGAAATCGCCAAGCGTGGCGGCCTGCTTTACGACAAGTTCGTCGGCCTTTATCAGGATCTCGAAGCAATCGGTAGACACCTCAACCAAACCCGGAAAAGCTACGGGAACGCGCTCGGAAAACTACAGGATGGGCGCGGCAACCTGATGTCCCAAGTCGAGGAGCTAAAGGAACTCGGAGTGAAGACGAAAAAGTCGTTGCCCGCCTCCGACAACGATCAGCTCGAGAGTTGATCATGCCCACGGTCTCACGGATCAGAATCTACCCGATCAAGAGTTGCCGCGGGTTCGATACCCAAGCTGCCGAACTCGATGAGCTCGGACTTGCGGGGCGATCGAAGGTTTCAAGTCGTCAACGATCAGGGTCTCCCCTTCACCCAGCGCACCCACGGCATCATGGCCCATGTGTCGGTCCGATATGAGGGCGATCTGCTTAAAATATCTGCCTCACGTATCGGAGAGATCGAAATCCCACTCACCGTTCCAACTCCGTCCGCAGTCGCCACGGAAGTGTGGAGTTCAAAAGACCTCGTGGCGGATCATTGCGGCGAAGCCGCGCAGGAGTTTTTCAGTCAATTACTCGGCGAATCTGCTCGTCTGGTGAGGGTGGGCCAAAAGTTTTCCCGCGCGGTTAAGAATCATCCCAATGAGCGTGCCGGTTTCGCCGATGCCTTTCCTTTGCTGGGAATCAGTGAAGCGTCACTCGCTGATTTGAACAGACGTCTGCAAAAAATCGAAGTCGAACCGGCGACCATGGAGCAGTTTAGACCCAACCTCGTGTTCACCGGATGTAAAGCTTTCGCCGAGGACGACTGGAATCAGATCACTATTGGCAATATTCGATTCGCTGCCGGAGGCCCTTGCGAGCGATGCATCATGACCACCCTCAATCCCGCGACGGGTGCCAAACTCGGTCCCGAACCCCTGCGAACCCTCGCCCGCTATCGACGAGATCCCGAAGGCACCGGAGTTTGGTTCGGTCAGAATTTGGTAAACCTGAGCAAGTCGGGAACCGTAGGGCTGAACGACGCGGTGACTCCGAGCTGAGTCATTCGCCGAAAATCCTTCGCACTCTCTCCCGGGTGAAGTGCAGCTGGCTCGGTGCGCGATCAGTGGTGTGCAACATCTCGTCGGTGGTCATTGACGCCTCGGTCACATCACGGGCTACAAACCGCACCGCAATGGAAACCGGTTCCGCTAAAAAACCCTGTTCGGTGACCGGCACCTCAAGACGTTGGGGCGTGAGTCCCAAGGGTTGTCGGTTTACCACCACCATCGCGTCACCGGGTTTAGAAACGATCGTGATGATCGCCCGTTGCGCAGCCTCGACTCCGCCCAGTTTTGCTGGCGTAGGGGATACGGACTCGGGAATGCTTCGCACCTGCGGTTCCGGTTCCGATTCGCAACCCGCTGCGCCCACCAATAAAATGGGTAAACTCAAACAGATGAAAATGGCGCGAATCCGCATTATTATTGCGACCCGATTTGCTGCCGCCGGTTCCGAACTTTACTGGCGGTGCGCGACCGGCATCAGCGAATCGACCGTGTGGAAAAGCCCCATGCTCAACCCTCTGCAGATCCCCGACGGCACGACACGCAACCTGAACACATTGAGGAAAATCGTGGCTTCATTCGAGAGTTGAGATGAGCCCTACGTTGGATCCGATCATTGAAACGGAACGCACTTACCTACGCCTACCGAGCACGGCCGATGCCGTTTTCATGCTGAAGCTGCTGAACGATCCCGAATTTATTCGCTTCACTGGTGACCGCGGTATCCGAGACCTCTCGGAAGCCCGAACCTACATCGCGGAAAAGCTGATCGGCCTGCACCAGGAGCAGGGCTTCACCCTCTACGTGGTGAAAAGGCGCACTGACGGGGAACTTCTTGAAATCTCCGGATTGGTAAAGCGCCCTAATCTTGACGCGCCTGACATTGGATTCGGTTTCTTGACCGAACATTGCGGGCAAGGCATCGGAACGGAAACCGCCCGGGCCGTGCTGACGTTTGCCCACCAAACCCTCGGATACCGCAAGCTCTACGGTATCACCCAATCCGACAATCACGCCTCCATTCGTCTTTTGGGAAAAATCGGACTTACGAGAAAACGAACGTAGCACTTTCCCGGATTGGCCGAGCGGCAATTGGTTTACCAAATTTTGCTGCGAGCGCCATCAGACATCCGGGTAGAAAAATAGGTATCGGCACCAACCCCTACTTAGAAGCAACTGCGGACGGCCCGTCGGTCCGACCACACCTTTTTCAGAGGCAGGATTCGGAGATTTCAATCGACCCGAACCCGGCCTCGGGTCGACTTTACGCCGCTGCGGTGACGTTTGTCCGCGAGCATCCGGCGCTTCTGTCCGGTGCTTTTGGGCCGGTTCCGGCGACGTTTCTTCTCCACCTCCGCCCGCTGTCGGGCTCGGGCCACCTGGCGGGCGTGCTCAATCTTGGCGCACAGGCTTTCCCAAGCCACCTGTCGATTTGCGGCTCGGGAGCGCTCTTTTTGGCAGCGAACTTCGATTCCCGAAGGCAGGTGACGTAAGACCACGGTCGAAGCGGTTTTGTTGATTTTCTGCCCTCCCGGACCCGTGCCGAGCACGAATCTTTCACGCACATCGGCCGTGTGAAGGCCCAATTGAGCCAATCTGTGTTCGATTTGGGTTGGTAAATCCACGTTCTGATCTTTTTTCTGCGCGAACCTGATCGGTTTTTACGAGTCAAACCCGCTCCCGCTCGATTCACACCATTTTTTTGCTTATGACAACCGGATCCAATTGGTCCCAAAATATTCGCTCCGAGATCGGCAAAGCCGTGATCGGCCAAGAAGCCGTGATCGAACGCCTCCTAGTGGCTCTCCTCGCCAATGGGCACGTGCTGCTCGAGGGCATGCCCGGGCTCGCCAAGACGTTGCTGGTCAAATCGCTCGGCACCGCGTTGGGGGTGCAATTTGAACGCATCCAGTTCACCCCGGATCTGCTGCCCAGCGACGTGGTGGGCACAATGATCTTCCAGCCCAAGACTGGCGAATTCAGTGCCCATCGCGGCCCGATTTTTGCCAATCTCGTGCTGGCGGACGAAATCAACCGGGCGCCCGCCAAGGTGCAAAGCGCTTTGCTCGAAGCCATGCAGGAGCGCCAAGTCACCATCGGCGATGAAACGCATCCCCTGCCCAAACCGTTTTTCGTCATGGCGACGCAAAACCCCGTGGAGCAGGAAGGCACCTATTCTCTACCCGAGGCTCAGGTAGATCGTTTCCTTTTCAAACTGATCGTCGACTACCCAGATCTGGCCGAGGAGGCCGAAATGATGAGCCGTTGGGGCCAAGTTACCAAAGCACCCGAGTTGAAACCCGCTTCCTCCGGCGAAGAACTGCTCGGACTCCGCCAAGGGGTTGACGATATTCACGTCTCCGAGGCCGTGCAGGGTTACATCCTTTCCCTCGTTCGCGGCACCCGCGCCTTGACCGTTCCCGACGCCAAGGGATATCGCCTGCTGAGTTTCGGAGCTTCACCCCGCGCTTCGCTCGCCCTCTATCAAGCTTCCCGGGCGCTGGCTTGGCTGCGAGGACATGACTATGTTTCTCCGGCACTGGTTCAGGACATCGCTCACGATGTAATGCGCCATCGCGTGGGTCTGACCTACGAGGCCGAAGCTGCGGACAAAACTTCGGATCAGATTATTTCGGAACTTCTCGAGAAGACCCCGGTTCCCGAGATCTGATCCGAGCTACATCGCTTTCGATCTGGGTAGCGCGAATTCCCAACGAGTCTTAGATTTTCCCATGTCCTCCGACGCATTCGAATTGGTCACGACGTCCTCCCTCGTTTTGTTGCGCCGGCTGGAATGGCGCGTGCGCCATGCGGTCGAGACCGTGTTGAGCGGGGAATACCGATCGGCGTTCCGCGGACGGGGGATGGAATTCGATCAAGTCGTGCGTTACGAATTCGGGGATGACGTGCGCGATATCGACTGGAATGTCACCGCCCGTCTCGGTGAACCCTACCGAAAGAAGTTCGTCGAAGAACGGGAAATCACGTTTCTCGTTCTCTTCGAGGATTCGCCCAGTTTGCAGTTCGGTTCGGGTGCCCAATCCAAACGGGAAGCACTGTTGGAGCTGGCGGGACTCGTCATGATGCTTGGCGCCATCAACCGCGATCGCGTGGGTTGCATCCATGCTTCGCCTTCCGGATATCAATTTCACGAACCCATGCGCGGTCGCGGCGCCATCATGCACACCGCCGCCAATCTCGTCGGCAGTCCCGCCCCTGATTTACTCGAAGCCAACTCCGTTGAACTTCCTTGGCGTCTGTTAGCCAAAGCCGCGCCCAAGCACTCCATCCTCATTTGGTTGGGGGATCACCCTCCCCGCGAACAACCCGAGGGCTGGAACGTATTGGCCCGACGTTACCAAACGATGGGGTTTCGGGTAGAAGATCCGTGGGAACGGGAACTCCCCACCGGAGAAGACTTCTCCGCCTTCGATCCGACCAGCAATCAACTCGTGACATTGGAGGGGACGCGCTCCCAACGCGCCGCCCACGCCCAATGGCGGGCCGAGCGCGACAAAGGTTACGCCCGCCTCTTCCCCGATCCTCTCAGCCGACTCACCGTCGGAACCGACGAAAACCGACTCGATGCCCTCGTGCGTTTCTTCCACGCCCGACTCGCCGCCCGATGAGTTACTCAAATCACTTTCCCTTGGGCCAAGCCGTCGGGCATAAAGCCCGACCTACGATTCATACGAGGACCCACCAGTGGGTCGGGCTTTACGCTCGACAATTCGCAACCACGGCTGCGCACCCATGATCAACTACACGTTGCAGGATCCCCTTTGGCTCGTCGGTTTGCTCGCTCTACCGATCGTCGCTTGGCTGCGCACGCGGCGGCAGATGCCCGTGCGGATCGTTCCTTTCGCCGCCGCTTGGCATCGCCCCTCTTCGATTAATGCTTCCCGTTTGCCGCTGATTCTCGCCACGTTCGGCGTGGTATTGCTCTTCATTGGCATGGCTCGCCCCCAGAAAATCGAAGATCGGCGTGAGGTTCGGCAGGAGGGTTACGACCTCATCCTCGCGATCGACCTTTCCGGATCGATGTTAGCCGAAGACTACGAACGTCGCGGCAAACGCATCAACCGTCTCGACGCGATCCAACCGGTCGTGAAAGCCTTCATTCGCGAGCGTCCCAGTGATCGTATCGGCATCGTAGTTTTTTCCGGCCGGGCCTACACCTTGGCACCGCTGACATTTGATCACGGTTGGCTCGAAAATCAGGTCGAGCGCCTGAAGCCCGGACTGATCGAAGATGGGACCGCTCTCGGCGACGGCCTGGGTGTCGCCCTCTCCCGGCTTGAGCAGGAAAATCGTGTATCCAATAATCGGCGACAAGGTGCGTTTGTTATTCTTTTGACCGATGGTGCTAACAATGCCGGATCCCTCGCCCCTATGGATGCAGCCGAAATCGCCACCGCCCGTGGCATACCTGTCTACACCATCGGCGCCGGGCGGGATGGCTTCGTGCCCTTCCCCGTTTTTAATCCACAGACCAACGAGGTTATCGGCTACCGCCAACGCATGTCCGATCTCGACGAACCCACGCTCCGGGCCATCGCAGATCAAACCGGAGCCCGCTACTTTCGGGCTGGAGACAGCAATACCATCGAATCCGCATTCGCCGCCATCGATGAAGCGAGGAAGATCGAATTCCGGGCCAAATCCTATCTGTTGGCCGACGAATTATTCGTTTGGTTTGCCGCCCCCGGAGCCGGCCTGTTGCTGCTCGGGGCGGGATTCGCCGCCAGTGGTTTGGGGCGAAAACGTTCAACCCATGATATTCTACCCGCCAACGCATGAGTTTTCACTGGCCCTATCTCCTTTGGCTATTGGTCCTGCCCGGCGGACTGTTGATCGCTGAGCTCACGCGACGAGTTCGCGCCGTGACCGTGCGCCATCCCAAAATTTTACGCGCGGAGGCTTCCCCATCGGGTCTTTCCCTGAATCGGGGAAAACAAACGTCGTCAGCGATGCCCCGGGTGCGGTGGCGTTTCTGGCTCGGACTCATGTTGGTGGTCACAGCGTTTGCCCGTCCGCAATGGGGCGAAGTTGAGACAGAGGTCTTTGAACAGTCCCGGGAAATCTTGATCGGGGTCGACCTTTCCAAATCCATGCTCGCTGCGGACGTCGTCCCGACTCGTTTGGAGCGGGCAAAACTGCTAATAACCGGACTACTCGAGCAATTGGAAGGCGAGCGGGTTGGTCTGGCGGTCTTCGCCGGCACTTCGTTTTTGCAGAGTCCCCTCAGCGCCGACTATGAGATCCTGCAAGAATTCCTGCCTGCCCTTGACCCCGACTTTCTCCCTGCTGGCGGCACCGAATACGTCGCCTTGCTCAATACGGCCTTGGATTCGTTCAGCTCCGATTCGAGTGCTGATCGATTCCTCATTATTCTCAGTGATGGCGAATCCCAAACCGAGGAATGGCGGAGTCGGGTTGAGCAATTGAAGGAACGGAGCATCCGCGTGATCAGTCTTGGAATCGGCACAACGGAAGGATCAATGCTACCAGACTCGCAGGGCGGCTTTATCAAAGACGAGCGCGGAGCGGTGGTGCTTTCGCGTCTCAACCCCTCCACCCTCGAGGAGCTGGCTCGGACAACCTCAGGCGTTTATCGCGACGCCAGTGCTTGGGTGGATCTAGCGGAAGTCGTCGAGCAGACGGTGGAGGCTGGATTGGCAGGCGAGTTTGCCGAGTCGCGTCGCACCCAGCGCATTGAACGCTTTCAATGGACCCTGGGACCGGCGTTATTACTGATGCTGTGGAGCCTGTGGAGAGAGTTCCCCGTGCGTCCCCGAACGCGGGCCGTCACCATTGATCGGAACCGAGCGGCGACAGGCGTCGCCGGAATCATTTTGTGGACCGGTTTGGCGGCGTTGGATCCCGCTCCGGTCTCCGCCCAACAACCGATGGAAGCACCTTCGCCGGAGGCAATGGCGCTTCAATTTGAAGCTCCCCTCAGCGAACTGCTTTCCCGACTCTCTGCGCAAGGAGATGTGGCTGCTTCGGAGTTCGCTACCGTCGCGGAAGAAACCATCACGTGGGGAAACCAGATTCTTCAGGTCGGTCAAGCTCCCCACATTCCCGTCGTCACCGATGCGCTTGCCGCCATCGATTTAGGAGAGGTCATTGATCCGGATGCGGCCGATTGGCCGACACTGCGGGAAGAATTGGAAAAACTGTTGGAAGAGTCGCAAGACCAGCAACAGCAGGACCAAGAGAACGAAGGCAACGAGGATCAGGAGGACGAGTCCGAGAACGAAGAAGTTTCCGAGGGCGATGAAAATGAGGACGAAGGACAGGAGGGAGAACAGGAGAACGAAGATCAGTCCGGTGAATCCGGCGAGGACCAGGACGGCGAAGGAGAAGGGGAACCCAATGAATCCGAGTCACCCGATGGCGAACCCTCGGAAGAAGATGAATCCTCCGGCGAGGGATCTCCTGAACAAGAGGAGCCCAGTCAGGAAGAACGCGAAAACGCCTTCGATGATTTTGATGATCCCGCCGCTGAATCCGAGGAAGGCGAAGTGCCTCCTCCGGAGCCTCAGGAACCGCAACAACAACCCGGCACCCAATCAGTCGGCGGACAACCACTGCAAAACCAAGAAGCGGAGCAGAATCCGGAGCTCGTGGTTCCGCTGCAAAAACTGGACCAACTGAAGGATCAGGACTCCCCCGCTCAACTTTTTCAACTCATGCAAGATCCCAACGCTCAACCGCCCAAGTCAGGGCGCGACTGGTGACCATGCCGCAACTCGCTCCCCGTTCTCTCCTCCTTTTTCTGGCGATGGCCGCGACCGCAATCGCAGCCTCCGCCCAAAGCGTGCGTTGGCAGGTTGCCGGCGGATACTTTGCCCGTGGTCAAAATTCCGATTTGGTGCTGATCTTCGACAACTGCGAACCCAGCGGCGACATCGTTTTGCCTCCGATGCCGGGATTGCAGGTAGGGCAGCCCACTCGGGGGGAGCGTTCTTCCCAAACGATCATCAATGGGAATGTAACTACCCAAACCCTCGTCTACTTCTCCTATCCTGCACTCGCGCAAAGCGACGGTTTGGTTCGCATCCCGGCTTTCTCGATCGGAACCAACAAGGGCACGGTGACGGTTCCCGCGGTGCAGTATGAGTCACGGGAAGCCACCATCGGCGACGCCAACATCCCGATTTCGCAAGTGGCACAATCGCAGTTGGCGATCGACAGCGGTCAATTTTGGGCAGGCGAAGTTGTTCCGGTGACCTACTCGCTGGACGTGTCGGCGCGCTTTCGGGCCAACCTTGGGGGCGCCCCGGAGTGGAGCTCCTCACCGCTCGTGGTCGAGGAATGGCTCGAGCCTACCCGCGCCACTTCCGGGACCGGGGGCGCTCAACGCAACGTGCTCTCCTACGTCACCCGCGGCTACATCAAGAATCCGGGCTCCTACGTGGTGCCTTCGGTCCGACAACTGGTGAACATCGGTATCCCGACCGCGGGTATTTTTCAATCACTCCGGGCCGAGCAATACTCCATCACCAGCGACTCTCCCCGTATCGAGGTAAAACCCCTGCCCGCTCCCGCTCCGCCCAGTTTTGAGGGAGCGGTCGGCGAGTTTGAGTTGGTCTCAACTGTCGTTCCCGAACAGTCCGCAGTCGGTGAGCCGGTGACGTGGACTCTAGAGTTACGCGGCAACGGCAACTGGCCGGACATCACCCGCCTTCCGACCCGTCAGGTTGCGCAATCCTTCCGGGTCGTGCAACCGGAGGCTCGCCGTGAAATCCCCGAGGGCAAACTCTTCGAAGGCATCATCACGGAAGACGTGGTGTTGATACCCACCCAAGCAGGCGAGTTTTCGCTGGGACCCGTGGAATGGACCTTCTTCGACCCGGTCACCGAATCCTACCAAACCCTCACCGCCGCAGCGAAAACGCTCAGCATCTCTCCGGCAGCGATCGTCTCCACCAACCCTTCGCTGGGTGCCACGACATCTGCCCCCGATATCCCCGCGGGACCCTTACCCATCAATGCAGCCCCGGCCCCCGATTCACCATCGACTCTGATGTTGGAGGTGCTCCCAGGAACAGGTTCGAGTCTGACCCCGCTGAACTTCCCGGGATTGATTCGGGTGGGTGCCATTCTCCTAGCGATTTTCCCGATCCTCTGGATTTGCTTCAGCTGGAGTCGGGCTCGAAAACTGGATTCTGGAAAACCCGCGCGACAAGCCCGGGGACGTTTGGCCAAGACGATTCAGAGAATTGAAATGTCCGGAGGAGCCGATCTCGACGAGGCTCTGGCTCTGTGGCGGAAAGATGCCGCAATCCTGTGGCGATCGGATCACGCCGCACCTTCCGAGGAGATCTTTTCCCGCGATGAGATCTGGACCGCATTGTGGGACGAAAGCGATCGGAGGTTATATGCCGATGGCGTTGAGCTCCCTTCCGATTGGACGGAACGCGCCCAGCGCGCACTAGCACAAAAGAAAGCGCCATCGTTCCCGATCCTGAGCGTGCTCGCTCCCCGACACCTGTTCCCCGTCTTGGTCGTGTTGCTGTCTCTCGGCACCGGGGGCGATCTCAACGCTCAAGGAGAGCAGGCCTATCGACAGGCCGAATTTGCCGAAGCCGAACAAATTTGGCGCGATGCCATCGCCGCTGAGCCGACCGACTGGATTGCTCATCACAATCTGGCGCTCGCTCTGGCCCAGCAGGATCGGTGGGATGAAGCCGGGGCCCATGCGACGATCGCATTCGTGCAAAACCCCCGCCATCCCTCAACCCGTTGGCACCTCAACTACACGTTGGAACGCAGTGGCTACACCCCCCCGGTGATCGGCCGGTTTCTCACCCCCGATTGTCCTGAAAAAATCGCCCGCGAAGCGTCCTCCGCAGAATGGCAGGTTCTCCTTTTGGGCGGGTTGCTGCTCTTGGTTGTAGAGGGCATCCTGATTCTGGTCGGCACCTACTACCGGCGTATCCCGGGCCATTCATTCCTCATCTCGCTGGGAGCCCTCGTCGCAGTCGCCCTGATGGCAGGGGCCTCTTTCGGACTTCAGGTTTGGAGCACGACTAAGAACGCGGACGCTGCGTTAACGTGGCAGGCCGGTGAACTCCGCTCGATTCCCACCGACCTCAATGCAGAACAGGAAACGACACGCCTGGCTGCCGGTTCACTTTGCATCATCGAAAAATCCTTCCTCGGTTGGCGGCAGGTTTCCTTCCCCAACGGCCAAACCGGCTGGATCCGCAAAGAAGCCTTGGTGCCACTCTGGGACCGCGCGCCCTGAATCTGACAAGGGTAATCCGGCAAACGCGGGCGTCGTCAAGCGACGCCCCTACCCGGACTCATCACGTAGGGGCTTCGCTTGACGACGCCCGCCCCCACTGCGTCTAACTCCAAAAATGACCCGCCAAGGTTTTTCGGGTCATGCGCATCATAGACTC
The DNA here is from genome assembly GCA_965203585.1 of Actomonas sp. Classification (GTDB taxonomy): domain Bacteria; phylum Verrucomicrobiota; class Verrucomicrobiia; order Opitutales; family Opitutaceae; genus Actomonas. The sequence goes on from CBDBDC010000003.1 coordinate 129,005, forward strand.
TTCGGCATTGAATTCCGCCATTTGGGCGATTTCGACCCACTGCAAATCGTTCGACTCGTCGGAAATCACCAGTGGCTCCGCAACGTCGGCTTCGACCATAAATCGTAGATCGTAGTGCCAATGCTCCGGATCGGTCTTGCGCGCAGGGATGAGGTGCCGGTCCACATCAAACAAAGCGGATCCGACCATCTTAAGCTGGGACAACCCGCTTTCCTCCCGTGCCTCCTGCATCGCCACTCCCGCCAAATCGAAATCGCCATCGGCGTGTCCGCCCAGTTGGAGCCATTTGTCCAATTTGCGATGATGTGTCAGCAGAGTCTGCCTCCGTTCGCGATCCACAATCCACGCCGATCCGGTGAGGTGTCCCACCACCAGCGAACGCTCAGCGCATTCAGGATACGCGTCGACGAATTCGATGGTGGCCGCGACCATTTCGGCCTCGTGCGCGTCGGTCACACACGCCGCGTGTTGCCGCAACAGTTCAAGGAGTTGCTGCCGTTGGGCATCGTTGGTGCTCATGTGATCGGTTGCCAGAGTTGGTCCGCTTCGAGGTCAGCGGGAGCATCCAGCAAAGGCCAAACGCCCTCCACCGTGTCCGCCACGCCGATAAGGTTTTTGAATCCGGGTGACTTAAACCGTTCGGCGATCATGCGATCCAGAAATGCCAACAACCCGTCGTAGTAGCCGTCTTGATTTACAACCACAAGGGGTTTGCTGTGCATGGCCAATCCGCGCTCGACCATGATTTCACTGACCTCCTCAAGAGTGCCAGTGCCGCCCGGTAGCGTGATAAACGCATCGGCCCGTTCGGCCATGATACGCTTCCGCTCCCGCGTTGAATCGACGGTGACCAACTCGTCCGCCTCGTGGAAGGCCAGTTCCCGGTCTTTCATAAATTCAGGAATGATGCCCACCACGTGGCCCCCCGCCACTTTGGTCGCTTGCGCCACGGCGCCCATGGTTCCGGCATTGCCCCCACCATACATCAAGCCCCAACCACGCTCGGCCAAGCCCCGCCCCACCGCTTCGCCGGCAGCATAGTATTTGGGATCCAAATCCCGGCTCGAGGAACAGTAAACGCAAACGAGTTTGGGCATTGTTTTCTTATCCATAGATGAACACGGATAGACACGGATAATTTTCCAAAATCGCAATATTCACCGGCGACTACCCCGCACCTCGTGACCACTTCCCCCCCATATATCGGCCGCCTGGCTCCCTCTCCGACGGGCCATCTGCATCTGGGACATACGCGAACGTTTTGGATAGCGCAGGAACGCGCCATCGCCGCCGCAGGGTCACTCATGTTGCGCAACGATGATCTGGATTCAGCCCGTTGCCGTCCGGAGTTCGTCACGGGTTTTGTGAAGGGCTTGAAGTGGATGGGGCTAAAGTGGCAGGAACCCGTTGTCACTCAAAGCGAGCGCCTCGACAACTATCAGGCAGCATTGGCGAAGTTACACGCGGACGGTCACATCTACCCCTGCTCCCGCAGCCGTAAGGAAGTAGCGGCCGCGGCGGCTTCCGCTCCCCATGAGAGCGCGTTGAACGACGAGCCGATCTATCCCGTCGATTGGCGGCCCAGCCCCGACAAAATCCCGACTACCCTCGACGACTACCTCAACTGTAACTGGCGGTTTCGGGTGCCGGACGACACCCCCATCCGTTTCGAGGACCGGGCACTTGGTCCACAGAACGCAACCGCGGGTGGTGACTTCGGGGATTTTTTGGTATGGCGCAAAGACGGCTGGCCGAGCTACCAACTCGCGTGTGCGGTGGACGACGGAGCCATGGGAATTACGGAGGTGGTGCGTGGAGCAGACCTTATTAAATCGACCTTCCGGCAAATCCTGCTACTGCGGGCGTTGGGTCATGGGCAACCGGACTACTATCACGCCCCCCTGATGACTGATGAGCAGGGAGAGCGACTGGCCAAACGGGCTGATTCGCTCAGTCTGAAAACTCTTCGCGAGCAAGGCGTGACGCCCGCCGAAATCATTGCCAAGTTCGGATTATGAGTTCCGCAAAAATCGGTGTCATCAATATTTCCGACCGCGCTGCCGCCGGGGTTTACGCCGATGAGCCCGGCCAAGCCTGCGTGGCCCTGCTGAAGGAATGGCTGACCACGGAATTCACGCCGGTCTACGCCGTCATCCCCGATGAACAACCCCGCATCGAAGCAGAGCTCCGTCGCATGGCTGACGAAGAAGGCTGCGCGCTTGTCGTGACCACCGGAGGCACAGGACCGGCCGCACGGGACGTCACGCCCGAGGCCACGGAGGCAGTCTGCGAAAAAATGCTGCCCGGATTCGGCGAACAGATGCGTAGCACCTCGCTCCAATACGTGCCCACCGCCATACTTTCGCGCCAGACTGCCGGGACGAGGGGTTCGACCCTCATCGTGAATCTCCCCGGGCGCCCTAAGGCGATCAAAGAGAACCTCGAAGCCGTTTTTCCCGCGATACCCTACTGCATCGATCTTATTGGTGGATCGCGACTTGAGAGCGACTCCGCTGTCATGCAAGTTTTTCGCCCGCGTATCAAATAGCGACTTGCGCGATCCCACCGAACCCTTGGAAGTGTGAGAAAGCATGGATGAGTCACCCAAAGAACCTTCGCGTGATTTACCCGATGTTCAGCACCCTCCCTCTCTGGAGGACGTTCCCCGGAAGGACGCACCGATTTCGGAATCCTCCGTCCCCGAAATACCACCACCTGCCCTCGGGTTTGACGCGGCTGATTCCGTCTCTCTTGTGTCCGATGATCCGGTGCCGCTTGGTCCGCCCCTCCCGCCGCCGGTTCCACCCGCCAAGATTCGGGAGCCCGTCCCGTTTCATTTCCACGGAAGCACGTAGGAGTATTTTCGTATTTGGATCGTCAATACCCTACTCACGGTCCTGACCTGCGGAGTTTTTCTGGCTTGGGCAAAAATCCGCAAACGGCGATACCTTCGCGGCAATAACACCCTACAGGGCCACGCGTTTCACTATACCGCCAACCCATGGCGGATTCTGGTGGGCAATGCATTGGTCGCTGTGGTGTTTCTCGCCTACTCGTTTTTTGGCGCGGTTTATCCCGTCGCCCGCGGCGCCGCCATTGTCGTCGGTCTGGCACTGCTTCCGTGGGTGGTCGTAAAATCACTTTCGTTTAATGCGAACAATACGCTCTTCCGCGGCATGCGTTTTCGGTTTCGGGCGGGACTAACTGAGGCCTTTGGGATCTATTTGGTGCTGCCGATCATTTTCACGGCCGGGCTGGCGGTGCCGTGGGTCACGATTCGAAGCACGCGCTATCTGGTATCGTGCCTTGAGGTAAATCTCGCCGAGGACGATGCCCTCAAGAAGATCGACACTATGGGCAGCATCTAAACGAGCGTCACGCGGAGCATAGTATTTTATTGAGCTCCACCGCCCTACTCCTCGTCGCCACCGCGACGGGCGATCTAGCCACGCTGACCTCGTTCGCCGGAACCCTGCCCACGACCTTGATCCAATCGGGGTATTCGCGGGATTTCGAACGAGCCGCGGACTTTCAAGCGGTCGATCGCCTTATAGCGGTAGGCATGCCGGGTGACGCCTTGGCCGATACATTGGAAACCCTCAGCGGCAACATACCCGAGGAAGGTGAAGCAAGTAGCTTCAACTACCTGAGCACCCACCCCGCCAACAGTGAACGCGCCGCGGCAATTCGGGATCGAGCCCAAGCGGCGACCGGGCAGTTGGAGACAGATTCGACACCAACCGAAGAAACGGAAACCAAGGAAAACCCCGAGGACTAAAGGTCGGTATACTTGTCCGATCTGCCCTTGGCCTTCTCCACCGGATACTTGGCCGCGTTGGCCGCCATCTTCCGTTCGATCGCCGCAGCCACATCGATGCCGGTCATATTGGCAAATTCGAGTGCGTAGATGATCACGTCGGAGAGTTCTTCTTCAATCTTCTCGCGCTTCTTCGGGTCATTCATGGCCTCCCGAGAATCCTCGGACGTTGCCCACAGAAAATGCTCCATCAACTCCCCCGCCTCCGCGGCGAGTGCCATGCTCAAATTCTTCGGGGCATGAAACTGCTCCCAATCCCGCTCCCGGGCAAAAGCCAGCACCCGTTCCTTGATTTCCGAAACGGTCGTTATGTCATCCGCAAACGTGCTCATTCATTGATCGTGGATGTCAGAGTGGGACCTGACAACTATAGTCCACTCACGACAACTTCTGACAGCGTTTTACTTCACGCTGACATCTCGTCCTAGTCCTTTCCGTAAGGTCGATCCATGATACCCCATTTACCGCACCGCTTCGTTTTCGTTCTGCTTTCCCTCCTTTGGAGTTTCGAAACCGTCGTTGCTCAATCCGATACTGCTTCATCAAAGTTCGCCGAGGAAGCTCGAGCGTTATCCGCCGAAGGCTCATTCACTCTGGCGATCGAAAAATTTCAAGCGGCTATAAACGCCGCCACGGACGATGCCGACATTCTGCAACTCCGCATCGATCTCGTGCCGGCGCAGGTAGAGGGATTTTCAAATATAAGAGGCTGGCAGCAACGAAAGCGGCAGAATACGGCAATTTCCAACTCTTTGAACGAACTACGTGATTCATTCCCGCCTGGAGAGACATTACTGCCTTCCGAACTGAGAGTCATCGAGCTTCAGATCGAACTCCATCGTGAATTTCGTTACGGGCAAAATTCACCACTGCTGCGAGAGGTCGGTGAAAAGCTCGCTGAGCAACCCAATACCCCGGCCAACGTTGATCGATTGGTGAGGTTCATGCGCCGACAACTCGTCCCGAAAAATGAGAGATTCGACGTGCCACAGGATCTGCAAGCTTTGCTTGAGGCCATCGTGAACCGTTCGTCCGATTCTGAAGTTCGCGCTTGGGCCGGGTTCGCGCTCACGCAAAATAATTCCGTCCTTCGGAAGGTCAGTCCCGAAAGCTTACGACGTTAGGGACAAGCCCGCGAACTTGCCCAGCAAACGAGCTACGGTCCACTCGTCGAGGCCGGTTGGTTCATATGGTGAATGGATACCGGTTGGAGCGACGACCGCGAATTAAATAGTCCCCTCAACATTCCATCACTCGTCGCCACGGCCGAAGAGCATCACGATCAACTGACTGGACTCAAGACCCACTATCCTTTGCGAAATGACTACCTCTCAGCACTCAGCCGTTTCATGTCTGAATGGAACGCCCACATGCTCTCAATCGGCGTAGCCGAGCACTACCCAGCAGAAGGTCCTGCGGAAATCAGTATCACCGCCGCTGGACTCGATCAGATCGACTTCGAGCTTTACCGCCTCCCGCTGGACGAGACCCATGCTTGGATAAACCAGCAGCTTCCACCGGCCCGAGATCGCTCCCGCCTTCTCGTTGGCTCATGGTCGGGTGAAGAGCTCGGCGCTAAGGTAGTCGTAGAATACTACTCCGGCGGTCCTGCTGTTGGAGCAAAAATCGAACTAACGATTATTCAACACTCCATCAACACGCTCGCCGAAAACTACCGAAATCAGAGTCAGATCGAACCAATTAAACTCGTCGTCGAAACCGACGCGGCGGGCGTGGCATCTTTTGAATGGCAGGCGATCAATACCGAACATGACGAAGTCTTTATCTCGCTAAACGCGGACATTATCCCCCGGGGAGGACAACCCATCCAAACGGCGACATCCTGGAATCTGACCAAATCGGGCAATATCCTCGAAAGAGACGAGCCGAATGCTCCCCAACTCGTTCACCCCAACCAAACGTTGGCCTTCAAAGGTCGGGTTTTGACCGGAGCTACTCAGCCGGTCCCGTTTCTCGGGACAGCTGAATTGATCCAACTTTCCTGACGCGGGGTCTACTTCGACGAGAACGGAACCACCGTGGATCACCACGAGATTCCGACCGGTATTACCTATCCATCACTTCCCAAGCAGTGGGAGTTGATTGACGAGGGTTATCACGAAAGTGTGGCAGATTCTCAGTTCGTGGAGACCTCGAATGATGGAAGATTTGGAATCGAATTCGCCCCACCCGAGGCAGGACTCTATCAAATGCGACTCGTCGACAGCACTGGCCATTTCGTGGCCAAAGCCAAAGATCTCAATGACCTTTATTACTCAGCGACCGGGAATTCCGCGCAGACACCAATCCAATATATTGCCGCCGACGAATCCACTATATTACCACCGCTCCCTCGTGGTGCGGATCTATTAATTGCGCCTGAAACCGTTCAAATCGGAAACAATTTTCGAGCGCTGCTCGTGACTCCAGATCCGGAAACCTCAACGCTGATCTCGGTGGTACAAGAACAGGATTCACAAAGCTCTATTCTTCCCGCAGGGCAGAAACTACGCTGGATAAATCTCGATTCATCCGCCACCGAAGTAGGCGCAAGCTGGCTGATCTCAAGCAAGTTGGACGAGTCCTACCCCCAGAAGCACCAATTTGAGATCCTCCCAATGAACGACGATCTCAACATCGCGATTGCCGCACCGTCTGAGATTCGCCCGGGAGAACAAAAACAAATCGAGTTTGCCGTCACTGATGCCAATGGATCCCCCGCTCAGGCACAAATCACATTCGTGGCGGCAGACGAATCGGTTCTGAATTTAACGGATAAAGGAGACGATTTTCTCGATTCGGTGTTTAATCATACGTCGGTTTATTCAGACGCCAGAATCATCAAATCTCCTCAACCCACATCGCAGACCTTTTATCCTGCGAATGACTACCGAAAAGGAGCGGTGACCCACACCTATGCTGGCTCGGTGCCCAGGCAGTATCAAGAGGACGTGATCGTGCTGAGCCCATTTTCCGTGGAGGAATACGACGGCAGCGGATACATGGCATCTTCCACCCTCGCCGGCACCAGAGTGCGAACACAATTCCGTGATATCGGATCAGCGATTTCGATAGATTCGCCCGAAATCATGCGGAACGAAGGCGGGATTTCTGGAAATTTTAGTGATTCAGGTTCTTCGCCGATTCGCATCCGTCGACACTTCGCGTCAACCGCGGCGTGGGAGCCTGTAATATTAACTAACGAGGACGGAGTTACATTCCCCGACAACCTTACTTCGTAGCGTTTGCAAACCTACGCCATCGGACCGGGTGGCGACGAATTTTCCACCGCAGATACATCTCTCCGCTCCAACCTTCCTTTTCAATCCCGACTGCAGTTGCCTCGATTCCTTATCGCAGGCGATACCACCACCCCTTTGGTTGTTCTGGTCAATCGAACCGCTGACCAAATCGACGCAAGCAGCCACTTGGAAATTGATGGTCCGGGGATTTTGAACCCAACGATTGCGCCATCATCTCCTGTTCCAGCCCACGGCGAATCTCACCTTTTCTGGACGCTTCGCGCCGATTCCCCCGGATCAATCGAACTAACGGGTTTCGCAAATTCCTTGGTCGACGGCGACGCAGAGCAACGCTCCATCAAGGTTCACGAAGATGGAATTTCACAGGAACTCGCCGCAACCATTCGGACTCGTTCCGATTCGAGAACAGACGAAGTCGAACTCCATCTTCCCGATCCGTTGGATCCACACCGCACGACTGCACCAATTCAAGTTGCAACCAGTCCAGCCGTAGCCGCCCTCGATGCGCTGCCCTATCTGATCGACTATCCCTACGGATGTGTCGAGCAGACCATGAGTCGTTTTTTGCCCGCAATCGTAGTTCGCCACGCACTTGTCCGGCTCGGCCTCAATGATTTCGCCGCGGATGAAGTCCTCCCCACTGTCTTCGCTCAACAACGAGAACTTACTCCTTCAGGCCGGGCAGTTCTTGCCCTCGCAATTGCTCACTTTGGCACAGAGGAACAGAAAGAGATTATCATTCGAAATCTCGCTAATCAGACCGTCCGAGAAGAGAGTGACTTGGGCTCCTTGATCCACTGGGGAGAAACCAGCGGCCACTGGAACGCACTCGACAGTGCAAACGAGGCCACCGCGTTGTCTTTACTGGCATTGTTTGAACTCGCACCGGATCACGATTTCTAGCCTTAGCCTGACGTCAAAAAATCTTTTGGCCGAACCATTCACGATCGAATTGCCCACAAAACAGCTTTCCGCCGGCACCAATACGATCTCAGTGCGCCGTTCGTCCCGGAAAGATACCACACCTCTATATGTGACAGCGTTGGCCAAAGCACGGGCGACCGGTGACGCCGTTCAACCTGCATCGCATCTTGTCGAGATCTCCCGACAATTCGAGAGACTTACCGCCACACCCACGGTGCTGGGTCCCGTTAGGACAATCGCCGAAAAACAACCCCTGTTCAGCACCGCTAGGGCAGGCGAGCAAGTCAACGCTCGATTGACTATCGAGGTGCCCCATGAACTGAACTACGTCATGGTAAAAGTCCCAAAGCCTGCTGGGTGCGAACCTCTAAATGCCCTCAGCGGCTGGGATGCGACAATATCCCGAGTCCTCGACGAATCTGAATCCAAATCATCCTTCCGATACAATAATCAAAGATCACTGTATCGCGAAGAACACGACGATCATAGTGCCTTTTTCATCGATCATATCCAACCGGGCACTTGGGAAATCGATTTCGCTCTTCGCGCAGTCACTGCCGGGAACTACCGCGCACTCCCCGCCGTCATCGAAGCCATGTATGTGCCGGAAGTCCGGGCCAACAGCGACTCGCGACGAATGCAGATTACCCCTTCTCAGTTGGATTGAGCCGCAGCTTGATTGACATAAAACGGCACGATCGTTTCGAGGTGGCTCTGGATGATTTTGCCCACGGTTCCGGGAGGGGTTTCACCTTTGTGGAGTTCAAATAAGGCGACCAAGAGTGAGAGTTCGATATTCGCTTTTTTAGGACTCGTCTTCTTCATCTCGGCAACGATTTGGAGCGCCTTTTTTTCAGCGTTTTTGTAATCAGCGAAATTCTGTTCCCCTGGCGTCACCCTGCGATTGTCCACGAAGCCCTTCGCGCGATCAACTTCAATTCATCATGACCGTGCCGGAGTTTAACCAATATGGTTAAACTTCGGGGGTTTCCGCCTTGGCCGTTTTCTGGTCTTTCCAGCGCCAATAGGCGGCGCAAATGCTGCTGATGATGGAATATGTATGACGGCCGAGATCGCACAGGGCGCTGCGGCCAAGGCAACACCGGTGGCGGGGTTCACGAAGTGTTTGTTGGCCAACACCACCCCAAGGCCGGAGTTTTACATGCCGACTTCTATCGCTACGGTGCGTGCTCGTCTTTCGGGGAGCTTCAACAGGCGAGAGAGACTGTAGCCCACCGCGAATCCACCGAGATGAAGGAGGGCAATCGCCGCCAAAAGTTCTCCGGTGCTGGCTTTCACCTCTTCCACGCGCAGGCCGATAATACACGCGCAAATCAAGGCGATCACGATCACGGAAATGAGGGGAGCGATCGGCAGCACTTTTTTAACGTTGCCAGGGAAGAATCGATTCAGCACGACGCCCAGTGCTACCGGAATGAACACCACCTGAACGGTGTTCATGAACAAACCCAATGCATCCACCGGCACGCGTTCACCCACCAACATCGCCGTGAGCAAGGGAGTCATGATAATCGCCGCCAAGGTCGAGCAGGCGGTCATCACCACCGACAGGCAAACATCAGCACGGGCGATGAAAGTAACGACGTTGGAAGCCGTCCCACCGGGACAACAAGCCACCAAAACCAGCCCGACCGCATATTCTGTAGGAAGGTCGAAAGCGATGCCGAGCCCCCAGCCCAGCACTGGCATGATCGTGTATTGACCGACGAACCCGATCATCACCGGCTTCGGCATGGAGCGCACGGCTTTAAAGTCCTCAACGGTGAGTGTGACCCCCATGCCCAGCATGATAACGGCGAGTCCGGGAGTGATCCATGGGAGGAACCAAACGAAGGCTTCGGGTTGAACCAAGGCTCATCCACAAAGCGCCAAAACCCAAAGGGGGAAAGCGTTGGTTAACCAACCGAGTAAGCGAAACAGGGGCATGGCGGCGAACACTGAGTGATCGGAGTCCGTCACGCAATCTTCACTTCGATTACGCCCTCCGCACTTGGCATGCCCCCTGCATTGGCCGTTATATTCTTACCAAGAGATGATCCGACCCTCGCACAAATTCCATCGTTCCTTCGCCGTGATTTCCGCGGCGATGTCCGTGGCGTTTGCGCAACCGATGAATCGGGTCTCCGCGCATCAATGGCAGAAAAGCCAAACGATCGCGGGCTCCTCGGCCTGAACCTTCCGTAAACCCGGATCTCGTTCAGCTCTCGCCGAAAGCCCGCTTCGACCAGCGAGGTCCTTCCTCCCATTTTTGCCCTGAATACCATCACGACTGCTCATCCGTTTTTGTCTGAAACGCGTTTCGCGACCGCGGCAACGCCTGCGCCCGCGTTCAGGGTTCCGCACTTCGATACGCAATCGGATCAACATCTCATGCGTATCATCGTTTACGTTCCCGGGGTAGAGACATCGGGTATCGAGATTCGCAGCCAAGAAACCGATCTAACCGTCATTGCTCGGAAGAGCCATATCCTTCGTCGAAATTGGCGGGCACTGCATCTGGAGCGCGCGCAACGGGACTATCTGCTACACCTGCGCCTCGGTCAGAATCTGGATCAATCTCGACTGCGGGCAAACCTCGACGACAGCCTGCTGACGATTGAGATTCCGACCCGTATTCGCGCGTCTAACCAAAACGGTTCCACACCACTCATGAGATCTCAACTTTGACACACGACTTCTGGATTGTGATCGGTTCTTCCAAACGAAGGGACGGCATGTGGGCATCCGTAGGAAAAAATACGGCCACTTCGCCACTCTTCACGGTCCATACCGAAGCGTCCGTCACGTCGTCCATGAAGCAGACATCATTGGTTTCCAATTGATCATCATTTACCATGAGACCGGACCGGGCGGTCACGTCCATACGTTCCGGCCCGACCACGATTGCCTGAAGATCGATGTGACGGTTATGCGCCTCAAATTTGCCTTCTTCGCGAGGCTTACCGACGTAAGCCTGCTCGAGCGCAAAAACACCCGGAGCCAGATCGACCCGACGCATCTCGCCCGCTGGAACGGCTTTCACACGTTCGTTTTCGGTCGTGCCGGCGGTTAGGACCCGCTCGAGATATTCAAGGGCTACCCCGAAATTAGAGGAGGAGATAAGTTGTTCGCGCACAGCGCCGATTGTTCCGAATAATGCCATGGGCTACTACAAAGGTGATGCCGCGGGTATGCAACAAAACCCGCTTACTCGGTGCCCAGCACAGGCATCTGAAACTCTGCATCCTCAATCGGAGGATTGGGCTCCATCCAATTCAACATCACGTCGCTGACGACCTCCCCCTCTTCCATTACGACAATACGGTGAGGCATGATCACACCCAACACCGGTCGAAAACCACCGTATTGAGTCTCCACCAAAACTCGCGAACCTCCGGGCTCATAACGAACCCTATCTTGTTGCACGATAAAGTAGGTATCCGCCGCCAGATAGAGCGTGCATTGGTCCGTAATATTTCGAGTGGCCAATAGTTTTACCACCGGCCGATCTCTCACCTGATCTTCTCCGGCATATTCCAAGACAAAACCACGCTCCTCAGGATTGAACAACGGGGTATCGAAGGCGGATTCGATTTTGAATCGTGTCGCCAGATCGGGGGGCATCTCCTGCGGAGCTCCATTCACGCCGCCTTGAATCCATGGGGAGTTTTCGCCGTCCCAGCCTTGGAGGAGGGTTTGATTTTGCATCATGACCTCAATCCGAATTGAAGACGGCCGTTTCGCCCACATCTGAAAATCCATCGTGAAGTCACCCACTCGCGATTGGCCGGCGGCACGAAATCCTTCGAGACGCTCAACCCTGACCGGTCCCCCAATCGCGTCGATGTGAATCCGAGCGATATCGGCAGCGATATCGTCCGCTCGTGAAAAAGAAGCGGCGAGCATAAGCAGGACTACATTCCGAAAGGATCGACCCATGGACCCACCTCAACGCAAGAGCCCAACCTCCACAAGACTCTTGCTTCGAGATTGGAAAATCCACCGAGTCACTTTTGGCTGGCAATACTCCACCTATGCTTCGCGTCCTTTCCGATCTCCATTTTCGCGATGCGACTTCCAAACTGGAACGACTCGAGGATCTGGGTCCGCTATTGGAGGGAGTATCCGAGTTGTGGATCAATGGTGACTTATGCGATAACCAATCCGGCATGACGGCGGCTGAGTTAGATGACATCCGAGGTTATTTTATTGAGCGCGTGCCGCGGGTTCATTTCATCACCGGAAACCACGATCCCGATATATCCAACGAACACGAAGCCCATGCGGCCGGCGGTCGGGTCTGGGCCTGTCATGGCGACGTGTTTTTGGACGATATTGTGCCTTGGAGCCGCGTGAGGTCTGAGCTTCTGCGCCGCATGGCTGCTTTGCGGCAGAATTTTCCTGAAGTCGGTTTTGAGTCTTTCGAAGAACGTATGTTCGTCATGCGGAAAACGTGTCAGGGTTTTGTCCGCGAATGCGACCCTGAGCACCGCGATCGACTGCATCTGCTGCGCCGCATCGTCACGGAATTATTTCCGCCCCGCCAACCGTGGGCAATTTTGCGCACCTGGTGGAAGTTTGGGGACTGGGCAGCTCAGCACACCGCCCAATGGCGTCCCAACGCGCAGGTAATCCTCACGGGACACGTTCACTTTCCTCGGGTCTGGCGCCGCGGTTCCCGCACGATCATTAATACCGGTGCGTTTTGTGGACCGCTGGGGGCGTTCGTGGTCGACATCATTGATAAAAAAGTCATCGCGCGGCGAGTAACGCAGCGGCAAGGAGCATGGCACCCCGGTTCCATCGTCCATGAGATTACGCTGGCCGACCCTCCGCCTCCCTCGTATCGAACGTATCATGACCAAGGAGTTTAACTGGTGGAACCGCAATCCCGAGGAGGGAAAATACAAGGTGAAAGCCAAGATCCATGGCAGTGTGCTCAGCTTCACTCGCCACCAAGGTCATCACACCCGTTGGGAAGAGCATAGTCCCAAGGACGAAGATTTCGACCGGTTACTTTCCGACGCGGAGAAGCGTGTGCCGAGGCGGCTCATCTCGCCCAAGCAGATGAAGGAGATCGAACAGATCGTCGCGATGGAACGGGGAAAAGCCGCCCGGCTTTAAACCCACGCCGAATCGGGCGCAAAACCGCGTGTGTTTTGGGCGCTAATTTTCAACGGTTGACTGGCTCGGGAGCTTGAATCGACAGGGCGGTTGGCACTGACTGTCTGGGTCCCGCTACCTCGCCGTGCCACCACGGCCAGTTTTCTTCATGTGGGGCTCCCCTACCCCGTGAACACGACCACTCATTCTCGCCGCGATATTCTCAAATGGGGCGGTGCCCTAGCTGCTGCTGCCATGATTCCTTCCAAAGCATCCGCCGAGCAGCGTCTCGCCCAAGCCACGCGCGGCACCAGCCCGCTTAAAATAACCAATATCGAGCCGATCGTGATCAGCACGCCTCTCCCGGATGTCCCGCTCTCTGAATTGGTTGAGATGCCTCCGGTTGGCACCATGACCAGACGGGCCGGTATCGGAAATCGGCTCAATCAATCCTTCCCGTCCCGCACTCCGGGTCACATGCAAACGATGTTGGTGAAGGTCACCACCGATCAAGGGATCATCGGCTGGGGCGAAGCCCACGCCCCGGTCGCGCCAGCCGTGCACGCCGAGATCATCAAAGAGTTGTTCGCGCCGATTTTGATCGGAGATGATGCCCGTAACATCGGTCCGCTTTGGGACAAAATGTATTCGAGTCAACGCCTGCGCGGCTATGCCACCGGTTTCTACACCGAATCCATCGCCGCGGTGGATATCGCCCTCTGGGATATTCTCGGGAAATTCGCCGAAGTTCCCGTCTACCAACTGCTCGGCGGCAAGTATCGCGACAGCGTGCAAACCTACGCCGGCGTCGGTTCGGTGGAGGGTGCCGAAAAACTCATGCAAGAGGGTTTCGCAGCACTCAAAATGGGCTTCAACAAAGCGAGCTCCAATAATTTCGACTACGTGCAACAGGTCTCCGACGTGATCGGTTCGCGGGGCCAGCTCATGATCGATTCTTTGGGCGCATTTAAACTCCACGAAGCGATCCAAGTTGGTCGTCGCTTTGACGAGCTCGGTAACATCGGTTGGTTCGAGGACGCGTTGATGCCGGAAGACACCTTGAGCTATCCGACGCTCACGGAGGCGCTCGATACCGCAGTGTGTGCCGGTGAAACCTACTCCAACCGTTTCCAATTCCGTGATCTCTTCATGAAACGCGGTGCCGATGTCGTAAATCCCGATATCTGCCGAGCTGCCGGCATCACCGAGTGCAAGCGCATCGCCGAAATGGCTGAAACCTTTGGTATCCTCTGGTCGCCCCACGTCAGCAGCGGGCTTCCTCCCTACGTTGCCGCGTCCCTCCATCTCGCGGTCGCCATCCCGAACGCCGTGATCATCGAAGGCGGTGGCATCCACAACGCGACGGATGTCCGCGGCTCCAAGGGTAACATTTTGTTGAAGCAACCCATAGAATATCACCCTGGCCGCGCCGTCGTTCCGGAAGGTCATGGGTTGGGTATCGAATTCGACGAAAAAGAGCTCAATAAAATCGTCGTGAAGTAACGCTTCACACCTCTCACCCTACCCCTACCCCATGAAACCTAGAGGCCATACCACCGTAGGGCGTCGGCATTTTCTCAAAGCCACCGCCACTCTGATCGCACTTCCCCAGCTGGAAGCATTTGCCACACCATCAGAAGTCGCCGCGCCTGCACGAAAAGCGCGTAACTTTGTCTCCGTCGGCTCCTATCTCGGACTCCACCAAAACGCATTCTTCCCTAAGGAAGTCGGTCGGGACTTCACGATGCCGGAGACGCTCAAACCGCTCGCCGATCACCGCGACTCCTTCTCGGTGTTCTCCGGTCTCGATCACCGCGCTCCCAACGGTCATAAGGCGTGGACCAATTTTCTCTGTGGCAATACCCCCAACGCCTACTCGCTCGATCAAATGATCGCCGATCAGATCGGTCAGGACTCGCGTTTCCCATCGGTGCAACTAACGGCCGGCACCGGCGAAGGCACCAAGGCGATGAGTTTCACCAAGCGCGGCATTGGCCTGCCGATGATCCAGCGCCCGAGTGTCTTCTACAACCAGATGTTCCTTTCCGCCGCGGACAAGTCTCGCATGGAGCATATGTTGCGCAGCGGCAAAAGCTCGTTGGACAACGTGCTTGATGACGCGCTTCGATTGCAGAAGTCCGTGCCGTCGCGCGACCGCGACAAACTCGACGAGTATTTCGACTCCCTGCGCTCGGTGGAAAAACGTATGGAGCATCAGATCGCTTCCATCAACGACCCCATCCCCACCACCGACTATCGACTCCCCGATTCCGACCCCATCACTCCCAACCTACTGATGGAGGCGGAAGCCCTCATGTATGACCTGATGGCACTGGCGTTGGAAAACGAATCCAGTCGCGTGCTCTCCATGTTCCTAGACGGGTTGGGTCAGGTTTTCTCCATCGACGGCGAACCGCTTAAAGCGGGCTATCATGGTCTTTCCCATCACGGCAATGATCCCGCCATGATTCGTGACTTGGTCAAAATCGAGCGTTCTCATGTTCAGTGTTTGAGCGGGTTCCTCACTCAGTTGAAAGAGAAGAAGGGCGTAGATGGGCGGTCGCTACTCGACGATACTATCGTCCTGATGGGAACCGGCATGGGTGACGCCAGCCGGCACTCCAACCGCAACCTGCCGACCCTCGTCGCAGGAGGCGGGTTCGACCACGGCCGCCATATTGCGGTGGATCCCGATGATCAAAGTTCGCCGTTATTGGGCGACCTTTATGTAACCCTCATGCAAAAGCTCGATCTGGAGGCAGGCACCTTCTCCAACGCATCGCGCAACATGAACCAACTGTTCAGCTAATCGCATGCGCCTTCGCCTGACCCTCCTGTGCGCAGCAGGCTGCGTATCGAGTATCACACTACCGGCCTCCACCGAGTTGCTCATTCCTGACGCGCCAACGGAGTTCCTGATCAACCATTGCCTAAACTGCCACGACGAGGTGGAGATGAAGGGCGACTTGAATCTCGATTTCGAGACCATCGATTGGGACGACCCCGAAAGTCGCGAAGTATGGGGAGCGGTCCACTCCATGTTGGATCAAGGCCTCATGCCGCCCGCTAAAAAAACGCAACCCACCGACGACGATTTGCAGGCGATCATGCCATGGCTGGACAAATCTCTTCTCGCGCACACTCCCATCGGCGGCACCCCGCCCCGCCGGCTCAATCAGGCCGAATACGCCGCAACTATTCGAAGTATTTTCGATCTTCTCGACTTTAAGCTCCCTCTGGGTTTCCCCCGCGATCCGGAGTTTCACGGTTTCAATAATCTTGGCGAAGGACTCGTGCTTTCGCTCCCCCTTATGGAAGCCTACCGCAACGTGGCTGCTCAAATCGCGGACGATATATTTCCGCCTGAGCGAGAAACTCCTGCGGCCACCCTGCGCACAGCCGGTCCGGAAGACATGGTGCTGAGTTTTTCCGCCGCCACCGTGCGGGGAGATGCCCTCCGATTGGTCTCGCAGAGCGAAACCATCATGCGCAGTTGCTCCTGGCCCAGCCGGATCGAAATCATGGCTTCCGGAACCTATCGCATCACCGTAAATGCTTCTCAGTTTCTGCCTGCTTTCGACCACCCCAACTCCGAGTTCCGCCTCTCATCCGGCCAACCCATGATTCTGGAAGCCCGCGCTCGCGAGCTCACTGCCAGTGATCGATCGGACGTCAATTCCTTCCGGCTACTAAAAGAAATCGCTGTCAACTCGGAGTCTCCCGAAACCGTCACGTTCGAAGCCGATCTCTATAAAGGCCAGACCGTGCTTTTTCGCTGGGCCAATGCCTCGATGGATCACGAGTTCAACGCGCTGGCGGATCAAATGACCGCGTGGTTCGAACGGGAACCCCGTTTCCTCGCGGCCTGGCAAAAAGCCGTCTACCCCGATGGGGACATTTCCCGCACACGATCGGTAAGCTTGCGCGGAAAGAACGGTTGGGAAATCGTCAGCCGCCACCTCGCCGATCCTGATCTGGACATGAGCAATTCCAGTCTGGATACACCCATGTCGAAAGCATTGCTGAAACATATTCGCGGACTGCAAGGCACGTTCAATATTGCCGATGCCTTGTGCCACTACTTCTTCGACAACGGTCCCGCTATGGAGCTCCACCAACTCACCGTCGAAGGGCCGTTGAAGTTGGTGGATGATCCAGAAGAAATTCATCGTAAGCAGGTCCGCCAGCAGCTGGTTGGCACACGCGCGGTGGGACAGAACAATGAAGCTCACGCTCGACAGATTCTTACCCACCTCTTACCCAAAGCCTTTCGCCGGCCGGTTGATAAAACGACCATCGAAAACTACCTCGAAATTGCCAAGGAGCATTGGGCGGACGGGCACTCCTTTGAGGACGGAGTGCACTTGTTGGTTCGTAGCGTGCTCATTTCGCCCCGCTTTCTCTATCGGGGGCTGAGCGAGAACAATTGGGACAACTACGACCTAGCAACTCGCCTTGCCTACTTTCTGACCCAGGCACCTCCCGACGATCAGCTACTCGCCTTCGCGCGCAATGGACAACTTTCCGATCCCACGATTCTCCGCCAAGAAGCAAAACGACTCATGCCCACGGATTCAGCCAGTGCCATGATCCGGAGTTTCACCGGTCAATGGTTGGATACGAGCCTGCTGAGTGAGATCATGCCGGACGCGGTGTTCAAATTTTCCGATGCTGAAATCACAATGGCAAAAGCAGAAGCCGAGTGGTTCTTCACCGACATTCTAAACCGCAACCTGCCGATGACCGATTTCATCGCGCCTGACTTCGCCATCACCTCCCGAGACTTCGCCAAGAAGAACTATCAATACGACGAAGCATCGGCCCCTCAGACACCCGAATTCTACGATGAGGAAGCGAAAATTGAGCGACTACCAATCCCACGAAACGGGAGATTTGGGGGCCTGCTCGGCCAATCCGCCGTGATGACGGCGACCGCCAACGGGGTGGATACTCAGCCCGTGCTTCGAGGTGTTTGGGTGCTGGAAAACATCCTCGGCATGCCTCCGCCCGAGCCGCCCAAAAATGTGCCAGCGCTTACTCCCGACACTCGCGGTGCGACCACCCCGCGGGAACTCCTCACCGCCCACACCAGTGAGGAGGCCTGCGCCTCCTGCCATAAGTTGATCGATCCTATCGGCTTCGTGCTTGAGAACTTCGATCCCGTCGGAAATTGGCGGGAAACTTGGCCCAAATCAGGTGCCCCAATCGATTCGTCCGGCACGCTCCCAGATGGCACTCAAATCGCCGACATCACTGAACTCAAATCCTGGATCGTCGACCACATCGACCTCTTCTCGGAGTGTATTTCCGAGAAGCTCCTGACTTACGCCACCGGTAGAGTTCCCAACTATTCCGAACGCAAAGAAATCGAGCAAATTGTGAAAGAGAACCACGCCAACGGAAACGGATTCCATGACCTCGTGCTGGCACTCATAACCAGCGAAACCTTCCGCACCAAGTAAAGTTGGCGGGACACCCTCCTCCCATGGCTAGTGACGAACTCAAGCGACTCATCGCGCTAAAACGCGCCAAACCCTACGAACCGAATCAATCCATCGCCTCCCTCCGCGGAAGCGGCCCCGACGGTGGCAAGGTTCCCCGACATGGCACGACGGTAGCCCCATGTGATGCCGACGGGGTCTATTGCGAATGGGTAGTCTGTGGACAGCCCACGTCCGAAACCGTGTTCATCTTTTTTCATGGAGGAGGTTACTATCGCAGTTCCGCCGTCGCCACCCGGCGCCTCGCCTCCGACCTCAGCGCGGCCTGTGGGTGCCGGTGCTTGACGGTCGACTATCGGCTGGCACCCGAGAACAAATTCCCCTCCGCGGTGGACGATGCCTACACCGTTTTCCATTGGGTATCAAAACAAGGAATCAACGCGGGAAAAATTGTCGTTGGTGGCAGCTCAGCCGGCGGTGGACTGACGGCGGCTCTGCTCAACAAACTGAAAAGGGAAGACGATCCCCTTCCCGTGGCGGCTGTCTTGCTATCACCGTGGACTGATCTTACCCAAAGTGCTGATTCCTACGTCACCAACGGCGATCCCGATCCCGCGATCTCCAAGGGATACCTCAACCGGGCCGCCGCCGCATATTTAGGCGACGCCGACCCGTTGGACCCACTCGCCTCCCCAGTGAATGCTGACCTCAGGGGATTGCCCCCACTGCTGGTGCAAGTAGGCAAATCGGAAACCATGTATGGCGATGCCGAAACCTATGTGCAAAAAGCCGAACAAGCCGGCGTTGATGTGACCTTCCAACCCTACGACGACGTCATCCACGGATGGCACAACAGCGCCCACGTCGTGCCGAACATCCCCGAAACCCTGCACGCCATCGAAAGAATCGGACGATTTTTCCGCGCCCAATCCAATGCCCTCGATTAGCCGCCGCAGCCTCCCCAGTAGGGGCGTCGCTTGACGACGCCCGTTCCGTTACACGCGTTCCACTACCCTCGCGGGCTCATTGGTTAAAACCCAGCAAGTCCGTCAGATGAGCTCCCCCATTATCTCAAGACTCAAACAATCTCCACTTTTCGTCTATTCCGGAGACAGGGTGTAATCGACGGACTTTAACCAATATGGTTAAAGTTCTAATTCGAGAAACCGTCGCCAAAGGAAACGAAAAGCGGGTGCGTAGGCTTCGGGGTGAGACTCAATCGCCGCTGTCACTTCAGCGGGTGTTAGCCATTCCCCTGTCTCGATCTCCGTCGGGTGCAGTTCAAAGGGGCCTTCGTGCTCGAGGCGGTATACCCAAACGAACTCCCACCCGGTCTCGGCTCGGGCTCGTTCGTAGATCACCCGCCGGGGTGAAGCTTCTAGATGTAATCCGATTTCCTCCCCCAATTCTCGGACCACGGAGGTGTCATAATCCTCCCCGGCATCCAAATGCCCCGAGCAGGACGAATCCCAGCACCCCGGAGCCATATCCTTCGCCAGAGAGCGCTTTTGCAGGAAAATTTGTCCCTTCGCGTTGAAGACCCAGGCATGCACCGCCCGGTGCCAGAGCTTGCCCCGATGGACCTCCGCCCGGGTGGCCTGACCGGTCACCACATCGTGCTCATCCACCACATCAAACACCTCGTCATCGCGCTGGGCCTTTACATCATCATTCATGTATGTCCCTTTCGTGAGCTCAATTTCCCAAATTCGCCATGCCCAAAATCGACGTAAATCAAGTCGCAGATATTCTCAAACGTAACGAGGTAGAACCCTCCATCCTCAAGCAAATCGTCGCCGAGATGCAGGCCGTGCTCGAGGCCGAAGCCGGTGAGGAGAAGCCACCGCCCGTCAAAAAGCAGTGGTGTATCATGATTTCCGACCCCGAAGGTCGTCTGCCCGAGAGGGATGATTTTGCCGGCTGGGTGCTCCAAATCCCCGAGAGCGAGAGCGTAATGACGACCGAAGAGCGCGTCCGTCGCGCTGCTTACGAGTTTAACTCGACCAAACGCGGCCGTCTCCTCCCCGCCACCACGGTGGGCGAGGCCATGGAAAATGTTGCCGCCAAACACTTCAAGGAAGCGGACTGCTGGGTGAAAACCAAGACTCCTGTGCTCATGCTGAAGACCGACAACAAGATCCCGATCGAAGAGACCGAAAAAGACGCCCGCTGGGGCCGCACCTGAACATTCGAGACACGCACTCGACCAGATTCGGGCCGAGAGGTCACTCGTCCGGCAGTTTAATTATCGTCGCTATCAGGAGCTGCAGCCGTTCAAGGCCCCCAAGGGAAACGGGGCTGGCACATGTGCAATTTGAACAAAACGCTCCTGAATAATCCAACTCCCCTTATCTATTTGATAACGCGTTTGGCGACAATGAGGTAACCGAATTAACTTATGGCCAAACCACTGGCCCAATTTGGGCCATAGCATAATCAGCATCACCGCCAAATCCGGTCAGATCAGAATTTCAGGGGTGATTCATTCATCGAAAGGTTTAGATTTCGATGAAAAGATTGAGCAACGAAACGATGGCGACTAATGCTCATGCGGGAAGCGGCAGCGCACCGATGATACTCATTTTTATTCTGCATTCGACAAAGCAGAGACAGAACTTCGAACTTTAGAGAATGACTATGCGATCCGACCGCGTCCATCTGTTCCCGAAGCCCTACGAAGCATTGTGCTTGGTCGTCCCATTTCTATTTGTCGTCCCATTTCTATTTGTCGTCCCATTTCTATTTGTCGTCCCATTTCTATTTGTCGTTCTATTGCTGATAAACGCGTTCTTCGTGAAGATATTTACAGGAGCCTCATCTGAGATGCAGATCAACAGGTTCGTAACCAGCCTATTCTTTTTCAATTCCATTCACGTCTATTTCACCTTCGTCTATCTGCTAAAAATTCCCGAATTCGGAAAATGGATCGATACTATCACGCAGGGACGACCTCGACGATTCTGCTCGGAATGGTTGGGTTTGGTTCGCGGCATGGATTGGATTCCTTTGGGTGCTGCACTCTCCACAAGTCCACAATCCCTGGGTAACCCTACTTTGTCTGTTGTGATTAGAGTATGCTCGGCATCAGCATCGACCGATTAGGTTCAAGTCCTCTATGCGTGGAACCAAATAAATGAAATACCGCAAGAAAAGTCAGACAAATGAAACATGAAGCGAGGGTAGTGCCTCGGTGATTCAACATTCAAACACGAGACGAAGTGCTTAACGCCGCGAAAAGACCGACAACAGAATCGGTTCACCGACTGGGATTGAGAGGATTCCAAAAAACGGGACATTGCTTGATTCTTGACTGGTTATCTAAAACAAAACCGAAGGACAGATTGTCAAAGTTCAAGCAAGGTCCTTTCATGATCTCCACTGCTCGGAAGGTCACTATTGGTCGGGGTTACTAAAACTGAGCCATTGAGAGAGTTAGTCTGGGAACCCAGAAAGGACCCAGACCCTGAAAGGCAAAAGATACACGACCGAGCAGAAGATACGCATATTGCGTGAGGCCGAGCAGGCCGCCGCGACGATCCTGGCGGTGTGCCAGGAGCACGCCATCGAGCGAGCAAACCTCCCACCGCTGGAAGCGCGAGTTTGGCCTGATGGAGCTCGACCAAGCCAAGCAGCTCAAAGAGCTGCAAAAGCAGAACGCCCGATTAAAGCGCATGCTGGCAGATGAGATGCTCGGCCAAGAACTCCTGAAGGAGACGCTCGAAAAAAAACGATGAGCCCCGGCCACAAAAGACAGATCATCGTCGCGAGGGTGAACCGGGGCCGTTGCCCGGCGCGCGAGGCCTGTCGGCCCTTTTGCCTGCCTCGCCGCACGTTTGGCTACGAGGCGAAGCAACCTGATGCTTGGATGGCCAAGTTGAAGGCAGCGCTACGCCGGATGAGTCGAGAGCACCCTGAGTTGGGCGACATGAAGATTGCTCGCCTGCTGAAGAAAGCAGGCTGGCGAGTCGGATCACGACTGATCCCACGGCGGCGCCAGCAGCTCGCTCTGATGGTGCCCGTGAAGCAGCCCAAACGACGGCGCGGTGGGATCTCCACGGGGCTTGCGACGAAGGCGACCCATCCCCATCACGTATGGACGTGGGACTTCGTGCCCGACACGACGATGCGCGGGGGCAAACTACGCATGCTGACGCTCCTTGATGACTCCACGCGGCAAAGCCCGGTGCATCCACGTGGATGCACTGGCTGATTGCCGAGCACGGGGCTTGCGGAGCATATCCGCAGCGACAATGGCTCGGAGTTTATCGAAAAGGAGTTGCGAGCTTGGCTCGCCTCTGAATCGATCAAGACGCGCTACCTCGAGCCGGGTAGTCCTGGGCAGAATGGTTACATCGAAAGCTTCCATGCTCGGTTGCGCCACGAGTGTCTCAACCCCGAGATGCTCTCCACGCTGACCGAAGCTCGGGTCGTGATCGAAGCCTGGCGGTGCAAATACCATCACCTGCGCCCCCACGGTTCGTTGGGCTATGTCAGTCCCATCGGGTTTGAACAAAACCTCGACAAAGAAACCTCCACTCTTGACTTACTCTACACCCTCAACCACACCATCAATCCATCCAGACTAACGGTTTAGGTGGACCAGTTTGGGTAGCCCGACCAGGGTTCTTCTGGTCGACGTTGATAATTCCCCTAAAGACGCCATCCGATTCAGGCGCTCAGAAACTAGTCGGCTCCTCCTCAAAGTTGGATTAATCGCATCCTGATCCGTTGCAGAAAGGCAGATTGTCAAGAATCAAGCAATGTCCCCTTTAAGTGCCTGCAATATGCTTAACCCAAGTCGCATCTACACTTTTTCGTTCACTTAATACCTCGCTAACATTAAGCAGCCGATTCAACCAAATTTGCCCCTTTTTTTCTCGCCTATACTTATATAATATTCAGCCGCCGAACCGAAAACTGAAATTGTATCATAAAATAATATAGTTCCTATATAGCCTTGTTGATCATTACTTAGTTTTTCAAGATAGGTTGACCAGTCCATCCCCTGTAAAATTTCAACCAACTGTTGGTTAAACAATTTCTCCTCGATACCCTGAACTGGTGTTCCATTGGAGAGTATGACTTTCGCTACAAATGAACGAAAACGAGATCGATCCCTCAGCTCCAAGGACGCGTTGATTTCTTCAATCGCAAGGCTGAATATCTTTTCATTCGGTTGATTTACCAAACCTTTAATCGTTTCCTTTCTAATTGGAAAACTATATTCCTCACCAATAACGCTTAAGCACTCCTCTACAAGACTCCGATCTTGAACAATAGCCGCTTGCATTAGTAGTAACTCTCTACCCCAATTATTAAGCCTAAAATCAGGAAAGCCCAGCTTGAGAATAGCAATAGCCTCTGAATGGTATTCCCAATGGGCGTATTTAGCAGCTACAACACTGTAAATTTCCAACTCATTTTCACCCAAATAGTCGCGGAGAAAGTCTTGGTAATCACTCAACTCCAAACCAAACTTATTTAATTTCTCGCCAAAGAACGAGGGTGGGTCGCTATATTCAACTAATCCAATTAGATGATTAGCAAATTCTTTATCCAGTTCACTTTGTTGAGAACAGGCAGGCATAAGACCTAACATCAAATACGATAGAAATAGATAAGGCCTAATCCAAATGATTCTGCTTGTTTTCATTTTATGGGAGGAGTTCTGCCATTCGTCTTGAAGATTGAATTTATGATCACCTTTGCAGTAGATGAAGGCAAAACAATTGGTCGACCGGGCACTGAAACATCAACAACATTCCAAGTATTATCTCTTTTGTTATATTTAAACTCGAATCTAGATAGTGTCGTAATCGAGGTTAACTGACCCGAAACAAGTGGAGCGGCTGCCCCTAGTCCAGCCTTAAGACGCGCTGTCGCTTCATCGTCGCGTCACTGGCGTCACGCTGGGGAGGGCAAGCTTGGCTGGGACCGGTCGCATATTTGGCGGCGAAACCATTGAGTTTCATATTACTGCTACTGTTCCCGGGTTTGCTGCCATCCTTGTCCGCTGCGACCTACGCCGCTTCATCCACGGTAAACGCTTGGCCGGGATTGGTGGTATTGACCGTTTTGAGTCTTTTCGTTTCCAAGCTATTTCCTCCCCATGCCCCTACCCACTGATGCAAATGCCAAGGTCCGTCTCAACATGGACGAGATTACCGAGCGTCTCCGGGCGGCGGACTATCCACCCATCGACGCGGTGGTTGGCATCGAAACGGGGGGGCGCATCCCGGCGACGCTGCTTTCCTTCCACCTAGGCTTACCTCTCTACATGCTACCGATCAATTTCCGGGACGAAAATAACGACCCGCGGTATAACGAACCCCGGGTAATGGCGGAGGTGCAAAAATTGCCGCCTGCTGGCGCGCCGGTGCTGCTGGCTGATGACGTGGCCGTGAGCGGCGCCACGATGAATAAGGCGCGCGGGCTCCTACCCGGCTACCGTATCACGACCTTCGCACTGAAAGGCCGCGCCGATATCGTTCTATTCCCCGAAGTGCGCCAGTGCGTGCATTGGCCGTGGTTATCTTGATGTGGGGGTCTGGATATCACCATTGGTGACCCTCTGGAAACGCACACGCTCAATGACTTAATCTTTTTCATGGCACTTGATCCGAAGCGAACTGTCTGAATATTCAGGAAAACCCTTCACTACAAACACATGGAATCCTCTTGGTCAGAGGAACAGATGGCCTTCAAGCAACAAGCTATCGATCTCGCACGCAAATTAGAATCCGGCGGCGACAGCGACTTTCCACGAGCCAACTGGCAAGCCTGCGCTGACGCCGGCATCCTAGGTCTGAGAGTTCCCGAGGGATTCGGTGGTCGCCCGGATGTCGATATCTCAACCGCCGCCCTCATCATGGAGGGCATGGGTTATGGTTGCCGGGACAACGGACTTACTTTCGCCCTGAATACCCACAGATCTGGACCACGCAGCTTCCGATCACTCACTTTGGCAACGACGGGCAGCGCCATCACTATTTACCCTCGATGGTGGCAGGTAAGCTGATGGCCGCCCATGCCCTCACCGAGCCAAAGGCGGGTTCGGATGCCAGCCTCCAAGCCACCGCCACGAAATCCGCCGACGGCTACCGTCTCAGCGGCACCAAACATCTGGTCAGCCTCGCCCCGCTCGCCGATCTCTCTTCGTCGTCTTCGCCACAACCGACCCAAAGCTCGGCAAATGGGGTATCACGGCCTTCCTCGTTGATCGCGACACTCCGGGTCTTTCGGTGAGCTCACCGAAAGAGAAAATGGGATTAAACACCGTGCCATTGGGGATAGTCACTTTGAATGATTGCCTCGTTCCAGAATCCCGGCGTCTCGGAGCTGAAGGCGCGGGATTCGCCATATCCAATCACCCCTTGGAGTTGGAACGTTGTGGGATTTTGGCGAGCCAATTTGGGGCGATGGATCACCAACTCGAAACCGCGGTGACTTTTGCCCGGGACCGTCAACAATTCGGAACGTCCGTCGGTTCTTTCCAATCCGTAAGCAACCGTATCGCGAATATGCGACTTCGCCTGGAAACGGCTCGTCTGCTGCTCTACAAGGTCGCTTGGCTGAAACAAAACGACCAACTCGCCATGCTCAAGGCAGCACTTCTCAAGCTCCATCTGAGCGAAGTATTCGTCGATTCGAGCATGGACTCCATCCGCATTCATGGCGGGGTAGGTTATCTCAAGGAAACCGGTGTCGAGCACGACTTGCGTGATGCGGTGGGCGGTGTGATTTACGCCGGCACCTCCGACATTCAGCGCAATATTATCGCAAAACTTCTCGGACTCTAAGCAGGTTGATGGCTACCCTACTCCAACACGCCGTCACGGAACATGCCGCGCTTACACCGGACCGGGAAGCGTTTCGTCACGCGAATGATTCCCTTTCCTTCGCCGAACTCGAAACGCGGAGCAATCAACTGGCCCATACTCTGATCGCGCATGGCGTGCAACGCGGTGACCGCGTGGGTGTATTCGCGGGACGCACGATGAAAGCGCAGTTCTGGCACAGTTTTGGGACCCCCAGAGGCCAGATTTTCTTTTCAAACTAGATTATGAACGATTCCAATCAGAATTCCAAAAGAGATTTGGTTGGGACTTTTTCAAGATATTGGACCCTGACGATGAGCACTTTCTGGTTGCGCTTCGCTTACCGGCAGGTGACCGACAAGCTGAGTTTGATCATCAACTGTTGGGGTTGTGCAAAGTTGTGGTAGATTCAATCAATGAAGCCGAAATCTCAAAAGGTCTCACAACTCTTGAAGCGAACGACAAAGGTATCCCCAAACTCGAAAAGTTTTTCGCAGAGCGGGGAATCAATGATTCCGCTGTTCATATAAAGTTTCTGAGGACTTTGCAGGATCTTCGATCAGTTTCGGCTGCTCACCGTAAGGGGTCTAAATACAAGAAACTCGTCAATCAGCTGCAATTGTCTGACGATGGACAGCAGAGAGTTTTCGGATCACTTCTCTCCTTAACAGTCGAATTCATCCGGTTTCTTCGAACAAATCTCATTTCCTGGTTTTGAAGGGACCCGAAGGAGGGAAGAATAAGGCCCCTTCAACGCGGCATCTTATAAGTGAAGTCTACGTCTCTGGTTAACTGTGCTTTACGATCCCCGTTCGATCGTATTTTGTTCGGCGGCAACAGCCCTGTAACTGGTTTCGCTCAATCTGTTTCTATAGCCCCCAATGACCCTCGTGAAATCAAAACAGCGCGTTGCCGACCACGGAGAAGTTTTTACTCCTGATTGGCTCGTTGAATCCATGCTTGATCTGGTCAAGTATGAATCAGAGCGAATCGACTCCCGTTTTTTGGAACCTGCTTGTGGGAGCGGTAATTTCCTTGTTCAGGTGCTCCGGCGAAAGCTCGTCGCGGTGGAGTCCAAATATGGTCAATCCGATTTCGAGCACCGTCATTTTTCACTTTTTGGGCTGATGTGCATCTACGGTATCGAAATACTCCCGGACAACATCACCGAATGCCGAGCCAATCTGATTGAGATATTCTCAGAATATCTGAACCTCAGCCAAGAGGATGAATTGTATCACGCAGCATCCTACGTGGCATCGCAAAATCTTGTTCATGGTGATGCGCTCTCGATGCGTAAGTTCGATACCGGCCCAATAGTTTTCCCGGAATGGGGATACGTGGGGAAAGGGCGGTTCCAAAGGCGTGACTTTCAATTTGAGAGTTTGACCAATTCGTCGGATTTCAACGCCGAGGACTCACTCTTCTCAGACCTTGGGAGAGAGGATATTTTCATCCCGACTGAAATTTACCTGCCAATGACAATTGGGCAGATAGCTGCCATTGAGGAGCAGATCGACCTATGAGTGGACAAGCCGGATTCTCCCTTCGAGCACGAAACCCGGACGTGCTTACCTGCATTGCCAATCTGTCCAATGACGAGGTCTTCACCCCTCCAGAGTTCGCTAACCGGATGTTAAACACTCTCGCCGAGGCATGGGCTGACAGCCACGACGGTGCAGACCTCTGGGCAAATAAAGGAGTGACTTTTCTCGATCCCTTTACCAAGTCCGGCGTGTTCCTGCGCGAGATCACCAGTCGTCTGGTCAAGGGGCTGGAGAGGGAAATGCCTGATCTGCAGCGGCGTGTGGATCACATTCTCACCAAGCAGGTCTTCGGCATCGGCATTACTCACATCACCAGCCTGCTGGCGCGCCGCAGTCTCTATTGCTCCAAGCACGCTAAGGGCGAGCATTCCATCACCACGAGTTTCGATAGCGACGATGGCAACATCTGGTTCCAGCGCATGGAGCACACCTGGGAGAGGAACAGGTGCAAGTTTTGCGGTGCAGGGAAGGATACTTTCGACCGCGGAGAGGGACTGGAATCCCACGCTTATGCGCTCATTCACACCGACAACATCAAGGCTCGGGTCGCCGAGCTGTTTGGAGATACTATGCAATTTGACGTCATTATTGGAAACCCGCCATATCAGTTGAGCGATGGAGGTTTCGGGAAGAGCGCAGCACCGATCTACCATCGCTTTGTGGAACAGGCAAAAGCACTGGATCCCCGTTACCTATCGATGGTGATTCCCGCGCGTTGGTTCGCTGGTGGGAAGGGCTTGGATGAGTTCCGAGAGAGCATGCTCTCCGACAACCGCTTGCGGACGATTGATGATTACCTTTCAGCTGCTGATGTTTTCCCAGGGGTGGGACTCAAGGGTGGGATTTGTTATTTTATTTGGGACCGAGACCATCCAGGCCCCTGCCAAGTTTCGACCCATTTCAAGGACTGGCCAATTTCAATCGCCAGTCGGTCGCTTCTCGCGAAAGGAGCTGAAATTTTCATTCGATTTAATGAAGGGCTGTCTATCTTGAAGAAGATTTCTGAAGTTGAGAACGGAGATTCAAAGTCACTTTCTCTGTCAGAGAGCAAACGGTTTGATGAACTTGTCAGTTCTCTCAGACCTTTCGGACTTAGGACCTTTTTTCGAGGCAGAAAGAGAAAGCAGGAGGGCGATGTAAAAGTGTATCAAAACGGAGGAGTTGGATTTATTGCTAGGGATGAAATTTCCACTGGAACGGATTTAATCGACCATTGGAAGATTTACGTAGGGCGAGCTGCCCCAGGGACGGGTAACCGTGATACTTACCCACATAAAATCATCAGCACTC
Source organism: Actomonas sp. (assembly GCA_965203585.1). GTDB lineage: Bacteria > Verrucomicrobiota > Verrucomicrobiia > Opitutales > Opitutaceae > Actomonas. The sequence continues at coordinate 158,207 of CBDBDC010000003.1, forward strand.
CGTTCTTGGGCGAACCTAACAGTATTTGTTCAGAGACCTACATTTGCATTGGCCCGTTCTCGAGCAAGACCGATGCAGAGAGTGCCTTATCCTACCTCACCAGCCGACTTACACGTTTTCTGATTCTGCTTCACAAGCCATCACAAGATACGACACGCAAAGTGTATACTTTCGTCCCCACCCAAGAATGGTCGCAGAAATGGTCAGACGAAACTCTCTACAAGAAGTATAAGCTCTCGAAACCCGAGATTGAATTCATTGAGAAAATTGTCCGACCGATGGATCTGAAGAATCGTAATGACGACTAAACCCACCATCGATCAGATTTTAAAGACGAAGCCGGAGGCGCGCCCGCGCATTTATGCCTACGCGATCGACGATGCGGCGCATGCGGGGTTGCTCAAAGTGGGGCAGACAGCGCGTGATGTGAAGCAGCGGGTGGCGGAGCAACTCAAGACGGCGGCGATCAAGAACTACCGGATCGAACTTGACGAGCCCGCCGAACGGGAGAACGGCAGCCTTTTTTCCGATCACGGAATCAATGATTCCGCTGTTCATATAAAGTTTCTGAGGACTTTGCAGGATCTTCGATCAGTTTCGGCTGCTCACCGTAAGGGGTCTAAATACAAGAAACTCGTCAATCAGCTGCAATTGTCTGACGATGGACAGCAGAGAGTTTTCGGATCACTTCTCTCCTCAACAGTCGAATTCATCCGGTTTCTTCGAACAAATCTCATTTCCTGGTTTTGAAGGGACCCGGAGGAGGGAAGAATAAGGCCCCTTCAACGCGGCATCTTATAAGTGAAGTCTACGTCTCTGGTTAACTGTGCTTTACGATCCCCGTTCGATCGTATTTTGTTCGGCGGCAACAGCCCTGTAACTGGTTTCGCTCAATCTGTTTCTATAGCCCCCAATGACCCTCGTGAAATCAAAACAGCGCGTTGCCGACCACGGAGAAGTTTTTACTCCTGATTGGCTCGTTGAATCCATGCTTGATCTGGTCAAGTATGAATCAGAGCGAATCGACTCCCGTTTTTTGGAACCTGCTTGTGGGAGCGGTAATTTCCTTGTTCAGGTGCTCCGGCGAAAGCTCGTCGCGGTGGAGTCCAAATATGGTCAATCCGATTTCGAGCACCGTCATTTTTCACTTTTTGGGCTGATGTGCATCTACGGTATCGAAATACTCCCGGACAACATCACCGAATGCCGAGCCAATCTGATTGAGATATTCTCAGAATATCTGAACCTCAGCCAAGAGGATGAATTGTATCACGCAGCATCCTACGTGGCATCGCAAAATCTTGTTCATGGTGATGCGCTCTCGATGCGTAAGTTCGATACCGGCCCAATAGTTTTCCCGGAATGGGGATACGTGGGGAAAGGGCGGTTCCAAAGGCGTGACTTTCAATTTGAGAGTTTGACCAATTCGTCGGATTTCAACGCCGAGGACTCACTCTTCTCAGACCTTGGGAGAGAGGATATTTTCATCCCGACTGAAATTTACCTGCCAATGACAATTGGGCAGATAGCTGCCATTGAGGAGCAGATCGACCTATGAGTGGACAAGCCGGATTCTCCCTTCGAGCACGAAACCCGGACGTGCTTACCTGCATTGCCAATCTGTCCAATGACGAGGTCTTCACCCCTCCAGAGTTCGCTAACCGGATGTTAAACACTCTCGCCGAGGCATGGGCTGACAGCCACGACGGTGCAGACCTCTGGGCAAATAAAGGAGTGACTTTTCTCGATCCCTTTACCAAGTCCGGCGTGTTCCTGCGCGAGATCACCAGTCGTCTGGTCAAGGGGCTGGAGAGGGAAGTGCCTGATCTGCAGCGGCGTGTGGATCACATTCTCACCAAGCAGGTCTTCGGCATCGGCATTACTCGCATCACCAGCCTGCTGGCGCGCCGCAGTCTCTATTGCTCCAAGCACGCTAAGGGCGAGCATTCCATCACCACGAGTTTCGACAGCGACGATGGCAACATCTGGTTCCAGCGTCTGGAACACACCTGGGAGAGGAACAAATGCAAATTCTGCGGGGCGGGTCAGGATACTTTCGACCGTGGCGAGGGACTCGAATCCCACGCGTATGCGCTCATTCACACCGACAACATCAAGGCTCGGGTCGCCGAGCTGTTTGGAGATACTATGCAATTCGACGTCATTATTGGAAACCCGCCCTATCAATTGGCCAGTGATGGCGGCACTCGCGATATTCCCATCTACAATAAGTTCGTGGAACAGGCCAAAACACTTCAACCACGTTATCTCTCGATGATTATCCCCGCTCGGTGGATGGCCTCTGGACTAGGACTAAACGAGTTCAGGCAGACAATGCTAAGTGACCGCAGGCTGAGCGCATTGATGGATTATCCCGCCGCAGCCGAGGTGTTCCCGGGGGTCGAGATTAAGGCGGGCGTTTGTTATTTTTTGTGGGACGCGAATCATGACGGTGATTGCAATGTAACGACCTTTCGTGGAGACGAAGCAATTGGGCCTACGGCTCGCAACCTTGGTGAGCACGATGTTCTCGTGCGGGATACACGAGCATTGTCAATTCTCAGGAAAGTTCTAAAGCATGGCGAAACATCAATAAATACTATTTTAGCACGAGACAAAGAATTCGGATGGACATCAAATTTTGATGGGTTTCATGCGAAGAAGCGAACCGGAGACTTGCCGCTTCACTATATAACGCGGATGAATCGAAAAATTGGCTTCATCTCACGGAAAGAAGTGAAAAAAAGTGCTCATCTAATCGATACTTGGAAGGTCTTAGTCCCCAAGGCATTTAACGGAGGTGATGCACTCCCTCATCAAATTGTTGGAAAGCCGCAGATAGCAGGATCTCCATCTGTGTGCACCCAGTCCTTTTTATTCTTTCACGTATCCTTAAAGTCTGAGGCCGAGAGCATCCAATCTTACTATCAGACTAGGTTTTTTCGTTTTCTTGTTTCTCTTAGGAAGATCACGCAGGACGCAACACACTCTACTTACACATGGGTTCCTATTCAGACGTGGGATAGGAATTGGACAGACGAAGAACTCTATACCAAATACGGGATCACTAAGATGGAACAGTCGTATATTGAGTCCCAAGTCCGCCCGATGATCCTCGACGATGGCAATGACAAGTAGACCCACCATTGATCAGATTCTAAAGACGAAGCCGGAGGCGCGCCCGCGCATTTATGCCTACGCGATCGACGATGCGGCGCATGCGGGGTTGCTCAAAGTGGGGCAGACAGCGCGTGACGTGAAGCAGCGGGTGGCTGAGCAGCTCAAGACGGCGGCGATCAAGAACTACCGAATCGAACTCGACGAGCTCGCTGATAAAGACGACGGATTGGTCTTTTCTGACCACGAAGTCAGGGCAGCGCTGATTAAGAAGGGGTTCCAGAACACCGAATTGGAATGGATGCGCTGCACCGTCGATGAGGTTAAGACGGTGCTCACGGAACTGCGCACCGGGCAGCGTTTCACGGGCTCGCATTCAGAAACGTTCTCGATGCGCGCAGAGCAGAAAGCGGCGGTGGAGAAGACGCACGACTACTTCCACTCAATCTGGAAGGAGGACATGCACGCCGTTCCACGCTTCCTGTGGAACGCCAAGATGCGTTTCGGCAAGACCTTTACCGCCTACCAGCTCGCCAAAAAACTCGGAGCCAAGCGGGTGCTTGTAGTCACCTTCAAGCCAGCGGTGGAGGATGCCTGGCAGACGGATCTCGAATCGCACGTGGATTTCGACGGTTGGCAATACCTCTCGCGCAATTCCGACAGGGATCCCTCAAATATTTCTAGCCGTAAACCGCTGGTTTATTTTGGCTCGTTTCAGGATCTACTGGGTCGGGACAAGGCGGGGAATATCAAGGCCAAGAACGAATGGCTGCATTCGATCAATTGGGATTTGGTGATCTTTGATGAGTATCACTTCGGCGCGTGGCGGGAGACAGCCAAGGAATTGTTTGAGGGAGAGGAGGAGGCAGCGGCTAAGAAAGAGGCAAAGCTGGAGTACGCTGCCGGACTGGAGAACGTGAACCAGGATTTGACCGAATTTTCTGAGAAGGAGACCGACTTCCTCCCCATCACAACCAAGGCCTACCTCTACCTATCGGGCACGCCCTTCAAGGCATTGGCGACAGGCGAGTTTATCGAGGAGGCGATCTTCAACTGGACTTACACCGACGAACAGCGGGCCAAGGAAACCTTTGTGCGGAAGTATCCTGGTAAGCCGAACCCCTACGCTGCCCTACCGCAGATGCGCCGGCTGACCTACCAGATGCCGGATGAACTGGTGTCCATTGCCAGCGGCGGGGAATTTGACGAGTTTGACCTGAACGCATTTTTCGAGGCCACGGGGCGAGGCGATCAGGCAGCATTTAAGCATAAGAATGACGTGCAGAAGTGGCTGGACATCATCCGGGGAGGCTATGCGGCCAAGGCGGCGAAGCACCTCAAGACTGGCACCCGCCCACCGTTTCCCTATTCCGATGTGCGCTTGCTGCCGTATCTCCAGCACTCGTTTTGGTTCCTGCCCAACGTCGCGGCCTGCCACGCGATGGCGAACCTGCTGGGAGAGAAACAGAATGTGTTCTGGAAGGCTTACGTGGTGGTGGTGGCAGCTGGAGCATCGGCGGGGATTGGCTTACAGGCTTTGCCTCCAGTGCGCAGGGCGGTCGGTAGCGGTTTTGACACCCAGACCATCACGCTCTCATGTGGCAAGCTCACCACTGGCGTGACGGTGCCGCAATGGTCTTCGATCCTGATGCTGCGCAACCTGAAGTCGCCGGAGAGTTACTTCCAGGCGGCATTCCGGGTGCAGTCCCCATGGTCAATCAAGAATCCTAATGGGGACAATCCGAACGAAGAGGAGGTACTCAAGCCGGTGTGTTTCGTCTTCGACTTCGCGCCTACTCGGGCCTTGCGGCAGATTTCGGAATACGGAATCGGGCTTTCACCCAACGAGCCGAACCCGGAACATGCAGTCGGAGATTTAATGTCGTTCCTACCCGTGCTGGCCTACGACGGGGCGAATATGACACAGATCGATGCGGGAGGCATACTCGACATGGCCATGTCGGGGACCTCGGCCACCTTGCTTGCTCGAAAATGGGAGAGCGCGATGCTGGTGAATGTGGATAACGACACCCTGCGACGTATTCTGGATAACGAAGCAGCGATGGACGCTGTTGGGCATATCGAGGGCTGGCGTGCGCTGGGCGACAATGTCATCGAGACCATCATCAACAAGGCCGACAGGATAAAGGACATCAAGAAGAAGGCCAAAGATGGAGAGCTGACAAAAAAGGAGAAGAAGGAACTGAGTGACGAGGAAAGGGAGTTCAAATCGAAGCGGAAGCTGGTGCAGGAGAAGCTCATCAAGTTTGCGACACGCATTCCGGCCTTCATGTATCTGACCGATTTCCGTGAGAATACCCTGCAGGATGTTATCACCAAAATTGAACCAGAGCTGTTCATTACGGTGACTGGCCTGACGGTTAAGGATTTTTACCTGCTTGTGAGCCTAAGGGTGTTCAACACCGAACACATGAACCAAGCGGTCTTTGCCTTTCGGCGGTATGAGGACGCGTCGTTGCGATACACGGGAATCGATAGCCACGAAGGGCTAGCCCACTATGGATTATACGATACCGTGGTGGCAAGGGAGTGAGCGTGTAGATACGGACCGCGTGATTCTTGCGTAACCGCACTACTGTCGGATGATTTGGGACCGATGAAAATTCTTCACTGCCAAAAATCCGACCTCACGCCAAAGCAGGTTGTTTTTGCGAATGCCCTGTTGGACGGCTGCACTCCCAGTGCAGGCTTACCGTCGCGCCTATCGGGCAAAGGGTAGTCCAAGGGTAGTATCCTGTGAAAGCAGCCGGGGTCAAAAAGCACGCTGCGGCTAAGGCATACGTGAGAGAACAGCAGGCGAAGCTGGACCGCCTCCACAAATGCAAACATCATAAAGACGATTATTAATAAGATGCCTTTTGAGTAAATCTCGGTTCTATGAATGCGCCCCCCCAAGCACCGGAGAGTGCCACGATACTTATATGATATTTCTACCCTCCCCCAATGAGCATGGAGATATTTTTGGTAGATCATCATTTCGGAGAACCCAATTATCTACTACCGCAAATGTGGGCGATGGAAGGACCGGACGTGAATTCCCTTTCGGCAAGCAGGCAAAAACACCTATAAAGAGCGTTAAAAATCGCCGCCAGGTCAAAAATCGGTCGAATCATATTACAATTTTTCCTTACCGGAAACCATACGCCCAGAGCCCTCTTCACCCCAAATCCAAGGCTGATTTTCTAGGGAGCTCCTTGATGTAGAGGTCACGTTTGGGATAAGGGATCTCGACTCCGTTCTCAGCAAATGCGCGGTAAACGGCTCCGTAAAGCTGGTGTAGGATACGCCCCCGATCTCCCGGATTAACGATCCAAACCATCAGCTCAAAATTCAAACTGGAATCGCCGAAACCGCGAAACCTGACCACGGGTAGAGGGGTTTCACACAGCTCTTTTTCCTCGCCAGCCACCGCCAAGAGAATCCTTTCCACCAACGCAATATCACTGCCGTAGGCACACCCAATTTTAGCCCGAATCCGTGATCGGGTGCTCGGCCCCGCCGACTCATTGATGATCTTGGTATTCCCCATCACGGAATTGGGAATCGTGATCTCAATATGGTCCCGAGTCAGGATACGAGTGCTACGCAGACCGATGTTGGTAACTTCGCCCCGTTCGCCCGTTTCCAGCACCACGTAGTCTTTGATTTTGTAGGGCGCGTCCGCCATGATGAGGACGCCCGCCAAAAGATTTGCGAGCGTGTCCTTGGCGGCGAAACCCACCGCGATGCCGATGATACCCGCTGAGGCGAGCCAAGCGGTCATATCCACATTCCATGAGGATAAAATATAGTAAATCGACAGACCTAGAATGGTGATGAATGCCACGTTCTCAAAGAGCGGCAGGGTTTGACTGTGCAGCACCACGAACCGTCGTTCATTCGCCGCCATCAGGCGCAGTAACAGGCGCGAAAACCGCACGGCGAACAGGGTCCAAACAATCAGCAATCCGGTGTAAGCCAGCGAGAATACGCTCTGGTGTAGACCTTCCGGTAATTCCAGTAAACTCGACGCCTTGGACAGACCGAATACCAGCACTGAGTAAAACAAGGGTTTGTGCAAAATATCGAGCAAGCGGTCGTCAAATTCGCTGTCGGTCTTGGCGGCCAATCGTTTGACAAAAACCTCCATACCTCGGTCCACCGCCCAAGCGAGGATAAATACCAAAAACATCATGATCCCGGCCAGCACATAGGGGGAATCTGCCAGTTTATCGGTGATCGAATTGAAATAATTCATCGCGTTATCCATCTCACTGAAGCAGGAGCATCCCGCCCCCGATTTAAAACGCAACGGGTTTGTCGAGGCCAACACACCTCGGCCACGGGTCGACCCTCCGACTCCCAAATGAGTATTTCGAGGCCATTGACTCGAGTGTTACAATTTGTGACTTTTACGACGTTCGATGATCACATGAACTTGCCCATTAATGTCCTCCGCATGTGTCTCGGTTGCTTGACCGTGACAGGAGTCGTATGGGCCGAAGAGACGTCCGGGAAAATCAAGGCAGCCTCGATCGCGGGAATGACCGACTACCATGGCAACGCCTTCCCCGATGTCGTAACGCCGCCTACCCCGTCGCCCACTCCATCGGAAATGAAAGATGAAGACGGCGTGAAACTGGAAGAGTTCAGAATCGATACCACGCGGCTGCCGCTAAATCGAATTTTCGTAACACCTCAAAAACGAAACGTGATTGAAACCTTCCTTCCCGGCACCGGCGTGACCGTAACGGAAACATACGCCATCCGATCAAACCAAGACCGGTAGTCCGTCAGACCATCATGATTCGTAAAATACAGATCGGTGAAACGAACGAAGTAGAATCGGGGAGGCTGGGAAATTCGAAACGAATGGCAGTCAAAGGGGGGCAAAAGGAAGACATTACCCGCCTCATATTAGAAAGCGTTTTCGTTGATGCATTGAAATCCAGCCTCCGATTCGACGTAGACCAGTTCGAAAAAGTTGTGCTCACGCTCCTCGATGACTCCACGCGGCCAAGCCGGTGCATCCACGTGGATCGTAAGATCACTGCGCGTAAAGTGCGTTCGATCATGAGCCGGCTGATTGCCGAGCACGGGGCTTGCGGAGCATATCCGCAGCGACAATGGCGCGGAGTTTATCGAGAAGGAGTTGCGAGCTTGGCTCGCCTCTGAATCGATCAAGACGCGCTACATCGAGCCGGGTAGTCCTTGGCAGAATGGTTACATCGAAAGCTTCCCTGCTCGGTTGCGCCACGAGTGTCTCAACCCCGAGATGCTCTCCACGCTGACCGAAGCTCGGGTCGTGATCGAAGCCTGGCGGTGCAAATACCATCACCTGCGCCCCCCGGTTCGTTGGGCTATGTCAGTCCCATCGCGTTTGAACAAAACCTCGACAAAGAAACCTCCACCCTTGACTTACTCTACACCCTCAACCACACCATCAATCCATCCAGACTAACGGTTTAGGTGGACCAGTTTGGGTAACCCGACCAGCGTGATGTTGACCTGATGCCACTGACACGAAGCTCTCCCGCACAAGCCGCTGGAAAGAGGAGACTACTCGCAATGCAGACCGTAAGTCGCGTGTCGTTTGTCAAGAATCAAGCAATGTCCCCTTTAAGCGCCTCCTCAACCACACCATCAATCCATCCAGACTAACGGTTTAGGTGGACCAGTTTGGGTAACCCGACCAGCGTGATGTTGACCTGATGCCACTGACACGAAGCTCTCCCGCACAAGCCGCTGGAAAGAGGAGACTACTCGCAATGCAGACCGTAAGTCGCGTGTCGTTTGTCAAGAATCAAGCAATGTCCCCTTTAAGCGCCTCATCGCGTTTGAACAAAACCTCGACAAAGAAACCTCCACCCTTGACTTACTCTACACCCTCAACCACACCATCAATCCATCCAGACTAACGGTTTAGGTGGACCAGTTTGGGTAACCCGACCAGCGTGATGTTGACCTGATGCCACTGACACGAAGCTCTCCCGCACAAGCCGCTGGAAAGAGGAGACTACTCGCAATGCAGACCGTAAGTCGCGTGTCGTTTGTCAAGAATCAAGCAATGTCCCCTTTAAGCGCCTTTAAGGTCGAGCGCCTTTAAGGTTGGGGATTGAGGTGCGGCCGATCAGCCGCCGGTCAGTCGGGCGCGGGCAGCGATGTCCCGAAGCTTACGCTCTTGGGCGGCGCGGGCGACAGCCCAGGCGTCGGACGAACCGGCATCGAATCCGGCGGCTTCTCGTAGGTAGCCTCCGACGGCGGTGGCGTACTCGGCGGCGGTGGCTCCCGTGGCGGCCACGTCCGTGGCGGCGCGGGCTACCTTCCAGGCGGCGCCTCCTGCGGCGGTTTTGGCGGCGGCGTATTGGAGGCCAATGGCGGCGGGTACGCGGGCAGCCTCCAGTTCGTCCTTCGTGGCCTTGCCCTGGGCGTATTTCTCGGCGATTTGGACTGCATTTTTCAAGCACTCGTTGGTGAGCAGGTCCCAGGTGGTCCGGCCGTCGTGGAGGGGTGTTTTACGCACACACCAACAGGCAAATAAGCGCTGATCGCGGTCGCAGAGCCGCTTGAGTTGAGTGACTAGAGGGGTTTTATCGGATTCCGGCATGCTTTTAAGTTAGGGAGTGTCTGGGAAATAATAAGGGAAATAATACCCATATAATGGATATATTTATCTTGCATATTACCCGTTTGTGTATTCTTATCTCGTTGTGATTCAGCAACCAAGGTTCGTTCTCGCCGATTACGACTGGGACGAACTTAAAAAATTAACGCGCATCGGAAGTCTCTGACTGGGCCCCAAAGGCGTGGGCGCACGTGTCAAAATATGCAAAAAAGGGGACATTGCTTGAATCTTGACAAGATTACGATGCGAACATAGATATCCACCATGCCCCGCACCGCTCGTCTTGAATACCCCCCGCGCTTGTTACCACGTAATCAATCGAGGAAACTATCGATCCGACATTTTTTCGACTGATGGTGCCCGGGCAGCATTTGAACGCACGATGTTTCAAGCCTGCGAACGGTCCGGGTGGCGGTGGCATGCCTTCGTCATCATGCGTAATCATTTCCACATGGCGATGGAGACTCCGGAGCCAAATTTAAGTGAAGGCATGAAGTGGTTGCAGGGCACTTGGGTCTGCCGGTTCAACCGCCTGCGCAAAATTAAGGGAAGACCATTCCAAGGGAGATTTAAGTCTCTGCTCGTTCAACCCGGCCATGCCTTGGCGGAGGTAAGTCACTACATCCACCTCAATCCGGTTCGTGCCAAGATTATCACTCCTCCAGAATTGCCCTCATTTCGATGGAGCTCGTTGGATTACGGAGCGTCTCAGAATGGGGCAGCCCGCGACTGTCAGTCAATATGTTCGCCGCTTCAGACTTGCTCAACAGGACCAAACGCGGCGCGTGAAACGCATTTTGTCAAGAATCAAGCAATGTCCCCTTTAAGTGCCCATGGAGGATCGTGACACCAAGGGTGACCTCTACGAATACATGCTCGGCAAACTGAGCCAGGCGGGCGATAGCGGCCAATTCCGCACGCCCCGTCACATCATTCGGATGATGGTGGAAATCATGCAGCCCAAGCCGACGGACATCATATGTGATCCCGCCTGTGGCACCGCTGGTTTCCTCGTTTCGGTGGTCGAGCATTTTAATCAGCCCGAGAAGCTGAAGCTCTTCAATGACGAGACCTTTCGTCAGCACTTTCACAACAACATGTTTCATGGCCTCGACTTTGATTCGACCATGTTGCGGATCGGTTCGATGAACATGCTGCTGCACGGGGTGGAGAATCCGGGCATTGTGAACCGGGACTCGGTGTCCAAGCCATCACCCACTTGGGTATTTCTTTATGCCTCCTTTTGGTTTGCACGGAGCATGCACTTCCGGCACCAAACGTTCATGCGCAACCTTAGCGACTACTACACTGATCTGCTAAATTGGGAGGAGGCCGCTCAAGCCCAATTGGTTCATGAATGGCCCGTAGAATTGCGGCAGGCGGTGGAGACCGACATAGTATTAGCAGTGAGAGCCTCCGGGGTGAAAGGCACGCGCGCTCCGATTCGTCCGGGCAGCACAAACCAGTCCATCGGCAACCAAGTAGCGGAATACACGACCTCAGCCCTAAAACTGCACACGTCTACATTTTCCATTGGTCCGTGTCCAGGGGCAGGTTATCCGGACAAAACAATAATGGAACGATCCACCCAACTCAAAATACCACTGGAGATCAAGGCGACAAGTGATTGGAATCCGATGGATTCGAACCGACGTGTGCTTACGTCGTCTTCCGCCAAATTGCGAAACCAGTTCAGGTCCTCGATCCATCATCTTCTTTTGACGATCTTATACAGCCCAACGACATCACACGCGACCATTGGTGCCATACGACTCGACTTTCTCGAGCCTACAACCACGGTGAACGTGAGACTGGAAGCATCTGTGAATCACAAGATTTTGGCTCTTGGGCTCCACCACACGAAGGTCATTTGAGATGCAAAATACCCTGAGAAACTCCGTTTTGAGCGACCCGCGGGACCTGCACCAAGAACTGCTCTCATTCTTCGAGTTCAATCGCCTTACAGGCACCGAGGAAAGGCATTTCGCCGACCTTAGGGTCTCAGTCTACGAAAACGAGTTCTGGACGTCAAGACAGAGAAGCGGTCACTCCATTCACGAGATCTCTTACCGTGCCTGCTACAAACCTCAACTGCCCGGTTTCTTCATTGAGCGATTCTGCAGTCCGAACGATGTGGTTTATGATCCCTTTATGGGTAGGGGGACAACACTGGTGGAGGCACAGCTGAGGGGATGCCGGGCAGTAGGAAATGATGTAAACCCGCTTTCTACCGTCCTGACCGCGCCCCGTCTGAATCCACCAACCATGGTTGAAGTGGAAGCGCGGCTTGAAGATGTTCAGTTGTGTGTGCCCCCTAGGGTTGATCCTGAACTACTCGTCTTTTTTTCACCGCTGACACTAGCGGAACTCTATGGCTGGCGAACGTATTTTCGCGACCGAAAAAAATTTGGGAAATTTGACGCCGTTGATGCGTGGATCCAAATGGTGGCATGCAACCGCCTTTCCGGTCACTCAAGCGGGTTCTTCTCAGTATTTACTCTGCCGCCCAATCAAGCAGCTTCGATAAAATCTCAACGCCGCATTAATGCGAAGCGAAACCAAGTTCCGGAATACCGTGACACCAAGGCACTAATCCTAAGGAAATCCAAACAGCTGCTCCGTCATCATTTGCCCTCAAATTATCGTCGTAAAGATTTTGATCTAGTCGCGTCATCGGCCGACTCTACACCTGTCATTCCTGACAATTCAGTGGATCTGGTAGTTACGTCCCCTCCTTTTCTGGATGCTGTCGATTACGTTGGAGACAACTGGCTGAGAATGTGGTTCTGCGAGATTGAAATCGATCGGGAGCGCATCTGGCAAATTAAGTCTCTGGAGGAATGGGTTGCGAGCATGACAAGGGTATTTGAGGAGTTAAGGCGAGTGCTCAAGCCCGGTGCGCTGGTTGCATTTGAAGTCGGCGAGATACGAAATGGCGTTTTGAAACTGGAAAACGAGATCCTAAAGGTAGGTCTCTGGGCGGGTCTTAAACCCGAGTGCATTATGATAAACTCCCAGAATTTCACCAAGACAGCCAATTGTTGGGGTGTCTCCAACAACAAGAAGGGCACCAACAGCAACCGAATAGTCATCCTCAAAAAAGACGACGGATAAGATTCAGACAAAGGTCTGAGCAAAGGAAAAATTGCTCGAATCTAGGATACCGAAATAGCCACGTCGGGGGTCGAAGGAGGCACTTAAAGGGGACATTGCTTGATTCTTGACAAACGACACGCGACTTACGGTCTGCATTGCGAGTAGTCTCCTCCTTCCAGCGGCTTGTGCGGGAGAGCTTCGTGTCAGTGGCACCAGGTCAACATCACGCGTAGAGGAGCAATGTCCTCATACCTGATGAATCTGTAACCTATTTCCCCGGTTCATATCCCTCTTATCTGATCCCATTTCTTCACAGTTTTCCTTTGTTTACTAGCCTCTTAAGCTCTTCTTCTTTGGCTTCGAGTTTGAGGGTATTTTTTGGATTCTCGCTGTTCCGTTCAGGTTGGAAGCGCCCTAACACAGCGCCGATACCGAATACTAACAGACTTATAGATAGCATGGAGAAACCATTGTGATACCTCTGTCGCTAGTTTGGGATCGTTTTTTATAACGACTTCGCCCAATTTCGTTAATCTTATGGGAAGGCCGAGTTCTGCCAGACCCGTCTTGTGAAGCCAGCTCCGATATCTCTGCGAAAAGGGTTTGATCAGGCCTGAGTTTGTGGGACACGGTCGTATCTTATTTGGTAGGTTATGGGTTTAATTGTGGGTTAAGCAATCGGGGACTTCATTGCCCCCCATGGGGGGCAAAAATATTACCTCGGCTTGCATCGGACTGAGGTAGCCCAGCGAGGCGTGTTTGCGGTATCGGTTGTAGAAGACTTCGATGGAGTTGCAGACGTTGGCGCGCACCTGAGCTTCGTTGGCGAAAACGTGATCGCGCACTGCGGCGGTTTTATAGCGTCCGAAGAACGATTCCATCGCCGTGCCGCATGTGCGGGATACCAGTTGCCCCTGGCGCTCATGCTCGGGTGCATTTTAAAGCGGGCGAGCACGCGTTGATAACGATCTGAGGCATAGGTGCTGCCACGATCGCTGTGAGGCACGATGCCAGCGCGCACGTCGTCGCGGGTCAGCGCGGCGTTTTCCAGGGCGGTGCAAACCCGTTCGGCATCGTTAGTAGTTGAGATGCTCCAGCCAACGATGCGACGGGTGCAAAGATCCATCACGGTCGCCAGGGAGCACCCACCCGCATCGCTGAGCAGGTAAGTGGTGTCGGCCACCCAGATCTGATCGCGATGCTCCGGTTTGCCCACCTGCTTGAGCACGTTGGGGTGATAACCGAAGAGATGTTCGCTGTCGGGACCGATCGGCTTGAAGCGAGGATGCGCACGGCCGACCAGGTCGATGTTTTGATCCACCTGCACGCCTACCGCTTGGGCACTGGAGACCGTGGCCAGAAACCCCTGCACGAGATCGGAGAGCCCCGCCGCCGTCTGCGGCTCCAGGGCGATGATCGCCTGCATCGACTTGGCCGCTTCCTGCTTCGCCGCCGCGTCATCCAGTTCGAGGAACTTTTTGAGCACATTGCTGATGCCGACCTCGGCGTCAAACATCGTGCGATTGAAGTCCAACCCGCGCCGGATCGCCCCGGTGAAGCTATGGGTGATGTCACCGATGCCTTGGGTGAACCTTCCCGCGAAGTCGATACCCAGTCCCACTTTGAGCATTTGCTGGAAACCGCTTGTTTCCTTCCGCAGCTCCGACATGTCCTTCTGCGTGCGGTTGAGTTGATCGAGATTCTTCCCGATCAACTCCAGCTGGACTTTGTATTCTCCTTTACGAGTCATGCGATGTGTGCTAGATTCCGCTCGTTGTGATTATGTTTCTTCTCGTTATTTTGACTCCGATTGTCGTGCTCTATGAAGTTTGCAAATGGATGAATGGTGGGCGTGAGCCTTGGGAGAAGTAATCACCCGGCCGCTGCACCCGCGCCCATCGCCGCATCAAAGGCCGAGGCACGGTTCGCCGCCAGATCCTCTTCCTCCGGGGTATCGGCCTTGACGCCGGTGCGCTTCGCATGGCCAGTGGGCGCCGCGGTGGTCGCTGGCCTGCGGGCCTGCTCCTTCACTCTGATCGTGGGGGCAATATTCCAGCGCACGCTTTCGTGAAGAACTCTGCGCCCACGGTATCACCGTGTCGATGAGCCGCCGCGGCAATTGCTCCGACAACGCCTTAGCCGAGTCCTTCTTTTCTACCCTCAAAATTGAACTCGTCTACCGCCACGAACGACGCGATCACAGCCCTGCTCGCCAACTCCTGTTCGAGTGGATTGAAGCCTGCTATAACCGCGACCGACGACACCCTTCAATCGGCTATATTTCGCCCGTTGACTTCGAAAACCAAAACAACGGATTAAACCCAACTCTGCGTCACAAGTCTACAATTCGAGGGTAATCCCAGTCATGGAAATCGCCGGCCTGCCCACTTTTTCGACCTGGATCGCGAACGAGGGATTCGCCTCCAATGCGGTGGAGATCGTCCGCATATCCGGCGGTCAACTCGCCGGGACAGCCGCCGTTGCACTACGTTTCGACAGTATCGACGCCGTGGACTCAACTTCTCAAAATAGTTTTCACGACGCAGACACCGATCGCGATATGTCGATCGGGCTGTCAGAACTTCTTCGGGTGATTGAGCTCTACAACACGCGCCTCGGCACCTCCCGCACCGGATGTTACGGGGTTGCTGATGGAACTGCGGATGGATTTGAGCCCGACTCCGAAACGCCAGCAGGAACCACTCCGGAACTATCCCGCTACCATCCGGGAGACTCCGATCGGAACGCTGAAATTTCTCTGTCCGAACTGCTTCGCGTCATCGAGATTTACAACTACCGCGAGGGCACCAGCCGCACAGGTCAATACCGCCTCGACCCCACCGCGGTAGATGGCTTCGCCCCCGGCCCCGGAACCTTCGGAAGAAGATTAAAAAGGTTTCGTTCGCTCCATAACGACCTTCGGAGTGAAGGCTACGCCGATTCCACGCGGTCTTTCACCCGCTGCCAGACCTTCATCAGTTCAGTGAAATCCGCTTCCTTGGTGGAACTGGTGATCACGTAATCGAATTTGTTGCGTTCCTTTTGCTCCTCAATGGCCGTGATCATGCGGCCTTCAATTTCGCTTTCGGAATCACCCCGTCCTTGTAGTCGCACGCGAAGTTCATCGATCGGCACATCGACGTAGACGGTGCCCATGTGACGGGCGAGAAGCGGGTTTTCCTGCGCGGCTTGTCGGAAATTATTCACGCCCTGCACGTCGACGTTGATAATCAAGCTCTGCCCCGCCGTCAGCGGTTCGAGCACCGACGACGTCAGGGTGCCGTAGCGGTTCTTACGGTGAACCCAGGCCCACTCGAGGAACGCGTTCGCAGCGACACGCTGATCAAATTCCTCTCCGGAGAAAAAATGATAATCCCGCCCGTTTACTTCCCCCGGACGGGGTTCCCGGGTTGTGCTGGTCACCACGCGGGAAAAACCGTCGGCCTCCGCCACCATACGTTCGCAAAGCGTAGTTTTACCCGACCCTGCCGGACCGGCGAGAATAAGTAAGACGGGTGTCGCTGCAGTCGAGTCTTCGGCCATTTGAGAATCAGTAGGTGAAGGCAACCGCCGACACGATCGCTCCATAGCAGGCAATCAACAGCCCTACCAAGCGGGCCCGACCGGGTTTGCGATACAGCCACTCGAAAAAGTCCCTCAAACGAAATGGCGAGGCACCCAGATAGATGGCCAACGCAACCGCAACGAATACGGCAATCTTGTAGAGATAGATTCGGCCAAAATCCGAGATCTCACCGTATTCCCAATTCATGTAACCCGGGTCGAGTAGCTGCGAGGCGCCCAACAGCACGAGGACACAAGCTCCCCGCACCGCCAGAAAATCCGGCACAAATTTAAACGAGGCCACCGCGACAATCGCGAAAAATATGAAAAGTGCTTTCTTATACTGTCCGAAGTCCGCCGGGGAAAGATGCGTTATCCGGTAAAGGAACCAAACCGCCCCTGCTCCGAACAAGAGATAGGCGAAGGAACGTGACCGGGGGAACCGTTTGACCGAGGTCACAATCGCCGGAAACGGCAGCAGCAAAAGCACTCCTAAAATAAGGAGCAGCAATCCGGTGATTAGCGTGGCTAGAGTGAGAGTCATGGTGTAGGGGGCTGGGCTAAAAGCCCGTGTAATATCATTCTCTTACTCATTCTTGTTCTCGTTCTCGATAAAATCTTCACTGCCATACGCCGATTGATCTTCCTTAACGGAGGAGGAGGACTCGTTACCACCGAATCGCGAGATCAAACCAGCGATCATAGATACGATCCCGACAAGTTGATCTTTCCCGTCGTCGATCGTTGATTCATCGACTATTCCTCTAACGCAAAGGACATCCAAACAGGCGGCGTATTCAACGGCAGAGCCTCGGGCAATATCCAAAAAACGACATCTATCCCGCTGAGAACGTTTCCCGTTTCCTTCAGCGATGTTCAAAACCAAGCTGGTCGATGCGCAATCCAGTTGATTTTCTACTGCCAATTTGCCGTTTAACGATTCAACCAGCGTCCCTGACCAACCACTAAATTTTACCGCAGCCTGATAGACGCGGAGCTTTTCGTGATCGAATCGGACCTCCATGAAGAACGTGGGAGAACGAGAAAGAATGGGCACCCTTCGGGCTCTAAGCCCCGACGCCTTCCAGCACGAGTTCGCCGTAGAGCGTGCTGGTGGTCGCCCGACTGATGCTCACCGGCACAAGCTCTCCGACCAAACGGGGGTCGGCGTCCACAATCACGACGCGATTACCCGGGGTGCGGCCGGTGAAGTGTAATCCCCTTTTATCGGGACCTTCGATGAGCACGGTTTGAACGGTGCCGACCAACGATTGATTCCGGCGGTCTGAATTCTCCCGCAATACATCAAGTAATTCCTGATTGCGCCGCTCCTTCACTTCATCCGGCAATTGCTCCTCCAATTCCTCCGCCAATTCCTCCGCCACCGTGCCAGTCCGAATTGAATATTTGAAGATGTAAGCCATGTCGAAGTTGCACTCCCGGAATAGCTCCTTCGTAAGTTGAAAGTCCTCTTCGGTTTCCCCGGGAAACCCGACAATGATATCGGTAGAGAAATACATGTCCGGCGTCACTTCGCGCAGCGCTTGGACGATCTCACGGTAACGTTCCCGCGAGTAGGGTCGGTTCATGGCCCGGAGAATGTGGTCGCTGCCGCTCTGCATTGGCAGATGCACGTAAGGCATCAATTTCGGCAGCCGACCGTAAGCTTCCACCAAGTCCTGCTTAAAACCTCGGGGGTGCGGCGAGGTGAACCGAATCCGCTCGATACCGTCGATCTCGTGCACCTTCTCGATGAGCTGTACAAACGGCGAGACGCCGTTGATGCCCTGATAATCGCGACGGCCGTAACTCGTTACGATTTGTCCGAGCAGGGTGACCTCCTTCACGCCGCGTTCCGCCAAATTGCGACACTCGGCGACAATATCTTCCATCGGCCGGGAGCGCTCGTCGCCGCGGGTTTTCGGGACGATGCAGAAGTGGCACGACATATTGCAGCCCTGCTGGATCGACACGAATGCACTGACTTGGCGCTCCTCGGTCTCGAGATGGTCGCGGATCGTGTTCTGTGAGTCTGCCTCTTCGCCAATATCCACGATCGAGCTGCCAATGGGCACTCCCGCATCTTTGGCGGCACGGATGTTGTCCAGATAGTCCGGGACTTGGTGAAATTTCTGGGTGCCGACGATGAGATCGACATCGGGTAGCTTCTCGAGAATCGATTCCCCCCGATTCTGCGCCATGCAACCGAGAATCCCCAAGACGAAATCGGGATTCTTCCTTTTGCGGCGCTTAACATAACCCGCCTTGCCCAAGGCCTTTTGCTCCGCGGCATCACGCACGCTGCAGGTATTGAGCAGTAAGATGTCACACTCACTCTCGACATCGACGATGCGGTATCCGCGTTCACGCAACATCGCCGCGACAGCCTCGCTGTCGCGCTCGTTCATTTGGCACCCGTAGGTTTTGATGTAGACGCGGTTCATTCGTGGGAACGCACCTGCCTAGACCGACAGCAGGCTTCGTCAAACGGGAAAGCACCGCCCCAACCACGAATGCGGATCGGAACGGGGCCTTAAAAATACGAATTCTCACCGGCTCAATGGAACCACCAACTGGAAATTAATCCTTTTGTTCTCTCGCAAGATTTGAACTTCGCCCAGTAAGGCCGTGGCTGTAGCCCTAGCTGGATAGGCAAGCTTGAGCCCCACTTTTGCCCCGTCTTGAGGAGCACTCATCCAGGGCAATTCAAGCCGACCCGTCGCTCTTTTGGAGGATCGGATACCGGGATAATCCGGTCCTGAAACATCCACTACGCTCCAGCCTTTCGGCAACGGCAGCTCGAGTCCGAGAGCATTCACTTGACCTTGATAAGCGATTTCAACGGTGATTCCCAATTCGCCTCCGTCCGGAGACAAAGAAGGAGAATCGGGAACGGCTATAACGGAAGCCGCCTTCACCAAGCTCACCATTCCAAAAAGGAAGAGGAAGACAGGAGCGCTTCGCGGCTACCGGCCAAAGGCAACGCTTGTTCACCGCGTTTGATTATGCGGCGCGATCGGGGCGGCGACTACGTTGGGTGATTGCCAAGGCCGAGCACGCGGCGAAGGGCTCCAACCCGCGTTTCATTGTCACCAACATCGTGGGCGACTCGCTGCAACTCTACGATCGACGCTATTGCATCCGTGGCGAGATGCAGAAGCGCATCAAAGAGCAGAGGGTGCTCTTTGCCGATCGGGTGAGCGCTCACCGCTGGTGGGCCAACCCATGGCGCCTGCTGCTCTCGGGCTTGGCCTACACTCTGTTGCAAGGATTACGACGACTGGCCCTCTCGGGCACGGCACTGGCGCGGGCAACCTGCGCCACCTTGCGCCTTAGTTGGTGAAGATCGGCGCGGTGATCGTGCGCCCGGCCACCCGCGTTCGCCTCCACCTGAGCAGTTATCATCCCGGGC
This sequence comes from Actomonas sp., assembly GCA_965203585.1. Classification (GTDB taxonomy): domain Bacteria; phylum Verrucomicrobiota; class Verrucomicrobiia; order Opitutales; family Opitutaceae; genus Actomonas. The sequence goes on from CBDBDC010000003.1 coordinate 178,021, forward strand.
GCGATATCTTCGTGCACGCCCACGGCGCACTGGCTCCTCCGCGGTAACCCAGTCACGCACCGGGAGCCTACCGCGCACATCAAACGGGGGTAAGGGGGCCGTATCGACTATACCAAACACCGGCCCCAGCAAACGCGGCTTTATCCACTCCAACGGCACCGATGAAGCGTCACCGCGGCCACCATACCGCCTTCATGCAATATGCGGGTTAGGTCAACTGGAGGGAAAAAGGGTGGCATAATTCTAGGATCGGAGGTTGGAATGAAAGAAACGGATTACGCCGAATCCAAACACTTGGCATGATGAATAAAACACTGATTGCAGCGGAGATACAATATCGCAGCATAATATTTGGGGATCGGGAAAAATTCCCATTTGAACAGGAAAAAGCGACGAAAGGTCATCCTCACCCCGTAAACGCTCGCCAAAATGCGATGGGCACATTTCAAAACGCCGATGGGATTCTTTGATCGTTTGATTGGAAAAGGTAAGCCGGCCAAGTCACCCGCCCCGGCGACCAACCCGACAGGGCCACCAGCCTCAAGCGAGCCTGAGGCTGCACCCTCGCCTCAGGAGAGCCCGGACACCGGCCCCGTCGCGCCGCGCTTGGAGGCTGCTTTTGAACAGCTCGAACTGCGCAACATCGACGAAGCCCGCACGATTTATGACGAGATCCTCGCGAGTCCCGCCGGCAATCGTCCCGATGTGCTGGTCCGTATCTCCGGCGACCTGGGCGCCACCGGTCAGGTGAAGCTCATTCCGGAACTGATCGCACCGCGCTACGACGCCGAACGGCACGGCCCCGCCACCGGGATGAATCTCCTGCAGTCCTACCTCGCGTTGGGCAACGCCGGCGCGGCCCAGCACGTTTTGGATCTGCTGTTCGCATTGCAAAACCCTCAGATAGAAGAGCGCTTGTGGGGTTTCTCCAACGCTATCGCCGAACTCATGGAATCAAACCGTCGCGGCAGCGGTGGCACCGGAAGTGAGACCAAGGTCGAACTGGTCAGCATCAGTAAGCCTATTTGGGCCTATGGCATCGAAGACCTGCCCAACCTTCTTCCCAACAGGGAACCGGAGGCCAAGACCGTCGCATTCGCCCAACTTTCGGTGCCGGACCACGAGGATTCGGATGCACTGTCAAAAAAGCCTGAAGAGGCCCTCGGGCGAATCTGCCGCGGGTTGCCGCTATGGTTGGCGGAGTCGCTCTATTTTTCCCCCCAATACAATTCCGTGGGCGTGATCGGCATGCTCGGACAGGAATCCTACATGATGTTTCCCGCCACTTGGACGGGAGAAAACCTCCGCCAACTCATCGAAACGTCCGGGTCGCCCATTGACTATGTCGTTACCGGCGAGCTCCGGGAGCAGGAGGGAGACTTCGAACTCACATTGCACCTCTGGGAGATCAAAGGATTCCGGGAGAGAAAAACGTTCCGCACCAACTGGACCCCTTCCTCCGCGGATGAAAAACTCTCTGAGGTTCAGGAACAGTTACGCTTCTTCTTCGAGTGCCGAGAAGGACCGGGCCTGCCCTATCAACCGCCCTCTTCCCCCGTGGCGTGGATCAATACCCTCGCCTCCTCCCTCTCGACCTTTCTCGTAGAAAAAAATGTGCTCCCGCGCGAACAGCTCACTGATCTTCCCGAGCCGTTGATCGATCCTCAAAGTGGCGATGCCGCAGCGCTCGCTCGTCTCACGCTTTCTCACCGAGCAAGCCAAACCGAGCTCGAGCACACTCCGCCCACTTTGCCGGATACCGATATTGTTCAGGCCGCTTCCGCAAGGCTATCGGGCTAGAGCTCACGCCTCAGCCTGGTTGGTATATTTGAGTTAGAAAAAACTTCTAACTCCGCAAGTGGTGTGCAATAAAAGACTTGGCTTCGTCAGCAAGCCCACCTTACCCTTGAACGACACGATTATCCTCGTTTTGAGTATACTCGGCGCGGTCGCCATCGCCATGGCGATCACGGCGTGGCGTATTCGACGACTCCAATACCCGCCGGAACTCCGCTGACCTAAAGACGGCGAATCTCGTCGCAAAAACCCTTCCAAGGACAAAACGGACGACCGTCCGTTTCCAAAGCCCCGAGGGTAGTCCCGAGCCCCTTGCCATTGGCCATGCGATTTGCCAGGTTCCGCGGTTCTCATGCCTGAAACCGCCGATCTGCGCATCCGCGCGACCAAACTCCTCATCCCTCCCGGTCTGCTCGCCGAAGAGATTCCCCTGCCGGAATCGGCGCACGATCAGGTCGCCCAAGCCCGCCGCGATATCGCGGCCATCATGCGAGGGGAAGACGACCGCTTACTGGTCGTCGCCGGTCCTTGCTCGATTCACGACCCCGCCGCCGCGCTGGACTACGCTACGCTGCTCGCGCAGGCCGCCGAAAACCACCAGTCGGACCTACTCGTCGTGATGCGGGTTTACTTCGAAAAGCCTCGCACCGTCGTAGGCTGGAAAGGCCTCATCAATGATCCGAACCGCGATGGTTCCTACCAGATTAACCAAGGCCTGCGCACGGGACGTAAACTCCTCGTGGAGGTCTCCGCCATGGGACTGCCGATCGCCACGGAGTTCCTCGATACCACTCTCGGCCAATTCTACGCCGATGCCATAAGTTGGGGGGCGATCGGAGCCCGCACGGTTGAAAGTCAGGTGCATCGCGAACTCGCTTCGGGCCTGTCGATGCCTGTCGGTTTCAAAAACCGCACCGATGGCGATCTCAAGGTTGCGGTGGATGCAATCCGCTCGGCCAACAATCCTCACTGGTTCCCCAGTCTGACCCAGGAAGGCGTACCCGCCATCATGGGCACTTCGGGAAATCCCGATACCCATCTTGTTCTACGAGGAGGGTCGGCCGGACCTAATTTCTCCGCCAAACACATCGCCAAAGCCAAAGCTGCACTTGGTGACCAATCCCTTCCTCCTTTTGTCATGGTAGATTGCAGTCATGCCAACAGCGGCAAAGACGCCGAGAAACAACCTGCCGTTGCCGGTGATCTCGCCGCGCAAATAGCCGCAGGCGAATCCGCCATCGCGGCCGTGATGCTGGAAAGCCATCTAATCGGAGGTAACCAGTCCTTGAATACTGAGCCGTTAGTCTACGGTCGCAGTATCACCGATGCCTGTCTAGCCTGGGAAAAAACCGTGCCCGTGCTCAATCATCTCGCGCAAGCCGTCCGGTCTCGTCGGGCCAATCGGGAGTGAAGCCCGACCCGCGGATTCTGCATGCACTCTCCTCCGCATAGAACAGGCGGTTCGAGCCCTACGGCCGACGACTCAGCCGAGCTCGCAGCTCAATTAATTGCCGAGCTACGGGCGGAATCTGATCCCTGAAACATTGAAGGCCAGTTGCGATTCGGCATCCTCCCCAAGACCGAGATGCTGGGCGGATCCATGGTCAGACTTCGCGCCATGGCGAAAGCCTACCGCCGCAATCAAGATCTCGCCGTCGCGCTCTGGGAGCATCCCATTCACGAAGCTCAGATCCTCGCGGCACTGACCGCTGACCCGAAACAATTTACTCCCGAACTCGCAGACGCATGGATCACCAAATTCGATTCGTGGGATGTTTGCGACCAGATGTGTATCAACATATTTCGGGAAACAGATTTCGCCCTGAGCAAAGTCCGCGAGTGGGCACCTCGCGAACCCGAGTTCGAACGACGCACCGCCTTTGCCCTGATGGCCACCCTCGCTTTAAAACGCAAAAAAGAGCCCCATCAAACCTTTCTCGATTTCCTGCCCTTGATTGCCCGAACCGCGAACGACGAAAGGAACTTTGTAAAGAAGGCCGTCAATTGGGCGCTTCGCCAAATAGGCAAACGCCAAAGCGATACCTGCCTCGCCGCCGCCCTCGACCTCGCCGAAGAGCTCACCACCCGCGAGTCCAGATCCGCCCGCTGGATAGGCCGCGATGCCATGCGGGAATTATCCCGGCGCTAATCCTCTCCGCCCTTCATCTGCATGAACCGACATACTTTCCTGAAACACTCCCTCGTTGCTTCGGGTGCCGCCCTTTCCAGCACCCTCGTTCGTGGTCAACCCTTGGATGCTGAAACAGGCAGAGGCCCCGGACTGGGCCCGCGTGCTGACCTGCGTCGAATCTACGAATTCGTGCAAGCCGCTCATCGTGATCTCGACCGCGTCAAAGCCATGCTCGATGCAGATTACTCTCTGATTCATGCGAGGTGGGACTGGGGCGAAGGCGACTGGGAGAGTGGCCTCGAAGGAGCGGCTCACATGGGGCGACGTGATATCGTGCAACACCTGTTGTCCGCCGGAGCTCGGGGAGATGTTTTTTCCGCCGCAATGCTTGGTCATACAAAAACAGTTCAAGCAATGATTGATCTGGAAACCGCCACCGTGGATTCACGCGGCCCGCACGGGATCAACCTCACGTTCTACGTCGGCTACGGCGGAAAAATACCCATGGCCGAATCGGTGCTGCGCCACATCCCCAAACGTGGCCCCCAATGCAATCGTGCGATCCATACCGCCACGCTTTCCAACCATCTGGAACTTGTGGGTTGGCTAATAAAAAAACGGAGCCACCGATATCAACACTCCGAACTTCTTCGGCAAAACGCCTCTCGACACCGCAATCGAACGCGACTTCAAAGAACTCGCCGACATCCTTCGCAACAACGGCGGTGTGAGCGCAAAGTAGATGTCGCACAAAGAGAGCAACGCATGCTGCCCTCTTCGTCGCCTATTCCTCTGCAATCGCCAGCTGGCCGCAGCCGGCGGCGATATCGATTCCGCGTCGTTGTCGCACCGTGCTTGGTAGACCGTATTCTGCCAGAACGGATTGGAAACGTTTGGCAGATGTAAGATCACTCGGCAGGCCTTCGTATCCAGAAGTCGGATTCAAGGGAATCAGGTTCACCTGACAAGGCACGTGTTGCAGCAATCGCCCTACCGCGTGAGCATCCTCGGGACGGTCGTTTTCCCCTTCGATCAAAGTCCACTCAAAGAATATCCGTCGCTGCATCTTTTGAGTATAGTATTCGCAGGCCTGGATCAGTTCATCCAGGGGCCACTTTTTTGCCACTGGCACAATCGATGCACGTTTTTCCTGATCGGCCGCGTGGAGCGATACCGCCAGATGAATGGGTTGGCGTTCGTCCGCCAATCGGATGATCCCCGGAATTACACCCACGGTGCTTAGCGTGACTTTCTTCGCACCCAGTGCTAGGCCGCTGGGGTCGCGGAGAATCTCGGTGGCTTTAATCACCGCGTCGTAATTATGGAGCGGCTCGCCCATACCCATCAGCACGATATTGCGGAGTCGCTCGTGACGGTGATGAGGAGATTCATGATCGGTTTTAGCCAATGCCGGTTCTTCGGCGATCGTTTCGTCCAAAGTCCGGTCGACATGCATCGCCTGCGCCACGATTTCGGCCGTGGTCAGATGGCGCGTGTAGCCCATTTGGCCGGTCGCACAAAACACGCAACCCATCGCGCAACCCACCTGCGAGCTGACACAGGCCGTGACCCGTCCGGAGTAGCGCATCAACACCGTCTCAATCTGATGGCCATCGGGCAGACCCAACAAATATTTACGGGTAAACCCATCCGCCGAATGGGTTTCCCGTGTGATCGGTAGATTGCCGACCGCCATCGTGTCATCGAGTCGTTGCCCGAGTTGCCGCGGTAGCCCGTAGGTAGTGCCCAAGTCAGAACGACCCTCCAGGTAGAGGTGGCGCCAAATTTTTCCAGCGTGCAGCGGCTTGAATCCCCACTCCGCCAGCAACGCCTCGAGTTCCAGGCGCGTATAGCCATAGAGTGATGGACGGATTTCGGTGGACATGAAGACAGCAGCAGAGCGCCCCAACGACGGATTGTAAATACGGCGAAAAACCTATTTGCTGGTGACGTGGTCAGGCATCCAGCACCGCTTTCACCATCGCGTAGTCATACGAGGTGACCTCCAGCGGATTTCCCCAGAGATCGGAAAAATAGACGGACCAGGATAGGTTGTGATCCACCGGACCTTTGATGGGCTGACCGCTGGCTTCGAATCGCACCAAGAAACTGATAAATTCATCGCCACCCGCACGGTAAGCGACCCTCCGCCATCCCCGATTGCGCCCCGTCTCAGTCGCCTCTCCGGTGAACAGCGCCAGCATGGTTGATCCGCAATCGTGGGTGAGCATCAGGGGGGCCTCTTTCCGCCCAATCAGCATACTCGGGGACTCGCCGAAACCCCAACCACTCACCATGCCAAGTCACCGCCGCTTCGCGGTCGGGAACAACTAACTCAGTGTGATCAATCTGCATGGTCTGCTGTCGACCTAAGCACTCTGCAAAGTGGCCAGAGCATCCGCAATCAGCATCGACCGCCGCTCACGGTTCAAAAAGACGTTGATCTCCTCGTAGCCCGATCGCTGAAGCTTGCGCATCGCATCCTCATAGCCTTCACCGACCCGGAAGGGCACATGAGCATCGGCTCCCAGCACCACGGGAATTCCGCGCTCTTGCATCATTTCCAGCATGGCCGAGCTCGGGTTCATTTGCGGCACCGCTTTGTAGCGGCCACTGGTGTTCAATTCCATGGCGACCCCCGTCGCCGCGATCCGATCGAGGGCGTCGGCAATGTAGGGTTTGATGCGTCGAAAGTCCCATTCGTCGGAGGCAAGGTTCTTTACTAGGTCCGGATGGGCCATCGTATCAAAGAGTCCTGTTTCCGCCGCCTGAGCGACATGATCGAAATAGGTCTGCTGAAACAGGAAATCATCCCCTTCGTAGTAAGCGTCTTGATATTCGGGAAGTTGAGGATGCACCGAGCCAAGCACGTGGTTCAGGGGATGCTTGGCATGCAGTTCCTTAAGCCATGGCTCTACCCCCGGGAAAAAATCACTCTCCAGTCCGGCATGAACTTCGAGCCGCCCGGCATACTCTTCCCGCGCTTCTTCGATGAGTGACAGATACAGGTCAAACTCGCCCGGAGCCATCCGGACCCAGTGGCTGTGTCGGTCCGGCAACGGACAATGACAGGTCACAATAATGCCTTTGAATCCCGCTTTCAGCGCGGCTTCCGCATATTCACGAGGATGGCCATCGGCATGATGGCAGAGGGGCGTATGGCAGTGGGATTCGTAGAGAATAGGTTCAGGCACGGTGAGCTAAAGAGGGACCTACCCGGAACCGTTCGTCAAATTGTTGTAAAGTAACGGTTGGATTCCGCGTTACACCCGTGTGTTTTTGACACTCTGTCCTCTTTTTTACCAAAATTTTCAAACGCTATGTCCGATATCGCCGATCTCAGAAAGAACTACGCCATGGCCGGGCTGAGCGAATCCGAACTGTCTCCGTCTCCGTTTACCCAGTTCGATCGTTGGTTCGAGAAAGCTCGAGAAGCGGGCGTGGTGGAGCCAAACGCCATGACGCTTGCCACCGCCGGCGAATCAGGAGTGCCGTCCGGTCGGACGGTGCTGTTGAAGGGGGTCGATGAAAGCGGCTTCACCTTTTTCACCAACTATGAAAGCGCCAAGGCGCAGGACATGGCCGCAAACCCCAAGGCGACTTTGGTGTTTCCCTGGTTGGCCTTGGAGCGGCAGATAATCGTCTGCGGCTCGATCGCCAAAGTCTCCCGGGAGGAATCAGAGGAGTATTTTCACAGCCGCCCCCGGGGCAGCCAGTTGGGAGCATGGGCATCGATTCAAAGCGAAGTCGTTCCCGATCGCGCCACGTTGGAATCGCGCCGGGCCGATGTTGCCCAAAAATACGGCGACGGTATCATCCCGCTTCCACCGCAGTGGGGCGGGTATCGAGTCACTCCGATCACAATCGAATTCTGGCAGGGTCGCCCGGACCGCCTCCACGATCGTCTGCGCTACCGTAGAAGGGCCGAAACTTGGGTCATCGAGCGACTGTCTCCCTGACCCACGCGCCTTCCACCTCGCGCTCGTCGCTTGGTCTTGCTCTCCCGCTTCATGTCCGCCGCCAAAAGATGGCCCCACGGGTCATCGAGCTCAACCGGCTCGTAAACGAACATCTCGACATCCTCGCGCGGTTGATGGGCGAAAACAGATCGCTCGAGATCGATCTCGACGAAAACGCGGGCAACATACACGTCGATCCGACCCAAATGCAGCAGGTGTTTCTCAACTTGGTGCTCAACGCCCGCGACGCCACTTCGTCAGCTGGGCGAATTTCCATCTCTACCAAAAACGTTAAGCTGAATCTTAAACCCAATCGACGGGTGACCGACCTCAAGCTCGGAGACTACGTGCAGCTCACGATTTCGGACAACGGATGCGGAATGAGTTCAGAGACGCTAAAGATGCTATTCGAACCGTTCTTCACTACCAAAACCGAAGGTAATGGCACGGGGCTGGGACTCGCGCTCGTATACGGTGTCATCCACCAGAGCGGCGGCCACATCAAGGTGAAGAGCGAAGTCGACGAGGGGATCCACATTCCGGGTCTTTTTACCTCGTTCCCGCGAGCCTACCTCTCCGGTTCGCGGCAAATTGGCTCCGTTGCCGGTTACGGGGGGGGGGACGCGAAACCATTCTGATCATCGAAGAGGATTCAGTGGTTTGCAAAATGGTTGAGGGCATTCTGACGGCTGATGGCTACGACGTCACGGCGTGCAACTCCATGGCCTCCGCCGAGGTGGCGCTCGATCGCCTCAAGAACGCCGTGCACCTGGTGATCGTCGATCCGCAGGGAGAACGCGGTGCAGCCGCCACCCTCGTGCGCAAGATTCACCGCGCCCAAAACAAAGTGCGCATGCTCGGAATTCCCAACTACGAGTGCGATGTGATCAAAGGGGTTCCCGCCAAGCGCCAAGCATTTCTCCGCAAACCCTTCGCCCTGAGCTCACTGCTCTACGAAACGCGCAGTCTGCTCGACGCCAAAGACTGAAACCCTTTTGGTGGCCGAATGCGCCTCTTCCTGATTCGCCACGCCCACGCCCTCGACCACGAGAACGACGCCAAGCGTCCCGTGAGCGAACGTGGTCAGATTCTCACGCAAAAGGTCGCGCAGTTTTTCAAGGCCAACGGCCTGATCAATCCGCGTCAGTTCTGGCACAGTCCGCTCAAACGGTCATTCGAAACCGCCGCCGACCTCGTATCCATGATCGGGCTGGAAAGTGACCTAGTCGAAACCGATGGGCTCGCTCCTTTTGACGATCCCGCCCTGATCGCCGAGCGCTTCCGTCTCTATCCGACCACTCATGATATCGCCATGGTCGGTCACCAACCGCACTTGAGCCGTCTCGCTTCGTTACTGATCAACAACACCGCGAGGACCAACGTCTTTCACTTTAAAAAGAACGCAGTTTTGGCCCTGCGACAAGCCGTCGAAACGCATCCCCGGTCCGGACTTCCGCGCTGGAAGGTGGCGTGGCATTTCTCACCCGAGTTCCTGCCGGAGTTCAACGAGCTCACCAACCAGGAATAGCTTACCCCGTTTCCACCCCTTCATGGACTTGTTGCCCACGCGTTCCGATTCTGCCGCCGCCAATATGGCGGTCGATTTTTTGATGCTCCAGCACTACCCCGCCCCGGAAAACGTCCGCTGGCGACACTATGGCTGGTATCGGCCCGCGGTGACTTTCGGCTACGGTCAAAAAATCGCCGAAGTGCGGGCCACCTTGGGCGAGGATTGCGCTGGAACCGAGTTGTGCCGGCGTCCAACCGGAGGCGGTATCGTCGATCATCGTGACGATTGGACCTATACTCTCGTAATTCCGCGGCAACACGATCTGGGAGCCGCTCGCGCGGCCGAAAGCTACACCGCAGTTCATGAGGTGCTGGCCAAAGCCCTAACCGCCCAGACTTGTCCCGCGATATTGCAATCGGGAGCAGGCAAACTCGCCGTCGATCCTTCATCTAAAGTGAACGCCGGTCCGTCAGTCTGTTTTACCAAAGCGGAACCTGCTGACGTGATTCACGACACCACGCGACGTAAGATAGCGGGCGCCGCGCAAAAACGGGGGAAACGTGGCCTGCTTCTGCAGGGTTCCATTGCGCGCGCCGAAGTCGGGGTCCTTGATTGGGATCAATTCGAGGAGGAATTTATCGCCGGGATTTCCAAACTCCTCGGAGTCGAAACCAATGGTCCCGGTTGGCCCGATTTGTGGGACGATGCCGTTGATGCGTTGGCAGATGACTATGCATCAGAAGCCTGGATGGAGCGTCGCTAGATGAATCTGCAACCGCTGCAGGATCTGATCAGCGTTTTGGGTATTACCCATCTGGTGACATTCTTTGCCACTTTCTTGTTGGCATCGTGCCTGATGATCTGGCGGCTCGAAGCCCTGCTCAATCGCGGCTTGGAGGGCACTGCATTGGGCACGTTGATCGTGCCCTACGCTTCAGGACTCGGAAACTTGGTGTTTGTATTTTACTTTGGCGCGACCGGGGATCACCCGCGGAGATCGTGATCAATAGTTTGGTCAACAACGCCACCCTGTTGCTGGGACTGCCAGCGTTGATCTGGCCGTTACGCGTAGTAATAGCCAAAGGCAGTAAGAAAGTGCAGCGGGAACAGCGGCTGAGCCGCTTGGCGCTGTGTCTTACTCTGATCGCGGCGTTGTTTTTTACCGGTCTTACGTGGGCACTCGCTCGCGATGGCACATTGGATCGGGGTGATGGACTGGCCTTGATCGGCGTATTTCTTTTTTGGCAGTCATTCCAAGTCTACGATGTGCTTAAACATAACCTGCAAAGGAACGTCGGGTTTGGTTGGGCGTTTTATGCCGATCTTCTGCGGCTGAGTATCGGTGGTTGGTTAATCTATGAGAGTCTTGATGCCTTGGCAGTGCAGTTGAGTGCATCACAGTCGGGATTCTTCCGCGCGGAACATCTTGGCTGGATCACGGGATGGTTATTGGTGCTGCCCAACGCTCTCTTGGCATTTTACTATGCCTATCGGCAACGGGCCGACATTGTTTACAGCTCACAAATCGGCGACGGTCATATTTGTATTTCACTTTGCTTGGGCCTATTTGCCATCCTCCAACCTGTGCCGATACCTGAAGCTTTCACGACCGCTATTATGATTCTGGGCGGCGCCGTGATGCTGCACGTGGGTTGCCTCATCACGATTGGCCAGCTTCCCCGATCCACATCGCGGCAGGACTGGTTATCGCCTACGGTGTGTTTGTTTATTCCGGTTTGGGCGGTTAGTTCAAAATCCTATCCTGCTCAGTAAGCACAACCGGATCGGCGCGAAACGTCTCACAGAGGGCGGCAAAGTGTTTCTGGACCGGCAGCCATGCACCCGTCGCGCGCAAATCATTGATCGGCGCTTTGGTGTGGTTCCACCATAGGTAAACTAGAGGGCCAATGCACACACAGGCATCGTAAGCGGTGCCCGCCGCCGCATTGGCAAAGGCAAAATCTCCCACGCCCAGCCGACGTCCTTCCATTTCACTTTGTAACGGACGGATGTCCGCTTTGAACCGTGTGCGGAATTGTTCGATACGCGGTCCTTCATAAGCCACCAACTTTGGACCGACCTTGGCCAACGCGACCACCGCCCATTCATCGAAAACAATTTCGCCACTTCTCGAATTCATGTTCGCGGCGCAGTCATCGATCGCACCACGTGCTTCTTGCAATGTCATACCAACGTTGAAACGGAATTGGTGAGTGCCCGCAGGGGTTCGGGCGTAAAAAATCTGTATATTCAATTATTGGATACGTAGATGTTCGACCCAAAATTAAGTCAAATAAAATTGAAAACGAATCGCACTGGATACTTGCAATTGGGAAACAGTGATTGAAGCTCATGCCACCTGGCGCACCGTGCGCCAAGTGTCCGCGAGACAAAAAGTCAGACGGATGTTAGATCAGAACCAACACAACGATCCCCAAAAAGGAGACTCATATGGCCAAAGCCAAAAAGACGGTGAAGAAAGCTGCTAAGAAAAAGGCGCCTGCTAAAAAGGCCGCTGCCAAGAAAAAGGCACCGGCTAAGAAGAAGGCACCCGCTAAGAAAGCTGCTAAGAAAAAGGTGCCTGCTAAAAAGGCCGCTGCCAAGAAGAAGGCACCTGCTAAGAAAAAGGTGCCTGCTAAGAAAAAGGTGCCTGCTAAAAAGGCCGCTAAGAAAGCACCTGCTAAAAAGAAGTAAGCTGGTCTTCACCACTTATTCATTCGGCAGCCGTCCTTCGGGGCGGCTGCTTTTTTGTGCGCAACGCGAATTACCAATCCGCACAACATACCTTCAGGCAAAATTAGTCGGGCGTGTTTCGCCGAAACCGCCGTCCCTGCCTCTCCGTTCGAAATCACACCTGCATTAGGGGCGTGTCGCCTGTCTCCCGCCTATTTCACATCCCATTTCAAAGGATACGGACCGGGACCGACCAATTCAAGTTCGTGCTCTTCTTCTGCATACGCTTCCTCCGGCGGTAATTCTTCCAAGGGGGCAAAGCGTTCGGAGGAAAAGCCCAGCTCCTGCGCATCGGCGTGAAAGGGGTCACTCGGGTTGTGTATTTCCTCCAAGAGCAAACCGACCGTTGCGGAATCACCGGCGCGCACAATTTTTTCCCGCCCCAAAAAGACATTTCGAATGGTGTAGGTATCACCCTTGGTGGGGAGCTGTTCATAAATCGAACGCACCACATCGATGAACGTATCGTTGGTGCAGGTCACGCGCTGTCCTTTTTGCATCCGGCGAGCGCACAGCGTCCCCCTTCATTTGGCAAGCCGAGGGTGTGGGAACCATTCAAAGACACTTATCGAACAATGCTCTGAAACTCATCCGGATAAATATTCATTACACTTGCACTTCCGATTAGACGCTAAGTGAACAATTGTAAGGGTGCTCATGTTTACCCCTACTCTATTTCGAGCGCCGCGCCGGATATTGGCCGGCTGTTTGCTAATCACCCTTCCGGTCTTTTCCGCGGTGCCTCCCGACACCGTGTCCAGTGACGGCGAAATTGATGCCGCGTTCCAAGAAAGGCGACTGCAGTTGGTCGAGGGCTACCTCACCCGCACGGATCCCGCCAATTTGGAGCGCGGCGGCCTTCATGACGTCGCAGTGAATTTCGCGCGGGGCACCAATCTCGAGTGGGCCCGCGCCCGACTCCGCGCCTTGGCCGAGAAACCCACCGGCGCGATGTTTTGGATGTATCCCATGGCTTTGGTGATGAAAGCCGGCGAACCGCATCTCAACGCAGAGGATTGGGCGGTAATTCGGGAGGCCTGGCGCACCTATTTTCCTTATCGCGGCGACACGGAGAACCATTGGTTGATGTATTATGCCAGTATATACCTCGCCGCCGAAACCTGGCCGGATCTCGATGGTTCGGCGTGGTATAACGGCAAAACGTCCGCCGAGAACCGCGCGGAGGCGAAGGAATATCTACTCGAGTCTATTCGCATCACGATCGCACACGGGCGCGGTGAGTATGATTCTCCCAACTATATTGATCCCTACGTGTCGGTCCTCACCCTCATCGCGGCGTGGTGCCGTGACCCGAAACTTCAACATCAAGCGCAGATGATGCTCGATTTTGAGCTCCTGGACTTTGCGGTGGAGAACCTTGGCGGAATCTACGGCGGTGCGCATAGTCGCGTTTATCCGAAACACGCGATTCAACCCGCGCTCACCGCCTCCACCGCCCTCGCCTGGCTGTTTTGGGGTCAGGGAGAAATGCAACTCAACGGGTCGGCATTGATCGTCGCGCTCAGCGGTTATTCCCCGCCTCCCATTCTGCAACGTATCGCCACCGATCGAAGTGAACCTTACGAACATCGTGAACTGCGTCGGACACGCTGGCGTATGCGTCACGCCGGACCTGAAGCATTTGAAATCGCCGGCCAAAGCACTATCCTAGTGTATAAATACAGCTACGTCTCCCAAGACTATCTGCTCGGATCCAGCCAAGGCGGCCTGTTGCAACCGATCCAGCAGCAAACGTGGAGTTTGAATTGGTATGAAGAGAAACCGCTTGGCCTCTCCAATACGTTCTTCGCCATGCACCCCTACTACTCCGCGCTCGAGGGCACGATGTATTTCACGGCCGACACGGACACGGTAGTCGATCTCATCGTGCGCTCGAAGGTCGACTACAACTCACCGGATAAACTGATGAGCGGTTCGCCGCATGAGCAGGTTTTCCAACACCGCTCTCGCTCTACATTGATCGGACTCTACGATATTCCAGACGGAACAACCTTCACGCACCTCAATACCTTTTTCTCCCGTGATCTCACCCATCGCACCGAGGATTCCTCCGGCTGGATCTTCGCGGAAGGCGGTCCGTCGTACATTGCTTATCGTCCGTTCGTCGCCGGCGAATGGCGACCAACCGACTGGACCGGATTACTTGCCGGTGGCGCCGGTGCCTGGATAAGCAGCGGCCATACCCAAAGTGGAAATTCAGTCATGGGGTAACAGCGTTGATACCCTCGCGATAGCCACTCTTAAAACCCTCTCGCCAATAGGGCTCATATCCAATCTTCGCGCGTCCATCTTGGTGATTCTTCGCGATTTCCTCCAAAGCCCAATCTTTCGGAATTCCTGCGTTCTTAAAGTGGCTGGTCATCTCGAACGCGTATACCCGCCCGGCTTCCCGTTGGGCTTCGCGCTCCGCCAAAACGGCCTGCGAAACAGGTTTAGGACTTGGCGGATTAGGGCTGCAATCGAAGTCCACAAACAGAAACCCAAGCAATGCGATCACGATCAAACCAGCGAACGGACCAGCCCTGTTCACGTCTCGTCTGTTTTCAATCCACTCCGAATTAGATGCCAAATTTTCTCGGCAATGCGGGCAGATCTTTGCCGCAACTTCAACTTTCTCTCTGCACATGGGGCATTTCATTTTCATAATTCGGAGGAGTTAAGCGCGCGGATTTTTCAGCCAATACTGGCGGGTTGATTCCCATTGCTCGTGTAGTGTATCCACCAAGCGACCCACCCGCTTCGGATCGGCGGCGGCGGCGGCCAGAAGCAATTCAACGTAGGATCTGACATCTTGAGCAGTCGGTGGGTTATCGGGAATGTTGGGGACGTGTGAGTCGGAAGGAGAAATCACCCGGTCGGGTGGGCGCGAGATTGGAGTCGGAGAAGCGGATCGGGTCGAGCCTTTATGTAACGGACTGGCGGAGCCGGATCTTTCACCAAAGTTAGGTGAACTTTCTTCAACCATCAGATGTGAGCTATCTTCTCTTGGTGCGTTTTCCAGCATGTTGAGTAATCGCTCGACTTGAGTTGAGACCGGTGCCTTTCGATTTTCGATTTTGCTGACCCATTCTCGTGTAACACCTAGCAGCTTACCCATTTCCTGTTGGTCGAGACGGAGTCGGCCACGGAGGAGCACCAAGCGCTCAACTAAATCGAGGGGGTTATTCATAATTTTATATTTTATTCACAAATGATGTTGACTCGACCGCACCGGTTCAACTTTTTGAATTTTATTCACTGATATGCGTGCTACCGGAAATCAAGAACGTATTCGTCTTCGCAAGCGAATTGCTGCCGCGGATCTTCGCGTTATAGCAATCGCCCAAGCTATCGGGCACGATATATCTGTAGTTTCGAAGGCTATCAACCATCGGAAGTTTCCAAGAGTCCGAGCGAAGATTGAAAAGCACTTGAAGGAGGCAGAAAATGCCTGAGCCGGAGACCGCCCTACAGGTGGCCATCAAGGTTTCGTATCGGCACTATTCGCATGCTGGCACATCCGAGTCTGAACGTGACGCGATTCTTCAGGCCATAATAGTTTTGTTCGGACCAACCGAGTCAGAAGCCGCGGACCGGATTTTATTTCATCGACGCGAAGCGGCAGAGAAGCAGCTCCAACTCAATGCCCTTCTCGAGGGCATCGCGAGAGGGCAAGTCTGACCATGACAACCGAATCGCAGCTCAGCTTCCCGTTTCCGTCCCTCGACTTTGAGGGCCGCACCACGCTGACCGTGCGAGAGATCGCCGAGAAGCTCGGGTGGACCGTGAAGCACATCTGCGACCTGATCGACGAGGGCAAGATCGGCTCCATCGACGGCCGCAGCACCGGCGCACGCCGCGCCAGCTACCGCGTGCCCATCGAATCCTACCACGATTGGATCATCACCAGCTTCACTTTGCCGCGCGACCGCATGCGAATCATGGCTCATCTGCCCAAGTCCACCCTGCGGTCCTTACGCCCGATTCCTTACTCGATCCGACCTTCGTCGAAATCAATCAAGTCGGGCACGCTTATGATCTCTTCCGTGCGATCCTCGCACCCCATGTTGCCCAAAGCTTCCGCCAGAAACTCCCGGCCCGCGGTCGTCATACCTTTTTGAACTAACTCGCGATTCCATTTCATCGCCCGCACATCGTCGGGAAAGATTGCTAACAATTTTGCATCAAGATCGACGTCATCGGTGGCCGCGTGGACCGCTTCCTGAATCTGCTTCGGCTCGATCCCAAGGTGCATCGAAATGAACCGATCGAGCCCGCGGCCATAGTTCTTCCGGTAACTCTTCGGCATCTCGCCGTGCGCCTGCACGTAGCGGCATTTCGCGATCATCCGCGGCAGATATAACAGTCCCGTCGCGCCATGCGGCAAGTAGGGCGAAGGCAGACACGTCAGCACTTCACCGGTGGAACCCGGAATCGGTTTGGATTTTCCCATCCCTCACAGGGGTCGATAATCGAGAGGTTAAGTCAAATCAGATGGACGAGTTAGTCGCGACTTCACATTCTGAACGCGTCAATAGGATGAGAAGTATTTGGCCGAAAATTCGCGGATGGGGATCTGTAGCTTTAATGGCGGCAGGCCCGCTGATTGCGCCCGCTGAAACCGCCGAGGAGCTGCTCGTAAAGGGAGCGTTCTCCGAGGCCCTACCAGAACTCAGAGATCGGTATGCCAATCGAGATGGACGGGCCGCATTGTTGTCGATCCCATTGGCTTCTATAACCTGGCCCATTTTTCCGAGCACGCGCCGAATATGGTCGGGCAGCAACGCGAGGATTCGATCTGGTTGCTGTTCAGCGCCGCAAACGCAGGACACGGGTCCGCCATCAAAGCCCTCCTTGAGCTCCAACACGCGGAACCCAGTCGGCCCGAGTTTGCCCAGATCAATTTGCACGCCATCGCCCAAAAAGGGGCCACACAAAGAGAGCCACTCGCCTATCTTTTTTTGGCTAAGGGAGCCCTGACCGACAGCCGGACGAAACCCGCGGAAGTGCTCAGACTGTGGCGAATGGCCGCAGATAACGGATCGGAAGAAGCGCAGATGATTCTTTCGACGCTGGAGCAAGGTCAGCCGCTTGAAATCCCTAACGTGGATGTTAGCTCGGAACGTTAGCAGGCGATGCAAGACCTGGCCGAAAACGCAAAAATCGCCTCGATAGTAAAACGGGCTTCGGCCGATGACTACGATTCTCACTGGGCAATCAAGGAGCTGATCGAACTTTCAGAACACAACCACAAGGCTCTGGTGGCTTACGGGCAGATGCTGTGGGATCACCCCCAAATTAATCTCACCCAGCCCGACAACTACATCACCCGCTTGCATGATGCCGACGACCGCGGGGTATTTCGGGTGGGGGGATTGGCGGGAGCATTGTTATCACGCGGGCGATTGGGTCTTCCTCAAGACATCCCAGCGGCCCTACCCTTGCTCGAGGAGGCTGCAGATGGGTTCGCTCAGTTCAGACTATTCAACCTCGCGATGTCCCGGGGATTTTCGCGAAAGGATTTTTCGGAAGCGGATGAGTTGAAGACTAAATTCAGAGCCGAGGGGATTGCATTCGACCAAGCTCGCGTTGCCTCCGCCGACAAGCGGCGACGCGACCACAACGAAAAGCATCGCGTTCCCCTACCCGAAGAAATTGCAGCTCGCGTTGCCCGACTGGATCGAAACTCCGAGGAGGATTATTCTCCACAACCGGTCTTTCAACCGCCGCCCCTCTATCCTTCCAAAATGCGGATGCGCGAAACTGAAGCAGAAATATTGGTGCGGTTTGTCGTCACAACCCGTGGTCGAGTTCGAGAAACCGAAATCCTAGAAAACGCCAATTCTCAGTTTGAGCGGGAAGCGATGATGAGTATCCAACGGTGGCGTTTTGCGTCTGCTTTGAAAAACGGGAAACCGGTCAACACGCAGATGCAAGTGCCGGTCATCTTCCGCATCACCGATTGAGTCTTCGAGACTTCACTCGCCCTTCCAATTCGAAAAAAAGACCGCCTCTCATTCGGAGGCGGTCTTGTAAAATTGAGCTTTCCTGAAGCTTACACCAAAGCCGGGGCTTTGGTTTCGTCAAAGCGGTAGAGCGCCTTCGGTGTATCAGGAGTCGGCGGATGCGGCATAGCTTTCCAGAACTTCTTCACCGTGTTGGTCCAATCCTTCAGCAGGCCCTGAGCCATGGGCGATCCCGTGAGGCTAGCATGCACGCTGACCAATTGGGCCAAGCTCGCGATCTCTTCCTCATCGCTGAGTCGCTCGAGACCGATCATGGCTGGGTTAATGCGTGATTCGAATTTGTCTTCATCGTCATAGATAAAGGCCAATCCACCACTCATGCCGGCACCGAAGTTGATGCCCGTCGGACCAAGCACCACGATCAAACCACCGGTCATGTATTCGCAGCCGTGATCGCCCACGCCTTCGATAACCGCCGTCGCCCCGGAGTTGCGGACACCAAAGCGTTCGCCCGCACAGCCCGCCGCGAAAACATGGCCACCGGTGGCACCGAAGAGGCAGGTGTTGCCCACGATGGACTGCTTGTGCCACTCGAAGCTTTCGGCGAGTTTCGGACGAATGATAATCTCACCACCGTTGATGCCCTTGGCCACGTAGTCATTGGCTTCGCCATTGAGCGTGAGCCGAATTCCGTTCACCAGGAAAGTGCCGAACGACTGACCGGCCGAACCGGTGAAGGTCAGGTCGATCGTGCCGGGTTCGAGTCCGACGTTACCTTTTTGATAAGCAATCTGACCAGCAAGATGGGTGCCAATGTCACGGTTGACGTTGGTGATCTTGTAGCGGGCGACCAAGCGAGCAGACTTACCGAGAATCACATCACGGGCTTCTTGCAAAATGGCTTCGTCGAGCGAACCCTCACCCCCAAAGCGTTCATTGCGCTCGCGGGTGTGATAACGGTCCATCTGACCCGAAGGATCAGGGTCGTGAAGCAGGCCCGAGAGATTGATGAGCTTCGTCTTTTCGTTCGCCGGATCATCAATCTGTTCGAGCAGGTCGACGCGACCGATGATGTCGTTGAGGTTCTTGGCCCCAAGCTTGGCAAGATAGAGGCGAACGTCTTCAGCCACCGCATTGAAAAAGTTGATAACGTTCTCGGGCTTGCCACGGAACTTGGCGCGAAGATCTTCGCGCTGGGTGGCGACCCCAACCGGGCAAGTATTGAGATGGCAAACGCGGAACATCGCGCAACCCGCGGCGATCAACGCGGCGGTGCCGAAGTTGAACTCCTCCGCTCCGAGCAGCGCAGCGATTACGATGTCGCGACCTGTCTTCATGCCACCATCAGTACGGAGCACGACCCGACCACGGAGGCCGTTTTGCACGAGCACTTGGTGAGCTTCGGCGACACCGATCTCCCACGCCGAACCGGCGTTCTTGATCGAAG
The DNA here is from genome assembly GCA_965203585.1 of Actomonas sp. Classification (GTDB taxonomy): domain Bacteria; phylum Verrucomicrobiota; class Verrucomicrobiia; order Opitutales; family Opitutaceae; genus Actomonas. The sequence continues at coordinate 197,564 of CBDBDC010000003.1, forward strand.
CGAGCGGTGATGCTCCGGTGCCGCCATCGTGGCCGGAAACGAGCACGACGTCGGCGTAAGCCTTGGCCACACCAGCGGCGACCGTGCCGACGCCGGAAGACGAGACGAGCTTCACACAGACTTTAGCCCGGGGGTTCACTTCCTTAAGGTCGAAGATCAACTGCGCGAGATCCTCGATGGAGTAAATGTCGTGGTGGGGCGGCGGCGAAATCAGCGTCACGCCGGGAACCGAGAATCGCAGATTAGCGATCATCGGCGAAACCTTGTGGCCGGGCAGTTGACCGCCCTCACCGGGCTTCGCGCCCTGAGCCATTTTGATTTCAATCTCCTTCGCGTTGGCGAGGTATTCAGCAGTCACCCCGAAACGACCGGAAGCGACCTGCTTGATGGCGGAGTTGGCGTTGTCGCCGTTCTCACGCACCGAATAGCGCTCGGGGTCTTCGCCGCCTTCACCTGAATTGGACTTACCCCCGATGCGGTTCATCGCGATGGCGAGGGTTTCGTGGGCCTCTTTGGAAAGGGCGCCCATCGACATACCGGCCGTAGTGAAACGCTTGCGGATGTCCTCGATGCCTTCGACATCGTCGATCTCAACACCGGCCTCGGGGAAGCGGATTTTCAACAGATCCTTCAGCGCGACCGGTTGGTGGTCGTCGGCCTGAGCTTTCCACGGCTGGAAGGCCTCGAAATCGCCGCCGCGGTTGAACTTGTTCATCGAGGCGATGAGCTTCGGGCTCCACGCGTGGAATTCACCGTCGCCCCGCTTCTTGACCTTGTAGTAGCCCTCGGATTCCAACTCAGGCGCAGCCGCCTGACCCGCGTTGTCCGGATCGGCGGTATCGAGTTGTGGAAAGGCGTTGGCGTGCCGTTGCAAGGTCGCTTCGCCGATCTGCTTGTAGCCGACGCCACCGATCGGAGACGGGACACCGAAGAAGCAGTCTTCGATAACTTGGTGCGAAACACCGAGCGCTTCAAAAATCTGCGCGCCGCGGTAACTGAAGAGGGTTGAGATACCCATCTTCGCCATGATCTTGCGTAATCCAGCCCCGATGGCGGTTTCGTAATTGCGGCGTGCCTGAGCGGGCGGGACACCTTCGCCAGCTTTACCGTCGAGCGCCATCTGGCTAACCACGTCGAACGCGAGATACGGGTTAACCGCATTCGCGCCCATGCCGAGCAAACAGCCGATTTGGTGCACCTCGCGGGCTTCTCCGGTTTCGGCCACCATATCGCAGCGGACCCGCACGCCTTGGCGAACGAGTTCCTGATGAACCCCACCCACGGCGAGCAGCATGGGTAACGCGGCCTGAGATTCCGACACACCCTTGTCGGATAGGATAATGATTTTAGCCCGATCTTCCGCGACGGACTTCACGGCCTGAGCCGCGAGTGCTTTGATCGCGGGCTCGATCGCATCCGGTCCGGCAGCGGCGTCAAACAACACGGGAAGGCGAACCACGCGGCCCTCGAAGAAGTTGATTTTCTTGAACGCCTCGATCTCGTGGTTGAAGAGAATAGGCGACTTGAGCTCCACGAGTCCCGCGGTCTTGGGCAGTTCTTCGAAGAGACCGAGACGACCGCCGAGGAACATGGACAACGACATCACCGTCTTCTCCCGAATGGAGTCGATCGGCGGATTGGTGACCTGGGCAAAGAGTTGCTTGAAGTAGTTGTAGAGCAGACGAGGACGGCGGGAGAGCACAGCCAAGGGGGTGTCTTCACCCATCGAACCCGTGGGCTCTTTGCCCGCGGCGAGCGGTTGCAAAACCATTTCGGTCTCGTCGGTTTCGTAACCGAAGGCGATTTGCTGGCGGGTGCTGTCGGCCGGAGCAGCTTCCTCCGCGGGAGCTTCAACGGCGGTTTCGTGCAAGTTGACGAGGTGGCCATCGCACCACTCTTGGAAGAGCGGATTTTGCGTGAACGAGGCCTTGATTTCGTCGTCGTGAAGAAAACGTTTTTGATCGAGGTCGATCGCGAGCATGCGACCGGGACCCAAACGGCCGGATTCGACGACCTTACCGGGGAAGTCAAAGACGAGACCAGCCTCCGACGCCATGATCACATAGCCATCGTCGTAGATCTTGTAGCGGGCGGGGCGCAGACCATTGCGGTCAAGCGAGGCGACGACGACTTTGCCATCGGTAAATGCGACCGCAGCGGGGCCGTCCCACGGCTCCATCATGGTCGCGTGGTAACGGAAGAACGACTTGGCCTTGTCGCTGAGATTGTCGTCGGTTTCCCAAGCCGGCGGCATCATCATCATGGCGCTGTGCAAAGGATTGCGGCCGCCGAGGGTGAGAAGTTGGAGCGCGTTATCGAACGTAGCGGAGTCGCTGCCATCCGGCTGCACGAGCGGCTTGAGGTCGTCGTAGCGATCACCCCACACGCCATGGTTCGGCGAGTTCTCGCGAGCGCGCATCAAGTTACGGTTACCCCGGATCGTGTTGATCTCACCATTGTGCGCCACCATGCGGAATGGGTGCGCGAGGTGCCACATGGGGAACGTATTCGTCGAGTAACGTTGGTGGAAGATCGCGTAGGCCGACGTGAACTTGGGCGACTTCAGATCGGTGAAATACTTCCGAATCTGATGCGGCGTGAGCATGCCCTTGTAAACGATGGTCCGCGAAGAGAATGAACAGATGTAGAATCCTTCGACGCCTTCGGTCGCGACGGTGCGCTCGATTGTCTTCTGAGCGAGGAAGATTTTGCGCTCGAACTCGTCATCGCTGATCTCGTTGTCGTCGGTCGCTTCCGGACGCGCTATGAGCGCCTGCGCGATGACGGGCTGAGTGTCGATCGCCTTGCGGCCGAGACAAGAGTCGTCGCTCGGCACTTCGCGCCAGCAGAGCCAAGCCAAGCCCTCGGCTTCAATGGCATCGCGCACGATCTTCTTACAGTGCGCTTGGGCGTATTCCTCTTCGGGCAGGAAAACCATGCCAACACCGAGGTCGGAGTCGTTGAAAAGCGTCTTCCCTTTTTCCTCGATACGCTCACGGAGCAACTCGACCGGAATCTGAGTCAAAATACCCGCACCATCTCCTGTGATCGCGTCGGCATCGATGGCCCCGCGGTGGGCCAGAGCCTTAAGGGCGGCAACCGCTCGATTGATAACATCGTAGCTGCGCTCACCCGTCATGCGGACGATGAACCCGACGCCGCAGGCATCGTGTTCCTGATCAGGATGGTAGAGGGGGGAGGGAATGGGTCGGACCATGACGTGGGAAGTAGGAAGGAAAAGGAAGTGGTGGAGGAGCTGGACCCGTGCCAGACGGGAAGACCGTCGGCGCGAGCAGGAGACAGGGCCGGCCGCAGAATGCGAAAACCGGTCCGGGAAACGATGGGACGAAGGCCTTGCCTAGAAGAAGCGAATCGTCTTCGCGGCCATCTTGGCGTGCTCCTCATCGGAACAGCCCGCATTGGTCGCGATGCCTGCATCAGCGTTGGTCGCTTTAACCAAATCGTTGGAAATCATGTAATTTTCAACCTCTTCACCCGAGACGTCCGCCAACATTACTCCGTCGATTTCCACGCAAGGAGAGAGCGGTTGTCCGGATTTCTGCACCATCTCGGCGTAGTTATCGCGGTTGTTGATGATGTCGATGTCCTCGTATTCGAGACCATGTTTGGACATGATGGCGCGAACGCCGTTGGACCAGCCGCATTGTGGTTTGAGATATGCTTTGATTACCATGACTTGAACGGATTTATCGACAAAAGGACGCCATCTTACGTCGCCGGAATATACCGATTCAAGCCGAACTTTCACCCTCTGCGCTACGTTTATGCGCCAAATTTTTGCGATAGGCCGAGGGGGGATGCCCGAAAAAGGTCCTAAACTGCCGCGAAAAGTAGAACGAATCGCGAAACCCCAACAGGTGTCCAATTTCTCCTACCGGGAGGTGGGTCTCGCGCAACAGTTGCTGCGCACGAGCCATCCGATTGCGCAGAATATAGGCTTGGGGACGCTCTCCCATCGCAGTTCGAAAGAGCCGTGAAAAGTGGGCCACCGCCATACCCAGCTCCTGCGCCAAGACTTGAATACGCCACCGTCGCCCGGGTTCCTCCACAATTCGCGCTGCCACCGCTGCCATGGCGGCATCATGCCTCGACCGCGTGGAGCCGCCGGGGGCGGTCATGCGGGCCGAAAGCTCCGCATCATCGTAGGCAAGCACCTCCAACAGCCCTCCCAATACTTGGGCCGCGAGTTCCGGAGCGATCACCCCCAGACGGATGACCTCCGACATCGTCGCCTGGGCAAATTCCAGCGATCTAACCATCCCCGCTTCAAACGGAGGCTCGAAATTAACCCGATCCTTCATCGTGAAGTGCACAAAACTCACTCCCAGCCGATCGTTTGGATCCTGGATCGCTTCGTAACGCCGCCCCGGACGCATCCAGACACACGTCCCCGGCCGCAAATCGATTTCCCGATCGGACAACTGCATCCGTCCTCGCCCCGACCACACTAACCACAGGTCAAAATCGCTTAAGCCGCTGGACCAACCGGTGCCCAAACTCCACCCGGGCTCACAACGAACGCGGCCCATAATATCGGATAAACCTATGTGATATGCCTGTTTTTCGTCCATCTATATCGGATTTGTGCAAGTATTTCCCCGAAGCGTCCATTCCATTTCCTCGAAGATCGACTATCGTTGATCCCTCCTCGCCCCATCCGATCCGACGGGTCACTCCATTCTCCAATTATCCACCCTCTTCAAACCATGAGCAGCACTCCCGTAGAAACCAAAGTCGACGGCAACCGTTTCGACCTCGGAGCCGAACTTCACAGTCCCGACCTCTACCAACCTACTTCCGAGGTGTCGCAGGTTGAGACTCTGGCTGACATCGGCTCCGCCGAAATCAAATTTTACCGCGAGCACGGCTACCTCTCCATCCGCCAAGCCTTCACACCCGCAGAAATGCAGGCGGCAATCGACGGCATCGTTTCGCTTCTGATGGGCGAACATCCGGACTTTGAGCATGTTATTTTCGAAGCTGCCGCCCAAGATCGGCTCAATGAACTCGGACCCGAAGAGCGCATGAATTGTGTGCGAAAACTGGGCGTTTTTGAGGACGTCGAACCTCGCCTACGTGCGATTTCCCAACACCCCGAGCTCCTAAAGATCGTCAAAAAACTGATCCACGATCGCACACCCGAGATGTTCCAAGACATGGCACTTCTCAAGCCACCTTTGATCGGCCGGGAAAAGCCCTGGCGCCAGGATCACGCCTATTTCGACTACCCCCTCGACACTCCCGTGGTTGGCGTATGGATCGCGCTCGACGAAGCCAACATCGAAAACGGCTGCATGCAAATCCTGCCCGGCCGCCACAAGGAACCGATCATCCACTTCCAGCGTCGCGACTGGCAGCTCTGCGATACCACCGTGATGGGCACCGAGTCGGTCGCAGCCCCGCTCCCCAGCGGAGGCATGTTGATTTTTGACGGCAAGCTACCCCACGGCACCCCCCACAACAACTCTCCCAAGCGCCGCCGCGCCCTGCAGTTTCACTACGCCCCAGACGACATCCACAAGTCCACCCCTGAGGTGCGCCTCGCGGCATTTGGCAGCGAGGGCAAAAACGTGAGCTGCTGATCCCCGCCCGATCCACATTTATTTAGAAAACCCGGAGCACATTGCTCCGGGTTTTTTGTGCACCGTTGTATTTCTGCTCAACGAAATGGGGTCCGCGCTTGCGCAGGCGCTTCGAGCGGACCACGGTCGAGGTTTCCCAACTTAATACACCCCCAAGACACCACCGAAACCTTTCCCGTCCATGGCAAAAAACACCGTCTCCAAAACCACCGCACCCGCACCCACCAACGCTGTCGCCGCTCGCAAAAACGTCGACCTCGCTATCAGCTCGATCACCAAACAATTCGGCGAGGGTTCGATCATGCGCCTGGGCGACAATACCAAGATGAAGGTCGAAACGATCTCGACCGGTTCGCTCGCCATCGATCTCGCACTCGGAGTGGGCGGACTCCCCCGCGGCCGCATCGTGGAAATCTACGGACCAGAATCCTCCGGTAAGACCACCTTCTGTTTGAGCGTCATCGCCGAAGCGCAACGCAACGGCGGACTCGCCGCCTTCGTCGACGTCGAGCATGCCCTTGATCCGAAATACGCCCGCACCGTTGGCGTAAATCTCGACGACCTCCTTGTCTCCCAACCCGACTCCGGTGAGGACGCACTCAACATCACCGAGACGCTCATCCGTTCCAACGCCATCGACGTCATCATCATTGATTCCGTGGCCGCCCTCGTCTCCAAGAACGAACTCGACGGCCAAATGGGCGACGCCACCGTCGGCTCGCAAGCCCGCCTCATGTCGCAAGCCATGCGTCGCCTCACCGCGGTCGTGAGCAAGACCAAGTGCATTTGTATCTTCACCAATCAGATTCGTGAAAAGATCGGCGTCATGTTCGGCAGCCCCGAAACTACACCCGGTGGTCGCGCACTGAAATTCTTCTGTTCTGTCCGCATCGACATCCGTCGCCGCGAGCAAATCAAACAGCCCGACGGCACCGTCATCGGTAACCGCACCAAACTGAAGATCGTTAAAAACAAAGTAGCTCCACCCTTCACTGAGTGCGAATTCGACATCATGTATAACGAGGGCATCTCCGCGAGCGGCTCCGTCATCGATCTTGGCCTCGAGCACAAGGTCTTGGAGAAACGCGGTGCCTGGATTTCCTACAACGGCGACCTCATCGGCCAAGGCCGCGACGCTGCCAAAGCCGAGATTCGCGACAAGCCGGAGTTGGCCAAAGAAATCATGGACAAGGTCCTGGTGAACGTGAATGGCGGCTGCGAAGAGACCAAGAAGGATGCTGCCAAAAAAGCATAAGACTATCCCTCATTCATTCTCCTCCTGCCTGGCTCTATTGAGCCTCGCAGCGGGGTTGGGATTTGGAGCACCCACCGTCCTCGCAAAGGACAAAGTTTTAACCGCTCCGCCCGTGTTCGTCGGCGTCGACGATGCCGGACCAACTTGGAAAAATACCAAAGAATTGCGCAAAGCAGCAGAGACCGGCAACCCGCTCGCCTGCTTCCAATACGCCCAACTTCTCGAGGTCGGCGACCAAGTCGAGAAAGACGAAGAGGCCGCATTCCAGTTTTATCGAAAAGCCGCGTTTCAGAATCATCCCGAGGCCCTTTTCCGGGTCGGTACGATTTACCACGACGGCCTGTTGGGACAAACTCCCAACCGAAAACTGGGTTTCGAGTATTACGAAAAAGCCGCTTACGTCGGATCCCTGGAAGGAACCTACAACGTCGGCGCGATGCTGGTCAGCGGACGGGGAATCAAACGCGACTATGAAGAAGGACTGGCCTGGTTAATGTTGGCTGCCGAACGCGGCACCGATCCCGGATCAGTCGAACAAGTTCGGAAGCGGCTCCACCGCTATCCCGAGCGAATTGAGCGCGGGGAGCGACGATTCGCCGTCCTAAAAAAGGAAATCGCCGCCGGTCGAATGGATCCCGATGCGCCGGTCGAAGAAAAAATCGCGCCGGTGGCCCCTAAGCTCGCGAAACCCTCCATCACTACGCCTAAAATTGGGGGTCCCTCCCTGCCGGGATTCAGCCCATCAACCATTGGGCCAAAAATCAGCGCCCCGACCATTTCGATTCCTAAGCCAACACCCAAACCGATTCCACCGCCTACCGCGGATTCGGAATAGAGTTGAGGTAACCGCGGTAAAGTCGAGGTAGGGCGGTTTCGCCGAAACCGCCGCAGCGTAAGAGTGGCGCAATGGCAGAATGAAACCAGCTCGCTCGGGTAGCGAACCCCTGCCTGCCCCACTGTAGCAGGTCTCGTTGAGGCCGGAGCACCTTGGAATCTGCCTCGTCCAACGATCGAATGTTTTAGCAACGCAAAATAGCGGACAAATTTCAGCCTGAGAGGCAACGATCCGGGGTCAGCGACCCCGGCTACAATCTAGCGCACCAACCTGTGCATTAATATTGCCATTCTCTCACCCAGCCGGTCCCGGCGCGATGCCGTCTGCCGTGCTGTCATCGATATGATATTCACCGGTCCGCGTCGTGCCGCTGCGGGTGTTGTAAACTTCAATGACCCGCAACAGTTCGGATAGGCTCAATTGGCTGTCTTGATCAGTATCCGCGGCATGGAAGATCGACGGTGTTGTGCCCTCAGCCGGGCGCAGCGGGGTCCCCGCCGGTCTGACTACGGCGGGCACGACTCGCTGCAACGAAACAACGTGAAGTGGAGACGAGACGTGACAGGGCGGGTCCTACAGGAGCCCTGCCTTCGTGGCGCGTAGGCGACACAGGGCCGTCGCCGGTGGGGCTGCTGCCTTGTGGACTGAGCAACGGTGAGGCAGCGAGGGAACGCGCAGACGTCGTGATCAGACTGGAGGAACGGAGTGACGGAAGGCTGGTGCGCCGTGTGCCGCAGGGGCGTGGTTAATCGTTGGAGCTCGATTCAGGATCAGGACCGATCTTTATATTTTGCGTTCGACCCCTTCGGATTGCCCTATCACGGAGCCAAGTTCCGCATCATGTATGACGACTTGCGCCACTTGTACGAAATGCTTGATTAACAGCTGCGGTTGATCAAGTATAAAACTCCTTTTTTAAGGTATGAAAACACAGGTAAGCCTCAAATTCATGAAGACCTTGTTCCTACTGGCAGGGTCAATTTTCGTTGCCGGATCACTTCTGGCGCAGTCCGAAAGGTCGCGTCCGGCGGGATCGAGTTGGAAGGAGTTGGAAAACCGTTCGCGGGGAAGTGGGCAGGGGAACGTGCTTGATGAGCTTTCCTTGGCCAATGACCCCAAGCAGTTCTACGAACAGAACCCCTCGGGCGAAAACGCCGACCGAGCTCGCGCTCACGAGGCTTTGAGCCTGGTCCGTGCATGGAAGGCGGGGGATATCTCCCAAAAGACCCGACGCGAACGAACGGTCGCTCAGGTTCGCTCCAACCGGCAATTGCCCGTCGAACTACCGGCGGAAGTCGCAGCCACGGCTGATGACACCAGTTTGCTTTCCACAGTTTTTGCTCCTGCGTTTGTGACAATTAAGCACACAATGGTGCACGATGACCCCTCGCAGCCATTTGCGGCCCACATAACCGCAAACAAACCAGAGGAAGTTGATAATGATAGGGGAAGTCCAAAGATTGAGTCGGATTACTGGGCGGTTTATGTGAAAAACGTATTTCAAGCGGACATGGATAAGGATTACGATCCGAACACCGAAAGACCCATATTGTTCGGAGCGAATCAATACATGAGCACAGAAAAGCGGCACAACGGTTGTCTAATTTTCCATGAAACGATTCGGGATTACGGTTTCGACGAGGCAGTAATTGTCGCGCATGAAATTGGGCACTATTTCCACCCCGGCTTATTTCACTCCACTGACGACAGCTTGATGGCACCAGGCACAAACGTTGTGGACCTCAGTTTCAACAAGGATTCCCTGGCGAGAATTCGAGGGTTTACCCATCCCCCAACACCTGACAGGAGTCAAAGACCATGAGGGGACTGGCACTTGCATGCTTCATGCTTTTTTTGCCGTGGGCAATGCCCATGCTGAGTATCAGTTAGCCATGCGGCTAAACAGGGATAGCTACATGGTTGGAGAACCGGTGCGGGTTGGTATTTCCGCCGTAATTCCAGAGTCCGAGGTCAAGGCCAACAATGATGGGATGGTAAAGTGCTCTTGGGCCGTATTATATAGGCCTAGGGGGCAACAGCGGTTTTTTGCAATGGGGATCTGGAACCCGCTACTGCCTCGCTGGACCAAGGGACCACCTTGGGCTTGCCCCTTTAAAACGGACACGTGGATGGGGTGATTATGTTGTGTGGTGGGATTCGAAGGCGAGAGGGCTTAGATAGCCAAGACTGGAGTGCAGTCGCTCGCGGTTGTAGAAGCTTTCGATGTAATGGAAGATGGCCGTGCGCGCCTCATCACGGGTGCCGAAGCGAGTGCGTTTGATCAGTTCGAGTTTCATACTGCTCCAAAACGATTCGATGAAGGCGTTGTCGTAGCAGTTGCCCTTGCGGCTCATGGAATCAGAGAAGGGGTCAAACGCAAAAGGTAAAGATCCACAGCGATCCGGAGGACAGCAAAAGACGTAAACCATGCTGGGTCTTTGGAGCTCTGCTACTTGACTAAGAATCGCTCGAACAGGCATGCGGTCGTGGGTTTCTCTTCGAGGTAAACGATGTCAATCAGGTCTCCTTTCTTCGCGTCTCGAGCAATGAGTTTATCCGTGGTGTCATCAGCGGCGCTATGCGCCTCTCCATTGCTGTCGATGAATGAGAAATAGATACGGTGGTGATCTTTGGAACGGGATCTGAATCCTATTTGCCGGATATAGAATATTGGTTAAATGCTCTCAACCACCGCTTGTGTTTCTATTCCGTGCCTATGCAGATTGGTCTTCTTTCTCAGGAAGTATAAGAGGTAAATTGCGGGTATCCCTCCCATTAAAATAGGAATCACGTAAAAGAGATTAAACACCCCAAAGGGGAATTGGTAAACACTCAGCCCTCCGATGATGGATTGTCCGTCCAGCGATTGTATTTTTACTTCATCACCAATCTCTGTGGTTTGGACTGACCCGAAGTCCATCGTTTGGTGACGACCCTCCACTTCATTGCCATTCAACTCGTAACGGAACGCGATGATGGCGGGATTTACACCATTCACGGTGATCCGCGAATTCGTCCCGACGGCGATGACCTCACCGACGTGAGACGAGCCCCTTTCCATGATTAAATCGTAAGCGTCCGAGAGGCGGCCCTATTGCCTGATAACGATCATAACGCTATGGGTCCCGCGATGGTGACGTTTTCGCTATCGCAATCGTCACGATTGGGATGCGGGGGGCAGTTCCGTCCCGACCGGCGGTTTCCAGTTCGCGGGCAGCAGGTCAGTGATAGGCACCTCGGCTCGGCATAGCGGCAAGCGGGTGAGCACGTTGCGCAGATAGGCCAGCGGATCGTGTCCGTGGCGTTGGCCGCTAATGACCAGCGAGTAGATGATCGCTGAGCGTTGCCCGGCGTCAGGATGCCCGATGAACAGCCCGTTTTTCTTGCCCAGAGCCGAGGGCCGGATCGCATTTTCCACCAGATTGTTATCCAGACGGGTTTCGCCGTGACGCAGGTGTTCGCTCAGGGGCGACCCCTGGCCCAGCAGGTAGGTGCAGGCTTTGCCCAGACCTGATTTGGGCAAATACGTGTTGGCGCAGCCTCAACACCACCACGCGCAACCCATACAGCTTGCCGGTAAAATATCGCGGTCGTCGTTCCCGACGCTGGGTCGCGGCGATCCCGGCCTGATCCCCCGGTTTTTCCTGATGATACATACCTGCGATCAGTCGCAGGATCCACTGCGCGACCCGGGGCTGTTCACCCTGGGCGTCAAAAAACTTACGCCGCGCATGTGCCCAACATCCTACCCAGCTCAATCCCACCCAGCTCACTTCAGGGTGCGCCGCCGCGTGCGCGGCATACGCTCCATAACCATCCGATTGCAGGATCCCGGCAAAACCATCGATCAATGACGTCAGTTCGCCGTGCTGACGCGATAATCGCCAGTCGAAGACCACGTCGCCACCGGGGCGACTCATCACCCACAGCCACCCGTCTTTGGTTTTACCTCGTTTTTGATCCGGATCATGGCAGCGCACCGGCGTCTCATCCCCTTGCACGTAACCGGATTCGCACAACCCCCGGTGCATGCCTTGATAAATCGGTTCCAGCCAACCGATGCGATGCGCACCCACGCGGCCATACTCTGGCGCGGCAGCCGTGCGCCCCAGCGGCGAGGACATCTTTTCCACGCGATACAGCGGAGCATGATCAACACCCAGGCCAACAGCCCCGCCGAGGCGTAGCCTCCCTCCACCGCTCGCACCCGCGCCGGGGCCACTACCGGGGGCTGCTGCGGCTGAGCCTTCACTCGAATACTTCGGACGCACAAACTCGCGCTTGAACAACTGCGGGGGCACCACATCCACCTCGAAGCTGCTTTCTTCTCCGATACGCTCAAACTGATCGGGCTCGGCCACCACTTCCTCGGGCTCGATCACCACGGTCTGCTTCACCGGCAGGTGGGCAAACGCCTCGGCGCGCAGCGGCGGCTTCTCCCGCGAGGCACGCCGGCGCTCATAGGTGATCGTCTCCGGGGTCGCCGTCTGCTCGATTAACTTCTGTTGATCGAGTAACTTCAGCTTCAACTGCGCCGGATCGAGCCGCTCGCTCTTGCCCCCGCTAAACATCTGCCTTTGCAGCCATTCCAACTGGGAGCGCAGCGCCACATTTTCATTCTCCAAAGCGAGATAGGCGGCGGGAAGCTGCTCCAAGGGCAGTACCCTTGGTATCCACACATAGGACACCATGACTCGCAACCTTTTTAGCGCTCATACCATGCTTTTTTGCCCCGTCTTTCAGATCGATTCCGCCCAGTAGCATGCTCAGGGCTTCGGCACTGAGTGTCACCTTGGCACCGTCACCACCACGTGGCCAACTAAACCGGCCCTGCTCCAGCCGCTTGGCCAGCACCCACAACCCGTCAAACTGCTTGCGCATGTCCACCGGCTCGAGGGCCAGATGGATCGTGCGTGCTGAGGCAAATCCGAGCATCGTGGTTAGTCTCGCAGAGCTTTGAGCAATGCCGCCACCTTCAACGGCTCCTCACCGCGCACACGCATGCCGTCGGGCAGCACGACCTCCAAGGCCGCGCCCACCGCAGGTGGCCCGTCCAGCCGCAACGTCGCAAAGGAGGCACGAGGCGAACCCACAACGACTCTGTGGCGTCGCAACCGACCCAACCACGCCACAAAAGTTGCGTATTTAAGGCCTTCGCGTTTCGCGAACGCCTTCTGCGTCAATCCGCTTTGCTCATAAAGTTCGATCAACTTCGTCCATTCCTCGCGAGAACGTAAGTGGCGTCCCCGCTCATCCTGCTTCTGACCTTCCAACTCAACTTCTATCGATTCCACCCACGCACCCTACCCGGATTCTCCTGCCCTGAACACTAGGCCGCCTCTCGGACGCTTACGACCCAATAGAGTTTTTCTCCCGCTCCAATCATACCTATTTTACAACAAGCTTGTGAAAGCAGAACAGAATCCTCCATCAAGCGGAGGCGGTATGTTCCTAGTTGGGTTTTCTCGAAAACGGCTCAAACGCAAAAGATAAAGATTATTTCGCCGCGTTGACCAGATTACTCACGTAGTTGGGGTGGCCCATCTGCAGACGTCGGGCAACCCACGGGTTGCTGGCAGTCGTTTCGGCCTTAAGCTTAACCGCAATCTCGACCTTCCACAGCGCACCTTTGATCGAGTTTTCGATGTCCTTCTGTTTCTTTTTCATGCGCTTGAGTTCAGAGGATACCAACTTTTCCCAACGCGCCTCAGTAAGCGCCTTCAAGTCTACGCCCTCCCAGTTGGCAGTATCAGCATCTCGGGTGAGTTGCTTCGTCATCTCCTGCTTGGCCTCGGCCGTTCCCATAAACCAGCCGCGACAATAACGCTTCATCAGCTCCTGGCGCTTCCTCGGTTGGGATTCTTCGGCAATCGCGAGATTCTGCCGGTAAAGTTTCATTCCCCGTAGACCGGCCGGTAGCCCCCGCAAATTTAGGAACGCTTCACGTTGTAGAGGTTGAATTTCAGCGCCGCCCCTCATGTAGCGCGAAAAGCTTGATAGAGCATGATTCTCCAAATCGTCGATTGATTGCATGCGTGCCCTCACCGGATTGAGATGAATGTAGTCAATCAAACCTCCCAAAGAACGGTCTTCCGAAAGGAGAATCGATTTATATCGCCCCTGGAAAACGTGGCCACGTTCGCCGGTGAACCGATTGAAGCGAGTAGCAAAGGTGCTCTGCAGCCACGTCATACCGTCCCCCAAATTAGCCTCCGGGGTGCGCACGGCCAAGTGGGAGTGATTACTCATAATCACGTAAGCGTAGAGCTCCCACCCGCAGCGCTGCACAGTTTCGAAGAGCGCACTTTCAAAAGCCTCTCCACTCTTACCTACCGTAAATAGATCTTTCCGGTTGTTTCCTCGACTAATGATGTGATACGTCGCTCCGGCGAATTCTACCCGTTGTTTCCTTGGCATGAGGCCAAATCAATCCAACTCACTCCTCGACTCAATCTTTATCTTTTGCGTTTGACCCCCTCGGATTACCCTCCGGATTGCCGCGAGTGCGAAATGATCGGCAACTATCGATCGAATCAGGAGTGCTCTGGCACGGGAAGATCGAATTCTTTGAGCAAGGCGTCGATCATTTCGAGTTTTTGATCGTGTGGCATGGCAGGATGCAGGTCGGTGTGGCGCACGGTTCCGTCGGGAGCGATGATCGCCATGTGGGGAATACCGGTAACGCCATAGTCCGGATTGAACACCTCCTGCTCGCTGAATGCGATCGTCCAGTTGATACCCATCTTGGCGATGTATTCATTCATCAACGCGTGTTCCTTGGCGGGATCGTTGCGCACATCAATGGGGGCGCGCTCGAGCCCGTGCACCCGACCTTGCAAGCTGGTGACTCCCACCACCTCAACGGCAGAGTCAGCATAGTGCTCGGTGAGTTCGCGGACTTGGGGAAATGAACGCACACACGGGCCGCACCACGTGGCCCAGAAGTCGAGCACCACGACTTTTCCAGAGAGGTCGGAAAGGTGTTCGAGGCCCTCAGCAGTGCTCCAGGTAAAATCCAGTTCAGGAGCGGGTAAACCCACGAGGTGGTCGAGGCGTTTTTTGGATTTTTTACCGACATACTTCGCGCGGAGTTCAGCAAATGCAGCGACCGCTGCGGCGAAAAACCCTGCAGGATCGGACGGGCGACCCGCAGCCTCGATTTTTGCATTCACCTGCTCGAATAGCATCAAAAGATCGGTCTCTGCGGGAGACTGCGGTTCAGTTTCCTCCTGCGCAAAAAGCGAGACGGCGAGCAAGAGGGCAGCAAGGAAGCCGCCGAAAATTGATACACGACCTGTCATAGTTTTCAGGATTTTCATGAATCTGAGAGGCGCAACCGCAATTGCATATTCCCGAGTTGGAGATTAAGTCCTGAAATGCTGAGGAAGTGCGTTTCAGCCTGCTGCGGCAGCTTGGCGCAGGGCGGCTGGTTCGGCGGAAGCGGCGTCGCCGAGGAGGACTGAGCCCCGCTTGGTGGGGCAATGTCTGGCATGGTCGATACGCCCCCCCCTCCCCCGTCGACGTGCGGCAGGCTTGCAGCGCGTGCCTTGTCATTCTCGTGGAGGAGCCGGTGGGCCCGTGGGCGTGGACGAGGACACCGGGGCAAGGATGATGACTGCTCAGGTGGAGGCGAACGGGGGTGGACGAGCGCACGGTCACCGCGCCGGTCCCTGCCGGTGAGGTGCCGCCAGGGCCAATCGCCGCAGTCCCTGCGTCAGGGCATGCGCCAGACCGGCGAGCAGCAGACGCCATGGGTTGGCCCACCCGGTCAGCCGGGAGCATCACCTGCTCCTTGATGCGGTTCTCCACCTCGCCGCGGACGCAGCGGCGTCGGTCGTGGAGTTGCTGCGGGTTCCCCACGATGTTGGTGACAATGAGGCGCGGGTTGGAGCCCTTAGCCGAGTGCTCGGCCGGGGCAGTCACCCAATGCGGTCGCCGCCACGATCCTGCCGCGTGGTCACGTGCGGTGAACAGGCGTTGTTTTCCTCCGGTATCCGCGGGGCGCTCGTGCGCCCCGCTCACCCGCTCGGAGGTGCTCAACGGGGAGCTTGGGGATGGCCGCCGCGTGGCGGGCCTCATCGCCCATTGCCTATGTTAGCACCATTTTTGTAGTCAAAACTATCAAATTGGAAAACGAGTATATAATTCAGGTTTTGTTATTCAATAATTTAGTTCTAGACAGATTTGCGGTTTGAGACTGTGATATATGGATGGAAATAAGTAATTTCTTTGTTTCAGGAAGCAGATCAGCTCAAGCATGTGTTGATATATTTAAAAATTAATGGTCTTCGAAGTTTCCAGCGGCCATGCGTTTACAAACAGGAGGCGGGGCTGGTCTTTTCGAAGATGAGCGTGTTAGATGGGCGGCGGATTCTATGATGGAACACGGACATCACGTAACAAATGCATCAATATTAGAGTTAGGACCTCTCGAAGGTGGCCATACATTTATGCTCGAACAAATGGGAGCAAAGTCAATTGCTGCAGTGGAGGCAAATACCCGAGCATATTTGAAGTGTTTGATCGTTAAGGAAATATTCGATCTTAAATCTTCGAAATTTTATTTGGCCGACGCTATCTCGTTTTTAGAAAATTCTACGACTCACTATGACATCGGATTCGTTTCTGGATTTTTGTATCATATGGTAGAGCCCGTTAAGCTGATCTATAATCTTAGTAAGACCTGTAAGATCTTGTATATTTGGACGCATTACTATGATCCCGAATTATGCTGTCCGGGCTCAATTCACAATAATCGTTTTGATAAACTAAAGCGCGATGAATTCGAGGGATTTAAATTCACTATCTATCCGTACCGATATGAAATCGCGAGAGATTGGAGAGGATTTTGCGGAGGTCCAAAAGATCAGTGCAATTGGCTTTCTAGGCAAGAAATACTCGACTGCTTAAGTCATTTTGGCTTCAAAAAACAGTCTGTCCGTGAAGAATCAAATATTCATGGAAGGTCAATGAGTATCGTTGCTTCCAATGGGAGGTAGAACGGGCCTGAGTTTGTGGGACACGGTCGTGTCTTATTTGGTGGGTTATGGGTTTAATTGCGGGTTGGGCAACCGGGGAAGTTCATTGCCCCCCTCCTGCATTGGGCCGAGGCAGCGATGGTGGGCTGCTGTTGCTGCGCGAAGTGGACCGGCGAGTGGGCTTGACCAAACAGGTATCGAGCGTGCTTTGCGACCAGCGCCAGTCGGGCAAGGTGGCCCATGATGCAGCGCGTCTGTTGCGTCAGCGCGTCTGTTGCGTCAGCGCGTCTTCGCGCTGTGCGCGGGCTGGGAGGATTTAAACGATGCGCAGGCCCTGCGCTTCGACTCGATTCATCAGGTGGCCGCCGGTCGAGATGAGCCCTTGGCGGGTGGATCGACGCCGTGCCGGTTTGAAAATGCCCAGTCGCGCCGGACGGCGGTCCCGATCAACCGGATATGGGTGGATACCTTCATCCATCGCGTCGCATGACCGGCCTCCGGCGGTGATCACCTTGGATTTTGATGCCACCGATGCGCCCGCCCATGTGCGCCAGGAAGGACATTTTTTCCACGGCTACCACGATCACCACTGCTTCCCGCCACTGTATGTGTTTTGTGGTAACCACCTGCCGGTGGCCTGTCCGCGACGCAGTAACGCCGACGGGGTCCGCCCCGCGGCGGGATGGAAAAGCGGATCAAAGAGCGGATGATGCTCTTTGCGGAACGGCGCGGTGATCGTGCGCCCGGCCACCCGCGTTCGCCTCCACCCGGGCTCCCACCATCCTTGCCGCGGGATCTATCCCGCCCGCCCGCGGGGCCTTGGGCCCCCCCGCCCGGGGGTTTCCAAAAGTGTTGACCTCGTTTATTATTCCGCGCATAAGAGCCGGATGAAACAATTTCTCCTGGGTTTGCTCGTCTTGCTGCTGATCGGCGTCGTTGACGCCGCGGTATCCGTAGACCTTGGAGACATGATAAAAAAGGCCGAACAGGGGGATGCCGCCGCACAATTTAACCTGGCGAGGATGTACTATGAAGGCCGCGGCAGCAAACGGGAAGGTGCCGAGGAGCTCAAGGGGTTCCGACTGGCGGTCGAACAGGGGCATGCCATCGCTCAAAACAGCCTGGCGGTGATGTACCGTGATGGCAGCGGCGTCGCACGGGATGATGAGGCGCTCAAGTGGTATCGACTGGCGGCCGATCAGGGGCTGGCCAACGCACAACACAACCTGGCGGTGATGTACGCTACTGGCGCAGCGGCGTCACCCGGGATGATGTCGAGACCTTGGCATGGTTCGACATGGCAGCCATCTCGGGAGACGAAGACGCGGTCCGGAAGCGTGACAAACTTGAAAACCGGCTCGGGCCACAGGCCACGCTGGCCGCACAACGGCGTAGCAAGGAACTCTTGAAGCAAATTGAGGCGGGAAAGCTGAAATCCGGGGGCTAAGGAGTCATGGTATCACCTTCCGGTCACATCCCGGCAGCCGCTCATGTCGCGGCCGATGCGACACGTGTATCCGTCATTACCACCCCAGCCCAACTCGGCTTAACCCTGAAAGCTTTGCCCGCGATGCGTGCCTGATCGGTCCGTGATGCGAGCAGCATAAATGATTTTAGCGGAGTGTGCCCGGCGTGACCCCGGTTGCTTTTGATGCGACGTTTTGGAAGCTTGGGCAGCTTCGCTTCTGCAGCCTGTCGTGACCGAATGGATAAGTCATAGTGTGTCACCCACAACGGGAACACGGATAGCAGGAAATCCCGGCCTCAAATCAGAGACCGTGGCGGCTTAGAAGACGCAAAAAATCGTAACCAACACCTCCCACCCTTCTACCTGAATGTAACCTAAATCAAAAATCCGAATCTCTCTTGACGGATATCCCCATAGCAGGGTCAAGACGCAAGCAAGTGGCTAAAGGGTAGAACCAAACCACCGGTTGCCGAGGCGCCAAACGGATCGCCCGGCCAAATGCCTGCCCTGCTTCCCCTCATCGCCCTCGTAGATCCAAGGCAACCCCAAGCCTGACCCAATACTCAGCTACTTCCTCGGACACATCCAATGCTTGACGGGCAGAAAATTCCGCCTTTCGGCCCAATTCACCACCATTCGATGTATTCCTATAGCCCTGCAAACTAATAGCATACGATAGATCCGCCCAAGCTCGATCATTCACGGGATTCAATTCACAGGATTCGCTGAGAAGCGTTTCACCTTCGAACGCGAGCTGGCGCACAAGCAGTGCGTCAGTCTCTGCCGCGAGAGAATTTAGCATCCTTCTTCCTTACTGACGCATACTTTCCACCTCATAAATTACCCCTCCGAAACGGCCGAGTGCTACTGCGCCCAACATCAAAAATATCCTCGCAATCACCGCGACCGATCATAGAAATTGATTTGTAAAAAATGCATTTGTTTTTCGTTTCTTGCGCCGAGATTGCCCAATCATCAGCCCCAGTAGGGTTCCTGCGAGGAGCACGGCAGCAGGCGATTGCAGGTGAAAATCGATCACCACGCTTACCGCCAAAATAGCCAATCCCCATGCCAGAGCTCTTCCTTCTCCCGAAGAGATCGGCAATTCTGATCCACTTGCCGGGCGCGATCTGAGCCCGCGCCACCACGTGAAGCCCAACGGGAAAATCAACAATATGAAGCCTACCGCGCCGTAGTCACTGAGTAGATTGAGGTAGTCATTGTGGGCGTATTCTGCGGATTCCCAGAGTCCCTCCCGGCGGTGTTTTTCCATCAACGAAACGTAGCTCCCTCCCCCATTTCCGACCAACGGACGATCTCGCCAAAGCTCTCGTGCAATATGCCACATCTCGGGCCGGGTGCGTTCACCTTTAAACTCAATAAATGAGTCAACGCGCTGGGGAAAATTCGGAGCGAGGCGGTAAGCCGTTACCATCGCGGCAGTCGCCACCCCCCAAGAGTGCAAGCACTCCCCCGATACGCCAGCGCCATTTCCATTTTGGCCCGACAAGCAGCCAAACCGTAAACACGCCGGTCGGCGTAAGTATCACGCCACGCGATTGGCTCAGTCCGATTCCGATCAAGGACGCGAATACTACCAGCATACCCGTAAATCGCACCCACCTATTCCGGCTCAAACCACCTCCAACCGCGGCGGCTGCCAGCGGTAGCACCAAGGCAAGCCACGCCGCAAAATTGTTGGGGTTTCCGAAAAACCCACTCGATCGGGTAAGATAGTAGATCCATTGCTCCCGCCCCATCGGCAGCCAAGTTGGATCGGTTACGCGCTGATAGATCGCAGCTCCAGCGCCCACTAAAACAGTGGCAGCGACCATGCCGTATAGGAGCGTTTTCGCGCAACGGGTCTGGGCCAAGTGTAATCCCATCCAGTAGGCAATGCTGCCGTGCAGAACCAATAGAGCTTGTAGCTGCGCCCGTCCGGGCACCTCCGCTAATCCCTAAGCATGCAGCCATGACCAGAGTAGAAACGGCAACGGCATCCACCACCCCTGCGGAAGAGTCTGCTGACTCCAAAACACCAGCCGCGCGACGACGAGTGCCATAATCGCAATCAGAACCGGAAAACTTACCCCCCAAAGGACCGGCAACAAAACCTCCCAAATGCCATGTCACCCATGCGAGCTGGAGTCCCAATAAACCCGCGATCGCGATATCAATATATCGCTGGCACCGTCGCGATGGTCTGGAGCACGCGGGAAGCAATCGCGTAAGGGTCACCCGCTGAGTTGGGCCGACGATCCTCGAGATAGCCTTTCCATCCATGTGCCTTGTAGCTGTGCGGAACGCGGATCGAAGCGCCACGGTCAGCGATACCCCAGGAGAACTGGTCGATCGACTGAGTCTCGTGGAGACCGGTGAGGCGGAGGTGATTGTCCGGGCCGTAAACAGCGATGTGTTCTTCGCGGAACTTGGAGAACGCGTCCATCAGGGCCATGAAGTAATCCTCACCACCGGTCTCGCGCATGAACTTCGTGGAGAAGTTGCAGTGCATACCGGAGCCGTTCCAATCGAGAGGATCGTCATAGGCACCGAGGAGCGGCTTACAGTGATACTCAATGTCCACACCGTATTTCTCACCGATGCGTTGGAGAAGATAACGGGCGACCCAGACCTCGTCGGCGGCCTTCTTGGAGCCTTTGCCAAAGATTTGGAATTCCCATTGGCCTTTAGCGACCTCGGCATTGATGCCTTCGTGGTTGATTCCGGCATCGATACAAGCGTCGAGATGCTCTTCAACAATCGTGCGGGCGATATCGCCGACACTGCCAAAGCCTACGCCCGTGTAGTAGCCGCCTTGAGGAGCGGGGTAGCCGCCTTCAGGGAAGCCCAACGGACGACCGTCTTTGTAGAAGAAGTATTCCTGCTCGAAGCCGAACCAGGTATCCTCATCGTCGAAGACAGTGGCGCGGGTGTTCGAAGGGTGAGCGGAGCCATCGGGAAGCAGCACCTCGGTCATGACGAGGAAGCCGTTTACGCGACTGCTGTCCGGGTAGAGGGCGACGGGCTTGAGCAAGCAGTCGGAGCTGCTGCCCTCGGCCTGCTTGGTCGAGCTGCCATCGAAGCCCCACATCGGGCAATCTTCGAGGGTGAAGTTAGCAGGATCGCCATCGACGATCTTGGTTTTTCCGCGGAGGCCTGCGACAGGAGTGTAACCGTCGAGCCAGATGTATTCCAGTTTCAGTTTGGCCATATTTCTAAGGGTCAGTTTCGAATAAGAAGGGATTGCTGGTTTACTGCCGCCGACAAGGATGCCTTCGACAAGGAAACATCGGCTCAAAACGAGCCAACAGTTCTCGAATTGAGCACCTTATGTGCCACGAAGAAACAAAATTCATACATACTTCGTTATTTCGCCTAAGTTTGACCCCGCCGCGGCAATCTGTTTTCATCCAAATCACCGTCTCTTCGTAATTTCCGTCATGCCCGAAGCTAAAAACACCCGCCACGCCTCCGTGCACATTGGCTACGATGGCCGTGTGCACAAAACCTACCGCGATGAAAAAGCGGACCAACGCATGCGAACTGAAGTCGCGGTTCTTGAACATCTAAGAAAACAAGACTGCCCTTTCGTGCCAAAATTACTTGAGGTCGACTGGGAGCGGAAAAAAATAGTCACATCTAACTGCGGCATGCGAGTGCAGCACCTAAGCGACAACAAAATTGAGCGTCTTTTTGCTCAGTTGGAGCGTTATGGTGTGCGTCACGAGGATCCGTTCCTGCGCAACATCACTTATCGCAACACCGATGGGCAATTTTGCCTGATCGACTTCGAATTCGCCACCCTGCTCGACGATCCGTCCGTTTCACTAAAGCCGGACCCTTCCGACGATCACGAAGCCCGCAATGAGTGACACTCCCGCGACCCACCAAGTGCGTTGGTCTGGACACAGCGATGTTGGACGTTTTCGCAAAAACAATGAAGACACCTTCCTCGGTCTCCGCTTCGACGGTCACGAAATCAACTACCTAGGCAAAATGGGCGACGGTTCACTAGACGAAATGGACTACGTCTTTGCGGTGAGCGACGGCATGGGCGGAAAGGCCGCCGGTGAATTCGCCAGCAAAATTACCATCGAAAAGACAACGAAGCTGCTTCCGCGCAGTTTTCGCCAATCGGCTTCCGGCATCCATTCAGGATTTAACGACATCCTGGACCAGCTCTTCTCAGAGATACACCGCGCCCTTACTTATTTGAGTGATTCCTACGAGGAATGTCGGGACATGGGTGCCACGCTGAGTCTCGCTTGGTTGAGCCCCGGTTGGCTCTATTTCGGACACGTCGGGGATAGTCGCATCTACTATTTTCCCAAAGCGGGAGGCATGAAACTGATCACCGATGATCACACCCGGCCAGGTTGGTTGCGTCGTCGCGGCGAGATCAATGAGCGTGAAGCCCGCAACCATCCCGCCAAACATTGCCTGCAACAATCGCTCGGCAGTAGTTTCCAGTTTCTCGAACCGCAAATCGGTTCCGTGGGGTGTGAACCCGGTGACAAATTCCTCATTTGCTCGGACGGACTGGTCGACGGTCTGTGGGATCACCGTATCACCGATGTGGTGCGGGACCAAAACGATCAGGACGTCGCGGAACAAATCGTCAACGAGGCCGTGGCCGCATCCGGCCGCGACAATACGACTGCCCTCGTCATAGAAGTCGGCTCGTGAATTCGATCTCTGACACAACTGTCCTTTTCATCTACGGCACCCTCAAACGTGGCGCGTCAAATCATGCCGTATTGGCCGATCAGTGCTACCTCAGCGCAGCCCGCACTGTTCCGGGTTATCGCCTCTTCGTCGTGGCAGACTATCCCGGATTAGTTCGTGATCCGTCCGACTTCCGCGGTGTTTCCGGAGAGCTTTGGTCCGTTACCCCGGAGGCACTGGCTCGACTCGATCTATTCGAAGGTTTGCCTGAAAATCTCTACCGCCGCGATTCCATCGAGTTGGCAGAACCTAGTCATCACCAATCGGTGCAAACCTACTACTACCTGCGAAATATTTGCGGTCGGCACCCCATCATCAGTGGAGTGTGGTCAGCCTGTTGGCTAGCAAGCTGCTGTCGGGCGTAAAGCTCCGGCCCACAGGTTAAGCGACGAAATCCATGGGGAGCTTCGACTCCCTCTACGCCAAGATCGGTTTAACGATTTTCCCGTGAACGTCGGTGAGTCGGAAATCCCGTCCTTGAAACCGGAAAGTGAGTCGTTCGTGATCAATCCCCATCAACTGCAAAACCGTGGCCTGCATGTCATGCACATGCACCGGATCTTTGAGGATGTTGAATCCAAGATCATCGGTTTCACCGTGAGTCATTCCGGGTTTAATCCCCACTCCCGCCATCCAATTGGTGAAGGCATAGGGATGATGATCTCGGCCCCAGCGGTAACGCTCACCCAGATTTCCTTGGATAAATGGCATGCGACCAAACTCCCCGCCCCAAATCACCAACGTATCGTCCAATAGCCCACGCTGTTTCAGATCCTGCACCAACGCCGCACTGGGTTGATCCGTATCGCGGCATTGGTCGTAGAGCTCAGTTGTAATCGAGTTATGTTGGTCCCAGCCCGCATGCATAACCTGAACGCACCGTGAGCCGCGTTCGATCAACCGTCGGGCCATGATGCAGTTATACGCAAAACTGCCCGGTTGGTGCACCTGCGGCCCATAGCGCGCCAGCACCTCCGGCGATTCATCCGAAAAATCCGCCAACTCCGGCACACTCAATTGCATGCGTGCGGCCATTTCATACTGGGTAATTCGCGTCGCGATCTCCGGGTCGCCCATCTCGTGCAGTTTGCGCTCATTAATCTGCGCGATCTCCTCGAGCATGTTGCGCTTCATCCGTTCCGTGACACCCAGCGCGTTTTCCAAATACAGGACGGGTTCGGCGCCGCCGCGAAACTTCACCCCCTGATAACGGGACGGAAGGAAACCGTTCCCCCAATAAGACTCATTGAACGTCTGACCGCACGTCGTGCCTTGGGTGACCGACGTCAGCACAACATAATCCGACAAATCCTCCGCTTCAGATCCCAGTCCGTAGCTCAACCACGAGCCCAGTGCCGGACGTCCCGGCAGAGGCGCGCCGCTCAGCATGAAGGTCATCGCCGGCGCGTGATTCACCGAATCCGTGTGCAGCGATTTCACAAAACAAAGATCTTCGCGATGTAGGGCAAAAACTCACTCACCCAGGCTCCGCTTTGGCCGTGTTGGGCAAACGGCTCGATCAGAGCGAGCATGACTTTGCCGCTGGCCTTGCCCGTCATCGTGCTGAAAACCTTGTCGCCCACATACGACGAGGGCACCACTTCGCCGTGCATCTGCCGCAGACGCGGCTTCCAATCAAAGAGATCCACGTGGGTCGGACCACCACTCATGAAGAGATAGATGAATGACCCGCTTCGCTTTCAGCTGAAAATGAGGCAAGCCCGTCAGCCCGCCCCACTGCTCCGCTCCGCCCATGTTTAATCCCGCGGCCGACAGTCCGCTCTTGCCTAACAAATAGGCCAATCCCGCCGTGCCAAGCACCCCATGCTGTGGCTAATAAATTGCCGCCGGGAAAGGTGACGTTGTCGTTCAAGAATCGGGTTCATGAGTCAGCCCTTGTTTAAAGTTTCATCGAGATTCAATACGCTCAAACAAAGCAGCGTCCACGCAGCGTGCTCGACCGGATCCAGAGCCGTCGCTATCGGCCAATCACCCGTGGCGAGTAACTCCATCGCATTGCCCGGGGAAGCCTCGAATTCGCGCACATGGCGTTTCAGAATCTCCGCCTCTTCGGAGTCCGGTGCTCGCGATAACGTGCGCTGAAAGATCGCGGACAACCGTTCCGTGGATGAATCGGACTCCTGCAACACATCCTCCGCCATGACCCGCGCCGCCTCCACGTAGGTGGTATCATTAAGCAATGCCAATGCGTGCATCGGCGTGTTCGTGCGCGGTGTATTCACGGTGCAAACAAACCGCGCTTGCGCATCGAAAAATACCGTCGGCCCCGACGTGCGCCGCCAAACGTGTAGAGGCTCCGCCGATAGAGAGAATCACCCGTATCCGGTTTATATTGACGCTGATCGAAGGAGGCCTCCGTCCATACTCCCGACGGCTGATAGGGAAAGACTCCCGGGCCAACAATCGATTGTCCGGGTCGCGCTCCCGCATTTTGGCTGTCGAATGCACCTGCTGACGATAAGTTGCACTGGTCATGATCGTGCGCAGCAAATCCTTCACATCTCAACCGTTACCTTGGAACTCACTGGCCAACCAATCGAGGAGTTTCACCTGCCATGGAATCTCTCCCTGCACTCCGAAGTCTTCCGGAGTCTTCACCAGTCCGATACCGAACAACATCTGCCAATACCGATTCACCACTACCCGCGCGGTGAGTGGGTTTTCATCCGCGACAATCCACCGGGCGAGACCGAGGCGATTGGTCGGAGCGTCTTCGGGTAAACTCGGTAGACTCACGGGCACACCGGCACTGACCGGATCACGCCGATCATTGTAGAGACCACGGTTAAGCAGAAAAGTCTCCCGAGGTTCGAGCATATCTTCCATTACCATAACCTTGATCATCTCCGCCGCGATCGCTTCCCGCGCGGCAACCACGGCAATCAGGTTTTCAACCGCCGCTTCATGTTCTGGTTCATCCACCACTGCCACATCCAGAATTTTCCGCAGAGATTTTGAGCCTCGCCGGCTTGCCGATCCATCCAACGGACCTAATACCGTCGCATCAAACATCAGCACCCGTTCCGACTTGGAAGAGGGCTCACCTTCAGCCCACGAAAAACCGCGAGTTCCAAGTCATCAACGATTGCCGCCAACTCCGGGATCCTCGCCTGCTCGGCGACCAGACGTTCGTGTTGCTCCGGAGTCGAGAAATCGAGCACGGGCGCGGTCTTCGGGTTGCTCCCTTTCCCCGTAACTTCCGTCTGATTAAAATATGCCGACAACGAGTAGTATTCGCGCTGAGTAATGAGGTCGAACTTATGGTCGTGGCACCGAGCACAACTTAGGGTGAGTCCGAGCCAAGCGGTGCCCGTCGTGTCGGTCATATCCAACACATAGTCCACGCGGTTTTCCTCGGCTATGCGCCCCCCTTCTCCGTTGATGGGATGGTTCCGTAAAAAAGCCGTCACCATGATCTGCTCTTCGGAGGCGTCGGGCAGGAGATCTCCCGCGAGTTGCCAAATCGTGAACTCATCGAATAGCAGGTTTTTGTTGAACGCCTAGGCCACATGGTGCGAATGTTGTCAGCTTGGTAGCCATTGGTATCAGCGTAACGCGCAATTTCCATCCAGTCCCAAGCCATCCGTTCTCCATAAGCGGGTGAGGGTGAGAGCCCTTCTTCCGCCAATGCTTCCGCCACTAGCCCGTCGACCGGGTGGGCGGCATCCTGTGTGATGAAAGGACGTTCAATGGAATCAAATGCCCAGTGTCGGCCCCATTCCGCACCGCTATCAATCCAACGCTTCAACAATTCAATTTCACCGACTTCCAACGACTTGTTTGAATCCAGCGGCAGCATACGATCATATTCATCGTCGGTGGTGACGTGATAGATTAACTCACTCGTTTCGACACTGCCCGGATCAATGATTAGGTAACCGTCGCGCGGCGCTTTGGCATGGTCTTCCAAATCCAACCGTAGATCTGCTTCTCGATGATTGGCATCCGGCCCGTGGCATTGAAAACAGTTATCCGAAAGAAGCGGTAAGATCTGCCGACTGAAATCAGGTAATTCCTCCGTTGCTTGCCTCGCAAACACACCCACGACTCCACTTAGGAACAACAGCAACGAGGGGTAACGCATTGATTCAGGTGAAGCAAATGGGGTCAGTCGGAAATGGCGGTGATCTGCGAAACCATCTCATGCTGAGAATTTCGTAGAAGCAAGACCGAGTCCTGATCGGGTGAATCTCCTTGGATGCGGTGTCGGGCGTAAAGACCGACCCTGCAAGCCGCTAGCCAAGCGTGAGTCGGGCTTTAGCCCGACAATCTTCGCATAGCTAAATCGGTCCTTCGTCGTAGGCGCAATCGATCCCACGGCGCAGCGTCGCAGACCGGTTTCGATCACGCATTTTTAATCCTTTGTTCTTCTTAGAGCCTACGACATCAGGTGCCAGCGTAGCCTCCAATCGAGATCCCAAGGCCAATCCCGCCGCGGCTGCTCCGGCCTGCTTAAACCAACCTCGCCTCCCCACCGTTTTTCCGGATGAATTTTCATGCGAAGGATCATGTTCTTGGGGCATAGGCACAGTTCGCCACAAACCACCCTCTCGAGCAAGCATTCAGCGTAATTCGTGTCGCCCCAACTTGCGTTGTGAGGTCGCCGTCAACAGGTTCTCCCCATGGGTGCTAACGACTTCAACTTCGATGTGCCGCCCGGCGAGCGCTACCGTCCCAGCCCTGAACGCATCGCTGCTTGGGAACGGATCATGCCCTCCGACAATTTCTCGTTCGCTCTCCGCGCCGACGACCGAGCCGCGTGGACACCGTGGCAAAAGGACAAGCTTGGTCTGGAGCTGCTCGATCAAGCACGCGAGTATGTGATCGCGGGCTTCCCCGACTATACAACGCGACCTATCTCGACTGCCTTGATCGAGAGGACGTGACAAAAATCAATCAGGTCCTGCCAGCCGTGCGTCGCCGTCAAATCGTGTTTCTCATGGCCGAGGCAATCTTCGACGAAGGAGAATTTATCGACGTCATCGACGACGATTTCGACCGCATTACCCGGGTCGATTCTTGGGTTCATCCGAACAACGATTTGGAGCGACGGATCATAAATCGTGAGACCTACGAAATTGACCTTGTTACCGCTCACTTTACCGCCTCGCTAACCCAGACCCTCCACATCCTCGGTGACCGGCTTCCTCACGATTTGCAGGAGCGTATTCGCAACGAACTGAACCTACGCTCCTTCGAGCCGCTACGCCGCCGATTGGAGACCGGTAAGGATATCTACTGGTGGGTGGATGTTACCCACAACTGGAACTCAGTGTGCCTTTCCTGTATGGCAGTCGGAGCCGCCGCCGCCCTCCCCGCAGCGGACCGCGCGTGGTGGTTTGCGATGGCAGAGATGCACGTCAAAAACTTCCGCGAAAGCTTCAACAACGACGGTTTCTGCACCGAGGGTGTATCCTACTGGGGATACGGCGTAGCGCATTATCTGATCGTCTCGGAACTATTTCGTATGGCGACCGACGGAACCGTAGACCTCCTCGACGAACCAAAGATGTCGCGGATCATGCTTTACCCTGAGCGGTCGGAGATTCAACCCGGACTCTTCCCGACCTACGCCGACTGCCGCATCGGAGCGGAGCCGCTCTTCTGGGCCCGACATTGGCCGGACAATCGTCGCGGAGGATTTGGCGAAAAGGCAAAGCCCTTACCCGATGCTCCCGACCCGTTTGAAGGCATGAATTTCGGATCCATCGCCTACCTCTCGATGTGGATGTTCCAAACCATCAGTCCCCGCGAACCACGCGCCACCGTGCGACCCGCCGCACTTCGCAGTTGGTTCGATGACTCATCGCTACTTATTTCCCGCGAAGGACCGCAAACTAAGCGTAAATTTTCCGCGACTTTCCTCGGCGGTCACAACGGCGTGAATCACAATCACAACGACCTTGGCACCTTCACGGTCTGCCTCGACGGCAAGGCCCTTATTGTAGATCCCGGACTCGAGATCTACAGTTTCAGCACGTTCAGTCTGAACCGCTACGAAAGCCAGCTCCTCAATTCCTACGGACACCCCGTGCCGCGCGTCGCCGGCGAGCTCCAGCAGCCTGGGCCTGAATGGCAAACGCGCGTCCTCGAGACCGACTTCACCGACGACGTTGACCATGTCGTTTACGATCTGCGCCGCGCCTACGATGTGCCCACCCTACGCCAATTAGATCGTGAATTCACCTTCGATCGCCGCGGCGACGGCCAACTCACGATCACCGATCACGTCGAGTTCTCCGAACCCGAAGACTTTGAATCCGCGCTCATTTCCTTCGGGTCCTGCGAAATCATCGGCAATCAACTCATCTTTACCGACGGAACAACCCAGCTACGTGCCACGGTTGAAATCGAAGGCGCCGACCTCGTCTTCGACCGCGACAAGATCAACCAAACACCCCACCCCATCCGCATCGCCCTGCGCTGCGCAAAACGGGTGGAAGCAGCCACAATCCGCGTTACATTCAGACCCATCGCCTGACACCGAAATGCGTTATCTTCTCGTCATCGTTTTCCTACTCGGTTCATCGCTGGATGCTGAAGACGCCCCTCCTCTCTTTATCGCGGATTTCGGATCGAATCCTTCGGACACACCCTACCGACCTGAATTCTGGCAGAAAGAAGGTTTCGTCGATGCAAAATTCCCTATGTTCTTTGGCGATGTTGATAGTTGCCGGACACTCGTAGATGACTCCCACCCTCGCGCTAATTCAAAAAAATCCCTGAAAGTGCTCTATCCCAAATGGGCCGTGGGGCTAATGGAAGGAGGTGCTCAAGCCGTGTTTAGCATTCCCCCTCGTGAGGAATACTACGCCTCATATTGGGTGCGATTCGAAGACGGTTTTTCGTGGGGCGGACGCAACCACGGCGGGAAGCTTCCTGGACTGGGTTCGGCAAAATTAAGTAGAGGCGGCATGGAGACCGACGGGACCAATGGGTTTGCCGCTCGACTCATGTTGAGGGACTATGGTGCAGCTGTCCTTTATCTCTACCATATGGATAAACCCGGCAAATGGGGAGAAGAGTTCCCATTAAGACTACCGGATGGAAATCAAGTCAAATTCAAGCTTGGCAACTGGTATCAGATCACAAGTCGCATCCGAATTAACACCGAAAAAAATGCCGATGGAGAGGTTGAAATTTGGATAAATCGAAGACCAGCACTCAAACTCAACGGGCTACGTTTCGTAACCAACGGCGACCTCGTGGACACCTTCCCATTTCAGACCTTCCACGGCGGAAATGACTATAGCTGGGGACCGAATGACGACAGCATCATCCACTTCGACGATTTCAAAATCGGTCACGCCAAAGACCAGTGAAATCCTCGGGGATCCGCATGATGCGCATCCTTGGTGAACGCAGACACGGCTGCACTTAAACACCCTTTCAAATCAGAACTGTATTCCTTGATTTCAAAGCCGTCAGCACGCGCAAACGGAACGTTGAAAAATACGAGGAGAATAAAGACGAAACGCTTTGCGTGGAACAGAGCTTTCAAATCGTCGCCAATTTTAACGGTGCAAAATAGCGTCGAAGATAACCCCGATCAATCGCCGCCAAAGCGTCCGCTTGCTCGATGGCGTGAGCCCCTATCATAAAATCAGGAATCATATATTCCCTTGGGCCTCCGGCCCGCCGATATTTTCTAAAAATCCTGCCTGCCCGCACCGCCGACGAATTGGACAACGGTGAGAACTCAATCCCCAATTCGTCCATGGCTTCTTGGTAAGCGATAGAAGATGAAAATAAACTGGAGGTCTCCGCATTTACCACGTCACAGGCAACCGCCCGATTCGTCCCTTTCGCCGCCCGCGTAATCACCTTGACCCAGTCCTCGGCAGAAGGCCCCCCTTTAAAGATCGCCAGCAGCACTGACGTATCGACAGCAAGGATCATTGCTGCGGTGGAAGATCAACGGGTCCACGGAGACCATCGAGAATTTCCATCACACCTGTTGAGACATCTGCCTGCAGACAACCGATTACTCGTCGCGGATCTCGTTTCACCTTTGTTTCCCGCATGGTTACAGACATCTCGGCATCATCAAACTCCAAAATCGTGCCAGGTCCCCACCCCCGCTGCCTCCGAAGCGAAGCGGGAAGTGTAATCTGTCCTTTCGATGTAATCCTCGCCTTTATGCCTTATAAAAGTAAGGCATAAACGTAAGGCGTCAATTCTGTGGTTTTGATCTAATCGGAAGTGATATCGAACCAATCGCTCAACTTTTAGCCGAATATTATGGCAACAATGACAACGTGCTTAGCAGGTCATCGGTGATAATTCTGCTCACACCTAAATCCATGTAATGACACATTCTTTTCTTATCGCTCAGGCTCCAGTGGTCGGGGTTACGAAAACTGAGCCATTGAGAGAGTTGGTCTGGGAACCCAGAAAGGACCCAGACCATGAAAGGCAAAAGATACACGACCGAGCAGAAGATACGCATATTGCGCGAGGCCGAGCAGGCTGGCGAGTCGGATCACGACTGATCCCACGGCGGCGCCAGCAGCTCGCTCTGATGGTGCCCGTGAAGCAGCCCAAACGACGGCGCGGTGGGATCTCCACGGGGCTGGCGACGAAGGCGACCCATCCCCATCACGTATGGACGTGGGACTTCGTGCCCGACACGACGATGCGCGGGGGCAAACTACGCATGCTGACGCTCCTCGATGACTCCACGCGGCAAAGCCGGTGCATCCACGTGGATCGTAAGATCACTGCGCGTAAAGTGCGTTCGATCATGAGCCGGCTGATTGCCGAGCACGGGGCTTGCGGAGCATATCCGCAGCGACAATGGCGCGGAGTTTATCGAGAAGGAGTTGCGAGCTTGGCTCGCCTCTGAATCGATCAAGACGCGCTACATCGAGCCGGGTAGTCCTGGGCAGAATGGTTACATCGAAAGCTTCCAAGCTCGGTTGCGCCACGAGTGTCTCAACCCCGAGATGCTCTCCACGTTGACCGAAGCTCGGGTCGTGATCGAAGCCTGGCGGTGCAAATACAATCACCTGCGCCCCCACGGTTCGTTGGGCTATGTCAGTCCCATCAGGTTTGAACAAAACCTCGACAAAGAAACCTCCACTCTTGACTTACTCTACACCCTCAACCACACCATCAATCCATCCAGACTAACTGTTTAGGTGGACCAGTTTGGGTAACCCGACCAGATTGAATTCTCTGGATGCCGATCTGATTCACCGCGATGAGAGATAATCTCCATCGGTTGCGATGCGTTTGAGATCAAAAGGCATACCCCTAATAAAATCACGCGAATAACTGATCGATTCATCTCGTGGTCGCGATTAAGGGACGTGTTGACTAGCGCTTGCTTGTTCATCCGCCTTCAAAACCGCTTGGGGCACGCGTTTGACGGATTGGAATTTAGCGCGGAAGAGGTCGTCCATCGCTTCCTTAAGCTCCGCCGGAACTTGGGCGATCATGTCCTCGAGTTCGGGTAAGGGGCCGCCATCCAAAGTATCAACTCGCTCAGCTTGGCGGCGGTTTGGAGCGGCGGAGGCTTCGCGTTGAGCGTCTTCCACTTCCATGGCCGCTTTCATCGCCGCCTCACGTTCCTCATCCATCCAAGGAGCGCTTTCTTCGTCATCACTTCGATCCGTTTCGGGAGCGGCCCGGTTCACTGTCGGCGTTATGGGACCCGTTGAACTCTGGCGATCGAGCGCGCTCTTGATTGCAATCGGTTTGGCCGCAAGGGCGGCAGCGCGGATTTTGGCGGCTTTGAGATCATCGGCCAGCACCGTGGCGAGCCGCGCTTCCAAGCGATCAATCAGGGCTTTTTTTTTTCGTCCGTTCCCGATTCGGGCGCGTTTTCCGCGAGAGTCGAAATCTCTTTAATCAGACTGTCGATTGCACGCGCCCGGCTGGCCTCCACGGCCTTCAGCAGGGTGACTTCCAAATTGATTTTTTCGGCGAGCCCAAGCTCCACCCCACCCTCGCCTTCGCGAAGGGCGTCGAGCAACCGCGTAACTTGTTCGGTGGTCAGCGAGGTCCCGAGTTGCGTCGTATGGCCGCCTTCGCCGATTGCGTTGAGCAGCGCTTCACGCACCACTTCCTGCAAATCGGAGAGCAGGCGCACGAGGTCACGACCTGACTCATCGCACTCGTCGACAAGTTCGATGATCTTCGTGTGATCTCCTCCGGCAAGAGCACCGGCCAATTCCTTCAGCTTGGCGGCGGCTACGAGACCGTAGACATCGAGCACATCAGGTTCGTCGATTTCATCGCCGCAGAACGAAATCATTTGGTCGAAAATGGATTGAGCATCACGCATGCCGCCGTCCGCCATGCGGGCGATGCAGGCCATGGCCGAGTCGCTGACTTTGACCGATTCATCTGCCGCAATGCTCTGAAGCCGCTCGATAATCAGCGGTGCGGGGATCGGTTTGAGATCAAAACGCTGACAACGGGAAATGATTGTTGGCAGCACCTTTTGAGGATCTGTGGTCGCGAAGACAAACTTCACGTGCTCGGGCGGTTCCTCGAGAGTTTTCAGGAGAGCGTTGAACGCATGCCGCGAGAGCATGTGCACCTCGTCGATGATGTAGACCTTGAATTTTCCTTGAGCAGGAGCGTATTGCACCGTGTCACGGAGATCTCGGACCTGGTCGACGCTGTTATTGGACGCGCCATCGATTTCAATAACATCGAGGTGGGTGCCATCGGCGATGGATTTACAGGCTTCATCCTCCGGGTCGAAATCGGCTTTGGGGCCATCGGTGCAGTTGAGCGCCTTGGCAAAGATGCGGGCCGTTGAAGTTTTACCGGTGCCGCGCGGTCCCGCGAACAAGTAGGCGTGCGCAATGCGGTTGCGGGTGATGGCGTTGCTCAGGGTCCGCATCACGTGATCCTGCCCCACCACGTCGGCGAAGGTCTGCGGACGCCACTTGCGGGCAATGACTTGGTAGGCGGACACGAGAAAGACTGAATGACGGAAGGACTGAAGAGCTGAAACTAAAAAACCATAAAATCACGCGAATCCACAATTTATCACGTTCAGCTTTTCAGATTTTCAGCTTTTGAAAAAAAGGTGGCCAGGCACTCCACGGCACTGGGAGAACGTCACTACCGTTGCTACCTTCCGGTCCTGGCGGGGTTCGTGCGCCTGCCCATGCATGGCGCCTGGCCGACGCGAAATTGAGCGACGCCATCCCCTCGGATCAATGAGAATCTTCAAATAGCGTTCGACCAGCCCTCAAGTTCCTTGCGGAAACGGCGTTCAAACTTGAATTCGTTCGCGGCCAACAAGGCGGTTTTGAGCAGTTCGGGGTCCGGTTTCCCGTCCGGAGCGTCGGCATTCGAGTAGACCGTCGCCGGCACCCGCGGGCCTGCCGGACTGATCACGAATTCGACTCCGCGGGTCAGACCGCGCTCGGCGGCAAAGGCATCGAGCTTATCCATCGCCGTCGCGGGAACCATCCAGAGCGTGCCCCAGACATTTGCCCCCGTCTCGGGCTTAAAGTTAGGAAACCCGTCGGCGGTGAAGGCCAACCTTTGGTCCGTTGCCTTGGCGACACCCATGAGGTCGCTCAATTCATCCACTTTTTCCATCGCGGATTCGGTAACCATTTCTCCGTAGGCAAATAACAAAAATCCAGAGGCCATATAATTCAGGATGTTTCCAATAGGGTTTCGATACGTTTCAAAATGCCTTCCACCGGCCACATCCGTCCCACTCCCTCGTAACCGCAAGCCAACATGCCCTCTTCCGGGCCGATAAATTCGACGCCACGGGCTTTCAACTTAGCGACATTTTCCACCGTGGCCGGGTGCTCCCACATTTTGCCGTTCATAGCGGGGGCCATTAAAATCGGGCAGCGAGCCACGAGATGGAGTGAGCCCAGATAGTCGGGCGCCAGGCCGTGGGCAAATTGCGCGATCACATCCGCGGTGGCCGGAGCCACGACGAGCAGGTCGGCTTTGTCGGCCAATTCAACATGCCCGGGCTGCCAACCATTGCCCTCGGACCAAAGCTCATCGGCGACGGGTTTGCGCGCCAGTGTCTGGAGCGTAAGGGGGGTGATGAATTTCGCCCCGCCTTTCGTGAGCACCGGAAAAACCTCCGCTTCGCTTTTGCGCAGCTGATTCACGAGGTCCGCGGCTTTGTAAGCAGCGATGGAACCGGTGATACCGAGGATAATCTGTTTGCCCGCGATGGAGGACGACATGGGGGCGCAGCTAAAGGAAGTCCCCTAGAGAGCTCAAGCGCTCTCTTAGGGTTATTCTCCCGGAGGTGGAAGCAGTGGAGGAGAGCCCTCCGAATGCGGGGGAGGTCCCTTACGCCGACCACCCGCGTGGATTTCACAATCCGGCCCACATATATGGCCCTCGCCACCGCGAGAGCCACCCAGCGCCTGCCAGCGCTGGCGTTGCTTTTCCTGCATTTTGCCAAACTGGTTCTTCTGCTTCTCGTTGAGTTCGGAAATAATTAGCTCGTCCAAGGCACGCATCTCGTCGCGACTCGATTTGCGATACTCCTGCAAATCAGCCCATGCTGCGGTGATGTGGACCTTGATTTGGGCGTTTTGCGCCTCGGTGAGCTCCAGACGTTCGTTCAAGTGGTCGAGCAATCTGGGCGCGAACTGAGACGGGCCTCGTCCGCGTTCAACCAGGTGCCCGGTGAGTCGAGGAGCGATCAGGCCTCCGGCGATTGCTCCGGCGAGAAATACTCCGGCGAAGACCAACCAAACTTTTCCTGTAGCTCCGGCGTTCATGACAGATCCCAAAGTGCCGTGATTGGATCATCGGCTTCCAAGACTTCTTGTTCGATGGAGTCCGCGACGGCCGGTAGGTTGATCACCACACTCATGACCGCGATGGTGCCGGCCATTCCCAGAGCATGCCAACCACGGCGCTCGAGCAGGGCGGTCAGCGACGCGGTCGTGGCCTGTTCGCGGGCGAGTGCCACGACCCGGGTGGCAAACCCCACCGGGGCGGAAACATCGCGTTCGTCTTCGGCGACGGGTTCGGCCGATTGGGCGTGTTGAACAAGTTTATTCCATGCATTCGGTTTCATAGTGATTCCTCGGCTTCTAGTTTTTCCAAAAGGGTGCGTAATTTACGTCGAGCGCGAAAAGCCCGAACTTTGACTAAAGTGGTGTTCCAACCGGTCTCGACGGCGACTTCGGCTAGCGATTTCTGTTCTAAATCGACCATCTGGATAACCATACGATCAGCCGGTTTCAACTGATCTAGGAGTTTACCCAGCAATTCCCGAGCGGCCAGAGCCTCTCCGGCATGCTCGGCTGATTCGTCCTGCGTGACCACGTCGAGCATGGTTGCTTCGTCCTGCGACAGATCCGCATGACGCAACTCGGGACGTCGCTGCTGATTACGCAACTGATCAATGCACGTCGTCACCGCAATGCGCGATACCCAGTGGGTAAAGGGCATCTCTGCGCGGTATTGGTCGAGTCGAGTGAACATTTTCAAAAAGATATCCTGAGCCAAGTCTTCTTCCGAGACCCGGCGAGGCAAACGGGCCCGCACAATGCGAATGACGTGCGGGTAGAGGTGATGAACCAGCTCGCGGGATGCGGACTGGTCACCTTTGCGCACCATATCAAGGCACGCTGGCAGGTCGAAGGTATCGACGTCAGCGGGCGGCATTGAAGGAATGAAAAGCATGCATACACAGAATACAAGACGGCTGATGCCCCTTCCCGGTTACATTTTTCCCACACAATTTCCTATCCCGCCCCTTGACTCCCCCTTCCCTGCGGCCGATAAACCCATCAATGCGAGCATTCGCAAACGAGCTGCTTCGACTTAGCTAGGCGCACAATCCGAGAGGGTCCCCGTGCGGGACTGGTTGTGCGTCCCTCACACTAATTATTGCAGCTCTGACCAACCGATTGGGTTGGGTTGGGCTTATTTCTTCCCTTTGAACCACCAAGTGTTTCAACCTCTTTAGCTCTATTTCTCCCATGTCCGCCGACCCTTCCGTCAAATACCGCGCATTCCCGCCGGTCGCATTACCCGATCGCCAATGGCCCAGTCGCACCCTCACCCAAGCACCTAACTGGTGCAGTGTGGACCTCCGCGACGGCAACCAAGCCCTCGCCCAGCCTATGAGCGTCGAGGAGAAGCTCGAGTATTTCGACATGCTCGTCGGCATCGGATTCAAGGAGATCGAGGTCGGATTCCCGTCCGCTTCGCAGATTGAATTCGATTTCTGCCGCCGCCTGATCGAAGAGAATCGGATTCCCGATGACGTCTCGATCCAGATCCTGTGCCAATGCCGCAAGGACCTGATTGACCGCTCCTGTGAAGCCATCGCCAGAGCGAAGAACGTCATTTTCCACCTCTACAACTCCACGTCACCCGCCCAACGCACCTACGTATTCGACGCGGACCGGGCGGCCATCGTGAAGATTGCGACCGACGCCATTGCTTTGCTGAAGACCAAGGTGGCCGATTTGACCGCCGTCGGCACGCACCTGCAGTTGGAGTATTCGCCGGAGAGCTTCACGTCCACGGAGTTGGACTTCGCCCTGGAAATCTGTGAGGCCGTCACCGACGCCTGGCTGCCTTCGGCGGACAACAAGATCATTTTAAATCTGCCCGCCACGGTCGAATATGCGACGCCCAACGTTCACGCCGATCAAATCGAGTGGATGTGCCGCAACTTGACCCGGCGCGATTTGACGATCGTTTCCCTGCACACTCACAACGACCGCGGCACTGGGATCGCCGCGACCGAGCTAGCTTTATTGGCCGGAGCTGATCGCGTGGAAGGAACCTTGTTCGGCAACGGCGAGCGCACCGGCAATCTAGATATCGTGGTCGTGGCGCTGAACCTCTTCACCCACGGCATCGATCCTGAGTTGGACTTCACTGACCTGAACAACATCCGCGAAATCTACGAACGCACCACCCGCATGGAGGTGCCGGCTCGCCAGCCCTACGGCGGCGACCTCGTTTTCACGGCGTTCTCCGGATCCCATCAGGACGCAATCAAGAAATCCTGGGACAAACAGACGCCCGGACAGCCTTGGGACGTGCTGTATATTCCGGTCGATCCGGCCGACATCGGTCGCAACTACAAGGCGATCATCCGGATCAACTCGCAGTCCGGCAAAGGAGGCGTGGCCTATATTCTCGAGCAAGAGTTCGGCTACACCCTGCCGAAGGCGATGCACCGGGAGTTTGGTCCCATCGTCAATCGCATCGCCGACTCCAAGGGCGAAGAACTTTCGGCCGATGCCCTGCACGAGGCCTTCCGGACGGAATATCTGGACCAGCGCACGCCGCTGGAGATCCACGATTTCCGGACGACCGAGAAAGATCGCACGGTCACTTGCGAGGCTGATGTCTCGAACAACGGCGAGGCCCAGACGATCAAGGGCTCGGGCAATGGCCCGATCAATGCCTTCGTGACCGCGATACGTGCCACCGGTCTGATCCAATTCGAATTCTTAAACTACGCTGAACACTCACTCGGCTCAGGTGCCCGTGCTCAGGCGATCAGTTACATCCAGATCAAGCCCGAGAACGGCCCAGCCCTCTACGGTGCCGGCATCGATACCAGTATCGAACTCGCTTCGATCAAAGGCATCACCAGCGCCATCAATCGCGCGCTGGCGGTTAAAGATTGAACAGGTTTTACGCCAGGGGGCGGACTCTGAATGATTCAGGTCCGCTCCACTCGGCTAAACAGCCAGACCCCGAGCCCCATAAAAAGAATCGCCGGCAACCACATCAATAGATCCGGTCGCCAGTCGGGCTTGGCTTCCAGCCAAGAGACGACGATGGTCAAGAAATAGTAGGCCATGACCAATAATAGCGCCATCCCGAGATTGGCAGAAGTTTCGGTGCGGGAGACCCGGATACCAAGTGGCACGGCAATGATGGCAAACGCCAACACGGCAACCGCCGTCGAAGCCTTTTCCGAAATCGCCAGAGACGCTTTCATCCCGGTCACCTTATCGCCCATCGCATAGAGTCGATCCCGCTCCGTCACGAGTTGAGTCAGCGTCATAGCTTTGTATTTCACTCGTCTCTTTTGCTGGCTGAAAAGATCATCCACCGTGAACTCAAGGGGGACTTCACCCCAGGTCGATGTGCCCCGAAATTTACTGAAATCTTCCGGATCCTCATCCCGACGAGCTTCGATGGATACTTCCCGCAGCACGACGGACAGCACCGCATCCGTTTCACTGAACGTCACCTCCCCCGACTCCGCCCGACCTGATTCCACCACCCGGTCCTCGTCATCCAGTCTCCAGAACCAGATATCTTTTAACTCGGACCCTTCCTTCTCTTCAACGTAGACGACCATGTTAGAAAAATCCCGCACGAAGGTCCGTGGCACGATAAAGCTGAGCGGATTAGTCTGCACGGCTTCCGCCAAGATCGCTTTATACGCCGTGCGCGCTCGCGGCATGAATTCGAAGTTGATAAACAGTGCGCCAACCGTGGCCAACACGCCGAGCAGAATAACAGGACGGGCCGCATAGAACAAACTCAGCCCCGCGGCTCGCATCGCGGTAATCTCCTGCTGGGCGGACATGCGCCCCAGCACCAACAAGACGCCGGCCAACATTCCCATCGGCAGCGCGTAAGCCGCCACGTAAGGCACCAGCAGTCCCATGAGATAAAGAAAAGTGGTCGGTTCAATCTGCCCCGCGAGCATGTAGCTCATCATATCCTTGAGCACATTCCCCAAGATCAATACCGCCGAGAACAACCCCACCAAAGCCAGGCAGGTGGTCAAAACACTCCAGAAAATGTGACGGTGCAAAAGATTCACGGAAAATTCGCTAATACTCAGTAGAAACCACGAAACACCCGAATGACACGAAAAGAATCCACCCCAAGCCTCTGCTTTCTTTCGTGTGTTTAGTGTGTTTCGTGGTGAAAAACTACACGCATGTCCTCGCCATCCCTTCGCCCCCCCCCTCACCGGAGAAACCCTCGCGACTCTCACCGCGAAGTTACGCGAACACGGCGAACCCGCCTTTCGGGCGAAACAAATCATGGCATGGGTTTACAAGAAGCGCGCACGCTCTTGGGACGACATGACCAACTTGTCCAAACCGCTGCGAGCATGGCTGGCGGAAACCTTCGAGCTGTTGCCGATGTCACTGGTCCACGGAAAACAGTCCCTTGATGTCACCGACAAACTCCTGCTCGAGTTGGGCGACCAGTCCCTCATCGAGACTGTAATCATCCGCGTTCCGCAGGAAGGCGTCGGACTCGAACATTCCCGAAAGACGATCTGCATTTCAACTCAAGTGGGCTGCGCCATGGGCTGTAAATTTTGCGCCTCCGGTTTGATGGGGCTGAAACGTGATCTCAACGCCGGCGAAATCGTTGCCCAGCTCCTATATGTTTGTTATCGCGAAGATGGTCGCACGGAACGAGCACGTGAGGAACTGGCCTCGTTCGACAACATCGTAGTGATGGGAATGGGTGAACCGCTGGCCAACTACGAAGCGATTTCCACTGCCCTCGAGATCATTAATGCCGACTGGGGTCTCGGCTTCGGCGCTCGGCGCATCACCCTTTCCACCAGTGGTCTCGTGCCAAATATTCTCAAACTGGCCGACAACCCGATCGGCGTGCGTCTCGCGATCTCGCTCCACGATGCCACTGACGAAGTGCGCACCCGCATCATGCCGATAAACAAGGCCTACCCTTTGGCCAAATTGCTACCGGCCGTGAAGGCCTTTAACCAAAGCCACGGCCGCATGGTGACACTCGAATTCATCCTCATCGAGGACGTGAATGATTCCTTGGATCAGGCCCGCAAACTCCGCGACATCGCCCGCGACCTGCATGCCCACGTGAATCTCATCCCCTACAACACGGTTGAGGGATTGGAATGGAAACGCTCTTCCCTCCGTCGCCAGCAAAAGTTCGTAGAAATTCTCCGGGAAGGGAGAGTCTCCGCAACGTTACGTCGCGAAAAAAATCACGACATCGACGCTGCCTGCGGTTGGTCGGGGTTACGAAAACTGAGCCATTGAGAGAGTTAGTCTGGGAACCTAGAAAGGACCCAGATTATGAAAGCAAAGAGATACACCACAGAGCAGAAGATCCGCATATTGCGTGAGGCCGAGCAGGCCGAAGCGACGATCCTGGCGGTGTGCCAGGAGCACGCCATCGAGCGAGCAAACCTTCCACCGCTGGAAGCGTGAGTTTGGCCTGATGGAGCTCGACCAGGCCAAGCAGCTCAAGGAGCTGCAAAAGGAGAACGCCCGATTAAAGCGCCTGCTGGCAGATGAGATGCTCGGCCAAGAACTCCTGAAGGAGGCGCTCGAAAAAAAACCATGAGCCCCGGCCACAAAAGACAGATCATCGTCGCGAGGGTGAACCGGGGCCGTTGCCCGGCTCGCGAGGCCTGTCGGCCCTTTTGCCTGCCTCGCCGCACGTTTGGCTACGAGGCGAAGCAACCTGATGCTTGGATGGCCAAGGTGAAGGCAGCGTTACGCCGGATAAGTCGAGAGCATCCTGAAATGGGCGATATGAAGATCGCTCGCCTACTGAAGAAAGCAGGCTGGCGAGTCGGATCGCGTTTGATCCAGCGGCTGCGCCAGCAGCTCGGCCTGATGGTGCCCGTGAAGAAGCCCAAACGACGGCGCGGTGGGATCTCCACGGGGCTGGCGACGAAGGCGACCCATCCCCATCACGTTTGGACGTGGGACTTCGTGCCCGATACGACGATGCGTGGAGGCAAGCTACGCATGCTGAGCGTCCTCGATGAATACACCCGGCAAAGCCGGTGCATCCACGTGGATCGTAAGATCAATGCGCGTAAGGTGCGTTCGATCATGAACAGGCTGATTGCCGAGCACGGAGCTCCGGAGCATATCCGCAGCGACCATGGCTCGGAGTTTATCGAAAAGGAGTTGCGAGCTTGGCTCGCGTCTCAATCAATCAAGACACTCTACATCGACCCCGGCAGCCCTTGGCAAAACGGCTTTATCGAGAGCTTCCATGCTCGGTTGCGCCACGAGTGCCTCAACCGAGAGATGCTCTCCACGCTGACCGAAGCGCGGGTCGTGATCGAAGACTGGCGATGGAAATACAACCACCTGCGCCCCCACGGTTCGTTGGGTTATATCAGCCCCATCGCGTTTGAACAAAAGCTCGAATCAGCGCCCTTCCCTTGACTTACTCTACACCCTCAACCACACCATCAACCCATCCAGACTAACGGTTTAGGTGGACCAGTTTGGGTAACCCGACCACTGCCTTTATTTTTGCCGGAACATTTATGGTCCAGGATGCCGTCAGAGTTGGACGAATTCGGCTCACGGACGGAACCCTGAGAGGAAACACGGACGCTGCGACTGATTCGCTGACTCTCGCTGATCATCGGCGAGGACGCCGCGCTCGACGTATCGGATACCAGCACCAACATTCTGAGCGGAGCGGTCGTCTCGATTTCCAGTGATCGAAACTTTGGACTAATGAATTGGACGTCGGGTGAACTTCGACTCGATAGCGGATCAAAAATTGAAAATTCCGGCAACTTTGACGCCAGCGCCGATAGCCACATCAAAACCCTTTCCGGCACATTGGGAATCTTCGACAATCTGGAGACTGGGGAATACAACAAAATCGGTTCTGGGAACACTGAGATTGACCACACTTTCAACAACGCTGGCTCCCTCAACTGGACCGATGGAGATATCCGGGGCGATGCTGGCACCACGATCAATAATTCGGGCACCTTCAATGACTCACACGCCGCCGATCACTTGATCCACCATCTTTCGGGTAATATTTTAGCTCTGAGGACATCCGACAAGGCAAAAGTTGAGTAATTTTTAGTTCATAATTCGAGGCCTTCGGGTCCCAGTGGGCTGCCTTTCGCGCGCAGGGATTTGAGGTATTTCATTTCGTCATACGCGACGTCATCCTGCCCGCAACGCCACCGGATTCGGATCCCCTTATCCGCGAGCGCTCTCCTGATGGTATTAAACCCATGGCCCTTGGCCTCGCGCTGGCGATAGAACGCCTCCGCCCAGATGGAGTGCTGCCACGATGCTTTCGCCCCCGCTACGATAGCTCTGTCGCGTGAAGGTATCACCGCGCCGTCGGCGCTGCACCTTGCCCATCTTGCCACTTTGATCAGTGATGGGCGCGATGCCGAGCGCTGCGGCCACCGGACTCTCGCAGTTGGGCGCATGCTTCTCCATCGCGGCGTGGATTCTGCGGCGTATAAATCGGACCTGCGCCGAGCAATGCGGCGATTCGTTCGGCTTTTTCACCTGCGCTTTTCACGAATTGGGCAAGGGCATTTGAATCGGCCGGGTTCACCGTGAAGCGGGCGCAGATACAGACCCTGCGCTACGTTTATCGTTTTAGTCGCCATTTGCTCCGCCGCTTGCGGCAAACCGGCACCGTATTGAATCAACGTCCATTGCCTTCCGGACGCTTGCGTAACCTCCTACGCGACTATGATAAATTGCATGCGACAGCCGGTGGAGTCTCCACCACTTGGAGCACACTCCGCATTGAGGCCGTAGCCTGACGAATTTGGAAGTTTTCGTGCTCAGACCAGCAAAGCCGCCGCCAATAGACCGGACCAGATGGCCAGATAGCGCCCAGTATCTCCCAGCAGTCGAATCAACTCCGCCGGTGTGTGGGAAGCGCCTAAAGTGCGATACTGGCTCAGGCCCATCGAGGCCGATATTAGCACCATCACCAACGCGCTGACCCAATGAATGACATCAACTGAACCGAGCCGGATCAGAACAAGAATGGATACTCCATGGGCCAACCCAAACTGCCATTGCGCAAATCGGCGGCCCAGTCGGACGACCAAGGTGCGTTTACATGCGGCGCGATCGGTCTCCACATCCCGGTAATTGTTTACCACCAGAATATTTGAGGAAAGCGCACCAATCGCGCTGCCGATCCACCACGCAGTCAGACTAATGGTCTCGGCCTGCACAAAGTAAGTCGCCGTCACGGCCACCAAACCGAAGAAAACAAATACGAACAGATCTCCCCACCCATGGTAGGCCAAGGGGTAAGGACCTCCGGTGTAAATGACGCCACAGAATATCGAGGTGAGCCCTACCACCAACAATGGCCAACCACCAAACGGAAGCAGTGAGAGGCCAATCAAGAAGGCCAAAACAAACACCCCGATCATCGCCCGTTTCATGATCATTGGAGCAATCAACCCAGCCGCCACAGCCCGCCCCGGTCCTACGCGATCTTCATTATCCGCTCCTTTCTTGAAGTCGAAATAGTCGTTGGCGAAATTCGTTCCCACTTGGATAAGCAGGGCAAAGGTCAGACAAATCAACGCGGGTGCCAATCGGAACACCTGATCATTCGCCGCCAAAGCGCAGGCGACTACCACCGGAGCGATTGCCGCTGGCAACGTGCGCGGACGGGCTGCTTCCCACCAAAGTGCGACAGGGCTCTCGCCCGACCGCGTCATGATGACATGGCCATTCGAGAGCGTTTACGGATTTTGGCCAATCGACGACCCGACAATGCGGCAATCAAGGGAGGTCCCATCGATAGAGCGGCAATCAATCCGGCGAACTTCAAATCCGCCCCGAGGAATACCGAAAGTACCACCATCATGAGCCCATACGCTCCCATAAATACAGCCGGATTAGGTATCACCAAGTTCAACGCCCAAATTGCGACGAACCCAATGGCCGCTGCTTTCCACCCCACAATTGCAAAGGACAATCCCAACACGAAAAATATCGGGGCAAACAACACCAAGCGCTCTTCGACGCGGATCATTTGAATAACCACCGCCGCCGCCAAAATGACCGCCTGAACCCCAAACGTCACCATTTTCGGGGAGGCCCATTCGACTCCAATCGCCTGCTCCAGAAGCATTGGCAGCAA
Organism: Actomonas sp.; assembly: GCA_965203585.1. GTDB lineage: Bacteria > Verrucomicrobiota > Verrucomicrobiia > Opitutales > Opitutaceae > Actomonas. The sequence goes on from CBDBDC010000003.1 coordinate 242,292, forward strand.
TGACATCACCGCTAAGCCACCACCCAAGGCGCGACCAAAATCCAACCAGTTCCGAAGATGCGCAAATTCCTCGCTGACCCACACGCTGTGATCTCCGAATAGGCGATTTTGCGTCGAACCGTCGGATTTCTTTAACGAGGACCGACGCGTCCGCGTCTTTCGCGGTTTACCTAAACGCAATACACTGCGGGGAGTCCACAAAAGGACCAATCCGACAATAAGGTATAAGAATTCACGCGACATAGTTCAGACTAAGAAGAGGATTCGAGAGCGTGCTTCTCAATGTGTCAAAGAGGAAATCTCAACTTCAAAATCCATCGATCCAATCTGATTAAAACCTCCGCCCGCACCCGCGGAACAAATTTAGGGTAATCTGACATCCCGGAAGCGCGACGAAGCGCATCCTCGACCCGGACGAAATCTCCGGTCAACCGCATCGCCAACACCGCTTCCTTGATCGGAAACGCCGAATGATCCGGATGATGGGCCTGCCCACGCTGCAGAAAGGCCAAAGCCTCGGAAAACTGCTCTTGATTTATCGTCTGATGACGTGCCGGCGAATCCGTCGATTCACGACGCCACGCCGCGAGATCGTATCCCACCATTCGCGCTCCATTGAGCCAAAAAAACAGTGACTCAGGATTGAGCGGGGTGACCAAGTTTAACTCCCGCCGTATCCGCTCGCCATCTTTATCGTGCCAAGCGGAATACGCGCCGACCCAATGCAAGCTGGCCCATAATTCGACAAATCCTCCGATTCGATTTTTCGGCCCGCCCTCATCGGAAGCCGATGTAACCTCCCAGAATGACAAAGCGGTTCCGAAAAGTATCCAAATTCCGAAAACTCTGAGCCCCTCCATCCATCGTCTCAAATATTCAAAATTCATGTCGCTGAATCGCTCGCGCCGAAAGCAGGGCGAATATTATAAAAACAACTACCGCATAGGGGACCACAAGGGGCAAGGACGTGAAATCAATGATAAAGCAACTTCGTCCCACTTCGCTGATCCACCCGAGATTCGGGACGGGACGCGAAAGCCACCAACCCAGCCCACTGATCTCATCCGCCCACGGTTTAAGGAAGCCCAGCATTGAAAACAGTCCCCCCGCAATGCCAGCGGTAACCACGTTCTCCAAGTAGCTGGCAAACCAACGCACATAGGCCGCGATCACCAAGGCAGCTACCACCAAACCACCCGGGCTTATGCCCACCCCGGATGCCCAGAGGGTTATTCCGATCGCTGCGCCCGAACCGATCGAAAAGAGAGCACAGATCACCCACAGTCCGCCTAGTTGTCCCGTTACCCAGACGAGCCCGGGGGCATCCCGCACGCGCACTGCCGCAAGGGTGCCTTCCTGTCGCTCAAGAGTCGTGACGTGAAGCGTGGAGAATAAGCCCAGCAGCACGGTGCCTAGGGCTTGCATGCTCCAACCAAAATTCAGCAGAAACCGACTTTCATCGGAACCGAAATTGAAGTCTCTTCACCACCATCCCGTGCTGCATGCCGCGATCCCCCAAAGCATAACCAGCCTCATTTTGGATTCACGGCTGAAGATTCGAAATGTCATGCGCGCTACCAACCAAATCTGTTTTCCGGTCTTAACCTTCATGCGAAGTCCCGAGTTTTTTGCCATTGCTCCCGATATAACTCATCCAATCCGCGCGATGGTTCGGAACGCCCGCCCACCAATTCTCGCACGGATCCGCTGAGCATATTGCGACCGCGATCAAGCATGACTAAAGACTCACATATCTCTTCGATACGGATCATAAGATGAGAACTGAAAACCACGGTGCCGCCGCAGACCCCCACATCGCACAATATAGATTCAAGAATATCCCGACCCAGCGGATCCAACCCGGCGAACGGCTCATCCAACAATACGATCTGCGGTTCCAGCAAGCCCCTACCCGCGGGAACGAACCCCAGTCTTGAACCCGTTTCCGGGGAACCAACCGGTTTCCCCATGATTCTCACCGTGCCTTCGGTCGGGCGGACAATTCCAGCCATGACTTTGAGCATGGTGCTCTTGCCCGATCCATTTGGGCCCACAGGGCCGACCGTCGTCCCGGCGGTCACTTCTAAATCAACGGCATCCAAAGCCCGCACTCGATCCGACGAATCCGGCAAGGCGAAGTCCTTGGTCACGCCGATAAACTCAATGGCCGCCCCCAAACTCATGCGCTACCTGATAGAAAATTCCGTAAATTGGCCCGGACGTTCGCTTTTTGTCCGTTCGACCTGCCGAACGAAACCGGTCATGCGGTCTTTGATGGCGACAACGAAGGCCTCTATTTCGCCATCACTTCCTTCAACCTCTAGGTGGACCCGGCCATCGGTGAGGTTTTTCACCCACCCCACGACATCAAACTCCTTAGCTACCTGTAGAACACTGTAGCGGAAGCCCACCCCCTGCACCCGTCCGGAGAAATAGATAGATTCGTAGGTTACTTGCGCAGGAGTCATTTCGCACTCGTTTTGCCGCCGGGAGCGCGGGGCATCAATCCACAAAATCTTGCTCTCTCGTTCAGCGAGCTAATTTGAGTTGCATTCCCTCCTCCCAACAGCACGGTTCTCTCCGGTCTTCGACCTTAATCACGAATGAGTAATTTCGATTCTGACAATCCCTCCGAAAACGAATGGGATGACCGTGGCGAACTCGCATGGAACGAGTTCGATTGGGAGCACTACCTCCGCGACCAAGACGAACTGATTCAACGCTACATCAGGTTTTACGAACAATTGGAGGGGCGCACGGAGCGTTTGGACGAAGTCGCTCTGAAAATGCGTTGGGACGACGATAGTTGGAGCAGCGATTCCGATTTCGCTACTTCCGCGGAGACGGCTGAACCCACGGGGGAATCCGGCGGCGAACGCGAAACCGACCCCTACACGCTGCACAAGAACCCCGTTTTCATCGCGACCAAGGCGATATTTCTCACGCTTCAGCGAGCATGGGAACGGACTGCCGAAAAGCCCGACCGTATTTCGCAACCCTTGGCTTTAAGCTTCCACTCGTGCCTACACCGGGCCGAACAGCAGGCAATGTTTGCCATTTCCGCGCTGGATTTTGGGGACTACGCCATGGCCATCAGTCTCCTGAAACGAGCCATGCAGGAGTTGAATCAGTGTTTTTCACTCATCAATCGAGATGAACACCCCTCGAAAGCGCTTACCCGCTATCGTGAATTCGCGACCCCAAGGTTGTTTGATTTGCGGGAAGTTTGGCTCCGGGTGATGACGGAATGTCGCGAAGAACTCGATCGTCCCAGTGACGACGAAGACGACGATTGATCGAACTCCCCCTACTGGCGGAGAGAGGGGTATTCGAACCCCCGGTAGGCGATTAAACCTACGACGATTTAGCAAAACATCGTCTCCCAGAGGTAAAAATACGTCAGGTGGACCAAAAGTGGGCTGTGGACTCAAGTGCTCGCACGGCTGGACACCCTCCAAGGCGACCATGAGTATCTGATGATTGATCGCACCAGCTCACGGGTCCATCAGCATGCTGCGGGTCCAGTGGGAGGCCAGCTTGCTCAAGCAATGGCTCGCGCCAAAGCAGGTCTATCAACGCAGGCTCACTTCGCCGGTGACGCCTTGGGATACCCTTTGGGTTTCATCCTCACCGGCGCAAATGTCTCAGACTTTGACCAATGTAAACCCCGGCTCAAATCCTACTTGAAGCCCGGTGGCGCAGCCATCATGGATAAAGGCTACGACAGCGATGCCATCCGGGGGAGTGTGAATCAGATTGGTGGCACCGCCGTCATAGCCGTGCATCCCAAGAGGTCGCAAAAACCCGACTTTGACGAGCACCTCTCTCGCGATCGTCATCGCATCGAAAACCTCTTCGCTAAGCTCAAGCACTTCCGACGCATTGCCACTCGCTACGAAAAACTGCTTCATTCATACGCCGCAATGCTCGCATTGGTATGCATCATCATATGGATCAATCACTAACGCTGCATTTGTTAAACACGCCCTAGTTTAAGCGACTCTCCATCCCACCTGACCATTGGTTCATCCGATCCAAAGCCGATGGTGGATGCAAAACCCACGACCCACAAAGCCAGATATGAAAAGTATCTCATTCTTATCCCCGCCCTCCTCGCCGCCCCTTTCTTCGCGGGAGCCGCCGACGGACAACCCCGCGGCCAATCGCTGCCTCAATTCCTCGAACCCCAGAAAGCGGCCTCCCAGGAAAAAGGCTGGAAGTTCAATGAGTCCAAGATCACCGAGACTTTCGCCCTGATGGATGCCAACAGCGACGGAATCGCCACGGGGCCGGAAAAGAAGGCTTACCGCGCGGCGATGGAAAAAAAGAAAAAAACCGCAAGTAAGGGTCCCAAAGGCATGACTCAGGTGCAGTTTCTCGATCAACAGAAGGAGCAGTCCGCCAAGAAAGGCTGGAAGTTTAAGGAAGAGAAATCCGCCAAAACCTTAGCCGCCATGGATGCGAACGGTGACGAGATCGTGACCAGCGCGGAGCGAAAGGCGTATTTCGCCAATCGTAAGAAATAGAGCGGCTCAGAACCCCTCTCCCACCCCTAGATTGCCGGCCATCCGGGGAGGCGGTCTATTTTGTGCAGGTCACTGTAATCTGAGGGTAGCCACAGGTAAAATTCCCTCGCCCGGCGGGTCTCACATCTCATTTAGCGGAATTATCCAATAAATTCATGGCACGAACAGCTTCTGGCTTAGGAGTTGCTGTGGGACCGGCATGCCTATCTTGGACAGCCGTAAACTACTCGCCTTCGTCACGCTGGTTCGAGTGGGGAGTTTTACACTGGCCGCCGAGGAGATCAAAGTGACGCAGTCCGCCGTGAGCCATTCCATCAAATCGCTCGAAAACGAGCTACAATTGCGGTTGATCGACCGGCGCGGTCGCAAGATCCGGCTCACTCCACCCGGCAAAAGACTGCATGAACACGCCTACCGAATCCTCGCAGAAATGCAGGAGGCGCGGGCCGATTTATCGACTTTTCAGCACTCCGCTGCATCCGAGGCGGTCTGAGAATAGCCCTCATCCGAGGGCATTCGCCACAACTCTTAAAATCGGGGCTTGCCAAGGGGCGACGCGGCACGTGTGTTCCTCGTTCCTTCCCAACTGCCCAGGTGGTGGAATTGGTAGACACGCGGGTCTCAGAAGCCCGTGCCGCAAGGCGTGCTGGTTCGAGTCCAGTCTTGGGCACCATCCAGTTGGAGCAGGTGCTGTAAACTGGGGATTATAAGACGCTATCCGATCAACCCGGACGCTACTTGAGCATGAAGTAAACTACGTTGGTTAGAACGACTGCTACCAAGAATGCTGATCCACAGAGAGGCAGGAACAGATCCCGAAAAGTAAACCCTCGTTCCAATCGGGAGTTATCCGGGGTTCGGGGCTCGTGGAAGATTTTCACCTCCTGTTGAACAGTGTAGGGATATCCACCAACGTTCACACCAGTCGAAGCCAAAGAACTCCAGCGTCCTTCGTGCTCATTGCCCGCGACACGGTAGTCGTATTTCGCCACGTATTCCACCGCATATTTCCCTCCCCGGGTTCGATGGTTTCGCTCTTTGACCCAGGTTATTTTTCCTATCGTTGACGGCCATGTTCGCGAAGAATCCGCTCGCCATAGATCAGGCAAACCGGCCCAGAAACAAAGGACAGCAAAAAGCCCCCGTCCAATAGCAATAACGCCCAGAGTGACATCGGCTGATCACTCGACCTCAATCAAACCACTCATCCTCTTCGTCGAAAGCCGGGATAGGGATATTCGCAATCTTGAGTTTCCCTACCGCGCGATGGCGGCAACCGGGCTTGATCAGGACCGATGTTAGCGGCTTCACCGGATACAGTTCTCCGTCGAGCTCGATATGACCCTCCCCTTCCAAGATCAGATAAATTTCGGTGTGAGTCTTATGATAATGCGCCCGGCTGTCTTCGTGGATATCGACCAAATGCATCGAGGCGACCCCAACACTGGACTCCACAAATGCCCGACGGGCTTGGCCGCAAGGACATTTCGTCGGCTCGACTTCCGGGAGGTGGGAAATTTCAAAATTTGCCATGGCAGCAATCTACCCTTCCGTCGAAGAACGCCAACTCCAAAGCCGACTTGCCCGATTCCTCTCGTCCATCCAATCTCCAAGTCCATGAGCAAAGCAGATATCATTCAGCGCCTCACGGCGGGAAAACTGATCGCGTTGCTCCAAGCTGATTCCGCGACGGAAATCGATACCATAGCGACTGCGTTGAGTGCGGGAAATATTTCTGCGATGGAGTTGCCCCTGACCTGCCCGGCGGTGCCGGATTATTTGGCGGAGGCAGCTCCTCGAAATCCAGATATCGTTTTCGGTCTCGGCACGGTGATTGACACTGAAACAGCCCGGCGGGGCATCCGGGCTGGCGCCCAATTCATCAGCACCCCGGCGCTCCGACCGGAAGTGATCCTACTCTGCCGCCGACATCAGATTCCCGTGATTTGCGGCGTGCAGTCGACCGAAGAAATCGAAGCCGCGCTCTTGGTTGGGGCCGATGCCATCAAACTCTACCCCTCGACCGATCGGTTTGGTCCAACGCACGTGCGGGAAATCCGGACTCAATTTCCGCAGGCCTTGCTGTTTCCGGTCGGCGGAGTTTCGGCGGACAACGCCCGTGATTTTCTCGAGGCCGGGGCGAATGCATTGTTTGTATCCAGCTCTCTAAGCGAACCCGATTCGACAGTTCCGTTGGCGAGCGAAGACCTGGCACAAAACGCTCGGGCACTAGCAGCGGCCTCGTTGGTTGCCTGACCTTCTGGAGTTCAAGGAAAGATTTAAGGGGATTTTCGGGATCAAAGCCCAACCCACCAGAGAGGCAACAAATCGAAATTGTGGGTCGGGCTTTACGCCCGACATGATCGCTTCCAATCTGGTCCCATGTTTTCGAACATCAGGCGAATTGGGCGGGGATGGCTTTTTCTATCCTCCGCTCTCGGATCAATCCTTTTCGCCCAAAGTCCCACTCTCGAGGCCGAACACGGCATGGTTGTCTCGACCCATCTTTTGGCCTCGGAGGCCGGGATCGAAATCATGCAACAAGGCGGGAACGCCATCGACGCCGCCGTCGCCACGGGTTTCGCCTTGGCGGTCGTTTCCCCCCACAATGGTAACCTCGGTGGCGGTGGATTCATGATGGTCAGGACCGCGAGCGGCGATGCGGTTGCTTTGGATTTCCGGGAAGTCGCCCCCCTCGGCGCTTCGGCCGATATGTATTTGGGACCAGGGGGCAAAGTCGTCCCCCAGCGCTCAACGCTCGGCTATTTGGCCAATGGAGTTCCCGGCACGATCGCGGGGCTTGAGCATGTCTGGGATAATTATGGCTCGGGAGCTGTGAGCTGGGATCAGGTGCTCGCGCCTGCCCAGCGAATGGCAAATGAAGGGTTTACGGTTTCCGCCAATATGGCCAAACGGTTCCGCTCCAAACGCGAGGACCTCGCTACCAATCCCACCTCCAACCGAATCTTCCTGCGCAATGGAAACTACTTCGAAGCCGGAGACCACTTGGTACAACCCGAGTTGGCGGAAACATTGGCGCGGATTCAGCGTTACGGAGCCGACGATTTCTACCGTGGCCAAACCGCAGAAATGATCGTCGAAGACCAGGTCCGGGGCGGTGGACTCATCACCCGCGAGGACCTTGCCTCGTATCAGGTGATCGAACGCAAACCGGTGCGCGGATCATACCGCGGCCATGAATTTCTAACGATGCCTCCGCCCAGTTCAGGCGGCATCGCGCTTGCCCAAATTCTCGGCATGCTCGAACCCTACGATCTGCGGGAAATGGGACTTCACTCGACGGCCTACATCCACCTCGTAACCGAGGCCATGCGACGCGCCTTCCGGGATCGGGCGGAATACCTCGGCGATCCCGATTTTCATCCTGTGCCACAGAACGATCTGACAGATCCCGCTTACATCAGCTCCCTGATGAACAACTTCGACACCCGACGCGCCACGGTCAGCGAAATCCTGAATCCCGGATTATCACTCCCGCCTGAATCGCCCGAGACGACTCACTTCTCGGCGGTTGACGCCGAGGGCAATATCGCCAGCTGCACTTACACCCTGAACGGAAACTTCGGTAACTGCATGACCGTCGAAGGCGCCGGATTTCTCCTCAACAATGAGATGGATGATTTCACTGCCAAGATCGGGGTGAAGAACATGTATGGCCTACTCCAAAGCGAAGCCAACGCGATCGCTCCACGGAAGCGGCCCCTCTCTTCCATGACTCCAACCATCGTGTTGCGGGAGGGAAAGCCCTTCCTCGTGACCGGATCGCCTGGCGGCCCCACCATCATCACCACCGTGCTCCAGATTCTTCTCAATGTTATCGACCACAAGCTGCCGTTGAATCTCGCAACCGATGCCCCGCGGTTCCATCACCAATGGCAACCCGACTCCATCAAGAACGAACCCTTCCTCGCTTCACCGGACTCCATCCGAGACCTCGAAGACATGGGGCATGTTTTTGCCCTGCGAAAACTCTACGCCGAACAAAGCGCCGACGCCTCCCGCTATTGGGGTGACGCAGAGAGTATTCTGATCGAACCCGAAACGGGACTATTGATTGGCGTTTCCGATAAGCGCTACCCCGACGCCGCTCCCGCCGGATTCTAGTTCGGCAAATCACACTCACCCTCGGACGTTATTCGTCCGCCCCGCTTACCCCATGAAACTTCTGCTACTCCTCTGTTGCTCGTTGTGCGGAACCGCTGGGCTTATTGCCGACTAGCCCAACATCATCCTCATCTTGACCGACGACCAGGGCTACGAGGACCTCGGCTCCTTTGGTTCCACTAGAATCAAGACTCCGCATCTCGACCTCATGGCTAATGAGGGCACGCTGGCAGACATCGTGGTCCCCGAGTACGCCTTCGAGAAGGCGGACGAGTTGCAGCGCTTCAACCTGGAAGATACCGTGACGGTTCTTCCCGCCGAGAGTCTGCTCTTTGCGATGATGTCTCCCCATCACGGCATGGGAGGGCCACGGATCGGGATTCCCAGTGCCGCGCACACCCGGCCGCAGGACGGCTTGGAGAACGCAAATCTGGTGGCGTTCGCGATCAGAGAAGATCTGAAACTTCACCTGCGGGGCACGAAGCTCGCCCAGTTGGAGCCATGCGAGTGTGAACTCGAAGGGTTCCCTGAGGATCTCGCTGTCACCAGCATCAACCAGGCCTACACCCGGCTTTCTGAGCGCTACGAGCCGACGCGCAAGTCGCATTCCGGCAACGTCTTCACCAAGGTGTTCTTCATGAAGGGAAACCTCCTGTTGCCCCTGGCGGAACTCCGCGTCCGCGAGGTCGCCAGGCTCGAAAAACGCCTCTACCAGCAATCCGGCGAGCTCCCCTTGGACTCGCGCCAACCGGAAGAACACGACTGAACCGATGGCGGAGAAGGAGGAGAGCGGACTGAGCAAGTGCAACGGAACACATCATCCCGGAAAGACGAAGAAACTCCGCGATAATGGGTCGGGCGTCGTGCCCGGCGGAAGTCTTGGGGCAAAGCTGGTTTCGAGAGGGTGCTTGCGCCCACCGAATCCGGACATAAATTGGACATCCGGTCGCCCAAGTCTTGTCCAGACTCACACGGCGACCGCGCGATTCCCAATTTAACAGCTTCATCATGAAAAACCCCAACCCCAACCCGATAGAACCCGAGGGCGAGGCCGTCCAGCATTGGGTGATTGCGCCCGGAGAGAAGGCTCGGTTTTGGCCACGCTTTTTGAAGGAGGGGACGATTAGGATCGGCTGGGGAAAACTCGGTGATCTTTCGATGTATCCGAGTCGGGAAAAAGTTCAGGAAGCGCTGGTCGAAATCTACGGGGGCGATACCAACCCGCGCAACAACGCCCTGTGTCTTTGGCAGTTCAGCCGATCGATCCGACCGGGAGACATTGTCTACGCCAAGCAGGGAATGAACAAGGTTCTCGGCTGGGGTGTGGTTCGCTCCGGGTACCGCTTCGATGGGAATTGCGGCGAGTTCGGGAACGTTCGCGACATCGATTGGAAGGACACACGGGAAGTGAAGTGTCGCGTGCCGCTCAAAACACTCACCAAAGTCGATAGGCATCCCCGGTTCCTCGAGTTCGTTAAGTCGTTTTACGGGGACAAGCCGGAACGGACGGAAACTGTCACTCCCTACTCGAGGGAGATGGCACTGGAGGATCTCTTCCTCAGCGAGGAGAAGTTCGACCGGATTCTCGGCCTACTCCGCCGCAAGAAGAACATCATTCTCCAAGGGCCTCCCGGTGTCGGGAAGACCTTCGTCGCCCGCCGGCTGGCATATGCCATGATGGAACAAAAGGATGAGCAGCGGGCACCCATGGTGCAGTTCCACCAGTCCTACACCTACGGAGACTTCATCCAAGGCTACCGGCCCGACGGTGACGGTGGATTCGTGCTGAAGAGTGGGACGTTCTACACGCTTTGCCGCCAGGCGGGGGAAAACGAGGAGCGCAAGTACTTCCTAGTGATCGACGAAATCAACCGGGGCAACCTGAGCAAAATCTTCGGTGAGCTGATGATGCTGATGGAGGCGGACAAGCGCGGCCCCGATTTCTCGCTCCAGCTCATCTACTCCGAGACATCGGACGACACCTTCTACATCCCGAAAAACCTCCACCTGATCGGGACGATGAACACGGCTGATCGGTCGCTCGCGCTGGTGGACTACGCCCTGCGGCGGCGATTCGCCTTTATCACCCTGAAGCCGGAATTCGAGAATCTGAAATTCCATAGTGCGCTTGCGGTCAAAGGGGTGAGAGCGGACTTGATCGAGAAGATTGCAACCAGGATGGGCGTCCTCAACCACACGATTTGCGAGGACTCGCGAAACCTTGGCCGGGGCTACTGCATCGGTCACAGCTTCTTCTGCCCTGGCGATGGCGATACTCCGGACGAGGAATGGTACCGGGAGATTGTTAAATACGAGATCGCGCCGCTTTTGCGGGAGTACTGGGTCGATGACGAGAGCAAGGCGGACTCCGAGCTTGATAATCTGTTAAACTGAAGTCGGGATGGCTCACAAGATTCCCATCCAGAATCTCTACTACCTCCTTTGCTATGCCTGGGATCAGCTAGCGGAGGGAGACGTCGTCGACATTGCTGCGGACGATTCGAAAACTCTGACCGAGTTGTTCGGTCGGGTGCTTTCACAGGAGACGGCGCGTCTGGTGCGGCGAGGATTCGACCGGGAATATTTATCTGAGTCAGAGGAAACCCTGCGGCTGCGAGGGCGGCTCGACATTTCGGCGAGCATGAAGCGGCTGAGTTGGCTGCGGGGCCAGATGGTCTGCGAGTTCGATGAACTGAGCCACAACGTCCTCCACAACCGGATACTCAAGACGACCCTAGAGGATCTTTGGCATGCGGACGGGATCGGGCGTGAGACTCGGGATCTCATCCATCGGCAACTCGAAGCGCTGCGACAGGTGGACCGGGTGTTCATTACATCCGGCTTGTTCCGGAGGGTTCATCTTCATCGAAACAATCGCTTCTATCGCTTCCTGCTGAATGTCTGCGAGCTGCTCCACGATTCGAAGCTTCCGGAGCAGAAGGAGGGGAAGAACCGATTTCGGGACTTTGTCCGCGATCCCAAGCGGATGCCCTACGTCTTCCAGGACTTCGTAAAGGGATTCTACAAGCGAGAGCAGAAGCAGTTCCAGGTTAGCAGCATCCAGCTCAAGTGGAAGGCGGTCGGTTCAGCCGAGAGCCTAGCCGTGCTTCCGGTGATGAACACGGACGTCTCACTACGGTCGGTCGACAGGAGCATCATCCTCGACTGCAAATACTACAAGGAGGCAATGAAGGGATGGCATGGCAGTGAGAAGATTCACGCCGCGAACCTCTACCAGCTTTATTCCTACCTCCGGAATGCCGAACATCGTCGGGGATGGAAACAGAGTGAGGGCATACTCCTCTATCCTGCTGTCAGCGCTTCATTCGACCACCAGTTCGAAATCGAGGGTCATCGAACCAGGGTGGTCAGCGTGGATCTCGACCGGCCTTGGACAGAGATCCACGAACGATTGCTTGAGGTAGTCCAATGAGCGACGCCGAGCGGAAGAACCCCGACTAAACTATCACACTATGGAGACACCCGATTCCCAGACTCTCTATCTAGAGCCTGTCCCAAATCAGCAACCTATTGAATGCAAATAGGATAAGATAAAATAAAGCGACCGAAACCGGACATAAAATCTGGTTTCGGCCTAAAAACGGGTTCTATAATGAGGTATGAAAGAAAAAAAGGAACCCGTCAGGGCAGAACTTGGCTTTCAAAGTTGGCTGCGTCCAGCCCTTCCTGTGGTGGGCCCTAATGTGGATTACCATCGTTTTGGCGAGCAGCTTGAAGCGACGGAGCGGTTACTGCGCGACAGCCCCATGGAAGCGATGGCGATGGAGTTTGCCCTGGAAGGATGGCGTGAGAACGCCTCAGCGGCCGATGTGGATCGTCGCTTGCGCGGTCCGATCAAGGCACTGCGCGTGTCGGTGTTGCACGCGATGACGGGTCGTCAGTCGCGGCGGAAGTTTTCCGTGGCGCCCGGCGAGTAGCGAAACGCTCGCGAATTTTTGCCGGGCGCGCACGTTGAGTGGGATAAAGGGGGTCTCGAAGAGTGCGCTCATGCGCGACCTGACTTTTTTCAATGCCGAGCAAATCCGCCAGATGCATCAGGTGCTCATGGAGACGAGCGGCGAGGAGGACCGCGCGAGCGAACTGGGACTACCCGCTGCCCTGGACCACTCGGTGTGCCTGATCGATTGCACCTGCCTGGAGACCAACATCCACTACCCGACCGACTGGGTGCTCCTGCGCGACGTGTCGCGCACGCTACTCAAGGCGATCCGCCTGATCCGCTGAGCGGGGACGGGTCACCGCATGCCCGAAGGGCCCGAGCGGCTGGCGAGCCACATGAATCGGTTGGGCGTGGCCATGACCCACACCCGCCGCCGGGTGGACGGCAAACGCCAGCGCAAACGCATCCTGCGCGAGATGAAGCACCTGCTCAAAACCGTGGGTAAACACGCTCGCCGCCACCGCGAACTGTTGGAAACAAAATGGGCCCAAACCGACTACACCAAGCCACCGGTCGCGCAAATCATCGCTCGCATTGAGCGCATGCTCACGCAACTGCCTCTCGTGATCCAACAGGCGCACGAACGCATCATCGGTGCGCGACGCGTCGCTGACGCCGAGAAGATCATGAGTGTTTACGAACCGGAAACCCTCGTGATCGTGCGCGGCAAAGCCGGTCGGGCAGTGGCGTTTGGCCACCCTCTGCTGATCAGCGAAACGCTGGGCGCGTTGATCGGCGACTGGCAACTGCACGAACAGCGGCCCTCCGCCGAATGGCAACAGGTGCAAACCAGCCTCAAGCGCCAAAACAAGTATGACCTGAGGGCACCGATCATCGCGGTGGTCGGAGACCCGCGGCACCGCGAGCAAGCAAGGCTCCAAGCTGCTCGAGGCGGCCGGCATCTACGATGCGACGTGTCCGCGCAGTCCCGCCGAACTCAACGTGCGCCTGCAGGAAGAACCCTTTGGCGAACTGCAAAAACGCCGGGAATCGACCGAGGCGCGCATCGCCATCTTAAAACAACGCCAAGGCGGACGGCTCCGAAACAAAGGCTTCGCCAGCCGCGAGAGCGCCGTGGCCTGGAGCGTACTGGGCCACAACCTCTGGCTCATCGCTCGCCTCCTCGCCGCAGCGCGAACGGCCCTGCCAGCTGTGCCGTAGCGCACAACGCGAGCTCACACCCCTAACCCACCTCGGTGGGCACCTTTGCCTTGCAAAGATTACCACGAAAACAACCTAAACGCACCCTTTTGAACCCCTCACGTCTTCGGGCCCACGTTCACCATCCCGAACAGATGTCCCTGAGCACTCTGTGGTGCGACCAAATCTACCTCTTGCGCGCAAATCCCAGACTCTGGGACAGGCTCGATCTAAACGACTTACTGGGAAAATAATAGACCATAGGTTAAGTGTTTTTCTGGACCGCTATTTTTAAGCGACCCGATCGGCGGGAAAAGATTCTTGGCTGGCCTTGGAATGCCCGCCAGCGCTCTTTTTGCACGTATCACGTCGCAAAGTATCAGTCGGCCGCAAAGACGGCCCTTATTCTTCGGCACCGCGGAAGCTCTTATATGTTGCACAATTCTTACTGCGGCACCGGCGTTATGAGGGCCGAGGGTCGGCGGTTTTTCGAGATCCGGCCAGCGCCGGTCGACGAGCCGATCGCGTTCGTGCATTACCCGAAGAAAGGGAATAAACGTTGGCTGACCCCCTAGGCGAAGAATCGCCCCGTATTTATGCGGCGCCGTGGCATTTTTTGAATTTTTTACCACTTCCACACGGACATGGAGCATTCCTTGCTGGCTTGGGGAACGGAAAACTAGGTGGCACGTTTTTGTTTGGCTTTGGGGTCGATTTGCCGTTGGGTGGCTTAGGTTGATTTCCTTTGATCGCATTTGCCAAGATGGCTGAACCTGACGCTGGGAATTGATAGGCCATTTCGGTATGCCCGTTGTGGTTTGTAACACAAAAATCACCCAGCCCGATAATATCCATGCCGATTAGGGCGTCCAGTCCAGAACCTAGTCCAAGCTGGGTTACCCTCAATGTCGAGAAACCAACGGATTGGGGGAACGCGATAGATATTAGGTAAACCTCGGCCATCGCCTCCCCATGGGCGTGCCTCACTAAGGTTGCGGAAATAGGCTTAAGATCTAATGCGGTTACAACTCTAGGCGAAATTACCGAAGCAGTCGCACCTGTATCCCAGACGGCACTGAATGGCTTTGTAGCGAATCCATGGGGAGGGTTCCCGGAAAAGTGCGCCCCTATGTCAACACCTACCCGGAGTTCGTTAACCCGCCCCAAGTATGATAATATGGAACGATTGGACGTTCACGCAAACACGACTCGTGTTCGGAACGTTTGCGTAAATGCGCCCTCACCGGGAGTGCATTCTTGCACGATAAACGATCCAATTTCATGGATTTTGGATGTTTCTTCGACAGCTTCAACCTCTGACTCGTATACCCCAACAACTTGAGAATCCTTGATGACGATAAATTTACCAAAGTGCTCTTTGGCAAATTCAGCCTGATTCTGAATGAAATATCTGAAGTCCGCTTCTAGGTTAGAATTCATCATGTTATGTTAGACCCAAATTAAGGGTGATTGTTCAAGTATTTTGGCGACACAGTATGCCATTGTTAGTCAATAGAACCCTTTTGTGCCGAATTAACCATCTTAAAGAACTGGAAACTATTACCTAGAGCCTGTCCCAAAGCGACAACGTGTTGGCTTCTAGCAGGATATACTAAAAAAAGCGACCGAAACCGGACGAAAAATCTGGTTTCGGCCCAAAAACGGGCTCTATCGTGAGATGTGAAAGAAAAGAAACAACCACTGCCGCAGAGATTGGCTTACAAAGTTGGCTGCGTCCAGCCCTTTCTGCGGTGGGCCGCAATGTGGATTACCATCGTTTTGGCGAGCAGCTTGAAGCGACGGAGCGGTTGCTGCGCGACAGCCCCATGGAAGCGATGGCGATGGAGTTTGCCCTGGAAGGATGGCGTGAGAACGCCTCAGCGGCCGATGTGGATCGTCGCTTGCGCGGTGCGATCAAGGCACTGCGCGTGTCGGGGTTGCCCGCGATGACGGGTCATCAGTCGCTGCGGAAGTTTTCCGTGGCGCCCGGCGAGTAGCGAAACGCTCGCGGATTTTTGCCGGGCGCGCACGTTGAGCGGGATAAAGGGGGTCTCGAAGAGTGCGCTCATGCGCGACCTGACTTTTTTCAATGCCGAGCAAATCCGCCAGATGCATCAGGTGCTCATGGAGACGAGCGGCGAGGAGGACCGCGCGAGCGAACTGGGACTACCCGCTGCCCTGGACCACTCGGTGTGCCTGATCGATTGCACCTGCTTGGAGACCAACATCCACTACCCGACCGACTGGGTGCTGCTGCGCGACGTGTCGCGCACGCTACTCAAGGCGATCCGCCTGATCCGGCGAGCGGGGACGGGTCACCGCATGCCTGAAGGGCCCGAGCGGCTGGCGGGCCACATGAATCGGTTGTGCGTGGCCCTGACCCGCACGCGCCGTCGGGTGGACGGCAAGCGTCGGCGCAAGCGCGTCCTGCGCGAGATGAAGCGCCTGCTCAAAACCGTCGGTCAGCACGCTCGCCGTCACCGCGAACCACTGGCCGCAAAATGGCCCCAAACCGACTGCACCGAGCCATGGGCCGCGCAAGTCATCGCGCGCGTCGAGCGCATGCTCGCGCAACTGCCCCTCGTGATCAAGCAAGCGCACGAGCGCATCATCGGCGCGCGGCGCGTCGCCGACGCCGACAAGACCGTGAGCGTCTACGAGCCGGAAACCCTCGTGATCGTGCGCGGCAAGGCCGGTCGGGAAGTGGAGTATGGGAACACCTTGCTGATCAGCGAAACGCTGGGCGCGTTGATCAGCGACTGGCAACTGCACGAACAGCGGCCCCTCGCCGAATGGCAACAGGTGCAAACCAGCCTCAAGCGCCAAAACGCGCATGACCCGGGTGCGAGAATCCTGGCGGTGGTCGGAGACTGCGGCACCGCCAGCAAGCAGGGCTCCCGACTGCTGGCGACGGCGGGCATCTACGACGCGACCTGTCCGCGCAGCCCCGCCGAGTTCCAAGCGCGTCGGCAAGAGGAACCCTTTGGCGAACTGCAGAAACGCCGAGCATCGACCGAGGTGCGCATCGCCATCCTGAAGCGACGCCAGGGCGGGCAACTGCGCAACACGGGCTTCGCGAGCCGCGAGCGAGCCGTGGTCTGGAGCGTGGCGGGCCACAACCTCTGGCCCGTCGCTCGCCTACTCGCCGCGGAGCGACCCTCACGTCCACGAATTCACCTCCACCGATGTGACCAGATCCCTCGAACATCAGCGCGACGCGAGCAAACTGCCCCCCCTGATCCGCAAATCCCAGTTTTTGGGACAGTATCCATCTACCGAGGTTTGGTTACGCCTATGGGAGATGAAAACCAACAATCAACATAGGCACGCCAGCGCATCAAACTCACCAAGACCTTTCAGGGCGCATGAACACAAAAGGTGGGGCGGTGTGAGCAAACCCTGTTGGTTCCGCCTTTGTTCTTTATCGCCCGTAGGTCAGTGTCGCCGGATTCCGCTATCCCGGGAGGTCCGCCAGGCCCCCTGAGAAGCTTTACGTTCGGTTTTAAGGGTTTACCACATCCAGGCCCCAATCCGTGCTACATAGAAGGAAAGACAAATGACCAAAACAGAAAAATGCCCGGAGGTCCGGGTCAAGCCACATGACTACCAGCCGAGCAAAGCTGAATTGAATGAAGGCATGAGCATTAACGCTTCGCCTGACGATCTGGCCTACATTGACCAGTGGTCCCTGTGGTTGGACGCGAAGATTCTGTTGGCCACGGTGCCCGTCGCCGTACTGGGAAAAGACAGTCGGTAGTGAGATAACGTCAAAAAAGCGCGTTTTGTGCTTTTGTGGCGGTCATTGACCGCCAAGCTCTCTGGAAAGTCTTCCCCCTAGCTTTCGGGGGGCAATAATTCGTTTCTTCCCAACCCATGTTTCGATTCATCGCTCGACGACTGCTGGAGACCATTCCGGTCCTGCTGATCATCATTACGGCGACCTTCTTCATGATCCGGTTTGTGCCCGGTGGACCCTTCACCTCGGAAAAGGCAGTCAGCCCCGAGATTAAGGCCAACCTCGAAGCACACTACGGTCTGGATAAGCCGCTCTACCAACAATACTTCGACTATCTCGGTAGTCTGATGAAGGGCGACTTCGGTCCCTCTTTCAAATACCCGAACCGGACGGTCAATGAGATCATCGCGGACAAGTTGCCCGTTTCTTTGGAGCTCGGACTCACCTCCCTGGCGGTCGCACTCGTTCTCGGTATCACCTTGGGGGTCATCGCCGCGGTAAAGCGAAATACCTGGCTGGACTACTTCTCTTCGTCGATCGCCATGACGGGAATTTGTATTCCAACGTTCGTGCTCGGTCCGATACTCGTGTTGGTTTTCGCCATCTATCTGGGATGGTTCAACGCATCGGGCTGGTATACCAGCTACGACCGGGTCCTCCCGGCGGCGACTTTGGGACTGGTTTACTCTGCCTACGTCGCACGTCTCACCCGCGGCGGTATGTTGGAAATCCTCAATCAGGACTACATCCGCACGGCTCGAGCGAAGGGGGCCAGTGAATTTCAAGTCATATTCAAACACGCGCTGAAGGGCGGCCTGCTTCCCGTCGTCTCCTTCCTCGGACCGGCCATCGCCGGCATCCTGACCGGATCCTTCGTCATCGAAACGATCTTCCAAATTCCCGGCCTTGGCCGCGAATTCGTCAACAGTGCCTTCAATCGTGACTACACGTTGGTGCTGGGCACGGTCATCCTCTACGCGAGCCTTATCATTTTCCTAAATATGGTCGTGGATGTGGTGCAAGTGTGGCTGAACTCGAAACTCAAATTCGATTAAGCCGCCATGCCTGTCTCCCTTTCCCCCTCCGCTGATCAACTTCCGACCGGCATTCCGGCTTCCGAAGAAATCGAACAAGGCACTTCCCTCTGGAAGGACGCCTGGCACCGTCTGGCCAAAAACAAGTTGGCTGTATTTGGTGGCTCCGCGCTCATCATCCTCGCCGTCTCATGTATCGTCGGCCCCTGGCTGAGCCCCTACGGTTACGAAGAAAACAACCTCAACAATACGTTCTCTCCTCCCAGTAGCGCCCATTGGCTCGGCACCGACCAACTCGGCCGCGACCTCCTCGTGCGACTGCTCGTTGGCGGTCGAATTTCGATCGGCGTCGGTCTTTGCGCCACGTTCGTCGCGCTGACCATCGGCGTCGTCTACGGCGCCGTCGCTGGCTTCTTTGGTGGCAAGGTCGATTCTCTCATGATGCGCATCGTCGACATCATGTATGCCCTGCCCTTCACCATCTTCGTGATTCTCCTGATGGTGTTTTTCGGCCGTGACATCTGGCTACTCTTTCTCGCCATCGGTGCGGTGGAGTGGCTCACCATGGCCCGGATAGTCCGCGGCCAGATCATGTCGCTCAAGAAGATGGAGTTCATCGAAGCCGCCCGCTCAATCGGACTTGGCAAACGCCGCATCATTTTCCGGCACATGATCCCGAACATCCTCGGCCCCATCATCGTCTACACGACGCTGACGATCCCCGCGGTTATGTTGCTCGAGGCATTCCTCAGCTTCTTGGGTCTCGGCGTGCAGTATCCCCTCAGCTCGTGGGGCGTGCTCCTCAAGGACGGCGCTGAGAAGATGGAAGAATACCCCTGGCTACTCATGTTCCCGGGCGTGGTCTTCTCCCTGACACTCTTCTCGCTAAACTTCCTCGGCGACGGCCTGCGCGACGCGTTGGATGTGAGGTCCTCGAAGGATTGATCCGGTCTCGTTGTGGACCGTATTGACAGTCTGACGTTACGGGAAAGCTAAGTTGTATGCCCAATGTTTCGGTAAAATTGACTCCAGTCCAGCATGCCCGACTCAAACAGGTCGCGCGGCTTCGCCGCACCTCACAATCAGAGGTGCTTCGAGACGCATTCGATAAATTGGAGGATTCTGAACCCTATCCTCCCGGTTCCTTCGCCGAAAAAGCATCGCATCTGATCGGATGCCTTGATGGTCCCGGAAACCTGTCGGAGCTTTCCAAATCCATGGATGGTTATGGAGAATCCATCAGTCGCTAACGTCAGCTCCTTGTTGGTTTTTTAGGCTACTCCCGATCGGCCTCGGGCAAAATGATCAGTATGGTTTTATTTTGAGCCTCATTCAGGCCATGCATCAAAAATAATGAAGCGTTTCCGTCCATTCGCTAGCTATCTCAAACCCGTCAAGGGCACCTTGGTGGCTGCCTTACTTTGCGGTTTGGTCTTCGGTGCGGCCAATGGTGCCGGCCTGCCGCTCATGATGAAGTGGGTTTTCCCGCAGATTTTTGCCCCCGAAGCCGAAGCCTTGACCAACTGGGAGCTCGCTTTGGTGGCGGCCTGGCTACCCTTGATCTTTTTCGTTCGCAGTATCTCCGGCTATGGCAACGTCTACCTCGTTCAACTCGCCGGAATAAAAGTGCTCGAGAAAATCCGCCTCGATTTTTTTGCCAAGCTTCAGCGCCTGCCTCTCTCGTTCCTCCAGCGTCAGTCCAGCGGTGATCTCATTTCCCGAGGGCTGGCCGACACCAATCAACTCCAGTTCACTCTTACCTTCGCCGCCAACGAGATCATACGCCAACCCGCCACGTTGCTGGGTTCGATCGGATTCCTGGTCTGGGTAGCATTCAATGAGCGCGGAGTTGCACTGGTATTGGTCTGCCTCGCCGTCGTCCCTCTCTGCGTGCTGCCTATCCGTTTTGTCGGTAAAAAGATTGTGCGTCGTGCACAGGAGGTGCAGGCGGAACTGGGATCGATCACCGGCCGCTTCAGCGAAAATCTCAGCGCTGCCCGCGAGGTGCGCGCATTTAGTCTGGAAGAACGGGAAATCGGAAAATTTCGCGGCATCAGCCAGGCGCTCGTGCACTTCCAAATGAAGGTGGTCAAATACCAGCAAGCGTTGAATCCCGCGATCGAGATCATCTCCGCAGTCGGGATCTCGATCACTCTTATCTATGCCTACCGCGCCAACGTTCCGCTGGAGTCGTTTCTCGCTCTCATCACGGCGCTTTATTTGAGCTACGAGCCAATCAAAAAACTGGGGGGGCTGAACAACGAGATGAAGAAAGGTCAGGCTGCGCTTGAGCGGATCGAAATGGTGCTGAAAGAACCGGTCGCCATCCAGGACCCGGCAGATCCACGACCCTTCGAATCAGCGGAGGGTGACATTGCCTTGGAGGATGTCTCCTTCGCTTACCGTAAGGGCGAACCCGTGCTACAGGACATCAACGTCCACATCCCCGCCGGCACAGTATGCGCGTTGGTCGGACCCAGTGGTGCTGGCAAGTCCACCTTCGCCAACTTGGTGCCCCGCTTTTATGAAGCCGCCACCGGCAGCGTGAAGATCGACGGAACTAACGTGCGCGACGTAACCCTTGGCGACCTCCGTCAGCAGATCGGAATCGTGTCGCAGGAATCAGTGCTCTTCGACGATACCGTTTACAACAACCTGCTTCTAAGCCGCCCCAATGCTACGCGCCAAGACGTCGAGCATGCCGCTCAGGCTGCCTACGTGCACGACTTCATCTTGTCACTGCCCGACGGATACGAGACCATCGTCGGCGAACGCGGAGCCTCTCTATCCGGCGGTCAGCGCCAGCGCCTCGCGCTCGCCCGAGCTTTCCTGCGCGATGCTCCGATTCTGATTCTTGATGAAGCCACCAGCGCCCTCGACAGCGAAAGTGAAGCCGCCATCCAAAAGGCCCTGCGCAAGCTCGTCGTCGGCAAAACCGTGCTGATCATCGCCCACCGCTTCAGCACCATTCGCGATGCGTCGATGATCCTCGTTTTCCACAAGGGTCGCATCGCTGCCCACGGCACCCATACCGAGCTCATCGCCAACAATTCCCTCTACCGAACCCTCTACGAACGCCAGACCACGCAGAGCATCGAATAGAGAAAATCCGCCCCCACTACTACCCCATGAAATCCCTGTATTGCCTCCCGCTCCGGGTAGCACTCGCTGGTCCCCTGCTGCTGCTGTCCGCTTTTCCCGTTCAGGCCAAGACCCTGTCACTTGATTCTGCCAAGGGGCTCACGCTCAACCACACCGTTGCGGAGTCCGTCGACTACAAGGGCCACACCGCTCTCAAGTTGACTTCGTCGACACCTCCGGCCCCCGATCGCCAACGCTTAGATCGTTTAGCAATCGTTGACGGCCTCTCATTCACAAATGGCACCATCGAAGTCGATCTCGCCGGCGAACCCAATCCCGGCGCCTCCGGAGGGGGCCGTAGATTTGTCGGCGTCGCCTTCCGCGTGCAGGACGATCGCGAAACCTGCGATTGTTTCTATCTGCGTCCCACCAACGGCCACGCCGAAGATCAGGAGCGCCGCAACCATACCGTCCAACACATCTCCCACCCCGATCACCCTTGGTTCAAATTGCGTAAGGAAACCCCTTCGCGCTACGAATCCTACGCCGACATCACCCCAGCCACTTGGATCAACGTTCGTATCGAAGTGTATGGAGACAAAGCCCGGTTATTCATTGATGGACGGAAGCAACCCACTCTGATCATCAACGACGTAAAATCCGGTGCAAAAGGTAAAGGGTCCGTCGGAATCTGGTTCGAAGGCTCGACCGTCGCTCACGCTAAGAATCTCAAGATTACCTCGCGCTAGAACAATCCCGAAAAACGCAAAACCGGCCGTAACCTGTCGGGCATCCCTCCTTCGCCAAGCTATGGCGGTCAAGAAAGCTCGGCCCACCCAGCTGGGCGCGGCTCAATGTGGGTCGGGCTTTATGTCCGACAGCGAAATGCCCCACTCCCCTCTACTTCTATGAAACGCTTCCTTTGCCAATTCGCCTCTCTGTTTCTCTTCGTCGGAGCGACCTGTCTTTGGTCTACCGCCGCCGATCGTCCCAACATCGTCATCATCTACGCCGACGACATGGGATACGGAGACCTCAGTATCCAGAATTCTGACTCAAAAATACCCACGCCGTATCTCGATCAATTGGCGCGCGAGGGCATGCGTTTTACCGACACCCACAGCTCTTCGGGAATTTGCTCACCGAGCCGTTATGCCTTGCTCACCGGCACCTATCATTGGCGGCGGCAACACGGGATCGTGCAGTCGTTCGGAGAGCCCTCCTTCTTCCGCGATTCTGATTACACCCTGCCCCAGATGCTGAAGGATGCCGGCTACACCACCGCCGTCATCGGCAAGTGGCATCTCGGATTCGACTGGACTTTCAAGAACCCTCCATCCGGTCGCATCGAACAATGGAATCGGGTGCGGGAATACTACCGCTACGAGGATGTGGACTGGAGCCAGCCCAGCACCGAGCCGGTGGATCGGGGCTTTGATTACTATTTCGGCGACGGCACGATCAACTTCCCGCCTTACGCGTGGATGGAGAATGATCGTCTGACAGAACTGCCTACCCGCGAAGTGGATATCAACAACATGCCCTACAATACCCTCGAGGGAAATTGGGAGTTTCGCCCCGGCCCAATGGTCGAGGGGTGGAATCCCTACGATGTGTTGCCCACTCTTACGAAGAAGGCAGTTGAATGGGTGCACCGCCAAAAAACAGACCAGCCATTCTTCCTCTACTTCCCTCTGCCCTCTCCACATGCGCCCATCATTCCCAATCAGGAATTCGTCGGCAAGTCGGAAGCCGGAGCCTACGGTGATTTTGTTCACCAATCCGACTGGGTGGCAGGCCAAGTATTGCAGGCGCTCGATGACAAAGGTCTCTCCGAAAATACCCTCGTGATATTCACCGCTGACAATGGTCCGGAAAAATACGCGTTCGATCGAGCCGAACGCTACGGCCACTTCAGCATGGGGGAACTCCGCGGACTAAAACGCGATGTCTGGGAGGGCGGCCATCACGTGCCCTTCATCATCAAATGGCCCGGACGCGTGCCGATGCATTTCGTTTCCGACGAAGTAATTTCTCAGGTCGACATCATGGCGACGCTCGCCGCAGTCGTGGGAGGTGAGGTGCCCTCCCAGGCTGCTCCCGATAGTTACAACTTCCTCCCCGTAGCCGAGGGAGCCTCGTTGCTGATGCCGCTACGCGAAGCGACCGTCCACAATACGTTCGAGGACACGTGGGGCCTCCGCCAGGGCAAATGGCTCTACATTAGTAACACTGATGGTGAGCACAGTAAGATGCCCGAATCATTTAAAAAACTGCGGGGCTATACCGACTTTGATACTGAAGTGCTCCTCTTCGATTTGGCCGCCGATCTCGGCCAACGGAACAATCTGAGCGAAGAGTATCCTGATCGCGTGAAAGCAATGGACGCATTGCTCCAGCAATATCGCGATCAGGGGTATTCCGTCTCACGTAACTAAGACTGGCCTCATCAGGACCGGATTTGCCGCAACTACGCCCACCCCTGCACGAGCGCGTGAGCGTGCTTGCGGGCTTAGCATTAATCTGGGGTAGTGCCGTACTTTAGCCGGCATTTCGAAACGCAGAAAACGTCGGCTAAAGCATGGCGCTACGTTGCGTTTTCACTGCGTCACGCACATTTAGTTAGGTGAAGGCATGAATAGCGGACAGGTAAAATGAGAACATGACAGGATGAACGGGTCGACCCGAAACCCCGCTCCCGACCCATCTGATTAAGTCGTCTCCAGTGAATTCATACACCCGAGATAAAACTAACCCTCGAAAATGTCCATGATCTGGTGATGATGGAGTCGTGATGTTAAGACTCTTCCTGATCTTCCTCTTTCCAGTCGTATTACTCGCCGAAGATCACATCAAATTTCGCACTGAACGTCCTTTAATGATACTGGATCAGGCGTGGGAACTCGAGGCCTCGGGCAGCTCGGTGGTGGGGGTAATTCCTGACCCGAAGGAAGATCGGCTGCGGCTCTACTACATGGTTCGTTTTAGCGGTGAAGGCACCCGCAATATCCTGTGTGTTGCCTTTTCGACAGACGGGATTCACTGGGAGAAACCCGATTTGGGAAACGGTGACAACATCGTCATGCGGTCGGCTGGGCACCCGATGCACTGGGGAACGTTCCATTGCCAGTCTATCGCTTACGATACCACAGAATCCAATCCCGCTTGGCGGTGGAAACTGCTATTCTGGGGACGCCGCGATCTCGCGCTACCACCCGGGTTTCACTTTGCGGGTAGCACCGACGGGTTGACGTGGACACCCGTGCTCGAACGACCCGTCATCACGAACGCCAACGACGCGGGATAATTTGGTTTACCCAACCCTCAAGCCACCGCTGGTGCCCGGGATAGCTCAATTCTACTCTACCAACAAACGTGGCGCTACGATCCCGACCTACCGGTGGACCGGGACAATCTCGATTTCATACGGGTAATCTCCATCTGGACCGTTAATACGTTTCCTGACCAATAGGTGGGCCCCACTCAGGTGATGGTGCCGGACGACGCTGACGCGCCCGACCTCCAGTTCTATTGGTTCGTCCCCTTTCACTCTCAGACCGGCTACTATGGCTTGATGAATATCCATCACACCGGCGATCAAACCATGGATGTTCAATTAATCAGCAGTGCCGACGGATGGATCTGGCAACGCGAGCTCGAGCGCGAGCCATTGGTCCCGCTGGGCAAGCGCGGTCGATTTGATTGCGGCACGGTTCATATCGCTGCCCCGCCGATAGTCTGGAACGACAGAGTTCTGCTCTACTACAATGGCCGCGCGACGGTGCATGACCACCAGCAACGTTACCCTGAGGACACCCTGCCCCATCCCGCTGCCGGGATCGGGGTGGTCGAACTCGATCCGAACCTGCTGGATCTACCGAAAAGTTAGACTCAACCCGATGAGCAGGTTGAGTCCGATTTCGGCTAATAACCTTCGAAGTGCTTCGGCTCGTCGGGATCTTGGTAACGCGTCGTGTAGGTCTTGTTACTCGCGGCGAGCTTGAGGAACTTATCCACGGCAACGATTTCAACCGGACCATCCAGATTCTTAGTAACCTCGACTAGGCTATTCACGTCGTTGGACTCACGCACGTGCACCAAGAGGAAATACGGACGCTTTGAGTTCAGGGTGATCAACTCGTTGAGATCATCGGTGACCGCCTCACGCGGCCGTTTGGGATCGATATAGTAATCGTAGGAAATCATCGGCCGGGTATCGCGCAGATCGCGCGTCCTCGCCGGGCCATAACCATTGATGAATCCGATCACGTCTGGGAAGTTCCCGTAGTAGCGATCGACCGTTTCCTTCGTGAGATCGGTATTGCCCACGTTGCCGTCCGCCGCCGAGTTATCCATGATCTCCATCACGCGCTCGTCGAGGAGGGTCATAAGTTCGTTGGCTTCCTGCATGAGCAGCGGAAACTGATCGGCCGGGATGTGATTGGGATACATGTAACCCGGGCCCGAGAGACCACCGATGAAGTAATCGTTCGGGGTGGCGGACTCGTGGAAATATTCGAGCGCCGCCGGGGAGTATTTCGACCAATTCATTGTCACCTGCCAACCAAATGGCAGCTTGCCCCGTCCCGGCTTCGTCCAAACGCCGATGCCAATGGAATCGGACTGCACGAACGAGATGTAGATCTTCTCTTCGGCTTGGAGCACGGCGTCGCGTTCAACGGTGTGGTTGTTGGTAAATTTGAAGTCTTTCGTGAAGGTGAACTGCGAATTGAAACTCAGGTTCGGCAGTTGTGCAGGCCTTCCATTTTGAAACCATAACCTGAGAGCAGAGTCGTGGCCTGCTCTTCGGTGTCTTTTCCGTAGGGATGCCAACCGAAGATCGTCGAACCCGGGTCCATTTGTTCGCAAAGACGCTTGGTCAGCTCGAGCTCATCCGGATGTTTCGGATTTGCAGAAAGATCGTGGAAGAACATCTTCCGTTGGATGCCCCAATCGGCCATTGCCGGTTACATCACGCGGCCTCGATGTCCGCCCATGAGCATCACGGCATCCTTGATACACTGATCCCAATACTTGTCGTAGGCGTCCTGATAGATCTCTCCATCACTCATCCCGGTGTAGCGCCCCCCCGGAGATCATCGATCTGTTTGAGGCCATGCTTTTTAGCCAACGGAATCAGGTCTTCAGAAACAACGATAGCGTCTTTCAGTCCGCCCGTAGTGAAAGCGACGTTGAGCGAAGCTCCCACCGTCTTGTCCCAAACCACGAAACCTTTCGCGTGTTTTTTAAAAAACGAGAGGGCCTCGTCCGCCGTGGCGACTTTGGTGAAATCCACGTGGTGCTTACGCTCGTAGAAATCGAACAACGGGTCCGTGATTTCCCACTGAAAATCCGGCGGATGCACAATGTAGAGGTGGGGAGCATCGCGGTTGGTAAGTCCTTGCAGACTCACCAGCATTGCCTTCTCCGGCAAGCCACCTGCGACATTCCAATCGCCATCAAAATTCATCACGTAGGCTTCACGACCCTTGGCGGCGAATGTGGTCGAAGCCAGCGCGAGGGCACTGACCGCGAGAAGATGCGCAATTCGTTTTAAACCGTTCATGACGAAACCTCCTCTTCAACTTTGCGGAAGAAATAAACCAGCGTTCGACTCCGGCTGGAGTGCAGCTCGATGAATAGGGGTTATCCGCGGCCCAAGAAGGACTTTGAGAAGAGCGGATGAAACCAGCAGTTAAAAAAGAAATCTTTAGGGAGGGGCACAGGGCAAGGAGCGTGCTCCCTCCCCAATCCGATATTCGCTGGTGATACGCATATTCACATCGCCCTGGAAAACTTCGACGGGAGTATGGGTCTCCGTCCGTAAGGTGCGATTGTTATCGATCCATTCCGCCGTGGTATTCGTCACCCCGCCTTTGGCCGGGTAAACCGCCATGTGACGTTACTCAACCCGGAAGAAGCTGTCGGACCCTACCGACTTGGCCGTATCCACCGCGTTGGTGGCCCGATAACGGGTGGAGCGCCACCGCATCTCATAAGTAAAGCCGACCTGCGTGTCCTCCAGCGAGACTACGAGGCGCATGTCCTGCCAACCGTCGAGAGCCGAGCTGTGCGCTGGGTCGAGCTGTCAGCGACCGACGATTTCGGGATTGGCCGCAGCACTCGCACAAAGCCAAAGCGCCACGAAACCCGCTAAAATAAAGCGTGGGAACGGGAGATTTTTCATAAAAATTTAAAGAATATTCATTTCAATCAGACGGGTTTGTCTATGCTCTTCGCGTCTTAATCGTGATTTTACCCTATATTTTGCTACTAAATTATAAATGAAATTTCATTCTCATTATTGACCGCATTTTTCCGCTCCAATAGAATCGAAAAAGATTCAGTCACCCACCCGCTTCGTTTCAGGATACGTTTTTGAGTATGTCCGAAGCTTCTCCTCCCCAATTCAGCAAACTCGCCGAAGAGCTCATCGGGGACTTTCGGGGGCTGGATGGAACGCAACCCCCGCGGCAGGTTAAGCGCCCCACCAAAAGCGCCGCCGACGTCATCGAGGCAATCGTCAACAAATACCACCTCGGCGACGAGGCCTCGCCCGAACAAGCCATTCGTGATCGCTGGCCCGAACTCGTTACTCCGACCCTGGCCGCTTACTCGCACGTCGTGGAAATCACTAAATCCGGATGGCTTATGGTGATGGTCTCCAACGCCGTCGCGAAGCAGGAACTCTCCAACAATCGCCGCCTCTTTCTCCGAAAAATCAAGGGCGTTCCGGGTTGCAGTCACATCAAAGGCCTGAACCTCCGCGCGGGTTGAGCAGCCCTATTGCGACCGTTCGATCACGAAATCGTAAGTGCGCTCGGTTTCTTCAACCGCCAGCGTATCGCTTAACGTGATACGATAAATTTCGTCGCCCCAGCTTTCGGCCATGCGCGGATCTTCCAAGACGATCTTCGTGACCAACACATCGAGATCGGCGGGATAACTCACTGATGCACGGGCCACGCCGGATTCCGGATGAGCAAGCTCGAAGCTCCCGGGTTCATCTCCCTGCGAAGGCACGTGATGCGTCATGAGATTGAATTCAACGGTATTGCCCTCTTCGTCTTCGCGCCCATCTCGAAACGCTAATCCATCCCGCAGAGTTATCCGTTCCGGCACACGGTCGAAACGCAGCATCCGGCGATAGTCTGCCAAGTTGGCATCGGCCGGGTAGGCGGATGCAAGGCCGATTTCGATGGTGGCTCCAGAGACGTCGCCGGTCGCCGCGAAGGAGTCTCTCTTCCATTGAATCATGTGCGGCTGCGCCACGCCGTTATTGTCCGGCAGGTTGTGGTAACTGCTTTGCATCGACCAAATTTCATAGCGCTGCTCGCTGAATGTTTTGGACGTGTAGGTGTCTACTCCGGCGTCGATCAACAGCGGCTCGCCGTCGAGAAATACCAGAAAACTGCCCACGTCATTGTGATTGTGGCTCTCCGCGTTGTAACCCCCTTTTGCTGCTAGATAAAAACCCTGGTCGGTTCGTTTACTCTGGCGCACGTAAGCAGTTTCCAGATCCGGTAAAACCGTGAACGTGCTCGGTTCAAACGCGCGATCGTAGCCGCCCAGCTCCTCCCGAATGAGCATGTTGGGCAGCTGCCGTATAAAAAGATATTCCGAGCGAGTTGACGAAAAGTAGGGCTTGATCGGCTTATCGGCGGCGAAGGCCTGCAGGTTTTTGCTGCCAACCGTTTTGCCATAGCGAAACAGGGTGCTGGAATCCGGAGAGTAGCGGGCCCGGGCGTCCGCAAAATTCACATACCAAGGCAAGTGAATGCTCGCATACCACATGAAGTTCCTCATCTCCCGCACCAGCGGTTCATCACTGATATCAACCACTCCCCCGGTCGCTTGATTCAGCAGGCGCATGCAATCGAGTAACCGCCCGCTGGCATGGTCCCAATAGGCCGGCCCCTCTTCGCATCCACCATCCTCGGGATAGACATTGAGGAAGTGGTCGAGCACATCAACCGCCTTCAGCACGAGCGCCGCGACTTCGCTGACCAACAACGCCACCACCGGCCGGTCTCGCGACGGCAACCCTGCCCCGGGTATTCTACGTTAAGATGCGCGGGCTGGGCACAACTCGTCTGCTCGCATACTGCACAAACTCCGTTGGCGACATCGCGAACGAAGCGACCCTGTCCCTCTAGAATCTCCGCGAAGAGTAAGGTCTCCCAGAGCCTTCATGCACTGAAAGTAGGCGAGCTGGTAGTCACGCAACGAACCGGTTTCGTAATGATCCAGATAGAGCATCACCGTCAGTGTCGGCCAGTCATAGCCGAGGAACTCCTCCGCCGCGGCGACAATCGCCTTCCGCTCGGATTGGGGGAGTGTCTGGTAAACGTCATCACCTACTCCGGGAAAGGGCCGAAAGGAGCCCGCCCGCTTGAGCACCGCTTTGATTTCGGCCGGCGAGTAGCGCGACCCGAGGATATCGCGATGCCGATAATTGCCCGAATCTTCCTTGGGGGGTGGTGCGCACATGCGAAGTCGGATTGTACTT
The DNA here is from genome assembly GCA_965203585.1 of Actomonas sp. Classification (GTDB taxonomy): domain Bacteria; phylum Verrucomicrobiota; class Verrucomicrobiia; order Opitutales; family Opitutaceae; genus Actomonas. The sequence continues at coordinate 272,404 of CBDBDC010000003.1, forward strand.
AGGTGCAGTATCCTTCGCCTCGCTCGTCATATCGGGTCGCTTGACCTCGGTGGAAAACGTAAAGGATCCGGGAGGCGCGTCGCCCCACATCAGTGAGGGCAAGCTGAAACCGAGGAGAACAAGTTTTCGGAAAGAGCGGAAACGGAGGGGTAACGTCATGGCTGCAATGAAGGTTGAGTATATCGAAGCCCAACGCAAACGACGCTTTTACGTAAATGAGCCAATCCAACTCCTTGGCTTGGCTTTTCCTGACATTCGCCGCAAAGCTGGCCGTTCCCGCCTTCTCCAAGAAGGTATCTACCTCTGACTACCCTCATGCTACGAAATATCTTCCTCCTGGCTGGTCTTCTTTCCGGCTCACTGTTTGCCGCTGCTCCACCAAATTTTGTGATCATCTTCTGTGATGATCTGGGCTACGGCGATCTTGGCTCATTCGGCAACCCCACCATTCGCACCCCCCACCTCGATCGCATGGCCGAGGAGGGTCAAAAGTGGACGCAGTTTTACTCCGCCGATCCCATCTGCACACCAAGCCGCGCGGGACTATTGACCGGCTGCTACCCTATCCGCAACGGCATGACTTCGGCCAAGCGGGGCGTTCTCTTTCCCGACTCGTCCCTTGGTTTGCCCGATGAGGAAATCACCATCGCCGAGCTATTGCGGGAGAAAGGTTATGCCACCGCCGCAGTCGGCAAATGGCACCTCGGTCATCTCCCGCCCTATCTCCCCATGGCCCAAGGGTTCGATTTCTACTACGGGATTCCTTACTCAAACGACATGGCCAGGATCCGGGGCGCTCCCAACTACAAGGCCGGGACCGACGATCCCGACTACTACGCCGATACCAATCATTTTGATGTGCCGCTAATGGATGACGAGGAGATCATCGAGCTGCCCGCGAATCAAAATACCATCACGCACCGCTACACCGAAAGAGCCGTGGAGTTCATCAAAGCAAAACAGGATCGTCCGTTCTTCCTCTACCTCGCCCACTCTTTGCCCCACATCCCGTTGTTTACCCACGAATCTTTTCGCGGACGCAGTGCACGTGGTCTTTACGGAGATGTCATTGAAGAGATCGATTGGAGCGTCGGCCAAGTGCTCCAAACCCTGCGCGACCAGCAGCTCGACCAAAACACCGTCGTGATATTCACCTCCGACAATGGTCCTTGGCTGGCCTTCAAAACCCATGGCGGTTCCGCCGGACCGCTACGTGCCGGCAAGGGAACCAACTTCGAAGGTGGCCAACGCGTGCCCACTGTCTTCTGGGGACCGGGGTTGATTGAACCGGGCGTCGTGGGTGGCCTGGGTTCGACCATCGATTTACTGGCCACCTTTTCCGGGATGGCAGGCGCGAAGGTTCCAACCGATCGCAAGATGGATGGCTACGACCTGAGCGCCGTTTTAAAGCAATCCGCCCCCAGCCCTCGAAAGGAGTTCTACTATTGGAACCGAGGCCTCTTGCACGCGGTTCGGTCCGGGCCGTGGAAACTTCACTTCATTCAACGCGAACCGGTGAACTATGGTCGTGTCGCCGAAATGAAAACCCCTGAGCTCTACCACCTGGAACACGATATTTCCGAAGCCTACGACGTGGCCGAAAGCCATCCGGAAAAAGTGGCCGAACTCACAGATCTGGCCGACCGCCACCGCGGAGACACCGATGATTCTCTACCGGAGCAACTCAATGCTCGAATTCCGAACTTCAGTTACCGGCGCTGAGAAATCAGCAGGAGAAATTTGGGCGCAGAGGCTGATGATCAATCTTGCCCGGACGACTCCGTGACAACCTCCGGCACCGAAAACCGAAAAGGCTGGGCTGCTCGGGTCACGACCGGTTTTCCATCAAGGATGGGCGGAGTAAATTTCCGCTGGATCAAGGCGTGGTGCACGGCATCGAGAATCTGCCCGTCCACCGACTTACCGTCTTTTAGTTCGGCGGTAGGGATTCGCACATTTCCTTCGGCATTGATGAAAAACTTGAACAGAATATATACGTCTTCCTTTCCAATTAGTTCCGGGTGAGACGGGGACGGTTCCACGACATGGATGAGCTCTGGCAGCTGATCCAAATCCTTCAAAGAAGCCACTTCGTAGTGATGGTCGCCCTTCCCCAATAATTTTCTTCGCGGGAAAAGTCCCTCCACGTCCTCACCCACCGAAAGGGACACCACGGACCCCGTGAGTGGAAATTCATATCAATCCGGCTGGAGGTATTAACGAAGCGGTCACCAACTTTTTGAGGGAAACAGGTCCACTTCGGCAGCACTTTGGCCAAAGCATCACCAAATTGGATATTCGTCGCCTCCAACAAAAGATAGTCCTCCAACTCCCCCTCGCTACTCACCAAGATCATGAAACTGACGGAGCCCGAAGTGACGCCCGAATTCACCAATTGGAAAGGGGAAATGGGCTGCTCGGTCATCTCAAACCGATCATCTCGCGAGGCGTTGGTCCGTGCTGATTCGTCAGGAGCGCCCTGCATGACACCCGCGAACAGAATCAGACAAAAAATTGGATTTAGGCGGATATTCATGGATTGGGAGAACCTAGACTCTTTCCTATTACACGCTCTTCGCATCATCAGTCTACGCCAAGTTTCCGCCTCCTACGTCAATTTTTTGAAGTAAACCCACTCTGATTGGTGTATTTCTCTCTAGGCTCCTCTCCCGGGCCTTTCATCCCATGCCTCCCGAAGATCTCGATTCCACCCGGCGCCAGCTAGAAAAATGGCGCATAAATCCTCCGGTCGATTCCGCGCTAACTGATCAGGTCCTACAACGCATGCGTCAGTCCACGGCTGCCTCGCCACCTCGTTCCACCTTCGGGGATTGGTTGAATCAATTTTGGCAGCGCCCTCTGTATGCGGGCGGATTGGCGCTGCTTTCTATCTCAGTTGGCGGCGTGCTCGCAGTGCTCACCAATCCGTTTGGCAACAGTTCAATCGACCCTGAGCTCCCCGCTGGATACCGCTTGGTCATCGACCCCCTCTACCGGCTCGATCAGGCCAACCAACCCGCGGAAGCAAGTTGGCAATTCAGCGTAGGCGCGGTGAACGAATCCCTGTCGTGGCTGCGCGAAGAACTCGATCTCACCAGCGAGCAATACGTCAAACTGGAATCGCTTCATCAAGAGTTTGGACCGACTTTTGCGAGTATCTTTCAAGACCTTCAGTTGCGAGAATCTGAGGTGCAAAACTTCGAAATCATGCGACGAGAGAGCGAGTTGATTGATTTCCTACAGGTCTACCGAGTCAGAAACGACTACCGCCAGTTGCAACAGCGAGCGAGCAGCTCCACTGCCGAATTGGTGGAACGTGTTTCCCAGTTGGTGAATACGAAACAGCGCCAACGTTATTTCGAATTGCTGAAAATCGGCCCTCGTCAGTCAACCCGACTCAATGACTCAGGCACTACCCGCGTCTGACTGCGATGTGGTTTCCGACATCGAGCTGATGCGCTCCCTGCAACAGGGTAGCGAGGCTGCCATGTGTGAGCTCATCGCGCGTTGGGAGAAACGCCCTGCTTTCATTTGTCTATCGCTACACCCAAAATACCCACAGCACGCGGGACATCGTGCAGGAAACATTCGTGCGGTTGTTTACGAAGCGAGAACAGTTTGATCCGGTGCGCGGATTTTCGGTCTGGCTCTTCACGATCGCGGTTAACCTTTGCCACAATCGTTCTCGTTGGTAGCGTCGCCACCCCGAGGAATCGTGGGATGGCATCCTAGAATCTGATTCCGGGTCTTCGACCCGATGTATGAGAACCGATTGGCTGATCCCGCCGTCGGCCCGGTCGAAGCGACGGAGCTACAGGAGCAGCTCACTCAGCTAAAGTCGCGGGTGATGGCTCTGCCGCACGATCTTAAAACCGCCGGGCTATTACATCATTATGAAGGTCTTTCCTCGGCAGAAATTTCTCCTATCGTGGGATGCTCCCGTCGTGGAGTTGAAACACGTATTTATCGGGCGCTTAAAAAAATTCGCGCCGCCGAACATCAGGCCTGAATGCAGGAGCTCTGTTAGTAGGAGTTTCGATGGCCAGCGAGCCTCTGCAATTCATCGTACACGTAGTGCGGCTGTGATCTAAAATCTACGAGACTTCAGATCATTATGAAATTTTCCTGAAGTGTGCTTCGGCGCGGCGGAGTATCGCAATGCGGGCACGACCAATCGAGGTCGTGGCCGGACCTCCCCAACTCTATGAAAACACTCCGCTTCGTTCTTACTGTTCTATTAACCATTTGTGCACTCCACGCTCAACCGGTCTCCACTCTCCTGAATAACCGGCCTTTGATTGGCGATGGCATGGCTGTCGACGACGACGGCAATATCTTCATCGCGAGCGGCAATAGAGGTTCTATTATGTGGAAAGTAACGCCCGCTGGAGAGGTCACGGAATTCGCTTCAGGGTTCGACTACATCGTTGGCGTGGCCGTTGACGCTGACGGCAACGTATTCACTAATAATTACAACTCTGGTGAACTTTCCAAAGTTTCTCCCAGCGGAGTTAAGTCGGCTTTCGCCACCGGACTCAACGGGCCCGCCGGCGTGGCCATCGACAGCGAAGGCTTCATTTACGTGACCGAATTCGGGTCCGACTTTAGCGGCACGGGCGCAAGTATCCTGCGTTTTTCGCCTTCGGGAGCCCGGGAGGTTTTCTTCTCCGGCAGTCCTTTGGCAGACGTCATCGGCATCGCGATCGACGAGTCGAACAATGTGTATGCGACCAACTTCGTCGGCGGCCAGGTTTACAAAATTCTAGCCGATAGCGATACGGCTGAACTCTTTGCCACCCTCCCGGGGAATCCGGCCATCAACCAGATCACCTTCGGAAGTGGCCATGTCTACATTCCCGCCGCTTCCACGAATATCATCTATCGGATCGATACCGGCGGCACCGTTGAAAAATTTGCGGGCACCGGCGCAAGGTGGATCCTTTGACGACTCCGCTTTGCGGGCCACTTTTAATAACCCCAACAGTATCGCCGTGAATGCGGCGGGCGACAAAGTCTATATAGTCGATGACAATACTAACGATCTAAGGGTCATCAGCCACATCGGAGTGACGCCATCGAAACTCTCTAACCTCTCGGTCCGTGCGAATGCCGGGACGGAAGATAGCACGCTGGTGTTAGGATACGTCGGTTCGCCAGATGCCGACGCTGATGACGATCTTCTGGTCCGAGCGGTCGGCCCCACTCTCACCACCTTCGATGTAACGGGGGCAGCCCCCGACCCCGCCTTGGAGTCGTTCTCCGACGGCACCAGTATTCAGGCAAACGGAGACTGGGGAGCATCGACCGAATGAATCCGCCTTCGGTTCAGTCGGGGCATTCTCCCTCAATCCGACCAGCTTGGACGCGGCGGTCTTGGAAACCCTGCGACCCGGAGCGAACAGTATTCATATCACCGATGCCGATGCCGGCGTCGCTTTGGGCGAAATCTACACACTCCCAGAATTTGAAGGGACTCTCCTGAATCTGTCGTGCCGCACGTTGGTAGGAACGGGGAGTGCTCAAGTTATCGGGGGATTTGTGCTCGCCAGCGACCGACCGGAGCGCCTGCTTATCCGGGCTGTCGGACCCGAGTTGGCCAACTATGGGGTGGCAAATGTATTGGATAATCCCTGGATAGAAATCTTTTCCGGCACCACGTCCATCACGAGTAATTCCAGTTGAGGCGCCAATTTAGTCGCGACCCAAATGCGGGCCTATTTCGAAGTCACGGGCGCATTCCCCCTGGGCGTTGGAAGTTCGGATGCCGCGTTGGTTGTAGATCTGGAACCGGGATCCTATACCGCCGTGGTTTCGGGTGAGGATGGTGAAACCGGAATTGCCCTACTGGAGATCTATCTCATCACCGATTAGGACTGTCGGCTTAGTAGAATAGATTCGCCGCCCGAGGTCATGAAACCGTGAGCTGGAGGGGCCGGCGGCGAATGACTCAGTTTCCGCACCAACATGGGGTTTCGTCTCTCGACGTCCCTGCACTGTTTGCTATTGAATCACGATGAATGCCCCTACTCCCCTCCTTTCGCTTCCTCGGCTTGGTTTTTGCTTTGCTTGGTTCCGGGTTCCTAACCGCCGCATCTACCGACCGTAAACCCAATTTTATTTTCGTTCTCAGTGACGACATCGCCCAAGGCGATCTCGGAGTCTACGGCCAGCAACTCATCCAGACGCCAAGGCTCGACCAAATGGCGCGGGAAGGAACGCTGTTCACCCAAGCCTACTGCGGCACCAGTGTGTGTGCACCAAGTCGTTCATCGTTCTTCACTGGTCTGCATACCGGCCACTGTCCGGTGCGGGGTAACTACGAAGTCCCGCCGGAGGGACAGCTGCCTTTGCCCGATGACACGGTCACCATCGCAGAAGTCGCGAAGGCCGCCGGTTACGCAACCTCAACCTTCGGTAAGTGGGGCATGGGGTTTTGGGATACGACCGGTGCCCCCGACAATCAGGGCGTGGATCACTTCTTCGGATACAACTGCCAACGGCATGCCCACTCCTATTTCCCAACTTATCTCTACGATCAAGCGATTCTTCTCCCCGGCAATGATGGTCAAGGCGTAGGCGAAACCTACGCGCAGGAGGTTATTCAAAACGACTTGATCAAATGGGTCCGTGAACAGGGCGATGAACCTTTCATGATGTTCTACGCGATCACCCTGCCTCACGGTCGCCACGAAATCGATGACTACGGGGCCTACGCCGACGAGCCTTGGTCAGATATGCAGAAGGCTTATGCCGCCCAAGTGACGCGCATCGATTCCGACATGGGCGAACTTGTCGACACCCTGCGTGACATGGATATCGCCGACGACACATTGATCATATTCTCAGGTGACAACGGTTCGTCCTTTGATCCCGAATCTGAGATCGGGCAACGCTTCGATCAAACCATGGGCGGCACCCTTCGCGGCTTCAAACGCGGTATGTATGAAGGCGCCCTGCGCCAAGCCGCCTTCGCATGGTGGCCCGGCACCGTTCCCGCCGGCCGCGTTGACGATCAGCCTTGGGCCTTCTGGGATCTCATGCCGACGTTCGCGGAAATGAGCGGCGCCAAACCTCCTTCAGGCTACGAGACTGACGGGCACTCCCTCGTCAACTACCTCAAAGGCGGCGATGCCCCTGAACGTGACTACTTCTATTGGGAGCTCCATCTCGGTAGTCGTCCGGTCCAAGCCGCTCGCTTCGGTGCTTGGAAAGCGGTGCGCAATGGTATCGATCGGCCCATCGAGATCTACGACCTCAGGACCGATTCCGCCGAGACCAACAACCTCGCCGAGACTCGACCCGATCTCGTTTCTCGGGCTGAACAGATCATGCAGGGAGCTCATCGTCCCGATCCGAATTGGCCGATCGATGGACGTTCCCCCGCGCATACCGAGAGCGCCAAGAAGGCTTGGGATATCAAGCGCCAGCGCGACAAAGATAAATGGGTTCCACCAAACGCCATTCCGATGAAGCCCTGACGTTTCCATGAAGCCAACTCCTTCGATATCTCTTTCCTCGCAAATATTCCGGCTAAGTTTGCTGTTCGCGTTTCTCGGTCCGGTCTCGAGTTTTGCGGATTCTAAACTACGTGGTCTGGATCGTCTCATCGCCCAAGCCGAAAAGAACCCAAAAATTCCGGGCGGCTCGGTCCGAATGGTCGAAGATGGAGATACGATGTTCGATAAATATTTCGGAACGCTCACGGCAGAATTTGAGCAGGAGTGGGACGATCAAACCGTGGTGACAATTGCATCGATCAGTAAATCAATCACGGCTACACTCACCGCTGTTTTGGTGAGCGAAGAGCATCTGAGTTTTTCCGATCCCGTTTCCAAATACCTGCCGGTATACGAAGACTTAAAACTCAACTCCACCGGTGAATCAGTTCGCTCCCCCACCATCGCCGAGTGCCTTTCCCATACCGCCGGATTCCCCGGTGGGACTATTTCGCAGCTCCTCAGAAATTCACCCGTGCACCAAGGTGATCAGGCTGAAGTAGCTCGATATTTAGCCGGGCAAGGTCTCGTGACTGAACCCGGCACTAAATACGCCTATAGTTTTCGCGGATTCGCCGCGGTCTCCCGGGTAATCGAGGTCGTCACCGCGACGCCCTTCGCCGACGTGCTGCGCGACAAACTGCTCGAGCCGCTAGGGATGAGTGAAACGACGTTCGCTCCCGATGTATCCCTGAGTCGACGCATCCCGGCCTACGCTTCACGTGCTGCCGGGTACTCCGATGAGGATGTGGCTGCACAGATCGAGCTGTTCCGGATCCGCAAAGGTAGCTTCGTGAACGCCGCCGGATCGCTTTTTTCCACCCCGGATGACTTGCAACGATTTTTGCAATTTCACGCCGATCAAGGTCGGGTGGAGGAGCACCAACTCGTGCCCGTAGACATCATGGAAAAACTCTACCAACCCCAGCCCGCTTCTCCTGCGTATGGACTCGGTTTCAATATTCGCCGCCATCCTATCGTCGGACACGGCGGCGCGTCCGGCACCTCGGCCAATGTTGATCTCGAAACCGGACGTATATTGATCGTGCTTACACAGGCCGGAGCGGCTCCGGCACGTCCCTTGACCGCGGGCGCGCTCCGTCTGGCGTTACCTTAATTTCTCCTTCCTCGTTTTCATATCCTCCCCTCTGACATGATCCGCCTCAGCAAACTCCTCGTCACCGTTTTTAGTCTTATTGGTTTCAATACAATCCTTCACGCCGACATCACGCTCCCCAATATTTTCGGCGACCACATGGTGATCCAGCGCCTGCAAACCAATCCGGTTTGGGGCAAAGCCGACCCCGGCGAAAACATCACCGTAAAGATTCACGGTCAGTATCACACCACGACGGCTGGCGAGGACGGAAATTGGCGCGTTATGCTCAATCCGGTTCCCACCGGTGGACCCTACGAACTGATTATAGAGGCCAAAAATACGGTCACTCTCCGCGACATTCTCGTGGGTGAAGTTTGGCTGTGTTCCGGCCAGTCCAACATGGTCCGTGCGGTCAACAGCACCTACAACGCTGATGTCGAAATGGTATCGGCCAATTATCCCAAGATTCGCATAATCTCCGTGCCCAACGTGGCCGCTCAGGAACCTCAATCGAACTTCGAAGGCCAATGGGAAGCTTGCACGCTGGAGTCGGTCGCCAACTTCTCCGCCATCGGCTATGTATTCGGTCGTCGATTACACAATACGCTCGGCGTGCCGGTGGGCCTCATCGACAACGCTTGGGGAGGCTCAAACGCAGAGGCTTGGGTTCCACGCGAGACTCTCGCGGCCGACGGAGCCTACCAAAAACTCCTCTCTGATTGGGATGAAACAGCTGCCAACTATTCGGACAAAAAACACGCGGCCGCTTTGAAGAAATTTCGAGACTTGCAAACTTCCGGTCAACCGGCCCCAACCCAACGCGCACCCCGAGATCCTCGAGCGAGTCAAAAACGCCCTGCTAATCTCTACAATGGTGTGCTCCACCCCGTCCTCGGATACGGCATTCGCGGCACTATCTGGTATCAGGGCGAAGGCAATGCCTCTCAGGCTTACCAATATCGCGATCTATTCCCCTTGATGATCACAACCTGGCGCGAACGTTGGGGGTTGGGCGACTTCCCCTTCTATTGGGTGCAATTGGCTGATTTCCGTGCTGAAAAATCAGAGCCGGGCGACAGCGAGTGGGCCGAACTTCGCGAAGCCCAAACGCTAACCCTTTCTCTCCCCAACACCGGACAGGCCGTGATCATTGATACCGGTGAGGCCCGGGATATTCATCCGCGAGACAAACAGACCGTTGCCAACCGCCTTGTTCGTCTGGCCCTCGCCAATGACTACGGATTCGGTATCGCCGCCGAAAGCCCCCGCTACACATCCATGCAAACCCAAGAAGACGCGATCACCGTGACCTTTGAGCACGTGAGTGCTGAAGGGCTTTTCGCCTTCGACGTTAAGGAGGTCCATGGCTTCGCCATCGCCGGGGAGGATAAGAAATTTGTGTGGGCGGAAGCGGAAATCGTCGACGGCGATAAAGTAAAGGTCTCGAGCCCACAGGTGCCCAGCCCCGTCGCGGTCCGCTATGCATGGGCGGACAACCCGGTCGCCAATCTACGCGACCTCAATGGTCTTCCGGTTACACCCTTTCGTACAGATGACTGGCCGGGAATTACCGCCGGAAAAATGAAGTGATCAAACCAAGATCTCAAAGATCGTCAGACAATCCCAGGACCGTATGAAACACTCCCGTATTTTAAAGAAGTCACGGAGCCGCTTTTTCGGCATACTGGTCGCCGCCAGTCTGGCAACCGTCGCTACCCGCGCATCTGATACAACCATCCCCACCCGACTGTTTGATCCCGGGTTCCTCGCCGGCGACTGCAACTATCACAGCCTGACCAGTGCGTCGGCTGGAATCCTCTATTTCACCATCGGGACCCACAACGACCAACACTCCGTTCGAATTTTTCGATTCGACCCTGCAACCGAGGCAGTCTCCGAAGTCGCAAAACTCAGCGATGCCTTAGGCCAGGACCTCACGCGTGAAATCCCCGACGGCAAGATCCATACTCCGCTGATCGAACACGACGGTCAGCTCTACTTCGGCACCCACACTTCATTCTACGACGGCAATCTGCCTAACATGTCTCCGGCTGACGGCCGCGCCCCTTATTCGGGCGAACACTTCATGCGTTATGATTTGAAAACCGGTGCGTTCGAAGATCTGGCCCATCTTCAACTGCCCAACGAGGGCATCATCACCATGGCGATGGATCGGAAGAATGAGACTCTTTACGGCCTCACTTGGCCCACCGGACTCCTTCTATCCTACAATTTGGAGGAAGGTTTACTCCACAACTGGGGCGCCGTGCAGCAACGCGGCGAATGGGGGCTACCCCCCGAGGATTGGAATTTTATTTGCCGTCGATTGGCTCTGGATCCCCAAGGCAATCTGTTCGGTGGAACCGACACCGGCCGCATCTGGCATTTCGAATCCGGCCCACAACGGCCGTTGAAATACTACGAGAAACTGAGTCTCACCAACATCGCTCCCGTCCAACAGGCCGGTTTCGAGATCCCGGCGGAAGCTCACTTTTTCTGGAACAACTGGCGGACCGTTTTGTAGAACCCCAACACCGACAGCTTCTGGGGCCTGCAGGGAGGCAGCACGCAACTCTTTGAGTTCAAACCTTCGACTGGCATGCTAAAATCAGTGCGACCTTTAAGGGCTGATAAGGTTAATCCTCTAACGCGGCGCAATCCAATGCGGACTCAACTCGGATTCATGCTTGGACCTAAAAACACCCTGTTTTACCTCGCTCATGCCCCCGACGTGTCGGTCGAGGGTCGACCCGACGTCCGTTCCTCCGTGCATCTCGTCAGCTATCAAATCGACGATGACCGATATCAGGATCACGGCCGTCTCGCTACTGACGACGGTCGCCGCATCTTTTTCTCCGAGAGTATAGAAATCGGAGCCGACGACCACCTCTACACCGTCGCATGGGTGGAGACCATCGACTCGAATCGCGCCGACATGATCCGCACCGCCCGGGCCTTGGGGGCTCCCGACGAACAGAAGGAAGCCCTCTTCGAGATGATGCTTGTGCAGCTGCCGCAGTGGGATCGGTTTACCGACTAGCAACGCACCCGGGAAATCTGAATGGCTGCTTCACTGCGAACCCTATTTTGAGGACAGCGCAAAAATCATAGATAAGACGTCGCGACCGGACTAAAACAGGAGAAATATCATCACGGTAGTCAATTTTGAGCACTTTTTCACAATGTTGGAAATGGACTGAAACTTCAACCAAACCTAAGGGTGAGATGATGCTTTGCGAACCGGATTATTCAATTGAAGCTCTCCCCCTTCCCCCTATGCCTCGCCCTCCCGGAGTCGGCTGATAAACCATTTTGCTATCAGTCGACCCAATATCGGTGCCCTCGCCGATACCCCTGACCGCGACGACACATCGTGATTGCCTGCAAACTCTTCGACGGAGGAGTATCTTCCAAAGCGCGGACTCCCAGCGCGACCAAATGGTCACGCATTAGTTGCACTGACGTATTGACATCCTTCCAGAGCTTGGAGCGGAAATTCTCAATCGACTTGCGGTCCGTTTCTAGAATCGCTGCTTCTTCAAGAGTTGCGGAATTTTCTTTTTCAGCTATCGCCTTGAGGGCGTCTTCAAATACCTCACTAGTCCATGCATCAAGTTCTGCCTCGAAGCGGAGGCCACGCCCTCGCCGACCTTCATCTCCCAGACGGTCTGGCCAACCACTCCGCCCCCAAGCACCAGACTCAAATACTGACCAGCGGTCCGCCGATAGAAAGAACGCACTCTCCACCAAGTTCGTCTGACGTGTATTTGATCAGCACTTTCGCGACCTTTTCATAAGCCTCAAGCTGACCCGTTGCATGCTGAAGAAACAGTTTTCTGTTTGGAACGGAAACTCCGCCTTCAAGCTCCTCAAGCTTTGCTACCCTCTTTCGTAGGACCTCAATCTCGTCCAGTTCTAGCCGACCTCGCCGGCGACGCTGAAAGATGATATGGTCCGGTTTCAAGGCAACCGACTCTCCCTCGCCGATTGCCTGCCGATCACGAAGGATTGAATGTAGTTTTTTGATCTCCGGCAACCCAACCCCAGCACCATAGCCAAATTGTGCATAGCGAATCATCTGCTGCATGTTTGGAAGCTCGTCACCAAGATAAGATGGTCCGCGAAATCGCCGCTCCCATTTTTCTCGGGTTGGGTGGCCTGTCTGAGCATTCGGCTGTTTCTCGAATTTCATTTGGATAAGGCCCGATTTTGCTCAGGCCGCATACGGGTTCTTAAAGATAGGTTGTTGGCTCCCAACAAGCCATCCTCCGTGTCTAGGTATACCTCGAGAAACGGCTGATTTCGATCAGCAAATTCGCCGTTGTCTCTTTTTTCTGGATGAATGGGAGCCTCAAACGCAAGCAACAGAGTCAGCTGATCATCGGTCCAATCTAACCTCTCTAAATCACTTAAATCCAATTTTTTCCACAATTCCGGACCAGTGTGCGGTTCATCATCATCCATGATTCGACGCGCATGGGAGTCGGGATGAAAATCGACCTGTGCCTCGACTTCCTGTCTATCACGACCAAAGACTTCGCCGGAAACTCGTTCCATGATGCTCGGTGACAACGATGGCACCAATGCCAGCACCATTGAGTGATCAGAGCCAGAATGAATCGGCGCAGATGGTAGTTGCCCGTTGTAAAAGGCATTCCAGTTTCTCCAATCGGGCATATCGCTCACCATTGCCATATAAATTCCAAAGTTCGGCCAACGGACTGCCCAGACGCGCATCGAAATGCTTCTCATCCTCGGGTGCGACGGCAACATCGTCCAAGAAACGCACTAACGAAGTGAAAGGAATTCCAAGTCGATCCCAGCATCGTTCCGCCCACTGCCGGGAAGGTTCACTGCCATCTCCCTCAATCTGGTCTGCAATGAATCCGGACCAATCAGTTTCATCCTCCAGATCGAGATTGATGACTGCAGCATCGGTCAGTTGCACCCGACGCTCCCTCTGAACAAGGGTATTCGCCAGTGTTATCCACCAGCCCCCGATTGACTGGTTTTGTTCGAAAAGAGGCTCAATGTCGTCGCCGAAAAGATCGCGGGTTCTATTTGCTGTTGCCACAACTAATTCTCCGAGAGCAGCTGCTGTGAATATTTTCCCATCTTGGAGACCCGTCGCTGGGCAACAAACCGAAGATGGACGGAACGAATCAAGCCATAGTCAATTTGAACGTCAAAACATTGATTCCTTCAACCAACGGCAATTAGGGAACTTCATTCGACATAACGTTCTGAAAAACCAATTCTGTTTCAGTTGTATCGCTCTTTCTGTCCCTGGTTGAATTCTTCGGCCTCAAACGATTAGGCTCTAAATCATACCCTTAAAAATACGCTTGCGCCGAGGCGAACGGTTGGGGATGTTGCTCCCTTGCGTTAGTGGAACTCCGCCGGTTGCGGGGTTCCACCATGACTGGTCCCGCACCCTGTGGGATTGGAACGGTGGTTTCGGCTGACGTCGCAGTTAGCGCTGTGACGAAGGCGTGAATCGCGGGGTTTCGGCCCCCTTACAGTCGTGAACTCCTAAATAAAACCATATGTCTACAGTCGCTAAACCCGCAATCATCGCAGAATTCAAAACTCACGATAAGGATACCGGATCTTCCGAAGTCCAAATCGCGATCCTCACCGCTCGGATTAATCACCTCACCGAGCATCTTCGCACCCACCGCAAAGACTTCCATAGTCGCCGCGGACTGCTACAAATGGCTGCCCGCCGTCGTAAACTGCTCGACTACGTCAAGCGCCACGACCTCGCCAAGTATCAGGAGCTTCTCCAGAAGCTTAACCTGCGCAAGTAACCGTCTTTCACGGGCGACTCCTTCATCGGAGTCGCCCGTTGTTCTTTTCAGCTCCCTCGGTTTTTCTTTGATCGGGACATTTCTGAGTGCTTCTCGCCAAGCGCGGCACCCAGAAATCTCTCGAACCAGATTTAAGAATTTCGCGAGAGCGGCTACCGCTCCTTAAACCCTATCAACCCTTTCCGGGTCCGGCACCTCACGGTGGCGTATTTCGCAATTCGGCGAATTCAACCGGCCCCATTTTGGACTCCACCCGCGGCGTGTTGCGGTGAGGTCCTCACTGTCCGCAATACGCACATTCCGTTAAGATAAATGAATAACAAACAATCCGTAGAAGTCTCTGAATTGGGACTCTCCTTCACCACTGGTGACATGGCGAAATTCGCCAATGGCGCCGTAACCGTAACCCAAGGCGAGACCAAGGTCTTCGTGTCGGCTACCGCCACCACCACCATGCGCCCAGGTCAGGACTTCTTTCCCCTGACCGTCGACTACCGCGAAAAATACTCCGCGGCCGGTCGTTTCCCCGGTGGTTTCTTCAAGCGCGAAGGTCGCCCTTCCGAGAAGGAAATCCTCACCTCCCGTCTCTGCGATCGCCCTTGCCGCCCGCTCTTCCCCGATGGCTTCCTCAATGAGGTTCAGCTCATCGGTCTGTTGCTCTCCTGTGACCAAATCAACGAGTCCGACATCCTTATGCTCAACGGCTGTTCCGCCGCCCTCGCCATCTCCGATATTCCTTGGAATGGCCCGATCGGCGCCGTGCGCGTTGCTGAGATCGACGGTGAATTCGTTTCGAACCCCACCATCGAGCAGATGTTCTCCAGCACCCTCGACCTGATCTATGTCGGCACCAAGACCGAGATGCTCATGATCGAAGGCTCGGCTGACCAGATCCCGGAAGAGCGCTTCATCCAAGCTCTCGAGTATGGCCAAGCCGCCATCCAGCCGATCATCACCGCCATTGAAGAACTCAAGGAGAAGGCCGGTAAGGAGAAGAAGGAATTCGATCTCGTCCAAGCTTCTGACGAAGCCCGCGCCATCATCGAAGAGGTTGCCGGCGACCGTGTCGGTCCTGCCATCTTCGGTTTCGATCGCCCGGTTCGTAACGCGAACCTCAAGGTCATCAAAGAAGAGGCCAAGGCTGCCGTTGACGCCAAGCTCGGCGAAGGCACCTGCACCGATGTCGATCTCTCGATCGTCTTCGAAGACCTCCAAGAGCGCGCCTACCGCGAAACCGTCCTGCAAAAGGGCGAACGCGCCGACGGCCGCAAGTCTGCTGATCTCCGTCAAATCGACTGTGAAGTTGGCGTCCTGCCACGTGTTCATGGTTCCGCCTTGTTCCAACGCGGTGACACCCAAGGCCTCGTGCTCACGACCCTCGGACCGACCAAAGAAGCTCAGTCCATGGACGGGCTCACCGGTGGTGCGACTTCCAAGTCCTTCATTCTCCACTACAACATGCCTCCCTTCACCGTCGGTGAAGCCGGTCGCTTCGGCGGTCAAAGCCGTCGCGAAATCGGCCACGGTGCCCTCGCCGAGCGTTCGCTCGTTCCGGTGCTCCCTGCCGAGGATGTGTTCCCTTACTCCATCCGCGTCGTCTCTGAGCTCATGGCCTCCAACGGCTCGACCTCGATGGCTTCGATCTGTGGTGGTTGCTTGTCCCTGATGGATGCCGGTGTGCCAATCATCGCTCCGGTTGCCGGTATCTCCTGCGGTCTCATCTCCGAGAACCCCGAAGATCCGACTTCCGGTAAGTGGGAAACCATCACCGACATCCTCGGTGAAGAAGATCACTTCGGCGACATGGACTTCAAACTCGCTGGCACCACCGAAGGTATCACGGGATTCCAGCTCGACCTGAAGATCAAGGGACTGCCGCACGAGATTGCCAAGAAGGCCGTGCATCAGTGCCGCGAAGCTCGCGTTGCGATTCTCAAGAACATGCTCAAGTCCATCCCTGCTCCCCGCAAGGACCTCAGCACCTATGCACCTCGCATCCAAACCATCCAGATTGACCCTGAGAAGATTGGTCTCCTCATCGGACCTGGTGGTAAGACCATCCGCCGCATCGTGGAAACGACCGGTGCTCAAGTTGACATCTCCGATGACGACTCCGGTAAGGTGTTCATTTACTCGAACAACGCGGACTCCATGAACCGTGCGGTGCAGGAAATCGACGCCCTCTGCGGTGGCGGTTCCCAAATCGAAGAAGGCAAGATCTACGAGGGCCGAGTAACCGGCACCAAGGAGTTCGGTGCTTTCGTCGAGTGCTTGCCCGGTAAGGAAGGACTCTGCCACATCTCCGAACTGGCTGACTTCCGCGTCCGCCGCACCGAGGATGTTTGCAAGGTCGGTGATTCCATCACCGTCAAGTGCATCGGCATCGACGAGCGCTCCAAGAAGGTGCGTCTCTCCCGCAAGGCCGCCCTCGCTGAACTCGAAGAGCAAAAGCAAAGCCAATCTCAAAGCGATGCCGAGGAAACTCCTGAAGCACCCGCTGAGGACAACAGCGACGCCGGCGAAGAGCCCAAGTCCGAGTAAAGCTCACGGAGCTTAAAATCCTATTATTTCAAACCCGCGGCCCAATCCGGCCGCGGGTTTTTTGTGCCCTCCTCTACGCCGCCCCGCTTCACCAGCTTCATCGCCCTCCCCTCTACAAATTCCGTAGCCGTGGCTCAATGGAGGGTTAGCGTTGGGATTTCAGGTAGGAAAGGAGGGACCATTTTCCTTTCTTCTTCCATGTCGCGGCAGCGCGGAAGGTGGTGAGGAAATAGTCGCGGCGGAGGTTTAGTTCGGGGAGAGACTCCATGTCTGTCCGCCACTGTTTTACCCACCTTGAGTCCGTCGCTTTGTTGGCCTGCCAATTTCAGAGTGCTCCTTCCTCAATCTCGTCGGCAATTTGAGTCCACTGATCAGCGGTCAATGAACGTCCCGGGTCGAAGTTGATCTGGTGCACCCGCACCGGGGCATCGCCCATGTAGGGTTGCAGACTGGGTTCCGTCACCATGAGCAAACGGAACTGGCGAGCGGGTTCATCAAGATCCTCATCCGCCGGCACGCGCCGGGAATCTTCATCCATGCTGAGCCATGCCGGAGTCTGATAAACATCCAACCAACCCAATAATCGATTGTGGGCATGAAGTTGATTTAAGGCATCGGCCCAGGGTTGAGTATTGCTCGGGACAGTTGGTCCATCACCCCATGCGTCCAGACAAGTCCGCCGCCATTGCGGAAGGTCGTTGAGATAGATCTCCGGCGCCGCCAGATAAGCGCCCAGAAGGTCTCGAAAAACCCGACGCTGATCGGCTGAAGTGGGTTGGGCCATAACCGTGACAATCAAAGCGCGGGCCACCTCGCGGGCCTCCGGTTTGGCGGTGTTGAGAAAAAACAACGGCATGCCTTCCACTTCGCCCGCCAAAATCGCGGCAAAGCTTTCCAAACACGACGCACAGCTCAGCTGATAAACCGGCATCTCATACGGTTCCGAAACGTCCGATTCCACCTCCTCCAACCAACAATCGCCTGAAGCGACGGGAGATTTCCCCCGTTGCCCCCATCGATTCCGGCATCGACCGCGCCGCCACCCGCACCCCCAGCATCCCGGACCAAGTTGCCGCCCGCCAGGAATGGTCCCTCCTGCAGACCGCCGTGAACGCCCTGCCTCCCGGCTGTCGTCAAGTCCTGCTGCTCCGCAAAGTCGAGCTACTGTCGCATCGCGAGATCAGCGAGCGGCTCGGCATCGCCATCAGCACGGTCGAAAAACAACACGCTCGCGCGCTGCGTTTGCTGCGCGCCGCCCTGCCCGCCGAAACCCGCGACAACCTCTTCTCGTCATGACTTCTGATTCCTCGTCCCTCTCCGGTAGTATCGACGAACAAGCTTCGTTGTGGGCCGCCCGCTTGGAAGGCTCCGTCGAAGTCCGACTGGGTGAAAATGAAAGCCAATCCGCGTCGGCTCCGCTCCGGCTCAATGCCCGAGATCAACTCATCGTATCCGCCAGCCAATCCACGGTGCGCCAACCATGCGAGGAATCGTTGATCGACGAAATCGCTTGGCGCGACGGATTCATCGTGGTGGACGACATTCCATTGGATGACGTTTTGGTGCGGTTTGCTCACTTTCATGGCCGCGGCATCAGTGCCTCGCCAGAAGTCGCTGACTTGGCCGTGAGCGGTCGATTTCCCATCGCCGATCTTGACGCGTTTCTCCTCGGTCTCGAAACGATTCACCCTGTCCGGGTCATCAGGGATCAAAGCGGAACCATTCGCGTTGTGGCCCGGGACTGAGTTTCATTCCTTCATCGTGCCCGCTGTGAATCCCACCTTGCGCCACCTACTGCTGCTCGCCGGTCTGCTGGCGGGCAGCTGCGCATCTTGGCGGCAGACCGTAGCGAAGATGGTCGCATCAACCTAATCAACCCGAAGCGCAGCTTCAAGTTGCTCGAGGTGTTGAGGCAGGACGGCTAGACGAAAGCGCCGAGATCAATTACGAAGCCGACCGCAATGCGCGGTCGGCTTTTTTTCAGTAAGTGGAGGAGAGTATCACGCGAAAGGTAGGGCGACCTCGCCGAGGGTGCCGATTGCGGTGGATAGGTTGAGGGGATGGAGATCTCGCGCTCTTTCGGGCAGACTTCTCGTTCGGAAACGAAAAGGGGTCGCGTCGTCATAAGTTAACTCCTTCCGCTTCGCGGACTCCGTAGAACTTATCAACGACGCGCCCCCCCTGCTATGGGGATATCCGTCAAGAGAGCTTCGGATTTTTGATTTAGGTTACATTCGGGTAGAAGGGTGGGAGGTGTTGGTTACGATTTTTTGCGTCTTCTGAGCCGCCACGGTCTCTGATTTGAGGCCGGGATTTCCTGCTATCCGTGTTCCCGTTGTGGGTGACACACTATGACTTATCCATTCGGTCACGACAGGCTGCCGAAGCGAAGCTGCCCAAGCTTCCAAAACGTCGCATCAAAAGCGACCGGGGTCACGCCGGGTACACTCCGCTAAAATCATTTATGCTGCTCGCATCACGGACCGATCAGGCACGCATCGCGGGCAAAACTTTCAGGGTTAAGCCGAGTTGGGCTGGGGTGATTCTGCCGGTTCTGATTTGCCACCAATCCACCGCAAACTGGCACACAATCACGGGTTGCCGTGTTGGGTGATCGAACCTTGGAAGCGGCGTTGATCGCTGGTGTCCTCGCTCGGACACAACCCCGTGTAGCCTCCCACTTGCTTGCACGTCTCGAAGCGGTTCCAGTCGCATACTTCGCGTTCCATTTGCGGGAAGATCACCGGCCCCATGCCCTTGGGGCAACGACACCTGAAAGCTCCCCTCCAGGCTGCGCTCCAAGCGCACGATCTGTTCTTCCCGCACCACGATAATGGATCTTAGCGCACCGCGCAGATCCCGTAGATGCGGCTCAAGCTCTCCGGCAAGGCACTGCCAGCGCCTTGGCTGCCACCATTCGCTTTGGAGGCGCCCTCCGTAATACATCACGTGCCCGCGCGCCTTAATCAGACTTTGGCGTTGGCGCGTGGTGCTGCGATACTGCTCCTCGCTTTCACTGGGCACGCGCACCGTGCTGAAGCTACGCTGATTTCCTCGAAGATAACCGTCCAAGCATAGCACCAATCTGCGTCGCATCGCGCGCATCGGTTTTTACGTTCTTACCGTGCTCGTCCCCATTGATCGGTCCGATCACGTGGTTGCGGACACCCATCTGGGTGAGGCACCGGTGTCGGCTGTAGCCAAACGGTCCAGCTTCGGAGCAACTATGCAGCTGCTCGCAACGGCCTGTGAGCCCTTGCACCCACCCGATAAACGGCTCCGGGGTGAACCGCTTCGCTCGCGCCAGAACACTGCCGGCGATCTTCATCACCACGACGTATTTTTCAATGTGCACGTCGATGCCTAGCTTGATTA
This sequence comes from Actomonas sp., assembly GCA_965203585.1. GTDB lineage: Bacteria > Verrucomicrobiota > Verrucomicrobiia > Opitutales > Opitutaceae > Actomonas. The sequence continues at coordinate 292,725 of CBDBDC010000003.1, forward strand.
CTTCGCCTAACAGGTTTGGCTCGGCGACGGATGATGGGGGGATTTATGTTTCGTATTCATATCGTTGTCAGTTCTCGCTTCCTCAACGCTCCTGACCACTCCCCCATGTCATCTTCCCTTCATTCTCGTTAGTCGTTATCTTTTCTCGTTCTCCCACACGCTGACGGTTTTCATGTCATTTCGTGGATTTAGCGTGTAACCCATTCACTGCCTCTGAGTCATCTCATTATCCGTGTGATCTGTGGTTAAATACCTACTCCTTTTCTTCACCGTTGATTCTCGTCATGGGTCGAAGGCCGACCGCCATGATATTTATTCGTATTATCCGCGTCTTCCGTCTTCAAATACCACAATGAGGCTAGAGGAAATCACCAAAACGGCTGATGCGCTGACCAACGCAGAAAGAGGACAACTCGCCTCTCGGTTGCTGCACGACTTGGAAGCGCCGGTGTATCAGATATCAGACAAAGAAGTGGCCGCACGGGTTGAAGAGGGAAACGCCGACGATACGACGCTACTTTCCTTGAACGAATTCGTGGCCGGATTTCACCGACGTGGAGATTAAAGTTCCACCGTCGAGTTCAGGTCGACGTGAATGAGATTACGGATCGCTAAGCAGCGATCTTGCCCCAATTGGCAGACGATTTTTTTACTGAACTGTAATTGGCAATTAAACAAGTGACCGCCACTGCGACCGCCAATCATTTCGGTCACTCAAATCTACGCCGCTGCAATCTAGCGCGATTCCCATATTATATGCTGTTCGTTCAATACGAACAAACCGTGCGGGTTTGGGTTGTCCGCCACAATCGCCGATCCCCTAAATTCGGAACAACGCGTTTCAGTTAACCGGCTCAATCTATAGGTTCTGTGCCATCCTTTCCCCGTGAAGCGTTCGGAATTACTAATTTCGAAATGGTTATCTAAAAACCAAGATCGCTACACCTACCGGCCTCCTTTGCGGCCTTGGTGTCTAAAGCTCTCCGACTGACGGTAAAGTGGGCGGGGGAAGCACGCTGAAGGTTTTCGTGTCATTTCGTGGGTTTCGTGGGCACTCCCAGCTGGTCCTCATCGTGACTCAGCTCACGGCGCAACCAGCTTGTCCCATTTCTTCAGCGCGGCTCCGGTGAGGCTGCGATTTTCTTTTTCAATTCCCTTACGGTCCCCTGCGTAGAGTAACTCGCCGCCGGCCGCACCTCCTCGGGGACCCAGGTCGATGAGCCAGTCGGCCAGATTGATCACGTCCAAGTTGTGCTCGATCACGATGACCGTGTTACCTGCATCTCGGAGTTTAAACAGCAGATTCATGAGGTGTTGAATATCAACCCAGTGCAGCCCCGTCGTTGGCTCGTCCAAAACGTAGAGCACTTCGCCCGATTGTCGTTTCGACAACTCCAGCGATAGCTTAAGCCGTTGCGCCTCTCCGCCCGACAAAGTTGTGGCCGACTGCCCCAATTGCAGGTAACCCAGCCCCACCGCCGACAGGGTCTCCAGCTTATCCATCACCTTCGGGATATTGCGAAACAGCTGCATAGCGTCACGCACCGTAATGGCCAGCACGTCGGCGATGGAGTGGCCATGAAACAGCACCTCCAACGTCTCCCGATTGAAGCGTTTGCCCTCGCAACTGGGACAAGGCGCGTAGGCGTTGGCCATGAACTGCATGTCGAGTTTGATCGCCCCGTCACCCGTGCATTTTTCACAGCGACCGCCGAGCACGTTGAAGGAAAACCGGCTCGCCTTGTAGCCGCGCACTTTCGCCAGCGGCACCTGCGCGTAGAGGTTACGCAGGGCATCGAGCAATTTGGTATAGGTCGCGGGGTTGGAACGCGGACTGCGGCCAATTGGCGATTGGTCGACTTGCACCAGCTTTTCAAAAAAATCCAGATTTTCAATACGACGATGCAACCCCGGCACGGACTTGGCTCCGTTTAGCTTCTTCGCCGCCGCGGTCGCGAGCACATCATTCACCAAGGTGCTCTTGCCCGAGCCGGATACACCCGTAACCACCGTCAACAAACCCATTGGAAATTTGGCATCGATGCCTTGGAGATTGTGTTCGCGAGCTTCCCGAACCGTCAGATAACCGTCCGTTGGTTTCTTCGTTTTCACTGTTTTTTCCACCCGCACTTTTCGAGCCAAATACGGGCCACTTACCGATTCCTTGGCACCCGCTTTCATGAGCTCTTGGGGAGTGCCTTGAAACAAAATGCGACCTCCTTCCGATCCGGCTCCCGGCCCGATCTCCAGCACCTCGTCCGCGATTCGCATCGTGTCTTCATCGTGTTCAACGACGACCACGGTGTTCCCCCGATCCCGTAGCGAAGTGAGTAGATTTAGCAGGTTCTGATTGTCCGCCGGATGCAGCCCGATGCTCGGTTCATCGAGCACGTAGATCACGCCCATCAGCCCCATACCCAATTGCGTCGCCAGTCGCACCCGTTGCGATTCGCCGCCCGAAAGTGTGCCATAGTCTCGATCCAGCATGAGGTAACCCAAACCCACTTCCCCCAAGAAGCGGAGGCGCTGTTCGATCCCGGTGATGACATCCCGCAGCGCCTCCTCTTTCTCAAACCGTTCCGCCAATGCGACAGCCACCCGGTGCGACGATTCTACATCGAGCGCCATGAAATCCGGAAAATTAAGCTGTTGATCATCGGTCGGAACAATCACCGCGCTACTCCGGGCGTTGAGGCGCGATCCATGACATTCCGGGCATTCACCGCGGATCATGTAGGTGGTCAAGCGCGCACGGAAGCCTTCGCTTGCGGTCGAACGCCACGTTTCTTCAAGCGCCGGAATTACGCCCTCGAATGGCATGGCCTTGGGTTGACGCATGCGCTTCAGCTTAAACGCAAATAAACGCTCCCCCGCACCATTGAGCAGTAAATGGCGCACGTCGCCCGGGAGGTCCTCCCACGGTGTAGTCGCATCAAAGGGCAACTGTTCCGCCAACTGCTTGAGCACAGCGTTGTGTTTGATGATGAGATTTTTCCCGCCGAGCCGCCACGGTTTAATTGCACCGGATCGCACCGATTTCGCCTTATCGGGGATCACCAGCTCCGGCGAGAAGCTCAGTTTTCGACCCAACCCATCACAGGTGGTGCAGGCTCCTTGCCGGTGATTGAAGGAAAAATGCTGCGGAGTAAGTTTAGGGAATACGTCACCGCATACCTCGCACGCCAGTGATTGGCTCAGCTGCAGTTCTTCCCAAGGTGACTCGCGATCTTTTTGCGCTAAGACCATCGCCCGGTCGCCTCCTTCGCGAAAGGCCAGCTCCAACGAATCCGCCAAACGACTACGCTGATCGACCACCGCCACCAGCCGGTCGATAACCAAATCCACCTGCAGCGGAATCACTCCGCGACCGTCCGGGATCACGTGCGGATCATCGAGCGACTTTACCTCACCATCGATACGCACCCGCTGAAACCCCCGCTGGCGCAATCGCGGCAATTCTTCCCGCAACACACTCGCTTTGGCCTTCAGCGCCGGCGCCATTACCATGATGCGTTGGTCTGCCGCCTCCGCCAGAACCCGGGCCACGTTGTCGTCGAGTGATCGTCGCACCACGCGACCTCCGTCCTTCGGACAATGTGCCGCGCCATGCAACGCCCACAATAGACGCGCGTAGTCCGCCACCTCAGTCACGGTTGCGATGGTGCTGCGGGGCGATTCCCCCGCTGTGCGCTGCTCGATTGCCAATACCGGCGAGAGCCCATGCACATAGTCCACGTCCGGTCGCGGCAATTGGGACAACGTCTGACGTGCCGACGTCGACAGCGACTCCATGTATTTCCGGTGGCCCTCCGCATAAATGGTATCAAAGGCGAGCGACGATTTTCCGGACCCCGATGGACCCGTCACGACGATCAGCTTGCCCCGTGGCAAACGCACCTCGAGGTTGCGCAAATTGTGCTCCCGCGCGCCCTTAATGTGAATGTGCGTGTCGACCGACGTCATACGAACCAACAACCTACGCATTTATTCAGGTCCGCAAGACCGGAGTGAAACTAATGAAAGTTCCGCCAACTCCTTCCTCATTTTGATTTTGCCCATTTGCAAACCTTAGGCATCATTTCGCTCCAAACCCCATGTAATCAGCCGAACCACATCCTTTCCGTCTGGTTACCGGTGGCTTCTCGCTTATGAGAATTCCCTTTCGACTCCAAACCAAAACATCTATGCAATTAATGACCCAAACACGTCGTATCTGGACGGCAGGCCTATGTCTCGGCGTAACCACCTTGTCTGCGCTGACATTCGACCGCGACGACTTGTCCGGCAGTTTTGATACCACCATTTCAGTGGGTGGCATCTATCGGCTCGACGACCCTGATCCCAACTTCTACGGCACGGCCAACGGCGGCAACGCCAACTCGGTCAATACTGACGATGGCAACCTCAACTTCCAAAAGGGTTGGGTTTCCCGGGCCGTAAAGGTCACGTCGGATCTCGAAATGGACTGGGGTGACAACATTTCCTTCTTCGCCCGCGCCTTTTACCTCCGCGACGAAGAATTGGCGGACGGCGTCCTTCCCCACCGCAACCTGAACGCAACGGCTCGGGACCACGCCGGCGAGCGTCTTGAGATGCTCGATTTCTACGGACTGGTCCGATTCGAAGTCGCCGAAATCCCCATGGATCTCCGTATTGGCCGTCAGGTTGTAAGTCTGGGCGAGAGCACGTTTCTCCCCAACGGCAACAACATCGTTAACCCCGTCGATGTCGCCAGCCTCCGTGTCCCGGGTGCCGAACTCCGGGAGGCTTTTCTCCCCGTGAACATGGTGAAACTTGCGGCCGATCTGACCTTCAATACCTCCATCGAAGCCTTCGCACTGCTAGAATTCCGTCACACCGACATTGAGGCTTCCGGCACCTACTTCTCGACTAATGACTTTGCCTCCATCGGCGGCGATCGCGTCATACTCGGCTTCGGTGGTATCGTCGATGACAGTGCCCTCGGCCGCGTCGGCCGCGCCGCCGATCGCGACGCCAGTGACTACGGTCAATACGGCGTGGCCATTCGCCATCTCGCCGAAAACCTCAATGACACTGAGTTTGGCCTCTTCGTCGCGAACTTCCATAGTCGCCTGCCTTTGATCAGCGCCCGCACACCATCCGGTCCCATTAGCGCTGCCGTCGTGCAGGGCTTTGCGACTCAAGCCGCTCAAGCTCAGCTCGTGCCCGCCATGATCGCCAACGGCGTGCCGGCCCAGGCCATCCCCACCCTCCTGCCTCAACTCCTTGGCGCGGCTCTCACCAACGTGCCTGCCGCTGCAATCGCCGCGCATCCGACCTTGGCGGGATTGGCCCCGTTCTACCCCAGCGCGCAAGCCATCGCCGCCGGTGCCGGTCAGGTCGGGCTACTCACCGCCGCGAGCACCGCCCGCTACTTCCTCGAATATCCTGAGGACATTTTTATGGTCGGCGGCAGTTTCAACACCGATCTCGGCAACACGGGCATCGCGTGGCAAGGAGAAGTTTCCTTCAAACAGGATGTTCCTCTGCAAATCGAGGATGTGGAGGTTCTCTTCGCTGCGCTTTCGACCCTGAACCCCGCCTTCGGTCAGGTGAATCAGGTCGGCAACTTCCTCGGCCAATATAATCAGGAGATCCAAGGCTGGCGTCGCCACGACGTCACCACCGCTCAGACCACTTTCACGAAGATTCTCGGCCCGACCTTGGGTGCCGATTCCTTCACCTTGGTCGCTGAAGCCGGTGGGCTCTGGGCCGATATCCCGCCTCCCAGCATTCTCCGCTACGAGGTTTCCGGCACCTATACGTCCGCTTCTCAGGACGCCATGGATGCCGTCGGCAACGGACTTACCGCCACGCCGATCAGCCAATTCGCGGATGACTTCGCTTGGGGATACCGCTTCCTCGGCCGGTTGGAATACAACAATATCTTCGCGGGGGTAAACTTCCTGCCTTCGGTCTCTTGGGGACAGGATGTCTCGGGCAACAGCCCCACCCCACTCTCCAACTACCTCGAAGGACGCCAAACGCTGAGTCTCGCCGCCGATTTCGTGCTTCAAAACCGTTGGACGCTCAACATGCAATACGTGAACTACTCCGGAGGTGGCATGCAGAATTTGCTCAGTGATCGCGACTTCTTCTCCACCACACTGAAAGTCTCCTTCTAATCAACCCGGGACCGCTCTCTACCTCACGATGAAAACACTTCTTCAAATCACTGGTGGCCTGCTCGCCGCCACCTTCGCATCCGCCGACATCGGCAGCGCGGACCTCGCCCGACTCGGCAAGGACCTCACTCCGCTCGGCGCCGAAAAAGCCGGCAACGCCGACGGTTCAATTCCCGCATGGGACGGCGGTATTACGTCACCACCTGCAGGATACAAATCCGGCGACCACCACCCCGACCCCTTCGCCGGTGAATCACCGATCACCACGATCACCGCGAGCAACCTGTCCGCTTATCGCGACCAGTTGACCGCCGGATCGATCGCATTGCTCGAGACCTATTCGGATACTTACTCGATTCCGCTCTATGCATCCCATCGCACCGGCTCTGCGCCCCAGCACATCTACGACGCCACCCGCGAATCCGCTGCCAGCGCAGAACTCGTCAACGGCGGCGCTGGAGTCGGTGGCTCCATCCGCGGCATTCCTTTCCCCATGCCGGAAAATGGTCTCGAGGTGCTCTGGAATCACCTCATGCGTTATCGCGGCGACGCGGCCACCCGTCGCATCGGGCAGGCCGCCCCGCAACGCAATGGTAGTTACACCATGGTCGAGTTCGAAGACGAGTTCATGTTCAACTATGCCCGTGAAGACCTCAGCGTGGATGGGCTCAACAACACCCTCATCTTCTTCCAACAAGCAGTTAAAGCTCCGCCCCGCCTCGCCGGCACCATCCTCATGGTGCACGAAACGCTCGATCAGGTCGTCGAGCCACGACGCGCCTGGGTCTACAACGCCGGTCTACGCCGCGTGCGTCGCGCCCCCCAGGTCGCTTACGACAATCCCGGCACCGCCGCCGACGGCATGCGCACCAGCGACCAGTTCGACATGTTCAACGGCGCGCCCGATCGCTACGACTGGAAGCTCGTTGGCAAACGCGAAATGATCGTTCCCTACAACAGCTACAAGCTCCACAGCGATCAAATCTCCCCGGACGACATCCTCACCCCGCTCCACATCAACCAAGACTATACCCGCTACGAAAAGCACCGGGTTTGGGTGGTGGAAGCGACACTTAAGGAAGGCACCAGCCACATCTATTCCCGCCGCACCCTCTACGTTGACGAAGACACTTGGCAGATCCTCGCGGTCGACCAATACGACAACCGTGGCGACCTTTGGCGCGTATCCGAGGCTCACTGCATCAACTACTACGAAGTGCCCACCTTCTGGAGCACCCTCGAGGTGCACACCGATCTGGTGGCCGGACGTTATCTCGCCATTGGATTGGATAACGACCAACGCATGTATGACTTCTCCGTGGAGCGCAACGAACGCGACTACTCTCTCGGAGCTCTCCGTCGATCCGGCGTCCGGTGAGGTCCCTCGCGGCCCTGCTCGTTTTCGTGATTGCAGCCGTCTTCGGGACGGCTGCCGTCAGTGATTCATTGCTCCTCGATGCTGCCCTCGCGGGGGATGCTATCGTAGCCGTCGGCGAACGAGGTCTGGTGCAACGTTCCAACGATGGGGGCGAGACCTGGACCACCGTGGATGCGGACGTCTCCCGCACCCTTTGCGCCATAACGTTCCTCGACGAACGCAATGGCTGGGCGGCCGGACACGGTGCCATAATCCTCCGCACTGAAGACGGCGGTAAATCCTGGCAGCACCAATTTACGGGCGACGACGACGAATCCCCCATTCTGGACATCATGGCCATTTCCGGCGGTCACGTCATCGCGGTTGGCGCGTTCGGTGCCTACTACGAATCCCACAATTCCGGGGCCGATTGGAAGCAGCATTTCATTTTGGAAGAGGACATGCACCTCAACCGGATCTCCCGCTCACGCGACGGCACCCTCTGGCTGGCCGGCGAGTTTGGCACCCTACTCCGATCCCGTGACAGTGCCAAAAGCTGGCAATCCCTCTCCACCGACGAAGACGGCTCCCTCTACGGTGTGCTCCCCCTGACCAACGGAAACCTGATCGCCTACGGTCTGCGCGGCCGGGTCTATCGCAGCACCGACGACGGAGAAAATTGGACCAGCTTGGAAACACCTGGAACGGGACTTTTGATGACGGGCATCGAACTGTCCTCCGCCGATACCATCATCGTAACCGGCCAAGCCCGCACTTGGTGGGTCAGCCGTGATGGCGGCGAAACCTTCACCTCCACCATCGACGACACCGCCGCCATCGCCGAACTCCTCCTCACGCCCAGCGGTCATCTGATGACGTTCGGCGAAGCGGGATCAAACCCCGCCCCGCCTCACGTAAGTAACAAGTAATGCGCGCTCCGCGCGAAGTAACAAATTCCAAGTAACAAAACGCTGCCGCGTAAGTGCCAAGTATCAGGAAACTGACCTACGGGGTCTATGTCGTAGACGCCTTGCGCCTTGTCCACCGTAGCCTCGGCGAAGGAGGAGGCAATTTAGTCACGACTCGCCCCCTTCCCCCACCACCGCTCAGCTATCTTTCTCTTTATTCGTTATCGTTCTCATTCTCGATTCATTCACTCCAGTGCGTCAGCCATTCGTGTTTTTCGTGTCTATTCGTGGTTAAAAAAAGACCTGCCTCTTAGTCTCCCCCTCCTTTGAAAACCCGCATCATCAGGGCCATTGAATCGTTCGTATTCCGATTTCGGTTCGCGCTCGTCTTCGTCTTCGCAGCCCTGACCGTGCTCATAGGGTGGTTCGCCTCGAAAACCTACGTCGACGCGAGCTTCAGCAAAATGCTGCCGCAGGACCACCCCTACATCGAAACGTTCAAACAATACGAATCCGAGTTCGGTGGCGCGAACCGCATCGTCATCGCGCTGATGGCGCGCGACGGAAATATCTTCACGCCCGAGTTCTTTGCCACCCTCGATCGAGCTACCGACGCCGTCTTCTTCCTCCCCGGCATAGACCGTGCCCAAGTGCAGTCACTCTTCACCCCCAATGTGCGCTACGTCGAGGTTGTCGATGCCGGATTCGCTGGCGGCAACGTCATCCCGGCCGGCTTCACCCCATCACCTGAGAACTTTGAAAGCGTCCGGTCGAACATCATCAAGTCCGGTAAACTCGGCATCCTCGTCGCCAACGATTTTTCCGGAGCGATCATCAGTGCGCAACTCCTGGAAATCGATCCCGCTACAGGCAAACAACTCGACTACATTGAAGTTGCTCAGGCTCTCGAGGAAAAGATCCGATCCCAATACGAAGGTAGAGCCGTCGACGTCCACCTCGGCGTGCACATCATCGGATTCGCCAAGGTCATCGGAGACATCAGTGATGGTGCTCAAAACGTGCTGTTCTTCTTCGCCGTCGCCTTTGTCATTACCGGTCTGCTGGTCTACTTCTATTCGCAGTCGGCCAAGCTCACCGCCTTCACGCTGAGCTGCGCCACCATCGCGGTGATCTGGCAACTTGGCGCCCTCAACGCCCTTGGATTCGGCCTCGATCCCTACTCCATTCTCATTCCTTTTCTGATCTTCGCCATCGGAGTAAGCCACGGGGTCCAGATGATGCGCGCCTACCGCGCGGAAGCCTTCAGCGGCAAATCCAACGTCGATGCCGCTCGTGCTGGTTTTCGCCAGTTGCTAATCCCCGGAGGCGTCGCGCTGCTCACGGACACGCTCGGTTTCGTCACCATGATGATCATCGAGATCCCGGTGATTCAAGAGCTCGCCATCGCCGCTTCGCTCGGCGTTGCGGTGATCATCATCACCAACCTCTTTCTTCTGCCGATCCTGCTGTCTTACGTCCAACTACCGGACCAATACCGCGAAAAAATCGCGTCCCGCCGACAAGGCACCGATGACGCCTGGCACCGGGTTTGTATCGTCATGCGACCCGATGTATCGCTGCTTATCCTCCTCGGATCCCTCGCGCTCGGTTGGTGGGCCTATGGGCAATCTCAAAAAGTTCGCATCGGTGACCTCCATGCCGGGGTGCCTGAGCTGCGCCAGTCCTCACGCTACAACGAAGACAGCCGCGTCATCACCGACGAGTTTTCCATCGGCGTAGATATTATTTCCGTCATCGCCGAAGGCGGCCCCAATGCCTGCGTCGACTACGATGTCGTCACCCTGATGGACCAATTTGAAGGTCACATGAGCACCATCCCCGGCGTGCAATCGATCATCAGTCTGTCCTCGGTCGCGAAGACCATAAACGCCGGCTGGAACGAAGGGTCTCTGAAGTGGCGTATCTTACCCACCCATCCGCAAGCGCTGGCTCAGGCTATCTCGCCTATCGAGACCTCCACCGGCCTGCTCAATAACGACGGCAGCGTTATGCCGATCATGCTCTTCCTGACCGATCACCGGGCTGAAACGCTCACGGGAGTTACCGATGCGGTGAAAGCCTTCGCTGCCGCCAACCCGTCGGACAAAGTTAAATTCCGTCTCGCGACCGGCAACGCCGGCGTGATGGCGGCCACCAATGAAGTCGTGGCCGCCGCCCAATACCCCATCGTATTCTGGGTCTTCGGCGCCGTGGTCACCCTCTGTCTCCTCACCTTCCGTTCGATCCGCGCGACTATCTGCATCGTGCTTCCCCTCCTTATGGTCAGCTACCTCGGATACGCCCTTATGGTGTATCTGGAGATCGGACTCAAAACGTCTACCCTGCCGGTCGTGGCCCTCGGTGTCGGCATCGGCGTCGACTACGGCATCTACCTCTTTTCTCGCCTCTCCGAAGGCCTGCGCAACGGCGAATATTTCGAAGCCGCCATGCATAACGCGTTCACCCAGACAGGCAGCGCCGTGGTGTTCACGGGATTAACTCTGGCGATCGGTGTGAGCACCTGGATTTTTTCCCAACTCAAATTCCAAGCCGACATGGGCGTGCTGCTGACCTTCATGTTTTTGGTGAACATGCTGGCCGCGATCATCATCATCCCCGCCCTCGCCCGCTGGCTCTACCGCAATCACTCCAAGCCCGGAGGCCACGCCTCCGGGAAAACGCCAAATACCCTCCCCTGATCGCCGCGCGCCAGAACAGCAATGCGCTCGAAGAAGAACTACAGTTCCTGCGCAAACGCCAAGATTTTCTCACCAGCGAAAACCACGGTCTCAATGTCACGAAAGCCGAAGCCGTATTGGCCGATTTGGAAAACGAACTCGCCACTGCCACAGACCCGACGGTCGCCTTGAAGACGGCCAACGCCATTGAGCGACAGAAGGAAACGTTGGCAACGCTCTCGACCGCGACCTACTCCAAGCCCTGGAACCCTGCCCGCGCAGATCGACCGATCGGTGCGCTGTGTATTTGTCGGCTTCCTCGTTGCCTCCTTTATCGCCATCCCTCTCGGCATCCTCTGTGGATTGAGCAAAATCTTCATGGCCGCGATCACTCCGCTCATCTCGCTGTTCAAGCCCGTCTCACCCATCGTTTGGCTACCGATCATTTTCATCATCGTCGGCGGATTTATCCCTGATCCCTCCGATTCCGGACTGCTGAGATTCTTCGACCACATCCCCGGCCTCAGCGGCATGGATGTGAACCCCGCCTTCCTCGCTTCAGCCCTGACCGCCGCCGTGTGCTCACTCTGGCCGACGCTCGTCGTTATCGCAACCAAGGCCCGGCGAACAATACGCGTTCGAGGTAGACCTCGATTCCTGTTCCGGATGCAAGGCCTGCGTGTCCGGTTGCCATTCGCTAAACGGATTGGACTATACGGAGACGTGGCGCGATGTCGGCGCCCTGACTGGCAGAGACGATGTCCATCCCTTCCAGCAGACCGTCACTTCGGCGTGCCATCACTGTGCGGACCCCGGCTGTCTGAATGGCTGCCCCGTGCTCGCCTACGAAAAAGATCCCATCACTGGAATCGTGAGTCACCTGGACGATCAGTGCATCGGCTGCAGCTACTGCATTCTCAAATGTCCCTACGACGTGCCGAAGTTCTCGGACCGACTGGGGATCGTGCGCAAATGCGACATGTGCCACGACCGATTGGCCGACGGCGAGGCTCCGGCCTGTGTGCAAGCATGCCCCACTCATGCGATCAAGATCGTGAAAGTTGCCATCGACCTAAGCGGTGATCGGCTGACCGTAAACACCGAGGCCTTTCTCACCGGAGCTCCAGATCCGGCTACCACGCAGCCCACTACTCGCTACGTATCGAAGAAACCCCTACCGGAGAATCTGCTTCCGGCCGACGCCGGTGAACCCAAAGTGCAACCCGCGCACTGGCCACTGGTGATTATGCTCACGCTTACCCAAGCCAGCTACGGCTTGAGTCTCAGTGCTCCGTTCACAGCTCCGCTCTTTGGGTATGCCGCCCTGCTTCTATCATCAGTTGGTCTCGCGGCAGCCGGAGCCCACCTTGGTCGCCCTTTGCGGGCATGGCGGATCTTTCTCGGACTACGTCGATCATGGCTGAGTCGTGAAGCTGTCTTGTTCGGTGGGTGGTTCCCCCCTGCTAGCGTTCGCCATCATTCAACCCGCCGTTGTCCCCGGGGTGGAATGAGCCATCCCTCTCGCCGTGATAGTGTGTGCCGCCGCGTTTTTCTGTAGCGCGATGATTTACATCGATACTCCTCGGCAATTCTGGCGCACCCCCGCCACGTTCATCCGCATGGGTGGAACCGTCGCAGTCGGAGCGCTAATCCCCGTAGCCCCTCTTGCGGCCGCCATCATCCTAACCGCCAAAGCCGTCTTCGAATGGCGCCAAAGCCGAATCAACACCCCTTCCGCCCACCTACTAACCACCAAATTATTCCTCCTTTTAAAAACACGCATAACCTTATTCATTATATGTTTACCAATCAATTTAACTAATATGGTTAAAAACCCTGCGGCGGTTTGGATTATTTTTGAAGTTTGGTTGGTCGGAGAGATTTTGGAGCGGGCGTTGTATTTTAGGGCGGTGGATGCGGCTAAGATGCCGGGAGTTGCGGCGCCATGAAGTCGTCGATCGACAACTTACTGCACGCGCGCGACGGCACTCTAACCCATGAGTTGGTGCAGGAGCCGGGGAGATTTGGACTGGGTCGTGTTCCGATCAATCAGGCTCCTACGTCTACCGTCAGTTCGGTCTGTGGGTTCTGCGCCACCGGTTGCAGTCTGAAGGTGCATCTCAATGAAGACGGGGAAGCGATAAACCTGACACCAGATCCTGATTATCCCATGAATTTGGGCATGGCCTGCCCTAAAGGTTGGGAAGCATTGGCTCCATTGGCCGCGACCGATCCTCTGATTCGGAAGAACAGCGGGTTGGAAGCGACCAATTTGTCGCAGGCTATGAAGTTGTTTGTAGATCGAATGAAAGGAACCCAAGCGAAGCACGGGGCTTCCAGTATTGCCTTCCTGTGGACCGGACAAATTCCAACCGAGGAAATGGCGCTTCTCGGAGTGCTTTTTAAATTCGGCATGGGCGGTCTGCACGCCGATAGCAATACGCGCCAGTGCATGGCCACGGCGCACGTGGCCCACAAACAGTCATTCGGTTTCGATGCCCCGCCCTACACGTATCGTGACTTTGAAGAGAGCGATGTGCTCGTGTTTGCTGGGGCCAATCCCGCAATAGCTCATCCGATCATGTGGCAACGCGTCATGCGTAATCCGCACTCATCGGAGATTGTAGTGATTGACCCACGACACACGGAAACAGCGATGGTTGCAAACCACCACTATCCGATTGAGCCCAAGAGCGACCTGTGATTACTCTACGGCGTAGCTCACGAGTTGATAGCTCGCGGCGATATCGACCGATCCTTCATTGAAGCACATACCACGGGTTTCGAAGACTTGGTCAAATTTCTCGCCAACTATTCTCCCGAGAAATGCGCAACCGATAGCGGAATCGATGCCGAAAAAATTCGTCGACTCGCCCATCTCATCGCCCGAGGAAAAGCAGTCTCTTTCTGGTAGACCATGGGAGTAAATCAGGGACATCAATCCACGCACATCATGCAGGCATTGATCAATCTGGCATTGGTCACCGGCAATATCGGCCGCCCGGGCACGGAGGCAAACTCGATCACCGGACAATGCAATGCGATGGGTTCACGCCTATTCGGAAACACCACGTCGTTGCTCGGTGGTCGCCAATTCGAAAATCCCGACCATCGGGCACAGGTCGCCCAAATACCAAATCTTCCGCCAGGGAGCATCCCTGACCAACCTTCGCTGGCCTACGACCAAATCAATCATCAATGGTATCGAATCAGGTGAGATTCAGGCATTGTGGGTGATTGCGACCAACCCAGCCCATTCCTGGATCAATCAAGGGCGATTCAAACAGCTCCGCGAGAAGCTCGATTTTCTTGTCGTGCAAGACATGTATGCCTTCACCGAAACCGCACAGATGGCGGATCTGGTTTTACCGGCCGCGGGTTGGGGTGAAAAAGACGGCACGTTCATCAACTCGGAAAGGCGGATCGGCATCACCCGAAAAGTAGCGCGAGCGCCGGGCCAAGCCTTGGCCGATTTTGCCATCTTGAAACTGATCGCGAAGGCTTGGGGCTGCGGGGCGATGTTTCACGAGTGGAGTTCTCCCGAAGCAGTATTCAGGCAACTCGCGTTGCTTTCGGTCGGGCAACCCTGCGATTTCTCCGGAATCACGAGCTATCGCATGTTGGAAGAGGCCGATGCCGCCTGGCGCCGAAACCAATTTGACAAATCGTTCACGGGAGCGAATTCGCTCAGTCAACACTCAGGAGGATGACTCGATGAACGAGCGTCGCCTCTTCGCGGACGGGAAATTCTATACGCCCGATGGTCGGACCCGACTTCTATTCGAGGCCCCCACTCCGCCTCCCGAAAAACTAGACCGAAGCTTTCCACTGTGGCTGAATACCGGGCGCGGTTCCTCGGTGCAGTGGCACACCGGAAGCCGCACCAACAAAAGTGCCGTGCTGCGCAAACTCGCTCCAACGCGACTCTACGTCGAATATCAATTCAATCGATGCCGCGGAGTGGTCCGTAAGCGACGGAACGACCGTGCGGGTCACGTCTCGCAGAGGCAAAGTAGATGCTGTCGCCGTTGTGACATCGACCGTGCGGCGCGGACAAGTATTTATGCCCATGCATTTCCCGGACGTTAATCTTCTCACATTCCCAGCGTTTGACCCGCATTCCCGACAACCGAGCTACAAGGCCTGTGCGGTGAAGCTTGATCTCACCGGTAGTTAACCGGAACCGGTATTAGCTAGCGGTCGAAATTCGCCAGTCGACCAGATCTAGCTGCATGAGCTTGCGGTCGTTGAAGTAGTTCCAACGCAGGTGCACTGCGAGGTCGATGGGGTCACCAGCGGGAGGCAGACGGTCGGCCATTTTCCAAGCCACGCCAAAGAGGCGACGGCCGCGGGAATCTTCAAAGTTAAACCGAAAATGATGTTGTTTGAAGACGTCGGGGCGCTGGCGGAAAGAGATTCCCTTGATACCAAAAACCGGCTCTGAATTGCCTTGGCCAAACGGATGTAAACCGTCGAGTTCATCGAGCAGCTTGGAATCGACCTGTTCCGGTTCAACCCAAGCGGAAATGGGGAGTTCGCGCTCTTCAATCTCTCCGCCAACATGAGCGGTAACCGCGGTGGAAAATACCGCACGAAACGCATTGATATTTTCTTTCTGCACGCCAACCCCAACCGCCATGGGATGCCCGCCCCAGCTGCCAAGGTGCTCATCGCAGTCGGCGAGCACTTCGACGAGATTGATGCCAGCCACACTGCGGCCGGAGCCTTTGGCTTGGTCACCCTCGTTGCCAAGAACCACGCAAGGACGGTTGTATTTACGTGATACCCGACCCGCCACGATGCCCACTACTCCCGGATGCCAATCATCATGATAAAGCACGATGCCTGCATCGTCGATGTAGTGGGTTTCCACCAACCGTTCCGCCTCCGCGGTGATCGCGCGTTCAATATCCTGACGCTCGCGATTGAAGGCATCCAACTGATTGGCCACTTTCATGCCTTCGTCGCGATCCTCGCTGAGCAGAAGATCTACGGACAAAGCGGCATCGGCGAGACGACCGCTGGCGTTGATCCGCGGCCCCATGCGGAAAGAAATATCGACGGGCGCGACACCGATCTCGGGTCGGACCCCGGCGACTTGCATGAGCGCCCGAAGCCCCGGGCGTTCCGTCGTGCTGAGAACGCGCAGGCCATGACGTGCCATAAGACGATTCTCCCCATGCAGCGGAACCAGATCGGCCACCGTGCCCATCGCGGCAAGATCGAGGTAATCGCGCAACTTGATCCGGAAAGCGACCGGATGATTTTCCTGGCGCAGGTGCTTCAACAGTCCATGGGCGAGTTTGAAGACCAATCCCACCGTGCACAGGTTACGCCACGCATCGTCCCCCTCCAGCGGGAGGACGTGGGGATTGATTAAAATCGCATCAGTTACCGCTCCTTCCCGGGAACGGTGATGATCGACGATGATCACATCCACGCCTTTGGATTTTAAGTGGGCGACCTCCTCGGCTGAGTTGGTGCCACAATCGAGCGCGACAAAAAGTTGCGGTGTGCCGTCGCTCAGCGCGCGATCGATTGCGCTCCGGCTCAGGCCATAACCATCTTCCATACGACGAGGCACCACGAAACGAGGCCTCACCCCGAACCGACGGAGGAGGCTCACCAGCAGCGTGGTGCTGCTGACGCCATCTACATCGTAATCCCCCAATACCACGATGTCTTCCCGATCCGCAATGGCGGCTGCCAAACGTTGGGCGGCCTTTTCCAGATTGGTCAAATCGAACGGATCGCCGAGCTCACTCAGCGTGGGATTGAGAAATTTTTTGGCGCTAGCCTCGTCGTCGATTTCGAGACGCCACAATAGCTCCGCCAACTGGGCGCTTACGCCCGCATCGCGGCTCAGCGCCCCGACCGTTTCGGCCGGGGGCGGCATGTAGGTCCAACGCATCAGGTTTTGCTGTAAGTCAGCTTATTCCGATGCGCGGCTGGATCCGGTCCACTCGTAGGTCGGCTTAACGTCCTGATGTTTCTCAACGTGCTTACGATCTCCCTTGTGATACCAGAAGAAAATCGGACTCGCGATGAAGATAGACGAGAAGGTTCCGGTGACCACACCGACGAGGAACGTGAAGGCGAGATCGTTGATGACACCACCACCCCAGATAAACAGGGCGATCGAGGCCAGAAAGGTCGTGACACTGGTGAGGACCGAACGGGTGAACACTTTGTTGACCGCATTGTTGATCACATCGCGCAACTTGGTGTCCGGGTTCATTTTCAACTCTTCGCGAATACGATCGAACACCACGATCGTATCATTGATGGAGTAACCCGCGACGAGCAGAATGGCTGCTACCATCGGTGCCGTAAATTGGCGGTCGAAGAGAACAAACAACCCAATGGTCATCAAAATATCATGGATGGTCGAGGTAACCGCACCGAGTCCGAAACCGAACTCAAAGCGGAACGCCACGTAGAGCAGAATGGCGATGATCGCCAGACCCAGTGACATGAAGGCATTCAAGCGAATTTCTTCACCAATGGCGGGGCCGATGGCGGTCACACCGACCTCTTCAAGACCAGCATTCGGGAAGGCCGCCTGCAGCAGTGCTTCAACCGTTCCGCCCTCACCCGCCGGCACCTGAACTTTAAGCGTTTGGGAAGCGCCGGAAAAATCACTCTGGAAGATCGGATTAGCCTCACCGATCCCCGCAGCTTCCAGTGCGTCACGAACCGCGCCGGTATCAGGAGCGGTGGTGTAGGCTAGGTTCACTTCATCACCACCGACGAAGTCGATACCGTAGATACTGTCGCCCTTGTAGGCGACGACGCCGATTCCGACGATAACGATGAGCCAGGAAACACCGAATGCAGGGCGAGCCCACTTGAGGTAGTCAAACTTCGGAATACCCGTCGGCACATGCATGCGGAACTTCTTGATGATCTCACCTTCGATGAAGAGCTCGAGGAGCAGCTTCGTGACGATCAAAGCGCAGAAGACGGTGGAGAAAACACCAATTGTCAGCGTGACACCGAAGCCCTTAACGGGACCCGTGCCGAACGCGATCATCAGCGACGACGTGATGAGCGTCGTAATGTTCGCATCCAAAATGGTGGACAATACCTTCTCGTGACCGGCGAGGAACGACGCCTTGAGCGACTTACCCGCGTTCAACTCTTCGCGAATACGTTCGAAGATGAGAATATTCGAATCGACCGCCATACCGACGGTGAGAACCACCCCCGCTACACCCGGCAGCGTAATGGTGGCCCCCAAACTGGCAAGCACACCCAAAATGATGAGCAGGTTTATCGAAAGACTGATGACCGCAAAAACACCACCAATGGTGTAAATCAGGATCATGAACATGGCGACCAAGCTGATCGCGATCTGAGAAGCTTTCACACCCGACGCAATGGCGTCCTCAGCTAATGACGGTCCAACTTCGCTGAGCTCCTTCACCGCAAGCGGCACCTCGAGCGGATTATTCAAGACGCCAGCAAGATCAATAGCCTCACGTTGCGTGAACGAACCACTGATCTCAGCGGATCCACCGCCGATGCGCTCACGCACACTTGGGGCGGATGAAAGTTTACCATCAAGGACGATGGCGAGTTGGCCGATACGACCCGTGCGTTGACTTTCGAGGGCAATGGTCTCGGTGACTTCGGCAAAACGGCTAGCACCCTCGTCGTTAAATTGCAGGTTTACCTTGTAGCGACCATATTCGTCCATGGTCGGGAAGGCGGTGTCGACGTTGGATCCCGTCATTTCGGGAACACGTTTGACGAAGTAGTCGGTAATAAACGGCGTGCCGTCGCGTCCTTCTCCTTCCTCTGTCATGATCTCATAGCCCGGAGGAGACTGATCGGGGGGAGTCGTAGCGGGGGAAAGGAAGGGGTGCACCAACCGGAAGTCCAAACGAGCGGGTCGCGTGGTAGCCGCCAGAAGCTCGGGATCATCCTTAATACTCACTCCCGGGAGCTGAACTTCGATCCGGTTCGTGCCGAAGGGACGGATGATCGGTTCGGCGACGCCAAATTGGTTAACCCGACCACTGATAATCTCAATGGCCTTGGAGAGGTTCTCTTCGCGCTCGTAGTCCGCAAGCTCTTCGGAGACTCCATCGTCCTCGACTTCAAGCGTGAACGCCACGCCCCCCTTGAGATCCAATCCGAGTTGGAGGCGTCCTTTGGACTGCTGTAGGAGATGGTCGAGCAGGATCGCATTACGTTTTTCGACATTCCGCAAAGACGACTCCAGCGTGATCTCTGGGAAGAATTTGCTGAGATCGATTCGCTGGGCTTTACCAATCTGCTTGAGGGCAATGAACAGGGAGGGAGCAGTGCCGTTCGAGACTCTCTCGCTGGCTTCAGCCATGACCGATTCGAATTCGGTAGCATCAGCCGTGACTTGCGTCACGATATAGTCGTTGAACAGGGTGTCGTTGAGGGGAAGGAGCGATGAGATGGCCCATGCGCCGATGACCACGATCAGTGTGATCTTCCAGAGGTTACGTTTGAACATTTCAGTCTTACTTAGGTTAAAGCGGTGGTGTCTCGGTCGTGACAATCAGACGTCAGGGAGGAGACGAGCGATGTTCGACATCGCATTTGCAAAGGGATTTCGAGGAGAAATCGAGCTTACGCGTCGGCTTTTTTCAGCACGGAGGATATAAAGGTTTTTCCGACCTCGACCTTGGTATTGTCGGCAACCCGAACCACGAAGCGGTCATCCTTCACGGCAACGATCGTCCCAAGTAGTCCGCCGGCCGTGACGATTTCGTCACCGTTGCCGAGTTCTTTGAGCATTTGATCGTGCGCCTTCTGTTTCTTGCGTTGGGGAGCGATCATCAAAAACCACATCGCGGCGAACAACAGGCCGAAGAAAATAAACTGGGAAGCGGGGTTAGCGCCGCCTGTTCCGGGCTGAGCTTGGGCGATAATGGTGAGAATTGAGGTCATATTGGCGTTGCGTGTTGGTCGTCGTAAAAAAAGAAACGAGCATCTAACCGTTCCAGAAGTTCAAAAAGCAAGCCAGTAAACCCACTCTGCACCGCCTTGAAGACTCAGCCTAATTCCACGTGGTCCACGACCCAATCAGAAGAGCTCTACGGCTTCGCGCGCTGGGGCTCCGGACACTTCCATGTCAATTCGAATGGTCGCGTCACAGTCGCCCCCCTCGCGGACGGGCGAAACATCTGCGTCCGGGACGTCATTGCCGAGGCCACGCAGTCGGGGCTGCGGGCTCCTTTCGTGATCCGTTTCCAGGATTTACTCCGTCACCGGGTGGAACAGATCAACCGGGCGTTCAATCAGGCCATCAAGGAAGAGCATTACAAGGGGTGCTACCGCGGGGTCTTCCCCATCAAGGTCAACCAGCTGCGGGAGGTCGTGGAGGAAATCGTGGATGCGGGAGGCGAATTTGGCTACGGACTGGAAGCTGGCTCCAAACCGGAGCTCGTGATCGCCCTGGCGATGCATGAGGGCACCGATCACCTGATCATTTGCAACGGCTACAAGGATCCAGACTACATTCGCCTCGCCCTGCTTGGCCGTAAACTGGGCAAACAGATCGTTATCGTGGTCGAACAACTGAGCGAATTGGATCACATCGTCGATCTGGCGAGGGAAACGAGAGTAAAGCCTCTGATCGGTTTTCGGGCCAAGCTTCTCACCCGCGGCGAGGGCAAATGGGCCACTTCTACCGGAGACAACGCCAAATTCGGGCTCAATACGGCCGAAATTCTCCTGGCGGCCAAAAAACTCCGCAAGGCCGGTCTGACCGGTTGTTTGCGTCTCCTCCATTTCCACATCGGTTCGCAGGTGCCCAACATTCTCACGATCAAGAACGCCGTGGTAGAGGCCTCACGCTTCTACTGCCAACTGGCCAAAATGGGGTTCCCCATGGGTATTCTCGACGTCGGCGGAGGACTCGGCATCGACTACGACGGATCCCGGACGAATTTCGAGAGCTCCATGAACTACTCGATGGAGGAATATGCCCGCGACGTCGTGGCGAACATACGCGACATCTGCGTCGGCGAGGGGGTCGCCACCCCGGACATCACATCCGAATCGGGCCGCGCGGTCGTCGCGCCGCACTCCATGCTGGTGGTGGAGGTTTTCGAGCGAATCAGCAAACGGGATTCACTCAGCGTGAAACAACGCCCCCGCAAGCGTCACAAGGTGGTGAAGGACCTGGAGATACTGGCCAAGAATTCCCCTCCCCTCGGCCGGCTGGAGCGCTATCACGACGCGCTCCAGCGCAAAGAGGAGGCATTTTCGCTCTTCAATCTAGGTTATCTGGATCTCGAAAACCGCGCCGCCGCAGAGTCTCTTTTCTGGCAAGTCTGCGTGGATATCGCGAGCGAGACTCCGGCCAACGGCTATGTGCCCGAGGAATTGCACGATCTCACCGGGATGTTGGCCGATCAGTACGTATGTAATTTTTCCGTTTTCCAATCGTTGTTGGATCACTGGGCCCTCAAACAACTCTTCCCCGTCGCCCCCCTCCACCGGCTGGACGAAGAGCCCAGCGTCAACGCCACCCTCGTCGACATCACCTGCGACTCCGACGGGAAGATCGATTCATTCGTCGATCTCGAGGATACCAATCACCATCTGCCGCTTCATCCGCTCAACAACCGCCCCTACCACCTCGGGGTCTTTCTGACCGGCGCCTATCAGGACATCATGGGCGACCTGCACAACTTGTTCGGACGCGTTAATGAGCTGCACGTCTTCCTTGAGGATGACGAAGACAACGGCTTCTACATTGAAGAGACGCTCAAAGGCTCTCGCATCCGCGACGTGATCAACGGCGTGCAATACTCGCATACTGACCTCACGCGCCGGATGAAGAAACTGATCGATTCTGCAACCAAGCGGGACAAGATAAAACCCCGCGAAGGTATCCGGTGGTTGGATTTCTACGAGAACGTGCTCGAAAGCAAAACCTACCTCAATCCTTCAACTTCGCCCAAACGGATACGCCGGAACAAGAAGACCAAATAAGATCGGCCCAAGGAATTCGGTTCAACTGTCTGCCGCGGGTGGCCAGTTGTGTTTGGGATAACGGCCCGCGAGTTGTTTGCGCACTTCGCGGTAGGCCCCCGTCCAAAACCCGTTCAGACTATCGGTGAGCTGCACAGGACGTTGATTGGGAGCAAGGATCTCCCACTGCACCGACAGGTTCCCCACCCCGATCTTGAGTGCATCCGTGAGTCCGATCAGATCTTGTAACCGCGCTGACAATACAGGCCGGCCCGTCTCGCCATAGCGGATGCGGGCACGTCGCCCACAGGGGAGCTCGATACGTTCCGGCATATAATCGTCAATCACCGCCAACTGTTCCGGACGCAGCCAATCTTCGAGGACCGGCATCACAGGCTTGTCCTTCAGTTCCCGCGCCCCGCGTGAACCCAAACAAATTTGCTCAAGCAACAACTCGTGATCTTCCGAAGTGATCGGGCTGACCTCCAGTTCAGGGAAAAACTCCGCCATGCGATTCACCCGCATGATCCAACGATCCACGGTTTCCGTCCATTGCTTCAGTTTGATTTCACCCTTGCGCACGCGCTCCGCCAACAGACGCGCCGCTTCCTCATCGGGCGGTTCCGAAGCCGTTGCTTTTTCCAACAACACCAAATCTCGAAACCGACGTTGATGACGCATGATCACGCGTCGGGTGTCCTCATCGTAAACGACGTGTTCGCCCCTCGAAAAGTCATCGGGAAACAATTCCTCCAACCACGATTCCTCGACCGCGGTAGCCAATGAAAGGAGCACATTCACTTCCCCTCCGCGGCCTTCAATCTCACTGATCTCCGCCGCGACCAACAACCGCGCGTCCTGCACCGCACTCCCCCGCGCCAGCATGCCTTTGCGGCCGTGCACTACCGCACATCGCAGCGTGCCCCGATCCAGGCGCAGGGCCAGTTGATCGGAGAACCCAGCCAACACGCATTTGCAAATTTCCGATACCGGGACGGCTTCATTCAACGCCAGTCCCTCTCCCTCGACCACCTGCAGCAGTTGCCGGAAAATCGCGCCGACTTGTCGCGCCCCTTGCGCATGGATTCCCAGACGTCGGCAGGCATTCAAATCGAATCTTTGCTGATGGGCGTATTCCCAAACCTTGGCTAGGCGGAGAAAGTCGCTGAGCGACTCATCACCCCATTGCGCACTGCGGGCTTTTTCGACTTCGCGGCCCACGCCTCTCAGCAGGAATGAACGCGCCTGCGTCATCGCGGCCATCAACGCCACCACTTGAGCACATCCCCGCCGGTCGGCTTCAATCAACATCCGCGCATAACGGGGGTGAGCGGGAATCGCCATCATGCGACGTCCCATTGGGGTGACGGCGGCATTCGCTCCCGCAGCGATCGCGCCCAAATCTTGCAGTAAGGTAATGGCACCTGAAAGCACCTTGGAATCGGGGGTATCAAGCCATCCGAACGCATCCAGATTCGTGATACCTGCGGCTTTCAGCGTGAGCACACTCTCGGCTAAATCCACCCGATGGACCTCCGGTTTCTCATGCTCCAATCGATCCGCATGGTCGCGCTCCGTCCACAAGCGCCAACACACACCCGGGGCCATGCGCCCCGCCCGACCCGCCCGCTGTTGAGCACTTGCCCGGGAAATTTTCTCAATGAGCAAGGTATTGATGCCTCGTCGCGGATCGAATCGGGCAATACGCGCCAATCCCGCGTCGATGACTCCGGTAACACCATCAATCGTCAGCGACGTTTCGGCCACGTTGGTCGAGACGATGATCTTACGTTGTTCACTGCGACCAACGGCCTCGTCCTGGCGGTCTGCCGGCAGCTCGCCATGCAAGGGCAGCACCCGCATACCGCGAAGTTCCCGCCGTTCCTCCAAGGCCCGGACTGTCCGGCTGATTTCGAACGCTCCCGGCATGAATACCAGCAGGTCACCGGGCGTCTCTGTCACTGCTTGCAACACCGCTTGGGCGGCGAGATCCCACACCGACTCTTTATCGAAATTCGGGGTGCGAGGCCAATACCGTTCTTCCACCGGATAAGTCCGCCCCTCAGACACTACCAAGGCGCACGGATTCAAGTAGTCCTTCAATGCCGCCTGCGCCAAGGTCGCAGACATCACGATAATCTTCAGATCGGGACGGGTCGTAGCTTGAATCTCCCGGGCATGCGCCAGCGAGATGTCACCAGCGAGATGCCGTTCGTGAAATTCGTCGAAGACCAGCACGCTGATCCCTGGCAATTCCGGATTCGAAGTCATCTGCCGGAGCAGGATGCCCTCGGTAACAAAACGGATCTGAGTGCGAGCCGATACCTTTTTCTCCAAACGAATTTGATAACCCACTTCCGCCCCCAGCGGAACGCCCTCCTCCTCCGCGACCCGCTTGGCCAACATACGGGCGGCCAGACGACGCGGCTGCAGCACCACCACTTGACCCGTATCCAGTAATCCATGACGTCGCAATATGCGTGGAACTTGGGTCGATTTACCGGAACCGGTGGGAGCGCTCAATACGACCCGACCATGCTCGCATAAGCCCGCCAGTAAGGCGGATTCGATTTCGAGAATGGGCAACGCATCGGAGGGCATAACGCTCCACCGTTTCGCAACCTGTTTTTCTTTCAAGCGAAAGCTGAAATCCTCCAGCGAAGTTATTCACCGGTTATTCACCGCCCCAGATCTTGGTGAATAACTTGTGCATATCAAAATCGTGACTTTTCGCAAAAAATATTCCACGTTCAAGCCTGTTCATTGATAGAACAGTCAGGCGCACCACGTAATGAAAAAACGCGGGGGAAGCGGAGACTGGGATACGCCCGGGAAACCGGGGAAAGGAGAGTCGGAGCTGGTCCGTTTCATCCCCTCATGCGAACGCTTCGGCGCCGTGAGAGGCATATATCACCAGTTCCTCTACCCGGAGTCGTGTCCGGGGAGAAACACGAAATCAGGAACTGAGCGATGAGACGCGAAATAAGAAACCGCGATTGAGTCGAGTCAGGTGCAGGGCAAGTTTCGAACCCTGCACTGATACCG
Source organism: Actomonas sp. (assembly GCA_965203585.1). Classification (GTDB taxonomy): domain Bacteria; phylum Verrucomicrobiota; class Verrucomicrobiia; order Opitutales; family Opitutaceae; genus Actomonas. The sequence continues at coordinate 317,818 of CBDBDC010000003.1, forward strand.
TGACCCAAGAGGGTTCCGACTGCTACGGTAAGCCAGTCTGTGATCAGGTTTTGGGCGGTGAAAAGCCGCCAAAAGGTCCCAACCGATAGGAAGAGATGCGAAAACAAAACCGGAACGCAGGAGATACGAAGGGAATGGCAAACCCCAGAAGATCTCTACAAAGGGGCGGGGCGAAAAACCGCGTCACCCCATTGCAAGGTAGAAGGCAGTCTGAGAGGTAAGAGGTCAGACCCGTGTCACAGGGCCAACGCCCAGCCAAAAGCTGGGGCCGACCCTGTGAAACAGGTGACGATGTGCGGGTGAAACACTTGCAAGCACATCAGCACCGTGTCAGGCGAATCCGCTCCCGGCAGGGAGAAGATCGAACCAGGCAAAGAGGCCTCACTCAATAAACTCCGGTCGGAGACGACAGGAGCGGTCCCGCCATGAGATCGAAAACCACGCATGCCGTGTGGAGTGGCGTCGGGGAGTTTGCAGCCCGCGAAAGCGAGAGCGCCAAATGTAAACCAACGGGAAAGAACGATTGGCGATCGTCCACCCCCCAATTTAGCCCGGAGAACTTCGGTTCTCCGGGCTTCTTTGTGCCTCGGCCAACGGTGTCCGAGAAGAGAGTCATGAGTGTTGAGGATCAGAGGGTTGGGCATGCTGGGTTGAGCCGGATCTGGAGATAATACTCAGGGGATGGTTTTTGTCGTCTGGAGTCAGGGGTGGCTCAGGGGGGATTGTGGATTGCAGCCAGGTTTGGCGGCCGCAACGCGGACTTCTAAAGCAATGCGTAGTGGCATTTAATCTCTCGATACGGAGAGTTTTCAGTCCGGTTTATCAAACCGCATGCATGGGCAATTCCATCCTCTCATAATCAATGTAATTAATTAATTATAACCATTTAAAGTATCGCAATTTGGCCCTGATGTATAACGCTCTTGAGAGGTCATTTTCCTCCCGTCCGCAAGGTGATAAAACGTTCATGGAACCGGCCCATCATCTGCTCACTCACGCTGTGCGCAAGCAAGCAATCGGCCTGAGTGACGAACCGTTTTGAGAGTGGGGTGTTTGGCGCGCGCTGGAGGGCGAAGAGTCCGGCCGGGCCTTTTGGCAGACTCGGGCCGATCAAGCCGAATCGCGGCCGCGCCGCACGTGGTTTGCTGCGTTCAAGTCGCCGCGACGCTTGGCTATGCTCACCGCGGTCGCCCCCCCCCAAGTTACGCGAGCTTTGATCGAGAGTGGGGCGAGCGAGACGGGTGGGCAGACTACCCGGAACTCGCAGAGCACCCGGTATGGGCCGTCGATGGTCATCAGATTACTCCCGCGACCCACTCCCAGCGCGCCGGCAAGGGACGCTCGCCTCGGGCATGATCACCGGACTTTGCCCTACATTGAGGGCTCATGCGCCCTATGGCGCGTTTTCAGGGTGACGCCAAACGGCGCCCCGCGTGGCCGGTGTTTAAGGAAAACTGGCCGCGTTGGACTCCGGATAAGCCGCGTAAGCCGATGCCCATTATCGTCGCCGATCCCGCCTACATGGATAACCCGCACGGGGGGCTCGAGAAGCTCAACCGGCACGCCATGATCATCACCCGGGAAAAAGAAAACAGGGACCCGACGATCTACGGTCCCTGCGGGTTTGATCCTGATGATCAGATCAATCGTGGGGTCATCACCGATGATCATGCTGGTTACACCAACGCCGCCCTGCGACGCATCCACTCCGGTGATCCGACCACGGACAAAGACTTTGTGGTTATCACCACGTGCCAACATCTGCGGCCGGGCCTCATCGCCTTGCTCGCCTTCCTGCGTTGGTAAATCGACAAAGCTTACGATGTATTTAAAAACCGCCTGAAGGTCACCAGGGCGTGGGGCACCGGCGAGACGGCAGCGCTCATGCAGGCCCACTTCGTGGCCCTGTTGCACACTCTACTCACGCTCCTTTTAGCCCGACTTGAACAGACCGGTATCGGCGAAACCAAGGTCACCAAACCACCGCAACAACGACGCGAAAAAATCCCCTCGGATCACCACCTGCCCGCTCAATACAACGGGCGCCACGCCTTCACGCTGACCTGCTATCCGCACCGGGCGCCACGCCATCCGCGATAAAGTCCCTTGGGAACAGGCTTATCCTCTCTTTAAACAACGCATCGAATCTTACTTGTGAGTCACTTCACGGACACCGTTCCCCGAAATCTACGGCAGGCCGAGTTGCAGCAAGCTCTGGAATATACCTTCGATGCCACAACCGACGACCGTGCCCAGAGCCAGTAACAAGGCGGCCCGGTTTAGCGACCATCCCGCCATCGTGCACCCCATGCCGACAATCATCGCTGCCGTTGCCACCGCGAATGCGAGGGGTGTCCAAGCTAAAAGGACGACGTAACCCAGTAGAATTACCGCTCCCCAATATGCCCGTTTTCGTTCGTTCGCAGGGATGGCGCCGGTCGATGCCCGTGTTTCCGATCGTTCGCTGAACCAGATGGCTCCAGCAAGAAGGACCAACAAAATGACCAGGTAGCGCACAAAGCCGGGCAGCGATTCGTCCTGCTCAAAAGCAACCGCCCGCATGGTATCCACGCGTTCTTCCACCCAGCGCTCCAATTCCTCTCCACGTCGGAAGAGGGGATCGATTGACAATGCCGCCATCTCTTCCCGCAGTGTCTCACTCTTCATCGCCTGTTCAATCGCGTCGGCCAACAGCGACACTCGTTCGGGTGGGGTGCCTTTGGGCGCCCACCAATAAAGCGCGTTGGCGGCGGTGGTATCTAGTCCGGATTCGATTGCAGTCGGCACCTCGGGGAGCGACGGATGCCGTTCAGCATTGAGCACCGCCAACGCTCTGATTTGCTCTTCGGGAGGAGTGCCATCGGGCGCTCTGAAGCCCAGCGCTTCGGCGAGAGAAAAGATGGTCACGTCGATATGGCCACCCATCAGGAACGCGTAACGTTTTTGTCCGCCCATGGACTGGACGATGTTAAACTCGACCCCTTCCTTCGCCTGCTGGAGCTGGCGGGCGAAATAGTGCGGAGGCGTGCCCAAAGGGACCCCAAATCGAATCTGGCCCGGCCGCTCAATCGCTTGAGCCACCAAATCCGCCAAATTTTCGTAAGGCGCGTCTCCTCGCACCACGATCACCGTGGTGTTCTGGGTGGACTGAGCGATCGGAATAAATGCTTCAGGACCGAATGGAACCGTGCGCGACAATTTCGACGTGATCATGCCTTCGTCGAGACAAAGGATGCGATAACCGTCTGCAGGCGAACGCATGACTTCACGGGCCCCGATGGTGCCGCTGCCGCCCGGCTGATTTACCACGACGAGCGGAACATCGAGAAGGTTTTCCCGTTTGATCGCCCGTTGCACGAGTCGCGCCAAGGTGTCCGTGCCGCCACCCGCCGAATAGGGAACCACGATTTCGATCGGACGAGCCGGGTAGACGTCTTCGTCTGAATCTGAGCCCATCGATTGCCACTGCCATACGCTAAGAAACACAATGGCCACGAAGGCTACCGGCGTGGCTATTTTGGAATTGAGTTCGAAATTCACGCCGAGCCTTTCGCTTGAGTTTGGTCGGTCTTCTTACGGCGCAGGGAGGGGAGGATGACGACCAGCATCGCCACCCCGAGGAACAACAACGATAGCGGTCTGGTCAGCAACGGCTGGAAGCTGCCTTGGGATCCCATTAGACCCATCGTCAGATTTTCCTCAGCCAAGGGACCGAGCACGAATCCAATCACGAAGGGAGCGAGGGGAAATTTTTTCCTCTCCAACAACAGGCCGAAAGCACCGAAGCCGAGCATCACCCAAACATCAAAAAACCGATTCGAGAGGCTGAAGGCACCCACGACACAAAACGCCAAAACCACCGGTAGCAGTAGGTGTTTGGGCATTTGCGCGGCCCGGGCAATCCGGCGAATCATGGTCAGCATCAATACCCCCATGATCAGATTGGCCAATAATACCGTGCCGGTGATCGTCCAAACCACATCAGGATTGTCATGCATGAGGCGGGGGCCGGGTTGCAGCCCGTGCACCACAAGTGCTCCTAGCAAAACAACCTCCACGACGCTGCCCGGCAGCCCCAGTGCAATGAGCGGGATCAAGGCACCGCCGATGGTCGCATTATTGGCGGTTTCCGCCGCCACGACGCCTGCTTCTTCACCCTTGCCGAATCGTTCGGGGTTTTTCGATACACCTTTGGCGGCGGAATACGCCGTGACCGCGCCGATATTTGCACCGATTCCCGGTAGCAATCCGATGCTGGTGCCAATCATGGCGGAGCGTCCCATGTTGGCGGCATGTTTTTTCAAGTCACTCCACGTTGGCAAGATGCGCTCCTGGTCGAGAGCCACCGCGGGAGCCCCGACGCCACTTTTAAATATCTCTTGGAAGACCTGATTAACCGCGAACATGCCGATCAGAACCGGCAGCAAATCGAAGCCGTTGTTCAGCGCTTCGATGCCAAATATCATTCGGGGTTGGCCGGTAGCGGAAGCGACTCCCGGCATGGAAAACAGAATGCCGAGCCCGCCGGCAAAAAGAGCCCGCCAGCGTGAGCCATCGCCGATGGTGGAGATCAGCACCAAGGCCACCATCACTAGCGAAAAGTATTCAAAGGGCCCCAGAAGAGTCGCCACACTCGCCACCGGTCCGGCCAACGTGGAGAGAAACACCCACGAAATGACTCCACCCATGACCGAGCCCATGATGCCCAGACTCAATGCGCGGCCAGCCTTGCCTTGTTGGGCCATGGGATAACCGTCGAGCGTCGTGACGATGGAGGCGGGAGTTCCGGGCATTCGCAGCAAGGTTGCTGTGACCATACCGCCACTAATGGCACCGACATACATCGCGACGAGGAGCGTCAGCGCGAGACGGGAATCCATCCCGTAGGTCATGGGCAGCGCGAGGGCAAGCAACATGGTGCCGGTGAGGCCGGGAATCGCCCCCACAAAAATCCCCACCGCGGTGCCTGCGACGATCGCTATCAACCCCAATGGGCTGAACAACGTCTGCGTTGCTATATCAAATCCAGTCATGATCGGGGTAGATTGGCTCGGGGTTAGCGATGATCGGCATTGTGATCAGCCGAAATGGCGGTGGTTTCGATTCGCCAGCGGAGCAGGTTATCCAGCAAGCGCCGTTTTTCACTAGAGGCGTCCGGATCATCCCAGCGGTTTTGGAATTCGCCCGGGTCGGTCTTCAAATCGAATAACTGCCCGGCCTCATCGTCGACGAAGTGCACCAACTTCCAGCGGTCGTCGCAAATCATGGTCTCAAACTTCGTGCCGGTCAGTGTGGCGTCGCCAATTTGTTCACACACGGCATAGGACCGTGGCGTCCACTCGTCATTTTCGCCAAATGCCGGGCAAAGGGTGCGGGCGGCAAAGTAATCGGGCACTTCCACGCCAGCGGTTTCGAGGATTGTCGGCGCAACATCCATGAGTTGGCAAAGACCTTCAACCTTGCGCCCGGCGGCGACCCGGCCCGGCGCCCAAACGATGAGCGGCACGTGCACGGACTGCTCATACATGGTCCACTTCTGACTGTGGCCGTGGTCGGTCAGGCAATCACCGTGATCCGAGGTGAAAATGATGAGCGTATTATCCAACTGCCTGGTTTCTTCGAGTTTGTTGATGATCTCCCCGACCTGCTCATCGATCATACTGACGTTAGCCATGTAGTATTGGCGTTGGCGCAGACGGGCAGCTTCATCGGGTTCCATTTGATGAACCACGGAGTCGTGATCGATTTCACAATTGTGGCGACGCAACTCTTGGAGGGCTGCGGGTTGGCCGGCGAGGTCGTCCGAGGTAACCGGATCAAGGGGAATATCGCGTCCATCGTATTGTTCCGCAAAACGCGGGGTGGGATCGTAAGGCGGGTGGGGCCCGGGGAATCCGACTTGGAGGAAGAAGGGCTTGGATTGCTGGTAGTTTTCCACCCAGCGGGATGCCGCGTTTCCGACAAAATTATCCGAATGGGTGTCTTCAGGCATTTCCCACAAAAATGCCCCGAGGCTTTCGCGGTAGTCATCCCGGAGCCGATAGAGCTCGCGTTGTTGTTTGACCATTCCGCGGGCGGTGAGCGCCCGGTCCCATTGGTCTTGGAATTCGCGGCCCTCAAGGTAGCGATCCTTGTTTTCGACTACAAACCGTTCGTGGAATCCCATCGGAGTTTCGAAAGGGCAGGAGTGCATCTTGCCGATGTTGGCGCAGTGGTAGCCCGATTCGTTCAGGTTTTCTACCCAAGAGTGTTCCCAGCGATCCATGTTCTTCATCACGCCGCACGTGTGGGGGTATAGTCCCGTAAACAGGGAGGCCCGACTGGGGGCGCAGGAAGGTGCCGTCACGTAACAGCGTTTAAACGAAGTGCCTTCGTTGACCAATCGGTCCAAATTCGGGGTGTCGACGTGGGAAAACCCGAGAGCCCGAATCGTATCGAATCGTTGCTGATCGGTGAGGATGAGAACGATGTTGGGAGGAGAAGTAGATTCTTTGGGATCCATGATAGACCTAAAGTGGGGCTAGAAATCGGGGAAGGGGAGGCGCAGGAAAGAAGCGCGGTCAACAGGGCATGGGGCTCCGGCTGGCGATTCAAACCATATGTGCTATCCACCCCATATTTCTCATATTCGAACGACCGGGAAATCTTCCCCGCAAGAAGGGGTCAAACGGTGTCCGTGAAGTGACTCACAAGTAAGATTCGATGCGTTGTTTAAAGAGAGGATAAGCCTGTTCCCAAGGGACTTTATCGCGGATGGCGTGGCGCCCGGTGCGGATAGCAGGTCAGCGTGAAGGCGTGGCGCCCGTTGTATTGAGCGGGCAGGTGGTGATCCGAGGGGATTTTTTCGCGTCGTTGTTGCGGTGGTTTGGTGACCTTGGTTTCGCCGATACCGGTCTGTTCAAGTCGGGCTAAAAGGAGCGTGAGTAGAGTGTGCAACAGGGCCACGAAGTGGGCCTGCATGAGCGCTGCCGTCTCGCCGGTGCCCCACGCCCTGGTGACCTTCAGGCGGTTTTTAAATACATCGTAAGCTTTGTCGATTTACCAACGCAGGAAGGAGATCAAGGCGATGAGGCCCGGCCGCAGATGTTGGCACGTGGTAATAACCACAAAGTCTTTGTCCGTGGTCGGATCACCGGAGTGGATGCGTCGCAGGGCGGCGTTGGTGTAACCGGCATGATCATCGGTGATGACCCCACGATTGATCTGATCATCAGGATCAAACCCGCAGGGATCGTAGATCGTCGGGTCCCTGTTTTCTTTTTCCCGGGTGATGATCATGGCGTGCCGGTTGAGCTTCTCGAGCGCCCCGTGCGGGTTATCCATGTAGGCGGGATCGACGACGATAATGGGCATCGGCTTACGCGGCTCATCCCTGAGCCCAACGCGGCCCCTTTTCTGCAGATCCGGCCTTGCTTTGGTCTGATCCGCTCGGCACGTTCTGCCTTTTCACACGTGACAGCGCCGTCTCGGGACATGAATCAGAACATCCGCAACATCGCCATTATCGCTCACGTCGACCACGGGAAGACCACTCTCGTCGACACTCTCCTCCAGCAAGGTGGAGCTTTTCGGGCCAATCAACAGGTCGAAGATCGAGCCATGGATTCCATGGATCTTGAACGCGAAAAGGGTATTACCATCAAGGCGAAGAACACGTCGGTCCACTGGGAGGACAAGATCATCAATATTGTCGATACTCCCGGTCACGCTGACTTCGGCGGTGAAGTGGAACGTGCGCTACGCATGGTAGATGGCGTATTGCTGTTGGTCGACGCCTACGATGGCCCTCAGGCGCAGACGCGCTTCGTGCTGCGCAAAGCCCTCTCCCTCGGCCTCAAGGTCATTATCGTGCTCAATAAGATCGATCGTGAGAACGCCGATTCCAAGGCGATGTATGAAAAGGTGCTCGAGCTCCTTCTTGAGTTGAACGCCACCGAAGAACAATTTGACGCTCCAGTTGTCTACGGCTCGGGCCGCGATGGCTATATGGTCCGTAACCTCGAGGACGAGCACAAGGACCTCACTCCTCTGTTCAACGCCATCTTGGAGCACGTCCCACCGCCCTTCGCCCGACCTAACCAGCCTTTCCACATGTTGGTCTCCAACGTGGATTGGAGTGACTATGTCGGTCGAATCGCGATCGGTAAAATTCTCGGCGGTGAGGTAAAGATCGGCGACTCGATTCACGTCATTCCTCATGGCGGCGAGAAACGTCTCCGCGGCAAAATCACCAAGGTCTTTGAATATTCGGGTCTTGGCACCCAGGAAACCTCAAACGCGGTCGCCGGTAACATTGTGGGACTTTCCGGTTTCGAGGAGATCGATATCGGCGATACGCTCACCGCTGATCCCGAAGGCCACGCCCTGCCCTTCACCGATGTCGACCCGCCGACTCTCGAGATGCAGCTCGCCGTCAACGATGGTCCGCTCGTCGGACAGGACGGCAAATTCGTTACCTCCCGTCAGCTCCGCGAACGTCTGTATCGCGAGGTGAAAACTAATATCTCTATTTCCGTCCAAGATGCGGAAGTCGGCGGCGCCTTCAAAGTGAAGGCCCGCGGCGCCATGCAAATCGCAGTTCTTGTGGAAACCATGCGACGCGAAGGATTCGAGCTCCTCGTTTCCCGCCCGCAAGTGATCACCAAGGAAGTCGACGGCCAGAAGCAGGAGCCTTACGAAACAGTTTGGATCGAAGTCCCTGACGATAATGTGGGTGCGATCATGCAGAACTTGGCTAATCGCAAAGGTCAGCTGACCAACATGGAAAAGCTCAACGCCACCACCATGATCGAGGCCACGATCACGACCCGTGGACTGATTGGTATGGAGGTCGATCTCGTCAACGCCACCAGTGGTCACGGAGTGATGTCCCATCTTTTTAAGGAATACGGTCCCTGGGCTGGCCCATTGAGCACCCGTATCACCGGAACGATCATTGCGACTGAAGCCGGCGAAACCCGTGCCTATGCGCTCGAGACTATTCAAGAACGCGGCAAGCTGTTCGTCGGTGCTGGTGAAATCGTCTACGAAGGTATGATCGTCGGAGAAAATCCGCGTGACGAAGATATCTCCGTGAACGCGGTGAAGGCGAAGCAGCTCACGAATTTCCGCTCCCAAGGTGACGGCAAAGGGATCCAACTCACGCCCGCCGTTAAGATGTCCCTCGAGCGTTGCATCGAATACATCGCCGACGACGAATACGTTGAAGTTACGCCATCTGAATTGCGTTTGCGTAAATTGATCCTGAATAGCAACGAACGCCGCAAAGCCGAGCGCGCCAAGAAATCGAAAGCTTAGGCATTTCCATTGCCCCCATTATCCGGGGCGACAGGACGGTCAGAGAAGGGTTGGCAAACAAGGTGAAATACCGCCACGTTTGCTCACCCCTCCCCATTTAAAGCACGATACCGTGAAGGATTCATGCGTTTTGATTTACTGAATCATAACGCCAATCCGTCGCTTACCCCTCGTCCGTCTTCGCCCCTCCGCTACTGGATGATCGCCGCTTGGGTCATGCTAGTGGCAGATTTCCTCTTCGCGGCGCGGCCGCTACTGCCGGACATGGTGGGGCGCATCCTGCCGACGGTATTGGTGACCGTAGGACACGCCGCCTTGTTTATCGGCACACGGGTCCACGCGGAGCAGCCCGCCCCTAAACGGCTGGGTTGGGCACTCGTCGCCTTCCACGCCATTGCGCTTTATCTGTTCTTCACATTCCTGCCCGACAGCGTGTGGCGTCGCGTGACGAACAGCATCGTTTGGGCGTCGCTTGCCTTGCTTTCCTACCAAGGTCTGCGCATGTCGCCAGCGGTTTTTTGGAAACCGCTCACCGCGCCCGCCAAGGTATTTCTCGCCCACGCAATATTTCATTTGGCCCGCCTGATCCTGTCACTGGTGACGGGTAGCAACGGTGAATCCACTTTCGCGACCATGGTCGAGCTCGTGGGAGACCTCGAGGTGAGCTTCTTCATGGTCGCACTCTTTGTTGGACTGCTCCTTGCCCATCTCGAACAACGGAACAGCCAGTTGGGCTCCGCCTTGGTCGAAGTCGAAACACTGTCCAGACTGCTCCCCATGTGCGCGTGGTGCAAAAAGGTTCGCGACGATGACGGATACTGGCGTCAGGTAGAGGACTACTTCCGACAACGCAGTAAGCTACGGTTCACTCACGGCATGTGCAACGACTGCGAAAAACGCTTTAACGACATCCCGTCCTGATCCCCGTGACCGATCTTCAGGTCGAGTTTGCAGCGGACCATTAATTCGATCACAGTTCGGCCATGAAGCGTCATCGTCTCGTCTCTCTTTTGGTCGGACTCACCCTTGGAGCCGGATGGATCAATCTATCAGCCGCGCCTTTCTCGGACAATCTCCTCCGCGATGAAGGATTCTGGGGCGACGGTAAGGCCGAGATTGTCGTCTTCGACGCTGAAGAAAAACGCTATGGCACGCTCCGAAAAACTGAGGTGAGGCACATCTTGGTTCGCGAAAATTTTGCCGGCAATGAAGCCGTTAAGGCTGACAACTGGCAGGCGCCCGGCACCTACCCCGTGATCAAACTGAATCAGATCATCACAATCCCGACCGGCTCCTATCGCTACGATCAAGGACACTCCGCCTTCTGGCGACAGGACTCCGGCGATCTGATCAAGTTCACTTCGACCACCAACGACTCCTGCGGACTCAGCTACAAACATGGGCTCGTCGACGGAGATAGCTGGGACTACCGCGCCTTCACCTACTGGGAAGGCATGAGTGAAGTGAAGGAGCGGAAAACAGCCCCGGCTGGGGCGCTGCTCTACGACGAGCTTTCTTTCAAGTTGCGCACGATCGACTTCGGCAAGATCACGCTGTTCGAAGCCCCTTTGATGGACTCCGTCATCGATTCTAAGGCCGATCCGATCACATGGTCGTCCGCGGCGTTCGCCATCGCCCGCACGTCCGAAGGCTGGCGCGTCACGGTTAAACACAACCGTGGAACTGATCGTTTCTTCTTCGATCAAAAATCGCCGCACACATTGAAGCGCTGGCAACGTTGGGACGGCTCGTCCCTTGAGCGAAAACACGCGATCCGAATTCCCTACTGGCAACTGAATCAACCCGGCGATGAGCGTTACTTGAAACCGGGAGCAACCTTTCCCGGCCAATAATTGGAAATTTTGGCATCGAATAGGTGATCTTGCAGCGGTTGGCTCTACCTGTGTCGTGCCCCAAAAGTGGGATTTATCTCCCTTGCCTCAGTAGCCTGATTTTCGTCCTCACCCTCGCTGGAGCGGAGAATGCTACCCGCACAATTCCAACTCCCGTCGGGAGACAGAACGCGCCGCTCTATACTGATTATTACAATCGGGATTTCCCCTTTTTTGAGGCCAATCTCGACCTGCGTTCCGACGAGCACCCGCGCAACACAGTTCCACGGGCGATCGTTATCCCACTCGCCCACGATCATTTTGTGGCGTTCGACACGGAGCTATTGCGCATAGCGGCTGTTTGGCGCGGAGACTACCCTTCGCCAACTGGCGATGACCTCCTATCGCGATCCTCTCAAAAAAGCCGGAGGAGGATTCGGCGGAATTTCCCAAACTCAGGGAGACATACTGCATCAAACCGGCGTTTGGGCAGGTTGGCAGAACGAAGGAGAAATCAAAACCACCGACCCTCGTCCGGTTGGGTCCGACCCCAGAGAACTGGGTAGAGGCCCGCTTTCCACTGGCCAATGGACCGGAATCCGCATGGGGGAGAAATCCGCAAAACTGAACTACCGAATTGGTGACGCTGAATTTCAAGAATCCTTCACGGCACGACGCATCGGCGACAGCGTTTCAGTGATTCGTCAGATTTCAGTTTCTCCGTTGAAATCAACTCTACAGCTCGTGCTGGGAGATGCCGTCGGTGAATCAGAGATACTGGTTTCGTCGACGGAGTCCCAGGAGCTTGAGATCCACTACGTCGAGGGTTTGCTCCCCATGGTTCAGAGATCCTTCACCAGCAGTCTAGCGTCGAGTCGAGGGGAACACCCCTGGCTCAATACCATGGTGACGAAGTTCGCCGCAGGAGCGGCCCAAGGCGCTTTCGCCGTCGATGAACTGGCCCTTCCCTACCCCAATATCTGGGAACGCCGGATTCGCCCCGCAGACATTACTTTCTCTCCCCAAGGAATCGCGTGGGTCATCACCTTCGACGGCGATGTCTACCGCTTGAAAGGGCTTATGTCCTCCGACAATCGAGTTGAGTGGAAGCGGATCGCGGCAGGCTTCAACGAACCGATGAGCATCGTCTATCGCGACGGAGATCTCTTCGTGCTAAGTCGGAACGGCATCACCGAATTGATCGATGGTGACGGCGACGAGATCACCGACTTCTACCGTTTGTTCTCCAACGCCTACGTGCAAAGTCCCGGTGGCCGTGGTTTCGTATTTTCGTTGGAGGGTCTTCCCGACGGCGGCTTCCTGGTTTCGACCGGAGGCCAACAACCTGAAGCCCGCGCACCGCATGGCGGCCGTGTGCTACAGATTTCACCCGATGGGGAAAACGTGACCGTCGTCGCAACGGGATTTCGTAACCCATGGATCACTCGTGATCCCACCTCAGGTCAGGTCTTCGCCAGTGATCAACAAGGCCATTGGGTGCCTTCAACTCCCTTCCATGTCGTGCGACCGGAAAATTTCTACGGCCACAATAAATCTGCCCCCCACGAAAATGCGCCCATAACCGCGCCCCACCTTTGGTTCCCCTATTTCATGGCTCAATCCGGAGTCGGCATGGTCATGGGATTTGATGAACGTGCCGGTCCTTTGAACGGCCGATGTTTCTATATAGAATATAAAACTCCCGGAGGGTTGATCGTAAATATCCCGGACGCCGGAGAGGCCCAAACCAGCGCGATTCCCCTGCCGGTAAAATTCGAAGTGCCCCTCCTGAAAGGCGAAGTAAATCCGGTTGATGGACAGGCCTATCTGGTCGGGTTTCAAATCTGGGATGCCTTCGCGCCACGGTTCGAAGGCATAAGTCGTCTGCGTGTAATTTCCCCCGAAACCAACGGGCCTAAAGTGGCCGAGGGATTCAGCGAGGGATTACTTTTGGACTACGACAAAATGCCAAACGAACCCGTCTTCGAAGTGCGCGCCTGGAACTACCAACGCACCAAAAACTACGGATCGCCCCAGTTTAAGATGAACGGCGAACCGGGCTTCGAAGTTATGCCCGTGCACAGCGTGATCAAATCCACTGACGACCAAAGTCTGTTTTTGGCTATCGACGACATGCCAGCCGCAATGACCATCGTAGTTACCCAAATCGATGGAGACCAAACTTCCGAAATATACACCACCGCAAATCAAATGGAGACCTTGCGCCCGACCGACCACGGACTGCCTTCGATTGACTTCGCAGAGTTGTTCCAAGAACCCGTCACCGCTACTCAGCCCAGCGCGGTTCCGAACGTGGTCAGCGTAGGGTGTGTTTAACAAATAAATTGGAGGCAAAAAGTATCCATTAATAGGATACTTTTCATTGACCTCGTGGCTCCAAAATGACTTCATCACATTGTGAAACAACGAGTAAGACTCGTCCTGCGTGATCACCACTGGGGCGAGCTAAAAAAATTAACGGCCATCGTCTCAGTCTGAGTGGCCCACATCGTCGTGGACGCAAATGCACCAACCTGCGCCGTCGGGTTGAAGCCGTGCTCTGGATCGCGCGTGCCGGGTGCCCGTGGCGCGATCTGCCTACTTGGTTTGGTCCCTGGCAAAACGCCTATGCCTCGTTCCGGCGCTGGTCTCAGAACGGTCTCTGGGAGTATGTGCTCGCTTACCTCGGTTCTCTCCAAGGCGATCACGCGTATCTCATGATTGATAGCACCAGTTCGCGGGTCCATCAGCACGCGGCCGGACCCGGTGGTGGACAGCAAGCCCAAGCCATGGGGCGCTCCAAAGCGGGCCTCTCCACCAAGGCCCACTTTGCCTGTGACGCCTTGGGCTACCCTCTGGGCTTTATCCTCACGGGTGCCAATGTAGCCGACTGCGATCAGTGTAAACCCCTCTTGGAATCTTATCTGCGGCCAGGGGCTGCGGCGATCATGGACAAGGGCTATGACAGCGATGCCATCAGGGCAGGTGTGAAACAACGAGGCGGCAACGCCGTCATAGCTGTGCACCCCAACAGGTCCCAAAAACCCGAGTTTGACGAGCACATCTACTGTGATCGTCACCGCATCGAGAACCTCTTCGCAAAACTCAAGCACTACCGCCGGATCGCTACGCGCTATGAAAAACTACATCGAACCTTTGCCAGCATGCTCGCTTTAGTATGTATCATCATATGGATTAAGCACTAACATACCAATTGTTAAACACACCCTAGGGCGCGGCCAAACCCTTTCGGTTCAATTCGGATGCGTAGGTTGCCACTCCATTGACGGAAACGATGAAGGCAAAACCGGCCCGACTTGGTATCGATTGGCGGGACGAAGACTAAAACTGGTCGATGGCACCACGGTTCGGGCCACTCAAGACTATCTGCGTGAGTCCATAATCAATCCCACCGCGAAGGTAACCGCCGGCTACAACGATCCGGACGCCGGGATGCCTCCTTACCTCGGAATTTTCAGCGATTCGGACTTGGAATCGTTGGTGCTCTACATCGACACCCTGCGGTGACGCTGCCGATCAGGCCGTTTCAGCAGTGTAGACGGCACTGTCGAGGAGCTCACTCAATTGCGCGGCATCCGCGACTTTCACTTTCATAATCCAACCATCGTTGTAAGGAGATTGATTGACCGTTTCAGGAGCCGCCTCGAGAGCCTCGTTAACCTCCACAACTTCGCCGGCAACCGGAGCGTAAAGATCGGACGCAGCTTTTACCGACTCGACGACGCCGAAAACGTCGCCCTTGGCGAGTGTGTCGCCGACACTCGGAGCTTCGACATAAGTGATGTCGCCCAGACTTTCCTGAGCATAATCGGAGATGCCTACCGCGACCGTGCCGTCACCGGCATCCTTAACCCATTCATGGGAACTAGCGTAACGAAGATCAGCGGGGATATCACTCATGAAGATTTTTTTAGTTCGACGAACGGGGGTTTGACCAGATGCAAAGTGAACTTGGTGCCACGAATATCAACGTGCAAAGGTTCGGCTGCGGCGGGCAACGGCACAACCGCCGATCCTATCGCCTCTCCCAACATCGGCGACATCGTGCCCGACAGCACCTGCCCCACTACTTCGCCGGACTCGTTTCGCACGTCCGTCCTCGCCCTTACAATGCGGCGGTCTCCCGTCCGAAAATAGATCACCTTTCGCCGCTCAGGATCGATTTTTTCCGCCGCCAGTGCCTCGGATCCGGTGAACCCGTTGGGCTTCTTCAGTTTAACTGTCCAGCCCAGCCCAGCGGCAATCGGAGAGAGGTCGTCGTTCAGCTCGTGTCCGTAGAGTGGGTAACCCGCCTCGAGCCGCAAGCTGTCCCGCGCCCCAAGACCGGCCAACTGCATCCCCTGCGGTTCCCCCGCCGCCCAAAGCGCCTCCGCCAAAGCAGGCGCATCTGCCGCAGCATGACAGAGTTCGAAGCCATCTTCACCGGTGTAACCCGTGCGACTGATCATGCATTGAATCCCCGCGACCGTGCCTTCAAGGAAGTGGAAGTAACGTAAAATCGGGAGCTTAGCCCCAGTCAATCCCTGCAGAATCGTTTCCGCCTGAGGGCCTTGCACCGCGAGGAGCGCATAACCCGCCGATCGGTCGCTGATGTTCACCTCGAAGTCGGCGGACTGCTCCTGCATCCAAGTCGGATCTTTGGCAATATTGCTCGCGTTGATACAGAGTAAATATTTTTCGGGCGCGACCATGTAGACCAGCAAATCGTCCACCACTCCGCCGTCCGCCCGGCACATCGGCGTATACAATACCCTCCCCGGATAGAGGGTCGAAACATCATTGGTTACCAAACGATTGAGGTAGGCTTCCGCCCCGGCCCCCGTGACATCGACTTCTCCCATGTGGCTCACGTCGAATAAACCAGCCGTGGTGCGCACGGCTTTGTGCTCTTCGAGGATGCTCTTATACTGGACCGGCATCTCCCACCCGGCGAAATCCACGATTCGGCCACCATTTCGGGAGTGGAAATCGAAAAGAGGGGTTCGCTGAAGGTCCGGCATGGGCCAACACAAGCGAAGCTGGCCCCGCCCCGGCAAGCCCAACCCCATTCTCAAGCCGCTAAAGCAGGATTCCGCTCATCGGGTCCGAATCAGAAGAGGTTCACTTTTTAATCGTCTTCCTAGCCAGTCGCCCCGCTAATCCCCAACTGCACCATGCTCCTGTTCGCAACCGCGATCATTCTCACACTCGGTATTTCTTTCGTCTGTTCATTGATGGAGGCGATGATTTTGAGCACCACCGTCTCAGAGGTCGAAGCACTTAAGAAAATTCGGCCTCGTCGCGGCGAGATTCTTGAACAACTGAATTCTGGCCTCGAGGAAACCATCTCCACGATCCTCACCCTCAACACGATCACGAACACCTTTGGCTCGATCGTCATCGGCGCCCAGGCCGTCGCATTGTGGGGCCAAACCTGGTTAGGCGTCGTTTCCGGGGTTATGACGCTGGCCATCCTGTTCATCTCCGAGGTCATTCCCAAAAATTTGGGAGTAGTTTACCGCCAGTCGTTGCAGCCTCATGTGGCATATCCGCTCTACTGGATGCGAAACGTCCTCCGCCCGATTACCTACTTCTGCAATGTGATCGTGCGGGTGTTCATCAGCACCCCACCGGAAAAGACAGACTCCGATGAGGAGATCATTCTTCTCGCCGAGCGCGGCGCCATGGAGGGTTCACTGAGCAAAAGTGAATCCAGCATCATCGCCAACGCCTTATCTTTGGACGAAGTTCGTGTGCAGGAGATCATGACGCCCCGGGCCGTCGTGACATCTTTGCAGCAAACCTCGACAATCGGCGAAGTAATCGAGACTTACCCCAATATCCCCTTTGCCCGGATTCCCGTTTATCAGGACACGCTCGATCGCGTGGTAGGATTGGTGCGTCGCCGCGACATGCTCAAGGCGTTGGCGCAGGATCAGCAGCAAGATCTGATCACCGATCACATGCAGGAGATACATTTCATCCCGGAAACCGCTACCGCGGCCCAGGCGCTGCAGGAGTTTCTCCGCACTCACCAACAACTTGTGGTGGTGGTCGATGAATTCGGTTCAACCGCGGGAGTCCTGACTATCGAGGACGTCATGGAGCACCTCATCGGTCGGGAGATATTTGAGAAAGACGACGTCGCCGTGGACATGCGGGAACTCGCTCGGGCACGGCTCAAGAAATCCACCCGGTTGCGCAAAACACCTTCGATCGAAGATTCGTCCAAAAAGACTCCCGCTCCGCCGGAATCAACGAGTTAGTTCCGCCCAGCCATGACTGCCTCGCCAACGCATTGGGTGCATGATCTGAGTCCGTTTTTGATCCAGTTCACCGAAATCTGGGGTATCCGCTACTACGGGCTTTCCTACATACTCGGTTTCGCCCTCGGAGGCTGGATTCTGTATCGTGCGGCAACGCATGGTCGATTGGCGCTCCCTCCTGCAGCCGTTGCAGACTTGATGACGGTCTTGGTCATCGGCGTCATGGCAGGTGGTCGGCTCGGCTACTTTTTGCTCTATGATCTGGACTCCATTCTGGCTAATCCCTTTCGGCTGGTCCGGATCTGGGAAGGCGGCATGGCCTCTCACGGTGGATTTATCGGCGTCGGGGTCGCGATGTGGTGGTTTGCCCGCAAACATGATATCCGTTTTCTGTCGTTGGCGGATGCCGTCATTGCCGTCGCTCCGTTGGGGGTTGGCCTAGGCCGCGTCGCGAATTTCATCAATGGCGAGCTTTGGGGACGGGTGACGGATGTTTCGTGGGCAGTAATATTCCGCGGGAGTGCCGCTGCCGGCACTCCGGTCACCGAAATTGCCCCCCGCCACCCTTCGCAACTCTATGCCGCGGCACTGGAGGGATTCTTAATTTTCGGTTACTTGCAATGGCGCTACTGGCGCAGTCCCGTCGCAAAACTTCAACCGGGTCGCATAACGGGCGAGTTTTTGATCATCTACGCAGCTGTCCGCATGTTCACCGAGATGTTTCGCGAACCCGATGCGAGCCTACTTTTCGGCCTCACACGAGGCACCTTCTACTCGATTTTCATGATCGTCGCAGGGGTGGTCGTCATAATACGAGCCAAAGCCTAGGGTGTTTGCCTGAAAGCAGCTAGGCAATGAACCCTATCGATAAGGGGTTTGGCTTCGGCCCGGTCCGTTCCACCCTTGTTCAGCAATGATTCGCCGCTGCCGATTGTTCGCTTTGCTTCTCCTGTTCGCAGGCGTTGTGGGCGGCACTGGATTGAAGGCTCAGAATCTGGGTTCAAAAATCCAATGGATGCGGGGTATCTACGTCGCAGAGTCACCCGCACCGCAACCCGTGCCCGAAGCAATCGCCGTCGAGGTTGCCAAAACTCGTGCCACACAACTCGGACGTGTAGCGATTCGAGGGAAAGGCAAATCCATGAGTCCGCTCTATAAAGATGGCGTGATTATGATCGTCGCTCCGGTACAGTATAATGAGCTCCGACGCGGTCAGACGGTGGTCTACGAAAACCGCCAAGGCCAAAAAGTGGCCCATGTGTTGGTTACTAAATTCAAAAAAGGATGGCGGGTGACGGGGCTCAATAACTCGTTGCACGATTGCCAAGGCATGAACGCGAAAAATCTACGCGGTGTCGTCGTGGATGCCTTCACACCGGTGAGGACCACGATTTTCGCTTCGCGCTAAATCCTCTTCCTTCAATCAATCCGACCGGCAACGCTCGCGGTTTTGCGCGGACATCGTGACGCGACTCTGACTGCCACCGCGATCGCCGCGACTTGATCATCGATCGTGAATCCATGCCGGGGAAGCGGCACATGAATGAATCCTCCCCTAGCCTGCGGGGTGCGGCGCAACACCCGCATGAGATGATAAAACACGTGATTGCAAACGAACTGTCCGGCCGAATCGGAAATAGCCACCGGCGCGCCTCGCTCAGCGAGATGGGCGACGATATTCTTGATCGGCAAAGTCGAGAAATATGCCGCGGCACCGTTTTTAAGGATGGGACTGTCCACCGGTTGGAATCCGGCATTATCGGGAATCGGTGCATCCTGCAAATTTACGGCAACCCGCTCAGGAGTTATCTTGGAGCGAGACGCTGCGACCCCCAAACAGACTACCATGACCGGTTCGGTCTCCCGAATGGCGCGTCGGAGTTCGCGGGGAGCGGCCGCAAAATCCACGGGTAGGATTTTTCCTGCCACTTCAGATCCACCCAATCGGCGTCCGTCGAGGGCCTCCGCAATCGCGCTAGAAGGATTTTTCGTGACGCCTCCAAACGGTCCAAAACCTGTAATCAGAACCCGACGATTCATGACGACCTCCAAAACGATCGAACTGCGATCCCGGCCTCGGCAAGCAACGATCGAATACGGCGAGCGAACGCCACCGCCTGGGCATTGTCGCCGTGCAAACAGATGGACTCCGCCTGCACCGAAACCCAATCCCCGTTCACATCGCGAACGCGTTGATCGCGCACCAAGGACAAGACTTGTTCCGCCACGTCCGATTCACCGTGTAACACGGATCCCGGTTGGCTCCGCGGAAGTAAATGTCTGCCTGGGTCATAAGCCCGATCAGCGAACGCCTCACCCACCGTGCGAAGATTTTGCCGCCGGCCTTCACGCCAAAGTTCACCACCCGACAAAGCCAGTAACCAGAGATCGGGATCATAGCTTTTGAGCGCAGCCACGAGGGTGCGGGCAACTGCCTCGTCCCGGGCAGCGAGATTGTAGAGCGCACCATGGGGCTTCACGTAATAAAACTCACCCTGTTCGCGCAGATCATCCAGTTGTCGGCGTAGCATGGTTTCCAACTCTGTCGCGGTCAGATTGAGTTCGACTCGACCGAAATTCGTTCGATCCGGAAACCCCGGATGCGCGCCCGCCACGACGTTATTCTTCCGGGCCAGCCGCAAAGTGTTCGTCATGATCTCCGCGTCTCCGGCATGCCCGCCACACGCGATATTGGCGGAGGAGATGATCGGGAAAATTTCAGTTTCGCAGCCGACGCCTTCCCCGGCATCGCAGTTCAAGTCGATCGATGACATGGTTAGTCCGGCTGCAGTCGCGGTTTGACCGCCGCTCGCATCAACCCGAGTTGCCGGTCTTCCCGGTGTCGTAAATTTTCCGCAGTTTGCAATGTTGTTTCCACAAAATGAATACGCCCGCCCAAAGGCACCTGAGCCAGAATCGCCAGATCCACCGCGATGACACTGGCAAGGCGGGGATATCCTCCGAGCGTTTGCCGATCAGCCATCAATACAATGGGCTGCCCGGAAGGCGGTATTTGAATCGTGCCTACATCCACGGGCTGGGACACCATCTCAAATTCGGTATGCGGCTTTATAGTCTCACCACTCAAATGAATACCCATGCGATTAGAGTGAGGTTGGAGGGTCCAAACCGTGGTCAGGAATGTGTTCCATGCTTCGCGGGAGACTTGATTAACTTCCAGCCCCGGCAGCACGCGAATCTGCGGCACCGCGTCAACGGACCCTCCCACCCAGGTCGGCAGAATTCTCCAACCGGCCGAAGCCGATTTCGTATGACCCGCACCAATCGGGATCAAGTCGCCCCGCCGCAGCGCCCGACCGTCCCATCCGCCGAATTTTCCGGAAAGATGAGTCGAGCGCGAATCGAGCACCACCGGCACCTCGATACCACCACTGATGGCCAGGATTCCCCGTCCCGGTTCGGTAAGTTTGGTGAGATCCAGCACTTCGCCAGCTTCCACCAAGAAGGGGCGGGCAAAAGGCACCTCGCGGGCCAATGTGCCGGTAATCGCCACCAAACGAGAATCATGAAAACGGAGTTTGGGACCGCGCAGCGCCCATTCGAGCACGGCCAATCCATCTTCGTTGCCCACCAATATATTCGCGATCCGCATGGCCCGGCGATTCATCGCGCCGCCCTCGGTCACACCCACGATGGCACCCGACGGGCGGCCCAGATCTTGGACCGTGGTTTGTGCCCCGGGATCGATCACTTCGATGCCGGCGATGTCCTCCGGCGGCGTGGAGTCGATGGTCAACGGAGGACGCGTGCCTGATGATTCAAGGGCGATCTTCTCGACCGACTCAAAACGCACTTTGTCTCCCACCCGTAACCACGCCGGATCGGCGGCAGTCGGGTCGAATAACCGCTGATCGGTGCGGCCAATAAGATTCCAGCCTCCCGGCAGTTCCAACGGGTAAACTCCGGTCTGAGATCCTCCTATTCCCACCGCTCCGACCGGAACCCGAATGCGCGGCGATGGCAATCTCGGGCAATGCAACAGCGGATCCAAGCCAGCCAGATACGGAAATCCCGGGGCAAATCCTACGGCCATGACCGTGTAGGTCGGGTCACTATGTCGCTCGACGATCTCCTCCACCGACAGATTCAGGGCCTGCGACACGCGCTTGATGTCAGGAGCGTAATGCTCCTTGTAGCAAACGGGGATAACCTGCTCGCGGGGTGGCTCGGATTCGAGCTCTGATTCTAATTCTTCGTCCAGAATTTCCTCGATTTGAGCCGCCACGCGCAACCAAGCCGAGGGACGCCGAATGTAGATCGCCAAGGAGTTGGGCGCGGACACCAGCGCCTTTATCCCCGTCCACTCGGCCTCACTTATTCGGGCACTCAATGCTCCAACGCGCCGCAAGGTGGCTTCGCTGGGCTCCCCCGGAACCTGAATCAACAAAGACGTGTCGCTGAGAACTCGGATCGTCATGATGCGGCATTTACAGGGAGTGCCCGCTCGGACTCAAGCCTACCTGCTTGATGGGCTAATCGGGCGAACTTGTCTGGCTGATAGTTTGCCGGATTGGGTTGAGTTAACTGCGTAACACGGGATTAGTGGTGGGATGCCCAAACGACTGGCTGCTCTCATCCCCCTTGCCCTGCTTCTTTTTACGGCCTGTAGCCGCGATGAGGTGCGCACCTATCGAGTGCCCAAGGAAGCTGCGCCGGAGCCAATGGTGGCCTCAAGTCCTGCCGCTGCCGCCGAAACTTCCGGCGAACTGGGGTGGAATGCGCCGGACCACTGGGAAGAACTACCCGCCAGCGGGATGCGCAGAGGAACCTTTACCTTGCGCGGAGAAGGAGACGCCACCGCCGATCTATCCATTATCGCTTTCCCCGGAGATGTGGGGGGGCTTGCTGCCAATGTTAATCGCTGGCGGGGGCAGGTCGGATTACCAGCACTTGCTCCCGATGCCGTGGACGCGACCATAGAACATGCCGACACCGCTTCCTTCCATGTCGATTTTGTTTCGATGAGTGGGAATGCCGCGGGGGTTCCCACGCGAATCGACGGCGCGATTTTTTCCCATGGTGGTGAGTCTTGGTTCGTCAAGCTGATGGGACCCGCGGATCTCGTGGCGGCCGAATCCAACAATTTCCGGGAATTCGTAGGCACCATTGCTCCCGCTAATCGCTAAACCGACCCACCCGATGAACAACTTCAAAAAAGACTTCGTAGAGTTCTTCGGTTCATTACGCCTGACCGTCGTGCTTCTCGCCCTGTCCATGCTCTTGGTCTTCATCGCCACTTGGGCGCAGGTCGAATTGGGAATCTATGGCGTGCAGGAGGCGTTTTTTAAGAATTTCTTCGTTTGGGCCACTGTTCCCGGAACGGACTTCAAGGTTACGGTGTTTCCCGGTGGTTACCTGATCGGTGGATTCCTGATGGTGAACCTCGTGGTCGCCCACATCATACGGTTCAAATTAAGCTGGGCCAAGGGGGGCATTCACCTGACTCACTTCGGATTGATCGTTCTGTTGGTGGGCGAACTGCTCATTGGGTTGCTCCAAGAGGATTTCTCCCTGCGTCTGGCCGAAGGCGAAACGCGCGGCTACTCCGAGAGTTTTCGCAAGAACGAGGTCGTGCTTATCGACAAGAGTGATGCGGAATTCGATGACGTCGTCGCGATTCCCGAATCCTTCGTCGCCGATTTGGCATCCGTCCAAAACCCCAAGCTTCCTTTCCGGGTCGTTTCGCGAGGCTACTACCCCAACGCCAATATCGGCATGCTCAATTCCCTTCCCGAGGGAGTCGACGCCTCCAATCTGGCTCCAAACATGTCGACGCAGGGCATCGGACCGCGCCTCGGAATTTCGCCACTGCCGATCACCTACAATGATCAGGAACGAAACCTACCCGCCACCTTCATCGAGTTGATCGGGACCGATGGATCACTCGGCATTTGGATAGTCTCACCCATGCTCGTCATGCCGCAGACCTTCGAGCACGCTGGCAAGGAGTGGCAGATCGCGTTCCGTTTCGAACGCGAATATAAGCCGTTCTCCGTGAAACTCATTGAACTCAAACACGACGTTTATCCCGGCTCCAACATTCCTAAGAACTTCTCATCGTTGGTCAACGTGACCGCCAACGACGGCAGCGAGGATCGCGAGTCATTGATCTACATGAACCACCCTCTGCGGTATCAAGGTTATACGTTCTACCAATACCAGATGGACAGTGCCAACGGCTTCAGCGAGCTCCAAGTCGTGCGCAACCCCGGCCGGTGGTTGCCCTACATCGCCTGTGTCCTGATGATCCTCGGCCTACTGTGGCAATTCCTCCTGCACCTCGCCCGCTTCGCCAACCGGCGCGGCGCCAAATCTTCAACCTGACCCAGCATGAACGCAATGAAACGTATTCTTCCTTTTATCGTGTTGGTGCTGGGCTTGATCGTGATCGGTCGCAGTGTCCTTTCCACCGAACAGGATCCCCAATTTGATCTGGAAGGTTTCAGTCGCCTTCCGGTTCTGGCCGATGGCCGGATCAAGCCCTTTGATACGGTGGGACGCACGACTCTGCTCATGCTGCAAAGTCGTCAGGCAGTCTACCTCGAGGATGGATCAAAAATCACGCCCAACCAGTGGCTCCTCGACGCACTGTTCCGTCCCCAGCTCGTGGATACCTATCGGACGTTCAAGGTGGAAAACCTCGAGGCATTCGACCTCATCGGCCAAACCGATGAGACTTTGAAGCGGCAATACGACAGCACCGTCGCGCGATTCATGGCCGTGTTGGGCTTCCTGCCATCCCGCCACAGTCGGTTCAGTTTTGATCATTTGGAGCCCTATCTCGGCGAGATCGATCGCCAAGCTGGGCTCGCGGGGGAACTCAAGGCCGCCCAACGCAGCCCGTTCCAACGTGCGGTGCTGAAACTGCGCAATAATCTCGTGCTCTACCAACAGGTAAAACACAGCCTCGTGCTGCCCGAGGATGTCGATTTCCTCACCTTGTTGCAGGAATTACAGGACAACTACGGTCCGGGCATTGCCGCGGTTCGCGCCCGCTCTCAAGGCGAGGACCATGACGAAGAACGCGCTGCGCAGATGATTGATGCCGGACAAATATTCCTCCGCATGGATAATCTGGCCAACCTCCTGCCATTGCCTCCACTGGGTGAAGCAACCGATGATCATCTTTGGCAGAAAACCGGTCGCGCCCTGCTCGAGTCGTTTCAATCCGGCATGGTCAACCCCTATGCGATGGCCTACGCCGGTCTGGGACGGGCGTGGAAGGATCAGTCACCCGAAACGTTCAATACGATCGTTGAGCTCTACTCCACTCAACTGAACACGAAGTTCTCCGGCCAAATGGCCAAAGCCGAAGCCGAGCGAAAATTTAACGCGGCGGAACCCTTCTATACGTCGCTCCTGCTATACGTTTTCGTATTTCTCATCGCCATCACCTCTTGGCTGTTTTGGCCCGGGGCGCTGCAAAAATCTGCCTACTGGCTACTCATTCTCGCTTGGGTGGCCACGACCGTGGGAATCGCCACCCGCATGTGGTTGGAGGGTCGCCCACCGGTCACCAATCTCTACTCCTCCGCCTTGTTCGTCGGCTGGGGATGTGTGGGTCTTTGCATCATCCTCGAAAAACTCTTCCCCAATGGAATCGGCTCCACTGCGGGTGGACTCACGGGCTTCGCCACCATGGTGATCGCGCATCAACTTTCGTTATCAGGTGACACCTTGGAAATGATGCGCGCCGTGCTCGATTCCAACTTCTGGTTGGCGACCCATGTGATCATCATCACCATCGGATATTCCGCCACGTTCCTCGCCGGATTCCTCGCGTTGATCTACATTTTTCGCGGCGTATTCACCAAGTCCCTCGACAAAGGCACCGCCAAGGCACTCGAACGCATGGTCTATGGCATCGTTTGTTTTGCCGCGCTCTTTAGCCTCGTAGGCACGATCCTAGGAGGCATCTGGGCCGATCAGTCTTGGGGCCGCTTCTGGGGCTGGGACCCCAAGGAAAACGGCGCGCTCCTGATCGTCATCTGGAATGCCATCATCCTGCACGCCCGTTGGGGCGGACTTGCGCGGGCTCGCGGAATTATGGCCCTCGCGATCTTCGGAAATATCGTCACCGCCTGGAGCTGGTTCGGCACCAACATGCTCGGAGTCGGACTGCACAGCTACGGTTTCATGGACAAGGCCTTCAGTGCGTTGGTTTCCTTCGTCATTGCCAATCTGGTGATCATCGGAATCGCCTATTGGCCTCGCGATATGTGGCGAAGTGCCAAGCTGTTGAATCCACCCAAACCGGCAGCATCAAGCTGACTGTGAAAAGAACGGGGGAATCGGGCTCCGCGTATCCACTTCGGTCGGCATCCGGGCTTCGAAATTTCGCGAATTAAGTCGCAAGAATCTATCGGTTCTTAGCGGCCTTCATCCGACGTTCCAGAGGAACCTTCTCTGTTTCGAGTCAGATTCTTGATCGCTAACTCACTGGGGAGGTAGATCATCCGCCGCGGGACTAACCTTTAACAGGTTCGGTGTGATCTGCGCATCACGACGCTTCCCCACCCACTCAATGGCACCAACGACCATCTGGTGAAAATAGTCCGCCGTCCAAACATCCTCCCGGTGGCCAAGGGCATTGTAATAGACGCGGCCGTTTCCGTAATTTCGAGCCCAAGCCAGCGGGTAATTGGGGCGGTCGTATTCCCGGCCTTCCATGCCATGCGTTTCCATCACCAACAACACGTGATTGTCGGGTGCAAATTCCTTCAGCGAATACCATTCTTCGCGCACGCGAAGCGCGTTGTCTTGTTCCTCAAAACCCGGGAAGGCGTTGTTGATGACACGAGCAGTAGCAACCTGTTGAGGGCCATGGTTGATGAACTCTCCACCCAACATTTTGATGTAGGGATCCGACGCCTCTCCATTGATCCGATAGCGATTACCCCGCGCATCCTTCGGCGGATTCCCATCGAAGGCTTCATAAGTGTGGAAACAATCGCTACCGGCATGCACCGCCATGAAGCCTCCTCCCTTTGCCACCCAATCAATCAGGGCTGCTTTACCACTGGCCTCCATCGGCGGATTTTTATCGGTGCCCGCCCGCTCTAGGTTTCCGCTGGCATAAAAAAACATTACATCAAATCCGGCGAGATACTTGGGACTGAATTTACTGCCGTCTTTGCTGAAGGTGAACGCCATTCGGTGTTCGGAACCCAGCTTGGCCAACTCCTTCTCCGCATGGCTCATTTCCCCGTTGGGACCCCGTTTAACCACGTCATGCTCCCAACCCGATGATTTCGTAAAAAACAAGACCCGCAGCGGGGACTCCGCTGCTACCAAGCTGGTCGTTACCGCGAGAAGAATTATCCGGAGAAAGCCTTTTGTGAGCACGCGGTCATCATGAACAACCTTACGGACAGGCGGCAATGCTGATTGAGCGATGTCTCCGCCCGTCACCCGGCTAGCGATTTCCCAGTAATTCCTCCGCATGAGCCCGCGCACTCTGGGCCTGTCGATCTCCCAACATCCGCGCTAGCTCATCGATTCGCAGGTTACGATCGGCCTGGATGGGGCGAATCGACACTTCCGCCCGATCGCGTGACTGGTCTTTTTCGACCACGAGATGCGAGCTTCCCTGCGCGGCAACTTGCGGCAAATGAGTTACGCAAAGCACTTGGTGATTCTGGCCGATTTCAGCCATTTTCTCGCCCACCGTGCCGCCGATTTCGCCGCCAACATTGGCATCCACTTCATCGAACACCAAAACCGGCACGGCATCCAGTTCCGCCAAAACCGTTTTCAGGGCTAACATCACACGGGCCAATTCGCCACTCGAAGCGATCTTGTGCAGAGGTCGAACTCGCTCGCCCACATTGGGGGAAAACATGAACTCAGCCCGACAATCCCCTGCTGGGCCCAACTGCGCCAACGGGAGTAACTCGATGCTGAACTCCGCTTTCTTAAATCCGAGTTGAGCGATCGATTCCGCGGCAACTTTGGCCAACTTCTTAGCGACGGTCCGCCGTTGTTTGGTCAATGCGATCGCTTTCTTGTTCGCCACGGCATGGGCGTCCTGCACGCGTTGATCGTGCCGGGCGAGCGCGCCTTCAATGTCGCCTTGAGCTTCCAAGTGATTTCGCATGCTCTCTCGCGCTTCCGCCACGACTATGGGATCGGAGCCGTATTTGCGCTTCGCATCCAACCACGCATTCATCCGCTCATGCCGGGATTCAACTTCTTCAGGCTCAAAGTGTAGGTCCGCGCCGAGTCCGGCGTAGTCTCGGGCTAATTCCGCCACCTCGATTCCCAACGCTTGCAGGCGCTCCACTAGTCCTCGACTGGCGGCATCGAGTTCCGCCAATGATTCGGCGGACCGGAGTAAGGGAGCAAGAGTCTCTCCCACCCCATCATCACCATTGAGGCCTGTTTCCAACTCCTGGGCCAAGCCGAGCAATTCCTGCGCCTGACTGACCCGGTTAAAATCACGCTCCAAGTTATCAATTGAATCGGGATCGAGTTCGAGGGCATCGAGCTGAGTCAGTTGATCCTGCAAAAACGCGATCTGATCCGGGGATAGCTTTTCCTGCGTGGCAACCTGTTCACGCTCCGCTACGGCATCACGCCATGCTTGGTAGTCGGATTGGTAGGAGCGCACGGCGGATTCGTTCTGAGCGAAAAGATCCAGCAGCTCCAGCTGACAACCCGAGTTGAGTAACCGACGTGGCTCACTGGGACCGTGAAAGTCGATCCACGTTTCGCCCAAACGTTGCAGCGAATTGAGCGTCGTCATGCTGCCATTGACGCTGATTTTCGGAGCCCGAGTCCGGGTTAAACTTCGCTTAAGGATCAGCACGCCTTCCTCACAGGCAGGCAGATCCATTTGACTGAGAAACGCGTTGGTTGTCGTCGCATCTTCGAACCACAACGCAGCCTCCACTTCGCATCGATCCGCGCCTTGTCGAATAACCGATTTATCCGCTCGTTGCCCCGCCAACAGACTAAGGGCTCCAAGCAATACACTCTTACCCGCGCCCGTCTCTCCCGTCACCGCCGTAAAGCCCGCTTCAAAATCCAGTGAAACGGACTCCAATAGAGCCAAATTTCGAATCGTGAGGGTCTGTAACATAAGGCCGCGACAGTGAGGGCATGAGCGGCCACAGGTTCAAGCTGGATTCGTGCTTACCGGACCGAATCCAATCTCCCTCAAAGTCATTTCACTATCCCAACTTTTTTGTTGCCGAGCACTGGCGCGATTCTGCTTACTCACCGGCTCTGGTTTTCACGGACCCTTAGCTCAGTTGGTTAGAGCGCTTCCTTGACATGGAAGAGGTCACAGATTCGAGTTCTGTAGGGTCCACCAGCCTCCGCTAAAGCTATGGCTGGCAAGCTATTGTTTTAGAAAAGGCTGTCCGTTATAGCGCTCAGCGCGACGGAGAACTAGGCAAGCCCTTTGCTTCGTTCCCCTGCCTCCGATCACGCCTAAGCTGTTGCACTACGTCTATCAGATCCAGCCGGTTGACCATCCCGCCGAGTTCTACACCGGTTCCACCGATAACCTAAAAGCTCGGCTGGATTCTCATAATGCCGGTCGGTCAGCACAGACTGCCAAACACAAACCTTGGCGGTTACTGACCTACCACGCTTTCACCGACAAAGAGAAAGCCTTGAAGTTCGAAGCATATCTGTAATCCAGATCAGGACGCGCCTTCACCAACCGCCATGTGCGATAAAAACCAGGGCTGGCCCCCAACCCCCCATCACTCCCCGAACCACTGCCGGGCGACTCCGCGATCCATGGTGATTTGATCCCGTAATTCCTCAATGGAGGCGAAGCGTTTCTCGCTCCGAAGATAACTGCACCAGTCCACCACGATGTCCGCTCCCGTGGTGAACGGCGGTTCTTCAAAAAGATGCACTTCCAATTGCGGTTCGGGCGCGGCTTCCGTTTCGACCGTAGGGCGAACCCCGTAATTCGCGACGCCTTCCCAACGAGGCTTCTCTCCAAAGGCTCCCACGCGAACGGCATACACACCATGTTTGGGCCGACATTCCGGCACCCAGGCCAGATTTAAAGTCGAGAAACCAAGCGTGCGCCCCAACCGGCGGCCTTCGACCACTTCACCCCTACTTCGGTAGGTATATCCCAACAGCGCATTAACCTGTTCGATCTCGCCTTGATCCAAAGCGGCGCGAATCCGCGTGCTGCTGATCGGTAATCCGTCAAACTTCACCCGAGGGGCACTGAAAACTTGAACGCCCTGTTCCCGCCCGATTTCGACCAACAGGTTGATATCCCCCTTGCGGCCTTTGCCAAAACGCCAGTTTTCCCCGACGTAAACGCTCTCCAGTTGCGGCAAGGCTTTTTTAAAATTGGGCAGGACGGCCTCCGCTTCAACCGCGGAGAACTCGCGGGTGAAGGTCTGAGTGATGACCACGTCCAACCCCGCTTGGAGCATCCGGTCTACTTTTACCTCCACGGGGTGAATAAGCGGCACCGCGTTGCTGGGATTCAGTAGTCGACTGGGATGGAGATCGAACGTCAGCGCGACCGCTACTCCATTGGTGCGCCGGGCGGAGGCAACCGTCGCCTCCAATACCGCCCGATGTCCGAGATGCACTCCATCAAACATACCAATCGCCAAATGCAACGGACCGGAGGGCAGCCGGGCAAGCGCTGTATCCAGTCCATGAATATGTTGGAGGGACGAGTTCACCGTGCGATCCGGGGAGTCACTTCATGGACGGGAAGCAATCGCGCATGCAACTCCGGCAGCGGCATATCCAAGAGGGTTTCCAGGGGCAGCGCCTGATTCACATTCAGTTCACCCGATTCCGTGCGTCGCAAGGACTTCAGGTGTCCGCCGCAGCCTAGTTTGGCTCCCAAATCGTGAGCCAAGGTGCGCACATAGGTGCCTTTGCTACTGCGCACCAAAAAATCGATTTCAGGTGATTCCCAGCGCTTTAACTCATACTCCATCACCCGGATAAAACGAGGTTCCCGTTCCACCTCTTCACCTTTGCGAGCCTTTTTGTAGAGCGGCACCCCGTCGATCTTGATCGCGGAATACATGGGGGGAGTCTGGTATTGATCTCCCATAAATTCGTTCAAAGCCGCTTTGATATCGGTCTCACTGAGTTCGGGGACCCGACGTGACTCCATGACTTCACCATCGGCATCCTGCGTGTTGGTGACTTCTCCCAGTTTCACGGTGCCGGTGTATTCCTTTTCCACACTCATGAGGTATTGCGACATCTTAGTCGCCTTCCCCACCAGCATGACCAGAAGTCCGGTCGCCGAAGGATCTAGCGTGCCGGCATGGCCGATACGCTTCATTTGCAATTTCCCCCGCAGACGGGCTACCACGTCGTGAGACGTGTGATCCACAGGTTTGTCCACGAGGAGGATACCCCCAACTTCCTTCCGTTGTCCGAGCATGAATTACGGTCTTTTCTCTGCGTCCACTTCAGCAAGGCGCTGCTCCAAGGCAGCCACCAATTGACGTCGAAATTCTGCGGCCCCTATTCCGGTCATGGTAAAACCTGCGGCACAGGCATGGCCGCCGCCATTAAATTTTGCCGCCACTTGATCGACCCGGTAATGCGGATCGTTGGATCGCAGACTGGCTTTGATTCCGTTGGAGCGTTCCTCGATGAGTCCTCCGATCTCAATGCCTTCAATGGCGCGCGCGTAGTCAACCAATCCTTCCGTATCCTCAGGTCCCGTTTCGGTCGCCGCATAGACACCATCGGCAATGGTGCCGAGACAGATTCGATCATCGGAAAACATCTGAAACGAGGCCAAAAAGTGTTGGAGGAGCTGCATTTTACCAGCCGGTTCCCGCTCATAGAGTTCATAGCCGGCTTCGACGGGATCCGCTCCTCGCGCCATCAATTCAGCCGAAATCTTGAACGTAGCATGAGTCGTCGAACTGAACCGGAATTGGCCGGTATCGGTGATGATGCCCGTGTAGAGCGCTTGCGCAGTCGCGGCATCAATGGTGATGCCTTCATCGAGAAATAAAGCTCCCAGGATTTCGCACGTAGCCGCTCCTCGGGAGGAAACACAATTGTGCTTCGCATAACCGGAATTCGAGACGTGATGGTCGATATTGCCATAGACTTCCGGAAGCCGTTTCCGCAGACGCGGGCCGGGCCGATCCTGATCGGCGCAATCGACGAAAATGACGCGGTAGTCCCGATCATCCAAATCATCCACGGTCAAAAATGCCTCTGACTTGGCGGCATAAACCAGACGTCGAGGAACTTCATTTGCGTTCACACAAATCGCTTCATGGCCTAGCGTGCGCAATGCTCGGGCCAACGCAACTTGAGAGCCGATACAGTCTCCATCCGGGCGGGCATGTCCCACCACGGCGATAGGCCATTCGTCGAGTCCGGCCATCAAGGCACGGAATTCTTTCATCAGGACTGCATCCGCGAGCAGTTCACTCATGCGGAGCTCCTCTTCTCTTCTCCCGAGGCATCCGAACGTGGATCCAACTTATCCATGATCTCCAACACCCGATTCCCGCGTTCGACTGCTTCATCCATCAAGAAGACCCAATCGGGTGCATGTTTAATTTGAATACGTTGCGCTAACTCACGGCGAATTTCGCTGCGCTTACGCAGCAACCAACGGAAGCGGTCGTTAACCATCTCCTCGTCGCCCAGAATGGAATAGAAAATCTTCCCGGTCTTGAGATCAGGCGCGACCTGCACACCCGACACCGTGATCGTAACCGCTTCCTGTTGGTAGCGTGTATGCAGATATGAGCCCAGCTCTCGCTGGACGAGTTCGGCTATACGAATGGTGCGGTTGGACATCGGACGCGGATCGCGGCGCGATCAAAGCGACGCGCGAACTTGCTGAATTTCGAAGATTTCGATGACGTTGCCCTTTTCGTAGCCGTTGAAGTCGTCGATTTTAATACCGCACTCCAAGCCGGCCCGGATCTCGTTGGCGTCGTCTTTGAACCGTTTGAGGGTGTTGACCTTGCCTTCGTAAACGGACTCCTTGCCCCGGCGGACGCGGGCGGCGGCGTTGCGAATGATTTTGCCTTCGGTGACTAAACAACCGGCCACAAACCCCTTGGCGAGCGGGAAGACCTCGCGCACTTCGGCGGCACCCCGTTTGACTTCCTTGGAGTCGGGATCGAGCAGGTCGGCCATCATGTCGCGAACTGAATCGGTGAGCTCGTAGATGATGGAATAAGATTCTGTGCGCACGCCATGGTGTTTGGCCTGCGGGATCACGCCGTTTTCAAGCTTGGTATTGAACGCGAGGATGGTCGCTCCAGCGGCGCTGGCACGCTGCACGTCGTTCTTGGTCACGAGTCCGACCTCGTTGGCAACGATCTCGGCCGAAACCTTTTCGCTTTGAATACCTTCGATCATGCCACGGACCGCTTCGGAAGATCCGTAAACGTCGCTTTTGATCACCAATTTTAAAACCTTGGCCTGAGTGGCGGCGATATTGGCGAAGAGTGCTTCAACGGAAACTTCCTTCGGCTCGGCCGCCTTAGTGGTCACGTTCTTCTTCAACTCATCCGCGACCTCGTCGGCCATGTCTTCAGCCGTGCGGGCGTTTTTGACCGCCGTGAAGGTAGCCCCACTGTCGGGGTTGCCGGACCAACCGATCACACGGACTGGAGTTGAAGGAGGTGCGACCTTTAGATTCTTGCCCTGGTCATCGAACATGGCGCGGACTTTGGCCCACTCCTTGCCGCAAACAATGGCATCGCCGATTTTCAGGGTGCCGCGTTGCACGATGACAGTGGCCAATGGGCCGCGTCCCACCTCAACTTGAGATTCAATGATGATACCGGAAGCAGCTGTTTTGGGGTTGGATTTCAACTCCAGCACCTCGGCCTGAAGGTTGATCATTTCCAAAAGCGTATCGATCCCCTCACCCTTAATCGCCGAAACCGGCACGGTGATGGTTTCGCCACCCCAGTCTTCCGAGGCGATCTCACGTTGCTGCATCTGCGCCTTAACCTGATCCAGATTAGCACCCGGAGTGTCCATCTTGTTGACCGCCACGATAAGCGTAACGCCTGCTTCCTTAATAAACTTCAGGGCCTCATCGGTTTGCGGTTTGAATCCGTCGTCGGCCGCAACCACCAAAATCGCGATGTCGGTAACTTGAGCACCACGGGCACGCATTTTGTTGAAGGCCGAGTGACCAGGCGTGTCGAGGAACGTGATGAGATTACCGTTCTGTTCGACTTGGTAAGCTCCGATGTGCTGGGTGATCCCACCCGCTTCGCCGGAAACAACGTTGGCCTTACGAATGGTATCGAGCAACGAGGTCTTGCCGTGGTCAACGTGACCCAGAATGCAGACTACAGGAGGACGGGAAACGAGGTTTCGTTCTTCTTCCTCAGCCTGCTTAATCTCCGTTTCGACTTTAATATCCTCGGCCGATTTGGTCTCAGGCTGCTGGCTTTCGCCGCGGTGCTTGATTTCGAGAACGACATCGTGGTTCTCCGCCAACTTGATGGCGACGTCCTCTTCGATGGTTTGATTCATCGAAGCGAAGATACCCTGCGCCATCAACTCGGAGATCAGTTTGAAAGGCTTCAGTCCGAGAACGCCGGCGAATTCACGGACAATAATCGGAGGCTTAATCTGCACCGTCTTAATCTCGCCATCGTCAATTACGACCGGTTGGGCTTCGGCCGCAGGAGCAGCCGCGGGACGAGCAGGACCTTTTCCGGGAGTCGGAGGCGGCGCCGCTGGGCGAGGTGCGGCCGGAGGAGGAACCGGCGTGGGTGCAGGACGGGAAGCCGGTGCCGGAGGCACGGAAACAGGGGCGGGGGACGCGGCTCGAACCGGTGGAGGAGGCGGCGCGTTGGGAGCGGGAGCGGCAGGAGGTGCCGGCGCAACGATTGGAGCCGATTCTGCTTTCGCGGCAGCAGCAGCGGCGGCCTTTTCGGCTTCTGCAGCCGCCGCTTTCTCCGCTTTCTCGCGCTCGATATCCGCAGGACTCTTCACAAACACACCCGCGGGTATGTTCACGTTAGGAGGTCCACCGGGGGCCGGAATGGCCGGTTCAGCGGGAGCTTCCGTGACCACTTCGGCTGGAGCTTCAGGCTCAACAGGCTTGGCGAACTGTTCCTCCAGCGCCGCCGCCGAGATATTGTCGATCGTGCTGGAGACGGTTTTGACCTCGAATTTGCGCTCCTTGAGGAGGGCGAACAGGGACTTGTTGTCCATGCCGATTTTCTTGGCGAGTTCGTAAATGCGGATGCTCATCAGGCGGTGTGGCGGTCGTAAAAGCGGTCGGGCGGTAAGGCGTTATTAATTCGAAAAACTTAGCCGCGGGCAGCGGCAACTTTGGCGAGGATGTCGGCAGCTTCTTCCGGGGTGAAGCCCGAACCCTCGAGGTCCTCCGCTTCAACACCTTCGAAGATTTCAAGGGAAACAAAACCAGCCGTGATCAGGCGTCCGGCCAAGGCGTCGTCAACCTGGAGGGCGGAAGCGAGGCGCTTAGTGGCCTCGTCCTGCACGTCGACGGTCTCTTCCTTGCATTCCTCAATGTCGATCTTCCAACCGATGAGACGGGAGGTCAGACGAGCGTTCTGTCCCTTGCGACCGATGGCGATGGCCAGATCTTCCTCCGCCACCAAAAGCTGGATTCGACGGTTGCGATCATCTATTCGGACTTCACGGGGAACGGCCGGCTTAAGGGCCTCGTAGACCATTTGCTCGGGATCCTCGAAGTGGTTGATGATGTCGATCTTCTCTCCATTGAGCTCACGCACGATGGATTTGACGCGGGCACCACGGGCACCCACGCAAGCGCCCACGGGGTCAACCTTGGGGTCGTTGGAAATGACGGCCATCTTGGTCCGGTAGCCGGGCTCGCGGGCAAATGCTTCAATCGAAACGGTGCCATCGGCGATTTCGGTGACCTCCAATTCGAAAAGACGGCGGACGAAACGCGGGCTCGAGCGGGTGAGAATCAGTTCTGGTCCACGTGGGGTGCTGGCGATTTCGGACAAAAAGCAGCGGATCCGGTCACCGGGTTGGTATTCCTCACCCGGAACCTGTTCGCGGCCCATAAGCAGGGCTTCCGTCTTACCGATATCAACATAGATGTCGTTGCGCTCGCGACGACGGACCGTGCCGGTCACGATGTTACCCACCATGTCCTTAAAGT
The DNA here is from genome assembly GCA_965203585.1 of Actomonas sp. Taxonomy (GTDB): domain Bacteria; phylum Verrucomicrobiota; class Verrucomicrobiia; order Opitutales; family Opitutaceae; genus Actomonas. Next base: position 353,349 of record CBDBDC010000003.1, read on the forward strand.
CGTCGTAAATCCGGTCTTTTTCGAACTGACGCAGCTTTTGCATGATCGCCTGACGGGCGGTCTGGGCAGCGATGCGGCCGAGATAAGCGGGGTCGATATCTTTCTCGATGAACTCACCCAACATGATGCCTGGCTGGATGATGCTGGCTTTCTCGATATGGATTTCGAGTTTAGGATCGCTCACCGAATCGACGACTTTCAACAGCGACCACGCGTGCATTTTGCCGTTCTTGGGATTGATCTCGATTTTGAGCTCTTGCCCCGAATTTACGCCCTTTTGGGCGGCGGTTTTGATGGCATTGACGATTGTCGAAATCATATCGGCGCGCTCAATGCCTTTCTCCTTCTCCATGTATTCGAGGACGGTAAGAATTTCGCTGCTCATAGGTGTTGGGACGGTGCGGAAAAATGTAGGTAAAAAAAGGCGGGCCAGAGGCCCACCTTCAGAAGCGTGAACTGAAAAAGTGAAGGGAGACGTTACGCCTCGGTAAAATCCCTTGTCAAGTCCCCCGCCCCGCCGTTTGCGCGGCGGCCAATTGATGCCCTATCAGTCCTTGCACGTGTCCCCACGCCAATGGGTTCCTCCGTCCGTCCGCAATTTCAGCGATCCGAGCGGCCTCGGCCAAATTCGCCGCCTGGTCTCCCGGCCATCCCGCCAACCACCACAAAAACCCGACCTCGTCGTCCAAACTTCCTTCGGCGGTCATCAACGGCAACAGACCATCTCCCCACAAATTATCAGCCCGGGGCTGGCTGACCGCTCCTTGTATGCCGACGGCGTGCATTACCTGTTGCCATTGAGATTTTAGTCCAAGCCCCTTCCGCAATTTGGCTATATCACTAAGAATAGTGAGATCCGGGGAGCAAACCGGCCACTGTTGAGCACGCTGTCGCAGCGTGCTCGGCCAGTCGCCTCCCTGTGACACCCAGCGGCCATACGCCGTCAACCGCCTTCGGGGATGATTGGCTGGGCGCACCCCGCTCAACTGCCAACGTCCGCGCTCAGATTCAAAAACCTCATCAAGAACCAAACGCCCCGCGATCCACTGCTCCAGCGGATGGACCGTCGCGACAGTGAGCATGGGCACGCGATTAAAGCGGTAACCCAGAATCTCCAGCGCCGTATGGTGGCAAGCACGGTGCCAATCCAATTTATCAATCCGGAGCCGAGCGTAGCGCACTTTACTTTGCCAGCGCTTCCGAGCCTCGACCACGATGCGTTTGCGACACTCCTCCGGGCTGAGTTCACGCCACATTTGGGCGAGCCGATCGGCCGGACGTTGCGCAATCACCGACACGGCTGCGTCCGCCGCGTATTCCTCCAGATCGTGCCATAGATGCGGTAATAAAACTAATATCGGAATCCGCCGGCCACCACCTCCTCGAGTAAACCTCCGTGACGTGGGAAACAATACGACGTGCAACATTACGTCGTCATACGCGGAGTCCGATGCGTGTTGGTGGGCATTCCAATCCGGCTCCCGCAGATGCATCTCGATATCGCCGTGCCGCATCTGCTTGTCGAATTCGATCTCGGCCAACCCGAAATCAGGTCCACCTTGCCGATTCCACCGTCCGGGACGGCGAATACGGATCATCGAACCGTCTTCCGCGCGTAAATTTTGACGATTAAACGACTGCTCCGACCAAATTCGCTGCAACAGGAGTTCGGAAAACTGAAAGGGGCCAAACAGCCCCTGCACTTCCTCAACAACCTGTTCCGCTTTGCCCACGGACAATTAAAGTGTGGTCCGCATGCGCTCGATGCTTCGTTGAACCCCCAGCTCGGCGCGTTGAATCCAATCGAGTAACTCCCGCGACCCGATCGTATCAGCCCCCATCGTACTCACGGTGTCGCGAAGTGCGCGGTCCGCCGTCACCACCACACACTCGGATGCCACCCGGGAATTGCTCACCCACTGTTCGATAATCGAATCGGCGGTCATCCCCGAGGGCGAATACGCCTCCACAAACGTGCTCTCTCCCGTGGGCATTCCAATGCTGAGTTCGCTGCCCCGCCCGTCGAAAACCACAGATACTCGCCAAGCCATGGCATCATGCCAAACTCTCACCCGTTCGAGGAGCTTTGCTCGAGCCGTATGGGGATCCTTCCGCCAAAGCTTGCCGGTATCTCCCCAAGCGCGGCCAACGTTGTTTCCATCTACAATCAGGTGCTTGAGCTCGGTTGCCATCCACATATCACCCTCTGAAACGCGCGGTGCGGGCAATTTCTTTCACAAAACTTACTAAATTTGGTGAGTTGGCGCGAATCGAGAATACGAATCTCAGGCTTCGTTCATCGCCACCGCCTTGATCCAATCAATTTCGAGTAGAAACGATCCGGGGTTCTTGTCCCCCAATAGAATGCCCACCGATTGAATTTCGTTCGGACTGATAGGCGGAGCGTCCCTAATGGGGTGACCTCGCCAACCGGCGACAAAATCGTTCAAGGGGAAGAGTGACCACCTGCCATTCGCCCGATTCCGTGACAAATTCAGCACTGTTAATCCGGCATGCGCCAGCCATTGCCCCTTCTCAAGCGCAACTGATAGCGCCTTCCATCGCCCCTAACCCGAATGACGATCGTGTTGGCCTTCGCCATATTCGGCACGCCACTCGACGAGCGCATGGACGCGAATCCGCCGTTGTTTTCCAGACGCAACTGTCCACTGAATCTCACAATCTCGTCGTCAACCCGATCAAGACGACTACTGGAAATCCCTCCCATCACCGTGTCGTTCACGATTTGCCAACCAAGATTCACCTCTCCTTTTCTGAAGTCCTCCAACATCACCGTCTCGGCTGCCGAAGATATACTCCCGAGCATCACTACCGGCAGACCAATGAGCCTGCAAAAGGCACTTTTTATTTTCATGGGACACGATGCTTGGAATCGAACCCCGGTCAAACCACCCACCCAGTGTGGGGTGGGGGGAAATCTCAATCGCGGTGAGTCGACGCGAGCGTCTTAAACTCCTCCGCGGCTTCAAACGCCATCCGCTGTAGATAACGTTTGGTGACGTCATCAAAGACCACTGTCAGGTCGCCTCCATCTGGATCCTTGCCGTCCTTCACTTTGTTTTCCGTCACACTGTTGTAGGCAAACCCCTCCGGGCTCTTTCCTGTCTAGGCCGCATAAAACATATTCGAGGTTAGAAATGCGCAGGTCTGGTTGAGGTGCCCATCGTTCACGTAACGAAACTTCAACTCGGTTCCGCCCGTTTGGATATTCTTAATCGCCAACGGCACACTCACCGCCGCCGCCGGATTTATCCGCTTCGCCAATTCCAAACCGATCGCAACATCCCGGTCCACCGACTCCGGTGAAACCGGTTCGGAAACCGCTGCCATGTTCTGGGTTTCGGGAGAAGTCATGTAGAGGATCACTTCGGCACCATTCGCCTGAGCAATCTTCGCCAAATGGGACGCGTATTTCGCGTAGGCTTGATCCGGATCGGCGGACACATCCCGCCAACTTTGCAATACAACGTAGTCCCATTGCTGCCGCGGGTTTTCCTGCAACAGCGCCTCATGCTTCTTAATTGCCGAGCGGATGTGTTTTTGAATATCGGCAAATTTAACCTGCCCGCGCTTGCTTCCCAAGGACATCCAGTGCGTTTCCCACTCCTCCGAATAAGGCACCTGAACAGACTCGAGGAATGCCTTCATCTTAGCGATTCGCGCACGAATCGCTGCATCCGAAATCGTGGCCTGTTCGATGAACGTCTGGCTGAAATAATACGTGGAGTGCTTGAACATGTTCTGACCACCGTAAATCACCCGAGACATGCGATAATCCGCATCCAGATGCCCCTCCTCCATGACCCGCTCCACGAGGTCAGGCTGATCGTGGCGATTGGTGTAGCTGTTACCCAGAAACAGCACATTCACCTCGGTCGCGACCGCAACGAGACTCCCGCAAACTGAGATCAAACAAAGGACCCAAGCCCGGGAAAAACAATGGGGAGAGCGACGGAGCATGGTCGGACTGTGACAAATTCCCTCGCCTTTGGAAGCTTCGGTATGGACCGAAGACGTCCACCCGCCAAATCACCGGGTCACGGCGCCACCTTGAGGGCGACTTCTACTTTGATGTCTTCGTCGACCAATTTATCTTTAGCTACCGACAACAGATTCGCCGACTGATACTTTACATCGAAGTTGTGGCGGTTGAATACAAATTCGCCTTCCAAACTCTATCCCTTTGACGCGCTGCCTTTCACTTCAACCGGGATTGAAAAGGCTTTTCGGTTTCCCCGAATTTCAATCTCCCCCTTAAGCATGCCGCCGTCGTGTCGATCCATGGTGAAACGAGCGGTCGGGTGAGCATTCACGGCAAAAAAATCGTCGTTTTTAAGGTGGCCGGTCAATTTATTGCGTCTGCGTCCTTCTCCCATGTCCGTGACGTCAATCGAGTCCATATCGAGCACCACGTCCAAGAGTTCTACCCGCCCTTCGTCATTAATCTTGATGGAGGAAGACTTGGGAGAAAGTAAACCGGTGTGATACTTAACCGGCGTGCTGCCGGTCCACCGAATGGTGTGGTCGACCAACTTATACTCCTTGGCGGCAATCGAGCCGACAAAACTAGCAATGAGGAGAACGATAAAAAGGGAACGGCGGAGAATTGGAGTAAACATGGAGCGTATAAAATAAGGGTTCCCGAAACGGAGCACGACCACTCCGCAGACTCAAACGATCAGGTCATTTAGATGCTGGCGCTGCCCGGGTTGCTACTGCGTCGCGAGGAATTCCATCACCCGCACGTCATAGGCTTTGTAACGCCCCATCCACTCCGCAATCAGGTCCTTCGGGTTGGTCGGCCAGATCGCTTTCGATCGCTCGAAGACAGAGGCATCATAGGGGTAAGCACCCTTCACATGATCCAGCGCATTGATTGCCTGCAGCCGCGCCAAGACATTCGGGTTATTCAGGAGCACTTCATTCAACACCGGCCGCGGATCCTTCTTACCCAACCGCGCGAGATGTTCGGCCGCAGCGATACGCGTTGCGGCGATCGGACTGCGGGTCAGCGCAGTCATGCGTTTCGTCACCCTCTCATCCTCGGTGCCCAAAACCATGGCATTGATAACCGCCCAGTATTGGATGACCGGATTCTTGGAATTCAGTAAACGCGTGAGTTTCGGCAATGCAGCTTCACCATCATCCAACAAAATATCCGCGGCCTCGATAATGTCCGCCAACGGATACTGCAGGTCATCACGGGAAATATCATGAGGCGGTTTACCCGCACCCCGACTCCACTCGACCAACAGGGCTTCCGGCACAAATCCACTGTCGCGAATCCGCATCAAGTGATCTCGGTTCGCCTGCCGCATGCGCACCAACACGTCGCGAAAGCGAGGATCATTCGCCAGGTTGTTTACTTCGTCGGGATCTTTCTCGAGATCGAATAGTTCCTCCAACGGTGCCGGTTCGAAAAACGCGCTTTGGGCCGCATTGGTCTTTCCGGCACGGAAAAGATCCTCCCACTCACCCGTCACTGGGTTGTCCCAAATATAATTAACGTGCTGCCCGGAAGGAAGGTAAGCGAGATAGTTGCGGATGTAGTTGAACTTCCCGTCCGTGACCCCACGCTTGAAGTCGATGCGTTCATCGGCGCGTGCCCGGAAGGTGTAGGCGTATTCGGGAGCTTTCCCGCGTTTTTTCCCCAAGAATGCCCTCCCCTGCATGTGATCCGGAATCTTTGCATCCGCGAGGCTCAGCAGAGTTGGAGCGAAGTCCACAAAACCAACGATCTCATCGGTGCGGGTTCCGGCGGCGTGGGGAGAAAGGTGGACCCATTTTTTCGGAAAACGAATTACCAAAGGCACATGCGTTCCACTGTCGTAAACGAAGCGTTTGCTGCGGGGCATAATGCCACCGTGATCGGAGTAATAAAACACGATTGTATCGTCCGCCAGTCCCACGTCTTCCAGCTCCTTCAGGCGGGCCGCCACAAAGTTGTCCATATCATGGATTCGCGAGTAGTAGGTCGCGATCCGTTCCCGAGCTTCCTGCGTGTCGGGGATGTAGGCGGGCACCTGAACTTCATCAGGCGGGATACCAAACTTGCCATCATACTTGCGGGAATGCAGCGCACTTTCGTGCGTCACCGTCGTATTGAAGATTGCGAAAAAGGGCTTTCCTTCCGGTCGGTTTTTCCAGTGTGCCTTATTGCTACTTTCCGCCCAACCCGGAGTATCCTGCGCGATGTTGTAATCCTGCTTGTGGTTGTTGGTGCAGTAGTAACCCGCCTCGCTGAGATAGTGTGGATAAATCTTAATGTGGGACGGCAACGGAGCCTGACTGCGCATGTGCTCTCCGCCAATGGATGGCGGATACATCCCGAGAATCAACGTCGTGCGCGCTGGGCCGCATACCGCCGCATTCGAGTAGGCGTTGTCATAAGCCACGCCCTCTTTAGCCAGTCGGTCGATAGTCGGAGTCATCCCGTGGGGATCACCAAAAGCCCCGATATAATCCGGGCTATTATCTTCGCTGGTAATCCAGAGTATATTCGGACGATCCGCCGCAAAGGCACTTAGGGAAAAAACCAAGAATAGCGCCAGCGCGCGTAGAGGGGTAACAAGTTTCATAGGGGAACCGCGCAGCGTGCAGTTCCTTCGCCTGAATACAACCTCAAGCACACCGCCGACAATTTTCAAACTTGGTTCTCACTGCCCATGATTCAAACTACTCGATCCCATACCCATCCTCACGTAGATTTGCCCATCATCATCTACCGATTTAGTTTCCCCTCAATGTTTCGGCTCAAGTTCAGCTCCTCCGTCGCCCGTATCGCCTCTCTGGGCCTCTTTATTGGCAGTTGGGTCAATGCAGCCGCCATCGACGACGCCACCACGCCTCCACCTGCGTCTGCCTACATCACTAAACTCGCCGCCCTGCCCGGTGACGACCTCTCTCTCTTTGCCGCAACAAATGGCGGTGGACTCTACCGATCCGATGACTCGGGAGATCACTGGCACGACATCAGCCCGAGTCCGGATCTGCGCTACTATAACATCGTTGTCTTCGATCCTACCAACAGCTCGCGCCTCTACACGGGTGGCCGCGATTCCGGTCTTTGGGTTTCGCCCGATCGAGGAGATTCATGGCGACTCTCCGCCTTTGCGGACACCAGCATCCTCAGTCTCGTCATTCACCCCCGTGACCCGGATCACCTCTACGTGCTTACCCCCAACGGTGTCCACCGCAGCACGACCGGTCGAACCGGGGCTTGGACGCATGTTTTCGATTACCCCAAATTCGTCGAGGAGCAGATGGCGGTTCCTTGGCCCAATCCCGATTGGCCGGTTCAATTTGGTCGATTCCAACACCTCACGCTCGACCATCACGACCCCGATACTCTCTATCTGGGAGGCCGCTGGGAAGGCGGTTACCACCGCAGCAACGACGGAGGCGACACGTGGCACCACGAATCAATCGGCCCCCTCTTCCGCCGCGGTGACCGCATCGTGGTCGATCCCACTGATTCGCGGGTTCTTTACGCCGAGACCCACCATCAAGGCATGTTTAAATCTTACAATCGCGGACGCAGTTGGGTTTCCTCCAGCCATGGCATCGCCCCCCAGAAGCGGACACCACACTACGGCGCCGTTTTGATCAGCGGTTCCGCGTTCGATCCCCAATCCTCAACAACCCTCTATGCGGGTAGCGACTATTCGAACTGGAAGACCACTGATGCCGGCGCAACCTGGCAAGAGCTTGGCCAATCCCTCACCTATGAATTCGCCCGTAGTTTTCTGGTCACATCACATGCCGTCTACGCCGGCACCAACGTCGGCGTCTACCGATCCTTCGACAACGGGCAAACTTGGACCTCGGCCAATCAAGGATTCCCTACCCGCGAAATCATCAGTCGCACCTCAGGCTCCGTTGGTAAAGAACAATTCGAATTCGCTGTGACCAAGGGTCGTCCGGCTGTCTATCGCCGTGCCCTGAATCCGGAATCCAATTGAGTATCCATCTCTTGGTTACTCTACGAAAACGCGGCCAATATTCGCTTCGAAGCCGAAACTCAGACGCTTGTAATCGATACCCCGAATGGTGAGCGGCGCAGCACTGACGGAGGACTCCGTTGGGACGTCGAACCCACCCTCTACACTGATCGGATGTGGGAAAACCCCAGACCACCGGAGGTTTCCCCCGAGTCGATCCCGGTCGCCATCCATGGCGCGGTTCAGCCTGACAACGCGCTGGTGGATTCTTGGTATCAACGTCCTCCCTACATAGCACTAAAAGTCGTGGGGGCGGGCTACCCCGAGGACGGCAGCGAGCCATTCTGGTCCGGTCATTGGGTCACCCAACTCTCGGGCCATATCGCCGTTCCCCCAGACCTCATCGAAACGCACGCAGACTTAACCCTCCGGGTCGAAGTTCGTGATTTTCAATTCGGCACCCGAGTGGGCGAATCTCCCTTCCTCCCAGCCTCGCCGATCACTATCCAAGTCGATCTTTAAGAAGAAATTTCGAGTCAATTTTCTGGTCTGCTGAGAACTCAGATTCAATCATCTAAGGCTGATGACTCGGTGCTCCCTGTCAGTCGAAGTTTCAGCGAAGGCGGTCAAGCTTCGCGTGAATCAAACCACCACGCTGACGGAGTCCTGATTCGTTTTACGTGATAATGGGGGTGTTACTCCGCCGTCGGCGTTCCACCCATCAAATCCGGCATGCGTCGGTCGATGATATCCTGGGCATAAGCCTGATCCACCTTGGCCCACTTCATCGGCTCCAAGGGTTCCATATCCACGAACGGATAAAAGATCTCCGCGTATTTCTCAAACGCGGCGCCCGGGGCACCAATAAATTTCGTGTCGCCCTCGGCTACCACGGCGAACTGCAGCTCCTTAACCTCGTTTTGCCCCAAGCCCATACCAGCAAACAGCAGTTCTCCCTCGGGGATTTTGTTCTGACTCATTCGTGTCACCAATTTGAATAACTCCAGAATACGGTCATCCAGGTCGGCCTCGAGCACGTGGGTCTTCTCAACCAGTTGATTTCGGGAGTCCGCCAGGCGCAGACAATAATGCTCCAAAAAATCACCGACCATGAGTCCCTGCATCTTTTCGTCATCAGGATCTCCGTAGAGCCAGACCATAAACTTCTTGTCCGGATTGTGGTAGAGAATCGGGTAATTCACCTCGCTCAATTCGCCGCACTTGGCGCACGTAAACCGCGTCAAAGCCCCGCTGCGAAGTTCATTCTTTTTCTCCGGATTGAGCGAAACATTGATCGAGTTCCAGGCGGTGAAATCCTGCTCCTCACCGCACTGCGGACACTTGATGGAAATAGTTGAAGACTGGCTCATGGCGGGTTGGGGGGAGGTGTCGGATGGCACCTCCCCCCAACCCGAAGTAACAAGTCGCAAGTATCAAGTAACAAGAATCAGAACTGCTCACCGGGGTCGGGTCGTAGACGCACTGTGCGCGCCTTGCGGCGCGAAGTAACAAATTCCAAGTATCAAGTAAAAGGAAGCAGCACTGCGGACCTGATCCCCGTTCCCCAAGAATGGCACGTTTCCCCAAGGACGCTTACAGAGCTTACTCCAGCGTAATCGGGATGGAAAACAGGGTTTGGTCCCAAACGAAATCCACCCGGGCTCCTTTACCCATTTCATCTATCGTGATCGTAAACATTTCGGTAACTGATGACTGCATCGTTACCGGTGCCTCGACAGTCAGCACATCCAGAGCGGGATCCGGTTCGGCCACCGCGAAAAAGACGCCCGCTTCACTGTTCAAGGTCACGGCAAAGGAGGTTTTTCCGGGCACCGCATACATGCGGTAAGTGCCCGCCTTGATCGGCTTCCCCGCGAACAACACGTCCTTATTGACCGTCATCTCCGTGGCTGCATTGGCCCCCAGTCTCCAGTATTGACCGAAGGGCTGTAACGCCCCCTCAGACTCCTCGCCGAAGATCACGCGACCCTTCTTATACGGCTGACTATATTCGATCTGAATCGCCAAACCGTCGAGGTCAAATGTCGCCATGTGGGGCGGGCTCTTAGGTGTGGCGATGAACAACGAATACACCACGAACAAAACAAAGAGCAAAACGACTGCTCCGACTCCAATCAGCATTTTCTTTAGCATGGCGGTAAGATATCGGCGTCGCTGAAACGGGTCAAGGCGCACGCAAAGTATCAATTAACAAGAACGGGCAGCCTGTAACAATCGATTCGCCCAACGGGGTCACGTCGCAAAAACAATCTGAAGCAAAGTGTAATACGTTTTTGCGACGTGACCCCGTGCCCATTCGCGTCCGAATCCGGCGCAGAAGCATTCCAGAATGGTCTGACATTCTCTCTTTCGATGCAGCGTATCCGCATTTGCGCATCTCCAAGGGTCAGGCTTCATTCGACACTACCCTACCTCTTCCCGTTCTCTGCTGCCATCAACATGCCCCCCCGGATTCTCACTCTCCTGCTCCTCTTCGCCACCCTTGCTCCCGGGATCTTCGCCCAACGGGAACGGGCGCACGAACAGCTCTACACCCAATATTGCGCCACCTGCCACGGCACGGACGGCACGGGCGGCCAAGGTATGTCGCTAGTGGACGATGTTTGGACCCACGGAGCGGACGACGCCTCGATCGCCCGGGTCATCGCCCAAGGAGCCGGAGACGGCACCATGCCTGCCTACAGTGAAGTCTTGTCCGACGACCAAGTCCGCTCGCTGGTGGTCCTCATTTGCGAACTGCGCAATCGCCCCCGCTTCGATGCCGCTAAACTCAAGGCCGCCGGGTCCAACGGACACTATTCCTCGGAGCTCGCCGATTTCACCCTGACCGAAGTCTACTCCACCGCTGGCGTGCTGTGGGGGTTGGATTTCCTTCCGGATGAAAAGATGATCCTTTCGTCGCTATCCGGTCGCATCGTGATCACCGACGGAAATCAGGAAACGGTCATCAAAGGCACGCCTGCAGTGCATGATCAAGGAGACATCGGCATGCTCGATCTGAGTCTGCATCCCGACTACGCAACCAACGGTTGGGTTTACGTCGCCGCCAACGTCGACGGCGACCCGGAAACCGATGATCGCCGTGCTATGACCGAGATCATCCGCGCCCGCATTCGCGGCGACCAATGGGTCGATGAAGAACGCATCTTTCAGGCTCGACCCGAACACCAAACAGTGGGCCGCCAGCGCCTCGGATCACGCTTCCTGTTTCACGACGATTATTTGTATTTTTCGATTGGTGACGGTGGACCGGAAGACCTCCCTTCTCAGAACCTGAGCGCGCCCACCGGGAAGACCTACCGTATCCATGACGATGGTCGAATCCCCGCCGACAACCCCTTTGTCGGTCACGAACAACCCGGTGTCTACGAAGGCATCTGGACCTACGGAAACCGCAATGTGCAAGGTTTCGCTATCCAACCAAAGACGGGACTGCTGTTCGCTACCGAGCACGGTCCCCGCGGAGGTGACGAGTTGAATATCCTCAAACCCGGCGCCAACTACGGCTGGCCGCTCGTTACGTATGGCATCCACTACACTGGCGAACCCGTCTCAGCCTTGCAGCAGATGCCTGGAGTTGAGGACGTCGTGCTGCACTGGACCCCATCTATCGCGGTTTGCGACATTCACTTTTACGAAGGCGACGCCTTTCCCCCATGGAACGGCGACCTGCTCGTTACCGCACTGGGCCAGGAACACCTCCGCCGTTTGCGATTCGAAGGCACTAACGTGGTATCACAGGAATTGCTCATCAGCGACATTGGCCGCGTCCGCACGATCTCCATTGGCCCGGTCGGGGCGATCTACCTCGTCACAAACCACCGCGGGGAGAATCCACGCAGCCAAGTATTTCGCATGGACCCAAGCGCGCGCTAAGCGGCACGAAGTAACAAGTAGCAGGTATCAGCAGCACTGCGGATCTGATCCCCGTTCCTCCCGCCTACGCCCTCTACAAAAATCCTTTGAGCTTGTTCAGCACCTCGCCGGTCGACAGATTGAGGCCATAGTTGGCCAACACACCCCGAATGATCTGTTGCTGCTGATCGGAAAGTTTTCCCGTGCCGATCCTGGGATGCCTGTGAAGCCAAGCTGGCGTAGTCACCGGTTTGGAGAGCGCTCAGCGCGCGCACTACCATCGCTGGGTCGAAGTTCTTTGAGTGCCCAAGCGCTGATCATCTGTTGCGCGGACGACATCGCGGCGGCTCCGCCGGGAATCGACTTCACGGTCTCGGCGAGCTGAGGGAGTTGAGTCAGAGCCTTGAACGCTTGATCGGCCGTAAGCGATGCCTTACCATCGAAGCGACCCCGGGCTTGCTGCTGCGGCTGAGAGCCGCGATCTGGTCGAGGGTCTGGGATGAACTCAGGGCAAGTTGGTCAGCCGAGGCCTTAGGCAAATCAGGCAGTTTGAAATTGGCCAAGGCTTTCGCCGCGGTGGCCGCGAGGTCCTCGACCGAAGTGTCCATAGCTCTCAACTCTCCTGCGGCGATGGATTCGCGTTGAGGAGCCGCTGTCTCAGCAGATTCGTTCTCCGCGGAGGTTGATTCGGAACCTCCGCACCCCGATAGCAAAACCGCCACCCCCATTGCACCACCAAGACCTAAGATTTGAGATCACTTCATCCATCCACTCTGAGGAAAAATTCCGCCAACGCAAGACTAGGGTAAACACCCTACAATCTAAATAATCAGAATTCAGCCCGAGGGAGGCGGGTCCTTGATGAGTTCTCCCCCTGCCGCAAAGCGGGAGTAGTCAACTTATGACGACCTGACCTCTTCCCCAAGACCGAGCCGCCCCGCCCTCACACCACTCACCTCAGCGGATTCTCATACCAGGCGACATTGCCGGTCGATCGTCCTGCGCTCAACCTAGGGTCATGTCGTAGACAAAGTGATATTGCATCCCGCGGATGGGAGAGAAATACACTTTTCACGACGTGACCCTCTTCCCTCACCTCAGCGGATTCTCATACCACGCCACATTGCCCGTCGCCCTGCCAGCGTTCAGTAGATCAAGGTCACCGTCGCCATCCATGTCGACGGCGCGCAGATCATAGGACTCCTGATCAAGATCTAGATCCTGCCGGTCGAATACGCCCTCTCCATCATTCAAGTAGATCGAAAGCCGTTTGCTCTCGAATCCGCAACTCGCGGCATCGAGATCGCCGTCCTCGTCCAAATCGATGAGCACGAGTGAATGCGGCGACCGCATCTCAGGATCGATTTCCCTCATCGTCCAATCCGGCCCTTCGAACCAAAAAACGCCCAATCCGTGCCCACGCGAAGCGAGCAGGTCGACATGGCCATCCCCGTTCACATCCCCGGGTAAGATATTGGTGGCACCAACTTGGTTCTCAGCCAGAACCATCTTTTCCCACGGACCTTCAACCCCAGCTTCACCGGGGTTCTTCCAGTAAGCAAACCAGTTGCCATCTTCGAAGGGTTTACCTTTGGCCCCGACCGCTATCTCGCCCCAGCCATCGCCATCCAAATCGCCAAACCCAAAGTAATGGCTCCCGCCTCGCGCATCGCCATCGGCAAAAACATGGCGATCCCACCGACTCGCAGATTTCACGTCATCTGGCCTGCTAAACCACGCGATGGAATCAGCCAAAAGTCCCTCCGGACGAAAGTGGTTTATGATGAGATCCAGTCGACCATCCCGATCAACATCAGCTTTCAAAAAACAGTGAATACCACCCAATTCGGAATCGATGATACGAGCAGTCCATTCACCTGATGTTTGACCCAGATTTTCCAGCCAGATCGCAGGTCCCTTGGCTTCGCCTCCTGCCCAATCCAAATCACCATCGCCATCAATATCGAAGGTGGCGCTATGGATGGCGGCGGCCCGCGGTGCGGACAATTCATGGAGAACCTCCTCCTCCCCGTCGCCACCCGAAAACAAGCTCACTTTCCCGCCGTAGCTACTGATTACATCCATCGCTCCATCCCGATCAAAATCACCCGCCACCGCGGTCATGTTTCGTCCCGCCTCCATTACGACATGTTTCTCCCAGCTGTCCGCCGCTAAAGCCTGAGTAAGAATGAGGAAAACGAGGGATAGAGCTTTCATATAACGTGGCCAAGAGTCTGCGGGTCAGAGTGATCTTGTCAGTAACGTTTCACCCAAGGTCATGCCGCATGGCTTCCAGATCGGGGTCGTCGGACGCAGCGCTCTTGAACTCAGCATCCATGGCAAACGCCGTGGCCAATCGTTGCTTCGCGTCCACGTGGTCGCCGAGCAAACAAGCATAACACGCGAGATTGTAATGTAGCACCGCGCTGGATTTTCCATGCAACACCTCCGCTTGTAGAAGCACTTCCTGAGCCTCATTCACCCGATCCAACTCCCGCAGCGCATAGGCCCAGGAAATCCAACCGTGTTCCTCATCGGGTTCCGCCCCGACCAATGTCTCGGCTACGGCAATGAGGGATTCCCACGCCTTCGTCTCGTGATACAGAGCCAACCAAAGCCGAAGAGCCTCCGGAGACTCCTGCTCTTCCTCAGCAATCAGTTTCAATTCATCCGCCGCTTCCTGATGCATGCCCAAGCCGATATAACCGGAAGCATATTCAAGACGTCGACGAGTAGGAATCATTAACACCGATCAAAAGCAGCACGGCCAATCAACGCAACCTCCGCTGGCTTGCGCACCTCTCGAAACGCCTCTCCTTCGCTGCTCCGCCTAAACTCACTTTGTTGGCTATATCGCTCAATGTATGCCGGCATTTGATTCATGGCCACCTCTTCCCATGATCGATTTATCAAAGTAGCCATCATCGGCGGTGGATTTGTCGGAGTCTACTGCGCCCGCGAATTACTGCGCCGAGCCCGACGTCTGGGACTCGACCTCACCGACTGGGGGGTCGGAGTGATCGCCACCGAAAACCACATGGTTTTCCAACCGATGTTGCCCGAGGTCGCAGGCGGCTCTTTCTCCTCAGCACGTGGTCAACCCTATCCGCATGATTTGCCGCGGGGCCGAGGTCCTCAAAGGCGAGGTCACCGAAATCGATCTGACCCGTCGTGTGTTGACGCTGTCCGGCGGTAAGTTCACGCCCCAGGTCACTATCGGATTCGAACACCTGTTGATCGCCCCGGCACCGGCGTGGATTTGAGCCGCATTCCCGGCATGGGCGAGCACGCCTATCTGATGCGCCCCGTCGGTGACGCCATGAAACTTCGCGCGGCCATCATCAGCCGCATGGAAGAGGCGAACTTAGTCAACGACCCCGAACTGCGGCGACAATTGCTCTCCTTCGTCGTGGTCGGCGGCGGTTATTCCGGCGTCGAAACCGCCGGCCAGATTCAGGACCTTATCGGGGGCGTTCGCCGCTACTATCACAACGTTTCCCCCCCCGAGGATACCACCGTCACCTTGGTGCACAGCGGAGAAAGGCTCCTCGGTATGCTAAGTGAAAGTCTCGGAAACTACACCGGCGATTGTCTCCAAAAAATGGGCGTGAAAATCGGCCTCCGTTGTCGCGTGCGCGCCGTCACCGTCCGCACCGTGCAGTTGAACGACGGCACGAATGTCGATTCCAGTCTGGTCGTGTGCACGGTCGGCAACGCGCCCCACCCGCGAAATCGCTGACCTACTCGCCCCCTCAGACAATCCTCCAAGATAAATCCACGACCACGACAAGTCTCGCCTCACTCACGATCTTTATCTTTTGACCCCTTTTCAGGCCCGTCGGCGAAATTACGCTGCAGCCGGGACAAGAACTGGAAACCACCGCCAACTTCTAAAGACGGAGCGAAAAACCTGGACGTTTAGCGCACTTCGTAGATTTCCACCAACGCGATGCCCGAGGAAGTGCCCGACACGACCGGGTTTCTGGCATCTTCGACTATGGCGGTATAGACGCCGGGTTCGAGGGTGATGAGAAGGGCGGCGTCGAGGCTGTTGTCATCGAGCGCAAACGCGCCGACCTGACTCGCAATCGTAACCAATTCCGTTTCTACGGCATCGCCACTGCTCCAGTCGTCGTTCCCACCGACTTCCTGCCCATCGTTGTCCAGCACCCGCAATCCGGGATCACTTATAGGACCCAGCACACTAAATCTTTCGAGCGACGGTCCCACCCCGCGAATCAGCAGCCTCATGCTGCTCGAACCCTCGATGGTGAAAGCCGCCTCCAAAATACCGGCGCTCCCACCCACTCTGGCTCGCGTCGAAAAATTGATAACGCGACTCGAATCTGCTAGGACGTCGGCGTCATAAGCCTCGATCAGAGCATCGCCCACGGTGCCCGTGCGATCCGTGACATGCACAGTGTAGGCCCCTGAGGCTACCGGGCGCAGCAAACTAGCTTCCCGTACATTGTCCAAGGAGGGCACACCGAGGCCGACCCCGGTGTCGAAAATCTCATCCCGGCTTCCCTCGAAAAAGTAATCGTTGCTCTCATCAATCAAAACCATGCCGGAGAACATTTCCATGTTGGGATCGGGAATCGGGGTGAGCGTGGAGTCTATATCAGCCAAGGTGGGCCCTATCCCGCGGATCAACATGTCATTGGAACCATCGGCAACCACAAATCCCAGAATCAATGTGCCGAACCGTTCACCCGTTTTCGCGGTCGCCGAAAAGCCTATAAGCTTGCTGGCTGCCGAAGCTGAAACTGCGGCGAAACACGCGCCGATAAGGAAAAGGGCAGAACAGGGTAATAATCGTTTTAGGAGCATAAATACACGGGGTTTGTAGCGACAATAAACGCACCAAACCGATAAACTTTTCTTTTTGCAAGGCTTTTTTTAATCCGAATGAGGAGCATAAAGGGGTCAAACGCCAAAGATAAAGAAATACCCAAGTGGGTGATGGCTTGGACACCGTGAAGGCCGCTAGTCCATCGAACCATTGGACCAGAACTGAGATACCCAAAAACAAGCAAGGGATCGCCGCCAATATCGACATAGCCTGACTGACTTAAAAAGATTTGGTTAGGTGAGTCATTATCCCGCCCCTACTCTGTGCCCGTCCGAAGTAGGTTCTTCCGTTTTGCTGCCGAAGATTTCAACTTCTGGCAAAGGCCACCAGCGGAGCAAATTCCCCTTTGTCGGCCGTTTTCAGCGCGGCGAGGTATCTCGCCCGCGGGTCTCTCCTCGCGGTCAGGTCCGCTCCCCCGCCCCAGATGAATGACGGCCGTTCAAGCGCGACCGCCAATCGATCCGCTGAGGGAGAGGGTGAGGTTTAAAAATCGGCCGGAATAGGGCCGAATAACCCTTACTAACCTTAAAACCAACGAGTTATGAGAAATCGCCGGTCAGTTACCGTTTTGATCAAGAAATCGACCCATTCGAGCAGAAAAGTGCGAGTTTGATAAACGATCTGCGCGCTTTCAGAGGAGTTGCCCCTGCTGTGCATCAGTTTTGCAACGCTGTTGTTTTCGGAGTTCACGTTGCCGCTCCCGGAGAGATTTGGCCGATTGAACCTCTTTTGCGTTCTCGACGATCAGCTCGGTCATTTTTGCCGATTTCTGGCCGTTGATTCCCAGCCCGGCGATCGCTGAACCGATCATGGTGAATCCTAAATCACCTCAAGTCCACCTCCTGCCATCGGGTTTTGAAAAAAAGGCTTTTTTTTGAGGGGGGACCCTGATAATAGGTTTGCCCATGCCTGTCCCCCCCCTCGGATACCGCCGATGTTTCTATTTCCTTTTTGCCGTGCTGGTCGTGGCCTTGTTTGTCTTTGCCCAAGACTGGGTAGGAGACTCTGCCGACAAGATCGAGTGGCACGACGTGACCACCTGGGACATCGAAGGCCGGGCCTGGGTGGATTGGGAACGGAAACGCTGGTTCGATCGATTGCCTGCCCAGGCTGAGGGTTCCGTTACAGAGGGGGTATGGGATCAGAGTCGTTTCTCGTCGGGCATGATGGTGCGTTTCACCTCGGACGCTGATCAGCTCTGGGTGGACTTTGAATTGATGCGCACCTACAATAGAGTGGTCATGACACAGATCGGGGCGAGTGGCCTGGACCTCTACGCCCGTGATGACAAGGGGCAGTGGCGTTGGGTGGGGGCGTTGGGTCCCCGCGGACAGGCTCACCAAGGCAAGATCGTTTCCGGTCTGGCATCGGGACACCGTGAATACGCGCTGTATTTACCCTTGGTCAACGGCATCGAGTCGTTGCAAATCGGCGTGCCCGAGGGAGCGAGGTTCGAACCGTCTCCGCCCCGCGAAACCGCGCCGATTGTCTTCTATGGCACGTCCATCACTCAGGGAGGGGTGGCTTCGCGTCCGGGCATGACGCACACGGCGATTCTGGGGCGACGTCTTGATCGCCCGTTCATTAATCTCGGATTTGGCGGCTATGGCCACATGGACAAGGCTGTGGGCGAACTGATGGTGCACATCGATGCGGCGGCTTATGTCATCGACTGTCTACCCAATATGAAGGCGGCCATGGTGCGGGCGAGATGTGTGCCCTTGGTGAAACAGCTCCGCGCCGCCCAACCGGATATTCCGATCATTCTGGTCGAAGACCGACGCTGGGCCAATGCGTGGATTCTGCCCGAGCGTGATGCCCACCATACCGCAAACCACGCGGCATTGCGGGAGTGTTTTGATCAGCTTCTCGCAGAAGGTTATGACAAGTTATTCTACATTCCGGGCGATCTGCTGTTGGGACGGGATGGTGAGGGCACGACGGATGGTTCTCACCCCAATGATCTCGGTTTCATGCGTCAGGCGGAGGTATTTACTCCCATCATGCGTCAGGCTTTGATCGGTCGTTGATCTTCGACTGGATACTTTCGGGCAGACCTGCGGCAGCGGTTGGATTTATTCCGGGTCAACGGTCCGCTGCGTTTCGGAGCGCAATAAATCCTTGCCAAGCATCGGGGATTGGGAACAGGTCTTCCGCGATGAGATTATTCGTGACAGACACGCGCGGCTTCATTGGGTCGCATTTCCTGCGGGCTGCAGCGCAGGCCGGGCACCACCTGGTGGGCCTGCGCAGCCCCGGCCCGGGCCGTCCGGACTACCGGGTTCCCGCGCTCCACCTTGCCCTTCCAGGCCCCCCCCATTGGAATTGGAGCTTCCACACCCAAGTCAGCACCCCATCGGCGGATCTTGACATGGGGGTGCGGGCATGAGGATCCTGGAGGAGCCACTGCCGGGCGTTTTCCTGGTGCAGGCGCCCGTGCGTGCCGACGAGCGTGGATGCCTTGTCAAGCCCATCAGCCGTCCTTGCCATCAAGCCGTGGGGCTGGAAGCGGCGGATTGGGTTGAGCAGTTCTTTTCCGTGTCCCATGCCGGGGTGCTGCGGGGGATGCACCTGCAGGTGCCGCCGCATGCGCACGCAAAGTTGGTCTACTGCGTGCAGGGGCGGATGCTGGACGTGGTGGTGGACCTGCGGGCAGGACCGAACTTCGGCCGCTGCTTCTCGACCGAGCTTTCCGGTGGAGATGGCCGGTTCCTGCTGGTGCCACGCGGCGTCGCCCATGGTTTCTATGCCCACGAGAGAAGCATCATTATATACAATACGACTGGTGAGCATGTGCCCGGGGCGGAGGCCGGGGTGCGCTGGGACAGCATCGGGTTCGATTGGCCGGAGGCGGTCCGCTGCGTTTCGGAGCGCGATAAATCCTTGCCGGGCATGGGAGATTGGAGGCAGGTCTTCTGAGATGAGATTATTCGTAACAGGCGCACGCGGCTTCATTGGGTCGCATTTCCTGCGGGCTGCAGCGCAGGCCGGGCACCACCTGGTGGGCCTGCGCAGCCCCGGCCCGGGCCGTCCGAACCACCGGGTTCCCGCGCCGGGCGACATGGACTGGCTGACCAAGGATATTCGAGAGGTGGAGGCGAAAGACCTGCTTGGGTGCGATGCGGTGGTTCACTTTTGTGCCGCAGGGATCAGTCCGCGAGTGGAGCCTTGGGAAACGATGCTGGAAGTCAATACCATGGCCACTGTTCGGTTGGCCGAACAGGCCAGACTGGCGGGATTGACACGGCTTATAGTGGCGGGTTCCTATCTGGAATATGGCCAGAGTGCAGAACGCTATGATTTCATCCCTCCTGAAGCACCGCTTGAGCCGACTGGAGGCTACGCCGCCTCGAAGGCGGCGGCCTATGTCGCCTTGAGGGCGTACTCGATACAATACGGCTTAAGGTTGGCCTACCTGCGTATTTTTTCCGCGTTCGGTGAGGGACAGCATCAGGCGAATATCTGGCCAGCGTTGCGAAAGGCAGCACTGGCCGGGGAGGATTTTGAGCTGACGCCTGGAGAGCAGGTGAGGGACTACGTGCCGGTGGAGGAAGTGGCGCAGCAGTTCCTTCAGGCCACGACCACGACACGTTCGACCGCTGGTGAGCCCCATGTGGCCAACGTCGGGCGTGGAAAACCTGTAGCGCTCAAGGACTTTGCGAGGCACTGGTGGCGAAAATTCGAGGCGAAGGGTAATCTTCAGGTGGGCGCATTGCCCTATAGAAAAAATGAGGGCATGAAATATGTTGCCAAAATTTGAGACAGTGGAACAATGTCCGCGTGTCCGCGTGTCCGCGTGTCCGCGTGTCCGCGTGTCCGCGTGTCCGCGTGTCCGCGTGTCCGCGTGTCCGCGTGTCCGCGTGTCCGCGTGTCCGCGTGTCCGCGTGTCCGCGTGTCCGCGTAAAAACACGCGGTGAGACCAAGCAGCCACCGATGTCAACTCCCAAGTTTTTATTTCTTCATATCCCAAAGACTGCGGGCAGTACGTTTAGTGCTGTTCTTTGCAGAAATTTCGGGAAACTGTTTTATCGAGATGCCTTATTTTATGCCGATACATGTTATGAGCCCTGGCAGGTGAGGCACGCATTGAGCATACGGCCTCATTTATGTTGGGCATCCCATGCGCTCCGTGCAACCAGCCTACCCCATGACCAAACAGGCCGCCTGAGGGCAATTGTCTTTGTTCGTTCCCCCATTTCTCATGCCATATCGGGTTACTTGGACATGCGTGGTCGAGTCGGTGATGCCCAACATGTAGCTGTGCGATACTCCTTGGAGGAGGTTTCAAGGCGATGGCGTGAAAAGGACTATAATAAACTGTGGACCGGTTATACTTTTTCACAGTTTGAATGGCTTTACCCCCAAATCGAAGACAAGATGGAAATGCTGAGGAATGACCTTAAAATTGGTCGTCTCATGATTTTTCCGACAGAAAAAATAAACGATGCGCTGTTGTTCCTGGAGAGAATATTCCCAGATTATTTCAAGGATTGTAGGTATCCTTATCATAAAAACATTTCTCCAAGAGACTATCATGTGGATGAGAAAGATACAAAAGAAGTTCGCCTCCTCCCATGGATGTCCTTGGATCAATCCCTTCATGAGGAAGCCCACCAGTACCTCGATAAACGTTTAGGCGAGGCATTCCCCGATCGGCGGGCATTGCCGGAGGCCCGGAAGGACTTTGCCCAGAGATGTCGCCCGACTCCCAAGGATAGGCTAGGACGTTTACTCAAGAATCAGCTACCGTGGTTTCGCCCTCCCTCATTTTAACATGAAACATAAATTTCATGCCAAGGATGACATCGATTTCCTGCTGGACGCGATCCCCAGGGAACGCCGTGCCTATTTTCATATACATGTCCCGAAAACGGCGGGGGTGACAATGTGGAAAATATTAAAACGAAATTTTAAGGGGCATATTGGGGCAGACTACGCACCCGGTGGCCATTCAAATCAATATTCGGCCGAAACCATGGCTCATATATTCTACCACTGGAATTACAAATGCTTCTCAGCCCACAACTACGCTTTGGATGTAATACCATTCACTCGATTCAAGAATTTGCGGGCATTTTCATTCGTGCGAGATCCAGTTCGGAAAATGGTGTCCTGCTATCAGTTTTTAAAATCACGGCCGCATATTTCAGGCTGGCACATTACGAAGGCTCATGACATGGGATACATTGCCGATTCGGTCAAATCGACCCTATTGAGAAACCCGATGTTTTTTGATTGCAGTCAAACAGATTTTATCATGGGGCACGAGGGAGCTGGCCTCGCTGAGATCCAAGATTATATGGAAAGGGGGGTTTTCCATTTGTTTCCGATGGAGCGTTTCGATGACGCACTACTTTGCATGGAGAGACTTTATCCTGATGGGTTTTCTGACTGCAGCTACGCCAAAAGAGAAAATACGGCAAAGTCCAGGTGGGTTCCAGACGATGCCCTATCAAAACGCTTGGAACTTTTGCCTTGGGTGAAGGCGGACAAGGCCTTACACCGCCATGCCGAGGTTTACCTGGACAGGCTGCTTGGGGACCTTTACCCGTCCCATGAGTTGTTGACGACAGCGCGCAGTGAGTTTAAGAAACGATGCGCTGCAAGAAGAAGACTTGATATATTCCTTCGACTTGGCCTCGGCGGCTTGCCTAATAAGATAATGCGTAAGTGCTTCCCCGTGAAAAATTAGAAGATGGTGAAAAAATCATCCATTCTTCTTTCGATTTGCATACCGACCCACAATCGAGCTGGGCTGTTGGAGCGTATGTTGCTAACATTAGGGGACGCTCTCGACAGGGTTCCCTCGCTGGCGTATGAAGTGGTATTTCGGGACAATGCGAGTACTGATTCCACAAGTGAGGTGATAGCTCGGTTTCGAAAAAATCATCCCGTAAGGTATTTTCGAAACGTGGAGAATATTGGAGTCACACGCAACATCCTGATGTGCCCGGAGGGGGCCCTTGGGGAATTTGTATGGATGCTGGGTGACGATGACCTGATATTACCGGATGCGATAAGCCGGATCGTGCTTCAGCTTCAAAAGTACCCCGATTTGGATGGCCATGTTGCCTGCCATGCAGTGGAGGAAGACTCAAGGCGCGATGATTGGGAGCATAAGCTTGCAATGCGGGAAAAGTTGCAATTTTCCAGACAACTAATTCGTGCTTCCACCAACGTCGACCAGCTGGACCGACTTGAGCGTGTGTTCAAGCTCTCCGAGCTTTCGGCTCCCTTAAACTTTTTCTCCAATCTTGTCTATCGGAGGTCATCCTGGCAATCCCGGGTAGGTGCCTACCAGCAACATTGTGCGGAGAGGGAATGGTTCAGTGATACGATTACATCCGCCGGTTACCTATGTGTCTGGGCAGAAATCATGGCAGGTCGTCCCGTGGGGTTAATCGCATCACCGCTATTGATCGGGTTTATTGGCCGTCAGGCGATCGTCGATAAGTGGGCGACACTTTGCATGGTTTATTTTTTGGATGCCAGTAATTGGTTTATCAATAATGGTGCATGTCTTGAATGCGTGCGAGTTTACCAACGTAAGATATACACAAATGTCAAGGCCCTGACCAACTTGATTGCCTCCCGTGACCCTTACACCCTTGAGCATTTTTCCCTCAAGCGACTGATTGCAGAATACGGTGACGACAGGGAGCTTTGGAAAAGCCTTGAAAATGCGATCCGTTCTGCCCAAGGACTTAGGCTAAAGGCTATCGTAGCTTGTAAAATTACACGGGCGATGTTTTCGCTGCCTAGATTCTGGGCTCGTGGGGCGGTTTTTACCCCCAGGGTCATGGCCGTGGGGGGGCTGCGGGCCGTGCGCCTGCTGGTGGCGAAGTTCCTCGATCCCTATGGTTCGATTCGTAATTTCTTGGATTTACTGGCCACCCTTCACTTCAAACACCGGGTGAAGGCGCAGGGACAGGCAAGGATACATCATCCGATAATACTGCTGAACCCGGATCGAATAAAAACCGGAGCGCAATTTGCAGCTGGTCCCGGACTTCGTCTTGAGTGTTGGAATCGCTATCGTGGGCAAGAATACGCACCGCAGATTGTCATTGGTGAACGCGTGAGTCTGGGGCACAACTGTCATCTGGGCGCCATCAGTGCCATTCACATAGGAAATGATGTCCTGATGGGAAGTAATATATTGATCATCGATCACAATCATGGCAACCCTCGGAAACTATTTCCTGGCCGGACGTTCCGCGAACAGCCCCTGGTAAGCAAGGGTCCCGTCAAAATAGGCAATAATGTTTGGATAGGTGAAAATGTCTGCATACTGCCGGGTGTTTGCATAGGAGACAATGCCGTGATTGGAGCGGGTAGTATCGTAATAAGTAATGTTGAGCGAAATTCAATTTCATGTGGTGCACCCGCTGAACTTATAAAAAAAATTGGGTTTTGTAGCTATTAAATATTGATCTGAGCTTGAGGGTAACTGCCCATTATTTACCACAATACCCCCAATGGCCCGTCCCGTCCGGTTCTCATTCGCCAGCAGGACACCGCAGCCTGCCGCGCGATCGCCAAAATGGTCTTCTTCTTGCTCGATTTTGCCCGCCTCGCCTCAAGCACCTGCCCGACGCCACCTTACGATCCCGCGGGTCCAGGTAGAATTTCTCTGGCAAATCCCTCACCCTACCCCGAGCATTGCACCAACTTCAGCTGAGCAGGAGGCCCGCTTGTAATGCTGATTTCACCTTCACCGTAAATCAGATACACATCATGAGATTCCTAAATTCTTGCTCCTTGCTCGCGTCCATTGCTCTCGGCTTCGGCGCTCATTTAAACGCTCAGGACACCCCTGAGGCCGCGGTCGAAGAAATGAGTTTTGTCGATGAACTCACTTCATTGGGGGTAGAGACTACGGTCGGTCCAGCCACCGTCGCCTTGGGCGACATCGCCGAAATGAACCTGCCGGAAGACGCCGTTTTCGTGGGCGGAGGCTCCCTGGAACGCTACTTCGAACTCACGCAAAACATGTATGCCGGCAACGAAGTCGGCGTGGTTATATCTCCTGAAGGCTGGTCGATGTATTTCGACTTCGATCCCATCGGATACGTCAAAGACGACGAAAAAGATGCCCTCGATGCAGGTGAGTTGATGGACAGCATGACAGCCAATCAACAAGCCGCCAACGAGATGCGACTCGAACGGGGATGGGATGCCATGCGCATGGAAGGCTGGGCAACGGAGCCCTACTATGACCCCGCCAACAACAACCTCAAATGGGCGTTCAGGCTCTCATCTTCCGAAGACAATCACCAATCGGTTTGGATCAATGAGAACATTCGCCTGCTGGGTCGATCCGGGGTCATGAATGTAACCCTCGTGGCCGACCCAGAGGGATTCGCCATGGCCGAAGCATCAGCCGATACATTGCTGGCGGGGGGGTTTTCCTACGTCGCCGGCGAACGTTACAGCGAGTTCAAGGAAGGCGACAAAATCGCCGAATATGGTCTGGCTGCGCTGGTTTTGGGAGGGGCCGGAGTAATGGCCGCCAAGAGCGGATTACTGGCGAAGTTCTGGAAATTTATCGTCTTCGGCGTGATCGCGGTCGGCGTATTTTTCAAACGGATCTGGAATTCCCTCACCGGTCGAAAAGAACCTGAGGAGCAAGTCTAGTTCCCGGCCATGTCCGAGTGGTCGCTGCTAATTTTGATCTTTTGGGTCTTCTACGGCCTGAACGGATTCAGTTGGCAGCGCCACCTTCGCTTCTACCTCTCCGCCTTAACTGGCCGACCGCGCGCACACGGGAAGCAAGCGGGTTGGGGATGCTTTACTCCCGGGCCTTTTAGTTGGCGGCTAAAAACTGAAGATGTGCCTTTCGCTTTTTCCGCGAAGGGTATCGTAAACCTCTCAGTCGGAGCGAGTGTGCGGCCCCCCACGCCTTCGAATCCTTGTACGCTGGAATGGCAGGAGATTGAGAAAGTAAAACTACGCAGCAACAAGATCTGGTTGAACGGACAGCCCTTCATCCCGGCGACTGGTCACATCACGGTTCCGGAAATCAAGCGCCTTGCTCGCTGCTCTGAAACGGAACGGGCGGATCTGATAAACGAAATCACCGACCGTTGGTTTCGCCCTAATCGTCTGCGGCGTTTGCTGCGGGTTTTAGCATTACGATTCGAACTGGTAACATCCTGTAACTTCACCGCCACCGCGATGCTAGTTGCACTTTCGATCTACAATTTGGCGGAGGGCTCGCAATTTGTGTCATCACAACTCGCGGAGGCGATCAGCAGGACGGTGCCATTGGCGCTGTCGCTTTTTGGCGGACTCCACATCGTGGCCTGTAGCGCCGCTTGGTATCAGGCTACTAAACTCAACCGGTGGAGCAAATTTAGCATCGGAAACGTTCTCGTCTCACCTTTTCTTTTTCCCCCACAAGCATTGCAACTTCGAGCCACAATCGCCGACTCGATTTGGCCCGCGACTCATCCGCTGACCGCGGCACTTGCTTTGGGAAAAGCGGAATCTCGGATAGAATTCGCGCAAAATACGTGGCGCGATCTTTGTTGGCCACTCTCCAATACGACGAAGTTGGGAAACGTTGCTACGGCCATCCTTGACGATCACCGCGCCCGCGTTCGACCGATCATCGCAACCATGTTGAATGACGCTGAAATTTCGCCCAAATCACTCACATCGGCCCCCTTGCCCGACTCACCTGCGAGCTGTGCATTTTGTCCCAGATGTCATGATCAATTCGTGCGGGCGGACGGAAAGTGCCCCCACGACATCACGCTTCAACCACTCACCAAACCAAGCCGCTAGTTTTATTTCGCGGTCGACCATTTCTTGGTTACCAAGCCCTCAACTAAGAGATCAAAACCGCAGCGGCGAATTTGGCGGAAGGGGGGGGCGCCGTTCAGTCAGCGCCATTGGGAAAGTTGAGTGAGCAACTGGTCGGTCATTTCCGGCATCGCTTTCGCCAGATTCTTCGACTCCTTCGGGGCTTCCCGCAGGTTGTAGAGCTCCACCTTCCCGTCGGCTAGGTATTGGATGAGTTTGTAGTCGTTTCGTCGCACCGCCGAGCACGTCCCATGTTTGTTCTGACTCGGCACATGCCAGAATAACGACCGGTCCTGCAGGTGGGGCGGCTCGCCGTTGAAAAGCCCAGTGATGGACTTCCCATCCAGCACACCGTGGTAGTCGATTCCGGCCAGTTGATGAAGGTCGGCACGCGGATTCCGCCTTCGTAGATAAATCCCTTTTTACCGCGGAATCGATCGTTGCGACCCACGTTTTGCCCATTGTCGAATGTGAAAATGATCAGGGTATTTTCCCGCAGTCCGCTGGCATCAAGGAAATCAGCGATACGGCCAATGTTATCGTCGAGCGATTCGATCATCGTGGCGTATTCCGCCACCCGTTGGTGGTCTTTGTCCGACTCCAACCCTTGGCCGGTAATCGGATCACCGGGCTTGCTGAGATACTTTTCGGTCAACGCGTCGCTACGCGGCACAATCGGACGGTGCACGGTGTAGGAGTGGAGGTTGATGAAAAAGGGTCCCTCGCGGTGTTCTTCCATGAACTTAATCGCCTCGGTCGTCAGGTGGTCCGTCAGCCAATCGTCTTCGGGGTTATCCTCCAGGAAGGGATTACTAAACGGGGCGAAAAAACCGCCCGTCGGGCTTCTTGTATCCATTGATCTCCAGCGCCGGGTCACCGCGGTAGTTGCCGCCAACATTTTTGAGATAACCCTGTCCTTCGGGATAGTAATCTGTCGCTGCTTCCAGATGGTGGTCCAACCAACTGAAATCCCATGGATCAGGTTACTTCAGCCGTTCAGCCAAGGGCTCGCTATACATCGTGTGCTCCGAGCCTACCGTCCAACGGGAAAAAATATTTTCGCTGGCGTCACCCTTCTCCAAAACCGGCACGGTATAGACTCCCGTGCGGAAGAACTGTTTACCTGTCGCCAAGGCCGTGCGCGACGGTGAGCACGTCGGATACATGTAGGCGTTATCCAAAACCAGACCCTCGTTCGCGAGCCGATCGATGGCTGGCGTTTCGTAATAAACCGAGCCGTTGAAACCCACATGACCGTAGCCAAGGTCGTCTACGAGAATGAACACGATATTCGGCTGACTTGCCCCAGCCAAAAGGGCGACGACGTTCAACAATACTCCGGCAAATAAACGGCGAAACCACTTCATACCGAAACCATGAACCGGACCGACCATGAATGAAACTTCTTCGGTTCAAAGAAATCCTGAAGCATTCGCCGGTGGGCAAAATTCGTCTGCCATAAGGTCGCCAAAAACTTTTTAAGAATTCGTGCAACTTCTGCCGCGACCCGGGGGTTATGAGAACAACAACGAAACGAATTTTTAACATCCAAACTTAAATCAAAATGAAAACATCACTCATCCTCTTCATCGCCACCGCCTCCATTCCTGCTTTGGTTTTCGTCGGCCTCGGTGCCACCTTCGCCCTCAGCTCCGCCGCCGTCGTCGGTGTCGGCGCGATGCTCAGCCTCGATTACGGCAACGAGCGCACATCCTACCGGAACGCGTTCAAGATGAAGGTTCCCGCCGCCAGAGCGGTCCGCGTTGAGCTCCACCCGCTCGCCGCGTAAATTCTCTCACTGGCTCGTCCAGTCGTTCACTCTCGGTCGGGGTCCTCATGGGTTCCGACCGGGTTTTATTTTGTCCGGATCACTCCGGGCGCGGCGTCGCCGGATTCGTGGCGGGATCCCAAGTTCCACGACCATCGAATTGGCCGGGTTTCAGTTCGCCGCTCCACACCCCAAGTTTTCGTTGAAGGTGTTCTGCCCGCGCTTTCTGTCGAACTTTGAGATCGGTGGTTTCACCGAGGTCTTCAGCCAGGTTGTAGAGCGCAACCTCATCTTCTTGCCCGAGTATCAAAAGCTTATTGTCGGAACTATCTCGAATAGCGAGATCGTCGGATCTCTCCATATGCCAGAAAAGATGATCGTGCGGTGCACCTGAGTTTTTCCCCGTGAGAAACGGTATAAGATTCACGCCGTCAAGCGGACGCTCGGGAGCAATCTCCACTCCGGTGACACCTGCCATCGTGCCGAGCACATCGAGCGAGCTTACCGGATGCTGATAGTCTTGCCCGGCCGGCACGCGGCCCGTCCAACGCATCGCGAAAGGAACGTGCATGCCGCCTTCGTAGAGCGATCCTTTGTGATCACGCAACGGAGTATTGTTGGAACCGTTGTTGCGAGCGCCGCCGTTGTCGGAGAAGAACACCACCAAGGTATTTTCGGCGAGACCGTGTTGGTCGAGTTCATCGAGTATGCGCCCCACGCCATCATCAACGGCGCTCACCATGGCCGCGTAAGTGCGTCGCAACTTGTCATCGATGTGCGTGAAGCGATCGAGATACTTCTGGCTCGCCTGCATCGGCGTGTGGGGCGCGTTGTAGGCGACAAAGAGAAAGAACGGATCAACATGGTTGCGGGCAATGAAATCCACCGCCTCGTGCGAAAGCTCATCGGTTAGGTATTCATCCGTCTCAACCGGCACATCGTTGCGACGCAGTTTGGTATTATACCAACCGCCTTTGCGATCAACGGCCTCGATGTTCTGATAAACCAAATCTTCCGGAAAATAGCGGTGGCCACCCGCCACGAACCCGAAGAATTCGTCGAAACCCTGCACATTGGGTCGGAACCTCGGATGGGTGCCCAGATGCCATTTCCCGATGATGCCCGAGTAGTAGCCCACCCGATCCAGCACCTCGGCAATGTTGTCCTCCTCAATCGGCAATCCTGCATCCGCATCCATCGGATTGAGAGTGGGATTATTGCGAAACCCAAATCGCCCTTGATAACGCCCGGTCATAAACCCTGCGCGGCTGGGGCCACATACCGGGTAGGAAACGTAGCCGTTGGCGAAGCGCACCCCCTCGTCCGCAATACGATCAATGTTGGGCGTCGGGATATCGGTGCAGCCATTAAACCCGACATCCCAGTAACCTTGATCATCGGTAACGATGAGCACCAAGTTAGGTCGCTCGGATTGGGCGGTGGCAAAAAGACCACACGTTAGAAAAAGGGAGGTAAGGACGAAGCGGAAAACACTCATGGGGTGAACGCGAGGACGACGGTTCCGAACCCGGAAGTCGATTGCGTAACCGGTGAACCGATCAACACGCTTCCGGCGCCAAACTTTCAGCACTGTGCTCCGATGAGGTGGACTCGATCAAGCAGCTGGATCAACCTCGCGACGGCCTGTTCTTGCTGTGCCAAATATCCCGCAACCGCGAGCCAAATCTCATTTCCCCTACTCCTAATGGATTACCGAATTTTCAATCCGACTGAAATCAATCGGAGCGAGTTCATCCGGATTGATGGTTACTCAATGCCGGCATGAAGCGGCGGGGAAGAGAAGTGCGCCCCAGCCACATGCATCCAATGAGCGGTTCATGAGCTTGATTTCGTTTGCCGTGAAAAAATCACCAACTACGTCATCGCCGCTAAAAAGGTATATTCTCAGCGTATAATACTGCTCGGGAGCGAGCCCATTCAATGTTCCGAAATAGAGTAATTCCTTCAATTGAGTGAAACGCCTTTTTCGTGCCAGACGCCACGGATCCTCCCCTTTGATCAACAAACAAAAGACCATCGCCAAAAGGAAATATCACCGGCCAGACAAATACTTTCAGTAGGATGATCCCTCGTTGCCGGAATCGAGGGTCCTCCCGCCACGCCATCCTGCCAAGGATTACCCGTATACGCCCGAGCTCCGACCGCTGCCAAAACCACGGAAACCAAAATGGCACCATCGGACATTGCGTCCTCAAAATGCGTTGCACAAAATTGCTCTCTTTCAGGTTCATGGTGGTTAGTCGGATGACCATGCAAAAATTAACTACCCCAATATTTGGTCGCAACGGACAAGTTGCCCCTCAACCAAACCCACGACCGCCGCAGCGGAGGCAAGATGTCTCCACCGCGCTCAGTAACCCGGAGAATTTTGCCTACGCGAACCGCTGTTGTTCGCGCTTTAACAACTCCACCGTGAGGCGTGAGCCCTCGGCTTCGGTGTGTCGATTCCCCTCAAATTCCGCCCCCACCAGCCCGGTGAAACCGGCGTCCAGCAGGATCTTCAAACAGTGATGATAATCGATGGTCGTTTCCTCCCCATCCGGGCCGAAGTCGTGAGTCTTCGCACTGATCGCCTTCGTGTGGGGAGCGAGGTCCAGGAGTCCTTGAGTGTGATCGTAGCGACGTTCGGGGTCGAGATTCCAACCTCCCATAAAGAAATTGTCTAGGTCGGTATAAGTCCCGAGACGCTGATGATCCGCCTGCTCGATGAGCATCGCCAACCAGGCCCCGTTGCTGCCGGGATGGCCACGGTTTTCGATGATAATTTCCAAGTCAAAATCCGCCGAGCGTTCGGCCAAAGTGTGCAATGTTTCGGCCCCGCGTTTGAGTTGTTCCAGATACGAACCATCGCCGTAGGGGTTTACCCGCAAATACGGACAGCCCAGTTCCGCCGCCGTCTCCATCCAGAGCAGGTGTCCATCAATCGACTCCCTGCGCTCCGCTTTATCTTCAGCGGCGATACGGCCAAGTTGATCACACATCAGCACGCCGAAGGTCACCTCGGCGTCCCGCGCCCGGGACATAAAATCTTTCAACCAAGGTTTATCCCGACCGTGCCCGAACCACAAAATATTCACGAGATCAACGACGCCCACCCCAAGTTCCCGGGCCCGCCATACGATGTCCCGCGGATCCATATCGCCGGCCAGGACATCATCCGGAGCGCGGTGCAAGGTCTCTATGAAGTGCTGATAATCATCACGGGCATTCCCAAAAATGCCCCGGTGGTAAGCCCATTGAGAAAGCGAGATGGTGAAAGAACTCCCGGTTCCGCTCCCCGGCTTTGCCTGCGCCCAGTTCCCCGACATAACGGCCGCACCGGCCACGCCCAAACCTCCTACAAATTTACGACGATTCATGCCACCCAGCACGAGGCCGACCGCATGAACGGGCAACTCCTGAAGCACGCCGCTCCGGCACACGTTAACAAGCCACCCACGACGCCAATACCGACTCGCAAAGCGTCTCCGATCCGGTATCAGATGCGGCATGCACTTCCTTCGTTTGTTCCCCGCCGCCACTTGCGGCCTCTTCTTTGCCCTCGCCTCACCTGTCTTCGCCGCTGACGCCAATCCTGCTCAGTCTGGCTTCAGTCTCGCTGAGTCCGACGCCAAGGCCATCGCCATCGCCGACGCCACCATGGCGGCCATGGGCGGACGGAAAGCGTGGGACAATACCCGCCACGTCACTTGGCGCTTCTTCGGCAATCGGCTCCACCTTTGGGACAAATATACCGGCGATCATCGCTTTGAGAACAAGGACCTGACCGTGCTCTCCAATCTCAACACTGGCGAAGGCCGCGCTTGGCAAGCCGGAGTCGAGGTCACCGATGCAAAGGAGCTCAGGGAAGCCCTCTCATCGGCCAAGGGTGCCTGGATCAACGACGCCTACTGGCTCGCCATGCCCTACAAACTCAAGGACTCCGGCGTGACGCTCAAATATATCGGCGAAATGAGCGACCCCGCTGGCGCAAACTGTGACATTCTGCAACTCACCTTCCAGGAAGTCGGTCGCACGCCGGATAACAAATACCAGGTCTACGTCAATCAAGCGACCGATCTCGTTTCGCATTGGATGTTCTGGCGTAACTTTAACGACGCCGAATCCCGCGATCTCGGACCTTGGACCGATTGGAAAAATCACGGCGACATCCTCCTCGCCCACGGCCACGGCAAACGTGACCACACCGACATCGGCGTCTTCAAGGAACTCCCCGCGTCAGCCTACACCGATCCTGCCCCTTTCGCTATCGCCGATCACCAATAGGCGCTTTACGCGTCCGGATTGAAACCGTCTGTCGTGCCGAGTTGGATACAGTATTGTCCCGACCGGATCGATCCGTTACGAACGTTGTAGAGTTCAATCACGCGCAACAATTCACCGAGGCTGAGTTTGGCGTCACCATCGGTATCGGCATCGTGATATCGCGACAGGGTGACTTCCGCTGAAGCCTCGCGGGGGTCGATGGCAAATCCATCTATGGATCCATCTCCCTCATTGTAGGCACCAGTCCGTGTGCTGCCCGCCCGGGTGTTGTAGAGTTCGATCACACGTAGAAGTTCGCTCAACCCCAATTTGAAATCTTCATCGGTATCGGCGGTATGGTAGCGGAAGCGCGGCACCAACAGCGGCACCGGCGTCGGTCGTTCCCCCGCCATTTGAAATGCTCACGGTAAAACTGCCCATATCTTCTGCGGAGACCTCCCTGATCGTCAGGGTGTCGGTATCTATCCCGGCATAATTGCCCGAAGGCACCAACACTTCGCCGTCCTTCATCCACGCGAAGGTGATGGCACCGGTTCCCGTCGCATCGACTGTAAGTTGAAGCGTCGTGCCGCTGACCACCGCTCGGGATACGGGCTGGGAAACAATGACGGGAGGCTCGGTCAATACCGTGACGTCGAATCGAATATCCACCACATAACCACCGCTCTCGGTGGCCTGCACGAGAATTTCCGCCTCGCCGGGATTCACTGATGTCAGGGTGAGCTGCGACGCTTCAATCGAGGGAAGAACGACACTGGGATTTGAGCTCGTGGCAGTGAACGTCAGCAGCCCAACCGGATCAGAATCAGAAGGATAGATCGGAACCTCCAAGATGGAATTAATCGTCATCAAATTTCCGAGTGTCGCCGTTGTTCCCGGCTCGTAATCGTAGAGCGGGAACTCGTTAAAAAAGTCCGAGAGAACGAAGCTCGGCAAATCCGCAAGTTGATCCACCACGTCCAGACCGATTACGGTGTAGCCCTCCAGTCCTTCACCGAGCGGCTTAAGAATCTCCGAATTATCCACCGTATTGATAAACCAGCACTGTCCGGGGCGCTACTACGGGCCATTGCCAAAGTGCCGCGATAATGCGGTCGATTATATTCCAACACCGCGGTGACCGGTGTCGCGACCGCCGGCAGGTTAGGCTCCGCCAGAAAGCCTCCACCCTGAATCACAAAGTCGGGAACCGAACGATGGATTATGGAATTCGTGTAAGATCCATTCGCCACGTAGTGAAGAAAAGTTGATACATTGTTCGAGGCCTCTTGCGGATAAAGTTCCACCGCAAATTTTCCCCAGGACCGTATCAAATTGAACCACCATGCCTTCGATTCCCGGAAATGAAAAATGGGAGGATAGGTCCACTTGGGTCGCATTTCCACCGGTTGTCAGAACCGTCGCGGGAATCGCAGTATGCGCAGAAACTCCGGTAGGATGAACATTGATGCGAGCTACGGTTTCCGTCGGAGAGGCCGCGGTATCGGAAGGGATTTTCGCCGCATGTATTTCACCGGAACGGTCAACTAGAGAGTTCTTCGCCAGCCCCATACGAACAACATCATCAGTCAGAGATTCTTCCAACAAAGTAGTAGCCACGGACGCGACACCCGCAACGGTGCCATATCCGGCAACAGCGCCATGTCCGGCCACGGCGAAAACAACCAAGCCCAAACAGAGGCGTTGGCAAAAGGAAGACAGGGATCCCGCAAAAGAGGTCTTCATGGAAAAAAGGAATAATATTCGACAAACGATCTACCCTGAAACACCCCGTGGTCCAGACGAAGGAAGGTAGGTTCTGCCAATCAATCGCTCCGGCGGATCGTTGGCGAGAGTAGAGGCAGATTTAACCATTCGAAAACCCTATCACATCGAGCACGCATCCCCTCGACTATTGCGTGGTTCGTTCTCAGCACTGTTCCCATGCCTTCGCCGACACCTAGGTATTCCGGAACTCCGCTGAGTAAAAAAACTCGGCATCAAACCAAACTCGGTCGTGCTCCCCAAATTTGCCCCGGCCGGCTATGTAGCTTGGCTCGCGCCGCTGCCTGCCGACGTCACATTCGCTCACCGACTTTCAACCAAGACCGACTTGATTCACCTCTTTGCAACTCAGTGCCCTGTGCTCAATCGCGAGCTGGAGAAGCTGCGAACCCGCATTCGGTCAGATGCCGGGGTTTGGGTCTCGTGGTCGAAGAAAGCTTCCAAAGTTCCGACCACCACTACCGAGGACACCATCCGGGAAGTCGCCTTGCTCCTGGGTTTCGTAGACGTAAAGGTCTGCGCCGTCAGCGAAGTTTGGTCCGCTCTTAAACTCGTCATTCGTGAGGAACTCCGCTGAGGCCCGCTGGTCACATTTAACCAACCTCGCGAACAGGAGATGCGCTTCTTGGCCTAAGTTCAGCTGATGTCTCCTGCCCTTTTGAACCGCCACCCCACCTGATACCATGATACGCTCGGCTCTGACATTGATTATCGCATTAACTTCGACGGCCGGATCAAGAGCGCTGGCCTGCAGTTGTATGCAACCCCCACCCGTGGAGGAAGCCTTGGCGGATGCCGCGGTGGTTTTCATGGGAGAATGCGTATCGGTTAAGCCAATACTGACGTCCGAAAACAAACAGGACTATCCGCGACGGAAGGTCTTCACGTTCCGGACTGATCGCACTTGGAAAGGAGAACTTCCCGATAAAACCACTCCTATCTCCACAGCGCCGGACTCAGCAATGTGTGGTTTCAACTTCATCGTCGGGGAGTCCTATATTGTCTACGCCTTCCGGACCAATGCCGGACTTGAGACCAATATTTGCACGCGCACAGTGAAACGAGAACAAAGCGGCGAGGAAATGGCCGAACTTGACCGCGTGGTGACCCAGAGGGGCAAATCATAGGCTGACCTCAGGGGTGTCGCCTACGCTCCGCGATAAAACCGATAACGAACGGTCCGTCCAATTCTGTCCGGTTAACCGAGTTCGAAAGTGGAAACACCACAAATGTTCGACCAAGGCAGTTCGGGAATTGAGCCGTGATACATGCGGGCACAGCCAAAAACTTCCTCGAATTGATGTCTCTCCGCGAGGGCCACAGCTTCCGGATTATTTTCAGGAATATCCAGAAACACCGGCTTTGCGGCGGCATGATTTGAAAGAGCTACCCACAATCTGTTCGCAGTCGGTGAATCCTCGGCGAACAGGGGGCCGACCTTAAACCCATTTTGGCACGGTCGCACCACGCCCATGCTCTTTAGCGTTCCGTCGTCCACGATGCCAAGTCTCAGACCTCCCGTCGGATTGATCCAACGCTCCAAGAACGCCGTGCGAGCGAAGCCAAAATGACGGCGATCAAACGTCGCCACTTGTTCCATCGGCAGATCCCGCAAGAGGCGCAGGTCACCATCTAATTCCCTCGTGGCGACCTGCCCCGTCCCGGCCATACGCAAATTTCGATGCATAAAACCAAAGCCTCCTCTAGCGTAGAACGGCTGCATATCAAACACTCCATCCATCCCGATAGGAGCATCCGCATTAAGACGACTGCGCAGCAAATCTCGCCGCCAATACCAAAAATCCCGACCAACCCCCTGCCCGCGCAAATCAGGTCTTACGATGAAAAACCCATGAACCCGAAAGCCCGACCATAGGCAACCAACGATCCTGTCGCAACGGCCTCACCGTGTCACGCTCAGCGCAAACAAATCCTGCGAGGTCTGTGGCCCAAAAGGCATCAGCATCGCCCTTCCCAGGGTTCCAACCTTCGGCAGCGGCCCACTTAAGCGACAAGTCCAATTCCTCCCGAGTGGCCTGACGGTAAGAGATCATATCATCACCCAAGAACGCGGTCGATTTTGCTGTAATCGTCTCGTCCGAGTCTCTCTGCCTCGGCGATCAATTGAGGCCTTCGAGCGCCGCTTGAATCGCCTCCCTGCTAGGGCGATCGCGGTAGCTCTCCTCCATCAACTTTGCCCGAATTTCGCCGTCCGCATCGACGATGAAGATCGCGGGATGCGGAACACCCAGGCCTTTGCCGCGCGCCTCGTGATTGCGAATACCGTAAGCATCGATCGTCTTGCTGCCTGGATCCGCCAGCAACGGATAGGTAAGTTCCAGCTTAGCGGCGGCCTTGGCCTGGGTGGCGGCATCATCGTAACTCAGCGCGATCAGCTGCGCACCCATCGCCTCCAACACCGCCCGGCTCGCTTCCAAATTTTGCAACTGCCGACGGCAATGCGGGCACCAATCGGCTGAACGCACAAATACCAGAATCACCGGCCCATTTTCCCGAAGGTCGGCCAGCGAAACCTCATTGCCGGTCCCGGACATCAAAGTGAATTCGGGCGCCATCTCACCGACCTTCACGCCGGGCATTTCTGCGGCAGTCGCGAGACCTCCAAGGAAAGCTAAGAAGAAAATGGAACCGAGTAATTGGAAGCAGCGCACCCAGGAGGATCAGCCAAAACCACCAACCTGGCAACCCTCCCGCCAAATAAATCGAACCACCACCACGGAGCCGCGTCGTTGATAAGTTCTACGGCCCGCTCGGAGAGCTTTTATTGCAACCCAATGCCAACACTAGTCAGTGGGGAAATGCCCCCTGCTTCTACCCCCTTAGCCAGAGCAATCTCTGGGCGTCTGAACCTTGGTAATCCTAGCGGCCGGATCACGCGAATAACCCCGAAGAAAAGATCTCCATCGACGGCTCGGGCGAGGACGTGATCACGCGCACCGTCACCACCGAAACCGACCTCTATTTCGTTGGGGTTTCGTCTTCTCAGTGGGCGACTCTTCCGGCGGCGCCGATATGGAGGTGCGCTTCCCCGAGTATCCCTCCATCTACCCCGAAAAGGCTCCCTACGGAGTTCCTTTTGATGTGGTGTTTCGCGTGCAAAACAACGGCGCCGACGACGCCATCAGTGTGCATTTCAACAACGACATCGACAATAATTTCGACATCATCGCGACCAGGCTCGAAGGGGATGTCCCTGGCACCATCGCGATTTCCAATGATACGATCCGGCACTTTGTTGATGTGACTTTCCCCACTTTCCCCACCGGCGAGAGTATGGAGCTTCACGTCACCGTTATTTTAATCCGGCCCGTCGAAGTCGCACTCGAATTCCTCAAATTAGCGAGCGAAGTGTCGGCCCTGAGTAATGATCCGAATGACTTAAATCAACTCGCCGACACGAATCGTTTTGCCGAAATCGTGAGCAGCGACATCGGCGTCATGTTCTCGGTTTCCGAAACCAACCCCTTGTTCGGAGACACCGTCGATTTTGAACTCGTGGTTACTAACCACGGCCCGGAGACCGCGACTGGTGTGGTCTCCACCTTGACCGTGGGATTTTCGACCTTCCCGCCCGCAACGTTCGATACCCTCCCGTCAGGAGTCACGGCATCTCCCTTGGATGTGACCGGTCACACCATCACCATCGACGTACTGCCTTTTTTGGAAAGCCGCCGGATTACAGGATCATTCCCAGTCAATTTCGACGTGTCGTTGCCTCTCCTAGCCAACTACAGCAAGTCGTCGGTCACAGATACTTCCACCGAGAATAATCTGGCCACCGCCCTTCTCACTCCCGACTTGAATGTTGTTGGCCGAATCAGTGGCTCAGTTTTCCAGGACGACGACGGCAACGGCATTCAAGACGGAGAAGAAGCACCGTTCGAGAACGTCAGTATCCAATTCCTCGATGCGGTAACCAAACAACTCCTCTCCAGCACATCCACACTCGCCGATGGCACCTTCATTTCATCCTACTTACCATCCGGGCTTTCGGTCGAAGCGCAGGTAGTTACTCCCTCCGGATTCACCCCGACATTCCCGCCGCCGCTCATCGCCGAGATCCCATCCGGCAACGTAGCCGAGTTGAGTGCCAAAGGGCTTATTGCCATTGCTCCGTCCGAAACCGCAGTCGCGGGATTCGTTTTTATCGACCCCGACCTCAATGGCGTCCGTGACCCCGGGGAGCTCCCTCCCCCTCGGGACGGGTTT
Source organism: Actomonas sp. (assembly GCA_965203585.1). Lineage (GTDB taxonomy): Bacteria > Verrucomicrobiota > Verrucomicrobiia > Opitutales > Opitutaceae > Actomonas. The sequence goes on from CBDBDC010000003.1 coordinate 391,894, forward strand.
TCCATCTTCGTCGATCAAAACAGCAACGGTGCATTCGACAGCGGCGAGCCGACCACACCCATCGACGACAACGGTTTCTACCGCTTCGGTTCCCTGACTCCGGGGAACCATGCTATCCGCGTAGGACTGCCGGACCTCTACGTGCAAACGGGGTCCGAAGCCACTCCGAGTAACCCAAACCCGACGCGCACGCTGGAGGGCGAAGAGTCCGGTCGGGCCTTTTGGCAGACTCGGGCCGATCAAGCCGAATCGCGGCCGCGCCGCACGTGGTTTGATGCGTTCAAGTCGCCGCGACGCTTGGCTATGCTCACCACGGTCGCCCCCCAGAGTTACGCGAGCTTTGATCGAGAGTGGGGCGAGCGAGACGGGTGGGCATACTACCCGGAACTCGCAGAGCACCCGGTATGGGCCGTCGATGGTCATCAGATTACTCCCGCGACCCACTCCCAGCGCGACGGCAAGGGTCGCTCGCCTCGGGCATGATCACCGGATTTTGCCCTACATTGAGGGCTCATGCGCCCTATGGCGTGTTTTCAGGGTGACGCCAAACGGCGCCACGCGTGGCCGGTGTTTAAGGAAAACTGGCCGCGTTGGACTCCGGATAAGCCGCGTAAGCCGATGCCCATTATCGTCGCCGATCCCGCCTACATGGATAACCCGCACGGGGGGCTCGAGAAGCTCAACCGGCACGCCATGATCATCACCCGGGAAAAAGAAAACAGGGACCCGACGATCTACGGTCCCTGCGGGTTTGATCCTGATGATCAGATCAATCGTGGGGTCATCACCGATGATCATGCTGGTTACACCAACGCCGCCCTGCGACGCATCCACTCCGGTGATCCGACCACGGACAAAGACTTTGTGGTTATCACCACGTGCCAACATCTGCGGCCGGGCCTCATCGCCTTGCTCTCCTTCCTGCGTTGGTAAATCGACAAAGCTTACGATGTATTTAAAAACCGCCTGAAGGTCATCAGGGCGTGGGGCACCGGCGAGACGGCAGCGCTCATGCAGGCCCACTTCGTGGCCCTGTTGCATTAATCTGCTCACGCTCCTTTTAGCCCGACTTGAACAGACCGGTATCGGCGAAACCAAGGTCACCAAACCACCGCAACAACGACGCGAAAAAATCCCCTCGGATCAACTCCTGCCCGCTCAATACAACGGGCGCCACGCCTTCACGCTGACCTGACAATTTATCCGTACCGGGCGCCACACCATCCGCGATAAAGTCCCTTGGGAACAGGCTTATCCTCTCTTTAAACAACGCATCGAATCTTACTTGTGAGTCACTTCACGGACACCGTTCGGGTCCCCTCCGAATTCCCCATTTGGTATGGGCTTCGCGCTCCTTGAGGATCAGCTCCACTAACTTTGCGGCCGTTTGGTGGGAGCATCTCCAGGGCCGCCGCGACTGGTTGTTCAATTCCGGTGGTCCTTACACCGCGTAGCGGCTAAGCTATGGCCCGTCTTACGGCTAATATCGAAGCCTTCGCATAACTGCGTGACGCTGTAGCGGCCTGTGGCCGCCAAACTAACAAACCGCATCTTCTGGTCCATTTGGGTTACATCTTTCCGGGGTATACTGCCTTTTAACTGTAACCTTTGTCCCTAGACTATCTGTAAACTACGTCCCCCCGTTCATACCTATGGCTGATCGACGTCAAATGAGTGATATTGACAATTTTCCCTGCCGCACGAGCATACCGTTTGATAACTTTTGGCCTTCCTATTATCGAGCGTGGCTCTCTCTAATCATTTATTTCATGAAACGACTTACCCTACTAATCGCGTTCAGCATTTTCGCCCTTTCAGGCAAGTCTTAAATCTTGATCGAAAACTGGTCTCTCACCGAAACCTCGCTCTCCTTTAACCTCAGCGGCAGTGCCACCTTGGGATCCGCGCCGGCCGTCGCAGCGACTGCTCTATTCATCGGTTCACCGGGCGACCCAGACTGGATTACTGGAGACGATTCCGGCACACTTTCGGGAACCGCCGATTCCATTACCACCGGAGCAAATCTGATCACCAATTATTCCGATGGGGGTTTCATCGACCTCGGCTTCGCAAGCTCCCTAGATTTCACCGACGGGGGAACCGTGTCCGTGAATTTTTCCTACACCGGGTCCAGTATTTTCGTGCCAGGCAACCTGAACGAAAACGACCTTATCGTGACATGGGGCTATAACAGCTCTGATACCCTGCCGGATGTCTCAACGCAAATCGGTTCGTTTTCCGCCGTGCCCGAAACTTCCACATTCGCTTCGCTGGCAGGATTGTTAGCCTTCTGTTTTGCCGCCACACGTCGCTGGCGAGCCCAAGGCTGGAAGACGCACACTGCGTAGCCGGGCGATCCGAAGGAGGCGATCCAAAGATAAAGATTTGGGTAATCGAACCGCCCCCATTCACGCGCTCACCGTCATGCAGGTGCAGGTGGCGGTTGCTACTAGCTTTCCGCGGGTGTCGTGGATTTCGCAGTCGAGGAAGCCGATGCGTAGCCCACGTTGGACCATGCGGGCTTTTGCTACGATCCGACCCATTTTAACCGGGCGCATGAAGTTCACTTTCAATTCGATGGTGGAGAAATCCTCTTCGTCCAGCAGAACCCGGCCGTAGGCGGTGCCCATAGCCGCATCTGCCAGCGCACTGATCACCCCGCCATGAACCCGTCCCATCGGATTGGCGTGCTGTTCTCCGGCATCCAACGAGACTAGGGTGACCTCGTCGTCAGTCTCCGCGGCGACTTCGAAACCGATCAATCGGGAGATCGGTGCTTCGCTAAAACGGTCGGACGTTTTTTCGGTCGGTGTGGACATGGCCTCAACGGGTAGGGGATTCGGTGTGACGCAAGTCAGCGAAGGAGATCGGTCAATACTCGGTCACAAAGTCCGCGGATATGATGATCCACTATATCACGCTAAAAGACACGAAAACGGCGAATCATACGATGTGGTTTGGAGGCAACTGAAGCTGTCGGGCGTAAAGCCCGACCCACGAGCGACGAAACGTGGGGGTGGCCGCCGCTCTACTTTTCATGTGATTGAGTGGGCTTTTAAAATACGTCCTATTTCTCGCCGCGGATCAGTTTGTCGCGGATGACGCGGTTGTTGATGAGAATGATGTCGTGGCCTCGATCAGTTGTTTGGCTTCGTTACTTATCGACCAGTCGTAATCGATCTGGCGCCACTTCGCCCCCCACGGATCAAAGCCAGCCATAATTTGCCGATCCTCCATGCGATCAAAACCGAGATGAAGCACGAGCAGGTTGAGACCGGCCGCGGTCTCCCGTAGGACGTTGTTGTAATAATCGGCCATACCATCCGGAAAATGGTCCGGGGACGCACCGCCCATCGTATCGTAGTTGGCCGGATAATTCAGAAAAACTGACTGCAGTCGCACGTTGTCCTCGATGCCATTGCCGAAGTGTCGGTGGAGCCGAATCGGCAAACGATACTCCTGACCGATTCGCAGATACATGGCGGCGATTTCGTCGGTCGCGAGGAGCGACCCCATGTGACCATCAAGGTAGGTGACATCAACGCCCAGCTTGAGCGCCAAATCGACTTGCGCCCGCACCTCGGCCTCCACTTCCGCCACGTTGGCGACTTCTGCAAACGCGGGCACTGAGGCGTGAAAAAGCCCGTCTGCGGTGACCAGACTGGGCACGGAATCCGCCCCCAACAACGGACCCCACTTGTAGTTATTCCATTCCGCGGTGAGCGTCAGGTGCACCCCTATATCCAACTCCGGATTTGCCTTCGACATCTCAACCGCTTCCCGCATCCACGGTGTCGGCATCATGAGACTGGCCGAGGTCGCCACCCCGCGCTTCATCGCGTCGAAAGTAGCAACGTTCTTGGAGTGGGACATGCCCAGATCGTCCGCATGAATCACCAGCAACTTGGCGTCCTTCGGAAAGCCCAACCGTTCTTGGATGGTGGCATCTTCGGAATGAGAGTGATGTTCATGAGCACTGGCGACCAACGCCGTGAGTATGCCGCCAACCAAACCCAACCACATCCGAAATAGTCGTTCGAAACTCATGGGAATCAACGTGGCCCGACTAGTCCGCCATGGGGAGCTCCCTGCCCCTGCACGTTAAACCAAAACCGCTTTCACGTTCGCTTCGTTTGACTGGCCTCATGATACTTATGAAACAATCCCGCCCGTTTCCTTCTCTCGTTACTGATGAAGCGACTGCTCCAAGAAATCAAAAACTGCAAGGTCTGCGCCCAAGCGCTGGACCACGAGCCACGTCCGGTCGTGGTCGCTCATCGTTCGGCACGGTTGTTGATCATCGGCCAAGCACCCGGCCGCCGGGTCCATGAGTCGGGAGTGCCGTGGAACAACCCCAGTGGAAACCGCCTGCGCGAATGGCTCGAAATCGATTCAGACTGTTTTTACGACGAAACCAAAGTGGCACTCATGTCCATGGGCTTTTGTTTTCCCGGCACGGGCAAATCCAGCGACCTGCCTCCGCGCCCGGAATGCGCTCCGCTCTGGCATGAACGCCTCCTGAAAGGCATGCCCGAAATTCAGCTCATTCTTCTGGTCGGCAAATACGCGCAGGATCAATATCTCGGTGATCAGGCCGCAAGGACGCTGACAGAAACCGTGAAGCAATTTACCACCTATCCGCCGGACAAAATTCCGCTGCCCCACCCTTCGCCGCGAAATCAAATCTGGCTGAAACGAAACCCGTGGTTCGCGACGGACTTGCTGCCGGTGCTTCGCGAACGCGTGCGTGCTGCGCTGGATTTTTGATGATTTTCCGCCGCCATAAAAACGGCAGTCCCTATGCTGTCGTGCGTAAATCCCGACACACGGCAAAGCAACGAAGCCAAAGGTAGGGTCGGGCTTTATGCCCGACAGCGATGTTGCAGAATAGCCCTCCGTAGACACCCGCTCTTTCCGCCACAAAAAGGCACTAGAATCTCAAATGCTCTAGGCCGAAAATTGGCGCCTATAGGCGCCCCAAATCCTCCGTTTTCTTCCACGGGTTTTTTGAATCTTTGTGGCCTTGGCGACCTTCTGTTTAACAACTCCCGAAACCCACCCAACCGCACGGTGCGCTCGGCGAGCACGCTCTACCCAAATTCCCTACCGCACGAGGTTGAGCTGTTTCGCCGAAACCGTCGTTTCAATTATTGCCCTGGCGGTGCCCACGTTGGCTGCGACTCTCCAGCCAATCCCAGTTCTTTGAGTTCGTCTCGGGAATATCCTTTAAACCTCGGCGAGGGAGCGGGAACAAAACGCAGTCCATCGACTTTCGTAGTCGTTTCTCGAATACGCTCGTCCAGATGCCTCGACAGCATGGCCTGCACGTCGGCGTAGACCGGATCATTCGCGAGATTCACCATTTCCGCCGAGTCGCTGAGACGATCATACAATTCCACGTCGAGGCCCGATGTATCCGTCCACTGGGTGAATCGATAACGTGGCGTGCGCAGTGAGTAACCGTTGACGAGCTGGGTGATTGCATCCGGCCGGGATGACTTCCTCGGATCATCCAGCACTTCGGCGAAGCTCTCGCCCTGAATGTAATCCACGGGCGGCGCGACGCCGGCGAGGTCGCTGAGGGTGCGATAAAAATCGACCATTTCCACCATGGCATCGGTCGATTCACCGCGCGCTTTCATGTCCGGCGTCGATACAATCAACGGCACCCGATCGGCATCTTCGAACAACGTAGTCTTTTGAAAATACCCGTGCTCCCCCATGTGGTAGCCGTGGTCGGAGGTAAACAGGATGATCGTATCATCCCGTAATCCCAATTTATCCAAAGCCTCAAGCAGGCGGCCAACTTGCGCATCCATAAAGGAGATGCTGGCGTAGTAGGCATGTATCGTTTTCCGCATAAGGTCGGCGGGCATATCGATCTCGGGCTTACGCTTCCGAATCGTTTTGGCGGCGGGAACGGGCAACGTCTCGAGGTAACCGGAAGGCACGCGGGGCAGTTCGATGTCCTGCGGGTTGTAGAGATCGAAATATTTCTTGGGCGCCACGAATGGCGTGTGAGGCCGGTAGAAACCCACGCCGAGGAAGAACGGAGTCTTGTTCTCCGCAAAATACTCGAGCGCTCGAATGGATTCCCTCGCGACCAAGCCATCCGTCTGCTCGTCGTCGGTTCCTTCCGCCGCATGCCAACTCATGGAGGCTCCAAATTTTCCGGGAGTGACGGAGAATATTTTATCTTCTTCGATACGGTCGCGACCGATCGGGCTCACCCGCACATCCCACGAAGCGGGATCGTCGTGACCGTTGGAGCCCACCCCGAGCGGGTTGTCGTAGTGGTAGAGCTTACCGACCCGCACGGAAGTGTAACCCTGCCGCTGAAAATGTTGGGGCATGGTGATCACGTCCGGCACATGGTCACGGATCAACTGACGAAGGTGAACCACGCCATTCTGCTCCGGATAAAGACCGGTGAGAAAACTGGAACGCGACTGACCGCAAATCGGGAAATTGGTAAACGCGTTTTCGAACAACATGCCGTCGCGCGCCAAATGATCGAGGTGCGGGGTCTGAACCAGCGGATGACCGTAAGCACCCATGTTGCAGTTCAAATCATCCGAGATGATGAACAGCACATTCTTCGGCTTCGAAGCCGAGGCACCGGTCGCTATCAAGGCCACCGCCAGAATCGCCATCAGGGCAAAATCGAAGACCGATGGAAAACGCTCCGGCTGAAGCGATGATCGAGGGGTAAAAGTATCAGAGGTAAGGGGCACTCTCCGACCAGAACCAGTTTCAGTTTGGGATTCAAGCTTTGAGGCTGCGGGGAAGATTTGCCATCACTCTTTTAGCCACCCTTACTGCGCGTTCTATGCGAATCCCCCGCTTGCTTTGCCTCACCAGTCTGATGGCGCTTTCATCGCTTCTCACCTCCGCCAAAGACGACCGCCCCAACATCCTGTTATGCATCGCAGACGACTGGGGCTGGCCCCATGCGTCGGCCTACGCCAACGACAACGTCGTAGCAACGCCCGCCTTTGACCAAGTGGCGCGCGAAGGGGCGCTCTTTCACAATGCCTACATTTCGTCCCCTTCGTGCACGCCGTCGCGCAACGCCATCCTCACCGGGCAATACCACTGGCGACTCGGCACCGGCGCCAACCTCTGGAGCACCCTCAACGAGGATCTGGAAACGTTCCCCCATTTGCTGGAGGACGCCGGCTACGAAACCGGTTCGTGGCGCAAGTCTTGGAGACCCGGAAAACTTCTGGGCAAGTGGCTGGAACGTTACCCAGCCGGAGAACACTACGACGGCGGGTTCCCGGAATTCCTCGCTCAGCGTGACTCCGATAAACCGTTCTTTTTCTGGTTTGGCGCCAAAGATCCGCACCGCGGCTACAAGCTGGGGTCCGGCGCTGAGAAAGGCATGGATATTTCAAAAGTAAAACTCTTCGGACACTATCCCGACTCGGACGTCATCCGCGGCGACGTCGCCGATTACTATTTCGAAGTGGAACGTTTCGACTCGGACGTCGCCGCGGCCCTCAAGCTCCTCAAGGAAACCGGCGAAGCCGACAACACGATCGTAGTGGTCACGGGTGATCACGGCATGCCTTTCCCTCGCTGCAAATCCAACCTCTACGACAGCGGCACGCGCGTGCCTTTGGCGATCCGTTGGCCGAGCATCATGAAGTCAAAACAGGTCTTGAACGGATTTGTTTCCCTCACCGATTTGGCCCCGACATTCCTCGCTGCCGCCGGAGTGAAGCGACACCGTGATATGACGGGCGAGAACCTGCTTCCCGCTATTCTGGAAGGCGATGAAACCCGCCTGCGCAAATACGTGTTGGTTGGCAAGGAACGCCACGTGCCCAGTCAGGAAGCGCCCGACATGGGCGGCTATCCCTCGCGGGCGCTCCGAACGCCCGGCTTCCTCTACATCCGCAACTACGCCCCGGAGCGCTGGTCGAATGGCACGCCTGATTGGCAAAACGCCGCTCTCCCCGGCACGTGGTTTGGTGATACCGACAACGGCCCGACCAAGACCTATATGGTGGACAACAAGGACAAGGACGAAGAGCACCGCCGGGCCTACACGTTGGCTTTCGGTCATCGTCCCGCCGAAGAACTCTACGACCTGCGTAACGATCCCGATCAGCTCAACAACGTGGCAGACGATGAGAAATATGCCTCCATCCTAAAAGTTCACGCGCTTAGACTGACGAAAGACCTCATCGCGTCCAACGACCCGCGCGAGAGCGACCGGCACTCCTTTGATTTCGATGCTCAGGTTTACTATGGAAACGGGCCTCGACATCCCGACGCGCCGAAACGATCGCGCTAGTTTTGCTGCAACATATTCGGGGTATCTTCTATCATGGCGGCCACTTCCGCCGGAGCCAGATAGTGGGTCAGACGTGTTCCGGCACTGTGGCCTAGGACTTCGGTGAGGATCGCCCGGTTCGCCGGATCGAGTAGCTGGTCCGCGCGGTTTAATTCATCGGCTAGCTTTACTGCTGCTGCGGGTCCCACCCCCGGCAGCGCCACCCCCGGCAGCGCCACCAACTGCTGAGCGGTCAGGCCATAGAGGTCGCCCGGGCAATCCACCAAGCCCGAGTCAATCAATCGTCTCGCCAACGAAGGACCGATACCTTTGATCCCCAACGCTTCCTTCGAAACGAAATGCAGGAGTCGTTGAACCTGTTGCTCGGGGCATTCGAATTGGGGGCAGATCAATTGGATCTGGTTTTCGGTCTCGGTAAGGGCCTTCTCGCAGGAAGGACAAACGCGCGGCAAGACATAAGGCTCGGCTCCCGTGGGGCGCTTGGACAATTCAACCCCGGAAATCTGAGGAATGATTTCCCCGGCTTTTTCGACCCAAACGACATCACCAATGCGAAGATCGCGACGTTCGATTTCCCGTCGGTTTTTCAATGAAGCCCGCCGGATCGTAGCGCCTCCCAAAATCACCGGATCGAATTCCGCCACCGGGGCCAATACGCCCATGCGGCTCACCTGCCAAGTGATGTTTCTGAGCGTCGTTTCCTCGCGGGGAGGAGCGAACTTTCGCGCCAATGCCCAACGCGGCGCAGTCGGTCCATCGCCCATGGCCTGTTGCAATGCCACTGAGCCGACCTTGACAACAAGACCGTCCATCGGGAACCCGGACAACGACCCGCGCATCGCCATAATCTCGGCATACAATTCATCGACTCCACGGGGCTCCAAAAACCGGAATTGGGCAACCGAAGGCAACCCCACCGCCTCGAGTCAGCGCTGAAACACCTTCACCGATCGGGGAGCCGCATTCGCGGGTTTCACATCACCCCAGCCGTGAAATACCACAGACAATCCTCGACCGGCCACCGCGTCCAAATCGGTGAGCTTGATCGCACCCGCCGCGACACTGCTTGGATACCTGAACGGTTCTTCGCCCGCGGTGACTCGTTCACAGTTCAGGCTCTCAAACGTCTCATCTGTCATGAAGATCTCACCGCGTAGTTCGATATCTTCGATCCTAGGTTCCATGGGATCAAACGCCCACTCGTAATTTAGTCCCCGGATCACCCGCATCTGGTCGGCGATATCTTCACCACGGGTCCCATTACCTCGGGTCGCGGCCGATATCATTTCGCCCCGCCGCATCACCACATTGACTGCGACTCCATCGAATTTGGGTTCGATCGAAAACCGCACTGTTTCATCTTTCGCATGGGCGAGGACCTGTTCGTAGAAAACGCGCACCTCATCCTCGGAGTAGGCCTTGGCCAGACTCAGCATGGGTCGGCCGTGGTCCAACAGATTGGCGTCGACCGCACGATCGTCGCCGATCGTGTCCTTGAGATCGGTTTCTTCCACCAAACAACGCAAACCGAGTTACCACTTTGGTTTTTGGTTTTGAAGGAGCAGGAGGGACAACGACCGCAGGTAATCAAAAACTGATTCAGATGGGTGATGATGTAGGCGCTTTAACAGTATTTCACTCAAGGGCCAGAAGCTCAGCCCGTAAGGAGATTCTTAAGGCTTTAGCAGAGAATCCAAATGCTCGACTCGTTCTTTTCGGTTGGAGTTGGGGAGGAGCGTCATCGGTTAAACTAGCTCGTGATCTTGATAAACGAGGTATCAAGGTTCACACTTTGTTTCTCATCGACCCTGTTACGTTGGGCAGGTGGCTCTCCAACGATATTCCTGAAAATGTGGAGAATTTTTTTAATTACTATCAAACAGCATACATGTTCAAGGGTGAGCGGTTCAGGACAGACGAAGGAACATCCTCGGTACAAAAAAACCTTAATGTTAATAAGGGCGAGAATCGGGTAATTATCGACGGTCAGGAAAAAGATACTGACCACGCGACCATTTTGTGGACCGTAGAACCAATTTTTAAGAAAGGTATTGAAGATGCGAAGGAAGATTAGTTTTATTATACTGTTTTTGGCGGCTCAATTTGGGTTCGCTTTTACTGGGTGCGTGCGCGATCAGACACAACGCGAAATGCAAAGGAAAGATTATAATATAACTTTTCGAGTTGTTGATTCAGTTGGCGGACAAGTCATAGAGGGAGTTTCTGCTAATTGGCGTATCATAACATATTTGGCACCGGGGGATTTTACGACAGAGGATCAGGATCTAGAGAAAACGAATGATTTAGGCTTAACGTCCGTGCATGGTGTCCGGGTTGGACATTCATTCAGGTTTGAAAAGGACGGGTATATTGCTTCCCGCTGCGTCTTCTCTTCAGAGGAAAACATTGGGTTATTTTATCTGACTGGCGAAACAGAAGGGACCGTTGTTAGAGCTAGCGAGACAGTGAAGTTGACGCCTGATGAACCGATAGTGGTGAAGCTGTTTCGGAGGGTAGAGTAAGGAATCGGGGGCACTTAAAGGGGACATTGCTTGATTCTTGACAAAATGCGTTTCACGCGTCGCGTTTGGTCTTGTTGAGCAAGTCTGAAGCGGGGAACATATTGACTGACAGTCGCGGGCTGCCCCATTCCGAGACGCTCCGTGATCCAACGAGCGCCATCGAAATGAGGGCAATTCTGGAGGAGTGATAATCTTGGCACGAACCGGATTGAGGTGGATGGGGTGACTTACCTCCGCCAAGGCATGGCCGGGTTGAACGAGCAGAGACTTAAATCTCCCTTGGAATGGTCTTCCCTTAATTTTGCGCAGGCGGTTGAACCGGCAGACCCAAGTGCCCTGCAACCACTTCATGCCTTCACTTAAATTTGGCTCCGGAGTCTCCATCGCCATGTGGAAATGATTACGCATGATGACGAAGGCATGCCGCCGCCACCCGGACCGTTCGCAGGCTTGAAACATCGTGCGTTCAAATGCTGCCCGGGCACCATCAGTCGAAAAAATATCGGATCGATAGTTTCCTCGATTGATTACGTGGTAACAAGCGCGGGGGTATTCAAGACGAGCGGTGCGGGGCATGGTGGATATCTATGTTCGCATCGTAATCTTGTCAAGATTCAAGCAATGTCCCCTTTTGCGTGCTCGAGGATATAGAGAGGGCTCAAAAGGAAGTTAGAGAAGGTAAGCGCACGAAGCCAATTGATAGCATTGAGAAATCCAGACAAAATGCCAAAAATGAGCTTCGAGATATTGCCCGTGATCAGTCAATCCTAGATGATTATTGATACAATGAACGACGGCACGAGATCGATTTTTGATGAGGCAGTGCTTTTGAAAGATCAGCAAAGACTGCCGGAAGCGAGGGCTTTGCTCCTTGAAATACATTTATTAGAGCCAACATCTCCCGCTGTCCTAGCGATATTGGCGGATGTGTATTGGGACGAAGGCGATCTTGAAAATGCCGTGAAGTATTTTCGAAAAGCAACCGAACTTGTTCCTTATTCCGAGACAGTTTCACTTGGGCTTTTCCACTGTCTTTGGGAGCAAGAACACTATGACGAGGCTTTTGAAGAAATCAAAAGATTTACAAGATCGAGCGATTCACCTAATTATAGGGAAATTGTAGAAGAAATTTTGGGGTCGAACGAGGATCAGTCCAACGATACATGATTTTGGGGGCAACCCGAAGGGGTCGAACGCAAAATATAAAGATCGGTCCTGATCCTGAATCGAACTCCAACGATTAACCACGCCCCTGCGGCACGCTGGTCGCCAGCAAATAGCTGTCACCCATCCTGCTCGTTCCCTCACTCCTTAACGTCGTTCAGTCCACTGGTCAGTAACCCCACCGGCGACGGCCCTGTATCGCCTACGCGCCACGGAAGGCAGGGCTCCTTTAGGACTCGCCCTGTCACGTCCGGCATCCTCTCCGCTGCGCTGCGAGACTGCGAGTCGTGCCCGGCCAGCAGGCGGGGGCTCCCGCCTCGCGCAGGATCGCCGGGACCCGGTGTGTCGTCTCCCCATGGGATGGGACCTTGGGGAGCTTGTCGTACGGGTGCCCTCCCAGACCTTGGAGGCATCATCGGCTTACTCCGGGAGTTTAACCTCGAGCGTCGGACTGACCCTTCCCACGGAATAAGCACCTTGGAGGCTTATGCACGGCTCTTCCCAACGGGTTCGGCAATACCTGCCTGCCGTGCCCATTCCAGCTGACGGCACCGTCAAAATGCCAAGATCAACACAACCGAGTGTTGGGCCTTGGCGACCAGGTCTTCAAGGGTGGGTTTGATTTCAGGACCATTAGGCCCTGGCAATTCGCTGTTAAGATACGGCTCCGGCAGTGCCGGGGCATATGCACTCTTCATCGCATGATTCACGTTCTGCGGGATGTCGCCTGTCTCCTGGGCCGCTTTCAACCCGGGCCTTGCAACAATGATCCCAATGATGTTCCCGTTCTTGTCAAGAAGCGGCCTCCCGGGGTTGCCCGATTGCACGGGCACACTGACCCGCCAACTGCGCGGGTCATCACCGGGACCGTCAAGGCTGCTGATTTCTCCGCGTGCAACCCTTGGGACTGAAGCCTTGGACTTCGATGTGGGAAACCCCGATGGCGGCAACGGCGCGCCCCGAACGAACCCGACGGGACGCGATCGGCAACGCTGGGCATACACCCTGGTCGAGCTTGAGCACGGCCAAGTCATTCGGCTCATCAACACGCACAACCGAAGCTGGCTTCGGGCCCGGGCGTGGTAATGACGGGCACACGTGTCGCATCGGCCGCGACATGGGCGGCTGTCAGGATGTGACCAGGAGTTGATACCATGACTCCTTAGCCCTCGGATTTCAGCTTTCCCGCCTCAATTTGCTTCAAGAGTTCCTTGCTACACCGTTGTGCGGCCAGCGTGGCCTGCGGCCCGAGCCGGTTTTCAAGTTTGTCACGATTCCGGGCCGCGTTTTCGGTTCCCGAGATGGCTGCCATGTTGAACCATGCCAAGGCCTCGATTTCATCTTTAAGCACCCCCTGGCCATCACGGTACATCAACGCCAGGTTGTTTTGCGCGTCGGCAACCCCCTGTTCGGCCGCCAGTCGATACCACTTGACCGCCTCGACATCATCCCGGGTGACGCCTCTGCCATCACGGTACATCCACGCCAGGTTGTTTTGCGCGGGGGCATCCCCCTGTTCGGCCGCCAGTCGATACCACCTGACCGCCTCGACATTATCCCGTGTGACGCTGCTGCCATGACGGTACATCAACGCCAGGTTGTATTGAGCGGAGGCATGCCCCTGTTCGGCCGCCAGTCGAAGCCACTTGACCGCCTCGGCATCATCCCGGGTGACGCCGCTGCCTTCATTGTACATCCACGCCAGGCTGTTTTGAGCGTCGGCATCCCCCTGTTCGGCCGCCAGTCGATACCACCTGACCGCCTCGACATCATCCCGGGTGACGCCGCTGCCTTCATCGTACATCCACGCCAGGTTGTTTTGAGCTTTGGCATCCCCCTGCTCGGCCGCCAGTCGATACCACTTGACCGCCTCGACATCATCCCGGGTGACGCCGCTGCCATCACGGTACATCCACGCCAGGTTGTTTTGCGCGGGGGCATCCCCCTGTTCGGCCGCCAGTCGATACCACCTGACCGCCTCGACATCATCCCGGGTGACGCCGCTGCCATGACGGTACATCAACGCCAGGTTGTATTGAGCGGAGGCATGTGCCTGTTCGGCCGCCAGTCGATACCACCTGACCGCCTCGACATTATCCCGGGTGACGCCGCTGCCATGACGGTACATCAACGCCAGGTTGTATTGAGCGGAGGCATGCCCCTGTTCGGCCGCCAGTCGATACCACCTGACCGCCTCGACATCATCCCGTGTGACGCCGCTGCCATCACGGTACATCAACGCCAGGTTGTATTGAGCGGAGGCATGCCCCTGTTCGGCCGCCAGTCGATACCACCTGACCGCCTCGACATCATCCCGTGTGACGCCGCTGCCATCACGGTACATCAACGCCAGGTTGTATTGAGCGGAGGCATGCCCCTGTTCGGCCTTTTTTCTCAGGTCTCCAAGTTCCCGTTTCATCCGGCTCTTCTGTGTGGAATAGTAAACGAGGTCAACACTTCTGGAACCCCCCGGGTGAGGCAGGTCTGAACCGAGGCCCCAACTGGGGAAGGAGTCAAACGCAAAATATAAAGATCGGTCCTGATCCTGAATCGAACTCCAACGATTAACCACGCCCCTGCGGCACACGCCTGCGCGACCCTGATGCTCAAAGGCGGTGCGGACATCCGTCTCATCCAACAGTTGCTCGCTCATGCCAAGCTCGAGACCACGCAGATTTACACGCAGGTCTCCATCCGGCAGTTGAAGCAAGTCCACACCGCGACCCATCCGGCGCGGTTGGAACGGGCTGCGGAGCTCGCCGCCGAAGAGGCGCAAGACGCCGGGGAGTAGTCACCAGGGCTCCCCTTTTTTTGTTGCTCAACGCGCCCTGCTGGCCATCGTGAACAACGCTCGCCCGAGCGCACCTTGCGCCTGGGAATCGCGAGCGACTGACGAAGCCCAACTGGAGGAAACGAAGCTCACAAACCCGCCGCTCGAAACGGCCCCCGCTCTTTGCATTGGTTGCTCCGGCCGACCCGCCGACACCTCCAACTCTCGCCCGAAAAACGCCGCTGCGGACTGAAAAACCGCACCATGCGTTTTTTGTCCCAAGTCTCCCAAACGCGCCTGGCAGCGACTCCATAAGTCGCTGAACCGCACTAGGAAAACCAGCCCGCGAACGCTACGGTGGCACTAGGATGCATTGTAGCCGCTAAGATTGGGTCGTGAGACAGCGGATTTTATCGATGCAAATGCGAAAGAACCTTTCTTCGCCTACCCTTCATTTTATCAAGTTCACGGGCCGATTCAGAGCACCAAAGAACTTTGGGCAAAGTATCAAAAGAAGGCGCAATCGCATCCCGCGGTTGAGGAACGTTTCCTGATTGATCGCACCAGTCCGGTTCGCCAAGTGCAGGACCACCCGGTTTACGCTGGCATGGTTGAGGCCATGGACGACGGGGTAGGGCTCGCCCTCGCCGCTCTGGAGAGAAATGGACTCTTGGAGAACACGGTAATCGTATTCACCTCCGATAATGGCGGTGTCTCCGCCGGTGATGGCAAAGCGACTTCCAATCTTCCCCTTCGTGGTGGCAAAGGTCGCCAATGGGAAGGCGGACTCCGTGAGCCCTATTTTATTGCCGCGCCGGGCGTGACCACACCCGGGACCACTTCGTCGGTCCCGGCAATCCACATGGATTTTTATCCGACGCTGCTTGATCTGGCGGGTTTACCCCGGTTGGAGGAGCAGCATGTCGACGGGGTAAGTCTGTGCTACCTATCCTCGACGAATCTGGGAGTATCGAGGATCGTCCGTTGTATTGGCACTATCCCCACTACGGGAACCAAGGTGGAGAACCCAGCGGTGCCATTCTTCACAAGGATTGGAAGCTCATCCGTTACTACGAAGATGGCCGCGAAGAACTCTATCATGTCACCCGCGATATCGGGGAGCAGAATGATCTCGCTGTGAAGCAACCCAAACGGGTCAAAGCACTGGGCGAAAGACTCACTGCCTGGCCCGATGAGGTGGGTGCTCAAATGCCGGATATCAACCCTCACTTCGATGCTGCATTGTATGAGCGGCAAAAGGAACAGATCCGAACGAAAACCAAGCCGGGACTCGAACGGGACGCCGCTGCTTATTTGGAACCGGATTATGTTGGCACCGATGGAACGTGGTGGGGTTCTAACCCTTCTGGAAACTAGTTGTTCAATTCGTAGACATAGAAGTCGAGGCAGCGCGAATAAATAATTAGGATAAAGCTAAACATAACGTGAAAATATTGTAATAGATTAAATGAGGAATCTGGATATATCAGTTGTGTCCGCCGGATTTATTCGGATCGAACACCGTCCAGATTTCCTAATATACTTATTCAATCATGCGTCGTTTCCAGCACATCTTAACCAACCTTTCACTTCAAGATTCCGACGCTGCCGTGCTGCGGTGGACCTCAAATCTCGCCCGGATGGCGAATACGAGTAAAGTCACCTTGATGTATGGTTGGCAACCGGTCGACATCCCGCCGGAGCTCAAGGCGCGGTATCCTTGGTTACTCGAGCCGGGCGAAGGCGTGGCGCAAGAACGGATGGATGCGTTGATCAAAGATAATCTAAAATTAGCGGAAGGCGTGGAATTGAACCGCGTCGTCTTCCAAGGCTCTCCGCTCGGGGAGATTTTGCACGTTACGCAAAAGGAGGACGCCGACCTCGTGGTCTGTGGTCGGCAGGTTTCCGATATCTTTCTTAGCGAAAAACTCGCACGAAAAGCACCCTGTTCGGTGCTGACCGTTCCTGCTGAAACCGAAACGAAGTTCCGACAAGTAATGGTGGCGGTGGATTATTCCGAATTTGCCCGTGAGGCGCTCGATGTGGCTCTGGCTTTCGCTGAAGCCGAAGGGGTTAAACTGACTGTCTTTCATGCCTATTCGGTGCCGTGGGGGCAATCCCGCGCGACGGTCTCACGCGAAGATTTCATTAAGGAATTACGGGAATTCCATGCCAAGGAGCTCCGCAATATCGTGGCTGAGGTAGGCCCGCGAGGGGTTGAAATTGACTACCGGCTCCAAGAGTCGGTCGTGACGCCGACGGCTATTGCAACCGCGGTGGAAGAACAAGGCCAGGACCTCGTCGTTATCGGCTGCCGCGGGCGGCACGCGATTTACGCAACGTTACTCGGCAGCACGGCGGAATCCATTTTGCGGGAATGCCCAGTGCCATCCTCGGAGTGGTGCAAACCGATCTAAAACGAATTCTGGCTTACACCACCCTGGCTGTGCTCGGGGTTTTGACCCTGCTGGTCGGGGTAGGCACCGAGCTCGCGCTCAAATCGATGGTAGTCTTCTTGCTGGGGCACGCATTCTACAAGGCCGCGCTCTTCATGGTGGCGGGAACCGTGGACCATGAAACAGGAACACGCGACGTCCGGATCCTGGGCGGATTGCGCCGCATCATGCCGTTCACGGCGATGGCGGCAATGTTGGCGGCGCTTTCGAAGGCGGGTTTCCCTCCGTTTCTCGGGTTCATCGGTAAGGAATACGTCTATAAGACGGGCACCGCCCTGGACGCGTTGGCTCTGGCTCTGGTGGCGGTCGCATTGATAGGAAACATCCTGCTCTTCGCCTTAGCGCTCAAAGCGGGAGTCCATCCCTTCTGGGCCAAACCATCCGAACAATCTGCTCTTGGGCACGTGCATGAAGCACCGATCTCCATGTGGGGACCTCCGCTATTGCTTGCCATCTTGGGCCTGATTTTTGGTCTGTTTCCGGGCTGGGTCTCTCATACGATTGTGGGTCCCGCGGCCACGATGATTGCAGGAGTCCCAATCGAAACCAAGTTGGCTCTTTGGCACGGATTTAACATCCCGGTGGGTTTGAGCGCCCTCACAATTCTAGGCGGTATCGCGGTTTACCGTTCGCGCCAAATCTGGTGGCAGCGGCAGGATAAAGTCGAATCAGTGAAAGGGCCTCAGTCGGTTTATGAGCGTTTGATGAATCACGTGGTGATGACGGCAAAAACGCTGACCCGATCTATTCAGCAAGGCGCCCTGCGTCACTACGTTTTCATCGTGGTTGCTGCGACGGCGGCATGGATTGGGTTCCTTTTTGGTTCCCCGCGATCCACAAGTCCACAATCTGTGGGTAACCCTACCCTCTTAGCTCTGGGACTACTGGGCCTCGGTAACGCGGTGTTGTTTCTATATTTTAGTGCGCCTGATTTGGCGATTACCCAGCTGCTCGTGGAAGCTCTGACACTGGTGCTTCTCGTGATGGTGTTGCATCGGTTGCCCGATCTACAATCCCGTGGGTCTCGATGGTTGCGGATCCGCGATGTGGGTGTGTCGATTGCCATGGGTGTGGGAGTCGCGCTGCTAGTCTGGAAAGCCACGCAAGTGCAGGTGGGTGAAACCGTAGCCACCTCCCTGAGTGAATGGAGCTACCCGTTGGCCCACGGCCGTAATGTCGTGAACGTCATCTTGGTGGATTTCCGAGCCCTCGATACGTTTGGCGAGATCATCGTGTTGGCGATCGCAGGGCTGGGCGTGGCGATGCTGCTAAAACGTAAACCGGCTTCGGCTGAGGAGGAATCGTCATGACGTCGCACTCGTTCCTCCTGTCGCGCATGGCGCGGATTCTCCTGCCGTGGTTGATCGGTCTCTCGCTGGTCGTCTTCTACCGCGGACACCATTTGCCGGGCGGTGGATTCATTGGCGGACTTCTCGGCTCCCTTGGGTTTGTATTGATCGCTTTGGGCGATGGCGTGAAGGCGGCCCGGCGGGCTTTGAAAGTTGATCCTGTGGATCTGCTGGTTTGGGGCATGGCGATTGCTCTCGGGGCGGGGCTGCTGGGAATCATGGCCGATGCCAACTTGTTTCAAGGTCTTTGGTTGCCGGCCTTCGACGTTCCGGTGCTTGGCTCGGTGCATCTGGGCACCCCTTTGCTGTTTGATGCGGGCATTTTCCTCACGGTAATGGGTTTTTCGCTAAAAATCGTCTTTGTTCTCCGGGAGGTGGAGTCATGAGCTTGATTATGTCTTTGACCGTTGGGGTCCTGTTTGCGACGGGTGTTTACTGCCTGCTGCGACGCAGTTTGATGCGTTTGGTCGTGGGAATCGTGCTGCTCGGCCCCTTGTTGGCCGACGCCTTGCTCAGCACCAGTGGTGGAAATGTCACTGCGACCGTGCAGGAAGAAATTTCCTTTCATTTGGATGCGCGAACCAGCGGGGGTAATGTCAAAGCTGATGGTATCACCATCAAGATCGATTCAGGGGGGAGTTGGTAAGACCACACTCGCTGGCGCGGTCAATGGAGGAGGCCATACCGCACCAGCGGTGGGAATGTCAGACTCCGGACAATGTAATCAACAAACGAGTCCAACTGCTCACTCCCGAGGCGTAAATGCCCGGGAGTTTTTTATGGGTAGATTTACGGATGGGGAGTTTGCGCAACTTTACTCCCCTCAATACTGTTGCTGAATCATCTAGGGTATATTTCCTATGTGTATGTCCTAAAACGTTTCCCTTCTTGATCGCAGCCTTCTCGTTGCTCGCTGGTGCACTGTCGGCAGCGGAACGGATTCAGAAACTCGAATGGCCGGTGGGAGACCATCCCATCATCAAGGTTGAGACTTTTCGGGGCGAGATCCGCGTGTTGCCGTCACAGTCCGGTCAGGTCAAATTTTCATTGTTGGCGGAGGCAGGCGGTCCCAATGCGGAGAGCTGGTTGAATCAGATTTCCGTTCAGGTCCAGCCCTTCGGGGCGGGAATGTCGATTGCGGTAAAGCGATCGGGTTTGAGACTGGATTTGACGCTGGAGCGTCAACCCCGTCGCGAGATCACGCTTGTTTTGGAGGTTCCTCAGATTTGTTCGTTGGATATTAAATCTGAGTCCGGACGTATTAACGTTGCCGACGATATCAAAGGTCGGCTACGGGCGCGGGCGAGCCGCGGTGATGTTTTCTTCGGTCGCGTGGGTGGCTCGGCGGACATTGAGGTCCGTTCGGGTAATATCTCCGTGGGACGCGTTGAAGGCGACCTGGTCGCTCGAAATGGTTACGGGGATATTCAAGTGGGCACGGTCAAGGGCATGGCCGACCTTACGGCCGAACACGGCAGTATCGAGGTGATAAACAGTTTCGGCGGGCTCGTCGCCAAGGCGACGAAGGGAAATATTGAAGCCGGCATGAGCCGGTATCTTGCGCAGGATTCATCGCTCCATGCAGTGGCGGGAAATGTGATTGTGGATGTCGATCCCGATTCGGCGCTTACCGTCGATGCCCGGACCACCTGGGGTAAAGTTCGCACGGCGGTTGAAGTCGCTGAAACGACTGGAAAACAAAACAAGTTCCGTCTCGCGGGTTCCCTGAACGGGGGCGGACCGCTCCTCGCCTTGAAAGCATCAGGAGGAAACGTGCATATCAGGTCGATGCCGACCTACGTCTTTTGAATTTTTGTTAGCAATAACAAGAGTGATACAGGGGTAAGCCGGTCGTCCCGTGGGAAGGACGACCGGCTTTTTCGTGCCTCGATCCGGCCGAGCGGGGCTTATGCAACAAGACCGATTAATTGCAGTTCGCACTGGCGATGAGGTGGTGGATTATTTCTTTTCTCTCCATGACTGATACTTACGCCCGACTGCTCGAACGTTTGAAACGGCTGCATTTGATATCCTCGGTCGGGGGACTTTTGGGCTGGGACGAACAAGTTAACCTTCCCCGTAATAGCGCTGGTTTTCGTGCCGATCAGATGGCGCTGATGGCCAGTTTAGAGCACGAAGCCGCGAGTGATTCCGAGGTGGGAGGACTGTTGGCGGAGCTTGAAGCGAATTCGGGCGAACTGGATGCGGATCAGGCGATTGTGGTTCGGGAAGCTCGAAAGAAGTTCGATCGAGTGACTAAACTTCCAGCAGAATTCGTGGCCGAAAAAGCCCGTCACAGCAGTGCTGCCTACCATGCCTGGACGGAAGCCCGATCAAAGCGGGACTACGCCTCCTACGCGCCCTTCATCGCCAAGCATCTCGATCTCGCTCAGCGCGAGGCCGAATACCAAGGGTGGGGGGACCGCAGTTACGACTATGCCATTGATCTGCATGATCCGGGGTTTTCTGCCAAAAAAATTGATGGATTATTTTCCGAGTTAAAGACGGGGTTGGTCCCTTTGGTGCGGCAAATCGATGAAGCGGCTGCCGGGCAGGGCGAGAGTCCTTTTCTTGGATTTCCAGTCGATGCGCAACGGAAGTTCCTTCACGAAGTGACGGCGAAGTTAGGATTCGATTATGACCGCGGCCGGATCGATGTATCTCCCCATCCCTTTTGCGAAGGTTCGGGCGCGGACGTTCGCATGACTACGCGATTCCACGAAGATGAGCCGTTGGATTCGTTGTTCAGCTCAATCCACGAGACAGGACATGGTCTTTATGAACAAGGGTTGCAGATGGAACACCACCATACGGCGCTGGGACAACATGCGGGTATGGCGATGCATGAATCGCAGAGTCGTATGTGGGAGAATCAGGTCGGCCGAAGCCGGGCCTTCTGGACTCATTTCGAGCCCCGCTTCCGCGAATTGTTTGGTGTCCAACTGGGAGAAGTCTCCTCCGACCGGCTCTACCGCGAAATCAACGCGGTGCGGCCGACCCTGATCCGGGTGGATTCCGATGAAGTGCATTATAACCTGCACATCATCCTGCGTTTCGAAAGTGAGAAAGCACTCTTCGCCGGGGATCTCGAGGTGGATGAATTGCCACAAGTTTGGAATGATCGCAGCGAGGCCATGTTGGGAATTCGTCCGCAGCACGATGGCGAAGGCGTGCTGCAGGATGTGCACTGGAGTGGGGGGGCGTTCGGCTACTTCCCGAGTTATTGTTTAGGCAACATGATCGCCGCCCAGAACTGGGTGGCGGTGCGCCAGCAGATCCCGGATCTCGAAGGCGATTTCGCCGAAGGCCGGTTCGAGCGTTTGCTGTCCTGGTTGCAGACTCAGATTCATTCGCAGGGATCACGCACCTCCGCGCTCGATCGGGTGAAGACCGTCACGGGCCAACCTCTCTCGCCTCAGCCTTTATTGGCTTATCTGAATGATCGCTACGGTTCTCTCTATCGCTAACACGAACGATGACGCTCATTGATAGTCACACTCATCTGGATAGCTTTGCCCGAAAGGGTGAGCTGCCGGATATCCTGCAACGAGCCGAAGTGGCGGGAGTCAGCACTTTGGTCACTGTAGGCACGGCTTCGGATGATTGGTCGCTGTATCGCGATTTAACAAAACAGCACCCCGATCGCATCGCCTATACCGTCGGCTTGCATCCTTGTTCGGTGGAGGAAAATTGGGCTGCGGAAGTGGAGCAAATTGCTGAGTTTTGGAGTGGTGATTCACCCAAACCTTGTGCCTTGGGCGAATGTGGTTTGGATAGATTTCATCTCCCCAAGAATGACGCCGAAGGCGCGGAGAAGATTCTCGGATGGCAGAAGTGCGCATTTGCCGCGCAGTTGGAGATTGCCCGTGAACTGGCTTGTCCGGTCGTCGTCCATTCCCGGGGAGCCTTTGATGAGTGTGTTGAACTCATCGATGCCAGTGGCGTCGATTGGAGCAAGGTGGTCTTTCATTGTTTTGCGGAGGGTCCCGCTGAAATGACCGTCCTTCGTGAACGGGGAGGGGTCGGGTCCTTCACCGGCATTTTGACCTATAAAAACGCCCAGTCCGTGCGGAACGCTGCTCTGGTTCAGGGGCTGGATCGTTTGATGTTGGAAACGGATGCTCCCTATCTCACACCGGTGCCTCACCGCGGAAAGTCCAATGAGCCGAGCTACGTTCGCCATACCGCCGAATTTGCGGCCGAGGTGTTCGGGGTAAGTTTGGCTGAGCTCGCCGAAGTGACCACGCGGAATTCCCGTCAGTTCTACGGGCTCACGGGCTGAGACGGAAATACCCTCCTCCATTTGTGGGTGGAGGACGTTCTGTCGAGGTGCTGAACTCAGGTCTCGTCGAACTTACGTTCGAAGAGCTGTTCGAGCTCGGTAAGCATCTTCTCCGCGTCACCACCGGTGACATGGAAGCGAACGAGAGATCCCCTCCCGGCGGCCAGCATCATAAGCCCCATGATACTCTTGCCGTTCACCTGTTCATCATCCTTTTCGACCATTACTTCGGCGCTGAACTTGTTGGTCACGCGCACAATCATGGCAGCAGGACGGGCATGGATACCCATCTTGTTTTGTACCTCTAACGCACGGGAGTGGGAGGAGCCGGTTGTGGCACTGTCAGTCGATTCGGACATGAGCTGCTCAGGGTCCGTAGCCGTCGGGCGGCTTGCAACTCAAAAACCATGTCGTCACTTTGAGGGCTGCGTTTATGCCTGAAACTGCTATTATTGTCCCGTGTCGACTCGCCTCTAGCCGCATCCCTCGGAAGCTTCTACATGAAATAAGAGGTGTTCCTCTCGTGCTTTGGGTTGCTCGGCGAATCCGCGAACAGGTTCCGGAGTTCCCGCTCTGGTTTGCCGTGGATGATATTTCGCTGGCGGAACCCTTGGATTCCGAAGATTTTAAGACATTGATGACGAGTTCGGCCCATCAGAGTGGCACGGATCGGATTGCCGAGGCCAATCAAACGGTAGGGGCCGCTAAAGTCATCAATATCCAGGCGGATGAACCCCTGGTTACCGCCGCTCAGATACGCTCATTGGCGGCTCTGGTCGCCGGCCCGGTGGCAATGGCCACCCTGGCGACGCCTTTCAAGCGGGTGGTCGATTTTTACGATGCCAACCAAGTCAAAGTGGTGATGAGGGCAGACGGTCGGGCTCTATATTTTTCCCGCTCGCGAATGCCGTTCCCCCGGGATCTTGGCCTGACCATTGAGGACGACTGGGTGGAATCTCATCCCTGCCGGAAACACCTTGGGCTCTACGCCTATCGCGCGGAGCTACTGGAGAAGTTCGCGACCCTGCCGATGGGAGAGTTGGAACAGATCGAAAAGCTCGAACAACTCAGAGTGCTCGAAAACGGATATGAAATCGCGGTTGGCCTGACCGAAGACCCCAGTATCGGTGTCGATACTCCCGCCAACGCCGCGAAGTTTGAAGCGACCTTGTTGCCCTAGGGTGTGTTTAACAAATAAATCGGCGTAAATAATATTCATTAATAGGATACGTTTTATTGACATTGGGGTCATTTTAAGATCACATCACTCTGTGAATCGGAACGTAAGACTCGTGCTGGGTGATCACCACTGGGCCGAGCTAAAAAAATGAACGCTCATCAGCTCAGTCTGACTGGCCCTCATCGACGTGGACGCAAGTGTCGCAACCTGCGACGCCGTATTGCAGCGGTGCTGTGGATTCTCACCATGGCGGGATCTGCCCACTTGGTTTGGGCCGTGGCAGAACGCCTACGCCTCATATAGACGGTGGAGCAAAAGTGGACTGTGGACTCAAGTGCTCGCACGGCTGGGCACCCTCCAAGGCGACCATGAGTATCTGATGATTGATCGCACCAGCTCACGGGTCCATCAGCATGCTGCGGGTCCAGTGGGAGGCCAGCTTGCTCAAGCAATGGCTCGCGCCAAAGCAGGTCTATCAACGAAGGCTCACTTCGCCTGTGACGCCTTGGGATACCCTTTGGGTTTCACCCTCACCGGCGCAAATGTCTCAGACTTTGACCAATGTAAACCCCTGCTCAAATCCTACTTAAAGCCCGGTGGCGCAGCCCTTATCCATCATGGCGTGAGCGTTGGGCCGCAGGTGGCGACGTAGCAGCGGCTTGGCCTGATCGAAGTCTGATACATTGGCCCCCGTGAGGATGAAGCCCAACGCATACCCCAGTGCATCACAGGCCATATGCACTTTGGATCGACAGACCGGCTTTCGAGCGCCCCATGGCCTGAGTCATTTGACCACCGACCGGATTCGATCCATGCGCGTGCACGCGCATCGCAGAACTATCGATCATGGGGTATTCGTCGTCGCGGCCAGCCTTACTGAGTCCTCTGAGAATGCCAGTCCATAGTCCGTTTTTGGTCCACGCTCGGAAACGATCATAAACGCTCTGCCAACTCCCGAAGTAAACGGGTAAATCGCGCCAAGGCGCACCCGGGCGTAAGATCCACAGGATCGCTTCGATGCGTTTGCGCATATTTTGACACGTGCGCCCACGCCTTTGGGGCCCAGTCAGAGACTTCCGATGGGCGTTAATTTTTTAAGTTCGTCCCAGTCGTGATCGGCGAGAACGAACCTTGGTTGCTGAATCACAACGAGATAAGAATACACAAACGGGTGGTATGCAAGATAAATATATCCATTATATGGATATTATTTCCCTTTTTATTTCCCAGACACCCCCTAGGTCGACGACCGCAGCGGAGCAGAATACCGAGCCAATCGTCAGCAAAATGATTGCCAACGGGGCCGGGTGGTATCGGTGCCGGAATTGCTTCAATCTTCGGAGCAATTAATCGAGGTAAATCTGGGATTGGTCTTATAGCTTACCCGCTATTCTATTCTGGATCAGGTTGTAGAAATCTCCAAAGAGCGGATCGGCGTCGTTGGGGCCGGGGGCTGCTTCTGGATGGTATTGCACCGAGAATACGGGTAACTCTTTGTGGCGGAGCCCTTCGACGGTTTCGTCGTTCAGGTTGATTTCCGTGACGACTGCTCCTCCCGCTTCAAGGCTCTTTGGATCGGTGGCGAAGCCGTGATTTTGTGCCGTGATGGAAACCTTGCCGGTTTCCAGATTCTTGACCGGTTGATTTCCGCCGCGGTGACCGAATTTGAGCTTAAAGGTCGATCCGCCCAAGGCATGGGTGAGCATTTGATGGCCAAGACAAATTCCGAACGTAGGTAGATCGGGCAGAAGCGCTTTCACGGTTTCGTGCATGTAGGCCAAGGCAGCGGGGTCTCCGGGGCCGTTCGATAGGAATAATCCGTCCGGAGAGTATTCACGGATCATTTCGGCGGATGCCGTGGCAGGAAAGACCTGCACGTCGAAGCCATGTCGGATCAATTTGCGGAAAATCGTGTATTTGGCTCCAAGATCGAAGGCGGCGACCCGGAATCGAGTGCCGTGCTCCGGGTGCGCACCAAAGGATGTGCCCGCCGGTAGGTAAGGGGGGTTGAATCGAGAGGCATCGTCGGCTCCCCAAAGATAAGGCTCTTTGCAGGTGACGTCCTTAACGTAGTCGCTGCCGGCGATGTCTTCCCAGCTTCGAGCCTGCTTAATGGCGTCTTCATCGCTAATGGGCAGGGTGCTGATGCAGCATTTCATCGCACCATCGACCCGGAGCTTTTTCGTCAGTGTGCGGGTGTCGATCTCGCTGATACTGGGAATGCCATGCTGGGCTAGGTAGTCCGGGAGGGTCTCGGTGGAGCGCCAATTGGATGCGATGGGCGAGAGTTCACGAACGACAAATCCTGAGCACTTGGACCCCTCGGCTTCTTCGTCCTCGGCTGCGATACCATAGTTTCCGATTTGGGAGGCGGTCATTGTCACGATTTGGCCGAAGTAGGACGGATCGGTGAGAATCTCCTGATAACCGGTCATCGATGTGTTGAACACACATTCACCGGCGACCGTGGCGTCGGCGCCAAATGCAAGGCCATGAAATACTGAACCGTCTTCGAGAGCTAAAACCGCGGGTTTGGGTGTGGACATTAAAGCCGAACGAAAACTCTTCGACTCCTCCCTGCCAAGGGGTTTTTCACGAATGTCGCGCAATCGGCTATTTTTTAACGGTTGCGACCTCTTTGAGCATCGTTTCCAGCTGATCCGACTTAATGGGTTTAGTCAGGTAGTGATCCATTCCCGCTTCGATACATTGCTCTCGATCGCCGACCATCGTGGCGGCGGTCAAGGCGACGATGGGAATGCCCTGCCGATCATCACCGGCGGCGCCTCGTCGAATCCGTTTCGTGGTTTCGTAGCCGTCGAGCTGAGGCATCTGACAATCCATCAGAATTAAATCAAACGGTTCCTCAGTCAGTGCTTCCAAGGCCTCGCGGCCGTTTTAGGTCAATTTGGGGATATAGCCGAGTCGCTTAAGGACTTGGGTGATGAGCTTTTGATTAACGCGGTTATCCTCTGCCACGAGAATCTTGAGCGGATGAATCTCCGCCAATTTGGGTTTATTGTCCGGGGGGAAGGGTGGTTCTGTTGGGTCTTTTTCGCCGCCGGAGGCGAGAGCGTCTATGACTGAATCCCACATGGTCGAGAGACGGAGGGGTTTGTGAATGATTGCATGGAAGACCGAAAGGTCTCCCTCCCGCTTCAACTCAGTTTTGCCCACGGATGAGAGCAGAAGAATCGGAAACTCTGATGCGGGGTGATTTTCCCGTATTTTGTTCGCTAGTTCCACCTCGTTCATTTTGGGCATCATCATGTCGAGCAGAACGATATCGATTGGGTTACCGGCTTGCACAAACCGAAGTGCCTCTGCGGGCCGAGTGAAAGCCACTGACTTCATTTCCCAACGATCAAACAGATTTGTGAGGATGCCGCAGTTTGTTTCGTTGTCATCCACCAACAACGCGACCTTTCCGCGCAGATCGACGCGGGATTCATCCACGTAGTCTGATTCCTCAACCCCGGGAGGGGGATCGCTTTCCGGCGCAGCGATGAAAACGGTGAAGGTGGATCCGTCCGCACTCGATTCGGCCAACTCGATCGATCCGCCCAGCAGCTCCGCCAAGCGACGAGAAATGGCCAATCCCAATCCCGTTCCGCCAAACTCCCGCGTGGTTGATGAATCGATTTGGGTGAACGGTTTGAACAAACGGTCAACCCGATCGGCCGGAATACCGACCCCGGTATCGCGAACTTGAATGCGAATATGAGTGGCTTTGCCTTCAGGCTTCAATGCGTCGGACCAAGGTTCAGCCCGCACTTCCACTTCTCCTTCCGCGGTGAACTTGATGGCGTTTCCGACCAAATTCAGGAGAATTTGCCGCACGCGGTTTCCGGCGGTGCTGATCCATCGAGGCAGATCTGGGTCAATCCGACAGAGGAGCTCGATTTGTTTTTCACTGGCTTTGCTCCACATCAAGCCGATGACCTCTTCGACCGTCTTCTCGAGCGAGGTTGGAATTTGCTCCAGGTCCATCTTACCGGACTCGATTTTAGAGAAATCCAGGACGTCATTGATGAGCGTGAGCAGGGTTTCGCCGGACTGGCGAATGGTGTTCAACCAATCGCGCTGTTCGCGGGAAAGTTGGGTGTCTTCGAGTAGGTTGGTAAACCCGATCACGCCGTTCATCGGGGTGCGGATCTCGTGACTCATCACGGCGAGAAACTCGCTTTTAGCCCGATCTGCTGCCTCCGCCTGTTCCTTGGCCTCGACCAGCGCGTTTTCCGCCGCGCGTCGGGCGGTGGCGTCATGGTCCATACCGATGACCAATTCGCGATCATCCACCTGAACCAAACAGGTGAAATATTCGGTGGGGAAAACACTGCCGTCCTCGCGCTTATGTTCGCTTTCACCGCTGGCAACACGGTGCTCCTGTAGATTCTTAAACCAATCGTCGCGAAGATGCTTCCAAGGCGTGGTTTCCAAGATATCCAAATCTTGGCCGATCAATTCGTCGCGTTCGTAGCCATGAAGTTTGGCCGCGCGTTCGTTGCAATCGAGGATGCGAATGACGCCTTCCAGATCGAACGGGTCGAATAACATGAAGCCAAGCGGGGACTGATCCCAGATGGCAGCGGTGCGAAAATCAGCTGTGCTGACCTGTTGGATCTTCAGCATCACTCTCCATCCAGACAGTGAAGCTCAATGCCACTACTCGAGGCAGCCGACAGCGATCAGAGAGATGAGGTCACCGCGTAAGCGGAACAGCAGAGTGATTGTCAGACTCAGAACCAGGATGGCGAGTAAGACTGCAGCCAAGGGAAAGGGGCGCTGGGATCGGGGAGGCATCCTGTCGAAAAGTTACGCTAGAAACGCTGTAAGATACAATGCGGTAATACTTTCAGGACTTCAAGCGGTCGCGGCCACTAAGTTGCGGGAAAGACGGGAGCCACGGAGGGAAACCGCAGGCCCTCCCCGGCGGACTTCGCGCCTGCGATTTGACAGGACTCGTGCGAGGAACTTACTGAGCTCTTCCGAAAATGGCATATTCCGAAGATCGATCTGACTGGTTTGAAGGGCAGGGACATTGGCAACATGTTCCGGCGGAGCAGTGGAACGATTGGATCTGGCAACTGAAGAACCGAATCACCACCCGGAAACAGTTGGCCGAATATATGACCCTAACGCCGGAGGAGGAGGCGGGAGTGGCTTTCGCAGGGAGTAAGTTGTCCCTCGCGATCACACCCTACTTTTTCAATCTAATCGATCGGCAAGATCCCAATTGCCCGATTCGCCTGCAGATGATCCCGCGGGAAGGCGAAACCAAGGTGTCTGCCGGCGAAATGCTGGATTCACTCGGCGAGGATGAGCACTCTCCTGTGCCCGGCGTGGTTCATCGGTATCCTGATCGAGTGCTCTTTTTGGTGACGGATCGTTGTGCTGCCTATTGTCGCTACTGCACAAGGAGTCGTTTGGTCTCCAACGCTCAGGACTACAATTTCCACCCCGAATACGAGCAGGGACTTCGATATCTCGAATCGCATCCTGAAATCCGGGATGTGCTGCTCTCCGGAGGTGACCCTTTGCTTTTGTCTGATCGCAAGTTGGAGCATCTCCTCGCCCGCCTGAGAGAGATCCCCCACGTGGAGTTCATCCGCATCGGATCTCGTATCCCCGTCTTTCTGCCCCAGCGGATCACACCTGCGCTCTGCGATATTTTCAAAAAATACGGTCCTATTTGGATGAGTATTCATGTTAATCACCCGCGAGAGGCCACGGCGGAGCTCAAAGCCGCGTGTGACCGGTTGGCATTTGCCGGTGTGCCGTTGGGCAACCAGAGCGTATTGCTCGCTGGTGTTAATGACGACGCCGATGTCATGAAAGCACTGATCCATCGCCTTCTGAGAATGCGTGTTCGCCCATATTACCTTTACCAGATGGATCTGATAACCGGTGGCTCCCACTTCAAAGTGGATGTGCGTCGCGGTCTCGAAATCATCAAAGCGTTGCGAGGTCACACTACCGGCTATGCCATCCCTCAGTATGTCGTCGACGCACCGGGAGGAGGCGGGAAGGTCCCGATCAATCCTGATTACGTGGAAGAAATCACCGATGAGGAGATCGTGTTCCGAAACTACGAAGGTAACATTTACCGGTATCCTCTGAATGGAACCGCCCTTTCGACCTCCATCTCTGAGCCCGCGGTCATCGAACTAATCGACGGTGATTGAGTGAAATCGAGCCGCTCAAATCGATCGCAATGAAAAAGATTCATCTTTTTTGCGATAAATTTGAGCGAAACCCGAAAAGAGGCGTCTACCTAGGGGCAGGTCATAGTGCCGTTAGAAAATCAACTTCGGTTGAGGGCCCATGGTTTGTTTGGTGTTAGGTCAAAAAAGGGGCGCTCTTCGGAGCGCCTCTTTATTTTTCAGACCCGAAAACCGGATCCAGCGAAGAAATATAATATTATTTGAAGAAATTTTGAGCGAATCACGTGAACCTGAGTCTATCTCTGTAATTCAAGGTTTAGTTTTTAGGTTTGCTTGGTGTTAGGTCTAAAGGGTGCCCATTAGGGCACCCTTTGTTTTTGCCCACATCGGCAACGTTGGACGAGGGAGCGCCCAACGCGTCTGGCTATAGAATTACGGAGCCCTTCGCTCATTCCTTTCCCGCCGCTTTAAACTTAATTGATTAAGTGAGGTAGTTAGATCGGTAAGTAGCTCTTGGTCATGATTTTCCATCTTTTAAGGTATGAGAAACGTGGTTCATTTCAACCGGAGGCAGTTCCTAGGGAGTGTCTGGGAAATAAAAAAGGAAATAATATCCATATAATGGATATATTTATCTTGCATATCACCCGTTTGTGTATTCTTATCTCGTTGTGATTCAGCAACCAAGGTTCGTTCTCGCCGGTCACGACTGGGACGAACTTAAAAAATTAACGCCCATCGGAAGTCTCTGACTGAGCCCCAAAGGCGTGGGCGCACGTGTCAAAATATGCGCAAACGCATCGAAGCGATCCTGTGGATCTTACGCCCGGGTGCGCCTTGGCGCGATTTACCCGTTTACTTCGGGAGTTGGCAGAGCGTTTATGATCGTTTCCGAGCGTGAACCAAAAACGGACTATGGACTGGCATTCTCAGAGGACTCAGTAAGGCTGGCCGCGACGACGAATACCTCATGATCGATAGTTCTGCGATGCGCGTGCACGCGCATGGATCGAATCCGGTCGGTGGTCAAATGACTCAGGCCATGGGGTGCTCGAAAGCCGGTCTGTCGACCCAAGTGCATATGGCCTGTGATGCACTGGGGTATGCGTTGGGCGGGGGCCAATGTATCAGACTTCGATCAGGCCAAGCCGCTGCTACGTCGCCACCTGCGGCCCAACGCTCACGCCATGATGGATAAGGGCTACGACAGCGATGCCATCCGGGAGTATGTGATTGAACTGGGCGGCACCGCTGGCATAGCCGTAAAACAGAATCGACCTGAAAAACCCGCCTTTGACGAGCATCTCTATCGTCAACCTCATCGCATCGAAAACCTCTTCGGACGACTCAAGCAGTTCCGCCGCATCGCCACGCGATACGAAAAACTTCACCACTCATTCGCTGCCATGCTCTCACTCGCATGCATCTTGATTTGGCTTCAAGCATAACTCTTTATTCCCAGACACTCCCTACCACACCTGACAGAGGATAATAAGTTAGTGAACCCAAAAGAAGAAATGTCAAAAGAAAGATCAAAGAAAAATTATCCGCCGCCACCGGAATCGCGAAAAGACGATGCGGAGAGTGCGCTCATCAAGTTCGGGGAACAGCGGGGAAGACATCCGGAAGCGACGAACCTTTACTGCTCCGGACATTGGTTTCGGCACCAACGCTGAAATGCGTAACGGGTTTGTGGTGTCGTCCTCCGGACGGGACCGCAAAAGCACCATGTGGCCCAAGGGTTATGTGGTGCCGCAGGATGGTCTCTATCGTGTTAGCATCAAATCCTATGCGGGAGACAATCGCTGGGATCTAATCGAGCGGGGAGTCGAATATATCTATCCTCGGGAAGATGTGTCCGAACGCATGAACGAGGAAACGCTGATTCCCAACGATGAATTACGTCTCGGCGCGATCGTTGCCATCGCGGCCGAAGAGGCGCGGAGCGTGGATTCCAGAATGCTGCCCGGTCGCCGGGTGGGTTACTTCTACAGCGGTGAGAAGGTGAACGAGGATCAGATCGAAGTCCGTTTGAAAAAGGGCGAGAATATCATGGTGCAGTTCACTTCGGGTTCGAATTTGAACAACGCGCCCCTAGCGAGGGTAGAAGGAGAGGAATATCTGGTCGCGAATTTATTGAACATCAGTGAGATTGAGGTGGAGGGACCGTTGATGAGTTCCTGGCCGTCCGACGTCCATCAGCAGCTGATCACGGCGCGGCGACCGGATTTCGAAGAACGTATTTCCCGTTTTCTTTATCGAGCCTTTCGGCGGCCGGTATCCGCCCAAACACTGCGCATCTATCTCGAGATTTATAAGGATGGCTTGAAACAAGGGTCGAGTAGCGAAGAGGCCATACGGAGTCTCGTGGTCGGCACGTTGAGCTCACCCCGGTTCTTGTTCAACCACGACAGCGGCCGAGCCGACGATGCCTGGGCACTTGCCAGTCGCCTTTCCTACTTCCTTTGGAATTCGATGCCTGACGACGAGCTGATGAAGTTAGCGAAAAACGGAAGGCTGCTTAAAGAAAGTGTGATCCGAAAACAGGCGCGACGAATGTTGAAGGATCCAAAGAGGATCCGCTTCGTGGAGGATTTTACGGCTCAATGGCTTGGTCTCAAAGACATTCTTCTGATGAGCACGGACCCCAAATTATATGGTTCCTACGATCCGTTGTTGGAGGGGCTGATGCAGCGGGAGAGCGAGATATTCTTCGACCAGATCCTGACGGCGAATGAATCTCCTGTGAACTTTCTTGATTCGGATTTCGTGATGGTGAACGAGCGATTGGCGACGCACTACGAGATCGAGGGAGTCACGGGGAGGGAGTTTCAGAAAGTCGATTTGTCCGCGGAGAGTCCGCGAGGCGGTCTTTTGGGGCAGGCGAGTATCTTAAAACTCACCTCGAACGGAACCCGCACATCTCCGGTGGTGAGAGGGGTATGGGTATTGGAGAGTATTCTGGGATCGCCGCCGTCACCTCCTCCCGCAGATGTAGAACCCATCGAGCCGGACGTGCGTGGCACCAAGACGATTCGGGAGATGTTGTCGAAACATCGGGAAATCGAATCCTGCCGAAACTGCCACCAGAAGATCGACCCTTGGGGATTCGGACTGGAGCACTTCGATGCAGTTGGCGTCTTCCGGGACCAGTATCGGAACGGCATGGAAATTAACGCGAAAGGCTCTGTCCCTTGGTATGATTTCGACGGAGCGGAAGAGATGAAGTATGCTTTGTTGGCTCGTTCCGATCAGTTCCATCGTGCATTGACCGAGAAACTCTACACCTACGCACTGGGCCATCCCTTGACGTTTGCTGAGGAGCGATTGGCCGCCGATGATCTTGCTGAAGCGGTTGGTCGGGGTTACGAAAACTGAGCCATTGAGAGAGTTAGTCTGGGAACCTAGAAAGGACCCAGATTATGAAAGCAAAGAGATACACCACAGAGCAGAAGATCCGCATATTGCGTGAGGCCGAGCAGGCCGAAGCGACGATCCTGGCGGTGTGCCAGGAGCACGCCATCGAGCGAGCAAACCTTCCACCGCTGGAAGCGTGAGTTTGGCATGATGGAGCTCGACCAGGCCAAGCAGCTCAAGGAGCTGCAAAAGGAGAACGCCCGATTAAAGCGCCTGCTGGCAGATGAGATGCTCGGCCAAGAACTCCTGAAGGAGGCGCTCGAAAAAAAACCATGAGCCCCGGCCACAAAAGACAGATCATCGTCGCGAGGGTGAACCGGGGCCGTTGCCCGGCTCGCGAGGCCTGTCGGCCCTTTTGCCTGCCTCGCCGCACGTTTGGCTACGAGGCGAAGCAACCTGATGCTTGGATGGCCAAGGTGAAGGCAGCGTTACGCCGGATAAGTCGAGAGCATCCTGAAATGGGCGATATGAAGATCGCTCGCCTACTGAAGAAAGCAGGCTGGCGAGTCGGATCGCGTTTGATCCAGCGGCTGCGCCAGCAGCTCGGCCTGATGGTGCCCGTGAAGAAGCCCAAGCGACGGCGCGGTGGGATCTCCACGGGGCTGCCGACGAAGGCGACCCATCCCCATCACGTTTGGACGTGGGACTTCGTGCCCGATACGACGATGCGTGGAGGCAAACTACGCATGCTGAGCGTCCTCGATGAATACACCCGGCAAAGCCGGTGCATCCACGTGGATCGTAAGATCAATGCGCGTAAGGTGCGTTCGATCATGAACAGGCTGATTGCCGAGCACGGAGCTCCGGAGCATATCCGCAGCGACCATGGCTCGGAGTTTATCGAGAAGGAGTTGCGAGCTTGGCTCGCGTCTCAATCAATCAAGACACTCTACATCGACCCCGGCAGCCCTTGGCAGAACGGCTTTATCGAGAGCCTCCATGCTCGGTTGCGCCACGAGTGCCTCAACCGAGAGATGCTCTCCACGCTGACCGAAGCGCGGGTCGTGATCGAAGACTGGCGATGGAAATACAACCACCTGCGCCCCCACGGTTCGTTGGGTTATATCAGCCCCATCGCGTTTGAACAAAAGCTCGAATCAGAACCCTCCCCTCAAGGGAAGGGCTCCAGTCGGCCTCCGGCCTCCTTCCGCCCTTCCCTTGACTTACTCTACACCCTCAACCACACCATCAACCCATCCAGACTAACGGTTTAGGTGGACCAGTTTGGGTAACCCGACCAGGACCAAATCCCCGTCCAGTTTTTCACCGCTGAGTCCGTGCAATCACGCAACTACAACGGTGTAAGCGTTGTCCGCACCGCAGTCGTCCGCGGATTCACCGAACAATTGCCGGAAGAATTTCGCCCCAGACCTCAAGGTCGGGTGTCGAAAACACTGGAAAAATTGGGCATCACCCGCCCCCCTTTCTAGACTTGCTACAGGTCACACGACGCGTGACCGTCCCGGGATTCAGCGATCTGCTGAACCAGCAATTCGATGTTTTCGTCTTTGGGCTTCCCTCTGTGCATCCAAGAAGTTCATCATGAGTTTGGTGTGCCCAACGCCATCCGTTCATTTTAAACGCTGATATGAATACCACCATCACTGACATCACCGCCCGCGAGATCATCGACTCCCGGGGAAATCCGACCGTTGAGGTCGACGTAAAACTCGCTGACGGCACGATCGGTCGTGCCGCTGTTCCTTCGGGCGCTTCGACTGGCGAGCATGAGGCCCACGAATTGCGCGATGGCGACGTTAAAGGACTCAAGGGCGCTAAAGCCAAGGCCGCGAAGTCCCGCTATCTTGGCAAGGGCGTGCAAACCGCCGTCTCGAACGTTAAAAAGAAAATCGCCCCCGCGCTTCTTGGATTTGATGCCTGCGATCAAGTGAGTGTCGACCACACCATGCTCAAGGTCGATGGCACCAAGAACAAAACCAAGCTCGGCGCCAACGCTGTTCTCGGCGTCTCTCTCGCCACCGCGCACGCCGCTGCCAACGCACTCGGCCAACCGCTCTACAAATACATCGGCGGTCCCAACGCCAAGGTTCTGCCCGTTCCCATGATGAACATCATGAACGGCGGCGCTCACTCCGATGCTCCGATCGACTTCCAGGAATTCATGATTCGTCCGGTCAACTTCCGGACCTTCAGCGAAGCACTCCGTGCCGGTGCTGAAGTCTTCCACGCCCTCAAGAAGGTGCTGAAGGCCAAGGGCCTCTCCACCGCCGTGGGTGACGAAGGCGGCTTCGCTCCAAACCTAGCATCCACTACCGATGCGCTCAACGTTATCGCCGCCGCCGTTAAGGCCGCAGGCTATGAGCTGGGTAAGGACATCATGCTCGCCCTCGATGTCGCGTCGTCCGAATTCTACGACAAGAAAAAGAAGAAATACGTCTTCAAGAAATCTTCCGGCAAAGCCTACTCCGGTGACGAATTTGTCGCCTACTACAAGGAGCTCGTCGCCAAGTATCCGATCGATTCGATCGAAGACGGATGTGACGAAAACGACTGGGCCAGCTGGAAGAAGCTCACCGACGCGATTGGCGACAAGTGCCAACTCGTTGGCGACGATCTCTTCGTGACCAACGTCGACTTCCTGCGTACGGGAATCGATACCGGCGTGGCCAATTCGATCCTCGTGAAGGTCAATCAAATCGGCTCCCTCACCGAGACGCTCGATACCGTTGAGCTCGCCCACAAGAACAACTACACGGCCGTCATTTCTCACCGCTCCGGCGAGACCGAGGACACCACGATCGCCGACATCTCCGTCGCGCTCAACGCTGGCCAGATCAAAACCGGCTCCGCATCCCGCACCGACCGCGTCGCCAAATACAACCAGCTCCTCCGCATCGAAGAGGAACTGGGCGACACCGCGATCTACGCCGGCAACCTCTAAGACTCAAACGGTTTCATCTTTTCAAAGCCGGTCCCGTGGAGGGCCGGCTTTTTTGTGCCTTTGTAGCTCAACGGGGTCAGGTCGTAGACAAGTTCTACGCAGCGCAGCGCAGTAAACTTATCACGACCTGATCCCCTTTGCGTGCGGTATCACCTAACCCATGATATTATTTCGCTGGCCCGTCCTCAAATGTCGCTCCAATCGGTAGCAGTTATAAAAACGCCCTGCCTCATCGG
This sequence comes from Actomonas sp., assembly GCA_965203585.1. Taxonomy (GTDB): domain Bacteria; phylum Verrucomicrobiota; class Verrucomicrobiia; order Opitutales; family Opitutaceae; genus Actomonas. The sequence goes on from CBDBDC010000003.1 coordinate 428,638, forward strand.
CTCACTCCACCCGCAAAATATACCCCCGCAGATATTCGCTCTCGGGCATCGTGACCAACACCGGGTGATCAGTCGGTTGGTGACAATATTCCAGCACCTGCACCCGACGTTTCGCGTCGTGCGCTGCGGATGAAATTACGCTCCGCAATTCGGCGTCACCCATATGGTGTGAACAGGTGTAGGTGGCTAAAATGCCACTCGGCTCAAGTGCCCGCATGGCCCGCAGATTCAATTCCTTGTAGCCACGAATTGCTCCGGTCATGGCTTTCTTGGATTTGGCAAACGGCGGTGGATCAAGCACGATCACATCCCATCTCGCATCACGATTGGCTGTAAACCAATCAAACACATTGGCCCCCTCGAATTTGGCCGACACCTCGTTTCGTTCCGCATTCTTGTTCGCTTGTGAGATCGCATCATATGCACTGTCCAGGCCCAGCACTTCGGATGCTCCGGCACGCGCTGCATGCAAACCGAATGCTCCCTGATTACAAAAGGCATCGAGAAACCGGACCGACCGACCACTCACCGCCAACCGCCGCACATGTGTTGCTACCCTCAGATGCTGCTCACGCTGATCCAGATAAAATCCGGTCTTTTGGCCGGACATCAAATTGAGCCAATAATCAAATCCTTCAATTTTCGCCCAACGCGGCTCCCACCCTTCACCGGATCGGGTCAAAATCTCCTGTTCCAGTCCCTCCAAGCGCCGAATTGACCCGTCATTGCGATGAATCACTTCTGTGGCACCAGTGAGTTCAACCAGCTGATCGGCCAACGTGGCACGCCATTTATCCATCGCGAGGGTCTGCACCTGCATTACGATCGTATCGCCAAATTGATCGACGACCAGTCCGGGTAGTCCGTCCGACTCGGACCAGACCAAACGTTGATAGGAGGATGCCTCCGAGTTAGGTCGCCGGGCCAGAGCCGAGATTAATCGCTCTCGGAGCGTCGATTCGTCCAGCTTGTGGTGCCGGTTGCCCAGACTCCGCCATACGATCTGGGAGCGGCTATTGTAAATACCCGAGCCGATAAACCGCCCTTTGCGGTCGCGACACTCCACCACCTCTCCATCCAGAGTCTCGGGCAGCAACGCCATCACTTCGTTGGCAAATACCCAGGGGTGCCCGTCGAGCACCCGACCTTTGGCGTTTGGCTTGAGTTGAATAAATGCGGAACCGGACATCAGCGCCATCATCGCCTTGTAGTCGATCAACGGAAGTCAATTTCGTGCCCTTCCCCTCGCCTCGAACCTTGACGGGGTGCACGCCCCCGCGAAGCCTCGACCGCTACGTATGACACCCGCTCAGGAAATTGCCCGCCGCCGCACCTTCGCGATCATCTCTCACCCCGATGCGGGTAAGACGACTCTGACCGAGAAGTTTCTCCTGTATGGCAACGCCGTGCATCTGGCGGGTTCCGTCACTGCCCGCAAAAACCAACGCTCCACCACATCCGACTGGATGGCATTGGAACGCCAACGCGGGATTTCGGTTTCTTCCACGGTCCTGCAATTCGATTATGATGGTCACGCTGTAAACCTGCTCGACACTCCGGGCCATAAAGACTTCTCCGAAGACACCTACCGGGTGCTCACTGCCGTCGATGCAGCCTTGATGGTAATCGATGCCGCTAAAGGCATCGAATCGCAGACCCAGAAACTCTTCGAAGTTTGCCGACGACGCGGCGTGCCGATCTTCACGTTCATGAACAAGTGTGACCGGCCGACCCGCAATCCACTTGAACTCCTGGACGAACTCGAGTCCGTGCTCGGCCTCCAACCTACCGCGGTCACATGGCCTTTGGGCAGTGGCCCCTCGTTCAAAGGTGTCTACGACCTTCGCGCCAAAGAAGTGAACCTTTTTGAGCGCACCCCCGGCGGTGCCTATCGGTCGCCCGAAAGCATCTCGAGTCTGACCGATTCGCTGATGAAGGAAACGATGGATCCCGATGACTACGAGAATGCGGTCGAACAACTTGAGATGCTGGAAGGTGCGGGACACGCCTTCGACATCGAAGCCATCCATGCTGCTCAGCAGACGCCGGTATATTTCGGTTCGGCAGTGAACAATTTTGGGGTCGAACGACTGCTCAAAGGATTCCTCGACGACTCGATTCCGCCAACCACCCGCAAGTCGGTTTCGATGCATTCACCCGGCCTACCCGCCCCAACCGAAACAAAGGAAGTTCCGGTCATACACGAAAAATTCTCCGGCTTCGTTTTTAAGATCCAGGCCAACATGGATCCAAAACACCGCGACCGTATCGCCTTCATTCGGGTATGCTCCGGCAAGTTCTCACGCGACATGGTGGTGACCCATCAGCGCACCGGTAAAAATGTCCGGCTCTCATCTGCACACAAACTTTTCGGCCAGGACCGCGAAACCGTCGACGAGGCTTGGCCCGGCGACGTCATCGGTCTCGTCGGACACGACGCCTTCGGCATCGGCGATACCCTCACCGAGGACCGCACCATCTCCTACGATGAGATCCCGCGTTTTGCCCCGGAGGTGTTTTCCTGGCTGACCAATCCCACCTCCGGAGACGCAAAAAAATACCGAGCCGGCGTGCAGCAGCTCCTGCTTGAAGGTGTGATGCAATCATTTGAAGTTCGGCATGCTCCTCCGGGAGCCACGCTTCTCGCGGCCGTCGGCCCTCTCCAATTCGAGGTCGTGCTGGCACGTCTCGAAAGCGAATACAAGGCCAAGTCGAACCTCGTCTCGGCCCCGTTCGAAGTCCTGCGCTGGCTCGAACCACATCCGGCATTGGAGGCGCCCGAAAACCTGCTCATGCCGGGTGGTGTGCACCTGGGCACTGACAAATTTGAACACCCCATTATCCTCTTCCCCAACAAATGGACGATGGACTACTTCACCGACAAGAACCCCGACATCGTCCTCCACGACCAACCCATCGAGCAGATCGAGAGTTAAGTGCCATAGGCTCAATTTCGGTTGAGTCACATCATTGTCAGTAAGCGCGCTCATCCCCACAAAAACGCTTCGACCCCAAAAAGATGGCACTCACCGGGAGCCGCGCCTTAAGTGCTACTGCTTCTGGAGGAATTTACCCCGCCTAGTACGACAATTTCTTTAGAACACTTATAATCGAAGACAATGCCATCGCCCGGTTGGATCTGATCGAGCGGTTGTCGGCTCATCCTGCAATTATTGTGATTGACCAAGCTGATTCAATTGGTCGGGCTCGGCCACTACTCGCGAAGCGGGACTATGAGTTGGTTTTTCTCGATATCGATCTCCGTGGTTCAGAAGGCTTTGAGCTCATCCCGGACATTTCTCCCGATGCACGGGTAATTTTTGTTACCGCTCATGATGAACATGCGGTGCGGGCCTTCGAGGTAAATGCCTTCGACTACTTGCTCAAACCGGTCGAGCCGGAACGTTTGACCAAGTCCTTGCATCGTCTTAAACACACTCCCCCGATTAACGCTGACTTGATCGACGAGGCACCTTTCCAACATCGATTTGGCCAAGATGACGTCGTCCATGTTCGTCAACCCACCGGTTCACAATTAAGAAGACATAAGAAAATCGAAATAAGCTTCGTCATCAGCTTGCTCGCAAATCGCCCGGCGGCGTTGCACCGCCCGATCAACACTGGCCGCACCAATTGAGGCCGTATCAAGTCCCATGTGGAGCTTCAACACTGCTTCGAAATCCGGCTTCATACTGCGCCCACTTCCGCTGCTTGCTTGAACAAACGATCCTGCATCTCAAGCGGGAGCAGTTGCTCGATCATAACCCACTGCAGCATTCCTTTCGAGTGGTTTGCAACCGGGCCAAGATAAGGGGCACCGTCATTTTTGACTCCCGCGTCATGGAAAGCTTCCGTTTCCATCCGCACGGTTTCCGTTGCCTTCTCGGCGATGATTCCGAGCAGCCGATTCTCTCCCAAACCTACCGGATAATTGACCAACAGGATTCGGGTGCTCAATCGACCGTGAGCGGATCGGCCAAGCGTAAGTTCACAGAGGTCCAACACCGGAACCGGTTCACCACGATAGGTGAAGACATCGGCCACGCCCTTACCCGCTCCCGGCAGCGACTTTAAGGGCTCGCGACACCGCCGAAATGCGCGCCGAGAATGCCCATTTGCTCGCCCTGCACTACCAGCTTAATCCGCATTTCCTCTTCAACGCCCTCAACAGCCTATGCTCCCGTATCTTTGCCGATCAGGACCAAGCCGCCGGTCTCGTTGACCGCTTCACCGCCTTCTGCCGCCAGACCCTGACCTCCCGACCCGACGGTATCGAAACCGTCGGCGACGAGTGCGCCATGCTACAGGACTACCTCGCTATCGAACAGTCCCGCTGGCGTGAGAATCTGAACGTGACACTCGATTTTGATCCAGACCTATTCGATCGCCGCCGGCCCTCCTTCCTGTTGCTGCCGTTGATCGAAAACGCCCTCAAATACGGTGCCGAAACCAGCGAAGAGAAAATCGCGATCAGCGTATCGATTCGTCATCAGGATTCGGATACAATCATCGCCACCACCACCAACTCGGGCGAATGGATCGTGCCCGGCACCGCCAATCGGCGCACCTCCACCCGCGTCGGGCTCACCAATCTGCGGGAACGCCTCGCCCGCTGGTGCCCTGAATATTGGCACGGCCAACAACTCCAACAACACCTTCAGCGTTGCCGACGGCGGCTCCGTGACCATCGGTTCGATGGCCATCGGCAGTGGCACCGGCAATGCATTCAATCTCAACGCAGCAGGTGCCCTGACCGTAGATAGCGACTTCGATGTTGGCATGTCGGGTTTTCTATTTAACGGCGGCGCCCTGACCGTCAAAGGCACCCTGACCAATCTGACTAACCTAGGGACCACCGCTTCCGATACCGGTCGGGCCGTCAATATCTCCGGGTCGAGCGGCAGCATCGCCGTCGGTGCCGACTATGTGCTGGGCAATCTCGGAGGCAGCAACGCCCTCAACCTCTCGGGCGGGGCGGATGGAACCGACTCCGCCACCTTTACGGTGGGCAGTTCCAGCAATTCCTATTCACTCGGTCTCACCGGCGTCGGCCCCGGCCTGAGTCCCTACGGCGTTCAGAGCGTGCTCAACGACCCACGTATCCAGTTGTATAACGCCGACGAAAACGTCGTCGCACGTAACGACAACTGGGGCACCCCCGACCCCGTCTTCACCGGCCAACGCATCGCCCCGGCCGAGGAGATCACCACCACCAACCAAATCGTCGGTGCGTTCGAACTGGATAGCGCCAGCGCCGACTCAGCCTTAGTCCTCACCCTCGCACCCGGCACCTACGCCGTCCGCCTAGACGCCACCACCCCGGGCCAATCCGGTAACGCCCTCATCGAAATCTACGAAATCCCCGAAGTGACCGAATAACTGCCCGAGCGAGAGTTCCCGGCCCGTCCCCCAAGGGCTCGGACGGCTTCCCTCCGTACCACAAGAGGCAGTTTCCTTGCCTCGAGTTTAACCTCGGGACTTGTTTTCGGGCACGTCGGCCCATTGTGTCGTCTCCTACTTTCCTATGGCTAATCCTGAAATCTTCATCGGCACCGACAGTGGTGCGACTACGTCCAAGACCGGCGGTATCTACGCTGACGGCACCATAATTTCCCACGACTTGCGCCAAAGCTCGACCAACTCCGCGGCCGGCACTGAAGCTGTGATCTCCGGTTGGGTTGATGGAGTTAAGGGTTTCCTCGCCAACAACGAACTGAACTGGGACCAGATCAGCGGCGTCGGTCTGGCTCTTCCCGGACCTTACCAAGCCTACGGTATTCTCGATAAATCCTCCAATCTGCCCGACAGCTTTACGGGGTGGAATTTTCTAGAGGACTATACCAACGCTCTCACTGCGGCTGCGGGTCGCCCGATCTCGGTGGTGGCTGGCAACGACGGTGATCTGGGTGGCGTAGGTGAAGCCTATGCCGTTCGAGGCTCTGAAAGAGTCGGCGTAATTCTCCTCGCCCCCGGCTCAGGTCTGGGCTGCGCCTACGTTAACGCCGAGGGACTTCCTCTCGCTGGCGACAATTTCGCCGGCATGGAAGGCGGTCACATGCCCGCTCCCCTGCACCTCATGGGCAATCCTCCCGTCTACGAGTGCGGCTGCGGACGCGACTGGGGCTGTATCGAAGCCTACACCACCATCTCAGGGCTTCCTCAACTTCTTCGCGACACCCTCAAACGTTATCCGGATCATCCGCTCGCCAGTTCCGACGAACCGGTGAAACAGAAATGTTTCAAACTGCGCGATCTCGCTCAGGAAGGTGACGAGCTCGCTTTGGATATGTTTGATTTCCAAGCCAAGGCCCTCGGTCTCCACGCCGCCCGTTTGATCATTGCTCTCGATCCACGCTACGTTGTCATCGGAGGCGGTTTGATCGACCCGGGTGCAACCACCGAAGAGTTCCGCTCACGCTACCTTGGCGCAATCCGTGACGCCGCCATGACCTATCTTTATCCGGCGCAGAAGAAGAATATCAAATTCGTGCCTGCCACGCTCGGTGAGCTTTCCCAATCAATCGGGGCTGCTTTGGTCGCGCGCAATAAGGCCAGCCACGCCTGAATCCGGCCTCTCCGACAAGAACGTTTGTTTAAACCTCCCACCACTCCTTGAAGTTTAAAGTGAGAATATCGTGGCTGGCAGCCCTTTGCTGTATGTCCGCGGTCGTCTCAGCCGATGTCTACAAGGGTGCTATCGTCGTCGATGCCGAAGACGGTTCCATTTTATTCGAAGACAAATCGGACTACCGAGGACCTCCCGCGAGTATCACAAAATTGATGACTTTCCTGATCGTGAAAGACGCGATCAAGACGGGCGAAATTTCTCCTTCGACCCGGGTTACGGTTTCCGCCGAAGGCTCCCGAATGGGCGGAACTCAGGTCTGGCTGGCCCACAACGAAATCTTCTCCGTCGAAGAGCTGCTCTACGCTTTAATCATCCAATCAGCCAACGATGCGGCTCACGCGTTAAGCCATACCGCAGCACCGAACCGCAGCGCGTTTGTCGCAAAGATGAATGCCCGCGCCCAACAACTTGGCATGACCGACACGATCTGGCGCACTCCTCATGGTTTACCTCCGCGTTCGCGCAAGCTTTCCGAGACCGATCAGACTTCGCCGCGTGATCTTGCCAAGCTTTCCGCCGCTCTTCTGCGGGAAACCGATATTCTCCGCTACTCCGCGGTGGAAAGCATGCCTTTCGGGCAGGGCTATCGCGCCAAACCCGTGATGATGCGCACCCACAATCATCTCGTGGGGAAAGTCGCCGGAGTAGATGGGCTTAAAACCGGTTTCACTCGGGCGGCAGGTTTCTGTCTTTCGGCCACCGCCGAGCGCGACGGAAAAAGAATCATCGCCGTTTTAATGGGCTGCCCCACCTCCAGGGAACGGGACATCCGGATGGCTGAGCTTATCGAGGAAACCTTCCGGCTGGCTACGCCGTTGCCATTCACAAGGGCTCCCGAACCGGAAAACCCGATCTCCCACGCGCCGATTCAGCCTTACGAGGAATTGCCGACCTTGGACTACAAACCGATCGATTCCACCCTTGCTCCAGACGACACCGTTTCCGCCGACGAAGAGCCTCCGACCGTGGTGTTCGAATTGTGACCTGCGGAAAAGGCGCACGGGCGCTGAACAGATCGATACCAGTCGGTTCGACTTGGTTGCCGATGTCCCCTCCCTTGGGGATTTGTTGTAGCAATATACCCACCCTACCTGAACAGTTACTCACGCCCTCTTTCGCTTGATTCCCATGATCGCCCCGTCCCCCGCTTTGAAGCCCCGTCTCGATCCTGATTTCATTCCCGCGATCAGCTGGAACAGTGCTTACCGAAAGCGTGTTGAGGCCTCACCGGGCAAAACTGCAATCAAGATCGCCATAGATCGCCCGGGAGGAACGACTTGGACCTACACCACTGAAATTTCTCCGGGAATTCAGGAAGACACTTGGATCTACTGCGAGCGATTAGTGAAATTCCTATTGTGGGCATGGGGCGGCTCCAGAGTGCGAATTGCCGGTGCTCCGCAGATCGTTGAACAACTAAGGACCGTTTACTCTTCAGGCGGAAAACGCAGTTTCGACTACGATTTTATTGGGCAAGCCTGTTTTGGAGAATCCTTCCGGGTCGAGAACGCGGGACCGCAAGAACTGGTCGATTCGCTTCCCTCCGGCCGCGCCTCCAACAGTCCGCTGCGGGGTAATCGTATCGGATTCGACTTGGGTGGAAGCGACCGTAAATGCGCCGCGCTGATTGACGGAGAAGTCGTTTTTCCGAGGAGATCAAATGGAGTCCTTATTTCGAAAGTGATCCCGGATATCATCGCGCCGGTATCTCCGACAGCATCAAACGGGCTGCCGCTCATCTCCCCAAAGTAGACGCCATCGGGGGAAGCGCCGCCGGTATCTACATCGACAACGAGCCGAGAGTGGGATCCCTGTTCCGGGGGCTGGCTCAGCAGGACTTCGATCGCCGAATCAGATCCGTCTTCAAAGACCTGCAAAAGGAGTGGAATGACATTCCCTTCGAAGTCGCCAACGATGGTGACGTCACCGCCATTGCTGGAGCCCTGTCGACCGGAGATAACGGGGTGCTCGGGATTTCGATGGGCACAAGCCTCGCGGCCGGATTCATCGATCCGCAGGATCGCGTAACGGGTCGACTGAACGAACTCGCCTTTTGCCCGGTCGACTACCGACGGGATGCGCCGACGGATGAGTGGAGCGGCGATATCGGATGCGGGGTGCAATATTTCTCCCAGCAAGCGGTTGGAAGATTGATTCCCGCTTCGGGACTCGAAATCGATGCGTAACTCGGTTTGCCTGAAAAACTGGAAGCCGTCCAATTCGCTATGAAATCAGGCGACGAACGGGCCGCGGCAATTTACGAAATCATCGGCACTTGCTTCGGTTATTCCATCGCCCACTACCATGAGTTTTATGATTTATATAACCTACTCGTGTTGGGACGAGTCAGTTCCGGAGCAGGTGGAGACATCGTTTTGGCTGAGGCCCGTCGGGTCCTTGATCTTGAGTTTCCGAAATTGTCGGCAAGGATCGCCTTCCACACCCCCGACGAAAAAATGAAACGACACGGCCAAGCGATCGCGGCCGCCAGTCTACCTCAACTCTGATCCCACGCTTTCGGAACTCATGAAGCTTTCCCAAGATAATCACGATCTGTTCATCCCCGATGGACAACCCACTGACCAAGCTCTGTCTCGAACCACCCATCTGGGTATCGGCGCTCATCAAGACGATCTCGAGTTCATGGCCTTGCACGGAATTCTGGAGTGTTTTCAGAAACCGGACCACTGGTTTGGTGGAGTCACCTGCACAGATGGAGCGAGCAGTTCGCGAACAGGCCCCTACGCGAACTATACCAATGACCAAATGATGGCCGTTCGGGTCGAAGAACAAAAAACCGCCGCGACCATCGGGCAGTTCGGCTTCATCGCCCAACTGGGACACCATAGTAGCGTGGCAAAAGATACCAACAAACGCTCACCGCTGGTGGAGGACATCAAATCGATCTTGGAGACATGCCGTCCCGACGTCGTATATACCCACAACCCCTTCGACAAGCACGCCACCCACGTGGGTGTGATGCTCGCCACGTTCGCCGCCATCCATGAACTTCCCCGTGATGTGCGACCGGCGAAAGTATTTGGCTGCGAAGTCTGGCGGGCGCTGGACTGGCTACCCGATTCGGAAAAAACCGTGCACGACGTGAGCGCCCACCCAAATCTGGCCGCGTCGCTCAACGGCGTATTCGACTCGCAAATCGCCGGAGGCAAACGCTACAACCTCGCCGTGGAAGGACGACGTCTTGCCAACGCAACTTTCTTCGATGCCCACAGCGTGGATGAAACCGATCGGGTTCACTACGCGATCGATCTTAGTTCACTGATCACCGGCGAGCGTTCATTGCGCGAATTCATGACCGAAAAACTTGATCTTCTGAATCAAGAAATCTTCGAGCAGCTCGAGATGCTCACCGATTGAAAAATATCCTGTTTTCGAAATGACCGTTCCCTTAAATTTCAAACAGGAACTGACCGCATGCATGGGCTACCCCGTGGCGGAAAATCCGACTCAGGCCATGATCGAGCCGGCCTACCGCGATATGAACCTGGACTGGCGATACCTTACGCTGGAGGTGCGGCCTGACAATTTGGCGGCCGCGGTTCAGGGCGCCCGCGCGTTCGGATTTAAGGGATTCAACTGCACCATTCCTCACAAGGTTGCCGTCATTGAATACCTCGATGGTCTCGGTGAATCCGCGAGCCTGATGGGAGCCGTGAACTGTGTCGTTAACCGAGAGGGTCAACTCATTGGCGAAAATACCGACGGCAAGGGATTCGTCTCTTCCCTCCGCCCTATCATTGATCCCGCTGGCACGTCTTGCACGATTTTCGGCGGCGGTGGCGCTGCCCGGGCGATTAGTGTCGAAATGGCTTTGGCGGGTTGTCGCGATATCACCGTTGTCAATCGTTCGGCCGAACGTGGAAACACGTTGGTCGACCTGCTAAACTCAAAGGTCAAGGATGCCTGTAATGGAAAACTGACGGCCCGGTTTTCAAGCTGGGAGGGACCCTATGAAATACCCCGTGATACTGACGTCGTGATCAACGCGACATCCATCGGTCTCTATCCCGACATCGATGCGCGTCTCGCCCTCGATCTCAATACACTGAAACCGAACATGGTCGTCGCAGACGTCATTCCCAATCCACCGGAAACCCACCTCGTGAAGGATGCCAGAGCAAGAGGTTGTCAGGTAATTGACGGACTCGGGATGCTCGTCGCTCAAGGCGTCATCGGCATCGAATTCTGGACCAGCCGCACACCTGATACTGCGGAAATGCGCGGTGCATTGGAAAAGTTGTTCAGCGCCTGATTGTTGGTTTTCCGGATATCACCTTAAATCTACTCAACTGAAATGCTGATCTACGGTGCGTATCGGATGGGCAAATGGCGGGTTGCTTGCCAAAATCGATTTTGTACCGTTTGCCAGTAACCAAGACTGGCGGAGGGAAAAAACTCTCTATTGGTGTTCTACTTGTTTTTTATTCCGCTACTTCCCTTTGGCATAATCAAGCGATGGTTCTGTCGGTCTTGCGGCCATGAAGTTGATTCAAAACGCCCCTCCCGACTACCGTTTTTACGTGCGGGATTAGTCATCTGCATATTAGCGGCACTCGCATCCATCAGTATTCTTCAGGAACCTGCTGATCGGAATGCGGGCTACACCACCTTGGCATTCGGAGCAATCGGCTCGTTCTACTTCATGCGAAAAATAAGACAGAACCGGTATCCGAGCTACGAACGCGCTGTTCAGCTCGTTCCTCCTTTACCGGACGATTTCTGCCCACTCTGTCGAAGCGAACTCTTGCCCCGAGCTAAACCGCGATGCCAATCCTGTCGGGTAGATATTATTACCGACCAATCGTAGTCGATCCGGGCATGGGCGAGCCCGCGGGGATACCGACGGGGTAAGTCTTCAGTCGAATTGAAGCGTTAATTCAAGTTTCGGACGACCAACCTAACGGAGCGGGCGGGCATTACGCCCGAAAGACTTTAGGCGATGAGATCTTTGATGACGGTGCCGCCGAATTGACTGAGCTGCTTGTAGCGTCCGCCGTGGAAATAGGTGAGCTTGTTGTCATCCAATCCCAACAGATGAAGCAGTGTGACATGCAGATCACGGATGGGGTGAACTACATCGACCGCGCGACGACCGATCTCATCAGTAGCACCAACGATGGCGCCTTTCTTCACGCCGCCACCGGCGAGGAGCATGGTCATGGCATCGGCGTTGTGGTCGCGACCGAGTGAATACACGCCGCCGCGCTTATTATTATCCGGGGTGCGTCCAAACTCACCGGTCCAAACCACGAGCGTATCGTCCAACATACCCCGTTGCTTGAGATCGCGAATAAGGGCGGCCATCGGCTTATCCACACTGCGGATACGTGAGGTGTGTCCGCGTTCGAGATAATCATGACTGTCCCAACCACCGCTGAAGATTTGCACGAACCGCACGCCTTTTTCGACGAGTCGTCGAGCCATCAAACACTGGCCGCCGAACGTCGATGTTTCAGGCTCGTTGAGGCCATACATTTCGCGGGTCTTCTCGGTTTCAGATGAAATATCCACCGTGTCGGGCACTTCCATCTGCATACGATACGCGAGTTCGTAATTCTCCATCCGCGAGGCCAGTTCCGCGTGTTCCGGGTGGAATTTGGCGTGCTGTTCATTGAGGAACTGCATCTCATCAATGAATCGACGTTGGTGGTCACGTGATTTGAAGGACTGTCCTTCAAGATCCAGAATGGGAGACCCTTCGGTGCGCAGACGCGTGCCCTGGTAGTGGGCCGGCAGGAAGCCGTTTGACCAATTTCGCGAGCCCCCCTGAGGAAGCGCGAGCTCCGTCATCACAACGTAACCGGGAAGATTCTGATTGGTGGAACCCAATCCATATCCGGCCCAGGCGCCCAATGCAGGATCACCACCTAGACGGCTGCCCGTGTTCATGTGAAAAAGGGCCTCGGGGTGATTCAGCGACTCCGCGTGACAACCGCGGTAGTTGCACAGTTCGTCCGCAATGTAGGGGTCGTCCATGTGTCGCCACTGGTCACACATCTCGATGCCCGACTGCCCCACTTTGCGCGAACCAAATGGACTGCCGACGTAAAACCGGAACCCGGTCGCCAGACCTGTCTTGTCAGGGGATTCCTTCTTGTGGAGCTCCTGAAGTTTCGGTTTTGGATCGAACGTATCCATGTGCCCGGGACCACCTTCCATGAACAACATGATCACATTCTTGGCCTTGGCCGGGAACATGGGGTCCCTAGGAGTCAGCGGTCCGGTCTTCATCGTCTCCTTAGCCAGAAGATCGGTGAAGGCTACGGAACCCATCGATGCGCCCAGCCCGTAGAGGAACTGGCGACGGGTCAACGCGTTGGAAACGGGGCGGGAACAAATGGGAGCCTTCATGGGGCGTCCTTAGTAGAGGTAAGTAAATTCGTTGGTGTTGAAGAGCAACAGACAGATATCGGCCAGGGCTCGGGTTTTGGCATCGACATCCGTCGCCTTGAAGTCGGCGACGTAGTTGTCGAATACCGGGAGGATCTCTTCATACTCAAAAACCGAGCCGGAGAATTCCTCTACCAACGAACGCGTGATTTCCGTCGGGTATTCCACGGACGCAGGGTCAACATCAGCATGGTATGAGGACATATCACGCAGGTATTGAGAGAGGCGTTTCTTCTCTGTCGAGGTAGGCTTGCGATTCAACGCGATCTCGAATGCTCGGTTAATCTTAGGGGAGTTAAGCCAAACATCTTCGTTCAACCGATTCGCGAAGGCGATGGATCGGTCCGTAACGACATCGCTGTTCATCATCGTGGACGCCTGCGGCGAAACCGCGGCAACGTCCCGCCGTTCGCAGGAAATATTCGGATTTGGCTGATTGAATATCTCGAGGAACGGGTCGGCTTGTCCCCGCACCCGGTAGGCATAAATGCTCCGGCGATTGCGCTCTTCCGGCGTCCGAGAAGGTTGGTAAGCCGGTGCAAGTGAGAATTGAATCATGCGAGGCTGCAGCGCTACCTCCATGTTGATCTCAGGCATCACGGGAAGCCCTCCAACCTCCGGGTTAAGTTCACCGGTCATGAACAGCATGGAGTCGCGAAGCTCTTCCGCGGTCAGGCGGCGGTTAGGATAGTAGGCGAGCAGGTGGTTGTCCGGATCCGTGTTGGCGAGGTCCAATTGGTCGGGATGTTGGGAGGACATTTGGTAGACCTCAGACGACATGATCAGACGGTGGAGGCGTTTGAGTTTCCAGCCGTTCTCCACGAAGTCAGCGGTGAGCCAGTCCAACAACTCGGGATGAGTTGGCTTTTCGCCCTTGGCACCGAAGTTGTTGGGATTGCCGGCGATCGGTTTGCCAAAGTGGTATTGCCAGACCCGATTCACAATCGAGCGGGTTGCCAACTGGTTGCGAGGGTCCGCCACCCATTGCGCAAAGGCATAGCGGCGGCCGAACAAATCATCATTGATCACATAGGGATCCGGGGAGTCGGCATTAACCGGAAGTTTGATCGCACTCAGCACACCCGGTTGAACCGGATCGCCCAACGCTTCCAGCGCGCCACCCGTGTAGATGTAATTTTCCGGGCGCCATTCCATATCTATCTCCTCCGGCATACGCAGCTTGCGGGCATTAAGGAAAGCGGGAGTAGGTCCGTTGTAAACACTCTGAACCATGGGTTCGTAACGCTCTAAACGACGTTTCCAAATCCATGAATCTTGTTTACGCACCTTATAGCGGCCTTCCTCAGTGTAGTTCAGGCCAATGTTCCGAGGCGGTTTAACTTCGTCGTCCAATTCCTTCCGCTCGTCCGGAGATGCATACTCAAAACCATGCTCCTCGAACCAGGCCCGGGCAGCCGCCTCTTGCTTGTCATGAAGCGCGTCTTTGCGCACATCGGCATACGACAACAAGAGTTCGACCATGGATTTACCTTCTTCCATGCCCCGTTGATTTTCCTCCGGAAGAAATTCAGCGGGACGTTCCGCCATCTGCGTGCCTGCGAAGGTGGCATACATGCGATAATAGTCACGCGTCGGTAGCGGATCGAACTTGTGGTCGTGACACTTGAGACAACTCATGGTCGTCGAAAGAAAGGTTTGCCCTACCGCATCGACCACATCGTCGAGATACTGTTGTCGCGCCTGCGGCACGAGCACCATCGCCGGATCCCACGGTCCCATCCGGAGGAAGCCGGTGGCGATCATCAGTTCGGGGTCCTTCTCGCCCTCGGGTTGTAACTCATACATTTCGTCTCCCGCCAACTGTTCGACGATAAATTCGTTGTAAGGCTTATCCTCGTTGAAGGCGCGAATCACGTAGTCCCGGTAGCGCCAAAGATTGGAACGCTCGTAATCGTTCGAAAGACCGGCGGTGTCGGCGTAACGCGCGATATCCAACCAGTGTTGGGCCCAACGCTCACCGTGATGGGGACTGCCCATGAGACGGTCGATCAAGGCCGCCATGGCGGCTTCCGGATCACGGCGATGCGCACGCTCAAACTCCGTCACTTCTTCGGGCGTCGGCGGCAGTCCGATCAAGTCGTAGGTTGCACGCCGTACGAGGGTGCGCGCATCAACCACCGGAGCGGGCGCTTCTCCCGCTGCGGCCAGTTTTCCGTGCACAAAATAGTCGATCGGATTCCCCTCGAAATTGGCGGGGATTTCAGGTTTCACCACCGGCTCAAACGCCCAGAGGTCCGCCGGTTGATAGCGACGGAAAGTCCACTCTTCAGAGGTGCCCCCACTGGTATCCATGATGATACCTTCGTCCGTGACCCGCTCGATCCGCTCTGCCGCTCGATGATGGGCGATACGTTTGTCATCCGGCCAGAGGGCACCGCTCTCGATCCATTGGCGCACGACTTCAATTTGCTCGCTGGTCAATCGGTCGTTTTCCTTCGGCGGCATCTCTAGATCTTCATTTTTCCAGAGGATTGCTTCGTAAATGGCACTCTCATCCGGCGATCCCGGGACGAGGGCATTTTCGTAGGCATCGCCACCGAACATCAGCTCGTCCAAGGATGTCATGTCAAAACCGCCCTCGAGCTCATCCGGATCATCGCCGTGGCAGGCAAAGCACTTCTCCTTGAGCAAGGGTTGAACTTTCAGCGCAAAATGCGCTTCGGCCTCATCGTGCGACATCACTTGGGCCGAGGCAGTCGAGGCGGCGACACAAGCTGAGAACAGCAGGACTGAGGTGAGGGAACGCGGGGTAGGATTATGGTTTTCCATGTTGGTAAATTTGGGCGATTTCTTCATCAGAAAGGGCGGCGGCAAAGAACGCGAATTCGTCCATGCTTCCATTTAAATTACGTACTGTGAACGCGGGATCTTCGGAGTAAGGCTGGCCCCAATTGCCGATCGAGGCCGCGCCAATTTTTACGGTTTCAACCAGATATTCTTCAGGGATAGTTTCCCGACTGAGCACCCTGCCGTTGACGGAATGTGTCACCGCCCGGGCATCCACGTCATAGACCGTGGTAATCATCAGCCACTGTCCGCTTAAGGAGGTATTCCAAAACGGGGTGGAATGAAAATTATGTTTCGCCTGTTTGCCCGGTGACTCGTTGTTGGTGTCGAATTTCTTGACCGAGAAGAAGAGTCGACCGTCGTCAAGGATCTGCCAGTGAGGTTCATGCAAGTCATGACCATCGGTCAGGAACAAGGAGTTATACCATCGATCGAGGCTGTTGATTTTCACCCAAGTCAAAAACGTCATGGAACGATACTCGCCGGGAACAACCATCCGGACCCGACTGCCCATGGGTGAAAAATCCAAGGAATGACCTAATCGCCCCCCAACGATCAGCCACGGCCGAAGCGGCTACGACCGCGCCCTCGCCCACCCGGTCACTGCCCTGATCCGAAATATTTTTCAAACGGCGACTCCAAGGGTCATTGGGGGCCATCTTATAGTAGGCAATGAGTCGCGGATCCGATTGTAGTTTGGTTGAATAACTCATCCAACGCTCCATCCGCGAAGAGCGAGATTCGATGCGTTTTTCGCCAACTTCCTCAACACCAATGAACGCGGTTTCGTCAGCGGTCAAAATCTGAGACTGCCCCGATTCGTGCCAATTCATGGCCTGACCACCATCGAGAAGCTGAGTCGTTCCTCGTCTGGGGTGCCATTCGACCTCGCCATCCAGCACATGGACCTGAGATTGCCCTTCCATCACGTTGATCGCAAATTCAGTTCCCAGATCAACCACGTCACCTTCCGTGCTGCGGACGCGAAACCCTTGAGCTGCCTCCGGCACACGAGCACGGAGTTTTCCGACCCGCATACTCACATCCATGGGGGAATGGATTTCAAACTCCGCAGCTCCTTGAACCACAACACTCACCCCGCTGAATAACTCGATTTGCGCGACACCGGAGAGTAACTGCAGCAGCCCCGGTGGAACCAACTGTCCCTCTTTCAAAACGGTAGTGTTGGCCCAGGTCGCATCCACCTGTCCAACCAAGACTCCGAATCCGGTAGCCTGTTTTTCGGCGGCGAGTTCCTCCGGTGCAGTTTTAAATTCTCCGCCAAAAAATATTCCGGATACCAGCGCTACGACCGCAGCTGCTCCTATCGCAGTCAAACCCCAGGACGACCACCGACGAAACGGTGCCAGCGGTTGTTCCAAGGGGACCACTTCGGCTTCCATCGTCGTTTCCAACAGCACCGACAACTCAAGCCGCTCGTAGTATGCCTTACGGACTTCGGGATCGATCGACATCTCCGCCTCAAGGCGGAGGAAATCCGCCTCCGAAATATCACTATCGATCAAAGCATCGATAAGACGATCTCTCTCCGTGGGACTCATGCTCGACCCTCCTCGGTTTCAAGCCGGCTCGAAATACAATTCAGCAGAATACCCCGCAGGCGATGAAGCGTGACTTTGAGCCCCCCGACACTGCGCCCCGTCCGATCCGAAAACTCCTGCAAGGTCGCGGTGGAATGATACCGATGTAGCAGCAAGTCACGGTCCTTCGACTTGAGGGACTCCAAACAGCGTTGCAGGGCCTCGTGACGGGTTTCCAACTCTTCCGAGCGGGTCGCAATCTCCTCCGCGATGGTGTCGTTGAGCTCCGTGCTGAAACCCAGTCGAGCTGATCGAGCCTGTTGTTTGCGATAATTCAGCACCTCGTAGCGGGCGATACTGAACGCCCATGCCTTAAAGTTGGTTCCCAGCTCGAAGTCCTTGCGTTTCCGCCAAATGGTGGAGTTCGCCTGTTAGGTAACATCGTGAGCGGACGAATCTCCCGGGAGCAACGATTGCACGTATACCCGCAATACCAACTGCAAGTCGGTCAATTGCTCTACAAATGCGCTTTCGTTCTCTTCTCCGTTCATGGGGTATTACATATAATTACTGCCTCTTTCCTCGAAAGGTTAACCAAATCTTGAAAAATATTGTGCGGAATTCCGCTCTGGACGCCTATTTTTCAGGAAATTCCGACTTCCAAGGTTCGAGAACCCAACACATCACCGAACAACCATGAGTGGAGAAATCACTGACGCGATCGACATGATCAGCGAATCAAAAAAACCCGGCGCGGTGAATTTGATCATTTCGGACCATCTCCCGTGGTAAGATATCGGCAGTCATTTAGTAGTTCTCCAGCGGAAGATCGAACGTTACCTCGTATTCATTCAGTCGGGAGAAATCCTCACGATGAGCCCCTTCTCGAAGGATAAGCCCAAGATCATTCAGATCTATTTCATGATTGATCCTCCCCAAGGCACGGCGACCAAGTTTCTCGACGAGATGAAACGCTCGACGGGCCGCCTTGGCGTCGGCTTCGGGTGGGGTTTATTCGACGGTTCGATTTAGAATCAAACGCACGACTCCCAGCCGCCCTTTCAATACTGGTTCTGCATTTTCCGGTGATCCGTGGTCGGTTCCACTCCCGCCGCTAGCATAATACCAACGATGGCTTCGGAGGTTGCCGCAGAAGGCTTGAAGTTTCCGGGACGATAGCCGTCGGCGATATCGAGTGGCGTCCAACCGCGATCGTTAAATTTATTCCAGATCTCGATGTCGGCTCCATTCTCGTAAAGGAACTGCGCGACACGGGGGAAGTTTTTGTAGGCGGCCCCGTGCATCACGGTTTCGTCGTTGCTATCAGTATCATTGATATCGGCTCCGAGTTCGAGCAAGAGAGCCAATAACGCGAGGGCGATCATCTTCATCGCCCGCCTCTTCCTCGGGAGCATGGTTACCGAGGCCCGAGGCGACCAGTATGGGTGACGTGCCATCGGCATTGCGTTTGAACGGGTCGGCTCCTTCGGAGAGGAGAAACTTGGCCATCTCGACATCGCCGGTGTGGCAGGCAAGAATGAACGGGGTGTTACCACGATCAGGCAAATGTCCGCCTTTGCCGCGACGGTTGCCACTGGCGAGGGCGAGATTTACATCCGCGCCCCATTCCACCAAGGCTTCGGCCATACCCATGCTGGTGAGTTTCCCCTTTCCGATGGGGACCGGATCACCGAATGCATTGTCACCCAGATCAGGATTCCTCACCCAGCTGAGGGTGTGAAGCGGAGCAAAACCGGATCGCTGGTCGTTGGGGTCGGCACCCGATTCGAGCAGTTCACTCGCCAATTCAAAATGGCCGTTCTCAATCGCGAGAATCAACGGACTCGTGCCCTCCTTAGGTGGTTTGTAACCTCTCCCCCCTGTCGGTTCGATAGCGGCGTTCGGGTTTTCGCCGTTGGTTAGAAACAAGTCGACCAAATCGGAATGGCCCTCGCGCACGGCGAACATCATCGGAGTAAATCCAGACGGCACGGCGGACTTAAAATCGGCCCCGGCTTCCATCAGAAATTCAAACACTTCAAGGTGACCTTCGGCGGTCGCCCACATCAGCGCGGTTTGTTCGCCCCGGGGCAACTTCGCCTCAATTTCGGCCCCCGCTTCGACGAGCACGCGCACAGCGTCCACTTTCCCGGTGCGTGCCGCGGTCATCAACGCGGTCTCACCTCCGTCACGGACACTGTCAGGATCTATCCCCGCAGCAAGGAGGCGTTCAATTATGGCCGCGTTGCCATTCAGGCAGGCCAAGTAAAGCGGCGTGACACCGTAGCGGTTGGTCGTCGCTGGATCGGCTCTGGATTCGAGTAACGTGAGTGCCGTCTTCGCGTCGTCGCGGTAGCAGGCCCATTGCAAAGCCGTGGTTCCGTCAATCTGGGCCTCATCTACGTCTGCGGCGGCGGCGAGTAATCTGGATACACTTTCCCCGTCCCCCTGCTCCACCGCATCCGCTAATTCGGCCGCCGTTAGACCACCGATACTCAAGGCCCACAGGCCGCCGGCAAAAAGCAACCTGTTCATGGTCAAATTGTGAGGGGTTGGATGACGTCGTCGAGCAGACCGGTGCTGTCGCCGAATGAGTCGATTTGCACACCTGCTTTGTCCATCATCGAAAGATGCAGATTCGCGAGCGGAGTGGGTTTATCGTAGACGATGTGACGGTTGCCTTTCACGCCGAGAGCGGAACCACCGGCGATGATCACGGGCAGGTCAGAGTGATCGTGTAAGTTCGGGTTACCCATGCCACTACCATACATGAAGAGCGAAGTATCGAGCAGCGTCACGTTCCCTTCCGGGGTTTCACCGAGCTTCGTAATGAAGTCAGCGAAGAGAGAAAGGTGGAATTGGTTAATCTTCGCCATACGCTCGATCTTAGCCGGATCGTTGCCGTGGTGAGAAAGCGGATGATGCGAATCATCGATGCCGATTTCCGGATAAGCCCGGGTGCTGGTCTCGCGAGCGAGCTGGAAGGAGAAGACACGGGTAATGTCCCCCTGCATGGCAAGCAACTGGAGGTCGAACATCAACTTCGCGTGGTCAGCGTAGACTTCAGGCACTCCGGTCGGGCGATCGAGATCCGGCAAGGGGTTGTCCTCGGTATTGGCTTCGGCCCGTTGGATACGGCGCTCAACTTCACGCACAGAGGTGAGGTAATCGTCGACCTTGGAGCGGTCCGAACTACCGAGCTCACGTTTGAGGCGACGGATATCCTCGGTGACAAAATCGAGCAGACTCGAGCGACGGGACAGCGCGGCGCGGCGGTCCTCCGGAGTGCCGCCTTCGCCAAAGAGTTTTTCGAAGACAATACGCGGATGTGCTTCGGCCGGCAGCGGGGTCGTCGGCGAGGACCAGGAAAGGTTGTTCTGATAAACGCAGGCGTAGCCGTTGTCGCACTGGCCAACGTTCTGCATCATATCCATCGCCAGTTCAAGGGACGGCAACTGCGTCTGCCGACCGATGGATTGGGCGGCGATCTGGTCGACCGTCGTGCCGAGATAGTAATCGGTGCTTTCAGTGACCTTGGCCTTCGCCGCACTGAGGAAGGCCGAATTCGAAGTCGCATGGGATCCCGGGTAAGCCGGGCGCAACTCGAGATTGGTTACGACGTTCACATTTTCCCGGACCGCGTTGAGAGGCTCGAGAATATAGCTCAGATCGTCGAGGTTGGCCCCTTCGGGCGTCCAGCGGGTCATGTCGGCGCCCATCGGGATGAAAGTGTAACCGAGGCGTTTGGCTTTCAGTGCTTCAATACTGGCCAGCTTCGTCGCGGCCGGCACCATGGCATCGAGCAGCGGCAGACCGAGAGTGGGCTCCCATACCTCCGATGAAGGTGCGACGAGAAAGGGCTTTACGGGTCAGTGGGGTCATAGGGCTGTCCTCATTTGGAAGGGCCCACTTTGGGCGATACCGGTAATGATAGCAGAAATCTTGTAATTGTCAGCTTCCGCGTCGCGAACGATTCGGCGGATCGCCGGAGCATCATAATATTCGAGGCCGCGGCCTAATGCAAAGATCAGCAGCTTTTCAGTCATGGTGCCGACAAAGAGGTCCGGACGTTGCAGCAAGGCATCTTCCAGTCCATGGGCACCATGGAACTCGGCCCCATCGGGCAAACCGCCGGAAACATCGATGGCGTATCCCCATTCACTGTCCCGCCAACGGCCGACCGCGTCAAAGTTCTCCAGAGCGAAACCGATCGGATCCATGACGTTATGGCAGCTCGCACAGGCTGGGTCGGCGCGGTGCAGCGCCAAGCGTTCCCGCATGGGCAAAGATTCCGAAATCACGCCTTCCAGCGATGGAATGTTGGGAGGAGGAGGGGGCGGCGGTGTGCCGATGAAGTTCTCCAAAATCCAATTGCCTCGAATCACCGGGGATGTCCGCGTCGCGTAGGAAGTAACCGTGAGGATACTCCCCTGCCGCAACAACCCACCGCGTTCGGAACCGGGATCCAGGTCGACTCTCCGGAAGCGACTGCCCCGGATCGACGGAATCTCGTAATGGCGAGCGAGTCGTTCGTTGAGGTAAGTGTAATCGGCCGAGATAAGGTCAACCGCACTGCGATCTTCCCGGATGATGCTCTCGACAAACAACTCCGTCTCTCTGCGGAAGGATTGGCGCAGATTGTCATCGAAATCCGGGAACAGACGCAGGTTCGGTGCGGTGTTTTCAAGGTTACGCAGGTGTAACCATTGGCCGGCAAAATTAGTGGCGAGATTAGCCGATCGCGGATCCATAAGCATACGCTGGATTTGCCCCTCAAGGACACCCGGGTCGCGCAACTTTCCCTGTTCCGCGAGCGTTAAGAGTTCATCATCAGGGATACTGCTCCACACAAAAAACGACAACCGCGAGGCCAATTCAAGATCGCTGATTGCATAGGCGTCACCCGAGGCAGCCTGCTGGGGTTCACGTTCGATCCGGAAAAGAAACTCCGGGCTCACTAAAATCGCCGACAACGCCAATTCGATTCCCGCTTCAAATCCGGCTTCGGAATTTCCCTCGGAGAAAAATGCCATGGGCTTGATCAGATCGTCCTTACGCACTGGACGGCGGTAGGCGATCCGCATCAAGTTGCTCAGGATCTTATTTGCCGCGGCCTCGGGACTGCGTTCCTCGTCCGGAGTCGTCACAAATATCTTCCGCCGACTTGGAGTCTCGCTAACCGAATTTTCGCCCAAAGGACCGACGATGGTTACTTGGTAAAGCGCCGGAGTCTGACGAGGATGACGATGGTAGTTGAAGCGCGCCTCGAAGGGACGACGACGCGTTTCCATCAAAGACCGGACTCTTTCGGGAAAGGTAACGCCGAGGTTTTGAGGCCCGGCGGTGAAGAAGCCGGTGTGCACCAAATGAACATCAATTTTGGAGTTGTCGGACTCCTTCTGCGGGAGATCTACAGCATACTGCTGCAGTCGTTTTCCGTTCAGTAGCAGATCCACATTATGCTCTCCGGTCGCTCCTTCGACCTGCTCATTGCGATCCCGGGTCAGACGCATACGGATCTCATATTCTCCGTCGCGAGGAAACGTGTAGGGAATGAGCGCCCCGCCCCGCGTCCCCAAGGGCAGTCCTTCCACATGTTTTTCCTGGGTGCGATCTCCCGGAACGCGGAAGGTATACCCCGACGGAACCTTCAACGGCGTGCCTACCGCCAATCGACTGATCCGCTGAGCCGCCGTGATGTAACGGTCCATCAATGTCGGCGATAGATTGGTCACCGTGATGTTGTCGAAACCATGAGCCAATTCATCGGCGGGCAAAACGCTCTCGGCGTCAAAATCTACTGCCAACAGATCTCGAATCGCGTTTTGATATTCCGTGCGATTCATCCGGCGGAACGAATCAATGCGGCCCGGCTGCGGGTCGGCGGCCGAGAGTTCATCCAGGACGCTGGCTAAATCATGGGTGAATTTTTGGTAGATATCTTCGTCCGGGCGTCGACGAGCATCGGCCGGAGGCATTTGCCGGGCGTGCATACGATGCATTAACTTTTCCAGCAACTCGGGATGGGCTGTCGGATCGTCGAGGTCCAATCCCTCAAGCACCAGTTCGCCCACCGCTTCGTCTTCGTTGTGGCAGGAAATACAGTAGGTTTCCACGAGGGCGGCCGTCGTCGTGAGGTCTGCGGGGCCAGCATATCCAGCCTCCATCTCACCAAACCAGGGCTCCATCCACGCCAGCATTGCTTGGTATTCGGATTCACCCGGGCGGGCAATATCCGGATCGTCTTCCGGTGGCATATCCCGGTCCTGTAACGCCCAGAGAATTGACTCCCAAGCCTCAAACTCAGCCACCGGATCGCCCGTCAAAATCGACTCCATGTCGAACTTGCCCTTCTTGTCGTCCACATTGTGACAATCGAGGCAGTAGGTCTCAGCAAATTCGGGGAATGGATTACGTAACACGCCCGATCCTTGGAACCCATGCGCCTTGTCCGGCGGAGCAGATTGGCCCGCGGAGACCAAGCAACCGAGGGCGACCGACAAAAGAGGCAGGCAATACAACTTCATGAAAGAGGGCAGCAGGACTCTAAGAGAAGACGTGGAGGCGCACTTCGCTCAAGGGGAAACCGCAGACACGGGTAATACGAGTTAACTGTCTCTCAACGTGTTATTTTACGGCAATCACGGAAGAGAAACCCTCGTTTGACAGTTAAAGTAACCCGGGGCAATGCGGGACCGTCAGCCCACCCTCTAATGGCTGTGGCGAAGGAAGAACGTCACCGCTGCCAGCACCAAAAACAATCCGGCTAACAATCCGGCCTCATAACGTTCAAAGCGTTCCAGTCGGAATCGTTCACTCCCCAGCAAGGTAATTCCGGTGAGCAAGGTCATGCCCGCCGTGGTCGCGACGGCCAAAATCGCACTCAGCACCACAAAACCGGACCAACCAAACTGCACTCCGGAGAGGTAAATCGGCAGGAATCCTTCGCACGGACTCAGAGTAACCATGGAAAACAGCCCCCCGATCGCCGCCCAATCCCCGCGGTTATCCTTAACCAGCGGCGTATCCGCCAATTCCTCGTCCCAGTGAGAATGTCCATGATCGTGATCGTGGCCGCAGTCCTGACTGGGTTGATGATGACTACCCGGGGGATGATGGTGACAAATCCCCTGCCCGCGCCACTGGTGAACCGCAAAATAGAGGCCCACTAGCAGGAGGATGCCCGAGGTCACGAACGGAAAAATGTGTTCCATCGATTCCTCAACCTCGAACCCCAGCCATGCGATCAGGAAACCAATCAGCGTGGTCACCAAAATATGCCCCGAGCCCGCCATTGCGGTAACGGCCAAGGTGCGTCGTCGCGACCAGCCCCGGGCCTTGCCCACCAAAACGAACGGGACCCAATGGGTCGGAATAGCCGCATGCAGAAACGCGACCGTAAATCCGGTGGCGGCAATGGTGAGCAGTGCGGTGTCATTCATGATGGAAGCGGCGGGACGCTGAGAATCGACTAGGGTTGCGACTCGAAACGGCCTGTCCAACCCGAACTCTAACAAAGTCGTCAATACCCCTCGAACCGAGGAGAAGATTGTAGGGACTCTGATGGTCGGGCGGAAAACCCGACACACGGTCAGACGCACCCTGTTGAGTGGGTCACGCTTTGCGCCCGACATCCCCGATCAGCTGTGGTGAGCTGATCTGCAATCAACCGATTCGGGGCAAGCCGGTATATTTATATCATCTTTCAAATGGATAATTGTCGCCTTGCTCGGAAGGCTTTCCCGTCCACTTTCTCTCAAACCCCTCTACTCATGTCCTCCGCACCCGACCTCAACGCCGTCCGCAATTACCTGCTGGACCTCCAGGATCGTATCTGTGCGGGTCTCGAGGCCGAAGATGGTGAGGCATCCTTTCTTACTGACGATTGGACTCGCGCCGCTGGGGGCGGTGGGCGCACGCGCATCATGAGCGAAGGTGCGGTCATAGAAAAAGGGGGCGTCGCGTTCTCCCACGTGCATGGGACGGAACTCCCCCCTTCCGCCACCGCCCAGCGACCCGAGATCGCCGGCAAGCCGTGGCAAGCCATGGGCGTCTCCCTGGTGATTCACCCGCACAACCCCTACGTGCCCACGAGCCACGCGAACGTGCGGTTCTTCGTCGCCGACCCCGACGGCGAGAATCCGGTGTGGTGGTTCGGCGGCGGATTTGATCTCACTCCGTTCTACGGATTCGAAGAGGACGCCGTGCTTTGGCACGAGACATCACGCAAAGCCGTCGAGCCCTACGGCGACGAATATCATTCCCGCTTCAAGCAGTGGTGTGACGAATATTTCTACCTCAAACACCGCAAGGAGCCGCGCGGCGTCGGGGGGCTTTTCTTCGACGACTTCAACGAATTGGGCTTTGAGCAAAGTTTCGCCCTGATGCGTAGCGTGGGCGACCATTACCTTCCGGCCTACCGCCCCATCGTCGCTCGGCGCAAAAATATGGAGTTCGGTGAACGGGAGCGGGACTTTCAATTGTATCGCCGGGGCCGCTACGTGGAGTTCAATCTCGTGTGGGATCGCGGCACTCATTTCGGGTTGCAAAGCGGCGGCCGCACCGAATCGATCCTCATGAGTCTACCGCCTCTCACAACTTGGAAATACAACTGGTCCCCAGACCCCGGATCACCCGAAGCCGAGCTCTACGAAAAATTTCTAAAACCTCAAGACTGGCTGAATTTGGGAACCACGAATGAACACGAATAGACACGAATATCCTCACCTCCCGCTGTCTGTAATCTATTCAAAAAACTCCACGTTTCATATTTTTAGATTCGTGTATATTCGTGTCCATTTGTGGTTAAAAAACTTGTCTTTCCCCCATGACTTCTCGTGAACGCTTCCTGGCCGCCTGTGCCTGCCAAACTCTCGACCGCCCGCCTATTTGGGTGATGCGCCAAGCAGGCCGCTATCTCCCTGAGTATCGGGAACTGAAGGCCCAGTCTTCCTTCCTACCCATGGTGAGGACGCCCGAGCTGGCACTGGAGGTAACGATGCAACCGCTCCGACGTTTCGCGCTCGATGCGGCGATACTCTTTTCAGACATCCTCACCATTCCCGAGGCTCTCGGACAGCCCTATCACTTCCGCGACCAAGGCGGTATCGGCATGGACTACCGCCTCGATACCCGCGAGCAGATCGACGCTCTCGCCGGACCTGACGCTATCCCCGAAAAGCTGGCCTACGTGCCCGCCGCGCTTCGTCTCATCCGGGCCGAGGTGGGCGACACCAAGGCGGTGCTGGGATTCGGGGGCAGTCCGTGGACCTTGGCCACCTACATGGTCGAGGGCGGCAGCTCTTCCGACTTCGAGCGCATTAAGCTTCTCTATTACACCGACCGGGAGATGTTTAATGCCCTGCTCGCCAAACTCACCGCGGCTCTCATCGAATATTTCAAAATGCAGATCGAAGCGGGTGCCGACGCGATTCAAATTTTTGATTCGTGGGGCGGCATCATTGCCGGACCGGATTACGAATCCGCCTCCCTGCGTTGGATCAAGGAAATCGTCGCCGCGATGCCGACTGATTTCCCCATCATCCTCTACGCCAAGGGAACAGCTCCTCACCTCACTGATCAGGCCTTCAGTGGCGTGCGGGTGATTAGTGTGGACTGGACCAACGACCTCGCGATCACGCGCCAGAATCTACCCGACAATGTCGCCCTCCAGGGAAATCTTGACCCCGTGCTCATGCAAACCACGCCCGAAATCGTAGCCCGGGAGGCATCCCGGTTACTGCAATCGATGCGCGGCCTAAACGGGCACATTTTCAACCTCGGTCACGGCATCACGCCCCAAGCCAAAATTGCGTGTATGGAGTCACTGGTGGATACAGTGACCGCTTGGAAATAGATGAATACATCCCGAAAAATAGCGGTCATCGGCGGTGGCATTACGGGACTGACTGCAGCCTACCACCTTAAAAAACAAGGCGCGGAAGTCCGCCTGTTTGAAGCGTCGAGCCGCGTAGGAGGTCCCGTGCAATCAGTGAGGGATGAGGAATGGCTGATCGAAGCTGGCCCCAATTCAATCCAGGAAAACGACCCCGACCTCACGACGCTTATTTCGGAATTGGGACTCGATGAAGCGCGCCGGGAAGCGCAGCCCGCGGCGAAAAACCGCTATATCCTGCGCGGTGGTCGACCGAACGCCACACCCGCCTCGCCGCCAGGTCTGTTCAAATCCAAACTCCTTTCGCTTGGCGCCAAGATTCGGCTGCTCAGCGAGGTTTTAAAACGCCCCCGCGTGCGGGCCGCCGACGTCAGTCTCGCGGACTTCATCCGCAGTCACTTTGGGGATGAGTTGGTGGACTACGGACTAAATCCCTTCATCTCCGGTATCTATGCTGGCGATCCAACCGCGTTATCCGCCCGTCATGCCTTTCCCTCGTTGTGGAAAATGGAGCAAGAAGTCGGCTCGATCATCCGCGGCCAAATCAAAGCAGCGAAAGCGCGTCGCCAACGAGGCGGCCGTTCGGGACCTCCGCCCATTATCTCTTTTTCCGAGGGACTCGGCATGTTGCCTCAGGCCCTCGCTACCGCCATCGGCCATGACGACATCGGACTCAACGCCCGAATCAAAGCGTTAATTCCCGGTGAAAAATGGGGCGTCGTCTGGAATCGTGAAGGGGAGACTCAAGTCGAAGAATTCGACCGCGTGCTCCTCACCCCTCCCGCTCGACCGTTGTCGGATCTCACCATCGGGTCATTGGGCGAACGCCCGTTAGCTGAATTGGCCGAAATTCCCTACCCGGCCGTCTCGTCGTTGTTTCTCGGATACCGCCGGGATCAAGTGAAGCACCCTCTCGACGGATTCGGCATCCTAATGCCCCAGGTGGAGCATCGGCAGATTTTGGGAGTTCTCTTTTCGTCCTCCCTGTTTGCGGGACGTGCGCCCGACGATCACGTCGCGTTGACGGTAATGATGGGCGGAGTACATCGCGCCGATTTGGGCGGCGGTGAACTCGACACCCTGCTTGGTGTCGCCAAACGCGAACTCAGTGAGATCTTGGGCGTGTCCGGCAATCCCGTTTATCACCGACTACATCAATGGCCTCGCGCCATCCCGCAATACAACGTCGGTTATGGTCGCTATCTGCGCACCATGGAAACCTGTGAACGTGATCACCCCGGACTGCTGATCGGAGGACATGTCAGGGACGGCATCTCACTCACCGACTGTATCAAGGCCGGCCAAACCCTCGCCGAACGGAGCTTGGCCTAAATCGAACCTGAGGCACGTATGAAGATCTTGATAACCGGATGTTCGGGCTACGTGGGGCGAGCAGCCGTCACTCATCTTTTGGCTCAATCTCATCAGGTCCGCGGCATCGATCTGGTTGACCCACAAATCGAGGGCATCGACTTCCGGCCCGTAGATCTCTTCGACGGAAAGGCTCTGCGCGAAAGTATGGAAGGCATTGATGCGATTCTGCATCTCGCTGGCATCCCGAATCCCGGCGTGGCGGCGGAGACGGTTTTTGCCCTCAATTGCTCCGGCACGTTCAACCTCTACACGGCGGCCGCGGACTGCGGTATCACCCGAGTCGTGGTCGCCAGTTCCATCCACGCAATCGGTTATTTTTTCGGCACCAAATCCTTTGAACTCGATGACCTACCGGTCGATGAGCAGCACGGTAAATCCACCACCGATGCCTACTCCTTCAGTAAACAAATCGCCGAGGATATCGGTGACTATTTCTGGCGGCCGAAACGGGATCTCCAGCGCGAGCCTTCGTTTTGGAGCCGGGTGGCATAATCCCAACCTGACGCGGTCGGAGGAGACCGCCGCTCTCCAAGGCGCCAAAGATCGATTACAAGAGTTGGCCGCCCAACCTGAAGACGAAGCCGTCGCCGCGATCGAGCAGGCAATTGGCACTTTCAATAAACTTCGGGGACAAGGACTGTTCGAAGGCGAGGTTTCCCACTCCCGAACGCTGGGCACACCCGACCTAAAACTTGTCTGGATGCGGCACACGATGTTTTCCTATGTCGACCTGAACGACGCCTGTCGCGCCATGGAGCTATCGCTCACCCAAGACTACGAAGGCAGTCATCCGCTGTTCGTGGTGCACCCTGAAAACATCCTGAGTTTCGACGCCGCAAAACTGGCGCGAGTTTTTTACCCGCGCGTTTCTCCCCGCTCACCGTTGCAGGGTTGCCAGTCATTCCTCAGCGGGACTCGGGCCGAATCCCTTCTCGGCTTTCGCGCCACGACGCCAACCACTCAACTTTGGGTAGAGTAACATCTCCCGGTATCTGAAACGGAATACTAGCCCGTTTTTTCGTTTCTGCGAATCGCGGTAAAGACCACCGCGGCGATTGCACTCAAGATTACGGCAAACATCAGCAAGGGGGTGCGTTGCGCGAATCGATCCACACCCAACACCACGCCGGGATGGAGGACACGGCCAACCCGGCCCGGCCACCGGGGAGCACTGTCAGGCCCCGTTCACCCAGCACAAGGCCCGGGGGGCATCAGCCGGAGAATGCCCCCTCCTGTGGGCAATCGATGCGATCTCAATGGCTCTGGCTAGGTTGGACATGAGTTTAAGCGGCAACCTTTATGAACTATGTCGAGTGCACGTTGTGAAAATTTATTGAGTTCTGTGGGAGTAATATTAACGGTATCTGCTTCTTTGGGATTTGTGTCATGATGGAATTTACCTGCATAGTCATTGATTTGCTGAAGTTCCTCCACGAGACACTTTGCATGTAAAACTGGAGACCCCGGTGGGGCTTTTTTGTCAATATAATTGATAATCTGACCAAACATCAAGCCCTCTGAAATAAGCGAGGGAAAACGGCGATGAAGGTATCCCTCTAAGAATGGTCGAATGGCTCCTGCTACTTGGCGATCACCTTCTTTCCCCTTTCCCTTGACGTAGTCAAAAAGGAGATGGTAATTATAACAGTAATCCGATTGGCATTCCCTATTTATATCGATGTTATCGATTTTTGTGTAGTCGCTACCTGCGTGAGATAAACTGTAGACTGCAACTGAATCAGAAGAGTCTTTAGTAGGACGTAGATGTTTCTCCAAGTCTCTCACAAAGTATTTGTCATGAGCGAATACGATAAGTTGCTTCGACTTCTGGCATATCTTCTTTAGCACCGTGCGCGTCTCATGTCTCCGATTCAAATCAAGGCTACACATCGGGTCGTCAACAACGACGATTTTGGAGCCTAGATTTGGATCAGCCAGTGTGCTGGCGACAAAGAAAGCAAGGGCCAGTGTCCGTTTATCACCTTCACTGAGGGCTGTTCCGAAGGACGGTGTTCCACCTTCTAGCGGGACAGAACGTCCTCGAAGTGCTAGGCCATATTCGCTTCGAGGCGTTCCCCCTCGAAAGTTTGTGTCCATTTTTTCAATCTTAAAGATAGCACCGAATTTATCCAAAAGCTCGTTAATAGACTGCTCATATTGACTGAGCGTCTGTTTCATCTCCGCATGCAGCCTCTTACGGGCATTTTTTTTAGTATCTTCGGCAACCTTTGAGCGTGCACGGGCTTCCTCTAGAGACTTGAACAGTTCAGCAACGTCATCAGAATGGCGTGTTTTGCTGAGCTCTATTTGCTTCTTTTTCTCTGAAAGCTTGGGAATGTCATCAGAATCAAGCTTCTCTTTAAATTCCTCTATGACAGTCTTAGCCTTACTTATCTGAGCGTTGGCTGCCTCCATCATCGCAGCAATCTCTTTCCAAATAGCTATCGCCTTATCCTCATCATCTTTGTTGCCAACTGATATTGTTGGGCTGAGTTGCTTTGTTTTAACCAAGCCAGATAGCAGGGACTTTAATTCTGATAACTTCCCCAAGGCGGTAGTATCATCGAAGTCTATAACTTCCAATTTCATCTCATCTCCCCATGCAGTTGCCGCTGATTTAGCAGTTTCTAACTTTTGGTAGAAATCCTTCACCAGTGTCTGACTGCAAGCTTCATCGACTTTCTTATCAAGCTGCTGAACTTTAGATTTCAGGTCGCTGTAGGATTTATCGAAATGGCTACGGTATGCTTTGATTAAATCAATCCCATCGGTTGATTGTGCACAGTATGGGCATGTTTTGCCATCATCGAATTCTTGTCCTTGGCTCAACCATGCCTCTGCTGACTTGCACTTAAGAGTTTCAATATGTTTCCTAAATCTATCTTCGGCATCGGCTTGCACATTTTCAATGGTTTTGCCAAGCACATCGAACCACTGTTTGATGTCTATTTGAGGAATATCAATTGTTCTAGGAACATCTCTCTTGCGATGCCATTCAATTTTTTTAGCTGTCGAGATACGTTTGTCTAGCTCTTCAATTTTCTTTTCGGGATCGTCAACTTTCTGGAGACCTTCAAATTCATGCAGACGCACACCTTGGGTGTAACCCCTTAACATATCTTCAATGTCTTTGACTTCCTTGGAAGACTTATCGGCATTATTGGTGGCTTTCTTTTCATTGGCACGTGCTGAAACAGCTTTTGCTCCGAGTACGAATTCAAGCAGGTTCTTTCGATGCCCCGTATTTACCTCCGCACCTGAATAGACATTCTTCTCAACAAAATCAGAATCAAAAACGATAAACTCAGGTCGGGCTTCAGACCATTTGCCTGCTGAGAGTGACACTTTGTATCCATCAGCAAACTGGAGTGTAACCTTTGGATCATGTGTTCCAGCAATGGTTTTTCGCTCTACTACAGGCGTGGCATCCCCTTCACGCAAAGACCGAAGAATGGTGGCTAACGTAGACTTACCACGTCCGTTATCTGCGTAAAAGATCGTAGCTTTTTGTAACTTGTAAGGCTTACCATTTACATCATGGAGTAAGCCGACTCCCTTGATCTCTTCAATTCGTTCCAACATAATGAAAATTAGGTTATAGAAATTATCCGGCCTTCCTTCGGCTCGTAGCGGTGTTTCGGGAGGGTGCCGTCGATCAGCTTTTGGATCGCCTCTTCGATGATAGGCAGTGGGACAAGGAACCATTCGCGTGGCTCAACCTCGAAGCCGAAACGATCCCTCAGTTGAAGATCGAGGCGTGCTTGATCGAAGAACTTGTGGAGTAGCTTCTCCAGTCGATTGAGATCCAAGTTCGATACCTTGTAGGTCTCGACGATCTCTACATCGGCCAGGAGATAGGTCGGGTCTTTTGCCGCATTCGCGACACGCTGCCCAACGGGACCCTTGGTGATACCGACCTTGTGAATCACCTTCTGGTTTTCGGCGATAAACGGGTCATCCGACTTGCTTCGCAGAACATACACGTGGCCCACGGTCTGGTCGTCGGCCCCTTCTTGGTCGGAGAACAGTGGGCCAAGTGTGGGGTCGGTGACGCGGCGGCTTGCCTCGTCGCGGTTCAGTGCCCTCTGCATTGAGCGTAGAAGCAGGTCGCTCTCGGTCCCATTGTCGTGGATCACACGCAAGCGGCGGTCTGGGCGGTCATAGCTGCTGGTGAATGGCTCGCCCCAATCGGCGACATATGCCTTCTGTCCCTCGACGATGAAGAAGTCGCCTTTCTTGACTTCCCCGTTGTCCTGATACTTGAGGGCTTTTCGGAAGCCGGATTCCAAGTCCTGCTGGACCTGCTCGAAGAGTGGCTTGAAAATGCCAAAACTGGCACAGGGCGTCCGCCGTGCGATCTCCTCCGCCGCCAGTTTCTCTTTACTGGGTCGCACATGCTTTAGTTGGGTGATGTCGTCGGAGCTTTCCGCACTGACTCCCAGGGCTTCCAGTAGCTCCTCGTCGGTCGCAGCGTCCTCACTCACGACCATCGCCTGGCCGTCCTCCTCAACGTCGAGCAACCGCCTCACGTCAATGCCCTCCAGGGCTTCCCGACACTCGGCCTGCCTCCCTAGCTGATCCAAGCGCACGGCATACAGTCGCTCGAGAATATCCCGGTTCTCACCGTGTTCGGGGAGCCTGCCGTGTTGCCCAACAAAGTGCTCGATTTCCTCGTAGCCCGCGATGACGCGCTGCTCCAGCGGCGTTCGGGCCGCCTGCCTCTTGGGGGCGGTATCGACGCCAAGCTCACCCAGGAGGTCTAGGTCTTCCTTGCTGATGACCTGCCTAGCCATCCTGTTCCTCCGCTGCCCTGCGTTGCAAGAAGGCGATGCCTTCGGCCATGCGCTTTTCCCATGGGTCGGCTGCTGTCAGTGAGGGCAGGCGATCCTTCTCCCTCTTGAATTGCAGGGCACGCTTGGCGAGTGCGCGGGCTTCCTCAATGGCCATGCTGACATTCCGTGCCCCAATGATTTCCTTGATCCGCCTGAGGCGCTCCTCATTCATTGACCTTGAGAGGACCGCGTAGGCTTGGCCGAAGGGGTTGATCCGGTCAATGAGGTCTATGTCGAGGGTCCTCACGTCCACTGCATACCTGCGCACACCGTCCACGAGGGCGGTATTCGCAGTTGGTGTTCCCTCGCCATCGTCCACGATGTTCTCCCTCGCCTTCTGGATCAGGTTGAGTGCGGCCACCGCGTGCTGGCGCACGGCTTCCTGGTCCTCTTCATCCAGTCTTGGATACTTGTCCTTGATGATCTTCCCCATGCGCACTTGCGTAAGCTCCTCGGGGACCAGCTCCTCATCGAACACGCCGCGCTCCACGGCAACCTTATCCTGAAGGAACGCGGTGATGACTTCGTTGAGGTCATCTTGGCAGACACGCTGGGCCTCTTCGCCCTTCGGCTCCGCCAGGCCATTGATTTCCACCTGGATCTTGCCCGTCTTCCCATTGAGGCCGATATTCGGCTCGCTCACCTGATGGCCGCCTTCACCGTAGTCAAAGCCTTCGGTCGGCTGGTTGTCTGGCCGCTTGGGCCTGAACTCGAAACGAGGCGCAAGGACCTGCTCCATGAGCAAGCTCGCAGCAATGGCCTTCAGGGTGTCGTTGACGGCCTCCACGACGGCATCCTCTGCCGCATCCGGCTCAGCAATCAGATTGGTGAACCGAGCCTTCTTCTTGTTTGGAGCGTCACGAGTGGCGCGACCGATGATCTGGACAATCTCAGTCAGGCTGGAGCGATAGCCAACGGTCAGCGCGTGCTCGCACCAAATCCAGTCAAAGCCCTCCTTGGCCATGCCAAGCGCAATGATGATGTCCACATGGTCGCGGTTGTCCTTCTGTGGGGGGGCCTTCAGTGATGCTGAAACGCGGTCACGCCTTGCGGGGTCATCATCGACCAAATCCGCGATTTTCAGAATCCGGCCCCCAGCGGTCTTTACCAGTTGGAAGCCCGTTTCAGGATCAGTGCCTTGCCATTCGCCCAGCTCTTCAAGGATATGCTCCACCTCCTTGATCTTATCCTTCGTGCTTTCCCGTGAGTTCACGCTGGGGATATGCACGATGGTCTTCTCGTTGGGATCGAGTACCTGCAATATCTCGTCCGAGTAGCGGCCAGTGTAGAAGTAGTAGCCAATGTCGAGCTGCTTGAGATGCTCATAGCCGTTAAGCTGCTCATAGTAGGTGTAGGTTACGGTATCGAACTTGTCTTCATCCCCTGGGTGGAGGACCGCGTCCGCATCGCCCCGGAAGTAGGAGCCCGTCATGGCGACGATATGCGTTTTGTCCCGGGCAATGAACTCGCCCAAATGCGCCCCAAGCTTGTTGCTTGGGTTGGCCGAAACATGGTGAAACTCATCGACGGCCAACAGGCAGTTGTCGAAGGCCTCCACGCCAAACTCATCGACTGCGAAGCGGAACGTCGCGTGCGTGCAGACCAGCACCTTGGAGTCGCCGTCGAGGAAGGCCTTCACCGAGTCGACCTTGCCGCCCTCGGGACCCGGGGCGTTGCAAAGGTTCCATTTGGGCTCGACCGTCCAGTCCGCCCAGAATCCGAACTGGCTGAGCGGCTCATTGTGGAAGCTGGCGCCGATTGCTTTCTCCGGCACGACAATGACGGCCTGCCTCAGCCCCTGGGCCTGAAGCTTGTCGAGCGCGATGAACATCAATGCGCGGCTCTTGCCTGAAGCGGGAGGCGACTTAATCAGCAGGTATTGCTCGCCGCGCTTCTGGTAGGCGCGCTCCTGCATCGGGCGCATGCCATACCCATTGGCTTTTGCGGACGTGCCTTTCTGCGCGTAGGTAACGGAAAGGGATGGGACTGACTTTGGTGCGCTCATATGGAATGCGGTGACAGGCTAGTTCCTCGCCGCTCCCCTGTCGGCGGTCATCTTCGTATAAAGTTCAAATAGCCTCTCCAGCCGCTCGGTGTCGTTCCGGAAGCGACGGCCAATGTAGATGCGCTCCAGCACCTCATCATTGCGCATATGGGCCTCGCGAAGGTTTGTCGGCATCTTCTTCGGATCATATAGGTCGGCGATTGTCGCGGGGAAATGGGCTTCCCTAGCCAAAAGGATGTGCTCAGCACATCGGGTGAGATCGATCTTATTTGCTTCTGTCAGCTTCGGGACAGGGAAGGTGTTCCAGCCCATTGTATTAGAGTAGCGGAAGTCGGTCTTCATCCGACCGCAGACAGTAGCAATCCAAACGAGGTGTAAGCGTGAGGCAATTAAGGCCATATTCCATAAGGGAGCATCGAAAAGCCCAAACGCGAGGGCTGTAATGGTCGATCGGTTGTTGATGCAACCTACAGGTAAATAAGCTCTATTTTCGGAAGATACGCAGGGCACAACTATTGTGTGTGAATCACCAATATTCATTTCTCGCATTTGGTGCGAGCGTTCCGCCATCGAATTTGCACCCTTATCACGACTAGCTAGTCGCATTGATCGAACACCCTCAATACGCTGCTTGGTTTGAGGATGTTCCAAAGCAATGGGTAAATTTTCGTCGTCTATCCATAGAACAAACCGATCGATGCCTTTAATAAACTCTGCGGAGCCGTAAACTCTTCGGGTAAATCGATCTTGATCACTACGTGAGAGCTTAAGGCCATTTAAGTCGTCGCGAGAGAGTAGCAAATTGCCCCCGTCATAGGGCATATTGCCACGTAGCATTTCAGGTTTATCTGAAAGGGGTTTAGTAGACCTTGCGACTAAGACATTCTTACCGGAAACCAGATATGCGTTGATGTTATCGGCTTCCTTGAGAACTGATTCGTCCATCGACTCATCAACTGAATAAAGCCTTTTGGGACTCATGGCCTTATTGGAAATTCCAATAATCACAACAGTCACTCCAGCATTGTGGCTGGCAAGGTTCGCCCATTTAAAACTGGTGTGAGCAAAGGCTATTTCGTGTCCTGCCTCAAATATACACGGCCATAGGATCGGCACTTGCTGCCCTTGACATATTGAATTTGTGGATACAAAAGCAGCCACACAATCAGTGTGATTCCCATAGTCTGCGGCCTTCATGAACCAGCCGGAGACATAGTCGAGCGACTTCCAGCTTTTGGTTCGACCTTCAAAAACCTCTTTGAGTTCAGACTTTTGCTCCTTCGACTGCCATGTTGACCCCAAATAGGGCGGGTTGCCGCAAATGTAGGTCTCGCCGCCCTCATGACGAAAGTCGATCTCGGCTTGGTCGAGGGGAGTCCCCAACAAGTCATCCGCACGGTGCTGCACGCTGGTTCCAGTCGGAGGGCAAATACTCAACCAGTCAAGCCGCAGAGCGTTGCCACAGGTAATCCAGTTGGCATCCCCAAGTGGCAGGAACTCCGCAAGGGCCTCCCTCTGGCCACGATACATGACATCGCACTGGTATTCGGCGATAATCAACGCCAGGCGGGCGACCTCCGCAGAGAAGTCCCGAAGCTCAATGCCACGAAAACTGGTGAGTGGAATCGCCGTCCGGCGCTCACGCTCACCACGGCGCAGGTTGATTTCCGCCTCAATCGCTCGCATTTCCTTGTAGGCGATGACGAGGAAGTTGCCTGAGCCACAGGCAGGGTCAAAGACCCGAATCCTTGCGATACGGTCACGCAGGTTCAGCAGCTTGCGGGCATTGTCCCCGGCCTCTTCCAGCTTGGCGCGAAGGTCATCCAGAAAGAGTGGGTTGAGCACCTTCAGGATGTTCGGGACACTGGTGTAGTGCATCCCGAGTGCGCCGCGCTCCTCGTCATCCGCAACGGCCTGAATCATGGAGCCGAAAATATCGGGATTGATCTTCGTCCAGTCCAGCTTGCCGACATGCAACAGGTAGGAGCGTGCCATCCTGCTGAACTTGGGGACCCCAAGGCTCCCCGAGAAGAGGCCGCCATTGACAAGCGGGAAGCAGTCAGCCCAGGGCCGGAAGTTCCCTGCCGCGCGATCCTCGATCTTGGTGTTCATCGCACGGAACAGCTCCGAGATGATTTCGTGCGTATTGGACGAATCCCGCTCGCTCATCTGCTCGACCGTGGCGGTGAACAGGCCGCGGCCGTTGAAAATATCCGTGTCCTCGGCAAAGAAGCAGAAGATCAGCCGTGCCATGAAATGGTTCATCTCATGGCCGCGGGCTTCCGTTCCCCATTCCGGGTTGTCCCCCAACAGCTCGACATGGAGGCGGTTCAGTCGGCTGGTCGCCTTAACGTCGAAGGCGTTCTCCCTGATCTGGCGCACCGTGCTGATTCCGGCCAGTTCGAGGAAAAAGCCGAAGTGGTTGGCAAGGTCAGGGAAGTCGCAGACGACGGTTTCTCCGCCTGCCATGTCCTCCGCATGAAACTCGCTGCCATCGGTGGCCAGAATGAATCGGGCCTTCTGCTTCGCCGTAGCGGGGCTGTCCCGCAGCTCGTCAAGCGTTGCCGCGACCTCACCCTCGGCACAGGTCTTAATGTGGATGTTTCCACGCTGCAACACGCCGCCCACATCGGACTTGTTGGTGGAACCGCTGCTCTTCTTCAGACGCTTGATCGTCGTCGCCTTGTTGCCAAAGGCCTCCAAGAACGAGTAGGGGAACGCACCCGCCCCAAAAGGCTGCCCCGCCAGCAGGGACACTGCCTCTTCAATTTCTACTGCGTTCATCGTTTGGGGCTACCTTTTCCCAGGTTTTCCCGAACCCTTGTTGTCCTGGGGCCTTGGTTTGAGCTGGGCTTCCCGTATTTCAAGAAGGCGAAGCCCCTCGCGCACCACCTCACTGGCAGAGCGGTAACGTCCCTGCGCCACGAGTTGATTGACGAGTTCCTCCAGCTTGTCGGTCAGGGATACATTCATGCTGCCCAAGGCTGGGGCAACGGCCAAGAATGTCAAGGCCTGTCATTGCAAAGCTTGCCACACGATGGTCATGCCTGTTGGGCGACTGGCACGACATGGTGCTTGTCAGTGCCTGGGAAGAATGGACACGGGAGCCCCTTGGGGGGGGAGAAACCCGAGGTGAGGCACCAAGGATACCCCACCGAGTTCCAGGCCCGGGGCGGGGCGGTTGGTGACCATGGACGGCCTGAGTGCGCCGGAAGTGTCCGCGCGGCGGGATGTGGACAACCTGCCCTGCCCCGCCCCACCGCCGGAGGCGTGACACCCGAGACAACCTACACCGCATCAGGGCAGGCACGCTTGCGCCGTGTCGGTGGGCTACTGGCCAAGGCGGTCAATCGGTAGTGTCGGGGTAACGAGTTTGAGAAGGCAAGAAAGGCTCGCCCTGATCCACCAGAGGATGCTGGCCCCATTCTGATTTTCGTTTCAGAAGTCGGCGAGTGCTCGCCGAAAGATGTTCGGGGGCGGTTTTCACTCCCCCGAACGACAGCCTTCCGCCGCCTGCCTGGGCCGTTTGGTCGATGCAGGGCAACTTGAGAAGTCGGGCAGCACAAACGCCACTCGCTGGTGGTGGATGAAAACCTCATCCGTGAGAACCTGACCGAGCTCACGAGCCTGCTTGACAGGCCCACTCTTGAAGAACGGGCTGGGCCTATGAGCCTGCCCTTCAAGGAAATCCGCGTGTCGCGGCTTGATCCAGAAAAGGACGGGCATCCGTGTGATCCAGGGGACCTTGTGACCAAGATGCGAACTGCGTGGTATCGCGTGGACCTAAGAATGTCTTACGACTCCCTCAATATAAGGGGCATGCTGGGAAAAGTGTGACAAGTATCAAGATATTATATTCACTACTGACCCAACCTCGTCTGGCCGGATTTCCAGGCCACCAAGACCGCAAGGTCTGGATTTCCCTTTCCCCCCCTGGTTTCCTCCTGTAGGAACCCATCTGTCTCTCAACCCCCTAATGTTGGATTCAGTGTTTATGTCAGGCCATTCACTTCGTTCATAGACGTGTCCATTCGTGGTTAAAAAAAACTCATGCCCACCCTCCCCACTCGTCGCAATTTCCTTACCCATTCTGCCCTTGGTCTCGCCGCCGTGACCCTCGGTGGCCGCTCCCTTTCCGCTGCCCACCACAAGCCCGGCAAGCACGATGACACGTGGTTCGACATCTCCCTCGCCCAGTGGTCCCTCAACAAGGACTTTTGGAGTGGCAAGCGGGACAAGATGCGCTTCGCCGAGATCACGAAACGCGAGTTCGGCGTCAATGCCGTCGAATACGTGAACCAATTCTACCTCGAGGGCTTCACCCAGTCCGTCACCAGGGAACTCAAGAAGGTGTCCGATGGCGAGGGCGTCAAAAACGTGCTGATCATGTGCGACAAGTGCGGCCGACTCGGCGATCCCGACCCGAAGAAACAAACCGCGTCCGTCGAGGCCCACATCCCGTGGTTGGAAGCAGCCAAGACGCTGGGGTGCCACGCCATCCGCGTGAACGCCCATTCCGACAAAACCGAGAGCTATGGCACCCAACTTGATCGCACCGCCGACGGCCTGCGTCGCCTCTGCGAACGCGGCGAGGACCACGGTCTGCACGTCGTCGTCGAACCCCACGGCGGATTGTCCTCCAACGGTGCCTGGCTCGTTGCGCTCATGGACTTGGTCGGCCACCCGCGCGTCGGCATGCTGCCCAACTTCGGCAACTACGGCAGCAAGCGCGAGGGTTGGACTTACGACATCTATCTCGGCACCGCCCAGGGTATGCCTTACGCGAAGGGCGTCAGCGCCAAGACCTTCCACTTCGACGCCAACGGCGAGGAAAGCACGATGGATTTCCGTCGCCTCATGCAGATCGTCAAAGACTCCGGCTTCACCGGTTATATCGACATCGAGTATGAGGGCCACGACATCGATCCCGACACCGGCATCAAGCTCACCCGCGACTTACTGGTGAAACTGGGTGGGCGGTTGTAATGGCAAGGGGCGGCCAGGCTTCGCATGGCATATTAATCAACGAGGGCCCCAAAATTGGCCACGAAAGCCAGAAATACGTTCCACCGGAAAACTTGCCCTGAGTCTACTCGATCGACAATCGCTACTTCAACGGGAAGTAATTGTTGTTTAACAACGTCGTGCCATTCGAAGAGCGGTTCACAGGCTCGTAGATTCCAAGGGCAGCATTGAGTGAGACATTGGCCGAGTGGACCGAACCGAAGAAACTGCGGGTATCGGTCGTGCCACCCACCAGAGTGATACGGTTACCATAAATGTCCAGGAGCGCGTTTTGGTTGCGAGTCAGGACCCGGCTTCCGTTGATCCAATTCGGATCATTGGCGAACAAGGTTGCGTCGGGAATCACGGGATTGTTGGCGTCAACCAAACCGGCCTGATTCAACAGATCGTTGGACTCATAAAACGTCGTGATATTGTCGAAGGGCACACTGCGCACGGGGCGACGATTATCGATATCGATACTTTCAGTGTGCAACGAGAGGGACGCTTTCTTCCACGGTTTGAACATCACTGTGACGTAGGCGCGTTTGGTGTCGATAAACGCTTCCTCTTGGTCGAAGCGGCGATCATATTTGAGGGCGGAAACCCGCAAAGCCAACCGATCTTCAATGAGGGGAATGTTGTAAATCAAACTCCGCTCGCAATGATCCGTTGCTATCGACTTGCAGACCCGCGCTGCCCTTCTGTCGGTGCAGTTCGGCGCGGGCGATGGTCGAGTCGATCGATCCTCCGGCGCTACCTGTGCCGAAGAGAATGGCGTTCGGTCCCGAGGAAATACTGACGCGAGTCAGATTATAGTTGTCGGTCGAGATACCCGAGCGAAAAACTCGCGCGAACGGGTGCCGCTGCTGATACCGCGGATCTGAATATCCTGGTTTCCCAAACCAGTGACACCGCCGCCGGTTGATTCCTGCGGACTCATGGGCGTTAAGCGAATATATTGCGGCCTCCTCGATCGAGTTGACCGTGAAGGCATCCATGAAGTCAATGGTCATGACTTCTTTCTCCGTTCACCCTATGAGACTTTTCCCGCGCTTCTTCGTATTCCTTGCCAGTCTGGCTGTCGCTCTTGCACAAACACCCTCGGGTTCGTTTACACCGCCGTTGACCGAAGCGGCTCCGAAGAGCGTCGGACTTTCCCCTGCCCGCTTGGATCGAATCGATCGGATGATTGAGGGAGCGGTTGCCGATGAACAGATTCCCGGAGCGGTAGCGTTGATCGCGCGTCATGGAAAAATCGCCTACATCAAGGCGTTCGGGAATGCGGACCCTAGGGGCAACCCGCTGACCACTGATTCCATTTTTCGCATCGCTTCGCAGACCAAGGCCATCACCTCCACCGCCGTCATGATGCTGTGGGAAGAGGGTCACTTTCGGTTGGATGATCCCGTGGAATGGTATCTCCCCGAATTCGCCGATGCGGTCGTCCTCAAATCCTACGGTAAAGACACCGGGTGCTACTCCACCCAGCCCGCAAAAAACAAGATCACCATCCGCCAGTTGATCACGCACAACTCCGGTCTTGGTTACAGCATTATCGATGGCAGCGCCGATATAAAACAGATCTACATCGACGCGGGCATCACCGATCTCTTCACAACCGAGCCGGTCGTGCTGGCGGACAACGTCAAGAAACTCGCCGCGCTCCCACTGCATTTTGAGCCCGGTGAAAAATTCTATTATTCCGAAGGTCTCGATGTCGCCGGACGATTGATCGAAATTGTCTCCGAACAGACCTTTGACGAGTTTCTGCGCACACGTATCTTTGAACCCTTGGGCATGACCGACACTCAGTTTTACCT
The DNA here is from genome assembly GCA_965203585.1 of Actomonas sp. GTDB lineage: Bacteria > Verrucomicrobiota > Verrucomicrobiia > Opitutales > Opitutaceae > Actomonas. The sequence continues at coordinate 470,959 of CBDBDC010000003.1, forward strand.
GCGTTCCGCACAGGAGAATCGACTCGTCACGGTGCAGCAGAAAGGTGAAGACGGTTGGGTTAAATATACCGGCACGGATCACTACGACGCCGATTATCCGATTAATGGAGCGAAGACTTTTTTCAGCGGTGGCGCCGGTCTTACCAGCACGGTCTCCGACTACGCCGCGTTTCTGCAGATGTATCTCAACGGCGGCGAATACAACGGCACCCGCCTACTCAGTCGCACGACCATCAAAACGATCATGGGCCATCAGAGCGACCTGGGTGACACCGCTCACTACGGTCTGGCGTTCCGCGTGGTCACACCCGAAAGCCAGGACCAAGGCGGTATGGGCAGCATCGGCACGTTCAGCTGGGGCGGCTACTTCAACACGTCCTACTTCGCCGATCCGGAGGAAGGATTACTGGCGATGATCTTCAAACAGACCCGCGGTGATACCGGCGATAAAACGGCGTGGAAGTTCGCCCAAATGACGTTCGCCGCAATCGACGACTGAGCGGGTGGGCGGCTACTCCACCGCTGAATTTACAGGAGTCCGCGGAGACAAGCAGAGCCGGCAGATCGCGGGCAGGTAACGCTGTTTTGTCACAGAGTTCACTGAGGAGACCACAGAGGCCCGAGGTCTGGCTCGTTTGCCAAATAGTGACCGGGGTCACCGACCCCCGGCTACAGCTTCGCTCTCTCTGCTTCCTCCTGTAAAAAACACGCCCTGCTAGTCATATGGATTCTGAGCCTTCTGCGGCCAATCCAACCGCCCTCTCATCCCTACAACCTAAACCTTCGTTCGGTTGTTGCTCTTGAAGTGAGTCTTCCGGCGGTTCTCAGCTTGCTGGCGCTGGGACGCGGCCTGACGAACGTCTCTCCGGACTAATCGGGCATCCCCCCACTCGCAGGATTGGTCATTTCATTCGCGAGGACTGCCAAGATCACCAATCGCTCGGCCCACGGCTCCAGTCGGCGCGCCGGGAACCCGGCATACCGGATCAGCTAGGCCCAGGTTTGGGAAGGAAGCGTGGAAGCGGGAGATGATTCGGTAGTCGAGATGGCTCCAACTGAGCCTACCTGCCTCTCGCTGGCGAGAACGGAACCCAGCCGTCTTAAAAACGTCTAACTCTCCGGTCCTAGGACACCACCCGTTTTAGTAACCGGTCTGGTTTCCGCCTATTAATTCATCTAGCTTCCTCAACATGCCTCAATTTCTGCTCCGCCTGCTACCGGTATTTCTCGCCGCTGCGATCACCCCCCTCGCTCTCGCAGCCGAAATCCCCGATCTTCCTCCCCGCGTTGTCGCATCCACCGACAAAGCCGAATTTCGCCGCTTTGTGCTCGATAACGGTCTCCGCGTGCTGCTCGTCTCCGATCCCAATTTCAACAAATCCGGTGCATCCCTCGGCGTCGGCATCGGTCAAATCGACGACCCGTTCGAACACGCCGGCCTCGCTCACTTTCTCGAGCACATGCTTTTTCTCGGCACCGAGAAATACCCCGACGTCTCAGACTACGGCACCTACATCAATACCAACGGAGGCTACAATAACGCCTATACCTCGACCGATCTGACCAACTACCAATTCGAGGTGCGCCACGAAGCCCTTGAAGGCGCGCTCGACCGCTTCGCCCAATTTTTCATCGCCCCGCTCTTCAATCCCGACTTCACCGAGCGCGAGGTCAACGCCGTCAACAACGAGGCAATGCGGCACGTGCAAAACGACCTGCGCCGCATGCTGAATGTGCGTCGCGAGATCTACAATCCCGCCGCCGGCGAATCGAAATTCTCGACCGGTAATTTGCAGACCCTCGCCAACGCCGATGCCGATGTCGTGCGCGCCTTCTACGAGGCCAACTACAGTGCCGATCGCATGGCCCTTTCGATTGCCAGCAACGTCTCGCTCGACGAGTTGGAGAAACTCACTCGCGAAAAATTCGCCGCGATTCCCAACCGTTCGCTGGACACGATCGAACGCGAGCCGGTCTTTCTCCCGCGCAAGGAAGCCCTGCGACTCGCGACGATCGAACCGGTAAAAGAAATCCGTGAGCTGTGGCTCGAGTTCGTCATTCCCCCCACGCGCCCCAACTTCGCCAGTAAACCCGACGAACTGCTACTCTCTCTGATCAACTACCCCTGCAAAGGTGGTTTGATCGAAGCCCTCAAGGAAGCCGATTTGGCCACGCAAGTCGGCGGCTTCACCTGGACCCGCACCACCGGCTACGAATCCCTGTTTCTCTCCGCCGATCTCACGCCGCACGGAGCCGACAATGTGCAGCAGGTGATGGAGGTCTTCTTCGCCTACCTCGGCCATCTGCGGGAATCTCCCTTTCCAGCTGACTTCTACGCGGACCAAGCCCGCATCGCTTCGCTGGAGGAGTCCCTACACCGATCGCGGCGAAGGCGCAGCGCTCGCCACCAAACTCGCCAACAACGCGCTCTACTATCCGCTTCCCATCGCCGAGCGCGCTCCTCGCGTCTGGGGCGACCCTGACGAAGCCGCTTACCGCGAACTCCTCAACGCCCTCACGCCCGATAACATGTTGGCCACTTTCCAAGCCAAGGGCGTGCCCACCGATCGAACGGAAGAAATCTACGAGTCCGCCTACGCCTACACGGAAACCACCGGAGAAGCCTATCAACGGCTCGCGAACCCGCCCGCAGTTGAAGGCTTCGCGTTGCCGTCAGCCAATCCTTTCATTCCCGGGGAAACGGATCTCCTGGCCGAACAGCCGTTGCTACTGATCAACGAGCCAACTCTCCAGCTGCGCTACGCTCAGGATGTCGAATTCGAGCGACCGCAAACGACGCTTAAATTTCGCTTCGTGACGTCCCGCGCGAACGCCACCGCCGAGATGGATCTGCTGCTGCGTTTCTACAAAATGTGCCTGGAAGACGCCATCGAACCCGCGGCGGGTGACGCTTCGATCGCGGGCGTGGAATATTCCCTCAACGTGGGTCTCGAAGGCGTCACCCTGACCACTTCCGGATTCGGCAACTCACCTGTGCGTTTCGCCAACTACGTGGCGGAACAAATGCTAACGTTTAAAATCTCAGAACAGCGATTCGCTTCCTTGAGCGAACTCGTGCAACGCCGCCTGCAAAGCTACGCCCAAACCGAGGCCTATTCGCTAGCGAGAGATCGCTCCAGCGCCGTATTCCGTGAGACCAATTTTCTTCCCGACCATTCTCTGGCACGCGCCAGCGAGGTGACTCTCGACGACGTCAAATCCGCCGCGAAAGACTTCTTCTCGGCCGGCAAAATCGAGGCGCTCGCCACGGTCACATTTCTCCGGATGCTGCCCGCAAAGCAGCCCGCAATATTAAACGCACGTTGCGCCCTTCCACCGTTGCCAAAGAGAATTTGCTCAAACGTCGTCACCTGACAATGGCCGCGGGGGAAACCATTACCGACGTTGCCGCAATTGAAGGCGTCAACTCGACGTATCGCGCCGTCTATCGGCTGCCGAACGAAACGCCTCGATCGCGGGCCGCCGCATCCGTGATTGGAAACTTCATCCGCACGCCCTTCTTCGAGGAGCTCCGCACCAAACAACAGTTGGGCTACATCGTCGGCTCCGGAGATGACGCATCACTACGGGAACGTGTTATTTTGTTCGTCATCCAATCGAGCGAATACTCGGCGGACGAGCAACGCAGCCGCGCAGAGATGTTCATCAATACGCTGCCCGCGGCTCTCACCGAACTGCCCGCGGAGGATTGGCAAACGTTGATTGAAGGCGTGCGTTCACAATTGGAAGAGAAGCCCAAGAGTATCGCCGAAAAGGCAGCAAAATTCTTCACTCTCGGCTACGACTTCGACGCAGAATGGAACCGAACTCAAGAGGTGTTGGCCGAACTCGATCAACTGGATCAGGCGGACGTCGCGCAATACCTGGCGGACACCATTGATCCCAAAAAAGCCCGCGCCTTCATCACCCTACTTTCAAGTTCCAATCACGACGCGAGCGCGACCAAGGCAAGTTTCGAAAACCGCGAAGCTTGGAAGGCTCAACAACGCTACGAGTAGGTCACAAGGTATCTCGTGAGGTAGGGCGGTTTCGCCGAAGCCGCCACCCCTGCCTCTAGGGGCGTGTTTGAGAGAGCTTAACAAGCATTTTGGGTATCTCAAAGTCGGGCAGGATAACTGACTACCCATGTCTGAGACGAAGTTGATTGACGTTGTCGGGCATAAAGCCCGATCCACCAGAGAGGCAACGAATTGAAACGGGGGGTCGGGCTTTACGCCCGACAACTTACGCGCCTTTTTTGCTTTTCTGGATACGCCCGTAAAGGACTATTCCGCGTCCTTCGTATCCAAAAAATCATCCGCCTCACAGCTCAGCTTTCTCTGCTACCTGCTGTAAATAATAACAGCATGCCGGTTTTGTGTTTCCTGTGGCCATTCGCCCGCCCGGGACGTCTCACAGATTCTTCTCCCCAAACAAAGAGCCCGATGACCATACGGTCACCAGGCTTTTCCTATTTTCCTATTTTAGCGGGCTCCTACCCCCGCAAAATTTCTAGTGAGGCATCTTCAGTCCGTGAGCGGTGTCCTCGTAAAAGATCACCGTTCCAGTATTCATATCATACATACCTCCGATGACTCCAAGATCGCCGGACTAGACCATGTCCCTCAGCACATCGCTACGATCGAAGATACCGTAAGGCGCACGTTGGCATCGGCGACTTTCTGCACGAAGGCCGGGTTCTTGGAGTTGCGAGGCTGCACGGAATTCGGCACCGCATCAAGCGCGGGAGAAAGTTGAGCGAGCGTGTGAGTGAGGTTACCCATCTTCGCTCCGTCGCAGGCACCTTTGACCGCACCGCAGGAGGAATGACCGACTACGGCGAGGACCTTGGATCCAGCTAACTTGTGCGCAAATTCGAAGCTACCGATCATTTCGGCGGCGGCAAAATTGCCCGCAATGCAGCCCACGAAGAGATCACCGACGCCTTGATCAAACATGGCTTCAGGGGTGGTGCGCGAATCAAGACAGGTGAGCACAACACCGAAGGGATATTGGCCCTTGGAGGCTGGCGACTTCAGCGGAAAGATCACGATGAGATGTTACTCCGCTGGTGAAGCGCTCGTTGCCTTCGAGCAGGTGCTCGAACGCCTGTTGAGGCGTAAGCGCTTCTTGCTGTTGGGCCGATGTGGTGGCCATGCTGGCGAATGGCAGAACGGCACTCAGGCCAATTACGGTGAGGGCGGAACGTAGGTTGAACAGTTTCATGGGTTGGGTTGTGATTGAGTTGGTTTGAAAGTTGGCCCGATCAGCGACTGCGCCGACCGACTCGAAAATTTTTGGCGTGCTTGCGACCCGTCACCCGTTGGCGAGCGCGGTTAAGCGAGCGTTCGCGCAGCTTCCGATTGATCTCTTCGACAGCACGTCCATAGGCATTCTCCGGAGTGTGATCGGCAATCTCCACGAGAAGGTCCGGCACCGGCACCGCCACTTTGACTCGGGCGGCATAGGCTGGACTCCCTTCAATGCGGTGGGAGATGAGCACCTCGGCTTCATCCAGCCGACAGTGTTCGCCCAGTGGAAGCAGGAGCTCTTCGATTTTATCTTTCAATGCGGGTGAAGGAGAGAGGTGTTGGTAGCGAACGGATAAAATCACGGTAAACGGGGTTTGGTTGAACGGCGATAAGGTAGTTCCACTCTTAAAATTCCACTAATATGAATATCCGTGTTGTCTTTTAGGTTTTACCTAATCGTTTGCGGTATGCCTCTGCATTTCAATTACCACCATCTCCGATACTTCCACGCGGTGGCACATGAAGGGGGACTCCGACAGGCAGCAGCCAAGCTTCACGTCTCCCCTCCCTCGATCTCAGCGCAGATCAAAGAGCTCGAGGAACACTTCGGGGAAAAGCTGTTTCAAAAAAAAGGTCGAGCCAACGTGCTTACTGATGCTGGCCAAATCGCCCTGCGCTACGCCGATGAAATTTTCGCACTGGGCGAGGAATTGAGTAACGCCCTCGAACGTCGTCTCTCCGCGAAAGTCATGCGGCTGCACGTCGGGGTGGCCGACGCCCTACCCAAGCTCGTAACCCACGAAATCCTGCGGCCTGTTTTTGCCGACGACGATTCGATCCATGTAATTTGCCGGGAAGGCAAGGTGGACGATCTGCTCGGCCAACTGGCATCGCATCGACTCGACATCGTGCTGGCCGACGAGCCTGCCTCCAGCAGCCACTCCATTCGCGCCTTCAATCACAAACTGGGCGAATCACCCGTGACATTTTGCGCCGCGCCCGAACTCGCGGAGAAGCTGAAAAAAGGGTTCCCCAAATCCCTGCATGGAGCTCCCGCGCTACTGCCGGCAGAATCAACCGCGTTACGGCGATCGCTGGACAACTGGTTTCGCGAGATCGGAGTGCGTCCCCGCGTGGTCGCGGATTTCGAGGACGCTGCCCTAATGAAAGTCGTCGCGGCCGACGGCAAAGGGGTCATCGCACTGCCAACCATCGTCGCGGTCGAAGCACTCTCGCGTTACGATCTTCAAGCCATCGGCAAAACCAAACGATGCACCGATCAATTCTACGCCATCACCGCGGAACGCCAGATCACCCACCCCGCCGTCAACGTGATTACCGACAAGGCCCGCGAGTTGTTTGGAAGCTGGACGGCTCGCCAACCCGACCCATGGCTACCTCGACCTCAAATCCCGATTGGCGCGTGAAACTGATTTCGCTTCTTGAATCGAAGCCCTTTCAGCACGCGCTCACCACGGTGATTTTGATCAACGCATTCGTTTTGGGGGGATCATAAGGGGACATTGCTTGAATCTTGACTGATGCCTCTGGACTGGACCGTCGCATTGGTGTCAAAATTCGAGAACTGATTCTTGATTGGGTTCCAGGGAGCCGAGTCTATCTCCAATCGATCTCCGAATGATACCCGATGCCAGAAATCCCATAAATCCGGAGTTATTTCCGGATGGGACCAGCACGGAAAAAGTGATCGATACAAAAAAGAACCAGACGCGAAGTATGGCTCTTTTTGCTGAAGCAGATGAAGGAATAATTCGTTATTCAGGAGGAACTGACTTCGGTGTCGGCGGATGAGGAGGACGGCTCGGTAGGTTCGATTTGCTCGAACTCCAGTAGGTCTTCCTTCCTCACCACGCGGACCGGCTCACCGTCTTTCACGGTGCCGCGAATAATGGCTTCGGCTAGAGGGTCTTCCAGATAGTGCTCGACCGCGCGGCGCAAGGGACGGGCACCGTATTTCTCATCGCAGCCTTTATCGATGAGGAGCGTTTTAGCCTCATCGGTAAATTCAAGCGTGATGTTTCGTTCGACCAGTCGTTCGGCGAATTTGCGCACTTCGATTTCAACGATTTTGACCAGATCATCCTTGGCCAGGGGACGGAAGAAGATGATGTCGGAAATGCGATTCAGAAACTCGGGCTTAAATACCCGCTTCGCTTCTTCGTTCACTTTTTCGCGCATCAGTTCCAAGTCACTGAAGCTACCCGTCGCCGCGGTGAATCCCATGGAGGTCTGCCGTTGCAGCAATGAAGCTCCCACGTTGGAGGTCATGATGATGATGGTATTGCGGAAATCGACTTGGCGACCGAGTGAGTCGGTCAAGCGTCCGTCTTCCAGTATCTGTAACAGGAGTTGCAGAACATCCGGATGCGCTTTCTCAACTTCGTCGAAAAGGATCACGGAGTAAGGTGTGCGGCGCACCGCTTCGGTGAGCTGCCCGCCTTCCTCGTATCCCACGTAGCCGGGAGGAGATCCGACCAAACGGGAAACGGCGAATTTCTCCATGTATTCGCTCATGTCGATCTGCACGAGCGCGTCTTGGTTGCCGAACATTTGGGCGGCGAGTTGCTTCGCGGTTTCGGTCTTACCAACCCCCGTGGGGCCAACGAACATGAATGAACCGATGGGGCGACGCGGATCTTTAAGATCGGCCCGGGAACGATGGAGGGCGCGGGCAATGGCCACGGCGGCGACTTCCTGTCCGATCACGACCTTTTGGATCTCGTTTTCGAGATTCAAGAGTCGCTCGGTTTCCTTCTTCTCCATCCGGTTGAGCGGGATGCCGGTCCAGTCGGCGACCACCTTCATCATCATCTCTTCATCGATGTTGATTTTAGTTTCCTCGCGTTCCTTTTTCCAGTTCTCGGTAATCCCATCCTGCTTGGCGCGGAGCTGCTTTTCGTTGTCACGAAATTGAGCCGCTTCCTCAAAATGTTGTTTGGCGATGGCCTCTTCCTTGTTCTTGCAGACTTCCTCGATTTCCTTGGTGAGGTCTTCGATCTCGGGAGGTCGGCTCAAGGAAGAAATCCGGGCTCGGGCGCCAGCCTCATCCATCACGTCGATAGCCTTGTCAGGCAGGAAACGTCCTGTGATGTAGCGATCGGAAAGTTTCGCCGCAGTTTCGAGTGCAAGATCGGTGAAGATCGCCTTGTGATGATCCTCATATTTGCCGCGAATTCCCTTGAGGATCGTCACGGTATCTTCGACGGAAGGTGGTTCCACTTTCACGGATTGAAAGCGCCGATCAAGAGCGCTATCCTTTTCGATGTATTTACGATACTCGTTGAGCGTCGTCGCGCCGATGCACTGCAACTCTCCCCGACTCAGCGCGGGCTTAAAAATATTGGATGCATCCATGGCACCTTCGGCCGCGCCTGCTCCGACGATGGTGTGGAGTTCGTCGATGAACAGGATCACGTTTTTGGCGCGCTTAATCTCGTCCATGACGGCTTTGATTCGCTCTTCGAATTGACCGCGATACTTGGTGCCCGCGATCATCAATGCCAGATCCAGCGTGATGACTTTCTTGTCGATGAGCAGCTCTGGCACGATGCCGTTGATTACCTCCTGCGCGAGTCCTTCGACGATGGCGGTTTTGCCAACACCGGCTTCACCGATCAAAACGGGATTATTTTTGGTGCGGCGGCAGAGAATTTGAACCACACGGCGGATTTCGTTTTTACGACCGACCACCGGATCGAGTTCTCCTTTGCGAGCCAACTCAGTGAGATCGCGACCAAACGCCTTCAGCGCCGGAGTCTTGACCTCTTTCTTGTCGCCATCTCCTCCCCCGCGACCGGACGGGGTGCCTGCTTCTTCGGTGCCGGGATCTTCTTCACCGCCGGAGAACTGCGGATCCAATTCGCGTAGGATTTCGTTGCGGGTGCGTTCGATGTCGATGTCGAGAGACTTGAGCACACCCGCGACACCCTCGCCTTCGCGCAGGAGGCCGAGTAGGATATGCTCCGTGCCGACGTAGGAATGGTTGAGCGTCTTCGCTTCCTTGCCCGCCAAGGCCAGAACCTTCTTCACACGAGGCGTGTAAGGAATGCTTCCCTGCGTCTTGGACTCAGATCCTGTGCCGACCTGTTTCTCGACCGCGCCACGCACAGTCTCCAGATCGAGCCCCATTTTTTGCAGGACGCTTACGGCGACACCTTGGCCGAGTTTGATCAAGCCGAGAAGGATGTGCTCCGTCCCCACGTAGTTGTGGTTAAACCGGGCCGCTTCCTTGCGGGCCAGCGCCAGGACTTGTTGAGCGCGTGGTGTGAAATTATTCATGACGTTTAAAAGTAAAGGGGATCGGGGAGCTCAATTATTCTCTGGGAGAGCGTAATTGAGAGAGGTGAAATTCGCAAATTCGGCTCGCAGATGATCTGCCCGCAAACGATCCCGTTCATCAGAGTCGATTTCGGTTTTGCCGGCGCGGTGAGAAATGTGTCCGGGCTGAGACTCGATAAACATGCGATCGATCAGCACCCGATGTTCTTCCGGGAAATAGCTCAAATCGACGCCGAGGCGAACGAGGGACAATAAATTCATCGCTTCGGAGGAACTCACCATGTGCCCGTATTTTAGGATGCCAAAAGCGCGGCCGATCTTGTCGGGAAATTTGGCCGGATCATTTTCCAGCAGCTTATCCCGGGCATTCAATTCGTGCTCCACGATAGATTTCAAAACACTCTGCAAGCGCTTCACGATGGTCTGCTCGGATTCACCCAAGGTGGTCTGATTGGAGATCTGAAAAATACTGCCGCTGGCGTCGGATCCCTCGCCGAACAAACCGCGCACGACCATGCCGAGTTGATTCACGGCCCGGACCACCTTCTCCATTTGCCCCGAGATAACCAAGGCCGGCAGATGCATCATCACCGAAGCCCGCATCCCTGTGCCGAGATTGGTCGGACACGCAGTCAGGTAACCCAGCTGGGGTGAATACGCGTAATCCAGAGTTTCCTCGAGAGCGGAATCCAGCGCGTCGATTGTATTCCATGCCTCCTTTAACTGGAAGCCGGTGCGGAGGACCTGAATGCGCAGGTGATCCTCCTCGTTGACCATTACAGAAATGCTTTGGTCGCGGTTTATGATCGCGCCGGCGCCCTCTGATGCCCCGCTCAGTTCCCGGCTGATAAGGTGACGTTCGACCAAGAGTTGGCGCTGCTGCGGATCCAACTCGTCAACCGCCACAGAAAAGCTGCGCTTCAGCCCAGGGGTGGAAGCGAGAGAATCTCGACAACGTTGCAGAATCGAAGCTCGTTCTTCCGGCGCGGCCCGGCCGGGGAACCGATGCGCTGCTAAATTTCGGGCGAGACGCACCCGGGTCATCAGGATGACCGGGCACTTCGATGCACGGTTGTCCGTCAGTTCAGCCGGTGCAGCGAGGAGCTTTTCGAGTGAGGAAGGCACTAGGCGGGAGAATTCTCGGTGAGGCCCGCTTCTTGACGGACTTGCACGATTTGGTCGCGGTATTTGGCGGCGTCTTCGTAGCGCTCCGCTTTGATTGCCGAGGCGAGATTCGTTTCCAGATCGTCGAGGCGGTTGGCCAGTTCCTGGCGCTCGAGTGCGCGTGCCGGCACCTTGCCCACATGGCGGGTGCCCTTGTGCATGTTGTCCAGCATGGGATCAACCAACGTGGTCAGCGCCTCATAACATTTTGGACAGCCCAAGCGGCCTGTCTTTTTGAACTCCTCCGGCACGAAACCGCAGTGCTCACATCTTAAACCGGATTCAGTCGGCGTCTCGGGATTGAGTGATGCCTTCAACAGCAGGTCGGAGAGGGAAAATCCGCTGGGATCCGTCACGCCTTTCGCCTCCGCGCAGGACTCACATAGGTCCACCTTGTGAACCTTGTGGTTCACAATCTGGGTGAGATGGACGGTGGCCTGATTGTCACAGAGATCACATTTGAGCGGACTAGCCATAGCGTTAGATTGACGTTGAAAATAAAGTTAAGTTCCTCAGGCGAAATTCCCGGTGAACCGGCCTGCAATGATCATGCCAATCCCGGACACGGACGCAAGGCCCTGAATGGGCAATATTTGAGGCAAATTTGTCCACTTGATGTGCCACTGCGTCACGCACCTGTGACGTCCTGTTACAGTTGTCTGACTCGATTCACCGCGCGATATGGACCCGATCAGTTGATTCGGGTGCCTTCTTTGTGAACGCGGAGTCGGAAAGCTTCCAATATGTTTTTGAAAATCGCTCCCGGCGTGCCGTTCCCAATGGTGCGTCCGTCCAACGCGACCACCGGGATCACCTCCGCGCCCGTTCCAGTTAGGAAAACCTCCTCGGCGTTCCAAACATCGTAGCGGGTGAGCTCGTGCTCTCCGATGGTGTAACCAAGCCCCTCGACAATATCGAAAATCGCGTCGCGGGTGATCCCCTTGAGGATGCCCTGTTGGGCTGACGGCGTCAGAATCTTTCCGCGTTGCACGATAAAAATATTGTCGCCGGTGCATTCCGCGACGAGGCCTTGATCGTTCAACATGATGGCTTCCAAAGCACCGAACTGTCGGGCCTCCATCTTCGCCATGATGTTGTTGAGATAGTTCAACGACTTGATGGCCGGGCTCAGCGCCGCCGGATTCATCCGGCGAGTGGGCACGGTGACGATTTTCAGCCCCTTTTCGTAGTGTTCCGGTGGGTAGAGCGCGATCGTATCAGCGATGACGATGAGCGACGGCTTGGGACAACTCCAAGGCGAGAGTCCAAGATCCCCTATACCGCGGGTGGCGATCAGGCGGATGTATCCGTCCTTCAAACCGTTCGCGCGGCAAGAATCACACACTGCTTTGCTGATCTCCTCTCGGGACCACGGCATGTCCATCATGAGAGCTTTGGCCGAAAACTCGAAACGCTCGAGATGCTCCTCCAGCCTGAAAATATTACCCTCGTAGAGCCGGATCCCCTCGAAGATGCCGTCACCATAAAGCAGGCCGTGATCAAACACGGAAATTTTGGCGTCTGCCTTATCCACCAACTGGCCATCAAGGTATACCTTCATATGTGATCGAAGCTATACGGAGATTGGAACCCGCTTGTCCAGCCCTGCGGAGGACTTTCTGCTTGTGTCGTTACCGTTCTGATCCGCAATCTTCGTCAACCTTTTGCCGATGAAAACTTCACTCCGTCGCGTTGCCGGATTCACTTTAGTTGAGCTGCTTACCGTCGTCGCTATTCTCGGCATACTTATTGCCATAATTATCCCCACCGTTGGCAAAGCCCGCGAAACCGCCCAGCGGGCCGTGGATGCGAGTAATCTACGGGAACTCGGTAAGGCCGCGCTGATTTATGCTTCAGCGAACCGTGACGCGCTTCCCAACCCTCAGGAAGTCAACCGTGATGTTGCGGGTTCGAACGAACGTTACTGGCAGTGGTTCGGTCAGTTGGCCTGCTACGGTGGCTTTGATGACCCAGATTTGCTGGTTTCCGATGCCGATTCCGCGATTGATCAAAACGCCGTCCCCTTGCTAGTGCTTGATCCGCAGGTCAGCTCACCGCCAACCCTCGAGAGTCAATTCACTGCCCTCGGCACCACTTCCTTTAATGTGGTGGCCGGGCTCAGGTTGAGCGACAAATCAACCGTCCCCCTCGCCTTCACCCGCGGTCTTGGCACCAGCGGAATCTGGACGGAAACCGCCTTTTCAGAAGATGATCCCAATCGCGGTGTTTACGGAGAAACCGGTGGCCACATCGTTTTTCTGGGCGGCAATGTTGAATTCTACCCTTCCCTGGAAGACGCGCTGATCAGCAACACCGGCCGACCGACCTCCAATCTGCGCCAAGCTGTTCCCAACCGCACGAACGGCACAAACGCCGTGCAAATTCTCGGTCAGGATTCGGCCAACGGAGTTGCCAGCCCCAACGGCACCAGCGCGCTGCGAGGTCCCTGACGAGTTCCGCCCCTTGCCGGAGGAGTCTGCTCCTAAAGACTAATCCCGATTTCGCGCGCAATTTGGTTTTACTGGCCCACGGGAGTTTTCCAAGTTGGTCGGTTATATACACATGACGACCGCCGCCGCTAAGCCGAAGACCTACATAATTGGACACCGCAATCCCGATGCTGACGCGATCTGCTCCGCGATTGCCTACGCCGAGTTGAAGAAAGCCCGGAGCCTCGAGGGCTTTGTCGCAGCGCGATGCGGGAATACCAATGCTCGCATCGATACCATTCTCGCCAAGTTCAAGCACCCGGCCCCGGTTTACATCAGCGATGTCACTCCACGGGTTCGAGATGTGATGATCGAGGGGGTGGTCACCGTGGATGAAAATGCGACCTGCGCCGAGGCGCTCGAACTCATCGACGAGCACGACGTTCGCGTTTTGCCGGTGGTGACGCCGGAACGCCATGTGAAGGGTCAGGTATCCATTTTCAATCTCGGCGGCTCGTTCGTTCCTCGCATCAATGAACCGCGGGAAATGCGCCGGGTGCACTCCAGTATCGATCAAATCGCGCGTTCTCTCAAAGCCAAGGTGCTCAACTCCGTGCGCAATGATGAGGTAGAGGACTTTTTTGTCCGGATCGGGGCGATGGACGTGCGCTCGTTTTGGAAGGTGTCTCAGGAAGAAGACATTCCTTCGCACCAATCCATCGTTGTCGTCGGCGACCGTTGGGATATCCAGCAGCGTTCGATTCAGAATAAAGTCCGGGCACTGATCATCACCGGAAACCTCCCCGTGGACGATGAGGTTGTCGCGCAAGCCACCGCCGCGGGAGTCACAGTCCTGAGCAGCCCATACGATACCGCCACCACGGGTTGGGTGATTCGCGCGGCTTCGAGCATCTCCACGTTGGTCGAGCGAAACTTCTCCTCCCTGAGTCCGGACACTCGACTGTCTGATGTCCGGCGCAAATTGGCCAATTCAGCTGCAGCCGCCTACATGGTTCTTTCCGACGACGATCGCTTGGTGGGGATTCTTTCTAAGACGGATGTTCTGCGACCGGTTAAACGGCGTCTCATTTTGGTCGATCACAACGAAATGTCCCAAGCGGTCGCGGGGGCCGATCAGGTCGACATCATGGAAATCATCGATCACCATAGGTTGGGATCGCTGAACACCGCCCAACCGATTCTCTTCCTGAATGAGCCGGTAGGTTCCACCTGCACCATTGTTGCCGATCAATTCCGCCGCCACGGCATCGAGCCTTCACCGAGTGTTGCCGGCATCATGATGAGCGGAATCATTTCCGATACCCTGCACCTGCACAGTCCGACTTCGACCGAACGCGATGCCGAGATACTCGACTGGTTGAGCAATATCGCGGGTGTAAAAGCGCAGGAACTGGCGACGGAAATCTTCGCTTCCGGTTCAGTGATTCTCAGCAACACGCCCGAGGAGGTTCTGAACTCCGATCGCAAGATCTACGATGAGGATGGCGTTTCATTCTCGGTCTCTCAAATCGAGGAACTCGGGTTGAATAATTTTTGGAATCACGATGAAGATTTGGCTCAAGCATTGGATGACATCCGTCGCAAAGAGCGCTTGGTTTTTGCCTGTCTCTTGGTGACGGATATCAATACCCAAAACTCCCTGCTGGTGGCCAAAGGTGATGCGAAAATCAAGGCCCGGATTAGTTATCCCACGGTGCAGCACGACGATATTTTCGACATGCCCGGCATTGTCAGCCGTAAGAAACAACTGATTCCCTATCTCGGTGGCGTGTTGAAGGAAATGAATGTCGAAGGCGCCCTACCTCAAGCCGGTGGTGACACCAAAGCGCCGTTCGGTGCATCCAAGTCTTAACTCCTTTTCGTCTCATGAGTGATACCGAGTCAGAAGAAACCCCTTCGCTCCCCGCCGACTTTATCCGTGATATCATCTCCGCCGATGTAGCATCCGGAAAAACGTCCCAAATCGTTACTCGTTTTCCGCCGGAGCCCAACGGCTACCTCCACCTGGGGCACGCGAAATCAATTTGCCTGAATTTCGGCATCGCCCGGGAAAACGACGGACGCTGCAACCTGCGTTTCGATGATACCAACCCGAAAAAAGAAGAACTCCATTACGTCGAGTCCATCACGCGTGATATCGATTGGATGATCGCCGGTTGGGCCGATGATCAACTCGGCCAGAAAACACCCGCCGCCGCGCCTATTGCAAAATCGGTGGACGGCGAAGACGACTTCTACGCCGAGCCAACGAACGCCGAAAACCGGGGGCCATTCTTCGCCAGCTCATATTTCGAGAACCTTTACGGCTATGCCCGCCAGTTGATCAAAAACGGCAAGGCCTACGTCTGCGATCTATCCGCGGCGGACGCCGAAACTTATCGCGGCACGCCCACCGAGCCGGGACGCAACAGCCCTTTTCGCGAACGGTCCGTCGAAGAAAACCTCGATCTGTTCGCGCGGATGCGAGCGGGTGAATTCCCCGACGGAGCCCGCACCCTGCGCGCCAAGATCGATATGGCGGCGCCGAACATCTGGCTGCGGGATCCCCTGCTCTACCGCATTCGCCACATCGAGCACCATCAGGCCGGCGCGGAGTGGAGCATTTACCCGCTCTACGATTTCGCCCACTGTTTGAGCGACTATTTGGAGGGCATCACCCATTCGCTCTGCACCCTTGAATTTGAAGTTCATCGTCCGCTCTACGAGTGGATTTTGGATTCGCTGGAATTGCCCCGCACGCTGCCTCGCCAAATCGAATTCGCGAAGCTGAACCTCGCTTACACCCTTTTCAGTAAACGTTGTCTGCTTCGTCTCGTGGAAGAAAAGATGGTCAATGGTTGGGACGATCCGCGTCTCCCTACTCTCGCCGGCCTGCGCCGTCGCGGTATTCCCGCTTCCGCGCTGCGTGATTTCGCCTACAATATTGGCATCACCAAATTTGAAAGCCTCACGGAAGCTGCGGTCTTCGAGGGAATCGTGCGGGACGATTTGAACGCCACGGCCCCGCGGCGCATGGGGGTGATCGACCCCATCAAGCTCGTGCTGACGAATCTCGCGGAGGATGAGTCCTACGAGAGCCAAGCTCCCAACCACCCGAAAGACGAGTCGTTGGGCAGTCGCCCCATTCAACTTACTCGCGAAGTCTTTATCGACCGCGAGGATTTTGCCGAAGTTCCGCCACCGAAGTTCCGTCGCCTAAAACCCGGTGGCAGCGTGCGCCTCAAATATGGCTGCATCATCACCTACGAAGGAGTCGTCAAAGACAATGACGACGAGATAATTGAAGTTCACGCCACGGCCGATCTCACCACGAGAACCGGGCAGCCCAACGCCGGCAAAAAGGTTAAAGGCACCATCCATTGGGTGTCTGCGGCCAATGCGGTCGATGCCGAGGTGCGTCTTTACGATCGACTCTTCACCGTGGCCGAGCCCGGAGCCGCGGATGACTACGTGACCGTGTTGAATCCGGATTCCTTGAGCGTCGCTCAAGCCAAGATCGAATCCTCGCTCGTTTCCGCTCAACCCGGGGAATGCTACCAGTTCGAACGCATGGGTTACTTTACGCCTGACAGCGAAGACCACTCTGCCGAGTCACCCGTACTCAACCGCACCATCACCCTGCGCGATACTTGGGCCAAACGATAAGCCGCTAGACGCGCAACTCCGCCGATGAACTCTCGAGCCCGTGCGATTCTCTCGGTAGTTTTCCTCGTCGCCCTCGCGTCGTTTTTGAGCGCCGCCTCACCCAACATTATCCTGATTCTGGCGGATGATATGGGCTACGGAGATATGGGCTACATGGGTAGCGAAGTTATTCGCACACCGCATCTCGATGCACTGGCGCGATCCGGAGTATTTTTTGAACAGGGATATGTCGCGAGTTCCGTGTGTTCGCCCTCTCACGCGGGACTCCTCACCGGCCGCGATCCCCGTCGATTCTGCTACGAGGGAAATCTAAATCGCGCTGACAAATACTACGCGACTCGTCCCGAGTTGCTTGGCTTGCCCCCGGGGAACATACTCTTGGTGATCACCTCAAGTCCGCGGGATATGCTACAGCTTTGATCGGCAAATGGTATCAGGGGATCGGTCCCGGATTCCACCCGAATGAACGCGGTTTCGATTATTTCTGCGGCATGCTGGAAGGCTCCCACAGCTATTTCCCTACCGAGGGAAAAAACACGATCGAGCGGAACGGCCAACCTGTTGCATCGTTCTCGTCCTCCTACCTGACGGACTTCTTTACCGATGAAGGTATTGGGTGGATGACCCGACAACAGGAAGCACAGAAGCCATGGTTCGTCTTCATGTCCTACAATGCTCCACATACGCCGATGCACGCGACGATGGAGGACCTCGCGCACTTCAGTCACATTTTGGATGAAAGGCGCCGAACCTACGCGGCCATGATGTGGGCGATGGATCGAGATGTGGGACGAATCCGGGAATGGCTCTCCGACAACGGAGAACTTGAAAACACCTTGATCGTATTCTTCTCCGACAATGGCGGCCCTACTCAGAACGCCAGTTGGAATGGAGCACTTTCCGACGGCAAGGGCACCCTCAAGGAAGGTGGCGTTCGTGTTCCCATGATGTGGTCTTGGCCCGGAGCCCTCCCAGCCGGTGCCCGTTATCCCGCCCCGGTTTCCGCCTTGGATGCGCTCCCTTCATTTTTGGCCGCCGCCAATGCGGAAGCACTTCCTCTACGCGAGCCCATGACGCATGAAGATCCGCGCAACTTCGCGCGTGGAACGGAACGTTACGGTGCCTACGACGGCATCAATGTCTTGCCCTACCTCCGTGGCGAAAAACAGCCCCATGATCGCACGTTGTTTTGGCGACTTCAAGGACAAGCCGCAATTCGTCATGGAGACCTGAAACTCGTGCGGCTTTCCCACCGGCCCGCTGAAGTATTTCGTCCAGATAAAGACCCCGGAGAACTCCTCGACTTGGCCTCAGACCATTGAGCCGAAACGACGCGGTTGTTTGAGACTCTCGCGGAATGGGAAGCCATGCTACCCACCGTGCCACTGTGGGATTCATCGCCCTTCTGGAGCAGGCAGAGTGCGGAATATTATGATAACCGAGTTCCCCCATTCCAGAACCGCGCTAGCCGGGGGACACGCGGGGCTTGAGGCCGATCATTGTTGGTGTTCAATTCATCCATGCCTCGATCACTGTCCCCAATTTTTCACCTACTCTCACTCGGTGCCGCGATGGTGTTCACTTCACTGAGTGCCGCGGCAGAACGCCCAGATTTACTCTTTCGTGAGGACTGGAAAGAGACTCCGGCGAAGCTCCCCGTTAACCAGAATCATGTCGCTAATCCCGATCTGATTCTTCACCTGCACGGTGCCTCCCAAGATCTGATCAAGAAGAGCAATCATGATGAGCCGGCCGATGATCCTTACTACATTTGGTCGGGTCGCAGTGTGGCCGCCAATTGGGCCGTTTCATTGGAACCCAAATCCGGATCGTTCGATCTCACGGATCAGGCCAAGGTGCGGTGGCGCTCCAAACAAAGCGGCTTCCGCATTCTGCGGATCATTATCCAGTTGGAGAACGGTGACTGGCTGGTCAGCAATGTCGGCGACGGAGCTTCCAACGATTGGCGTAAACGCGAATTCGTGATGGCCAACGTCAAATGGCGAAAGCTGAACATGGAACTTATTGTGGAAGAACACCCGATCATCACCAACGCCGATCTTAGTCGCGTGAAGCAAATCGGATTCACCGATCTCATGACCGGTGGAAACAGCCGTGCCTGCTCACGCCTCGACTGGATCGAAGTCTACGCGCATCCGTCGTCTTGATACGCAACGCGGACGGACCGAATGGTGAAACCTGTCGGGCTTTACGCCCGACAGGCAGCGCCTTGCCTCTTACGCAGGAATCTCCGGTGGATTCGCTAGAAAACATTCCATACGAGCAACCACCCGGTCCTTTCCGAGCACGCGGAAGATCTGCGTGATTCCCGGGCCGGCGTTGGTTCCCGTGACCGAAAGACGGGCCACGGCCTGATAGTCACCAAACCCTTTTCCACCGGCTTCGGCCATGGCCTTGATAGCGTCTTCCACGGATGTCTCGTCGTCGAGTGATTCCCGACCAGCCAACAGATCTTTCAATTCGGCCAACCGAGCGAGCGGCTCACCTTTCTTGAGGGTTTTTTTGATCGCCTTGGGATTCCACGGAAATTCCTCGGAGCAGAAATACGATATGTAAGCCGGCAACTCATCGATCGCCTTGATCTTCGGCTGGCTGATTTCCATCACCGCGGTAAAGTAGTCCTCGGAGACCGAATTCATGATCGCGGAGTTCTCCGGTGTAGCACCGAAAAAGGCCCGCGCTTTGCCTAGGAATTCTTCAGCCGGTAGCTCCAACAAATATGACATATTGAGATGGGCCATCTTGCGCTCATCGAAACGGGCGTTGCTTTGATTCACTCCGGGGAAATCGAAATGGGAAATGATTTCCGCAATCGGCATCTTCTCCTGATCGTCCTTGGGATTCCATCCCAGTAGGCAGAGGAAATTCACCACCGACTCCGACAGGTAACCACGCTTTTGATACTCCTCGACCAACGCGCCTTGATCGCGCTTTGACATCTTGCCCGGACCATCTTGCCGCAGGATCAGCGGAATGTGGGCGAACGTCGGCAACGGCGCACCGAGCGCTTTGAACAACTCCGTGTGTTTACTGGTATTGGAAAGGTGATCCTCCCCCCGAATGACGTGCGTGATCTCCATCGTGATGTCGTCGACGACGTTCACGAGGTGGAACACCGGCGACCCGTTGGAACGCACCACCACAAAATCCTTTTCTTCCGTGCGCTCCACCCGCCCCCGAATCTGATCCTCGATAATCTGGGGCTCGCCTGAGATCCGAAACCACCAAGCGCCTTCTTTTTCGTAGAGGCGATCAGAGGCTTTTAGTTTCTCGATATATTCTTGGTAAATCGAATCACGCTCACTTTGGCGGTAGGGACCAAAATCGCCACCGGCTCCGGGGCCTTCATCCCAATCCATGCCCAACCACCGAAGACTGGAGTAGATGACCTCAAGATATTCGTCGCTGTTCCGCTCCTTGTCGGTGTCTTCAATACGAAGCACGAACTTGCCGCCGGTGTGCCGGGCATAGAGCCAGTTAAACAATGCTGTGCGGGCACTGCCGATATGAAAGAAGCCCGTGGGGCTGGGAGCGAAACGAACGCGAACCTGTGACATGGTGAAAAAATGAAACCCGTTCTTGAGCGAGCGGGGATCGGTCAGCAAGAACGTCAGTATGCCCCCTGTCAAAACCTGCCCACTCGATCCCGCCGATCTGGTGGAGAGATTCCGATCCGTCGCCCGCGAACGCGGTTTTCGGGAAGAACCCTTTGGAGAGGCGGGAGGCGTCCCCCTCATCGCTTTCACCAAGCGGACAATTGGCTCGAACCCCCGGATCTACTTGTCGTCCGGAGTGCACGGCGACGAGCCCGCTCCGCCCGAAGCCCTTCTGGCCATGCTTAAACAGGGTGTTTTCGACAACCGGGCTACCTGGTTTTTAATCCCGATGCTCAACCCGACCGGTTTCAAAAACCAAACCCGAGAAAACCAAGCGGGAGTCGATCTCAATCGAGACTACCTCGACCGTAAGACGTCGGAGGTTTCGGATCATATCAAATGGCTCCGCAATCAACCGGCCTTCGATTTGGCGCTCTGCTTGCATGAAGATTGGGAAGCCACGGGATTCTATCTCTACGAACTCACCCGGAAGGATGCACCCGGCCGCGCGCGCGCAATCCGGGATACCACCCAGCCATTTCTACGGGTCGAACCGGGTGAGGAGATCGATGGTCGTCCCATCACGGAATCTGGGATAATCCGGCCCGAGTCCGACCCGGCGCTGCGCGAACTTTGGCCCGAGGCCATCTACCTCTTTGCCCATCACACCGATTGGTGCTTTACCTTTGAGACCCCCTCCTCCGCTCCCTTGCCCAAACGCCTTGATGCCCAGATCGCAGCTTGTCAGGTAACGATCGACCTAACCCTTTCTTCAACTCCCCCAGTTTCATGAAAATACTGATCAGCTTACTTTTTCTTCTCACTATGGTTTCTTTATCCCATGCCCGCACTGAAGTTTGGATTGCCGGCAAAGGCGGCATTTACCACAGCACCTTCGATGCGACCAATGGGAAGCTTTCCCCGCCCACGCTCGCCGCGGAATTCGGCTCCGGCAGTTGGTTGGAGTTCCATCCCACCGAACCGGTGCTCTACAGCACATGGAAGGATGGCACTACGCACGGCGTAAAAGCACTGCGCCTCAACCGGGCCGGGAAACTGGAGGACTGGAGCGTTATCGAATCTCCCGCCGGTAGCCCCTCTCACTTCGCGATCAATCCCGCGGGCAACCTGCTGGTGGCGGCCCACTGGGGCGGCAAAGCAACCACCGTCTATTCCATCGCCGCAGATGGTAAGTTTGTTAAACACGAACAGACCTTCGAACATACTGGATCAGGCCCGCGTTCGATCCAATCTCAGCCGCGTCCGCATTGGGCGGGATTTAGTGATGACGGTGCCTTGGTTCACGTCACCGACCTCGGCTCTGATCACATCTGGACGTTTGATGTCTCCGTCGGAAAAAATACCCCTCTTTCGTTCCGCCACAAAACCCGCGTGCCGGCGGGTATGGGACCTCGTCACATGGCCTTCAGTCCCGATCGTCGCTTTGCCTACGTGAGTGAAGAGCTCGCCCATCACGTCTCCGTGTTGGCGCACGATGCGGACACGGGTCAACTCACTCCCATCCAGCACATCAACGCCGCACCGCCCGATTTAGACGAACGCACCAACAACGTTTCTGAGATCAAGGTGCATCCCTCAGGCAAATGGGTCTACACCGCGAACCGCGGTCATGATACCATGGCGATATTCCGACGGGATGCTGAGACCGGTATGTTGGAAATGGTTGAAAACGAACCCGTTCGCGGAGATTGGCCGCGGAACTTCAATATCACCGACGATGGCAAATGGATGATCACCGCCAGTCAGAATTCCGACAACATGGTGGTGTTCGCCATCAACCCCAACGACGGGTCACTTCAATACACCCGTAACATGGTCGACGTGCCGTCACCGGTTCGCGTGCTACTCTCTGATTGAGGTTCGGCAGCTAAATCCCAATCCACCGCGGCGACGCGCTCGGCGAGCACGCCCTACCTCATTTGCCCCGTCGGAAGTTAGGGACGGATCGCCGAGCCGTCCGTCCCTGCCTCACAGCAATTCCAATGGTCTCTTTAGCTCTGTGCTCTCCGGATCGACGCTGTGGCCTCTGTGACTCACCAATCCTGCCTCATCGCCACCTCACAGCACGTTGATTCGCTGGAGATTCGCGGCGCGCAGCGCGAGCAGGCGCTCATCGGCGACCGCGAACGATTCCCAACCGAGTTCACGGTAAAGCGCGATGCGCTCTTTCAATAGTCCGGCATTAAATGGATCCTCTTCGATCCGGGTATTGAGGTCCCGCAAGGCCAGCCCTTGCAGACCTGCTTCACTATAAAGGATCGATTGGAGCTGCTTGGTTTCATCGGCCGCATCGGATTCCCAACGTTTCAGCTCTGCCCAACTCGACCACACATCATCCCAACGCTCGTCGGCTCGGTGAATATCAGCCCGCAAACGATTCACCGTCGCTAGGACCGTTCGTTTTTTCGCCCAGAGTTTTTCTTCGGCAGCGATCTCATCGCGACGCTCCAAGTCTCCCGGTAAAGCAACCGGCTTGGCACCGAAGAACTGACTTACTTCGGTGGGCTGCGCGAGTTCTTCCGCCCGGTCGAGCCAAGCGATAATCTGTTCTTCACTCGGCACTGCCTTTTCAATCGTAGGTGCAGTCTCCTCAACGGTCGCGGCTGGCTCTTCCTCCGCTGAATCATTCGTCTCTCCTTCGTCTTCAGACGGCACTTCGCCCCAGACCTTGCTTGTCAATCCTGCGAGAATCGCCCCTTCAATAGCACGCTC
This sequence comes from Actomonas sp., assembly GCA_965203585.1. Lineage (GTDB taxonomy): Bacteria > Verrucomicrobiota > Verrucomicrobiia > Opitutales > Opitutaceae > Actomonas. Next base: position 494,119 of record CBDBDC010000003.1, read on the forward strand.
CACCAACGGATCCGGGCTGTCAGGTTGCATTTCCTCAAGCTCGTTCAACAACGTCATCCGGCGAGTCGCAATCGCTTCGTCAACCGACAAGCGATGCTCGCGCGCAAACCCTAATTTCAAATCGAAAACGGAGTCCGAAAATTTCTCCGTCGCCATTTTCAGATCGTCCCCGGGCGTGGCTTCCGGATCCTGATCCGTCACTTTGCTTGGAGCATCCCCGGGGAAATAGACCAATCGCGTCGATGTGATTTCATGATCATCGTCGCGAGTAAACCCGAGTTTTCCCGCGAGGTAATCGGGGGATGGACTCAACTCCGCCGCCGCCGCCGCCACCGTATCGTTGAGCATCAGCACGTGTTGACGGCCACCATGGAGGGATAGGTTTCCGCTGGGTCCACCAAAGTAGCGAGCACGGTGGTTGGGTAAAACTCCCAACGACAGCACCGGCTTGAGGGGGACGCCGACCAATACCGGTAGGGTTTTGATCGAATCGAGAATGCCCGGAATCATCGTGCTTTGTTCACCGATGATCGTCGTCTTTCCGTTCGGGAAATCGATGGGCGAGTCTGCGTCGGGAAAACTATTATAGAGCACTTCCCCGGATTCGTGCACCACCTTAAGCCGACCTCCGGTAAATCCTTCGGAAAGGTCGTAGGCCTGCTGGCTTCCCAAAACGGCGGTAACCGGCTCTTCGAAATTCACCTCATAAGTGAGGCGAACAATGCGGTCTTGTTGGGGACCCGGTGTAAGGGGTGACGCCGGTCGTTCACTACGTTCGTCATCATAATAATCTTCCGTGGTTTTAGGAAGGCTCACTTGCACGGCATGAGTAAGGTCAGCCTTCACCTTTACCTTCGCGTCGGCCAGCGGAGCGATTTCCACCGGCTGGTAGCCCAGGCTTGGTTCGATAGCCAGAACATTGGGTTTGAGACCCACTCCCATCCATTCCAACTCAAGCTCAAGTTCCGTCGACTCGGGGGAATAAAAATACTGATTGAAAGCCAACTCAGTCACACCGCCACCCCGGACTGGAACCAGCATCGTGCGCTCCTCACCCTCTTCGAACCACGCGACATCTTCGGTCTTGTAGTGGTGTTGACCCTGCTCCGCCGCCAAGGTCACCACTTGAAGAAAGAAACGACGCGAAATCGGATCCTCTGCCGTGTGCTTCACTTTGATTTTCAGGGTCTCCGCGTTGTCGGGCACCGCATAGAATCTTCGAGCCGTCATGGCCGGCTCAAGATTCAGGGACGTTTTCAAAATCTGGTCTTCGAAGATGTCGGCATCCGCCGGACGAACCACCGTGAGCGGAATCGTAAAGATCGCCCCCAGCTCTTCCTTGCCGGCCAACATGGCATCGACCCGGCCAAGAATCAGGTCGCCTTCTTTCTTGGCGAGATCAGAACGTTCCGGAATCTGCAGGTGCAGACGCAGTCGCTCCGCGCCATTCGCCATATGCATAAAGGACGGCGATTCGATCCAAGGCTGGGACGGTTTCAGCACCAAATCTTCATCAAATTTGAACCGCGCATCGCTATCGGTGGATTCCGGCCAATGGGGCGATACCGCGACCCCGATGCTTCGTCGTAATTCGTCCAAGGGTTGCCGCAGATACAAACCCCGCCCCGTATCCACAAAGGTCCCACCGGAGACTTCTACATCGTAAAAGGTTTCAAACGCGGGTTGCCCGCTGAGTTCCTGCAACTTCGCCCAGGCACCCGCGGCATTCACGAGTCCGGCACCGCGCGTGAAGTGGGCTTCACCCAGAATTGGACTCGCCCCCAGCATGAGCGCGTTACGCATCAACGCGGGCCGCGCGGTCACGTTGTTTTGTTTGGCCGCACTGAGGACCAACGCCGCCACTCCGCTCGTTGAGGGTGCTGACATCGATGTGCCGTTATACATTCCGGCACTGCCGAGAGATTCGGCGGAAATTGATGCCCAAGCCGCTCCCGGTGCCATCACGTCCACACCGATGTCACCATCTTTGGTGGGTCCGCGACTGGAAAACTGCAGCGCCGCGTCCGGACTGTCTTTGATCGTGTTGTAGAGGGCCTTGCCCATCTCTTCGGACGCGTAGGCGCCGACGCCAAGAACCCGGCTGGACTCTCCGCCAGCCGAACCGGCGGTGCTGAGGGCGGGACCCTCGTTGCCGGCTGACATGATGGCCAAAATATCAAAACGATCCGCCAGAAGCTTGTAGCTCATCGCATTGTGGTCGCCACCATCCTGATACACACTGGAACCTCCCCAACTGGCATTCACGATGTCGACGCCGTAACGAGCGGCGGTCGCGATGGCCCGGCGTTCGCTCGGTCCATATGAACCTCCGCCCACGCGCACATCGCCGATCTTGATGGATAGAATCTGCGCTCCCGGAGCAACCCCGTTGCGTCCCGGTTCATCGGGAAAATTGGAGGCAGTGATACTCGCGACGTGCGTTCCGTGGGTGCCGCTCATAGTCACGATGGAAAGCAAGTCGCCGTCTTCGTAAATCTGCACGCCGTAGGTCGCGTTGGTATGGGCGTCGAATGTTCCGTATTCACCGGCGATGCCGTAGGGCCGGAGGATCAGATCGTCGCTCAAATCCCCGTTGCGATTCGTATCGATCACCGTGCGCCAATCCGTGCCGTCATTCCAGACCACGCAGTCATACACGATGCCCGGGCCGGAGCTCGCATAACCGTCCTCAAGGCCACGCAGTATCTCGTGACGGGCGATCAAGTCGCGTTCTTCGCGCGTTCGATCCGTCTCAGCCTTTGCCGCGGCTGCCTCCAGTGCTTCGTCCTCGTCGATTTCGGCTGCCTTTCGTTTCAGACTGAGTTCAGCTTCCCAATCCTGACGGACTTGCGCCCGCAACCGGGATAGAGCTCCCCGTGGAAAGAGCTCGCTGGCAGGCTTCAGTCCAAGACGGAATTCGCCCGACGGGTTTTGAATATCTCCGGGAAGTTGTAGCTTGATCCCGCTGAGACCTTCGAGCGTATTTCCCTCACCCGCCTCTGCTACTGTGGTCGTATCGACATCGCCGCTACCGGAGGCATCAATCATGTCGAGAACCTTGCGCTCTCCGGTGGTGGTCACGGCAAGTCCTGCTGCAGCCGGATCGACGCCGGTATCAAACACCGCGATCACGACTCCGCGTCCATCATAGGTGGGGTATTCGGCCATGAACGTATCGGCACCGACTTCCCGTTTGGGGATCAGGGCGCTGCGCAACGTTTCATGTTCGGGCGCAAAGTCTTGTGCACTCGCGAAGGATGAAATCAATACGGTGATACCACCGCCTGCCAAAATTCGCAGGCATTGAGGTGCAGAGGGAAAAGTAAGCATGGGGAGAACTAGGCAACCCTTTCCCCAGGTCGCAAGTCCGCTCCTATGCTCAGTTTGATTTTAGCTTATGCGCTCGTGGATGTGTCAGTTTGCCCACACCTTATAAAATCCCTCGTATTCGGGGTAGTGCCGTGCTTCAGCCGGCATTCCAACCCACCAGCTGCAGCAAGGCGCTAACTAGGTTCAAGGCCAACATTCTCCACCCCCATGCGGTCCGAGGTGAACGCCTTTAAATCCTCCGGCCACGGGGCCCGAAATACCCAGTTCAGTCCCGCGGGGCGTAGATCAATTTCCGCGCAATGCAGGGCCTGACGGCGAAGAAACAGCTGCTCCAACAGTCGATCCGTTATGCCATCATCCACGAAATCGAGAAAGAGTTGTGGGTCGGGGCCGTAGATCTTGTCGCCCACCACGTTATTCCCCAGCCACTCGGCATGAGCCCGAATCTGGTGTTTTCGTCCGGTTTCCAACTTCACTTCCGCAACGGTAAAGCCCTCGGCGTTGGCCAGCGGCACGAAGTGCGAAACCGCCGCCTTGCCATCGGGTCGCACGTGATCCTTCACGTGCACCGGACTGCCCAGATGTTGGCCCAGCGGCTGATCCACGGTCACCGGGCCGTCTAGCTCTCCCGTTAAAATCGCCAAATAGCGTTTGCCGACTTTCCTCGTCTGCATGGCGGTTTGCAGGCGACTGGCCATCGCGGCATTTTTGGCCATCACCACCACTCCGCTGGTTTCCCGATCCAGGCGGAAGACGAGATGAACCGTCTCCAAACCCGTGTAAACCCGGGCCGCTCCCACCAAACTCGATGTCGAGCCGAATTTCGAAGGATGACAGACAACCTCCCCCGATTTGTTGACCACGAGGAGGTCTTCGTCCTCGTGAAGCACCCACGTCGCCAGCTCCTCGGGAGGAGTCAGTTTAACGCGATCAGCCCGAAACGGTAGCGACGGCCAAGGTCCGTAGACGACCGTCGATCCCCGGCCCATATTGGTTGCCGGAGTATCAGGCATGAGAGGATGCTTTCAGATGTGAAAGGACGCGACCGCTCATCGGCGTGGCCCAGCGCCACGGTAACCACGACGCAAACGTCGTCATGATCTTATTGGCCCACCCCGTGACCACGTAGGGCCGCCCCCGCTCGAGCGCACGCATGGACTCGGCTACCACCTCATCTGAGGTTTGCGCAAATTTCGCGGAAGGCCCCTGGATTCCCATTCCCGCCCGGGCGTGGAACGCGGTATCGGTGGATCCCGGGCAAACCGTAATCACCCTCACCGGAGAATCGCGAAGCTCGTAATCCAGCGAATACCCCCAGTGCAGCAGGAACGCCTTAGTGGCGCCGTAGGTCGCGATGTAGGGTGTCGGCTGGAAGGCAGTTACCGAGGCCACATTCATGACCGCTCCGCCTTGTTTCAGCATTATAGGCAAAAGATGAGCTGTAAGATCGATGAGAGCATTGATGTTTACCTCCACGATCTCCCGCTGGGCCGCACTGTCTGATCGGTGAAATTCGCCGTAATTTCCAAACCCCGCGTTGTTGATCAGCAAAATCGGTCCCTTTTCATCCCGGGCCTCAAGATATGCTAATACCTCGGCAAACGCCCCCGTCCGAGAAGTAGTATCGCTGAAGTCTGCCTGAAAATGCTTCAACTTAAGTTCAGCTGAAAACCCGTCCGGAAACCGTCTAGAGAGATTGCAAATGGGCACTTGTTTATTCACTCTTCCGATATGCTTGAGAAACGACTTCCCAATGCCGGAGGATCCTCCCGTGAGGACAACGGTGGAAAAAGGGAAAGTGGCGTTTTGTTTAGCACTCATGAGGAAGAACAATGCGGGAGGTATTGCTTTTTTCGGTCAAACCCAACGAAAGGAAATAAATAAGATGAATGAAAATCGTGCAAACGAGTTGATAGTATCCGGTATCCACCTTGATCTGACGCCCTCCCTCAAAGAATTTGTGCAGGAAAAAACCAATCGCTTATTCCGTCACGAGGAGCAAATCGTCCGCATCCGCGTCGAAATCGAATTTGATGGCAAACAAGACCCTCAACATCGCTTCACGGCGAAAGGGCACATATCGATCCATGGACCCGACATGAACGCCACCGTCTGCACCGACGAGGCGCACAAAGCCGTCGCTCTCCTCACCGACAAACTCGATCGGATGATCCGACGACGTTCACGCTTTTTTAAGGTGAAACGCCACCGCACCGGCATCACCAACGACATTCAAGGACTCCGCGCCGTCGGCGCTTGAGCACCTCAGAATTATCCCGCTTTAGCTCAAAACCCGTCCAATCGACCGATGGGCGGGTTTTTCATGCCATGGGGTCACGTCGTTGATAAGTTCTACGAAGTAAACTTTTGACGACGTGACCCCTTAAACCGCTCGCATATCACTGCCGACTAAACCACGCCCCCGCTGTTTCTCACCCCTTCCCCTCCGATACTTGTTACCTGATGCTTGGAACTTACGCGCCAACGTCTCACGACTCGCCCCCTTTACGTCCCCGCCTCAGCCCGCGTCCAGCGGACTCCTCACGCCCAGCCCAGGTTTCTTCATCACATGTAGGTAACGCTGCGTAGTCTCCAATTTGGTATGGCCCATCAATTCCTGCAGCGTGCGGATATCCGTGCCCCCTTCCAACAGGTGCGTAGCAAAACTACGGCGACACCATTTTTGCGGTCCTCATCATAAATTCGTCGCAATCGCTCCAGATGCAGTGCCATGCGCTCGTGTAGTTTTTCGGGAAATACCGTAACCCGATCCTTATCCCCCTTGCCCGCATGCACCTCTAGGTGCCCACGCTCGAGATCGGCATCCTTCACTCGCAGACGCAAAAGCTCCATGATCCGCACGCCCGAACCATACATCAATTCCGCCATAAACCGATTGCTTGGGGACATGGTTTGAAGGAGCCGCTGGACCTCTGCCCGGCTGAGCACGGTCGGAATGCGACGGCGGGGACGAGCATACTCGAATTTCAATTCTCCGACTTCAATGCGAAGTCCCTGCTGCAGAAAAAAACACCAGAGCGTTGAGGGCCTGCTTCTGGGTCGAGGGAGCAACTTTCTCCTCCACTGCCAATCGGGTCAGGAATGCATCAAGATGGGTCGCGTCCGCCTTCCACGGAGAATCCGGAGCCATGAATCGAGCAAACCGCTGGACCCAGCCGCGGTAAGTTTGTTCACTCCGCCAAAGAAGCCTTTTTTGCGCGACGCCGTGATCAGAGCAGATTCCCAATCAGTCTCTCCAAGGTCATCTTTTCCATCCGGAGGAGGAGTTAAATTCGATTGCGCGAGGCGCACCGTCGACAGGCCGGCCACAACATCCGCTGGATTCTGGGAAGGAACCACAAATGACTTCGAGGCAGGTTCAACTTTACCTGTTTTTTCGCCATTTGGTAAAACCAGCTGAGAGAATCGCGCTCCCGTGTGCGTTTCACGGATTCGAGGCCTGCTCGATCCAAATACCATTTGATCAAACCAACCGAAATAGGCCGCCTCACTACCTTACAGACTCGCAATAACTGAAATATGTCGTTTCTCTTCTGTCTCTTAAGCGACTCCGCTTCATGCATTTCCCCCAACAAATGCTCCCAGTTTTTCAACCAGATCACTTCGTCCCCAGCTGCAGCAATGTCGTAATCCGCAAAACCCATGTTTTAAACGTGGGTGAATAACACTGTTCGGCTAAACTTCCGGTGGAGGAACATCCTCCATTGTATGAGGCTGCGTCCAGCCGCCCGCCTTTTCCCAATCACGGTATGCGATGATCGTTTCGGTTGTTCTCCAGTTGCAGGAGTAGCGCGATATATGTGCCGCTCGTGCGCTGAGTTCCTAGCCCTATATCTGGTACTTCGACTTGGATCAGATTTGCCGAACGAGGCGAATCAGACAAGGCAGTTGGACGCGGCTTGTCGGTCGCGGGGGGGTGGTTGGATTTCGGTAGTCATAATTTTGCCTGTCCCATGATGTTTTGTTCGTTTCAGATTCTAACTATTCCGCCGCAGCCAACGCCCTACGGGCGCGGCTGATCGGAGGTGTTCGACATATTCAAATTCGATGCGCGTCACAGTATCCGAGGGCTTCGTCTTCATGTGTTCGCAAAACATGGCTACGAAACCCCGCCCGTTCATTTGAGGAAATCCCTCGCGGCGAGATTCTTTCAGGCCATATCCGGGATCGGCGGCCATCTTCCCTAGAGTCTCCCGAGATACTTTGGTCACTCGAATTTCTCCCAGCCTCTCTAGTTTCTCACCGGGCTTGATTCCTTGGTATTTCTTGCAACCCATTAGATGCGTTCCCGCCTTTAGGTTCTTCCAGCCCACGCGGCGAGTTACTGTTTTTGAGCGGTTCATGAACTGCTCAGTTGTGAGGGCGAATGATATATTTCTCATGGTTCGATTAGTCTAACCAGACGGCGCAGACAACCCGAGGGGTCGCGCCTTGTGGTTCGTATTTGGTTTATGGTTACTCGGTAGATTCTTGATCGGGTTGTCTGGCCGCATTGTTCTGTTGTGAAACGCTGGTTTATTGAATATTTGGAGGGCCTGAAGGCGATTTGCTTAGTTTTCTATGTTTTCAGTTTCTGCCCATTTCTGTGCGAAATCGCACTTTTCGTAAAGAGCACGACTATCACGGGCACCGTGATAGAGTTGAAAAAAACTAAGGGGGAACCCGGCGACTAGGGTTACCCAAGGATTGTGGACTTGTGGAGAGTGGAGCACCCAAAGGAATCCCATCCATGCCGCGAACCAAACCCAACCATTCCGAGCCGTTCAAGCGCGAGGTGCCAGCCTCTCAGGCGAGCACCTCAAGCTCGACCAAGCAGAGCGCAGAGCGCTTCGGGGTCTCGGCCAACCGTATCCGCGACTGGCGCAAGCGGGCGAAGGCGCCGCCTGCGCCAGTGAGACTCCCGAAGCGGAGTTAAAGCGCCTGCGGCGCGAGAACCACGAGCTACAGAGGCGGTGTGAGATCCTAAAAAAACGGCAACACTCTTCAGCAACCCATCCGCCAACGATTCGCCGCGATACAACCCATGAAAAACGAGTTCCCGCTTCGATTACTTGGTGAAGTGCGCCCTGTTTCTCGCCGTGGATACCACGCTTGGGCAAGCGGTCAACGTAGCTGCCGTGAGACGCGAGCTCAGGACTTACGCCAGAAGATCATCCCCGCTTTTGCCGACTCGCGCCAGTCGGATGGCTATCCCCGAATGACTCGGGAGCTACGCGCTCAGGGCGAGCGTGCGAGTAAGGCGCGGGTGGCTCGATTAATGAAAAGCGAAGGTCTACAGGGACGTCAGCTACGCTCCGACCGACCTCCCACTACGCACCGCAATCACGACGGCCCTATCGCACCCAATCGGCTCGCTCAGCGCGAGGCTATCCCCGCCTGTGACCAGGTTTGGCAAACCGACATCACCTACCTGGACACCCGTGAGCACTGGCGGTATCTGGCCGTAGTCATCGACTCTTACAGCAAGCGTGGGCTCGGTTGGGCATGCTCAGACTCACGGGAAACCGGACTGGTCATCGCTGCGCTTCGCATGGCCAGTGGGCGCCGCGGTGGTCGCTGGCCTGCGGGCCTGCTCCTTCACTCTGATCGTGGGGGGGCAATTTCCAGCGCACGCTTTCGTGAAGAACTCTGCGCCCACGGTATCACCGTGTCGATGAGCCGCCGCGGCAATTGCTCCGACAACGCCTTAGCCGAGTCCTTCTTTTCTACCCGCACAATTGAACTCGTCTACCGCCACGAACGACGCAATCACAGCCCTGCTCGCCAACTCGTGTTCGAGTGGATTGAAGCCTGCTATAACCGCGACCGACGACACTGTTCAATCGGCTATATTTCGCCCGTTGACTTCGAAAACCAAAACAACGGATTAAACCCAACTCTGCGTCACAAGTCTGCAATTCGAGGGTAATTCCAGGGAATGCCCGACAGCGTCCTCAAACTTTGTTGGCGACGCAGGTAGCGATTACCCTGCCCGGCTTCGAGATGCCCAAAAGGATTCTTTGGCTTACCCAAAACTCCCAAGGCCGAGCTCAGTAGACGTCGCGCTGGTAGCGCTTGTCTTTCTTCAGCTGCTTCACAAACGCGACGGCGCCCTCTTCGGACAAGCCACCGTGTTCGGCCGCGATGTCGTGAAGTGCCTTGTCGACGTCCTTGGCCATGCGTTTGGCATCACCGCAAACATAGAAGATCGCGCCGCCTTCGAGCCACTTCCAGAGCTCGGCACCGCCTTCGCGCATCTTGTCCTGCACGTAAACTTTTTCGGCCTGGTCCCGGGACCAGGCGAGGTCGAGTTTGGCGACATCACCCTTGGCCTGATAGTCCTTCCACTCTTCAGCGTAGAGAAAATCCGTGGCTTCATGTTGATCGCCAAAGAATACCCAATTGCGACCGGAACTTTCCTGCCCGGCACGTTCCTGCACGAACGCACGGAACGGTGCGATACCGGTACCCGGACCGACCATGATGATGTCGCGATCAGCATGATCTTCCGGCAACCCAAAGTGAGAACTGGATACAAAAACAGGCACGGGAGTATCGCTCACATTGACGCGATCAGCCATGAAGGATGAACACACACCGACGCGTTCTTTGCCGAGCGTTTCGTAGCGGACGATCGCAACGGTGAGGTGCACTCCTTGCGGCGACACCCGCGGAGACGAAGCGATCGAGTAAAGTCTCGGCATCAACTTACGCTGCAGATCGACCAGTTCCTGAACCGTCAATTTGGCGCTGGGAAATTCCTGCAAAACGTCGATGTAGTGCCGTTGCTCCAACCAGGGCTTGAGGTCGTCCTTCTTTTCCGGAGACACCAGCTCTTCCAACTTCGCTTTTTCGGCCGGGTTGGTCGCCTTTTTAATCAGCGTCTTGAGCAGCATGGGAGTGGGTCCCGCCAACGCCATGCGGCTGGTCCAAGCCTCGCGCAAGGTAATGGGCTCCTCGAGCTTGAGCATGCGCGGTGAAACCATCTCGTCACCCGTCGCTCCGACGGCGGCGAGGAGCTCATCCACCTCGTGGGTTTGGTTGGAGGCAAACACGCCCAGCGAGTCCCCAACCGTGTAACTCAAACCACTGCCGTTGATATCAACGATAAAGTGACGTGTCTCCTTGGCAGAACCGGGAGCGTTGAGGAGGCGATTCTCGGTGATTTTAGCCGAAAAAGGGTTGGTCTTGGAATACGGAGAGGCAGCGTTGTCTGCGGACATATTGAACTAATTGATCAATTGTGGGGTCCCACGCGCAAGTCTTTGTTTATTCCTACGGAAATAGGCATCCTCAAACTTGCTCCATCCTTGCTTCCTCTTCTCAATTTCAACCAACTCGCAAAACATTGAAAAACGTGGAAATACGTCTCCAAAAATATATCGCTGACGCTGGCATTTGTTCGCGTCGAGCGGCTGAGGCCATGATCGAGGCCGACGACGTCTATGTGAACGGGAAACTTGCCCAAATCGGACAGAAAGTCACCCCCGGAGCAGAAGTCTGGGTAGACGGCGAGCGGGTTAAACCGCCTCGCGTCGAACCCATGACCCTCGCGGTGCACAAACCCCGCGGGTTGGTGTGTTCAAACGACGATCCCCACAATCCGGGCACAGTTTTCGACCTCCTGCCGCCACAGTTGATGAATCGACGGTTCTTCTGTGCCGGCCGCTTGGACAAGGATTCGGAAGGTCTGGTGATCCTCACCACGGATGGCGATTTGGCCAACAAACTGATGCACCCCCGCAATGTCGTAGTGAAGCGCTACAGCGTGCAGTTGGCCCAGCCGTTTCCGCAAGGTCGCCTCGTCCGACTTATTAAGGGCGTCAAGATGGAGGACGAATGGTTCAAGGTCGAACGCGCCGCCTTGATCAATCCGCGCAATGAAGCCTCAAATAGTCTCGATGTCTGGATGCACCACGGCAAGAAGCGGGAAATTCGTCAGCTCTTTCTGGCCCTGGGATTTCCCGTCAAACGCTTGCGTCGCTACCAAATCGGCGGCTTCCCGCTCAAAGGGATTCCTCTGCGCGCGGTGATGCAACTTTCTCGCAAAGACATCGGTCGTTTGTTCCAATCCCCCTCTGCACCCAAGCCCAATCACGATGCCATCGTTATCAAACCCACCCGCTCCTCTCATGCTCGTTAAGACTTTGCTCGCTGCCACCTTGTTGGCCGCCCCTCTCCTGGGCGAAATTGCCACCCGCGCCACCCCCGTGCACGTGAAGCCCGATTCGGGATCGACCGTGCTGCATCTCGTCAAAGCTGGCGAGACGCTCCCCACTCCCACTGCCTCGGCGGGATTGCCGACAGGCTGGACTGCCGTCTCCCTCGCCGGTCCACATGACGTGTTCGTGGAAAATCGCTATATCGGTAAGGATCTCGACGTGAAACCCGGCGCCCCACTTCACATCGGCGCCAAATCCACCTCGGCCGTGCTCACTCAGGCAACGCTCGACGACAAAATTCAAATCACCGGACTGCGCGGACGTTGGACGCAACTCAGTCTCGACCAACCGGTGACCGGATATGTTTTCGGCGACACGATGCCGACATCCGTTCCGTCCACTGCCCGTCTTATCGTTTCGACTCCAGTGCAAGACATGCAGGCGATCGGTTCCAGTTCGAGCAAGCCCGCTTCCAATGTCGGCAAGGTCGTAGATCGCACGGCAGAAGAGCGAGAAAGTCTGGCCGCATTACCCCGTCTTTTTGAAGGTGTGCTCGCGTCCACCCGTTCCCCGTTGCGGCCGCGTCGTCCCTACGACTTTGCGCTCGAGACCGAACGAGGCACGCGCTTCGCCTACTTGGATCTGACTCGGATTCTCCTGACTACCTCAGTGGAAAAATACCTCAACGGTAGCGTGGTTGTCTACGGGGTCGCCCGGCCCGTGCCCGATACCAAGGACATCGTCATTACAGTCGAGTCCATGCAACTCCGGTAGCGACCTCACATTTTATCCATGGAACTCATCAGCGGAAATGAAATCGCCGCCACCATCGTGGCGGAATTGAAACAGGAAGTTGCCACGCGGTCCGGTCGACCTCCTTGTCTGGTGCTTGTGCGTGTCGGCAATGACCCTGCGTCCGTCTCCTACGTTCGTAAGAAAGAAAAGACCGCCGCGGAAATCGGGGTGACCAGTCGCATCATTCTTTCGCCCGAAACGATCACTCAGGTTGAGCTCGAAAAATTGATCGACGGCCTCAATGCGGATCCTGAAGTCGATGGTATTCTGGTGCAGTCCCCCCTGCCCGGCGATCTGGATGAGCTCGCCATCTTTCGGCGCGTTTCACCGGCTAAAGACGTTGACGGGTTCAACACCTTGAATCTGGGAAAGATCGCTCAAGAAGACGATTCCGGATTCGCCTCCTGCACTCCCGCAGGAATCATGGAGTTACTGGGCCGTTCCGACGTCGACCTCCGTGGCAAACACGTGGTCGTCGTGGGTCGCTCGCTCATCGTAGGCAAACCGGTGGCGTTACTGGCACTGCAAAAGAAGGCAGGGGCCAACGGCACTGTGACCATCTGTCATTCCGCCACCATCAATCTTCCATCAATAACGCGGCAGGCGGACGTTTTGATCACCGCCATTGGGCGAGCCCATTTTGTCACAGTGGATATGGTGAAGCCCGGAGCCGTGGTGATTGATGTGGGCATCAATCGAATCCCCGACGCTAGCCGCAAATCCGGATATCGCCTCGTGGGTGATGTGGATTTTGCCAACGTTTCTCCCCTCGCCTCAAAAATCACCCCTGTGCCAGGCGGAGTCGGACCCATGACTGTGGCGATGTTGATGAAAAACACCATCAAGGCTCATCGCCACACTCAGAACTGAACCCCTCGCTCGCCGCCACTCGCTTACTCTCTTTTTATGTCCGATCCCCGCATTCTTGTCGTCGATGACCAGATCATCAATGTGCAGTTGCTAAAGCGGAAATTGGAACACCATAGCATGATGGTGACCACGGCATTCTCGGGACAGGAAGTCCTCGACGCGGTTCAACACGAAAAACCGGATCTGATCCTGCTTGATGTGATGATGCCGGAGATGGATGGGATCGAAGTCTGCCGCCGCTTGCAGGCGCACGATTCCACCCGATTGATCCCCGTGATTTTCATCACGGCGCGAAATACCAAAGAGGGAAAGATTGAAGGACTTGAGGTTGGCGCGGTCGACTACATCACCAAGCCCATCGACCTGGATGAGACCCTCGCCCGCGTGCAAACACAGTTGCACTTCGGTAAGGTCAATCGGGAGAAAATGGACCTCCAACGGCGATTGGTGGAATCACGTGGATCCGCCACCATCGGAGCAGTCACCCAAGGCATCGCCCACAATCTGAACAATTTGCTCGGAGTGGTGATTGGGTATTTGGACCTGATCAAGTCTCAGGCCAACAATCCAGACGCCGTTCGAAAAAATGCCGACAGTGTCGAGCGGGCCATTGATCGGATCGTTTTCATTATCAAACAACTGAATACCGTCGTTACCAACACCCGGGTCCCTACCCATACATTTCGATTGGGTGAACTGATGGCGGGCGCGGTAAGGCGATTCGAAAATGAATTGGGTAAAGCCGATCGCGTATCATTGGACATTCCGGACGCGACCTTGGAAATTCCCGACGGAGATAACCCGACCATTGAACTTCGGGTGGAAGACCATGGTGGTGGCATAGACCCCGAAATTCGAGATCACATGTATGAACCTTTCATCAGCTCCAAGCGCACCGTCGGAGTGGGTATGGGACTGACAGTTGCGCGCCATACCCTGCGCCATTTGGGCGGAGACCTGATTTTAGAAGACCGCCCTGGTGGAGGAACCGTGGCCATCGCCAATCATCCCATCAACCCACCCAAACGCCATGGCTAAAATTTCATTTGTCGGTGCGGGGCGCATGGCTTCGGCCATCGTCCGAGGATTAATCACTCAAGATCCCACCCAAAAATCCTCTATTCGCTGCTTCAGTGCTTCGGGTGGCAGTTCCGCGAGTTTGGCGGCGGAAACCGGTATTCAGAAAGCGAACACAATCGAGGAATTGACCGATGAAGCTGACATTGTCGTCATCGCCTTCAAACCCCAACATCTGGCCTCGACCGACCCCCAGTTTAGCGAACTCACCCGAGGGAAAATTGTGGTCTCGGTTTTGGCGGCGAAAACGGTCGCGCATCTGGCGGAAAAATTTCCCCACGCCCGCAACATCGTGCGCACGATGCCAAACACGCCCAGCGCTATTGGCGCGGGAGTCACAGGCTGGTGCGCTCAGCAGGAGTTATCGCAGGAAGACCGGACCATGGTGGTGAGTCTCCTAAGTGCGGTGGGCCAAGAAATTGAAGTGCCGGAATCGAAAATTAATTCCCTGATGGGTATCAGCGGCTGCGGCCCTGCTTTCCTATTCGAATTTACCGGGGCCTTACGGGACGCCGGTGTCGCAGCGGGCTTAACCACCGAGGAAGCTGAGAAACTAGCCATGGAGACCGTGCTCGGATCAGCTCGTCTCATGGCGAGATCGGGCCGAAGCCCGGAAGACCTGCGCAACGAGGTCACGTCCCCTAACGGCACCACGTTCGCAGGATTGGAAGTGCTCAAAGCGGCCAACTTCCGGGACACCATGGTCGCCGTGGTAGCTGCGGCGAAAGCCCGGGCCGAGGACTTGGCGGCTGACTAGATCAATATCAGACGAAGCAACTTGGATTGTCGGTGTCCGCATCGATAAAGATCCTTGGAGCAAACTCCAAGGCGTTTCCCAAATGCTAGAACTGTAACCGGGCTCGGTGCATGTGCCTCGAAGCAGTTTGCCATTCTGTCATTCCGGTCCAGCAGACGCGAGAGATCTCGGTCAAAGCCAAACCGATACAATTTTTTCCCCGGAGAGTTGTGACAGAAGCGACCAATGCTTTGGTTAAACAAAAACCGCCGGCGAAACGCCCGGCGGTTTAATAAATCTGGCTAAAGCTTCCGAAGAATCAGTTCAAATCTGCAGCGGTGTAGGCCGAAGTTTGATCTGCAGTGGCTGCGCGGACCGCCGCTACTTGATCGATCGTGATTTCACCGGCTTCGTTGCCCCACTCCTGACGGATGTAGGTCAACACGTAGGAGAGTTTATCGTCGCTCCAATTGTAAGTTCCGGTCGGGCCGAACGCTGGCATCAGACCGTTGAAGGGATTGCCGTTCACTTCAATCGGTCCTTGCAGACCATGAAGCACCAGTTTGATCAATCGTTCCTCGTCACCGGTTACCCAATCGGAGCCCACCAAAGGAGGGAATGCCATGGGAAGTCCTTGGCCGGTTGGGAGGTGACACGCCACGCAAACTTGCATGTAGAGAGCTTGACCGGCGACGATCGGATCAATCTGCGGTCCTTCACCCTCCTCGACGCCGTGCTTTGTTGGATCATAGCCGTTGTGGTGAATGGTCGTGGCTAAAGCCAGCCCTTGATCCAAATCTGCAGCGGTGTAGGCCGAAGTTTGATCTGCAGTGGCTGCGCGGACCGCCGCTACTTGATCGATCGTGATTTCACCGGCTTCGTTGCCCCACTCCTGACGGATGTAGGTCAACACGTAGGAGAGTTTATCGTCGCTCCAATTGTAAGTTCCGGTCGGGCCGAACGCTGGCATCAGACCGTTGAAGGGATTGCCGTTCACTTCAATCGGTCCTTGCAGACCATGAAGCACCAGTTTGATCAATCGTTCCTCGTCACCGGTTACCCAATCGGAGCCCACCAAAGGAGGGAATGCCATGGGAAGTCCTTGGCCGGTTGGGAGGTGACACGCCACGCAAACTTGCATGTAGAGAGCTTGACCGGCGACGATCGGATCAATCTGCGGTCCTTCACCCTCCTCGACGCCGTGCTTTGTTGGATCATAGCCATTGTGGTGAATGGTCGTGGCTAAAGCCAGCCCTTGATCCAAACCACCGCGATTGTGGATAAAATAAATCGCCACCGCGAAAATCATGGTGGAAACAAACCCCAACATGAAGAGCGGCATCAACGAGTATCCTGATCCCGGTTCTTTTTGATCGTGCCGGAGGGATCCGTGCACCGCTTGGATGTCATTATCCGAGGCGACGGACGCCTCCAGTCGAGAGTCTGAGTTATCGTGCTGGCTCATCTTAGTGGCCTCCCTCGGTTTCACCGTCAGCGGATTCTTCCGCTTCAGGCTCGGGTGGGACAAAGTTGGTCTCAGGATAAGCGTAAGTGTCCTGGCGGTGGAGAAGGTAAGCGGCCAAGGAACGCGCTCGTTCCGTCGGCACGACTTGGTATCCGTCCTCAGCTCCTACATCGATGGCGTCGGTCGAAACTTCACCCACGATCTTGGACTCCTCGAAAAGGAATTTGTAGGCGGGCTTTGCCGCGGCAGGAGCATAAAGGAGTTGGAAAATTGCCTCTTCATTCTCGATCCGGGCACCAACATTACGTAGATCAGGTCCAATTCGATTCGAGCCTAATTGCACGGTGGTTTCCTGGATGTAGTCACGCCCCACACTAGCCCGTTCGCCCCAACCCCGAGCGAGGTCACTGCCGAGATCAGCACGACGCACTTGCTGGGTATGACAAACCGCGCAACCGAGACCGGTGTAGACGGCTTCTCCGCGAGCCACGATACCGGGCTGCTTGGCGGGAAAAGCCTGGCCTTGAAGGGCGTCGTGATAAGGAGTCACCGTTCCATAGCCTAATTGATTGGCAAGGATCGCCCCCGTCCAGGACAGGGCGAGAACGATAAAAGCACCGAGGAATAAATAAGGTCCACGATTCATGAGGACACCTCCATGGCCGAGGGGTTGGCGAATACCGAAGTCGCGTCAGACTTGGGTGCAAAACACGCCCGGTATATTGCGATAAGAATGTTAACGAAAAAGGCGAGATGACCGACCATTAGGGTCAGATAGCCTAGGGCTTGAGCGGTGAGATAACCCGAGGTCGCTCCCACCACATCGGCGAAGGCCGGAAATTGTTCAACGTCGGCGATTGCGCCGCTTTGGGTTAGGCCCGCGAGGAAGAGGCTACCCACTAAAATGATTGCTCCGGCAATACTCGCCCAAACATGGGCGGCAATCAAAGCTCCGGATGGCCACGGCTCCACAATGATCCGCGGCAGCAGGAAGTAAATCGCGCCAAACAAGGCAAAGGACGCAAAGGCATACCAGTGCAGTTGGTTGAGAGCTTCAGAAACAAAACTGAACTGCAGGTCATTCGCCAGCGACGGAATCGCCAGCACAATCGTGGCGATTCCGGAAAGCAGGAAAGACAACACCGCCAAGCGGGTGAACTTGATCGCAGGACCCGATCCACCCCCGGTGAATACGCCAAAGAAATTTGCTCCGATCGCCAAAAGGGGAATCACCATCATGTAGTTGGCGGAGATACCCAAGGCTTGCACCCAAGCCGGAACGGGGCTTCCCACCAAGGTCGCGAGTCCGCCGAAGGAGGCAAAGACCGCGTAAGACCAGAATCCCATCGTCGCCAAAAGGTAGTTCTTAATTGGCTGACCTGTGCGCTTGGGAATCAGGTAGTAGATCGCACCGAGAGCGATCGGCGCGAGAAACAGGGCAAAGAGATTGTGCCCATACCAGGCGGAAGCCACCGCTTGGGCGGTGCCCCGCATGGAACCAAAAACCAAGGCGGATTGGCCAATAGTGAATAACCACGGGAACCAGAAAAGGGCCGCGAGACCATACCACTGAGTGGCATAGAGGTTTCCTTCCCGACGACGGGAAAACAGGATGGCGACTCCAGATCCCACAAAACCATACGCCACGAACATGATCGCCGCTGCGTAGTAAGGCATCTCCAAAAGGTAATGACCGGTGGAGTGACCGATCATGATACCGATCAGTCCCAGTTTGAGTCCGGCATTCCAGAAAAGTGCGCCCACCAAGGTGGCACCCCACTTCGGAGCGGGCGCGCGGCAGAGACGGGCTACCATCCACAACATCACCGCAAAGGCAGCGTTGAATCCCCAACCATAGATCAAGGCGTTACGCGCCATCGGCACGATACGACCGTGAGTGGTCCAAGCGCAGTCAGCGAGAAAGCCAGGTTGGACGAGTTGGGCCGCAGCAATGAATCCGAGCACCGTGGCGGTTACCAACCACGCGGCGGCGGCGTAGAGGAAAAAGAGCACCGGCACGCGCACGGAGGCGTCGATCTCCGCCCAATCGGGTCGAGAAGCTGCTGTTGTAGAATTACTGGGATCTGAATCCATCGTGGTGATCGGGAAAATTACCGGCGAAAATCGACCGAGGAAAGCGAAATGGTTTCTGGAACCGAGTCATCGTCGATGAGGGAATGAGAGGACTTGGCCACTTCCTTGAGTTCGTTTTGCTTGGCGGACCAATAGAGAATGATAGCTCCGATGCCCAAGGCCAGAACACCGAAGGGAAGAGCGATTGAATAGAAAACCAATCCATTGAATCAGCGTCCGATATTAATATCTGCCAAGGTCAGCTCGATGGCGCGATCAACCGGGAGGCGAACGACTCCATCGGCTTCGTTGATCCAACCATAGCTGGAGGCATTGGCTTTGGCGGTGCCTTCGAGCTCGGCGAGACGATCAAGTCGACCTTCCGAGCTGAGTTTCCATTGCTCTTCCTCGGGCACGTTGGTGGCCGCACTGATCGGGGTGACCGGCGTGCGGGCCAAGCTCACAATGACGAGAAAAATGGCAAATACTCCGAGGACGGCGACGATAACCGGCCACACAATGGGAGCGGGAGCGGAGGATGAATTACTCATGGTAGGTCAGGGACTCACCAATTCGGGGATCGCGAATCGGAATCAATTTAGCGGTCGGGAAACTCTTGAAGTAGGACCAGGCGCAAATGCCGCCGACGCCAATGACGGCCGTGAAGGTCCAGATCATATGGATACCTGCAAATGCAACGGGATCTCCGAGCGCATCCTTCTTGGAAGGCCACACATTATAGATGATATCGATGAGGATGATGAAGACTATCCATGATGCCATGCCCATCATCCATTTCTTACTGACCTTAGCCGGATAGCTGATGAGTCCGAGGAAAGGGACAAAGAAGTGACCAAAAAGAAGCAGCATGCCGACCCATTTCCATTGGTTGGGTTCACCGGTGCTATTTTGGATTTCGCGGATATTATACCAGAAAGTTTCTTCCGGGATATTTGCGTTCCAGATCAGGAAGTATTGGGAGAACGTGACGTAGGCCCAGAATACGGTGAAGGCAAAGGAGAGCATACCGATCGAATACCAGTGATTGGTATTCAAGACGCCCTTGTAGTCACCTCGAGTGGTGAGCCAGCACATAATCAAAATACCTACCGCCAGAGCGCCTCGCACACACTCAGCAAAATACCACACGCCAAACATCGTGGAGAACCAGTGGTAATCCAGAGCCTTAACCCAGAGAATGACACAAAGGGAAAGCGTGATCGCCATGAACGGCAGACCTACGGCAGACCAAAACCGACTCTTACGCGTCCACTGGATATCGCCGTCCGAGTCCTGGCTGAACGAGCAACGTCGAAAACGATTGGACAAGAAAATCCAGCCAACGAAGGAGACGGTGGTCAGAATCAGGAAGAAGTTGAAATTCAACAAACCGGACTTCTTTTGCCAAAGCACATCCTCCCCTACCGTTCCATGTCCACCTACATTGGCGAGGTCATAGTCGGGATTGAAATATTTCCAAAGGATACTGGGATCGATTACGGAAGCTACGATCAGCGGTACAAAAAGAAGAGCCAGCCACTTGAACGCCGAGATCCCGTGCTCGAATTGACGCCGGATCACCGCCGACCAACTCGCATCAACAATGTGATGGATCATGATCAACATGAGCATACCGATCGCGAGACCGGTCCAAAACGTCATGGCCGTGAGCCAAGCAAACGCGACTTTGGAACCACCGGAAATAAATATTCCGGGGACCGTCAACGCGATGCCGACGATGCCTACCATCAGGGCTCTACCCGCGGGATTGCTCTGAGCTGCGGCAGCAGGAGCTAGGCTAGAATTTGCAGTCGTGGAGAATGCCATGGTCAGTTCAACTCCCCTTGATGTGAAGCGGACACGTCGTTCATACGGCCATTCTGAGAACGTTGGAGCGCGCGGACATAGGCGATGACTGCCCACCGGTCTTCCGCGACGAGTTTATCACCGAGGGGGAACATCGTGTTCTTGCCGTTGGTGATGGTATTAAAAAGTTCGCCTTCGACCTGATCGCGGAAGAGATCCTGGTGCAGATTCGCCGGCAGACCCCAACCGTATTGGGTCACGATGCCCTTCCCGTCCGCGTTCAAGCCGTGGCAAGGAGAGCAGTAGATTTCAAAACGCTCGCGACCACGATCAAAGAACTGGCGGTCTATGGTCAGGGAAGCGGGAAAGCCTTTGGCAAATTCACCGTTGGCATCTTTACCGTAATAGAGATGGGAATCGGCTTGAAGCGCGCCGCGAGCTACGGTGCCGGCCGGAATCGGTCGGTCCGTGCGTCCATCCGCAAAGAAAGCGGAGGCGTCTTGAGGCAGATACTTGGACTGACGGTCCATATCAGGAAAGACTTCCAAAGGAGGACGAGTAGAGATGGAACCACGGAAGCCAAGAGCTCCCACGGCCAACACCGCTATAAAGAAGAGAACGAGATAGGCGTAACGCATCGGGTTAGGACTCGATTTCGGTGATTTCAGAGCCGCCGGCGGATTCGAGCAGCGCCTTGGCGTCCTCGTATTTCGGGTCGGAGAACTCGATCACGATCAGGAATTTATCGTCCAAACCACGGTGAATGTAGTCGGTCTTAAGCACCGGATGGTAGTGCATGGGCAATCCGTTCAGAATGAACATACCACCAATGGTGGCGAATGCCGTGAAGAGAATGGTCAACTCGTAGGATACGGGGAACGCAAACATCGGACTGAAGAGCGGTTTGCCACCGACGATGATGGGGTAGTCCACCGCTCCGGTGAAGTAGATCATCGACATACCGGTAATGAAACCAGCAATGCCGCCCGCGAGGGAGAAACGAGGAACCTTGGAGCGTTTGACGCCCATCGCACTATCCAGCCCGTGCACGGGGCAAGGAGTGATGCAGTCCCAGTTGGTGTAGCCGGCGTCACGCACCTTTTCCGCTGCGTGATAGATATCAGCGGCAGTGTCGAAAGTAGCGATTACGCCATGTGTTGAAGCAGCCATGTTCAAAATATATGGGTTCCGGGTTGCTTAGTGGGTGCCGTGACCCGCGTGCGGATCGCCTTGTGGAGTGACCGCTTTGATTTCCGCCATCGGCATGATGGGCAAGAAGCGAATGAAGAGAAGAAACAGCACGCTGAACACACCGAATGTCCCGAAGAACGTGAAGATTTCCACATTGGATGGGCTGTAGTAACCCCAGCTGGAGGGCAGAAAGTCGCGAGCCAACGAAGTAACAATAATCACGAATCGTTCGAACCACATGCCGACGTTCACGAAAATCGAGAGGATCCAAACAAAAGCAGTGTTTTCACGGACTGCTTTGAACCAGAAGAACTGCGGCGTGATCACGTTACAGGAAATCATGATCCAGTATGCCCAAGCGTAGTGACCAAAGGCCCTATTGATGAAGGCGAAACCCTCGTAGGGATTGGAGCCATACCACGCGATGAAGAACTCCATTCCGTAGGCGTAACCCACAATGGTGCCGGTCGCCAAAGTGATCTTACACATGCAATCGATGTGATACTGCGTGATCAAATCCTCCAATTTGTAGATGGAGCGCAGGGGCAACATAAGCGTGAGCACCATGCCGAAACCGGAGAAGATCGCGCCCGCCACGAAGTAAGGCGGGAAGATGGTCGTGTGCCACCCCGGGAGAAGAGATACCGCAAAGTCGAACGAAACGATCGTATGAACCGAAAGCACGAGCGGCGTGGAAATACCTGCCAATACCAAGTAAGCCATCTCGTAGTTGCTCCAGTGGCGATTAGCACCGCGCCAGCCCATGGCAAACAAGCCGTAAAGCCAAGAACGGAACTTATTGCCCGCCTTGTAGAAACGATCGCGAAGAATCGCCAAATCTGGAATCAAACCGACATACCAAAAGAGCACCGAAACCGTGCCGTAAGTCGAAACCGCGAATACATCCCATTCGAGTGGCGACCGGAAGTTCTGCCAAATGTAGTTCGAGTTGGGAATCGGGAAGAGATACCAGGCGAACCAAACCCGACCAACGTGGAAGACGGGGAAGATACCCGCACAAACCACCGCGAAAATGGTCATCGCCTCCGCGGCGCGATTGATCGACGTCCGCCACTTTTGCCGGAGCAAACAGAGAATTGCGGAGATCAAGGTGCCGGCGTGACCGATACCAATCCAGAACACGAAGTTGACGATGTCCCACGCCCAATTGACAGGATTGGCGTGGCCCCACACTCCGACGCCGGTAGCGACGAGATAAGTGATGCCAGCGACCGTCCAAGTCGCGACGAAACAAGCGAGAGCGAAACAAACCCACCACCAGGCGGGAGTTTTGCCCTCGATAATCCCGCAAATCTTATCGGTGATCCAATCGAAACCACGATCGTTCTCCACCAAGGTCGCCCGGGGGAAATCGGGCGGATTTGCTTCACTGAGGATGGCGGGTTGAGCCCCGCTGGAATCAGAATGTGACATTAGCTCAACCCTCCTGTGCGCAGGGCATTCTTCATGATCGAAGTGTGGCCATCAGACTCGCCGTGGTGATCGTCTCCGTGCGGATCACCATGATCGCTGCCGTGATCATCGTGGGCGGGATGGTTCTTGGTATTGTATTCAACGCGGCTGAGAGGCAGCACCGAGTAGTCCGGCATCTTTGGATTAGGATTACGAAGTTTGCCGAGATAAGTGGTGCGAGGACGGATGTTGAGGTAACCCAATAACGCGTAATCCTGCTCGCGGGCCTTGGCCTTCGAGACGGCGCTTTCGGGATCCTTGATGTTACCAAACTCGATCGCATCAACCGGGCAGACTTGCTGACACGCGACTTTGATCGTGCCATCGGGAACGATAACATCAGCGGAGTCACGGGCCTTCACCTTTTGAGCGATCTTAGCCTGTTGGATCCGCTGCGTGCAGTAAGTGCACTTTTCCATCACACCACGCATGCGCACCGTGACATCAGGATTTTTCGCCATCTGGGCGAGTTCCGGCATACCCTTGTCGCCGGCCGGTCCCATGTAGAGCTGGTCGAGGGAACGATCGTTCCAGTCGAAGAAATTGAAGCGACGAACTTTGTAAGGACAGTTATTCGCGCAGTAGCGCGTTCCGATACAACGGTTATAGGCCATCGTGTTGAGGCCTTCCTCGTCATGCACCGTGGCATTGACCGGACAAACCGTTTCACAAGGAGCGAGCTCACACTGCGCACAAGCCACCGGCATCAGGGATGCCTGCGGATCCTCGGGGATAACCTTGTTTTCGGGGCCACCAAAGGCACCGGCTGAGATATTTCCGTCCGAGTAGTAACGATCAAGGCGGATCCAGTGCATTTCGCGACCGCGCATGACCTGATCCTTACCCACGATGGGAATGTTGTTCTCCGACTGACACGCGATCACACAGGCGTTGCAACCAATGCAGGTGTTCAGATCGATAGACATACCCCACTGGTGGATGCCTTCAAAGTCCGGCGTCTCGTAAAGTGAATTACCACGCGGAGTGTTCACTGCAACCTCGGCCAATGGATCACCCTTCGCCGGTCCGAGATTGGCCGGAGCATGCGATTCGATGCCAAACGAATCCACAAAATTGGGATTCTCATCGAATTCAGTCTTGTTGGCTTCGCGGACAATGTCGCGACCCTCCATGGACCAATGCTCCTGTTGATTCGCGAGGAAAAAAATCTCTCCGGTCGTCTTGAGCGTCGCATCGGTGGCGATGTCGAAACCACCCGTCGTGCGAACGGGGTAAAAGTTATGACCAGCGCCCCGCCCCACACGACCGCTGACTTCGCGACCGTAACCGAGCGGAAGAACCACAGTCCAGTTCGAGAGCCCGGGCTGGATGTGCATCGGTCCTTTAACCGTAATGCCATTGACCGTGAGCTCACCGATATGGGCGGCCTCCTTGCCCTGAGGATAATTAGCGAGCTCCTTACGGGCGACTTGAATCGCGGCGCCATCCGGGTCGATACCGAGCTCGGCGCCAAGGCGCGGGCTAACCAAAATCGCGTTATCCCAGGAAATCTTGGTAATCGGATCAGGACACTCTTGAAGCCAGCCGTTGTTGGCGAAGCGTCCATCATCAACCTTGTGATCGGTCGTGAATCGAACCTCGAGGCTGTCCTTGGACAATGCCGCCAGACCTGGGCTCCGGGCGACCAAACGCTCCACCCCAGCCTCATCGATTTTCACTTTGGTCAGACGGTATGCCGACCCGGCGAGCACGCCGTCATGAAGGAACTTCCGGAACGTCGTCTCGGCGTCACCGCGGCCCATCTTGCCAATGGTCTCACGGGCGATGGTATAGGGGTCGATCGTCGCTTCCCCAGCGAGATGAGCCAAAACCTCGAGTTCGGTCAGGCCGTCGAACAACGGTAAAATCATCGGCTGAACCGGAACTACCGTGCCATCGGCCGTGCGGGCATCACCCCAGGACTCCAAATAGTGTGTGGCGGCGATGTGCGTCGTGGAAACCGACGACGTCTCATCAACATAGTAGCCGTAGCGAACGACATTGTTGATCGAACCGACCATACCGTCAAAATCCAGATCAGCCGGGGCATTGTAGCAGGGATTACCACCCAAAACTACCAGAGTTTTCACGTCGCCGGATTTGGCGGCGGCGGTCAGATCGGCAATCGTAGCCGCCTGATTTTTCGGAATCGCCACGTAATCGACTGTCTTGCCTTCGTTCTCCAGGAATACGTTAAGAACGTGAACGATTGCATGGACGCTCGCCGGCAGATGAGATCCCGCGACAAGCACGCAGTCGCCTTGGTGTTTCCTCAAATCTTCGGCACAGGCATCGATCCAATCCTGCTTGTCTTTAAATTCCAGACCCTGGGCATACTGGGCAAAGTGCGCATCGCCGGTCAGTTTCAGTCCCAACGCCGCGACGAAGGCCAGCATATGGCTGCTGCCAAGGCGCAAACGGTGATCCGCCATCGATCCTGTAAGACTGAACGTGCTCTCCACGGAGTAGAGGCGGTTCATAGGATCATCTTTCTTGACGACCTTGCGACCCTTGGCGAAATCACGGGCGTATCCCAAAGCGCCGGATTCGGCGTGGAAAAAGTCAGCGTCGATGGCGACCACGCGAGCAGCCTTATCAAAGTGATAGAGAGGCTTTACGTTCCGACCAAACGCAGCCTCTGCCGCCTCGGCGGGAGGAGTGTCAACGACGGCATCGTATTCGGCCCAGATCGCCTGCGGAAGCTTCTGCTTCAACGCTTTGACGAGGCGGGCGCGGCTCGGGGAAGACGAGGATTCCGCCAGAATCGCGAGGCCTTTACCGCGCATTCCCTTGGCGGCGGCGTGGATGGCAGCGAGTTGATCGCGCACGACGGCCGAGGTAATGGCCGAACCCTCTCTGGTGTGGGAAGTGGCGCGGTCCGGGTCGTAGAGATCGAGGACCGAAGCTTGGGAAATTAGCGAAGAAGCACCGCCGTAAGCATTGAAGCTCGGGTTGCCCTCAAGCTTGGTCGGGCGACCTTGATGGGTCTCGGCCAGCAGCGGAATCGCTGCACCCCGCAGAGCAAAGGAGGTCGCGTAATACTGGGGCATGCCCGGGATCACACCCTCGACAGACTTGCCGTAAGGAAGAATGTTGGACTCGGGACGGCGGCAACCGGTGGCGAGGCCCACTCCACCCAAAGCGAACGAAGCCGCCATCAGTTTGAAGAAGGAGCGACGATCCACGCCGTTCAAATTGTCTGCACCCTCGGGGAATTCACGAGCGATTTGCTCCTGAATGCCCGGTGTTTCCACCAATTCATCAAGGCTGCGCCAGTAGCGCGGACCACTCAACTCACGGGCGGAGGGTTCGGGATGGTTAACTTTGCGTTTCATCGGTGGCAGCCAGAGCAGCTCTGGGGAGGATTGATGTTCCAGTTGTGGATGAACTCTTCACCGGCCTCGCGCTGGCCGGTTTTGCCTTCCGGGTGCTCCCAACCGAGTTTCGTAACCAATTTCGGGTCACGCAGGCTCGGAGCAGGATCGCGGTGGCAGTCCAAGCAGAACCCCATCGAGAGGGGAGTGCTGTGAGTCACAACTTCCATTTGGTCGACCCGTCCGTGGCATTCCACACAGGAAACGCCGCGGTTCACGTGGACCGAGTGATCGAAATAAACGTAATCCGGGGCTTGATGCACCCTCACCCACTCGACGGATTCTCCGGATTCATAGGAAGCACGGATCGGAGCGAGCAGATCACTCTGATTTTTGACCTGGCTGTGGCAGTTCATGCAGGTCTGCGAGGTCGGGACCGCCGCGTGACCGGCCTTCTCCACGGTGGAGTGGCAGAATCGACAGTCGATGCCCATATCACCCGCATGCAATTCATGGCTGAATGGCACCGGCTGAATCGGGGCGTAACCCACTCGCGTGTATTTCGGAGTGGCGTAATAGTTGGTGGCCGCCGTCACGATTCCGCCGAGAAAGACGAGAAAGATGATGATTTTGAGCGGCAGCTGGTTGGCCGATTTTGGGAATATGCGAGACATTACCGGGAGTTGTTCGGGACTCGGGAGCTGCTCACACGGAGTCCGTGTCGCGGGCTATAGCCCGTCCGTCGGGCTTGAGCTGAAAGCGTTTACCTTGGTGGGGATGAGCCACGGCGCTTCCGGCGGATTTGGCGAATGACTTCGGTGCGACAGCGGAGGCCGCAAAAAGGGCTCCGACTTTACCGAAAAAGGACTTACGAGTATGTGGCTGGCTCACGGTTGTTTGATGGTCATGAACGCCCACCAAGCAACCGTTCGGAATTTTCAAAGTAAAACAAAATCTCCCCCCCTAAGCGTGAGCCGAGGGAACTATTAGCAGTCAGACGGTGCCGCCCCCGCCCCGCTAATCGAAATAGAAATCCCGTTTCCCAGTCATGAGAGCCGGTTCAGGCAGCGTTTTTGGAGACGTCCTTGGGCCTGCGACGCAGTGATGGTTTTTTTCTACCTGCCACAACCCCGGCATCGACCACCACTTCAGCCACATCCGTGCGCTGAGGTAGTTCATACATTACCTCGAGCATGATTTTTTCCATGATTGAGCGCAAAGCCCGCGCTCCGGTCTTCAAATCGATCGCTTTTTGCGCGATCGCCTTGATCGCGTCGTCGGTAAACCGCAAACGCACCCCGTCCATGGCAAACAACTTGGCGTATTGTTTCACCATCGCGTTTTTCGTTCGCAGCAGAATCTTGCGCAAATCCGCCACCCGCAGCTGGTCGAGCATCGAGATCACGGGGAGTCGTCCGATAAATTCGGGGATCATGCCAAATCGAACCAAATCCTCGGGAGCGATTTGATGCATCATTTCCTCCGGAGTCATCGCCTCGCCATCGTCGTCACGGTGGAAACCGAGGGGATTGGTTCCCATCCGCTTTTTAATGATCTCGTCGAGTCCACCAAACGCTCCGCCGCAAATGAACAGGATATTGGCCGTATTGATCTGGATGTATTCCTGATTCGGGTGCTTTCGTCCCCCTTGAGGTGGCACGTTGCACACGCTGTCTTCCAAAATCTTCAGCAATGCCTGCTGCACGCCTTCGCCCGATACATCCCGAGTGATGGAAACGTTTTCGGTGGTTCGGCGGACTTTATCGATCTCATCGACGTAGATGATGCCCCGTTCCGCCTTGCCAACGTCGTGATTAGCCGCCTGCAGGAGGCGCAAAACAACATTCTCAACGTCCTCGCCTACGTAGCCTGCCTCGGTAAGAGTGGTGGCATCAGCGATGGCGAACGGCACGTCCAGAATCCGGGCCAAGGAACGAGCCAGGAGTGTTTTGCCGGAGCCGGTCGGTCCCGCGAGCAGGATATTGCTTTTCTCGACTTCAACTCCGGCGAACTCAGGAGCCATTGCGTTGTCGCCCGTGCTGAATCCAAGCCCTTCATCAAAGACGATTCGCTTGTAGTGATTGTAGACCGCCACCGAGAGGACCTTCTTGGCGTGCTCCTGACCGATAACATGTTCGTCGAGCGTGCCCTTGATCTCGGCGGGCTTCATCAGACGGAAATCCGGCTTTGAATCGACCGGACTCTGCTTGGTTTCGCGATCAATGATCGTTTTGCAGACATTGACGCAGGAATCGCAGATGTAGACCCCCGGACCAGCGATGATTTTTTTCACCTCGGACTGAGACTTCCCACAAAAAGAACAGAGCGTCATGCGCGACGATTTGGCCATGACACCACGGATAAGCCGTCTTCCCCACCTGTCGAGGGGAGAACGACGATTAAAATGAGGTGTTTTCCCCGGCGGTCTGGGTATTTTACCCGACCGTCACGGAAATCACCACTTACTTGGCGGCCGGTTCGGCCAGTTTTGTAGCATCACTCGTCGACTCGACGACGTGATCAACCAAGCCGTAGTCCTTGGCTTCGTTTGCACTCAAATAATAGTCACGATCCGAATCCTTGGCGACATCCTCAATTGGTTTGCCGGTGTGCTTGGAAATCGTGGCATTGAGCGTCTCGCGCCACCGCAGGATTTCCTTGGCCGCGATGGAGATGTCGGCCGTCTGGCCACCCGCCCCACCGGAAGGTTGATGAATCATCACGCGACTGTTGGGCAGCGCGAACCGCTTACCCTTGGTGCCCGCAGCCAATAACACGGTAGCCATGGATGCTGCCATGCCAATGCAGTAGGTCACCACATCGCATTGCAGGAAGTTGATGGTATCGTAAATCGCCATGCCACCCGTAACCACTCCACCCGGGGAGTTGATGTAGAGATGGATATCCTTCTTGGGATCCTCCATTTGAAGGAAAAGAAGCTGAGCAATCACACTGTTGGCGACGCCATCATCAATCGGCGTGCCGATAAAAATGATGCGGTCCTTGAGCAGACGGCTGTAGATATCCATCGACCGCTCGCCGCGGCCGGTGTTTTCGATAACGTAAGGAACGTAGTAGGAGCTCACTGTGAATTAAATGTCAGTTGGGGGCTCCGACGGGTTATTCCGACTTCGCCGCTTCAGCCTCGGTCACCGTGGCCTTGGAGACAACGAGATCGAGGGTCTTATCCAACAGGATCGACTGTTGGATGGAACGCAACTGCTCACGGTTTTTCGCGATCTCTTTGATGAACTTGTTCGGAGCCTGCCCGCTGCGCATCGCCTGCTGGTAGATGAACTGGTTCATGTCCGCCTCTTCGACCGTCACCTTCTGATCTTCGGCGATCTTGGCCAAAATCAATTGGCTGATGACACGGGACTCTCCGGCTTTACGGGCAGTGGCGTAGAGGGCTTCCTTGTCAACTTCGAGCTGCTCTTGGGTGACGCCTTGGCGCATATTTTGGTCAACGAACTGACGCAGGACACTCTGGGTCTCGTTTTCGACGAGGGACTCGGGGGCGTGGAAAGACACCTTTGCAATGAGGGCTTCCGTCACCTGGCGGCGCTGTTCCGAGCGATTCCGGCCGTCCTTTTGCAACTTGATGTTGTTGCGGATATTCTCTTTCAGACCGTCGACATCGTCTGCCTGCTGAGCCTTGAGAAATTCCTCGTCGATCTCGGGTAGTTCGCGCTCACGCACTTCCATGATCTCAACGGCGTAGGTGGCATCCTTGCCCGAGAGGGCCTCTACCGCACTGAATTCAGCGGGGAAGGAAATCGAAATATCCTTCTTGTCGCCCTTCTTGAGGCCGGCCAGTTGCTTACCGAGTCCGGGGATCAGTCCCTCGTTTTCGCCTTCAACCTCTTCCCACGTCTGCGGGACTTTACCGTAAATTTGTTTGTCGGGAGCGATTTCGAGGATCGGCTTGCCGTCAATGGAGCCTTCGTAGGCGAGCTTCACGTAGTCACTCTTTTGCGCTTCACGCTCGACCTCTTTGAAATCAGCGCGCTCGGCCCGCATGTTTTCGAGGGTCTTCTCGACCTCGTCGTCACTCGCATCGGACGGCTCCGTCGTGGTGGCCAGTCCCTCCCACTCCGGGAGTTCAAACTCAGGGTGTACATCGACGGTCACCGTGATGGTGGCAGGAGCATCAGGAGAAATGTCTCCCTCCTCGACGTTTACGACATTGAGCACCTCAAGCTTCGAGTCCTCGATTGAGGATTGGTAAGCCTTGGTCATAATCTTCTTATGAAACTCGGCGTTAATATCCTTCTGGTAACGCTTCTGCACCATGGCAGCAGGAGCTTTGCCCGGACGGAAACCGGGGATCTTGGCGAGTTTGACGAACTCTTTGACAATCGCTTGGTGCTCAGTGGCGACTTCCTCGGCGTCAAACGACGCGACGAGGCTCTTGCGAGTGTCGGAAATGTCTTGGGTTTCGATGTTCACAACCTGATGTGCAAGGATGAAAAATTAGAGAGAATCTGCGAACCTACGGATCGAGATTCGGCTCGGTCAATGCCGGATTAAAAAACCGTATGCGGTGATATGCGAAGCGATCACCTGATCCGGCAGAATTTCGAACGCTTCTCGTCTTGTGTGGGGATGCGGCTTGCACCACGAATCCCAGCGGAGTTTCGTCGCGTGAATTCCTTGTGCAATCTCTTGTCCAAATAATCCAATCCCACCAATCCGTGCTCATCATCGATGCGTCCTCGGCTGACTTGCAAGTGGGTTGGCAGGAAACGGATGCCGAAACACGCTGGGTGACGGTGGAGTGTGAAGCGGGCACCGGACTGTATCGCGCTCTCGCTGAGCTGGACGTGGATCCAAATCGAGCCGGTGCATTCGTATTCTGTGAAGGCCCCGGATCCATGCTGGGCATTCGCACCGTTGCGGCCGCCTTGCGCACGTGGGTCGCGTTGGACCCCCGCCCTGTTTTCAGCTACCGCAGCCTCGATTTAGCCGCTCATGCTCTCGGCCAAGCGAACGCGACCCTCATCTGTGATGCACGGCGTCAAAGCTGGCACGCCCTCACGATCAATGACCAAGGTATGCCCACCGAAATCCGTCGGGTCGGCACCGATGATTTGCCAGCCAAAGCGACCTACACGTTGCGGGGATTTCGATCATGGACGCCGTTGCCCGTTCCTGCACCAGCGGAGGTCGACTACGACGCGAGGTTGCTCACCGGACGGCTTTCCGGGACTCCGCTCCTGCAGGAAAATCAGGAACCGGATGCTTATCAACCCGAACGACCTACCTATGCCAAATGGACTCCGCAGGTCCATCAGGCCCCTCCATCGTGACATTGGCATCCAATTTTCCTCTGCGGTGTTGGGCGGAAATTGATCTCGGTGCATTAGAGCGCAATCTCCGCCGGATACGCGTCTCGCTGCCGGATCACATGCGCTATGTGGCCGTCGTAAAAGCCGATGCTTACGGACACGGTCTCCATCAGGTGGCGGCTCGATTGATGCACGCAGGCGCCGACCTGTTTGCCGTCGCCACCCTCGCGGAGGCAACTGCCCTGCTGGAGTTGGGACCGGGTTGGCCCATTCTATTGCTGAGTCCCGTCATTCCCGAAGAAGACCACCTCGTCGCCCAACACGGCGTGGCCGCTTCGATCTCGAGTCAGGATGAGGTCACGCGCCTGGTGGCAGCCTCTCGGAAAGTCGGTCGCCCCGTAACGGTGCATCTTAAAATCGACACTGGCATGGGCCGCTCCGGGGTCTGGCACGAGGAGGCTGCGCCGCTCTACCGATCAATCGTCGCCGCTCCCGAACTCCAGCTCGCCGGCATCTATACTCACTATTCGAGCTCCGACGACGATCCCGAGTTCACCGCCCTGCAACGTCGGCATTTTCGCGAGGCGCTCGCCCAATTCGAGGATGTTGATCTCAATGAACTGCTAATCCACGCGGACAACAGCGCGGGATTGGAAACCATCGAACGTGCCGGCCCCTTCAACGCCGTGCGTGTAGGGCTGTTGCAGTTTGGTGTGCTACCTCGTCGCGGTTCTCTGCTCGCCAACGTGCGGCCAGATCCTGTGTTCAGTTTTCACACCAGAGTGGGATTGGTAAAATCTCTGCCCGCCGGGACCTCCATCAGTTACGGTCAGACGCATCAGCTCAAACGTGACAGTTGTATCGCGGTGCTGACGGGCGGTTACGGTGATGGCATTCCCCGCACTCTTTCCAATCGTGGTGAGGTGCTGATCGCCGGATCCCGTTGTCCGATTTTGGGCCGCGTTACCATGGATCAAACCATGGTGGATGTTACCGATCTGGAGAACGTGAAACCCGGCGACCACGTCACCTTAATCGGGCGCCAAGGCGACAGCGAAGTGGATGTGACGGAATTCAGCGAATGGGATGGCACCATCCCGTGGGAAACACTTTGCAGCGTGACCAAACGCGTCCCGCGCATCTACCGGACGGCGCTGGGCCTCTAAATGAAGCTTAAGGAAACGCTGATTTAACCAGAACTGCCACTGTTATACCATAGTTGCGGGCGCTGCCCCCGGTTTATCCAGGAAAAAACTACTCAGAGGCAAACGCTCCGGGGTCGGCGAGCCCGTCTACAGCCCATCCTTCAGCGTTTCCTTAGTTGTTTTCCGGGTGTTCCGGAGCTTCTGCCAAGAGCCGCCATTCCGGGCTGACCATCGAAATCACGCCGCGCCAAAGCGAATCATCGGGATCCCGTTCAAGCAGATCTCCCGGTATTTCGCTGACCGCCCAGGTGTTGCGTGTAAGTTCGTTTTCGAGCTGGCCCGCCCCCCAACCGGAATGTCCCAAAAAAGCGCGGATATCGATCGCGTCGCCATGTTCGTTCTTGAGTGATTCCGCGGCGTTGGGCTCGAGGCCAAAATGCAGACGGAGCCCTGCCCCATCGGAGTACATGCTGATGGCACATATGAGCAGGCGATCGGTTCGCACCGGACCACCCGCGTAGATCGGAACCTCCGCCAATCCACTGACATCGAAAGAGTCGTCCAATTCACTCAGGTGTTGATCCATGGGACGGTTGAGCACGACGCCCAATGCACCCTCTTCATCGTGGGCCGACAACAGCACCACCGCCCGATGGAAATTGGGGTCCTGCATCGCGGGATGCGCGAGGAGCAGCGAGCCGGCCAAGCTATCGGTGGAATGTTGTCGATTAATCATCGGACGAATTCAGCCATCATTTCGACGAGGCAATTGTGTAACCTTCACGCCCGTATCCGAGAGTAGTTCAGCCGCGATGGGATCATTGTGATAATCTATTCGATAGCGAATTTCCGAAATGCCAGCCGCCGCCAAAACCTTCGCGCAATTGATGCACGGATAGTGGGTGACATAGGCGACACAGCCTTCGAGTGAACTTCCCCGCCGTGCGGCTTCCGCCACGGCATTCTGTTCGGCGTGGACCGTGGCCTGTTCATGCCCGTCACGCACCCGAGAGGTGTGGTTAGCTCCCGCTAAAAATCCATTGTAGCCCGCCGCCACCAAACGATTGGGTCGCGCTCCCCCGCTGACCATCACACACCCGACATGTAAACGCTCACAAGGCGACCGCGTGGAAA
This sequence comes from Actomonas sp., assembly GCA_965203585.1. Taxonomy (GTDB): domain Bacteria; phylum Verrucomicrobiota; class Verrucomicrobiia; order Opitutales; family Opitutaceae; genus Actomonas. Next base: position 527,978 of record CBDBDC010000003.1, read on the forward strand.
GCAGCACCGCCGTAGCCATGAAATACTCGTCCCAGCTCGGGCGCCCGGCGAACCGTTCGGTCGCGGCGGCAATCAAATCCACCGGAGAGGTTATTTCGATGTCAGTCGACACGGGTTCCATGAACTAGATCGGTAGACTGCTCTTCCGAAAAATCCACCTCGAAAGCGGGCTAAATTTCCTTTTGGGTCGACGGCCATGGCTTCCCTTGATGAACTTGTCGCCTATTGCGACGAACGCACCCGACTTACTGCTTACTCCGACGCCCCCGGCGCCTGGAACGGCCTACAGGTCGGAAACAACGGCACCGTCACCAAAATCGGAGCCGCCGTGGACCAAGGGTTGGTGCCGTTTCAAAAGGCCACCGAAGCCGGGGTCGATTTCCTCATCGTGCACCATGGTATGTTTTGGGACATGCCCCAGCGATTGACGGGCCGGGTCTACCAACGCGTCAAAACACTCCTTGATGCCAACTGTGCGCTTTATTCAAACCACCTGCCACTCGATGGGCATCCCGAAATCGGCAATAACGCCCTGCTCGCCAAACAGCTCGGGTTGACCCCGGATCGGCCGTTTATGATAATCGAGGGCGAAGCTGTCGGCTATTCCGCGCCGTGGACCGGCTCCCGCGCCGACCTCCAAACCAACCTCGAATCCCACTACGATCGCGTCGTCCCAATCAACTGTGGGTCAGAGAAGCCCAACCGTATCGCCTTCTGCAGTGGCAGCGGAAACAGCGCGATGAAGGAGCTAGTAAAGACGGGCATCGATACGATGGTAACCGGCGAACTCCGCGAGGAGTGGTTCAACGTGGCGCAGGAGCAGGGCCTCAATGTTTTCCTCTGCGGTCACTACGCCACCGAAGTTCACGCCGTCCAAGCCCTCGCCGCCGAACTCTCGGCTAAATTCGATCTGCCTTGGGAGTTCATCAAAACCAATAATCCGCTCTGAATCGCGAGATCTTTCTCCTTCTCTTTCTCGTTCTTTCACCTCCCCCTCAGACCATGAAACGTATCGCCATTCTCAACGGCCCCAATCTCGACCGGCTCAGTAAACGCGAGCCAGAGATTTATGGCCATGCCACGCTCGCCGACCTCGAATCTCAAGTCTGTGCCGCCTTCGCCGATGACGCCGAAATCACATTCTTCCAAAGCAATCACGAGGGCGCACTGGTCGATAAAATTTCTGAACTGGCGACGGCCGAAATCGACGGCATCGTGATCAATGGCGCAGCCCTCACCCACACCAGCATCGCTCTGCGCGATGCGCTACTGGGTTCGCAGATACGCGCCGTCGAGGTGCATATTTCCAATATTTATCGCCGCGAGGAATTCCGCCACAAATCCCTCACCGGACCCGCCTGCGTAGGCGTGATTACCGGCTTGGGCTTGGAAGGTTACTACGCCGCCGTGCGTTACTTGTTGAAAGCGTGAACACCCCTACTGCTGAGTCCTTCAGCGCCTTCGCTTCGGCCGAGGGCGAGAACTGGTTAGTTTGTCATACCAAGCCTCGTTGTGAAAAAAAATTCGCGGCTTTGCTCACGGCCGAACGCATGGCGCATTACCTGCCCACGGTGACCAATGTGCGCCAATACGGCAACCGCACCCGCAAATCGGAACTGCCTCTTTTTGCCAGCTACGTGTTCGCCCGGGTTCCCGCGGAGCGCAAAGCCCGGATCTATCAAATGGACCTTTTGGTGCGAGCACTCGACGTTCCCGATGAACCCACCCTCCTGATTCAACTCGCCGATGTTCAGCGCGTGGTTAACTCCGGACTCGAAACCGCTCTGCGTCCGCTCTTTCGCAAGGGTGAACCCGTGCGCGTCATGTCAGGGCCGCTACGCGGTCTCGAAGGGGTGATTGACAATCCCGACAACCCTCAAGGCATCATCATCGCCGTCGACGTTTTACAACAGGGCATCCATGTCGCGGTGCCCATGACTGATCTAAAAATACTGCCGCAATGAGCAAAGATCAGCCCTCGCTCGACCCGTTACCTGCTCCTGCGGACCACGCCGCGCTGCGGCTCAGTTCCGATGCCCTCGAACGTCTAACGCAATACGGTGAGTCTTTGGCGACAGACGGTGTGATTCGCGGTCTGATCGGCCCCCGTGAAGTGCCCATTCTGTGGGATCGTCATTTACTCAACTGCGCCGCCATGGCGGAAGCCGTAGAGCGCAACGCACGGATCGTTGATATCGGCACGGGAGCGGGATTGCCGGGACTCGTCCTGGCATTGGTTCGCGACGACATCCAAGTAACCCTGATTGAGCCCCTGCAACGGCGCTGCGATTTCCTCTCAGAAATGGTCATCAAATTTGGGCTCGAGGCCCGCGTGACCGTAGTTTGGGAACGCGCTGAGAATGTGCCCCCGCAAGAGGCCGATATCGTGACCTCCCGGGCTGTAGCTGCCCTCAAGAAACTTGCCCCGTGGTGCATGCCGCATGCCCGTATCGGCGGACGCCTGCTGGCCATGAAAGGTCAGAAAGCCGGCGAGGAACTCCAAGCTGCTCACAAGGTTTTGCACAAATGGAGCGCCGCCAAACACGCCGAAATCCTCACCTGCGGAGCAGGATGGATTGATCCCCCAGTAAATCTCGTCAGCGCCACCCGCCGCAAATGATCCCGGCTGACTTTAACCAATATGGTTAAAGTGCCGTCGAATCATACCGAGGTTCCTGGATTGAGTCGCGGGAATGGGGTGAATCATGGTGCCAAAAATGAAGGCGGGGATCCAGAAATACTTACCCCCTTCGGGCGGACTAAAACGTTAGACCGGAGCGAAGCATGATTGCTCCGATAAGATGTAGACTTAAACATGCCGCGATCGCGGCGGCGATGTCGTCGGCGACCACCCCCCATCCATCCGATAGATGTTGCAGTTTTCCGATCCAAAGTGGCTTCCAGATATCGTAGAGCCGAAACAGTCCAAAGCCCGCTAAGAAAATGGCCCAAGGTGGCGCGATTTGCAGGAGCGGATGCCAGCCGAGGAAACAAATCGGGATGGCCACAAATTCATCCAGGATAATTTCGCCGGGATCACGCTTCCCCAGACGGAATTCGGCTTCACCGCAAAATGCCACGGCCACATAGGTGCCAACGGCTCCGAAGATCAGCGTTCCGAAGACCCCCATCTCGTAGAAGAAGATCGTGAAATACAGTAGACCGGCTACGCTCCCCCACGTCCCGGGGGCCTTCAGATTGCGTCCCAGCGGTCCCAGAGTCGCGAGATTCACCACCATCTGTGTTGGCAAAAAACGCGGCCATATGGGTTGTCGCAGTTGCATCAACTAATCCGCCATCACGTGAGCGTGACGTTTAAAGTAAGTCGCACCCGAGGTGATCGTGAGTAGCGCCGAGAGAAAATAAAGTCCCACTCCGACCCAATGCACCGATTCGAAGATGATATGATCTTCCGCCGGAAATAGGTGACCGAAGTCGACTCGAAACATTTTCGCACCGAGCAACCAACCAATCGCTTTCATCTGGGCGAAGGTTTTCAGTTTCCCGCTGCTATCTGCCTCCATCACGACCCCTTTCGAGGCCGCCACCATACGCAGACCAGAAATCGCGAATTCTCGAGTCAGGATGCAAAGCAACGCTATCATCGCGATGACGGTGAGTTTGCCGAAAAAGTCCGCGTTCACCAACGCGATCATGATGCCCAACACCATGACCTTATCGATCACCGCATCCATGAACCGCCCAAAGGTGGAAACTTGGTTGGATTTGCGGGCAATGTGGCCATCGAGCCAGTCCGTCAGGGCACTGGCGATAAACAGCCAAAACGCCCATGTTGCCGCCCAGGCCCAGTCCGAATACATCAATCCGACGACGACGAACAGCATCGGCACTCGGGAGATCGTGAGAATATTGGGCAAGTTCCAGCGCACTGCCGCGATTCACGCCCGGCTTACCCGGAACTGGCAATCCTTGAAACGCGACGATTTGAACTCGCTCCGCTTCGGCACAGGCTCTGTAGTGCGACCGCCATGCGACACTGCATCTACCCCGGCACTTTCGATCCCATCACCTTCGGTCATCTCGATGTGTTGGCTCGAGCAGCCAAACTCTTCGATCGCGTCACTCTCGCCATCGCACACAACCCCGGAAAACAGCCCTTATTTTCACCCGAAGAACGGGTAGAGCTGATCAAACCTAACATCGTCCAACACCCGAACGTAACCGTGACCACGTTCTCCGGCTTGTTGGTGGACTTTGCCGTCGAACAAAAGGCTCACGCCATCATCCGCGGCTTGCGCGCCCTCTCCGATTTCGAATTTGAATTCAACATGGCTTTGATGAATCGGCACCTCAACGCGTCGATCGAAACGATCTTTGTCATGCCGGCCGAAGCTTACAGCTACACCAGCTCTCATCTCATGAAACAGGTCGCCCGCTACGGAGGTGACGTTAAGAAGTTTGTGCCCGCCAACGTCGCCGCCGCTTTGCCCGCAAACGCCAAATCCGACTGAATACATCTGACTTTCATCCTATGAATCTCATCATCATCTCGACGAGCCTCAATCCAGGCAGCAAGAGCCGCCTCATGGCGCAAGCAGCAGCGGAAGCCCTTGAGACGGCGGACCTCAAGGCGGAGTTTTTAGATCTGCAGAAACTGACATTACCACCGTGTGACGGCGGCGCTGCCTACGGGCATCCCAACTCAGCCAAAGCTAGCGAGATCGTGGCCGCAGCAGACGGCATCATCGTCGCTTCGCCCATCTACAACTACGACCTGAATTCGGCGTTCAAAAACCTGTTGGAGCTAACTGGAAAAGCAGGATGGGAAGATAAGACAGTAGCCTTTCTCAATGCTGCCGGCGGCCCGTCTTCCTACATGTCGGTCATGGCTGCCGCAAATAGCCTCATGCTGGACTTCCGCTGCGTGATCGTTCCTCGATTTGTTTACGCCATGCCGGCGGATTTTGCCGATGGGGCAATCGCCAATGAAGCCGTGAAAGAACGGATCGGATCCTGTGCACGCGCCTTGGCCGAACTCACCCGTCGGCGGTTAGACTGAGGAAGGGCCAGAGCGATTTGACCGCGGACGAACGCGCCAAAATATCCACGTCAAACCGATCATCAAAAGTCCCCACGTAGAGGGTTCTGGCACGGGTTGAAAATTCATGACAAGATTGAATCCGTCGGAATCGAGAAAGAAGAATCCCGGGTTGATCGCGTTGACGCCGAGGAAATTCGCGTAGTCCGCTTGAATGGACAACGCATCAAACCCCAAGATTCCGCCGGTCGTGGAGGCCAACACCCAGCTTTGCCATGCTGACTTATCGAAGGATGTCAAGGTGCCATCTACGCCAATGCCGGTCAGGGACTGAACATCAACGACGAGAGGACTGGTGGGAGTCGCCTCGAAAATTATTTGCCCATCAACCGAAAAGTGATCCCAGCCCACTCCCGCGGTGCCGTTCGGATCTAGGATCTTCCACGACAAGCCACTGTCGGGACCAAACATGAGGTTCGTTTCAAACCCCAGTTCTCCCGGAGCGAAATCCACCACCCATTCGCCCCACGGCGTTCCCGCGGCTAGTTGATCCCCATTATCGATCACCACTTCGGCGGGATCAGCGACCTTTCCTACTCCAGCCAAGGTGCCACCATTCAACACGAGGGGATTGGCGACAACGGTGAGAATCCTTTGTCCCAAGGCATTGTTACGCGAAACGCGCAGTTCACCGGATTGCAAAAGCACCCCACTGGAAAAGGTGCTGTCTGCGCCGAGTTCGACCACTCCGATATCGTTGTCATTCCACAACCGTTCCAACCCGATTTCCACTGCCTGACCATTCGTCATACTGTCACTAAGGGCAGAGTTTACTACCAAGTGACCGCCCAGAATGCCCGTCAGCTGTAACGGAGCGTCGGTCGGTGGGGTAAATCCGCCTTCCAATATCACTTTGGTGCGGGTGCCGAAGAAGATTTCGTCGGACTGACCTCCCGCCAGGGACAAGTCGATGTCCCCAGTTATCGTGCGAGGCGCACTGATATCAGTGGAATCAACCCCCACTGCGCCATGAAGCTCTTGCATTAAATCAAGCTGGGAGAGAAACGTGTCGAAGGGAACCACCGGGTCGGAAGCTCCCCCACCCGTGCGGAAATTCTCCGTATAACCGGCATAAGCATATTCACCAAGAGCGACAGTCGCAGTGGAGGGCAACGCGTCGGGATGATCGAACAGCACCGCCGTGCGAGCGATATCGACGTTGCCGGAAAAGTTGTTGGCGCCGCTGAGGTAAGCCGTCAGTGCCATGGTTTGATCGGGTCCACCTTGAAATTGGACGCGGGTGGATTGCTCATGCTGATCATCCAGTCCTGCGGTGATTTTCAACGTTCCGGGGCCTTGCCCAAATGCATAAAACAAGCCGCTCACATCGGGTATGATCGGGGTAGCCGAGAATTCGGCCGTCGTCGCAGATCCGAGTCCCTGAAAATCCGTCCGAGACGACAGATCCAAAACACCGTCAAAAACGTTAGCGGTCGTAGATCCGTGCGTGTCGAGTCCAAGAGTTCCGCGGAAGTGGCTCGTATCGATTCGATCGACTACCTCGCTTTGAAAATTCGCGACAAATGCGCTGCCCAAGTAACCACCAATACCGGCCGAAAGCATACCCGTATCCGGCACTGCCTCAACATTACCAAATATCAACGTTCCACGTCGATAGGAGGACATATCAACGCCACCGCCAACCACCGTCCCTCCCGAGTAGGTATTGTTACCGGTCAATATCAACGGCACCGGATTGTCGTTATACACGGAGTGATAGGTGTCGAACTCCGAACCCGCTGAGCTTTCGCTGATATCCCCCGAGATCTCGATCGTCGCCCTCTGGGATGTTCTCAGTGTGAAATCCTCCGTGAGCTCCAGTCCCCCGTCATGTCAACGAACGAGGCGTTTCCACGGTCATTGTATAATCGGGCGGTATCCGAGACCATGAAGCGATTGGGATTAATCGGACCTCCATCTCCCAGATCGATAATTCCAAAACTCTCAACCGACGTCGTGCCGCCGATGAGGAAAGCTCCCAGATTCAAAATCTCGTCGGTGGCACTCACCTGCAGTTCAACTACGAGATCAGACAACGTCCCTCCATTCAATGAGGGTGCGAATGCGAGACTCTGCCCCTGCGCTGAGGCATTTTCCACCTCCCATCGAACCGCCTCCATATCCAGCAGATCTTCAAAAAACGAATCTGCGGCCGCCGTCGAAAAAGTCAGTCCGTGAGAAGCACTGGTCACGGAAAATCCATCCGAATCCGCGCTTCCAAATGAAACGCCCGCTCCAAAATCGATAGCTGAGGCGGGAACACTCTCAGATTCGCTGACAAAAGTGAGCACCAAATCGGAGAGATCAGAAACGTCGTAGGTCCCGATCAATGTCGCCGTCACCAAAGTATAACCCTCCGCCCCTTCCTCGCCTACTACCTGCAGCATCTCGCCGCCACCCGTCAGCCCCGATTCGGAACCAACGCTATCTCCCGAAACGACAACGTTCCATCGAGAGGTATCACTAAAATCGATTTGAATTTGAGCGTGAGATGCCGAGGTAAACAACGCCGACAGTGCCGCGACGAAAAAGTAAATACCCCGTTTCAATCCAAACGCTGGCCGACTAGCCGCAGTTTTATTTCGCCAGCATACAGACCTTCGTTTTCACAAAAAACCGACAGGCACTCAAGGCTAAGCTACACATCCAATCATTTTCCCTGAGCCGAGTTTACCCCATTCTCATTCGTTTCGTTCGTATTGTTCGTATTGTTCGAGTAACTTGAGCGTCACACCCAGAGATTCAGCGGTATCGAGGTAGACATATTCCCCTCCGTCCCAGCCCCCTTTTTGCACCAGCGAAATACCGCGTTCGGCCAACCGGTCCAAGTAAACCTCTCCAATGCCTTGGACTTTGAACGCGAGGTGATGCACCCCGTCGCCGTGTTGGTCTAGGAACTCAGACCAGTGGTTCGGTTCGTCGCCGAGAGGTGAAAACAATTCGATCTGGATATTATCGAGATTAAAGAACGCCAATCGCACTTTGGCGGCGGAGGGCTCACCCCGGTAGTGCGTGGGGTTATCCGTATGCTCTTCACCCAAAATAATGCCCGGGGCTTCTTCGATTCCCAGCACTAGGGACCACTCAGCCACTGCCGCCTCCAAATCTTCCACTACGATGCCGACATGCACCGCTTGGTTATTCTCCAGCAGAGGTTCGGCTGCACGATCATCAGCCAAACCGACCGAGCTCATTGCAAACGAGGCACTCACAACAAAAAGCCATTTCATGGATACAGTTCCACAAATCGACCGCACGTTGCCGATGCCCAATTTAGGCACCGTTGACCCGAAGAAGGATACTACAGTCCGGCGCAGAACTTACCCAAACGGTCGAGACCCTTTTCGAGGGTCTGATCCGCGGTCGCGTAACTGATGCGGATAAACCCGGGTGCGCCAAATGCCACACCCGGCACGGCGGCCACTTTCTGCTCTTCAAGCAAGCGATCGCAGAAGGCCAAATCATTGAGGCCGAAGCTGGATACATTGGGGAAAAGGTAGAACGCGCCTTGGGCGAGCAAACATTCGATGCCGTCAATACTGTTAAGTCCGGCGTGGACCAAATTCCGCCGGCGATCGAACGCCACCAGCATCTCCGCCAGCGCCGCCTGGGTTTTATCGGCTTCGGTGTAGGCCGCCAACGCGCCCCATTGAGCGAAGGTCGTCGCGTTGGAAGTCATTTGGCTTTGGAGCTTTGCCACCGCCTTGGCGATGGATTCTGCGGCAACTAAGGTGCCCAAACGCCACCCCGTCATGGCAAACGTCTTGGCAAATCCGGAAAGAATGATAGTACGTTCGCGCGCTTCCGCTGAGAACGAGGCTGGAGAAACATGGGTCACGCCATCATAGAGCAAGTGCTCATAGATCTCGTCCGACATGATGTAGAGATTGTGTTTCACCGCGACCGCCGTGATCGCCTCCAGCTCGCTGCGCGTATAGACCGCTCCCGTGGGGTTGGAGGGTGAATTGAGAATGAGAAGCTTGGACTTGGGCGTGATCGCCGCTTCCAGCATTGCCGGGGTGAGTTTGAACCCCGTTTCATCCGTGGCCAATACCATCTTCGGCACGGCCCCCGCCAGCTTAACCATCTCAGGATAGCTCACCCAATACGGCGCGGGCACAATCACTTCATCGCCCGGGGAGCAGAGCGCCAAAACCGTCAGGTAGCAGGAGAACTTGCCGCCGGGGCTGACCACCACCTGCGCCGGATCTGTAGGCAGGCCGTAAGTCTCAGAATATTTTTTCGCTAGGGCCTCTCGCAGGGGCGGGATGCCCGGAGTCGGCGCATACTTTGTCTTCCCTTCATCCAGGGCTTTGGCAGCGGCTGCCTTGATGTGGGCCGGCGTATCGAAATCGGGTTCTCCGGCCGCGAATCCACAGACGTCTTCGCCGGCGGCTTTCAAGGCTTTCGCCTTGGCATCAACCGCCAACGTCGGAGAAGGCGATACATTCAGGGTCCAGGAAGAGAGTGGCGCGGGTGTCTGGCTCATAGTCAAATCGAGCCGACCTAAGTATCCTGAAAAACGAAAAGCAAGCCCCGCCGAAACGGAGACTTGCTTTGAAAGTGGATTCAACGCCCTGCGGAGGCGCCGAGAGGCAAATTAACGACGACGCGATTTCTTGGCCACCTTCTTCGCCGCTTTTTTGGCAGGCTTGGGCGCGGCCTTCTTCACCGTCTTTTTGGCGGGCGCTTTCTTAGCGGCTTTTTTTGCCGCCTTCTTGGCTGGTGCCTTTTTAGCCGCGGCTTTCTTGGCCGGTGCTTTTTTGACCGCTTTGGCCTTCTTCTTCCCCTTCGCTACCTTCGGCTTCGCGGCAGGTTTTGCCACGGACAGATCATCAAGGGAAGCACGTAGCAATTCGCCGACACTGACCTTCTTTTTCCGTGATTGGCGCGTCAGCACCGTTTTCATATCCGCCAGAAGACGCACGGAAATTTGACGGTGTTCCTCACGGTTCGACTCGAAACGGTCGAAATTGAAACTAGCGAGGGCGAGACGAACCACTTCGCTGGTGGAACCCAAACCGAGTTTGGATTGAGCCGACTGGATCTTGGAAATCAAGGAAACCGGCAGGGCGAACGTAAGGGGTGAAGCGGGAGGAGGTGCTTTTTTAGCCATGGCGGAGTATTGGCGATAGAATTACGAAGGAAGGTGGACCGGGATAGGGAATCGTTTCGAGGCGGTGCCTGGCAATGCAAAACTGCACCCTGACGCGCATTAGATATTTTTCAGTAAGCAAACTAAGAAAACCAGTCTAAGAATTGACGGGATGTGCGTCGGTGAGAACGCGTTGCAATTCAATGCAGTTCGCTTCAGTTCCTCCGACGTAAACGATGCTCGCCATAGCCAAATCGAACCGGTGCAAAGGCAGGGGCGATTCGCTCAGGAAGCGCACATCCCCTCCGGCGGCGCGCAGCATCGGAATCGCAGCCGCGATATCCCAAATTTTCACATTGTGATCCACCACCCCGTGTAATAATCCCGCCGCCACGTAGGCTAGGTGAAGCGCACTGCTCCCCATCGCACGAACTTTGTAACGACTCACAATGGCTTCGCCGTGGCCCGGATATTTCCCGTAGGCACGCGGACTATGAAACCCGACGGTTGAAGCTGGGGATAATGGCTTGGCATTGATCTTCGCCTCGTGCTCGCCCTCCCACATACCCCGACCAGGGCCACCGGGCATTAAGACGCGACGAGCGGCATCATAAATAACACCATAAACGGGTTCGCCGTTTTCAAACAAACCCAAGGCGATCGCACACGCGGCCACTCCAGTGGCAAAATTGTTGGTGCAGTCAATGGGATCAAGCACCCACGTATATCGGCTCGTGACATTAACCACTCCCTCGACCTGTAACTCCTCGCTCAGGCCCTGATCATCGGGAAACGTTTCCGCGATTTGACCGAGTATGGCGTTCGATATCGCATGATCGGTTTCGGTAATACGACTCCCGTCAGGTTTCCATGCGCTCTCGACGCGGCCGTGATCGGCCTCGAGTCGTTCCCTTTGGGACTAAACGACCCGACGGGCCAAGGCAATTCGGGACTCGAGAGCGGAGACATCTGCTGGAGTGGACATTCAGCACCACCATGACGAGGTCCGGCTCAGCGGGAATCCAAAAGTGCCGCAATGCGGGTTATTCGTAATCGTAAAGCTCCGGGTCTCGACGCGGCGGGCTGTTGCGAGCCTTGAAACGATACTTGGACTCCGGGGGATCAGGACCTGCTCCGTCTCCGGACCCGGGGCCGCCCATCCCACCCATGGGATCATCCATGCCCTCCATGTCGCCTCCCAATTGTTCTTCGAGCGAATCGGGATCAGCGCCCTCTTCCAATTTGCGCACGACCTCCTCCATCTCGCCATCCAACTTATCGCCAGTCATTTCCGACACGCGCCGCATCATGCAGCCCATCGCCTTGGGGTCATTCTCATCAACGTTGGCGAACTCTCCCTCCATCTCGGCCATGGCCGCTTCCATCCGCTGATCTTCCTCATTAGCCGGCCCCGGAGCGGCGGGATCGGGCGGAGGCTGGTCGGAGGCACCGCCTTTGGTAATCGCGAATCCGGATACCATCTTCTGTATGCGAAATTTGGCATTATCAGGACAGCGAGGTATAGTCTCACCTTGCGCCACCGACTTGGCGTAAAATTGGTAAACGGTGTTATTGGCGGGACAGAAATACTCGTAAATCGGCATTGGAAATCAGGGATACAATGCCTGCAAAACAGTCGACACTACCACGTTGGCAAGTCTCTCTTCCCTCGGGGCTATTTTAGTTGAGAGGACGCCAGACGGACGAGTCCGGATAAAACGCCTGCCATGCGAACCAGTAGACCGATACCACGGGGATTTTTTCCATATTCGTGATATCCGTGATTACCACATCGCGCGTAGCCTCTTCGTAAGTAATCTGAACCGGACGGGCTCCGATAGCGTCGAAAAGCTGCCCTTTTTCGCGAATTTTCTCCAGTGGCCACGCTCGGGCGGCCCAACCTTCGGCCACCGCGATCATCCAGTCTTTGGTGCCAAATTCGTTGCGATCGGGACTGATATCGAAGGGGAAAATCGTTTCCTTTTGCTCGGCATAGTCGCCATAAGGCCATTCGCCCCGATAGTCGTTCTCAAATCCCGTATCGACCGAAAGAACTTTCCCCGCCGGATAAGCCTTACGCCAGTTTTCTCAACTCATCCGCCGGGTGGCAACTTGCTCAAGGGGCTCCTCCAAAAAGTCCTTGGATATACCCATAAACTTCAATTGAGACCAAAGGGCTCTCCGTCGCGCGGTCATACATCAACAATCCACTATTGTAGAGGAGTCCTGAAACGCCGAATTCGCGCCGAGTTCCATCGGCGTTTTCGCCCGGTTAAACGCCACCGCCGAGCCCGTCAGCGCGGAATGGGTCAATGCCACCGCTTGCTCCCCGAAAGTATCGTTGACGATCTCGTGCCATACCAAAATACGGAGAGGATAGGCTCGGGTCTCCTCTCCAATCGTGATACTGATCAATTCGTCATCCGTCTCGAGAAAGTCGCAGTCTGTCAAGGAAACCCAATTAGGGTCATTGATGGAGTTGATGCTATCTTTGGCCGGAGCGGCCCGCACCAAATGCTCAACCGGCACCGCTGTGTCATCCACGACAAAACCATTGATAGTTATCGCCGAAAGGAAAACGGGAAGCACTCCGACTCCCAAGATCCCAAACAACATCCAACGTAGAGACCGATGAAATCCTTGAGATAGAGACTGGGGTGAATTACCAACCATAAAACGCCAGTATATCCGCCCGCCCCAAGCCAAGGCGATAGAAATTGTCTGAGACTCTAAAAATCATGCACTCGCTAAAATCGATTGAATGACTCAATCTCCTTTGCTCCCGATTTGATGTCCCCGCATGACACCGGAACCTTCTTTTCGAGCGTTCAACTGATCCATCAGCCCTGCCAATCGGCGCCGTTTATCATCTTGGCCAGCAAAAATATCCATCTGAGCCCCACCGTGATCCACCCCGGATAGCCTGACGCTGATCAATCGCAACGGCCGGGGCTTGCTCCACGCCTTGGTCAATAGACTGGACACCAAAGGATAGAATGATGTCTCCAGATCGGAAGCTTCGGGCAAGCTGCGTCCGGCGGACTCCTGGGAAAAATCACCGTAACGCACCAGAACCGTGAGCGCACGGACTCGTTTTCCATCTGCGCGCACTTTGGCCATCAAATCGTCCAACAAGCCTTTGGCCCACGTTTCGATTTCCCGACGGTCGTCAATATCCTGACCGAACGTCCGTTGATGGGAGTAACTCCTGGCTTCGCCCCGCTCCGGCTCAACCGGGCGATTATCCTCCCCCGCGCAGCGGGTCCGAAACGATCTCCAATCATCGCCCTTTAGTGATGCCAACGCGGCGTCGGATTGCCCTAAAATATCACCAAATGTATTCACGCCGCGCCTGCGTAAACGTTCCTGCATTTTCGGCCCTACCCCCGGCATCTCCTTGATATCAAGCGGATGCATAAATTCAGCCTCCATTCCCACCGGCACCACCACAAACCCTTTCGGCTTTTTCAACTTACTGGCGATTTGGGACACCAATCGATTACACGCGATTCCCATCGAGACCGGAATCTGTAACTCATCCCAAATTCGGGTCTGAAGCGATCGCACCACGCGTTCGACCGCCTCAGGTGATTTTAGACCACAAGGGCCGAGATCCAGATTACCTTCATCAATCGAGCTACGCTGCACCAGCGGCGTAAGGTCCTCACACAGATCGAACATCTTGCGCGACACGCCGCTGTAATCCCCTTCGTGCGGCAATAAGATCAAATCCGGACACACCTTGACGGCTCTTTGCGAAGGCATCGGCGTGTAAACCCCCGCTGCTCGGGCCTCATAACTGGCGGACGAAATAATTCCCCGCTGGCGGCCGCCCACCGCCACCTTTTTCCCTCTTAGCTCCGGCTTCAATGCCAGCTCGACGGACACATAAAATGCGTCGGCGTCGAGATGAACTATGGAGGCGGGGCGCATCACCCTAACCAACGCGCCTCGTCACATTGGATCAAGCTCTGCTCCGCTCCAGTTGGGGAAATACTTGATCCATGAACCCACGATGTTGGTGGACAATCTCGAGTAGCTCTTCCGGCTCCACGATCACGGAAACAACAACCACTTCACGTCCGGTCCAGACCGTAACACAAATGCGCAACTCGTCGGCAATGTCCTCCGCCTCGGGAAGGTAGATCGGAACCGTGTCGGAATGATCATTCACGGCCACAATGCGCTGCCACCCTTCGCGCTCCAATTTCTCGTTGGCTCGGGTCATCATGCCTGCCCGTTGTTCAACCGAGGGATTCCCGGCCAATTCGTAGATTCCCACACTGGCTTCCTGCAGGGTACCTAGCGCATGCCGGGCTTCGGAGGGAACATCATCGATAAAAAACGAGGCCGACCAGGCCAATCCAATGATGCCGGGGCCCACCGAGAACTGAATACGGGTGGAGAATACGTCATCGCCACCACTATCCACCGCCATCTGCAGTTTACGGGCGTCGCCAGACAGGAAGAAAATCCCCGCCGCCTTGACGGTCACGACAAGCATTGCCGCGGCCAGGCCAATCAATATCCAGTGGCGGGCACGTGAGATAGGTTTTTTCACGGCAGCGGCAGTCGTCGAATCGGTGGTCATCGTTTTGGCTCCAATTAAGTGATACGGCAGATGCTCAGCTTTCCACCGGACGGAGATCGAGCTCCTTCAGGGGATCAATATTCAGGCGTTGGCCCAGCCGCGCCAATTGCTCGAGCTGCACGTCGCCGACGACATTTACTATCACGGCTTCGCCATTTCCACCGAGCACCGTGACAACCACGCCCCGAATCGCATCATCGGCTCCTTGTTGCACGAAAACCGCCACATCATCGCCGGAGGATTCCCGCACGGTCACAATTCGGTTCCAACCTTTCGCATCAAGGTCGGCGCGGAGGGTCTCCACCTGAGTAACAGCATCGGCCCGACTTTCGCCATCGGCTTCAATTACATTTACCCGCACGCGTTCCAACGAAGCGATGAAGGCGGAAATTTCCGGATCCTTATTCTGGGTAAAAACCGAAGCCAACTTCAGCAACGACTTGTTGATATCAACCTCGACGAAGGTCTTTCCCGATTGGTTGGAAAATGATCCAAAATCGGCGTAGCCATCAGGGCTGGCCGCAAAAACGGTAGAAGCGAATTGGTCGGGTTACCCAAACTGGTCCACCTAAACCGTTAGTCTGGATGGATTGATGGTGTGGTTGAGGGTGTAGAGTAAGTCAAGAGGGGAGGTTTCTTTGTCGAGGTTTTGTTCAAACCCGATGGGACTGACATAGCCCAACGAACCGTGGGGGCGCAGGTGATGGTATTTGCACCGCCAGGCTTCGATCACGACCCGAGCTTCGGTCAGCGTGGAGAGCATCTCGGGGTTGAGACACTCGTGGCGCAACCGAGCAGGGAAGCTTTCGATGTAACCATTCTGCCCAGGACTACCCGGCTCGATGTAGCGCGTCTTGATCGATTCAGAGGCGAGCCAAGCTCGCAACTCCTTCTCGATAAACTCCGCGCCATTGTCGCTGCGGATATGCTCCGCAAGCCCCGTGCTCGGCAATCAGCCGGCTCATGATCGAACGCACTTTACGCGCAGTGATCTTACGATCCACGTGGATGCACCGGCTTTGCCGCGTGGAGTCATCGAGGAGCGTGAGCATGCGTAGTTTGCCCCCGCGCATCGTCGGGTCGGGCACGAAGTCCCACGTCCATACGTGATGGGGATGGGTCGCCTTCGTCGCAAGCCCCGTGGAGATCCCACCGCGCCGTCGTTTGGGCTGCTTCACGGGCACCATCAGAGCGAGCTGCTGGCGCCGCCGTGGGATCAGTCGTGATCCGACTCGCCAGCCTGCTTTCTTCAGCAGGCGAGCGATCTTCATGTCGCCCAACTCAGGGTGCTCTCGACTCATCCGGCGTAGCGCTGCCTTCAACTTGGCCATCCAAGCATCAGGTTGCTTCGCCTCGTAGCCAAACGTGCGGCGGTGCAGGCAAAAGGGCCGACAGGCCTCGTGAGCCGGGCAACGGCCCCGGTTCACCCTCGCGACCATGATCTGTCTTTTGTGACCGGGGCTCATCGTTTTTTTTCGAGCGCCTCCTTCAGGAGCTCTTGGCCGCGCATCTCATCGGCCAGCATGCGCTTTAACCGGGCGGTCTGCTTTTGCAGCTCTTTGAGCTGCTTGGCTTGGTCGAGCTCCATCAGGCCAAACTCGCGCTTCCAGCGGTGGAAGGTTTGCTCGCTCAATGGCGTGCTCCTGGCACACCGACAGGATCGTCGCGGCGGCCTGCTCGGCCTCACGCAATATGCGTATCTTCTGCTCGGTCGTGTATCTTTTGCCTTTCATGGTCTGGGTCCTTTCTGGGTTCCCAGACTAACTCTCTCAATGGCTCAGTTTTCGTAACCCCGACCAGGTTCCTGCGCATGAGCACCACCGGATTCGTCGCTCAGGCTCGAGGTCAGGCCGATGACCAAGAAGTTGCGTTCCGCAAGTTTTCGTGCGTTCCTTCTCGGAGCCGGTTTAGGTGCGCTTCTCTGCTTGCTGCAGGTTCCGCTTATCACGGTAATATTACCTCTCCTCGGCGCCGAAAGTGGCGTGCTGGCTCTGGGTCGGGAATATGTCGAAATCAGAATCTAGGCTGCTCCCGCCACTCTCATCACCTATTCCCTGACCGGAATCCTAATCGGGTTGAGCAAAACGCGGCCATTGCTCGCGGTGCAGCTGGTCCTTAACGGACTGAATATGGGGTTGGATGTGCTGTTGGCCGGAACCTTTGATATGGGGGTGCGGGGTATCGCCCTGGGCACGCTCATCGCGGAGTGGGTCGCAGCGGTATGGGGGCTTTGGTTGGTGCTAAGAATGATGAGCAAGTATCACGGGCGTGACGGAAAATTCTTCGGCTGGTCCGCGATTCTGCAGCTCGAAAAATTACGGACCACCCTGATCGCCAACGGCAATATCATGATCCGCACCCTCGCGATGTTGACTGGTATGGCTTGGGTCACCCGGCAAGGTGTTCTGCTCGGAGAGACGGTCCTCGCGGCGAATCATTTGCTCATTGGGATCATTTCTTTCTGCGCCTTCTTTTTGGATGGCGTGATCTGGCCGGATTTGATCGGGTGGTGCGACGAACCAGCGTCGTGACTCTAATCAACGCCATCGTGCTCAGTGGCATGTTTTATATCGCCGGCGACAGTTTGATCAGGCTACTGACCGACTTACCCGATGTGCTCCGCTCCGCCGGAGAAATGCTACCTTTCGCGGCAATCTATGTGGGGCTGTCGGTTCCGGCATTTCAAATGGACGGCATTTTTATCGGGACAACCTACGCCCGTGAAATGCGAAACGGTGCCATCGTTGCGGTGGGTTTGTTCATTCCAGCAAGCATAGTCCTCATCGAAAATTTTGGTCAGTCGGGACTATGGATTTCGATGCTGATCTGGATTCTGCTACGGGGGCTTTGCCTAGCCTACTATTTTCCCGCCATAAGACGGGATCTGAGTTAAGTGCCAATCGGCGCAAGTCCGCTCCAAGTCAGCACAACGTCACCTTTTTCACGGGATGACGGCAAGTCGACCTCCACGCGCAACTCCCAATCGTTCTGCTCCTCGTAGTCGACCATGACCTGGGCGATCCGCCACACGCCACCGTCTTCTTCGATATGGGTGTGCTTATTGGCGCGACCCTCCGGATCCAACCTGAACCAACCCCGCTCATCCACGTAGGCATTAAAACTATCTTCAACCGCTCGACCCTCTTCGCCGGTTCGGGCATTGGCCGCCTCCCAATCGCGGGCCATGGCATCTTGGAGAATACCGTGAACCGCAAAGCGCACTAAGCGGGTGAATTCCTTCCGGTCGCGCGTGATGTCGGCAAACCCCGGCCGCTCCGGTTTATCCGCCTTATCCTCCGTCGCATAATCCGGATCCTGCATGCGCTCCCATTCTTCCAGCAAACTGGAATCGATTCCCCGAATCAGTTCCCGAAAATACGTCTCCAGATCGATGATCGCCTCGGTTTTGACATCCTGTGGCACCGTCTGACTCAGCACCTTCCAAGTCTGACTGAGATGACGAAGCAGCAACCCTTCACTACGTTGCAGGCCGTAGCGTTTTACGTAGTCTCCAAACGAATCATAACGCTCGAACATTTCCCGCGCAATAGACTTGGGCCGCACGTTTTCCTGCTCCACCCACGGGTGACTGGCAGCAAATGCGTTGAAGGTGTCGTAGAGAAACTCGCGCAACGGCTTCGGATGCTCAATCGCATCGAGTTTTTCCATCCGCTCTTCGTAGGACACTCCATCGGCTTTCATCTCTTCCACCGCGTCGGTTTTCAGGCGGTCCACTTGCTTGCGCAAAATAATCTCCGGATCCTCGACAATCGACTCACACAGCGTGAGCACATTCAACGCATGATCCTGCTCGTCGACCGGCAGGCGCGGCAGGGTATCGAGCAGGTAAAGCGACAGCGCATTGTGCAGCGAAAAATCGTCCTGCAGTTCCACATTGACCCGCAGTTTGTGGCCATCCGACGTCGGAGGAATCCACTCCACAATCTTCCGATCCAAGAGACCACGGAAGAGCTGCCATCCCCGGCGACGCAGCTGGTTCTTGCGGTGATCCGTTTCATGACAGGTTGCTACCAAATCCCGCACCGCCCGACATCCATCCCCCGGTCGAGAGAGCACCAACAGCAAGGTGCCGTGGGACAGAGTAAACTTCGAAGACAACTCCTCACAGGGAGCGGACTGCAATTTCGCAAACGTCTTCTCATCCCACACCACGGCTCCCGTTGGCGCCGTGCGTTTCACCAGCTTCTTTTTCTTGCCTGACCCCGAGGCGGCCTTTTCCGCGGCCCGTTTGTTTTCGATGATATGTTCGGGGGCCTGGGCGATCACGAAGCCTTCATCGTCAAATCCACGACGACCAGCACGCCCCGCCACTTGGCGAAAATCGCGCACCGTCAGAACCGCAGCTTTTCGACCGTCGTATTTCCAAAGTTGCGTAAAAACCACCGTGCGGATGGGCACATTAATTCCGACCCCCAACGTGTCCGTGCCGCAGATGATTTTGAGTAATCCCCGTTGTGCCAATCGCTCCACCAGGATACGATACTTGGGCAATAACCCGGCGTGATGCACCCCTACCCCATGCCGCAACCAACGCTTCATGTCCTTGCCGTAGGGACTGTTGAATTTCTCGTCCTTCAGAGCCTCGGACAGCACCTCTTTTTCGGCTTTGGAATTCAGGTTCAGACTCATCCAGCCTTGGGCGGATTCCGAGGCGGCGCGCTGGGTGAAATGAACAAGATAAATCGGCACTTTGTCGGCCTCGATCAACTGAGCCACGCGCTCCGTCAAGGGCGTCTCGGAATACTCGAATGTCAAGGGAACCGGCCGTCGATCACTGCTGACTGTGACGGACGGGGATCCTGTCACTCGGGTCATTTCGTGCTCGAAGAAGGTCGTATCCCCCAAGGTCGCCGACATGAGGAGAAATCGGCATTGCGGTAGAGCCAACAACGGCGTTTGCCATGCATGTCCCCGTTTGGCGTCGCCGTAGTAATGAAATTCGTCCATGACCACCATGCGCAGATCCGCGAGCGGGCCACGCGCCAAGGCAATATTGGCGAGGATCTCCGCCGTGCAACACAGGATCGGCGCATGGGGATTTATCGAGGCGTCGCCAGTCATCATGCCCACGTTTTCCGGGCCGAAGTCCTTGCACATGGAGAGAAACTTCTCGTTCACCAGCGCTTTGATCGGGCAGGTGTAGACCGATTGCTCACCCGCGCAAAGCGCACGGTAATGGGCGGCGGAGGCGACCAAGGATTTACCGGACCCCGTAGGGGTGTTGAGCACGACATTGCTGCCGCCAAAAATTTCCAAAACCGCCTCCTCTTGCTCGGGATACAGTTCCAGTCCCCGGTCTGCCATCGCGGTCAGGAATCGATCCAAGGCCGCATCGGCATCAAACACCCCGGAGGGCGGACGCAATGGGGCATCGGTGGTGGATGTCGAATCGCTCACTTCTGCAGCACGGCGGCGACCACGCCGGGAGGCAACCCGCAACCGGCACCTGAAGATTCTATCGGGTTGATTTGAACATTGCCGATCATCCAGGGTCCAAATTTTTAGTCATGACTTCCACCTCCCCCCTCTTGCGGTATGCCCTCGGCCTGCTGGCGACCCTCCTGTTGGTCGGCTGCGAAACTACCGGACGAAAAAAATCTGAGTCACTTAAGGAGCCATTCATGGTCCGCCGAGGCACACCCGCGGGAGCACTGCTCGAAAACTTAGGCGAACCCGATCAAAAATATCCGCTGGCCGAGTATTCAGTGGAAGCGATTGTCTGGGTCTACAAACGTCGCCTTGGGTCGACCGGGAAAAGCGTGCTTACCCGCCATTCGGGAAATTCCATTCTACGACCGCAAAACCGAGCGAACCATCTATATCCCCGAACCAGTTTTTGACCACCAGATGGCCCACAACACCGAAACCACCCGGATTCTAATGGTCCGGGATCACGTCGTATCCTGGGAGCGCAGTGTGGAAACTGACCGTCAAGTCAACGGCCAGTCCCGGTAGCCTGTTTTACCGGCCGATCTCGCGACTGGTGACGGACCGGTTACGAAGGTTCGCCTTTTCCTTGTCGGTCAACAGCACGCCCATCGACACTTCCGGTCGAGCATCGGATCGCGCTTGGAGGATCTCCATTTCATCGGCGGTCATGATCTCAAAATAATCGGAAATCGAGTAACCGAATTCGTCCACCTTCGGCTGCGCGTGCACGACTCCCCGTTCATAGCGATGATCTCTTTCCCGGTCCTTGGCCGCGCCAACCGCCGCTCCAGCCGCCCCGCCGACGGCAGCACCGAGCGCCACGCCAGCCGCCGTCTCTCCCGATTGATGGCCGATGATACCGCCGATAATGGCTCCGGTTACCGCGCCGACCTCGGTGCCGCGTCGTTCCTGGGTTCCGGGAGCGGAACAGCCAACCATTAAGAGGAGTGCCAAAGAAAGGATACTGAGTGATTTCATAAAGGAATATACGTTTCGACCGGTTGAGACGTTACCGGTTCACGAAAGATTCATTCTTAAACCAAATTATTTGGCCGCGGACGCTTTCGCACCGATATCCAGCAAACGTAGAATCGCGGTCGTCATGGCTTCCGGCTGTTCCCACGGCACAAAATGCCCCTGCTTCTCCAGACGAATCGTATCGATCACCGCTTGAGGGGCCACCCGCGCCGGATAATCCAAGTGAGCAATCGGAACCAGTTTGTCCTTATCGCCCTGCAGCATAATTAGCGAGGTCGACATCTTGCCCCACCGTGGGGTCATCGCCTGCAACTGAGCTGGTAGGGCTTTGATCTCTCGATCCGCCGCCGCCAGGTCGTCGGGCAACGCCCAGCGCACAATCTGCCAACGGCCTATCGCTTGATACCAGGTGGTCTTTTCTTCCGCTGGATCCAACGACGCCGATACAATCAGCGCCCCGTCCACCAATTTTGGATGATCCATTAGCACTTGGGCTACAATTGTTCCGCCGAGGGAATGCCCCACAACTATCGCGGGGCGTCGATCGGGAAACGCCTGCAAGACCGCCGCCACCCCCGCCGCTTGCACGGACAATTGGGTCGTGTCGGCGTCAGTCTGGGATCCCCCCCAACCCGGCCGGTCAATTGAAACGACCAACGCACGATCAGTTAATCGCATTTCGTTGAGAAACCCACTGTAGTTGTCCCGGCCTCCCGGCGTGCCATGCACCATCACCACCAGAGGGCCGGTCTCAGTTCCCCGGTAAAAGAACTGGATGCGCGCGTCACCGAACTCCGCCTCACCAACCGGGATGGCTGGCGGCTCTTTTTGAGCCAAGGTCTCCGACAGCCCCGCGAAACCGACCAAAATCAAAAATAAATAATACCTCATCGGCAGCACTTCTTTATGAACCCACGCCGGTCGAATTATTCCAAGGTGCTTCCCACGACACGGCGTATTTTCATCTCCAAGTTTGACGATGTCGGCCTCGTCGATTCTCTCCTACCTAACTTCATGACCACCAAAGAAACCATTGAGAGCCGTCGCTCCGTTAAGCACTTCGACCCAAACCACGTGATGCCCGAGGCGGATCTCGCCGAGCTGATTCGACTCACCAAATTAGCGCCTTCCTCCTTCAACATGCAGAACTACCGTTTGGTGGTCATCCGCGACAAGGAACGCCAAAAGCAAATCCGGGCAGCTGCTTGGGATCAGGCCCACGTCGAGGGAGCCAGCGCACTCTTCATCATGTGCGCCGACGTGGAATCACATCTTACCGACCCTGCCACCTACTGGTCGCATGCCCCCTCAACCCGTTCAGGACATTCTCGGCCCCATGATCAAACCCTTCTACGAAGGAAAGGACCAATTGATCCGAGACGAAAGTATCCGTTCGTCCGCCCTCGCCGGCATGACCCTCATGCTCGCCGCTCATGACATGGGCTACGACTCCTGCCCCATGATCGGTTTCGATGGTGAAGCGGTTGCCAAAATCATCAATCTGCCGACGGACCACATTCTTAGTTTCATGATCCCGGTAGGTAAACAAACCAAACCCGCTTGGGACCGCAGCCCCCGCCTCCCCGACGAGACCGTCGTCATCCACGAACAGTTCGGCGCCTCGCGCTGAAGCGAAGTAACAAGTGCCAGGTAACAAGTAAAAAGAAACCGACCCATGGGGTCGATGTCGTAGACGCATTGCGCCTTGTCCGCCGTAGTCTTGGCGAAGGAGGAAGCCATAAAGTTACGACCTGAGGTTGCCCTAGTTTGACGGACACGGGGATGGGGACCAAACGAAAGGTCCCCGATATGAAGAACCAGTATGATGCCGAGTTTAAGCGCGAAGCGCTGCGACTGTGGCGAACCAGTGGCCGCAGCGCGGCCAAAGTAGCAGCGGAGTTAGGCATCCGTGCCCCACTGCTGTATCGATGGGCTCGCGCGGAGCGCGAGCCCATCGAGGTCGATAAATCCAAGTCGACCTCCCCGCCAAAGCAGTCTTCCGCTGATCTCCAAGCAGAGATCAGGCGGCTCAAAGCCGAGAACGCTAAACTGCTCGAGCAGCGCGAAGTGCTAAAAAAATCACTGGGCATCCTCTGCGAACCGCCACCGAGAGGTATGCCCAAATCGCGCGAATGAGCGGCACGAAGGTGGCATGGTTATGTGAAGCGCTGCAGGTCTCGTGCAGTGGCTACTACGATTGGTTACAGCGACGTGATCGCCCGTGTGTGCGCCAGCAGCGCGATACGGATCTTTTGCGACAAATCCGCGAGGTCTTTGTGGCTAAAAAGAAGACCTACGGCAGTCCTCGCATGGCCCGGGAACTCGGCACCGCCGCCAGCCGTCACCGCGTGGCCCGGCTAATGCGCCGAGCGCATCTGGTGGCGCGGCCACGATCCAAATACCGTGCCAGAGGCACCGACAGTCGCCATGGGTATCCCGTAGCACCCAACCACCTCAAAACACTCCAAGTAGAGCGCATCGACCAAGCTTGGGCGATGGACGCCACCTACGTGCTTACCGGTCAGGGCTGGCTCTACGTCACCGCGGCAATCGATGTGCACTCCCAACGTATCGTGGGCTGGAGCATGTCTGAGCACCTGGATACCCCGGCAGCCCTTGCCGCCTTGCGCATGGCTTGTCGCCGCCGCAAACCGAGCGAACCCGTGGTGGTCCACTCAGACCGCGGCACCCAGTTCGCCAATCATGCCTTCAGGGCTGAACTGCAACGTCACGGCTTCGTTGCTTCCATGAGCCGCAAGGGCAACTGCTACGACAACGCCTTCATCGAATCGTTTTGGAGCAGTATGAAACTCGAACTGATCAAACGCACTCGCTTCGGCACTCGTGATGAGGCGCGCACGGCCATCTTCCATTACATCGAAAGCTTCTACAACCGCGAGCGACTGCACTCCAGTCTTGGCTATCTAAGCCCTCTCGCCTTCGAATCCCACCACACAACATAATCACCCCATCCACGTGTCCGTTTTAAAGGGGCAAGCCACCGGCCCCATGCCCTTGGGGCAAAGACACCTGAACGCTCCCCTCCAGGCTGCGCTCCAAGCGCACGATCTGTTCTTCTCGCACCACAATAATGGATCGTAGCGCACCGCCCAGATCCCGTAGATGCGGCTCAAGCTCTCCGGCAAGGCACTGCCAGCGCCTTGGCTGCCACCATTCGCCTTGGAGGCGCCCTCCGTAATACATCACGTGCCCGCGCGCCTTAATCAGACTTTGGCGTTGGCGCGTGGTGCTGCGATACTGCTCCTCGCTTTCACTGGGCACGCGCACCGTGCTGAAGCTACGCTGATTTCCTCGAAGATAACCGGCCAAGCATAGCACCATCTGCGGCGCATCGCGCGCATCGGTTTTTACGTTCTTACCGTGCTCGTCCCCATTGATCGGTCCGATCACGTGGTTGCGGACACCCATCTGGGTGAGGCACCGGTGTCGGCTGTAGCCAAACGGTCCAGCTTCGGAGCAACTATGCAGCTGCTCGCAACGGCCTGTGAGCCCTTGCACCCACCCGATAAACGGCTCCGGGGTGAACCGCTTCGCTCGCGCCAGAACACTGCCGGCGATCTTCATCACCACGACGTATTTTTCAATGTGCACGTCGATGCCTAGCTTGATTAACTCCGCCTAACAGGTTTGGCTCGGCGACGGATGATGTGGGGGATTTATGTTTC
The DNA here is from genome assembly GCA_965203585.1 of Actomonas sp. Classification (GTDB taxonomy): domain Bacteria; phylum Verrucomicrobiota; class Verrucomicrobiia; order Opitutales; family Opitutaceae; genus Actomonas. The sequence continues at coordinate 552,838 of CBDBDC010000003.1, forward strand.
GTATTCATATCGTTGTCAGTTCTCGCTTCCTCAACGCTCCTGACCACTCCCCCATGTCATCTTCCCCGGTGCTGAGCGAGACGGCTGCTAAACTCTGTATCCACAATCACCTCCACCGGAATAAACGTTTCTGTGTGGGAGTGATCACGGATGCCCTCAATTTCTCTCATACCGTCGCTAGGTGGATTTGAACAGACAAGCATGATGCACAACTCTCGATCCAAAAACTGGGGGAAAGCCCCAGCAAACTGACCAGACACAATGAACTCCAAATAGGTCACTAACTTTTTTGCAGTGCCGCTTCACGGCTTCTCTCTTCTGGAATCTCACCTTCGTCATAGGCCACCAACGGGACAGAACGAAACGTAGTGAAGTGGCCGAGCGACGGTGACAGGGCGGGTCACAGGAGCCCTGCTTCGGGCGCTATTCTTAGCGCCCTGGCCACCGCCGGTGGGGTTGCTGGCCAGTGGACTGAAGCGACTTTTCGGAGCGGAGGGAACGAGCAGACGACGTGATCAGACTAGAGCGTAGCGGAAGGCTGGCACGCCGTGTGCCGCAGGGGCGTGGTCAACGGTGGAGTTGAGAACGCCGCGTTGTTACCCGCGTTGCCCAATATCATGATTCATTGGACTTCTTTTTACTGCCCTCTATTGACTGTTCCTTCCGGCCACCACGACTGGGCACATGCAAAGTGAACGCTGAGTGCTCAACTAGATTGGTTGTTTTCCTTACGGCTTCAGATCCACCAAAAACGGCAATTGCAAACGTCACTAAGGCTGCCAAGGCGAGAACACAAAATACGATAATCTCGCCACTATTGAACGCAACGATTGAGCACAGCGCCACCAAAGCTCCGACAGAAGCGATAACCGCACGCTTAACTCCGTCCCCAAGAGGGGCCTGATTCTCATCGTTCATACCATCAAAGATCACTATACTTTTGCATCACGGAAAAGACTATTAAATCCCCGCCATCTTCATTTTTGCCATATTGGGCCACTACATCGGCAATCTTCTCCATCTCAATCCACAGATGACGGTAACGTGCTTTCCCGTCGGACGATTGTTTTTCTGCTCGTTCGATTGCTTCTAAAAGCAGTTCATCAAGCAGTTCATCGCATAGGCTGACTTGAGAAACACCCCGCGCTTTTATGAAGGAACGAAGGGTTTTCCCCAAACTTGGAATAACGGCGATATCTACGATTCGTTCGTTAAACGGCAGCCAAAACAATCGCGAAAAAATATTCATTTAACCTCCAGAAGGTGGACCCGCCGTTGGAGGCGGAGGACGCGGAGCATTAATAACTCGGGTGATAGCGGCTTGAGCTCTATACCACTGATATTGCACAAACCTAAGTGCACTTGTGGCGGAGTTCCCTACTCCAGGACCATGAGCAATCACGGCCACTTGAACAGCAACCCAAACAGGCCGAGCGGCTCCAACCTTTGCGGCTGCGACCCCTGCGGCAGGAATCGCGACAGCTCCAGATCCATACACGACGATCCCTCCCACGGTTCCACCCATCACAATAGTAGCAGCGTAAGCCCCGGGCTGGTCAGCCCGAAGCGCTTCTAACCCGGTGGAAAGACTGGGTAAGCTATGAACCGGACCGCCCGCTATTGTGTTGGCGGGGATGCTGGAATAGGCTTAGCTCCAATGATATGATCGATAATTGCGCTATCGGGCACATCTAGTCCTGCGCTATCTGGGGCACTGGTTGGTTCGCCTGCGGCCCGGCTGCCGTTGGGTTGACGGGCAGCGGATTGCATTTCAGCGGTATCCACCCGCAGGCGGGCATCAATGGCCGCCAGGGAAGCCCTGGCTTGCCGACGCTGGAACAGGCCGTGTTCCCGGCGGGCCTGTTCTTCCAACCGGGCCTGTTCATCCTTGGCCAATTGGTCGTCGAAGGCGGAGCTGTCGAAATAGATGTCGATCGGCCCGAAACGCCGCTACCGGTTCTTCAAGCGAGGGTGAACGGATGCGTCCGAACCGTCGTCTATCGATAGCAGGGCATCGATTTCCGCTTTCTTCGCTCTTCGAGCTTTGGGATGATTTGGGAACTGAAGATAAAACTGTTCCGCCCGGTCCGCGGCACGGCCCTTTTCCTGTTTGCTGGCCGAGCGTCCCTGCCTCTTCGGCAAGTCAGCATTATCCTTCAAATCTTTCCAACGCTGGTTACCTTCCTGCATTCCTTCAGGAAGCTCGGGGTCGACGAACTTAGGAATGAGTGGGTGGGTGTTTTTCTTTCCAGAGGCTCCCCTTGAACTGGCATTCTCAGATTGCGCCAGACCACTTGAGGCTAAACCCGACAGAAAAAGGGTCGGGACGACTATTCCCAAAACGAAGGAACGACGGAGGTGGGTATTGTTTGTCATATGAAATTCAGGAAGAGTGTTATCTCGAAGGCTGATCTTGTGACTCCAGCGACCAGCCCCTTACCTTTCGCAGATCTATCCTGAATTTCGGAAGTGCCTTCTTTACCTAAAATTAGGTATCGAGAGCCACAGCTTCACCGCGAAACAACGATTCGCGCCTATGAATTGGGTTCTGGAATTTAGAAATGAACGAGCTTGGGGCCTAAGCTATCTAAGAAGATACAAAAAAGCCGCCGGTCGAAACCGGCGGCTTGAAAACGTAAGATCGGTTTAGGCGATCAGAATTTGAACGTGAACGTCGCTTCGTAGCGAAGAGGCTCGCGCAGAACGACCGAACCATTGCCATAACCGGCATTCGGGGCGTCCCAGTTTAGCTCATCGGTGACATTAAATGCAGTCACACGGGCTTCCCACTGTTCGGCTTCATAGAACACGGTCAGATCGATCTCATATTGATCAGGGATTTGAACACTATTTACCGTGAATTGCGTCTGCCCCGGAGCGAGATGATTGAAAAGCTGATTCTCTGGATCCAAATTCATTCCGTTGTAACCGAGGAAGAATGAGCCCGTGTAAACGAAGTTGGCACGCGCTCCCCAGTTGTCGTTGAACTTGTAACTGACCAGTCCAACCGCTTGGTGTTGCGGGTTACCCGGGAAATCAAACAGCGTGTCAGAATCAACCGGACCCGCGAAGGTCGGCGTCACGAAGAGGCCACCGGTTTCGTCAGCACGGTCCGCGGTATAAGCGGTGGCGAAGAATCCAGCGTTACGTTCGGACTTGATGTGGGAATATCCGAAGGTCGCCCAAAACTGCTTGTTCGGCTGGTAGTTGAATTCGATTTCGAATCCTTCCACGAAAACCGGGTCACGGGTATTGTCCGGATTAACCGAAACAAACTCGCGATCGAAAACCGCCGCACTGGCGAACAGAGTGTTGTCGAGCATCGCAGTTTTGGCACCGATCTCGAACATTTCGCTCTCGAGAGGAGTGCCGAAGGAGCCGACGTCGAAACGACCTCCGGTATCAGCGGGGTGAGCCTCTGAGTAACCGAAGCTCGTGTAGAGGGATACCGTGTCAGTGGCTTTGTAGACCAAAGCGGCAGTGTAATTATCGAGCGAAGCAGTGTCGCTCACACTCGAAACCGCTGCGCCTCCGATGGGGTCGTTTTCAGTGGCATCAACGTAGTCGATACCAAATCCAACATCGAAAATCACTTGTTCGTTGAGCTTGTATTCAACTTGGGCGAACGGACCGGCAATGTAACCGGTGCTGTGGCCACCCGTGCCTCCGTAGTAGTAATTGTTCAGAATACCACGAGCAGCTTGACCGGGAACAATCGGGTCACCATTTCCGGCGAAACCTTGATCAGGCACCCGCCAGGTATCCGGGTCGCGGGTGAGGTCCCAGAAATTAACCGGCTCGTTGAAGAAGTGATTCACGGACCAAACGTCTTCGTAGCGGTAACGCAGGCCCACATTGGCTCCAAAATTATCCTTACTGAAGATCGCGGATAGGGAGTTATCCCAACTCCAGTTGTCCCGCAGTAGCTCGGAGTAGGCGTAGGAACTGAAGGTCTCACGGTCGATCCACTGGATGTAGCTATTGAAAACAAATTTAAGTTCGTCGGAGCTTTTCCATGTGCTGACAGCCTGTCCCCAAACGTTACGGCCTTGGGAATCGTCACCCGGAGCCAACAGACGTTGACGAGGATCGATCCGAACCGGATTCGCGAGGTCGAGCGGGACGAAGGTAGCGAAACCAGCACCACCGAAACGCGAGGCGGCGTCTACGCCAGCAGTGCCCGAGAAGACACTCATGCCATTGCCCAGTTGGGAAATGTAGGAGACATACTCGGCGTCGGTTTGGGCATTCGGAATGTAGAGCAGATTATCAATAAGATTCTGCGTGGGACGGTTCATACCCCAATTTTCGGTGTAGCCGGCGTTGAAGAGCTCACCCGCGACGAACAACTCGTAGTTGTCATTCGGACGCCAAGTCAGCGTGCCGTAAATTGCCTGGGTCTCTTTCTTGCCACGGTAGTAATAGCCCTTGGATTTTTCGGCTGAAACCGAAACACGGTAGGCCAACGTACCACTGATCGGTGCTCCGTAATCCCAGGTGCCGTAAAACACATCGTAAGAGCCAACGGTAACCGAAGCTTCACCACGCGGCTTGTCGAAGAACGCCCGCTTGGTGATCAAATCGGCATATCCACCGAGGTAGTTCGAAGTGCCGTAGACAGGACCGGCGGGACCTTTGACGATGTTTACCGACTCAACCGCATTGAAGTTAATTGGAAGACCGTTACCATTGGAAGTCAGCCCCTTACGGGATCCATTGGTAAACATGTCTGCTTCTTGACCGCGAAGATTCGGCGAAGTTGGCGCACCGAAGTTACTTTTCGTATAGGAGGAGGAAGTCAGACGGGCGAAATCCCGGGGAGTCTTGATGCTGATGGCATCCAACTGCTCACGGGAGATGATGGTAACACTTCGAGGTGTATCAACGATGCCACGGTCGGTGCCGTAGACGGAATTGAAGGGACGGGAGCTCGGCACGATGTTCTCCTCAATGGGAACATCGCTCACGTTGAACTCTTCCATTACAATCGCTTTCTCTTCCTCGATTTGGGCGGATGAAAAAGGCACCACACAGGCGAACAAGGCCGCGAGTGGGAGTTTGGTTATCTTAAGTCGGTTCATAGGTGGTTTTGCAGGAACCCTTTTTGGAAGCACGTGCTGTGCCTCTCTACCAGTAAGAATATTCATATCAGATCTTTTGTTACTATTTGATGCAAAATGACCCTTTCTTAATGCTACTAGTTCTCAAATAGCGGCACGATTTCCATTTGAGGAACCGTCACGAGTCCCCTGTCGGTGATCCGGATTTCCGGGATTACCGAAAGCGGGATCAAATTGAAACCCATGTAGGGCAGCGTGCAGCCAGCACGTTGCCACGCGTTCTTCAATTTGGTCGTCGCCTTGGCAATCACCTTGGCCCGCTGGTCGGACAATAATCCGGCAATGGGAAGCTCAACCGCGGCGGCTACCTTGCCTTGGCGGACCACACAAACCCCTTCCCCGGCTCGCCTTGATAGTCTTCAGCGCCAGCGCCATGTCGGCCTCATTGGTACCCGCCAATATGATGTTGTGAGCATCGTGGCCCACACTGCTGGCTACGGCGCCTTCTTTAAGTCCGAAGTTTTTTAGCAGTCCATAAGCAAGTTCTCCGGATTTTCCGTGGCGTTCCACGACGGTCACAAAACAGAGATCATGCTGGGCGAAGTGCTCCGCCCACGACTCAGCCGGGGCAAGCTGGATCTTTTCGTGGAAAAGAATAATCTTGGGCAGTTCCGTGCAGATAGTATTAGCCGTGACGGACTCGACGGGTAGTTCCGGCACGAGTTTGGGGACCCGCGGGAGCTTCACGGTGTTGTAAGCCGACTTCGGGTAACGATAAGGCTCGCCCAACGTTTCTTCCAGAAGCGGTGTAACGCGGCGATTCTTCACGACCAATTCCCCTCCATACCAAGTGCACTGCGGTTCGAGATCGTCGTTCAGCAGAACCAGGTCGGCCCGTCGTGAGGGACCCATTCCCCCGATTTCATTATCGAGGTGGAATCGCGTCGCGCCATGAAGCGATCCCATCGCTCAAGCCGTCTCGCGCTTCATTCCCGCCTTGACCGCTTCCCTCACCACCCAATCCTGTCCAAACAGAAAGAGGTCATCGGCATCCCGATCATCCGTGCAAACGCACACGCGTTTGGGATCCGCGCCCAGCTCGGTGACGGTTTTGATCGCTTCCGGCAGGCTGTGCCACGGTGTGGTCGGCGGCCCTCCGCGCAAAAACACCCACACGCCATTTTCGAGAAAATCATCGGCGATATCCCGATCAATCGCCTCGTGAGTATCATTGATTCCGCTCGCCGCCCCGGCAGCAACGAACTCGCGTCCGTAGATGTGCCCACTGATCGGTTTCTCTCGGCGAATCGCTTCACCCAGAACCGCATGACTGCGTTCATCGCCAAACGCCACCTGCACAAAGTCCATTTTCTCACCCAGCGCGACAGCCTCGGGCTAGCGGTCGAATATTTTGCCAATTTTCGCCGCAGTGAGATCGCCGCCCGCAGTCTCAAACGCCGCTGATGTCGCGGGAACCGTGCTCGGAACGGTGAGGAAATATTGAGTGGCGCCTTACGGGCGTCCTTCAGCATCCACTCCACTCCGGCCACGTCGCAGACGTTGCCGATCTCATGACTGTCGCAAAAAATCGTCGTGGTGCCATTCAGCAAGGCCACTTCCGCGTAGGCGCATGCGGTCATCATCGAGCTCTCAATGTGAATATGAGGGTCAACCAGCCCCGGCGCAATGATCCCGCCCTTGGCATCAAAGGATTTCGTGGACGAGCCGCGCTATTTTTTTCCACGTGCCCGCCGGTTTCACGGCCGCGATCCATCCTGACTTGATCCAAACCTCCCGATCAGCGCGAACCCGATCAGTGTAAGTGGAAAGCACCCGGGCTCCTTGAATAACCAAGTCGGGCTGAGCCTGCTCCATGGCCACCGCGGCAAGGTCGCGGGTCACATTGTGCAGAGGGGGAACGGAAAAGCGGATAATGGGCATGTCGTCAGCGAAGCATCCCCGGTGCCAGTAATCAGCTTTTAAATTGGCCCGAATCGGGCTGAGCTGGTTTTACATGAACATGCGTTTCGTTCGGCTATCGATTTTGTTGACCTTTCTCCCCGCGCTAGTGACCGCGAATGACTTCTCGGAGCGCTACGAAGAGATCCGTCAATCGGCCTCGCCGGAACAACTCTACCAATTTCTCTATGCTCTCCCCAAAGGAGGAGATCTGCACAACCATTTCGGCGGCTCCCTCATTCCCGAGTGGAAATGGGATATCCTGACGGATCCCTCCCGCAATGGCGGCGACACGTTCTATGCCCGGATCCGCTTCAACGCCGCACCCGACGCCATCGATCCTCGCACCCGGAACCACACGATCCGCCAACTCACCTACGACAAACTCAACCCCGAGAAAAAACGGGAGTATATTCCTCTCACCGATCTTTCCGCCGAAGAGCGTAAATCCTGGCTGAATGCCTTTCGCTTGGATGCCCCCTGGCGAAGGACGTTTCGTATTCTTTGAGCACCACTGGAGTCGGATGGGCGACATTCATCGGAATCCGCACGTGCGTTTCGAACTTCTCGCCGAACATATTAAAGCGTTCGCCGGCGAGGGTCTGCGCTATCTCGAAACCATGTTCGGGCTCTACACGCTGCCTCACAACGACGATCATGCATTGGACGACGAGGAGGCGCTGTTGATGATGGAGGAACGTCTCGCGCAATCCGACGTCGCGTCCACCGGGGTGGAGCTACGGTTCCTCGAAACCATCCTGCGATTTACACCCGACGCGCTACAGGATCTCGAAATCACCTATGCCTAGGTCAACGCACACCGCGACCGTTGGGTGGGCATCAACATGGCCGGCATCGAAGAAAACGGCAAAGGCTACCCGTTGCGATTCCTCGACACTTACCGTCAATTACGGGCGAAATACCCCACGCTTCCGCTATCGATTCACGCCGGTGAGATGGACAGCCCGGATCGCAACATCCGCGAGACCCTGCTGCTGGGAGCGACCCGCATCGGGCACGGCGTGAATATCCTCGGCGATCCCGACACCCTTCTGATGCTGCAACACAGCGCCCGGACTCTAATCGAGGTGCAGCTCATTTCAAATCGGCTGTTGGAGTATGTGCCGGATCTCGATCAACATCCCTTTCCCGAGCTCCTGCGCACCGGCGTCCCCGTTTGTCTTAATACCGACGACCGGGGCATGTGGGACAGCAACATGACCGACGAATATTACACCGCGATCACTCACTTCAACCTGTCGTGGGACGAGCTCACCCAGTTGGCTCGAAATTCACTTCGACACGCATTTCTGGAGGAAACCACCAAGCAACGACTGCTCAATGAATATGAAGCCGATCTGGTCGAATTCGCGAACCACTACAGTCGCGGCAACGTAGACGCCGCCCGACGCAGTTGAAGGCACGAGTCTCGTCCCGCTTTTGCAGGATGCCGCGGCTCAATGGGATCGGCCCGCGTTTACCCAAACAACATTTCGCGAAGCTCCGGGATTCAGCGTGCGCACCGAACGTTGGCGCTACATCGAATGGGGCGAAAAACCGGGGTAACAAAGGAACCGAACTCTACGACCAACTGAAGGACCCGCTGGAGATGACCAACCTAGCCAACGCACCGGAACATCGTTCGACGATTGGCCGATCTGATTCACGGTCATTGGAATCAGTAGATCGCCAGATTAACGAACGCGGACCCTACGACTACGCCGGTTTCGGTTTCTTGTAGCACACACAATCAATTTCGACTTTGCAGTCCACCATCATGGTCGCCTGCACGCAGGCCCGAGCCGGGGCGTGCTCGCCGCCGAAATACTCTTTGTAGACGGCGTTAAAGGTCCAGAAATCACGCGGGTCATCCAGCCATACCCCACACCGCACGAGATCTTCTTTTTCATAGCCGGCCTCAGCCATGATGGCCAAGAGGTTCTCAATGGTTTTGTGGGTTTGTTTAACAATTCCACCGTCAATAATCTCCCCATTTTCCATGGCCACTTGCCCCGAGACATAAAGCCAACCGTCCGCTTGAACCGCACGGGCAAAGGGAAGGTTTTGACCGCCAGCGCCAGGCTTGCTGGTTCCGTATCGAATAATGTCACTCATGAGTAATTTCCAGTATGGGGGGATTAAAAGGCCGCTCAGTTTGGAGCGTTAGTCTGAGAGCATTTTTTAGATCGAATAAAAACGCCACTTCGTTTGCGGGTCGCAACACCTTCAGCGAAGGATTCGATCCCATTTACGAAAACCTTTTCGATCCCAACCGACAACTGTTTCGGATTTTCGAAGGTCGCGACATCACTGATGGTGTCTTCATCAAAGACGACTAAATCCGCCGCGTAGCCGAGCTTGATCAAACCACGGTTATGAAGCCGAAAATTCTTCGCGGGCAACCCGGTCATTTTATGAACGGCAGCGCTTAAAGTGAATAAGTTCTGTTCCCGGGCGAGCCGTCCGATGACGCAAGGAAACGTCCCCCAGAGTCGGGGATGCGGGTGTGGGTCATGCGGCAAACCGTCGGAGCCGATCATGGTTTTGGGATGCGAGATGATTTTCATCATGTCGTCTTCCTTGATCGAAAAGTATACCGCTCCCGCGGGCTGTAATCGCTTCGCCGCTTCCAGCTGGGTGGTTTCCCATTTTCGGGCAATTTCGGAAAGCGTCATTTGGGCGACCTCGGGGTGAGGCTCCGACCACGTGATCATGATTTTCACCCGCTCATCGACCTGACCCAAATCGAGCGTGCTCGAACCCGCCGGGTAAGGATAACAATCCATATTGATGCGATCGCGGTATCTTGAGTTGGTGATAAAATCCAGAACCTCCTGACTTCGGCCCCAGTTACTTGGCCCAGCACATTTCAAATGTGAAACCACCACCGGCAAATCGGACTGTTCACCGATCTCAAATGCCTCCGCCAAAGCATTGAGGATCTCATCGAACTCGCTGCGCAAATGAGTAACGTAGATTCCCCCGTAGTTGTTTACCCGCGCGGCCAAGGATATCACCTCCTCAGTGGTGGAGTTTCTGGCGATGGCATAGGCTAGACCGGTGCTGAGACCCAAAGCGCCATCGGCCAAAGACCACTCGAGATCGTCCTTCATGGCATCGATCTCGTAGTCCGTCGCCGTTCTAAATAAATCCGGCATATGATTTACCCGCAGCGAGGTATGCCCCACCAACGCAGCCACATTCACCGCCGGTTGAATCGACTCAACCGCGTCGGCATAATCACCGAAGCGATTGAACCGAAAATCAGCCTCATTTCCTAGCAAGTTGAGCGGATCAGGAGGCTTATCCTTCAATCTAACCGGCGACGCACTGAGACCACAATTTCCCACGATGACCGTCGTTACCCCTTGGCTGATTTTGGGGAGACAATCTGGAGATTTTATCACCGCATTATCGTCGTGAGTATGAACGTCGATAAATCCCGGAGACAGTATTTTCCCGCTGATATCCACGCGCCGAGAAGTCTCGGCCTGAGTCAAATCTCCCACGGCGGCGATGAAGCCACTGCGGATTCCCACATCCGCCTCAACTGGGGCACTTCCGGTTCCGTCCAAAACCCTTCCGTCGGATAAAATGCAGTCAAATTTTACACTCATGAGACCTTCGCCACTGAGCTCAGCACGGTTCCGACTCAAACACCAGTGGCATCACAATTCGAATCAGCCGACTAAACGTTGTCCATACAACGCTTGGAAATAGTCAGGAGCGCCTACCACTCCATCAATCTCCAACGATCAGAGCTCCCAGACGATTCGTAGAGCGACGCCGAGATCTGTGGCTTCATTGGAGACACCGATCAATGTTTCAAAATCTAAAGCGCATCCGGGAAAAATCTCAGGGGAAATTCCCACGCCAAAAGTCACCGGGACATCTCCTCCTGATTCACTGCTCCACTCTGCCAATAACTCCGCATAGACCGTGGTCGCTGCTGCGATGTCGCGGCCGATCACAACGCCCGCGAACAGCAGCTCTTCTCGCCCGGAGTTTTCATGATGTAATGAATCCACGGAGAGCATCACCTCGAACCAATTTTTGTCATTGAGCGGCTGTCCGTAAACCAGCGCGACTCCGGATTCAGTTTTTCCATTTCCAATCTGCGAATCCGCGGTTGGGAATTTAATGTAGGGCAACAAAGCCCAAGCAGGTTCAACGGCTTCATCACCAGCGAAATTCCATTTGGCTCGCACCCAGGCATCACCCCACCCACGGGCAGTTGATTTCACACCCGCGACGGTTTCCTCGGCATGAACCCATCCATCAAAACCGAACTGCACATCCCACTCCTCGTTGAGCCCGGTTGAAATTAAGATCGGAACCGCCCCGTATTCGAAGGTCTTCCCTGCACCGCCGCCACGCCCTACTCTATCCCAATTGGCAAACCCCAGATCGCTCTCCAACAACCACTCTCCCGAGGCTACCGTGGTAGGAGACTCCACCGTCTGGGCGAAAACACTGCCAAGAACTAGTCCCGTTATCCAAAATAATCGCTTCATGATATATCGGTGACTGCGGTAGGCCCCGGCATGGGGCCTTTCGGCGTCATTCGTTGACATCGTAGCGAGCTCAGTAACGTCCCTATCCATACCGCTCCAAAAATCAGTGCGCCCGCTACCACCATGGCAGCGCCGATTGAGCACTCCAACCAAACACCCAAACACACCCCCAGCCATGAACTCAATGCGGCGTGAACCACCGCGATACCGTGCATCACGCTCAGACGATCGGTAATCAATGACGCGGTGGCTCCGGGCAGAATCAACATCGCGATCACCAAAATCGCGCCGACTGATTCAAAGGCACTCACGATAACCACCGAAAGGACCGCCATCAGTCCATAATGCACCCACATCGGATTCACGCCCGTGGCTCGGGCCAGCGCTTCATCAAAAGACGCCACCAACAGTTCTTTGTAGAAGGCTACCACAAGAGCGACCACGGCCAACAAAACGAACGCCATCCGCACCAAGGGAACCGGCCCCAAGGTCAGGCCCATCCATGTCACAAACGGTTCCAGCGGCACAAACGCGATCTCGCCGTAAAGCACGCAATCCGCGTCCAGATCGACATGTTCACTGTAGAGCGAAACCAGTAATACCCCGATTGCGAAGAGGGTCGAAAAGGCGATTCCCATGGCTGCATCCTGCTTAACCCGGGTCTTCCGATGAATGGCCTCAATCATAACCGCCGATGCGATTCCGGCCGCCAGTGCGCCCAAAAACATCGGAATGGTTCCACGACTATTGGAGAGCAGAAATGCGATCACCAATCCCGGCAGGACGCTGTGGCTCACCGCATCGCCCATCAATGCCATGCGGCGAAGGATAAGGTAGTTCCCTACCACTCCGCAGGCTGTAGTCACCCAAAAACCCATCAACGCAATCCAACCGTAAAGACTCAGGTCAACCGTCCACGGATCCACCATCACGCGGTTCCACTCAAATGCAGGAATCAATTCTCTCACGAGCCTTCCTCCCTATCTGAACTAAACGGTGCGGCCGTCGCTACAACGTCGCCGTGAATATCCCGTGGTCCCGGAATACGACGTCCATGCGGATCCTGCGTAGCGTAGTCCAAACGAAATTCCAATTCGCGCACGGTTTTTTCGCCCAGCACGTGTTCGATTTTCTCCGCATCTTCGTGCACATGATCGGGTGCAATGTTCGCCGAATTGGTCAGATAAAGTTCCCAAAGACGGTGATTCCGAACGATCTCCGCCGCACGCTGGCGCCCTTCCGGGGTGAAGTAAACCGTATCGCGATTCACACTGGCCATCCCATGACGTGAGAGTTCACGACTCCGGCGCAGAACTTCGTCCAACGTCTCCCGTCGACGCTGGGCGAGGTCCGCCAAAGTGACCCCAACGTCACGGAAACCATCGTCTTCCCAAACATGGTAAAGGGCCTTCAAAGTGTTCTCCCGTTCGGTGCGGGCCGCCCGACTGCGCTGCCGCCACCACCGCGCAATAACACCGTGACGCGGTCCCATGAGATAGGCACCCAGAAATACCGTGGAAGCTCCGATCACCATCAACGGCCCGGTCGGCAGACCTCGACCAACAAAAGAGAAAAACGCCCCCGTCACGCCGGCCAAGACACCAAAAGATCCGGCCAATAAAAGCATGCGATGCAACCGATCCGTCAGCAAATACGCCGCTGCCGCCGGAGTGATCAGCATGGCCGAAACCAGCACCACGCCCACCGCCTGCAGGGCGATCACCGTCGCCGCCGCCAGCACCAGCATGAGTCCATGGTGCACCCACTCCGCCGGGATGCCGTTCACGCGGGCGAATCCCGCATCAAAACTGGTGGCCAATAGCTCCTTGTAAAAGAGCGTGATCAAACTGACGGCGACGGCCGTCACAATTGCCATCAACGTAATATTATCCGAACCCAACGCCGCCGCCTGACCAAAAAGGAACTTGTCCAATCCGCTTTTGTTACCGGTCGGTAAATTCTGGATCATCGTCAGCAAGCAAAGCCCCACCGCAAAAAACGAAGCCAACACCAGACCCAGCGCCGTGTCGGGTTTAATACGTGTCGTGCGTATCAACGCACTGACTACACTAGTCCCGATAAGCCCCGCGATCACGGCACCGATAAAGATCGCCAGCGGGTCCTTGGTCATCCCCCAAAGAAAGCCAATCGCAACGCCGGGCAGAACGGCATGGGAAAGCGCATCCCCCACCAGCGCCATGCGCCGCACCACGATGAAGCTTCCCAATAAACCGCAACTCAGGCCCAACAGAATCGAGCCAATGAGAGCGTAACGCAGGGAAGCGTCGCGGAAACTGAAGAATCGCACCAGCTGCTCCCGCCAATCGCTCTCAATGATCTCCGACACGCTGGCAGCTGCCGCTGTTGTCGCCAAAAAGAGAGCGGCTAAAAGGCCCACAGTGAACCGCAGCCCTGCGCGATTGTGCCCCGCCAGAATCATCGCCGCACCGGATTCTCGGACTCTTCGGCCGCGAGCGTCGAAGCGACTTCGGACAGAATAGTAAGTCGCCCGCCGTAGGTCTTTTGTAACATCTCCGCGGTAAACACGGATTCCGTCGGACCGAAGGCCACCACGTTCATATTCAAAAGGAGCAATGAATCGAAATAGGACCGCGCCGTCGGCAAATCGTGGTGCACTACCATCAGGGTTTTACCTTGATCCCGCAATTCACCGAGCACCGTGACAATCGCGGCTTCCGTTGCCGCATCGACCCCTGCGAAGGGCTCGTCCATGAAATACAGATCCGCTTGCTGGGCTAACGCTCGGGCGAGAAACACACGTTGCTGTTGACCGCCGGACAAATTAGAAATCTGCCGGTTGGCATAGGGTAACAGTTTTACCCGGTCGAGACACTCGCGCGCGATCTCCCGATCTTCCTTACCGGGCCGACGCATCAAACCCAGCCGTCCATATCGCCCCATCAAAACCACATCCATGACGTTGACGGGGAAGTCCCAATCAACGGATTCGCGTTGCGGCACATACCCCACCCAGGTGGGGGCATCTTTCAGCGATTTCCCGAAAATCTTAACCCAACCGCTCTGGGTTGGGAGGAGCCCCATGCATGCTTTGATCAGGGTCGATTTACCGGCACCATTGGGACCGATGATCCCGATCAATTGCCCGGCCGGCACCTCCAAGTCCACCCCCCAAAGCACAGGCTTCTTGTGGTAGGCAACCGTGAGATCGTGAATCTCGAGCGGCGGAATCGCAGGACTCTCGCTCATTTTAGAGCCTCCACGATGGTCGTAATATTGTGCCGCACCATTCCGTCGTAGGTGCCGAGGTCGTAGCCATTTTCCATCTGCCCGGGAGTGCCCATCGCGTCGGAGAACAACTCGCCGCCGATGGTGACTTTCGCATCGGTCGCAATCCGCTCAATGGTGGTATGCGCGACACTCGATTCGACGAAGATCGCCTTCACGTTGCGTTCTCTGATGAAGTCAACCAAACGCGTCATATCCGCCAATGCGGCCTCACTGACCGTTGAGATTCCCTGTAGTCCGACAACCTGAAACCCGTAGGCTTCGCCGAAGTAGCCGTAGGCATCATGGCTAGTCACGAGTATCCGTTTCGCTTTCGGCAGCTCGGAAATTTTCTTTTCCACCCACCGATGTAACGCCTTGAGTTCGGCGGAAACGCGCTCCCCTTGCGTTTGGAAATACGCCGCGGAATCCGGCGCGGCTTGGGTTAATGCCGCCACCACGGCGGGCACGCACTCCGCCCACAAGGCGGTATCAAACCAAACGTGAGGATCGGGATGTCCACTTCCGTCCCTCGGTTCGAGAAGGCGATCGTGATCCAGTTGCGCAGTGATCGCACGCACGGCCCGGCCACCTTTTTCCATGCGTTCGAGGATCGACTGCATTTTCCCTTCTAGGAAAAGCCCGTTGTAGAGAATCACTTCGGCACGCTGCAGTTTTCTCACGTCGGAAGCGGTCGCTTTGTAGAGATGCGGATCTACTCCCGGCCCCATCAGATACTGCACTTCCGCCCTTTCCCCGCCCACACGAGCCGCCAGATCGCCCACCATTCCCGTGGTGGCGACCACGCGCAGAGGTTCCTGCGCCGATACGGCGCTCACCATAATCACACCGAATAACACGCGGCAAATCCACGCAGAAAGGGAGATTGAATTCATCACCGTGCACCGAAACGGCCTGCGAATTATAGTCAAGTAATATTATTAGCCTAGCCTAATCTTTTAATTAACCGTGTCGAGGCTTGCTGACTGTCGGGTGCTCGTTCCAACGTGATTCCACATGTCGCAGGGATTCGCCCGCATCGTATTTGCCGTAACCGCCGCTTTTTTCGCGGCCTTCTTTGTGTGGCCAATTCTCCAGATTCTTCGGGGAGGATTTATTGATGCGGAGGGAAATCTCACTCTTTCCTATCTGTTCGCGGTATTGCAGGACCCCATCTACGTGAGAGGTTTGGGAAATTCATTCCTACTGGCCTGTGCAACCACGACCTTGGCATTTCTTTTGGCGGTGCCGCTCGCCTATTTGGCAGACCGTTTTGATTTCCCGCTCAAAGTGGCTCTCGGCTCATTGGTTCTCATTCCCATGATCCTGCCACCCTTCGTCGGAGCGATTGGGATCAAACAGCTTTTTGGTCAATTCGGAGCGATCAATGCGCTGATCATCGGAGTCGGGCTTAAACCGGAGGGATGGGCCTTTGATTGGTTCGCCGCCAATCGGTTCTGGGGAATCGCCTGCATCCAAGCGTTGTCCCTCTACCCGATCGTATATCTCAATGCGGTCGCCGCCCTCGCCAACGTGGATCCGGCCATGGATGAAGCAGCCCAGAATCTGGGCTGCCGCAGACTTCGCAAGTTTTTCAAAATTACGCTGCCTCTCATTCGTCCGGGACTTTTTGCCGGCGGAACCATCGTTTTCATCTGGGCATTTACGGAACTCGGTGTGCCGCTGATTTTTGACTACCCGCAGGTTACTTCGGTTCAGATTTTTTACGGCCTGAAGGAAATTGGCGGCAATCCATTCCCCTTCACACTCGTGGCAGTCATGCTTGCGTGCACCGTCGCGCTCTACGCCATCGGTAAGGGACTTTTGGGGCGCAATGCCCATGCCATGATGGCGAAAGCCACCAGTTCGGGTGGGCCTAAAAAACTACCGGGACTCCCCGGTTGGTTGTGCACCCTGCTGTTCGTCGGCGTCACCCTGATCGCGGTGCTTCCGCACATGGGCGTCGTCTTGGTTTCGATATCGTCCGACTGGTATCGAAGTGTCCTGCCCAACTCCTTCAGTTTCGAAAACTACGAGATCGCTCTCGGGCACCAACTCACCGTCCCGGCGATCGCGAATTCACTGAAATTTGCGAGCATCTCGACCGTCATCGATATCTTCTTGGGTATCGCCATCGCCTATGTGGTCGTGCGCTCAAAAATCAGAGGACGGCAGCTGCTCGATTTCCTCGCTATGCTCCCGCTCGCCGTGCCGGGCCTGGTGCTGGCATTTGGCTATTTGGCGATGAGCCAGGAGGGCAAATTCTTCTCCTTCATCAACCCGATCGAGGACCCAACGGTTTTGCTCATCATCGCCTATTCGGTGAGGCGCTTGCCCTACGTGGTGAGATCCGCCGTAGCCGGTTTCCAACAAACCAGCGAAACGCTTGAGGAAGCGGCTCAGAATCTTGGCTGCCCTCCGCTTAAATCGACGATCAAAATCACCTTGCCTCTCATCACCGCAAATCTGATTGCAGGCGGTTTGCTGGCTTTTGCTTTCGCCATGCTGGAGGTATCCGATTCGCTGATACTCGCACAGAAGCAGGCATTCTACCCCATCACCAAAGCCATCCTCGAGCTCTTCCAACTACTGGGTGACGGCAAATTCATCGCGAGTGCATTGGGTGTCTGGGCCATGGGGTTTCTCGCTGTCACCATTGTCGGCATGAGTCTGATGCTCGGTAAAAAACTCGGCGCAATTTTCCGCGTTTAAAACCCGGTGCCTTACCTCGTCGCCGTTTCGCTGCTGTGGGCATTCTCTTTCGGGCTGATCAAGGTCAACCTTTCGACATTGGATTCGACGGCGGTGTCGACCGTGCGACTGGGACTGGCGTTATTGGTTTTCCTACCCGTTTTCCGGCCGCGCCTGACCGGAAAGGCAAACGCGATAAAATTGACCGCAATCGGTGCGGTGCAATTCGGCCTGATGTATGTGCTCTACATCGCGGCCTTCCGCTATCTCCAGGCCTATGAGATCGTTCTCTTCACTGTCTTCACTCCGATCTATGTGGTGCTGCTGGATGGGCTATGGACACGTAAACTGGCCAAGAACGCATTGAGTGCTGCCGCTTTGGCGCTCGTCGGTGCCGCCATTTTGAAATGGCGGACGGGCATCAGCAATGCCGACCTGACGGGGTTTGCGCTCATGCAAGGATCGAACTTGGTATTCGCCTTCGGTCAGGTGGCTTATCGCCGGGTCAAAAACAGTTCCGTCCAAAGGGCCGACGCGGCTCACTTCGGTTGGCTTTACTTGGGGGCAGTGGGTGTTACCGCGCTGATTTCGTTGTTCACCACCAATTGGCCGAGCTTCGATCCTGATTTCTGTCAATGGCGGGCCTTAATCTATCTGGGAATCATTGCCTCGGGCTTGGGCTTCTTTGGTTGGAACAAAGGAGCGAGGCAGGTCAATGCAGGCACGTTGGCGGTATTCAACAATCTCAAGATCCCTCTGGCCGTAGGGGTATCGCTGGTATTCTTCGGCGAGAAAGCTGAACTCGGAAGACTAGCCATGAGCTGCGTGTTCATGGCGGGGGCGCTCTACCTGACCGAACGCAAATCGAAGCGATCCTGACGCCACTTCGTTTAATCGCGCAATTTGTCGCGAAAGGAATCACCGGATTCCCAGTTTCCACGCTCCATCGTGTCGCCCACCGAGATTCGTCCCAGTAGCGCCAAAGCCTCAGCATCTTGCGGATGCTTTTTCAGCACACTCTCAATCGCGCCCGTGGCTTCCGCATAACGTTTTTGTCGCAACAAAGCATCGGCCCACGCTAACCCCGCTTCTCGGTTTTCCGGCCCAGACTCAACCCAACATTGGCGGGCGAAAAGTTCCGTCTCCGGTAAATTCATCTGAGCGGCAGCCAGAGCCAATTGATTCAGGCCCGATCGGCTGTAAGGGTTCGCTCGAAGAATCTCATCAGCGACCGCCATGGCACCGCCTCCCTCCGTCGATTCCGAACGCTTGTTTTTAACCGAAAGCACCGCAGCCGATAGCTTACTCCATAAACCCGGACGGGCGGCAGACTTCAACTGCGCAGTGCGGTGTAGTTTACGAACCGTGAGGCAACCCGGATGACTCGCTAAAATCTGAGTCCCCAGATCGATGGCAATTAGATACTACGTGAAGTCGACCGCTTCTTTCACCTTCACCGCCAGCACCCGAAACCGGTCCGGCAATTCATTCACGGCGATGTCCGGCATAACAAATAGGTTCTAAGTCAGGTCAGCTTTGGCGGCGGTTTCCAATCGCGCGTAAGCTGACTCGACAGCTGCGAGGGTTGGTCCTTCCACGAGCAGTCGCAACTTGGGTTCCGTGCCGGAGTAGCAAACCAGTATTCTACCCTCGTCGCCAAATTCCGCTTCGATCGCCGCCATCGCTTCTTGGAGTTGCGCGCATTCCGCCAATGCCGGCTTGTGCTTCACTTGGATGGCGCTCGATTTTTGAGGAGATTTCACGAGGATCTTGCGCAATTCGCTGAGTTTTTTTCCCGAACGGTGCATGACTTTCAACAGACATAAAGCCGCGCCCAAACCGTCACCTGTCGGGCCGACTTCATCACAGATAATGTGACCACTCGATTCCCCTCCCAGACTCGATCCGATCTCCCTCATTTTTTCTGCCACGTAGCGATCACCGATATCGGTGCGAACGACTTTGCCTCCCACTGCTTTGATCGCGACGTCGACTCCCAGATTACTTTGCCGTGTGACCACCAGAGTATTGGCCGTTAAGGAACCGCGAGAAATCGCATCGGTGGCCAAAATAGTCAGCACTTCATCGCCATCCAACACCTGCCCCAATTCGTCGCTGAAAATGCAACGATCTCCGTCTCCGTCATGGGCGATGCCCAAACGGGCGCCGACTTCGACAACACGAGCTGCCATTTTTTCGGGGTGTTCGCTGCCGACGGCTGCGTTGATATTCGTGCCGTCGGGTTGATGGCCGATCTGCTCCACTTCGGCCCCAAGTATTCGGAGCACGTTTGGTGAAGTGTAGGAGGTCGCACCATGAGCGGAATCCACCACCACTTTCCAACTCTTGAGGGCATCAGGCGGCAGGATATCGCTCATCCCAAAGATATATCCGCTGCGGGTGCCGCGGTGAAACCGGAAGGTTACCAAGCATTCCGTAACCGTTTCGGGCAACTGTGCTTCGATCGCGAGTTCATCCTCGTCGGTCAATTTGATACCACCCGGGGCAAAGAATTTGATACCGTTGTCGCTCGCGGGATTGTGCGATGCGGTGATGACCACGCCCAGAGCAGCGTCAGAGAATTTCAGTTCACGGGCCACGGCGGGAGTCGGAACCGCGCCGAGGTCATAAATTTCACAGCCAGCCGCCAAAAAACCGTTGGCGAGCGCGACCAAGAGCGTTGGTCCCGAACCACGGGTGTCACGACCAATGAACACCTTGCCACCACCGGCCCACCGACCCGCGGCATAGGCTAGTCTCGTCGCAAATTCCGGGTTAACCAATGGACCACCAAAGGGTCCTCTCACTCCGTCGGTGCCAAAATAGTGCCGTTTCATGCTCCGTAATACTCCCGGGTTGCCGAAATTTTCTGCTTAACCGCTCCGCCGAGCAAGAGTTCGCGAGCCGTAGCGAGCCCATCCGCAACCGAGGCTACTTTGCCCGTAGTCCACAAACCGATCGCCGCGTTCAAAGAGATGGTATCGACCAATCCTTGAGGTCCGTTACCCGCCAGAATAGCGTCAACAATCGAAAGATTGGTCGCGACATCCCCGCCCTTGAGTTGATCGAAATCAGTGGTCTCGAGTCCAAAATCGGTGGCGCTCCACTTGGCGCCGATATCCTGAAGTCTTCCCACCCCCCGCACGATATTAGTGGTCGCAGTAGTGACCTCGTCGATGCCCCCACCCGTCGGAATTACGCCATGAGCGACGAGCCCTGCCTTCGTCTCCAGCAGGTTGAGCACTTCTGCCATTCGCGTCACCCATTCCTCGGCAAAAACCCCAAGCACTACATGGGCTGGGCGTCCTGGATTGATGGTAGGCCCCAGGATATTAAAGACGGTGCGCCGCCCCTGAGCGGCCAGAGCCTTCCGCACGGGCACGATGTGTTTGAAGGTCGGGTGATAAACGGGAGCGAAGAAGAAACAATAGCTCAGTTCTTCCAGCGCGCCTCTCAGCACTTCCGGACTGGCATCAATCTTAACGCCCAGTCCGGCCAACAAATCCGCACTTCCGCAGGCGGAGGTCATGCCGCGATTGCCATGTTTCATAACCTTAACTCCGGCACTGGCCAAAACGAGCACCACCATACTTGAAATATTGAATCCGCCCGAGTGATCGCCCCCCGTGCCGACAATATCGATTGCCTCCGCCGCGTGTTTCTCAACTTGGGGATCCACCGCGCGGGTGCGGAACTCGCGCGCAAACGCGGCGATTTCCTCCGCCGTCTCGCCTTTGTCGGCAAGGGCCGAAAGAAACGCCATTTTGGATTCCGCCGAAACGTCTTCCGCCGCCAGGGCCGTAGCCGCGATTGCAACTTCTCCGGCCGCCAAATCGGAGGCGACTTCGAGTTTTTGGATAAGAGGGACCAATTCGCTCATTAACTTCCCAGACCAAGCTGATTCTCATGAATCGCAAAGCCAAATCTGGACAGAGAGCTCAGGTTGTGGGAGCCAGAAGGCGTGCGAGTTCCTCCTGTCCTCCTTATCAACCTCACCTGTTTCTTGGTCGCCAGTGGCGCCCAATCCGACGACTTAGCGCCAAACGCAGACATTCCGAGGAGCAATCTCAGCACTTCGGACGCCCTGATTTTGGGTGTGGTTGAAGGGATTACCGAATTTCTGCCCATCTCATCGACCGGCCACCTCATCATTACCAACCGCGCCCTCGGACTCGATTCCGAGGAACCGATGCGGGACGCCGAGGGCAACTTGCGCTGGATTACGCCGCCCAGTGAAGAAAACCCGGCCGGAGAGCCCCTGACCCTTAAGGTCGCGGCCGACACCTACATCGTAGTGATTCAGGTAGGGGCGATCGTCGCAGTGGTTCTGGTATTCTGGGCGCCGCTGCTAAGTATTCTGCGCGGTCTGGCGGGACGAGACGAGGTTGGGTTACGATTGCTGCGAAACATTGCCTATGCGTTTTTCCCCGTGGTATTTGTCGGTCTGGCGCTGGACGACTGGATTGAGGCCAACTTATTTTCCGTTAACACCGTCATTTCGGCGTTGGTCTTCGGAGCAATTCTGATGCTGGGAGCAGAACGCTGGCGCAAATCGCATGGCGTCGCGTTGGATGACCCAAAAACGCCCGCCGACCTTACTCCTCGCGAGGCATTACAAGTAGGTGCGATGCAATGCCTTGCACTCTGGCCCGGCATGAGTCGATCCATGGTGACGATGGTCGGCGGCTATTTTGGCGGACTTGCCCCTGCAAAAGCAGCGGAATTTGCCTTTCTGGTGGGACTTCCTGTCTTAGGGGGCGCGGCCGTCTATAAAGGAGCCCAGTCCGGCCCCGCCATGCTCGCACTGTTCGGATGGACTGAGATGATTATCGGTGGAATTGCCGCCGCCATTTCGGCCGCAATGGCTGTGAGATTTCTGGTGGCATGGCTGCAAAAATTCGGGTTGGGAGCCTTCGCCATATATCGCTTGCTGCTCGCCGCATTGCTGGCATGGTGGATGGCAACTTGAGAAAGCAACAAATCGCCGCGGGTTAATCGCTTGACGGACCTCGGCGGCGTTGCTTAGTCTTCGCCTTTACCAATCAGGAACGACCCGCCACGCGACGTCCCACAAACCTTTAAATTCGCCCGATATGGCTCAACCGAAACGCAAACATTCCAAACGCCGCAGCGCAGTGCGCCGCGCCGCCAACGCTTTCAAGGCACCTGAAGTTGCCATAGATCCCACGGACGGTTCCGCCGTTCGTCCGCACCGCGTGAATCCCAACACCGGCATGTATCGCGGCCGCCAGGTGCTCGACGTCAACGTCTGAGCTCCCTCCACTCCCTCTCCTGATCCGTCCGGCTCCTACAACGGATGGAAGACTCAAACGGTGATACCCGTCGGATCGCGCTGGACGCGATGGGCGGAGACATGGGTCCTGAAGAAGCGGTTGCCGCCCTCAAGCTGGCCGTCGTCGAATTCCCGGATCTATGCCCGGTTTCGATCGTGGGTGATGAGGCCATCCTCGGGCCGCTACTGAAGCAGGCGGGGCTGGAAACTCATCCCAAGGTTTTCCTGCTACACGCTCCGACCGTCATCACCATGGTCGATGAGGTCATGACGGCGATGAAACGGAAACGGGACTCTTCGATGCTTAAGGCCATCGA
Source organism: Actomonas sp. (assembly GCA_965203585.1). Lineage (GTDB taxonomy): Bacteria > Verrucomicrobiota > Verrucomicrobiia > Opitutales > Opitutaceae > Actomonas. The sequence goes on from CBDBDC010000003.1 coordinate 575,918, forward strand.
ACTCGTTAAATCCGGCGGTGCTCAGGCGGTAATCAGCACCGGCAATACCAAAATTTTGGTCTCAGCCGGCACACTCAAGCTTCGTCCCCTTCCCGGCGTTGAACGCCCTGCGCTCGCTCCGGTAATCCCGCGGGACAACGGTCACTTCATCCTCATCGATGCGGGGGCCAACCCCGACGCTCGACCGATTCACCTCGCTCACAATGCTATTCTGGGTAGCCACTACGCCCGAATGGAGCTCGGAATCGAAAAGCCGCGTGTCGGCTTGCTGACTATCGGCACGGAGGAAGGCAAAGGAAACGCCTTGATCAACGGAACTCATGAATCGCTGAAGCAATTGGGCGACTTGGTGAACTACGTTGGGCCTCTCGAAGGCTTCCAAGTGTTCTTCGACCATGTCGATGTGATCGTTTGCGACGGCCTCACCGGTAACATTTGCCTCAAGAGCTGGGAATCACTCTCCAAATTTTTCCGCAATGAGCTAAAATCACAAATGCTGTCCTCACCCCTGCGCCGTCTCGGCGGGTTGTTGGCCAAGGGCGCTTTCACCGGATTGAGGCATCGCATTCAGCCTGAGCGCTACGGCGGAGCACCGCTGCTGGGTTTGCAAGGCACCGTGCTCAAGGCCCACGGCTCAGCCACTCGTTTTGCCCTGATGAACGCCATCGGCGATGCCAGCGAGTTCATCCGCCTCGACCGAAACAGTCGAATCCAAGCCGATATCGAACGCGCCAATAAGATCTTTCGTCCCGAACGGATCGAGGCCTCCGAGGCCTGAACACCTGTCGCATGTCAGACACAAAATTCGCCATCATCGGAACCGGGTCCTACGTGCCTTCCAAGGTAATGACCAACAATGATATGGCTAAGGTGGTCGAGACATCGGATGAGTGGATCTTCACCCGAACCGGCATCAAGGAACGGAGAATCGCGGCCAGGAATGAACGCACCTCCGATATGGCCACTGCCGCGGCCAAGAAAGCGATGGAAGACGCCGGAGTGACTGCCGAGCAAATCGATCTTTGCGTTGTCGCCACCCTGACGCCGGACCTACCGATGCCGTCGACTGCCTGCATCGTTCAGGCCAAGCTCGGTTTACGCCACGATGTTGCCTGTTTCGATGCCCACGCCGCGTGTTCCGGGTTCATCTACGGACTCGATACCGCCTGGGCCATGTTGCAGTCGGGACGCTATCGGCACGCCTTGGTAATCGGAGCCGAAAAACTCTCCACGGTGCTGGATTGGACTGATCGCACCACTTGTGTGCTGTTCGGGGACGCCGCCGGAGCCGTGGTCTTGGGACCGGCCGCAGCGGGAACCAAGGCCGAAATCGTCGGCACAAAACTCTACTCAGAGGGCGGCAACACCGAACTACTCCGAATCCCGGGAGGTGGCAGCGCCCACCCAAAACCCGGACCCAACACGCCTGCCCGGTTTATCGAGATGAAAGGCCGGGAGGTTTTTAAGTTCGCCGTTCGTGAAATGGAAGACGCCACCCGAGACATTCTGGAACAACATGGCGTGCATGCGGACGAAGTGGATTGCGTGGTGCCACATCAGGCCAATCTGCGCATCATAGACTCCATCGCTAAATTTCTCGAACTCCCTGTGGACCGCTTTTTCATCAATCTTGAACGCTACGGCAATACCTCCGCCGCCTCGATCCCCCTCGCAATTGATGAGGCTCGGCGGTCTGGCCGGATCAAAGACAGGAGCTTATCTCTCCTCGTGGCGTTTGGGGCAGGCTTGACCTACGGTAGCGCCTTGGTTCGCTGGTAATCCTCTCATGTCATTCTTTCCGATGCGCCAAATTCGCGTTCTGCTCTTCACCGTTCTATCGCTCAGCCTCACTGCCACGCTGTCTGCGGAGCTGGTTTGGTCCGATGGTTCCGGATGGACCATCGAGGGCGGTGTCCTCTCCGGCCTGGCTGGTCAAGACATCCAGCGCGCCACCGAGATGATGAACAAGGCCCGCCGCGCCGAAGATGCGGGTCGCCCGGGCTCAGCGAATCGACTCTACAAGAAGGTCTCCAAAAAATTCCCCAATTCCCTCTACGCTCCTGAGGCTCTCTACCGCCAAGGTCATATCCGACTTAAAAAGCGGATGTATTACAAAGCATTTGAGTCCTTCCAGAGCGTAATGACGCTCTACCCCAACTACCAGCGCTTCAACGAAGTCCTCACCACCCAGTTTGGAATCGCCGAAGATTTGATGAATGGAGCCCGCAACTACCACTGGGGTGTCATTCCGTCCTTCAAGAGTAAGGAACGGGCCATCACATTCTTCGAATGGGTTACCGCCAACGCACCTTACAGCGACTACGCTCCTCTCGCGTTGATGAATATCGCCCGCAGCCATCAGCAGCTGAATAATACGCCTTACGCGATCAATGCTTTGGATCGGTTAATCAATAACTACTCCCAAAGCCTGCTCGCTCCCGACGCATACCTCGCACTGGCCCAAACCCACGCGTCACTCGTCGACGGTCCCTACTACGACCAAGAGTCGACCCGTGAAGCCATCACCTACTTCGAGGATTTCATGATCCTCTTCCCGGGTGACCCTGGACTGGCGGAGGCACAGCATGGGCTCGACCAGATGCGCACCATTTTCGCTGAGAGCAAAATGATCCTCGCCGACTACCAACTGAAGTATAACAAGAATTTTCAGGCAGCCCGGGTGTTCTATAATGAAGCCATCACCAGTTTCCCCGACTCCGCTGTGGCCGGACGAGCCCGTGATCAACTCGTGGTTGTCCAGAACCGGATGGATGCCCTCGGACTCGAATTTGATGAAGACGGCAAGTTAGCGATCGACGAAGACAATCCGGCGCCGGAGAAACGAAAGAAGTTTCTCGGCATTTTCTAAGCAGCCACCCGCGGATCTTTTCGTTCGCGTCCAACCTCGGTCATGATGTTCCGGCACTATTTCCTTCCGGTCATTATGATGATCCTCGGCGGCGTAGCTCTAACCGGTTGCGCTAACTATCAACTCGGCACGGGTGCCGACTCGCTGGAATTTAGTCGGCTCTATATCGAGCCCGTGTGCAGCAGCACGATTGCCCCGCAAACGGTTGCCCCGGTTTCCCGTGCCATTCGTAACGCGGTTCTCACCGGTGGTCGGGTAACTCTGGCCGTCTCACCGGCACAGGCGGATGCCGTGCTTTCCGTTGAGCTCATTGACCGCAAACGCACGTTCACTTCGGTTCTCCCCACCGACACGGCGTTGGCTCGAAAATTCGATATCGCGCTGACCGTGCGATGCAGTCTCAGCGATCCCCGGTCGGGCCGCATCTATTTCGAGGATCGCGAGATCACCATCACCCGGCAGATCTTCGTCGATGGCGGCCAGAACCCGGCTGAATATCAAGTGGTCCCGCAATTGGCCGCCGAACTCGGTGACCGGATCAGCCATACCGTGCTGGACGTCTGGTAGCGAAGGCATTCGACTGAGGTCGTGAAGCACGAACCGGTTCTCGCCCCTTCCCTCCTCGCTGGAAACCACGCCGCCTTGGGTGACAGTGCCGCTGTCATTCCGGCCACCGGGCTGAAGTGGTTGCACCTCGACATCATGGACGGGCATTTCGTGCCCAACCTCACCTTCGGTCCCCAAATCGTCGCCGCCTTACGCCAACGACCGGAGCTCACGGACACGTTTTTCGATACGCACCTGATGCTGTCCAAACCGCAGAACTACATCGAAGCTTTCGCCAAATCAGGATCCAACCTCATCAGCATCCACATCGAGCCGGACACCAATCACCGCGCCACTCTAGCGGCCATTCGTGGACTCGGATGCCAGAACGGCATTGTGCTGAATCCGGATACCCCGACGGAATCCGTCAAAGAACTCCTCCCCTTGGTCGACCTCGTCCTCGTCATGACCGTGCAACCGGGATTCGGCGGGCAAAGCTTCCGCGAGGATACCCTGCCCAAAATGGCGCAACTCGATCAGTGGCGCACCGAGCACGACTACCATTTCCGACTGGAAGTAGACGGCGGAGTCGATCTCACCACCGGCCCCAAATGCGGAGCCAACGGAGTGGACACCTTTGTAGCAGGCACCGCCTTCTTCAAAGCCGAAGACCGCCAAGCCTTCGCCGCGGCGGTGCGTAAATGGTAGCTTCGATCTCACTCACAAAACGAATCTGGGCGAAGATCTTTGGTCTGGTTTTCGCCATCGGACTATCGACCACGGCAGGCTGGTTAATAAACACGCATTGGAAGATTCAGAACCTGATCGATGAACTCGGCACACCCACTCCCCATCATCAGTTTATTCCCTCTCAAAATATTGAATCCTTTCCCATCGATTTGGGATACGTTCGATTCGATGTTCCAGAGGGAATACCAATCCCGCCTCAATACCTTGGGGATTTGAAAATCGTTCGGTTCATTTCAAACGAAAAATCCAGCGTCTTGGACGTTTATCCGCCCATGTCAACCTACTCACCGGAGTATCAAGAAGTAATCAACTCCTTTAGCTCCAATACGGATCAACCGATGACCTCGTGGTTTGAACTTATGAAAAGCTCATTCACAGCGAAATCGTTCTCTATTTGAGATGTTGTCAAGAATGGTAGAGAATGGACGAATTCTCAGATCCAATTGCTGACCCTCGGAGCAACCCACTACTGGCAATCCACCGAAATTGGTCTCTACGAAGACGAGCGTGTCGGCGCGATTGTCGCTTACAGTCTTGAGAGAGTTACCCAACTAACACTTTTCCACAAAGAATCGGGCATGTTGGTGGAGTTATATTTCCATTTGAACGACAGCTTGAGCCACGCATTGGCATCGACGCTAATTAACAGTTTTAGCCCATTTGAAAATTGGAGTGAAAATACTGATACGAACTCATTGTTCGAAAGAGCAGGTTTAGCTGAATTTGAGGAAGTTGAATCTCCCAACAATCAACTCATCGAGACCGCGGAACAACTTTGTCTCCGACAAACGATCGACGAAGTGAAACGTCGCAGAATGGAACGGGCAAAGAATAATAAAGATGCTTCGCTTTATCCGACCGATTGATACCTACAATTCAAGTCCAAGCCCGATTCAATCAACCATATTCGATATTCAAAACTTATGACTACCTCAGAAATTGCTACTCGCCTTGTTGAAATGCTGCGTTCCGGGGACTATCCAGGGGCTCAGGCTGAACTTTATTCCGATGACGCCAAGAGCATCGAACCGAGTTGGGCACCCGATCCGGTTCAGCAGGGCCGCGAGGCTTTGCAAGGCAAACTGAATGACTGGATCGAGACGTTTGAGACCCATAGCAATGAGATCGGTGATCCCATTGTTGCCGGAAGCTTTTTCTCCCTCGCGATGAGTGTGGAGGTCACGGAAAAGAAATCCGGTGCTCGTATTTCCATGTGCGAGATCGCCGTGTTTGAAGTGAAGGCCGGTAAGATTGTGACGGAGCAATTCTTCTTCTCACCACCACCGAGCGCCTGATTTTTCACCACGCCATCTGACGCAAAAACGCTCCCGATCATTCGATCCGGGAGCGTTTTGATAGAGGAGGATGGATTCGGGATCGGTTTTACTCAGCCGTCCACTTGAAGATCGACGTTGTCAACGCCGGCAGGGTTAGTCGAAGGCTTTGGGACATGCCATCGGTTTCGATGTCTTCGGTTTGCAGTCCGCCTCCGTTTCCGAGGCCGCTGCCGCCGTAGTATTCGCTGTTGGTATTGATCACTTCCGACCAGTATCCGCCCCGAGGCACCCCGATGAGATAATCGGTGCGAGCAATCGCCGTAAAGTGGCCCACGATGAGGAACAGGGTTTTCTCGTCCTTTTCCTGACGGACAAAGGAAACGACGCTGCATTCCGTGTCATGCGCGGCGATCCACCGGAAACCTTCGGGCGTGAGATCCGTGCAGCTTAACGCGGGTTCATTGAGGTAAAGACTATTCAGATCTCGGACGAGGAGTCGGATACCTTCGTGGTCGATGTATTCACACAGGTGCCAATCGAGACTGCCGGCGTATTTCCACTCATGAGATTGCCCGAATTCACAGCCCATGAAGAGGCATTTTTTACCCGACCAACCCCACATGTAGGCGTAGAGGGAGCGAAGGTTCGCCGCCTTTTCCGGGATATGCCAGGCCCCCATTTTGTAGAGCATGGAGCCTTTGCCGTGGCCCACTTCATCGTGGGAGAATACCGAAACAAAGTTTTCCGACCATTGGTAGAGCGCGGCAAATGTGAGCTCGTTTTGGTGCCACTTGCGGTGCACTGGCTCCTTCTGAAAATACTCCAGAGTGTCGTGCATCCAGCCCATGTTCCATTTGTAGTCGAAGCCAATACCGCCCTCTTCCACCGGCTTACTGATTCCTGCAAATGCCGTGGACTCCTCCGCGATCATCAGAACACCGGGATAGTAGTTATGGACAAGTTGGTTGGTCTCTTTAAGGAAGTCGATCGCTTCCAGATTTTCACGCCCGCCATACTTGTTGGGCACCCACTCTCCGTCCTCACGGGAATAGTCGAGATACAACATCGAAGCGACGGCATCCACCCGCAGGCCATCGATGTGGTAACGATCGAGCCAGGCGAGGGCGTTGGAAACGAGAAAGCCGCGAACCTCATTGCGACCGTAGTTAAAAATCAACGTGCCCCAATCCATATGCGCCCCTTGGCGGGGATCGGCGTGTTCGTAGAGGTGCGTCCCATCGAATTCGGCCAACGCAAAACTGTCTCGCGGAAAATGAGCGGGCACCCAGTCCAGAATGATCCCGATTCCACGTTGATGGAGGTGATCCACGAAGAACGCAAAATCCTCCGGATTACCAAACCGGTGGGTCGGGGCAAAAAAGCCAGTAACTTGGTAGCCCCATGAGCCTTCGAACGGATGCTCGGCCAAGGGCATAACCTCGATGTGAGTGAAGTTCATCTCCACCGCGTAGTCTGCCAACATCACGGCCAGCTCCCGATAGTTCAACGGACGTTCCGCATCCTCGACCTTACGCTTCCACGAACCCAAGTGGACTTCATAAACGGAAATAGGTCGGTCGATATCGCCGGCCGATGCCTTTCTTTTTTCCATCCAATCCTGATCCTTCCACTCATGATGGCGGGTGTTTTGTACGATAGATGCATTTCCGGGAGGTGCCTCAAAATACGTGCCGTAGGGGTCGGTCTTGACGTGAATGTTTTCTCCCTGATCGAGAATCTCGAACTTGTAGAGCTCCCCTTCCTGAAGTCCCGGCACAAACAGTTCCCAAACTCCGGAAGCACCCAAAGAACGCATCGGGAAATAACGACCGTCCCAGTGGTTAAAATTTCCGACGACGGAAACGCGTCGGGCGCTGGGGGCCCAAACAGCAAAAGAAACTCCCGGCACTCCCTCCACATCGCGCACGTGCGCCCCAAGTTTGGTGTAGATGCGATGTTCATTGCCCTCTCCAAAAAGATAGAGCTCCTCCTCACTGACGGTCGGAAGAAATCGATAGGGATCATGAAACTGACGTGATTCGCCCGACGCGTATGATGCCCGCAATTGGTAGGGAAAGACCTTCTTTTTGCGCGGGATGAACAACTCAAAAAGACCTCCCTCATCGACCAACTCCATCGGACACGATTTGCCGTCTCTCAAATCGATGGTCTCGGCGGAGATTGCTCCCTCCACCAACGCACGAACAACAATCCCCGACTTTCCCTTGGATTTGTGCTCGTGCATGCCCAAAATGGCATGCGGTTCGGCCTCTCGGCCGGAGGATAGAGCAATGATTTGCTGATTGGTAATGATCACGTTGGGTAGCATGCTGAGTGCCCGTAACGGGCTCGTCCAGCCGCGAGCGGAGAATTGCGTTCAGTTTCGTCCACTGAATTCCACGGTTATCCTCAACCCGGCTTGCCTCTGTCACGACGTCCCCGTTTGCTCCGCGCTGTTCATGATCAAAAGGATCCCTGTCGTATTCGCAGCGTTCATCGCGGTTCAATTCGCTCTTTTGGAGCCATTGCTGGCTCAGGTTGCACCGGTAATCAAGTCGAAATTGCTCGATGTGGATCTGGAAACCCAGGAGATGGTATACAGTGGGGACGCCCGGGCAGAATACCGGGATGCGGTGTTTATGGCCGATGAGATCCGCTGGCATCGCGCTTCGAATAGGGCGATTGCAAAGGGTAATGCGGTTCTGCAACGGGGGGACCTTCGCCTCTTGGCTGAAAAAATCGTCTACCATATGGCAGATGCGTCCTATCAGGTCGAAAATGTGCGGCTGGGACGAGATCCTATCTATTTTTCAGGTGAATCCTTGACCGGAAACGAAACCGTCCTCGAATTCGAAAACGCGGTTCTTTCCTTCGGCGAACCCGGTTTTTGGACCCCCACACTACGGGCACGGCGCATCGTCTACGAACCGGAATCCGATCGCATCAAAACCACCGGCGGTCGACTGGGGTTGGGCAAATTTCAATTTCTACCGGCCCCCTCGATGGCAATTCCGTTGGACGGGCCGGATCTCATCGAGATTGATGTGGACGGCGGCGCTTCGAACCGATTGGGGCTATTTGCGCGGGTAGCGGCTACCGTCCCGATCGGCGAAGTATGGCGGGCTGGCGCCGATCTCGGAATTTTTACCAATCGCGGAGTCATGGCGGGGCCGGCATTTGGCTATGATTGGGAGTCTCCCAGGGGTGGTTCTGCCCACGGCCGATTCACCAGCGGCTATATTCGCGATAGTGGAGACCGCGGGGACCTAGGCATAGATGTGCTGGGAGACCGGATCGGAGACAATCGAGGGCTTATCGGATGGAGCCATATTCAGCAGATCAGTCCCCAGCTCACGCTGACCGGCGAATTCAACTACTGGAGTGATTCGGAAGTGCTGCGTGATTTCCGTCGCGATGATTTTTTTCCGGTTCAAGTCCCCGACAGTTTCATAGAACTCAACTACGCGACGACCAACACGATCTCCGGATTATTGATGCGGGTTCAGCCCAACGATTTTCACGAAATCCGCCAACGCCTCCCCGAACTCACGTGGGAATTGCTGCCGACTCCGATCGGCGGAGGCTTCATTCAGCAAGCCCAGACGTCCGCCGTCGTGCTCCGACGGGACCCACCCGGACCGGCTCCCGAGCTGAGGACCGAACGGTTTGACGCCTACTATGCCATCCAACGTCCGTGGAGCTATCAGGATTGGCTGGCCATTACTCCCGTGATCGGAGCCCGGCTAACCCACTACACTAAAAATTTGGTCTCGTCGGGAGACTACACCCGAACGTTGGGAGAGTTTGGGCTGGATGCGGAACTGAAATATTCCGGAGTTTTCGACTACCAAAATGAACTCTGGGGCATAGATGGACTTCGTCATCTCATCACCCCGAAAGTCTCCTACCGCTATATCCCCGATGCGGATGAAGGCACGGGCCGCATCATTCCCATTGATCGGCGCGTATTCGCAACCTATCTGGAGCCCCTCGGCCTGGGTGCCCGACGTCAAATCGATGACCTCTCCTCCACCCACACGGTGAGGTTCGCCCTCGACCAGCGTCTGCAGACCCGCGACAAAACCTACGGATCCCGGGACTTGGCCCAGCTCACTGTGGCACTCGATTCGCGAATCGCTCAACCCGTCGGCCAACGCACCCTTTCTGATTTCCACACCGCCATCCGGTTGAGCCCCGCGGCGTTTCTCGACGTGGACTTGTATCATCAAGCGGCTCCCGGAAAGTGGTCGATGCGCGAGTTAAACACCGCGATCACTTTGCACAGCGCGGACGACTGGCGTCTGCAGTTTGCTACTCACCACCTCGAAAACGACATTCAGGAATTCATCGGCGCCTATGCCTACAGATTCAACGAAGTCTGGGAAGGTTACACCCGCCTTCATTTCGATTCCCGCCGCAGTCGATTTGTGGAGCAGTCTTACGGCGCGCGCCAAACCATCGCCAACCGGTGGACGGTGAGATATGAGATTTCGTTCTTTGAAGGGTCACGTCGTGAAAGCGACTTCGGTTTCGCCATGCGATTCGACGCTCGGCGTTTTTAACAAATTCCGGTGAGCCGAATCGATAACCAACGCCGACTCTTTCTGGAACTGATCGAGGAGTTACGTCCCTGGTGGCGACGCGATCCCGGCCTACCGCAACGGCTGAACGCCTGGCTCGCCCGCCATCGGGCCGGCAGTCGTGATCGGCGGCTCTATCGCGAGTTGGCCTACACCTCGTGGCGGATCCTGCCGTGGATCGAAGATGCTTCGCCCGAGATCTTGGTTGCCCGCGTCGCGAACCATGCAGAAGTCATCCGAGATACCGCCGAATTCGTAGCGGCCTATCGCACTGATGAGAGCGCCTCCTCAGGAGTTGTGAGTGACCTGCTGCCCTTGTGGTTACCCGATCAGTGTTCCGCAACTCAGGATCCCGATGTAGTCACTTCACTCCTCAGCCGAGCGCCTCTGTGGGTTCGGATTCAGACCAGTGATGCAAAAACGGTGACGGACGAAATGGAGACCTTGGGAATTACTTGGGAAACGTCCCCCCATCTCTCCAACGCGATCCGACTCCCCGCCGGAATCAACCTCGCCTCAACCCAAGTTCTCCAAAAGGGACTGATCGAGGTCCAGGACATCGGCTCTCAAGCGTTGCTCAATTCGTTGCCGCATGCGCCGGGTGGTCGGTGGCTGGATGCTTGCGCGGGAGCAGGTGGCAAAACGCTGCAACTTGCCGCCCTACTTGGCGAAACCGGTTCCGTCGTTGTGCACGACATCAGACCGGCAGCGATGCGGGAGTTGGCGAAACGTCAAAAACGCGCCGGCCTGCCGAACATCACCACAACGACGACTCTGGACGGGAAATTTGAGGGCGTCTTGGTTGATGCGCCCTGCACCGGCAGTGGCACTTGGCGGCGTTCACCTCATCTTAAGTGGACCACCTCCCCCGAAACTATCCGCCGGGCGCAGGACCGCCAAATCCGGCTCTTGGGAGAATTCGGCAAATTCGTCCAACTAGGCGGGTTACTGGTCTACGCGACGTGTTCGCTTTGTCGGGACGAAAACGAAGCCGTGGCGGACCACTTCGATCAAATGTATCCGGCATTCCGTCCAGAGAAGCTTCGTCATCCCATAGACGGCAGAGAAATCGCGGCGGGGCGGCTGACGTTGCTGCCCAACGAGCTCGATTCGGACGCCTATTTCGTGGCCGCATGGCGCCGGTCTTGAGTCGAATTCGAGGTTCTTTCCGTATTTTACTTGCGACCGCGAGAGTGACATCAAGCCTGCCCGCTCGCCGTGGTTCCCGACTCCGATCTTCGAATTAAACTGCCCGTTTTTGAGGGCCCGTTAGACCTGCTCCTCTTCCTGATTAGGAAGAACGAGCTGGATATTTATGATATCCCGATTGAGTCCGTGACGAAACAATACATCGAGATTCTGCATTCCATGCGCGAACTCGATCTTGATGTGGCGGGTGAGTTCTTCGTGATGGCCGCGACCTTGATGGAGATCAAAAGCCGTATGCTCCTCCCCCGGGGAGAGGCAGCCATTGATACCCATGGAAGTGATGAAGATGGCATCGATCCTCGTTGGGAGTTGGTGCACCAGCTCCTGCAGTATAAAAAATTTAAGGAAGCCTCCCAAGAACTAGATCGACTCGCCGAGTATCAGCAGGGGCTGCTGGCCCGTCATGTCTCTCGTCTGACGGTGCCCGTGAGTGAGCGGCCGCTGGACCCCTTGGACCGGATCGAACTATGGAACGCGTTCAACTTGGTGTTGAGGCGACTAGCGGAAAAAATGGTGATTGGAGAAATCCAGGACGAACAGATCACCGTTTCAGATCAGATGGAGTGGCTCATAACGCGAATGCAGACCGAGCGAAAATTCGTCTTCTCCTCCCTCTTCACCGGCCAAATCACCGTGCGATTACTCGTCGCCACTTTCCTCGCCGTCCTCGAGCTCACCCGCATGGGACGCATCCAACTTACTCAGGACGAGGCCTTCATCGATATCCTATGTGAAGCGCGTGATAATCCGCAAAACCCCCTTGAAACGACTTCGGAACCGGACACCGTTAGGGCGTGAGTTCTTCCGAAGAAAAACCTAGTCCCAATAAAACTCCCCGAGTATCGGGTTTATTGGGCGTCGGATTGGACAATGAAGACGGCCACAAACGCATTACTCAGGGTAAAAAATTTGCCTTGGTCGGCGGCTCTCAGGAAACCCACGAGCGCATGACGGAAACTGCGGTCAAGACGTTCGAAGAGTTGAAACGTCGCGACAAACAGATCGAAACCGTCGACCGGCGGGAACTCGCCGAAATCGTTCACAAGTCCACTCCCGAATAATTCGATGGCACGGGCCAAGTCATTGGGGAACGGAAGATCCTCCCGAAAATTCAATTCACCCATACCGGCATGGGACGACAAACTTGGCCCTCGCTACGTCCCTTTCTGGCAGACGGCGGTCGCCGGACTTGCCGCCCTCGCCTCGATCGCTTTCGCTCTCCTCCTCTTTTCCAAAATCTAACCTCCGCAATTTATGTCAGCCAATATCGCAAACCTCGATTCCACTTCCTTCAAATCCGCCGTCGCCGCCGATCAACCCGTATTGGTTGATTTCTGGGCTCCTTGGTGCGGCCCCTGCAAGGCCATCGCTCCCATTCTCGAAGAGCTCGCAACCGAACTTGATGGCAAGGTTTCCATCGCCAAGGTGAATGCAGACGAAAACGACACGATTTCCGCGGAGTTCGGCGTGCGGGCTATTCCCACGCTGCTCCTTTTCAAGGGTGGATCCGTTGTCGAACAAATCGTCGGCATGACCTCGAAGGATGCATTGCTCGAGAAGATCAACGCCCACGCTTGATCTGACACCAGTCCAATTTGTGCAAAGCGCTACCGTTTCCGGTCGCGCTTTTTTGTAGGCGAAAATCTGGGGCTATCGTTTATCTAACCTAACGCGGAGATTCTCTCCAATTTGAAAATTTTTTACGCGCCAATGTTGCTTTGATTTCGAAACCGTGTGGTTTAAACCATTGCCGCATAGCGTCTTGAAACCAACCATCGACTTTAGATCCCGAAGACATGCCTTGGCTCGTCGCTATGCCCGGAGACACTGGCCGAGTGAAGGAATTACGATCGTATCAGACGATTGCTGGGGTGGCTTGTGTTACGGCGAGTTCAAGGTCCCGTGCCCGTCTCCTTTCCTCGGCATGGGCTTCACGCCCGTGGAATACATGGAATTCCTTCAACGGATGCGTGAACCCGACGCCTTGAAAGTGTTATCAGTGTCCAGCCGGACACGAAATTACCCCATAATTCAGACACCGGTGGCCCGGCTGTTTGGCAAGCACCAGACCGATGAATCGTTTTTTGTAAATCAGATCAAACGCCGTAGATCTAAGATCAAATGGGACCGGCTATGGATTAAGGTCGATTTTTGCCGCCGCAAATATCGTCAGCAAGACGTTGAAACTTGGAACGAACTGCAACTGCCCAACGCTCTCGCATTTTTTCCAGATCTACCGGAATTCCACGAGCGAAGCATCCACGCGGGGGTATGTCTCCCGAAGAGGACCGAGGACCGAGGACAGCTACCAGCAGTTTTTCGACGGCATGGGCTACTTCGATATGTTCAACTGGTTTAACACCGGTGGCATCACTCGGAATGCGTGGCACCAGCGACTTCACCTGCTGTTATTCCACCCACAACCTCTTAAAGCACTCCGGCACTGCCATGACGCCCCCGTCACCTGCAAATTCATCTTTGGTGCGTCGATGGAACTGGATCAGCGGATGGGGCATTGCTCCTGCTGTTTTTCGTCAGACGGTCGAGGCGGTTTGGCCTCAAGATAAACACACGGTCATGGTGCCTAATCCCGCTGCCGTGACCGAAATATTGGCGTCAAAACCGGACATCATAGGCACCTATTCTTTGGGCACATTGCTTTGGTTTGCCGACCAAAGAGCTGCGGAATGCGAGACTCCATCGCTAGCAATCGCGCCTATTCTCGCCTTCGACCGCGAATCTAACCGCGGAGGGTTGACGGCCTCACGCTCGCGCGAGCAGGTGCAAGTCAGATTTGAAAAATCACCACACACAGCTCTGCGTCTCTACCTTCGACTGGCGGGAATGGTCGATTTGGCTCCCAGCAAAGACGAAGCTCTGCCTTACGTTATGAATGATCTGTTTCTGCTAGGGGATTGGTTGTCTTAGGTTATTCCCGAGGTTTGGGGCAAGGGGATCCGACCCCGTTGGTCAGTTACTTGTTACCTGATACTTGTTACTTTGCGCGTCACTTGGTGACGCGCAGTATTCCCTTCATGAGGAAGGCGTGGCCGGGGAAGGTGCAGACGTAGTCGTAGTCGCCGGGCTTGTCGGGCACGGTGAAGTAGATCGTTTCCGAGGACTCGGGATGAAGGATCTTGGTGTGCGCGATGACGTTGTCGGACTTGGGCACGAAATTCATACCTTCGCCGGATACGCCGAGTTGCATGGCGGCCGATCCGACGTCCGAGCCGGTGCCGGGATAGCAGAGCACGAAATTGTGCATCATGTCGTCGACGTTGTTGAAGGTGAATTCAATCCGCGATCCGGCTTTCGCTTCGATGAGCGTCTGGTCGAACTGCAAGCCGGGCTTGGTGCCGATGGCGATGCTTTGATCGGGCTCGGCGCCATTCCAGCTGGCGGGAGCGGCACTCAGGTTCTTGGGACCGTCGGTCGCGGCGGCTGCTCCGGTCATGCCTTGGTGTTGAGCGTGGTCCATCGTTTCCTCGGCCATGCCGTAGGGAATGATGCGTTCGCCGAAAGGGATACGGTTGAGCGTGTAGTAGGCGGTGTCGTGGAGCAAAGATGCGCCGCTTTTGGCAGCTTTGACGCCAAGCACCTTGATCTCGTGGACATAACCTTCGAGGAGCTTGGGCAGTGCGATGCGGGCGCTGAGTCCGTCTTCGGCCACCTCCACTTTGGCGATGGTGTGGCTACTCACATTGATGGGCGGGCTGCCATAGGTTTTGTGATACTTATATGTGAAGCTCGTAACACTATAGGACGCGATATCTGCGGCGATTTTTTGATCAACCGGCTGGGTGAAGCTAACGAGAAAGCCATCGTTCTCAGCGGTGACCTCAAGGATCTCAAATGGCGTCTTGCCGGTCCAAGTCAACCGGTCCAAGTCAACCGGTCCAAGCCTTCGCGCTTCGAGCCTACGCTGCCCCAACCGCGGTTGGTTTCACCGGCCCAGAGGGTGGCGTCTTCGCCCCAAGTGAGTCGAATGATGCCGCATTCGAACCCTTCGCGGAAAGCATAGCTGGCTCCTTGCCAGACACCTTTGACCTGCTCCATGGACATGCGAACGATCTTACTCTGACCCTGATCACTGATGTAGTATTGCCCGGCGAATGGACCAAAGTCCCCACCGGTTAGATCCTCAACTAGTCCAGCCGTGGAAATGCCTTGGATGGTGTGCGGCAACCACACGGCGGGCGGCTTGATGCCCGGGATGCGTTTCGCGACTTCATGCATAGGTTCGCCACTGTCGGGAATGTCACCGGGGCGAAGGGAAACGGTGGAGCCGGGCTCGCGGGTCCAAGCCAACGAAGCGATGTGACCGATGAAATCACCTTCATCGATTTGGGTGACGCGGCCGGAGCCGACCCATTCGCCTTGATTTTCCGCCGACAACCAAACGCCATCCTTGGAAACGGTAAATCCGGCCGGGGATCGCAAACCTGCCGCGATCGGGATGATCTGGCCGTCGGGAGTGATCTCGATCATCCACCCGCGCCACGGCACCGGGGATTGAGTGGCGGCACCGAAGGCAACGTTGAGAGTGACGCGCAGATTGCCGTTGGGAGCCATGATGGGACCGAAGGCGTATTCATGGTAGCTGCCGGAAATCGGAATCTCGGCGAGTGTTTTGAACGAGTCGGCGCGACCGTCGCCATCGGTATCTTCGATGTGCGTGACCTCGGGACGTTGGGCCACGTGGTAACCCCCCTGAGGCGCGGCGACGATGCCGAGCGGCTCATGCAGACCGTGAGCGAACAGGGTAAACTTCGGGTTCGGCACCTTGTCGTAGGCGCCAGCGATGTGCCAGATTTCGCCGCGGCGGGTCGTGACGAGTAGCTCCTGATTGGGTAGGGCGAGAATGCCGCTGGACTCCAGGATGATGTCATCCGGAATCGGGATGGGCGTGCGCTCCCAATATTGGTTTTCGAGCTTAACCAATTCGTCGGACGGCTTGGCGAAGCGTTCCTCGGCGGACGGGTTCTGAGCCAGAGCGGAAACCGCCACGGCCGCACTGATAAGGAGTGGAATTGAAAATGTGTTTTTCATGGCCGTGAATTACCAGACGAGGGTGTAGGTGAGATTAACATCCTTGCCGGATTTGGGCGGGAAAAGGAGGAGCTGGTCGCGACCGTTGATCCGGCGCACAAAAGGTTGGTGTTCGTTGTCCGCCGACACATGGACGTAGTAGTCACGATCGCCGATGATGTAACTGAGGCCGTCCGTTTGAGCGGTGATGCTTTCCGCTTCCGCGACCAGAATTCCGGTCATCCAGGAGGTGTGATCACCGCGGAGAGTCAGGCTACGTTGTAAACTGCGAGGCACCGCGGTGGTGCTGATGCTGTCTTCGATTTCGATATCGGAGAGCCGGGCGTGAAAGGTGGGAGCACCACGATCGTCGAGCGTGTAGCCGTCAAATTTCCACATGGCATCGGACTCGGTGGGCCACCCATGATCGCCGCTCTCCAGCAAACCGACAGTGGGGTTGTCGTGGAATGTCAGGGCTGGTCCGATGGGCTTCAGGTATTGGTTGTGAGCACGACCATCCCAGAACTCGAACAGATTCAAGAAGGGGCCGTTCCAAACCCGCAGGATGGTGGCGGTCTTGAAGTCGTAGGCGTAGTGCACACCGTTGGACTCACCGACCGCGACCGAGTAAAGCCGCTTGGCAGGATCGAAGGGGGTGAAGCCGCGTTGGATGCGCACGCCATCCGCAAGAGGCGAGACGATGACCTCGGTGACCTTCTCTTTCTCTTCCACGGGTTCTTCTTCATTGGCCATGGCGGCGGTGAGGGATTCGACCTTTTGCTTTTTGGCCTTCGCGCCCCACTGGTGCCGCGCGATGCCGGGGTCCTCGACGAAGAGAGCAACCTGAGGTTTGTTCCAGCGACCGTGGACGTATTGAAGTTTGAAAGGTTGAAGGCCAGCTTCGAGTTCGATCGGCACGGAACGCACGCCTGGATTGATGGGGATGAGCGCGTCCTGGCCTCCTACCTGCAGCGTGACGGTGCCGCGTGAGTCGGCGTCGAAAGCGTAGGTGCCGGTGTTGGGGATGTTGATCATACCCGTGAACGTGGCGGTGAAAAATTTGCTCTCGCCGAGTGCACTGGGGTCAATGATGTCGGCCGGTTGGGGCGGTAACTCCTCGGTGAGTGCCTCGTCGTCGTTGATCGTGGCTGCCGCATTTTTACGACGCTTGAGCTTACTCTGCACGTCTTGGATCGAGATCTTGGTGTCGAAATCGTAGGACCGCTTGGTGATGTTGCGGAAAGCAACGGGGCCGTGGTTGCCCTGAATGAGGATCGGGCCTGAGGCCGCTTCCTTGCCCCACTTGGCTCCACGGGTGGGTCCGGTGACCTCGACGTTGCGGTGGATGATGAAG
Organism: Actomonas sp.; assembly: GCA_965203585.1. Lineage (GTDB taxonomy): Bacteria > Verrucomicrobiota > Verrucomicrobiia > Opitutales > Opitutaceae > Actomonas. The sequence goes on from CBDBDC010000003.1 coordinate 593,531, forward strand.
CCATTGTGCTCCACCTCCACAAAACGGGCGTTGGCTACCTTTTCGCCCTTCTTGTCGAAGCGAGGAGCTTTGAAAACGATGCGGAAAGACTGCCAAAGGCCGGGAGCGCGACTGGCGTTAACGCGTGGAGCGGTGCCTTCGTAGCCGCGTTTCTCCTTTTCGATCCAACGCTCATAGATGGCGCCGTTATCGTGCACGCCGGGCGTATCGATACCCCAGCTGTCGAGGAGTTGCAGCTCATAGCGCCCCATCAAGTAAACGCCGGAATTGGATTCCTGAGGCACGAGGTAGTCGAAGGACAACTCGATGTCTCCGTGTTCCCAGTTGGAGATGAGGTGCTCGCCGCTTTTCTTGGGCGCGACGTTGATCAGCACGCCGACGCCGGGGACGGGCACCAGTGCCTTGGTAGTGCGCGGGTCGCCACCGATCGAGGAACCCAGCACCCAATTGTCAGCGGAGGCCTTGAAGGATTGCAGCGAGTCCAGAGGAATGGGATCTGCCGGCAGCAGAGAATCTGCCGCAAGCGGAGAAAGAAGGGCACACGCCAGAAAGGCGGCCCAGAGCGAGGGGTGTCGTTTCATGAAGAACAAAAGTGAGTAAAGGAAGCTATGAGGTAGATAGCTTTACGGCAGGACTAGCCTTTGAGGGGTTCGCCGTAGGCATCCACTTCATTTTTCACTCGAGGTGAAAGTGGGGGCTGCATCAGGGAGTCGATGACAGCGCTCAGTTTGGCTTGGGCGGCTTTTGCCTCGACGGAGAGATTTTTGGCATCGAGCTCGGTTTCGATCGGGAGGAGATCGTCGATCTGCATCAATCGTCCGTCATCGTAGAGCTTGTAATCGTGATCCAAGGCGAAGACGGCGCGGTCGAGATGAGCTTTGTCGTCTCCGGGGCGGGGATCATACCACACAAAAACGGACTCGCGGGGCGTGGGGTGCGCGTCGCCCCGGAGTTGGGCGGCGAAACTCTGACCGTCGAGCCCCCATTCCGCGGGAGCTTCGTGACCGGCGAACTCGATCAGAGTCGGCAGAAAAGTCCGATGAATCGATCAGGTCGCGGGAAATCGCGCCTTGTGGCGTGCCCTTCGGCCAGCTGGCGATGAGAGGGACCCGAATGCCGGCCTGAATCGGATAGGATTTTTGACCATCGATTTTGACCCCGTTCATGACAGACGAGTTCTTTTTGTCGGTGCCGTTGTCAGAATAGAAAATGATCATCGTATCATCGCGCAGGCCGAGCTCCTCGAGGCCGTCCACGAGTTTGCCGATCAAAGTGTCCATGTATTCCACCATATCGGGGAAGAAAGCTTGGTCGTTTTCGAGGCGACGGGTCGGATCCGCCTAGACCGCGGAATGGGGCGTGGGGTTGGCTGGCCAGTGGGGGAGCGCCATCGGGTAGTAGACGAACATGCTCTCGTCGCGATTTCGCGCCATGAAATCGAGAATGTAATCGGTGTTGGTATCTTCGCCGTAGGTGCCCTGCTCGGTGATGAGCTTGTTGTTGAGCATATAGGTGGGGTTGGCGTAGCGGGACCCCTTGTCCTCGGTGTGCTCGGAGTGGAAAAGCAGGTATTCGTCGAAGCCGGCGTCACGCGGATGCATGCCGGTATTGCGGCGGCGCTCGGCGTTGGGAAATTCGGGTGGGTCGTAGGAGGTGAGCTGCCATTTGCCGGAAATCAGCGTGTCGTAGCCGAAACCGCTCATGATATGGCCTAAGGTGCGTTCACCCTTGGGCAGGATGCCGAACGCCTGCCAGTTCCGATGATTGTATTTACCGGTCATGATTTGCACGCGAGTGGGGGTGCAGAGCGGTTGGGAATAGGCGTGGGAGAACCGAATGCCCTCGGCGGCCAGTTGATCGATGCGCGGCGTGGCGTAGGACTCTCCACCGTAGCAACCGAAGGCCTCGATGCCGATGTCATCGGCCATGATGAGCAAAATATTCTTGGGCTGAATAGGCGCCTCATGATGAGCAAAAACGGTCGTCGCCGTGGCGAACACGATCGCTGCGCTGGTGATCAGGCGTCGAAGGGAGGGTAAGGGTATCATAGGTGGATTTTGGAAAGTAGGAGCGGAATTCGGGTTCAGGGCAGGGTAGAATCCGCTTCGATGCGTTCGCGTTGAGTCTTGTCCAGGCCCTGTTTGAAGTGGGTGTCCGCATCGATGTGAAAGGCGGTATTTTTCATGATCGGATCATCAACGTCCAAACTCAAATCACAGTCGAAACGCCCCAAAATGCTATAACGGGCACCGGGTTCGCCTTCACCGGTGAAATGCGAAAGCCCCCAACTGATGCCACGGCCGTATTTCGTGTCGGTGAACGCATCCGCGATGTAGGGGCCGGTGGCGATGGGCATGTAGGTGGCGGTGGACTCGACGTGGAAGTTCACGCCGTCGGGTGAATATTGCACGGTATTGTGTTCAAGGCCGCTGTGGATCGCGAGGGCCGCCATGCCGGTTTTGAACGGAAACAACGTCGTCTCATGCCCGGAGTTCATCACGGGATTGAGCGGATGCTTCGTGAACGGACCGAGGGGATGATTCGCGGTGGCGAGTCCATGCATGCGGATGTTCAGCGGGCGGCCGTTGGCGTCGGACTTATAGTAGAGATAGTATTTCCCTTTCCAGACTAGAATGTCGGTCGTGGAAACAGAGCGCCAACCGGGCTGAGAATGGGGCGGACGTTCGATTGCGAGTCCCTGCTCCGTCCAGATGAATCCGTCAGGGCTCGTCGCATACCAAATTTCACTCAGATCCCAATCCGTCGAAGGGATGGTTTCAGTGGCGAAGTCGGGGCCTTGCGGAGCCGTGGCAGTGTCGCGCTTAGTACGCCAAACGTAGTAGAGCTCTCCGACTCGAATGATCTTGGACGGATCGCGTCGCAAAACCGTGCCATCGCCGCCGCGGTAATCGAGACCCTTCAGTCGAGTGAATTTGAAATTGGAAGAGAGCTCACTCCATTCCGGCGCGGCGGCTGAATATTGGGAGTAGAGACGATCCATTGCCTTACTGAGAGGGATATCCGGACGGGTTTCGGGGAGCTTGTAAGGGAAGTGTTGCGTCTCTTCAGCGCAGGCCGGAGTCAACCAAACCAGTGCCAGAGTGCTAAAGAGCATCCAGTTTGAGGATTTCATGGAGCGATTGAACAGGGACATGCCGATGGGAGCGAACCTCCAATCTGCGGGAGCGGGAAAAAACGCCAAATACGAGTCGGTTGAAACGATTAACCTAGTTATCCCACCGGGGTGGCGGGCTGGTGAATCGCGTTTTCGGGGTTTTGGGTTTTGCGCGGCACGGGCTTTTGTTCTGTCGTCTTCGAATCTCATGAAATTGCTACCCCTTCCTCGCTTCATGGCCCGATTGTTTTCGGGTTCTTTGTTACTGATATCTACTGCTCTGGCCGGTTTCGCCGACCGCCCCAATGTGGTTTTGGTGATGTCCGACGATCAGGGTTGGGGACAGACCGGCTATAATCACCATCCGCTACTGAAGACGCCCAATCTTGACGCGATGGCCGCGGCAGGCATTCGGTTTAACCGTTTCTACGCCGGTGCCTCCAACTGCTCTCCGACCCGCGCCACGCTGCTCACGGGTCGCAGCAATGACCGCACCGGGGTGCAAACGCATGGCTATCCACTGAGGCGTCAGGAGAAGACAATCGCCCAAGCGCTGCAGGCCGCCGGCTATGCCACCGGTCATTTTGGGAAATGGCATCTCAATGGTCTGCGCGGAGCAGGAGCGCCGATTTTTGGCGATGACCCATTGCATCCGGGTGTTTTCGGATTCGATACTTGGGTATCGGTCACCAATTTTTTTGATTTGCATCCGGTCATGAGTCGCAACGGCAATTTCGAGGAGTTCAGAGGTGATTCGTCAGAGGTTTCCGTCGCCGAAGCACTGAAATTTATGGAAGCGAACAAAGAGGGACCTTTCTTTTCGGTGATATGGTTCGGCACGCCGCACAGTCCATTCATGTCGTTTCCGGAGGACGAAGCGGGATTTGAACATTTGCCGGAAGATGAGCGACGCCAAGCGGCCGAGCTCCTGGCGATGGATCGGGCGATGGGAACGCTGCGCTCCGGTCTTCGCGACATGGATGTCGCCGATAATACCATTCTGTGGTTCAATGGTGATAATGGCGGACTTTCCTTGGCGGGATCGATGGGCGTGGGTGGTCTTCGTGGTTTTAAGAATCAAGTTTACGAGGGTGGGATTCGCGTGCCGGGTTTGGTGGAATGGCCGGACGGAATCGAGGCGGGGCAAGATTCTGACCACCCTGCGGTAACGATGGATATTTTCCCCACGATTGGCGAAATCGTCGGATTGCCTGAGTTGGTATATGTGCAGCCCCTGGATGGAAAGAGCCTGGTGTCAGTGTTTAATGGATACGAAGGAACCCGCAACCGTCCGATCCCTTTCAAGCGGATGGAAGGGGCAGCGATCATCGATGACGATTGGAAGCTCGTCGCTCCGGATGTAGAATCAGGCGAATTCGAGCTGTATAATCTCGCGAAAGATCCGACTGAAACGAAGGAGTTGACTGCGGAGCAACCCACACAGGCCGCTCGCATGCGTGCGCTGTGGGATGACTTCAATCGTTCGCGCGAGGCGAGTGTGACCGTCGGCGATTACCTGGAAGGCCGCGTCCTGCCTGATCCCGCTGATCGGGTGGATGGCGTGTTCTGGATCGAGTTGCCGCAGTATCAGGCTTATTTCGAGCAGTGGGAAGACCGACCCGAATACAAAACATGGGTGGAACGCGGTCGGGCGCAAATGGAGTAGAAAATATCGGGGACTAAACTAGATCGGATTGACGTAGGGCGTGCTCGCCGAGCGCGCGCAGCTTGGGGATCGCCGCAACAGTTAAAACCGGCGGGCTCGGTGAGACTGCCCCATCCTATCTGCAATTGATCATGAAACGAACCTTCACCTATTTCTGTCTGATTCTGACGGCTCTTCCGATTGCCGCCAGTGCGAGCGTGGCGTCCCGCCCCAACGTCGTGCTGATCATGTGCGACGACCTCAACGACTACATCGAACCATTGGGCGCACATTCTCAGGCCTACACACCGAATCTCACCAGATTGGCTCGTAGTGGGGTAACGTTCCGCCAAGCGCATACGAATATTCCGATCTGTGGCTCTTCGCGGGCGAGTATGTTCACCGGCATTTATCCGCACAACTCCGGCTGTTACGGTTTTACTTGCTGGGACGGGTATGGGGTGCTGAAGAACTCCCGCACATTCATGGACCACTTCCGCGCTAATGGATATCACACGCTGGGCACGGGTAAACTCATGCACCATGTCGTGCGGAGCGAATGGTCGGAGTTTGCCCACACGGCGGACTACGGACCGTTTTCCTGGGATGGTGATCGCCAAATCGCGCATCCGGATGTATTGGCCCCCTTCAGTCATATCGGTGCGGTCGACGGATCCTTTGGCCCTCTGGTGAGCTTGGCTGGCCGAACCAGTCCCGAAGGCAAACCGCTACATTGGGTAACCGGCCCGTGGGGCGAGCGCCGAACCTTGCGGGTGAATTCTCAAATGGACCGCGACCAAACGGCCGACGAAGTCAATGGAGACTGGGCGGTCGAGAATCTGCAAAACCTGTCGAAGAGCGATCAACCCGAACCTTTCTTCATAGGCGTCGGATTCATGCGACCGCATACCCCGCTGATCGTGCCGCAACGCTTCTTCGACATGTTTCCGTTAGAGTCTATTCAGCTTCCCGACATCCGGCCCGATGATATCGACGATACGTATGCCCGTTCGGTTCGCACGCTGCTCGGTGGATATGAACCCAACCCCGCGCGCTCCGAAGACATGGGCCGCCGTCTCTATGAAGCCTTGGTTACGTCTTACTCGTCGGATAACGAGGGACTCCGTCGCTTCATCCAAGCTTACCTCGCAAGTGTCGCCTCCGTGAACGAACAGATCGGTCGAATTCTTGACGTGATTGATGGCAGTGAACTTCGGGATAATACCGTAATTATTTTCACGAGTGATCATGGCTGGGGAATGGGGGGAGAAAGACTACCTCTATAAAAACTCCCTTTGGCAGGAGAGCACGCGGGTGCCGCTCATCGTGCGCGCGCCGGGGCTCGCTGAGGAGGGAGGACTGACAGATCAACCGGTGTCGCTCGTCGATATTTATCCGACGATGGTCGACCTGTGCGGATTGGAAGGAGATACCCGTCATAACGGAGAAGGGCATCCACTCGATGGATACAGTTTCAAACCGCTGTTGGCGGATCCTGCAGCCGGTGAATGGGCGGGTCCGGATGAGGCGCTGACCGCACTCTATAAATGGCGGCTACGCTACGATCCCGGACGCGAGAGTTATTCGCTCCGATCAAAAGGATGGCGTTACATTCGCTACGAAAACGGCCTGGAAGAACTTTACCGCACTTCGGTAGATCCACGTGAGTGGTTCAACCTCGCGGGCGATCCGGCCCACTCCGCCACGCTCAAGATTTATCGATCGAAACTCCGCGACCGCGTGCCTGAACCGGGACGCAACCTCCCGCAGCCCGTAATCACCCTTAACTGATATCCTTTATGTTAAAATTCTTTCTGAACCTACTTGGCTTCGTCGCTTTCGTTTTTCATGCCTCTGCCGAAAGGCCCAACGTCATCGTTATCGTAACCGATGATATTGGATACGGCGACGTGGGATTTCACGATATCGTGGCAGATGGCGTGGTGACGCCCAACCTCGATCGGTTGGCCGACAGTGGCGTGGCCTTCGAGGAGGCCTATGCAGCGTCACCCATCTGCAGCGACTCCCTCGGCGCTGGTCACGGGGCGTTATGCTCAGCGCTGGGGAGCCTATTATTACGGAGATGGTGGATTGCCCTCCGATGAACACACCATCGCGGAAATGATGCGCGAGGCGGGCTACCGGACCATGAAGGTCGGCAAGACGCACCTTAACGGAGGGCCGAAGGAAAACCCGATGAAGCATGGGTTCGATCATTACCTCGGGTTCACCCATCACTCGTGGGATTTTCAGCTCATCAGCCAAAAAGACGTCGACGCCTACGAGCGCAAAAAGCCGGGCAGTATCGCTGAAGCCAAGATGATCGGGATCGGCCCCCTCACACGTGATCATGGAAAGAAGGAGTCATTTGAAGACACCACGACAACAGAACTCTTTGGCCGAGAGTCAGTGAATTTTATTAAGGCCGACAGTAAAAAACCGTTCTATCTTCAATTGGAATTTAACGCCGTGCACACGCCGCTCTACCGACTGCCCAAACATCTGGCGGAACGTCACGGGGTGCCGGAGCGGCCGTTCGATCGTGATGCTGAGGTGTGGGAGTATCCGCTGTGGGATCCGATCGCGCGACCGGACTACCGCCAATGGTATAGCGACACCTGCCATCTCGCGATAACTGACCCCTACGGCCGCAAGATCTACCTCGCCCATCTTGAGCTGATGGACGAGATGATCGGCCAAATCATGGACGCAGTCGAAGCGCAGGGCGTGGCCGAAAATACCCTCATCGTATTCACCTCCGATAACGGTGGTTCCGATCAATCCTACGCCAACAACCGTAACATCAATGCATTCAAATACTGCCTCATGGATGGTGGTATCAAGGTGCCCTTCGTCATGTCGTGGCCCGACCGTTTCAAGGCAGGTCAACGGGTCGAGGAGTTGATCACACACCGCGATCTCTATGCCAGTTTGTCCGCAGTCACGGGTATCGCGGCGAAGAAAACGTTGGATGGCAAAAATCTGCTGCCGTTGGTCGATGGTGACGTCACCCAACTCCATCAAACCGATACGATGTTCTGGGATTCGGGCCGTGAGCAAAACTGGGTGGCCCGGGAAGGGAATTGGAAACTTGTTTATCGCGCGGAATCAAAGACCTACCACGCTTATGAATTGGGTGAAGACGGTCTGGTTATGGACGAGCTTCACGAGGTGGAAATTCCGGACGGACTCCAGCTCTACAATTGGGGCGAAGACCCCGGAGAGACCATCGACATGGCGAGTCGGTATCCGGAACGTGTCGCTGCTATGGAATCGCGATACAAGGTCTGGCGTGCCGAGATGTCTGATCGCATCCGCGGTAGAGACCAGAAGTAGGCGGTGGATAGGTTGGTTCTAAACACCAAGGAAGCAAAGATCGCAAAGTAGGACACCACGCATAACAAGAATCGCGTGATCGAATCGATCGGAGATTTGGTATCAACTGCGGTGAAGTTTTCCGCTAGAGTGGAGGTTATTTCGTATTCATAAACGCGACGGCATTGGACCAAAGTGAGGTCTCTAACAGTTGTTTGATCGCGATGGTGTGTGGGTCCTTGGGCTTTCCGTTCTTCGCGCGAAGGGAGATGTTTTTGATCGCCTGTTCGAGAGGGCCGAAATCGCCATTATCGGCGAGTGCTTTGGTTGCTTTAATCGAGTAGGCGAACGCGAAGAATTCGTGCTTAACGCGATCCCGCTCGCTCTGTTTGGTTTCACGATTGAAGAGCAAGAGGCCGAACTCATGAAAGATGACTACGACGAGTCGATCATCCGGGAACTTCGGAAGGTCGTTGATAAGAAAAAAGGTGCTCAGCACCATGCGATCAGTCCCTGCCGCCTTTCCTGGACCCATTTTCCGCTCGGGTGATAGCCGGATGTTTACATTACTTTCCCGGATCGAAGTCAGGGCGGACCAGACCTTGGGCAGGTTATTCTCACAGTGTTCCAGAGCCTCCTTGAACTCGGTTTTAGAGAGTCCGTCGGTTCTTTGAAACTTGGTAGTCTTGGCGAAAGCAACGGTCGCCTGCAGGAGTGATGCGATGAGGCTGAGAGTAAGTTTCATGGCGTTAGAGATTTCCTAAACCGAGCCTGTGCCTCTCGATTGGCGGCGGAGACCGTGGGAAGGATTTCGGTGTAGGGGGTGCCGTCCATCCGGAGGAGACCTTGCTTTTGGGTGTCGAGTTTTCCTTTGCGGGGCACGCTGCGGTATTGGCAGCGAATGTATCCGATCAAATTAGGATGCGCAAAGGCGGCAGTGATGTAGCGTTGGTAGTAGGTCGCGTAGTCTTTCGCGTTCGGCCAAGTCCAGCGTGTGATTGTGTGGGGATATTCCGGCGTGCTGAATCCGCCCACGTGGTCGGAAATGTAGATGGGCTTACCGTAGCGTTGGTGAAGGGAAGTGAAATACGCGGGATCGAATTCGCGACTCGTTACCTGAATGAATAGCACATCGATGTAGGGTAGCGCAGCGCGCACCACGACTTCTGGCATATCGGACTCACTGTATTTGTCGCCGAGGATGAGACTGTCCGGATCGTATTTCTTAAAGTATTCGTGCGCGGTCCGATACAGTTCTCCGGCGATAATCCCGAGAAATTCGGATTCGGGTGCCTCCGCATGCTTCCGCCGCCAAGTTCGCCAGGCGCGATGACCTGCTGAATCGGCGGGCAGTGATTGAAAGAAGGAGAGCCACCCGCCTTCGGGGTGGTCCGTGTCGCCCCATATCGGAATATCATTCCAGAAGTAACCGATGAGTAGAGGGAACTCCCTATGTTTGAGGCAGACCGTTCGGATTCGAGACTCCAGCTCGAGTTTGAATTCAACCGAGAACACGTCTCGAAACTTAAACCTATCGTCCAGCATCCAACGCGATACATTGACCAAGTTGAGTGCTTTGGGATGAACGAACTCGCGGGCCAGTTCGTCCGGGGTGTTGGAGCCCCATTGCTTGAGATCAGCAATGATTTCGACGGCAGGTTTAGTCGCGGATGCGAAGTGATTTACGCCGAGGGCTCGAAAAACGCGTCCTTCCGTATCGATGAACGTTGTAGCACCGTTGATCTCAGTGAGCCGAATCGGCTCAGATTGAGCGGGTAGGGGGGCTGCTGAATGCCCGAACAGGACGAGCGAAATGCAGAGTATGAGAAAAGAGGTTGTCCCCACAGACGCATTTCAGCGCACGGTGGGATTGTTTCCAATCTAGAACTTCAAACCCCATGTAGGGAAACGACTTCAAGGCTCAACCCAGGAAGCAAAAAATCCTCTGAGCCTGCGGCCACCGATCTTTGCGTTCACCTGCCTTCAAGGAGGGAGGGGAGACTCGCTATTTTACCACGTGCTCCGCGTAGGCGTTGGGGAAGGCTGTGATTTGCTTGATGCGAACGTCCCGGAAGAAGACTTCGGCGGCTTCGGATTGAAGTTGAATTTTCCCGGCATTGAGCGGTTGCCATTTGCCGTCGATCCGCACCTCGGGATCGACCACACACATGACCACGATGCCGTTGAGCACGTGCAGGGTTTGGTTGCCGAGTGCGATGATTTCGAGGGTGTTCCATTGGCCGTGCGGCTTCTCCGGATCGCCCGGTTTACGGCAACGGCCTGTCTCGTATCCTTCGAGCCAAGCAAATTCCACGAGGTCGGCATCGGGGGCGTAGTCATAGACTGTCTTTCCGCCGATGGCAGGCACTTTGGCGCGCATGTCACCGAGTGGAATGAAGTCCGCGCTGTCGCCCTCCATAACTTCCGCTTCGAGGCAGGTCAGCCACACGTTCCAGAAATCGGTGTAGTTGCCGACACCGTGATAGAGCACACCGGAGTTTCGTTGTTTGTTGAGGCGCGGCTCCCACTTCTTTTCGCCCCAACGGAATTGCACGGTGAGGTGGTAGTTGGAAAACTCTTCCTTCGTGACCAAGCCCGCAAATATCTCGCCGGAAACCACCAGTTCTGTGCTACCATCCCAGCTCGCCTTGGTGGTGAAGACTTTCTTCGGATCTTTGTTTAAACCGATGGGCGTGCCCTTGGTGACGTCGTCGAATTTCTCGTAGCCCTTGATGTCGGTCGTGGTGTGAGGCGCCCCCATGAAGATGTCCCATTGGGAGAGGTCGGAGTCGAGTAGCTCCCGCCATTCGTCCGCTGAAGCGAGTGTGGAGAAGGCGATGGAAAGGGTGGCGAAGAGACGGACAGCGTGAAGATGAATCATGGATGATCTGAAGTTGATTTCAGTTTCTTCATCACCCTCTCCTAGCCAAAAACGGTCCGACTGAATCAGTTAATCCCGAAGTTGAGGAGTGAGGTCGAAACCCCCTCCTCTACCTGAAGTGCAACTTCCTCTCCGCGTAGTAGACCATGACCTCTTTGTAGACGGCGTAGCGCTTTCCGATGTCCTCGCTGTGTTCGGCTAGCGCGGCGATCATATGGCCGGGTTGGATGCCTTGATTTCGAATTTGGTTTCATCCAATGCGTAGATGATGCGGTAGTTAAATCGCTCACCGCGATCGGCATATTCGGCTCTCAATCGATTTATGGTAGCGTCTATCTCCTGTTTGAAATCGAAGGGTTAGAGATCGATATCTCGGATTCGCTACATGAGATCGCCATTATTTGAACCGTGGCTGATCGACTCAATCACCTCGTTATTTTCCACAACCATTATCGCGACAACAGTGCCTCCCTCCGCCTGCTCTCTTTCAATTGCATAACAATAAAACCCGGTGTGAGTGTCTGCGGCAAATCCTCCGGGAGCCGTGCGGTGGACAAAGAAAGGGTGGAAGCCTTCGAACGGGTCGATGTCCTGAGCGGGTAGAAAATTACTGAGGCCGAACGACAAAAAGACTGCCGCTGCATTAATGATTTTCATGACAGTTCGCTGTTTGGTCCTAAATCTTACCACTCATCCAAAGCTGATCTCAGTTTTTGAAGAAATCGACCGGATTAAACGTCAGCGTTGAAGCGACGGGTTGGCCATTCTCCACCGCGGGCAGAAATACGATTTGGCGCACAATGGCTTCCACGTGATCTGGTAGAATTTGGTTTTTTGATTCGATCGATTCCAGTTTCCCCGAATCGGAGATCTTAACCGTGACCAAATAGTCGAATGTATCTGGAGAAGTCGTGGCATGCAGGTCAATTGGTGCCAGAGACCAAGAAGGTTTGGCGGGAGAATCTTTGCGGCGGTGATCGGACGTGTGTTCGAGCGTGGCGAACTCCTTGGCTTCCCCGGAAGTGAGTTCGTAGTGTTTCTCCGAGTGAGTGGTCGCGAATTCTTCGCCCTGACTGAAGACGTGAATGGTGGACTGTTTAATTTCGAAATCTGGCGGCAGACCATGCTGCTCGATTGTGATCCGTTTGGGTGATTGTCCGATCTCTCCGACCGCTTGATGAAAAACGATGTCGGTGAACCCGTCCTTCGAGCGAACGATCGCGGTGCCGAAAACGTGCGCGTCTGCAATGGGTTGAGGGGTTGAAATCTCGAAGTTGATCTCGATTGCATTAACCGCCTGACGGTCGGCGCTCTCGCCGACTCCACCCATCAAACCTGCGTCCGACAGTGAGTCCTGCATGCTCAGGGCTTCATCGAGAATTGACAGATCCTCGCCCTCGCCGGAGCTGGCAGCTGTCGTACCCGATACGGAATCACCGCCTGAAATGACATCACGCGTGAGCAAGACCGAACCCTCGCGCATACGTGCTTCCGCCATGTCCACAGCGTAGGCGGCATAATTCTGCATCTCCATCTGCTCGGTGAGTCGTTCCCTTACTTCCTGACGGGGCCGGATGTAGGCCTCCCGCAGGCTCAGCCCGTCGATGTTGACGAAGTTTGAGCTAACTTTGGTGGACCGCTTCCATTGTAGCCCGGGATCGCGGGCCAGTTCACGACGCTCCCGATTAGGGGTGTCCAGAACCGCGCTGTTCCCTTGGAGCTTATCAACCTTCAGCATCTTGGTGCCTTCGGCATAGGAGAGATTAATACCCACGAATAGATGGTGATCTCGTTCCGGCGCTGACTGCGAAGAAACAGATACCGGGGTTGCCGCTGGGAGTGAAATAAGCGCGATCGCCCCGAACAGAACGATTGAGCGGCGCCAAATTGTGATTGAGTCAGGGGAACAAAGAGAGGGCTGAGAGATATCTTCCATGTTCAATTGCGATAGAGCGGAGGGGAAATGCAAATGGTGCGAATTTGGGGGCAATACGGCAAATGCGAGGGGATGAAAGCGAACGCATGCCGTTCGAGCAACTGAACCTGAGGTCAATTCTTGACCGAGGTTTCGCCTACAGACTGATATTATCTAAAGGTCGAAAAACACGAAACTGAGACACCGGGTTTGTGACCGGGAATTCATTCTGCCCCAATTCAATTTCGCCTAGTCGAGAATCCAGGAAATCAGGGAGAACTTCGAGGTGTGCAGTAGGGTGAAATCTATCACCCATAGTATGATTCCAGCGGCAGGGATTGCGCCTGGTCGAGGGCTGCAAGTGGCCTTCCTCAGTTTAGGGGAGATCATATATGCACTGGGAAGTGCCAGAGTCGAAACTAGGCCGAGTATGACAAAAAGCCTTACGCATGGGGTTAGATAGCCGGATGTAGAATGTTTAGGATCGGGATTTCCATAAGTCGGCGATTGCCCTGTTTCAAATGCTGTCATGGCCGCAAAAATAACCAGCACGGAAAAACAAATAAGAGGAGTCGCGTTGATGGCCGTCGGTTTTATTGAACTTCGTATATGACGAGATGGTTGGTTGCTATCACTCAATTGGTTCCCAGATTTCGGGATCAAAAACCAGCATGGTTTGGATCCTCCATTGTCCATCAATGCAGCGAAAAACGGCCGTTGCGTATTGGCGAACGCGAGAGGAAGAGAAGCCATCCAGGTTGTGTTGTTTGATGAATTTCGGGTCTCTGGCCGTGAGGTCTAAAACCCGCACTGCGCTGTAGAGCCGTGAGTAAGGGTTTTACCAAATTTTCCGGCACGGATGCCGTGGACATAAGATTGGCGCTTTGAACTTTCCCCGTGGCATCGATCACCAATTTGGCGTCGACTTGGCCGACTCCGTAATCACGCAGGGAGTCAGGGCGCAATGGATCGCCGATCATCTCAGGTCCGATCGATTTTCCGGCGTATTCGACCGGACGTATCGCCCGCCCGTAATGCGCCCTATCCTTCCAATTTCGTGGGTTCGCGGGGTTCATCAGAGCGACCAGTTCTCCCAACTGATCGATTAGTTTAAGTTTAAGCGTCGACTCGAGGTCCTCTGCGTTGCCACTCACCACGGGAGCTCCATTGCGGGAAATTGCCATGATGTGCGTCGTTTTGAATCGAGCGGGATCCGATAGCACTCGCGATTTACGTCCCAGTTCCGAGGATCCTATTAACCACGGCATGTGCATAGAGGTGGCCATCCTAGACTGTTCGAGAGGTTCGCCCGCCGCGCCCATAAAAAGAAACTCGATCCTATCTCCCAGCAATCGTTTGAACCGGCCATACACGGATTTAAAATCATCCAACGCTCGCTAGGGTGTGTTTAACAAATAAATCGGCGTAAATAATATTCATTAATAGGATACGTTTTATTGACATTGGGGTCATTTTAAGATCACATCACTCTGTGAATCGGAACGTAAGACTCGTGCTGGGTGATCACCACTGGGCCGAGCTAAAAAAATGAACGCTCATCAGCTCAGTCTGACTGGCCCTCATCGCCGTGGACGCAAGTGTCGCAACCTGCGACGCCGTATTGCAGCGGTGCTGTGGATTGCTCGCACGGGCTCACCATGGCGGGATCTGCCCACTTGGTTTGGGCCGTGGCAGAACGCCTACGCCTCATTTAGACGGTGGACCAAAAGTGGACTGTGGACTCAAGTGCTCGCACGGCTGGGCACCCTTCAAGGCGACCATGAGTATCTGATGATTGATCGCACCAGCTCACGGGTCCATCAGCATGCTGCGGGTCCAGTGGGAGGCCAGCTTGCTCAAGCAATGGCTCGCGCCAAAGCAGGTCTATCAACGCAGGCTCACTTCGCCTGTGACGCCTTGGGATACCCTTTGGGTTTCATCCTCACCGGCGCAAATGTCTCAGACTTTGACCAATGTAAACCCCTGCTCAAATCTTACTTAAAGCCCGGTGGCGCAGCCATCATGGATAAAGGCTACGACAGCGATGCCATCCGGGAGAGTGTGAATCAGATTGGTGGCACCGCCGTCATAGCCGTGCATCCCAAGAGGTCGCAAAAACCCGACTTTGACGAGCACCTCTCTCGCGATCGTCATCGCATCGAAAACCTCTTGGCCAAGCTCAAGCACTTCCGACGCATCATTGCCACTCGCTACGAAAAACTGCTTCATTCTTACGCCGCAATGCTCGCATTGGTATGCATCATCATATGGATCAATCACTAACGCTCCATTTCTTAAACACGCCCTAGGGAGAGTCGTTGTTATATTCGTCCTCTGAGTAGTCGTTTGGGAGCGCTGCGAACCGAACCGGCGGAAACTAAAGTGATCGGGGTCATGCCTCAAATCGTTACTTTCCGGCCGGCTCGGCCCGCAACGTCTTCCCCTCCATCCTGGCCGACCTGTCGGTCGGAGGAAAGAGCGGGGAGGGAGCACGCTCCCTCCCCGGCGCCCCTCCCTAAAGATTTCTTTTTTAACTGCTGGTTTCATCCGCTCTTCTCAAAGCCCTGCTTGGGCCGCGGATAACCCCTATAATCGTTACCAACTCCGGCATCTACCATAAAACCGGTCTCGGTCGGACCGAAATTGATGAAGAGTTTAACAGCAGCGGCACCGTCGATATCGATGCTGGCTTTTTGGTTCTCGATGGCAGCGGAGAAGCTTCAGGATCTTTCGATGTTAATGCAGGCGCTACGCTTCGGTTCGACAACAACTACACCGTCAATAGTGGCAACCTGATCACCGGTGCCGGTCAGGTTGAACTTGCCAACGGCATCCTCACCCTAACCGGTGACCTAGGCACGCCCGATGTAGGCATCAAGGGCGGAACTCTATCTGGAACCCACTCCTTCTCAAACAACGCCACGTGGACGGAAGGCACCTTGAAAGATGGTGCTACCACCAACGCCGCCAGCCTGACCGGGTCGGGCAACTTTGGACTCAACAACGGCAATCTTGATCTGCAAGGCGATTTGAGCGTCGATTTCGAACAAAGTGGCGGCGACCGCGATGGCTCGCAGACCATTTTTTCGAAATATGTCCTCGGAGGTTTTGGGGACTGGGATGCGGCGGCAACGGATGCGATGACCACCATTGCCTCGACTGGCATTTTGGAAATTCGCGACAATTCGCAGTCCTACAATAACCGCGACATCGTCAACGATGGCACCGTCGATTGGATGGATGGAGACTTGGACACCAATGCCGCAGGGTCGTTTTTGAATCGAGGACAATTCAACGACCAAACCGACCACATTCACGACATTTCGGAAAACACCGGTTCCTCCACCTTTACGAACGAAGGCACCTATACCGAATCCGGAACAACCGAGACTCAAATCTTCCAAGACTTCCAATCTGGAACTTTGAAGGTCGATGCGGGCACCCTAAGCCTTCGGGACGCGGCCACGTTTTCGAGCGTTTCCTCGTCGGTTATAAACTCCGGCGCAAGCCTGGAGTCGCACAACAAAACCCAGTTCGATTTCGGTTCGACGGTGAGTGGTGGAGGTAAGTTCACCGCAGAAAACGGAACCCTTTCCGGATTCCCGGTGTTCGACGTCGACTTCGATCTCGCGGGTTCGACCTTGGACGGCTTCTTCACCTTTAACCGAGGGTGGAACTATACCAGTGGGTCATTTGCTGATTTTGCAGGAATCACGCTAAGTTCGTCCGCGATGGGTTCGATCGACAAGTCCGGCTTTGTCGATCTCAACGGCACCCTTTTGTATGTAGACACCGACGCTTCACTGGCTTGGAACAGCGCTACGATCAGAACGGGGAATAATGGAAGAGTCGAAGTGGCGGGACTCATGACTCTTGGGTTCGACGGGCGTATCGACCAAATTCTAACAGGTGACGGATTCTTTGAAGTTTCTGGCCTATTCCAAAAAACCGGTGGCACTGAGACCGCCGTGTTCGCTTTACCGGTATCCGTCGGCGGTAGATTCGAAGTCCAAAGCGGAACAGTCGCATTCACCGCGAGTGGAGAGGTCATACATATTGGAAGAAACCACGGAAGCCCTGATCCCTTCACCCGGCGAAATCGATATTCTTCTCAACCCCGAACTGGGCAGTTCAGCCGCTGTGTTCGATATTTGGGAGGGAAGCAGCTTACATATCACGAACGGGTATACCTTCAATCCGGGAACTCAGGTAATCAATGCGGGAACCTTGGAACTTACGGGCGGAACATTCGACCTGAACCACGAAGTCAATCTGGGAGGGCAGGCGCAAATAACCGGAGGTATCCTGACCGGAACTCACACGCTTTCGGGCAACATCGTGGTAAACGGCGGCGTATTCGATGGCAACGGCATCACCACCATCGCTTCAGACGGTGCCGTCGAGTTCGCCCATCCCGAAGACAACCCGCTGGAACGGACGTTCGTCAATGAAGGCAATATTATATGGAGTGATGGCGACATGACGGGCTCGGCGACTGACGGGACTCTCGGGGCGAGCGCCACGGGATTTACCGTCACTAACAACGGGACCTTCCAAAAGACTGCCGGCGAAAGCACCACCACCGTGAACGCCCCCTTCACCACCAACGGTATTGTTCGAGCGGATACTGGCATTCTGCATTTCGCCGATAGCTTCAATTTTGATAACGGCTTGCTCGCGCTGGGAGGTGGACAGGTCACTCTAGCCCAAACCCTTTCCTTCCCTTCCACCTCGGCTCTCACCGGCAACGGAACAATTATCGGCAATGTGGAGACCAGTGGCTTCGTGAGCCCAGGCAACAGTATCGGTTCCCTTTCGATAACCGGTGACTTAACGCTTCTGCCGGATTCCAATTCATTCTTCGAGGTTGATGCGGATTCGGATCCCAAGTCGGTCGATCTGGTTTCGGTGAGCGGCAATTTGGTTCTGGGTGGAACACTCTCCTGGAATCAACTGAGCGCTCTCGATCCCATCAGCACGGATATGTTCACGCTCTTCACCGCGAACAACCTGACCGGGCACCTTCTTGAACGCGGTGCCCGTCTCTCGACCGCGAATGGCCATCGTTCGTTCATCGTGAATTACGGCACCACGAGTATATTTGATACGAACAGCGTGGTCTTCTCCGATTTCGAATTCACTCCCGTCCCGGAACCCTCAACCTGGGCTCTGCTCATGACGGGACTGTTTCTCGTGGGATGGCAAGGACGCCGCCGACGGATCCGAAAATGAGTCAGGCTGGAATTTGATCCGGCCCTTTGAGGAGAGTCATCAACGCATCGGCCACCTCCACCCACCCTTCGGGACCCTTTCCCGCAACTTTGGTTAATTTAGGCATATTGATATCGGCCCAACTGCCGTCCTCACGAGCGACGAGGAAAGGATGATCCACTGCCGCAAGTAAAGGCGTGTCGTTGGCACTATCTCCTAATCCGATGGTGGTGACGTCGCGGCCATAGGCTTTGCGATAGAGGTCGGTGATCAGACGCACCGCCCCACCCTTATCGGTTCCCGCCCCCGTGACCGTATGAAATTTACCACCGTGGCGGCATTCGATTCCCTCCGCTTCGAATTCGGAATCCAGCTCTATCCAAGTGGCGACTGGAAGCTCTTCCACCAAGGTTTCGCTATATTCTCGAACTCGGGCTCGGCCTGCGGAGACCTCATCCAAACCGGTGAGTTCGGAGAGATCTTGATCGGTAATGTCCCGGTAAGATTTCAGTTTCAGCCCTGATCGCTTCCGCACGAGGTCCAAACGCTGATGAACCTCGACTCCCGACATTCCCAAGACTTTTACGCGCCGGCCGGGTTCTCCCGGAGCGGGGGCCCATCCTCCCGTTGCCAAACCAGAAGCATCCGGCACAATCACCGCGGCGCCATTCTCTACGATTGAGGGGATTGATTTAATGCGAAGCGATTGGCGTAAGGCACGTTGCTCGGTGGCTGTTTTAGAGGAGCAAAACACCACGGGCACGCCAACTTCTCGCAATTGCAAGAGAGCCGGTCGCGCCACGGCGGGCGAGTAGGTGTTCCAATCCAACAGGGTCCCGTCCAAATCAGTGAAAATAATCCACGGGCCGGGAAGCGGTGAAGGTAGCTGCATAGTTTATTCAGTATTCCGATAGGTCATCTGACCGAGACCGTCACAGACGATCCACCTTCAATCGATACGGCTGCTTGGGCACGATCGACAAATACACTGTAGTCCATCCGATCCAGGCTTTTGTAAATCCGCATCGGAGCGAGCGTTTCGCCGTCCTTAAGATAGCTTCTCCGGGACAGCTCTTCCTCAATCTCTTGGCGTAGAGATTCGGAACACAACTTCGAATGATAAATCGTGCTCAGAGACGCCGCGATCATGTCATCGACATGTTCGTCACCCTTCACTTCGTGGAGATGAGGGTTACGGGACTCAATCTGACAAATCTGCACGCGGCGCTGCATGTCGTCAGTATCATCGCCATGCTCCAAAATTCCTCCATATTTCTCCAACAAATGAACGTAGTGGAACGTCTCAACCGCATAGCCGGTCGCGTAGTCCAGCGTCATCGCCAAATCCACGGTCAAAGCGTGCTCTCCAGCATTTCCCGTCTTCACAATTTCGGTTTCAAATCCAGTGTGATGCCCGACCAGTCGATTCAGGATCTGGTTGGTCTGTCGTGAACTGCGACCCCATTTGGCGAAGTAGAGGGAGTTTTCCACCACTTTCGGCTTCGAGTGCCATGAGATCCGGACCATGGAATAGTCACTGGTGTTGAAGTGAAACCCGGCGGCATACTCTTTCACGTATTCGTTTACCGCTCCGGGGAAATAATTGTCGCTATCAACAAATCCGACGTATTTCCGCCCCATCATGTTAGCGAGCAGAGACCCCATGATCATGCCCTCGGCCTTGCCGTTGCGCACGAGCTCGTCGGTGCCAAGAATATCGGTGTAGTCCGCTTCCGCGAATGCTGCGGCTATGTGGGGATCCTTTTGGTGGACCACCACGATTTGTTTACGCGTGAACCGTGCAAAATTGGTAATGGCCGACTTCTCCAAATGGAATTTATCGATCGGTTCACGTTGGCTGTTGGTCACCACGATCACCAAACACGGATGGGGAATACCGCACAGGACCCCCTCGATTAATTTGAGACGCTCATTGCGCACCGGCACGACGATCGCCATCTGGCTTTCGATCTCGTGCAGCGCTTCCGCCGGGACCGCCCGAACCACATCGTTATCGCTATCGAGGGCCGAGTTGGCCGGACCGGCATCCAATTCGTAGACTTTCTGCAAACCGTATATACACACGGCGCCAAGACGTTCGGATTCACGCGCATGTTCGATTCTCATGCCCGGCCTCCGATCTGCAAAGCAGAGTTTGGGAAAGCCCAAGAGACCGCGAAATGGACGGGAAGATGAAAAGGAATCATGCATCTCTCCGAGCAGGAACGATGCCAGAGCTTTGCAACCAATTCGCGAAATCACTTTGCTGGCCTATCTGACCCGTGTCCTTATTGGCGCGTGGCTGCCTCCCGCAAGACCCTGAGCTTCATGATAAACCGAGAGTAGGAGCTCGGATTGAAGCGGAGCTTACTCGGCTCCTTTTCCGGTCCGCGGGCTTCGGATTATTTTCAAATTTTGCCCTTTCTGGGCTATTCGCCTCCGGTATCTGAGCTTACTTCAACCAACAACACGTTTTGATCTGTGTCGCGAGTGTCACGCTGGTGATCGCCGGGCTTGATGCCGGAGCCGCGCGATCTCTGGCTTCCGTTCGGGGTGTCTACATGCTCTACGTATTGTTTTCACTCGGCCCGACGATGATCCGGTTTTCGACCTATGACCAAAGTGGCAGCGTAACCTTGCTGATTTGTTCGACCCTTTACGCTCTCTGTTGAACACCGCCAAGGAACATCAGGGCGACCTCCTGCGACTCTATCAGCTCATTTTCAAAAATGAGGACCTAGTTGTCACGTTGCAGGACTCCACTGAGAAAGCTGAAGCGGCCAATCAGGCCAAGAGCAACTTCCTTGCGGTCATGAGTCACGAGATTCGCACACCCATGAATGGCGTGATCGGGATGTTGGATGTGCTCCGAAGTTCGAAGTTAACTTCGGACCAAATGGAGCAGGTTAATACCGCGGCCACTTCCGCGGATTCACTGCTACGGTTAAACGACATTCTCGATCTCTCCAAAATCGAGCGTGGCAAACTCAAGTTTGAAGAAACTGATTTCGCTCCGCAGACCGTCATCTCTCAAATCACCGTCCTGCTTTCCGCCTCGGCGAAGTCCAAGAAAATTGAGCTCGTCAGCGAGGTGGCCGACGATGTTCCCGCCAAATTGCGAGGAGGTCCTCTGCGGCTTCGCCAATGCATTTTAAATTTGGTCGGAAACGCCATCAAGTTCACGTCGGTGGAGAAAGTGGAGTTGCGCATTTCAACGCGCCCTTCCCCCTCTGCTAACAAACATCGTTTATTTGTCTGTATTTCCGATACCGGTATCGGCATGGACGAAACTGCCCGGAGTCGTCTTTTCCAAAAATTCAGCCAAGCAGACAGTTCCAGCACCCGTCGCTACGGCGGTTCGGGTTTGGGGTTGGTCATTTCTCAACATCTGGTTCGGCACATGGGCGGTGAGATCAAGGTCCAAAGCGAACCGGGAAAAGGTTCTGAGTTTTCCTTTGCGGTGGACCTTTCCGCGGTCAGTGAGGCCGATGAAGGTGTGACGTCAGTTCCTTTCGCAGCCCCCCGGGCGATCGAACCCGGGCAGCAAGCTCGGATTCTGGTGGCCGATGACGACCGCGTGAATCACATGGTATTCAAACAAATGATCGGTCTGCTGGGCCACAAAATCGTCGCGGTAAACAATAGTCAGGAAGCGGTCGCTAAAGCCCAATCCGAACCTTGGGATCTTATCCTCATGGATGTGCAGATGCCCGTCATGGACGGTATCCAAGCGACCAAAATTCTCCGCGAAGATCCGGCCACGGCGAGCCTTTCGATAATTGCCGTAACCGCCAGTATCATGTCTGAGGAACAGTCACACTATTTGAGCAGTGGGTTCAGCGCGGTATTGGCCAAACCCCTGCGGCGGGATACTCTGAAGAAGTGTCTGGATGAATGGCTCCAGAGTTGGATTACTGATATTTCGGGAACGACAACAGGTCACCCAAGGTTGACAGGATCGTTCTATTCCAAAATCACGATCAGCTAGCCAAATGACTGACACCAATCGACCCAAAAAAGTCGCCTTGCTCACTGCGGGCGGTCTCGCCCCCTGCCTTAGCTCCGCCGTCGGCGGCCTGATCGAACGCTACACCGAAATTGCGCCCGAGATTGAAATCATCGCTTACCGCGGTGGTTACAAGGGTCTACTACTCGGCGAAAGTTATAAAGTCGGCGAGGAAGAACGCGCTTCAGCAGGAGCACTCCACGGCCATGGAGGCAGTCCCATCGGCAACTCACGGGTAAAATTGACCAACGTAGCCGACTGCGAAAAACGGGGCCTCGTCCAAGCGGGACAAGATCCGCAAAAAGTCGCGGCTGACCAACTTATCAAGGCTGGGGTTGATGTGCTGCACACCATCGGCGGTGACGACACGAACACCGCCGCAGCAGACCTCGCGGCTTTCCTCGCTAGGAACGACTATGGCCTGAGTGTGATCGGGCTGCCCAAGACCATCGACAACGATGTGTTTCCAATTCGCCAATCACTCGGCGCATGGACCGCCGCCGAACAGGGCGCTCGGTTCTTTCGCAATGTGGTGGCCGAGCACAACGCGAACCCGCGCATGCTGATCATCCACGAAGTGATGGGTCGCAATTGCGGCTGGCTCACAGCTGCGACTGCTCAAGCCTACCACCAGTTACTCGAAAACGAGACGTTCGTTCCAGGGTTGGGACTCTCGGCGCAGAACCTCAAGGTCCACGGCGTCTACATTCCCGAGATGAAAATTGATCTCGAAGCCGAAACCGTCCGCCTCCGGGCGGAGATGACCGAAACGGACAATATCAACCTCTTCATCAGCGAAGGCGCGGGCCTAGAGTCGATTGTCGCCGAAATGGAGGCCAGCGGCCAAGAGGTGCCCCGCGATGCGTTTGGGCATGTGAAACTGGACGCGATAAATCCCGGTAAATGGTTCGGAGAGCAATTCGCCAAAATGCTCGGCGCCGAAAAAGTATTGGTTCAAAAGAGCGGCTATTTCGCCCGGGCCGCCCCAGCCAATCAGCAAGACCTCGATCTGATCAAAGAATGCGTCCATCTCGCGGTCGATTGTGCGTTGCGCCGCGAAAGCGGAGTAACGGGTCACGACGAAGATCAAGACAACGTGCTCCGCGCCATCGAGTTTCCCCGCATCAAAGGCGGTAAGCCATTCGACCCGGAAACCGATTGGTTCGGGACTTTGCTGGCGGACATCAATCAACCTCGGGGAGCTACCCTCGAAACATCCCATTAAGTTATGTCGACCACCATCCATTTCCCGACTCAGGTCTACTGCTCGCCGCTGCAAAAACGGGGCCTCGAACGACTGAATGACGAACTCGCCCAAGAATGCGACCAGTTGTGCGACTTCGATGACGAAGGACGAAAATGGTCGGAGAAAAACTATCCGGGTGGCTACACCAGCTACGCCTCGATGAATGAACTGCATCGGTTTTCATCCACATTCGAAGGGTTGGAGCGCAAGATCGCGAAACACGTGAAGGCCTACGCCAAGGCCCTCGATTTCGATCTGCGCGGGCGCGATGTATTCATGACAGATTGTTGGATCAACATGATGCCTCCGGGCACCACACATGGTCTGCATTTGCACCCGCTATCGTTCATCAGCGGCACCTACTACGTTCGCACTCCAGACGGTTGTCCCGGGATCAAATTTGAAGATCCGCGCCTCGACCGCTTCATGGCCGCCCCACCTCGCAAAGCGAAGGTGAAATCTGAGAACGAAACCTTACTTACTTACCCGGCCGAAGCTGGAAACGTCATTCTTTTCGAAAGTTGGCTGCGGCACGAAGTTCCCGCCAATCTGAGTGAAGAGGAACGCATCTCGATTAGCTTTAACTATGGTTGGCGCTGATCTCGCCCAAGCGACCGAAGAGATCGTGGTGCGGCAACTCGCGGTCTACGATCGCCAGGACGTTGATGCCTTTGTCGCCTGTTTCTCTTCCGACGTCACCATCGTGACCGAGGGATCCGATGTGTCCGATTTTTGAGTAAACAAGTCGTCTCAGAGGGCTGAATCACGGTAGCTCGGAGCAATTCCGACTCCCCTGATTTGCTAATCAGACATTAACGACAACGCTTAACTCAGTCCGCCATGCTTGTTATCCGCCGCCTCGTTGATCGACGCAGATCCTACACCGCCCTTTTCCTCAAGGGAGAAGAACCGCGTATTTTTCCTACGGACGACGCCCAACACGCCCGTATTCTTCAGATCTACAAACAGGACCGGCCTTATGACGGGGTATGCAATGACTTCACCCAGTTCAACATCGGTGAGTCTTCGATAAATTCTGATCAGATCATCGACTGAACCTCGCCGGATTTTTCAGTGCGGAAATCGCACTCAACCCCTCAACATTTTGCAATTGCTTATCATTTGAACCGGTTCAAACTGTCTTTATGAAAAAGATCAAGGTTACAGATGAGGTCTACGACGCGCTAAAAAACCTCACCACGGACTTCAATCAGCAGCCGAACGACGTGTTGGCTCAGTTACTTGATCTCCCCTCAACATCATCTTCGGAAAATTCACCCCTAATAACCTATTTGGTTTCGAGCGATTTCCGCAGTCTGCACAAAGACTCGGGAAGAGATCCTCGAGCAAAGTCGCCACAGTCAGGCGCGACAAATTCCCAACACCCCCTACTGGGCGATCATGAATATCGACACGCCCACCAAACGTCGGTTCTTGATGCGGGTGCTGGACTATTGCGGCTACCCGGACCAGCTCATCGAGATCACTTGCAACGCCATCGGAATGCGACGTCCCGCACGCAGATTCGAATTCTTGAGATCCTAGGCAACAGCGTGACTTCACTCTTTCGTGCCAGCTAAACTTTAGCTAACCTCCAAGGGTGCCTGATCCTTCACCGACTACCAGCGGAGCCGCTGGAGATAACGAACTGAAGCGCCGGAATTTGCGGAAATTCTTCGCCTCGATCCGCTATTCCGTGGATGGCTTTCTTGCCGCAATAAAACACGAATTTTCCTTCCGGGAGGATTTCCTCTTCGTCATCTTACTCGTGCCATTTGCGGTGATTTTACCGATCAACGCGGTCTCCACCGCGGTGATGATCGGTTCCCTGCTGCTGATCATGGTGGTGGAATTGCTCAACTCCTCCATCGAGTGGGTCATCGACTATCTAAGGCCGGAACAACATCCACTGGCCAAGCGTATCAAGGACATGGGAAGCGCCGCCGTTTTTGTTGCTTACATCAATTGCATCGTCATCTGGGCAATCCTGTTATGGCCCTCCAACTCGGTATGGGAAAGACTCGCCGATTGGTTCGTCTAACGCTGTTTCTCTGCGTGAATCTCCAGAACACATTTCAATTCAATTACCATCTGTGTTGGTTCCCTTGCCCGGGTTTGATCTTGGCCGGATGTCTCTGCGCCGCTTCGCTCGGTTCGGCGCAGGACGATGATGAGGCATTTGGGGGAGCCACCGTCGCGCTTCCTCCCTTCTATGTGGAACCCCTCAACGGAGAGAGTTGGACGCTCACGACGGTCGAGGGGTTTGAACTGCTTACCACTCACGATCGCACGTTTGCCCGACGATTTGTTCAGTCCTACCTGACGCAATCCCACCTAGTGAACCAGTTTGTCCCCGAACGCTATCGCTGGCGTCCCCACACGCCGGATACCTTCGTGGTCGTGGACCGTAAGAGCAGTCGTTTGGCGGAAGATGATGCCATTACCCAAATTCTAGAACGTAACCGGGAGAACTACCTGGACCGAGCCCGAAAGACGATCGCATCAGCCCGGCAAAATAATGCAGACTCACCGGCCCTGGCAGCGGTGGCGGGTTTGCTGGAATTCGAAGCTGGGAACGTCAACGTGGCACACGAAGAATTATCAAACGCAGTCGACGCAGGAATTGACCGCCCCTCCGTGCTGCGAATGCTGGCGCGAATAAAGTTCGACTTATTGGTGGCCAAACTTCCAGAGGGCGAGTTTCTCAGTCACGACGCTATTATTCCCGCGATTGATCTCTTAAGGCAGGCGCACGAAACCAAACCACGTTCCGCCGCGGTGTATTCCGATTTGGTAGAAATCTGGGAAAACGCGGGTTACCCTTTGGCCGTCAGCGACGTCGCCATCCTCGCCGAGGGCGTGCGCAGCTTTCCTCGCAATCTGTCCCTAGTTTCTGATCTGGCTCAGATGCAGGCCCGGCGCGGGAAAGTTAAGACCGCCGTGAGCATTTTGAAATTCTCCGCCGCCCGAGCCGCAGACAGGTCAGTAGAATCTTCCCTCAACAAATTGATCGCCACGGTGCAGCCCCCCATCGACCGATGACCGTATCGAGGCGGACAACAACTAACGCACGCGCAACATCAGACCGATGCCGATGAGTAACATCGAAACATTCGGAGCCAGCACCGCCCACATCGGGTCCAAGGTTCCCCGTGCTCCCAAGGCCGTGCTCGCCTTGAACAAAACGAAATAGAGCAGAAATAGTCCGATCGACTTGGAGACCCCGACCGCCGGATTTACCCGCACACCGGAAACCGCGAAAGGTATCGCCAGTGCGATGATGATCAACGGCCCCAGGGTCTCCGCCAAGAGACCGTAGTATTTAACCGCATAACGTTTGAGTTTGGGGTCATCCTCAGCGCGGTGAAAGGCCATCACCCGTTCTAGTTCGAAAAACGACAAATCCTGTGGTTTTTGATCAAAAACCAAAATCAACTCCGGATCCTCGCGGTAATGTCCGAAAAAATGCTCCGCAAAGCCGAGCGTTCGTTGCACCTCCCCCGTCTCAGGATCAATCCATGTCTCCCGACCATCACGGAACTGCCAGCCGTTCAGCCGCTCATCAAACCACGCCTCCCGCGCCTGTAATCGGGTTTTCTCTCTTCGTTGATCATCCAGTTCGGTCACCGTCACGCCATACCCTCGCGAGGTGTAGCGACTGTAGCGGTTCATGAACCACATCCGCCGTTCTCTGCGGTTGTCGAATGCGACTGAAATCACTGATTCGACCCGATCGGCTTGTTCGATTTCGCCCTGACCCTTGATGCGCAGATCTTGAAAAATATCTCGCGAGGCCTCTACGGACCAAGGAATCACCGTGCCGTTGAGATACCAGGTGATCCCACACAGAACGACTCCAGAAATCCAAATCACTCGAGTGATACGCCACAGACTTAATCCCGCCGCTCGCATCGATGTGATTTCCAGATTCCGATGCAGTCGACCGAGAGTATACAGGAGCGACAAGAGAAGCGAAAGCGTGAGAACCACAGATAGAAAACTCGGCAGTCGCACCAAATAGTAGAATACTATATCGACCGCCCCAGCTCCGATCTCGATCAAATCACCGAGATCATCATACATCGATTGCATAAGCAACATGCCCACCGTAGCACCCAACACGAGGCCCAGGGCTCCGAGCCATTCACGAAGAATGTAACGATCAATCAGCGTCATATCTGCGGGGAAGTGGATTCAGATTCTTCCGATTTTTCTGCCGGTGCCATGGTCCAACCCGTGAATCCGTATATCAGGGAAATCAAAGGATTGATGAGATTAAGAAATGCAAAAGGAAGATAGGCCAAAGGGAACACCTCCAAGGTCGCGAACATGTAGGCACCGCACGAATTCCACGGAATCAATGGCGAGGTAATGGTCCCGCCATCCTCCATACACCGGGAAAGGTTTTTAGAGTGAAGCCCCATTTTTTCGTAGGCAGGTCGATACATTCTACCGGGCACCACGATCGACAAATATTGGTCCGCTGCGACGGCATTAATTCCGAGGCTTGTGCCCAAGGTCGATGCCACCAAACCACCGCGACTCCGGGCCATCCGTAGAATCGCCTCCGCCAAACAGGCCAACATCCCCGAGCGCTCCATGACCCCGCCAAAGGTCATGGCACACAGCACGATTCCAATCGTGCCATAAATGCTACTCATACCGCCACGGCTGAGCAGGTCGTCGACCGCCGCAACGCCCGTATCCGCCACGAAACCATCATAAGCTACCAGTAGAGTATCCGCAAAACTCATTCCTTGCAGGCCAATCGCTCCCAAACCTCCGGCCACAATTCCCGCCACCAATGCGGGCAGAGCAGGAATCTTATACATAACCATTCCCAGCACCAACAACGGAGGCACCAGCAGTAAAATCGTCAGACGGGTCGAGCCTTCAATTCCGGCGATAAAAATTTCCAGCGTATCCGAATCGACTCCTGTTTCCGCCTGTCCGATGCCGATGAAAAAATAGAGCAACAGGGCAATCAACATGCTGGGACCGGTGGTGAACATCATATGGCGGATGTGATCAAACAGATCCACCCCGACCACCCCCGGAGCCAAGTTTGTAGTCTCGGACATAGGTGACATCTTATCGCCAAAATAGGCTCCGGATATGATCGCTCCCGCCGCCATGGGCAATGATACGCCCAATCCCTGTGCTACCCCAATCAATGCCACTCCGACTGTTCCCGCCGTCGTCCACGAGCTTCCGGTAACGAGAGAAACCACCGCACATATCAAACAGGCTGCCACCAGAAAATAGCTGGGCGACATCATATGAAGTCCCCAGGTGATCAACATCGGCACCACGCCGCTCGCGATCCAAACGCCAATCAGCATACCCACCGCCAACAAAATCAAAATGGAGCCCAGCGAGTGCATGATTCCCTCAACCATGCCGCGTTGGATTTCCCGCCAACTGGAGCCCAACCGCGCGGCCATTATTGCCGCGACCACCGTAGCCGCCGCCAACGGGATCTGCACTGGAATGGATGCGTAGAGGACTTCACCGAATAACGGCACCGAGGCCAACGCGGTAAGCAGTGGAGTGATGATCGCCAACTTGGGCAGACCACTCAGGTCCAGCACCGCCCCGGCCAGAAACACGACCAATGCAACCACCGGAATGATCGCTTCCGTCAAGGTGGGTAGGCGGGGGATTCCTGATGACTTATTCATGCGCAACAACTCCCGCAGTTAGACGCCCCCACCCCCGCGACAAAAGAACGAACTTCAGCCCTCGGATCAGTGTTTCAACCACTGGCGGGCAAACTCATATTCGATATACCCCACCATACCGGTATCGCGGCAGGCGGTAAGATCAGCGGTTCGGCCGGCAATTGTTTGGTCCGGCGCGAACGCGAGCGCGAAATACGCCTTACATCGTTGTCCGGTGATAATGTAATCACGCCCTTCATCAGCAGCGGCCAACAACTGTTCGCGATCCATTTCCCCCAACGCACCTTGGATGAGCTTTGAGATCCACGAATCCTCTTCCACAATTTCCAGAGCACCACGCAAGTCATCAGTCCGGTCCACACCAGCAAGTTTGCCCGCACCAAAAGCATGCAATGCCGCGAAGCCCCGACGCATGGGATCGCCCAAGTTATTTTTGTAACCACGAATAAACGCATCAGAGGCGTCCTTCCAATTTCCCGCCATGATTTCGGCATTTCCGGCAGTAAAGTTTGAGTCCACCAAACGCCGATCTCGTTTGCGCACTTTTGCGAGCGCTATGGCGGCTCCCGCTTCATCGCCCCGGGCCATTGCCAGATTCAACTGCCGTCGAGCCAATGCTCTGGGGGTCTTCGCGATCAGTGCATATTCGCTAAGAGCTCGTTCCGCTTCATCAAGTCGACCCACGATGGTCGCACTATCCGCCAGCAGTAACAGGTTGTTGGCTCGCTCGTCTTCCGTGGGCAAACCACTGGACAACATCAGCGCCGCATCCCGACGAAGTCGCTCGTAATGGCCTCCCACCAGAGGATTCATCGGATGGTCCTCGGTTCCAGTCGGTTCGGCGACAGTCGTGTATACCATTACACCCGACATCCGCCCATTTTCCCAGTCCGCGATCATGGCGCTGGCCTCATCCTCTCCGATCAATTCCGGCAACAGCTGCTTCCATACTTCGATATCAGCAGCGTTGTGTCCCCCGCGTTGGGCCATCTGTAATCTTGAGGCCCGAAGCGCCCAATCCCGGGCTCCGATCCGGTTCAAATCAGCGACGAGTTTATCAAAGTCTTCTTCACTAAAATTTATTACCCCCGTGCCATCCGGCGTGAGCATCTCGGAAGCTCGCCTCGCTGCGTCACCGGTATCTCCCGTCGCGGTCACTAGAGCAGCCCACAACGGTTTGTGTTTCTTCAACGTTTCAACCGCACCGGGCTCGACCGCCAAAATCTTATCTCTCATGCGCCGACCTTCGCTAGCGGGAGTTAAATCCACCTCAGCCAGATCCGCCCTCATCCTTAATACGGCCATCGCTGCCGCGGCCGATTCCGGATACTGCCGCTCCATGCGTTTGACCGGTTCCCAACGTTCATCCGCCGGCAACCGTGATGCCATTAAAAGCTCGATCCCGGGCGAGCTCAGCCGCCACTTCGCAATCGTGCGGCGCTGCATCACCAGCTTTTGATCAAGCTCCTCCTCCAGCAACGGACCGGACCGAGCCAGCTCGAGTGTGTCGGAGGCATTCTCCACTTCTCCTGCTGCTCCCTGGACCATGCCTTCCAAAACCATCAATGTCGGATCGGTGGGGTTCATTTCCAACATCGCTCGCCAAAAATTTGGGTTTTCTCCGATCAGCTTCTGAGACTCGATCAGGTCGTAATTGGGAAATTCACCCGTTTCCACTTCGCCGATCAGTTGTTGCAGATCTTTGACCAGTGCCGCGATACCCGGATTCTTGTCCTCCTCGATACGCTCCAGCGACGCAGTGAGATCTTTCAGCTCTCCCCAAGCCTGGTGTTGCACATCCATGGTCGTGGCGGCATCCGGCGGTGTGGGCGACAACGAGGCACAGCCCGCGATTGCCGCCACCAGCAGTATCGCCATCAAAAATTGGACGGTAGGTTTTTTTAATATCATGACGGGATAGACCAACTCGGAGCGGCACCCTTGGTCCAATCGTCGTCGTCTTTGGTTTCGGATTCGTCTTCAGCCGTCTCCGCTTCCGGCACTCGGGTGGGATCCCAACGTTCAGGATCAAGTTGCCTCAATCGTAGTAGCGAAGCGGTGTATTCCACAAAATCGACTACTCCCGTGGAAACACATCCCTCCAACAAAGACCGTTGCCGATCCGGGCTTATTTCGGCCTGAAAAGCCCGATAGAAACGCTGCTCGCAAACCCGGCCCGCTTCGGTGATTTCAGTGATATTATTGCCGACCGGTTCTGTTTTGGTTTCGCCTGCCATTCCGCGGACCAAAGCGCTCACCCAGTCATGCCCTTCACCTAAGGTTCGCGCCTGATCAATCAATTCGTCAGCCACCTGGTTATCTCCCCCCAGACGGCTGAAAGCTGATGCCATGAGGGTGTTGTAAGTGCGGTATTCATTGGCGACATCTGTGGAATCTGCCGAGACCTTGAAGAGCTGGGCACCTTCACTCCATTTGCCTTGAGCGGCCTTAGCGAGGGCGGGCAATGCAGGCGAAAGTTCAAACGAAGAGGCATCCAGTGCCGCCACATATTGATCAATATCAGTGACTCTACCGCTCCAGAGTGAAACCCAAACGCGCATGGGGGCCCCTGCCCCGGCGAACGCTTCCGGAATTTCATCAAGGGCGTCTGTCGCCTCGTCCCATCGACCCAAATGAGCCAGCGTTTCGGCCAAAGTTACCAACGACCGCGCTTTTTCCGCGTCGCTCAATTCGGGCTGTTCCAATCGTCGCTCCACTTCCTGAATGCGGCGCAGATTGCGATCCGTCAGAATTGGGTGAAGAGGCAACAAACTCACCCCTTCTGGTCCCACATCCGTTTGGAAAAAGGTAACCGGACGAATGAGCCCCGCCATGGCATCGGCCTTCAGCTTTTCGGTTTCCGCTTCGCCGATCATTCGGGGCAACCATTCCCACCAAACCTGCTGATCGGATGGCACACTGAATCCCCTCAAAGCCGTGGCTCGTTGCTGCGAGAAAAGTGCCTCGGCATAAAAACCGGCTTCCGCCAACCCGTCGCCCAAGCGAACCACATCCCGGCCTCCAAATGCGTCGCGGCTATCGCTGAGGTCGGCCAGAAGATCAGCCAAATCCTCAGCCGCGGCCCGTTGCATCGAATCGGGTGAGAGTCGAGCCGCCATCATCGGATTGGCCCGGGCGACTATCTCCCATTCATCCTGCATCTGCGTCATCAACTCATTCACCAATCCTTCTTGAGAACTCAGATCATTCATGGGGACATTTGCGATTTGCAGACGCACGATGATCTCCATCAAAGCCCAATCCGGATCTCCGGGTTGAAATCCCCGTGCGGTGGCCACGACGCGAACAATTTCTTCCGGCGGGACGTTCTCCAGCAATTGGTTTCGCCGGCCACTCTGACGCACGCGTAGTCGTCTGATTTCATCCGCCAAGGAATAAAGGATTTTGTGAATATTGGCGGGTAATGCCGGGCCATATCGTTGAATTTCGATCAACCACAAAGCTCGATCAAAATTACCACGCGCCGCCCATAACATCTGTTCAAACAGATCAACGACCGGGTCTTCCGGATTCGTTTCCATCGCAGCCCGCCAATAGGCAGGATTGTTGATCGTGATCTCTTCCGGCTGAATTCGGCCCACCAGAATCCTGCCGTCTTCTTCGATCTGCGCTTTGAGAGTATCAACCTCGGCGACGAGTGACGTCAGTCCGGGGAAAAAGTCCGGGGGCAACTCAGACCACATGCCAGCGATCGCTTTGACATGCTGCCATGCCATCAGCTGTAAAGCCTGCCGATCAAGCTCCAACTGACGATTCGATTCAAGGGCTTCTTCCCGGGCCGCCGCCACCTCGGCCTCAACCGCAGCTTCTTTCGCAACGACCGCGGAGTTAGCATCCACGGATTCGAGGTCGCTCTCCCCATCCGCCGAAGGCGACTGACACCCGCTCAAAAACACGGTCGCACCAAGGACCGGGCCAAGCAGTTCCTTCCGGAACAAGAGGGATAACGGGTTCAGCATACGCATAACAAAGTTCAAAGCAGCCCCTGTTTTGACGAGGTCAAACCCCGGAGGTTCCCCCTCTTTACAGGAAAACCTCATCGGTCCGTTCAGGAGGTCTCCAGGGATGTTATATCTGGTTACTATTGGCGGATAATCTCACCCGACTCGATCTTGCCGAGATAATCGTCCAACTCACGTTTGACCACCGGCATGAGGAAGTAGAGACCGATGATATTCGGAAATGCCATGGCGAAAATCATCGCGTCGGAGAAGTCCAAGACGCCGCTGAGTGATACCGCTGCGCCGATCACGACGAACACACAAAACATAAGTTTATACAGGACCTTAACCCAATTTTGTTCACCAAACAGGTAGCACCACGCCTGTTCACCGTAGTAGCTCCACGAAATCATGGTCGAAAAGGCAAACAGGGTCACCACCACCACCAAAACCTTGTCGAACCAAGGGATCACGGTCTGAAACGCATTTGAGGTCAAAGCCACGCCATCGGCGCCACCGACCAAGTGTTGCCCCGAGACCAAGATCGCCAAGGCGGTCATCGTGCAGACGAGCACGGTGTCGATGAAGGGTTCGAGCAGGGAGACCAAGCCTTCTGAAGCCGGGTTATTGGTGCTCACCGCAGAATGGGCAATCGAAGCCGAGCCAATACCAGCCTCGTTCGAAAAGGCCGCGCGCCGGAATCCTTGAATCATTGCTCCGAGCACACCGCCTTGAGCAGCATCTCCAGTAAACGCTTCCGTAAAAATTTGCCCAATCACAGCCGGGACTGCGTCGATATTCGCAAACAAAACGGCGATCGCCGCCAACAGGTAGATTCCACACATCAATGGCACGATCTTGGAAGTCGCCTGCGCGATACTGCGAATACCGCCGATAATCACGACGCCCACGACAGCGGCCATGAACAAGCCGAACAGCCATCCATACCCATCCAATTGTCCGCCGCTTACATTATTAATCTGCGTAAACGCCTGATTGACTTGAAACATGTTTCCGCCGCCCAGCGAGCCGCCGATACAGAATACCGCGAACATCACCGCAAGCACTTTGCCTATGCTACCCAATCCGCATTGCGAAAGATAATGCATCGGCCCGCCATACACGCGTCCGTTTTCGTCAATCTTCCGGTATTTAACACCCAAGGTGCATTCGACGAATTTCGAGGACATGCCGAGTAGGCCCGCAACAATCATCCAAAATGTCGCTCCCGCGCCGCCCACCGATACGGCAACGGCCACACCTGCGATATTACCCAACCCCACCGTGCCGGAAAGCGCCGCCGTGAGGGCTTGGAAGTGGGAAACTTCACCGTCTTCAGTCGGGTCGGAGTATTTCCCCCGGGCAATTTTGATCGCCAAGCCAAACCGGCGGAAATTCACAAACTTGAAGTAGAGCGTGAAGGTAACTGCCGCTACCACCAGCCAGACCAAAATCAGCGGAAAGCCGCCGACCTCAAAAAATAGGACGTCGAAGACCCTTTCAGCAATCTTCCCGAAAACACTGTCGATCTTGGCATCGATACCCTGTTCCACCTCCGCAGGTGCCGCCATGTCAGCCTGCGCCAGCGCTTCAGGCACCCACGCAGCCATTAGTGTAACCAACAGGAAGAAGAGCGAAATGCGGCGAAAAATCATACGAATCAAGGGTATCAGGAACCGAGCCAATCAATTCAAGATCGTTCGGAAGCACTCCGAAAAAGGCACATTCCCCCCACAAATCCAAGCTATCATTGCCCTTCCGGCCCAAGGAATGAGTTCTGACACTTGATTTTTTAAAATCAGCCCCAACAATTCGCCGCTCTATTTTGTCCGCCAACCTATGGCGACATCAGCTCAATCCGTAATAGAAACACCTACCATGCCTGAAACCCACGAGTTCCAAGCCGAGATCAAGCAACTGCTCGATATCGTTGTTCATTCCCTCTACACCGAAAAGGAGATCTTCGTTCGCGAATTGGTCTCGAACGCATCCGATGCCCTCGAAAAGCTGCGGCATACCCAGCTCACCGAGAAGGAAGTCGCTGACGGCGAGCTCAAGCTCGAGATCAACATCACGACCGATGAAGAGGCCAAGACCCTCACCTTTCAGGATCACGGAATCGGCATGAACGCCGAAGAGTTGGTCAAATTCCTCGGCACCATCGCCCACTCCGGCTCCAAGGCCTTCCTCGAGGCCATCAAAGAAGGCGGCGCCAAGAACGACAACTTGATCGGTCAGTTCGGTGTTGGGTTCTACTCCGCCTTCATGGTGGCGAAGTCGGTTAAGGTCTATTCCAAGTCCTTCCGTCCTGACGAACCCGCCAATGTCTGGACCAGCGATGGATCCGGTTCCTACTCTGTTGAAGAGGTGGCCGACCAGAAGCGCGGCACCAAGATCGTTATCGCACTTAAGGAGGATTCCGAAGACTACGCCAAAAAGGACACGATCAAGACCGTCCTTGAGCGCTACAGCGCTTTCGTTTCCTTCCCCATCAATCTGGATGGAGACCATGTCAACACGGTCTCCGCACTCTGGCTCCGCTCCAAGAGCGAGATCACCGAGGAAGAATACACCGAATTCTACAAGTTTCAGGCCCACGCCTACGACGAGCCGCGTCTGAAGCTGCATTTCTCGGCCGACGCTCCGCTCTCGATCAACTCGATCCTCTTCGTCCCGCAGTCCAATACCGAGAAATTTGGTATGACCCGTTCCGAGCCGGCTGTTTCGCTCTTTTGCCGCAAGGTTCTGATCGATCCGGCGCCGAAGGACCTGATCCCCGAATGGGGCCGCTTCCTCAAGGGTGTCGTCGATAGCGAAGATCTGCCGCTCAATATCTCCCGTGAGACGATGCAAGACCGCGCACTGATCGAGAAGCTCGGCAAGGTCATCACCACTCGCTTCCTCAAATTCCTCGCCGGCGAAGCGAAGAATCGCCCAGACGACTTCAACAAGTTCTACGAAGAATTTGGCATTTTCATCAAAGAGGGCGCCGCAACCGACTTCACCCACAAGGAAGCCCTCTCCAAGCTCCTCCGCTTCGAATCGTCCCGCACCGACGCCGGCACGGCCACATCCCTCGCCGACTACGTTTCGCGTATGGGCGAGGAGCAAAAGGACATCTACTTCCTCATCGGACCAAGCCGCGACGCGATCGAGCGCGGCCCCTACCTTGAGGGACTGAAGGCCCGCAATCTCGAGGTCCTTTACTGCTTAGAAGCCGTGGACGATTACGTCATGCGTAACCTTCGTGAATTCGACGGCAAGACCCTCACCGCCGCCGACTCCGCCGATCTCAAACTCGGCGATCACGAGTCCGAAGGCGAAGCCCTCGAAAAGGACAAGCTCGACGCCCTCATCAAGTGGTTGAAGGAAACCCTCGGAAACAAGGTCGCGGAGGTAAAGTCCTCCGACCGTCTCGTCGATTCACCTGCGGCCGTGCTCAATGCCGACCAATTCATGTCGCCACAAATGCGCAAAATGATGGCCTCCATGAAGCCGGAAGGAGACGACGCCGAAGTTCCACCTATGCAAGTCCACCTCGAG
Organism: Actomonas sp.; assembly: GCA_965203585.1. Taxonomy (GTDB): domain Bacteria; phylum Verrucomicrobiota; class Verrucomicrobiia; order Opitutales; family Opitutaceae; genus Actomonas. The sequence goes on from CBDBDC010000003.1 coordinate 630,051, forward strand.
CTCAATCCGCGTCACGCCGTGATCAAGAAGCTCTCGGACACCAAGGACGCCAACAACGACAAGGCGGTTCTCATGGCCGAGCAACTCCACGACAACGCCCTCCTGGCAGCTGGCCTCCTGGAAGACCCATCGACCATGGTCCAACGCCTCTACAAACTCCTAGAGCAGGTGTGATCTCTCGAAGAGGCGATTAGAGTATCTTTCCTCTCACTCGTAATCGTTCTCCCACTCTCCAAGCGCACCCACCCGGGCGCGCTTTTTTATTGGCTCCAATCAAAACATGTCCCGGGACTCCGCTGTCGGGCTTTACGCCCGACAAGCTACATCCTGTCTCGGTTCAGCTGGAGCAGCCAAAACCAACTCTACAAGTTCGGCGGAGCCACCGCGAAATCCTCCTAGCCCGCTACCAGCGCCTCGACAACGGTATTGGCAACGAGGTAGGCGGACTCACCTGCGGGGCGGCCATTTGCTGGATAAGGAGCGGTCGTGCTCCAGCCGGCATCTTTGCCGGGAGGCGGCATGGAGAAGTTACTCGCCGTGCGCAGAACAAGGATGCGCTGCGGATCGACGAGACCGGTGCGAGCCAAGCGGTGCAATGCCGTGACGGTTCCATTGTCCTCCATGTTGCTCATGACAAAATTGGCTGCACCTCCGGTGTGCAGCTTCATCCAGTTATTGGCCCAGTCATTGAGCAGCGCACCATGCCAATAGGTGCTCGAGCCCATCGATCAACCCAAACGGCGGTTTGGCTGCATTCGGGAACTCCGGCGAGAACTGCGCCCTGAATTCGGCCAGCTCCGGATGATCGGGGAGTTCGAGGTCCTTGGTGAGGTCATACGCCCAATCCGTGAGCTCGCCGTTCAATTCAAACGCGATGGTTTCAACCGTCCAACCGTCTTCCAACGAGTTGGGCTCATGGGCACCCAGCGCGATAAAACCATATTCCCAGTCGTCCGGGATCTCCCGACCATCGATTTCGTAAGCAAGATCTCCGTCGACTACCCATTTGGCCCAGGCAGCTGATCCGAGCGAACAGTCCTCCGGATCCGCTCCCGCAATACCGGCCACCACCCAATAGGCTTTCGAAAAATCAAAGCGCGTGTCCTGACCTAGCGCCATGATGGTGGCAGTGGCGTTGCTCACTCCCCCAGCCGTGCAGATCACGATCACGCCATCATCTCGGTGGTAGATATTGTGCAATCCCAGAGGGAACTCGATCCGGCGATCAAACCCGCCGCGTTCCACCCAGCGCTGAAATTCGCCCGGCACATCTCCCGTGTCTTCCCCGATCTCGAACATCGTAACGACGACCGCCTTGATGGGCAGGGGATCTTCCGTGGCGGCTGATGCACTACGGAAAATGCCAACAAGGGTTATCAAGAGAATGAGATTTCGAAAAAGAGCACCGAGTTTCATGCCTGCATGACAAAGCACTCGGCATGCTAATAACCAAGAAATTCGTAAAATACTTAACTGTTTCGGGAGTTGTTCACGATCCCCGTCTTGCGGTGCCTTGCATCGTCAGCCAAACAAAACACCCGCCGAACAGGCTTCCCCATGAAAGAACCGCTTCATCACTACGTGCGTCCGGGCATCGTGCACTTCATGGCCTACCCGGTCATCAAGGGCGACGGTCCGATTATCGAATCTCTAACTGATCTGCTCGCTGATCCTTTCTTCGAGGTGATTGAGATCTCTTGGATCAATGATCCCGAAATCCGCCAGGAAGCCAAGGCACTGCTCGCATCTTCCGGGGTCACCGTGAAATACGGGGCTCAACCCCGTTTGCTGACGCAGGGGCTGGATATCAATAGTTTGGACACAGCCATCCGCGAACGCACAGTCGCCGAAATGAGGGCCGGCCTCGATGAGGCAGCCGAGATGGGCATCACCGATTTCGGATTGCTGAGTGGCCCCTACCCCGGAGCGGACAAGGAAGCGGCCGCCATGGACGCGTTGACCCTATCAATGAATGAGGTCTGTGCCTACGCGTCGGACCGAGGCATAAATGTCGCACTCGAGGTTTTTGACCGAGCCATCGATAAAAAATGTCTGGTGGGCCCCGCGGACTCCGCCCGGGAAATAGCAGAGCGGGTGAAGGCTACTCATCCGGACTTTGGCCTCATGGTCGATCTCTCGCATATTCCGCTGCTCAGCGAATCCCCGGCGCAAGCCTTGCAGCCCGTCAAGGACCACATCGCACACATCCATATCGGTAACGCTTACATGGACAATCATGCGGACCCCGCCTATGGCGACATGCATCCGCGATTCGGTTACCCGGGCGGGGCCAACGATGTGCCAGAATTAGTGGAGTTCCTCCAAGAGTTATTCGCCGTCGGCTATTTGAAAGCCGACGGCTCCAGTCGCGGCTCAGTATCATTCGAACTGAAACCTGTTGGCCCCGAAAACTCTCGCACCCTGATCGCAAACGGTCAGCGCAAACTCGTCGAGGCTTGGTCCCAAGTGACAGTCTAGAATCGATGCCGCTCATGACTTCACGCTCGATTCGTTCACGTTTAGACAGTGCGCTCGGCGATCACGCCCTACCCGCACATCCGGACCGCAGCACAACGCTCGCTCTTTCACCGCTCAAGGTAGGGCGGTTTCGCCGAAACCGCCGTTTTAACTATTAAAGTATCATGTCTCAGAAACCAAAAATCTTTCTCACACGTCCTTTTCCGCCTGCGACCATGCAGCTCCTCAAGGAGGAGTCCGAGCTCACGTTCAATCCCGATGATCGCGTGCTGAGTCGCGAAGAATTGATCGCGGGTATGGCGGGACAGGATGCGTTACTTTGCACCTTGATGGACGGGATCGACGGAGAGTTGCTCGACACCAATCCGAACCTAAAAATCGTCGCGAACTGCGCGGTAGGCTACAACAACATCGATGTGCCCGCCGCGACAACTCGTAAGATACCCGTCAGCAATACTCCCGGTGTATTGACCGACTCAGCCGCAGACATGGCGTGGGCTTTGATTTTTGCCATCGGTCGCCGCGTGGTCGAAGGCGATCAACTGGTTCGCTCACGTGGCTGGCAAGGCTGGGGACCATTGCAATTGCTCGGCCAGGACATCACCGGTGCCACGCTCGGCCTCATTGGTTTCGGACGTATCGGCAAGGCGATGGTCAAACGCGCCCAAGGGTTCGACATGAAGGTGATCTATTGGAACCGAACGCGCCTATCGGAAACGGAGGAACAGGAACTCGGCATCACTTACGGTTCACGCGAAGACGTTCTGGCTCGATCGGATTTTATTTCCCTGCACGTCGCCCTGACCCCTGAAACCACTCACCTGATCGGCGAGGCGGAATTGGCCGCGATGAAACCGACGGCCTACTTGATCAATACCGCCCGCGGTCCCGTGGTGGACGAGAAAGCTCTGGTCACGGCTTTGCAATCAGGTGGAATCGCGGGAGCGGGTTTGGACGTATTTGAGAAAGAACCCATTCTCGAGCCCGAGCTCTACGATATGGCCAACGTCGTCATACCTCCCCACTTGGGCAGTGCCACCATCGGCACCCGCACGAAGATGGGGAATATGGCGGCCGAAAATTGCTTCGCCGTCTGTCGAGGCGAGCCCGCTCCTAATGCAGTGAACCCAGAGGTCTACCACGAGTAGCCCTCAGCTACCGCTGATCAGCACCACCCCTTCAGCTTTTTAATCTTTCAGTTCTTCAGCCTTTCCGCCCTCCCCCATGTCCTCCATTCTTGCGCTCGTTCCCATCGCGGTGGTCGGTGTGTTCCTTGTCGGCCTGCGTTGGCCGGCCAGCAGGGCCATGCCACTTTCCTACGTCACCGCCGTTTTACTGGCGCTGTTTTACTGGCAAATTCCCGGGGCTCAAGTCGCGGCCGCATCCGTTCGAGGCGTCATGATTTGCCTGCAACTGCTGTTCATCATTTTCGGAGCGGTGTTGCTGCTCAACACTCTGCGAGAAAGCGGAGGACTTGCCACAATTCGCAGTGGTTTTACGGCCATCACACCGGATCGCCGGGTTCATGGTTATCATCATCGCTTGGCTGTTCGGCGCGTTCATTGAAGGATCCGCCGGATTCGGCACGCCCGCCGCGGTATGCGTGCCGCTACTCGTTGGATTGGGCTTCCCTCCCCTCGCCGCTGTCGTAGCCGGCATGATGATCCAGAGCACTCCGGTTTCGTTCGGTGCAGTGGGCACCCCAATCTTGGTAGGTGTAAACACGGGGCTGAGTGGCGCGCCACAGGTTGAACAATTCGTCGCCGCCGAGAGCACAACGATGGGAAATCTGATCGAAACGATCGGCGCGAACGTGGCGACTATTCATGCCATTCCCGGCACGTTGATCCCGCTGCTTGTCGTCTGTTTCATGACGCGATTTTTTGGGGCCAACCGCTCATTCAAGGATGGATTGGAAATTTGGAAGTTCGCGATTTTCGCGGCCTTCGCGATGACCATTCCCTACGTCATCATTGCCCGAACGCTCGGACCGGAATTTCCCTCGCTACTGGGTTCACTCGTTGGTATGGCGATCGTCGTTCCGGCGGCGAAGCGGGGATTCCTGCTACCGAAGAATTCAAGTTGGGATTTTGCCCCCCGTGAAGGCTGGTTGGCCGAATGGCAAAGCGATACCGAACTCAAGCTCGAGGAACCCGCCAACCAGCTCTCCATGATGCGCGCTTGGTTTCCCTATCTGCTGATCGCGGCACTACTCGTCATAACGCGACTTCCCATACTTGGTATCAAACCGCTACTCACCAGCGTCGCGTTTGGCAGCAATGGCCTGTTGGGCACGAACGTTGGATTTAACCTGCAACCCCTTTACCTGCCAGGGTCGATCTTTCTGGTCGTAAGTGCGTTTACGGTTCTGCTCCACCGCATGCCTTCGGGAGGATTTGGACGCGCCTGCAGCCAGTCGGGGCGTATGATCGTCGCAGCTTCGGGAGCGCTAATTTTCGCGGTTCCTATGGTCCAAGTCTTTATCAACTCAACCGGTGGTGCGGCAGAATTGCCGTCGATGCCGGTCGAGCTCGCGGGTGGAGTAGCTAGACTAACCGGGGAAGCCTGGCCGTTTTTCTCTCCGTTCATTGGCGGCATCGGAGCGTTCGTGGCGGGGAGCAATACAATCAGTAATATGATGTTCTCATTGTTCCAGTTTGAAGTCGCGCAGCGTATAGACGCACTGCCCCAAATCGTAGTCGCCCTTCAGGCAGTAGCGGGAGCCGCCGGCAACGTTATCTGCGTCCACAACGTCGTGGCCGCTTCTGCGGTTGTCGGCATGGTGGGACGCGAGGGAGATGTCATTCGAAAAACCCTGCTGGTTTTCCTCTACTACGCGACCGTCGCTGGAATCGTGGGACTCTTGCTGACGTAATTTGATTCCACCGCATCACCGATTCATTTCACCATTTACATCCAATTATTATGAGCATTCCCGCCGAACTTGATCCTGCAGAACGAATCCTGATGGGGCCCGGCCCCAGCACCGTGCCAACGCGTATTCTACGCGCCATGGGCAGCCCCACGCTAGGGCACTTAGATCCGCAATATATTGGATACATGGACGAAACCTGCGAAATGTTGCGGCAGGTTTTTAAGACTAAAAACGCTCTGACTTTCCCGGTCTCCGGCACGGGGATGGCCGGCATGGAAGCAATCGCCACCAACTTGATCGAGACCGGCGACGAGGCCATCGTCTGTATCAACGGCGTTTTCGGAATTCGAATGAAAGATATCGTGGAACGCTGCGGAGCCACGGTGCACACGGTGGAAGTGCCGTGGGGCGAAACCCTTCCAAAAGAGAAAGTCGCGGAGGCCGTGGCCAATCACCCCAAGGCCAAACTGCTGACTATCGTTCACGCCGAGACTTCGACGGGAGCCCTCCAGCCAATTCAGGAGATTTCGCAAATCGTGCATGCGGCCGGCATGCTGCTGGTCGTTGATACGGTAACTTCGCTGGGTGGGCACGAACTGCGCGTGGACGACTGGCAAATCGACGCCGTGTTTTCCGGCACGCAAAAGTGTCTCTCCTGCCCTCCCGGTCTTTCACCCGTTTCGTTTTCGGACCTCGCTCTTGAAGTCATGTCCTCGCGCAAAACAAAGGTGCAAAGCTGGTATCTCGATGTCTCGATGCTGCGCAACTACTACACGGGGTCGGGAGGTCGCGCCTACCATCACACTGCTCCGATCAACATGGTTTATGCCCTGCGCGAAGCCCTCCGGATCGTGCTCGAAGAGGGACTCGAAGCACGGATAGAAAGACATCGCGTGCGGCATTTGGAACTGCGGCAAGGACTCGAAGCTCTCGGCTTGAATTACATTCCCGCGAATACCCTGCATACCCTCAACTGCGTGTCCGTCCCTGACGGAGTCGACGAGGCGGAGGTGCGGGGACGTCTGCTGAATGACTACTCAATCGAGATCGGAGCCGGACTCGGTGTATATGCCGGGAAGGCGTGGCGAATCGGCCTGATGGGACACTCCGCGACGCCGCGAAATGTGCAGACGCTTTTGGCCGCGCTAAAGGATTGCCTCGCTTAATTAGTCTTCGCTGAGAGCACCTTGTTCGATGACATCACTCGCTGGCTTGCGGAAGCTGATTTCCGCAGAACGCGCTTTCTTTGATGAAGCATCGTTGAAGTCGTTTGAATCCGATGGATTGACCGCATTTAAAGCACGGCCCCGTGCGGTGATCTTACCGGAAACGGCTGATGAAGTAATCGCGGTGGTGCGATGGTGCGCGGAAAACAAGGTTCCCTTCGTCGCGCGTGGAAGTGGCACCAGTTTGTCAGGCGGCTCGTTGCCGGTTGAGGACGGAATCGTCATCGGACTCAATCGATTGAACCGAATTTTGGATCTCAATCCACAAGAACGCATCGCGGTCGTCGAGCCGGGAGTCGTCAATTTGCACGTCACTCAAAAGGCCCAGTCTCACGGGCTGCATTACGCGCCAGATCCTTCGAGTCAGATTATCTGCACCATCGGCGGAAACGTGGCCTTTAACTCCGGCGGCGCTCACTGCCTGAAATACGGGATGACCGCCAATCATGTGCTGGGCATCAAAGCAGTATTGGCGACGGGAGAAGTGGTCACCTTCGGCGGCCGCAGTCGCGATCACCTGGGTGCCGATTTAACGGGATTTTTTTGCGGGTCCGAAGGCCTGTTTGGCATAGCCCTAGAGATCACGCTGGCACTCCTCCCCCCCGCAGAAGCGTTTCATACGGTCCTAGTCGGCTACAATTCTCTGGATGCAGCGGGCGACGCAGTCTCTGCTATCATTGATTCGGGACTATTACCCGGCGCTTTGGAGATCATGGATGCCCTGGCGATTGAGGCGGCGGAAGCCGCGGTGCAATGCAACTACCCCCCCGGTGCTGCGGCTGTTCTGATCGTGGAATTGGAGGGTCCGGAAGAGAAGCTTGTCGTCGAACGAAAACAACTCGATGAGCTGCTCACTGCCACCCACGCCATGGAGACGAGAGTCGCTCGCGATCAAGGGGAACGCATGTCGATCTGGCGGGGTCGAAAATCCGCCTTCAGCGCGGTCGGCCGGCTGAGTCCCGATTTCATTGTCCAAGACGGCGTCGTTCCGCGCAATCGACTTGGCGAGGCCCTCCGGGAAATCGAACGACTCTCAAAAAAATCCGGTATTCGGGTCGCAAATGTCTTCCATGCCGGAGACGGAAACCTGCACCCCCTTATCCTCTACAATGGTCTTATCGAAGGAAATCTGGAACGAGCGGAAACCCTGGCTGCTCAAATTTTGAAGATGTGTCTGGCAATGGGCGGTTCGCTGACGGGCGAGCACGGAATCGGAGTCGAGAAGCGCGACTACCTACCGGACATGTTCGACGAGGAAACGATCAGATGCTTCGAGTCCATTCGAGCCGCGTTTGATCCTCATAAGATATCCAATCCCGGAAAAATGTTTCCGGGTTCCGAAGCCCCTGCCCTGTCCCACCCAGGGGCACATCCCCTTGAGAGCGCCGGCGTGATTTCTCGTGAATAATCCCGCAACAGAAACTGAGGTTATCAATGCGGTGCGGTCGTTTGATCGTATCCGTATTCAGGGTGGGAATACCAAGTCACATCTATCGGGGACGAGCGACGACGCCGAGATCCTCAACCTGCAAAGTTTAAGCGGTGTCATTGAATATCAGCCCTCCGAATTTACCTTTAGTGCCCGGGCCGGAACCACGATAAGCGAACTGATCGCGACATTAGCCGAGAGGGGGCAATACCTTCCCTTTGATCCCCTTTGGGTTCAGGTGGGAGCAACTTTAGGTGGGACGGTGGCTGCCAATGCGGCGGGACCAGGGCGCATTCGATTCGGCGGGGTCCGGGATTTCATTCTCGGGGTGCGGATCGTCGACGGTTGCGGGAGGTCTATCAATGGCGGAGGCAAGGTTGTGAAGAATGCGGCCGGATTCGATCTCCCAAAACTCTTTTCTGGAAGCTTGGGCCGTTGGGGCGTCATGACCGAAATTACGTGCAAAGTGTTTCCTCGGCCCGAGTCGAGTGTTTCACACCAATGGACGTTCGATCACCATCCGGAAGCGATGAACAAACTGATCGCATTGTCGAAATCTTCGCTTGAACCCGATGCGATTGAATACGACCCCGAAACCAAGACATTATTCTTGCGGGTTTCCGGCCCCAGTCAGGCGTTACCTCAACTCGCGGAACGCATTGGCGGGGCGGCGGGGCCTGCATCAGAATGGTGGAAAAAACTCAACGAATTCGAGTGGAGCCCCATAGAAGCATCGTTGGTGCGTGTCCCGCTGACTCCTCTTCAAGTGCCAACCGCTCTTCAAGCTATCGAAGAGAGTATCACCGCTCGATGCTGGGTGAGCGGAGCCGGAAACTCGCTTTGGATATCAACTCGAGAGATCATCGCATTACACCGTATCTTATTGCGGAGTGATTTGACCGGTTTGGTCTATAAAGCGCCCGCCAAAGATGGCTCTCCTCTCTGGGTCGGCACAATGCCAGATCGAAAAATCGACGCTGCTCTGCAAGCGGTGTTCGACCCCAGACATCGATTCAGTAAGCCTATATGATTCTCTTCAAATGACTCACCGTGCAACACACTATTAAACCCGATTCCTGTGGTCCACTGGCCGGGCCCATGGCTGATGCGGTGTCAAAATGTGTGCACTGTGGATTCTGCCTGTCCGCTTGTCCGACGTATCGAGAAATCGGGACGGAATCCGACTCTCCGCGCGGTCGTATTGTGATCATGAAGGAAGTCTTGGAAGGGACGCTTACGGTAGCGGATGCTGCTCCCCACGTGGATGCATGCCTGGGATGTTTGGCCTGCGAACCGGCGTGCCCATCCGGTGTCCCCTATCGTGATTTGATCAGCGCCTACCGCGCCAAGACTAACTCGGAGAGGAAACGCGGCATCGTCGAAACCCTCAAACGGCAGATCATATCCCAGACGTTACCCTACCCCGGACGTTTTCAAACGAGTGCCAGAGTCGGTCGACTCGCGAAACCACTCAAACGGGTGCTACCAAAATCGTTTCGACCTATGCTAGACCTACTCCCTGATGAGGCGCTGCCTCCGATGGTCATTTACCCGCCCACCGTAAAACCGGACGATGACGTGCAGATCCGGGGAAGAGTGGCATTGTTGTTGGGCTGCGCCCAACAAGCACTGGACCCCGACATCAACGATGCGACAATCGAGGTGCTCAATCGCAATGGTATCGAAGTTGTGATTCCCAAAACCCAAGGCTGCTGCGGCGCGTTGAGTTGGCACGTCGGTGAGTTGAAACAAGCGCAAAAGTTTGCGATCAACAATCTCGGGGCATTTCCAGCCGACGTGGATGCCATCATCACCAATGCCGCCGGATGTGGTTCTGGAATTCATGAATACCCCTTAATTCTGAAAGGCACGTCGGCAGAAAACGCTGCAAAGGCGATGGCTGAACGCACCTGCGACATCTCCGTATACCTAAACAGATTGGACGAGCTTGCTCCGATTCCGTCGCCCAAATCAACCTTGAAAGTAGCATATCACGACGCCTGCCACCTGGCCAATGCTCAGGGAGTGCGGTCCGAACCTCGGGAGCTACTCAAACGAATTCCCAACGTGGAAGTTTTGGAGATACCCGACGGTGAGACCTGCTGCGGATCGGCTGGCACCTACAACATCGATCAACCTGAGATCGCCTCTGCTCTCGGCGGTCAGAAGGCCGATCACGTGCGCTCAATCGCACCCGATCTGGTGGCATCCGGTAACATCGGTTGTCTGACTCAGCTGAAAACTAATCTCGCATCTTCCACGAAATCTCCGATTTCCGTCCGGCACACCATTCAGGTATTGCGAGATGCCTATGCCGGAAAATTGACCTAGAAATTCAACTTCTAGTTCTCGCCAAGCGAAATCAGATCCCACTACAGCTTGATCATGCCCGAATCTGTCGAACCGGTTTCACCACTCCCTCAAGACCCCTGTCCCTGCTGCAGCGACAATTCATTCGGAGAATGCTGCTCGCCCATTATGAACGGTGAAACTCCCGCGCCCGACGCTGAGCGTCTCATGCGTTCACGCTACACCGCCCACGCGATCCACGATTTTCCTTACCTCCATCGCACCTATGCCGAAACCAACAATACCCCCTATGAAGAGGAGGAGTATGGAAACGACATCGCCTGGACAAAATTGGTGATCAACGGCCATGAACCCGATGTCCGCCCCGGGGTGTCTCACGTGGATTTTTCTGCCCATTTTACCGAGGACAAAAAAGAGGGGGTTATGCATGAAAAATCGGAATTCGAACTTATCGGGGGCAAATGGATATTCACCAAGACACTACGGGAAGGTCCCGCGCCCGCTAAAGCGGCACCAAAAATTGGCCGCAATGATCCCTGCCCCTGCGGCTCCGGGAAGAAATACAAAAAGTGTTGTGGTCGCTAAGCGAGCTCAGCTCGAATTGAGCTGAATCCGTTGGTCCGTTTTGGCGGCCTGGTAAATGGCTTCGATGATGACGATGTCCCGGCGCCCCATTGATCCGCCGACGCGGGATTCCCGATTCTTTAAAATACACTTAGCAAAATGATCCATCTGCAAAGCCTGCTGACGGAGAGCAGGAAATTCGAGAGGCCCCTGATGAGTAGCTCCTTCCAACCCCCGGGGAGTGCATGCAGGATTCATCTCAAACCATCCGCTATCCGAATCAGTCCGAAACTGATTGCTTGATTCGTTGTAGCTGGTGCGACCTTTGCAAATCTCACCATGAGGGAGTTCCATTTCCCATTCGATCAACTCTTTTACATCGACAAAATCTTCGGGCCGTATTTTTGGCAACTCACGAGCAGTGACAGCAATCGGAGGGACTTCTCCCGTGGCCATGCACGTTTCCTGGATTACATAGACCCCTGGATCCAGCGGACCTCCGCCTGCCAAAGCTCGAGTCGACCGCCAAATATGCCCCTGCAGCACAAAGCTAAAGGCACCCGTCATCTGGCCAAATTGTCCGGGGGAACCCGTGCGAACCATGTTTCGAAGCACTTCATGGAACGGGTCGAAATGGAGTCGATAGCCCAGAGAAAGTTTCACTCCGGCTGATCGACATGCCGCAATGACGGAGTCGGTTTCCGAGACCGATACCGTAAATGGTTTCTCGCAGATCACATGTTTGCCGGCGCGCGCCGCCTTGATGCAATGTTCCGCGTGAAGTGCGTTGAGCGTGACTACATAGACTATATCCGATTGTCGGATTATCAGCCAGTCGCTCCATCTCATCATAATGATAGATCAAGGTCTCGGGAAACCCGTAGTTTCGCGACCAACCTTGGCTTTTTCGCTGAGAACCCGTCACCACTCCCGCCAATTGGCAAAATTTCGTTTCGCGCAATGCCGGTCGAAGCTCCGAGTTGGCATAACTACCCAATCCTACCAACGCTACTCCGAGAGGACGATCGGGCGAAGGACTTGAGCTCGATAGCGAAGATGACAGTGCCACCGGGGCAAATGTCACCGACTTCCTCAAAAACGCGCGCCGGTTCATGCTTCGCATCCTTCCAACCTCGAAAGACGCTCCGGGAAAGGCAAAGACGCAATGCCTTCTTGGCCAGTCAAGGCCTCTTCAGACCCAGCTTATCAAGCTTCTTGAAAGCAATTCTCATGACGTAGGGGTGTCGGGGATTCCGGCGCACAAAATCCTGATGGTATTCCTCCGCGGGATAAAATTTCTCCAATTCCACAATCTGCGTAATCACCGGTTCCTCATGCTCCTTCCGAGCCTCAGCCCGAGATTCACGGGCCTGCCGGAGTTGTTCAGCGTCGTGGGTCAAAATGATACTGCGATACATGGGTCCAAAATCCGGCGAGACCCCCCGAGGGTCGGTAACATCATGAGTTCTCCAGAAATAGTCGATGAGCGCGCGATAGGACGTCACCTCGGGGTCAAAGGTGATTTGAACCACCTCCGCGTGCCCCGTGTGTCCGCCACTCACTTGTTTGTAAGTCGGGTTCTTCTCCGGTCCTCCCGCATAACCTGATACAACATCCAATACGCCCGGCAGTTGCTCATACACCGCCTCCACACACCAAAAACAACCTGCTCCTACCGTAGCCTTTTCGACTTTGGCTGCACCAGCAGCGGCGAACTCAAGCGTCAATACGATGATGAAAAGAAAACGTTTCATAGACTTAAGAACGAAGAAAGAGCGTAAAAATTCCTGAAGAAATTGAAGCCTGCCATTGAACTCGGCTCAGACCAGAGGGTCCTATCGAGGAATTATCCAGATGTTGCGGTAACGCACATCATGACCTTCAGCCTGTAATTTCAATGGCCCCGGAATATCGGTAATTCCTCGGCCGTTATCATTGCCCCCATCCAAACCTGAATTTGGTCCACCCCATACCTTTTGAATGTGCTGATCTTCATGCACTTTTTCGCCATTGAAATATACCGTAACGTGGGCCGGTTGTGATCGGACACCGTTTTCAAAACGCGCCGCCCGGAATTCAATGTCGTAGGCGTTCCATTTACCCAGTCCATTGTAAGCGTGATAGGGAGATTCGGTCTCGTTGATCACCGCGCCCATCCCATGCTTGGTCCGATCCTCATCACAAATCTGAATCTCGTAACGATTTTGCAGGTAAACCCCGCTATTTCCTCCGGGGGTCATGACGAGAAACTCAATGTGGAGTCGAAAATCTCGATAGATCTCCTTGGTGATTATGTCAGCCGCACCATATTTTCCATCAACCGCCGCGGCATCGAGGGAGGCCACCACCATTCCGTCCGCTACCGGATCGTCAACAATCGGCCACTTAATCGGTAAAGAAGAACCAAATCGTGGACCTTCCCAGTAGGTCCACTTCTCGTGGAGCATTTTAGGAGACCCATCGAACAACATCTCAGCCTCGGGAGGAGCTGCGACACCGACTCCAACATTTTCGTCTCCCGATGATTGCAAGGAAACCCAGAGGAAAATCAGAATCAAAGCGGCTCGTTGGGAGAACATACAAGGCAGACTGGACATAGCAAACTGATTACACCATGACCACGAATTAGGAAATATCCCATTGAGTCGCGGTTAACCTGTGGCTGGTGGTAAAAAATCCGATTGACATAGGGGGCCTGTTCGCGGTTTGTTCTCACTTTTCCCGCAATGAGCACCACAGAAGAAACCCAGCAGCAGAGTATCTCGCCCGCCGAGATTCCCTTCTCCACACCCGACGCCCTCAAGCCGTATACCACCGATACGGGGAAGATTCTTCCCCGCAGGTATACCCGCCTCTCTGCCAAGGAGCAGCGCCGGATCACCAAGACGGTGAAGCGCTCGCGCAATCTCTTGTTCTCTCAGTAAGGGGGTTCTTGACTCAAAGTAGCCTCTCGGAGCCGGAGCGCAAACCGCCCCGGCTTTTTTGTGCCCTTGTATCTCCCGCAATGAAAACCCGTGTCTTTCAACCGACTCCCCTGAACTACGCTCGGCTATCGAACCTTCTCCGTCGAGGTGAATTGGTCGGTGTCCCGACCGAAACAGTTTACGGCTTGGCGGCAGATGCTACCAATTCGAATGCATGCAGAAAGATTTTTGAGGCAAAGAAACGCCCTCTCAATGACCCACTAATCGTCCATGTTCACGATCGATTGCAGGCCCTATCGCTAACCCAATGGGACGAAGTAGCTGAAAAACTGGCGGAGGCGTTTTGGCCAGGTCCGCTCACGATAGTGCTGCCTCGCTCTCATCGGATAAGTGATATCATCACGTCGGGGCAAGATACAGTGGCCGTGCGCATGCCAAGCCACCCTATATTTAGAAATCTACTCAAAACCTGTGCCCTTCCTTTAGCTGCTCCGAGTGCTAATGTATTCGGCTACATTAGCCCTACGACGTCAGCTCACGTCTTTGATGGTTTAGTAGGGAAAATTCCAGCTATTATGGAAGGTGGGCCATGCGAAATAGGTCTAGAATCAACCATAGTCTCGTTGCATCATCCTAATAGTGCCGAGATCCTTCGGCCCGGCGCGATAACCGCGAATGATATTGAAAACATCATACACGAAAGAGTTTCAGTTCGGAAACGTGCAGTAGACCCAACAGAGCAAAGTGAAGCTCCCGGCATGCTAGAACGCCACTACAGTCCGTCCACACCACTCGTTCTGCACCGAAAACTACCTGCGAACGTGCCGGCAGATGAAGCCGTTGTTCATTTCCAACAAATTTCCGTTAAAAAACGAAGTAAGAACCATTTCGCACTAACCGGGGATGGAAAAGGTTCTTCAGCCGCCAAACAAGTGTTCTCAGTTCTTAGAAATTTAGACCGTGGTAAATGGAACCGGATCCATTTTGAAAAGCCACCTAACGCAGACCCTTGGGCAACAGCTCTCAACGACCGTCTCAAAAGGGCTGCCTCTCGAGACTAGATTTTACGTACCTAGTTCGCGGTCCTTTTAGCGCTGAGGCGTGTCGTCATTTTTCGAATTCGCCACGTAGTAGTCTTTGTAGGACTTGTCGTAATACTGGGCGTAATAATAACCTGAGATGGCCTGATTAAGACCATTGAGCACCGCACCGAAAATCGGCACATTGCTCTCCCGTAGTTTCATCACTGCAAATTGGGCTGCCTTGCGTCGCACCTTATTAAAGAAGATTGCAAACAATGATCCGTCTACCAGAGGAAGAATAATCATAGCGTCGCTAACAGCGGCCAAAGGTGGGGTGTCGATAAAAACTCGATCATACCGATTTCTTAAATCGGAGATCATGTTCTCAAAATTCTTACTATTTAAAACGTGAGTTGGATTCTTCGCCAGCCCTCCGGTTGTCAGAACATCAACATTAGGAGCCACATCCTTTGAAATTACTTCATCAATAGAGGCATCATCACCTACAACATCAATAACACCTTTGGTATTATCAAGTTGTAAAATCCTATGAATTTTGGGCTTACGAAAATCACAATCGACAATAATAACACGTTCACCGTGAGCTGCAAAGGTTAGCGCCATGTTGCTAGTTATGAAAGACTTACCTTCACCGGGAATCGTGCTCGTTGTTAAGATGCATTTGGCATCCTTGGCTTCATCCTTGAGGCGGAGAGCTGAATGCAATGTCAGAAACGCTTCCGACACCCGACGATCAGAACCATCTAAAACAACCTGAGCACTCTGAACGGGATTAAGTTTCTTAAGCTGCGGAATGATTCCGACCAAAGCGACACCTACGAACGACTCAATGTCGAAGGCACTTTTAACGCGGTCATCAATAAACGCTACAAAAAACGCAAACGCCAAACCAAGCCCAACACCACCGACAAAACCTAGGCTAATATTTAGAACCAATCTA
The DNA here is from genome assembly GCA_965203585.1 of Actomonas sp. Lineage (GTDB taxonomy): Bacteria > Verrucomicrobiota > Verrucomicrobiia > Opitutales > Opitutaceae > Actomonas. Next base: position 645,840 of record CBDBDC010000003.1, read on the forward strand.
GGTGATACAAATTGAGAACTATTGGGCGTTACTGCTCGATCAATTATCCGAGCATTTTGATTATCAATCGTGCCACCGATTGATGCCTCACGCATTCTTTCGATGATGCTACTATGCAGTTGTTCGTTTATCAAGAATTCTCTTTCCTTGGCGTTGTAATCTACGGCTGCACGGCTCAAGGATAGTGACTCTTCTTCCTGAGTAATCAAAGCTAACTCAGCTTCAGCCAACTCTTTCTGGACGGCTTCATATTGGGCATTAACTTGGTTTACGACACCTCGAATTGCGCGAAAAAGTTCTGATTCCGTTTGCTCTAGCTTTGTGCGAGCTTCAATCATTCTCGGATGCTTCGCTCTGTAGCGTTCTTCTAATTCTGCTACCGATATTTTTTCGGCAGATATCTGCTGTTTCAATGATGATATCAGCGGGTCAGAAGCGACAAAAAGAAGTTCAGAGACTGCAATTAAATCATCTCCTCTTTGTTTCATTTGATTCCAACGAACTTCCACTTCTTTGAGTTTAATGGATGATCCAGTCACATTCGCACCGAGTGTCTTTAGCCGATCAGTGACAATATCACGTCGTTCGTCCAATGACACCATATTGTTCTGTTCGCGGTAGTCTTGGAGATCTTGAGCGAGATTATCTACTCTCTCACTCTGATCTTCGGCCCTAGCTTTGAGATCTTCAACTGCCTTGAAAGCTTCCGCCGTTCGCTGGCGATTGTTGTAGTTGATGAATTCATCAGCAAAATAGTTGGCCACACTCGCGGCTATTTCAGGGTTAGGGTGTTGAAAACTAACCGATACGATCAGACTCAACCGTTGAGCCGTAACTGCCCTATATTTCAATAACAGGCCGTTAGGAGTAACGGGGTCACCCTCCTCACCTTTCTGATACGGAGCAAGGAACTGTCTCAATTCATCGCCGGTTATGCGACCAGCTACTAGCCTCACCAAACTTGTGCTTTCCAAAAGTTTAACCTGAGTGTTTAAATCCACCGCACCATGGATTTCGGTTTTCACCACTTCTTCAGCATCCAAGACTTTCGCGTCCTGCCGTAATAGTTGGATTTTAGCAGCAGCCTCGTACATCTTTGTAGCACTAAACGTGTAAACCAAAGCGGAGGAAAATACTACGAGAAAAACGACGACTATATACCAAATTCTCTCTCGGAAAATCAACAGGTAGTCCTGAAACCTACGATGCGCTGTCGCCCTGCTATCACCCCCACCGTAGCCACCGTAGCCACCGTAGCCACCGTAGCCACCGTAGCCACCGTAGCCACCGTAGCCACCGTAGCCACCGTAGCCACCGTAGCCACCGTAGCCACCGTAGCCACCGTAGCCACCGTAGCCACCGTAGCCACCGTAGCCACCGTAGCCACCGTAGCCACCGTAGCCACCTTCATCAGCCGGTCCACCGGTTTCTTTGTTTTTGTTTTTATCAGTAAAAGCCATTCCAAATCTATCTGGATTTAAATTATCCGCTCGGGGACGAAGACTAGATCACCGGTGTGTAACAGCCATTGTTCCGCAGACTCCCCTTTAATTAAATCGTCAGCATTCACGATAAAATTTTCAACTTCTCCGTCTGGTAACTTCCGTGTTAATTTCACCTTTCGCCGATCAGCCAGGCGGGTAAACCCTCCAGCTCGGGATACTGCGTCTAACAGGCTTAATCCTTCCTCCCGAGGAAATGCAATCTCTCCGGGTTTACCCACAGCCCCCAACACATTTACGGTTCGGCGAGCGTATTCCAGCACAGTCAAATTTAACTGCGGATTTACCAAATAATCTCTATCGTAGAGTTCTCTAATCTTTTCTTCGGCATTTCGAATCGTCAACCCCTCCAAGCTGACTCGACCGATCAAAGGCAGAACGACAACAGCCTCTCGCGAAACTCTCACATCACGATCCATTGAGGGCTCTTGAAACACTCGGATCTGGATTAGATCAAGAGGTTGAAGAGTATAATCTGAAACAATGAGATTGGAGCTATCTTGTTCTACTTGCGCATCCTGAGCTTTGACCAGACAGGATAACACTGAGATAATCGCAAAAAGGAAGATTCTTTGCATTAGCATAAAAAAGGGAAGAAGGCCTGTGGGTTTTCTTCCCAATTCTTAAAAATTGAAAAGATATATTCCGGACTCAGTAGCGTAACCTGGCCGTCAAACTGAATACCGTGGCATCGAAATCTGCGGTATCAACACCACTGTCGTTGTCTTGAAAATTGAAAGCTCCAACGACTTGGATATACTCATTCACCGTATACTCGCCCGCTACGCTTGCCTGCATGAAGTCATCGGTCCCACGGGTGAAATAGTCAATTTCTCGCAGCGAGATTCGACTCCGAAAGGCAAGATCGGGGGCGATTTGGGAACGGAGTCCAACGAATACATCAAAATTTTTCTGATTTTCACCAGCACCGGAATTTCCGAAGTCATTTCCAACGCCAAAATTGATAGAAGTCTTCTCGGAGTAAATGTAGGTTAGATTGGATTGGATGTTCATGCTTGAACGGTTGCGACCGCCGTCTAAAGAGCGATCAACTAAACCGACTCGAACGAATCCATTGAGCTTCGGAGTGAAGTCTCCGCGAGCTCCTAGATTAAAGAGGATATCATCGGATGAAGAATTGGAAAATGCGGTATCGGTGCGGCGATAAGAACCGCCAAAGCTCAAATCAACTTTCGGGGAAGCTTCCCAATAATAGCGAAGCGGCACGGATGTAACGACGCGATCTTGAAGAATGCCTCGTTCGTAGTTCGTGTCGGTCCAATCCACGCCAAACAAAAAAGACGACTTGGCGGTAAAACCTATTTCATGTTCAACCTTCGCTTTGTATACTTCGCGTCGGGAAAGCCCGGGGAGGCGAATATCAACACTATTCTGATTCAGTTGTCGGTATGAAGCGGCAACTGCTGTCTTGGAGGAGCCGTCGTCGTGAATGGCATTGAAGGAAAAATTCGAAAGATTGGTGTCCAAATCGGAGTTATCCGAGTAGGTGTTAATCTGTTCTTGGTAAGCGAGTCTACCTGACAGTAGAGCATTATTGCCGAACTCGTATGACAGGCCCGGAGTAAATCTCCAAATCGTATCATCGCGCACTGGGTTCGGTGCTTGGACGGCTCCTACAGGAATTGCATCGTTACCCAACGTTACGTTGTCGTTTACCAAAAACGAAAGGTCTGCGGTAACGAATATCTCAGAACTGGTGCCGACCGCCATGAACGGAGCAGCTGAAAGGCCGCCCGCAATTAAAGCGCAACTGGCGAAAGTTGTTACGATATATCTCTTCATGATTGTTTGAGTTGCTAGGTGTGCTGGAGACAATGGAAATACCCGAGAAAGAAAAGCAAAATATTTGCCAAAATAAAGATGAAAATGAAATCGGGCAAAATATCAGAGGTTTTCAACCATAAGCACCACCTGAAAACAACATGCCACAAGCAATTTTTGCTTGTGGCAAGTTTTTTTTTGGGGGGGGGGGGGGGGAGTATCTAGCCCACAATTCTTTAACACTGAGCAAATTGGGTCACATGTTCCCCCGTCATCCCTATGAGTTTGAGTTCTCCTTCCCTTGAGAGATTAAGTGACCACCACTCCCCGACCAAGCATTTGACCGGCTGGCGACGGTTGCTTCCTTTCTACGTCTACAGACATCGAAAATGGCTGGAAGATTCAAATCTCCCCTCTCCAATTTGCCGGTTGGTTCCTTCTTCTAACTTTCGGTTCATACCTCGTAGCAGGAACGACGCTTTACTGGAATGATCGCTTTCGGCACGAACTGGAGAATATCTCTTGGTTCGACCGAGTTTATCCCCCCTCATTGGAAGAAATATCAGGAATCTCGGGGAGACTCCTACATCGATAACACGAAAAAAGCGGTGGAACGCCAAGATTTCAGCCAAGCGTTCCATCAACTCCGGGCCGGAGTTGCTCGTTCGCCTGAAAATATGGACGGCAGACTTTTTTACTAGCCGATTTCTTCCTGCTCGCCGATCGACCTGATCTCGCCCAAAAGACTCTTCGAGAGGGAGTTAGTCTGCACATGAATAGTAGGGAATACGTCGAGCAGGTCCTGAAGTTGCTCATCCAGCGGCAACAAGATGAGGAAATCATCGCACTTAGGAGTGATCTAAAAACCAACGAAACCCGCTCCCCTGAAATTGTCCGTCTATTGAATATCGCTGCGGCAACGGCCAATTTTCATCGTGGAAGATTCGATCAGGCCGAAGACATTCTAGCACGAAGTGCATTACTTAATTCACTAGATGGCAAATTTTTACGCGCTAAAATCGAATGGAAAAGAGGATTTCCAGAGCTCGCCATGGCTCTTAGGGACCAGCTGATAAACGGATTTCCCCAAAATCCTGAGGTCTATCGGATTAAGACCGAATGGCTACTGGAACTAGAGCTTGAGGATACCGCTCGGCGAGTAAGCCTTCAAAGAAGACTAAAATTCCCGCAAGATCCCCGAGTGCGGATCGATTTGCTCCACGCTTTCGATCGAGCCAAGGATGAGACAGCGGTGACGAATGAAGTGGAAGCCTTGTATCAGGATTTTCCAAAGAACTACCAAGTCCTTCTTCAACGGGGTGATTTTGCGGCTAATACTGGCAGATTCCAACTAGCCGAGAGTCTGCTGGCTTATGCGCGTGAAAATGGACTGCCAGTTGAGGCCGCCACGTTAATGACCGTTGAGTCTCTCATCGTGGCCGGAAATTACGCCGCAGGTCTCGAGCTGGCCCAAAATACAGTCGAGCAAAACCCCCATTGGGAAGCGACACTGGCACCCGTTTTCAACGGGTTACAGGCTATCTGTTACTACGCCTTGGGCGATCGTGAAGAAGCTAATCTATTTTTGGACAACTATCTGACACTCAAAACAACCAGAGCTGAAAATCAGATCGCGGTAGCGGAAAGACTAGTGATGGTCGGTGCATCAAGAGAGGCTCGACGTGTATTACAACACGCGGTGGAAAAGGACTCTCTCAACCAGGCTGCGCTTACCCGTCTGATCGAATTTGATCTTTCTTCCGTGGACGCTCCGGATTTACCGGCAAATTTGGAACGATTTTTAAAAATGAGACGTCCCCCTAATAGCTTGCTTCGAGATGCTTACGATCGGTTGGGGGCAATATCGATTCTACTTTGTCGATGAAAGAAACGGCATTCTGGATCAGCTTCTGGCAGCACTGACTGGTAAACCCAGCCCGTCTTCAGGCTGATTCACGAGTCGATTTACTTCGCGGCAGAGACCTTCGCCAGCTCTGCCAATAAACGCGCGTTTTGGGATCCATCCCCCACCGTAACCCGGACCCACTCGGGTAAACCATAGCCTCCGACCGGTCGGACGATGACACCACACTCCTGTAATTTGCGAAACATACGTTTGCCGTCCCCCACTCGAACAAGAACGAAATTCCCCTGGCTCGGGACGAACTCGAGTCCAAGTTTTTGGAATCCTTGCTCCAATTGGAACAGTCCTTCCGCGTTCGTTCGGCAACAGGATTTCATCCAATCTGAATCGTCCAAAGCGGCGAGCGCTCCCGCTTGTGCCACCGCGTTTACGTTGAAAGGCTGCCGGGTCCGTTGAAGTAAATTGGCCATATTTGCGCTGCACCGGGCATACCCGATACGTAGCGCCGCCAAACCAAATATCTTCGAAAATGTTCGCAGAACAATGACACGTCTTCCCGCAGTAATGAACGCCTCCCAGTCTACTTGTTTTGAAACGTATTCGGCGTAGGCCTCATCGATAACCAGGATGACATGTTCGGGCAGCTCTCGAGCCCACAACGCCAGTTCCTCCACGTCATTGTTGGTTCCGGTGGGATTGTTTGGCGTCGGCAAAAAAACCAATTTCGTCCGATCCGTAATGGCCCCTTTCATTGCCGGAAGATCGTGCACGAAGTTTTGCAAAGGAACTTCGACCGCCGTCGCTCCGAACAACAGGGTGACCAGCTTGTAGACGATAAAAGATGAACTCCCCATCACCGCCTCATCTCCCGGCCCCAAAAATAGATGCCCCAGTAGTTCCAGTAGCTCGTTGGATCCGTTTCCGATCACAATCTGTTCTGGCGCGATTCCGTGTCGCCGGCCCAAACGATTTCGTAAATGAACGCAGCCACCATCCGGATAAAGTGCCGCGTCTTTCAATGCCTCGGTCATCGCCGCAATCGCCCCAGGCGGGGTTCCCAACGGGTTTTCGTTGGAGGCCAATTTGAGCACGCTACAGGGGTCGATACCCATTTCCCGCGCCACGTCTTCGATCGGACGCCCCGGTTCATACATCGGTTGACTAAGAATACGGGGACTAACGAGCTCAGTAAGTTTCACAATTTTCCATCGAACACGAATCGACACATAGGCCAAAACCAAATTTCTCTTAAACATGGTCCGTCGATTTTTTTCGTTCCCGGTTTTACTTGCCGGACTCCTCATATTTCCGAGCGGACTCCTATCCGCAGCGGTCGTCACTCAAAGAGGCACAATCGAGGGCGCCCACTACGCCATCGCTCATGATCAGGGACTAAAATGGAACAAGAAACTCCTACTCATCGCCCACGGCTACCGCCCCGAAAACGCCCCTTTGATCGCCGATCTTTTCCCCGATCAATCTGCTTATGCTACGTTGATTACTGAGGGATGGATCGTAGCAAAAACCAGCTATCGCCGAAACGGCATCATTATCGCCGATGCAATTCGAGACTTGGACAACTTATTCCAACACATATCCGAAGAATTTGGTCCACCAGTTCGAACCATTATCGAAGGAGACTCGATGGGAGGAACTATTGCTACGCTGCTAATGGAAAGAGACGATCATCAATACCATGGTGCGGTGGCCGTCGGTGCGGCCTTGGATCTTAAAGAATCCGAGGAGGGCTCGGTGTGGCGATCGCTCCGCTCCGCCCGCTGGTATTCATGAGTAATAGATCCGAGATCGAAGGATCCTCGGCCTACCGCAAGAGGTCATCGTCTCTCTCTCACTCGGGATATGTCCGACCTGTAGTGCTCAGGATTGACCGCGACGGTCACGTCAATGTGAATCAAGCTGAACGCCTCGTCGCCCTACGCGCTTTGGATTCTTGGCTGGACCAGGGACGATCGACTTTGCCCTCAACGTCACCTTTCGACGCAACCCAACTTCCTCCGATCCGACAGAGTGAAGTGGAATTCGAAGAAGATCTGCGGGGCCTGAAAGCCAAGGTCACACACGTGTCGGCCATTTACGGCAATGTCTGGCTCAATATCCAAAAATCAGACTTGGAGAAAATCGATTGGAGTCCGGGAAAATTGGGCCGAGGTGCATGTCGGCGAATTCGTATTCCGCACCCGCTACGGCACAGATTTTGCCAGCGTCGAGAAGGGACAATGGGTAATCTTCCCCAACGCCGACGGCTATTTCTGGTTATCCCGCAATTGGGGTAACGCGGCGGAAACCGCCGATCTACACCTTGGGAGTGAGGTCGAAATTCGAAGGATTGCTTCCTCCGAATAATCCCCGTCGGCCGTTAGGACTAATTTTCGGCGATCAACCGGCTGGGAACACGCACAACTTCCATCCCTGCAGCCAATGCGCCTTGAACTCCGGGTTCAGCGTCTTCGAAAACAACACAGTGGCTAGGCTCGACAGCGATCCGCCGAGCCGCCTCCAAAAACATATCGGGTTCCGGCTTTCCTCGTCCTGGTGCGACGTCGGCTGGCGTGATCACGACAGGAAACAGGTCTTTCAATCCGGCGGCCTCCAAAGTCGGTAACGCAACATCAGCACCACCACCGGTCGCAATAGCCACGGGTTTCTGTTCAGACATTTTTCGTGCAAAATCAACCACAGGCTGGATGAGTTGCACTTCATGCATCATCTCCAAATAGAGCACCTCTTTTTGCTGAGAAACGAACGCCCCATCAACTTCGATGCCATAATGTTCACCCAGCTTGACTGCCACCAATGGCGTAGGAATCCCTCCGAGGGAGTAGAATAATTCTTCGTCCAGCTTCGCCCCGATTCCCGCATTCCGCATGGCGACATCCCAAGCGCGGTAATGCACGGGCATCGAATGGATCAAAGTGCCATCGAGATCAAAGATGTAACCGCCGAATTCGCGGCGTGGAAATTCAATTTGCATGTTCGTTCGAGTCCAAGGGTTCAGACCGCCCTAGCCAACAGGCGTTTATCGGGCCGGTCCTCCGGGAAGAGTTCACTGCATCCCTTCCAACTATCGGCGCATTCCCCGCATCAAGCGCGATTTCGGCTTAACAGGTGCGGCATCAGCCAGAACTTTGGCGTCGAATAGCGCGGAATAGATGTAGTCGAAATCTTCGATCTGCTTGCGCTCAACCTCGGCACCAATGAATCGCTCAATCGAGCGAGCATTCCGAACGTCGTCTTCCGTCACCAAAGTGAAGGCATCACCCGTGGATTGCGCCCGGCCAGTCCGGCCGATCCGGTGCACGTAATCTTCAGCATTTTCCGGCACGTCATAATTGATGACGTGGGAAACACCCGCGATATCGAGACCGCGAGCGGCGATATCAGTGGCTACTAAAACCTCGAATTTGCCGGACTTGAATCCCTGCAAGGCTTCAACGCGTTCGCGTTGGCTGCGATCAGAGTGCATTACCGCGACCGTGTGATTGTCGGATTTCAAGCGGCGCGCAATTTTGTCCGCGCCCATCCGCGTCCGGGTAAACACGAGCACACTTTGAAAATCAGTGCGGTGCATGAGCTGCTGCATGAGATCAAATTTCTGCGAAGCCACCACTGGGTAAAATGCGTGGGAAATGGTTTCAGCCGGCTTCCGTTGCATACCAATCTTAACTTGCTCGGGATTGTTTAGTGCCCAATCGGCTAATTTTGCGATTTCAGGCGGCAGCGTGGCGGTAAAAAAGAGCGTCTGACGGTTCTGCGAACACTTCTGCACGATTCGTCGCACGTCAGGCAAGAAACCCATGTCCAGCATGCGATCCACCTCATCCAATACGAGGATCTCGATGTCATTCAGGTTCGTCGTGCCATCTTCCAACAAATCGAGCAATCGGCCTGGGGTCGCGGCACAGATATCGACGCCCCGCTTCAGGTCCTCCCGTTGCTTACCGTATCCCACCCCGCCATAGATGATCGTGGTCGTAAGATCAGTAAACTTGGAATACTCTTGAAACGCTTCTTCCACCTGCAAAGCGAGTTCACGGGTAGGCTCGAGCACGAGGCATCGCATTTTCCCGTGCGAATTAAGTTTCTGCAAAATCGGCAGCGCAAATGCCGCCGTCTTACCGGTGCCCGTCTGAGCCGAGCCGATCACGTCGCGACCGGCCAAAATCAAGGGGATTGACTGAGCCTGAATGGGAGTCGGTGATTCGTATCCCTTTTCTGCGACCGAAAATGCCAACGCATCATTGAGTCCCAATTTGGAAAATTCAGTGTCCTGAGCCGGGATGTCGAGCGGCGTCTTTGGCTTAAAGGATTGGGTTTGAGGATGCTCAAAATCATCCCGAGGCGGAGGTCCACGACGTTCGCTCCGATCATTACGACCGCCTCGTCCAGAAGGTGCACCGTCTCTGCGACCACCTCGCCCACGACGTTCGCCTCCGCGACTACTGGACCGCTCGCTACGCGTGTTTTCGCCGGACTTTTCAGGACGATCCTGACGGTCGGAACGCTTACGACGGCTACGATTACCGCCTCCTGCCGCGTCTGAATTACGTGACCTTCCGCCGCGCTTCGGGCCTTGGGACTTCGGGGAGGAATTTGATTTGGGGGTCGAGTCTTTGGACTGACTCGAGGCGTCACTGGACGACGCAGAGGAGCGTCGGAACGCCGAGATGATCTTCTTAAACATAACTTGAAACGACCAGAAGTGCCGAGGATTTCCCCGGTAGGCAACTACGGAGATTAGCCCATATGCCCATTCGTTCCTTCTCGGAGCCGATGCTTGATTCGGCGGTTCATGGCTTCCCTACTCTTCCGCCACTGTCCTGACGTGTCCGCCCGATCCCGATCATTACCCAAAATCCCCCCCGGCCCAACTGCGCCGACTGCGCAACCGTCTGCGCCAATCGGTGCGGGACGCCGGGTTGACCGACCTTTCGCCCACCGACGAGGCCAGTAAAACTCCCTTCTGGGAGCTGGAACCGTCACCGCTCATTCTTTCTGCGCCAGAGTGGCGACTACTCGAATCGGCCACCATCCAGCGCACGAAGATTACAAACACCTTCCTTCACGATCTCTATTCGGAACAAAAGATCATGCGTGCGGGGGTTCTCGCTCCGGAAATGGCATTGGCGGACCCCTATTACCGACGCGCCTGCTGGGGTCTCCACCCCGAGCGGACCGATCCGGCCTCGTTGATTCGATTTGACCTGATCAAGACCGCCCAGGGTTGGCAATTCACTGAAACCCATACCAACACGCCAGTCGGACTCAGCTACGCCGTCCAGAATCGGCGATTCCTCACCCAAGAGGCCGCAGACTACTACCGGGCACGGACTACCATTCCATCATCAATACCCCCTTGCAGCTCACGGATACCCTACGGCAACTCGGACCTGATCCAGCGCAAGAGCCCTCCATGGTTTTCCTGACTTCGGGACCGCGCTATCCCTTCTTTTCCGAGCACTCCTTCCTCGACCGGAAGATGGGGCTGCGGCTCGCCCAAGGCAATGACCTGCTGGTGCTGGATAATCGCGTGTATTTCAAAACTATCCCCGGTCTTGAACCAGTCGATGTGATCTATCGACGGGTAAACGACGCCCATATCGACCCCGTGATCTTCTCAACCGATTTGGAAACGGCCGGCATTTCCGGACTAATTCAGTGTATTCGCGCCGGAACGGTAACCGTGGCCAACGCCATCGGGTCCAGAGTGGCAGAAAACCGCGCACTTCACGGCAAAATGTCGGCGATAGCCCGTTTCTATTTATCAGAACGCCTTGAGCTTCCCTCGATTCAAACGCTCTGGTGCCAGGACACCGATCAACTGGACACCCTGTTGGATGATCCCTCCGCATTCGAAATACTGCCGACCCACTCGGCTCGAATCGGCACTCCCCGCCCCCGTGCATCAGAGCCGGCCGTTTACCGGAAGCTCTGCGCGAGAATCCGGCCGACTTCGTCGCGAGACAAAAAGTTGAACTAGAATCACTTTCGACGGTGGGCTCAGGCGGCAGCGCTTTCCGCATGAGTCTTTTCGCGCTAACGGCCGGAAAAAGAATTTCCGTCATCCCCGGCGGCATCATCAACATTGAGGCACCTCCTTATCCTCATAATCGGGTCGGTAAATGCGCAGATGTAATTGTGCTTTCCGACGGCAAAACACCTCCGGGTTCGCTGTCCGACTTTGAGCTCAAAAACAACGCCGAGACCGACACGACCGCGCCCAGCTCACGCGCAGCTGAAGCCCTATTCTGGATGGGGCGTTATTTGGAACGCGCGGAGGCAACTGCTCGCATGGTGGGTATTCTCGATGACGTGGCACTGGAGGAGATTCCCGCCAGCGATCGACGAAAGTGGATTCCCATTTGGCGGGGATTGCTCGCTGCCACGGGTCACGCTGACCACAAACTCGATGCCCGCACCAAACCGGAGTCCGCTCTGAACAGTGAATTGATCTGGCGTATGACGTTGGGGCAACACCCCAGTTCACTCCTCAACATCGTCGGAGCGGCCACTCATAACGCCCGGGAACTCCGCACCTATCTCAGTCCCGAAGCGGGCAGCATCATCACCACCGTAAACCGCAAACTGCGGGAAGCCGCTCGACAATCTCCCCAAGAGCGCACCCGCACAGCGCGGGAGCGGCGAAACATACTTGCCCGCAAAGCCCTCGAAGTCGTGCTGGTCGAAATCAACGCCTGCCTAGGCTCGACCTCTCGCACGATGTTGCAGGACGTCGGTTGGCATTTCCTCCAACTCGGCAAACAACTGGAGCGAGCTTCGCTGACCGCAGCAACTCTCCGTCATGTCCTGCCCGCCGCCGCGGCGCAGTCGGAAACGGAAAGAAAAACGGACGCGTTGATTTTCCGCGATAACCCCGAGCTTTCCGCATTGTTGAGAATGCTGGGATCACAAGACGCCTATCGTCGGCTATTCCGAACCCGCAGCCAACCGCTTCAAGTCGCTCAACTACTAATCCGACAGGAGAACGCTCCGCGAAGTATTTTGCACAATCTCAAAGAGATGGAAGCGAATCTCGAGGAAATCAGCCGGCAATGCCGAACTCGTGAATTTGGCGCACCCTGTGCCTTGATTCACCAGCGTATCGAGGAAATAACTACGCTAAATCTTGTGCCTTTCTTTGCTCCGGGAGTTTCCGGCGTCAACGATGCCGTGGCATTGGAAAAAACACTCGACCGGCTGATCGGTGAACTCACCGATCTTCACCAATCTCTGGAGGATAATTTTTTTAGCCACCAAGCCCGACTGGAGGATCCGGATTTCCAGGGAGACCTCGATCTTTGAACAGCGTTGCACGTAAAGCGGATCAAGCTCTCTGCTGGCGAGCTCTTCATTGACCCGTTTTTAGCTGAGATTCTTGCTGGCCCTCATGCCCAATCCCCGAGTTTCGCTTCAACTCTGGTCACTTCGTGATCAAACCGCGCATGATTTTTTCTCCACCGTAAAAGCCGTGGCAGAAATTGGTTTCGCCGGAGTAGAGACCGCCGGATACGGAAACTTGGAGGCCGCCGAAGCCGCCGTTGCCATCAAGGATGCCGGGTTGGTTGTATCAGGCATGCACGTCGGCATTCCCCGTTTGCGGGGAGAGTTTAACGCCGTAATCGATGAAGCTCTGCTTTGCGAGACTCGTGACATAATTTGTCTTTTCTGGCCGGTGGATCACTTTCGGTCCGCCGACGCGGCCCGCACCATCGCGGAAGAATTAAATGAAATCGGAGCACGGCTCCGCGGCATGGGATTTCGTTTCCACTACCACAATCACGCTCACGAAATCGTATGGCATGACGGCCGCCCCGCCATCGATTGGATGCTCGATCATTCCAGTCCGGCCAACGTAGGGTTCGAAGCCGATGTCTACTGGGTGAATGCCGGAGGGTTGGACCCGGCTCAGGTCATCAGGGAACAGGGTCAGCGTATTCAACTTCTGCATATCAAGGATGAGACGGAAATCGACTCAGGACCCGTTGACTTCGATTCAGTTTTCGCCGCCGCCTATTCAATCGGAGCGGTGGAGTGGTATGTTATCGAAGTGGAGAAATATAATCACGACCCACTCGAATCGGTTAGAGTCTCCTTCGAGCAAATGCGCGCGTGGGGCAAAGCGTGACCGTCTGAAATCAATCGCAGTCTTTTTTATCCCCATGAGTAGAAAAAAATCCTCTTTCAAGGTCGCCGTAATCGGCGCCGGTGCCATCGGCATTGATCATATCCAGAGCTTTAAGAAACACCCCTCCGCTGGCGTCGTTGCTTTGGCTGAGGTTTCGCCCGAGCGTGGGCGTGAAGCGGTGGAAACCTATAACATTCCCACCTTGGAGACGGACTATCGAAAGCTCCTCGCCCGGGATGATATTGATGTCGTGTCCATCGCGCTACCCAACTTCCTCCACGCCGCCGTCGGAATCGAGGCACTGCAGGCGGGCAAGCATGTCATGGTCGACAAACCGATGGCAACCAACGCCAAGGATGCCGCCAAACTCATTGCCACCGCCAAACGTAAACGTCGGCACCTGATGGTCGGGCAAAACATGCGCTTCTCACCGGAAGTGCAGACGGCCCGTCACCTGATCAATCAAGGTAAGTTGGGCGATGTCTATCACGCGAAGACCTGCTGGTCGCGACGCAGCGGAATCCCGCGCATCGGTTCATGGTTCACGCAGAAGAAATTTGCCGATGGTGGCTGCACCTATGACATCGGCGTGCATGCTCTGGACCGGGCCTTGTTTTTGATGGATGAATTCGATGCGGCGGCGGTGAGTGGCCAAACCTATTCGCAGTTGGGACCAATGGGACGCGGAGAGGGATCTTGGGGTAAGGGAGAGATCGACAAGAAGGCCGCCTTCGATGTCGATGATCTCGCCGTGGCATTGATCAAGTTGAAGAGCGGTCGCACCGTTTTGTTGGAAGCGTCATGGGCAGCCCACCTGCCGGAACACGACTTCTTTACCTCACAGGTTTTCGGCACCGACGCCGGCATAATGTTGAACCCTCTTCGACTCATCAAACCCAGCCGCTCTGGTTACATCACTGAAGAGATCAAAACAACCACACCTCTCGTGAATGAAAACCGAATGGTGCACTTCATTGATGTGTTACTCGGGAAGGCCGAGCCCTACGTCAAAACAAGTGAATCCTTGGCCATGCAGAAGATTCTCGACGGGACTTACCGATCCGCGTCGACCGGTCGAGAGGTGCGAATCCGCTAAAAACATCCGCTTTCGATGACCCAAATTCGATCTGCCACCATCGAGGATATCCCCCTCGTTCTCGCCCTCATCAGCGAGTTAGCTGATTACGAAAAAATGTCTGATGAAGTCGTGGCGACGGAGTCATCCTTGGCGAAGCAGATATTTCCCTTTTCGGGGCGACCTTCTGCTCACGCTATTTTGGCCTTCGAGGGGGATACCCCATTGGGATTCGCGCTCTATTTTTATAATTTCTCCACATTCCTAGCTCGGCGCGGTCTCTATTTGGAAGACCTGTTTGTGCGACCCGCGCACCGGGGAGCGGGTCATGGGAAAAAGCTTCTGCTCCATCTGGCAAAACAAGCGCATGCAGAAGGATGCGGCAGGATGGAGTGGTGCGTTCTGGACTGGAACCGACCGGCAATCGATTTCTATCAGAGCTTGGGTGCCACAATGATGACCGAGTGGACGACGTGCCGTCTGGACCAAGATGCCTTGGCAAAAATTGCACTTGAGGGGTGATCGGTCGTTAATGGCGGTATGAGCGAGATTCCCTTCTATTGGGTAGATGCATTCACCGACCGACCATTCGGCGGCAACCCGGCTGCGGTCTGTCCACTGGAAGACTGGTTGCCCGATGAGGAGCTCCAGCGTTTGGCTTGGCAGCACGGTCTCTCTGAAACTGCCTTCACCGTGCCGATCGGATCAGGTCGATACAAACTCCGGTGGTTCACTCCCAATACCGAGGTCGATCTCTGCGGGCATGCGACACTGGCTCCCGCCCACATTATTCTAAACGAGGGGCAGGAGGGTTCGCGGGTAGAATTTGAATCCCAAAGCGGTCCACTCTTTGTCGTGCTCAGCTCCGAAGATGCCGTCGCCTCTCTTCAACCCGATTTTGAAAGCATGGTGAAGTATTCAAAATCGTCCGTTATTGTAACCGCACCGGGAATCGATCGGGACTTTGTCTCACGCAATTTCGCTCCCGGCTACGGAATCAACGAGGATCCGGTCACAGGCTCCGCCCATTGCACGCTGACGCCTTACTGGGAAAATCGATTGGGAAAATCGTCCCTGCACGCTCACAACAGATTTCTGAACGCGGCGGCGAACTCTGGTGCGAACTTCGCGGCGATCGCGTCGCCATCGCGGGGAATACAGTTACCTACCTCCGCGGCACGATTACAGTCTGACGCCAATTCAGCCCAGACCGTTTTGCAGCACCCAGCGAACGAGGCTGGCGACTCCCCTAACTCCGAGCTCATGATATTGGCCCGGTGTTTTTCCACCGTGCGGGTGCTCAAATCGAGATCGGACGCCACTTCCTTGGAGGAACGTCCGGCAGCGACCAAACAAGCGACCTCGAGCTCGCGTGCCGAAAGGGCTGAGGGAGGCACTTCACTGGCGGGAGGGAGACTGCCTCCCACTGATGTGCTCTCAGCTTGCACGTGAGACGCAAAAAACATTCCGCCCGCCATGACTGTATCAATTGCTTGGATCACGTAGGCCAGAGGGGCCGTTTTATCGACAAATCCAGCTGCGCCCAAACGCATCAATTACCCGGTAACTGAGGCTCGGCATGCCCCGTCAATACGAGGACTTTAACATCGGGATGCTCCTTTAGAAGCTCACTCACAATCTCCAATCCATGTCGTCCTGGTAATTGTAAATCAACGAGTAACAGATCCGGCGGATTCTTTGGGCAGGCGTCCAACCCCACCGCACCATCGGCGTAATCTTCAACTTCTTTCCTCCCTTTTCGCTTCTCAAGCGATCGCTTTAGGAGCTGACGAAATACGGTCTCATCCTCAATCAGGATGACGTGGGGAGGGTGCTCGGCGCTTGCTGGATCAGGAGGAGAGGCATAAGGGAAAGTCTCTAGGACTATGGCAACCCGCTTGCGCCCGGCAAGCGCAGTCTTACGCAATTATACGTAGTCCAATTTATGGGTATTTTTCGATCCCAGACCACTCCAACCGCCGCGCGCTACTCCGCCTCGTCCCGTTTCGAAGCCTCAATCTCGACCCGTCCGTCAGCAAATTCAGCCGCATAAGCTTCACCGGGCTTCACGTCGACCCGGCGTAATACTGGTTTCCCTTTCGTATCGCGGATCATCACAAACCCCCTTTTGAGTGTTGCCGTTGGGCTGACCGACTGAAGCCGCTTCCACAAGCTGAGTAATCGATGGGATTCGAATTCGATCTTCCGCTGTGGGGATTGAGCGGCCAGCGAGGCGCGAGCGGTCTCAAATCTTACTTGGTGGTGGTGCATCGCATTGATCAATCCACTCCTCAGTCGATTCGCCATGTCATCTCGGCGTAACCAACCTTGTTCAATCTGACTGCGTGGTGTCAGCAGCCGCAATCGGTCACGCAAATTTCGTGCATTGCTGCGGGCATCATCAATTCGGCGTTGCAGAGTTTGGCTCAGCGTCGAGGCACTCTCTTCCAACCGGTTGGTGACTTCCGCGTAGCCGCTCGAGAGCAACTCGGCCGCCCCACTCGGAGTTTCGGCCCGAACATCGGCGGCAAAATCACTGAGAGTAAAATCGATTTCATGTCCCACCGCCGAGATAACCGGAAGCGGGCATTCAGCGATGGCGCGAACCACAACTTCTTCATTGAAGGCCCAAAGATCCTCCAAGCTCCCTCCTCCGCGGCCGGTGACAATTACATCAAACTCCCCGATCTTTCCCGCTTTCTCAATCATCGCGGCAATCTCATCGGCGGAGCCCTGTCCCTGCACCTTCACCGGTAGCACCGCCAACCTGCCGCGCCAACCGCGACGGACCATGATTCTGACAAAATCTTGCACGGCTGCTCCAGTCGACGATGTCACCACGGCGACCGCTAAAGCGAGCTCGGGCAATTCCCGTTTCCGCTCCCGCTCAAAAAGCCCCTCCCCTGCGAGCTTCGCTTTTAAGGCTTCGAACTCTCTCTGCAAACGACCGATGCCATCCTTTTTGATGCCACGAACAATCAGCTGATACTGCCCGCGCGGCTCGTAGACACTCAAACTCCCCGAAAGCAGAACCTGCTGACCATCGGCCAATCTCACAGTTTGCCGCGCAGCATCTCCCCGGAATAACACGCAGGATAATTGGGCGCTCGCGTCCTTGAGCACAAAATGGGTGTGACCACTGCTCTGGCGACGAACGTTGGAAACTTCCCCCTGAATCCAGCCCGCGTTTATGTTCCGCTCCAAAAGCGTTTTGATTCGCCGGGTGAAACGTGAAACGGGCTCCACTCTGGAATCCGCTCCGCCGGCTTCCGCGGGCTCGAGATCGTCTTTCCAGCTCGCCATGAATTACTCCGCGTTGACTTGTTTCTTCCGCGCCAAATGACGGCGCATGAACTGAGCCCCGATTGTCAGCGCGGCCAAAGCGGTGACGCCAAAAAAGATCATTTTACCTCGACCGGCCAGGAGCGCTTCGCCGAACACGGTAAAAGCGGTTCCGTAAGCAGCAGCGACGATCACCGAGCCGATCATGTAAATTCGGAGCGGCACTTGCGCTAAGCCTAACATGACACTTTGCAGAAAGAAGGGCGGTCCGGGAGTTATGCGTGCGAGCCAAGTTATATCCCAATAATTATCCTCGCCCACCACGGGCCATTTGTAGCCCATTCTGACGACAAGTTTTTCCAACCAAGGCCGCGCCAGCCACCGCGCACAGACATAGGTAATAAATACGTTGATCGCCAATGCCACCCAGGTCGCGATCAACACGATCGGCCACCCCAAGGTGGGCGCAAAAACCGAACCCGCGGTCAGAGTAAAAGGCGATAGAGGAAATCCGACCGCCGGTAATACCGCCATTCCAGCAAAGAAGGCCACTGGCCCCGCATCCCGAATGAGCGCCAGCGAATCATCAAACAACGCCCGCACATCCAGCCCCCGTAAAACCAAAAGCCCCCCGATCGCCCCGACAATTGCGACGAGTGAGAGTTTGATTATTAATCCCTTTCGAGAGGGAGACGATTCATCCAGATCGGACATGGATCGACCATGCGGTGGCCAATGGAGTGTCGTCAAGCAACGCACCACCTACCGAGGCCGACACTTGCCACCCGCCTCCGTTGTCCTCATCTCCAATACCACTGCCACGCTGACTCCCCTCTACTCTCACTGTCATGGATGAATCCTCCCCGTCAATATTTGTCGTGATGCCCGTGTTCAACGAAGAGGCGGTGCTACCGGAAACGTTTGCCCGATTGAGCACCCTATTCGATGGAAATCCCCAGTGGCGCTGGCGAGCAGTCTTGGTCGATGATGGCAGCACGGATCAGAGCCTACAGCTGCTTCAGGATCGGGCGGCGAAGGATAGTCGATTTGAACCGCTTACCCTCACGCGTAATTTCGGGTTTCAATCCGCGCTGGCCGCGGGCATTGACCACGCCGCCAACGCAGACGCCGTGATCACTCTGGACGCTGATCTGCAAGATCCTCCGGAACTCATTCCCGAATTATTGACCAGATGGCAGGAAGGTGCGGAAGTCGTATTGGCGATGCGCAGGAGTCGGCAAGAAACCGGTCTACGGCGCTGGGGAATGGACCTCTTCCACGCTATCTTCGAACGTCTTACCGACCACCAACTCACCAGCACAAACGCGGGCACTTTCGGACTCATGGGGAGTGAAGCCACGGCGGCATTTCGACAACTGCCCGAACGGAATCGATTCTTTCCCGGGCTCCGCGCTTGGATCGGATTCAACGTCGCGGAAGTCAGCTACGACCGGGACGAACGGGCGGCGGGCCAACCCAAACAATCGCTGCGCCGCTTGGTCCGTTATGCACTGGATGGTCTCTTCAGCTTCTCCCGCTTGCCGCTTCGGGCCGTATCCTACACCGGACTGCTGGTCGCTCTGAGTGGGTTTGGTCTTGGCGTATTTTACACCGTTCGCCGGTTGCTCGGGATCGAAATCGCTCAGACTGGATTCACCACGCTGGTGATATTGGTATTGTTTATCGGTGGCATCCAACTCATCGGCATTGGCGTCCTCGGGGAATACCTTGGTCGCATCTACGACGAGGTGAAGCGACGTCCGCTTTACATTCGTAAGCAAAAGCGAAAATGACGCCTCGGCCGGGCCCTCACCCCCCATTCTTAGTAATCGCCGCCGTAGTGGCCGGAGCTGTAGGGATTTCCATATTCTGGCAGATATTCTCCGTATTCATGCTCTATGACGACGAAGGCTATGTGCTGCATTCACTTAATGAATTCACCCGCCACGGACAACTATATGATCGGGTATACACTCAATACGGTCCTCTCTTTTATCTGATTGGCGGGGGATTTTGCCGACTGTTGGGACTCGAATGGACCCATGATTTGAGCCGCATCGTCACGGGACTCGCATGGTTCACCACTGCCGGCGCATCGGGACTTCTGACCAATCGGCTGACGGGATCACACTGGTGGGGTCTTTTCGGATTCGTCGCCACGAGTGCTCATTTGGGCCAGATGGCTCATGAACCCATGCACCCCGGAAATATTATTACTCCGGTGGTGGCGATCGGAGCGTTGGTGAGTGTCACCTTTTTACAAAAAAACAAAAGTCGCAGTTTTGTCGTCACCATCGCGGCCACCACCGCGGTTTGCGCCCTAATCAAAATCAATGTGGGAGGATTCGTGGGGTTGGCTGCCGTAACATGGTGGGGCATTTTTGTGGGTCCCTCCATTGCAGGCAGCAGAATATTGCGCGGGCTCAGTTGGCTGATGCCACTGGTAATTCCTGCAGTGCTCATGCATCGGCATCTGCATGAGCCGTGGGGAATCACCTTTTCATTACTTATGAGTGTCGGTCTGCTCAGCACGTTTGGGTTGAATCGGACCAGTGATTTCACCTCCGGAATATCTTGGTCGGACTTGGGGATAGGCGCGATCGTGGCCCTAGCAATAGTGGGGCTCGCTTTTGTCGGTATTGGACTATCTGGCACTTCCTGGCAGGGCCTGTGGCAGGGAATGATCTCGGGGCCCTTGGCCCACGCCGACATCTACAGTCACGGCCCGAATTGGCGCAACGGCACGCTGCTTCTTACGGTGATGAGTATAGGCGTGTTGTTCACACTACAGAAGAGCGGATATCTCGATTCGGATTGGGGCAAACGTGTCGTGTTCGCCGTGAGACTGGGACTCGTCGTCACATTCGTTATATGGGGGCTGACCATTCCTTCCCAGACGGTGGCCGGGGTAATGACGATCCTATTCGGCTCAATGGGCTGGCTCCTTCTATCCACCCGTCTCGACCATCATTCGCTGAGAGCATCCCAATCGTGGATAGCGTTTCTCCTGTTATGGCAATTTCTTCACGCCTACCCTGTGGCGGGAACCCAATTAACCTGGGGCACTTTCCTTTGGATTCCGCTGTTACTGTCCAGCCTCGCCAATTCAATACGATCGAGCACGCGCGTCTTAATATCCCAACCATGGCAATTCCGTTCGGTAAGCGTCGGCTGCGGAGTGCTGGCTCTCATTCTTCTCGGAAGTCAAATGCGCGCGGCACACTTCTACTATCGTCATTCGGAGTCACTCAATCTTCCCGGAGCCCGCTTACTACGGGTGCCACCAGGAGTCGGAACCGCCTTACGGATCAACGCAGCCAATGCGGCGCTAAATGCTGATCAACTTTACTCCCTGCCGGGGTCGTTTAGTTTCAATCTCTGGACTGGCCTACCGACACCCACGTCTGCCAATACCACCCACTGGGTCACGTTACTTTCGACCGAACAACAGCAGGAGATCGTTGATGAATTGGAACGGTCACCACGCGACGCCTGGATCTCCCAACCCTACTTCAGCGGTTCATGGCTTGAGGCCACACCGAATCCCACTACTCCCTTGTTGACGTATTTGAAAACCAACTACGATCGGGCGCTACAGATTGATGGGATCGAGCTCTACCTCCGATCCGATCGAGCCAATTTGTTGATAAACTATGCGCGATTTTTCCTCCCCGAATCTAGCCTCCACGATCAGGTCCAGTCCCAGATGGTGGAAGTTAATTTGGGGCTCCCCGTGGGCACCAAAATCTCCCGAATCGAAGTTCACTCCTTTGTGGGTGATCGGGTCATCCACGATCCGATCCAAGATTGGTCTGCTGCGAATACCTCGGTAACTTTGCGTCAGCTCCCTTCTCCGGGGGCGCTCGCGGCAGGATTCCGCCCCACCGAATGGCCCATCACCTCCCTCGGTCTATTTACTCTCCGGCTCGAGCCACGGGGACCTTTACCCGAGACCCCGATAAAATACTGGTGGCTGCGTTTCTTCGATTCGAAAGGGACCGGGGTGGCCGAAGCTAGATTCGATACTCTGGCGAACAATTGACAACTGGCCTCAAGTCCCTACCGACGACGCGCGACCAAAAGCAACCCGACTCCGATGGGAGCGGGCATCCAGCGGCTTTTGGCTGAACGCACGAAAACCCAAAGGAGAATGCGATTGAGCCACCTTGGCGGGACGTAATTTTCGCGGTCTCCAGAGTGATTGGAAAGTGGAGATTTCCGGACCCACCAAACCAAAGGATAAACGAATACATTCACGTATTTCAGATGGCAAATCTCCCACTGGGAATCGTCCAAGAGCTTGATCAGATCTTCCCGACGGTAACGGCGAAAATGGTGAAGGCTCTCGTCCCATTTACTCCACAGGCGGGGGAGTGCCGGAACGGTGAGCACGAGCATACCGCCGGGACGCAGCACGCGGTGAATTTCTTCTAGGGCTTTCACATCGTCCTCCACGTGTTCCAATACATCCATTAACGTGGCTACATCCTGGGATGATTCCGGTAGCGGGATCGCCGTGGCAGACCCAGCAACGATATCTTCCGCAGGGAATCTCCGTCTGAGTAAATTCAACGATTCCTCATGATCGTCCAAAACCTTAACCCGATGGTCGTTTCGGATTTCGTCCGCGAAGCATCCGGTGCCAGCACCACAATCAAGCAGATCCGTCGCCTCACCCTGCTTACGTCCGAACTTTTCGATCGCCCAACGGGCGAGACTACGTTTGCCCGCGTAGAACCAGTGTTCTTGTTCGATGCGTAACAGCTTATCGTATTCTTCGGGATTCATGAGGCGGACCAGCAAAACAAAGACTCGATCGGAGCATGGAAAGCGCAAATCTACGTTTACGTAACGGGCCTCGGCAACATTCTGACAGCTGTGCCCGACTCGTCTCCGCCTCTTTCCTCCCCAAATCAACCGGATCCGTCCTCCGGGGATGTAGAGCAGCACAACCGCGAAATTTACGAGAATCAGCGACACTGGGAGAGGAAACCCGAGCTGCAGGAGGAATACGCCCGCTTCTACCAAATCATTGCTTCTCATCTGCCGTCGTCAGACCTGGGAGAGGTGCTCGAATGCGGATCTGGTATCGGAAACCTGAAATCCGTCATTCCCCACGCAGTAACCAGTGACTTGTTTCCCAATCCTTGGCTCGACCGTCAGGAGAATGTTTATGCCCTCAGCGCGGCGGATAACACTCTGGCCGGCATCGTTCTTTTTGACGTGTTTCATCACCTAAGGCATCCGGGAACCGCGTTGACTGAATTGCAGCGTGTTCTGAAGCCGGGCGGTTGTTTGGTTTTACTGGAACCGGCGGCAGGTCTACTAGGCCGATTCGTGCTGGGACTATTCCATCACGAACCCTTGGCTTTGGGTGACCCTATCACGTGGAAAGCACCTTCGGATTTCGATCCGGCGAAAGTCGACTATTATGCGGCGCAGGGAAACGCTTGGCGCGTTTTCCGAAATCGTGCTCCCGATCGTCCGGAGTTGACAGGGTGGACGGTCAAGAAGGTGCACTATTTGCCAGCACTTCCGTGGATAATGACCGGTGGCTTTCGCGGTCCGAGTCTCAATCGAGGCCTTCTCAAGCCGCTCTGGCGGGGGCTTGAATCGATCCTGAATCTCGCTCCCCGCCCCTTTGCTTCGCGCATGGTGGTCGTGCTCGAGAAACAAAACTAGCATGTCCGCCGCCCCTTCGTCCAAATCCATATCCAGACCGCGGACGACCACGTTCACCGCGCTTCTGATTTGTCTGTTACACATCTGGATGGCGGCTTCCGTTAGCCGTAACTTTAGCACGACCTACGACGAAATAGCACACGTTACCGCAGGGTATTTTTATTGGACGGCGAACGACATGCGATTTCAGCCGGAGAACGGTAATTTTCCTCAAAGATGGGGTGCGCTACCGCTGCTATTTCAAGAGGACATTATGTCTGTCTCGGAAGACTATTTTGCGTGGGACATGGGTAACGTGTGGGCGATGGGTGAATCATTTTTCTACGATCAGGGGAATGATCCGGCGGAACTCCTCGCCAAGGCCCGTGCAATGATTGCGATCCTATCAGGGATACTCTGTTGGATAGTCTTTGTATGGAGTCGTAAACTATTCGGCGATATCGGCGGATTGATTTCACTGATACTGGCGGCATTCAGCCCAACCCTACTGGCCCACGGCGGATTCGCGACGTCTGACACAGCGGCGACATTGGCCTTCTATCTGGCAGTGACAGCGTGGTGGCGACTCCTGCATCGGCTAAGCTTCACACGCGTGGTCGTAGCGGGACTCGGCGTCGGTTTGCTAGCAGTCTCAAAGTTTTCCGCCCTCCTGTTTGCGCCGATCGCCCTCATCATACTGCTGGTGCGACTGCTAAAGCCTGCCCCCGTCATTTATGCGGCTCAGAAAAGGCAGGCACGTATCGGGGGACGGCGAAGAATCCCCGCATTGATTGGCGGAGGGGTGATCGCGGCGTGGATGGCGTGGACAATACTCTGGGGGTTCTACGAATTTAGATTTTCGCCCACGCCTGACCCCGAACAGCGAAACTATTTAAATCAATGGGACCAAGTGCTGCTCGAAGAACCGCCGCCGGTTCGTCGGTTAGCCGACGGTTCTCCAGCATCAATAAACGAAGCGAATTACTCACCCGGAATCATCCAGTCGTTCAGTCGACTTGCCCTCAAATGGCAGTTTCTCCCGGAGGCCTACATCAACGGTTTGTTGAATGTTGATCGCTACTCCCGATCACGCTTGGCATTCTTCGCGGGCGAATGGGGTAACACGGGATGGATCACATTTTTTCCCACTGCATTTCTGACCAAAACCACCCTACCCGTATTACTGGCCCTGACAATCGCTGTTGTCCTTCTAATCAGATCCCAAAAACTTCGCCGATGGGCTTACCGCCTCAGCCCGTTGCTCGTAATGGCAACGGTCTACGGTACTATAATTCTTAGCTCAAATCTCAGTATCGGGCATCGCCACATGCTACCACTTTACCCGCTCATATTCATCTTAGCGGGTGCCCTCACTGCGATTCAGAAGCCGCGGTGGAAAATCGGGCTCATCTCAGCACTGGCAGTATTACACGTCGGTGCATCGGTGGGGAACCGACCGTATTATTTGGCTTACTTCAATCCCCTCGCTGGCGGCCCAGAACACGGACATAAGCTGTTCGTGGACAGCTCGCTGGATTGGGGCCAGGACTTACCGGGATTAGCCCATTGGTTGAAAACAAACCCCAACCATCGTCCGCTCTATCTGAGCTATTTTGGCTACGGCGATCCTCATTTATACGATATCAACTCCACTCGGTTTGGGGATTCATACTTCGATCGGCATGCGCGTAATGTTCCAGCATCTATCTCAGGAGGAACCTTTGCTATCAGTGCGACCATGCTTCGAAGGGTCTACACTCCCGTCCGCGGTCCCTGGACCCCTATTTTTGAGGCAACCTATGCCAATCTTCAGGTTTGGGTAAGTCAGTTCGCTCAAGGGTCAGAAACTGAAATCATGCAGGACTTGGACGGCAGTCCTCTGACGGACGAAGAAGTCACTGCTCGGATGTGGAACTACGAAGCACTGCAATTCGGACGACTATGCCATCTTCTCGAACATCGGGAACCCGATGATTCAATCGGCTACTCCATCCTGATCTACCACCTCACGGACGAAGAGATTCAAACCGCGTTGTATGGAAGTCTAACCGAGCTGAATGCTCTGATTATTTCATCATTGGAGCGGTGACTCCGCCTGTGCGTCGGTGGTTTCATCCTCCGACTCAATCGATTCGGTAGAATCGAGCTCAACCTCGAGTGGTTTGATTTCAACTACCCGACTAATCCTCACCAACCGAGCCCCGACCATACGCTCCACGACCGGCTCCAGGACAAACCGATCGGAAATCACATCCCGGGGATCAACCTGAAACACCTCTCCCTCTGGATTCACAGGGCGGTAGCGTTGGGTAACCAGAACTTCTTTGAACGTGCCGTGATCAAGGTGAAACTGGATCGCATCCGCTCTCGTGCCGGCATCAACCAAACTGAGAGTCGGCAGTTCTTTCATCAACCAACCCAAGGTGGTCTTGTCAGTCAGCATCAAGCGTGAGACCGGCGCCATTCGTGAGACCGCGCGCTGTTCCCAGGCCAGCTCGGTAGTCAGTTGATTTATTTCACGATGGTGGGCCGCGGCGGGAAGTCCCCAGCCTAGATAAAAAAGCAATGCCCCACCGCCTACCCAGTTGATGAGGGTCGGGTGAGACGACGACCATCGTCGAAGCACCACGACGATGGCAAAACCCTGCAGAACCGTAAAAGGGAGGATCAATCGGGATACGATCGGGTCCGTGAGTTGCCCCCAAAAATACGCCATCAACAGCGACAGATTGGCCAATATCGCCAGAGCAAATAAACCTACTGTCGTGATCGTCGGATCAAGTAGCTTCCAGTTTCGTTTGGTCGAAAAAACTCGATACAAAAGCCAACCCATTGCTCCGAATCCACATATTGAGAGCCATGTTGCGGTTAGGTAGACACGACCGAAATAGAAGAAGTAAGAAAAAGCATGACCTAGATTGGGCCAAACATGGCTCAACTCGAATCGTGAATCCATATTCTCCTTGAGTTCCCAAAGGGTTGGAGTTCCCGAAAGATAGGAATTATGAAGACCACTGGGGATGAGTAATAGCGGCGTAATGATCGCCGTAATCGGGAGCACGATCCGACCTGCCCGCCGCCAACCTTCGATCACTATGATACCCGTGATGGGAACAAAAAGCAAAGACTCGTATCGGGTCTGAGCCAGTAGGACGCAGGTCAGCAAAAGAATGGATAAACGCTTCTCATCGGGCTGCTCAAGATAGCGCGAAGCCAACAGCACTCCCAACAATACCATAGCCAAATTGAGCAGATCCATGCCCGCGCCGTTAGCATTCTGCGCCAATAACGGAGATGCCCCCAGACACGCCAAACCCACCCAAGCAACCCGTGCCGGAGCCACCCGACGGGCGATGACATAAAACAAAACCAACACGATAGGGAGAAGCACCGCGTTGAAGAGATAGGCATTCGATTCCCTGAATCCCGTCACGTCGTGGACTAACGAAACCAGCAATGCGAAGAAGTAAGGACGTTTATCGAGATAGACGAAAAGGGGCAGAAAAACGCCCTCTACTTCGTAGCCGCGCACCATCGTGCCAATCTCCCGCAAACGATGCAGGTTCCAAGATGTCGCCTGTAACACAAGCTCGTCGTAAAGCACTTTGTAGCTAAACGGAAAGACCGCCCACGCCACGACACTCAGCCCCATAACTAATGCTCCCAAGCGCCATTTTTCGCCCAAGGGCATCCTCCGCCAAAATTCGCCAAACTCCCTACCTTCCCGCGCAAGTAACAAAACGAACCAAAGAAATGTGCCGATGATCGCGTAATACCCGTATTGCCGGACAATTTCTCCAGACTGTTCGGGAGTAAAAAACAGGAAACCAAGCACAACTGCGGCGACCGCACATCCGGCAAAACCCATTGCACGATTTGCAACGGATCTAACCTCTGCCCAACTCCTCCGCAGCAATTCCAACATCTTCAGGGAAGCTGTTTGATCCATTTTTCCAAATACAAGGTGCGCGCCGCCTCGACGTCTTCCGGCGTGGCGAGGTGGTCAAAGGTTTCGGGCACGCGATCGATCGCCGGCACCCGCTCGCCTTCGTGTTCGACCGCAACCACCCGGCTGATCCGGGCGAACAAAAGCGTCTCCACCTTACGCTCCCAAATAATCTCCAATTCGAATCCCGGGCCCAGATCATCAGTCGGATCGACGATGCGCTCACCAGTCTGATCGTTTACCAATACGCTTTGGAAAACGAACATGCTGGTAAAACTATGATTCCGTAAATGATAGGCCAGCGCCTCGTGATTGGTGCGACTTTTGGTTACACTCGAAGCTGGAATCCAGTGGGTAATCCAAAATATCGCGTCATTATCCAGAAACAGAAAATCACGTTCGGGCTGTGCGTTTAAAAACTCCCGGCGTATCTCCATCTCCAAACCGGGAGTATAATCAATTTCGTAAGCCCGATTGGCCATAACGGGTAACCCCTGCGCCAGTAAGGCGGTGGCCGCGATTCCGCACAATACCCGCCACCCCGGAGAGTCCTTGATCAAGGTGCGAGCCACCACCACGAGCGAAAGCAACAGGAGCAGATGCACCGGCAAGCTCAGGCGGCTGATGATGCGGTCATCAAATTGCCCCCAAAAATACAACATGAGTAAAATTCCATTGGCCAACAATCCGCAACCAAACAGGACCCACGTCCACTCATCGCTCGAAGACGATTTGGACTCACGCAGTCGACGGAGCAACCAAAGCCCAAAAAACGGCACCGCCAATATACCCAAAGCAGCGAACGCAGCCGAGCTGGCTTGAAACCCACTAAAATCGAAAAAGAAGGCCAGAGCATGGCCGAGATTCGGTCCGAAATATTCGAGTCCAAACGGCGAATTAACCCCCTCTTTACTCGCCATTTGCCACGCTGTTGAGTCACCGGAAAAAATCCTGTTTTGAGTGAGCCATACACTCAAAAACACAGGAGAAACCATCACCGGCCACGTAAATTCAAAGTCATTGCTACGCCACCATCCCAAGAACGCCGCCGCGGCCATGGGCAGAAGAAAAAGAATGGATTCATAGCGACATGCCGCGAGTGCCAAACCGGTATAAACCAGCACCTCAAGACTCTTGCCACTGGGCGAACGCAGATAGGCCAGCATGGCGAGGCCCAGACCGGTCAGTGCAGTGAGATTAAGTAGCTCGAATCCGCTACCGGCGGATTGTTGCGCAGCCAAGGGCAAGCCGCCAAACAGCAGGACACCCAACACCCCCGCCCATCGACTACCACCCGCTTGCCAAGCAAAGACATAAATCAGGAGCAAAAATAAGATCCCCAGTCCGCGATTAAAATAGAACGCGTTTTCGGGCCGGTATCCCGTGAGATCATGCACCGTCGCAACAAAAAACGGGAAAAGCAGCGGCCGCTTATCCAGGACTCGAACAATAATTCGCAATGGCCCCTGCACATCGGAAGCCCGCGAGGGGTAAGTGGCGGATCGTTCCAGATGCAACCCCATCGACGTGCCGAGCAACAACACCTCATCCGAAAGAATTTTGAATCCGGGTTTCTCGTGAGCCCACCAAACACTCGTGCACAGGAGCACGAGCAAAACCACCAGAGCATCAAATCGGCAGGCGTGCTTTTTGATCCACGACCAGACTCCAGCACGGATCATTGAGCGACACAGGAGAATAACCATCCCCAACGTCAGCCAGTAGCCATAGGACGCTACGAACGTGAAGGATTGGCTGGAGGTGAGCACCACCCGGGTAATCACCGCGACACTCGCACCGACCAGGAGTAGCAGCCAAAACGAAGATGATTTTAGAAGTCGCCTAAGCATAAAAAAAGCCGCCCAAGAAATGGGCGGCTCGGAAATTCAGCAAGAAGCGAATCAGTTATTGTAGGTGATCGTGCGAGCACCAGCGACGGAGAACGCGGTTACCGCGGCACCTTTGTCGAGCTGGGTGACATAAGTTTCACCAGCAACCGATTGGATCGCTTTAACGTAGTCTGAGCTGTTCGTGCCCACCAAGGAGGAGGAAGTCACGCGGCTCACACCGTTCTCGAGGAAGTATAGATCAGCAGCAGAACCGAGTTGACGGAGGTTGTTGAGAACCTTTTCGTCTTGGGAGCTGGCGCGGATCTTTTGCACCACTGGGACACCCAGCGCTGCGAGCAGACAGATGATGACCGCAACGATCATGATTTCAACGGGGGTGAAGCCTTTGGAGGTATTTTTACCGTTCATTGGATATATCTTATGACGATTTTATAATATTCGCCCAGAAGGGGCAGATCACCGAGACCACTCGTAATGCCAACGGATTTCAAGTGCAAAGGCGGGGTCTCGAGCTCCGGAACCGCCAAATCGCCTTAAAATCACTGTATTTACCCTATTTTACACGATTTTTACGAATCAAAGGGAACCCATCTGCCCCATTTTCAATCCTCATTTCGACGATCTTGATTATGTCGACAAAATCCTCTCTGTTCACCTATACGGCAAAAAATGCAAAATTGGATACGTAATTGGATACTACTGGGAGGGCTGTTCGGAACCTTGTTCACGACGGGGATTGTCGCGCAGGAGCAGGCTCCCGTCGTCGCTCAGGACGAGTTGCAATTCAGCAACGGTGACCGACTCACCGGACGACTCATCAGTGAAACGGAAACTGATTTTGTATTCCTGAGTCTGGCGCTTGGGACCATTACTGTGCCGAAGAAAGTGGGCACATTGCTCACCAAAAGCGAACCCGCTCCCCCACCCGTCGAAACCCTCGTAGGAATCGCGCCCATCAATGGCGAGCCCGAGGCCAAGGGAAAAGCCGCCGCCAAATCGAAAGACCCATCCTCGGCCAAACCCGACAAATCTGAGGCGGAAAAAATCGCCGAGGCCGTCGAGGCCGAGAACCCGTGGAAGGGGAAACTGGAATTCGGCTTGCGTCAGCAACAAGGGAGACGAGATCTCCTGACGTTTGATCTCCGTGGATCCGCCAATCGAAAAATCGGTGACAACGATCTCGCTGCCAAAGGCCGCCTGCTTTACGGCGAACAGGACGGTGAAGTGAATAATAACCGCTACGATGCCAGCTTCCAATGGCGGCGTGAGTTGGGCAAACGCACGTTCATCCAAACGCTCACCTCTTATTTCCAAGATAACCTCAAAGACATCCGCCGAAACTGGGAACAGAATTTAGGGGCGGGATATCGCTTGGTGGTCGGCAAGGGACATGTGGTGAACATTGGCGCCGGACTCACCGGCCAATACCGCGAAGCGGTCTTGTCGGAAACCGGTTTCTTCGCTTTGGCAGAGATTTTTCAAGACTACACTTACCGAATCAACAAACACCTCACGATTCGTCAGAACTCGCAGTTTCAATACTCACCCGACGGCAGCACGCGTTTCCTGATGGTGAACAATCAGCCCTCCGCTCAACTCAAGGAAGCCACCAACTACAAGGTGCGGTTCAACACCGTGCTCCAAGGCAAACTTACCGATGCACTCTCGATGAATCTGCGGTTCGAATTCGAATACGACAACGCCGTGAATTCACGATCCGCCCGGGTTGACCAGCGGATCATCAGTTCACTCGGTTACGCCTTCTGATTCGAGAAGTCGGGATGTTCGCACCCCAACCCCGGCTCAATCGTTGATCGGCGCGCCTTGATCGGATTTGGCGGTAACCATGGACGACACATCCAGTTCGACGGCATCGCCCCAAAGTTTCTCCAACTGATAGATCTCCCGCTGCTCCGGCAGGAAAAGGTGGACCATAACTTGGTAGGCATCGAAAACGATCCAGCCGCTGTCTTCCCCAAAATCAACTCCGGCGATCGGCGCGTCCGCCGCATCCAGCACCTTTTCCAGCTCCACCCGCAGGGCTCGCAGATGAGGGCCGACCAGTCCGGTGCCCATGATGAGGTAATCCGTGATCGACGACTGTTCAGCCACCTTCAGGACACGGAGATCCTGAGTTTTTTTATCATCCAACGCCTGCACCAAAGCAGTGATGATGGACGGGATCTCGCGAGTGGTTTCTGCGGAAGACGTTTCGGACATTCTAATGATTCAGGAATACAAGCCCTGTTGCTTGAGATACACAATGGACTTGTGCGGCATGAAATAGTCTAGCGACAAACCACGCCGAATTCGCGCCCGCAACTCCGTAGAGCTGATTTCGATGAGATGCCCGTCACAGCGGTGCAACTGCAGTCCGGGAATCTCCGGATGGTCCTTCGCGGGGTGCCCCGGACGCTCGAGATAGATAAAATCGATGAGTTTCGTCAGTTCCTCGATGCGATGCCACCGGCCTAGCCGCGGGAGTTGGTCTCCTCCGATAATCCAGTAAAGTTCATCGTCCGGATAAAGCCCGCGAAAATATTTCACCGTATCCAAGGTGTAGCTCGTGCCACCCCGCTTCACCTCGTAATCCGAGACCTCCAACCGGTCGTCCCAGTCCTCAGCAGCCCGGAGCATCGCCAATCGATCCGCACCCGAAGCATTCACCTCGTAGTCCTTCAGCGGAGCTTGAGCAACCGGAATCATGATGACCCGCGCCAAGTCATGCTGTTCATAAGCATCCTGCGCAGCCACCAGATGCCCAAAATGCACTGGATCGAAACTACCGCCCATAAGACCAATTTTCACGGCGCCGTTCCTGAGGTCCCTGTGGCTCGGCTGCAAGGCCGGTTTTTAGCGCAACCTGTCATTGACGGCTGCGGGCGTGATCGAGAACGTCTTCAACTCCGCCGCCCCGATGGTGGAATTGGTAGACACCGGAGACTTAAAATCTCCTGATCGAAAGATCGTGCCGGTTCAAGTCCGGCTCGGGGCACCACTTGATTTACCGAATCAAGTGGTGACACGTGACTGACGAGAATCGGCCGGTGTCAAACCACTCGGTTCCCTCGTAGACGACGAAGCGAAGCAAGCGAAGATGGAGCACCCGCAAGTCCTCAGGAGAAAACGCTGAAGAATAAGCGCGGTTAGCCCGGAGCGGCAGAGTCGAAGGTAGGGCGGCCTCGCCGAGGGCGCCGGTTCCATCCTGCAAGGGAGGGCGAACCAGAACCAATGCACTACGCCGGTTTCAGCGAAACCGCCCTACCGCAGAGATGCCCCCACAATCGTCCAAGCCGTATGGGAGTGTTATAATCGGCGCAGACCGGCCGGAGTTTCGAAGCCCGTCCACTATATACTTCTGTCGGGCATGAAGCCTGACTCACGATGAAGATGCGTCGCTTTGCTGTGGGTCGGGCTTTACGCCCGACACTGCGTCTGCCCCAACCCGCCTATATCCAGAATCCTCACTTCAGCGGGGACGATTGGCCGACGTCAATCGGACCAGCAGCCCTCCAGAGGGCTAAATATGCGAAGAGGCCGCCTCCGAGCCACCGAGCACCTTGTTTGATCCAGTCTCGTTTAATCACGATCTGACTTGCCAGCATCTCGGCCATCGCCATGCGTTCCGCCCCCCAGAGTAGTTGTCCGGTTTCGACGGCGTAGGCCTGCATCGAAACACGAACTTGGATCACTTCACGCCCTCCTTCGATTTTCACGACCCCGGTTCCTGAATCAGCCACGCCGCGATACACGCCGGCGATCCGACCCATGATGATGCCTTCAACGCCTTGCATGGCTCCAAACTTCTGAATCGTCGTGGGATCCATGGTGTCGCCGAATTGATCACCCATCCGGATCTCATCTAAAATCGCATTAAATGTCGCATCATCCTGGACCCGCTCAGTCCGTTCCTCCTGAATTCTGGCCCGAATCCCCTCATACAGCTCCATATCGGAAACGTTACGCTTATCCATCCGGAGCACCTGGGTTGCGTAAACCCGCTTCAACGCCGGCCACATCGTGCGCGACTTCGTCCATTCAGCCATCTCTCCCCCGTAGGTGTCCCTCAAATAGGCCTTGCTCACCTTCCCGGCAAGGGCCTCCCGGGGATCCCTCACCTGCTTCAGCAGATTCTGATCCTCAGGAGACAACGTTTCCCGCAAATTATCCAGCCCCCCCGAACCGGGATTCGTAGTGGGCAAAAACAGCACGCGAATCATTACGCGTGAAGAGTGCGTAGTCTGTACCGATGGTCTTTTCGGCAAATCCGTTGCGCACCTGTTCGGTGAAATAACCTCCGTCTATATCACGATTGAGCGGCAACACGGCGTAACGCTTGGGCTTCAAGCCCCGGGTCATAAACTCGCCGACCCACGTCTGGATGGCATCCACTCCGGCGCAACGCGCGTATTCCGCATCGGTCGTATCCGTCGGGAACGGAATCGGGGTGATCGTGCCGGAAAACGTAGTCGTGGCGGCACTCGCCGTCATTGTTTGGGCAAATCCGACCGTGGCAGACAACGTCGCCAAAAGGAAATAGTGATAAAACTTCATGGGTTTTCAGGAAAAAGAATTAAACAAACAACGAACGCTCAGTTCCCGGCACCGCCCGACAGGAACCAACTGGGATATTTGGTGCGGATTTCATCATTGGGCGTGAGGCGGAAATTAACCTTCGTTTTGGGCAGTTTCTCCAAGTAGGCGCGCCAGAACGTTTCGGAATGCGGTGCGCCAATAATCTCGATCAAAGCTTCGTTGGTTTGGCGATCAAAGGACTTCCGCTTCACATGATAGACGCCGTCCATCTTGCCCACATTACTCCATGATGGCGGGCAGGGCACTATCGCTGAAGACATTCACCAAAACCGCCTCGTGGGCGCGAATCTTGTACGCTTTGGCCAAGCTGTCTTCGATCGCTTCGGCAGTCGCGACGTCGATCGAACGCTCCACCGCATTCCGCTCCGCGGCGTAAGCATCGGTGGATCGCGGACCTTTTACCCGCGACGTATTCGAGGCGATCAATTCACCCGTCGTCGCAATCCAAATTTGAGTGGTCGCTTCACACTCATAAATTCGGAAGTCCTGCATCCGTTGCAGTTCACGGGTCTTGGTTTTAGCGCGGAGGACCAAATCAGCCTCCTCCTTCTCCGCGTAGTCGCGCATGCGTTCGGGGGTCATCCGTCCGTCCACATGCTGCGCCGCGGGCACGAGTCGAAAGTCCACTTCTGTCAATCGCTCGGCAATCCGGTCCTCCGCTTCACGGGCACTCTTATCTAGCAGCAAGACGGTTCGCATCAATCCGAGTTCCGTCACTTGAATTTGCACCGCGATGTCAGCCGGGTCCGTCGACTGCTGAGCCGCGAGCGGGTTGACGGCGATTCCAACGAGCAAACCAGCCCGGCAACTTGACGGAAGTCGCGTCCTGCAGAAAAGAAAGAGAGGAAAACAAGAATTTCATGATACGAAAAGTTTCGGCAAATCTCGTGCCAGCGTTCAGGGAACGAACTAAATTGGGTCTAGGGAGAAGGTGACGCAATAGGCGAATCCAGCGGGTGATCCCAGGTTAGTGCGACCCTCGCTTACTACCGAAAGGTCGATTTACCCGAATCGCGGATGCGCTAAGCCTCTCGCCATAACGCTCTATTTAGGGTGAGGATAGTCACTCCAAATATCCCGGAGTAGATCGATACGTTGGGCGAAGTTGACGAGCACACCCGAGGGCACGCGGGACAATTGCCCATTTCCGTTTTCCAACAGTCCCGCCACGTTGCCCGCGCTCAAGATGCCCACAACCTCGCCTTGGAGATTGAAGACCGGACTTCCGCTGGCCCCACCCGCAGCTCCGAGGTTATGCTGGATCAAGAGCCGGTTGTCATACGTCGCTTCAGCCAACCAATAATCCGTCGCCGAGGTGACGATGCCAGCCTGCATCGTGGCTACCGGACTGCGCACATGAGCGCCACCGCCGGCCATCCCTTCCATCGGAAATCCCAGATAAGCCACCGTATACCCCGAATCCACGCCTTCGAGTTCGGTGCGGTCGGCGATCTCCAGCACGGCAGGGGCCGACGTCATATCCCGGGACCGCTACTCGCTTGCCCTCAAACCCGACCAGCGGCTCACCATACCGGGGATGCAATCGTGTCACCATGATTCGGATACGCGTCTCGCCCTCGCGATTGATAACGACAAAGGCCGCCCCACCCGCGTTCATCACGGCATCGACGCTCTCCACCACATGGGAATTGATGGCAAATACCCGCGACTCAACCGCCCAAGCGGTGGCCATGCCCGAAGGTTCCTCTCCCGGCATGATGCCAACGACCAAACCGACCGCCCCCGACTTATCGGCCGCCACCTTGGCGAGCGCATCACCGGCATTCCCGCCCCGAAATAACAATCCCCAGGCAATTGCGCCCAGCACCACAATGGCCGCGACAGCGATGGCCGCCAGAGCCCCACCACTCAAACCGGATTTCGATGGAGCAGACGCAGCATTTGATTGGATAGGGGCCGTTGCCGGCGGCGAAGGTGCGGAAACACGCGCAGGCGGCGAAACCGGCGACGGCGCGACATCCGCCACGGGAACAGCGGCGGGCGCGGTCGGCGGTGGCGCGACGGGCTCCCACTCCACTTTAATTTTCGGCCCGCCCTTACCCATCTCGAGCACATCGCCGGGGGCGAGTTTACGACGCTTCAGCGACTGATCATTGATCAACGTGCCATGCGGGCTACCGCCATCGACCAGCCACCAATTATCCATGTCTCAAATAATTTCGGCGTGATTTCCCGCGACTGTTTTATCCCACGTCGGATCAAACATCACATCACTACCCGCATCGGTTCCTAGGCCGTGTTCACGAATTTAAAGCTGTACCCTGAGTTAAAGGTGTGACCTATAATTGGGATGGAGCAAAAAAACGGTAAGAAGGTGCATCAGTGATCAGATCTGGGAGACGCCCTCCCCCTGATTAAAGCCGCCAAGCATTCGGCGGCGGGTCAACCAGCCACTCGGGCCAGAACGCGAGTTCATCGAAGGATTATTGTGGTTGGCGCAGGGCCGGGACGCTCGTGGCGTGATTTGCCCTCTGAGTTGGGCCGATGGCACAGCGTATACGCTGCGCTATCGGCGCTGGGAGAGTCGAGGGGTGTGGCGGCGTTTGTGGGCGAAGCTCCAAGGGCCTCAGATGGAGCAAGCCCGCGAGGTGTTCATCGATTCGACCACGGTGCGAGCGCACCAGCATGCCGCTGGCGCGCCCAAAAAAAGGGTTACGATGTGGCCTTGGGCCGTTCACGCGGAGGTCTGAGCACAAAGATTCATGCGGCGACGTTGGATGAATCTTGTAGCGTCGCACTTCAACTCAGCGCGGGCGAGGCCAGTGACTGCGCTCAGCTCGAAGCCGTTTATGACGAGTTACCACAGGACAACGTGCTTGAATCAGCTGCTTTGGACAAAGGTTACGATGCCAATCGTATCCGCGATACACTTACCCTAGACGGTATTGAACCGGTCATACCCGGACGCAGCAACCGCCAAGGAGCTATGGTTTATGACCACGCCAAATACGCCAAACGCAATGTCGTCGAACGCTTCTTCAACAAACTCAAACAGTTCCGCCGTATGGCCACGCGTTATGAAAATATGCTCACACCTTCCTCGCCATGACTCATATCGTCGCCGCTTTTATCCTAGCTCGCAATTCGTGAACACGGCCTAGGGTGCGGGCGCAAGTTCAGCTATCGAAGATCTTTGGCTTAGAAACCATCCAAATCGACGCAAGGGTTGAACACGGGGGCGGCGTGATGCTGGTTCCCGTGTCGCACGATCTTGTCGATTGGGAAGCGACCGCTGCAAAACAGCAGGCACAGCTCAAGCAAGAGACAATCGACGTTTAAGGCAGGGGTCTCAGTCCTCCGTAGGAATTCTTTCAAACGTGACGACGCGCCCTTCGTTGTTGCCGAGCTTTTCGGTTCGCTCGTCAGCTTTCCGCCAACCTTGCACACGAAGGTAGTTTAGCATTCGCAGCCATTCTCCCTTTTCGAACTTTTTCCCTTCAGCGTCGAAAACCGCTTGGGTCTTATGATCGTAGAAGTGGAGTTTGAAGCGATCCTGCCCGAAGTTCACAAAATAGCATTCCTTCGTGCTGAATGGCTTTTTGAACGCATAGAGTTCAAAGATTTCGACAGCGACGTTTAGGTCCTGATTGTTGACCAACACTTGCGCATTCACCGACGTTGAAGAGATCGATTCGCAGATGGCGAAGAGTAGAACCGTGATACCGGACTTGCTGGGTGCCCTTAGGGTCATGGCTTCGATACGGCCATATATGGCCATACGACGCAATTGAGAAGGTGGCCATAAATGGCGCGCCATGAAGGTGGACAGAGAGCGAATCATTGTTCGGAAAGTATGTGAGGAACTGCGGGCGGAACGGGAACGTAAGGGAATATCGCAGCAGCGACTCAGTGAGGACGCTGACCTCAGTAGAACAGGAGTTCGGCATATTGAGGGCCTTGAGATCAATCCGACGCTGTTTTCCCTGCTGAAGGTCTCAAAAGCGTTAAAAGTCGATCTTGGAGAGATACTCCAGAGATTTGACACCTGTTGAGGTCGTCCGGCCTTTTAATGCGTTAGCTCTTGATCGTCGGGGGAAGGACGTCGCCATCTGGAAAATCCCAATAGGGGCTTTGGACACCAATTCTCGCCACTAGATTCAATAGCTGTTCACCAACCTGATGCTCGATTTGTGCGGGACCAACGTTCACAAAGTGATCCGAAACAAGTTTGTAAAGGTCGTAGGAGAACGTCCAAAGCACTTCGAACTTGTGGTGACTTGGCAGCGAAGCAATCCTTGTTCCCGATTCCGAGTGGGCACCTTGCTTGTTTCGAAAGGTTCTTAATTCTTTTAACAGTTCTGCGTGGGTTTGTTTGAAGACATCCAACGTTGCTTGGACGTGAGTCCGGGGCGATTCGATATCAGAAACATTTCCATGCTTTACCCCGAATTCGACGATTGAATGAACGCTGGCATCATCAATTCTCGTTTTCGATGCAAGGGCTACAATCGATGGAATAGAGTCCAATTCGTGGCGGTTCGGGTTTTCGAAAATCTTGCAGAAACCAATGGCAATACATTCGTGTGCCTGTTGTTGGATATGTCCAAGGAACGTCCCATATCCCGGGTTTTCCTTCAATTCCTCTACGTTGAGTCCGATTACCCTATCGATGTCTATGTTGTTCCGGAGCCTCACCAACTGCTGCGCCAGTGAAATATTCTTCTGATCCAAACTGTCGCGTTCAGTAGGCATGGTTATCTTGTGTCCAACCCCAAGATTGATCGCAACTGAAAAACTTGGAGCCCTCCCAGTTTCCGACGGAGCATTCCAGCGGGGTAGTAACAAATCGCATTAGGGAACGTGCAATCATTCCACAGCCCTGTCTCTCAAATGCAAAGCGCGTAAGTTGGGGAACTGCTCAAGGAGTTTGGCGTTCGGTGCGGTTTTCGTGTCTATGTCACTTTCGAGATTCAATTGGGAAATCGAAAATCTCTCTTTGAATTTCCTTAATTTTTACCAGAACACCGTCATCAAGGTGATTAGCTTTGTCTGAATCCACAAAAACCATCTCGTCATAGAAATAGGAAACAAAGGCAACGAAGTAAAAATCGGAATCGGGGATTTCATCCCAACGCTCTTCCGCATATAGGCTAACGTTCTTTCTCCATCGGTTTGGCTCAAAATCTTTTTCCAATCCAATGATTGAGCCGATGTTCACCAAGAACAGGCTTCGATCAACTTGCCACGCTAGTTCCTGAGGTGGATATAGAAGAACTGCTTCTCCGCCACCGCCTAGAATCAGATTGAACCTGGCACTAACAAAGTAATTCAGAAAATCTTTCTTAAGCTCATCCTCATAAACAACAGTTGCAATTACGCTGTCTTGGAGAGGTTCGCCACCATTACGGCTAATTTCCAAGTCTCGGGCGAATGAACTGAAATCGCGCGTTCGATGGATAATTAGATTCGTTTTGAACAGTGCAAAATATCCAACAGTCAAAGCAACTAGTGCGATGGCGATTTTTTTGGCAGGAAAGTTCACGTAGGCGAGCTATCGTGTTCAGGGTGCAATCACCATCGTCGATCAAATTGGATCCGATTCAAGGGCCTTTTGACTTGGTGGTATCTTTGGACCGTGCGGATAAAACCGTGGCGGTGGCCGTGTTCGATCCCGCCCGTGAGGGCTTCCTTGCAGAGCGAGATGTGCCGAGCGCACCTGCCGTGCTCGAATCGCGGTGGCCTTTGCACAACCCGCTCCCAATCGGGTCGTCGTCTTCGCGGCGCGTCACCCCGAGGTGATCTATGCGCTTAATCCTGCGGCAACGGGGTCGTATCGTAACGCGCTCACCGTCTCGCACGCTCGCAATGATCAAAGCGATGCGCGCGACCAAGCGCGCTTCGTGGCGCACGCGTGGGCCCAGTGGTGGGACGCGCGTAGGGCCGTGATCAAAAACCTCGTGCCCTTGGGGGCCATAAACCCGGCCGATGAGCTGGAGGTGAGCATCATCCTCCATCAGCTCGAAGTGCTCAATGCGGGGATCAAAGCGCACGATAGCACCCTTGCCCAATTCGTGAAAAGCGCAGGTGAAAAAGCCGAACGAATCGCCGCATTGCCCGGCGCAGGTCCGATCTATACGCCGCGAATCCACGCCGCGATGGAGAAGCATGCGCCCAACTGCGAGAGTCCGGAGGCGGTGGCCGCAGCGCTCGGCATCGCGCCCATCACTGATCAAAGTGGCAAGATGGGCAAGGTGCAGCGCCGACTGCGCGGTGATACCTTCACGCAACAGAGCTTCGTAGCGTGGGCGAAAGCATCGTGGCAGCACTCCATCTGGGCGGAGGCGTTCTATCGCCAGCGCGAGGCCAAGGGCCATGGGTTTAATACCATCATGAGAGCGCTCGCGGATAAGGGGACCCGAATCCGGTGGCGTTGCGGGCAGGATGACGTCGCGTATGACGAAATGAACTACCTCAAATCCCTGCGCGCGAAACGACGAATTTGCGTTTTTTTGCGGTAGGACCTCATTTTCCCCCGTCGAAATTTTGTAACCCACCGGTTCCCCATGGGTTCTCTCCCATCAACACCCCATCAATGTTTTACCACCGTGCCTGTGACCTTCGCTTCCGCGCCGCCTGACGTTACGTTATCGCCTCCTCAATCCATGGAAGATACCAGCGATCACGACCCCATGCTTGCCGTCCGGGCGGGCGAACTGAGTCGTTTAGGTGACCTCTTCGAACGGTATCATCGCCCCCTCTTCGGTTTCCTTTCGCGCCTCATCGGCAACCGCGATGCCGCCGAAGATCTGGTGCAGATCGTTTTTCACCGCATCCTCAAATACCGGCATACCTATCGGGACGAAGGAAAATTTTCCGCTTGGATTTATCATCTGGCTAGACGTGTCGCTGCCGACCACTACCGGCGCTCAGCTCGACATCCCGCCGCGACCGACCCCGCGGACTTCGACCATGTCTCGGACGAGAGCACCCCAACCGCCGGAGAAACCGTCTCCAAACGCGACGATCTTGATCTGATGCAGTCCACTCTCGCCACCCTCCCGTTAGAGCAACGCGAAATCCTTGTGCTGCATCGTTTCCAACATCTCCAACATCAGGAGATTGCCAAGCTCCTGAACATTTCGACCGGTGCCGCTAAGGTCCGTGTGCAGTGCGCTCTGACCGCCCTGCGCGATCGTTTTTTTCAACTCTCCCGTCGACCCTCCGCGCCAGCCTGACTCTCCCCTTTTCACCATGAACTGCCAACGCATTCAGGATTCATTCATCGACTACCAATCCGGCAATTTGCCGACTCACGAATCCGCTCACATTCGCGACCACTTGAAGACTTGCCTCGATTGCCAACGCGAATGGGCCGGTCTGCAACAAACACTGATCGCACTCGATAAACTCCCGGAACCTGAGCCAAGTCCGCGCCTTCGCGCCAATTTTGATCTGTGGTTGGAAGAGGCCCAAAACAAACTTGATGCCCCCAGCCCCTTCGCGCTCGCTCGCAGCCGCATCGATTCGTTCTTCGCTGCGCTCCTGCCCAGTCGTCCCGCCCTGCAATTTGCCCTCACTCTCGCTGTCCTCATCGCCGGAGTCTTCGCCGGTATGCAACTCCTGCCTGAGAAAGAGCCTCAAATCGTGGTCCAGTCGGACCCCGCCACCCAACAGGAACTCGCCGACCTTCGTTCGCAGATCGAATCAATGAATCGGGTCGTCAGCACCCACCTGCTCACTCAACCCGCCACCAATCGCCTGCAGGGGGGTGATCGCTGCGCTCAACGATGGTGAAGCCAACGACCGCACCCTCGCCGGCTATTCGGCCGATTCTGATTCCGCAGGATCGGCTTTTTTCTTGGTGGTCTTTTTCGCTGTCGATTTTTTAGCCGGGGCTTTTTTGGCAGTCGTCTTCTTGGTCGCGGTTTTGCGCTTCGGCTTCACCTTGGCGTTCAGCCAGAGGGAATCATCCTTTGCATTCCGGTTGAGCCATAGAATTTCGTCACCGAGTTCGATAAACTTCGGTTTCTCGTCCGCATCCTCCGGCACGTTCAACCCCGCCTTCACCAAGACTTCGAGAATCCCCACCACGGGCTTTTTCAGCTCGTCGGAGATCTTGCCAATCTCGCCCGAAACACCGACTCCGCGTGACTTCGGTTTCAACAGCAGGCGCAAGGCCGGCACCGAGTTAACCCCGAGGGCAAAAGGTGATTTCATCGCTCTCCTCCTTGGCCACCCGTTCCTCATGGGAAGGAGCATCTTCAGCGACGTCGGAATCAGCGGACTTTTCCGCTTTCGCCTTAGCCTTATCCTGATCGCGACAGTTGATCCAAACGCCGCCACGGTTGTCTTGCTTGAGCCAGTAGAGCTGGCCTTCAGCTTCAACAAAATTGGGCTTCGCGTCCCTGTCCTCGAGCACGATCAGGTCGATCGCCTTGAGCGCCTCAATGATCGTTTCCTCCGAGTGCTTGAGCGCTTTGGCAAGG
This sequence comes from Actomonas sp., assembly GCA_965203585.1. Taxonomy (GTDB): domain Bacteria; phylum Verrucomicrobiota; class Verrucomicrobiia; order Opitutales; family Opitutaceae; genus Actomonas. Next base: position 687,988 of record CBDBDC010000003.1, read on the forward strand.
AAGGAAACCGACCCCGACATTCCCGGACCGCGACGGTTGCGACGCATCTTCGGCTTGAAAACTTCCAGCACGGCCAAGCCTTCCGGCAAGGGCTCGCCGGGTTTGGCGGCTTCGGCTTCTTCCGCAGCTTTGCGGGCGGCCTTCTCCTCGGCCTTTTTCTTTTTCTCAGCCAACTCAGATTCGTGTTCGCTGCGCACATCATCCGCCGAGGGATCGTCCGCATCGACCTTCGTCATTTTGGTCGATTTGAATTTCGCGCGCGGTTTCTCCCGGACGTTTAAAAACAACTGCCCGCGATTGTTGCAATTCAACCAGAATAGGTCGCCTTCAAATTCGAAATACTCCGGTAAGGTTTCGTCGTTTTCAGGAACGGTAAAACCGCATTCCACCAGCGCACCGATCACATCATCCGGTTCCTGATCCCAGCGTTTGGCCAGATAGTCGACGGCCGCCGCCTCTCCCGGTCCGCGTTGATTCCGGCGAAGGTGTGGTCGCACGGCGTCGAGCAAAGTCGGCAGATCCTCCTCCATGTCGAGCTCGTCCCACTCATCGAGACCAATACCGGCTGCTTCATCGGCCAAAGCCTCCGGATCATCATCACGTTCGGTATCGCGCACCGTCCGTAAACCATCATCGCCCCGTTCCTTGGCGGCTTTGGCGGCTTCGCGTTCCGCATCGGCCTCTTTGGCCGCTTTCTCGATGCGTTCCTCTTCCTTGCGGTGAACCTCCTCGCGTTTACGACGTTCCTCGTCACGGGCCTGCGCGGCAGCTTCCGCCTCCAGGGTCCAGTCCCGCTGAATGGTGCGACGCGCCAAACCCGAGAATGCGAGGGCATTATCAGGGGGCACCCGATAGTCGATGATCTCCCATTCGTCTTTGCCGAGATCGTTAAGAAAATTTTCCAGCAACTGAGGGCTAGCGAAGCCCCCCTTCCCGCTGCTGATTACTTTGTATTCCCAAATAGCCATTATAAGGTCGCCCGATACGGGCTCTCAACCCCTCCCAGATATCCCGCCCCCTGCCCAGACAATTCGCGGCCTCCTCTCCCAATTCCCCCCGTCCTCGGACGTTGAAACCAGGAAAACTTTAACCATATTGGTTAAAGTTCCCCTGAAACAGGCTCGTTATTCCGGCCGAGTTTGGGTTTAAAGCCGAACATGGCTACGGCAGATAAAATTGAGGTGGAAAACGTCAACGTACCGGGATCCGTGACCCGCGTGGACGCGGTTAAATACGCCGAAATGAGACGAGCTTTGCTGAAGCTTCTGCCCCGTAAATCACCGGGCATGATGCAAAACGAGGTGACCGGGGCTGTGAAACCGCTGCTCAATGACACGAGCTTTCCCGACAGAAAGACCGCCGGTTGGTGGTTCAAGTGCGTGCAACTCAATCTCGAGGCCAAGGGTAAACTTACCCGTGAGCAGACCAAACCTCTACGTTGGCACCGGGCCGTTAAAAACAGTCCACAATAGTCATTCGGTGACCGCGGTGAGGAACTCTTTCACGGCATGGGTGGTGAGTTGGCCGCCGGGACCGTGGAGGTTGAAATCGAAGGCATGCACCGCCCAAGGTAACTCGACGAAAACATGGGGCACGTCTGACTTCTTCAGCGCGTCGGCGAGGCGTTGACTGTGCTTCACCCAACACAACGTATCAACGGTGCCGTGAATTAAGAGCGTCGGCGGCGTCTTCCCCCGCTCAACCAATCCCTGTGCACTCGCTGAGTCGTAGGCGGCTTGGTTCGCCGGAGTGGGCGCGCCACCTAAATATTGCTCCATCAAATTGACGGAATTGAGCACGTCGTCCTCGCGGGAAATCGACCAAACAAACCCCATATCATAGACGCCATAGAGTCCGATAAAACCTCGCACCGCCGCGTCATTTATTCCGTAGGCGACGGCACCCGCAATTTGAGCTCCAGCCGAGCGGCCCATCAGCACGATTCGATTCCCGTCGATACCCAGATCGGAGGCGTTGCTCTTCAGCCATGCGATCGCCTGACGCGCATCATCACGCTGAGCCGGCCATTGATACGTCGGCGCGAGGCGATAGCTGACGGCGGCAACGGCGTAGCCCTGCCCCGCCAGCCAATGATTGAATGACGCCAACTGAGTGCGATCACCGCTGTCCCAACCTCCGCCATGGACCATCAACACAACGGGAGCATCAGGCTTGTTGGCGGCATAAAGATCCAACTTCAACCGCTCCGGCCAATCGAACGGTGTAAAGATATGGGAAGTGACCTTGGTCTCATTGCCTCCCCCAATCGGCAGCCACAAACGACTCATTTGAAGCGGACGCGAAGATTTTGTTTTCGTATCAAATGCGGTGGCAATCTTCACCGGCAGGCCCGGTGCGAGACGCAAGGCGTAGGCCGTCGGCGAGAAGAAAAAACCCGCCGTCACCAGCATCAGGATCAAGGAGATCGCCCCTGTGCGCCAGAAGTGCTGCTCCGGCTCCACCATGATCACCCAATAGGCTAGGATGAAACAGGCGAGGACGACGGACAACAGACCCAAGTAGTGACCAAATTCGCCCGCAATGATCGCCGCTTGCCAAACGAGGACATGCCACGCGGGAACCCACGTGAGCAATGATAGCGCACAAAGAATCACGGCCGAAATGAGGAATAGCCAACGCAACGTCTCTAAACAAAAACCACCTCAGAGCATTGCGCAACGTTGGGACTGCTAGCGGCCTTGCGTAAGCAGGCGATTCGCGCGACCCTTGCTCCATGGGAAAAACTTACGACACCCTTTCGCCCACCCTGCGCGACTGGATCAACCAGCAGAAGGTCTTTTTTGTTTCGACGGCTCCCCTCGCCGCCGAGGGTCACATCAATTGCTCCCCCAAAGGCGGAAACTGTTTTCGCATCCTTAACGAACACGAAGTCGCTTACCTCGATCTCACCGGCAGTGGGGTGGAGACCATTGCTCATGTGCAGGAAAACAAACGTATCGTGATCATGTTTTGCGCATTTGAGGGACCGCCCAAAATTGTGCGCATTCACGGCGAGGGTGAGGCACTGCTTCCCGATCACCCCGAATTCGATCAACTCCGCCCTCTGTTCCCGCCGCACGATGGCACACGATCCATCATCCGCATCCGCGCTAATCGCATTTCCGACTCCTGCGGTTTCACGGTACCCTTCATGAACTACGTAAATCATCGCGATACCCTTGATGTCTGGTCGGAAAAAAAGGGACCGGACGGAGTCGCCGAATATCGCCAACAGAAGAATCTCAAAAGCATTGACGGCATCCCGGGTTATCCGGACGAAGCCTGAGCCCATGGCAACCCGGCGACTCGATCAACTTCTGGCCAATCTCGGTTATTGTTCGCGCCGCGAAGCACGGCGCGGCTTCGGCGGCATGCGTGTCACAGTGGCGGGAGAAGTCGTTAAAAACTCCGCGATCAAGGTAGACCCCTACGACGTCGCGATCGACGGCGAACCCCTCGATCACCCCGACGGCGTTTTGGTATTGCTGAACAAACCCACCGGTCTCGTTTGCTCCCACGACGAACGCGAAGGCCCGTCCATCTACGACCTACTCCCCGAGCGCTGGCGGCACCGCAATCCTACCATTACCTCTGTCGGTCGGCTCGATAAAGACACCAGCGGCTTGTTGCTGGTAACAGACCAGTCCCAACTTGTGCACCGCCTGACTTCGCCCAAACATAAGGTGCCTAAAATCTACCGCGCGACGGTCGATCGCGATCTCGACCCGACCCTTATCGAGACCTTCGCCAGCGGCACGCTGCAGCTCGACAGCGAAAAAACTGCGCTGGCCCCCGCGACCATGGTCCTCCGCGAACCACGGGTGGCAGAAATCACGCTGATCGAAGGTAAATACCACCAAGTTCGCCGCATGTTTGCCAGCCAGGGTTGGCACGTGGAGACGCTTCACCGGGAACAATTCGGAAACCTTTCTCTTAAAGAGACTTCAACCGGCCAATGGCGCGAACTTTCACTCGCCACGTTTGAGCATAAAGAGAGTTGAGCCTGAACAATTTAGTGGCTTGAATGTCGGAGTCTTTTAGAAACTAACCTCACCCTTCAGAAACAATGAAACTACGTTCCCTGCTTTCTCTCGCTGTCGTTCTCGGCTCCCTCGTCGGCTTCAATTCCGCTACTGCGGCCCATCACGAAGAGGGCCATTCTGAGCTCGGCGAGCAAATGGATGTAATCAGCAAGACCTTCCGCTCCCTTCGCCGAGCCGTGCGCGACCCCGCCAAGAATGCCGAATCTGCCGAGATGACAGGCAAGATGCTGAAGGCAGCCAAGGCGGGCATCGATCACGACCCAGCTTGGACCTCCGAGAAGCCCGAGGGCGAGCAGGACGACTTCGTGGCCAGCTACAAGAAGGAGATGAAGGTTTTCATCCAACTCCTCACCGATTTGAAGGCGGCATTTGAAGCCGACGACAACGACAAGGCCAACGACATCATCAGCAAGCTCCGCGACCACCAGCGCGAAAGCCACAAGGTCTACAAGAAGCCCGACGAGGATTAATTTCTCACACCGCCTTATCAATTCATTGATTCCACGACCGCGTCTTCACCGATGCGGTCGTTTTTTTTAGCCGAAATTATTGAGAGTTTTTTCTTCCGTGTTACCCCCTTCCTCGATACCTCGGACTCTGTTGTTTCTTGGCTACCTTTTCCGTTTTCGCGGAAACGCCGATTTCCGGACCGACGGTTCTCGTCCAACCGACTTTACAACACCGGTTCGACGATGTTTGGAGTCACACGCCAGCAGGCTACGGTCCGCGGATACCGGTGGTCGGTGAAATCGCCCCGGACCAATCCGTTGACTTAAGGGTTTTCATTTTAGACCCCGACCTAACCCCGGCGACCGCGTAGAGCTGCCAGATCAAGATCACGGGACCGGACGACGAAACCGTCGCTCCAGAGGGTTCACTAGAGCTGATATCAGGGCACACCGGAGCCAACATCGGGCCCCTACTGGCCCGAGAATATATTTCTTGGCAGACGGGGATCGATGACGTCGCGGGAGAGCGAGTCATTGAAGTCATCGCCAAGGATGCGGATACCGGCCGGACCGCGCAGGCATCGTCAAAATTTGCGGTGGTATTTGCAGATGACCTCATTACCACGACTCCGCTCGAATATCATCAAAAATGGATGATGGAATACTACCGATCCACAGCTCCCCACGAATTGCTCGGTTATCTAAACGCAATCTCGAAGGATCCCGAAGTTGCGAAAATCGATCTTAGCCGCGTTTGGGACTTAGGCGCGCATCTGGGGTTTTTTGAGGTGGTTTGGCAGGACAACGCATGGCTCCGCCCGCACCTGATCAAACGCCTCAACGGACCCAATGACCGCCTCGCTCGCCACCTCGCCGGACTCATCGCCTACGCGACTCGCAACGATGATTCAGATCTCAAGAAAGAGACAAAAAAGATCCTCCGTCGCATCGAAAAATATGGGGACGTGAAGTGGCCCGAACCGTTTGACCCCACCAAGGGCGGCGTGCAGCTTGATGTGTTATGGGGGCGTTTCTTCGCCGGCGGTCACTGGGCACCGCTACACGAATTGGTGGCGGTATTGGATCACTCTTCCCGAGATTCAACGGATCCGGCGACTAGCAAAATGCGCCGACCTCTGCTCGGGGCTACGATGTGGTCCCTCACTGCTAACGCTCTCAGTCACCGGCTTGTCCGGGCCTATCTGATCGGCATGCTGAGTCAGCCGGACACAACCCCACTACAAAAACAGTATTTGGACGAAGTGCTTCGTTCCAGAGACTCCGGTGCGATACGCGCAAAATACCTGAAACCTCAAAACTAACTTTCACCCAGCATGACCACTTTTCGACACCCTGGGATAAGCCTACTCTCCATCGTATATCTTTCATCACTCTTCGCCGCTGACCACGAATGGATCGATTTGTTCGATGGCAAGTCACTTGACAGATGGGTCGCTAACCTAGGAAAACGAGGCGACGACAAGAGCCAGCAGCTCGACGAAATTTTTACCGTCAACGAAGGCACGCTTCACATCTACCGCGACGCGCCGAATCGCACCAAACAGTTCAACGCCAACATCCGCACGAAGGAAAAATTTTCGAGCTTCCACCTCCAAGCCGAATGGGCCGAGCAGCAATACCGCACCGTGCGGATCAAAAAGCTCTAACATCCCCCAACCTCAGCCGACAAACCGACCCCTGATTTCTGATCATAAAGTAACCCAATAGGTTACTTTATGAATTGGTTAGTAGGTGGATTCGTGGGGAAATAGTCGAAGGCGGAATCGATGCGTGGGCTTCGGCGTTTGGTTATTTCGCCCGCTGCTTCGCAGGTCCGGGAATTTGGACTTAACTAGACCAATGTCCGATCCCTCCCTCGAACAACGTCTTCGCGCCCGACTCAAACCGGAACGGCCTCCGGCCATGTTTCAGCGTTGGGATGACTTGTTGTTTCTCCACTGGGCATGGAATCCGATAAAAGTCCAGGCGAGCCTGCCGAAGGGGCTTACCGTGGATACATTTGAGGGGCAGGCGTGGATGGGCATCGTGCCTTTCTGGATGAATGCTGTTCGCCCCCGCAGACTCCCGGCGCTCCCTTGGTTGTCCCATTTTCTCGAGCTCAATCTACGGACTTACGTTCACGACGAGCAGGGCAATCCAAGGGTTTGGTTTTACTCACTGGATTACAATCAACCGATTGCCACCGCCATCGCTCGAAGGTTTTTTGGCCTCAATTACGTCCACGCGCAGCAAACAGGAAGTCGTTCCGACCCACCGGAGCGCGAATTTCGCTCCATCTGCCGCTCAACCAAGGGGGAAAGTCACTTCAAATGGTCGCCTGAGGGTTCCAGCGCGGTAGCTCCTCCCGGCGGCCTCGAATTCTTTCTGGTGGAACGCTATCGGCTGTTCTCCCAACGGAACGGCCATCTCTACCGGGGCCAAGTTTGGCACGAACCTTACGCAATTTCGGCGGCCAAGATAGATTTGGCTGAGACTACACTATGGGTTGACCAAAACTGGTCGCAGCCAAATCGTGCTCCCGACCACACCATGACCTCTGCCGGCGTTTCCGTATCCATTTACCCTCTACAGCTCGCGCGATAAATTTTTCGCGAAGCCTTATCCTTTTGGCTCTAGGGTCAGCAACCATGCTGTCGGCTCAGTTGCTCGACCCCTTGGTTGTCAGTATCTCACGCGAAGCTCAGCCCCGCTCGGAACAGCCCTTCGCGGTCGATGTTCTATCTGGCGATGATCTGTCTCACCTCCCGGCCACGGCATTGGACGACCAACTCAAGGCTTCCGCCGCCTTCCGGCTGTTCCGCCGGGGTGGAAGCCTATCGGCCAATCCGACGGCGCAGGGCGTTTCGCTCCGTAACATCGGACCCAATGGTGCCGGACGAACCTTGGTGCTCGTTGATGGCATCCCCCTCAATGATCCATTTGGTGGCTGGGTCACTTGGGCCAAGACATCGCGACTCGATTTGGCGGCGGTTGAGATGGTCCGCGGCGGCGGCTCAGGCACATGGGGCAGCGCAGCGATGAGCGGCACCATTCAGGTGCTGACCGACCCGTTGTCGTCATCGTCCCCGGAAAAACGCCACGCGGCGCAGGTTGAGATTGGTGATTTCGGCACCATCAGCAGCGAACTCTCTTCGCGTCTGTCTTCCGCATCCGGCACCCTGTCGGTCAATGCCCGCGGATACCGTTCGGACGGGTTTCGTCGCAAGGCCCCGGGATCAGCCGGCCCAATTGATAACAACACTGATATCGAACAGAGTTTCCTGCAACTGGGATGGGCCGGTCGCAGCGATCAAGGGACCGCGGGGCAGGTGTTCGTGCGGGGTTTCGCCGAGGATCGCGGCAACGGCACGCCGTTGCAACGCAATCGCACCCGTGAGCTGATGCTCGGCAGTCGCGCCCAAGGCGAACGGGATCTCTTTGGCTCCCCCGCGCGTTGGACGGCCCAATCTTATCTGCAAACTCAGGAATACCGCAGCCTGTTTACCGCGGTCGATGATCCTCGGGAAACCGAGCGCCCCGTCCTCGATCAATATGCGGTTCCCGCGGACGCTGCCGGTGCTTCCGCAACCGCCAGCTGGTCGGACGATTCTGCCACCACCACAATCGGTGCAGATGCGCGATGGGTGGAAGGCGAAACGCGCGAAAACTATTTCCGGGTCGGCGATGACTTTGTGCGCAATCGCATCGCGGGGGGCACCCAACGCACGGCCGGGCTCTTTGCGCATCACAACCGCACGATCGCTCCCGACTGGCGGCTAGATTTCGGTGCCCGGCTCGACGCATGGCAACTGCGCGACGGACACCGCACCGAAACCGACCGCACCAATGGAAACATCGTGCGCGATGACGACCTGCCCAATCGCGACGATCTGGAGTTTAATCCCCGCGTGGGATTGGTGTGGAAGGCGACGGATAACTGGCACTGGCAGGCCGCCGCCTATCAGGCGTTTCGCCTCCCTACCCTTAACGAACTCTACCGTCCGTTTCGCGTTGGCAGCGTGATCACCGAAGCCAACCCAGATCTCAAAACCGAAAAACTAAACGGTGCAGAAATCGGCGCAACCTGGACGGGAGAATCCGGTTCGATTCGCGTCACCGGATTTACGACCGAGGTTGATGACGCGGTGGCAAACGTGACTCTGGGCTTCGGTCCCGGGTTTGTGCCCGGCGCCGGTTTCGTGCCCGCCGGCGGTATCGGCCGACGGCGCCAAAACCTCGATCGTATCACGGTCGACGGCGTCGAAATTGCCGCGAATTGGCAAACCTCCGAGACCGTGATCCTGCGCGCGGACTACCTCTACTCCGATGCGGAAGACTCCGCCTCCGGCCTTTCTCCGCCGCAAGTTTCTCAACACACCTTCGTCGGTGGTCTTGATTGGCGGCCCGACAGCGCGTGGCGTCTTTCAGTCCAAGTTCGTCATGTGAGTGATGCTTTTGAGGACGACGGCAATACGATCGTTTTGGGCGATGCAACGACGTGGGATCTCCGCGTGAGTCGTCGGATCCGGAACGACGGAGAGGTCTTTATCGCGGTGGAAAACATCACAGATGAAGACGTCATCGTCGGACGGACCACCAGCGGACTCGAAGACCTCGGCACCCCGCAGTTCGTTCGCGGCGGTATGCGCTGGTTTTGGTAGGCGGTCGATCATTGACGCAGCGCGGTTCCGGGCGTCGTCTCGGGTTATGACAGAACCGATTTTGACTGGCGCCGAACGCCGGGCACTCCGCGCTGAGGGACAGCTCCTACCCGACATGGTTATGATCGGCCATCACGGGCTGACCGATACCGTGCGCAAGGAAATCGAAACGCAGTTATCGCGCCATCAACTCATCAAAGTGCGCGCAACCGAGTCGGATCGGCGCACCCGTAAGGCGTTGTTCGAAGAGACTGCCCAAGGTTCATCCGCCGCGTTGATCAGCACGGTGGGACGCACGGCGCAGCTGTTCCGTCCCACCCCCAACGCCGAAGCCTAAACCCCTCTCGCTCGGTTATGGACGACACTCATCACGCCCTGTTGTCGCTGGCCTACGCGCTGGCATTCGGCACGTTTTTGATCGTCATCGCCCGGCGACTCAAACTGCCGACGATCGATCGTGTTGCTCCTCGCGGGCGGCGTGGGTCTGGGGCCAGAGGGTTTAGGTTGGGTGCATCCGGAGGCCTTGGGCGGATTCCTACCGATCATCGTATCTCTAGCGGTGGGAGTGATCCTTTTCGAAGGCGGCCTAACATTGGATCTGAAGGGCTATCTGCAGGGCTCCCGCGTCATAAAACGTCTCCGGTCACTGGGTGTCCTCATCACATGGACGGGGGCGACGCTGTCCGTTTGGTATTTCCTGAAAGTCGATTTCACGGTCGCGATTCTGGCGGGCAGTTTAGTCATCATTACCGGGCCGACGGTGATCGTGCCGATTCTGAAGCGCATTCGGGTGAAACCGCGGCTGCATCACATTCTCCATTGGGAGGGTGTATTGATTGATGCGATCGGCGTGTTCATCGCCTTGCTGTGTTTTGAGTGGGTAACGGCTTAAGCGGGCGGCGCGGCTCTGATGAACTTCGGGATTCGCACTGTTTCGGGTCTCGGGTTTGCCGGCGGCTGGCTCATCTACCTCGCGTTGAAGTGGCGGGTCGCTCCGGACTCGATGGTCAACAGCTTCGCGCTGGCCATGGCGGTGCTGCTTTTTGGTTTGGCTGAGTCGATCCGATCGGAAGCAGGCTTACTCGCCGTCACCGTGGCTGGTCTCGTCGTGGGCTGGAAACATCCGATCGATCTGCACCGTATTCGAGAGTTCAAAGGCGAGATTACCGAGCTCCTCATCGGCTTGCTGTTCATGCTACTTTCGGCGCGATTGGAGTTGGATCAGTTTCGCGATTTTGGGGCGGTCGGGTTGTCGGCGGTAGTCGCGTTGATTCTGGTGGTTCGTCCCGTCGGCGTGATCTTTTGCACGTGGGGGTCTGGGCTGGATTGGCGGGAAAAGACATTCCTCAGCTGGATTGCTCCCCTCGGTATCGTGGCTGCATCGATGGCTTCTTTGTTCGCTCTGGCACTGTCAGATCGTGACCTCGGTTTTGATCCACGGATCATCGAGACCTTCACTTACAGCGTTATCGTGGTGACGGTCGTGCTGCCGGGGTTTACCGCCGGAATGGTCGCTTGGATGCTCCGGCTTAAGACCGCGGAGCCTCGCGGATGGATGGTGCTGGGCGCTCACGAGTTTGGGCAGTCGGTCGTAAAGTTTCTCACCAACCATTCCGGAGCGGCGGCCGTCTTGTTGGACCGGAACACCGTCGCCACCGAAACCGCGGCCCAAGCGGGACACAGTGTGATCACGGGCGACGCGCTGGAGCCCGAAACGATGATGGGCCGGCCCGAGATGCAACAGGTGGGCAACCTCCTGGCGCTCACCGATAATTCCGAACTCAACGAACTGGCCTGCCATCGCTGGAGTGAAACCATTGATCGTAAGAACCTATATCGTTGGAGCACGGACGGATCTTCCCGCTCCCATCGACTAACCAACGGGCAAGCAATCTGGAACGAGCTGCCCCACCCCGCGCTGGTCGCCGGCGAGCTGAGCCTCCGGGAAGCATCCATTTCGGAGTACCAAGTGGAGGATCCGACCAAACTCCCTGCCCAGTCCACTCCGTTGATGGTGGCTCGAGAGGGTCGTATCCGCGCCGTCGGCACGTCGAAGTCCTTCAATTTCAAGAAAGGCGACACCGTGCTTTTGTTGAAACGCACGGGCAATTATCTCGCGCGTGCTCTAGCTGGTGGCGGTTTGGTTGACCTCGAAGCGCGCGATTTCCTCAACCCGTTCCCCAAACTCGTTGCGGCCACCAAAGCGCTGCATCCCAAGCTCGACACCAAACAGATTCTCACCGATCTCGAGTCGCGCGCCACTTCGTTCCCCCACCGAGATTGAAAAGGGAATTTATGCGCCCAACGCCGATGCCGAAAACCTGCCGACGCGCATCTGCATGTTGGGGCGCGATCCGGAATTTAAACAGCTGGCCTTTCTCGTCCTCAGCCCGCCGGCCAACAACGACGGTCACCTAGCAACGCTCTCTGAAATCGCCCGCCTGTGCCACCGTCCCGAACATCGGGAAGCTTTTCTCAACGCCGCGGACCATCCCCGGGTAGTCGCCTACGCACGGGACAACGCTCATTCTTTGTAGATAGCCTTCACCACTTCCCAGGGCAGCTTTGCCCCTGCAAACTACCTCCCCAACCTACACCTCTCATGCGCTACATTCGTCACCTCACCCATCAAGGCCCGGCTTGGGCGACTCTCACACCGGGCGGTGATACCAAGGCGATCGCCGGTGATCTTTTCGGTCAGCATGAGGTCACCGACCAACACGTGACCCCGAGCCGTATTCTCGCGCCGATCAGCCCCACCAACATTATCGGCATCGGACTGAACTACCGCCAACACGCCGCCGAGGGCAAACGAGATGTCCCCGAACATCCCATGTGGTTTATGAAAACCACCGGGTCACTTCAGCACCCCCGCGACCCGATCGTTTTGCCGCCATGCTCCACCAAGGTAGATTACGAGGGAGAACTCGCGATCATGCTCGGACGGGACACAAAAACGTTTCGAAAGAAGACGCCATCGACCATGTGCTCGGCTATACCATCGCGATCGATGTCTCCGCCCGAGACTGGCAACGCACCCTCGGCGGCGGGCAATTTTGTCACGCGAAGAGCTTTGATACCTTTTGCCCGCTAGGCCCGTTTCTGGTCGATTCGACTGAGATGCCAAACCCGGACAACGTGCGGCTTACCACCCGGATTAACGGTGAGGTGCGGCAGGATTCTTTGACTTCCGACATGGTTTTCGACGTGCGCACGTTGATCTCCTTCCTGAGCGTCGATCGCACGCTGCCCGCCGGAACCGTCATTCTGACCGGCACTCCCGAAGGCGTTGGCTTTGCCCGTAACCCACCCCAATGGCTGGGTGCGGGAGATACCGTTGAAGTCGATATCGAGGGTTTAGGCCGGCTTAGTAACCCGGTGGTTGCCGCGGATTAACGCGGTTTTCCCAAACATATTCACAATCGATTTGAGCGGAGGCGGATTGTATTAATCCTGCCAATACAATCTTAATTTTGATATTAATCTATGATATTTAGCTGCTTGCGCAGAATTAGTTCATGTGATTCCACGCAAGGCGATCCAGTAGGTCAGTTAGACTCACAGGTTATTCACAACACCTGAAAACCGTATCATCCTATCCTGAAACTACTTCGAAACTCCATGCACGAGCGGTCTCTCAAAGGTCGGCGTGAACGTCGATAGCACCGGCTTCTCGCAGTTGAAATTCAGTGTGGGTTCCGGTGGTAACACCGTAAAATCCCCACTTCCCCGCCAACACCGCGGCCACATCGAACGGGGAGTCGCCCACCAGACAGGTCGACTCGCCGGATGCGCCCATACGTGCCAGCAACCACTCATTAAATTTGGGCTCAGGCTTCAGCCATTCGTGTCATCAGCACCCACTACATCATCCAGCAAGTAGGATATCTCAAGGTGATCACAAATGCGTCGAGCCGGCGGACCATGTTTGTTGGTGAAGACCGCCGTTTGCAGGCCCACGATTTGAGATCCCGCAAAACCTCCGCCGCGCCCGGCATCAGAGTCACGCCATCCAGCATGGTTTCATGCCAATACGGTCGATAAATCGCCAAGGCCTCATCCACCAGATCAGCCGGAACAAACTTACCCATGGCCCGGGGCAAACCGCCGCCAATGGCCCGTTTCACATCTTCGTAAGTCGGAGCGGGCAAGCCCAACCGAGGAAGCGTATGGGCTTAGCACCGGTGAATGGCCGGCAAGTGCTCGATCAGGGTGCCGTCGAGATCAAATAGGTAGGTGCGGAAACGCATGCCCTTCCAGCGTCACCGCGGGAACCACGCGGTCGCAAGAAATTAGGTTTTGCGACCGGTGTCTTCCGTCTCGAAGCTGCTGCTGATGCCCGCTTCGACCGACGTCCCGGCCACCGCAGAACTACGGTCTTCCTCCGACGGGATTATTGTCTTCGTGCGAGGAGCGTGGCGCATCACCAGTCCACGCCCCCCCCTTGGGACGATTTGATTGCTGGCACCGCGCCGGGGCAAATCGATTTCGATCTCGAGGAGTTAGACTATTGGGACACCTCGCTGGTTCTGTTCATCGCGGCGGCGGTCAATTGGTGCCGGGTCCAGGGAACTTTCTGCAACGTGAAGGCGCTGCCCGAAAGTATGCGCCAACAAGTAAGCCACTTTGAGGATAAGACGATGCATCCGGTCCCGAAAGACCGGTTTCCCAATTTCGCAGCTATGGCCGGACGAGCGTCCATCGAGGTATTCGATCGCGGTCTGCAATACGCCCGTTTCGTCGGTGAGTGCGTGCTGAGTTTTCTCTTTCTCGCTCGCAATCCGGGCAAATTTCGGTGGCGGGATACGGTGATGGAAATGCAGCGCGCTGGCGCCATGGCACTGCCTATTACCGGTCTGATCGCTTTTCTAGTCGGCGTAATTCTCGCCTATTCGGGAGCAGTGATTTTACGGCAATTCGGCGGCGACATTTGGGTGGCTGATCTCGTCGGCGTGACCATGACCCGTGAGATGGCCGCCATGATGACCGCGATCGTTCTCGCCGGGCGGACCGGCGCATCCTTTGCCGCCGAGATCGGCAACATGCGCACGAACGAGGAGGTGGACGCCCTTACCACCTTGGGCATCCGCCCCATCGATTTTCTGGTCATCCCGCGGATCGTCGCACTCGGGTTGATGATGCCCTTGCTAACGCTCTACGCGAATGCCCTCGGCATCGTGGGCGGCATGGCGATCGCCTGGGGACTATTGGATATTCCCCCTCCCGCGTTCTGGGTCGAGATGCTCTCCATCGTGGATGCGTCCGATTTGGCGACCGGCATGATCAAGGCCACCACCTTCGGAGCCATCATCGGCATGGCAGGGTGTTTGCGCGGGTTGCAGGCGGAGCGCAGTGCCTCCGGAGTGGGAGAAGCAACAACCTCGGCAGTGGTAACCGCCATTCTTCTCATTATCGTCTCCGACGCGATTTTCGCCGTCATGTTCAACATTCTCGGCTGGTGAATACATCGAACGAAAATCCGGTTATTGAGGCCATTGATCTGGCCTGCGGCTACGACGGCGTGCCGATCATGGAGAACCTCAACTTCCGCATCACACCCGGTGAGATCTTTTTTGTCATCGGCGGATCCGGTTGCGGCAAAAGCACGCTGTTGCGCCACCTCATTGGGCTGCACCCCACAATCAAGGGGGAGATCCGAATCTTCGGTGAATCCTTTACCCAGGCGACAGCGGAAGATCGCCGGGCTCTGCTGAAGAATTTTGGCGTGTTGTATCAGGGCAGTGCATTGTGGTCCTCACTCACCTTGGCGGAAAACATCATGCTACCGTTAGAGGAATATACCGACCTTTCCAAAAAGGATCGGCAGCAAGTCGCTTGCCTGAAATTGGCCCAGGTCGGGTTGACGGGTTACTCCGACTACTACTCCTCGGAAATTTCGGGAGGCATGAAAAAAAGAGCCGGCCTTGCTCGGACCCTCGCGCTTGATCCGGCTATCGTTTTCTTCGACGAACCTTCCGCGGGGCTGGATCCCATTACCTCCCGCGAGCTTGATGAGCTGATCAAGAAAGTGAGCAACGACCAAGGAACGACTTGCGTGATCGTATCGCACGAACTCGCGTCGATTTTCTCCACTGGTGACCGTGTCATTCTCCTTGAAAAGAAGGCTCGCACCATCATCGCCGAAGGACCGCCCAAGGACTTGGCTGAAAATAGCAAAGATCCGCGGGTGCTGGAATTCCTGCATCGCGGCGACCTACCGCCGGGGGGCCCCACCCTATGATCCATCACTTTCGCGCGAGAGTCCTGCTCGTAATTCTATTCATCCTTATTACTAATTTGTCCCGTGAAGGCTAAAGTCAGTCCCACCGTCGTAGGTTTTTTCGTCCTCGGCGCACTGTTCCTCGGCATCATCGCCCTGCTGTCTTTCGGGTCATTCAGTTTTCTGACCAAACCCGAACGGTTCGTCGTCTATTTTGACGAATCAGTCTCCGGACTCGATCTGGGGTCTCCGGTAAAATTCCGCGGGGTGCGCGTGGGGCGGGTTTCCCAGATCAGTGTCACCTATGACGGGGCAACCAAGAATTCCGTGGTCGCCGTCCAGTGTGAGTTCAACCGCAACATTCTCACCGATCCCTCCGGTCGCGCCATCGATCTGGCCAACCGCAACGAGTTGGAAGAACTGATCGAAAACGGGCTGCGAGCCGAACTGGGAATCCTCGGCCTCGCCACTGGACTCTTGTATGTGGAATTGGATTTGAAGGACCCCGAAGAATATCCCGTGCCCCATCGCGACTTGGTTCCGGTGGACTTCGCGGTCATTCCGGCGGCGCCTTCCGCCATCTCCGAATTCCAGGCCTCGTTTACCGAAATCCTCGCCAACATCAAGGACGTCGATTTCGCCCAGCTTACCCACGAAATGCACGGCCTGATCGTCGACACTCGCGGGCAGATCCAAAAACTGGATACGGCTAATATTTCCTCCGAAATCACCGCAACCGCCCAAGCCTATCGCGACATCGCGAAGTCCCCGCGCATTCCCGCGATTCTGGAAAACTTCGATAATGCCTTGGTGAATCTCTCCCGCACTTTGGGGAAGATCGAAGGGTCGGTTGAACCCACCGCCGAAGAATTGGTCAAGACCTTAAAAAGTGTGCGCGAAAGTCTGGCTTCCTTGGACATGGCCACAAATTCGGCCGCCGACTTCATCGCCAACCAAAACGGATTGGGTAGCGAAGCGGCGGACGCCTTGCGCCAACTCGGCGATGCCGCCCGGGCCATCGCCCGCCTTGCAGATTATTTGGAACGCAACCCCAACGCGCTAATCACCGGGCGGGCTCCTGCCGCCGACTAAATCATAGACGCCATGAAGTCTCTCCGACGTCCCGCCGCCTTGGCCATTCTTGCCGCCAGCCTTCTTTTTTCCGCCTGTCAGATCGTGCCGGATGCCCAGCCTGATCCCACCCGATTTTATATGTTGGAAGATCCGGCCTTACCTCAGATTCCAGCACCCGATCGAGATGCCATGACCATCGGTCTGCTGGCGGTGCGGCTTCCCGTATATTCAGCCGACAGCCGGGCGATGGCGATTACCTCAACCGATCATCGGGTGAAATATCGGGACTTCGATCGCTGGGCCGAGCCTCTGGACAAGGGTATTCAACGCGTCTTGCAGTCAGCCCTGGCCCGTGATGCTTCGATCGCCCGGGTCGTGACTCTACCGTTCTCTTCCCAATCTAAACGTGACTTCGATTTGCGGATCAACATTCGCCAGTGCGAGGGGTTTCAGACGGGCGACTCCCTGCAAATTCGCTTCGGGCTCGACTACAGTGTGCTGAATACCAGCGGCGACCTTCTTCACCATGATGTTTTCCAGTCAGCGGATACGTCATGGAACGGAGAACCCGGCGACTTGGCCCGCCTGTTGAGCCGGGCGATCGCGAATGCGGCCGACAAAGTTGCCGCGTCACTGCCTCCGAGAATCTAGCGGCATAATTTTCCGCTCAATTTCTAAGAACCCCAGCTCCACCCCGTTGTCTGGATATGTCAGTATTTCCGATGAAACGTTCGATTATCCCCCTTCTCATCGCTGGGCTCGCCTGCACCACCGGCGCCGCCGAGCCCAGCTCCCGCGTCACCGCGGTAACCGTTTACACCGACCGCGCACTGGTTGAGCGGGAAGCGGCGATCACATTGCCGGACGGAGAAACGACCATCGTGCTGAAGGACCTCCCGGCCAATCTTTGGGATCAGTCCCTGCAAGTCAGTGGGACGGGACCCGCCGGCACGTCCGTCATCGATGTCCAATCCCGCAACCTCTTTCTGGAGAGCGAACCCAGTCCGGAGATTCGCACCCTGAAGCAAAAGCTGGTGGCTCTGCGCCAAGACAAACGCGTGCTGGAAGACGAACGTGCCGCCCTCGACTACGACCGTTCCGTGCTGGAGCGCATCAGTCAAGCTGCCACCACGGTCCCGGAAGAAGGTGACGCGCCCCGCCCCAGTTTCGACGACTGGCGTGAGTTGATGAAATTCAACGCCCAGGAAAACCGACGCCTGCAGGACGCCATGCGCGAAAATGCCACCAACGATCAGACCCTTCGCGATAAGATCGCCGCCGCCGAGCGACAACTTCAGGAAGCCCGCGGACGTATTCCCGGACGCCGTGCCGTCAAACAAATAACGGTCCGCCTCCAGTCCGCCAGTGCCGGCCAAGGTCAACTCAACATCTCCTACACCGTGCCCGGAGCGAATTGGACTCCCTCCTACCGCGCCCGGTTCAACTCCACCACCCGCGAGATCGCCCTCGAATACCAAGCCCAAGTGATCAATCACACCGGCGAAGCTTGGAACAACGTCGCCCTCACCCTCTCCACCGCCCAACCCGCCGCCGGTGGATCGGCACCCGAGCCGATGCCGTGGGTGGTCGAAGAGCGACGGCGCGCGGAAGCTCGCAATCGGCGAACGATGGAAATGGCGAATTCGATTCAGCTTTCCGAGTTCGAATCGGACGAAGTGAAATTTGCCGGATATGCCGGACAACCCGCGACATTCTCTGCTCCAATGAACGTCGCGGAGGCTACGGTGAAAACCAATCTAACCTCGGCGATCTTCGTTATTGCGGATCCATCAACGATTCCCGCCGACGGCACAGCAACCAACGTTACCGTGACTACAATGAGTCTTGATGCCGGCCTGCGCTATGCAACTGCCCCCAAATATCAAACTGCCGCGTTTCTCACGGCGAAGGTTGAAAACAATTCAGACTATCCTCTACTTGGCGGCTCGCTGGCAGCCTTTGTGGATGGCGCGTTCGTCGCAGACAGTCACCTCGAGACTACCCTTCTCGGAGAGGAATTCGAACTGGCGCTCGGGGTAGACGAGGCGGTCGAGATTGAACGCAATTTGATCAATCGCTTCGTCGAAAAAACCGGCTTCATCAATAGCGGCACCCGCGTGACCTACGAGATCGCCATCAAGGTGACCAATCGTAAATCCGTGCCCGTCAGCATCGAGCTCGCCGAGCCTCTACCGATCAGTCGGCACGAAAAAATCATCGTGAAGTTGGTTGATCCCACCGAACGCCAGATTGGCACGGAGGAAGATCCCCAACCCTTCACGCGCGACGAGCAAGGTATCCTCACCTGGACCGGTTCAATCGCTGCCGGCGCCGCAAAAGACCTGACCCTCAAGTTCAGTATCGAACACCCCCACGACCTCAACGTCGACGGCATCGAATAACCCTCACTGCCCTCCAAAAATAAGCCGTTCTGAACAGGACTTTAACCAATATGGTTAAAGTCCCGCCGAGGCCGAGAGGGGTGAGTGGGGAGGAAATTGGTTGGGAATTTGCGATATGAGCCGGGACTCACATCGTGTGATTAAATCATGAAACTCCGGACTCTTTTTGCCTCAATTTTATCGCTCACTATGTTTAATCTTATGACCGCAGCTCCTTCTGATGTTGGCACCCCCGCGCCCAATGCCACCGCCCTCACCGACTCCGGTGAATCGCTTAATTTGGCCGATGTGTATGCCGCCAATGACTATACGCTCGTCTACTTCTATCCGAAGGCCGACACCCCGGGCTGCACAAAGCAGGGTTGTTCGTTGCGCGATTCCTACGAAGAGCTTTCCGACAAAGGTGTCGCGGTGATCGGGGTCAGTTACGACAAGGTCGAGAAGCAACGCGCGTTTAAGGAAAAGTATAGCTTCCCCTTCACGCTTTTGGCCGACACGGAGAAGAAAGTTGCCAAGGCCTTCGGCGCCGACGGCATGGTCTTCGCGAGTCGCTCCGCTTATTTGGTCCACGACGGCAAGATCGTCTACGCCGACCACAAAGGCAGCACGAGCCAACAAGCTGCCGATGTGCTGAATTTCCTCAGCGAGTAATTACTGCCGGTAGCTAAACCACTCCAACAGGCGCCCATTCGGGCGTCTTTTTTAACCACGAATGCACACGAAGTAACACGAATGGCGTTCCGCCTACCGGCTCCACGTCTTCAGAATATAATAAGTTTCAGTGCTTAGCGGTGGCGGAGCCATTCGTGTCCTTTCGTGGCTTTTCTACAATTCGTCGTCGTCTACGGCGTGGAGGACGCTGGTTTCGGGGTCGGCGGCGACACGCTTCAGCCAGTCGGCCAATAACGGTTCTTTGACGATGAGATCGGCCGGAAGGGGTGCGGCCAGTAGATCGATCGCCTTTAGGTTTCCATCAGCGGCCCGCACCATGTTTTTGGAATGTAGGTCGGCCACCAACCACGGCGCGTCGTCCACAAAATACAGGCGGGGATGATCCCGGTGCGCCCGCAGGAATCGCGAGGCTAACGGGATCAATTCGGGCGGTTGCACTTGTGACGTGTCCGCCCCCTCCGACAACAACGCGCCCAAGGTCTGTTTGGCCACCAGCACGCCTTCGCGTTTGGTCACTCCGATCACTTCGGTGGGCATGCCGTCCAGCCGCATGATGAGATCAAACTTCTCCAACATCGCTTGGTAGGTCCCGTCCGAGGCTTCCGCATCCAAAGCCACATCCTCCGCGCGGGTGAAACTGAAGGTGCCGCCGATGTGGCCATCGTCCCGGGGCATGAAAAATTTGTAGATCGATTTATCCTTGGCTTCGAAAGCGGTCGCTTCCACGCCGCTGCTGATGGGGCGGAGATCGGGACTGGCTTCGCCCAGCAGATCTTCCACGTCTTCGGGAAATCCGAAATCCTCGAGTTCGATCAAGGGGAACGTGGCCCGAAACGCCCGGGCGGCTGCGTCGAGTTCCTCCCACAACGGATCCGCCGCCGCGAGCAGACCTATTTCGTCGGCGTTCCAGAGGACGAGGTCATCGTCCGGATACGTTCCGATGCCGACTTGCGCCGCTGCCGCGCTGAAGCGAGCGAGCGCTTCCAATCGTCGCCGGTAATCGTGTTGAAGCGCGCGCCGGTCTTCGTCGGACGGGAGCCGGCTGCCTTTGATGCAGGTGGGGCGGCCGGTGAAGGGGTCTTGCATGCTTCGTCGTTGCTCATGATCGGTGCGAGCGATCACCATCCAATGCTTGCTCGCGTTTGGCAAATCGAAGTTGTCGGGAGTTACCGACATGTTGTTCACGCCTGAAACTGGCGAGGAAATCAGCCGTCGGCTGCCGCCTTGTTCTCATCCACCTTTGCCGGCGGCGTCACCAGCAGTTTGTCGACGCGATGACGGTCCATATCGACGACTTCAAAACGCCATCCTTCATGATCAAACGCTTCGCCAGTGGCAGGGATTCGCCCGAAGTGCGTGACGACAAAGCCGCCCAAGGTCTGGAATTCTGTCTCCTCCTCGTGCGGCAAATCCGACAGTTCCGACATTTCTTTGAACTCGTCGATATCGTAGGCCGCATCGATGAGAAGGGAGCCATCGGGACGAGGGGTGACCGCTGGCTCGTCCCGACGGCCCGACTCCGGAATATCGCCGACGATGGCTTCAAGCACATCGTAGAGGCTCACCACCCCCGCCAGGGAACCAAACTCGTCGTTGACTAGGGCAATGTGTTTGCCGGAGAGCTTAAACTGCTCGAGCACCGCGCTCGTCATCATGGTTTCGGGCACGAGGAGCGCGGGAGTGATCAGGTTGCGCAGAGCAGTCGCTGCACCGAACGCGTGATTCGCCCAGATGCCCTTAACCGAGACCATGCCTAGAACGTGTTCCTTGTTGCCCTCGACCACCGGAAAGTGGGAGTGCCCGCTGGCGACAACTTTCCGCCAATTGGTCCCGTCGGGATCATCCAGATCGAGAAACACCAACTTCGGCCGCGGCGTCGTAAGGTAGCTGATGGGCATCTCATCGAGTTCCAGAACGCCCGCCACCATGTTACGCTCCATTTCGTTGAAAACACCGCCCTTCATGCCCTCCTCCACGAGGGTATTGACCTCCTCTTCGGTCACGGGAGCTTCCTTCGGGGCGCGGTGCAGACCGAATGGCCAAAGCAACAAATCCGCGACCACCGAGAGACCGGCAATCATTGGATTAACCACAAAGCTGATAATGCGCATCGGCCGCACGAGTAGCATGGCAAATCGTTCGGGATTCCATAGGGCCAAACGCCGAGGGAAAAGCTCGGCTACCAGCACGACCGCAAGAGTCACGCCCAAAGCCATCAGCACGGCCGCGAGGGTCACGCCCAAAAACCTCAACGCCAGCGAAACGAGGGGAGCGATCGGCAGCAGCAAAATCGCTTCCGTGATCATGACATCAATGCGTTCGGCCACGGCACCACCAGCTCGCGCGCCAGCCAACACGGTGAAGAACGTGATCGAGAAACGGATCGCCGCGAGCAACTTGCTCGGTTCGCCGATAATATCGAGTGCCGCCTGGGCACGCTTGTCGCCGTTGTCGGCCAACTCCCGCAAACGGGATTTGCGGGCAGCACCAAGGGCAGCTTCGGCAAGGGCGAAGATACCGTTGATCAGCAGCAGGAAGAGCAGCACTACCAGCTCATTGGAAATGGAATTCATCAACGTGTTACACCGGACCTACGCCCGAACCGGCCGCCGGTGCAACTTGAATTGCGCGATGATCGGATCGAGGAAAGCGCTATTTGACCTCTTCCCATTGCGGCTCTTCGGCGTCGAAGATCTCCTGGCTGAATTCACCTTCGGACTTCGCCACGATTGTGGAAACCACCGCATCGCCCGTCACGTTGACCGCGGTCCGCACCATATCGAGCAGACGATCAACGCCCAAAATGACCCCGATCGCTTCAAGCGGCAGGCCCACTTGGTTGAACACCATGGCCAGCATCACCAAGCCCACGCCCGGCACGCCGGCGGTTCCGACTGACGCGAGAGTAGCCGTAAGAATGACCATCAAGTAGCCTTGGATACCGAGTTCGGCCCCCAACGCCGTCGAGATAAACACGGTCGCCACACCCTGCATGATAGCAGTGCCATCCATGTTGACGGTGGCGCCTAGGGGGATCGTAAACGATCCGATGGACCTCTTCACACCGAGGTTGTGCTCCGCATTTTCCAAATTGAGCGGCAGCGTGGCGTTGCTGCTTGCGGTCGAAAAAGCGAACAGTTGCACCCGTCGCATCTGCTTGAAGAATCTAACGGGGCTCAGGCCCGAGAACACCTTAAGGATCAATCCATAGGTTATAAACGCGTGCAACAGCAGCGCCGCCAACACCAAGACAAAATACTGTCCGAGTGCCGCGATCGTGCTGAACCCTTGAGTGGCGAACGTCTTTCCGACCAGCGCCAGGACGCCGAATGGGGCGGCCATCATGAGTACCACCACGAGCTTCATCACGACTTCGTTGAAGTCTTTGGCAATGGCGAGAACACGTTGGCCGCGGGCACCCGCGAGGCACATCGAGATTCCAAACAGAATCGCAAAAACGATCACTTGTAGCATGTTGCCTTCCGCCATGGCCGCGAAGGGGTTTTTCGGGAAGATATTGGTCAGCACCGTGCGTAGACCGGGACTTTCCTTGGCACTGAAACTGGATTCGAGATTGAGCTCAAATCCCGACCCCGCCCGGAATACCACCGCCAAGATCATCGCGATCGAGATCGCAGCTGCCGTAGTGCCGATATAGAAGACAAGCGTTTTGACACCGATGCGGCCGAGTTTGCGCACGTCATCCAGCGACGCGGTGCCCACGATCAGCGACAACAGCACCAGCGGCACCACCAACACCTGCAGGGAGCGGACGAAGACGTCACCGATCAGCTGGAAAAACTCTCCCGCGATGAAGCCCGGATCTTCCGGCGTTGCTCCCGACATGTTGAGAGCGGTGCCGATGGCGGCGCCCAGCGCCATGCCGATGAGGATGTTGCGAGTCAGGTAGCGCGGATCAAAAAACGAATTCATGGAGCGAGGGAATCTAAGAAGGACCGCCCACTCTTCCCTGCTGTTCCCCGTTTGTCAACTGTTGGCGAAGCCGGACCAAATCAACCACAACGACCTTCCATGCACTTTGGGAGCTGCTTCCGTTGGGCGCAAATTCGTTCGATAAATGCCGCCACCGCAGGTGATTTCTGCCCTCGCCGATACACCATCACCAAGGGCAGGGGTCCGGCTGAGGGGGACAACTTCCAAAAAAACACCCCTTCCACCTCAATGCTGGATACACATCCGGGCACGAGTCCGATCCCAGATCCAACCGCAACCCACGCGAGCACGGTCATCATTTGATCCGGTTGATACTTCACTCGCGGGGCCACGCCTGCGCTTCGACAGGCTTCGATGATCTGATCAAACATACCCGGCGTTCCGTCGCGATGATACAAAACCAGGTCTTCGCCCGCGAGCTGCTTGAAGTTCACTTTGCGCTGTTTCGCCAGTGCATGATCCGCTGGCACTGCCGCCACGATACGATCCGTATAAATCAATTCTTCTTTCAACCAAAGCTCGGCCGTTTGCGGTTCGCCGAAGGACCGCGAAAATCCGACGTCCAACCGACCCTCGAAAAGGTTCAAGCCAAGTATGGATTCATCCCCAACACCTCATGGGCACGCTCGCCAACGCACCGGCTGTGCTCGACGGCTACGTCGCTCTCGCCGGGCAATTCGACCAAACGAGTTTCACGCCGCGGAAGCGCCAGTTGATCCTGCTCACCGCTTCGGTGGAAAACGACTGCAACTACTGCACCGCCGCTCACAGCATGATCGCGAAGGGCATGTTGAAGGTCGCCGCCGACATCGTGGCCGCGATCCGATCCTTCACCCCGATCGGCCGATGCCAAGCTCAATGCTTTGGTCAATCTCGTCCGTGAAATAGTCACCAACCACGGTCACGCCGATGCCGCCTCCATCGAAACATTTTTCGCCGCCGGTTACTCCCACCCGCAGATCCTGAAGATTCTGCTAGGGGTTTCACTCATGGTGATGAGCCACTCCCTCGAACACGTTTCACCCGTCGAAATCGACGGAGCCTTCGCCGGCGAAGCCAACGCCTAAGCACGCAACCCATCCTTTTTCACAACCCAAACCTCTTCAAATTTCATCGAAATCATCATGACCAATTCCATTCGTTTTATTACCGCCTTTGCTCTGCTCGCTCTCGCCGCCCAATCCCGGGCCGCACTTAATACCGACGACAACGGCGGTGTTCGAAGACCGGAAATTCCGGGTCGTGCGCGTTACGTTTGAATCCGGTGTCGGCGACGCTTCGGGCGACGTTTATCACCTCTATATCGATCCCGAAAACGATCGTCTGCGTATGATGCGTTACACCGTTTCCTATTTTGCAGCCGCGTCGGGAAAGCCCACGGACGACCTGCCCGAGAGTGAGATTCTCTATCAGCGTTGGAACAAAACAGCGGCTGGTATCATCCTCGCGAGCAGCACCACCTCTTACCAATGGGAAGACGACTACATCGCGGGCGAGGCTCGTGGTCGGATGAAATTTCGCGATTTACGTTTTCTCGAGACGCGTCCCGATCCCGCTCGTTTCGCGCCGCCACCTGGCGCGAAAACAGTGGAGTGAATCGATTATGACGGGCATATAGCCCGACCCACATCATGCATCGTAGCCCACTTGTGGGTTTGGCGTTACGCCCGATATTCGAACCTGAATCCCACGGACTCGTATTCTGCGCCGGACCGAATCAACCCTCGAGTTAAGCGCCGAACAACGATGCCGGGTATTCACCGCGCGCGACCATTTCTGCGAGAGTTGCCTGAACCACGGGTTTGTCCTCGCGGTAGGTGACGCCAAACCAATTCGCTGTCGTGCGGCGCACGCGCACGGAACATCGACCGGCTCCGATCTCTTCGGAAACAGCCGCAGGCAGATAAAATTCTGCTTTGGGCTCGGTGAGTCGACCGTCGATGAACGCCCGCCATTGACGATCAAGCGCATCCCAAAAACTGGGTTGAAACGCCCAACAATTCATCGAAACAATTTCTTCGCCAGAGAAGGTTTTCCCATCTCCTACATCCACTTTCTCGATGCCCGTGTGTTCGACGACCTTGAGGAGATTCCCGTCGTCATCCACCCGGCAAACCCCGCGCGAAACGGACCCCTGCTCCGAAAGCGTATTGCCCAGCGCATAACCCACCATTGCGTGATCGGCATCCGGTTCGGCAATGAAGGCGGCCAGCTGGACAAAGGCGTGACGACCGAGGAAATCGTCGGCATTGATCACCGCAAAGGGGCCCGGCACCGCATCGCGGGCACACCATACAGCGTGGCCGGTTCCCCACGGTTTTTCGCGCTCCGCGGGTAACGATACCCCTTCCGGCAATTGGTCGAGAGATTGGAACGCATAATCAACCTCGATGACATTGGCGTAGCGTGCCCCTATTTGGTCACGAAACACCTGCTCAAAGTCGCGACGGATCACAAAGACCACCCGATCAAACCCCGCGCGACGCGCATCGAAGACGGCGTAGTCCAAAATCGTTTCGCCGCCGGGACCCACCGGATCGAGTTGTTTCAGTCCCCCGTAGCGGGAACCCATACCTGCCGCCAGAACCAAGAGCGTCGATTTTTGCATAGGTGCCGAGACGATAGGCCCACGGGTGATTAGCCAAGCAATTTGCACCCCTCGAGCGACGCGAATCGTCGAACAGATTAACAACTACCAGCGAGGCGTTTGCATAGGAGAAGTAATATCCATTTAAGTGGAAGTTCTATGTCACGACCGCATCTGCCATCGTTAATTCTTCCAATGGGCGCACTCGCCCTCCTCGTTTTCGCCGGATGCGAAACGACCGCCCCGGAGGCAACGTCCCAGAAGACTTCGACGGTGCACCAAGCAGTGGAATCCACCCCCTGCTCTGCAGTTTCGGGAAAGGATGAAAGAACTCCGCACCGGCATGACCAAGGAAGAGGTTTTGGCCTTGGCCGGAGATCCAACCCGGGAAGAAAAAGCCGGATCGGATATTTCGGGGTTGGAACGTTGGATCTACGAGCTACCCCACCGCCCCAAGTTTCGCACGATCGCAGCCGACATGGAGGAGGTTCCCTTCGTGGACCCGATAAACGGCGAGGCCACGACTATTCTCGAAGCCAGAACTGAGGAGGAAAAATTTCAGTTGATCGAGCGCTTCACCCTCGGATTCAACGGAGATGAAATCCTCGCGAATTTGGACTACGTGGCCGAGCGCCGCCGCACTTAAACTCCACCCGAATCCGCTATGACACCCCACACCCGCTTCCGACATCCCTTCCTTCTATTAAGCTTCCTCATTATGCTCGTCGGGACTGGGTGCGAATCAGTTCCCCGCCCGGCCAAGGTTTTGCCGCCAAACGAAATCCGAGTCGGTATGACGGTCGAGGAGCTTGACGAAAAGCTTGGCACTCCCGGCGAAGTGGAGCCAGCCACCGAAACGAATCGAATGGAGGAGACCCGTTACTACACGGTGGAACATCCTCCGGTGTATCGCCCCATCACCACCGGCATGCAGGAGATTCCCTACGTCGATCCCATCACGGGAATAATGCGGATGATCAAGGAGCCCATCACGGCCAAGCAAAGGATAAACCGCGAAGAAAAGATCACGATCGTGATTCGCCACAATCAAGTCATCCGGGTGGATCGTCGGACGAGTGAAAATAGTTCATTTTCCCGCTAAGAACCGGGGTTGAGGGTTGAGCTTTCCCGTGATCACGCGCACGGTGGACCAACCTGTGGATATGTTCCAAGAGCCCCCGGTTATCCAAACATTCAATACTCTCCCGCCGGCTTGGGATCGGCCGGGTATGTTCGTTGCTAATCTCTTTAGTCTGTTTTTCGGCAATGCAAACCAGACCAAAGATCTTTGCACGGAAGTCGGAAAACTGGAGACCTATGGCGGACGGCTCGTCCCTATTCTGGGCCTGATGTTCAACGGCAAAGGCGCCAACACCGTGGTGCTTGAGCAGGAACCTGACCGGCGTCTGTTTGAGTATTTTTCCGATAGGCTGGGATTGAGCCTTCCTCAGATCGCGGTGCTGAATCACCGGGATTATGAACGCCTATCCGGGAGCTCGACTGAGTTTGGAGCGGCAACCGATCTGATTCGTTCCCTCAAGGAGCATCCCAAATGCTGGTTGGACGGATTTGTGACCGATGCCGCGTTGGACGTGATAGCCAAGGCATCCGGGCACACCACTCTGAATTCCCGCGAAGGGAGCTACGAAGGGAATCATAAGGTGAAGCTTCACCAGCATCTCGAAGCCTGTGGACTTCCTACCTTCGCCAGCCACCTCGCTACAAATCGAGATCAGATAAACCACGCGAGAGAGCAGTTGAGTTATTCCGGATACGACCGGGCGGTGATAAAAACCGCGATAGGAGCGAGCGGGGTCGGGTTGTGGCAAATCCCTACGAGGGGCGACGCCAAAGACGTTCCCGACTACTGTTTCCACGAAGGTCCCTGCCTCGTGCAAGGGTGGTTGGACGACAAGATTGCCGATGTCCAAGCCGTGTATTCACCGAGTGTGCAATTGTTCGTTCGTCCAGAAGCAGTGCACCTCTACGACCTCACGGATCAGATTCTCAGTGCAGACAGCATCCACGAAGGGAATCAATCCCCGCCGCCGTGGGTCGAAGACGACCCCGCCACCAAAGATCAATTGCTGCGACAGGCCGCCATTGTGGGGCAGTGGCTGCACGGTCGCGGCTACCGCGGAACCGCTAGTATCGATTTTCATGTCGCTGATCGCACCGGTGGCCGCGAAGTGCGCGTTTGCGAAGTGAATGCCCGCGTCACGGGAGCCACTTACCCGGCGCTGCTCGCTCGCCATTTTGCCCTGGGAAAGGCTTGGCTGATGCGTAATCTACGATTCGAGCCGGCGGTAGATCCGGGCGAAGTTCTTTCCCGCCTCGAAAAAGCTGGACTGTTATTCCAGACGGAAGACGACCAGAATGTGTTGCCGATAAACTTCAATGCCGTGGCAGGTGGAAAACTGTCCAAAGGGCAATTCTTGTGCATCGGGCCTGACGCGGAAACCACGTTCAGCTTGCTGGAGCGCACCTGTGCAGCGTTATCGACCAAGGAAGGTTTTGATCGTGATTGAAGCTGACGCCGAGGCCCGCTTGCGCGACCGGTTGGTGGCATTAACCCGCGACTTGGTGTTGATGCCCAGCGCGGAACAAAACCCCGCAGCAATTCGGCAGTGTTACGAGTTTGTCCGGCACCACTTGGAGGAATTTGAGGGAGTTGAGATTCATGACTATGTTGATGAAGACGTGCCGTCGCTGGTAGCATCACCAGCTGGGGACGAACCAGCCGACGTCATGATGATAGCGCATCTCGATGTGGTGCATCACGCTGAGGCGACCCTGTATCGCTCGGTTATTAAGGACGGCAGAATCATAGGTCCGGGAGCGGGAGACATGAAGGGGCAGCTCGCCATTCTCATGGTCCTGTTTCGCCGATTTCATCGGGCAATGCCAGGGGTCCGACTCGGCTTGGCGGTAACGACCGATGAAGAAACAGGCGGCGCCCACGGCGTGCGTTATTTGGTGAACAAATGCGGATTGCGCTGTGCCTCTGCATTGATTCCGGACAGCGGTTCCTTGAACGAGATTACGATTGAGGAAAAAGGCATACTGCACCTCCGGCTCAGCACGATCGGCACCGCTGCGCATGCCGCGCGACCGTGGTTGGGAGACAATCCCATCCCGCGACTCAATGAGGCGATCACTCGACTGGCGGATATCTTCAAACAATGGGAAACGAATACCGAACACCGATGGCATCCGACCTGCACCGTGACGGATATCGGAACGGACAACGATGCATTCAATCGCCTGCCAGGTGAGGCCCATGCGACGTTGGATATTCGGTTTCCGCCGCCTTTCTCAGGAGAAAGTTTATTGAAGACCATCAAGGATACGGTGGGGAAGGACATCCAAGTGGAATCAATCATCGCAGCCGAACCCACCCATCTTTCGCCGGATCCTTGTTTCGTCGAAATCACCCGCGAAATCACCGGAAAACAAGTAGAGCTCGTACAGGAAGCAGGCGGCAGTGACGCTCGGTTTCTACACCCCCATGGCATTCCGGTGCTCATGTCCCGGCCACTCGTGGGCAATCTTCACGCTCCGGATGAGTGGATTGATATTAACTCCATGGTGACTTACTATCACATCTGCGAAGCCTACTTGGCGGAGCGACTCGGAGTAGAACTACCAAAAGAATTAGGAACTGCCTGATGCCTCCTCCTCTCAGAGTTCTGGAAACCTGCATCTACGCTGAAGATCTGGACGCGGCTTTCGCTTTCTATCGCGATATTCTGGAACTCGAGCTTCACTCTCGGGCTAAAGATCGACACGTGTTCTTTCACTGCGACCGAGGTATGGTGCTGATCTTCAACCCGAACGAAACTGAGTTGTCTCATCCCGACGAGATCCCCGCGCACGGGAGTCGGGGGAGCGAGCATATCTGTTGGGCAGTAGAGCGGTCAGACTTCGAAGAATGGTGCCAGAAACTGGAAACTGCGGGCGTGGTAATCGAACATGAACTCACGTGGGAAAACGGTGCCCGTTCGATCTATTTCCGCGATCCAGCCGGCAACAGTTTAGAGTTTGCCACGCCAAGATTATGGGAAAATGACCCTGACTAGGGCCTAAGCTGCTTCAGCGGGGTTTACCCGTTGGAACATCACGTTTTGGGCGCCGAGGGCCACGTTTACGATTTCGCTGAGGCTCTCTCATGTTCGGGCGTTTGACCAAATAAATCAACAGCACCAAAACCACCGCGACGGGCAATACCACCACGAGAAGAATATCCGGGAAACTTTGCATGTGAGCTAACATAGTAACGCAGATCGTTAACATAATCGGTTAACCCTTATTATCAACCTAAATAGCCTAGATAATAATACTCGCAGGGTGGGAGGTAGAATTGCACGGTAGGGTTGGACGAAACCGGGAAATCAAATTCACATTGTTGACTATGAATTTCTCAATAGCGCTTGGACGTGTTCGGCTACTCGGATTGATCGAAGGGTGGTCCTTCGTGGTTTTACTCTTCATCGCGATGCCACTGAAGTATTTGGCAGACCAGCCCATGGCGGTTCGGATCGTAGGGATGGCTCATGGCATGCTGTTCCTCGCGCTTTGCGCCGCAGCGCTCCAAGCTCAAGTCGAAGAAGACAAATGGCCCCTAAAGCGCACCATCTACATCGTCCTCGGAGCACTATTTCCCTTCGGCCCATTCATCGTGGAAGCCAAAATCCTCAGACCCCTCGCCAATGGGGTCAGGTTGAGGTTGCCCTAGTTTGACGGACACGGGGATGGGGACCAAACGAAAGGTCCCCGATATGAAGAACCAGTATGATGCCGAGTTTAAGCGCGAAGCGCTGCGACTGTGGCGAACCAGTGGCCGCAGCGCGGCCAAAGTAGCAGCGGAGTTAGGCATCCGTGCCCCACTGCTGTATCGATGGGCTCGCGCGGAGCGCGAGCCCATCGAGGTCGATAAATCCAAGTCGACCTCCCCGCCAAAGCAGTCTTCCGCTGATCTCCAAGCAGAGATCAGGCGGCTCAAAGCCGAGAACGCTAAACTGCTCGAGCAGCGCGAAGTGCTAAAAAAATCACTGGGCATCCTCTGCGAACCGCCACCGAGAGGTATGCCCAAATCGCGCGAATGAGCGGCACGAAGGTGGCATGGTTATGTGAAGCGCTGCAGGTCTCGTGCAGTGGCTACTACGATTGGTTACAGCGACGTGATCGCCCGTGTGTGCGCCAGCAGCGCGATACGGATCTTTTGCGACAAATCCGCGAGGTCTTTGTGGCTAAAAAGAAGACCTACGGCAGTCCTCGCATGGCCCGGGAACTCGGCACCGCCGCCAGCCGTCACCGCGTGGCCCGGCTAATGCGCCGAGCGCATCTGGTGGCGCGGCCACGATCCAAATACCGTGCCAGAGGCACCGACAGTCGCCATGGGTATCCCGTAGCACCCAACCACCTCAAAACACTCCAAGTAGAGCGCATCGACCAAGCTTGGGCGATGGACGCCACCTACGTGCTTACCGGTCAGGGCTGGCTCTACGTCACCGCGGCAATCGATGTGCACTCCCAACGTATCGTGGGCTGGAGCATGTCTGAGCACCTGGATACCCCGGCAGCCCTTGCCGCCTTGCGCATGGCTTGTCGCCGCCGCAAACCGAGCGAACCCGTGGTGGTCCACTCAGACCGCGGCACCCAGTTTGCCAATCATGCCTTCAGGGCTGAACTGCAACGTCACGGCTTCGTTGCTTCCATGAGCCGCAAGGGCAACTGCTACGACAACGCCTTCATCGAATCGTTTTGGAGCAGTATGAAACTCGAACTGATCAAACGCACTCGCTTCGGCACCCGTGATGAGGCGCGCACGGCCATCTTCCATTACATCGAAAGCTTCTACAACCGCGAGCGACTGCACTCCAGTCTTGGCTATCTAAGCCCTCTCGCCTTCGAATCCCACCACACAACATAATCACCCCATCCACGTGTCCGTTTTAAAGGGGCAAGCCCAGGTCGTGATTCCGCTACTATTTAGTAAATAGTAGTCAAATTGAGTCAAAACGACCCGCCCAAGGTGGCTAAAATCATATATTCACGACCTGACCTCGTTTCCGTCTGAGGAAGAGTCGTAGCGCTGCCAATTTAGCTTATTGCGATCGATCCACTTGTAGTGATCGACGTATTGCAGTCCGGCGGAAGAGGTCTCGTCCAACACTACGGTCGTGCGTGGGTGTTCCTGTAGGGCTGAGCCGGGACAAACAGCTGCTAAGGGACCTTCAACCATCTCCATGACGGCCCGGACCTTGGCAGGGCCAAAGGCGAGGAGGACAATCTGGCGGGCCTCCATGATGGTTCCTATACCCATAGTGACCGCATGCTTCGGCATGGACTCAATATCCCCAAAAACCGCCGCGTTGTCGTTCAGAGTCTGTCGCGATAAAATTTTGATCCACGTGCGCGATCGTAACGAACCCGTGGGCTCGTTAAATCCGATGTGACCATTGCCACCCAAACCAAGCAGCTGCATATCGATTCCACCAGCCGCCTTAATCCGCTTTTCATAGTCACGACATTCCTCGTGAAGATTGGCGGAATTACCCGCTGGCACGTGAGTTTTCGCGATATCAATATTGATGTGCCGGAATAGATGCCGGTTCATGAAATGACGGTAAGACTGGTCGTGTTCAGGGGACAGTCCAACGTATTCATCAAGATTGAAGGTCGTGATTTGACTGAAATCGAGCCCGTCTTCCCGGTGCATGCGAACGAGTTCTCGATACAGTTTTTCAGGAGTGCGCCCCGTCGCGAGACCTAGCACAGCATCAGGTTTTTCTCGGATTTTCTTCGCGATAATTTTGGCACCAAGCAGGCATCCGCTGGTCGAGGTTTCTTGAATGATTACTTCCATGATTTCAGGTCGGGACTAGGGGTGATTGGCGGCGGAAGAAAACCAAACTACGGACAGACCTCCTCGGCAACAATACCTGATCTGCCGATCTGTTCTACAAGGGACGCAACGTTTACCGCCCTACCTGTTTCTCTCGCTTGATGCGACTACTCCCACCCCCCTACGCTTTTGGACACTTCATGATTACCCTGCTAAACTTCCTCAAACTATTCCTATGCACCGCCCTGCTCGCTGTCTCTGTTCAAGCTGCCCAATTCAAGGCGTTGCTCGTGACCAAGACCGACGGTTGGCATCATGATTCCGGTTCCGCCGGAGTCGTTGCACTGCAAGAACTGGCTCAGCTCCACGACTTCGAGATTTTTTGGAGCAATGACATGGGTCGGGTGATGAACGACAAATGGTTAGCCAACTACGACGTCGTTATCTTTCTCCTCACCACGGGGGATATTCTTGATAAAGAACAGCAGGGAGCGCTGGAACGGTTCGTGCAATCCGGCAAGGGGTTTGTCGGCATCCACAGCGCCGCCGATACGGAATACGAATGGGATTGGTATACCAAAATGGTCGGACACATGTTCCACATTCACCCCGCTGTCCAGACGGCCTCACTCGAAGTCATGGAACCCAATTTTCCCGGTATGGATCGCTTCGCCAAGCGCTTCATCTTCACCGACGAATGGTATGAATTTGACGCGCCTCGATCCGAAAATCTCCGCTATCTCTTGAAACTAGACAGCGATTCCTTTGAACCCGCTGCTAATTGGGGATCAAAGAAAAGTCAGGATGGTATCGAGTTTCGCCCGGTCGCCTGGGCGCATGAATACGACGGCGGTCGAGCATTCTACACTGGGTTGGGTCACATGGCCTCCACCTACAAAGACGCCGACTTCCTCCATCACGTTTATGGAGGGATCTTTTGGGCCGCTAAAGGCCGTGAGTTTCGCGCTGAGTAGGCGAAACGAAGACACCCGCGATCGCGCGATCCCGGAGAGCGTGAATCATATTATTGCAATTTTATGCAATTTTTGAATCGCGCACGGCTCGTCTATGGGTTTTAGTCCACCCTAGATGAGTGCCCCTACCCCTGCCACCTCCACCCTCAGCGCCCGTGAAAAAATCGGCTACGGACTGGGTGATACCGCCTCGAATTTCATTTTCCACACGGTCAATGTCTTCCTGTTTTTTTACTATGTAGACGTGATGGGAATGGGCGCTGCCGCCATTGACACCCTATTCTTGGTGGCCAGACTTTTCGATACCGTGACGGACCCACTGATGGGGACGATCGCGGATCGCACGACTACGCGCTGGGGAAAATACCGACCTTACCTGTTGTGGTTGGCTATCCCTTTCGGAATTTGCGGCTACCTTCTCTTCGCTGTTCCCGAGACGGACCCATCGAGTCAGTTGGTCTACGCTTACATCACATACATCGCCGTGATGTTCGTCTACACCGCGATCAATATTCCCTACTCCGCGCTTCTCGGAGTGATCACGCCAAACTCTAGCGAACGGACCTCAGTCACGAGCTACCGGTTTGCCTGTGCTTTCGGCGGACAGTTTCTGATCGTGGCCGCAGCACGTCCACTGGTGGCCTACTTCGGCGAAGACAACGAGGCCGCTGGCTACAGGGTCACCATGGGAATATTTGCGGTCATCGCCGTTATACTTTTCTGGCTCACTTTCAGCATGACTCGAGAGCGGGTTCAACCACCGCCGGATCAAAAGTCGGATTTGGCCAAAGAGTTGAAACTCCTTTTTCGCAATGTGCCGTGGATCGTGATGTTCATCGCCGGCAGCTTCACCCTCGCAAACGTTGCGGTTCGTGGAGCGGTAACCCTGTTTTACTTCAAATATTACGCTGGCGATGACGGATCTCCCTTGGCTTGGTAAATTCGACATGAGCACCGTGTTTCTCACCTCGGGAACTTTAGCACTCATCATCGGTGTGATATGCACAAAATGGATAACTCCGCTGGGGGATAAACGGCAGCTCATGGTAACGCTGTCCGCGCTGAATGCGGCAGTCATGGGACTTTTCTATTTTGTGCCTCAAGACGCCATTGGCATCATGTTTTTCATGAATGTTCTGGGGACCCTTATTGCTGGACCCACAATTCCACTCGTCTGGTCAATGTTTGCTGATGTCGCCGATTATGGTGAATGGAAATTTGGCCATCGTTCCACGGGTCTAGTTTTCTCCGGCGTCCAATTTGCCCAAAAATTTGGGCTAGCTGATCGGAAGTGCGATGGCGGGTTGGATGTTGGCAGGGTTCGGTTACGTGGCGGACGCCGCCCAATCACCTGAAGCCATTCAAGGCATCCGGCTCATGTTCACCGTGCTAGCCGCGCTTTTCGCAGCGGGCGGGGTCCTCGCCATTTGGTTCTACCCGCTTAGCGGGAAAGATGTGATCCAAATGGGAAAAGAACTGGCGACCAATAAGGACTAACCGGCCAGTCCGGTCGATTCCAAAGATCCCTCAAAGACCATATTCTCGAATGAGCACCCACACCCAACCCGATCCTACCGTCGATTCTTCGGCCATCGATTCTTTTTCCCCGCAAGGTGAGTTCTGCACGGCGTTTGGCACCCGTTGCTATCGCATCAGCAATGTGCATCGACTGCCGCCGTTCTTCATCAACTTGGTAAGCGCCACCGACCTGTGGATGTTCACCGCCAGCAACGGTGCCCTAACGGCGGGGCGACGCGACGCGGAATGCTCTCTCTTTCCCTATCAAACAGTCGACCGTATCTACGACAGCGTCGGCCAAATCGGACCTATCTCCCTTCTCGGTGTAGATACGTCCAAGGGCGAAGTGATGTGGGAACCTTTTGGTGCCAACACCAATCATTTGCAGGACATGAGTCGCCACCTCTACAAGAGTATCGAGGGCGATCGTTTATGGTTCGAAGAAGTGAGACCCGACCTTGGTCTGGCGTTTTGTGCCAGTTGGTCGACTGCAGACAGCCACGGATTTGTTCGCCATTGCACGTTGCGTCGTTTGAGTGGAAACACGGTACGCGTTAGGGTATTGGATGGACTTCGAAACATCCTGCCCGCCGGCGTCTCACAACGTCTGCAAAGTCTAAGCAGCAATCTCACCGACGCATATAAAACCAGTTCGCTAGCCCCCGGTTCAAGCTGTGCCATCTACGCACTCCAGTCCCAAATCGTAGACCAGCCCAGACCGGTCGAAGCGACTCGCGCCAGTATCGTGTGGTCTACTGGTTTACCCGACGCAACGATCGCCCTCTCCGACCGTGGCATCGACGCGTTCCGAGCCGGAAAGTCACTCACCGCGGAGCCGCAGAACCGCGGCGTTCGGGGTGCCTACTTGCTCGGTGCGACAATCGACGTTCAGCCCGAGCAAACTCTCACGTGGCAACTCGTGGCCGATACTAATCTCGATCAGGCGGAAGTGGTAGCACGGTGTCGCCAATCACAGGTTCCGGACGCGGACCGAATCAGCCTCAAAGCCATCGATGCATCCACCCAACAACTACGTCAGTTGGTCGCCGCAGCCGATGGTTGCCAGACTTCCGCCGACGAAGCCACCACTGCTCATCACTTCGCCAACGTCATGTTTAATGTCATGCGCGGAGGGACATTTATGGCTGATCATCGTCTTCCGATGGATGATTTCACGGCGCACGTAGCCCTTCACAATCGGGCCGTCGCCGACCGTCATGCTGATTTTTTCGCGGCGCTCCCTCCTGAGCTCGAGCGGCCAGAACTTCTCGCTCGTATCACTGCTTTAGAGGACGCGAACTTCACCCGAATCGCATCGTCTTACTTGCCTCTCTCCTTCAGCCGCCGACACGGAGACCCGAGCCGACCTTGGAATCGGTTCAGTATTCGACTACGGGACAGTCAAGGAAACCGTCGCCTCGCCTACGAGGGAAACTGGCGAGATATCTTTCAAAACTGGGAGGCCCTGAGTCTGAGCTACCCGGAGTTTCTGGATGCCGCGATTGCCAAGTTTTTAAACGCCTCCACAGCCGATGGCTACAACCCCTACCACATCACCCAGGCAGGAATCGAATGGGAGGAACCCGACCCGGAAGATCCATGGGCATCCATCGGATATTGGGGCGACCATCAGGTCATTTATCTCCTGAAAATGTTGGAGTGGTCGGCTCGACTTCATCCCAGTCGATTGGCGGGCAGACTGCGTCCGGCCAGTTTCAGTTATGCCGATGTTCCGTATCGCATATCTGGTTACGATGATCTCCGCCGCGATCCGCGCAATACGATCACGTTCGATGCCGAATACAACAAAGTGCTCGGGAAACGCGTCGAAGCCATCGGCGCAGACGGTCGACTTCTTCCCGAT
The DNA here is from genome assembly GCA_965203585.1 of Actomonas sp. Lineage (GTDB taxonomy): Bacteria > Verrucomicrobiota > Verrucomicrobiia > Opitutales > Opitutaceae > Actomonas. Next base: position 725,253 of record CBDBDC010000003.1, read on the forward strand.
CAAACGGGCAACGTGCAGCATGCCAATCTTACCGAGAAGCTACTCGTCCTCGTATTGGTCCGACTCATCAACTTCATCCCGGGTGGTGGCATTTGGATGAATACGCAGCGGCCGGAATGGAACGACGCCAACAACGCACTGGTAGGTCATGGTGTCGCCGTGGTGACGCTCAACTACCTGCGGCGGACGCTCACATTCGTGCAGGACACCCTTTGGCCCATGTTGGGTGCCGCACCGGTCCCTGTCTCCGCAACCGTCATGAAATTGGCCGATCAAGTCTCAACCGCACTGTCCCACCACAAAGATGTGCTGACGCAGCCCGATTTCTCCAACGAACAGCGGCGAGCATTGGTAGACAGGCTCTCTACGGCAGGAGCGGACTACCGCACAAACCTGTATGCGAAGGGGCTTGATTCAATCGAACACGTTGAACCCGAAAAGCTGACGACACTGTTCTCGACCGCTCTGGAATTCGTGAATCACAGTTTACGAACCAACCGGCGTCCCGACCAATTGTTCCACGCCTATAATCTACTGGAATTTCATGACGATCCCTCCGCATTGGAGATCCATCATTTGCCAGAAATGCTGGAAGGTCAGGTTGCCGCGTTAAGTTCCGGACTTTTGAGCGCCGCGGAGGTAGTTAAGCTGCTTGGAGCCATGCGGAAGAGCGGTCTCTACCGGGAGGATTTGCATACCTATCTGTTGTATCCCGATCGCCAGCTACCCGGATTTTTGGCTCGCAACGTCATTTCCGAAACCGCTTGGGCGAACTGCCCTCTATTCGCAAAGATGCTGACCGTCGATGAACACCGTTTAGTGCAACGCGACGAGGCGGGCAACGCTCGCTTTCACGCGGATTTGGTAGATGGTGAAGCACTCGATAAGGCATTGGAAAATTTGGCCGAAGATCGCGTATGGGGTTCGGAAGCGATTTCCGCAGCCGACCAAATTCGCGAAATCTACGAAGGCGTCTTCAATCACCGTGCGTTCACGGGACGCAGCGGCGGCATGTTCGGATTCGAGGGCCTGGGATGTGTCTATTGGCACATGGTCGCGAAGCTACTGCTTGCCGTGCAGGAAAACCTGCTGGCAGCGCAATCGACAAACACTCCTGAAGCTCCCGCCTTGCGGGAGGCCTACTACGACGTCCGGGCGGGCCTCGGATTTAACCATACCCCGAAGGTATTCGGGGCATTCCCGACCGACCCTTATTCGCATACTCCGGGGCACGCCGGCGCACAGCAGCCAGGAATGACCGGTCAGGTGAAGGAGGAAATTCTCACTCGTTTGGGAGAACTTGGAGTTCAATTCCACGGTGGAAAGGTTACCTTCAATCCCACGTTTCTACGGGAGTCGGAATTCCATACCACGCCCATGGAATTTCACTACATCGACTTGGCAGGCTCCGATCAAAAACTGGATCTACCGGCCAACGCATTGGCCTTCACCGTCGCCGGTGTGCCGGTTGTTTATAAGCGCGGTGGTGACGTGTCTCAACATCAAGTCCACCGCCATAATTCAACCGAATCAGTCGCGACTTTTAACGGAACTCAACTGAGCTCCAGCACGGCGACCGATCTCCTGCAACGCACGGGCAAGATTCATCGTATCGTGGTGCAATTGGGTAAACGATGAAGGGCAGGTTGCCACCACCACGGCCTGTCCGACGTAGACTCGGGTCGGTGCCCTTCGGCTACGACTCTCCGCTGCGGCTCGCTCGGCGATCGAGCCCTACCTTGGACTGCCTGAAAACAGTCCTTTTGCACCTGATCGACTGGATTGGGCGTGCTTGGTAAAGCTGCCGCAGATGCTCTTATTTACGCTTTCGCGACGATCGCTTTACCGACTTCGGTTTTGTGACCGAACCCCCTACATTCAATTCGCAGTTGAGTAGAATGTGTTGCTGCGAATCGAAGCGTTTGTGGATGAGATCTAGCAGACGCTTACCACCGATGACTCCGATTTGATGAAAAGGAATCTCGACGGTGGTTAGTTTGGGCATCCCTGCCTGGGAATCGAGACCGTCGAAGCCGGTGACCGACACGTCTTGCGGCACATTTAGACCTGCTTCCTGCAACGCTTTGATCAGATCAAAAGCTTGGTGATCAGCGGCGCACATCCAGGCGGTTACCCCTGCCTTGGTTTGCTTGACCACTTCTGTGTGCGAGTCCTCCAGTGAAAGTGTCCGGCGAGGATCAACGTTGATGGCATCTTCTTGATGAATCTCCACACCACGCGCCGTGAGCATTTCAATATATGCTCCATAACGTCGCAGCGCCCAACCCGCCTGCACAGGGTAGTGCCAAGTAAAAAAGCCCAATCGCTGATGGCCTTGCTCCTGCAAATGATCGACCAATCGCTCGATACCACGGTGGTGATCGACATCCACACAATCGAGCGGGCTCTGGCCATATTGCTCAACTAGAGAAACTACCGGATACGATTTACGCAGCTCCTCCACGATCGTCTGGGGGAAGGGATAGATCAGCACCACGCCGTCCCATAATCGCTTACCTGTCGCAACAATCTTAGCATAAGACGGACCTTTAAGGTGCAGATCTTCTGGTCGCACAAAATGTAGATCGAGGCGAACATCCTGGACCCGCGCGACCTCGGACAAACCATTGAGAAGTTCCTGACCGGGGTTGCCGTAGTCGGTGCGCTCAAAATTGGGGAGATCCACACAAATCAAAACCCCCAACGTGGTCGATGTGCGGCGACGTTGATGGGTGGCGAGCTCTCTCTTTTCGGCGTGCGTATAGCCGAGCTGGGAAGCGAGGGCAAACACCTTGCCTCGAGTCGTTGCATTAATGCCCGGGTGGTTCGTGAAGCAGCGCGACACCGTTGCGCGGGATATGCCCAGTTTTTCAGCGATAAATTGTTGGTTGATCTTGGCCATGTGACGCGGGGTTCGAACCGGAGGTTCTGAGAAGCGCAATAAAAACGGATTCTAGGAGGTATTCTCAATGCAATTTTATGCATCTATTTCTTTACGCACCTCTGAAATACCCGTACAAAAAGCGCATGAGTAACCCCCCATGAGTTCAGTAGCAAAGAAAGCCGCGTCGTCGGCCCCTTTGTCGGCCGAGCCCAGCGAGGTTACCGTGGTGAATTGCCCCGAGAGTGGCTGGCAACTCTTGCGCAACGGCGAGCCCTACACGATTCGCGGTGCGGGCGGTTTCGACCAGTTGGAGCAACTGCGCGAGCACGGTGGCGACACCATCCGCACTTGGGGAGTCGAGCAATTGGAGATCGAAGTCGACGGGGAGATCCTATTGGATAAGGCTGCCCGACTCGGACTGTTTGTGATGGTCGGAATATGGCTCGAACATCCGCGGCGGGGGGTGAGTTATTCGGATGAAGACTTTCTGCAAGCTCAGCGCAATCGCGTGCGGGCGTCGGTGCGTCACTTTCGAAACCACCCCGCCCTGCTTATGTGGGGTCTGGGAAACGAAATGGAGGAAGACGGCAACGATCCCCGCATCTGGCAGGAGCTCGAGACTCTCGGGAAAATGATCAAAGCAGAAGATCCAAACCACCCAATCTGCACAGTTATCGCAGGCACCTCCGAGGACAAAGTCAGCAAGCTGATGGAGCACTACTCCTCATTGGATCTGCTAGGCATCAATATTTACGGCGGAGCGCAAACGGTGGATCAGGAATTGGCCCGTCAGGGCTGGGATAAACCCTATCTTCTCACCGAATTCGGACCGGTAGGTCATTGGGAAATTCCGGCGACCGATTGGGGGGCACCAACTGAACAGACTTCGGTTGAAAAAGCCGATACCTACGCTGCTGCCCACAAGGTTCAATTTTCCGAAGGAAGGGGCTTATGTCTCGGTTCCTTCTGTTTCATGTGGGGGCAAAAACAAGAGACTACTTCGACGTGGTTTGGCATGTTTCTTCCCTCCGGGGAAAAGACTCCCACGGTCGATGCGATGAGCCGGCTCTGGACTGGAGTGGAGCCGGACAATCGCGCCCCTTTGCTCTGTCAGCTGCATTCCGATTTGCAGAACGCCGTGGTCCACCCCGGTTCGAATTGGAAAGTATCCGCCGATGCCCTCGCCCCCGACGGTGATCGCCTGACCTATGAATGGCAAGTGGTGGCCGAAACCTCTGATCGCAGGTTCGGGAGTGACTTCGAAATAACACCGCCGGTGATTCCAGACTGCGTGCAACAGGACAATGGGCGGGATGCGCTCATCACCACCCCAGCCGAGTCAGGGGCGTATCGCGTTTTTCTTTTTGTCCGAGACGGCAAAGGTGGCGGCGCTGCGGGAAATTTTCCTTTCCTCGTCGAATAGCACCACGACCAAGTCGGCAGCTCAAAGCCGAACTGGAGAATTGCTACCCGTGTCGGAAACGAAGCTAACGGACGTTCTCGGGCATTCCTCCTACGCTAAGGCTGTGGCGGGCGGGGAAGCCCGACCCACCGGAGAGGCAGCGCGTTAAAAATTGTGGGTCGGGATTTACGGGCCAAATGACAAGTGATGCAGAGCACTTTCGACTTAAACCAGTGTCAGCGACACCGGCTACAACGCGTTGCATCCACTGCAACATTCGGAGAATTGTAGCCGGGCTCGTCGAGCCCGGTCGGAGGAGTGGGAATTGAATTCGTATTAATGAGACTGTCTGGAAACTACCTCCAACGGGATACCCTCAATCTAGTTCTTAGATCCAACTTAGACTCTTTGGAGTTCGTCCACTGTTCTGCATAGCTTGTCACCAAAACGGTTCCGCATGTCCTGTCATCTGGCCATTTACGCCCGACATCCTACGAGCTTACCCGATCATTTCCGGACACAAAAAATCCGGTCCGCCGAAGTGGACCGAGTCAGTTCACCCGAAATTGTGGGTAACCAAGTTTAGAATACCATTCCAAATTCTACGCGAGCAGCGATACCGCCGGCGAAACCGAGACCGTATTGGTCGCGATCATCAAAGAGGTTATTCACGTTGAACTGAACCCGGCTTTCGCGTTCCATGAACTGGAAGTTGTAACTGAGCATCATGTCGATGTTGTAGCGAGGATCCGTGTAGAGCGCGATCGGGTTGTCATTGGAGTCGCGACGCACACCACCAACGATGGTTACGCGATCGTCGAGCCAGGTGCCTTGATAGACGGCGTAGAGACCTTCGTTCCAAGCTTCGTTTCGGATATCATTGATCCGAGCCGTGGGAGCGTCGGGGGAACCGTCACCTTGGCGACCGAAGCGGATGTAGTCCGAGTTGGCCGGGTTGCGGTAGTTGTTGGTGCCCTCGAGGGTTTGGTCGAAGCGGCGATTCTTGTCGGAATACTCGTCGGAGTAACCGGCGAGGAAATTGTGGTTAATGCTGAGCCACCGGGAATCTTCGAAAGTATCGAAGTTGTAGGTGAGCTCGGCACGGAGCTGCTCGCGATCAGTCGTCTCGCGGTAGTCGGACCACTGATACTGGAAGGTCACGTTGCTGAAGGAACCGCCTTGGAAGGCAAGGTCATCAGGGGAGAGCGCGAGCACGTTGACAGTGCCGCGTTGGGACTCTGGACCAACCCCGACTTGCAGGGTGCCTCCCACATCGAGGCCGTAGAAGCGGGAGAAGGACTTGTTATAACCAGAAACCAAATACATGCCTTCAGCCAGCTTTTGGTCGACCTTGAACATGATATTGCTCGCCTTGGCATCAACGTATGTATCGGGACCGGACCAACGGAAGGTGCGACGATCCTTATCAGCAAAATCGAGGAAACCGGCACGTTCGAGACGGTCCTGCTGGTCGGCCGGAACGTCGGCAGCGGACTGGAGCTCTCGGCTATTGCCGCGGTGGTCATCGGCGGAACGAGTTTGATGGGCGGCCGCGGCTCGGTCGTCAGCTCGTTCATTGGCGTGCTAATCATTGCGACCCTCGAAACGGGCCTCGCCCAGATGGGTGCGTCGGAGCCGCTGAAACGTGTGACCACCGGCGGTGTAATTGTGGTGGCAGCCATCATCGACGGCTGGCGCACAGCTGGTATCGGCGGCCCAAAGGCAGTATTCAAACGACTCTTTTCGCGTCAATAGATTCGGAAAGGCGTGATGCTCTCTCTCACCAATCCCGATGTGATGCCGACTATCTCCCCCTTCCCTCCGAGGTTTCGCAAAGCACGCTGGGCCGTCTTATTCGGCTTCTTTCTGGCGGTGGCTTCACTATCAGCCAATGACTCCGGCACCCTGCGAGATGCCTCCGGCGCCATCATGCGCGATGCCCCGATAGTCTTAGGCAAGCAATTGCCGGGAGCTCTGGCGACCGCCACAGATCCCGCCAGTTGGACTACCTTGAAAAACGAAGGCTTCAATACGGTGCGCGTTTGCTGGGTCGACCCCTGGTATGTGGATCGAAACTGGCCGCACTGGACGGTGGACGAAGTGTTGCCACATTTGGATGTCTTGGTCCAACGCGCCCGGGAATCGGGCCTGAATCTGATCATTAACTACCACAATGTTGGCGGCCAGAACGAGATGATCGATTTCACACTTTTGTCGAAATTTTGGCAGGCGGTAGCCCCGTGCTACGCCGACGAGCCCAACGTCTACTACGAGATCACCAACGAGCCCACGTTCAACGGCTCGCGTTATCTGATTTCAGAATTCCGGTCCGGCCTTCTGGCGATCTACGAGCAGGTCAGAAGAGAGGCGCCTGATCGCCAAGTTTTAATTCTCTGAACCACGACATGGCGGCGATCGTTGCCGACTATGCCGGGGAACTGGATTGGTCGCATACCAGCATCGCCTATCACATGTATACCGGCACGGGTGGTGAGATTACTTCGACAAAGCTGCCGGAACTTTCGCGCGAATATCGCCTGATTTGCACCGAGTGGGATTACCCCGGTCGCTGGAACTATGTGCCGACGGTTGATGGAGACAGCATCAACTCCCAAACGCTTGAGCGCCTAGGCCACAGTTGGATTGATTGGCGGGATTGGGGCGACACCGATCATGCCCGGTTATTCGGCATCGCGGTGCCAGATGCTCAATCCAGGTTGTATTGGTGGGGAGAATACCTGACTCAGCCAAACCCCGGGCACTTGAGTAATCTTTCGGCTCGCGGCTGGGCGGGAACCAGAGACGCCACGCTGATTGTTGGCTATGTCACGCGTGGCGAGGCATCAGCAACCATGCCCGTGCTCGTCCGCGGCGTGGGGCCTACCTTGCAGGAAGCACCATATGGACTTTCCACCGCGATTGATGATCCTCAGCTCACAGTCTACCGGGGGATCGACATCATTGATGCCAACGACAACTGGGGCGGCGGAAACGAACTGGCGGATACATTCAGTCGACTCGGGGCATTTGCTCTAATTCCTACGGCCGCCGATCCCGCCACGCTTGGAGAGGTCTCGCCGTCTCAGCCCACCACGGTTCACGTCACTCCGGCTAACGGCGATCCGGGCACCAGTCTGGCCGAGCTATACGATGCTATCACCCGGAAATCCTGCCAATCCCGTGAGACTTTCCAACCTGTCCGTGCACGCAGTCGTTACGGGTGAAACGTCGCGATTAATCGGCGGGTTTGTCGTAACTGGAAACGTCCCGCGTCAAATCCTTCTAAGAGGTGTCGGCCCGACGCTCGGCACCGCACCTTACTCGGTGAGTGGAGTGGTGGCCGATCCGCAGCTTTTGGTTTTCCGCGCCGATGGCACGTTTCTTCAAGGCAACGACAATTGGTCCGGCAACGCCGAAGTCGCAGCGGCCGCGGTAACCGTCGGGGCCTTTCCCTTGGCCGGTCCCGAATTCGCCGATGCCGCCATGTTGCTAAAGCTCAACCCAGGGGCCTACACCGTGCATTTAATCGGGCGTAACCAGAGTGCCGGCGTTGGGTTGGTCGAAGTTTACGAACTCCCGTAGTCGTCGTCCTTTTCCTCCGAATCAGCCAAGGGAGCGACCGGCGCCGCCACGCGAATATCACATTCGGGTAATGCTGTCCGCAAACGGCTGATACTCGCCTCGTCCTCAAGTACGGTTTGAAACAGGAACAGGTGTTTCAGTTGAGTGAGCTGAGCGAGCTCCTCAACGGCAGTCGCCCCAATTTCAGATCCGTAGAGGTTCAGCGTCTCCAACTCCGAGAGCTGAGATAACTGCCCGAGCGTTGAACCCGCGAGCGGAGTCTGGCTGAGGTTCAATGAGTGTAGTTTTTTAAACTGCGCGAGCGTTTCTACCCCTGCATCGGTCAATCGCGTTCCGCTCAAATCCGCCGACACAAAACTTTGCGCGTAAGGTTCAAGCATGCCGAGAAGCTCGTCGTTAAATGCCTTCCGCACTGCATTGGTTTCGATCGTAAACTCAGTAGACTCTCTGGCCGTCGGGAGAATCAGAATTCCGTGTTCTTCCCGAATGCGGCCAAGTGCCGCGTAAAGTTCCAAGCGGGAGTTTTCGATTTTCTCTAGCTCTTCTGGCGAGATCATACTGGCAAAAACAGTTGCGACGTAATCGGCCACGACATCGGGATATTCACCCGACTCGGCGACGGTGAGGTCGGCCGATGCACCTTTTTCGATCCACCAGGCGATCACACTCACCTCTTCAGCCGTGAGCGGTGTTTTCTCATCCGGCGGCATAAACTCCTCATCATCCTGCGGCAGGGTAATGCGAAAATACAGTTCGCTGGCGTCGAGATCGCTCGGCACAACCGCGGGCGCCAACTCACCACCCGCATAGTAACCCTCGATAGTCTCGAGATCTAGCTCACCTTTGAGCTTATCCGGATTGTGACACGATACGCAGTTTTGTTCGATGATCGGCTGAACCAAATGATCAAACACCACGAGAGCGTCAGCAGTCATGAGCACGACCGGTTCCTCGACTTCCAATCCGAGCAATCGCCGCACTTCATCGGGCATATACTCGGTCAGGTAATCACGGCCGTGGGTGATCGAACCGCCCTGATGACTGGTCACGGCGAGCAACGCCACCGAACCCAATAGCCCAAGGCGATAAACCCAACGTGGGGTCGCAGCGCGCAGGCCCACCAAAATAAACACGGCCATCCCGAGCAGGATGCCATTGCGTTGATGAGCAACCACGAGGTCCTCATCGGCACCCTCTCCCACCGCCAAGAGCGAACCTGTGACGATGGCGGTCAGGGTCGTCACGATCGTGAGCCCCAGCACAAAATTAATTAGTCCATCCACCTGTTCATTCGCCCGGAACAACTGCCGGAGCTCCAGCAGCGGGAGGAGCACGAGGAACGCGATCGGCAGGTGGAGAAACACAGGATGAAAGCGTCCTACGAACCGAACGCTATCACTACCTCCCTCACCCGTCAGCGGCAAGATCCACCAGATCGAGCCCACCGCAATCGCACCGAGAAGACAAAGAATCCAAACTCTTTTATTTGAGCGATTTTCCACGTTCGAATCAGGCTAAGATGTTTTTGACGATGTGCGCTTCTTCGACACCGGTGAGCTTCAGATCAAGACCTTGGTGTTTGAAGTTGAGCTGTTGGTGATCGACGCCGAACTGGTTGAGAATCGTCGCGTTGAGATCGCGGATGTGCACGGGGTCCTTGACGATGTTGTAGCTAAACTCATCGGTTTCGCCATAAACCACACCGCGCTTCACGCCGGCACCGCCCATCCACATGGTGTAACAGCGCGGGTGGTGGTCGCGGCCGTAATCGGTTTGAGTAAGCTCACCTTGGCAATAAACCGTGCGACCAAATTCACCGCCCCAAACGACCAAGGTATCGTCATACATACCGCGTTGTTTGAGATCGGTCACGAGCCCGTAGCACGCACGATCGACGTCGCGACATTGGTTGGGCAGATCTTTCGGCAAGGCACCGTGTTGATCCCAACCACGATGGAAAATCTGGGAGAAACGCACACCTTTTTCGGCGAGTCGGCGAGCCATCAGACAGTTGTAAGCAAACGTGCCGGGGATCTTTGAATCCGGGCCGTAGAGATCGAAAATATAGTCGGGCTCGTCCGATAGATCCGTGAGCTCGGGCACCGACGACTGCATGCGAAACGCCATCTCGTATTGGGAGATCCGAGCATGGGTTTCGGGATCACCAAACTCGTGGAAAATGTCTTCGTTGATCTCGTTCACTCCATTGAGCATGAGACGCCGGATGTCACTGGAGACACCGTGCGGGTTGGAGAGATAAAGCACGGGATCACCATCGGAGCGGAGAGCAACTCCTTGGTGTTGAGACGGCAATGGTCCAGCTCCCCAAAGTCGGGTAAAGAGTGCCTGAGCCTCCTTTCTGCCCGTCCAGGAAGAGTTGAGCACGACGAACGTCGGCAGGTTGTCGTTGAGACCGCCGAGACCGTAACTCAGCCAGGCCCCGAGACTCGGGCGACCCGGAATCTGGTTACCGGTTTGGATGTAGGTAATGGCCGGGTCGTGGTTGATCGCCTCGGTCCACATCGATTTGATGATGGCGATGTCGTCCACGATGCTGGCCGTATTGGGTAGCAGTTCACTGACCCACGCGCCAGATTTTCCGTGCTTCTGGAAATCATAAATACTCGGCGCGATCGGAAAGCGATTCTGTCCCGACGTCATGGTGGTCAGTCGCTGACCATTGCGAATCGATTCCGGGAGGTCCTTGTCGAAGAGCTCGGTCATCTTCGGTTTGTAATCGAACATGTCCATCTGCGAAGGCGCGCCGGACATGAAGAGGTAAATGCCGCGTTTCGCTTTGGGCGCGAAGTGGGTCGCCCCGAGCATGCCTTGACGAAGAGGATCGGCGCCGCGCCCGATGACCGGGCCGGCCTGAGCTGCGCCCGGGATCAGCGAGGACAAGGCGGCGGTGCCGAAGCCCATCGCCATTTTGCTGAGGAATTTCCGCCGGGTTTCGAGATTAACGTAGTTTTGGATGGGGTCCATGATCGAAGTCGGGTTGAGGGGCTCAGTTTTTGCTGATGAAGCTGTCGAGGTTCATGATTTGGCTGGCGACCAAGGTGAGCGAGGCCAGCTCCACCGGATCGTTGTTTGCTCCGGGCTCGGAGGCGCCGGTGCTGACTAACGCCGCCGCATCGCCGGGGCTCTCGCGGAATCGCTCGGCAAACTTGAGATACGAGTCGTGCAGGACATTCTGGTGCGAGTCGGGAGCATCGTAACCGAAGGCGAAGCGATACATCGTTTCGATCTGGTTGCGCGGGGTTTGTTCGATGGCACCCGCCGGACCCATCGCGCGTTCCGCCAAGAGGCGGGCCGCCTCGACGAACTGCGGGTCATTCATGAGTGTGAGGGCCTGCAACGGCGTATTGGTTCTTTCCCTACGCACGGAACAGGTCTCGCGCGATGGAGCATCAAAAATGGTCATATTCGGCGGGGGCGCCGTTCGTTTCCAGAACGTGTAAAGGCTCCGACGGTAGAGCCCCTCTCCCTGATCTTCATGATAAAAACGGGTGTTGCTGCCGGAGTAGGCCACGGCGTTCCAAATACCGACCGGCTGGTAGGGCTTCACCGGCGGTCCACCGATTTCGCCCCGCAGGCCGCCGCTCACGAACAGCGCTTGATCACGAATCACCTCGGCGTCCAAGCGATAGCGCGGTCCGCGCGCGAGGAATCGGTTCTCCGGATCACGCTCAAACTCGGCCGGATCGATCTTCGCATTCTGTCGGTAGGTCTGCGTCATCACGATCTGTTTGATCGCGCGTTTCACATCCCAATCATTTTCGCGGAAGTCCACCGCCAACCAATCGAGCAGTGCCGGATGAGTCGGGTTCTCGCCCATGATGCCAAAATCTTCCGCGGTGGCCACCAGGCCCGTGCCGAAAAGGTTTTGCCAGATACGGTTCACCATTACGCGCGCCGTGAGGGGATTGTCGTCGGCCACCAGCCATTTGGCCAATCCCATGCGATCAGCCGAATAGCCATCCGGCAAACCACCGAAGACCTCCGGAACATTGGCCGGAACCTCTTCCCCTTTCTGATCGTATTCACCACGATTCAGGATGTGCGCCATCGCCTCCTGCTCTTTCTCCTTCATGATGAGCGAAATCGTCGCGAGGTCGTAGATGTGGCGGTAAGCGGGTTCAAGTTCTGCCATGCGATCACGCACGACTGAAGTCTCGGGGTCTACTGCGCTGAAATAGTATTCCTTGAGCCCGCGCTTGGCAAAACTCGAAAGATCTTCCTGCGGCCCTTCCAATTGGTTGCGAACCTGTTTCGCTTTCCGGTCATCTCCCAGAATATGCAAGGGAGCTACCCCTTGGTAAATGACCAAGGCGGGGTCCGGATCAGCGACTGGCGGTTTAGTGGGTTTTTTGACGGTTTCTTCCGGCGTGTCGTCTTCCTCAGTTTCCGAGTCCGGCTTTGGAGCCGGTTTCTTGGGAGGAGCCAGAGCTACCCGCACCGCAGTTGAATTCGCAAAATTTCCCGCCAAATTGTCGATGACGGAATCGGCGTCAATCGGAAGCCGTTGCGAGTATCCCAGCTGCACGCCCAAGGCGCGCCCTGACCCATCATAGGCCACGGTGAGGGGAAGCGTTTTACCCGCGCCAATACCCACGTAGCGCTTTGAGCGGGACGTGAGGGAAATCATTTGTCCCTCAGCCAACGAACTAATCAGTTCGAAGCGGAGTCGATATTTTTGCGGCTGGGCGGTATCGCCGCTGAGGGCGAACAATCTCCAGCCGCGGTTGCCATCAAACTTTGATGCGACCAGTTCCTCTTGGCCTTCTTTTAAGGTCGGAAACGTGTAATCCACGACGAAGGTGAACGCTGCGTCGGCCCCCCATGCGTCGATGTCCGTCGGCAGGTCAATCCCCTGCTCCCGGTCATTTTCTCCTTCTGAAGCGCGCAATTCCAACGACCAGTACGGCGTGATCCGATCGGTTGGAACCTCGGGATTCTCAGCGGCGAACCATGTGTCATAAGCTGAATCTCTTGCCTTCTTCAGGCGGGAAAACTCACCACTTAGTTTTTCGTATTCAGGCTGAACCTCTGCCCAGAGCTCCGCGTGTTCCGGTCGCGGCAATACCAGATTGGGCCGCGTATCGTAGGCATTCCTATCCATGACCGGTCCATCGATATTATTGAAGAAGGCCGAGAACTTGTAGAAATCCTTTTGGGAGATCGGGTCGAATTTGTGATCGTGGCAGGCGGCGCATCCCACGGTGAGGCCCATGTAGACCGTTGCCGCCGTCTCGGCCCGGTCCTTGGCGTAAATCGCGCGGTATTCGTCGTCGATCGCACCGCCCTCGCTGGTGGTGGGATTGCAACGCGTAAATCCGGTCGCGAGGAGTTGTTCGATGGAAGGCTCCGGCAAAAGATCACCCGCGATTTGCTCCACGGTGAAGTCATCGAACGGTTTGTTTTTATTGAAAGCCCCGATGACCCAATCCCGATAGGGCCAAATCTCCCGGTAGTTGTCCAAATGGAGTCCGTGAGTGTCGGAGTAGCGGGCGGCGTCCAACCAAAACCGCGCCTGATGTTCGCCGTAGGCCGGGTCGGCCAACAGTTGGTCCACGTAGTGTTCGTAAGCACTAGGTCGCTCATCCGCCACAAACGCGGCAACCTGTTCCGGAGACGGTGGCAGGCCAATGAGATCAAGCGAAAGGCGACGCGCCAGGGTAGCCCGATCCGCCTCCGGGTTGGGTGCCAATCCCCGGGCAGCCTGTTCCGAAGCCACGAAGGCATCGATCGCGTTCTCACCCCAACTGGACTGAGGTGGCGCGGATTTCTCCGGGGCGACGAAGGCCCAGTGGCCTTCCCATTCCGCACCCTGGTCGATCCATTTGCGGATGACCTCTTTTTCGTCGGTCGTTAGCGATTTGTGCGAATCGACCGGCGGCATGATTTCACTCTTTTTCGTGCTCGTGATACGCTTGAAGACCGGACTGTTCTTCGGATCGCCTCGAATGATGGCCGCCCCAAACTCGCCATGAGGCTCGAAAGCATTGGCCTCGATATCCAACCGCAACTCCGCCTTGCGGGTGTTCGCGTCAGGACCATGGCAGTGATAACAATTCTCCGAAAATATCGGCCGCACATCGCGGTTGAAACTGATCTTCTCCGGGATGCCACCGGTCGGCGTCACCACCGCAAAATTAGTGGGCGAACGGCTCAGCGAACCTCGTTCGGAAAACTCGGCTTCTTCATAGGCTGCCTCTGGGGTAATCGAAGCGATCTCTGCGCTATCGATGGAAGAGCTGCTATCCGGCGCAAATTGCCAAGTGGCGAGAGCGGCGACCAGACCAACCGCCGCCGCGACTCCACCCCAACGCCAAAATGACCGACCGGCAGCCTGCTCCAATTCGGTCGCGTGGGAAGCATCACCATTCGCAATCACCTGGAGCTGCGGCTTGAGCTCGGGGTTGAGCGCCAACTGGGCATGCATCTGGCATTGCTCGATGTAAACGCGTTGGGCAGCCGGGTCGTTTTGCAGCCGTTGTTCGAGGTCGCGGCGTTCTTCGTCCGTGAGGGATCCGTCCAGCAGACGGGCGATCAGGTTTTCCAGCTCATTCATTTTCTTCGTCCTCCAATTGAGTAATGCAGGTGTGCAAGGCTTTGCGGGATCGATAAAGCACTTGGGCCACATGGTTGGCCTGCATCGATCGTTTTTGGCCGATCTCTTCCAGCGAGAGATCGGCATAGTAAAAATCACTGACCACGAGTCGCGAGCGGTCCGGCAGTCGTGCGAGGCAATGCTCGAGTCGCCGCCAACTTTGTTCCATCTGCTCGTTCAGGTCCTCGCTGAGAGCGGCAATATTCGTCAGCAGATCGTCCCCGAACTGATGCCGGTCGCGTTTGCGCTCCTTTAAGAATGCCAGGCTCTGAAAGTAGGCGATCCGATAGGCCCACGCGGAAAATCGATCCGCCTGACGCAGCTCTCCCAGTTTCGCCAAAATGACCCGATTGGTTTCCTGCAATACGTCCTTCGAATCAGTCACGTTCGCCACCAAGGAAAGGATGTAGCCGAGAAGCTTCGGCTGCATCTGCTCCAGCAGATCAGTATAAAAATCCTGCGACGAGGAATCTTCGTTAAAATTTGGGGCGACGGACAAGGGGGTTAAAGGAAGATTACTGCTATAGTAGCCACTCTCCACGAATTATTACAAAAAACTTTCAGCACCCGCGGGAGGAGCCAACTGAGGCTTATCGTGCGACGTTGCAGATCCCTGAGATTGTCCGTTCTCTCAGGAAAGTAATATGTCCGCCCACACCGCTCATCTTTCCTGGCAGCTCGCCGATGGTGATTTTGCCACCAACAAGTATTCCCGCGCCCACACCTGGTCGTTTGACGGCGGCCTCACCGTGCCCGGCTCACCCTCCCCGTCAGTGATCCCCGCGCCGTGGTCAGATGCCGCGGCCGTAGACCCCGAAGAGGCCTACGTCGCGAGCATCTCAAGTTGCCACCTCCTCTGGTTTCTCCACCTCGCTCGGGTAAAGGGCTACGTCGTGACCGCCTATGAAGACCAGGCGGCGGGCGAATTGGCTAAAAACGAGGACGGCAAACCCGCGATAACCCGGGTCGAATTGAGGCCTCGCGCCACCTTCACGCCAGAAAAGGTCCCGGACGAAGCAGCCCTGGAGGCACTCCATCACGCCGCCCACGAAGCCTGCTTCATCGCCAACTCGGTGAAGAGCGAGATCGTGTGTTTCCCCACCGCAGTGAGCTAAGGCGCGATAGGATGTCGGGCTTAAAGCCCGACCAACACAGTTACGATTCGTTGCCTCTCCGGTGGGTCGGACTTTCTTGTCCGCCATAGCTTTAGCGCAGGAGGAACGCCCGACTACGAACCCAGCAAGCTACCCACGTAAGGAGCGACGAACCAGACCAGCGTGACCGTTCCCGCCGCGATCCAAACCCGCCCGCTGCGCGCCGCGAAATAGAACGCAAGCAAGGCGATCCAAAGGACCGCCAAAGCAATCATGGTGAAGGCATGGCCCATCGAATCCAGACCGAACGTCCCTCCTACCACGAATATGCCGGCAGCGATAAGTTGAATTTTGCGATATCCCGAATCTATCAACCGACCCAACAGCGGCAGTATTCCGACGCCGATCAGGAAGGGTAAAACACCCTCGATTCCGCTGCCCAGAGCAGAAGTGTAGAGGTTCCCGATCACGCCGACCGAAAACAGCGCCACCCAAGTGGCCCCCAATGCCCGTCCCCGATAGTCCTCCGTCATGTCCATGGAGGGTTCCAACGGCGTTAGAAACGGCACCACCACCGAGGTCGCCGCCGACAACATCGCGACCACAATCGCCGCGCCCCGAGTCGAGTCTCCAAACAACTCGGCCAGAATGAACGAGCCCTCTCCCAATACCAGAGAGAGCGTCAATCCTCCGCCGACCACAAAACCAAGGCGCCTTGTCCCCACCGATGCGCGCATGCCGGTCGCGAGTGTCGTCAGCACCCAACCCGACGCAGCCCCCATGACAAAGGCGGCGCCCAGCAGGCCCGTCCAACTTTGGGCCACAACCGCAAAAACCGCCGCCACACTACAGGCTCGAAAACTCCACCCCAAATTGGTCTGCCATGTTTCCAAACGGAACCGCATCGCCGCGACCAACGCCCCCAGCACGCCGCCCATAACCGTAAGTGTTGAAAGTCCCCGATACCGCCAGACTTCGTCCGATCCGGTGATTTCTTCACCCAACTGAGCCAACACTTGTCCCCCAAAGGTGTGCAAAAAGAGAAAAATCACCCCCACCGCGATGACGCCTGCAACGACCGCCATACGAGGCGTCTGAAATTCCGTCTCGTCGGTCATGGGCACAAGCATCCGCATTTTGGCGGAGTCGAGGTGACTATCACAGCATCTGGCATGGCTCGGATGTCACCCGACGACGCCAACAATGCAATCGCGTTCGCAAACGGCGATCACCGACATCGTGACCAAGCTGATAGCCACCAAGGAACTGCGTCTACGCAAAGACATGAAGAAAGCATATAAAAAACAGGGGCATTGTTTCACGGCCTATCACCCGAAGATGACCCTCGCGTTAGCGAACACATGGCATCCACGGAATTTAGCGAGGATCCCGATTTGCCGCCGTCCCGCGGCATTGCAATCTGGTCAAGCACCCGCGAGTTCTGCTAACTCCGTTTCGCCTCCCCGTTTTATCATGTCTGACGCCAAGCCCTTCATTTTCATTGCCGGTCCCGACGATTTCCTCGTCGGGCGCATGGGACGGGAACGTTACGACGAGCTGGCAAAAGAGATCGACGACGAGTTTTCTCGGGAAACCATCAGTGGATTTGCCAACAATGTCGGCGAAGTGGAAACGGCGATGAATCGCTTCCGCGAGGCCCTCCAAACCATTTCAATGTTCGGTGGCCGCCGTCTGGTCTGGTTCAAGGACGTCAATTTTCTCGCCGACTCCGTGACCGACCGCTCCGAGAGCACGCTCAAGCAGGTCGAGGAATTCCAACGCCTGCTGGAGGCCAATGATCCGGCCAATGTCGCCGTGCTCATTACGGCATCTCCGCTGGATCATCGTCGGAGTTTCCCGAAGTGGTGTGAGAAAAACGGCGACTTCGCCCTTGTCGGAGGCGATGGCGACGGATCCGCCCTCGCTGGAGTGCTGATGGCCGAGGCCAAAAAACTCGAAACCGAAATCGAACCCGGCGCCGTTCAACTAATGTTGACGCGAGTCGGCGCCAACACCCGCCTCCTCATCGAAGAGGTGCGTAAGCTCTCCTCCTACGTCGACGAAGGGAAACCCATTACCGAGAAGGACGTCGCGGAACTCACCCCCAACGTCGCCGAGGGTGACTTCTTCGAGGCGGCGGAAGCGTTTTTCAGCAGCGACATCAAGTGGACGCTTACCGCGCTGCACCGGCATTTCTTCACTGGTGGTGACGCCCGTCCCATCATCCGCGCTCTACAGAATCGCAACCGGATCCTGCTGCAGGTCCGGGCCCTGATCGATGCCGGGGATGCCCGCCTCGGTGGTCGCGGACTGGATGGCCTGAAAACCGCGGCCAACAAACACGCCGACAAGTTCGTCGGTGCCACCGCCAAGAGTCCCTACAATATTTTCACCCAGAACGCCTGGTATGTCGGAAAGTTGGCCAGCAGTGGCCGCCTGCCCTCCATGCGCCGTCTGATCGAAAACCAACAGGAGATGATCAAAGCCTTCGCCGATATCATCAAACGCCCTCACGAGCAGGAAGATGTCCTGCGCGAGATGGCCGTGCGCTGCCTCGCGGCGTGACGCCCTATACTTGAACACGTTTCTAACTAGACTAAGTCTGGTGAAATGTTGAAGGTCAATCTCCACGAAGCGAAGGCCAACCTGTCCCGCTACGCCAAACAGGTAAAAGCCGGGGAGACGGTCATTATCTGCGATCGCAACAAACCCTTTGCCGAACTCCGTCCGCTGAAGGCCACCCGAAAAAATGTGCCCCCAAAGCGCAAAATGGGACAAGACGTGGGCATGGTTGCTCTGCCCGCTGACTGGGATTCCGCCACTACAAATCAGAACGTGGCAGACCTCTTCAACGGTCCCGGCGCCTGATTACCCGATGCGGCTCCTGCTCGATACGCACGCTGCTTTGTTCATGTGGATCGAGCCCGACCGACTCGGCTCAACTGCCCGAGCCCTCTTGGTAGATCCGAGCAACAAGCTCATTTTTAGTCAGGTTTCGACTTGGGAAATCTGCCTCAAATCTCGGTTGGGAAAACTGCCTCTGCCCCAAAACCCCAAGGCCTACCTGCGCAAACGAATCCGCGAGTCGGATCTCAACTACGAGCCCATCTCGGACTCCGCGTTATTTGGCACCCTCGACTTGCCGGACCACCATAACGATCCGTTCGACCGCCTCTTGATTGCTACCGCAGAAGCGCTGGATATCGCGATGGTAACCACGGACGAGTCCATCAAACGCTACAACATCCGGACAGTTTGGTGACTCTCTATCAATAGCCTCCTTGCAACGTAGCGCCGTGCTTTAGCCGGCACCTCAGAATGCCGACTAAAGCACGGCACTACGGCAAACACACAGCCACCCGACATCAGATTACCTCTCGTCTACTATCGATAGCCTCCTTCGAGGAATCGATGGAACGCGGCGTTCACCCAAATCGAGTCGATCGCCAAATCCCATCCCGAGTCGGCAAAATGTTCCCGCACCACGGGCTCGCGCGGTGGCAACATGAGGAGTGACGCTTCAATATTTTCCCCACTCAGGGTAACTCGAGATATGCGCTTAAAGCCCGTGGCTTTAGTCTTGGTGTAATAAAACGGCTGCCACCAAGATCGGGTCAGATTCCCCGTTTCACTCTCCTCATCCTTCTTGGCGTAAAGATCAATCAGCGCATCAAAACGTTGCCGATCCGAGGAACTCTCGAACTCAAAGTGCACCAGCATTTCGGGACCCTGAGCGACATAAATTCCGGGGCCCAATTCGTTGATCCATTCCGGGCGCTCACCCCACCCGTCCCGAAAAACAAACGCCGCAATCTTCGGAGCGATCATGACCTGCCCGCGCAACCCTTCGCTGGCGACGAGACCGATAAGTTGTTTCACATGCGGAAGGCTGCTGTGGGAATAAATCAGAGTCCGCTCATCATCGGTCTCCGCACTTACCCCTCGGGTGCGTAAGCCGTATCCGGTCAGCACCTCCTCACCGATGGCCTCATCAAGAGTCGCCATCAGCGCGGTGTCCCTTCGCAACTGTTCATGCCCACCGAAGGCACTAACGCCCAAAATTTCCGCGACATTCGAGAGATCCAATTCAACGACGGCTGTGCGCTCGTCTGCTTTCGCCGCCCAACTCTCCATGATCTGTCGGCACCCGGCCAGATCACTTAGTTGGCCCGGTGTCCAAACCCCCATGGATACCAGCATGGCAGCTGCCGCACGGTCCGACAGATCGTCGATCTGCGAACCATGATCTCCCAATATCCGGTCGCTTTTTTCAGTGGAGAATGTCCCCGCTAGTTCGGTGAGTCCCGCGTCGGCCGCCAATTTGGCCAAGGTCTGGCCACTCGTAACCAACGCACTGGCTACTCCGAGCCCGAGGAAGAGAAGATTTCGACGTATCAAGGCAATCATCACGCTCCATTTCGCAGCAGGCGGCAAGCCACATGCCACCCCAATCCACTTCCACCCAAACCCGTGCTGCCCATTCGGGACTTTAACCATATTGGTTAAAGTCTCGAAATCGCGAACGAATAGTCGCAGGCGTGATTTGACGTGTTCGGCCGTTTGGACCATGGATAGGACTCTCATGAAAATACTTTCTTTCCGACTCCCCGCCCTTCTCGCTGCCCTCGGCCTATTTTTCGCCACGCACTCCGCTTCCGCCCACTGTCAGGTTCCTTGCGGTATCTACGACGACAGTGCCCGCGTCGCGGCCATGCTCGAAGACGCCGACACCGTGATCAAAGCCGGCAGCATGATTGCCGATCTCACCGGAAAAACCGACGCGCAATCGCACCAGCAAATCGTGCGTTGGGTGACCAATAAAGAATCCCACGCCCAAGCGATCATTTCTACCATCGCCAACTACTTCCTCACGCAGCGGGTGAAGTCTTCCCAAGGCGACTACGTTCAACGCTTGAAAGATCATCATGCCGTGATCGTGGCCGCCATGAAGGCCAAACAAAGCGCTGACGCTTCCGCCGGTGAAGTGCTCAAAGCGGCAGTTGCCAAACTCGCGGTTTACTACCCGCACGAGCACAAGCACTGAGTTTAGGGAAAGGTAGAGTGTCTTTGAATGGGTGCGATGTATCCGGCACTCCGCTCGCCTCGCTTCACTTCGGCGCCACTCTAACGTGGCGGGCTTCGTCAAGCGAAGCCCCTACAACGCGGCTCGCGCGACGATCGAGTCCTACCTGAAGGATGGCCGGTAGCGCGTGCTCGCCGAGCGCGACGGTTTCAGCCTGCTGGGAATCAGCCTGCGCGTTTAATCGGGAATCCATCCAGGGGCGGCGGTTTCGGCGAAACTCGCCCTACCCCAATACACGGGTCGCAACCCGGGGTCATGTCGCGAAAACGTTCCAGACAAACCGCGCAGCAGGCGGAATAAACGTTTTCGCGACGTGACCCCGTTTCCACCGCTCCCGATCCAACCGCAGATGTCGGGCGTAAAGCCCGACAGCGAATCCGGCCTGAAATTATCCCAATTTCTGGGATTTTCGATCTAAGGTTCTGTCCCTCAACCCTATCCATCCGGGAGCATGCGCACCTGGTGCTCCTCTGGATCGAACGGGGTCTTCAGGTAACGCTCAGCCAGTCGTTCAGTTCCCCAGCGATTGAGCGCTCGCTCGACTTCTTTGTAGATGCGTCGCGCTTCTTTACGGTCGCCTCGAACATCGGCGATATTGCCCAGATGCAATTTGGCCCAGGTAGCAAAGGGATCGGACGGATCCCCGGATTCAACCGCTTGCAAATAAGCACCTTTCGCGTCGTTCCACCGGCCCGCCCGGAAGTGCGCCAAACCTTCGGAAAATTTCACTTGAGCCTGTCGGGTTGAGGGATAACTACCCTCCGCCAACAAGATAGCCTGACGCTCTGCTTCCACCGTTAACTCATCGGCACGATTCAAATCGTAGAGGGCGATAAAACGCAGACTACCAAAAAAGGGACTGTGGGGGTGCTCCGCGATCAAACCATCCGCCAGCTCCAAGCCCTTGGCCGGATTCAGTTCATTGCGCAACTGGATGAGCGTAAGGGCAGCCCGTGTTCCCACCTTCGTATAATTCCCCTTCTCCAGTGAGAGCTCCACCGCCCGCATACCGTCGGCGGGGTCGGCTGATTGTCCGGTGAAGACCAGCCAGCGCACGATGCCCGGCAGCTTAGCAACAAAGTAGTCGTAAATGCCGATGCCGGCATGCGCGTCGTAGAGCTCCGGATTGATCTCCAGAGCCTTGGTCAGTTCCGCTTTCGCTTTCTTCCCCACGGTGTAGGATTTCCACCAGCGACGATTCTTAATGTGCCACCGACCCAGTAACCCAAGCGTGGCGCCTTTGATCATGTGTCCCTCGCCCTTGGGGTCTCCCCGCTTAATCAAGGCCTCTGCCTGCTCTAAGCTTCGTTCAGCCGCTGCCAACATAGCCTGACACGCATCCTCGTCTTCTTCCCAGACAGCAGCTGTCACCTTCCACCACTCGATCAACAGATCACCAAATGTGATCATGGGATGATCCTTCGCGTGATCCGAAACCTTCGCCAACTCCGCGGCACCCTGGGGAAAATCCATCCGATAATTTGCCTCAAGCGAAGCCTTGATCCGTGCATCTACTTCGGGGGATATCCCGATCGCGTTGGGCTCAACCCCGCCAACCGAAACCAAGCCCAGCAGACTCAATGCCATGATCGCGATCTGCGTATTCGATTTATTCTTACGTATCACCAAGGGATAAGACACTGAATTGCTGGAACGGTTTCCGTCAATCCGCAGCATCGACTCCCCTTCGACCGATCATTAACTGTTTCAATGCTATCGGGACTCGTTGTCCCAACACCCCGGACGTAGTATTTCGCCCTTTTCTCCTGCCCCTCTCCATGAAAAATCTTTTTCTATTCACTCTCGTGTCAGCGGTCCTCACCGCCAGCCACCCCCAACTTCCCGGTATTGGCGATGCTATGCAGCGACAGGTCGATGCCGGCGAAATCGTCGGCGCCGTCACCATGGTCGTCACGGCCCAAGAGATTGTTCACCTCGAAGCGACAGGGCTCGCTGATCGCGAAAGCAAGCGGCCGATGAAGGTGGACGCCATATTCGACGTGATGTCCATGACCAAGCCGGTCGCCGGGATCGCTCTGCTGGTTCTGCAGGACGAGGGCAAACTCAGCATCCACGATCCAGTCGCCAAATATCTGCCTGAGTTTGCCGCTCTGCGCACCCCTTCCGGTAAACCCGCTAACCTCACCATCCTGCAACTCATGACCCATACTTCCGGTCTGGGCGAGGGGCTCGGCTCCGCGGGTAGCGAGAAAGACCCGGCTCTCACTCTCGCCGACTTGGTCCGTCAGGCCCTCAACAGCAGTATGCGATTCGAACCTGGCACCAAGTGGCACTACAGCCAATCCAGCACCAATGCCGCGGGGCGCATTGTTGAAGTGGTGAGTGGCGTGAAATTTGACACGTTTCTTCACCAAGAGGTGTTCGGCGCCCTTGGTTTGGATGACGCCACATTTTACCCCAACACCGATCAGCTCGACCGCTTGGCCACACTTTACAGCCGCAATAATAAAACCGGCAATGCCGAGCCGATTCCCCATCGGGTGAATCCGGCGACTCGCGCCCGGGTCCCATTGCCCAACGCAGGCCTCTACGCTTCCGCCTCTGCCTACGGTCGGATTTGCCAAATGTTGCTGAATGACGGGGTCGGAAACGGGCAACGGATATTGAGCCCGGAAGCTGTCCAAGAGCTACAACGGCCTCGCACCGGTGATCTGAAAACCGGATTTGTGCCCGGTAGCGCCTGGGGGTTGGGCGTGAGTATCGTCAAATGGCCCATGGACGTCACCGCCATGCTTTCCCCAGGATCCTGTGGGCACGGCGGTGCCTACGGCACCCAAGCGTGGATTGATCCCACCACCGGATACGCTTACATCCTTATGATCCAACGCACCAATTTCGGCAACGGCGACGTCAGTGATGTGCGGCGTGATTTCAGCAGGCTGCGGTTAAAGCGTTGAAGCGTTTCTCGAAAAAAAGATCCAAGATGCAGAAGAGTAGCCGGTAGGGTGTGACCACCGAGCGCGGCGGTTTCGCTTTGCTGAGATTCAACCTGCTCGCTAACTCAGAAACCCATCCGACTGCGGCGGTTTCGGCGAAACGCGCCCTACCTGTGAATGCAGCGGAGTAGCTGATGGGGAGTGTTCGCCAGACGCGCCGGGTTTCATCCGGTTGAAATATCCAACCTGAGGCACCAACCTATCGCTGCGCGAAGCCGTCGCCGGCGCGCATAAATTCGATTCGATTGCCAAACGGGTCCGCCACGTAGAACCGTTTTCGGTCAGGTAAGGCGGTGTCCCATTTAACCGCGTATCCATGCGCTTCAAGGGACTCCGAAAGCTGAGCCAAATCATCCACGGTGAAGGCCGGATGGGCTTTGAGTCGAGGAAAAAACCCCTCCTCCACGCCGAGATGAAGCCGAACCGAACCACTCCGAAACCAATACCCACCCCGGCTCGCCAAAGGCTCGGATTTGGGATCCTCCCTAATACCCAAAATTTCTCCCCAAAAGGTCCGCGCCCGATCTTCGCCTCCGGGTGGTATTGCGACTTGGATATGGTCGAGACTGAGGATTCCCATCGGCTGGAAAGTGACTTCGTGAGTGGCATGTTTCAACTACGCAAACAAACGCGGTTTTTTTAGAGGGAGGTAGCCATAAAAAGCCCCAAAAACAAACCAACTCAAATCTCCGAAATTACTGCCCCTCAATTTTCGTGTCTTTTAGTGTCTTGTCAGACCTTTCGCTCCGTTCATAGACGTGGGCCAACCCATAATTCTGCCTCTCGGCCCAACCCTACTTGAGATCCACCAACACGCGCTTGGGTTTCAACGTTGGGTCGATACGTTTAGCCCACTCGGATTTTTTATCGGCATCCGACAGTTTGGAATTCTTCCCGGTGGGAGCGAAGTCGTCCGGGATAACTGCCGCCAGTCGTTGCACCGCGCTGTTCACTTCGGGGGTTCGTTTCGTATTTAAGTTGGTCCACTCATACGGATCGTTCGCCAGATCGTAGACTTCCTCTGTCCCGTCGTCGTAGCGAATGTAGCTCCAACGCTCGTCCCGGATCGACGCGCCACCTTCCTTAAGGACCGTCATCGTCGGGTATTCCCACGTCACGTTCGGATCCTGTAAAACCGGTCCGAAGCTGCGGCCATCCAACTCTGGCTTTTCGGGCAGATTACACAGGTCAACCAATGTCGGGTAGAGGTCGATTAGATTGACCGCCCGCGAGTTGTCTTGCCGCGCTTCCATCCCTGGTAGTCGCACCATGAGCGGCATACGCGTCGCCTCGGTCCAGCCAGCCGCCTTGCGAAAACGCAGCTTCTCGCCCAAGTGCCAACCGTGGTCACCCCATACCACCACAATGGTGTTGTCCGCATGCGCACTGGCTTCGAGTGCTTCCAAGAGGACGCCCAAACAAGCATCCGCATAACTCACCGCCGCAAGGTAGGCATGCGTCGCCTCGTCGATCAGATCGTTTTCCTCCAACCAGAGATAGTCGTCGGTTGGCGAAAATTTGGGCCGCCCATCAGGTCGTAATATGTCGTCGAGGTCATCGCGTTTGATGGGATTAGCCTTCACGTCCACATCAGCATAGAGATCAAAAAACTCCTGCGGCACATAGAACGGCAGATGCGGTTTACTGAAGCCGATCGCCATGAAAAAGGGTTGTTCGAAATCGCGCTGCAACTGCTCGGCCGCCCACTGGGCATTGCGGTAGTCACCGGTCTCTTCCTTCGGCCCTTTGGTTGGACCCCAGGCAAATTCCGAACCACCGCGGCGGGTGTATTCGGAGGGCGGTCCCGGTTGTCCCGCGATGATGTTTTGGTTGCGGGAGTAAAGCCCGGTGCGACTCGGCATGAAACCCGACAACAGAGCCGAACGCGAGGGTCCGCAGACCGATTCCGCGCAGTGGGCGTTTTGAAAGATCATCGCACCCCGATTGGCGAACGCTTCCAGATTCGGCGTGATAACCTGAGGATGCCCGCCGAAAGGCGTGATCCAGTCGTTAAGATCATCGATCGCCACAAACAGCACGTTGGGCGGACGAGCAGACGAATCGGTGGCAGAAGCATTCGCCGCGGAATGCAGCGAAGCGAGTAGCAGGGGTAACAGCAGAAGTCTCATCGCAGACGCCCAGCCCAATCCAACCTAGCGGAACCCGCAACCGGAAAGCCCCGCGGAGACGCTAGTCCTACTGCTTTCGCGCGGTGACGGTCATAATGTAGGCGATGCCATCCGTGCGGATCTTTTCCACTTCTTCCGGCGGATAACTGACAATCTCGTCCTTCCATTCTCTGATCTTGCGCGGTAGGGGACGTTGAACCGGCAAGGGATCGTGGTCCTCGCGCCATTTTTCCAACAGCACGTCCTTCCATCCCTCAGGATCAAACAGTCCGCGGATGCGATCAAAGTCGCCCATGATGAACATCTCGTGACCGTGATCATGGATCGGCACATCGAAGTAAACTTTGCCTCCGGGTTTCAGCACGCGGTGCACCTCACGCATGCAGTCTTCGTAGGAGTAACCCTTCGCGACCGTTTTGTAGCCTTGGGCCCAGTGCTCCAAAGATTGGATACCGTAGATCACATCAAAGGTATTATCCTCAAAGGGAATGTCACCGGCCTGGCCGTGCCCGCCTTTGCCGAGTTCCGCTTTGTTCTTTTGGCGCGGTTCGATGCCGGTCCACATGCCCCCGCTGCGCAGGGTCAAATTACGCGGCAACCAGAAATGACCAAATCCGATTTCGAGCACGGACAGGTCCTTGCAGCTGTGGAAATGCGATTCGATTGAGGCCACGATGCATTTGCGCAAGGTCGTGCCAAAGGGGACCGAGCAGGTCTCGTTTGTCGCGTCGAACTTCGGGCACCGCCGGCATGGAATCGAGTGCACGCCCTCGCCTTCATCACGCCAATACTCACCGCTGAATTCCTCCTTAGATCGAGCAGGATCGGCCCGCCACCAGCTATACCATCGTTTCGCAAATGATCCCGTGAGGTTACGCATAGAATTTCGAAGACAGAAAAACTCTTCGAACGCAAGCCCCCGATAATTTCGCCCCCCCCTGCCGCGATTGCTAGCGGTCATCTGCAGGGGCAACAGAATCAA
Organism: Actomonas sp.; assembly: GCA_965203585.1. GTDB lineage: Bacteria > Verrucomicrobiota > Verrucomicrobiia > Opitutales > Opitutaceae > Actomonas. The sequence goes on from CBDBDC010000003.1 coordinate 751,979, forward strand.
CAAGACCTTCCCAATCCGGCCTGCGGATTTTGCACGGCTCCGATGCATCAGCCTACATAAAAATTGTTCATCCGAGTCAGAAGACGTGACGGTCATTGACTTTCGATTGAAATAGCGGATTTCATGACGCTGCTGGTCATCACGATTTGGAAATCTCATGCTACCAAGAGCACCCTTCACCATCTCCGCAACCGACTTCCTGATTCGACGAGGGTTAACTGCCCGTCGACCGGGGTGGATCGCGATCGTTTCGACAGCCTTAGTTCTACTTTTCAGCGGTTGTGAATCAACCGCCCCGGTCACCCATAGGTCTCCCGACCGCGCAGCCCAGATGGCGCCGCCAAGGGAGGATACGAGGATCGCTCCTCTCGATGTCGAGCTAGCCGAACTCACTGCCAGCGGAGCGATCAAAGCGCACAAGGAATGGACCGACCTTGCGCGTGAAATGTTAACCGACCGGCTGAGGGGTCGCACGGGATTCGCGGTCCACCCCGTCAGCAACGCTCCGAATCTGGAACTGGTTCAAGAGCTGCAAGAGGTCGGTTCACTACTCCGCGCCATGCAGGTCACTCAACTCCAAACGCGATCCGCCGAGAACATGCCGGGACCCGTGCCGCCAAGCGCACTGGAAGATTCCGTTCGACTACCAAACCGGGACCCTTGAGGCGCATCGGAATGAATTGGAAGACGGTGCGGTGCTTTTCATTTATCTGCGTGACAGCTACGCCACGGGCGAGCGCAAAGTGCTGGCCGGACTCAGTCTCGTCGCAGCGGCGTTCACCGGTGTATACATCGCTCCCACCATGGGGTCGACCATCGCCACGGCGGCTCTCGTCGACCACGACGGCAACGTTTTGTGGATGAACCAGACCCTACTTTCGAAGGACCTTCGCAACCCGGAGGGCATTGAAGCGTTGCTCGATGAATTACTCGTCGGGTTACCCATCGCCCAAAGTAGAGCGAAGCCATGATCTCTCCGTTTCACTGCAGTCGCGTTTTCCTCGCGGGATGGATTTCTCTGCTTGCGGGCTGCGCCAATACTGACGTGCCCACGATCAGTAGCGGCGACACGGTAGTGCCCGACGAACGCCAACTTCTCGACCAAGCCAACGCGGAAGAACATCGCATTTTAAACAGCGGGTTTGTGGAAGAATTACCCGAGATTGAGGCTTACCTATTGGATATCGCTCATCGCTTGGCGGGAGACGATGTCAACCTCGCCAGCTCTCTGCGGGTTCGCATCATGCGGGACCCCACGCTCAACGCCTTCGCGATGCCCAACGGGGCGTTGTTTATACACACCGGTCTTCTCGCTCGACTCAACAATGAGGCGCAGATTGCCACCATCATCGCGCATGAAATGTCGCACGTCGACGGGCGGCATTCCCTGAAGAGCTACCGTCAAACCAAGTCGAGTCTCACCTGGATGAATGTGTTGACGGTGAGTGGCGGCAGCTACGGCGCATTGCTCGGGAGAATTGGTGCCATCGCATCCGTGCAAGGCTACTCGCGCGACTTGGAACGGGAGGCTGACGAACTAGGGTTCCAACGACTTCGCCGCGGCGGCTACGATCTGTATGCCACGGTGCAAGTTTTCGAGTTGTTGCAATCGGAACGGGAACGGTCCGAACGGAAAGAACCCTTTTTCTTCGGCAGTCACCCCAGAATCGCAGAACGAGCGCGGAGTTTTGGAGATTTGCTGGTGGAATTCGGCGTGCCTGAGGAACCGGGCATCCTAGGTGAGCGCACCTATCGCCAACATCTGCCAGCCATCATCAAGCAAGACATCATCGCCGGACTCCGCACGGGGGACTTTGAGGGCGTCGCTCAACTCCTCGAACGCCTCACCCGTTTTGATCCCAACTCCGCTCAAACCGGATATCTGCATGGCGAATGGAATCGGAAAAGTCCAGGCGCCGAGTTCAGACACGGCATCACGATCCGCCACTACCGCAACGCGCTGACTCTCGACCCTGAACACGCGGAGGCGTGGCGAGGGTTAGGACTTACTTTGGGCGCGATGGACAAGTATCGGGAGGCGACGGCCGCCCTTCGAAGTTACTTGGAACTTACCCCGCTGGCCAACGACCGCGCCCACATGCTTCATCTCATTTCCACATGGTCTCCCGAATCCTAAAACTATTTCCGTTCGGCGTTTTCCTACTCCTTCTGACAGGGTGCGAATTCTGGACGGTGGGCGGCTCCGTTTATCAAGCCCCTAAACAGGCGTTCTTCATGACGGTCCCCACCAACTGGAGCTACTCCACCCAGATGGGCTCCGATTTACTGGCAACTCGCGACGGCCTGTCCTTGCAGTCCATTCAAGTCCACGGGTTGGCATGGGAGAAAGCACTCCCTCACACTGAACGTGAACTTTCTCCCCAAATGGCATCGTTCGAATTGGCGGAAGCCATAGCCGACGATCTACGTTCGGACCCGGACAAGTATCAGTTCACGGTTTTGAAAAACGAGCCCGCCACGATCGACGGAGAAATCGGATTCAAACTGACTACAACATTCCGCAGCAAAGACCAACTCCTACTGCGTCAGACGCGCTTCGGCGTGATACACGGCGGCAAATTGTGGACGCTTGCTTACACTGCCCCTCATCGCCACTACCATGATCGAGACCTAAATGAATTCGAAGAAACCGTGGCCGGATTTAGGTTCGGCTCCGGTCCCGAGAAGTAAGCCTCAATACCCGACCGCATGCCCATCCTTACGGCTTTCGCTGGCACCGATGTATACTTTGTTTTCGGCATCCCAACGAATGGCTTGGTAGCCGCCGTATCCACCGGTATTGATGCGCATGTCGTGTCGGAGTTTTTCCAGAGCTTTAACCGATTCGAAGGGAATCCCCGACTCAACCGTCACGTGGCCGCCTTCCTCCATTTGCGGGACATTGTAGTCGGTTGATCCATAGTGCTGCCAACGGGCCGCGTCGCCTGCTTCCTGCAGATTCAGGTCAAAGTCGATCAGGTTCATCATGATCTGGGCGTGGCCCTGAGGCTGCATGGCGCCGCCCATCAAGCCAAAGCTCATCCCGGGCTGCCCATCCTTCATCACGAAAGCGGGAATGATGGTGTGGAAGGGGCGTTTACCTGGCGCATAAACGTTAGCGTGATCACGCGGTTCAAAAACGAACATCTCGCCGCGATCCTGAAATCCGAATCCTTGCCCCGGCACCATCACCCCGCTGCCCATACCACGGTAGTTGCTTTGAATGAGGGACACCATGTTGCCTTCGGAATCGGCCGTCGTGAGATAAATCGTATCGCCGCTTTGCAGGGGCGGATGACCCGCGTCCACGCGTGAAGCAGCCCGATTCAGATCGATAAGTGCGCGGCGTTCGGCGGCGTACTCTTTGGACAACAACCAATCGAGCGGGATGTCCGAAAAATCGGGATCGGCATAAAATTTGGCGCGATCTTCGAAAGCCAGTTTTTTGGCCTCAATCATCACGTGCAGGGCCTCCGGAGAGTCGCGCCCCATGCCGCGAATATCGAAGCCCTCAAGGATATTCAGCATTTGGAGGGCCACGATTCCCTGGCCGTTGGGCAGCAATTCAAAGACGTCGTAACCGCGATAATTTACCGAAACCGGATCGATCCAGGTCGACGTGTGGGCTTCGAGATCCGCTTTACGCAGGTAGCCACCGTGAGCACGCATAAACGTATCGATTTCATCGAGGTAGAATACATCCCGACCGCCTTCCGCGATCCGACGATAGGTGCGGGCGAGGCCAGGATTTTTGAAGATCTCACCTTTCTTGGGTGCAACTCCTCCCGGCATCCAAGTCTCATGTGCGGCCCCCGGAATCTCTTCATAGAGGTAGGCATATTTCCAATAGTAGGAAATCAGTTCACTGACCGGAAACCCCTCTTCCGCGTAACGGATGGCCGGAGCCAGAATCTCCGCCATCGGAGTGCGCCCGAATTTTCCGTGCAGCTCATACCAGCCATCGACGGCACCAGGGACGGAGATCGGCAGGACTCCGCGCGAAGGAATGTTATCCACGCCGAGTTCCTTCAGTTCGGTCTGCAGTTGGTCATAGCTCAGTCCGAGAGGCGAACGTCCCGAGGCGTTGAGACCGTAGAGTTTTTGCTCCTTCGCACTCCAAACGATCGCAAAAAGATCACCTCCGACACCGCACCCCGTAGGCTTCATCAGCCCGAGCGCAGCATTGTCGCGATGGCCGCATTGATGGCGTTTCCTCCCGCCTTCAAGACATCGAGACCGATCTGGGCGGCGAGGGGTTGACTGGTCGCAACCATGCCATGGGGGGCAAACACTTCGGCCCGGGTCGCGAACGACTGACTGGCAACACGATCGATTTGTCCGTTAATTTTCATGACGAGAGCAAACAGCCCAACGAATATTAAACACAGGCGTGAGGGCATGACGGGAAGCTACAATCCGTCCGTCCTCTGTCAACGGACGCCCACCAATCACTATAAGAACCATCGAACAAAATCACTGCTATTACTCACCGGAGGAAACAGGACTAGCGGAAATATTAACCACAGATTTAACAGATTAACGCAGATCCAATCCATCGCAGTGGGGCCAAATCTGCGTAAATCTGTGAGTGGAATCAGTCTCTAACATACTCTGCTTTTCTCTGCTCTCTCCTGTAAAAACCTGCTGCTTTAGGGCCGATTACCTACTTTTCACTCGTCGCACTTCTGGCTTCTTACTTCCTCTTGAGTTCGCTTAAGTCTCCTTCCCTCCGTGAATGACTCCGATCCAGACGCCCTCGACACCTTCGCCGCCGAACCCGGCGAAGTAGGGCTGGTGGTGCCACAGAACTACGTTTCCGACGAGCCGTTCACCTTCGATCACGGCCGAACCATTCCCGGCTACACGCTCCGCTACGAGACCTACGGACGCCTCAACGAGGCCGGTGACAACGCAATTTTAGTCTGCCACGCTCTGTCCGGGGATCACCACTGCGCGGGATTTCACCAACTCAGCGACCGGAAGGTCGGCTGGTGGAACAACATCATCGGTCCGGGGAAGGCCCTCGATACCAACCGTTACTTCGTTCTGTGCAGCAACGTGATCGGTGGCTGCCAGGGTTCGACCGGCCCCCTCTCCATCGACCCCGAAACTGGTAAACCCTACGGTATCGATTTTCCGATCGTATCCATCCGCGACATGGTTCGTGCGCAGGAGCGCTGGTTGCGCGCTTTGGGCGTAAAACAACTACAGGGAGTCATCGGCGGGTCCATGGGTGGCATGCAAGTGCTCGAATGGGGCATCACGTTCCCCGGCTTTGTCCGCAAGCTGCTCGCCATGGCGACCACCGCCCGCGAAGGCGCCCAAGCGATCGCCTTCAACGAAGTCGGCCGTCAGGCTATCCTGCAGGACCTCGATTGGAAAGACGGCAACTACGCCATCGGTGAAGGGCCGAGGGTCGGCCTCGCCATCGCCCGGATGATGGCCCACATCACCTACCTGAGCGACGCATCGATGACCCGGAAGTTCGGGCGGCGCACCGTGCAAGATCGGGGTAAAACTACCAACGCCTTTGACGTGAAGTTTGAAGTGGAGAGCTATCTGCGGTATCAGGGCAAAAGCTTCATCAACCGCTTCGACGCCAACTCGTATCTCTACATCACCCGGGCCCTCGATCAGTTCGATTTGGCCGAAGGCACCGGATCCCTGGAAGCCGCCTTCGCCCCCGTCGAAGCGGAAACCATGGTCGTCGGTTTCACCAGCGACTGGCTATTCCCTCCCCACCAAAACCGCTCCATCGTGACCGCACTTCTGCGTGCCGGAAAATCCGCCAGTTACGCCGAACTCACCACCGATCTGGGCCACGATTCCTTCCTCCTCGAATCCCCCCAACTCTACGACCTCGTCCGCGACTTCCTCGCGAGCTGAATCGTTGCCCACTAAATCACACCAAAAAACATTAAATCTAAATGTATCTAAAATTATCAGACCGGACCTTTCCCGGGTTTTCGTGTGATTTCGTGTGATTTAGTGGGCAATAACTCTATGTCCCTAAGATCCTCCAAACGCACTGTCGATCAACAGGTCATCACCGACTGGGTGACCCCGTCATCGGCTGTGCTCGACCTAGGGTGCGGATGGGGAGTCTTGCTCCAAGAACTCGCCCAACAAAAGAAAGTGCGAGGCATTGGCGTAGATATGGATGTCGAAAAAATCGGTGCCTGTGTGAAACGCGGACTGAGTGCCCATCAGGGCGACATGGTGCGGTTTATGGGCGAATTCGATGACGGACATTTTGACCATGTCATCTGTTCCCGAACGTTGGAGGAAGTGGATTGTCCGGCTGATGTTATCGCCGAAGCACTTCGGGTCGGTCGCAGCTTGACCGTGAGTTTCGCCAACTACGGTTTTTGGAAGAACCGCTGGGACACCGTATGGCGAGGGCGCAAACCGCACAACGAAGTGCATCCCAGTCCATGGGGCGAAAGCCGCCCCGCCAATCCCCCAACCGTGGCAGACTTCGAAGCCTTCTGCGCTGACCACAACTACCGCATTACCCGTCAGGTCCATTTGAGGGGAGATTGGAAAACACCGTGTTCCTTTGCCCGCAATCTCCGGGCCGGTTACGCCCTCTACGAGCTCACAAAATAGTGAGACCAAAAATCATCTGCCGCTGAACGGTGACGGCTGGAACGATGGATACTTTCCCGTTGTCGGATTGAGGATCAGGCTTCCTTCCGTTTCTCACCTGATATTCCCGCTAACAACACCGAGAACTTAAACTGCCGAATATCATCAGCCTCCGCCCCGTGCTCGCCTCTGCGCCCGATCGCGGTTTAACTTGGTGTTTCATTCTCGCCCATCCTTCCATCCCATGAAAACGCCCTTTTCGTTTTCCGCCTTAATCACCCTTTTGCTTTTCGCCGCCAGTGCCCCGCTGACCGCGAGCGATGCGATCACCGCCACGCCCTTAGCCCCGCGCAGTGGTGACAGCTCGAAAATGCATTTCACCGCCATCCCTTCGGCTGTGTCCTGCATTAGTGGTGATAATCCCTATGACGAACGCTCCATGTGGTCCTCGAACTACACCGAATTTCAAGGTGGCGCAATCGGCACCGGCATCGCCGCCGGAGACGTCGACGGTGATGGTTTCGTCGATCTTTACGTGGTCAACAAAGTCCGCCCCAACCAACTCTTCCGCCAAACGGCCGCCTTCCGTTTCGAGGACATTACCGTTCAGGCTGGCGTTCCCGGCACCGAGGCGTGGCAAACCGGGGCTACCTTCGCCGACATTGACAACGACGGCGACCTCTACGTCTGCCAATTCAACGCCCCGAACCTGCTCTACGTCAACAACGGCTCCGGCGAATTCACGGAAGAGGCAGAGGAACGCGGTGTGGGCCTGGTCTCCAGTAGTGTGGCCGGAGCATTCGCCGACTATCATCGCGACGGTCATCTGGATCTGTTTGTCGTGACCAACGTCGCGAAGGCCGCCATTCGACCCGACGGTGAACCCGACATCCTCTTCCGCAACAACGGTGATGGCACGTTCACCGATGTCACCACCGCCGCCGGCATTCCGCTTGAATCCGCCCGCGGCCACTCCGCCACGTGGTTCGACGCCAACGACGACGACTGGCCCGACCTCTATGTCGCCAACGATTTCGCCAAACCGGATCACTTGTATCAAAATAACGGTGACGGCACCTTTACGGACACCGCAGACCGCGATCTCCCTAGCACTCCGTGGTTCGCCATGGGCTCCGATTTCGAGGATATCAACAACGACCGGCCTGACTGATCTCTTTGTCGCCGATATGGCGGGCACTACTTACTTCAAATCCAAGGTCACGATGGGGGACATGGGCGGCCTCGTTGATTCGATGGATAACCTCGCCACTCCTCAATACATGCGCAACGCGCTCTACGTGAACACGGACACCGACCGTTTTCTGGAGATCGCTCAAATGGCGGGAGTGAAGTCCAGTGACTGGTCATGGTCGCCCCGTTTCGCCGATCTCGATAACAACGGCTGGCTCGATCTCCACGTTACCAACGGCATGGTGCGCAGCTTCATCGATTCCGACCTGATCAACGCCACCCGCCGGCTCATATCCCGGGCCAGCTCGATTCGGATGATGAAAAATAGCCCGCCCCTCGCCGAAACCCAAATCATGTTTCGCAACACCGGCGACCTGCACTTCGACAAAGTACAGTCCGATTGGGGGCTCGACCACAACGGCGTCAGTTTCGGTTCCGTCCTCGCGGACTTCGATCGCGATGGCGATCTCGATATCGCCTACACCAACTACGACGATACGATCAGCCTCTACCGCAATGACAGCCCGTCCGGGGATCGCGTAACCATCACGTTGAATGGCACCACCAGCAATCGCCTCGGCGTTGGTGCGAAGGTTCAAATCGACGCCCGCCAAGGCAAACTCACGCATCACCTTTCGGTCGCCCGCGGCGCACTATCTTCGTCGGAGCCCGCGCTGCACTTCGGTCTCGGGCAGTCCAAAACCATTCCGACCCTGACGGTTCACTCGCCCAGCGGACAGCAACAACAATTCGCCGACCTCGCGCCCAACCACCACTATACCATCACGGAACCCTCCGCGCCCGCATCCGTCCAAGCCGCGATTTTCAGTCGTCCCACCAATGAGGGGACCTTCGCCGAGGTGGCCGCCACTCGCGGACTCGATTTCATCAATCGCGAGGAACGCTTCAACGATATGGAGCGCTAATCGCTCCTCCCCAATCGCATGAATACGCTGGGCGGCGGTCTCGCCGTAGCCGACGCAGACGGTGACACCGATCCCGATGTCTTTTTCGCCGGAGGAGTCGGTCAAACCAGCGTGCTCTACCTCAACGATGGCGACGGTAACTTTGTCCGGTCTCCGCATGACCAACCTTGGCACACTCAAGCCGAACTCGAACAGATGGCGCCCCTCTTCTTCGACCTAGATGGCGACGGTGATCAAGACCTGCTGGTTTCACCCGGCGGGACAGAACATGACGCCGGCTCCGAGCAACTGCGCGACCAGCTGTATATCAATAACGGCTCCGGTGGTTTCCAGGCCGCCTCACCCGACCAATTTCAATCCATCACGAGCAGCAGTTCCGTTGTGACCGCGGGAGACTACGATCGCGACGGAGTCCTCGACATCTTTATCGGAGGTCGCGTGGTCCCCGGCGAATTCCCCACCTCCCCTGAATCTCAACTCTTGGAAAACCGCCACGGTCGTCTCGTCGATGTCACACGCGACGAACTCCGCACCATCGGTATGGTGACCAGTGCGCTTTGGACCGATGTCGACGGCGATAACCGGATCGATCTACTTATCGCCGGCGAATGGCTCGCTCCGACGGTATTTTCCTACGACGGCACCACCCTTGCGCGATCAACGAAGATATCCGGATTCAGCGACCAACCCGGCTGATGGAACTCCCTGCTTGCCCGCGACGTTGATCAAGACGGCGATATCGACTACATCGCCGGTAATGCCGGCCTGAATACAAAATATCACGCTTCGGCCAACCATCCGATGGAACTCTACTACGGCGACTTTGAGGGCACCGGCACCTGCGAGATCGTCGAAGCCGAATACGAGGGCGACAGCCTGTTCCCCGTGCGGGGACGCAGCTGCAGTTCCCGCGCCATGCCGAGCATTGCAGAAAAATTCCCTACTTTCCGCGACTTTGGCTCGGCGCTCCTACCGGAAATCTACTCCAAGGATAAGTTGGAAGAATCCCTTCGATTGAGTGTGACCCAACTTGCCTCCAGGGTTTTTGAGAATCTCGACAAGGGTCGCTTCGAATTTTCCCCCCTTCCCGCACTCGGTCGCCCAGGCTGCCCCGGTCTTTGGTCTCGCTCAAACCGCCGAGCATGTTCTGGCCCTGCAAAACTTTCATGGACCACAAGTTGAGACGGGTTGGTATAACGGGGGCATCAGCATGGTCTTCGACTCCCATACTTTGCTTGATGCCGCCACCAGCGGAGTCGCCATTCCCGGCGAAGCTCGCGGCGCAGTGACTGCCGATTTTGATGGCAACGGAGAACCCGCATCAACGACTCCGCGCAGCTCTACACGCCCCGTGCCGGCAAGACCGCTGTTCAATTCAGCGTCCGGTTGCATGGGCTCCGCGGCAACCCACACGCCATCGGCTCAAAAATCACCGTGCAGTATCAGGACGGCTCCCAGCGATCCAAAGAAATTTCAGCCGGATCGGGCTACCTGTCCCAGTCCCAACCCATCGCATTTTTCCCTGATTCTTCGGATCAAGCCATCAAGGAACTGGAGGTCATCTGGCCCACCGGCGAAAAATCCACCTACCAACGCCTAGCCAACACGCTTCGCCTTCAGCTCACCCAACCTTCCGCGGTAAACGTGGCGGTAGACTGAAGCTCCAGAGATCGATACGTCAGTGATGACGTTGTTCTCGAAACTGAGTCGGCGTCATGCCGGTGCAGCGCACGAATGCCCGCGAAAAAACCTCCGCGCTGCGATAGCCTACTTGGGGCGCGATGGCATCGAGTTTTTCATCTTTCGCAACCAGCAGGTCCTGCGATCGGCGTATCCGTAAAAACGTGACGTGTTCCATCGGTGTGCGCCCGAGTTCGCTGCGGCAAAGGCGACGTAGATGTTCCGCACTGACCGAACAAGCCGCAGCTAGGGACGAAAGTTTCCAATCTACCGTGAGGTCACTCGCGAAGGTTTCACACATTTCGGCAATCCGCGAACTGCTCCACCAGACACTTGATCGGCGTAAGGCCAGCCCGTGTGCGAGCGCCACCCAATGACGCACCATATCCGCATCCCGATCGCCTTCCCACTCGGCTCGCAAACCGCGAAGGACCCGACCAAAATCTTCCGCGCCTTGACTCAGGCGCAACGGTGATCCTGCCCCCACCATAGGTTTGGTCCAGGGCGCTTCATCGTAGCGAATCCAGGCAATCTCCCACGGCTTGGATTGAGACTCCACCGCATGAAACGCGTTGAGCCCGCGCGGGGGTGCTAGGCAAAGCGATCCTGCCGTCACTTTTTGCCATCGCCCTTCCAACCAGATTCGCCCTTCACCCGCCAACGTCGCCAAAAAATAGCTGCCCGACGGAATCAAACGCACCCGCCGATAGGGGGAGAATACCGAATCGATTCCCATCCACGCTATATGACAGGCCTTCAATTCAGGGCATTGTCCCGCATCCAATAACCACCGCCGCGTTCGGGCGCCGTCGATCGTGGTTTCTTTCCAGTCAGGTTTCATGGGAAATTCGGCATCACTGTCTCAAAAGCATGTGACTTCGATAGTGCCCGGAGATCAACCCACATCATAACGTGGAAATTCATCGGTTGAATGTGGGTCAACCGGCCTTTCCTCCCGCACCCGTTGAAGTAGTTTAGGCTACTCCCTCTCCCCTTTATTTTATCCCCTTCAGCTTATGCCCAACCCTTGGACTGGAATCGGTAATCCCTACACCCGCGAAGAAGTGCGCGAGCGCTTGCAAGCCACGCTCGACAAAAACGATACCATTATCGCCGCCGGTGCCGGCACGGGCATCAGTGCCAAGTTCATCGAAAAAGGCGGCGCCGACCTGATCATCATCTACAACAGCGGGCGTTTTCGGATGATGGGTCACGGCTCAACTGCCGGTATGATGGCCTATGGCGACGCCAACGCCATCGCCATGGAGATTGGCGAATACGAGGTTTTGCCGGTCGTCGAGGAATGCCCTGTCATCTGCGGCGTCCACGCTACCGACCCCCGTCGTCGCATGTGGCACTGGCTCGGAAAAATCAAGGAGATGGGCTTCTCCGGCGTGAATAATTTCCCTACCCATACTATCGTCGATGGCCACTTTCGCGGGGTCCTCGAAGAAACCGGCATGAGTGTGCAGAAGGAATACGAGATGGTAAACCTCGCCCGCCGCATGGATCTGTTTTCGGTCGTCTACGTCGGTTCTCCGGAAGAAGCTATCGAGATGGCGAAGGCCGGAGCGGATGCGATCATCGCCCACGTTGGCACCACGGTCGGTGGCAGTATTGGGGTAAAAGATGCTTTGGCCAAGCTGGGAATTCGATTAAAAAGAAGGCTTCCGAGCGGACGGAAGCTATAGATGCCATTGCCTCCGATACCACTAAACGAAGATCCCGAAAGTGAGCCGCACCGTTCATGTAGATGCCAACGTCATCCTGCGCTTTCTTCGCAACGATGACTCCAAGCATTCACCGCAAGCGGCGCGCCTATTCCAACAAGCACAGGGAGACGAATCCCTAAACCTAATCGTTTCGGCCGTTACGATCATGGAGGTGTTTTACGTCTTGATCCGTCCCTACAAGATGCCTCGTAAATCCGCGGCGCGACTATTACACGATCTCCTCGGAACGGGCGTTCTCGAGTGCCCCGAAAGATCACTCGTGCTCGATGCGCTATCTCGGATCACGTCACAAAAAGACTTATTTGGTGATGCGTATCTCGCCGCATTGGCTACCCGAGATGGTGAGGCCACTGTAGCCAGCTTCGACAAAGGTTTGGCTCAATTTGGGGATATAAAGCTCCATAAGTGGGTCTGACCCTTGTGTCATAAATTTTTATCTCGCCTACACGGTTTACTGTTTCAGAATGTGTTTGCTTTTGCCCGCAACTCTCATGCGGCCACTTTGCACCTCCGTATGAACTACCCCATTTTTATTCGTAATTCTGTAACGCTATTTCTCTGCTTCAGCGCGAGTATTTCGATCCACGCGCAGGATAACCAAGAGTTCCTCGGTGATGACGCCCTGATGATGGACGCCTTCAATGTTACCGCTTACGGTGGCGAGATTCCCATTATCGACGGATTAACCGGCAAGAAATACCAAGGCGACAATCAGGTCGTTTTCGATTTCGCCTTGTCGTTCAATAAGCTGCTCCTCGGATACCACAAAAAACTAGTCGTCGACGAATATAAGCACATGAATTTCCGGCTGAAACTCGGTGATTCTTTTGAGGCGGAAATGAACAAAATTGGAGGTCCATTCGGGTTCAAAGCGTTCAAATTGGACCGCTCAGAGTGGATGACTCGCGAGAAGGCGATCGTCTCCCGGCTCATCAACAAACCTTTTTTCAGGATCAATTCCCTCATCGCTTGGGATATCGAAAAACTGAACGAAATGGCACCGGAGAAACCCAAAACGAAGTTCTCCGATGACATCAATTTCGACTTGGAAACCCACACTTGGGAGCGCCGGGTTACCGCCCGTTGGAACGTATTCTTTTATCGCAATTCCAACCTGAACAGAGCGTTCACCACGCATAAGGATCAGGGTCTGAATCTGGACACCGGCCGCGGGTTTCATCTGATCGATTTTCCCCTGCCAGGGAATATTCCGGCCCACGCTTTCAAGGACGTTAAACTCACCTACCCCATCTTTTACTCCGACGCCAAGATCACCGAAGAAGAACTCCTGCGTCTGCAGCAGACTTTTGTGGAGAATCTCTTCTACATCTACGATCCGTTCAGCTGGATGGCGCGCCGCGACACTCGATTCCGGGGAGGGTTTCAGACGGAGTGTCAGGAGTATATCGAGAAACAGAAAATCTACGTAAATGATCGCCAATGGTTCGATTCGGTGTTTTCCCGCTTCCTGTCCGATGTCGTCACGATGCGTCTCCAGGGCGCACAGGAGATCTACGATTTGCACATGGTCGGCAAGCGTTTCGGCGAGTCGCCTAGTATCCTCGGTGCGGGACTGGACCTCATGAACTGGAACCCAAAGGAAAAGCGTGAAGCCCAGGATAAACCGGAAGCACTCGTAAAACTTCACCACAACAACGGTTGGGGATTCCGCTACGTAATGATCGACGCGTATCAGCAATTTGGAAACAAGCTGCTCAACGAGATTCATGCCAAGGTCGTTCTTGCGGCGAAGTCCAAACAGAAATTCGACGGCAAGAAATCCATTCAAAACATTCTGGCTGATCTGTCCGGCATGTCTTTCAACGAATACGGCAAGCAAGCCACCAAGCGGCAGGAGGCTCACCTCGCCGAACAACGCGTTTCGAAGTAGCGCGGGACACTTTCCCCGAGAATGGCTGCGCACCCGATCGGCTGCCAAACCCGTGTTATTTGGATAGAGAGAAACAGTGAAATCGGCGCATTTCCTCCGTCGCCACATCCTCGACTAGGTCTTTGACGATACCGTCCGCTTGGCCAAAGTGTAACCCACATCATTTCACTATGAGTCCCAAAATACCCCTCATCTGTATCGCCTTAATACTGGCCACGTCGTTTTCCCATGCCCAACGGCTGCGCACGCCCACCCTGAGTCCGATTACCAAAATAACCCAGCAAGTAGGGTTGACCGAGATCGGGTTAGAATACTCCCGACCCTCCGCCAAAGGCCGCGAAGTTATGGGCGGTCTCGTCCCTTACGGTGACATCTGGCGCACCAGAGCCAATGCCTCGACCAAGATCACGCTGACTGAATCGGCCACCATCGGTGGCAACCCTGTCGAGGCCGGCACCTTCGCGCTCTACACGATTCCACGAGAGGACGCATGGACCATTATCATCCACGGTAATACCAAGATGCGGAGTCTTGCCGGTGACGTCTATAAACCCGCCAACGACATCTTTCGTTTCGAGGCGCCCGCACTGCACTCCCCGGATTTCGTGGAAACATTCACGCTGCAGTTCGCCGATCTGCAGACGGACTCCGTAAACCTCGAACTCAGTTGGGCCAATACGGTCGTAAAGATCCCTTTCGGCGTGGAAGTGAACGAAAAAATCGCGGCGAAAATGACTGAGCTGCTCAAAGCGCCAGACAAAGTCCCCCACCGCACCTATTTCCAAGCCGCCGAATACAACCTGCACAACGATGGCGATCTCGACAACGCGCTCACGTGGATTAACACCGCCTTGGATATGAAGAGGCCAAGGACCCGCGTTACGGGCTGCTCAAGGCAAAGATACAAGCCAAGCAAGGCAACCGTAATGAAGCGATGGATACAATCAACCAAGCCCACCAATGGGCGGTCGACTCCAACAACGCCAACTACACCGGCCAGACGGACCTTTTCCGCGCCTCGCTAAAGAAATAAAAATCCGTCGGACTACTCCGGTGAAATTTTCCACCGGAGCCCGCAGGGTAAAGCTGAGTTATCCACTTTCCGCAGCTCCCCGATGAAGACTTTAGCGTGTCGTTCGAGTCTACTATCGGACGTTGTTCTCAGTCCTCAGTCCGCGATCACTACCATGTCACGAGAGCTCCCCGGAAGCTCTACTGAGGCGACTCGCACCAACGCGCCGTCGAGTTGCACTCGGTAGGCACTCAATCGGCTTTCACCCATTTCGCTGATCAACACGTGCTCTCCTTCGGGAGACATCGCCAGTCGAACGGGCAGATCACCGACTTTGGACCGATGGAGCAGACTCAGCCGTCCATCAGCCTCCACGCGAAACGTGGACACGCTGTCAGCTTCTCCGGTGAAATCTCTCAACGTCACAAACAGCCGACTCGCATCAGGCGAGATCACGATATTTGAAGCGCTTAGATCGCGTTGACCTTTCTGATAAGGCGTGTAGCACGGCACGGTTGTCGCGTGCTGCAAGTCGGATAATTGACCGTCCTCCGCGATCTGGTAAACGCTGGCGCCGAGTTGTTGTTCATTGCTGAAATATGCGATGGGGAAGGTCGGATGATAGACCACATGGCGGGGACCAAACATCGTCGGTGGCGAGATTTTGAAAGGAACCAAGGGCGTCAGCTGCCCCGCCCGTTCGTCAAAGGCGTATTGGAAAATGGCATTGTTCATTTTCCCACACGGTATATGCACGAACCGATTGTCCGGCGTGGGCACAATGCAGTGCGCCTCCAGGTTGGGGGTCTTGGTAACCATGGCTGCATCACCCACAACCGCGGCTTCGTCGAGAGCGTACGACCCGATCGCGCCCGACCGATAATGACTGAAGAGGAAGAAACGTCCTGAGTGATCGACATTGAGGTAACCACCTGGCTGCGCCACCGCCGATAGCGCCGATTGGCGCATCGCACCGTCACCCAACAGCTCCACCGTGGCGGCGAAGGCCTTATCTTTCACCGCACCGCCAACGATCACGTGCATACCATCCGGATGAGCGGTCAAGGCATTGGCCGCAATTGACAAAGGAAGCACTTCGCCGAGCTCCAAGGAAACTCCTGCATCAGAGACTCTCGCAAGGCACTGAGGAGTTGCGAGAGGCCGTCATGGCGAAGCTGCAGACTCTAGAAAACTCATCACCTGAACTGGCCCAAGTATATTGTCGCAGATTCGAGGGAACGTCTGATGAAGATTTGCCGGATCTGGAAGCTGAACTCTTGATGCTAGAACAATGGGATGAGGAAACAGAGAGATAGCCCTGAAAACTTAGTCCGAGCTCGAGCTGCAGCATTTCGGATATGGCAAGAACTGGATCGCCCCCATCCAAAAGAAATCCCACTCGAATCGCTTGCTGCTTATCGCGATGTATTTGTTCACTACAGCAGTCTGAAGGGAGCAGAGGGACGTCTTATTCGGAAAGGGCCGCACGGAATAATTAATGCTGCGCGACATCAAAGCTACCCGAAACGGACCAGATTCACGGTAGCCCATGAACTCGGTCACTGGGAGCTTCATAAGAAAGTCTCTCAGTTCATATGCGACGAAGAGGATATGAGAGACTACCGGGCGCTCTCCCATGGAGGCCGAGGCGAACCATTTTGCGGCAGAGCTGCTGATGCCCACGTTTCGATTCCGTGAAGCCTGCGGCAAAGCCCTCCCATCCATGGTCTTCCCTTGGCGGAAGAGGAACACATGCCCCCGGCCAATGAACCGCAAATGAGCGAGGAAGAGATCAGCTTGCTGGAGTGGTGGATCGATATCGGCGCTCCATCGGAGGGGAAACTGGCTTCATTCGAACTCCCGACAGGTCTAGAATCGAGTATCGCCATCGTCACCGACGAATTGATCGCCGAGATCGGCAGAGTCAATGAACACGGAACGGAGGACCACCCTCTCACCGTCGAGCAAGTCGCTGTTCTCAGGGCGCCGATCGCGAACAACATGGCGACCCTGCAGTCCCAGTTCCCGGGTATGGTTCGCTATCTCAATGACCAGACGGATCGAGTGACCGTGGCCAGTTACCACCATATTTGGAGTGATGACGATATTCGGACCCTCTCCCCTATTACCGCGAACATCGTGGAGCTTGTGTTACCCGACCACCGACTCGGGCAAGAAAGCGCGGCTGTCATCGCGACCATGCAAAGTCTGGAAAAACTGGATCTCCGTTCCGGACACCTCGACAACGCCTTTATCGAAACCCTGACTTTGCCCAACCTTCGCGGGCTAAACCTCTATGCCACCGGCATTGCGGAAGGGTCGTTAAACGCCCTCTGCCGCCTCACCACCTTGGAAGAACTCTACTTGGGAGGAAACGAGCTAAGCTCCATGGATATAGAACCCCTCCAAGCGAGTCTGGTGGAATGTAGTATCTTCTACCAAACCGCATCGTTTACCCAACCAGCCCCTTGAGGGTCTCGGCACAAAAAAGCCAGCCTCGGAAAGGCTGGCTGTAAAGGGAGGTAGGCGACGGGATCAGTCGCGACTCGAATTCATGATCGAGAGGATATAGAGCAATGAGCTCAGAGCTCCGACAAACGCGGCAACGTAAGTCAATGCGGCGGCGGCGAGAGTTTCATCAACGCCTTTCATCTCATCTCTTTCCAGAATCCCGAGTTCAACCAACTGCACCTTCGCGCGGCGACTGGCATCGAATTCGACCGGCAGTGTGATCAACTGGAACAACACCACGACCGCCAAGGCCGTCGCGCCTATCGCCAGTAAATTATAACCCAACGCGGAGCCGGCGAACATGAAGAGGAAAATACCTCCCATCATCACCCAGCTGGAGATGGTAGAAGCAATCTGCGTAACAGGGACCAGCGTCTGGCGCACTTTCATCATGGAGTAACCCACTTTGTGCTGGATGGCATGACCTGCCTCATGAGCAGCCACGCCCAACGCCGCAAGGCTCGTTCCCCGATAGTTCTGCTCGGACAATGCCAAGCGTTTACGAGTCGGGTCGTAATGGTCCGTGAGTTCACCCGGCACCTGGACGATTTCAACATCGTTGATACCGGCGGAACTCATGACGGCCTGAGCCGCCTCGTAACCGGAAATTCGGCCGCGGGACCCGATCCGCACATTCTTGGAGTAGGCGGTGCGGATCTTATTTTGCGCATAAAAACCGAAGAGCATCGGTCCGATAAATAGTAATAACCAAAGCATGATATTTAGATGGTGAAGACGTTAATTGATTTAACGAACCAAGCAACTTATCGAGTTTGCCCAGTTTGCAAGTGCAACCGGTCGGGTTTGGAAACATCAGCTGGAATTGTAGTCGACTCTATCAAAACGCAAAGCCGATGGAAAAGTGCTACGTTCCCGAGGGATCAACGGTCCGCGGATTGAGCATTCGCCCATATTCCAGCCGTATCGGACCAATGATCGTGTCGTAGCGGAGGCTCGCCCCTCCGACGTAAAGGGTTTCTGTCCCACGGTGAATCCGACAACCGCGACGTCGCCGCCAAAGCGTCGCAGAACAGCACCACGCTGAACCGCGCCGTCAGCGCCTGTCCGAACTCCAAATTGAGCAGAGTGAAACTCTTCGCGCCGATATACTCGCCGGAGGCATCCACCGGGGATCCCTCGCCGTCCTGCACGCCACGAAAACTGTGTTCACCGCCGGGGAAAAACCGCTTATTGATCGGCAGATCGAGGTCGTTTGAACGGCCCAACGTCCAAACGGTTCCATGGGTGAGTCCGAGACTCACGCCGTTGGTCTCACCGAGCGGCCGGTGCCACGATGCCCCGACTTCCAACCGCTGATAGCCCACTTCACCGCCGAAGGCACGGTCCGCCACTTCCAGCTGCCCAAACCACCGGTAGCCAGAAGAAGGATTCAACTGATTGTCCCGGCGATCCCGATTTAGGGTGAATGTGAAACTGGCGCTCCGAGACTCGATCACGTCGGTGGAACGGGAAGCCAATTCGTTATCCCGGCCTGCCAGGTTCTGGAACGTGTAGCTGACCGCCCCATCAGCGTTGACCCACGGCAAGTCCTGCCGATTTAGCGCGACTGTCGTGCCATACTCCTGACGTTGAAAGGCAAACTCTTCGCGATCCAAACCGAGAAATCTCACACTGCCGTCGATCAATTCTCCGGCGAAATCCGGCACAATG
This sequence comes from Actomonas sp., assembly GCA_965203585.1. Taxonomy (GTDB): domain Bacteria; phylum Verrucomicrobiota; class Verrucomicrobiia; order Opitutales; family Opitutaceae; genus Actomonas. The sequence goes on from CBDBDC010000003.1 coordinate 771,182, forward strand.
TAGAGCAACTCCCCACGTTGACTGCGCAGCGACGCCATCGCCTCCAAGCGTAGACGGTGCGAGCGGCGCCAAAGATTATTTCCAGACACTTCGAATCCTCCCCGTAATTGCTCGTAGCTGCCCCAACCCGCCGGGAGACTCGTCTCCCACGGCATGCGGGGCTCAAAAGCAAATACGGGCGAACGGACCCCGCCTTCGTCCGGCGACGTAGAGAAGGCCGTGCGGCGAAACGAAGCCAGCCGACTTAGCCGCCGGCGTGATTCCTCCAACGCCAGCACATTCAGCGGCTCCCCTTCCTTGGTCTCAACTCTCCGGTTCAATGTGCGCGATCTCACCGTGCCACCACTGATGTATTCAATCGGTCCCTGGAGGACCAAAGGCCCCGTGGTGACCGATACGACGACATCGACCGGGCGCTCATTATTTTCGAGCTCACCTGTTGTTTTCTCAAGTCGAACTTCCCCATCCGGATACCCCCGGGGAAGAAAAGTCTGGCGAAACGCCTCCGCCTGAAGCTGCGCCCAACTGCTGTTCCATGTCCGGGTCCGTCCCACGAGAGTCTCCGGCCAATCAAAGCCGGTGGCTTCGTCATCACGAATCTCGACCGATCGAACCCACCAGCGTGGTCCGGTCTCAACTTCAATCGCAACATCAACCGCTCCCGTATCATCATTGCGCGTTTCCTCCACCACACGCGCCCCGGCTTTGGCAAAGCCCCGTTCACGCAGCACCAGCTCGATGCGGGAGAGTACTGCATCCAGGCGCCCCGGCGTGTAAGCCTCGGCTTCCCCAGTGGGAATCAAACCTCGTGGCGGCACCACCAGCTCCCGCGCCTCCTTCTCTGAAAGCACAGGCTCCATCCCCGACACTTCAACCTTCCGAAATCGGAAACGCACTCCCCGCTCGATTCGGAGGTCAACTTGAGTCGCGGACAACGGACGTTCCAAGAGACTCTCAAACCCCGCATCAAAGGAATGGGAAAAGGTCTCGCCTGACGTTGTTTGAATCTCAGCCCTAACTTCGGGTTGAAGGAACCCCTTTTCAGCAATCGCCGAAATCGCAAAAAACACGGCATCCTCGACCGCATTGGCGTCCGCCAGTTGGTCCACCTGATCCCCGCGCAAATTTCGCAGTGCTCGGTCGATCAATCGATCCTCCCACCAGCCTGCCCCATCGACGGAAAAAACGTCATTGGATCGAGAAGCCCCGGGAGATACGCCGAGTAACAAACCCGCGAGTATCATATAACAAATCCGTTTCACGGTTTGTCCTCCTCGGTTTCCGGTGCGACGGGCTCGGCGGTTTTAGTTCCCGGTTTCAGTCTCCATTTTAACGCCGCGTTGTGACGATCAAATTCGTCATATTCCGCTACCACCGTCCAGCGATCAGCCACCTCATAGTCGAACCGGTAGGTCTCCTTGCCTTGGCGGGACAGCCGTTCGCCGGTCGAGACCGTAAGTCGGCCATTCTCGTCGGTGCCAAACAAGTCACCCAGCACGCATTGACTGAAACACATACCTAGCTTCAAAGCTCGGTTTGAGGCATCGCTTTGACCACTTTGACGCGGTGTGACACCCGCCATAACCAGCAACAAAACTTCTTCCGAGGTGAGCACGGGGCTTGCTTGCAAATCAAGTCGTGGATCGCTCGCTTTGCCTGACAATTCAAATATGAGGTCGTAACCGAGGTGCTGTCCCGTTGCTTCCAATCGGATCTCGGGGTCGTAGGGATCAGCCTCCGTCAGACGGGCAAAGGCTTCATCGATATTCAGACGAGCAAAAGGTAAACGAAGCTCGCCATCATTCAGAATAATGTCACCCACAGCGCGCGGAGTTTGAAGGGTGCCATCCAGACGCGCATCGACCGAGGCGATCCCCGTCAGGACAGGAGTTCTCAGCCGAAGAAACCGATTCCCCACTACCCGAACATCCAGCTTCCACTGATTCATTGGCTCGACCTCCACGTTGAAATAGGGGGGGGGGCGGCGAGCGGGCACGGACGCCACCCCGCCACGAGGAACGAGCGAACCCACGTCCACCAAAATCAGTCCATCCCGCAGTCGCGCCTCTCCGGACACATTTCCGGTTCCGGACGCATCGCTCTGGATTCTCAAATTAAGGTCACTGCGCAACAATACTCCGGTGCTGCGGACTAGAGGGAGATTCTTGCCCTTCAAATTCAAGTCCATCTCCATCGCCCCGGAATCCGGCCATTGCGCCGCCCCCGAGACTTCAACTGCCTGCCCCCCATCAAAGCTTTAACTTCCTTTATCTCCAATCCACGTTCTACAAAACGAAGGTCCGCCGTAACATCCTGCAAAGCCCCCAGGGGACCGAGTGGACGCGTCACCGCACCGTCGAGCACGAGCCTACCGTCCACGCCCAAACCGGGAGCATACTCTAGGGCGAGCTCTACCTGCCCGGTTGGCACCAGCATATCGGGGACAAACTTAGCCAAGGCGGAAAACTCGGCCCGCGGGATGGAAATACTACCGCGGCCCTGCTCACGAAAATAACGCAGGGGGGCTTCACTGACTTCGGTCCATTCCTCCGCAGTAAAAGGCAACTGCCCCCGCAGAGTTATAGTCTGCCCGTCGAATCGGGCGGTGAGAGGTTCAACCGCGAGACCGCAACCATCGTCCACCAAATCGACTCGCATGTCAGAAATCACCGGCCAGGCAATCTCACCGAGTTTGGGTGAAACCGTGATCTTCCCGACACTCAATTGCCCCTCTCCAGTCGGACGATTCCACGTGCCAGAGAGTTTGAGGTTGAACGCTGGGTTCTCCACCTGAACCCGTGATTGCTGAGCGAGTTTTCGCCATAAATTCGGGCTGCTTTCCAGCACGATCTGAGCATCGATTTCTCCACCGTCGTTGATTTCCCAATACGGCGATACAAGCGGAAGGCGGATTGGCAGCGTGCCGTCCACCGTGGCGACCGGTTCATTCTCCCAGCCACATTCACGCTGGAACGAATCCTGCGCCTTTCCCTGCAAATCATTCAGAAACCCGAGCGCGTGTTCGCCTGAACCCGCCATGCGACGCGCTAAGACTTGGTCGGCAAAATGAGCTTTTCCGAGCAGCTTCGCCTCCTCATCCCGCAGGGCCAAAATCTCCGGAACCAAGGGACGATTATCATGTTCCCCGGCGGCTCCGACCGACGTGGCGGCCAACCAAACCTCGCGGCGCAAGGTCTCGTCCTGCGCATACACCATCACAGGTTCCTGCGAAGGCATATGCAGCGTGAAACGCCAAGCAGGGTTCGTGGTATCCCCATGGCCTTTGTCGGCCGCTGATTTTCGAGCGGCTTCGCAGGCGTGGGCCGGGGATACCGGCCAAGCGGGATTCATCGGTGATGATCACTTCCCAAGCATTGGTGGCATCGAGCACGTTTTCGGAATACTTCTGGGTAATTTTGGCGATTTCTCCTTGAATCTCTTCAAGATGTTTTTTCCGGTCAGTCGGCAAGTCAGCTCCACTCTCCACAAGTCCACAATCCTTGGGTAACCCTAGGTAGCACAGCGTTCTGAGCTGCGCGAATTTCCGGAGAGTCCGCCACCGACTGAAGATGAGTCACTTTACTCCAGGCAAAACTAAGCGACTCCGCGGCATTCTCCAGCGCAAGAAAGGTCTTCGCATAGGTGAGTTCGTCGAGCGGCAGTTGCGCGATTTGGTCAATCGACGCTGTCCGTCGGCCAGAGCTTGTTTGATCGCGGGCTCTACGTGGTGCGCACTGTGCTCGGACCATTTGATCAGAAATTCGGAGGAAAGAAACGGGTTGTCGGCCATAAGCCGCTTAGCCAATCCGATCCCAGTCGCGGCGCAAGCGCCGGCCCCTCACCAACGCCAAGTAGCGCCTGCCGCAATCAAGCGGGGAGCGGCTGGCGTGGCAGGCACTTCTTCGAAATCGGAATCCCAGAGATTGTCAATCTGGAGGGACAACTCCAGCTGTCCGGCGGACAAAGGACGGTAGTATAAGCCCACTGAGCTCAACAGCGTCTCTTCAGTCGTGTTTCTTCGCAGCGGATTCGGCTCCTGCACACGAAATTCATTGTCGAGACTCACGTCGAAATTACTCAACACCCGCCAAATCAACGCTGCGGTAAACCGATGATTGGGAAAATTGAGTGCATAGAAACTCCCATCCACGGGGAGCCCGCCATAATCCTCGTTCTTTTCCAGCCAAGTATAGCCCAACTGCAAATCGACCGTGTCCCAGCTGCGGCGAGCGTAAGCTTCGATCCCCCAAGTCTCGAGATCGACGGCCGCAGCCGAGCGAGCCCAAAAATCGTTGCGGAAAGTCCAGTCGATCAATTCGTCATCTTCGCGGTAAAACGCTCCCACCGAACCAGTCCAAACGGCATTCCCGAAGGTCGCGGTGAGATCAAGCGTGCGGCTGGTGGCTCGGTCGAGATTGGGATTCCCCCGGAAGAGCCCGCCGTTGGGATTGCCGGCCACCGCGGTATAGCTGGGGGCCTGCGAGGCCGTGCTGTAGCTGATCGCGAGTCGTTGCCAAACGTCGTTTTCGGGCAACCAACCGAGTTCCACGACCGCAGAGACGGCAGCGTCCCCGCGATTGGTGTCATCGTAGCCAATGCCGCTGCGCAGCGTGAATTGCCCTCCATTGGCCAAATCAGACTGATGGTCGTGGTAGGCGCCACCGGTGACATGGGTGCGGCTATAAAATCGACCGAAACGCAGTGACGTGGATTCGATCTCATCGGCAATTGCCCAGAATCGCACCTCGATGGCGTTCTGATCATCGAGGACAAATCGTCCCCGGCCACCCGCCGCCGTCACGTGCGTCGTGTGTTTGAAAGGAGGAATCGCCGGAACGGGAGAGAACCGATTAAAGGCGTAGTTGTCGTCGTTGCGCCGCCAATAAGCTCCTAACTCGACAAATCCGTCCGAGGATGCCGGTTGCCAGCGATGGGTTCCGGCGATCAACAGGGTCTGGATGTCCTCTGTCTCCGGGGAATTGAACGGGGTATACATGTTGGGCCACCCAAAGAATTTATCCTGATATCCTATCAGGAGGTTCGTGGCGCTCCCCTCTCCGCGATGCTGGAAACGTGCACTGTAGCGGGAGATTTCATGGTCAGCGTTCGCAAAAGGACCGTCCGATTTTGAAAAACCCGCCGAAAAATCCGTCGCCCAGCCATCACCAAGATCAGCGCCATAGTGGCTGCCCAACCGCCAGCTGTTCCATTCGCCCACACCCACCGCGATTTCTCCGCCGGCGCGCACCGGACGCCAGTCATAGGCTACCCCGCCCGCCGTCGCATTCCAGCCTCCACCCACGGCTAAGTCAGCTCCCACCGCGATTGAGGGAGTCGACAACATACCCGGGGCAATGGGTAGCTCAGCGTAGTAGTGACCAGTTTGCGGGTCATAGAGTGGTATTCCTGCCAACGTAAATCCCGTGTTCGCAAAGGTTCCTCCCCGGATGGCGATATCGGCCTGCCCCTCGGCAAAACTGCGAGCCTGAAGATCAACCGCCGGCTCATAGCGCAAAGCCGACGCAGGTGTGACGACGGTCGCCGCCGGTTCCTGATTCGCAATCCGGGGCGAATAAACCGTCACGGACTTAAGCTGGGGTGCGCTGGCGGAGATCGACTGCGCGTGAGACGAAACCAGTCCCAGGCAAAGACAAGACGAAAGAAAAATGAGGCGGCGGCGTGAAGTCACACCAGGATTGGCTAGAGGTTCCCAAGAACGGGTCAAGTATTTGTTAGTTGATTCTATTTTTTTATTAACAATAGAAACAGGCACAAAAAAACCGGAACAAATCCGGGTTTTGGAAAAATCCGTTGAGCCGGATCTAAATCAGGTGCCGTCGTCGCCGATCGCTTCAACCGGGCAGCCTTCGAGGGCTTCCATACAGAGAGAAACACCCTCTTCGTCGGTCGGTTGCTTATGCACGAAGGAATATCCTCCGTCATCGTGGCGCGTGAAGAAATCAGGCGCGGTTTCGCGGCAGAGATCACAATCGATGCATTGCTCATCGACGTAGAACTTACCAGCTACGTTGCTATCCCACTTGTCGTCTTTGTCTGCCATAGTGGGGAACCAACGAAATGGATTCCACGGAGGCTGTCAAGACGACGACGTGCCGAATTTGCGGGAATTCACCGCAAACGAGGCAAAAACACCCGATTTGACGCTGCATACTTGTCACCCGCTTTCATTAGCGTAGGGTATTCGAATGCTATCTGATCGGTCCTATATGCGCCACGATTACCCGCGTGAGACCACGTCCGTGCTCACCTGGCTGCTGTGCGCGACCGTTTCAGGATTCATCCTGCAGCATGTCGTCGATAAATGGTTAGGTTTTAATGCCTATGCAGGTTTCGTAAAACTTATCGCGCTGACCCCCGAGGGGCTTTTATCCGGAAAAATCTGGACTCTAGCAACTTACAGCCTGCTCCACAGTCCAAACACCCTCTTCCACCTGCTGGGAAACATGCTGGGGATTTTCTTTATCGGACGAATCATTCTGCCGGTCCTGGGCTCGAAGCGATTCATGTGGCTCTACGTTGGCGGGGTTGTTGGTGGAGGACTCCTTTGGTTCACGGCAAATTTCAACGGCCTGTCCTCTCTCGCCGGCGCCTCGGCGGGCGTCGGGGCTTTGCTCATTTTCTTCGCGGCGATGAATCCGGACCGGCCCATCACCATGCTGTTGTTTTTCATCATTCCGGTGACGATAAAACCCAAGTGGTTGGTCGTATTCCTCGTGGGATTCGACCTCTTAGGATTCCTGCTTTCTGAGCTTCCCACCGGTCGTGGCTTTCAAAGTATCGCCCATTCCGCTCATCTCGGCGGTTTTGCGTCAGGTTGGCTTTTCTTCCGCTACGTGCACAAAGGTGAATGGAGCGGTCTGGGTAGTGGTTCGTCTTCGATGGAACTCCCCGGTTGGTTGAAACGGACTAAACGTCGGCCCGCTGAAACCGGAGCCTACAAGGTCAACGTCGCAGACAGCCCCTCTTCGCCTTCAGCCGGTGGCGGCTCTGAGCACGTCGACCTCCGCGCCGAGGTTGACCGCATTCTGGACAAAATCAACGTGAGTGGCTTCGGTGCGCTGACTGATAAAGAAAAACGCATCCTCGACCGGGCCAAAGACAACCTCAATCGCAGGTGAATCCACTCATCCCAAGATCGCCCTTTCATGAAGCGTTTATTGAAACCTTTTCCTCCCAAGCTTTTCTTACCCTTCTCATGAGTTTTATGCCCCGCACCTTTGGCCTGAAATTTACCCTCCTTCTCACCCTCTCGATTTCGAGCGTTTTAGCTCAGTCTGATCGGACTTTCGAGGTATCGTCCCGCGAAATCATGAATTTCGTGCGCTTACTGGAAGAAGCTCACTACAATCGGGAAGCTGTCGATCAATCCAGCTACTCGGCTGTGATTCGCGAATTTATGGAAGATTGGGACGCCCATCATCTCTTCTTCCTCCAATCCGACGCCGACACCTTCATTGAGCGCTACAGTTCCGGACTCTACTGGAATGTCTCCCGACTGGGCGACGTGAATTCGAGTTTCGAAATTTTCAAACGCTACGAACAGCGGGCCAGCGAACGATCAGAATGGATCTTTACTCGGCTCGAAGGCGAATTTGATTTGGAAAGCCACGACGAATACGTCGTGGATCGCCGCGAATTGGAATGGCCGGATACAACCGGCGACGCCGATGTCATCTGGGAGAAACGCCTCCGCTTTGAATTGATTCAAGAACTCTTGAATGACCAAGAACTGGTCGACGCCAAAGAAAAGGTCCGCAAGCGATACGAACGCATGTTGAAGAACCTAGCCGACATCGAGACTTACGAAATTGCGGAAGTATTCCTGACCAATATCGCCAAGCTTTACGATCCGCACTCCACTTACTTTTCACCCGACACTTATGCAGACTTTTCGATTCAGATGCGTCTTCAATTGGTGGGCATTGGCGCTCTCCTTGGCGTTGAAGACGACGAATGTATCATCCGTGAAATCATCGCAGGGGGGCCGGCTGATCTGGATAACCGACTGCAACCGAACGACAAAATCATAGCCGTGTCACAAGTTGGCGGTGACGACGAAGACATCGTCGAATTGATCGGCATGAAACTACGCCGAATCGTTGACCTTATCCGAGGCGAAAAAGGCACCGACGTATACCTCACCATCCAACCTGCGGACGACCCCGATCCCTCGGCCCGCAAGGAAATCCGCATCACTCGTGATGTCGTAAACTTGGACTCAACCCGGGCCCGTGGAGCTATCTTTGAAGTCCCCGATGACGAGGGCGCAATCAAACCCATCGGAGTTATTTCACTTCCCGCGTTCTACGGTCCCGACCTCAGAAATACCGACGGTCCGCAGAACAGTGCGAGTGGGGATGTCGCCATGTTGATCACCCAGTTGCAGGAGCAAAGAATCGAAGGGCTCGTGCTCGATCTGCGGGACAACGGCGGAGGATTGCTGAGTGAAGCGATCTATCTGACCGGACTATTCATTGAACAAGGTCCCGTCGTTCAGGTGCGTTCCTACTACGGCGATGTCAAAGTTGATAACGATGAGGATAAGTCCGTCCGCTACGGTGGACCACTCGCGGTGCTCGTCTCCAAATACAGCGCGTCCGCATCGGAAATCGTCGCCGGAGCACTGCAGAATTACGGCCGCGCCATCGTGCTGGGCGATAGTTCCACCCACGGTAAAGGCACCGTTCAGACCGTCTACGAGATGAAAAATCTGGATCGCCTACGGAGGGAGTCAGACGATAAAACCGGCGCCGCCAAGTTCACGATCCAGAAATTCTACCTCCCCAGCGGTTCATCCACGCAACTGAACGGCGTGGTGCCTGATATCATCCTGCCCTCGATCGATGACGTCATGGAATCGGGGGAGCGCTTCCTTCCGCAGGCATTGGTCTGGGATGAAATCGAGACCACCGAGTTCGATGGCACTCCGCTCGATGCCCATATCCTGTCTTCTCTGCTCGAGGCGAGTATTGCCCGGCAAAGTTCCCTGCCGGAATTTGACTACCTCCAGCGTAACATCGACTGGTTCACCACCCGGCAGGAAGAAGAAACCGTGTCGCTAAATCTGAATGCCCGCATCGAACGACGTGGTATCGACAAGGAGTTTCGGGAAGCGATGGACGATGAACGGAAGTCTCTTCGCGATCACAATTATGCTTTCACGGAATTCCTACTGACTCCTCCCGAGGAAGAAGAAACCGCCCCCGAAGTCGAAGATGCCGAACCGGAATCGGCGACAGAACCAGTTGAGGAATCCGCCACGCTCGCGGATTCGACCACTGAGGGTATCGAAGCAATTATCGAATCGGTTGAAGTTATCGATGACGAAGAAGAGGAGGAGGAGCCTCAACCGGAGGGCTACGCGCGTCTGGATATTCATCTTCGCGAGGCCATGCGAGTATTGGTGGATGCTGTTGAGATTTCCGAAAAGCCTCAATTCGCAGAGCGGCAACCGCTCACCGCTCGATCAACTACCGGCGGTTAATCCGCCGTTTTGCGAGCAAAGACAAACCGGTCCCGATCAGTAAGATCCTGGCGGGATCGAACATCGGCATAACCCCGATCCCGCAGTCGTTCGGCCAAGTCGGCGTGCTGCGCGATTCCCGTTTCCATCGCCAAATATCCTCCCGGATTCAACCATTCCATCGACTGATCAATGATCAGGTGGAGAGCGTCCAATCCATCTACGGCGGTGGACAAGGCCACAGCCGGTTCGTGGTCCTTCACCTCCGGCTGAGTATCGGCCACTTCTTGTGAAGTAAGATAGGGCGGATTGGCGACAATCAGATCAAATTTTCGATTGGGTGCGATCCTCTGGAACCAATCGGACGCCAATAATTCAACCCGTTCGGTCAACTCCAACTGAGCACAATTTTCACCGGCCAGCGCCAACGCATCTTCGCTGATGTCCGTGCCAAGAGCCTGCGAGTCCGGCCAGTCGTGGGCCAAGGCAAGCAGCAGCGCCCCGGAACCCGTTCCCAAGTCCAGGAAATGCTCGGGAACAGAATCGGTCATTTCCAGACGCAAAAGCTCAACCAGATATTCTGTCTCCGGGCGGGGAATCAGAGCCCGAGAGTCCGTCTGTAAGGTAATTCCGGCAAAGTCGACCGAACCGATAATGTGCTGAAGCGGCTCCCTCATACTCCGCCGTTTGATGAGCGGGCGAATCAGCTCCAACTCCCGTTCGGGAAGCAAGCGCTCGAACTGCAGGTAAAGTTGCATCCGCGGTAACCCGAGCGCATGCCCCGCGAGGAGTTCCGCATTGAGACGGGGATGCTCCACGCCTTTGCGTTCCAAAAACACCGCGCTCTTTTGCAGGACTTCCAAAAGACTTGTCATGCGCCCAGTTGACGATTTCCCAGCTCCGCCAGTTTGATCGACATATCTTCGTGTAACAACGCGCTCATCAAGGGCTGAAACTCACCCTCCATCACTTCATTGAGGCTGTGCAGCGTGAGCCCGATCCGGTGATCGGTCACTCGACTTTGAGGGAAATTGTAAGTGCGGATACGTTCACTGCGATCTCCCGTGCCAATCTGCCCCTGCCGTTGGGCCGCATACTTTGCCCGTTCCTCTTCTTCCTTTAACTTTAGAAGTCGGGCGCGCAACACCGTCATCGCCTTGGCCTTGTTTTTGATCTGCGAACGCTCGTCGGCGCAGGTGACCAACAGACCCGAAGGTTTGTGAATAATCTGCACCGCCGAGTCCGTGGTATTAACCCCCTGTCCGCCCGGGCCACTGGCACGGCTGACGGTGATCTCCAAGTCCTGAGGATTGATGTGCACATCGACGTCCTCCGCCTCAGGCATCACCGCCACCGTTACGGTGGACGTGTGGATTCGGCCATTGGCTTCGGTTACCGGAACACGCTGAACCCGGTGCACTCCGCTTTCAAACTTCAGCTGGCGATAAACCGAATCCCCGGTAATCAAGGCAATGACTTCCTTGTAGCCTCCCCGCTCGGCATCGCTGCTCGACATGGTCTGAACCTTCCAGCCTTGGCTATCGGCGAATCTCGTGTAGGCGCGGAAGAGTTGACCGCCAAAAAGTGCGGCCTCGTCGCCGCCTGTGCCGGCGCGCACCTCGAGCAGTGTATTGCGGGAGTCAGTCGGGTCGGGGGGAATCATCGCCACCAGCACCGCTTGTTTTAATTCGACGACCCGGGCCTCGTTCTCGGGCAATTCCATTTCCGCCAACTCGCGCAACTGAGGATCTGACTGTTCGTCCTTCAACAGATCCTTCGCCTCGGCTATCTGATCCTCCACCTTTTTAACTTCATCAAACTCCTCGACCAACTTCGCCATCCGTTGTTGATCACGGGAAACTTGGGCCGCGCACTGGGGATCGGAAAAGAGATCCGGATCCGTCATTTGAGCATCAAGCTCATCAAGGCGGATTCGAAACGGGGTGATGTCGGGTAATTTGTTCATGATTACGGAGCGGACTATCCATAAGGCGCATTCCCCGCCCAAACGAAAGCACGAACCGGTCGGATATTGCCTATTGCGAAAAAACTACCGTTTAACACAGTGAGATTTGCAGAATCGGGCAAATTCCCGGTCCGAACCAAGCGCACTACCATGGCCACCACACTCTTCACCCAAAACATCATCGCCTGCATCTGGGATTTCGACAAGACGTTGATTCCACAATATATGCAGACGCCTCTGTTTCGGCACTACGGAATCAACGAGGATGATTTTTGGTCGGAAACCAACAGTCTGGGAAAGCACTATCAGGAGCGCGGATACCACATCTCCGGTGAAATTGCCTACCTAAACCACCTCCTGACGCACGTTCTGTCGGGTGAAATGGCCGGTTTGAACAATCGCGTCCTCCGTGATTGTGGCTCTGAGATCGAATTCTATCCCGGTCTGCCTGATTTCTTCGACAGCAGTAGAAATTGGGTCCGAGAGAAACCCGCGCACCTCAAACACGAGATCGTGCTGGAGCACTACATCGTGAGCACAGGACTGGCTGAAATGGTGCGAGGCAGTGCAATCGCCGACAAAGTTGACGGCATTTGGGCCTGCGAATTTGTGGAAAACCCTCTTCAGCCCGGCTTCCTCAAGCAGAAGGAGCTCTCCATTTCCGCCGAAGCTGAGATCGCGCAGATCGGTATGGTCATCGACAATACAACCAAGACAAAAGCCATCTTTGAAATCAACAAGGGTTCCAACAGGGATCCCGCGATCGATGTAAATTCGAACATGACGCCGGAAGACCGCCGCATCCCGATGCAGAACATGATCTGCATCGCGGACGGACCCAGCGACATCCCCAGTTTCTCTGTGGTCAAGAAAGGTGGCGGCAAAGCCTACGGGGTCTACAATCCGGATTCTTCCGGTGAATTTGAGCAGAACGACCGACTCCGCCAAGTCGGTCGGATCGACCACTACGGTGAAGCGGACTACCGCTCCACCAGCCCCACCTGCAAGTGGCTACGGCTACAGATTCACAAAATGTCTGATCGTATCGTGGCCGGCCGTGAGGCGGCTGTGGCAAGCAAAGTATCCAAGCCACCCCGTCACTTGTCTGGAGCTGAAGATGGTAAGCCAAAAAAGTCGGCCCAGCAAAGTTCGTTCTTGGAATAATCGGTTCAGTTCCCCGCATAACGAGTTTCCACGAAATTCGACCAAAAAAACGCACCCCGAAGGATGCGTTTGAAATATTGATTCGACTAGGGTTGAATCCTCAACTCGAAGGGCTGACGATAATCGTGTTACCGGGAGCCGTAACTTCGACAGTCGTAAGAACGGTGCGGATTCCTGCGGCAATATTGTCGAACTGATCTAAGCTCAGCGGGCCGATGGCGGCGGTAACAGAAACAGGAACCGTGAACGCGGTCGCAGCACCATCGCCGACTTGCGCAGTCTGTTCGCCAATCGCAGTGGTAACCGATCAAACCGTCGCAACGTCATTTTGGTCGTTAAGTGTTACCGCAACCAGTCGTCCACCACTCAAACGGATCGTGAAGCTCGAGAAGTTCGTGATGATCACATGGTCATTGGGAACTTCAATTTCCTCCGATGCCTCAGGATCAGTAGTGGTCGGAGTCGGCGGTGTGGTTGGAGTAGTCGGCGTTGTCGGCGCGGTGGGTTGGGCGGCTTGCGTTTGCTCGACGGTCGATGCAACCGTCACATCGACGGTTTCCGGTGCTGCCAACACTGCTGGCGGCAGTATTAGCTGCATTGGCGAGAATGGAGGCGGTCGCTTGCAATTCGGCGGCACTCGTGGTGCCGGTCGCTTGGGAAACGCTGTTGGTGACCGAGGTCACCACATCGGAAGCCGAAGATGGATTCGATGAGACAGCGGCTATAACGACCTCTTCCGCGACCGCAGGATTGGCCGCAGCTGCCGTGGCTTGGAGGGCAACCCGTGCGATCGCCGCAGTGGCGGGGTTGCTCAACACCGCGGAAAGCGCGCTTCCCTCAGGGGCGGAGCCGGTCGATGCTTGGCCAGGCAACAAGATGACAGGGGCCGGGAACTGCGGCACTGAGAAGGATACCTCACCCGCAGATACCGTCATGAGGACCGTGATTCCGTTCACGCTGACTGAATAGCTCGTGCCACGAGCAGCAGCGCAACACCCTTAGGGGTTCGCACGCCGCCGTAGTCATTGTGCGCCCGGGTGAAGGGGTAATGACGGGCACACGTGTCGCATCGGCCGCAACATGGGCGGCTGTCAGGATGTGACCAGGAGTTGATACCATGACTCCTTAGCCCTCGGATTTCAGCTTTCCTGCCTCAATTTGCTTCAAGAGTTCCTTGCTACGCCGTTGTGCGGCCAGCGTAGCCTGCGGCCCGAGCCGGTTTTCAAGTTTGTCACGATTCCGGGCCGCGTTTTCGATTCCCGAGATGGCTGCTATGTTTAACCATGCCAAGGCCTCGATTTCATCTTTAAGCACCCCCTGGCCATCACGGTACATCAACGCCAGGTTGTTTTGCGCGTCGGCATGCCCCTGTTCGGCCGCCCGTCGATACCACCTGACCGCCTCGACATAATCCCGGGTGACGCCGCTGCCATCACGGTACATCAACGCCAGGTTGTATTGAGCGGAGGCAACCCCCTGCTCGGCCGCCAGTCGATACCACTTGAGCGCCTCGACATAATCCCGGGTGACGCCGCTGCCAATATCGTACATCCACGCCAGGTTGTATTGAGCTTTGGCAACCCCCTGTTCGGCCGCCAGTCGATACCACTTGAGCGCCTCGACATAATCCCGGGTGACGCCGCTGCCATCATAGTACATCAACGCCAGGTTGTATTGAGCGGAGGCAACCCCCTGCTCGGCCGCCAGTCGATACCACTTGACCGCCTCGACATCATCCTGGGTGACGCCGCTGCCATCATGGTACATCACCGCCAGGTTGTTTTGAGCGTCGGCCTGCCCCTGTTCGGCCGCCCGTCGAAACCACCTGACCGCCTCGACATCATCCCGGGTGACGCCGCTGCCATCATGGTACATCACCGCCAGGTTGTTTTGAGCGTCGGCATCCCCCTGTTCGGCCGCCAGTCGATACCACTTGAGCGCCTCGACATCATCCCGGGTGACGCCTCTGCCATCACGGTACATCAACGCCAGGTTGTATTGTGCGTTGGCAACCCCCTGTTCGGCCGCCAGTCGAAACCACCTGACCGCCTCGACATAATCCCGGGTGACGCCGCTGCCATCACGGTACATCACCCCCAGGCTGTATTGAGCTTTGGCATCCCCCTGTTCGGCCGCCCGTCGAAACCACCTGACCGCCTCGACATAATCCTGGGTGACGCCGCTGCCATTAGCGTACATCAACGCCAGGTTGTATTGAGCGGAGGCATCCCCCTGTTCGGCCTTTTTTCTCAGGTCTCCAAGTTCCTCGGATTCCGCGGCGTCAACGACGCCGATCAGCAGCAAGACGAGCAAACCCAGGAGAAATTGTTTCATCCGGCTCTTATGCGCGGAATAATAAGCGAGGTCAACACTTCTGGAAACCCTCAGGTGGGGCAGGTCTGAACCGAGGCCCTAACCCGCGCATATTGCATGAAGACGTTGCGGGAGGGTGCCGGGACCCGGGAGAGGCGTTGTGGCGACTCATTGGTGTGACGAATGACGCGATATTGGGCGACTGCATCGACAGGACCCCCTTCCCCTCGGGGACCCGGCGGACCGACTCGCGCTCAACTTCTTGAGCGTGGCGGGGCCAAGGCACCGCAGGCGTGCGGGAAGAAATTGCCTTGGGAAGCCCGGGCGCGTTCCTCTTTGGGGGCGTCGGGGTGAAGCTCGTCCCAAGCCGCCCGGTCGACCTTGGTGGGCTTTGATCCCGTTCCCCAATTGACGCAGAATTTCGAGGTTGCCGAGTGGGGGTTTCGGCTCACTGTAACCCGTCTGTTTCGGGTGGCTCTCATTTCGAAAGAGCAGGCCATTGAGTGCCTGCTGAGTCAAAATAATTGCCAACAGAAATAGTCATATTTTGTAAGTCATTGATGGAGAGGTGGCAGAGTGGTCGATTGCGGCGGTCTTGAAAACCGCTGAGCCGCAAGGTTCCGGGGGTTCGAATCCCTCTCTCTCCGCCACTTTAGCACAACCGTGTATCCCCGCATCGAGTTTGATCAAAACCCGCGTTGGTTTGATAAAATTCGGGTTTTTTGCCTAAGCCGTGCAATATCTATGCATCGCGCGTGCGCTTCGGTTTCTTCCGATCCTCCCGCATGTCCTTCGCACCTCTGAATAAAGGCCGATTCCCGCGCTTTGTTTGCTGGTCGGCTGGATCTCGAACCGACCCAAAGTCCGAATTCACACCCAATGCCTTCGCCGCGGTGTAGAAAACCTCCTGATCTCGAACGGTCTGCTCCCTGTCCGTGAACCATTGATCGAAGTCAGCCCCGGAGATATCGAGCCGGGCAATTTTGTCCGATGCTGGACGGCCATTTTGTGACTGTGTGCGATCGACGTAGACTTTGAAGGTCGCGGTCGCAGTCTTGGATTCGAGGTTCACTGACCACTCGACGAGCTTCCAGTAGCTCGCTTGAAGGCCGTTCTTGAGGTCGGTTTGCTGTTCGAGTGCCATGATTTAAGTGTGTTGGAAGAATGCCGCCTGAAGTCGCACGGCAGCGCTGGCGGGGATATCGGACCCATCGGGCATAAAGAACACAATCGAGACTTGGCTGCTGGTGCTCGAAGCGGAGTCCCAATCATATCGCCAGAGGATGCCGGTGTTGGTAACCGTCCCACCACTTGGTCCATCGGGCTTGGTCGTAAATCCGTTTGGGAGACTGATGGTTTCGGTCTCGGTGGGGTTCTCGCCGGAAAGAGTTCCCGACCAATTGACGGTTCCCTCTGCCACAACCTTTTTTGCGGTTCCCGTGTTTCCGGTTCTTCGACCCAAGAAATGAGCATCGTCGGAGTTCTGGCTGCCCAAGTCACCCGCGTAGCTTTGGTGGAAGCCCGAATCGACGTAGGCCCATGCCCCCGCGTTCCCGGAGCGGTCCCACCACCTCGCCCAAATTCGAAGATACAGAAAAACGGGCGAGGCATACAGGGCGATCTTCTGCGCGGTGGATTCATGGAAACTCACTTGCGTGCTTGGTCGACTGTATCTGCCCGCCAACGTCAAACTGACCTCCAACCGCGACACATCTTTCGCGGTTGGGGCTCCTGGAAACAACCAACAGGCGCCGAGTAGCGGGCCGTTCAGACCTAGGTATCGGGCGGGTGGCGAACCGTGGGTCGAAAAGTCGGTCGATGCGCTCATCCCACTGGGTGCGCCAGGCATCGTTCCATCGACTGGTGCGGTGCGCGAAAGCACCGTTGAGAAGGCCGAGGGTGTGCCTGCGAAACTCAGCGTCGAGAACGCGAATTGGTAGGCCACCGCCGCGCTGAGATCATCAATCCGGGCGATGCCGCGGGGCGTCACGTTGTTGTTGGCCACCTCCCACGTGGAGGAGCCGCTGCGACGGTAGTGCAGGACGAGGCGCTTTCCGTCCGCTGGCAGCGAGGGCGCGTCCACTTGGATGTAGGCGAGCGCCGTTCCGTCGTCCGTGAGATAAGTGCCCTCGTTATCGAAAACCGGTGCGCCTGGCGTTGTTGGAACTGAGTCGTCTACGTCGTCGGCGCCCACCGTGCTGGCCGTGCCTTCGACATAGCCGGAAAAGGTTCCCAGCGTCTCGTCGGTGGCCACGGCTCGCACTCTCCAACGATACAATCCAAACGCCGGAACCACATCCCAATAGTCGGGCGTGCCCACCTCGCCGATCAGGCCGTCGTCATTCCATGTGCTACCGTTCCACGACTCGCGATGGACCTGATATTCGTTGATCAATGCGCCCACCAACGCCGTCCACGAAAGCTTGGCGAGTTTTTGTTGCATCACGACACCGACACCGATCACTTGATCCGGCGTAGGATCCCGCAATTGGACGCTCGTTGACGCCGTCAGGTTGCCCTCCGCTCCACTGTTGTAGGAGCGTAGTTTGAAATGCTTCGTTGCGGTTGGGGCATCGTATGATCCGCCGTCCTCTACATTTGCGAAATCGGTGTGTTCGAGTGCGACCAGATCCGACCGCTTGATCAGCATTAAAACGGCACTGACTGAGTGCGCCTTCACCTCGCTCGCCAGTCGCGCCCGACGAAGATTTAGCGTGTAGTTTCCGAGCCCTTGAGGGGTGATGGTGCCGATACTCATCCACTCGCCGCCGTGGTGCACCAGCAACTGATCATCCGATTGCTCGAGACTGCTCTGGCTCGCGAGATAGGGCCAGTCCGTCCCGACTGCATTCACGGTTACGGTGACCTCACCGAGCGCGGCCGGCATTGGGGTCTGGAGCACGGCCGCGACCGCCCAGCGCGTGTTCCCGTTTTCGATCTCTTGCCCCGGCCACGAATCGTCCGGGCTGAACTGCACCTTGAACCCCATCGCCGAATTGCTGGGCCGCTCCACGAGAGCGACCACTTGGGTGTCGGCTGCGTTGCTAAGATCCGGAGGAAGCTGGGCCACCTCGTAGCGCACCAGGTCGACCGGAGGCTCCACGGAGAGATCGACCCGCGGATCGATCGCGGGTTCGTAGGGACGCGGAAACGCTCCCCGCTCGACTTGCACTTGGAAGTCCACCGACGTCGCCGTTTCCTTGCTCCGCTCCATCACGCGCACCACCACATCGAGGCCGATCGGTTCCCAATCCAGCGTGAAGCGATCGCCCGGCCGCAGCGGCGTGACACCGTCCGCATGCACGGCATATTGCCGCAATACGCTCAACCGGATTTTCGACAGTGGCGTTGCTCGCTGGGTCGCTTCCATCACGGCGGCCGACATCAACTGTCGGGGCGTGACAAAGCCCTTGCGGTTGAGTTGCACGGCCGGCCGAGTCTCACCCAGCAGACGCCGTGCGAACGGGACCATCGCCTCCTGGCTATCCTCTTGGAGCGGAGGATCCGACGTGTAGTCGAGCCCCGAGACGATGATTTGAGTGGCCATCTTATCGAGCCCTTCTGGATCGATCACGGGCTCGGCCGTCAAATGGTGTAGCGAGATCTCGCGCAGGCCGGTGGGGCTTGAAGTGCTCCCATCATTGGGCTGCCAGTCCACATCGAGATTCCCATCCTGTTCCCGCAAGAACCCACCGAAGTGCCCCGCTACCTCAGCCGCTACATCGAGGGCGGCGCGGGGTTTGTCGAATACGTGGCTGGTGAACAGCTTGTCACCCGAGATCCCGGCGACGC
Organism: Actomonas sp.; assembly: GCA_965203585.1. Classification (GTDB taxonomy): domain Bacteria; phylum Verrucomicrobiota; class Verrucomicrobiia; order Opitutales; family Opitutaceae; genus Actomonas. The sequence continues at coordinate 789,901 of CBDBDC010000003.1, forward strand.
CGTCATCCCAAAGCCTTTGAGCTGAGGCCGCCCATTGGGTTGCATCGATCACGCTACTACCCAGCCCGAGCCCGCCACGCTGGAGCGTGAACAGATCGCGGATCGTGCCGATGGGGTTGGAGCCGTGTTCGACATGGCCGAAACTGTAGGCGGCTCGGGATCGGCAATACAGCTCGATCTCAATCTTGGGAATCGCTGGGGTCTTACTGTTGATCGCCTGCCCAGCCTCCATGTCCTGCACGCCCATCCACGCGATACCCTTCATTCTCGGGTGGGTTTTGTTGGCCTCGGGATGATTGGCATCGCGCACCAACGATTGGATGTAGCGCGTCGGATTTGCCTGATCTTCGAGTCCCCACCAGAACCGGAAAGTCTCTGGCGTTTCCTTGGAGAGCACCTGATTGATGTAGTCAGTTCCCGGATAGGAAGTGCGAAGCTTGTAGATGCCTTGGTATGACTTCCCATTGACGATGATGGAGTCGAACTCATCCACGGGACCGATACAAAGCGCAAACACTCCGGAGAAGAACGCGTAGCTCGACGTCTTCGTATTGCGGAAGTGCCAATGCAGATCCCTCGCGATCGGACGGGCCACGACACGGCCTCGGCCACTCACCAAAGGAATCACCTCGGTGGGGCTCAGACTGGTCGAACGTCCCGCTGTGTTGTCGGCGACTTCGCTCGGGACTTCTGCTTTGGGCACGAAGCTCATGCGGCCACCTTCATCAGTCGATAGCGGCATCGAATCAAGCGCCGCAGCTCTGGGTCGCGCAGCGAATGCACCACGACACCAGCGGGACGGGCGACATGCCAGATGTCGTCATCAATAACCACGCCCAGATGATGCTCAGTCTGTCCGATATGCAGGCCCACCAAATCGCCGGTTTGATAGCTCAAGGGATCATCGTCGCGCTTGAGCCTCCCACGCAGATCGGGAGCACCTAGCCATTGGGTGATCAGACTTACCGCGTGGTGATCATGCCAGGAGCGCACCACCTCCACCGGCCGCTCCGGGATTTCCATCCGTTCACACGCGCCCGCTTCGACGAAGATCTCGTGGAGGAAGTTCACGCAATCGACACCACCCTCCGGGCCGCGCACGGCGGCATTTTCGCGAAAGGGAGTCTGCCACCAGCTGAACGCGGCGCGCTTGAGCGCGTAGCGTGCTCCTGCGTTGTCGAATACTGCTTTTGGGGTCATTTCCCGACCTTTGTTTTGAAGCCTGTGTCGGCGCTCTCGAAGAAAGCGGGGATGCGCGGAAATCCCTCAAAATTCTCCTGATTGTTGTGCTTCGCACAGCCGCTCGCGTATTGGCCATCGCACCCCGGATACACCATCACGGCATCGGCCACGGCCACATTGCGCAGCGGCTTGTGGATGGTCAAGCGCGTGCCACCCGCGATCGGCTCCGAACGCACCACGAAACGCAACTCCACATCGTCCCCCGAGTTAAACTCCGCGTAGCCCAGCGCGAACCAGTCTGCGGCCTTGGTGGAGCCTACGTCGACGTCGATCACGGTGTCATTGATCACGTCCACCGCTCCCGTGACTTTCAGTGCCTCCAGATCTATCCCGCAAAGATCGTCCCCCAGCACGGCGTTGCAGTTGCGCTGGTAATAGTAGTTGGGCACCAGTCGCCGCAACCGATTGCCGAGCAGCGACGCCTTTGCCCGGTGCGTTTTGCCGCGCAGTTTTGAAGTCTCGACCTCACCCTTGAAACGCAGGGCGGCCGTGTTGGTCACGTTGGTCGGATCGCATTCGCGGATCTCGAGGTGCAGACGCCGCTCGAGCTCCATCAGGGCGAAAGCTCGCAACGGATTCCCATCGAAATCATGGAGGAGCACCTCCCACTCACTCGTGCCGGGCTTCAGATTCTCGGTCGGTGCCTTGTGCGCGATCTTCTGCGGCGGGTAGGTGTCGTCGCCATTCACCAGATCGGCTTCCCAATCCGTCCACGTGAAACTGTTCGCGGAACCATCCCACCAGAGTTTGTAGAGATGCGCGATGGAGGGCCGATGTTGCGCCGGTTCGCCGCCATCGAGCACCAAGTCCTGGACAAACGATATCTGCGTATCGATGCCGTCCGTATTCGGCCACTCGAGGGTGATTTCATCTTGCGTGAAACGCACTTGCAGGAAGGTTTCGTCACCCGGATTTTCATCCGGCCGAAACCAACGCGGGATGGTAAACGGCGACCAGCTCCCACGCTTCGCTTCGAAGAACGTCAACAGCCGCCGAATCCGCACCCGATCATTCAGCGTGAACCGCGCCTGCTGCCCGATCCTGGTCACGCCATCGTCGTGGTTGATCGCCCGTTCGCGGCCCGCTCCGATCTGGCTAGTGGTCAGCGACGATTCGTAAAACTCAGCCGGTGGTCCCTGCCAGTTGGGCAAGAGCGACCACGCCGCCATCTCGCTTGTATTGATTCCCACCCGCGCCGCATACGGCGAATCCTCGCGAATGCGCAGCGTCGTGGTCCCATCCCAGTCCGAAGCATTGGCCACGATGCGCGGCGTGCCCTCGACGCGCCCGACGAACAGCCCAACGCTGCGCGATTTCCCGCTGCCGACATCCAAGCTATAGGCACCGGTCTCGGGCTCGTAATTCACCCAGTGATGCGGGGCAAAGACGCGGTTGGCATCATACTCACCCGCTGCCTTGTGATCCATCCACAGCGGCACCGCGATCAGCACCGATCCCAGCGCGATCAGCTCGTCGCGAAACTCGCCCGCCTTCTCCCGTTCGAGCCGGTAGCGATACGCGACATCAGTCACGCGGATCGCGTGGTGCCGACTCGCCCGCGATTCGATGCCGGAGAGTCCCTCCTCGATCTCCGTATCGAAGCCCAGCGTCGTCTTGGGGCGAGCCGACCAATCGATGGGCGTGAGACACAGCTTCACCGCCCGGCCGTCCAGCGTGATGTCGTCAAAAAATGCCATCAGAGATCGTCGCCGAAGATTTGATCCCGGTCCTCACGCACGATGCGCACGATGTCACCCCGCGCTTCGCTATGCCGGGCGATCCGCGTTGCCTCGCGCTCCGAGTTCACCGGGATGATCGTGATGTTGGGCGCGCTCGATCCACCCGCTGCACCGCCGTTGCCTACCCCTTGCAACGGCGTGCCCGTGGCCACTCCGCGCGCCCCGATCGGGGCCGATCCGAGCTCCAGATTATTGAATGCATTGAAGAAGTCTTCACCGTAGTGGCGGATCGCACGCTCCTGCACGATGCCTTCTCCATCCGAGATGCGGATCAAGTTCGCATCATCCCGAGGGCCGCCTGCACCCTGGTAGATTCCACCATCCGCGAAGCCGGGGATCAGGCTGGCAGCCTGCGTAGCGCCCTTGCCTACTGCCAGCGACGTCAGATATGCCGCCGTGCCCGCGCCCGAAGCACCGCCTAGTGTGGCGATACTCGCCGCGATGGCGGCCGGCGTCCATGCGGCCGTGAGGGCCGCTGCCGTCGAGAAACCGAGCGCCGCTTCGCTTAGGCCAAAGGTCTTGCTGATTATGAACATCGCGGCCCGCGTCGCGGCATAGCGCACGACCATCTCCACGAAGGTCTGCGCTACCGCCAGCTTCATGTTGTCCCAGGCCGCGCCCCAATCCCCGGTGATGAGCAACGCACGCGTCGTTTGTTGGGAGATCCCGTTGATCGCCGCCCCCACCGTGTTGGTGAGGATGCCCGCGACCTGCTGAGCGTTGCTGCCAAAGCTATCGAGCCACGTGGTGAGCTCTGCGCGAAACTCCCCGCCGAATGAGTTGAGCGCCATCTCGCGCTGCAGGTCATTCTGATCGCGGTAGAGATCGAGCAGCCGTTCGTTGGCATCGATGATGCCTTCACCATCGAGGTCACCACTTTCGAGCCGTTCCTTCAGCAGCGCGATGTTTTCGACGATCAGTTGGTTCTCCCGTTCGAGCAATGGCGCGGCCTGCACGTTTTGCTGGGCCGTGGTCAGAAAAGGATTTTGAGCGATAGCGTCACGTTCGGCCTGCGCGGCCGACAGCTGCAACGCGGCTACGCCATCGCGAACGGCCAGCACCTTCTGCCGTTCAGCTTCGAGCTCAGCCTCGGCCGATTCCAGCGCGTCGGCCTTCTCTTTACCGATCGCCGCTTCCAGATCACGAATCGCTTCGAGCAGTGGGATTCGTTTCTCGTCGGCCTGCGCTTCAGCATCCGCAATTACCGCGGCCCGCTTTTCGACATCTGGGAAGGTTTTGGCGGTCGCAATCTCTTGTGCCAGTGCGGCATTCACTTCGGCGACTTTACCTTCGAGAAACGCTAATTTGCCCGAATCATCCAGCGCTCCCAGTGCATAGGCTTCGCGCAGTGCGAGCACCTTGGCATTCAGCGTTTCGAGACGCTTCACCGACTCCGCGTAGGCTTTGTTCTGCTCGGCGGTAAGACGTGCGCCCTCGGCTTTTGCCTGATTGTCAGCGATACGTTGTTCCGTCCACTCAGGGTCATTTATCGAGACTTCCAGTTGGTTGCGCAATGTCTCACGTTCGAACGCCAGATTGGCGATCTGTTTATCAATCGCCGGATCGCGAGGGCCGCCGATCCCGGTGCGCGAGCGATTGGCCGCGTAGATTTCTTGATCGACTTCTAGTGCAGCGATTTCCGACCCAATTTCTGCGATCTTCTCCAACGTTTCGAGTCGGAGCCTCTCGGCCTCTTCAAGGCTTTGCACCGCCCCAAGGGCCTCGGCATTGTCGTGAAGCCTGGCGCCGATCTCACGGGTGATTTCCTTCTCCGCTTCCAATCGGGCGAGCGTGGAAGTCTCGATCGCTTTGATGATCGGAAGCGCCGCTGCCAAAACGCCAAATCCGATAGGCCCGAGAATGAGAGAGCCGAGCCCCGCTTTGCGCACCAGCGCATTGCGGGAGAGTTCAGCCGTGTTTCGTGCCACAGCTGTTGTCTGCGCTTCGATCGCCAAACGCCCGGCCCACCATGCGCGAGTAGAATCTCCGATGCTTCCCAAAAGTTTCCGCGCCTTGATTGCTAAAAAAGCTGAGCCAAGAGCGGCCGCCGCTTGCGCCAGAAAGATCAACGCATCGGCGTTTTCCACCGCCCATTGCGTGAGATCAAAACCCAGCGCAGTGAGATCACCCAGCATCAGCCCGATGCCTTGGAGCGACTCCAGTAGCTCCGGATTGTTGACCGACTTCGTCATGTCGCCGATTCCCGTCAACCACGTGTCGAAGACGGGCGCGGTGATTTCGCCCAGCAGTTTATCGATCGCGCTGTTGAGCGTGGAGAGCCGCGTGGACGCGCTGTAACCGGATTCACCGAGCGAGCCCAGCTTCTCGTTGAGGAATTCGTAGGCCGCGCCCGCCTCTTTCGCCGCGCGGAAATTGGTGTTCGTGATGCCCACCGTCTGTGCGAGCAATGCGTCCGGGGTGATGTTGCCGGTGAAGATGGCGCGCAGCTCTTGGCTCAGTTGCGAGGCGTCGATGTTGGCGTTGGCCAGGGCGTTCGCGAACTTACCGACCAGGTCGATGTTTTGATCCACCTGCACGCCCACCGCTTGGGCACTGGCGACCGTGGCCAGAAACCCCTGCACGAGATCGGAGAGCCCCGCCGCCGTCTGCGGCTCCAGGGCGATGATCGCCTGCATCGACTTGGCCGCTTCCTGCTTCGCCGCCGCGTCATCCAGTTCGAGGAACTTTTTGAGCACATTGCTGATGCCGACCTCGGCGTCAAACATCGTGCGATTGAAGTCCAACCCGCGCCGGATCGCCCCGGTGAAGCTATGGGTGATGTCACCGATGCCTTGGGTGAACCTTCCCGCGAAGTCGATACCCAGTCCCACTTTGAGCATTTGCTGGAAACCGCTTGTTTCCTTCCGCAGCTCCGACATGTCCTTTTGCGTGCGGTTGAGTTGATCGAGATTCTTCCCGATCAACTCCAGCTGGACTTTGTATTCTCCTTTACGAGTCATGCGATGTGTGCTAGATTCCGCTCGTTGTGATTATGTTTCTTCTCGTTATTTTGACTCCGATTGTCGTGCTCTATGAAGTTTGCAAATGGATGAATGGTGGGCGTGAGCCTTGGGAGAAGTAATCACCCGGCCGCTGCACCCGCGCCCATCGCCGCATCAAAGGCCGAGGCACGGTTCGCCGCCAGATCCTCTTCCTCCGGGGTATCGGCCTTGACGCCGGTGCGGTCAACCAACGCACCGCGCCAGTCGCTCATCGCCGAGCCGACGTCTTTGGAGAACAGGGAGTGGCAACTCAGCGTCATCGCGTCGAGATGGTCTAGGGCGCGCTTGGCTGATCGGCTTCCTTCTCGCTCGAGGACGATCCGGATCCACGCGAGGGACTCGTCGAGGATTTGCGCTCGGGTGCAGCCGAGGGCGAGGCAGGCGTCGGCGCACCCGGCCACAAAGTCATCAACTGTTCCAGCACGGGCTTGAGTTGATCGCTCATGCGCTGGCTCACCTTTTGGAAGAGCGGAGCCAGTTTTTGGGAGTCCGAATTGAGACGCTCCAGATACCGCTCCGCGTGCGTAAAATTTAGCTCCCTCGCTTTCTCCAGAAGCTCATCCTGCGCATCGGCCGTGAACCGGTCGGCATAGCCTTCCGGCTTGTCGATACACAGCTCGATGAGCGCCTGCCCATCGCCATCGACACACAGTTCGATGAAGCGCAAGAGGGAACGCATCGGGAGCACGAGCACCTTTACGGGTTCGAGTTTGTCGTCGTTGGTGAGGACGTTCAGCTCCTCGCCGCCGAGCAGCGTGGAGAGCTTGGAAAGAGGGGGGATGGAATCGGGCATGGCGACTACTCAGGGTTTTCTTCGGAAGCTGGGTCGATTGGGCGTGCGTTGTCCTCCGCCTCCCAGAGCGCGGTAAACCTCGCGAACGCCTCAAACAGTTGCGCAAAGGTGATCTGCGCCCCATCAGAGAGCGTCACCGAGTCCGCCGCCGCCGTGGCCAGCGACCGCCTCACGGTGGCCGAGGGGCTCGCGCCGATGTCGACCCCCGCCACCATCCGCCGCTCGCGCCGGAGGACCTCCACCGCTACGTTGCCGTCGCTTGGCACCTCGGCCTGGATGCGCCAGGTCTCGCGCACGGTGGTGATTTCCGCCGTCTCGGTGGTGACCACGCTGGAAGGGGACTGACTATAGGCAGGGCCAGCCGCGACGGCTAGCCCGAGAAGAATAATGAAGATGAATTTGATCATGGTTTGTTGAGCGGTTGGAGCACGATTTGGATCGTGCCGGTGGTTGGGTTGTCGGTGGCGGTCAGGTAAAGATTCCCGCCGTTGGAGATGATACGCGTCACGAAGGTCGAAACGTCGAAGAGGCCATTGGCGGCGTGGCCGTTGACCAGCTCCGCGCCGCCGCTGGTGGTGCCCACATCGATGGTGGTGCTGGTGTCGGTGTAGCCCGCGATCGATACGACCCGCGCATCGAGCCCACCCAGCACGTTGCCGCCCAGGATTTGGATCGAGGCACCCGCGTAGCTAAACGGCACGTCGATCGTGATCTCCCGCCCGCCCGGCCCCGGCACCTGGGACCCGCCGACCAATCGACCAGACACCCGTCCCAACATGTCGCCGAGGACCAGACCGTTTTGGTGGTAGGGCCGGATGATCGCACCGAGCGGCCGCGCGCGGAAGCCCGACACCCCAATGCCCGCCTCGGCCGAGCCCCGCGAATAGGTGAACCCAAATCCGGCAGTGGCATCCCGCGCCGTCGTCTCGATCACGAATGTGTTTGGCCCCGCGACAATCTCGGCCGCCCGGTTGGCACTCAGGTCCGCCGTGTTGCTCGCAATCGACGACATCGCGCCGAAGAAGTCCGGCAACGCCCCCGTGCCTTGCGTCCACTCAAACTCCACCAGCCAAGCTTGCCCCGGCCGGAAACTATAGCCCAGCTTGACGGCCTGGGACACGTTGCCGTTGGCACCGTGCGTTGCCGAGAACCCGGCCGCGGACGCGCCGCTGAACAGCTCGAATCCATTGGTGGGCCGCGTTACGTCACCCGTCGCGGCGCCCCGGTTCACAAAGGCCGACGACGAGGGGTCCACCGCGCTGCCCGCATGCTCGAATCGCGTAGGCCAGCGCCCGCCGCCCGTCCACTCGATGGCTTCAGCATCGCTCCAGGCACCCAGCACCACCGCCATGGAGGGCATATGCCCCCTCGACCACATCAGGCCAGTTAGGTAATAGTCCGCCACCATCGTCGGCGGCACCCAATTCGGGGCCGTGCCCGACGTGGTTGATGACATGCTCCCGGTGACATTGACGCCATCCACCCAGATCGCGGGATTAATGACGCTATCCGGCGACGCTATCCGCACCACGAGACGGACATGCTGCCGCCCGGAATATGCGGCGAGGAAATTGGCATAGGTCAGTGAGCGTTGATCCGTGGGGTCGGCCCCGACCTGCCTGATGATGAGTGATCCGGCGGGGTCGATGAGCAGGTGCAGGCTGTGGGGCTCCCGCGCAGCCGTCAGGTCGGGGCCGGTTACGGAACCCGTGAGGGCGAGGATCTGGACCAACTGCTTCGGCCTCGTGGGCAGAACGGGGAGGGTGCCGTGGATCGTGATGGGCAGCCCCCCGACGGCCCCAATGTCACCGGGCTCGTGGCGGACCGAGCGGGCAGGGGTAACCCCGTCGCTGATAGCCCGCCCACGCGTGGACCGCAGCGCGAGTCGCTCCAGATAGCTGGCCGAATCAAACCCGTCGCCGGAAGTGATGTGGCCGGCGGCATGGATGTTGTCCATCGTGGCTATGCCGCCGACGGCGGTGATCGCGCCGGTCGTGCTGTTGGTGCTGGGGGTGCTGTCGGTGATCGCGACCCGGCCGGTCAGATCGCCCGCATCGCGGGTCGCCAGGTCGGCCAGCGAGGAGCCGGTTTTATCGATGTCTTCCCAGGGGATTTCCACCTGGGCGCGAGCCGTGCACAGGCCCAGCAAGGTGATTGCAAGCGCGGTGCATACCCACCGCCATGGTTTTGGATTGAGTGTCTTCATGCTGTGTTCTCGCAGATGAGGTTTAGGGTCAGGTAGCCGCCACGATTGCCGCTCCCCACCGTTTTGATTTTCGCGCGGATCACATCGCCGACTTCTACATCAAGCGCGGCCGGGAAGATCGTTTCTTCTGCCGCTGCGCCATCGGATAGCGTGCTCACCTTCGCCAGCTCGTCTTCGCCAGCATCGATCAGGTCGACCGTCACATCCGCGCCCGTCGGCGCGGTCTGCGCGAAGAGCTGCGCACCGTGGATCTTGCCCGCATGTTTGACCTTGTAGTAGCCAAACAACGCCTTGGCTCCATCCGCATTCAAGCGGCCGATGTAGAGCATCGGCGCGAGGAATTTGCCGACCGTGCTGATCGTCTGGATCGACACTTGAGGAGCTGGGCCGGGCGCGGCGTTGGTCCCGCCGTAGACGAGATGAAAGAGAATGCTCTCCACGTTGGGCGTGCCGTAGTCAATCCGCGCGAAGTAGGTGGCACCCTGCACCCATGCGAGCGCCCCAGCAAGGGTGTTGTAATTGGTCGTGTAGCGCACGCCGGTGGCGTCGGCCGTCCACGCATCGATCGTCACGAGCGGCGCGTCGGTGTCGTCGATCGCGAAGATCTTCAGCGCTATCGGAGCGCCGCCCGCGAGAAGCTCGGCGACGCCCGAATCGAGAAACTGCAGCGACAGGGCTTGCACGCCGCCCCGCGCCAATTGAGCGGGCTGCCCACTTGGCACCAGCTTCCCGGTGGTTTTTTCAAGAATGAGATTCATGGTATTCAGTGAGTTGTCGTTGCCGTGCAGCGCGAGCGCTTAGGCGCGCGCCCAGACGACTCCGGCGTCTTCCATGATCATGACTTTGAACTCCGACTCACCCGCCCCGGCCTCGCTGTCGCGATTGGGTTGGCTGTCGAATTTCAAGGTGCATTTAAACCAGCGGTGATCGAACACGATCTTGTTGTCCTGATCGCGGTCCATGCAGACCAGCGTGCCGTAGCCTCGGAACACGCTCTGCTTGAGCGGATCGATCCGGCGCATGTAAGCGGCGCTCGCGGCGGTCACTTCCGGGCAGGTGATGACCGGCGTGAGATCAGCCGCCTGTGCGGTCAGAAAACGGATCAAGCCGAGTTCTTTGTGGATGATGAAGTCCACGTCCTCGGTGAGACCCGCAATCGTTACGGTGGTTACAGTGCGCACGGCGGTGCCACCGATTTGCAACTCATACCACGCGTTGAGCTTTGCGGCCGTCGTGCCAAACGCGAGCAAGGTGCCATTCGTTGCTGCCGCAGCGGCTTGGGTAAAGGCCGTGCCCTCGGTGGCATTGTAGGCGAGGATCAAATCACGCACGGCCTGTTCGCGGCTGGTGAGCATGTAGCCCAGCGCCAGGAGACGGGATTGCTCGTCGATCTGCTGGGTGAGACCATCGACCGAAGTGAGCACCGGTTCGGTGGTGTTCTCCATTTGGAGCTGGTGGGCTTTGAGATTGCCGAAGTCCTCGGCTCCCATGGCTTGGGCCTCGGCGCGAGAAGTCGCGCCGTTGGCGAAGATAAACCGAGACGTCGGGCCGATCAGGACCGAGCGCAAGTTGTGGAGGTTGCTGTTAACACGCATGATGATTTGGATTCAGTTGGATTGGGAGGGTTGAGATTCTTGATACTTGAGATTTGTTACTTCGGCCGGATTCGGCGCTAGCCGCCGAATCCGTCCGCTGCGGTCGATGCAGATTGTTCGCCCGCGTAGGTCGACCAGGACGACATGTAGCTTTCGCGCCCCGGCGTGTCTTTGAGCTTGGGATCTTGATCGTCCTTGACCGTCACGAACGATCCGGTGAGCGGTGCGAGCACCGCACCGGGGATGCCGATGTCTGCGCCCGACAAAAGTTCGACCACGCGATCTTTCATCGGCACCACGCCGATGTTGCGATCGCCGCCAAACAAAGCGTCCAGATTCTTTACAGTCGAATACACCCGATCGGCAAATATCAGCTCCAGCTCCAGCTCGGCCGTGGTGTGCACGTAACCGGCCGTAACCGTCGATTGGTAGTCATCGCCGCTCGGCACGATCACACAGATGCGGGATTGCGAGAGGATCAACCGTTTGATCGCGCTACCCATCTCTGGCGTATGGAAAAGCACAACCTCCTCAAACAGCAGCGTCGCATCGTCATCGGCCGCCGTCAGCGATGCGAGAAAAGTCTGGATCGCCTGCAGCAAAGGCACGGTTTTGAGGAAGCTCACGGGGCACCTCCTCGGGATTGCAATCGCGCCAGCCGCTTGCTGATTGCCGCCTCGGCGGTGCCGATGACATCGCGATCGCTCGGCAAAACCGAACGGTCCGCCGCTTGCGTAACAGAGCGGAGCAGCCAAAACACTGGCTCGCGGGTGGTGACCTCGCCGGGTCGCACAAACGTGCGGACCGAGCCGTCCTTCTGCCTCCGGCGGCGGTAGCGCAGCGCCGTGCTCGGTCGCCGGATCAGCGCCTTGCGCATGCGCCCGCTCTTGGGATCCACCGCACCGCCAAACTCAAGATCGTCGAACTCTGCCGCGCGCTTCCCGTAGCCTGCCATGCCGGGAAACGCGATGGTGAGATACTTCCGACCCCCGCGCGGCTTGATGGTGCCACCATGCACGCGCTGTGCAAAGCCCACCTGGTTGATATTAACCGTCATCGTGGTGCCGACGGTCGAGACCCGTAGCCCGCGCGCGGCTTGGGTGTAGTAGTTGCGGCCACCCGATTGGTGACGCGCCTGATTGAGCGCGAAGAGATGATCGCGGAACAACCCGCGCTCGGCCCGGCCCACGACGGCCGTCATGCCCTCCAGCCGCACCGCGCTGCGCAGCCGATTGACCAGCGGTCCCGCCGTATCCTTCAAAATGATGACACCTTGCCCGCTCATGGCGTCACCTCCGGTTGCGGCGTGAAGTGGAAGATCCCATCCTCATCGAACGTGCCCAGACCCGTCTCTTCGAGCATGCCGCGCAGGTTCTCGCTCCGCACATTGGGCGATGCCTGGAGTGTCTCGTTGAGATCGTCGACGCGCGGCGGAAACAGCTGCGTGTCTTCATCAATCAACCCCAGCTCCACGGCCTCGTCGCGATCGACGTCGGCAAGGTCCATGCCGCTGTTAAAATCAAATGGCGCGTAAGGCAGATCAAAGCGCGAGAGACGCTTCCAGATTGGATCGTTCTTGAGTGCGATCATGCGGTGCGGTCCCGCCCAGAAACGGCCACCCGCATTGATCCACCGGCGCGTCCATTTACGCTTCACCTTTGAGTCGATCACGCGGATCAACTCCTGCGCGGGCCACTCATCGAGCACGGCGGGGTCGTTGCCCTCGAGGTAGTGGCCATAACCCTCGGCCATCTGCCGATTGGTTTCGAGGATCAGATTCAGCCGGGCATCGCTCGTAAGATCGCGCACCGTGCCGAAGTCCTCCGGATCGGCGCGGTAGCCCGAGCGCTCCACGACATCGCGCAGTTGCACCCGCAACGACGATTGATCCGCTCGCCCGGCCGTGAACGACGACACGGCGGATTCGATTTCATCGAGGATCCCGACCTCTGTAACCTTGGCCGAGAACAACGCCCGCAGCCGGATCGCCGGATCCAACCGCGCCAGATCCGCCGTGGATCCACTCTGCGGCAACACGCTCCGCGCCGCGAGGGAGTCCAACGCCTCCCGAAATGGCATGGGTGCGGAAAAGATCATGCGCTCATCCCCTTTCTACGGCCGCGCGTCTTGGCGCGGTCGCTGGTGATGATCACCTCGTGGTAGAGACGGCCCTCCGTGCCGGTGGTGTTTTTGATGCCGTTGGCTCTGGTGATGTCGTGAATCGTCCAGCCCGTGAACGCATCCCGAATCTGTGCGCAGTCTTGAAACGTCACCATCCACTTGCCTTCGAGTTCGCGCACGCGCACGGCAAAGCGATTTAGTTCGTGCTCGCTCCAGCCATCATACGCGGCTCCCCCGGAATCGAGATACGGCGGATCCATGAAATGAAACGCATCCTCGTAGTCGTAGATCTCGAGCAGCTTGTCCCACGGTCGATTTTCAATCGCAGTCTTATCCAGCCGACGATTGAGGGATCGGATCGCCATGATCTGATTGGCCCGACTCGACATGCCATTCCGCTTGCTCGTGCCAAACGTTGACCCCAATCCACCGAAGCTCAGCTTGTTGCGCACGAACCAACGCGCCGCTTTTTGCAGTTCCGTGAGTCCGGGTTGCTGGCAATAGTCCTCAAACTCTTGGCGCGAGTTGAGCACCAGATCCAACTCGTTTAGGAGCGCGTCGAGGTGGAACTTCGCGCAGCGGTAGAACGCGACCAGATCCTTATGGATGTCGTTGACGATCTCCACGTCGCTGGGTGGTTTCCCCAACAGCACGGCCATGCCCCCGCCAAACGGTTCGACGTAGGTCGTGTGCTCCGGAATCAGCGGCAGGATGTGTTTGAGTAAACGCGTCTTGCCGCCCGGCCATCTGATGACGGGGCGAGCCTTGGGCAACTTCGGTGCGATTTCATTATCCCACATAAGGATTAAAGCCCGCTGAGATCCGACGTTGAGGGTTGGCGCGACTGCCGCGCGACTACCTGCAGGCCGTCGCCGCTTTGCACGGGTGGCGTGATGGGGTTGGGCGGCGTGCTCACCTTGCGCTTGCCGATGGCGATCTGCAGCAGGATCTCGTCCGCGCGTTTGACTTGGCGCACCTGGTCCTCGGTCAACGCGATGCCGAGACGGCCCAGCATCGACTCCGCGACCAACATCGCGACGTCGCCTTTGAGCTCGGCGGGATACGTCGCTTTGTCCGCATCGAGATCGTTAGTCGAGTGCGAGGCGATGGCCGCGCGGACCTTGGCGACTACCCCCGCGAGGATATCCGCAAACGGATCCGTTTGCCCAGCTCCGAGCGCCTCCTCACGCAGCGCGGTGACTTGCGCAGCTACCAAGTAGTCCTCCAGATCGGCGGTGGTGAGGGTTATCCAGGACATGGGCTAAAGATCAGGTAGATGAAGCGGCTCGCTCTAAAGAGCCCCGCCGTGAAGCGGAGCTCGAAGAGCCACGCGCCTAGCTGGCCGCGACGGTCAGTTGGCGGATGCCGAGATTGTTGGTGATGTAGCTGCGCGAATAGTGCTCCACCGTAATGTTCGTGAACTTCTCATGCTCGCGCACATAGACCTTGTAGCGGCCCGCATCGGTCGGCGTGACGAAGCGTTTGATGTTGGACGGCTCGTCCTTCATCTGCCCGCTGCGCGCGTAGTAAGCCACCACGATTTTGCCCACGATGTCCGACTTGGCGCTGGCGGAGGATTGGTAGATCGCCTCGGATATGATGTTGCGTTGCACCATCAGCTTTCGCGTGAGGTCCTCCGGAGACATCCCGGCGGCGCGGCCCGCATACGGGGTGTCCTGCGCCTCAAAGGCGTCCATCCGCAGATCCCAAGCTGCGCCACCCCAGAGGATGACATTGGGGCGGATGCCGGCCGCATTTTTACCGAGCCGCAGGGCGTCGCGCAGATCCTTGTCGGGATTCGTCTCGGCCGACCACACCTTGTTGGTATTGGTCGCGGCGGCGATGAGCAGCGCCACGTTGCGGCGCAGCTCGTTGCGGGCAAGGCGCTGCAGGAGGAAGCCGGTGAAACGCTCGCGCCAGTCGGCGCCGACCGCATCCTCGTCGTGATCGACACAGATGGTGAGCCCTTTGTTGAGGGTCTTAGCATCAACCTCTTCGCCCGTGAACTCGACGCGCTTGAACGAGGCACCAATCGCGCGGACATCGTCATCCTCAGAAAGAAACGCCTCGGCGTTCTTCGCTTTTTTGAAAGAAAAGCGGCGGGGCGAATCGACTGCCGGAGCGATGCTTTCCAACAACGCTGGCACGTCTTCGGGATCGGTCCAACCGACGGTGTATGCCGTCAACGGTTCGTTATAGTTCGCCGTCCGGAAACGGCTCTCGTTAGACGCCGCTACGACGCCCGAGGGAAGGTCTGCACCGCTATCCGCGATCAGCGGAGCCGTGAGAAGGGAATGGGATTTATCCATGACTTGAATGATTGAATTTCAGATGAGGGTGAGAAGGGTGTTAATCCGGGACGACCACGGTAACGGGCGCGTGCGATTCGAACTCAAGCACATCGCCATCGGCGGCGGCGGTCTGAAGCGGACGGCCCACTTTCCAGTAGGTGCCCGGCACGGTCGGGAGGTTGGAGACCTTGCCTCCCGCGGCGACGTAGAGATCGTCGGTCAGGGCGATGGCTTCGGAGGCCACACACTTCCGCGTCTCATTGGTCGCGACCAAAAACTGGACGGCGACCGCCTCATCCTTGGCTTCTGCCTCGTCAGAGCAAATGCCCAGCGGCTTGTCGGCCGCATCGGCCACGGCGATGTGACCACCGTCGCTACCGAATTTGACCAGGAGGAAGCGGGTGCCGATGGCGGCATCCGTCAGCTTGGTGATCGCGTTGGTGTGCGTGCCCTCCGCGATGTTGTTTGCGGTCACGAGACCGTGGCGGCGATTTTTGAAGCCTTGAGCCCAGAGCTGGCCGACCCAGACGGTCGCACCAAAAAGGAGCGCGGGAATAATGAAGAGAAAAAGAGAATTCATAGTGATTTGGATTGAGTGATTGAGCGAAAGGGAGAGGAAGATCAGGCCATCGCCGTGAACAGCGCGGGCTGGGCACGTTTCACCGCACAGTAGGCGGTGTGATGGTCGCAGCCATGCGCCTTGCGGTGCTTCGCCACCGCTTCATTTATTGCGGTAATGGCAACGGTGTCGTTGGCCTCGCCCTTGCGTCCGCCGATGTTCGGCGACTGCGTGTTGAGCTTGGGCGGGCGCGCCTGCAGCTCCGTGTTGATCGCCGAGATGTCCGCGCCGGCTGCGGTGAGCTTGGTCTTCCACGTCGGCTTGTCTGCCTCAGTAATACGGCCTTCATTCACGGCCGTCACGAGCACCAACTCGGCGCGACCTGCGCGCTCCGTGTTGAGCGCGGTGGTCAATTCGGTGGCCTTGGTTTTGAGGCCATCGCGCTCGGTTTTGAGCGTGGTGACTTCATTCTGCGCCGTGGTCAGCGCGGTTTGGGCGGTGGCGAGCTTGCCTTGATCGGCAAGCGCGGAAGTCGCGACGGGCGCGGCTGCGTTCAGAGCAATTTCGAACTGCTCGTCGGTGGCATCGGCGGCGAGGGCCGGACGGCCGAGCGCTGCGAGGATTGCGAGGATGGATTTTTTCATGGCGATTGATTGCGCCCGCTCGGCTTCGTTTAGGCCGATGGGCAAGTCTGGGATGTTCGGGTGGTTGGTGAGCCCGATGCTGTGCAGCAGCACGGGGCGAAAGGCTTTCCTCCGGCCGGGGATCGGTTGCATCGACCAGCGAGGACTGTGAAAGGCGTAGGCCGCGGCATCGCCGGAGATCAGGCGCTTGCCCTCCTCGTTCCACGCCACCCGGCCGTAGATGCCATCGGCGCGCGGCTGGAGCTCTTTGATGCGGCCTACCGCCTCGGCTTTGGCGCTTGGGTTCTGGCGCGACCACTCGGCATCGTCGGGATGGCCCACGTAAACCGGCAGCCCTCGAAACAATCGGGCCGCGCGCTCCGGCAGGCTGTTAAAGGCCGCGACCATTTCGTCGGCCGCGTCACGATCAAAGACCTGGAGCCCCACGCTGTTGGGCATGTCCTGGTAGGGCGCGATGCGCACCCACTCCTGGTCATCGCCCAGGGCTTCGTTGATTGCCGCGATCGCGATCTGCTCATCGGCTTCGTTGCAGGCCACCACGAGGCCTGCGCCGGGAAAATGGAGCCACGAGAGCAGAACTGCTCGGCATCCGCCGAAGCGAAGGTGTTGCACACCCCTTGCACGCCGAGACAGCGGCGTTTTCCGGGATTGCCCGACTCCTGAGTCGGGTCCTCGGGCTTTTTTGCGTTCTAGGGCGGTTTCTGGCGATTTCATGATTCGGCTGGTTGGATGGTTTGGCGGCCCTCGGCCGCTTCGAAGAATCCACTGGCCACCGATGCGCCGATGATCTCGGCAAACACACGGGCCACGGCGGGATCGGCGAGGACCTCCCGCTGCATGCGTGGCAGATCGCGCCGGAATTGGGCGGCGGCGGCTTTGAGCTCGGCCTCGTCCTCGATGTCCATCAGCGCGACCAAGCGGGTCACCATCGGCTCGAGCGTCTGGCGCTGCGCATCGGACAGGCTGCGACGCGCCGCGAGATCGAAGGGAGCGGTGGCATCGGTCGGCCGTTCGTTGATCGCATCCTCCGGCGGATTATTGCGATCTGCCTCGGGCTTGGGCAACGCCGGTGCATCACCCGTGCTCGGCTCGGGCATCGCCGGGGTCACGGCCGGGGCCTTGAGCAGCGTGTCCATGTCCTTGTCATCCGGCAGCGGGCGGCTGTAGCGCTCGGCCGCTTGTTGCTGCGAGATCGGGTGGCCGTGCTCCGCCAAAAACTCATCGACCTTCAGATCCTGATCGATGTTCTGGCGATCGCTGCCGAGCACCTTGAAGTAGGCGAGCGTCGGCACGTCCGGCCCGAACACGTTGTCCAGCACGACCCGATCGACCTTCAGCTGGAGCGTCTCGCTGAGCCACATGGCATCGGCCTGCTCGAGCATCTCGGCTTCTTCGCCTTGGAGACTCGCGCCGGTGCCTTGACCTTGGCCGCTGGAGATGGTCGAGAGATCTGCCCCGCGCCACAGGGCGGAGAGTGCGCGGTCCATCCGGTCGACGAGCTTCGGGTAGGGCAACTCACCCTGCACGCTGAAATCGATCGTCTTGATCTCGTTGGTGCGATTGCGCACCCACTTGAATTCGCTGGAGGCGTCTTCGACCGCCTTCACCATATCCATCCAATCCGGGGTGCCGGCCGTGGCATCGGTGATGCCCTCGATGCCCGGCATGCCATGGCGCTTAGAATAGATGGCCCAGTCGTGCAGTGCGAAATGGTGCTTGAAGAGCCAGGCGATCGCACAGGCGATGCCCACGCCTTGGCCCTTCGTCACGAGCCAGTTCTGCGGCTCCATATCCACGCCGATGTTGGCAAAGGGATCCTGCAAAAATCGCATGCGCCCAGTCGTATTCTCGAAAAACCACAGCGGGGTGTGCCAGAACGTTGCGGTGTAGCCGATTGTCATCGGTTGCCACTGGATGTTGTGCACCGCGTAGCGCTTGCCCTTGGCATCCATCATCTGGCGCAGCAGCAGCGATACGCCGCCAAGTTCGTCCTGGTCGAGGGCGCTGGTCACTCGCAGGTTGTTGTAAAATTGGCGCAGGACTTTCTTCTGCTCGAGGGCGAGCGTCTCCTCGGCCTCGTCTTGGGTCTCGCCGATCACCACATCCCAGCCGTGGCGACAGATCGCCGCCTTGGACTTGGGCACGACGCACGAAAGCACGTCATCCGTCTCTTCCTGCGCATCAATGATGCGGGCGAGTTCGCGGATGTTGCCCGCCCGGAAATTTGCGAGCGCGCTGGACAGCTTCGCCGCCGTGAAATTCTTGAGCGGATCAAAACGCGAGCGCCGATCGGCTTCCAAGAACTCGGCCGAGAAAACGGGGTTGCCGGTTTTCAAAATACGCGCCTCCGGTTATCGATCGTGGCGAGGTCATACTTCGCCGCGTCTTCATTGCCCACGGGCTCAAATGCGAACGGTCCTTGCTGGCCACTGCCGCCGCCGATCGTCTCAGCCAGGCGCGCATAGACCGCCGTCAACAGGTAATGATTCTCGACCTTGTCGATGAAATTCTCATCGCCCGTGCGTTCGTTGCGGGCTTTCTTGGAGCCCGCGAGGAAATGGTTGCCCAACACTTCGGCGGCCGGAGGCGAGCCGGGTGCGACCATCGGCAGCCGCAAGATGGGATCCTCGCGCAACTTGCCATCGAGCACTTGCACGAGCCCTTCCTCAGCGGTGAGCAATTCATTGATCACGGCTTGGATCGATTCGTCGCGGTTGCATTGGATCACCGGGTAGAACTCGCCATCCATCGTGATGCCCAGCTTGTGCCGCACCCCTTGCCCGCGCTTGAGCGCAAACTCGACGACGGCCGCTTTGAGGCCCTTCCACTTTCCGGCGGGTCCATCCCATGCCAGCCCCCCGCCGAATTGGATGTAGGACTTTTCCGGGTCCGGGATCTTAGGCCACTCGTAGTCGAGCAGACCGTGAATCGCCCAGGTAATTGTGCGCGCCTCATCGGCGGCGGGCCGCGCATCGATGAACACGCAATCGAGATTGAGCCGGTGAAAGAGTTCGACCACGCGAGTCTTCACGCGGCCCAGCGAGATCTGTTCGGCATATTGGATCCGCCGCTCGGCGGGGGCCACCACATCGCGAGCGGCAAACCAGCAACGGTCGCCTGCATCCACGCCCGCAAATCGGCCGGCCACGCCCTCGGCGTGCGCATAACCCATCGGAAACGGTGACACATTGCGTGAACGATCGATGATCTTTTGATCAAGCTGCTGCAGCGTGCTCTTGGGCATCGCCAACCGGTCGCACGAAAACACGATCATTTGATCGGGATCGGCCACCGCGTCGCGCCAGTGATTGACGATCTGCACCAGATCGATCGCCGCGATTCCCATCTGCGAAACGCGCATGGAGAATTGCCTCTCCTTCACCCGATCAGGCCGTCGCATTGTCCAGCGGCCGGTTGAGCGATCGAGCGGCGTGCCCGTCTGCGGATTGGCCAAGTAGTAGTGCGCTTCCGGGTCCCAATCGAAGACCACCCCGTCGGACCCATCGCGCCTGAACACGGCCTCGTAGGTCAGTTTCGGGTCGGAAGGTTTGGGCGTGCCATCCATCGCCACGCGACAGATTCCCGGCCAACACTCTTCCGGGCAGAATCCCTCGCCCGTGATCGGGTCGATGAGTTCGCGCACTTCCTGCGTGCCATCTTCAAACGCTTTGTTCTGCCCCGCGCCCGCGATGCGCTGTGTGCCGATGATCAACTGCATGCGCAGATCGCTCGACGTCATGCGGCCGCTCAGAAACTTTGCCGTCTTCTCCGGGATGTCATCCTTCTCGTCTTCGAGCGTGGCATCCATTGTGAAGGTCGTCGGGATCTTGCCCATCCCGCGAAACATGCCGAGCCCTGTGCGGCGACCATCCGTCACCATGAACGCGCCTTTGCGATTCACCGCCTTGCCAGATTCGTTGAGCGTCTTGCCCACTGCCAGCATGCGCGCATACCAGCCATTGAGATCGACAAACTCCGGGCGGTACTTCCCGTCCACCACGCCCTGAACCAGATCATCGTCGGGCAGGTAGTAGCCCACATTGCGAAACATGCGTCCCGTCACATAGCCGGTGAAATTGAGCCCCAGCACGGTCTTGCCCCACTGCGCCCCGCCACACACGGCGAGCGAGGCGTCCTGCTTGGGCTTGCCGGTGTGACTGCCCAGGATGTCATCGATGCGATCGACGATGCCCTCGATCGCTTCGCGCCCCTTGAAAGAATACTGCGCCGAGCCATCGCGAGATTTCACCCGACAATGCTCGGTGAGAAATTCTTTGAACGAGGAAACCTCCGGTGCACCGAGCGCGGCGTCCTGCTCGCTCATCCGGCGATTGAGTTTGTCCATAGCGGACTTACTCACGATGCACCCTCCATCGATTGCATGACCGATGCCTTGAGCTTCTCGTAGATTTCCAGCGCGGCCGCGTTGCCCTTGAGTTCGGCGTAGAGCGCATCGAGTCCCTTCTCCACATCGCTCTTCATCTGCTCGATGAATTTCTCGCGCGAGTGTTCGAGCTGGTCGCGGGTGATCTGCAATCGCTGCGAGTCCCCAATGATCTTCGCGAGCGTCTGCAGCTCGTCGATGTTGCCGTTCTTCGCGTAGGCGATCTCGAAAGCCCGCTTCTCGATCAAGCTCAGGGTGGCTGCATTGAATTCGCCCCCCGATCCTACCAGGATGTCCTTCACGCCCGCGGCGAGGGTCTTCGCCTGCGTGGCTGCCTGCCGGAAGCAATGCTGCTGCCAAAAACGCGACAGCGCATCGTTGGACGTGGCGACATTGAAATCGTCGCGCAACCGCTCCCGCGCCACATCGTAGGAGACATTCTCCTCGACGAACCAACGCACCAGCATCTCGCGCTGATTCTCCGGCAGCGCGTCCAACTTCGAATCTGATCGAGCCTTGCGCGCCATTCACCCAGTCCTCCCTTTAAGGTTCAGGTGCTTCCTCTTGTTACTTGTTACTTGATACTTGGCACTTACGGCGGCGGCGAAGCCGTCGCCGTAGTTTCCCCCCACCGGCAGGTTCGATCTCGTTTGCACGAGCGCCTCATCCCTTGTCCGGGGGAAAAGTTCCACGGGCTTTACCGTGCGGAAAAACCCCGAACGCCCAACGGCACCGGTGGAGGGGTTAGCATGATGCCTGACCACGTAGTCCGACCCGTGAGGGCGGAAGGTAAAAGCCACGTTCGATGCTGGCACCGGGCAGTCGTGCAACGCAGGACCGTAAATCGCGCTATGGCGCATCCCGTCAGCATCCGGCGACGTAGCGAAGTGAAAGGTGGCGGACATCCCGCATGCCGCAGCGAAGCCCAGAGCGACCCACAGCACGCATCGCCGTCTCACGGAAGCTGAGTCCGTCGGCATCATCGCTTGAGTGCCGCCTCCCCGGCTCCGGTGATGAGCCAACGGCGCGCGCGCTCGTTGGCGGGTTCGAAATCGTCTGGCAGAAAATCAATCATCACCTTGTCGATCAACCAGCGCAGATGCTCCATCAGCTCGGCCTCGCTCAGCGCGGGACGCACCATTCGATTCACCGTCGCGAGCAGTTGCTCAAACGGCAGCTCGAAGGGCTTCACCTCCAGGAGGGTGCGCAGGATCGTGCGGCGTATATCGAGAGGGGTCATGACGTGCGGGCGATTCGAAGTTGTTCGGCGACGCGCCCCGGCAGCGCGTCGATTCGGTCGTGGATTTTCTCCAGCTGTTTATCATGCCGCTCATCCGCGCTGCTGAGCTGTTGGCGCAGTTGGTTGAGTTCTTTTGACATGTGCAGACTCGCCGCTTCGAGCCCGGTGAACTTCGCGTTGAGCGCGGCCTGCTGGTGATGGATCAGCTTGCGCGCCTGCGCGGCTTTGATGTGCCTCTCGTCGTTGCTGTCGCGCTCCTTGTCAAACTCCGCGCGTTTTATCGCATCGGGCGTGATCGTGACATGTCGCAGATGCTGACCCGGCATAAACTGGCGCACCAGCATCACCGACGCCAACACCCCACCGACGATCCAGAAATAGACCTCGATCCAGTTGAGCGCTCCGCTCGGCGCAGCTTGGCCAAGCACGATTGGAAATAGGGTCATCGCTAGAAAGGGCTTCACCAGAAATCCGCTCACGGCGTGCGAGAGGGGAACTTGTCGGCAACCGATTTGAGCGCTTGCGCGGTCGCTTCCGTTGCGGCGGCGTTGGCGGCGGCCGCGCTCTCGGCGAGGGTCGTATTCGTCGCGCTCTTTGCGCGGATATCGCCGTGCTCCGTGGGTATCGTCAGGTCGATATCCTTCGGCGATCGATAGCGGTATTCCGCGCGACCATCCTCGTGCGCCGTAATGACGATCTCGGTCGATCCTTCGCGCAGCAGGGACTGACAACCGGTCAAACCGGCGGCGGCGACCGCCAGCCCGGTGGCGAGGATAAGTCTTAAAAGAGGTGTCTTCATTTTCGTGTGTTTCGTGGTTGAAATAACTCAGACCGCGTCGGCGGCGGTTTCGCGGGTGATCATCCGGTCAAATCGATCCTCAAAGGCCGCGTCGCGCCCGAGCCCGTGCCCATGCGCTGAGGTCGGGTTGACCTCCGCCGTGATACGGTCGCGATCCGCCGGGAACACTGGCAACGCGCGGAACGTTTGCACCCGCCGCCCGAGATCGCCGTAGCCGAGGCCCAGCCAGCCAAACAGGCGCACCGAGAGCGCACCGAGCTTGAGCGCCGGATCGTCCGGATGTCCGTAGAGATACACCCGGCTCACGCGGCGATAATGGATCGTGTCCAGCAACCGCTCGCCCGTGCAGGCCGCGTTGAAAAGGTAGATCGCGGCGAACTTGGTCTGCGGGCGTAGCGCCAACACCCGCTCGATCAAATCGCCGCCGTTGCTGTGACCCGCCATCACGATTCGGTAGCCGCTGTCAACGTAGTGGCCCACCATCTTCGCCAGACTCTGCGCCCGCGCCTGTTGGCCGATCCGGCGCAGCAGCGCGCCCGTGCGATACTCAAATTTCTCCGCGCGCAGATCCGACTGTGACATCAGTTTAGTTACCGCGCGGTCCGTCCAGCCATCGGCATCGCCGGGGCGCGTGCGAATGCCGGGAATAAAAATCACGACGACCTTCGATTTTCGCCGCTGGCCTTCATTCGACCTTCGACTTTCGGCCTGCGACGTTTTCAAAGCCCTTGCCCTCCTGGCATCGCTCCCACGCCACCCGCAGCGCCTATCACCCCCAGCACCGCCGCCACGCGAGTGCGCTGCGGTGCGGGGGTGGCTTGTGCTGGGATATCGGCACGTGGATTATCGAAAATTTGCCTCGCACCCCAAAACGGCAGGCTTGCCGCCAAGGCACACCTGCTTTTGAAGTTTTTAAGGGAGGCTGCGCTTTGCACACCAGCAGCATTTCACACCCCGCCGGAATCACCTAACTCTCCATTCCGTCAGTTCCGTCTATTCCAGAAAATTTGACGGAAACTCACAAGAATTGGGCTTTGCGCCCACCATCCGGACACAAAAAAGCCCCGCTAAAAAGCAGGGCTATTGGGCAAAATTGAGTGAGTACAGCTAATCCTGCCACGATACAAGCATCCCATCATCGAAATACAGGTTGGTTCCGTGATCACGATATATCCACTGCTCAATTACGAAACCGCCAATACTGACGGTTCGATTGATTTTGGTGGGTTCTCCCCAAGCAATCCGAACGGCCACTTGAGGCATGCCTAACATAATAGATCCTTGCTCTACAGCTGCGGCGAATTTCTCGGCTGAACTCGGGTGGTCATTCAAATAGGATCTCCATTCTTCTTTTCGTTCTTTCAACTGTTTTGCTCGAGCTATCACCCGTTGACGCTCATATTCGGCCCGCTCGGATTGGGCCTTCTCAAATTTTGCCAAGACTTCCTTCCTGCGCTCCTCTGCTTCCTTGACTCGTCTACTCGCAATAGCGAGGGGTTGGTTTTCGATCACGGCATCAACTCTAACAAGGAAAGCACGGATTTCCTGACCCAGAATTTTGAAACTCACCGTCTCCTTTTTTTTGTTTTGCAATTCAACCTCAGCACCGGACTCGCTCCATTCCTCAAATTGTTTTCGTGATGCCCTCAGAATCAACCCATCAAGTTTCCTCCATCCTCCCGCAGGCCAGCGACGGCGGTCATGAACTTCGACCACAGATCCGTTGATTGACGGGACTGTTTTTTTTAGGTCGATCAGTTTATACGTCGCCGTCGCGATGTAGTAGCGGGCCTCAGGCCAATCAACTTGCGCCGAAAGACTCCAAAAATCGTGTGGGCTTGTTCCTATTTTTCGAGCCTCTCCATGGACAACCTCAGCACCGGAACTTTCCAAAATCGCAAAGCCAGAAAAAACGATGTAGATAAATGTTCTGTATTCCATTCGCAGGCATCAATCATCCAGATCCGTTCGCTCCTCTTCGCTCATCAAGAATAGGCTTCCCACTTCGCCCCAAAACAGAAAGAAAATCACCCCCAGTAGCGGGCCAACCAAGATCCAGATCCAAGGTGAGTCTTTCATCACTTTCCGATCCCCGCCTCATCCCAACCTGCAATCAGACCTTCCCGGTAACCCAGCAGGTAGTTCCATCCCCAGTCTTCATCGAACCACTCACCCCGATCCTTTGCGGCTTTCTTAGCCAGAGCTGCCATAAATTTGTCGTTGGGATTCCGTGCTCCACGCATACCCGCATGATGCCCCATTTCATAGCCGACGGCGTAGCCAGGCTGGGCTTTTTTCTGTGCCTCCCTTTGACCGGCTTCGATGGCTTCATTTCGAAGTCGGTTATCTGAATACTCCCAGCAACCCCACAAAGCCACAGCGCTCCAGACCAAAGCGATGAGGCATTGAATCGCAAACTGTCTCTCTCCAGCCTTCCGGCCTTTTCCTGTGATCGGTCCGTGACTCATGCATTCGGGTTTTTCAGCCAGTATTGGCGGGTTGTCTCAAACTTCTCTTTGAGTTCATCAAGCAAACGTCCCACTCGCTTCGGGTCGCCGTCGGAGGCGGACAGTAGCATCTCAATGTAGGATCGAACATCTTGAGCGAAAGGTGGGTTGGCGGGGACTTGGGGAAGGGTGGAGTCGGAAGGAAAGATTACCTGGCCGTTTCGGGCAGGTGGTTGAGTCGAGGGTGAGTTTGGGGTCTTGTCAACCTGTAACGGGTGCACGGCTTTCAATCCTTCACCAAATTTCGCTTGCGGATCTTCGCCACCGATAACCGAACTGGATTCAAAAAATAAATCAGGGTTAAGATTTCTCCGTCTCAGAGCTTCCGCTAGCCGAAGCGAGATATCCCCTGAAGCCCTCACCCGACGCCGCATGATTTTACTCAACCATTCCGGCGTAATTTGCAGCTCGTCAGCCAGTTGGTAACGCTTCAAATCGAGGCGATCTTGGGTGTATTGCAGCTGGTCGGCTAAGTCCATGAGGAGAAATAAAATTAACCTCGATTCAATTTTAATGTTGAACTAAGTTCGATTCCGGTTTTGGAACTTATTTCAACTTCAATGACGCACCGAAAATTAAAGCAAGATCGTTTTCGCCTTCTTGTCGCTCGCAAGCGGCAAGGGCTCCGACTCAAAGACCTCGAATCGATGATTGACCACGACGCCTCTACCATTGGAAAGGCGATCAATCACGGCCGATATCCCAGGGTCATCAAGAAACTCAAGGAGGTTCTCCGTGTTTGAAGCCGATTTAAAAAGCGCGATCTACCGGACGGCTCAGATCGCGTTCACCCAATTCGATTTCCTGAGCGACCCGGACAAAGAGGCGATTTTGAAAACGATCATCGAGTCCAACGACGGACCCGAAGCCGAGAGAGCCCAAGCATCACTCTATCACCGCCGCGCTGCCGCCGCCCAACAACTCCAACTTAAAGCCCTCATCGAAGGCATCGCGAGAGGGCAAGCCCGGCCATGACAACCGAACAACTCCATATGACAGAAATGCTCGCTTGCCTCGACTTCCCCGGTCGCGGGGCGGTCTCCATCAAAGAGATTGCCGCCAAGCTGGGTTACACCCCGCGACATGTCATCGGCTGGGTGGAATCCGGTGAGCTGGGCCACTTCGACGGGCGTGGCCGAGGAGCTACCCGCGCCTCGCATCGCATCCCCATCGACTACTACCGAGACTTCATCGTGCGCCGCCTCAGCGGCCCCGCACGCCGTGACCTGCTCGCCCAACTCCCCAAAGGAACCCTGCGCGACCTCCAACGAGAAATCGTCCAACTCCTCGCCGCCTAAACCATGCCCAAAGGAAACCACCGCCCCTCCAAGAAAGCCGCCCTCGTCGTCCTCTCCGACAAGCAAATGTCCACCACCGGTGAACATTTGAAAAAGCTCCAATTCGCCGTGGTTAAACAAATCGAGCAAGTGCGACTATTGGAGCGAGAATCCGCCCTCCGCGCCGTGCTCTGCGGCATCGCTTTGCACCGGGTCAAAGGCGGGCTGAAACACGGCGAGTTCCTCCCGTGGATTAAAAAATCTCTCAAGACCACCGGTCGCACCCAGGCCAACAACTACATGCGGCTCGCGGCCGTGGCGGTCGTTGCCACCAAGATCACTCAAAACCAGCTACAGGCACTCCCCTGCGACAGCGTGAGCCTCGAAGTCTCCGATGCACCGGCCCGCCGCTTGATAACCCACCTCACCAAGTTCGTCGGCGAGAAATCCCTCAACGAATTGCTCCGCGAACACGGCATCAAAGACGCCGCCAAAACGAAACCCGCCAAAGCATCCGGCGAAGCCTCGGCCGAGGCGGACCCCGACGTCGCCGCGCAAATCTGGCGCGAAGGCATCTCCGAGTGGATCGAGAGCGGCCACCACCAACTCATCCGAGAGCTCCCCAGCGTGAAGCTCGAGCCCACCCAAGCCCGCAACATCGAAGCCAGCCTCGCCAAGCTCCTCGCCGACTTCCGCCAAACCCACTGCGCCACCCTGAAGAGCAGCGCCGCGTAGGCGGGAGACGAAGCCATTCGTGTCCATCCGTGGTTAAAAAAAACAGCCCTGCCTCTCAGCCCATGAACGACCTCTCCGCCGACTGCGCAGATCCCTTTGCCATCGATTCCACCGACCCGCAACGCGGCCCGCTCTTCGCGGTGCCCGTGCTCGAGCAAGACGAACTCTTCACCGTCGTTGCCAAGCCCAAGCGCCGCGAAGAACTCACCCTCACGCTCAAAGTGCTGGAGCGCATCCACGCCCGCCGCGACAGCCGCGACTTCGTGGCGGCGACCGACGAAATCGCCTCCGGGTATCGCCACCGTAAAGGATTCTCGGGACCGTCGCTTCGCCGCAAATACTACGCCTACCGCGACGCCAACTGGGACTGGCGAGCCCTCATCAAAAACTACAAGTCGCCCACCGCCCAGCCCGCCGAATTCGTCGAATTTCTCAGAGGGCTCATCGAGTCCAACCCCCGCAGCGCCACCGCCGCGATCAACGTCCTCCTCAACGAAATCTGGCCCAGCGGCGCCCACGTCCCCGGCTACGGCACATGGCAAGACTGGTTCACCAAAACGCACCCCCTCCAGCCTTTTCCCAAGCACTTTCCCCGTGTCTATCCCGACGGCTGGACGGTCGGCAACCTACGCGGCCGTTACGCGCCCACCAAGGCGCAACGCGCCATCTTCTCGCAAGGTTTCCACGCCGCGCACCGTTACCTGCCCGTCGTCAAACGCGACCCCTCCAAACTCCGGCCCATGGAGTGGATCGTCATCGATGACTTCGAGCTCGACACCCAAGTCGTTCACCCCGGCCACCCCGAACGCAAGATCAAGCCCGGTGTCTACTACGTCGCAGGTCTCATGGCCATGTGTGTGGGCACGCGCAAAAAACTCGCTTGGGAACTTGGCGTCCAACACATCCGCGAAGAGAAGCAACGCGACGGCACCATCAAGAAAATCCGCAGCGGCCTGCGCGCCGCCGACGTCATGGCCCTCCTCTACAAATTATTTTCGGAGCACGGCCTGCCCCACTATCAAGTCACAATCATCTGCGAAAACGCCACCGCCGCGATCTCGCCCGAGCTGGAGCTCATGCTCACGACCGCCTTCGAGGGCCGAATCAAAGTCCAACGCACCGCCGTCATCCGCCACAAGACCCTCGCCAACGGCTTCATCGAAAAGGGTGGTGCGCCCTGGGAAAAAGGCTGGCTCGAATCCGACTTCAACTACCTCTGGAATCAGATGGCCGGGCAATGTGGTTACAAAGGCTCCAACGAACGCCTCAACGCCCCCGGCCACCTCGCCGAGGCGCGTAAGTATGCCCTCAAGTTCTGTTCGCAAGGCCGTGCTCCCAAAGACCTCAATCTGCCGCCCGAAATCATCGCAGAGTTGCGGCTCCCGTTCCCATCGCCCGCCGAACTCGAAACCGCCTTTGCCTTTATCGTCGCCCGCTCCGAGACGCGCACGCAACACCGCATCCAGGGCTTCGATAAAATCACCGAATTTGTCTGGCCCAAAGGACTGCCCGCTCCCGCCGGCATCGATCCCCACGGCCTCATTCCCTTGAGCTCCCTCGCGCTGATCGAGCCCGCCGACCGCACGCAGCTCATCGCTAAACCGCGCAAGGAAAGTCCCCTCGAACGCTGGGAACGCCTCTGCCTCGATCACCCCCGCCAATCCCTTTCTGGCCAAGTGTTGAGCATCCTGCTCCTCACCCCGAAACGTGCCACCTACAAATCCAGCGCTGCCAGCTTCATCTACTACGGCGAAGGCTACAGCTACCTTGATGATGACGGCGTCCTCCTCGGCATTCCGGAAGGCACCAAGATCCTCCTCTACATCGATTTCGCCAGGCCGCAGGCGTGCCTCGCCACCAAGGAAAACGGCGACCCCCTCGGCGTGTTGCGCCTGCTCGGCGGCACCGCCCGAGGCGTCGATATCACCGACACCGCCGCCATGGACGCAGCCCGCGACCGGCGCCGCAAGATCGTGCAGCGCACCATGGACGAAGTCGCCGCGCGCCACCTCGACGAAAACGCCGAACTCGCCGCCGCCAAAAAGCACAACGCCCGCATTGTCGCCGACTACCGAACCGCGACGGCCGACATGCCCAAAGCCGAGCGCATCGTCGCCGCCGTCGGCGAGGCCAACGAACGCCATCAACCGAAGCCCCGCAAAGTCAATGCATCATCCATGCATCGCTCCTCCCAAGGCTTTGCCGACCTGGCGGGAGTGACCGACACCCCGCGACCCCAAAGCGCCATCCTCTCCACCGCCGAAGATGACCCCGTGAGCTTCGACGACCTCAGCTAACCGCAACCCAAACCCAAAAAAAATGAGCAGCCCAACCC
Organism: Actomonas sp.; assembly: GCA_965203585.1. Taxonomy (GTDB): domain Bacteria; phylum Verrucomicrobiota; class Verrucomicrobiia; order Opitutales; family Opitutaceae; genus Actomonas. Next base: position 819,370 of record CBDBDC010000003.1, read on the forward strand.
AAAAAGAAACCCAACCCGCCGCCCAAGAAGAATGGTCCGGCACCAACCTCGCTGGCGACATTGTCGAAGCGGGCATCAAGAAAAATGCCGCCAACTTCCAAGAAGACCTTCGCTGGTGGTGGAGATACGCCAACGAACAAGGTCGCAGCCAGACCGAAGCCGCGCGGGAGCTCGGCATCGACTCCGGCACCTACAGCAAAGTCTATCGCGGCGAATACAAAAACGCTCGCGGCCTCGTGCTCAGCCCGCCCGTCAAAATGCTCTCGCGCATCAAAGTCCTCCGCGAGCAGGCCCGCGAAAACGCCCTCAAGCTCGGTGGCCACCGCATCATGACCCCCACCGTCGCCGAGATCCATGGCGTCTGTCGCAAAGCGTGGGCCGATCGCCAGATCGCGCTCATCTTTGGCGAGTCCCACATCGGCAAATCCGAAGGCCTTCTCTGGTTTCGTGACGAGAACAACCACGGCTCGACCCTCTACGTCGACTTGCAAGGCGTCGGCGGCGTGCAAGACGTCTACCGCGCCTTTGCCAAGGCCCTGCGCATTTCCTCCGATACCCCGATCGCCAAGCTGCAGCCCCGCGTCTTCGCCGCCATCGACCGCTCCAACCTCGTCATCGTCGACGAGTTCCACCACCTCACCTACGCCTACCAAAAAGGCGGGAGTAACAAAATGGTCAACGCGCTGAAATCCATCAAGGACCGCACCGGCTGCGCCATGGTAATCTGCGCGACCAACGTCGCCCGCGACGAGTTTACCGAAGGCAAAGGCCGCGAAGCCAAGTTGCTCAAGCAACTCTGGCGGCGAGGCGTCACCAAGCTGCAACTCCCCGACGCCCTGCGCGTCGCCGACGTGCGTGCGATCGCCGTAGCCAACGGCCTCCCATTCCCGGAAAAACCCGCCAAAGGTGCCGATACCTGGAAGCACCTAGAGCAGTACCACGAGTCAGCTCCCGGCCGCCAACTTTGCGAGCGCATCGCCTACGAATCCGGCATCCTCCACCTCATCTCCGTGATGAAAGACGGGGCCAAACTGGCCGCCAAGAAAGGCCGCGAACTCCACTGGTCCGACGTCATCCGCGCTCAATCCACCTACGACGCCTGGTCCGCCCCCAAAACCGTCTGAGCAGCAGCGGCCAAGCCCTCCCTCAACCCCGCAAAATGAAACGCCGCCTCGCCCTCAACTCCTCGGTCGATCAGTTCCTCAAGCGAGCCAATCGCTCCATCGTCATCACCCGCCATCGTGCCGCCCTCTACCTCGGCGTGATCATCGCCGCCGCCTACATCGCCGGCTGCTGGACCGGCACCCTCTCAACCCCATTCCGCCCATGACTCTCGACGAACTAAAAGAGCTCGCAGATTTCCACGAGGATTTCGCCCTCACGTTAACCGAATGTGCAGCAGATGAGCCTGTCGGATCCGAGCTGGAAAAGTCCCATCAAGCTGCCGCTGCAACTCATCAGCGATGGGCCGACGAACTGTCCTACCTCGCCAACCCAGCCAACCTTAGCATCCCAAATCTCAAATCCTAAAATCTCAAATCACCATGCCCACCATCGCCCAACCCACCACCGATCGCGCCGCCCTATTGGAGCAACTCATCAAGGGCTACAAAGCTTCCCGCGACCTCCTCGAACAACGCCTCCAACTCCTCGAACTACGCGTCCAACTCCTCGAAGAGTCGACCGGCCCGAGTGCGAGCAATGAGCACCGCCCAACCCCAGCCCCACTGACCACTTCCCAAATCTCAAATCCTTAAATCTCAAATCACCATGACCACCCTCGCCCAGCACTTCGCGACCGAAACCGACCGCGACCAAACCTACCGATCCCTCCGCGCCCTGCAATGACACGTCACGTCTTCATGTTCCAGCCGCGTTTTGCGCGGGGCGTCATCGACGGCACCAAGTATTCCACAATACGCCTACCCCGGAAGCAGAAGGTGGCGTGCCACGACACCTTAGACCTGCGCACCTGGAGCGGCATCCCATACCGCTCCAAACAAGTCAAACTCCGCGAAGTGAAATGCACCAACATTTCCTATATCCGTATCGAATCCGGCGAGCATGTTAGACTAGGCGGATGCGTTCTCAATCCCTTCGCGCGCCGCTCCCTAGCAGAGACCGAAGGCTTCGCCGATTGGGCCGACATGTTCGCATGGTTCGCAACCACCCACGCGCTACCCTTTACCGCCACCCGCTACCACTGGATCCCATGACACCCCGTCAGCGAGGCAAGTACTGGACCGAGTGGCAGCGCATCGCCGCGCCGATGCGCACAGCCGGTAAGACCCGTGCACAGATCGACGCCTACCGCCACGAAGTGACCGCCAAAGCGCTCGGCTCGGCCAAGTCATCAAAGCACCTCAACAACACCGATCTCGACAAGGTCTACGCCGCCTTTGCGGCTATCCATAGCCCCGCCGATTTCAACGCCCAAATGCAAGTCCAGGACAGCCCTGATCACCGCCGCTCGCAGCTGCTCGAAGATATCGACGCCCTGGCCGAGGATTGCGGCATCGAAGGAGGCCGGGAAGGTGTCGCCAGCTACTTCAAACGCATGCTCAGCGACAAGGCCATCGAAGACCTCAGCGAGCGCGATCTCCAACGCCTCCGCGGCATCCTCCAACGCCGTGCCCGTCAGCTGGCACCGGAAACCGAAGAGAGCCCCTTTTGAGATCCTACGCCGACAACACCATGGCGCTCGATTTCGCGCGGTCACCTGACCCGGCTCCGGTGGCCACGATCGAAGATGTTCAGGCAGTGATCGGGGTGCTCGAGCAAGCTGACAGTTTCAAGCGACCGAACGGCAAACCGACAAACGGCTGGCTCACAGCGGCCCAGATCGCACGCGAGATCGAAGACATGACCGACCGCAAGGTCCGCAAGGTGGCCAGCGCCTCAGCCCCCAAAATCGTGAGCTTCCCCGGCTCTCCCGGCTACAAGCTCTTTGACCGGTGTAGCGTCGACGAGATCGACCACTGCATCCACGCCACCGAGTCCCAAGGCAACGACATGATCAAACGAGCGGTTCTCTACCGCACTGCCTACCACAAACGCCAACGCGTCAACGAATGATGGATATCTTCGCCCAATACCTGGAAGATCGCCAGAAATCAGCCAGGGATCAGGCCGAGGCTGATCAGCGATGGCTAGAAGAACGAGGTGGAATCGATCCAGCCAAGAGACTCATCGAGTGGGAAAAATGGCTCCGGAATCAACTCCGATCGCGCCTCAAATGGCCGGAAGATAAGACCAAGAGGGAAAAGTTGATCGGCCAATGCATGGCTGAAATCACCAAAATGGTTCGTCAGATTCATGGCAGGGGATGGCTCCTTGATGGCAAGGCGCTGTCCACTCTGATCAACGCGTTACTCGGCCCCATCGCTCTCGCGCAACGAGACGGGCGCGTGCGGCGCTTCTGGCCCTATTTCCGGCGCTCCGTGGCCGATTTTGTCGGCCAACACGCCGAAGAGATCCAATTCAACGCCCGCCAAACTGGAGGTGATTTAGGATTCACCACGCTAGGTTCAGCGATCGCCGGTCTGGGAATCACCGGCCAGAAATCGGCAAAAATGACCGAGCTGATCGTCGAGAACGCAAAAGAGGTTCAATCGGCCAAATCCCTCCGGGAGCGGCAACGTGAACTCCGAAAACAACAGCGTTGCAAAACTGATGCACAGCAGGGGCAACTCCTCTGAAGGCGCGCAGATCGTTTATCAAACTCGCACTTTTCTGCCCGAATAGGCCGATTTCTTTATCAAAACAGTAACTGACCGGCGATTTCTCATAACTCGTTGGTTTCCGGGTTAGTAAGGGCTATTCAGCCCTATTCCGGCCGATTTTCAAACCTCACTCTCTCCCTCAACCGCCTCATTACCAATGCTATCTATTGGTATGCAGTAGTTTAGGGCACTTAAAGGGGACATTGCTTGATTCTTGACAAAATGCGTTTCACGCGCCGCGTTTGGTCCTGTTGAGCAAGTCTGAAGCGGCGAACATATTGACTGACAGTCGCGGGCTGCCCCATTCCGAGACGCTCCGTGATCCAAACGTTACTGGCATCAGTGAGTGTCTTTAATAGGTAAGCCAAAAGCACCTTGTCATTTTCGGTGGTTTTGGGTCCGAGCGTTGTTAGTTCAATTTGCGCCGCCAGAGCGAAGGCGGAGAGTTTTTCACCCCACTGAACAGCACGTTCTTTGGCCCACTCCTGGGAAGACATTCCCTCAAAACGCTTTGGTTTTTTCCCTGCGGGATTTTGCAAACGTTGTCGCATTTCATTTCGAAACGAATCGTCGCCAATCGTCCAACCGCGACTGAGTCGTTTGAATTTGATCTTTCGAGCGGCGGGATCATCCGACACTCGAAAATCAAGGTAGTCCCGATAGATTCGCCAACCTCTGGACGTGTTTTTCAGATTGCCTGCGGCATCCAAAACCGTGGATGCCTCCAGAAAATTCGGACTGCTTCGGTTCGTGAAGTGATACAACGAGCTCCATCGAAATGAGGGCAATTCTGGAGGAGTGATAATCTTGGCACGAACCGGATTGAGGTGGATGTAGTGACTTACCTCCGCCAAGGCATGGCCGGGTTGAACGAGCAGAGACTTAAATCTCCCTTGGAATGGTCTTCCCTTAGTTTTGCGCAAGCGGTTGAACCGGCAGACCCAAGTGCCCTGCAACCACTTCATGCCTTCACTTAAATTTGGCTCTGGAGTCTCCATCGCCATGTGGAAATGATTACGCATGATGACGAAGGCATGCAACCGCCACCCGGACCGTTCGCAGGCTTGAAACATCGTGCGTTCAAATGCTGCCCGGGCACCATCAGTCGAAAAAATGTCGGATCGATAGTTTCCTCGATTGATTACGTGGTAACAAGCGCGGGGGTATTCAAGACGAGCGGTGCGGGGCATGGTGGATATCTATGTTCGCATCGCAATCTTGTCAAGATTCAAGCAATGTCCCCTTTTTGCGGTGATCTGCGCGGCGGCATCGTCCATCATAGTGGGATTACCCTCGAATTGTAGACTTGTGACGCAGAGTTGGGTTTAATCCGTTGTTTTGGTTCTCGAAGTCAACGGGCGAAATATAGCCGATTGAAGAGTGTCGTCGGTCGCGGTTATAGCAGACTTCAATCCACTCGAACACGAGTTGGCGAGCAGGGCTGTGATTGCGTCGTTCGTGGCGGTAGACGAGTTCAATTTTGCGGGTAGAAAAGAAGGGCTCGGCTAAGGCGTTGTCGGAGCAATTGCCGCGGTGATACCGTGGGCGCAGAGTTCTTCACGAAAGCGTGCGCTGGAATATTGCCCCCCACGATCAGAGTGAAGGAGCAGGCCCGCCGGCCAGCGACCACCGCGGCGCCCACTGGCCATGCGAAGCGCAGCGATGACCCGTCCGGTTTCCCGTGAGTCTGAGCATGCCCAACCGAGTCCACGCTTGCTGTAGGAGTCGATCACGACGGCCAGATACCGCCAGTGCTCACGGGGGTCCAGGTAGGTGATGTCGGTTTGCCAAACCTGGTCACAGGCGGGGATAGCCTCGCGCTGAGCGAGCCGATTGGGTGCGATAGGGCCGTCGTGATTGCTGGGCGTAGTGGGAGGTCGGTCGGAGCGTAGCTGACGTCCCGGTAGACCTTCGCTTTTCATTAATCGAGCCACCCGCGCCTTACTCACACGCTCGCCCTGAGCGCGTAGCTCACGAGTCATCCGGGGATAGCCATCCGACTGGCGCGAGTCGGCAAAAGCGGGGATGATCTTCTGGCATAAGTCCTGATCTCGAGTCTCACGGCGGCTACGTTGACCGCTTGCCCAAGCGTGGTATCCACGGCGAGAAACAGGGCGCACTTCACCAAGTAATCGAAGCGGGAACTCGTTTTTCATGGGTTGTATCGCGGCGAATCGTTGGCGGATGGGTTGCTGAAGAGTGTTACCGTTTTTTTAGGATCTCACGCCGCATCTGTAGCTCGTGGTTCTCGCGCCGCAGGCGCTTTAACTCCGCTTCGGGAGTCTCACTGGCGCAGGCGGGCTGCGACGCCCCAAGCGGCGCCTTCGCCCGCTTGCGCCAGTCGCGGATACGGTTGGCCGAGACCCCGAAGTGCTCGGCGCTCTGCTTGGTCGAGATTGAGGTGCTCGCCTGAGAGGCTGGCACCTCGCGCTTGAACGGCTCGGAATAGTTGGGTTTGGCTCGCGGCATGGATTGGATTCCTTTGGGTGCTCCACTCTCCACAAGTCCACAATCCCTAGGTAACCCTAACCATTCCATCAATCCTGTATTGTTCGATGGCATGACCAACATCGGGCTCACGGTGCTGCTCTTTGCTTTCGCTTGGCGGCGGCGAGCCAAAGTGCGCCAGATTTGGCAGACCAACCGACGTGAAATCATGATCATGGGCACGTTGTCGCCCTTGGCTTGTGTGTTGGTGCTTACGGCATTAAGTTTCACCCCGGTAAGCTACGTCGCCCCTGCCCGCGAGTTCAGCATTCTCATCGGTGCCTACTTGGGCACCCGACTCTTGGGCGAGGCCGAGACCCCCCGAAGATTGGCGTGCGCGCTGGTGATGATTGTTGGCCTCGTTCTCTTGGCTTTGTCGTAATTGAGCGGCCAGCAGCCGCATGAGGCCCACTTCACGACTTTTTGATCGAATCGATGGGGGCAAATTCAATTACCCGCTTTGCAAAACCGTTCCGGCAAGCCAAGCTCCGACCATCCATGAACGATCGTCTTTTCCGCACCGTGATCGGTGCCGTGCTCTCTCTCGTCGCTGTCTCCCTAGCGCTGGCTGCCACATCAACCGCCGACCTCGACTCGCTGCGCGACAAAGCGGAAAACGGCAACGCCATTGCTCAATACAACCTCGGGTTGATTTACGCCGATGCTGATGAGCCCGCCCACGATCTGATTCAAGCATATGTCTGGCTAAGCCGCGCTGCTCAAAACGGCGCTCGCGGTCGCCAACTCGAGATCGTCGCCGAGCGCTTGAACAATGCCCAACTCGCCGAAGCGCGGCGGATCCTGGGTCAACCCGCCGTCACACCCGCAGCGGCACCGTTCACGACAGTTCCCCTTGAAGGCGATGCTGAGGTCACCCGTCTGCGCGAAGAACGCGCCCAACTCCTCACCCAACTCAACCAAGCCCGCGCCTCGCTCGAACAGCTTCGCCGCGCCGGCACCGGTAACACCGCCGAACTTCAAAAACGGGTCTCCATCGCCGAAACCGCTCTGGCTAATCGGGAGGTGCAAATCGCAACGTTAAATGCGGAGATCACCCAGCTCCGTTCCAGTGGCCCGTCTGAACGTGAAGTCGCGCTCCAAAACGAACGGGACCGTCTCGTCACGGAAGCAACTGCCGCGGCCACCGAGCTCGCCACCCTTCGGGCGCAAAGTGCCCGCAATCGCGATCTCGTTCAGCAACTTGAATCCCAGTCCGCCGCTGCTCGCGAAGCCACCGTCGCTTTCAATCGCACCCAAGGCGAGCTGAACGCCGAACGGGCTCGCATCGCCTCGCTGACCAACCAACTCACGGAACAGAACAATGAGGCTGACCGGCTTCGCACCCAAGTTGCCGAGCTCAGCGATGAACTCACCGCCCGGGCCGCCACCAGTGTCGACGCGACTCAAGCCAGCGACCGCATCCAGGACCTTCTAACCCAGCTTGCCTCCGCAAATCTCCGCATTGAGGAACTCTCCGGGGAAGTCGCCGCCCTCCGCAAAGAGGCACGCCCAGCGAAAGACCAAGTGTCAGCCCTCGGTCTCGAACTTTATGCACTGCGGGGCCAGAACGCGACCGTCAGACAGCCCCCCGAACCCGCATCTCGCGCCACCACCACCGTGGCAACCAACAACCTGAGCTCTGCGCCGAGTATCTCGGTCCCTCCGGTGTCATTTCAGTCTACTGGACGAGCCCGTCCGACCCGCCCAGCCGAAGCGCCTGCCACGATCTCATTTCCCCCTCCCACCCGAACGGGCAACGTCGTCGCTTCACTCACGATTTCCGACGGGGCATCCACCCATTCCGCGACTCCGGTTAATTCAACTTCCGGTCCCCGGCGCCACACCATTATGCCGGGCGAATCCCTCTCCCGCATTGCCCAGAAATACTACGGCAACGGCAATCTCTGGCCTCGCATTCTCGCCGCAAACCGCGAGGCGATTCCTGATCCCAACATCCTGCACGTCGGCACGCCGATCGTGATTCCCTAGGTCTCGTCTGGGAAACCCAAAAAGGCGTGGAATGCAGGGCGTAAAGCCCGACCCGCATTTTCGATTCGTTGCCTCTCAGGTGGGTCGGGCTTTCCCATCCGCCATAGCTTTAGCGTAGGAGGAACGTCCGTTAACTTCGTTTCTGACACCAATGCAATTGCCCTGCCCGGCTTTGAGATGCCCCAAAGGGTGCTTAGGCATTCCCTAGAGCGCGAATACCGCGATCACGGCGCCAAACGAAACCGCACTCGCCAAAGCACTGTAGACCACGGCCGTGGCGGCCAAGCCTTCGTCACCGCCCATCTGCTTCGCCATCGTAAATGAGATCGCGGCGGTCGGGCAGGACAAACAGATGAGCAACGCCAGCATGGTGGCATCATCGAATCCGGCCCACCGACCTAATCCGTATCCAAATATCGGCGACAGAACAACTTTATGCATCGCCGCAACGCCGGCATGGCGGCGATTTCCCCCTACCGGAACCATCATCAGCGTGGCACCGATGCACAACAGCGCGAGCGGAAGCGCCATCCGTGCGAGGGAGCCCAAAGTGGTATCAATTGCGATCAGTGGGCTCCAACGGAACTGAGCCAAAGTGAACCCGATCACGCACGCGATGATGATTGGATTACTGAGGATTCCGACCATCATTTTCCGTCCCAGTCCCCTTCCTCCATCAGCCTGACTAGCAGTCAGAACGATCACGGTGAGCGCGTTATGGATAATCACCATCGGGGCGAAAACCAACATCGCCTTCCCTACCGGAACCCCCGGCACCGATAGTAAAAGCGGTAGTGCCACAAAGGAAAGATTCCCGCGAAACGAGGCTTGCACAAACGTTCCCCGACTACGGTTTGATACCCCAAGGCCCCTCGCGTCGAGCCAACTGAGTCCACCATTGAGCAATGTTGCGCCAGCCATAACCAGCAGCAACATACCGGCTCCGCCTTGAGCGACCTCGGACTGCACCATGGCATGAATCACCGCCGCGGGCAGCCCCACCCAATACAACAGCCGGTTGATCCCCGTGACCAATTCCTGAGTCAACATTCCACCGCGTTGCAAGGCGGCGCCCAACGCAATCACGAGGAAGATGGGGGCCAGCAAGTTAATCACGGTCATGAAACCGCACTGTTTCCTATCTCCCTCCACAGGTCTAGGAACAATTGTCCAGTCCTTCACCACGCACGGGATTTGATTTTGGCGCACGAATGCTTAACGGTCTGAGGTCCATGCACACTCTCATCGTTCCTGCTCTCTTCGGACTCGCCTTGCTCTGCATCGCGATCGTCACCCGCTCGGGAAAGCTCGCCCGGGAAAATCCTGGTGCTCCCATCAACAGCGCCATGCGGGAGGCTATGAACATGATGACCCTACCGCTTGGACAGGATGAGCTTATCCAACGTCGCTTTCCCGGCGTGCAGATTACAAAAACCGGTCTGCGCTACGTCATTGAAAAAGACGGCGACGGTGAAACGTTTCCACAACGCGGCCAACCCGTGGCGATCACCTATCGCGGAGAAATGTTGGACGGCACCTATCTGGATGACAGCTTCAAGCGCGGCGAACCCTACCGTTTCCCCGCCGGTAAGGCCAAAGTTGTGCCCGGAATGGACGAGGCGATCATGACCATGTCTCAAGGCGAAAAGCGCACCCTGATTATCCCCTACTGGCTCGGCTATGGAGAAAAAGGAGTGAAAGGTCAGATCCCGGAAATGATGACCCTCATCTTCGAGGTAGAATTGGTCGAAGTGATGTAGTTTGGGCTAAAGGCCCAAAAACGTTCCGTGCTCATCGAGCCAAGTTTCCGCCAACTCCCAAGCGGGGCACACCTCCGCGACCGCCACCCAAAATCGTTTCGAGTGGTTCATCTCCCGAAGATGCATCAGCTCGTGATAAATCACGTAATCACTCACCTCTGGGGGGATAGGATGAGACGCCAGTTGAGCGAAATCACACCGCCTTCCGTGCATGATCCCCAACGTGTGCGTTGATTGCGAATACTGACTTTTTTAACCGCCATGCCGGTCTCCGCCGCCAATTCCCAAGTGCGGGCAGTGAGCTCGATGCGGGCGCGCGACTTGAACGCCGATTCGAGCGTGGAACGTAGGTCATCACCATCGAGATTGGCCACACGAAATATTTCGGAGCCCAACCCCACTTGAGGCCGGGGCATTCCCGCGACTCGTTGAATCAACATCATCTCACCGCGCCACATAATCTCCGTTCCGACAGTCCAACGCGAAGGCAAGCGCCGCTGTCCGCGATGTCGTTCACGCATGCGATCCAACCACTCGGCATTCTTTTTGACGAAAGCTCGGGCCTGTTTCTCCGATCCGCGCGCGGGGATCGTAGCGACGGGCACACCATCACGACGCAGGGTAAGCCGGTAATTCTTGGCCCGCATATTGCGCACATAAACCACCTCGGTCACATCCGGGAGTAAGGCCGGGTTCACCACGGGCTCAACGGCATCATGCGAAGACGAAGGGGACTTGGCAGCGGCCGCACGCGGTTCACCAAAATCAAAAAAATCTAACTGCAATCCCACGGAATCGATTCCTACCCCTAACCACACCACCACAAACTACACCAGCCCCGACCTCAGCTCGGCTCGTAAAACTTTAACCATATTGGTTAAAGTTCTCCATTAATCATTTTTTATTAATTATTTAAGTATGGTAAAATGAGTCGAAATTAGAGAGGAATGAGTTCCCAGGTGTAGGGGGCGCGGTCTTTGGTTTCGTCGACAGTGAGCCAAGCGAAACTTGGAGGGCCGTCGTAACGAGGCTCACTCACTGACCCCGGATTGAGCCAGCGGAGGTCTAGGGGATCGGTTTCGTTGCGGGGAATGTGAGTGTGACCATGCAGCACGGTCGTCGCGCCGGATGGGGGGCGATACGGTGGAATATGTTCAAGGTGAAATCGGTGCCCACCCCGTTCCATGACGCGGATCAGCGGCCAACTCGGCCAGGCGTCACAGTTACCCGCGACGATGTGCAGCGGCTTCTCCAGCAACTCGATTTCGACGAGTGTCTTCGGGTCACTCACATCACCTAGATGCCAGATTTCGTCGGCTTCGGCAATAAGACCGGGGAGCCGGGAGGGCATGGTGTTATGGGAATCTGAGATGACAGCTATGCGCATGGGGTAGCGTTGGGATCACTCTTTGGAGCGTCGCGTCGGGAAGTTATTCCACAGAAGAAATGCTACTCCTCGTCAAGGGCCGCGGCAACGTCGTCAGCCAGCTCTTCGTTGGAGAAAACATGCTGCACATCGTCATTGTCATCCAAGGCGTTTTGCAGCTTCTGCACGGAACGCGCAAGACCCAGTTCGCCAACCGGCGTCATCGTCGTCGGGACGTAAGCGATCTCCGAACTCGCGGGTTTGATCCCCGCTTCATCGAGCGCGTGAATGACGTGATCAAACTCGGCGATTTCGCATCGCACTTCATAACCATCGTCGCTGGTGATGATGTCATCTGCGCCCGCTTCGATCGCGACCTCCATCAACGCTTCCTCCTCCATTTGATCTTTGGCGATGAGGAATTGCCCCACGTGCAAAAACTGGAATGAAACCGCTCCGGTGCTCGCAAGATTACCGCCGTGTTTGGAAAGGATTGAGCGCACGTCTTGAGAGGTGCGGGTCTTGTTGTCGGTCGTGCATTTGATGATAAACGCGACGCCTCCCGGGCCGTAACCTTCGTAGGTATGGTCCTCATAAACCACCCCGGGAAGATCACCGGTGCCTTTCTTGATTGCCCGGTCGATATTATCGATGGGCATGTTCTCGGCCTTGGCCTTGAGGATTACGGTGCGTAACCGCGCGTTCGAGTCGGGGTCACCGCCACCGGCCTTGGACGCGAGGGTGAGATCGCGCGAAAGACGACTGAAGATTTTCCCGCGCTTGGCGTCGTTCGCACCTTTGGCGCGCTTGATGGTGGACCACTTGCTATGACCTGACATGGGGTAGACTTTCGTTACTTCTTTTTCTTGGACTTACGTTTGTTGGGGTTCCAGTCGGTCGACTTTTTCTCGGAACCACCCGGTTTGATGGGCTCGCCGAGATCCTTCGTCGTCTTGTTGACGATGACCTGCTGGATAATGGTGAAGACACCATTGACGGTGGAATAAAGTGCGAGAGCCGCAGCGAAATTGTAACAGATCAACGTGAAGATGATTGGCATAAACTTCATGATCTGCACCTGCGCGTTATCCGTCGCGGGAGTCGGCGTCAGTTTCATCTGATAGACCATCGTCGCGCCCATGAGGAGCGGCATGATGTTGATCGGTAGGCCCTTGATGTAGCCGATCGTATCCGGGGCGGACAAATCAACCGTCCAAAGGAAGTCGGTGAAACGGAGTTCCGCCGTGCCTTGCAGCATGGAGAAGAACGCCACGAACAACGGCATGGTGATGAGGATCGGCAGACAGCCGCCCATCGGGTTGACCTTATTCTCCTTGAAGATCTTGAGGGTGGCCTCGTTCAGCTTCTGAGGGTTGTCCTTATACTCTTCGCGGACCTCCTTCATCAGGGGCTGCAGCTTGGCCATGCGCTTGGCCGAACGCGAAGCAGTCAACGTGAAGGGCAACGTCACAATCTTGAGCACCAGCGTCATCAGGATGATCGCCACGCCCCAGTTGCCGACCCAGCCGTGCATGGTCACCATCGTCAAATTAAGGACGGGAGCCACAATACCGGAGAGGAAAATCTTGGAGAAAAAGTAGGGGGCGAACTGCATCACCTCGGACTGCTTTTGCTCAAACTTGCGGAGACGATCATATTCCTTTGGTCCCACGTAGAAATCGCCGCCGAGCACAGCCGCGCCACCGGGAGCGACCGCGGGGACGGTGTAACTGACTACGCCCGAGAGGCCTTTGTTGGGTCGGGAGCTGCCTTCGAACGGAGGCAGTTCAACACGACGGGTCGTGGTGCTGAAGCCGGCGGTATCACCTGTGTAGATACTGGCGAAAAACTGGTTCTTGGCCGCCGCCCAAGCGACGGTGCCATCCTTGGTAATGGGGGACTTGGGTGCGCCGTCCTTCAAACCAATCCACGACATAAACCCGCCACCTTCGAGTTCACCGGGTTTCGTCAAAATTTCGTCCTCACCGTCCCACGACATGATGTTGAGGTATTGGCCGAGGTCGTTGGGCGAAATGAGTGACGTTGTGCCGAGGCTCAGCGCGGCAACGGTCTCGGGAGCACCCTTGCCAGAAAGATCCGTGATGGTGGTGTCGTGCCGGATGAGATAGGGATCGGACCCTTCGAGATCATAACCCAGTGAGTAGCGACGAACGATGCGGAGGCGGCCCTCGAGCTCGGCCTGATAGACGACCTCCGACGAATCGGCTTTGACCAACTGGAATGCCGTCTCGGGTCCAATCCCAGGCACGTTGGTGATGGCAAGCATGGGCTGGACGCGCTGCTGATTGAAAACAAAGGGCAGACTCGAATCGTTGACCTCCGCGTATTGCTTGAAGGCCACATCACCGATAGCGCCACCAAGGTTGGTGAAACTCACGCGCACGAATCCGTTTTCGAGATAGGTGACCTGCTCATCCGAGTTCAACGTAGCCAAGGCGGCAAACTCCGTGTGTTGCGGAGCAGTCGTGACGGGCTGAGCGGCAGGAGCAGCCTGATTACCGGTCGTAGGCAGCGGTGCCTGAGCAGGCGCGATTTCGGGCGCAGGAGGAGCCGGCGGCGCGAAGCGATTGCCGAGATAGAGAGAGGCGAAGGCTGCGATGAGCAGCAGGACGCCGATGACAGTATTCTTTTTATCCATGCGGAAAGAGAGAGTGTAGAAAAGGACTAGCGGGTGCCGACCACGGGGGGCGATACTCGATGACAAACGGGAGGAGAGGAGCGTTTCGGAGGAACGGGATCGAAGCCGCCGCCGTGAAGCGGGTTACACTTGAGGATTCGCCAGATACCCAGAACCATTCCCTTGAGTGCGCCATGGGAACGGACGGCCTCAGCAGTATAGCGGGAACACGTCGGATGAAACCGGCAACCGCAGTTGGGTCCAAACAACGCCGGAAGCACCGGTGAAAGTGTCAATTGATACAACCGAATGAAGCCTAACAGCACCTTCGCCGGAAAAGAGGCGACGGCGACGAGGATCGAATTGGCTCGGGAACGGGTCATTGGGCAGAACGCGCCGGAAAAATATCGGCACATGCTTTCAGAAATCTCCGCTCGATCTCGGTATACTCAAGCCCATTGAGCGAGCGACGGGCTTGAAAAATCAAATCCGTGCCGGGGGTGATCAGGTGTTGATGATGCCGAAACACCTCGCGGAGGCGGCGTTTCGCCTGATTTCGATGCACGGCGTTGCCGACGGCGGCCTTCGAGGCCACAAAACCTGCCCGCGGACCGGATTCAGTGACTTCGTCGACTTGGGAGTTGGTCCTAGGGGCGGCCCATAAAACAAAACCGCCGCAATGATAGCGGCGGCCTTCGGAACGGACTCGTGCAAACTCCGGCGGCCTTCGCAAATGCGATGCAGCTCGGAAACGCATGATAGTCCGGCAGTTAAAAAATGACGCCGAGTGGCGTCAGATCAGGCGACGGAGAGGCGCTTACGGCCTTTACGGCGGCGGGCATTAATGACGGCGCGGCCACCACGGGTAGCCATGCGGGCACGAAAGCCAATCTTGCGGACGCGCTTTTTGCGGTGTGGTCGGAAAGTGGGTTGCATCTTAGTTAATCGTTAAAAGGGCCGACTGAAGTGCCTGACCGACCGGCCCGTGTCAAGGCACCTTTATTTATCCGGCAACCTTATCTCAATTTAAGGAAGTTCAAGTGAACGAATCATTGTCCTTGGGTTTTGCTACAGTCGTGCTTTGCATCCCCTCGCTTTCCCTATGCGAATCGCCGTTTTTACAGATAGTTTCCTACCCTACATTTGCGGCGCGACCTTCGCAGCTCTCAATCAGGTCAATGCGTTGGCCCGGATGGGACACGAAGTGTGGATCTATTGCCCGGGCGACAGTGGCAACGACCCCAAATCCACGCACTCTGCCGAGATGCACGATTCCGTGTCGGAGCGTAAGATCCCGCTTTCTCTGCCTTGGGGTGGGCAACCCAACCTAAACGTAGTCTTCCCCACCCTGCTGCCGACGATGAAGGATCTGCGGGAGTTTCAACCGGATATCGTCCATATTCACACCGAGTGGGGAGCCGGTTGGGCCGGACTGTTCGCGGCCTGGCGTCTCAAGATTCCCGCGGTAGGCACTTTTCACACTTTCTGGGACGATCCTCGCTACGTGCACCATTTCCCGTGGCCCAACTGGAAAATCGTCCAGAATGCCATGGGGGGATATTCGGCGATGTTCTACCGGCGCTGCACCGCCACCGTAGCCCCATCTGCTTCCGTCCAAGCTCACCTCGCCAATCGAAAACTCGACGCCGTCGTGGTTTCCAACGGCATACCGACGCCCGAACTCGCCAGCGACGACGCGATCACGGCTCTGCGCGAGAAATACGGCGTCAAGGCGGGGCCGACGTTCCTCTACCTGGGCCGAGTGTCCTTCGAAAAATCCCTCCCGACGTGTCTGGACGCCTTCAATACCGTGCTGGGATCGCTACCCGAGGCCCAACTCGTTATGATCGGCGACGGCCCGGAGATGCCGATTATCAAAGATCACATCGCCAAGCTCGGCATCGGCGAATCGGTTATCCTCACCGGCGCGATTCCCCACGATGAGTTGATCGCA
Source organism: Actomonas sp. (assembly GCA_965203585.1). Lineage (GTDB taxonomy): Bacteria > Verrucomicrobiota > Verrucomicrobiia > Opitutales > Opitutaceae > Actomonas. The sequence continues at coordinate 835,286 of CBDBDC010000003.1, forward strand.
ACCAACCTGCCGCGCCTCGGCGACATTTTCATAACGGCCAGCGAAACCGAAAATCAGCCGGTCAGTATTCTTGAGGGCATGTCCTTCGGTCTCCCTGCGATCGGCCCCCGTTCCCGCGGTATCCCCGAACTTATCGAAACCGAGAAGAACGGCCTGCTATTCGAACCCGGCGATGCCGACGAACTCGCTGCCCACATGTTGCGTGTCCATCAAGACGGCGATCTGCGCCAACGCATGTCCGCGGGCGCACTGGAGACCAGCAAACATCACTCGATCAAAAATACCGGCGAACGCCTGTTGCGACTCTACGAAGGCTGCATCGCCGACCCCGCAACCGCTACGGCAAATCTGGATAACCCAGCTCGCGACGCAGCTTCAGCGTCGGCTCCGAGTTCTTGATCGCGGCAAAAAGTTTCCGGTCGGCGTAGTCGATTGGACGTTGCGGCTGCACCTTGAGTGACTTGATCACCGCGCCGCCGTCGTCTTTGCCCCATCGCCAACTGTAGCCATCGGGTCGGCTGTAGGTCTCCACGCCTTCAGTTTGATCGGATCCGAGAAACTTAAACATCGCCGCAGTCTGGCCGATCGGATCCGTCAATACGTCCTCGTAACGAACCAACAGCGTAGGCACTTCATTTCGACGACTCATCGTCAGCAGCTGTTGGTTTACTCCGCACCAATAGCGCTCAACCAAGAATCGGTTTCCCAATCCCGATCGCTGCAAGAATGGCACATACCGAAACACCATCCTTCGCGCCGAGAATCCAAACGCGTAGGCATCCCGAATCAACGCGATCGCTTTCACGTTAGGGTGGTCAGGGATCCGCGGGTAACGACCGATTTCGTTGAACCAACCCGGTCGCTTCAGCAGCAGAATACGTTCATCACTTAACTCCTCCAAGTCCGCCTGTTGGGACGCGTCGGCATAACTTTGGAAATCCGTCTCCGGCAGATCACTGATGTCAGGTGCTTGCGCAAGCAGTGCTTTAAGCAAAGTCGACCCCGACCGCATGGTCGACAAAAGCACCCCAATCGTCTTCCCGCCGGGGACGGTGGGAGAATCGGTAGCTTGATTGGGATTTGTGGCGTCGCCATTGCTCACGGGTGCCGACTCTGTTCATCCCAGATTGATTCTGGCAACCCCGCGAATTGAGGAATTCGTCCGACGCGCCGCCACTGCATTCAGGGGATCAATTCGATGATTGGCAAACGACCACCGCGTTCACTGCCGTCGAACTTAATAATTATTAATTGAATCGCGGCCCCTCATTTTTCTTCCCCATTCGCGACGTTTTCCGCGTCACTTTTTTTCGCTGCCTCTGATCGATAACCGTGATCGCGCTCATTCCTGTGGCGAGTCACGCGGCGGAGCACTTTGTTTCGTCCGATGACGACATCCGGGATTTCCTTGGCAGCAATGTAGCCAGGGAAGTGCTGCAAACCGTGAGTTCCATCGACTACTTTCATAGCGACACCCCGCTCGCTTACGAACGATTTGATGTGCCCATGGCGCGACGCGAACACGGCCTCCATGCTGAGAAGGACTTGGCCGTCGAGCTCAGCACGTTTCTAGAGGTTGGGGCCGGAGAGCGCTTGGTGCACCAAGCGCTGGTCAGTCTGCTTTACGGGACCGGCCAAGTGAAGCCGCTAGACCGCTGAGTCAGCGATCCTCGCGTTTTGCGTTTGGCAGACCGCCGTGGGACGCCCCACGCTGGCGGGTCCTGCCATGTCAGATCAATCCGCCGCATCCTCTCCCGCTGTCACCAACGTCCTCGCCGTGCGCTACGCTTCCTCTGCGATCAAATCCATCTGGTCCCCCACCGGCCGCGTCGGTATCGAACGCGATTACTGGATCGCCGTGATGAAAGCGCAGCGCGACCTCGGCGTCGCCATCCCGGCCGCCGCGATCAAATCCTACGAAAAGGTAAAGGATCAGATCGACCTCGGCTCCATCGATGCCCGCGAGCGGGTGACCCTGCACGACGTTAAGGCCCGTATCGAAGAATTTAACGGACTCGCCGGACGCGAATCCATTCATCTCGGTCTCACCTCCCGCGACCTCACTGAAAACGTCGAACAGCTGCAAATCCTTCGGTCACTCGGAGTCGTGCGCCAAAAGACTGCCGCCGCTCTCCTCGGTTTCACCAAGCGCGCCAAGCAGTATCGAAAACTGCTCCTGACCGGCCGCACCCACAACGTGCCCGCCCAGCCCACCACGCTCGGCAAACGGATCGCGATGTTCGGCGAGGAACTCCTCGCTGCCTACACCCGTTTCGACGAACTCGCCGCCCGCTACCCTGCCCGCGGACTCAAAGGCGCCGTCGGCACCCAGCTCGATCAATTCACCCTCCTCGAGGGTGAGGCCAAAAAAGTAGCCCGTCTTGAGGCCAGCGTATTGAAGCACCTCGGATTCAAACGCGCTCTCGGCGCGGTCGGACAGGTTTACCCCCGCTCCCTCGATTTTGAGGTGGTCTCCGCCCTGCACCAAATCGGAACTGCTGCCGCCAGCTTCGCGACCACGCTCCGCCTCATGGCCGGACAGGGTTTGCTAACCGAAGGTTTCCAAAAAGGTCAGGTCGGCTCTTCCGCCATGCCCCACAAGATGAACGCCCGCAACTGCGAGCGTATCTGCGGTTTCTCCACCATCCTTTCCGGCTACGTTACCATGACCAGCGCCCTCGCTGGCGACCAATGGAACGAGGGTGATGTCTCCTGTTCGGTCGTGCGCCGCGTGGCCCTGCCCGATGCGTTTTACGCCATCGACGGCCTACTGGAGACCCTGCTCAACGTCCTGAATCAGCTCACGGTGTTCCCCAAGGTCATCGCCGCCGAATCCGCCCGCAACCTGCCCTTCCTCGCCACCACGACCATCATGATGGCAGCAGTCAACGCTGGCGCCGGACGCGAAACCGCCCACGCCGCCATCAAGGAACACGCCTTGGCCTCCGCCGCCGCGATTCGCGACGGTCAGGAGCCCGATATGGTGGAACGCCTCGCCGCAGACGACCGCCTAGGACTTTCCGCCTCCGAAATCAGAAGTATCCTCAAGGAAATCGACTGCTTCGTCGGCGCCGCCCCGGCCCAAGTCGACACCTTCGTCGCCAACGCCCGAGCCGCCGCCCGCAAAGTCAAAGGAGCCGCCTCCCTCCAACCCGGCAAACTCCTGTAAGAAAACGCTGATTTCATAAAAAAGCCGCTGCTGGGCTGTAGCCGAGGTCGCCGACCCCGGATCTCGGAGGACAGAATTCGGGATCGGGGAGAATCGGGGCGGGTAGCGATTTCAGGGGAGATTTCTGCCGCCGCCCTCGCTTCCGCCAACTTTCGGTTTGCCACCCGCTCCTCCCGAGCACCACTTTCTTCCTTCACGTTCGTAAATCACTTTCCCGATCTTTAATTAACACACCATGGCTGAAGAACTCGTAGGTAACATTTTGATGGGCCAATCCGGCGGCCCCACTGCCGTCATTAATGCCAGCATCAAAGGCGTCGTCTCCGAGGCCCTCAACCACGGCTGCATCGAGGAGATCTACGGCACGCTCAACGGCGTTCTGGGTATCCTCAACGAGGACCTCGTCGATCTCGCTTCCGAGTCGCAGCAGACCATCCGCGGTCTGCGCAATACGCCCGGTGCTGCTCTCGGCACTTGCCGCTACAAGCTCAAGAAGCAGGCCGATTTCGAACGCGTGCTCGAGGTCTTCAAGGCCCAGAACATCCGCTACTTCTTCTACGCCGGCGGCAACGACTCCCAAGACACCGCCGATAAGATCTCCAAGCTCGCCCAAGAACAGGGTTACGAGCTGCGCGTCATCGGCATTCCGAAGACGATCGACAACGATCTTCCTGTCACCGACCACTGCCCCGGCTACGGTTCCGTGATCAAGAATGTCGCCACAACCGTTCGCCAAATGGCCTGCGATCATGAGGCCATGGGCCAAGGTGATCTTGTTTCCATTCTCGAGGTCATGGGCCGCAACGCTGGCTGGATCGCCGCCGGTGCTTCCCTCGCGAAACGTCGCGACCACCCGCACGATCCTCCCCACATCATTCTCCTCCCCGAGGTGGCGTTCTCCCCGGAGAAATTCATCGCCGACGTGCAACGCACACTCAAGCGCGAGAAGTTCTGCCACATCGTGGTCGGTGAAGGTCTCGTCGATGCCGATTGCAACTACGTCGCCGCCGCCGAAGCCACCGACGCCTTCGGTCACGCCCAACTCGGTGGTGCCGCGGAATACCTGCAAAGCCTCGTCGAAGCCAACCTCCCCGGAGTGAAGGCCCGCACCGCCAAGCTCGGTATCGCCCAACGTTCCGCCGTGACCAATGGTTCCGCTGCGGATGCCGATGAAGCGTTCCTCGCCGGCCAAGCCGCCGTCAAAGCCGCCATCGATGGTGAAACCGGCAAGATGGTCACGCTACTCCGCGGTGAAGGCGATGCCTACACCTGCGAGACCGGACTGGCCCCTCTCGCCGATATCGCCAATGGCGTGAAGAAGCTTCCCTCCGAGTGGATCAACGAAGATGGCATCTCCATGAACTTCCAGTTCGTGCGTTACGCCACCCCGCTCATCCAAGGCGAAACCGAAGTCCCTCACGACAACGGCCTGCCGGTCTTCTCGAAGTTGGACAAGGTTCGCGTCGATCGCCAACTCGACGGCTACGACTTCGCGTAAGCGAACTCCGTAACCTCACTCAATTCCCAACGGCCTCCCTTCGCGGAGGCCGTTTTTGTTACACGGCATCCAACGTAGCGCCGTGCTTCAGCTGGCGTTCCCCATCAGCCTTGTCGGGATATAATGTTCACTCGCCCGCGGCGGCCGCCAGAAGCGATCAGGGCCGAACCCACCAACCGCATTACTCGCCATCCAATGTGGGTCGGGCTTTACGGGTCAGATGACACCTGATGCAGAACAATTGGGTATATTTTGAGCCTGACGGCTGGGGAGGTTTGGAGGGGGCTCAAGCCCCCTCCAAACTAGGGAGTGTCTGGGAAATAAAAAAGGAAATAATATCCATATAATGGATATATTTATCTTGCATATCACCCGTTTGTGTATTCTTATCTCGTTGTGATTCAGCAACCAAGGTTCGTTCTCGCTGATCACGACTGGGACGAACTTAAAAAATTAACGCCCATCGGAAGTCTCTGACTGGGCCCCAAAGGCGTGGGCGCACGTGTCAAAATATGCGCAAACGCATCGAAGCGATCCTGTGGATCTTACGCCCGGGTGCGCCTTGGCGCGATTTACCCGTTTACTTCGGGAGTTGGCAGAGCGTTTATGATCGTTTCCGAGCGTGGACCAAAAACGGACTATGGACTGCCATTCTCAGAGGACCCAGTAAGGCTGGCCGCGACGACGAATACCTCATGATCGATAGTTCTGCGATGCGCGTGCACGCGCATGGATCGAATCCGGTCGGTGGTCAAATGACTCAGGCCATGGGGCGCTCGAGAGCCGGTCTGTCGACCCAAGTGCATATGGCCTGTGATGCACTGGGGTATGCGTTGGGCTTCATCCTCACGGGGGCCAATGTATCAGACTTCGATCAGGCCAAGCCGCTGCTACGTCGCCACCTGCGGCCCAACGCTCACGCCATGATGGATAAGGGCTACGACAGCGATGCCATCCGGGAGTATGTGATTGAACTGGGCGGCACCGCCGGCATAGCCGTAAAACAGAATCGATCTGAAAAACCCGCCTTTGACGAGCATCTCTCTCGTCAACCTCATCGCATCGAAAACCTCTTGGCCAAGCTCAAGCACTTCCGACGCATCGCCACGCGATACGAAAAACTTCACCACTCATTCGCTGCCATGCTCTCACTCGCATGCATCTTGATTTGGCTTCAAGCATAACTCTTTATTCCCAGACACTCCCTAGGTAAAACGAGCCTGAAGCACCATAACCCGATTCAGGCGCAGGTCATCCCGCCCTTTGGCTCGCCGGCAGCACCGCATCGGCCTCCCCGACCCCTTTGACTTTAGGGAAGAGCTTCACCGCTTCGACCACCATCCAGGCTTCCAACGCCATGGTGATAATCGCGATGCCGACGAGCAGCCAGTTCTCCTTGGCCAGCCAACTGTTTTCGCCCGCAAACGCCTGCACGGTCATAGCCCACGCCGGCAGGATCAGCAACAGGATCATCGGTCCCACCAGAAACCAAATCGGCACCGCGCGGCGCCAGAGATAGAACATGACGACGAGAAACGATAGCCCGCCCAGCAGCTGATTGGTCGCGCCAAATATCGGCCACAAAATCATGCCGCCCTTGCCCGCGTTGGCCAACGACCATTCGAGACCCGTCGGTGGCACCGCGGCCAATACCACGGCCGTGACCACCGCAAAAATCGTAGCCCCATGCTTGCCCCGCAGCCAAGCCAGCGCGTCCACGGCTCCGTCGGTTTTGGGTGCCACCGTGTTGGCCAGTTCCTGCACAATGTAGCGTTGCAAGCGACAGGCGGTGTCGAGTGTCGTGCCAGCAAAGGAGGCAACAAAAACTCCCATCAGCGCCACCGCCGCGCCACCCGGGATACCCAATGCCTTCAGGAAATTTGCGGAGCCGGTGACGAAAGCGCCGATCTTCGATTCGAGACTCGAACTCGCATTCCAGTCCGCGTAAAGGTGAGCCCAGGCTTGGCTGCCCCCCAGCATCGCGCCGCCTTCCGCCGCAATCCCCAGCCCGACCCCGGCACCGCAGGCAAGGATGACCAGCGTCGCCAGAAAGCCTTCGGTCAGCATGGCACCGTAGCCCACAAATCGGGCATCCGGTTCGGATTTGAGTTGCTTACTGCTCGTGCCCGATGAAACGAGACAGTGGAAACCACTGATCGCGCCACAGGCGATGGTGATAAAGAGAAAGGGAAACATCGCTGGCGCACCCACCGGGTTCGGGTTCAGCGCGGGAGCCGCCATGGCGAGGACGGGACGCGCATCGTCCGCACCGACCGGAGCCCCGCCGAAGAAGGAAGCCGCCAACACCCCGAGGACCAACAGCCCCAACACCGATATGAGCTGGAGGGCATTGATGTAATCACGCGGTTGGAGCAGGGTCCAAACCGGCAGGACCGATGCGACGTAAGAGTAGGTCAGCAGCACCAGCACCCAGGTGATCGAAGACCAACCAGCCATCGCCATGTTCAGAGTGTGCAAAAACCCGACATCGCCGTAGATGACGGTCAGATACATCACGGCCAAGGCGATGATTGACGGGATCGTGATACTCTTACCTTGGCGATTGAGCCACGCTCCGATCCCGACCGCGATCGGGATCTGAATCACGCACGGCACAATCGCACTCGGGAACCTCCGAAATACCGAAGCAATTACGAGACCGAAAATCGCCAGCACAATGGTAAGCGCCAGAAACAGGATGCACAGAAACAGCAACCGCACGCGACGATTGAGCACCCGGCCTGAGATATCGCCGACGGTCTGACCCTTGTTGCGCAACGAAACCACCAGCGCGCCAAAATCGTGCACGGCGCCAATGAAGATTGAGCCAAAGATCACCCACAGCAGCGCCGGCGCCCAACCCCACATGATGGCGATAGCCGGCCCCACGATTGGACCCGTGCCGGCGATCGAGGCAAAGTGGTGACCGAAAACGACGCCCTTGGACGTTTCAACGTAGTCGTTGCCATCCGCCATAGAACGCGAGGGGCACACCGCATTGGCCGAAAGTTTGAAAATTTTCCCGCCCAACCAACGCCCGTAGGTGTGGTAAGCGATGATGAAGCCGACACCGGCCAGAAGCGCGATAAGAAGGGGATGCATGAGTCAGATCGAGAGGGGTCCGATTAACGTGGGCAAAAGCAGGGCGGAAGGTCGAGCCTCGAACGGAACCAGTTGCCCGAGTTATTGGTCCCACTTTCATCATGACAACGCCCCTACACCGGTTTCTCCGTCTACCGTTGACCCTGGCGATCATCGCCGGTGCGGCGCTTTCCGCCGCTGCGCAATCCATGGTGCCCTTGGATTTAACCTACGCACGCATCAACCTCACCAACGGTCGCGTGCTCAAACAGGCCACCCTCACCGGCATCAACCGCGAATCCGATCTGATCTACGTGCTGGAGGATCGGAAACTTAAGCCCTACCCCGCAACCTCTTCCCGACGATGATCACTGATCGTGTTTCCGATCGCCTCGCGGAATACCCGAAGGCGGAGCAAAAGACCTCTTCAATCGAAACCAGCACACGTCCTCGGCAAGACCGCAGTGAGGGTGCTCACTCCCCCATCGGGTCGCCCGAACGCAACGCCGCCGACCGCGCCGCCATCGAAGCAGCCGTGACATCCAAAACCGAAGCCGCCGCCAATCGCCATTTCCGTTACGGCCAACGCTCGGGTTCCGGCTACACCGCCACCACGTCAAGCGAAGTCGACCTCGACAGCCCGGTCGCCATCCCCGGTTGTCCCGGTTGCTACCGCGTCAAAGGCATCGCCTACGACAGCTACTACGACAGCGTAGGCACCACTTTCCACAACCGACGCCGGGGGGGGGGTAGAAGTCATCGTGGAGGCCAAAAGTCCTTCCCGCGTGAAAGTGCTTGAGGTCAACACCGACTGGACTCCCTCGCGCTAAAGCACGCGTTCTTCAGCGCTTCAAATGTGGGCCAATTATTTCACGCCAGATTACGTAGCCGGCCGCGTTCATATGCAGTTGATCTTCCACGTAAATGTCACGCGATGGCATTCCATCTTCGCCCAACATAGGTGACCATACATCGATAAAGTCGTAACCCATGCGTTCACAATAAGCCGCCGCTAAGCGATTGAATCGTCGTTGGATTTCACGCTGCTCCCAGCGTTTCGGATTCGGTGCCGCGGAGATGAGCACGACCTTGGTCTCGGGCAACGCCACGCGGATCATGCCACACAACGTCGCAAAGTCGCTGAGCACATGCTCAACCGACTCGCCGCTGCTCAAATCGTTGGTGCCGGAATAGATGATGATTTGAGCCGGATTCCCCGGCACCACCACACGATCAAAATAAGCGATCAAGCCAGAAATCTGCGACCCTCCGAATCCCCGATTCGCCAAAGCGACATCCGGAAAATCCTTCGCCAAAGTGTCCCACCGCCTGATGCTCGAACTGCCGGTGAAGACGATGCCGCCAACGGGCAATGACGACTCGGACGCATTCATTTCCAATCGTGATATCTCTTTATCCCACTTCGGGTTTATCGGTTCCGCAGAAAGCGAAATCGTCCCGATTACAATCACCGCCAGACCAACCAAAGTTCGTATTGTCATGGCTCCAAGCCAGTGCAACGAACCGACAAGGTCAATTTGATCGGACCAGGCCAGACTTGCGTCTCGCAGCGTATTGGATAGGGTGAAACTATGAAATATCAACTGCTGCTTCTCGGTCTGATCTTCGGTGTATGCTCCCTGACCGTTCACTCGAGTGATGACTCAGGTGAACCACCGGCATCGAAAGAAGAGATGGCTATGACGGCCGGGCCCTTCGAAGTGCTCTTGATCGATATAGATTTTCTGCAAGACGTGTCCTACCAAAACGACCGCATTTATTTGAAGCGTCAGGTCAATCGCCGAACCGAAGCCATCACCCTGCGCGCCTCGATGCTCAACGGCGAAGCATACCGCAAATGGTTCAATGGCGAATACGACCTCGTATCACCGGCCAACTCAGGCCATGCACCCAACGGTTGGTCCGACTGGGTCGAGACTACCGCAAATTACGTCGAATATTGGGTGGGGGACAAAAAAGTCCTGCACCTTAGACGCATCAATTCCTGAACCTGATGTCCGGCTTCAAACCACGCCCCCTAAAACTAAAACTCTCCGCGCTCGTCGCGGTCGGACTAGGCGTGCTGCTTGTGCTGTGGCTGCTCACCCGAGCAGTAACTTCCGATCACTTACCGGACTTCTCTGATTACACCCGCGTAAGCGAGAAGAAAGAAGCGTTCTTCAGCTATATGGCGCCCCACGTGGACGAAGCCAACGCGGTTATCTTGGAAGACCGGGATCGGCTGCTGGGAATTCGAGAGGATCTCGACCCCGGCGAGGAGCCCGGCTATTTCGACGCGAAATGGGTGCACGAAAAACTGGAGCAATACGAATTCGATCCGGTTGAAAAAATCAGCGACGAAACCCTGCGGCTACTGGCCCAGCGCATGGATATCATCCCCCCTTCACTCGTGCTCGCACAAGCGGCCGTAGAGTCCGCCTGGGGCACATCCCGTTTTGCCCGTGAAGGAAACAATTTGTTCGGCATGCGCACGTATGAACCCGGCACCGGCATGATTCCCCGCCGACGCCCGGCCGGCGCCACTTGGGAGGTCGCCGCCTACGATACTGTCACCGGCGGCTTGACTGAATATATTCATAACCTGAATACACACGATCCCTATCTACGCCTGCGCATTTCCCGGGCCAGTCTGCGCAAAAAAGGAAACATCATCACAGGCGGAGCACTCGTCGATGGGCTCCGCAGCTACTCGGAACAGGGCTACGAATATGTCGCCAAGATCCGCGGCATTATCCGCAGCAACAATTTGGAAAAATACGATAGCGAGTAGGAGCCGTATTCTCTCTTTGTCGAGGCACTGAGGTGAGTGTAAGAAACGAATCAGATCAGAGCCGTCGGGCGTAAAGCCCGACCCACCTCCAGAACTCAACGCTTTGCCCATGGGTCGGGCTTTGCCCCCGACAACCCCTGCCCCCCTTGATAGCCACCAAGAAAACGCGCTGAGCTTCGAAAAGCACCGGCGCGGTTACAGGTTTGAGATTATGTTCGACGCCGATTGACGACCGACTAGGCGACCTCGATGCGACGGGGTTTGATCGCCTCCGCTTTCGGTAGACTGAGACGGAGGAAACCATCCTTGAGCTCAGCGCGGACCTTGTCTGAAACGAACGCACTATCGTGCTCGAGCTCGAGCAGGTAGGTCGTGTCCGCGGTTTCGCGGTAGAGCACGGTCCAATCTTGCGGACGGCTCCAGGAGCGCTTGCCCACGATACGGAGCAAGTCCGTTTCAGCCGTGATTTCGAGGTCCTTCTTGGACACCCCGGGCAAGGTCACCGTGAGGCCAAAAGCATCGTCGGTCTCCTTGAATTCATAGACGGGTTCCACCGTAGGACCCAAGTCCTCATTGCGATGCCCTTGAGGGTCCGCCAGAGTGCGATTGAGGGACGGTATGAGCGAGTTAATTAGATTCATTTTCTTATATTCCTTTTGATTGAGTTTGAGTTCTGAAGCGGGTCGGCCGGGATCAGATGACCTCCACCGAAATCTTGCGCGGTTTGGCTTCCTCTTTTTTGGGTAGAGTCACCGTGAGCACGCCTTCGACATAACCGGCGGAAACCCCATCGGTTCGGACGTCATCCGGGAGACTGATGGATCGGTTGAACCGAACCGTGCGCTTCGCTTTGTCGGCTTCCGTCTCGCGGGAGGCTTCCAGCGTCAGGTAGCCATCGACGACCTCAACTGTGATTGCCTTGCGATCAAAGCCGGGCAGTTCTGCGCAGACATAGACGTTGTTGATGTCCTGATAGACATCGACCGGGAAACGGCCTCCGGCAGTGCTGTTGACAGCACCGTTATGGGACGCGACAAAAAGACGGTCGATTTCGGATTCCAGACCGTTCCAAACACCGCGACCAAATGCGGCGACAGGCAAAGAACGGCGGAGCGGGTAGTTGTAACGAATGTATCTCATGATGTTTTTCTTTTGAATTTTTCTCATCCGCTCATCGGCGGGTTTGCACTCCCTTACGCAGTTCGAATGCCGAAACTCACGAAATCATATCTTGTTATTTATGTGATACTTAATTTAAATTCGCCTCGCTTGACTGTGACCATTTGTCCGCCCCGCTGTGACACACCTGAGAATTTTCGTCACGGTCGCTAGAGCATAACGTGCTTTCGCCCGGTGCTCGTCCGTTTACAGCTATCAACAGCTATGGCTTCCGACTTTACCACGCCTCCCGCGCGCCAACATACCGACTCCCAAAAATGGCAAAAATATGCCGGTCAAGACATCCTGCCGATGTGGGTGGCCGATATGGATTTTGTTTCCTCTCCGGCCATCTTGGAGTCACTATATGCCCGCGCGGATCATGGCGTTTTCGGTTACGCCCGGCCCGTTCCCTCCACGCTCGACGCCATTGTAAACCATCACCGAGAACACTATGGTTGGGAAATCGACCCCAGTTGGATTGTGTGGCTGCCCGGCATGGTCTGTGGGCTAAATCTTTGCTCACTGGCTTTCTCGGAAGCCGAGGACACCTACCTCACGCTCACGCCAGTCTACCCGCCGTTCCTGACGGCTGGCCGCAATTTCGGCCGTCGCGCGATTCGAGTGCCCTGGGCTCATGAGGATAAAATCTGGAGCATCGATTGGGATGCGTTGGAAGCCGCAGTTACACCGCAAACGAAAATGTTCTACCTGTGCAACCCGCACAATCCCATCGGTCGCGTTTGGCGCCGCGATGAACTCGAAAAACTCGGGGCGTTCTGCGAAAAACACGACCTACTCCTGATCTCCGATGAAATCCACTGCGACCTCATCCTGGACGCCAACCTGTCGCATATTCCCAGCGCGGCGATCAGCCCGGAACTTGCCCGCCGCACGGTCACCCTCATGGCCCCCAGCAAGACCTACAATATCCCGGGGTTAGGCTGCACCATGGCGATCATTTCCGACGATAAGCTGCGGCACAAACTCGAACGCAACAGCCGAGGTTTGTTGCCGGAGGTAACCACCATGGGACTCTCCGCTTGTGAGGCGGCCTACGGTCGATCAGAGGATTGGCGCCAAGGGCTACTCGCCACCCTGCGGACCAACTCCGAGCTGATCACCAAAACACTAGCCGACCTGCCCGGCGTGCATGCCGAAGGTCCCCAAGAGGCGACCTATTTGTATTGGATCAATGTCACGCCATTGAACCTCTCCGACCCGATTGCCCATTTCGAATCACATGGGATCGGCTTGAGCGACGGAAACTTCTTCGGTGCACCCCACAACGCTTATGTCCGCCTGAACTTCGGCTGTCCAACCGTCACACTCGAGGACGGCCTGCGCCGATTCGCCAACGGAGTCAGAGCCGCTCAAACCTCCTGATGGTCACCCCGGCGTTTAATGTTCGGCCCGTTACGCTCACCAATTCCTGGGTGAGGTTGGAACCCCTGCGGCCCGCCCACGCGCCCAATCTTTTCCACGCGGGGCACGTGCATCCCGATCTGGAGTTTCAACCCACCCCGCCCTTCAGCCAGACCATGGACGCGGTGAACTGGGTTGCGGGCGCACTCAACGATCAACTGGCGAGGCGACGCGTGCCCTTCGCGATCATCGATCAATCCGAAGACGTCGCGGTCGGATCCACCAGTCTGTTCGATATTCATCCCGCCGAACGCGCGCTCGAAATCGGCTACACGTGGCTCACTCCTTCCGTGCACCGCTCGCCCACTGTTTTGAAACATTGGGATGCGAACGGGTGCAGCTCAAAACCGACGCCCGCAATACCGTCTCCCAGCGCGCTATCGAGCGCCTCGGCGCGACGCGCGAGGGCGTTCTCCGAAAACACATAAAGCTTCACGATGGCTTCATCCGCGACACGGCCTTTTACAGCATCTTGGCGGACGAATGGTCATCGATAAAAGATCGCCTGACCGCCCGCCTCGAGGCCTGACTCTTCAACGAAGGACGCGGTCAGCAAACGCCAGATCACTCAAACCATCAGGGGTGGGATCACCAAAGACCCGATGCCGGAATCTCGCCACCAAACGATAACCGCCGTCCCGGAGTCCGACCGGAATCCACCCCAAGACTTTGCCCATTCGCGCCCATGCCGGAGGAAGTAATTGAGCGACCCTCACCACCGCATCCGTGCGCAAAAGATATTCATCACGGGCCGAGTCGGGGAAATATACGAGGCTATCGAAATCCTGCGTTGGCAGTCCGACTCGCCCCAAAAGCATCTGTCCTGTCTCACCCTGCAAAGGTGCCACCTGGAGCTTTTTCTCCAAATCACGCCGGAGCAAAAAACGGGTCAATCCCTGACAAAGCCCGCACTCTCCGTCAAAGAGCAAGACCGGCCTATCGGATAAACGCGCTAAATCCACCTGACCACCAAACCACAATCTCCTCGCCCCCGCAATCCCACACCAGTCTTCCTCAGGACTTTAACCAATATGGTTAAAGTCCTGAAAAATCAGGCTCGGAAAACTATAACCATATTGGTTAAAGTCTGGCATGAGTGTTTTAAATCGGACGGATTTCTCCTTGGTGATTGGTTTAGCCGAGGGGTTTATAATGGCGGCAAATATAGCGCTGAAAAAGGCCCGGAAGGCTCGACGACGTAACCGGGTTTCACCCACTGCTCCGAGACGGACTCCGGGCAGGGATACACCTTTGTGGAACCTGGTTCGCGGAAATATGGAGGAGAATTTACGGGGATATGGAGACAAGAGTAATTTGGCTCGATTTCTGGAGGTCCCCCCACAACGCGTGACCGACTGGGTCGCAGGGAAAAGACGGGTGCCCGATGCCGAAACTTTACTGCGTATTCTATATTGGCTCCAGGAGCGCAGCGTGGGCCGCGACCCGGGAACCTGAAGGCGCGATCGCGCAACGCGGGAATTTAACTAATGGGGTTAAACTTCCTGTGGGATTGATCTCCGCGCTGGGAAGACGATGCTCGGCAATTCTCTTGTGATGCGTATCGGAAATATAGAATTGGCCACGCCGCTTTTTTTATCGCCGTTGGCTGGATACACCAATCTGCCAATGCGGTTGACCGTGCGCGAAGTGGGCGGCCTCGGCTGGGCTACGACGGACTTAGTGAACGCCCGGTCCCTCATCGAGCGGAACCGCACCGCGTTGAAGCTGGTGGCCACGTGCGCGGAAGACCGCCCCTTGGCCATTCAACTGTTCGGGGCCCAGCCCGAAGAGATGCGCGATGCCGCTATCATTTGCGAGGAGATGGGCGTGCAGTCGGTCGATATCAATATGGGTTGCCCCGTGCGCAAGGTCGTCAACGTGGGCGGGGGCTCCGCCATGATGACCGAACTGGACAAAACCGCCCGATTGGTTCGCGGCATGATTGACGCCGTGAAAATTCCGACCACCGCCAAGATGCGGCTGGGTTGGGATGAGCAAAACCTCACTGCTCCCGATCTCGCGAAGACTTTGGAGGACGCGGGCGTCGCGGCGGTGTTTGTCCACGGCCGGACGCGGGTCCAAGGGTTTTCCGGCCGGGTAAACCTCGCCGGGATTCGGGCCGTGGTGGAGGCGGTGAACTCGATTCCGGTCATTGGGAACGGCGACGTAACGACGCCGGAAGCTGCGCTGCAGATGCTAAATGAAACCGGATGCACGGGGGTGAGCATTGGTCGTGGAGCATTTTACGATCCCTGGATTTTCAGGCGCACGGCCCACCTGCTGAAAACCGGCGAACTGTTGCCCGAACCCGATTTCGAAGAACGCATCCGAGTGCTGCGTCTCCACTTCGAACGTTACAT
Organism: Actomonas sp.; assembly: GCA_965203585.1. Taxonomy (GTDB): domain Bacteria; phylum Verrucomicrobiota; class Verrucomicrobiia; order Opitutales; family Opitutaceae; genus Actomonas. The sequence goes on from CBDBDC010000003.1 coordinate 850,768, forward strand.
CCAATTCTACGGCGAGGAACGCGGCGCCAAGTTCTTCCGGAAGGTCGCTCCTTGGTATGCGAAACGTTTCGGACCCTCCAAGCCCTTCAAGCGGGAGATCATCATGATCACTTCTAGGACGGACTTCGAAAAGGCCATCACCGACTACATCGCGTGGCGGGAAAAATTCTGCGACGAAAACGGTAATCTGCTTCCGAAGTATTCCCCCGACCCGATGGTGGCTTCCTTTCAGCGCGAGCCCGACGACCCGGCTTTCCAACGGGAGGCGATACCCGTGCCGAGGGGACCGGTAGACACCTGGTAGGTGCCTCGAAGTACCCGCCAGCCGCTAGGTATTTTTGAGGCGATACCCCACGCCATGCACGGTCAGAATATGGGTCGGCTGGTCCGGTTGTGCTTCGATCTTTTTGCGTAACTGCGCAATATGCTGATCGAGCGTGCGCGTAGTCCCATAATAGTCGACACCCCACGCTCCGTTGAGCAACGCGTCGCGGGAAACCACTTCGTCCAGATGGAGGTAGAGGATCTCCAACACCTTCATTTCGCGACGGGTCAACGGAAGGTCTTCGCCCCCCCCGAGACGCGGTGTAGTTTCGCCAATCAACCGACGCGGTGCCAATGAGCAGAACGTCGGAGAGCGAGGCGACGGCCTTCCCCGCGACGGACCGTTCGGGTTTGGCTCGGCGCAACAAGGCTTCGACCCGGGCCAACAGCTCGTGAATTCCAAACGGTTTGGTGACGTAATCATCGGCCCCCAGTTTGAGCCCCACCACTTTGTCGACCTCCTCGCCCTTCGCGGTGAGAAATAGCACAGGATTATCGATACCCAATGCACGCAGTTCGCGACACACATCGAACCCGCTCAGCTTCGGCATCATGACATCCAACATGATGAGGTCATAGGATTCCTGCTTCAAAAGACCCATCGCCTGCGCGCCGTTGGCCACCGCAGTGACTTCGTAGCCTTCGCTCTCTAGCGTGGCGACCAGACCGCGACGAATGTCGCCGTCATCCTCTACGAGTAATATGTGACCGCTCATGGTAATGATAAGATAAATTCCGCGCCGCCCTGGGGCGGGCCGAGTAAAGCAAGTCGCCTCCCATACGTCGCGCCAGATCCCGCGAGATACTCAAGCCCAGTCCTGCTCCTTTCTGCTCGGAAGTCAGGGCTTCATCGAGCTGGGGAAATTTCCCAAATATCCGCTCACTGTCGCCCGGACCTATTCCGGTGCCGCGATCGGCAATCACTACCTTCGGCTTCCCGGCCGAGCCGTTTCTGACGCCCAGCCAAAGTTCGCCGCCCTCCACCGCATATTTGCAGACGTTGTCGATGAGGTTGAGCACGATGTGGTGAAACACATCATTCTGAGCTCGGCTGCCACATCAAACTCTCCGGCATTGATCGCGTGGCCGCCTTGTTCGAGTCGCCCGAATTCGAGCACGTTATTGACCAGTCGCGTGAGCCGCTCGGTCTCCTGTCCGATGACCTCAAAATACTCCTCCCGTTTTTCCCTCCCTTTGACCCGATTCTGCGCGAGCAACTCCGCATACATTCGGATGGTCATAAGCGGAGTCTTAAATTCGTGAGAGACGTGGGAAACAAACGAGACGCGTTGCGCCGCTTCCTTTTCACTTCGCCGGGCTTCGCGCAGCAGCAGACTGCCACCCAGGATGATCGCGACGACCAACATGGCGACCAATACCATGCTAAGCAAAAACAGGGTATGATCCGATGGCCATAGCGCTTTCGGTATCTTCCCAAAAACCCTCAACTCTCCATCCCGGCAACAACGCACTGGATAAAGGGAACTGCACAAATGGCTGCAGAGGAGGACCTCGATGGGATTTATCGTAGTGGTAACCTTCGCCACTCGCTACGAGGGCATAGCGCTCGTCATAGTTACGATCCAGAGGAAGCGTCGTTTGCAGCCGGTCTATCAAACCAACCGTCTCCAAAACCAGCCCCACATAAAGGCCGCGACCCGGCGGCATCCAAGCAATGATCGAAACCGCTCGTCCTTCTCCGTCGGTGGTCCAGGTAACTACCCGCGACTCCAATTGCTCCCGCACTTCGGCGACGCGCCGCTGACTCTCTGCTACCCCCGTGCGAACCGCGTCAGCTCGCGAGCTCTTTTGCGAGGCCTCCTGCTTAAGTTGGCTCCGGGTGTTGGTCTGCTCCACGAAAGCACGATTCGACACCACCGCGAAGTCACCCTCGGGCACAGCATATTGCAAGGGCGCTTCCTCCGACTCCACCACGCGAGCACGGGGTTCCATATACTAGGGGCGGCCCGAAACCCAGGTGGCGGTTGAGAGCTCACCAGCGCCCCACCGCACCTCACCCCGTGGATCCGCCCCAAAAACATCTTTCACCAGCGCATTCGAATCACGCAGTTCCTCTAAATAACCCTGTTCGAATCCCAACGGCGTTTCGCGCAGCAGGACCGCCAACGAATTTTGCACATCGGCCATCAAGGTTTCGATTCCCTCCACCGTGAGTCGGGCCCGTTCCCGCACCGCTTCTTGGCGCGACTCCGCGGTTTTCAACGCTTGGTCTGCAATCCTGGCTCGTTCACGGCCCAACATCCAAGCCGCTCCTGCTCCCACCGCGAGAGCGGGCGGGATCAGGAGCAACCAATAGAGCATAACTCGGCGGCGCGCGACGGACATCACGGTTATTCAATCAGTTCGGGAGGCAGTTACAATTAAGAGTTATGCGAGGCGATTCACCGCTGTTCGGTCAGGAACGTTTCTGTTGACGCATGATCTGCAGGCTATCGGCCCGATAGGATTTACGCGTCGCGTTATCCATCCCGTTACGCCGGAACTCCTCGGCCACGGCGGCGTTGGCATAGCTGGCACTCATCTGTCGTTGCGATGTCACGAGTGCTTCGAGCTTTTGCTGCGCTTCAGCGGCGCGGCCCTCGTCGTTCAACCGGATCACCTCTTCCTTCACTTCGGCCACGCGATTCAGCGAGTAGTCGGTTTGCACCTGATGATTCGCCCGGGACCGCACGACTTCGCGATCGGTCGAAAACGCGACGGTCACATCTCCCCCCGACCTGCATGCGGGCGGCTCCGGATGCGGATTGATAACTCAATTCAGCTCGGGCCAATTTCCGCGACTCAGCGTCACGTCCCGGGTCGACGCGCACCTCGATCAACGCAAACTGTTCGCGTCCGCCATACAGTTGATTCATTCGGACTTCGGCGCACTGATTCTCGATTTTCCCATCGCGACCGATCACGCGTAGTGGTCTGACACCGGCAGGGAAAGTGACTTCCAAGACCAGCTCACGGGCCACTACATTCATCGCGTCGCCGAACTCTTCGGCGAAGACGCCGGGGGGGTCCCGACTGTTCTCCACGAAGTAGGTGTTCCCATCGCTGCGCCGAGCGAGGGCGGCCATCAGGTCTTCGTTATAATCCAAACCGAGACCCACGGTGCTGACGGCGATTCCTTCCGCCCTCAACTCGGCGCCCAAGCCCGCCAGTTCAACCGCCGAACTGGGTCCCCGATTGGCCAGACCATCGGAGAGCAGGATCACGCGATGCACAAAGTCTCCGCGCAGTCGTTTACGCAATTCCGCCGCGCTCGATTGCGCCCCGCCCCAGAGGTTGGTGTTACCCGACGTTTCGATACGATCAATTGCCCGGTGCAGCCCGCTCCCGTCGCCCACCCGACTCGCGGGCCAAAAGGTGACGGCTTCGGTGCCGTAAACCACGAGCGAAACCACGTCGTCAGAAGTCAATCGGTCCACCGCTTGGTGGGCGGCGTTGCGCGCCTGCCGAATCTTGTCACCCGACATGGATCCGGAGCGGTCGATCACGAGCGCGAGATTCAAAGGGGCACGATGAGCTCCCGATTGGCGCAGACCGTTAAGCCCCACTTTCAAGATGACCGTTTCCTCGGAATCAGACGGCAAACACGGACGGTCCAAATCGAGGTTCAGATTAACACTATGCGCTTCGGGAGGAAGAGCCGTGGACTGGTCAAGTCGATCGATTGTTCGAACACCAAAAAGAGAAACCGCGCTCAAGACGGCACCGGAAGGGAGGAGGAAGTATTTTCTATTCATAATAAGAGGAAGGTTAAGTCCCCATAAAACCAGAAATTGCCCCCAAAGGTGTCAGGGCACCGTCAATTCGATGTCATGTTTATGTCATGGACATCATCTTTTCCAGCAACGCCCTCCATCATTCTCTTTCTTCTTTATCCCTATCTTTATCTCAGCCCGCAGACGGCTTCGCCGTCGGAGAAGGATAAAGATAAGGAGTAAAGAGAAAGGCGCCTCCTAACCCGCGGTCGCTAGCCTGTTGTCGCGGATGGTGAACTTGATGGTATCACCTTCCTCGATCTCGCCGGCTACGAGGCTGCGGGCGAGACGGGTTTCGAGTTGGCGCTGGAGGAAGCGTTTGAGCGGACGGGCGCCGAAGACCGGGTCGTAACCTTTTTCGGCAGCCCATTCGCGAGCTTTTGCATCCAACTCAACCGTGACGCGGCGGTCGGCCAGGCGCTTGTTCAAGTCGATCAGGAGGAGGTCCACGATTCGCGTGATTTCATCGAGGGTGAGCGGCTTGAAGAGCAACGTTTCGTCGACCCGATTCAGGAACTCCGGTCGGAAGGCACTGCGCAATTCGGTCATAACCGATTCACGCACGCTTTCCGGGATCTCGTCACCGGCCACACCTTCGAGAAGGTGGCGACTGCCGAGATTGGAGGTCATGATGATAATGGTATTCTTGAAATCAATCGTCCGCCCCTGACTGTCGGTGATGCGACCGTCGTCGAGGACTTGTAACAGCACATTGAATACGTCGGGATGGGCCTTCTCAATTTCGTCAAAGAGCACCACAGCGTAAGGCTTGCGCCGGACGGCTTCGGTGAGCTGGCCGCCTTCGTCATAACCGACGTAGCCGGGAGGCGCCCCGATCAGACGGGCGACACTGTGTTTTTCCATGTATTCCGACATGTCGAGGCGCACGATGGCGGCTTCACTGTCGAACAGGGTTTCGGCCAGAGTCTTGGCGAGTTCGGTTTTACCGACGCCAGTCGGTCCGAGGAAGAGAAACGAGCCGACCGGACGACGGGGGTCCTTAATGCCGGCGCGGGCCCGCAGAATGGCTTCACTGGTCAACGTCACTGCCTCGTCCTGACCGATCACACGTTCATGCAAGGTCTCATCGAGTCGGAGGAGTTTTTCTTTCTCCCCTTCAACCAGGCGGGTCACGGGAATACCACTCCACTTCGAAACGATGGAGGCGACTTCCTCGTCGGAAACCTCTTCCTTGAAAAGCTCGGTGTGGGCGGAGTCGTTCTCAAGCCGATCAAGTTCAGCTTCGAGATCGGGCAAACGACCGTGGCGCAGCTCGGCCAGTTTATTGAGATCGTAGGCGCGTTCGGCCTGTTCCATTTCGCGGCGCACCGATTCGAGATCTTCACGCACTCCCCGCACTTTCTCGATCGAGGCCTTTTCCTTGTCCCATTTTCCGCGCAAGGCGGTGGCTTGGGACCGGGTGTCGCCCAATTCGCTTTGGAGCGTTTTTAGACGCTCTTTGGAAGCTTTGTCCTTCTCCAGTTTGAGAGCGGCTTCTTCGATCTCGAGTTGCAGAGTGCGGCGACTCAGAGCATCGAGCTCCTGCGGCATGGAGTCCATCTCGGTGCGAATCATGGCACACGCCTCATCCACGAGATCGATGGCCTTGTCGGGAAGGAATCGGTCGGAAATGTAGCGATCGGACAAGGTCGCGGCGGCGACGAGTGCACCGTCTTGAATACGCACGCCGTGATGCAGCTCGAAGCGCTCGCGCAGGCCGCGCAGAATCGAAACGGCATCCTCCACGGAGGGAGGTTGCACGACGACAGGTTGGAAGCGGCGTTCGAGGGCCGCGTCCTTTTCAATGTGCTTACGATATTCGTCAAGGGTGGTGGCTCCGATACAGTGCAGTTCGCCGCGGGCCAACATGGGTTTGAGCAAGTTGCCCGCGTCCATGGCACCATCGGTTTTACCGGCTCCCACGATGGTGTGCACCTCATCGATAAAGAGAATAATCCGGCCGTCACTTTCCTTCACTTCGGCCAGCACAGCTTTGAGGCGTTCCTCGAATTCGCCGCGGTATTTGGCCCCGGCCACCAAGGCTCCCATGTCGAGGGAGAACACGATGCGGTCCTTCAGTCCTTCTGGAACATCCCCGCGCACGATGCGCTGGGCGAGGCCTTCCACGATAGCGGTTTTACCTACACCGGGTTCGCCGATGAGGACAGGGTTGTTTTTGGTGCGCCGCGAGAGGATGCGCACGGCGCGTCGAATCTCGTCGTCGCGACCGATAACCGGATCCAATTTGCCTTGCTTGGCCATGGCAACGAGGTCGGTGCCGTATTTTTGAAGCGCATTGTAAGTCGCTTCCGGATTGTCGGTCGTTACGCGCTGCGCACCGCGCAAGGCTTGCAAGGCGCCGAGCACACGCGCCCGATCGAGGCCGAAGGATTGGAGCAGCTTGGCGAACGCCTCGGGTTTGGCCTCCTCAACTGCGGCGAGGAAAATGTGCTCGGTCGAAACGAATTCATCCTTCAATTGTTGCGCCTCTTTTTCGGCACAGGTGAGCACGTTGTTCACTGCTTGGGTGACGTAGATCGTGGAGGCATCAACACTGCCCGTGACAGACGGGAGCCGGTCCAATTCGCGTTGCACAGCGAGTTGCAGGGCGCTGGTGGTGAGATCGAGTTTTTCAACCAACGCGGGCACGATCCCTTCCTCCTGCCCGAGCAAAGCGTGCAACAGATGCCACGTATCCACCTCGTGGTGACTACGACGACGAGCCTCGGCTTGCGCGTCGGTTACCGCCTGCCGGGACATCTGAGTGAGTTTATTCATATCCATGCGTGACACCCTTGCACACATCGCGCCAATCGCGGATGCCCCGTGGGACCCGATTCAACCGGGACAGAACCGGGACATTTTGCGCCCGGATGAGACGTCACGGCACACTCGTGCCCCAGCCCTACTCCACCGCGATTTCGAATACTTCCACGATCGCCACGCCGGGTTCGGCGGGCTGGTTGGGCAGAAACTCGAATGGTCGCACATACACCGTGTAGATCCCGGGCGGGAGCTCGAGCACCACGCCCGGTTCGGTCGGTTCCATGTCCGTCGCACCGACTTTTTCAGCGGCATCAAAAACGGCCTGTTCAGAGAGCTGGTCCACCTGTCCACGGCGGAGCAGCGGGATGCCATCGCGGTTGGTGCCGTCGATGTCCGAGCTGAGGGGGTCCCAATCATCGTTGTAGAAAACCAGCTCGGCGTCGGCGTCGTAAATCTCGATGAACGGGTCCGACATTACGGAACTCTCGGGCAGCCCATAATTCGCCAGTGAAGGACCGCGCACCCGGATAAACATCGACTTGCGCTCGTCAGCCGCACCGGTATCCGCATTGACCACAAACCCGGCGATCATGGGCCGGTCGGTATCGGCATAGCCGCGGGTCGAAAGATTGCGCAGACGAGTTCCACCGGTCGCCCCGACTTCGTAAACTTCGACCATACCGTAGCCCTCGGCGCCCCCTTTGCCAGTGACGCTGGCGGTGTAACTGCCTTGGGAAAGTTGCAGCACGGTGCCGGCGTCGAGACTGCCATTGGGGAGAGCAAAGGCTCCGGCTTGCGAAGCCGCACTGGCGACCTCGATCCCATTGCTAGCGGGGATGCCCCAATCATCGTTTTCGGAGATGATCCCTACCCCGATATGATCAACCCGCAATTGGGGGTCCGCCAAAGCGTCAGGCACGTTGAAGGGCGCGGCGCCGATGGTCGGGCCGGGAGCCCGAATCAGTATCTCCCGCTTGTCTTCGCCATTCAGCACAAAGCCACCGATCAGCGTGCGGTCGCCGGAGCCCACCCAAGCCCGGGTGGAGACATTGACCATGCGACCGGCATCGGAGCGCATGGGGGAAAGGCGGTAGTTGGATACCTGAAAAGCGGTGAGTTCGATGGAACGAGAGTTGTTGGCTTCGCCCGTCTCCCCCGCGGCCACTCCAAGTGGCACCGGTGAAGCAAAAAAGGTGGAGCGGCCATTGAAGGTGAAAGACGAAATCTCGTTTTCCGGACTCGAGAAATACCGCACCCGAGCTCCCGGCGAATAAGCCATGATGGTGCGAACCTGGCTGGAGCCTCCTCCGGTCGTGGTCCCGGTCACACGGTAACCATAGCTGAAATCAAACACGCCGCCGCGGCCACCGGCGTTTTCGCGATCGTGAGCGCATCCAAAGCTATGCCCCAACTCGTGGCTCATGATTACCCCATCGGTGAGTCCGGGGACACCTACCACAGAGAACCCGAAGAACCGGGCAGTGGGAGAATCCTTTCCCCGCATCAAATAAGCGATGCCCGCGCTACTCGGATCCGAACGACGCACCACCAACGAAACCAAATCCGCCCCAAGTTCATCGCGCCGGGCGTGAACCTCGTCCATAATCCCATCCTGGGTGGCGGTGATCTGATCCAGCGCATCATTCAGCCATCCGGATTGACCGGAGGTGCTGTCATCGCCGGGCAAATTGACCTCCATCGTGCCCGCGAGTTGCAGGCGGGCGGAGATACCACTGTTGGCGAAATCGTCCTGAATGCGCGCAAACCCAAGATCAATTTGGGTGATCACGCTGTTGGTGGAGCCCAGCGAACCTCGCACCGCGGAGGTATAGGCGATCAAAATATCCACGACGGCCTGACCACTTTCGAGTGGCTCGGCCCGCGCTGTTTCGGGCAAATCAGATCCGTGGGACAACTGACTTGCCGCCATCGCCTGTGACTGGAGGTGCGTGCCGGGAATCGCGGCACCGCAGGTCTGTTCCGCCAAGGCATCGACCGCATAGAGTTGCATGATGGGCGCCGTGGTGGAGCCCACGGACCGTAATTTAATTTCGGCTGGTCCCGCCCCATCAAGGGATGCGGCGAAGTGCTGGTCCGAGGCGGTTAAAATGAAGCTGCTACCCGGGATCTCCGGCACGTGGCCGCGGGCAATCCAGCGGTCCGGTCCCCGGGCCTCCGTTCTAGTGATCACGACCTCAACGTCACTCCCGTCCGGCAATGGTAGACGGAGTCGTTGCCCGGACTTCCAAACCACTGCAGATTTTCCAGCGACGAGCGAACAATCAATCTCGACGTAATGAACTTGGGTCGAGGGTGCCGGAACCCGCTGTTCCCATTCCGCGGCATCGGTGGGTGCCGCGGTGAACGACCAAAGCGTGTTGACGGAAGGTGCGCGAAAAGCCGGGGAATCATCGACCTGAGCGGCAACGAGAGCCGGAGGAAGGAGAGACGAGGGCTCGGTAACCACCGTCAAAGTCGTTTCAGGTGCCGTCGTCAGTTCGCAATCGATGCCCGGCGGGCAAAAGGTCCGTTGCTGCCCTGACTGCCACACCAACATGCCCAACCCGACGGCCAAAAAACCGCGGCGGAACCAATGATGGGATGATGAAGAACGATCGGTCATGAGCTAAGGCCGAATTCAGCCTGGGGGTTTTCGACCCCGGTGAAAGCGAGTGGTTCCCCCCCGGGGGCTCTTCATCGACTCTCAATCAAAAGTTGAGGCTGGTGAGTGACCCAATTAAATGCCGGCGAATTGGGGGTATTTGTGGCCAAATTTGACCCAAATTAGCGAGACCCAGTCACGTCATGGCAGATTAAGTGTCCGCAGACACCAGTTATGGAGCCGTGAAACGCCTCTACAATTACTTACCAAATAATGACAGATATATCGTCCTTAATAAAATGGCGGTATTAGTGGCCAGATGGCACCTTTATCTGTCACTCACCAAAAAGTTGGGGCACCGATTCAAATTGAATCGGTGGTGGACGCAACAGGACTCGAACCTGTGACCTCTTCCGTGTGAAGGAAGCGCTCTAACCAACTGAGACTATGCGTCCGTCTCCGATTCGCCGGGGCGATCGTACCTCTTGCGAGGGTCGGGCAACTTGCACAACCCCGGCGGGCAAATCAAGCGGGATTTATGGCCAGAGGCCGTCGGGCGCAATGCCCGACCCCATTCGGCCGGATTGAGGTGGAGCAGGTAGGCACAAAAGGGGTGGCCTGGGAAATGTTTGCCTCTCTGTGAACCGGGATCGGTGATCCCGGCTGCCGCCCTGTGGCTGGCCAATTCTACTGATTCGGTATTATCCGGTCAGGCGGGCATGCGTCACTCGGGCTTTTCGGCCGAGCCGTTGAATTGCTCGCCATCGCCACCGGGGTCAACATTCCAGCCACAGGGCGGTTGATTCAATCTGGAGAATTCATTCCGACCGCGGAACACACCACGGACAGCAAACGACTCATTGAATACGGTTTCTTCATTTCATAGTCCGCCAATCGTTCGTAGGTCTCCCGGTTTTCATCGACCATTGTCCGATCGGCCAACACCCCCGAACTCATGATAATCGGGGTCTGCGGTCTCAACTCTTTGATCCGGGTGGCCACATGCGATCCATTCAAGCCCGGCATGAGAAAATCGAGGACCACCACTGCATAACGATCCGGCTGCTTTTCGAAGAGCTTGATCGCCACGTTGCCATCCAACGCTTGGTCGGCCTCAAAACCCTGCTCTTCCAAGGCCATGGTCATCATTGTCCAGACGGGCTCTTCGTCATCAACCACCAGAACCACCCGGCCTCGCCCTTCGAAATCACCTGTCGGAGATTCAAACGGCGCCTGACTGGAATCGTGTTCGCAAACGGGGAAATAGACCAGAAAACGTGTCCCTTTTCCCATTTCCGTGGCCATATCGATCGCTCCGCCATGCCCCCGGACGATACCATGAGAAGTCGACAATCCCAAACCGGTTCCGCGTCCCCGCGGTTTGGTGGTGAAGAAAGGCTCGAATACGCGATCCAAGACTTCGGATGGAATTCCCGAACCCGTGTCACTCACCGTGAATACGACATGTTCCCCGGGTTGAAGGGTGAGCCCGGACCGGGTAACAATAGCGTGTTCCACCACCGTCTCCCCGACCGATAGCTTCAACTCTCCTTCCCCGCGCATCGCGTCACGGGCATTCACCCCGAGATTAATCAGCACTTGGTGAAGCTGGGTTACGTTAGCCATGACACGGCCAATCTTCTCCGGCACATCCAAGACGACGTTGATCAAGGGTGGAGTCGTTTCCTGCAGAAACCGGGTGACTTCCTTCAGGAGGCTCACGGGGTTGAGAGGCGCACGTTCCCCGTCCATCCCCCGCGCGAACGTCAGCATTTGTTTCACAATTCCCGCTCCACGTTCCGCGCTGCTCATCAACATCTCAAAACGCGCGATATCCTTCGGGTCGGTGCTCCGCATCTTGCTCAATTCGATCCCCATCAATATCGGGGACAGGACATTGTTGAGATCGTGAGACAACCCTCCGGCGAGCAGACCAATGCTCTCCAACCGCTGGGACCGGACAAATTGTTGTTCCAGATTTCGACGCTCGGTGATGTTCGTTTTAATGGCGATGTATTGCGTGATGTTGCGCAAATCATCGAGAACCGGGGCGATCACCATTGATTCCATCAAAGCCACCCGTTGCCCGAAAACGGTTTCCGTCTCTTCTTAACTTCAGCCGCAGCTCGACGTTCCTTCGTAACGTCGATGGAAAAGGCGGTCGCAACCCGTCGGCCATCAGGCAATCGCCCAGCCACAGGTCCAATAACACAGTTTGCCCTCCGCCGTTCGCGGCCGGCAGTCGAACCTGCCTTCGTCCGAGGCACCGGTGAATATTTCGGCAAAACGGGTACTGAACGCAGAAGCTTTATGTGGATAGGCCAGGGCAATCCAATCATCAATCGTGACCATGTCCTGTGCCGCGTAGCCGGACCGCTGCTCCCAAGCCCGGTTGACTTCGATGATCTTGCCATCCTCCGCAAAGATCATGGCCGGATCGGGCGCACCCCGAATCGCATCCCGGAACCGACCTTCCTTGATTTCGTTTTCCCGAATCTTTTTTCCGTAGTCCATTCGGGCTTCCCGGACCAGCATCAGGGCGAACAATCCCGCTAAAAAAAGCACCGAAACCAACAACAACAGAGCCACCATCCGGACACGAGTGAACACCCGTCCGTTGATTTCCGCCTGATCCTTTTTCACTACCAACCACCAGGGGGATCCAGGAATTTCATCGATGTGGGCCACGACGGGAGATCCCCGACAATCGATGCCTTTCACGAATCCGGTTATACCCGCTGCGGCCATTTCCGCCGGTCGAGTGTGATCGCGCGAACCGATCTCGATTATCGTCTCTTGCAGATTCTGACCAATAATTCTCAGGTCGTCGTCCTTGGGGGAGACCAGTGTAAACTTCCCTCGTGTCAGTTTGGTCGGCCCAATCCGCCAAGATACAGGACACCATATTCGCAGGTTGAACCAGAGCGACCATGCGCACGCGACCTTCCGCCGAATTCGGAGAGACCAAACCCACATAAATCGGGATCAAAATTCCCCGATCTTTCGAATCGATGAAATCACCCAATACGATGCTCTCCGATTCGCTCACTCCGAAACTCAACCAATTTCCCTCCAGCACAGGAGCGATTGTGGACTCCTCGATCAAATTCAACCGCCCCCCCGGTTTCGGCGTCCCAGATCTGAACATCCGAGAAACTCTCGGCCTCCTGAAGCAGCGTTAAGGACCGGTTCAATGGGACAAAATCACCCGGTTGGCCCTGCAGCCCCCAAGAACGCAACATTCCGGATGCCTCGAAACGATTCACCTCGGATTTCAGAGCAGCGCGCTTGTCATCGATCCACGACTGAAACTGCTTGATTTTAGCCCGAGACAGCATCTCCAACTCCATGCTGGCGTGTTCGGTCTGGCGAACGGTCTCATAGCGCCAGTAACCCCAAAGCACTCCCCCTGCCGCCACCAAAATCCCCCAAAGCAGCCACCGAAACGAAGCTTACCAATAGGCGGAAAAGTTCCACCGGGAATTTATTCGGGGTTCAGAATTTTGGGCCAGGGCAAAATCTACACGATTTATCCGCCGCCGACTGCGCATATTTTGCTATTAGCGGACAAAAAACTGCCGAACTGCAGCACTCCCCAGCCACGCGAAAATTCGGCGAAAGAATTCCAACCGCGGCCGTTTCCAAGTGAGCCCCCACAAGAGTTGAGGCTAGGAGGCGGAATGACGGCGTTTGGGCTTTGGGGGCGGACCATTCAGATGGTCGCAGATTTCGCAGGTGTGACCGTCACAACCTCTGGCCGAGCAATGTTCACGGCCATAGAAGATGATCCGGAGGTGGAGGGCGTTCCAGGAGGACTCCGGGAAAATGCGTTTCAGGTCTTTCTCGACCCGCTGGACGGTGCCTCCCTTGCGACTGAGTTTCCACCGATGGGCGAGACGGTGGATATGGGTATCGACCGGAAAGGCGGCGAAACCAAACGCCTGGGACATCACCACCGAGGCGGTTTTATGCCCCACTCCAGGCAGGGCCTCCAAGTCCTCAAAAGTGCGCGGGACTTCGCCTTCGTGTTGATCGATGAGAATCCGCGAAAGGCCTTGAATCGCCCGGGCTTTGCGCGGAGCGAGACCGCAGGGGCGGACGATGGCATTGATCTCGTCGACCGATTTTTGAGCCATATCCGCGGGGTTATCTGCGAGCTCAAAAAGGGCCGGCGTGACGAGATTTACCCGCTTATCCGTGCATTGAGCCGACAAAAGCACTGCCACAAGGAGGGTGTAGGCACTAAAATGATCCAGAGGGATGGGGGTTTCCAGATAAAGCTCTGCTAACCTATCCTCCACATATCTAGCTCTTTCCGCACGTGTCATGAGCTCCATAAATGATCATCGCCTTGGGGTGACGCAACAGTAACAGCAAGAGGCTTGCGAAGCATCAAAGAATAATTCATAGCGAAACCTGATCGTCATTAATCGAAATATGAAAAACGCTCGGACACTCTTTCTCGCTCTCTCCAGTCTTTTACTCAGCAGTTTCGCGAACGCCCAGTTGGCGGTGTGGGATGTCGAGGGAAATTCCGGAGCAAACGTGGACGACCCACTCTCTGCAGATTCTATCGGCTCAAACATAAAGTGGCACGCTTACATTTGGTAGCGGTATCGGTAGCAAATCAACTGCCGACGATACTTTTGGTGCTTCGGGATTTAATCAAACGTCGCTAACAGCAGCTATTTCGGGTAACGAGTATATCAGCATATTCATCAACGTAGACTCGGGCTACGAAGCTGACCTCACATCAATCGACTCCTTCACAGGGATTTCCGGAGGGACTTTAACTGACGATGCCTTCCACGTTGAGCTCCTCAGCAGTGAAACGGGATTTACATCAAGTGATGCAATTCAAAGCTTCAGCTCAACTAGTCCAAGCTTCTCCAATCAATCTGTGACTTTGTCCGGAATATCGGAGCTCCAAGGCGTTTCGGGCGCCATCGAGTTTCGGCTCTACGGATGGATCGAAAGTGGATCCTCAAAAACATTCCGTGTGAGAAGCACCGGCAGCAATGGAGCCGATATTGAGATCCTTGGAACCACATCTCTTTCCGCGGTTCCTGAACCTTCCGCTTTTGCGCTTGTCGCGGGCCTCTGTGCACTTGGCCTCGTTTCTTCCCGTCGTCGTGGACGACGCACGCTGGCTGCTTAACACAGCCTGTTCGGAGCTAATACCTCCGACTTAAGCGTAAATCAATTTGCCGGACGGTGGGCTCAGCCTACCGTCTTTTTTATGTCTGCTTCCGTGACCGACGCCTCGTCGCTCTCTTCCCTTCTCCGTCCCACCGATTCGTTTGCCCGCCGTCACAACGGTCCAGATGCCACTGAACAGGCGATCATGCTCAAACAACTGGGGGTTCCCTCGCTCGACGCGTTGGTCGACGCAGCGGTGCCCCCCGACATCCGCCGAGAGGGCGCGATGTCGATTCCCGGCCCCTTGGGTGAATCCGCCGCCCTATCCGAACTCGCCGAGATTGCTGCCGCCAATCAGGTTTTCACCAGCTTCATCGGCCAAGGCTACTACGGCACCCACACACCCGCCGTCATTCAGCGCACGATTCTGGAAAACCCGGGCTGGTATACCGCCTACACTCCTTACCAAGCCGAGATTTCCCAAGGTCGCCTCGAGGCGTTGCTCAATTTCCAAACCCTCGTCACCGACTTGACCGGTATGGAAATAGCCGGGGCGTCCATGCTCGACGAGGGCACCGCCGCCGCCGAGGCCATGATGATGGCCCATCGCCTTCGTCGCGGCAAAGGCAGCACGTTTTTCGTCTCCGAAAACTGTCACCCGCAGACGATCGATATCATGCGCACGCGGGCCGAACCCCTGGGTCTGGAGATCGTTGTCGGTGACCACACAACCTTCACGCCTGACACGGAAACCGTCGGGGTGCTGGTGCAATACCCGGACACGCGGGGCGACATCAACGACTTCGACGCCTTCTTCGACGCCGCCCATGACGTCAAGGCCTACACCGTCGTCGCCACTGACCTGCTCGCCCTGACCCTGCTCAAGGCACCGGGTGAATTCGGTGCAGACATCGCCGTCGGCTCCGCGCAACGCTTTGGCGTGCCGTTGGGATTCGGCGGACCTCACGCGGGTTTTCTCGCCACCAAGGATGCGTTCAAACGTCAGATGCCCGGACGTCTCGTTGGAGTGTCCAAAGATCGGCACGGCAACCCCGCGCTGCGACTCGCCCTCGGCACCCGCGAGCAACACATCCGTCGCGACAAAGCCACCTCCAACATTTGCACCGCCCAAGTCCTGCTCGCCGTCATGGCCTCGATGTATGCGGTCTACCATGGCCCCGACGGACTGAAGCAAATCGCCCGGCGCACGAAGCTGCTGACCGAACTCCTCGCCTCCGCGCTCCGCAAAGCGGGTGCCGCGGTGAACTCCGCACCGGTCTTCGATACGCTGATGGTGAGCGCCAACAACATCGAAGCCGTGCACTCCGCGACTCAAGCCCATCGGTTCAACCTCCGTCGGGTAAGCGAGACCACGTTGGGTATTTCGATCGACGAAACCACAACGCTGGACGATCTGGCGGAGTTGATCAGCTGTTTCGGCGATGAGGCGAAGTTGGATCTTTCCTTGTTGGATGAAACCCCGTGGTCAGCGACCCGGGGAGGGTTGGTGGAATTTTCCGCCCCCTTTGCGCGAGAATCCGACTTTCTCTCCCATCCGGTCTTCAACCAATACCATACCGAGCACGAACTTCTGCGCTACATCAAGCAGCTCGAAGCCAAGGACCTTTCACTGTGCCATTCGATGATCTCGCTTGGCTCGTGCACGATGAAGCTCAACGCCGCCAGCGAGATGTTTCCCGTTTCATGGCCCGAAATCGGTCAGCTGCATCCCTTCGCCCCTCGCGACCAGACTTCCGGCTATCAACGCATCATCGACGATCTCGAAACCTGGTTCGCAGAGATCACCGGCTTCGATGCGGTGTCGCTTCAGCCCAACGCGGGATCCCAGGGCGAATACGCCGGACTGCTCGCCATCAGAGCCTATCATGCATCCCGGGGGGACCACCACCGCAACGTTTGCCTGATCCCCGGCAGTGCCCACGGCACCAACCCAGCCAGTGCGGTGATGGGCGGCATGAAGGTCGTGCCGGTGGGTTGCGACGACCAAGGCAACATCGACCTCGACGACCTGCGCAACCGGATTGAAACACATGCGGAAAACCTCGGCGCGTTGATGATCACCTACCCGTCCACCCACGGTGTGTTTGAATCTACGATACGCGAAATTTGCCAACTCATTCATGATGCCGGCGGTCAGGTCTACATGGATGGAGCCAACATGAACGCGCAGGTGGGACTCACCTCCCCCGGCCATATCGGAGCGGATGTCTGCCACCTCAATCTGCACAAAACATTCTGCATTCCCCACGGCGGCGGCGGTCCGGGCGTCGGACCCATCGCGGTGGCCAAGCACCTTTCGCGTTTCCTGCCCAGTCACTCGGAACGCGAAATTACAAGTGAGGCCGGCGGGGTTGGGGCGGTATCGGCGGCACCTTATGGTTCGGCCAGCATTTTGGTCATTTCCTGGATGTATATCCGGATGATGGGAGCGTCGGGTCTGACCGAGGCAACCCGCATCGCGATCCTGAACGCCAACTATGTGGCGAAGCGTCTGGAGGCCTTTTTCCCGGTATTGTATCGAGGGAATCAGGATTTGGTGGCCCACGAATGCATCATCGATTTGCGAGCCTGGAAGGCACATGGCATCGAAGTAGAGGATACCGCCAAACGGCTGATGGACTACGGCTTCCACGCTCCGACCATGAGTTGGCCGGTGGCCGGCACATTCATGATCGAACCGACCGAGAGTGAATCCTCGCGGAGTTGGATCGTTTTTGTGACGCCTTGATTGCCATTCACGGCGAAATGCAAGCGGTGGTGCGCGGCGAGTCGGATGCGGCTAGTAATCCGTTGGTCAACGCTCCTCATACCGCCCAGGCCATCGCCGCCGGGGACTGGACCCATCCCTACTCCCGTGATCTGGCAGCGTTCCCCAGCGACTGGACCCGGCAGACAAAATTTTGGCCGGCCGTAGGCCGAGTCGACAACGTCTACGGCGACCGCAATCTGGTCTGTTCCTGTGTGGATATGGAAGCCTTCGCGGAAGAGTAAGATTTGTCGTAAGGGTGCGCTCCAAGGTAGGAGTGCCGCTTGACGGCACCCGCTGTGGCTGAGCGGGAATTGCGGTGAGCCAGCCCACCGACTAGCGAGGTGGCTGAGAGGCAGGAGCGGGTGCCGGCAAGCGGTGCCCCTACGTGGGATTACTTTGGCGCATTTGGGGGGACGATGGCTTTTTCCTGAACCCAAAAGGCGCCGAGTCGGTGAAGACTCGGCGCGCGAAGCGGGAGGGTTTCCCACTGGTTCGTCCCTCCGGGGAGACGGTCAGTCCTCAATCCTGAACTGGATCGAGACACGCATGCGCGTATTCACCGCCCGGCCGTGCTTGGTGCCGGGTTGGAACTGCCAGCGGGAAACCCCGAGGATCGCCGCATCCTCGAAACCGTGATGGGTTGAACTGTAGATTTTCGCCCAAGGCACCCGGCCTCTGGAATCGACAATGAAGTCGATCACCACTTCGGCATAATTAACCGTCCCTTTATATTGGTGCGGGAAAATCGGCGGACGCTGCAGCAACGCAGTGGGCTGCCGATCCAGATCCGCTAGGTTGAACAAATCCTTCATGTTGACAGAATTCATCGCGTTGCGAGAAATCCGCGGAGGAATGGATAACACTTTTGCTGAATCGAAATCCGGTCGCGGCAAAAGGGACTTGGAGATCCATTTTTTGCACGAAGACCGCATCGGTCGCGATCGATGGGACATCCGCCTGCATCGGCACATATAGCCCAGGTTCGACTTCTTCCTGCTGTTCGTTGCCGTCAAAGATTTCAGGCTCATCGAGTTCTTCAACCGGCGGCATTTTCATGAATTCGATTTCGAATTCGAGGATTTCCGCAACCTGAGTGTCTGCAACCGGTTCATTGTTGAAACCGAGGAGTACGTAGGCGTGTAAACCACCAGACAAAACGAGGCCGATGATGAACGGAATCAACGACGGACGCTCACTGGGTTTGTAGTGCCAATCCGGGGGTGAAGACGGATCGGATGGCGGCGGGAGGGACGGCGATTCAAGGGATCGCTCGGATCGGATCTCACGAGATCCGACGGTGTCGGCGAGGGTTTCTCGAAGGTAGGCTCGCACCACCGCTGGCGAAACGGTTAGGAGCTGGGTTTTCATGATGCTGACAGTATAACGCTCTGAGGGACTTGTGCCCACGCACCGTTTGTCCGTTGCCACGCATGGATTGACCCACCCATTTTTAGCCAAAACACATGTCGCTCACTGATTTTGGATGGAACGAAGATTGGGCCGAAAAATTCGCGCCCCATTTTGCGGCCGGTCTCGAACCGGCCCGGGTCGTTTGTGAGCTGCGACGGAAGTTCTACGGGGTGCAAAATGCCGACCGAGAGTGGTTGGGAGAATGTCGGGGCGGTTTCTTTCATCGGCACGCCTCCACCAGCGAATTTCCTGCCGTCGGGGATTGGGTGGCGATCAAACAACGCGAGGATGGTGAACGGGTAGACATCCACGCCGTGCTCCCGCGCCGCACCAAGTTTTCCCGCAAAGCCGCCGGCGAAAAGCAGATTGAGCAGGTCGTCGCCGCCAACGTGGACTACGTGTTGCTGGTCAGTGGTCTGGACCGCAACTACAACCCAGCCCGGATTCAACGCTTCCTCGTTGCTACCCGCGAAAGCGGAGCCGAACCGGTGATTGTGCTCAACAAAAGTGATGTGTTGGAGGACGCCCAAAGCGTCGCCACGGAACTGGAGAAACTCGTTCCCGGCATGCAGGTCTTGCTAACGAGCACGATCCGCGATGAAGGACTCGCCCCGCTGCGGGCCCTCGCCACGGAGGGTGTGACGATTGCGTTGGTGGGGTCATCGGGCGTAGGGAAATCCACCTTAGCCAACGCCCTGACCAACGACGACTTCCTCCCCACTGGCGAAGTGCGGGAAAAAGACAGCAAGGGCCGCCACACCACCACGCGCCGGGAACTCGTGCGCACGGACAACGGGGCGTTGCTCATCGACACGCCCGGCCTGCGCGAACTTCAGCTGTGGGAAGCTGAAGCCGGGGTAAAGGAAGCCTTTGCCGATATCATGGCTCTCATGGAGAAGTGCCGCTTCTCGAACTGTCGCCACACCAATGAGTCCGGCTGCGCCGTGCGGGCGGCGTTGGACAATGACGCACTCGATGCCGAGCGGTATTCCCATTTTCAAAAACTTCGCGGGGCCTACGCCCTCAAGCCAGCCGCGCGGAAATCGAATCGGACGGTGGCCAACCAACCAGGATGGCGCCGACGCGTCCAAGAGCCCAAGCGCGGTGGTAGACGTATTCATCCGGACGATACGTAACAGGATGAAAACTGTCGGGCATAAAGCCCGACCCACCCAATCCGAGTGCCTCCAAGATGTGGGTCGGGCTTTATGCCCGACAGCCTTATACGACACTTCGGAGGATGAAAATCCGGGGGGCAGCGACCCCGGATACATTCAGATTATTCCACCGTTATGAAACCTGTAGGGCGTTCCTCCTTCGTCCCGCAAAGCGGGACTTCGGCGGACAAGAAAGCCGGAAAAGCTACGACACCAGCAATAGGCTGATCTCGGGGCGGCAATTGAATCGCATGCCGTGGAGATTGCCCACCCCTCGGGTGGTGAAGATCTGCCGGCCCTGCCACGGGTTCAGTCCGGCGACGTAATCCCGATCACGCACGGGAGCGAAGGGGGTTCCTCCGAACAACGGAATGCGTAGTTGGCCGCCATGAGTGTGTCCGCAGAACATGAGATCCCAATCGTAGTTCGCAAAATAGTCTTTGGCATCGGGGTTGTGGTTCAGCACCAATCGCAATTCATTCAGTTGTCGATTACCGGCGGATGCAAACGTCCGAAAAGGCGTGCAGTCCGCCGACCACCAATCCCCCACTCCTAATAGTGTAACCCGGCGACCGCCGATTGTAATCGATCGAGATTCGTTCTGCAGGAGAGGAATATCGGCTCCGAGTAGTAGCTGCTGCAAAGGCTCCCACCCATCCGCCAACCGAGCCCAACTTCCACCGTCGTGATTGCCCGCCACGGCAAAGGTCGGCGCGACTGCAGCCAATGCCCTCAACACCAACGCATAAGCAGAGATTCGGTGATATTTAGCGGTCCAAAAATCCCCGGTTAAGAGCACCAGATCAGGCCGCATTTCCAGCCCAAGAGACACGGCGCGCTGAATTATTTCTAGGGGCACTACATCCGAGGCGTGTAAGTCCGAGAGGTGCAGAGTACGTAAAGGTGACTCTGACGACGTCCGACCCGTAGCACACGGCGTGACGGTGGACTCAAACCAGTCGGCCTCACCAAACTTCATGTAGCCGAACCCCGCTCCGGCGGTCGCACCCAGTCTTCCCAGTCTCGCGAGAAATTTTCGGCGACTGAGCTTCATCACAGTGCTTCAGAGGCTATCCTGCATCGCATCGATTTCCCGCCGCTCAAATAGCGCAAGGTTCTTTGAGAAGTGATCAATCAAATCACGTTCGGTGTGACGATGCCCTCCGGCGGTATGCGAAGTGATATGACAATTGGCCGCCCGCCAAAGCGGATGTTCGGGGGGAAGAGGCTCAGGTTCGGTAACATCCAAATATGCCTCCCCGACCCTGCCCTCTTGCAGCGCATTCATCAGCGCATTCTGATCCACAGTGGAGCCGCGGCCGATGTTATAGAATCGCGCACCACGTTTGAGCAGAGCGAGGCGGCGGGCATTAACATAACAATCCGTCGACGCGTTGTGCGGCAGAATATTCACCAAATGATCCACTTCCGGAAGCACGGCACTCAGTTGCTCTTCGGCGATCACGTGGACTCCCGGTTCGCTGTAGGCCCGACGTCGAAGCGCATAGATTTTCATGCCGAATGGTTTTAACATTTCCACCAAACGTCGGGCGATCCTCCCAAAACTCAGGATCAATACGGTCTGGTTGGTCAACAAATCCGAGACATCGCGACGGTCCATGTAGGTCCATGCAGGCCCATGAGGGGCGGGTTGCTGCTGATCTGCCCAGGAGGCGGGGAGCTTCCGGTTCAAGGCCAACATCATGGCGAGAAGGTGTTGCGCACAGGAGTCCGAAAACACGGAAGACATGTTGGTAAAAACTCCACCGCGCGCCCGGAACCCTTCGCGAAAATCCGCGGTGTCGTAGCGGGTTATCCCCGCCGTATTGACGGCGAGCCAGCGCAGGGAGGGTGACGCGGCACACGCTTCCGCGTTGGGCTGGCCGAAGGCGACATCGAATCCGTGTAAAGGAGTGGCATCCGATGCGTCGGCTTCGACATGAGACAGTTCATGAGTGGCCGTGACCTCGATCAAGCGATCGCGTCCCTGTTCCGACAAATCGGCGTTGGACCATATTTTGAGAGAAGTCATCCCGGTTACTCTGATTCGCTAAATGCGCACAAGGAATGGACGGGAAGGTTTGCGACCACCAGCTTCTCGGAGCCGCCGAGCTCCGGCAGATCAATGATGGCTGCGACTCCTGCCACTTCCGCGCCGATTTTTTGGAAGAGCTTGGCCGACGCCAGCAGGGTGCCGCCGGTGGCAATAAGATCGTCAATGAGTAGGACGCGTTGTCCGGGTTCGCAAGCGTCCGAATTGATCTCGATGGTCGCCGAGCCGTATTCGAGGGTGTAGCTCTCCTCAATGGTCGTATAAGGCAGTTTCCCTTTTTTTCGCACCAAAGCGAACGGCTTGTGCAGTTGATAAGAAAGCGCACCACCGATGATGAAACCGCGGGCATCTATTGCCGCGATGACATCGATTCTTTGTTGGGTGCATTGGATGGAAAACGCTTCGATCATGACCCGAAAGGCTTCGGGGTCGTTGAAGAGCGTGGTGACATCACGGAAGTTGACTCCGGGTTGAGGCCAATCGCGCACCGTGCGGATGCGCTTCTTAAGGTAGGTAGAGAGTTGGTCGGTTTCCATGGATCAGAATAGGGGTTAAGTTGAAGGGGAATCAGTTCGGGGCAACAACCCCAACCGCGTTGGACCGGATGCCAATCGCGGCAGAATTCAGGGAGGAAAGGGGCAAACAATAGACCCCGTTTTCACGGCCATTGTCATCAACGAGGCCCACCGACGTCGGAAGATCGATCGAGAGGTCGCCACGACGAAAAGGAGACCACGCATAACCTAAAGTCGAGGAGCGCGAGATGGCGGCCACGAGGCTCCGTCGACCTTCGCAAATCAGGGCTTCCAATTCGCTTTCTCCGATCGAGGAATCCGGGTCCACCGCGACATCCCGCCAATGTTGCTGGATGAGGATCTCGGGGCCGGTCGTTGGTTCCAAGCCGGATTGAGTCACCAAAGACGCATCGCAGTTGCGCCGGGCCGCCGCGACGACCGCCACAGGCGTGCGCGCATGCAGCGTCGGACTAAAGAGCAAACACCCGGAGTTTACTTGTCGGGGCGCATCGCGGATGGAGGTGAAATAACGTTCCGCAAACTCCACGGTAAATGCGTCAAGATCCTGCCGATAAATTTCTCCGGTGAAGACGACTTCCTCACGGGTAAGTTGCCGCACCGCTCCCCGACTGGTCAGCGAGACGCTCCAAGCCGAAGCCACTCGCTGGAGCTCACCACCGTGCCGGGCCAAAACAAACTCCCAGGTGCTATGATAGGCGCAGTAGGCCGGATCGAGTCCCAGACAAACTTGCAACAAACTGGGACGGCGGGACGGCGCGGCTTCATCGGGAGTTGCTCCCCATTTCAATTCACTGTCTCCCAGCCAACCCGCCAACCACGGTGTGGCCACCACGCCATTGGCAATTTGTTCCACGGCCTCCACCCATTGCGGATTGAAAACGTCCGGCAAAGCCACGCCCTCCTCGCTGATGCCAGCGGGGCCACATCGGCTCAGTTGAAGATCGTGCAAATACGGCAAATCTTCGCCGCAGAAGCTGGCATCAACCGGGGGTAGTAAAAGGTTGAAACCCCACCCCGCCACCTGAATTTCCGCCGGGATCACACCGATACTGCAATCCATCCCCTGCACGCCGCAAATCACGCTAGCCCCGCCCTGCGGATCGATCGACCACCACTGGCCAGATTTCGCGAGAGCCAGCCGGTAGCCACTTTCGCCACCAAGCACCTGAGTAAAGTCGTCCGGAAAATTCGGCGGGGGAGTCACGGGAGGGGAGCGTGGAAACTTGTGAGCCCAAGGGGAAGCGCGATGTTGCACAAACATTCGCGCCCGGCCGGGGAACGATGGCCTCTATTCGTCGGGACGCTCAATCGTGAACTGGTCGAGCGTGGTGCAATAGTCGTTGCCTCCCATGCGGTCGATCAAATCAAGTTTAGTCGGATCGATGCGACCCTCCGGAGTGACAACACGGTCGTCGATATGAGCGCAAAGAATTCGACCGAACACCACATTCGCGACTCCCGGAGTATCGCCAATTCGCGTGATGGTTTCCACCTTACACTCGAACGCAATCGGGGCCACCGCCACGCGAGGCGATCTCACCCGTTCGCTGGGAACCGCCGCGATATCGAAGCAGTCGAATTCGCTCTTGTCGTAGGGTAAAGCGGCCGAAGTGGCGTTCATCTTTTCGCCCAACTCGGTGGAAACCAGATTCACGACAAACTCACGGGTTTCCTCAATATTGCGCAGCGTATCCTTGGGGGGTGCCGTCGATTTTGGTGACCGGCACAAACATGAGCGGCGGCGGACGCGAGGTCACACCGTTGAAAAACGAAAACGGCGCGAGGTTAGTTCGGCCTGCCGCGGACTGCGAAGACACCCAGGCAATCGGCCGGGGCACGATCATCGAAACGAGCCATTGATAAGCGTGACGAGGTGGCAAAGTGGTGAAATCGACCTGCATACCGCGAAATGAAGCCCGATCGCAGAACCACCGCAAACCTGACTTCCGTTCGAGGCTGAAAACACCCAATGTGTTGATTCATGCTCTTCGCTTCCCTCTCACCTCTGTTTCAATTCACGATGGGAAAGTGGGCACTAGTTATGACTTTGGCGGTAGGTCTAATCGGGTGCGCGTCCAAGCCTCTCACGGTCACCGTGCCTAGGATTGAAACCCTGCAGGTGCGGGACCCCGACACCCCGCATCTCCAGATCGATCGCGCGCTCGGCGAGCGAGCCCAAGCCTACGCCAAACAGCACTCGTATGCTCAGGCGTGGAAAGGAGCCGGCCTCTCCATGGATCCCCTCATCTCGCCGGACACCTGGATCGTGACGGAGACCATCCCCTTTGAAGCGCTGGAGAAGGGGCAAGTGGTGCTCTATCTCCGCGGACCCGGCCGACGAGTGGCTCACTCACTGGTGCGGCGCACCGGCCAAGGCTGGATAACCGTCGGGATCAACAACGATCAAGTGGCCGACGATTCCCGAGTTACCCGCCTGAACTACATCGGAGTCGTCACCGCCGCCTTCATCGCGGAACGGTAATCCGGGTAGCCGTAGAGGCGGTTTGTTTTCGTTGGGTTGATACTCAGAAGCTTGCTTCGGCTTGGCGGTAAACGGGCGCTGTGAGCCCTGAAAGATGAGGTGGAAAACTACTCCGAGGCACATGCACCGGGCTCAGCGAGCCCGGCTACAGCGTTATCACTCGGGAAATACCTCGGGACTTGCGTCCTCTTTAAAAATCCTCGAAACGTTTTCGACTTGCCGTTCCATCTGTCCTACTACTAATAGGACAGTTGATGTTGCCCTTCACCGTTGAGATCAAACCCGGACTGCCGATCGCAGAACAGGTTATCCATGCGGTTAAGAAAGCCGTGCTCATCGGTCAGCTTACCCCTGGTGATCGCTTCGTTTCAGTCCGAGCGCTCAGCCAGGCGCTCCGCATCAATCCCAACACGGCGCACAAGATCGTCGGTGCCCTGAAGACGGAGGGAGTGTTGATAGCGACACCAGCGGTCGGAACAACCATCGCCCCACTCTCTTCCGGCACCCGCGCCGCCAAAGCGGCCCTACTCGGTGCCGAATTCGAATGCCTCGTCGTCGAAGCCCGTAAGCTCGGACTCAAGCACACCGACGTCGAAAAAGCCCTCCGTGAACACTGGAGCTACCTCGGCGGCCAAGATGACCTCACCTGACCATGCCCATCATCGAAACGCACCAACTCTCCCGTCGCTTTTTTCGCACCACCGCGTTGCAGGATGTCGATCTCACCATCGAACCGGGCACGGTCAACGTGCTCATCGGGGCCAACGGAGCGGGAAAAACCACGCTGTTGAAGCTGCTGATGAACCTGATATCTCCGAGCGCAGGTCACGCCACAGTCATGGGCGTGGATTCCCGCCGGCTCGGTCCGGACCAATTCTCGCGCATCGGCTATGCCTCCGAGAATCTCAAACACCCCGATGGTCTCAACGTGCAAGGACTGTTGGATACGTGGCGGCCGCTCTATCCGAGATGGGACCGCGCTCTCGAAAAACGCTTACTCGCAGAGTTCGAGCTCCCGGCTGACCGCAAGCTGACCCAATTCTCACGTGGCATGCTGATGAAAGCATCCCTGCTTAGTATTCTGCCCTATCGACCCGAAGTCATCGTTTTGGACAAATCCTTCAGCGGCCTCGACCCCCTGGTGCGTGATCAAGTCGTGCAAGGCCTACTCGAATTGGTATCCGAAGAGGGGTGCACCGTATTGGTCTCATCGCACGAAATTTCCGAAGTCGAAACGTTCACCGACAATCTCATTTGGCTGAATCGTGGCTCCCTCCAACTCACGGAAGCCGCCGACTCTCTCCGCGCCCGTTTTCGAAAGGTGGAGGTTAACGACTCATCCCATTCCGCACCCGATCACGCGTGGTCGATCACCCAAGAAAGCGGGATGACGCGGTATATCGATTCCTCCTTCGACTCCGCATCACTGCCCGCCGGTGCGATAGCCCAACCCATGCCTCTGCGAGAGATCTTCGTAGAACTTCTGCGACAAGCCAAATAACCGCAAACCATCGCGAGTTCGCCATTCTCGATCACCACACCGGGCCATGAAAACCATTCTCAACACGCTACGCTACGATCTCCAGCGACTGCGCTGGGTTCTCCTGCCATGGCTGGGAATACAACTTTGGTGGATCTTCGTTTCACTGCCCTCGTTGGAACTTGATCCCTCCCGAGTTGAGACAAAATACTCGGCGTATGTGATCATGGTTCACATCGGTTGGTTCGGCATCCTGACGTTCCTGAGTTTCACGCATGCTCCTTCTGATTCCCGAGCTGGCTGGCGGACTCGACCCCTTCGCGGCAGCATAGTTGGTCTGGAGAAACTTTGCCTTGGGTTTTTGCTATTGGTTATCATTCCGACAGTCTCTTCCCTCGCGTTGTCACCCTACCAAGAATCGCAATCCACGAACGCGCTCGTTCCACCGTGGATATCGGTCCTGAGCATATACTCCACCGCGTTTCTCAGCACTTTCTTCGTCGCTAGTCTGGTTAAAAACATCCGCCGGTTTTTCGGCTTCGGAGCAGTATTAATAACGCCATGTCTGATCATCTGGATAGCGGCTCGCGGGCAGCTCTTCCATTCTGGGACCACTCTCGGAATCGGACTCACCGCCACCTTTTTTATCATTCTCCTGAGCACGATCGGATTCGCATCCCTGATAGTCGCGCAATACCATTGATCACGCACGCTGCGACACAGCTCGATTGCAATCGGGATGGTGGTATTGCTCGGGTTATTTATCCCACGTTAGTTTCCCAACTACCTCGCTTTTCCGCCTCGGCTAAATCCCGAAAAAACGTCTCTTACGATAGAAACAAAGGAGTATTTTGACCGGGTGATCCAAGTTCCGGAAGTCGATAAGGCCACTAATCCTCCATCTCTGAAATTCGTGGAGGAGGAACGACCGATGGTGCGGCTGGGACTAAAACTAGATCATCTTAATTCGGATTATGTTTGGTTCGTCGAAAATTCCGCTCATTGGATGATCAACCATAGCCGAAGTAACTTTAGATTCCGATTTGGAGAGTTGGTGCAGAATGCCGAACTATTCTAACAGTTGGACATTTCAGGATACCAATTGACACCGAAATTCGAGAGTCTACTCGAAATAAGACTACCTTCCTATCTCGAATATTTATCTCAAAGGAAGGAAAGCGATGATGAACAAGTTCAATTTGAGTTCGTCATTTATCGAACGTCCTTGCGACTGCTCGCTGACGCTCCGCTTCGCTCAGCAATGAAAGAGAGCTTCTCGTCGGCTCTTAACTTAGAGATCCGCGAACACTACACTGATTCCGGAGAGCATAAGTTTGAGATGAAAACTCAAATGCCGCCGCCTCGAAATCCTGACTTTTTACTGAATCTGTTACCCGAAAAACGGCATCGCATCGGTCGATACCGAGTGAGCGTCCGACCATTAATTTTGCTGACTGATGAGACTCGAAAGCGGGTCCATATTTTACAAACACCGTCGATTTCTGATGCTATTTTTCATTTGCAGGATTGGACCGGAAAATATCTTCACCTCAAATGCCTGCCGGATTGGGACACCTCTATCGAAGAGCTTAATCTGAGAATTTTTGAAGTCACTACGACCGGATACCTCACTATAACAGCCGAGTTTCCTTCAGATCACGAGTAATTCTTTTATGAATACAATTCGACTTACCTTGTTGCATGACTTTCGCGCGCTAAGATGGTGGTTGGCGCTGTGGATTGAGCTGTTGGCGATCAACTATTGGGTTCAGCTTGGGTATCTCGGGATCGACATCGGCAGCACGTTCCCAGTGCCAGCGTTATTCAGCGTCACCGTGTTCATGACATCTCTTTTCATAATGGGACGAATGGTGTTCCACCACCGGTATTCATGCCGCTTGGAGGACGCGGCCCATGATCGGCTGGCAGGTGGGCGTCGCGAAATTAATCTTCACTGGAGTATTTTTAGTTTTGATACCCAGCCTGTTTATCCTGTCGGTGAGAAGCAGCGGGTTTCACTGGCCTATTGAAACTTTGTTGATGCGGATCGTGCCGATCATGGCTCAGAACTCCATCATTCTGGTGTTCCTGTTGTGCATTGCTGCGCTGTGCCTCAACGGATCCGAGTTCGTATTGTCACTGCTTGGAATCGGTCTCGCTTTTTTAGTAGCAGGGTTCACCGCGGTGTTTTTATCCCGCAGCTTTTCACTTTTCGATTATTCCCCGGAAATGGCACGAGTTATGTGGTTAATTTTCGGCATTATCCCCATAGTGATATTCCTCCGCCACTATCATCGACCGAATCGACTCAATCATGCCAGCTGGTTGAGCAGCCTGTTGCTGGTTTTTATCCCCGCAGAATTCATTGAACTTCCGGTCCACGACGAACTGAAACAAATCGACTCATCAGAGAGTAACATCTTGCTGCAATCCCATCTTTCCTCCGTCGGCCCGGGACATCAAATGGTTGAAATTGAGTTTGAAAACCTCGACCCCACCCAGGTTTGGCGACTCACAGATGTTTATGATCCGCCGAATCATGCAAAGGTTCGAATGGCCACATTCGATCATGCTAGAAGCTTGGTAAAATCTCCGGCGATCAACAATCAACTGGGACTAGCCGCCTGCGAAATCGAAGGACCGAACACCTACCCTCGCATAATTTCCCTTAGCTCGACGGAAACCGGGAACCTCGCCAATGATACCTCGAGGGTTCTCCAAAAATTCACGCATTCAACGGCCAGACTTGAACGAATTAGACTCGCTCCGGTCGGACGCATGGCGATCCAGCATAATTCCTCCGTCAACACGCAGTCACTCCGAGCGAATCTGGAACAGCTCCTCACCCAAGAGGGGAGAACCAGCGTTACATTTACGCTATCAATCCCGCATTCCCCAAACAGCGGATCCAGCATCTCGGTGGGGGAAAGCCCTCTCTTCGTTTTCGTCGATCACGACGCTCAGCGCGCATCGATCGTGAACTGGGTAAATAAGGGAACGCACCACAGTTTCTCCGCGGGTTTCGCGGGAAGATACCGGATCGATCTTCCCCTCAATTGGGACTATACTCCGGCATCCCGGATAGAACTGCTGATCGCGGATATACACCGCGAAGGGTATGTTCTACTCCACTCCAGATCTGACTGAGCCGTCGGCGCTTTAGCTCTCGCCGTAGCGGATGACGGGGCACAGCTTCAGCGACATGTCGAACGATACTCCCTCGCTCCGTAATGCTTGGTTGATTGGCTTACGTGGAGCGCGCGCCAATCTCGTGCCAGGACTGGTGCTGCAGGCGTTCGCGCTGGCGTTGGTGCTGGGGTATTATTTCGCGCCGGGGGTCGCCGAGGCACTCAAGGATTTTGAAGCTTTTCGCTACCGTGTGGGGTTACCCTATAGTATGGTATCGACCGCGATTTTCGGCGGACTGATTCCCTGGCTCTACATCAAGGCTCACCCTGCGACACGCAACCGCTACTCGATCAAACAGGGGCTCGGACTACTGGCGTTTTGGGCCTACAAGGGCTTGGAATTGCATCTTCTCTACAACGGATTGGCCGCGCTCTTCGGCCATGACAATTCGGTCGCCACGATCGCGGCCAAGGTGGTGGTTGATCAGACCTTCTACGGGCCACTCTTAGCGGCACCGGAAATGTGGATCGCTTACAAGTGGGTGGAAGGAAATCTCGCCGTCGCGCCCGTGGTCGCGAGCATTCGCCAGCCGGGCTGGGTTTTTCGCGAGTTGATGCCGGTAATTGTTGCCAACCTCGGGGTCTGGTTGCCGACGGTCACGCTCGTTTACGCCCTGCCTACGGTGCTGCAACTGCCGCTGGAGAATCTCGTGCTCTGCTTCTTCACGCTGATGCTGGCGCACATGTCGCGTCCGCAGGGCGCGAAGTAACAAGTAGCCTTCCGTCGCCAAGACTTTGGCGGGCTGGCAAGTAACAGGAGATACCCTTTCCTCTTCATCGTTCTCTTACTCGTCCTTCATTTTCGTTCTCAGAACTCTCCTTCATGAGACCAAGGAAAACACCGAAGTCCATGAACCGGGGTCGGCGACCCCGGCTACAGCGCGCTAGTGGCTGTTTTGAATATCTTGGCGTCTTCCTAGGGCGTGTTTGAGAAAGCCAAAAAGGGTGCGTAGGATGTCGGGCATAAAGCCCGACCCACATTTTAGATTCATTGCCTCTCGGGTGGGTCGGGCTTTATGCCCGACAACGTCCGTCAACTTCGTTTCCAATTTGGGTAGCATTTG
The DNA here is from genome assembly GCA_965203585.1 of Actomonas sp. GTDB lineage: Bacteria > Verrucomicrobiota > Verrucomicrobiia > Opitutales > Opitutaceae > Actomonas. The sequence goes on from CBDBDC010000003.1 coordinate 881,512, forward strand.
TCCGGCCCGGCTTTGAGCTGCCCAAAAGGGTTCTTAAGCTTTCCCAAACACTCCTTGGAGAATGAGAAAGAGGGGTGCTTGCGGTAACCACTAGTAAACACCGCGGATGTGAGGGGCGATTTCGCGGTGATAGATTTCGCGGAGCTGGGCATGTCGTTCCAATGACAGGTGCTCGGCAAAGGAAGCCTTGATATTGGTCGTGACCTAGTCGGAGTTACGGGCCCCCAGGATGAGCACACTCACCGCTTCGTGATCGAGACACCAGCGCAACGCCATTTCCGCCATCGTCATTCCCGATGGGACCAGCGGACGGATCGTTTCGATGATCTCCAAACCTTTGGAGAAGCGGAGGCCGGAAAACGTTTCGCCCACGTTGAAGTCCTGACCGTCGCGGTTAAAGTTCCGGTGGTCGTCGGCGCTGAATGTCGTTTGTGGCGTCATCTTTCCGCCTAGCAATCCGCTGGCGAGCGGGAGACGCACGATGAGGGCAACATTCGCGGTTTGAGCCTGCCTGAAAAGTGTATCGATCGCCTTTTGACGGAGGACATTGAAGATAATCTGGAGGGAGGAACACCGTCCGTCCTCAATACAGGTCGTCGCCTTCTCCATCGATTCGACGCTGGCTCCATAGGCCTTGAGTTTGCCCTCATCAACCAACTCATCGAGCCACCCGAAAAGGTCGCCTTTTTTGAGCTCCTCACCGGGGACACAATGGCGCTGGGTCAGATCCACGGCTTCAAGCTGCAGACGACGGAGGGAATCCTCGGTGTGTTGACGAACGGCAGCACGGGTAAAATTTTCCGGCCAACCGGGATCGCCACCGCGACCGAGTTTGGTGGCAATGAACACGTTGTCTTTCGCGCCATCGGTTTCGCGCAGAAATCGACCGATGCGTTCTTCGCTGAGACCGCCTCCATAGACATCAGCCGTGTCAAAAAAAGTAACCCCGCCCTCGTAGGCAGCTTGCAGCGTGGCGACAGCGTCGGCCTCAGACACATCTCCCCAGTTGCCCCCGGTCTGCTAGGTGCCCAGCCCAATTTCACTCACGTTGCGGCCCGTTTTCCCAAAAATTCGCGTATTCATCTTCCGTTAATAGAGCTTCCTGTAGGGTGAACTCAACCGTCGGACCACCAGATCGGGAACAAACTCCGCGGGTTGCTCCTCCCAAGGAAATATCCATCCTTTCGCTATGCCCAAACGTCTCCTGACAATCTTCTTCGTTCTACTGACTGCCATCACGGCGTTTGGGCAGGACCAGGTTAAAGCTTCGCTCGTATCTCTGCACACCGGCGTAACTCCCGGAGAAAGCGCCACTGTCGCGCTGCGATTGGAGCACGAGCATCATTGGCACACCTACTGGGTCAACCCCGGCACCGGCTACCCCACGAGCATCGAATGGGATTTGCCAGAAGGCTGGAGCGCCGGCGAGATTCAATGGCCGACGCCGATCATCATCCGCGACAGTCACGGCACAATAACCGGAAACGGTTACGAGGAGATCGCCTACCTTCCCCTGACTGTCACTGTTCCGGCCAACGCCGAAGTGGGCAGCACCGTAACCCTCAAAGGGCATGCTGATTGGTTGATGTGCGCCGATGTCTGCATCCCCGGGGACTCCCCGATCGAACTGACCCTGCCGATCGTAAGCGAAACCGCACCAATCGACCCCACTCACGGCGAAGCCATTCAGGTCCAGCTCAACTCGCTACGGGAAGTCCCGGCCGGCGTCGCCATATCCGCGCAGAAAACAGGCAGCGTGGTCACCCTCACATTAACCGGACTCGATGCCCCGATCGAAAATCCGTGGTTCTTCGCCAGCGACGCATTGGTGCAGTTTGATCTCAAACAGACGGCGGACCAGTCCGAGGCGGGCAAACTGGTGCTCACCCTGCCCGTTTCCGAGTATTACGATGGCGAAGGAGATCGGTTGCTGGGCGTTCTTCGACAGGACGGCAGTTGGGATCCCAGCGGCAGCGTGCCGGGCCTGAATATCGATCTTGTTTTTGGAGCCGCCTTGGCCGCAGTCGGGAACTCCGGCGGCTCGGCAACGACGACCGCGGAAACCGGCTCTCTTCTGGGCACGCTGGCTCTAGCGTTCGTGGGAGGGCTTATTCTCAATCTCATGCCCTGTGTTTTCCCAGTGCTCGGAATTAAGATCATGGGCTTCGTCAACCAAGCCGGTGAGGATCGCGCCAAAGTGGCGATGCACGGATGGATCTTTTCGCTCGGGGTGCTCCTATCTTTTTGGTCACTCGCCACCGTGCTGGCGGTCTTGCGCGCTGGCGGAGACCAACTGGGCTGGGGATTCCAACTGCAGTCGCCGGTGTTTGTTTTTGGACTGGCGATCGTCATGCTCATCTTCGCCTTGGCCATGAGTGGGGTGTTCGAATTCGGACTCTCCGCGACGGGAGTCGGCGCAAAACTGCAATCGAAGGACGGACTCAGCGGGTCGTTCTTCACCGGAGTGTTGGCGACAGTGGTAGCCACACCCTGCAGTGCCCCCTTCTTGGCTCCGGCATTGGGGGCAGCCCTCGCGTTGCCCACCACGCAATCCTTCATGGTCTTTACGGCCATCGCCCTGGGACTGAGCATGCCCTATCTGCTGCTCTCTCTTTTTCCCGATGCGATAAAGATGCTGCCCCGCCCGGGCGCCTGGATGGAAACGTTCAAGCAAGTCATGGCATTCCCATTGTATGCGACTGTTGGATACCTAATTTGGGTGCTCGCCGGACAAACCACCGAGTCGGGTTCGCTGATGGTGATCTTCGGACTTACCGTGGTCGCCTTGGCGGTATGGTTCTACGGCCGTTACGCGACTCCCGCAGCAAAATCTTCCCAGCGCCGGGTCGGAATTTTGGGCGGACTCGCCCTGCTCGCGGCCGGGACGACTCTCGGTTGGCCCCAAGCTCCCTCGGATGAGGATCTCGTTTGGGAGAAATGGAGCCCCGCCGCCATTCGCGATGCTCAAGCCGCCGGTCGCCCCGTCTACGTCGACTTCACCGCCCGCTGGTGCGCGGCCTGTCAGACGAACAAAAAAATCGTTTTCGCGTCGGACGAAATTCAACAAGCCTTCCGCAAAAAAAACGTGCTGATACTCAAGGGCGACTGGACCAATCGTGATCCCGCCATCGCCGAGGAACTCGAACGTTGGGGCCGCAGTGCTGTGCCGTTTAATTTGATCTATCAACCCGATGCCACGGAACCGGAGATCCTGCCCGAACTGCTCACCCCCGGCATCGTGCTGGAAGCGCTGGAGTAGGACGATCTGAAAACCAGGGTCAGCGACCCGGCTACAGAACCCCCTTTCTGAGGCGCTGACTTTGAACTATCCGGTGAGCTCCTGTCCCTACTTCGTTGGAAATAGGGCGTGCAGGCTTTCTCTCCGTATGCAGATAATCGCCGGAGACGATGCCCGCCAAAATCAAATTCAACGACGATCGCATTCAGGCCGCCGCCATTGCAGTGCTCCTCCTCTCCCGCGAACGCATGGCCCGCGCCCAAGCCTTTGGTCTGATCACCCCATCACTGGAAGATTTTCGCGATGACTATGCCAGCTACAAAGCCGCGTTTCCCGACCGCACCCTAGAGGCAGCCAAAGATGGTGGCCCAATCACCAACGCCGCGCGGAGAAAGGACTACCTGAAACTCGTGGCGGCGATGCAGACCGTGCTGGCCCGCATCGCCCGCAACAAAACTCAATTCAACAGCCTCCGGGAACTGGACAATTATCTGGCGTCCAGCCTGGAGGCTTTTGACTGAAGCGCACTTCTTGAAGTCGGAAGCCCAACCACGAGTTTTCTTCCCCAGTGCTTGAGTTGACTCCTACACAGAGTGATACTTAAGTTATACTTATGAAAACGGCTCTGGTAACTACGCTCAAGCGGCAAGCAACGAATATCATCGAAGAGTTACGAGAGGATAAAGAGCCGGTCCTCATCACCCAACACGGAGCACCGGCTGCCTATCTCGTGGACGTCGAAGAATTCGAAAAAATTAATCACCGTATGTCCGTTTTAGAGGGAATCGCGATTGGTGAATCAGCCATCAAGGCCGGCCGGGTGAAGTCGTAAAAAGAAGCCAAGAATCGCATGGGCCGATGGCTCAATTAGTCTGGGCCGACCCCGCACTGGATCAGCTTGATGCTATCGCAGATTTCATAGCACTCGATAATCCTGAGGCCGCTCGAAAACTCGTCCGACGAGTCTTCGAAAAGACCGACGCCGTCACCTCGTTCACTCGGCTCGGGAGAAAGGTCCCGGAACTTAAGAGTTCGGCATTTAGGCAGGTTTGGATCAGCCCGTGTTGGGTTTACTACAGAATCGAACAGAAAACCGTTTACCATCGTGCATGTCCGGCGCGCCGAGCGCCCGCTTCGCAAAGAGGACCTAAGCAGACGCTGAACCACAGAACACTGCCAGTCCTCAAAGTGACTGGCAGCGACCATGGGTGGAATGATAGAGCAACTAGACCTCTCGACCGGGAGGCACTTCTTTCATACTGATTGAGATACTCTTCGTTTCGGTTTTTCGAAGCGCATCAACCACACTCACGAAGTCGCCATAAGTGACTCCCTCGCGAATATGCACCGCCAAGTAAGGCGCCTCTTCGGCGGACATTGTGGTATTGAGGTATTCGACCAAACCTTCGGCCGAAATCGGTGCACCCTCATGGCTGATGTGAGCGGATTCGATGGCCAAAAAGACAAACTTGTTCTCGTTGACCGGGTTTTGACTCGGACCCGGAACCACCAAGGAAACCGGGGGATGCGTGACACGTTTTTGCTGCGCAAAAACACCGGAGGAAATGCCCAGTGTGAGCATGGCGACGATAATGATTCTCTTCATGATTCGATCCTTTCTTTAGGGGGTTGTATTGGCCGACCGGAAGACGAGAAAATGTTGGGTAATTTAAGGCGATCTGGCCAGTCCAGAATCATGGGACTCAAACGGCGCCAACTCACCGGTTTTTTAACCCAATAGTGAAGCTCGCCCCAATCGCTTCGGGTGTTTTAAGTCCGCCCATGCTCCGTCCTCTGACTACCCTTTGCCTCGGACTCCTTGCCTCCACCCTTCTCCTCGCCCAGACCGAATTCCGATCACCGGATATCGCGGATGATGGACAGGTGACTTTTCGACTCGAAGCGCCCAACGCCGAGAGCGTCAGCCTACGGGGACAACTCGCGAGGCCGGCCAAACCCTTGGCCCGAAACGAGGCCGGCATATGGAGCCTCACGATCGGGCCGTTGGAATCAGGAGTATATAGTTACTGGTTCGACGTCGACGGAACCCGGGTAGTCGATCCGCGCAATCGCTACACCAAACAGTGGCTGATGATGGAGAGTGCATTAGAGGTGACAAGCGACGACGACCGCATGTCGGCGATGCGCGATGTTTTCCATGGAAGTGTCACGCGACACACCTACAAGTCGGCGGCGCGAGAAGACGCGTTCACCGCCTACTACGTCTACACCCCACCCGGCTACGATCCGCGGGGAAAAACGCGGTATCCCATCGTATTCTTACTGCACGGATTTGGTGACGACGAACGCGCTTGGCAGGAGTTTGGACGAGCCAATGTAATTGCGGATAATCTCATTGATGAAGGCAAGGCGGTGCCCTCCATCGTGGTGATGCCTCATGGGCATCCGGAACCGATTCCCTTTGGCTCTGGTTTTAACTGGGATAACTACGGCCCCGCGAACCACGCGCGAATGGACCAACAGGTCGTGGCAGAAATTCTTCCCCAAATAAACGAACGCTACCTCACCAAAACCGGACGCGACCACCAAGCGATTGTCGGCCTGTCGATGGGTGGAGGACATGCCCTCGGCATAGGAAGTCAAAATTTGGATACATTCGCCTGGATCGGCGGATTCAGTTCCGGTGGGGCCGCCCGCGACTACGAAGACTGTCTGACACCTTTACTGGAAATCTCGAACGCCCCCGGAACCGCACCTCATCTGCTCTGGATCGGCTGCGGCGAGGATGACTTCCTGATTGAAACCAACCGTAATCTCGTCGCGTGGCTCAATAGCAACGACGTGGAGCACACCTATGCCGAAACGGAGGGCAATCACAGCTGGCCGGTGTGGCGAGACTACTGGGAACGTTTCCTGCCCCTGTTATTCAAAAACGGCTAGAGCTTTCGCTAACCGGCAGTCCATTCGCGTGTGAGCACTCCTGCCCAACATCGCCAAGCTGTAGGCCTGCTGGTGTTCGCTGCCGTGCTTTGGAGCACTGGCGGTTTTTTAATCAAAACCATTGATTGGCCTCCCTTGGCGGTTGCCGGTGGTCGCGGATTTTTTGCGGCAATTTTCCTGATCGCGACGAATCGGAATCTAAAATTTACGTGGTCGCGCACACAATTGCTCGGGGCATTTTTTTACGCGGGTTGCACCGTGTGTTTTTGTGTCGCGACGAAACTCACCACCGCCGCCAACGCGATTTTGCTCCAATACTGTGCGCCAATCTGGGTGGCCTTGTTCGGTTCACTCTTCCTGCATGAACGTGCGAGAAGGTTGGACTGGGTGACCATCGTTTTTGCTCTCGGAGGCATGGGGTTATTTTTGGCGGACGGCCTATCCACCGGAAACGTTTGGGGTGATATATTCGGTGTGCTATCAGGCATCTTTTTCGCTGGCATGACTATCGCACTGCGCCTACAAAAAGACGGCTCTCCGATTGAGTCTATCATTCTCGGCAACCTGTTGGCATTCGTGATCGGCCTGCCGTTCGTGGTTGGCGGAGGAAACCTGTCCGGGTCGGGATGGGGCGCCCTTATCACTCTGGGCTGCGTGCAACTCGGGATTTCCTACCATTTCTACTCCCGCGCTATCCGGCATGTTACAGCCCTGCAAGCCGTGCTGATCCCCGTAATAGAACCTTTGCTCAATCCGATTTGGGTTTTGATTGCCATAGGTGAACGCCCTACCCCTTTGGCGATAATAGGCAGCGCAATCGTCCTCGGTGCCATCACCATGCGATCTCTGATCAGCCTCCGCCTTTCCCGCTAAACCAATGCGAACACAACATTGCCATACCCTGCTGGACCTCAGTTTGAAATCCATGAATGCAACGCTCGCTGCGGAAATCCAACGCCTCACACCAACTCAAAAACTTGAATTGGTGCAGGAGCTTTGGGACGGAATAGCATCGGGTTCAGAGGAGCTTTCGGTTCCCCATTGGCACACCAAAGAGTTGGACCATCGACTAGATCATGAAGCGGAGGATAAAGATGGCTCTTGGGAAGATGTCCGCGGGGACATTCTAAAGCGCTGAATCAACGGCCTTCGGTGAATATCCGAGTATCATCAGCAGCAAAGCGCGATCTGGCTCATGCCTACGAGTGGTATCACGAGCGATCCCCCGATTTAGGTAGATCTTTTTTGACAGCGATCGATGCCGTCTTTGAATTTGCCCAAAAGCACCCGAATGTTCCGAGGATCGTTCACCGTGATTTGCGCCACTTGCACACCAAGCGATTTCCATACGCGATATATCATCAAATTTGCGACAATCGTTCGGCTCGTATCATCGCGGTTTTTCACACTTCACGAGATCATCGGAAACTAGCCGTATTCAGCAGTAAGTTGCCGTAAGCCAATGCGAAAACTCGTTTTCCTAATCGTGATCCTCTCTCAGTCCGCCGTTTCACAAGCCGACCCCCACCCACCTGACCAACCGGTGGTGGTGGTGCTCCACGGTTTAGGTCTAGGGAGTTGGGCGATGAAACGCGTTGCGAACACGCTAAGTGAGGATAACTTCCGGGTCATCAATCTCAGTTACGAATCGCGGAAGGTCCCCCTCGAAGAACTGGTCAACACCTGGCTCCCCGCCCAACTGAAGGAGCACAACGTGGGAACGAACGCCGACGATCCGCCTCTGCATTTCGTCACTCATTCCATGAGCGGAATCGTTTTGCGCGGATGGTTGAAATCACGTCCCGAAACCCCGGCCAACCTCAAACGCGTGGTGATGTTTGTTCCGCCCAATCAAGGATCCTCGTTGGTTGATCGCATCGGAACCTGGAAGGCTTTCAAAATGTCGACCGGCGTAAACGGCGTGCGCCTTTCAACGTCGGCCGACTCCTATCCTCGTCAGCTCGGACCCTGGCCCACGGGACCCGAGTTAGGGGTCATTGCGGGAGACCGTCCCATCAATCCGCTGCTCGCCTATTGGACCGGTGGAACGGGTGACGGAAAGGTGCTTGTGGAGGAGACCAAACTCGAGGGTATGACCGACCACATCGTCATGCCCAATTCACACACGTGGATTCAATATCGCCGCAAGCCGATCGATCAAGTCATGGCATTTTTACACCAAGGTCGCTTCAATCGCTGACAAATCTCGAGGGCGGCCGCAGTTGTAGCCATACATTGGCTAGGAGGATGAGCGCCCCACCCACCATCAGTCGCGTCGACATTCCTTCATTGAGATAATTGATGCCCGCCCAGACTGAAAATAACCCCGGTAGGAACAACGAAGTAACAGAGCTCCAAATCGGCTCCGCGCAATAGAGCAATCCCGCCTCGGTGGAGGAGACCTCTTTTTGCCACCGGTTCATCAATAAAAATGCTCCCAAAGTGTAAATCACGGTAAGAGCCGTGGTGAAGCCCCACCAGGGTTAACGACGACAACGGAGCCACCAACGCTTCGAGTGAAAGCGCGGTGACAACACTCAGCAGGGTGAACAACGCAGCCTGCACAAGAAACATCACCAGCGTGACAGGAACGACGTGATTCAAGGCGAAGCCCGGTTGGGCGAGAACGAGGATCTGGCCCGTGAAAAACACCGACGCAATGAGCGTCTCCGTCTCCCCCCGCCCCAGATAGAGCTCCCGCAAATCGAACCGACCCAACACTGCCACGCCGGCCAGGACCAGGCTACAGGCAATCCAAACGTGTTTTCCCGGGTTGCGCCGGGAGCGAACGGCAATCCACACCGGGATAATGATCACGTAAAACTGGGATAAAAACGCGGACGTCGAGGTCTCGGTGAATTGCAACCCGTCGGCCTGAAACAGCATGCCGCCGCTGGCGAATCCACCGATCAGTAGGCCCTGCTTGCACTCCAATCTCGAGATGTTGCGTAACGCCGGGCCGAGCACGATGGCCAAGATGACGGAGGCGAGGATGTAACGCGGCATCAGCATCATACCGGTAAAGACCCAGGTATTCGCATCCGGGGCTTGTCGCGCCGCGAGCAATCCGGCCGCTTTCATGAGCGGAAAACTCAGCCCCCAGAACGCCGTCACCACGAGCAGTATAAGGACTGCGCGCCGATGATGAGGTGAGAGCTGAGTGGACATGAGGAGGCTAAATCTACAACGGACATTCCCCTCTCCAAGGGAATAGTCGCCTCTTCGGTTCACAGGCTGGACAACAGCCACGTCCCCGCGACAAGCTCCGCGAACATGGCGAAGGCAAAAGAGACTCCGACGCGTCTGGCCAAGAAAGTCTACGAGGCTAAAGTTGCCAAACTTCGGCAAGCGCTCGTGCAGCTGCAGATCGATTTGCAGGGCTCGAAAACGAAGATCGTTTTGATTGTCGCCGGCGTGGATGGAGCCGGACGAGGAGCGGCGCTCAACACCCTCATGGGGTGGCTCGATCCCCGGAATGTTGAAACCATTTCCGTCGCCAAACCCAGCGACGAGGAACAGGAGCGCCCCTTCATGTGGCGCTACTGGCGCAGTCTACCTTCGAGTGGCCGTATCGGTATTTTCGTCGACTCTTGGTATACCCGCACCCTGAGCGCGGAGATTCACGACAAGCAGAACCTCAAAGAACTCGATAACGGGCTCCTTCGCATCCGCCACTTCGAGCGCCTGCTCGCCGATAGTGATACGCTGGTAGTGAAAATCTGGTTCAACCTTTTCAAGGACGATCAAGGCAAACGACTCGCCTTATTGGAGGCCAATCCCGACACCGCTTGGCGCGTGACGGTGGAGCAGAAACTGGCCCACGAGGTTCACGACCGGTTGAGCGAAACGGCTGACCATATCATCAAGGAGACCGATCGACCGGGCGCCCATTGGGACAGTGTGGAATCCTCGATTCCTAAGATGCGAAATCTGGCCTTTGCCCAAACCATTGTGAGCCGATTCCGCACCCACCACCGCCGGATCAGCAAACTCCAAAATACCCCGCCCGCCAAACCGAAGCGCATCACCGCACTGAAGCCAGAGGGACGGAAACGACTCCTCGAGCTGGAGCTGGACCACAAACTGAACTCCAAAAGCTATGAGGAGAAACGGGAAAAGTGGCTCGGCCGCCTCAATCGAGCGGTGCGCAAAGCCGCCGAGAAACAGCGCTCCGTGGTATTTGTATTCGAGGGGCAGGACGCCGCTGGCAAAGGAGGTGCGATTCGTCGGGTTACCTCCGCGATGGATGCCCAAGACTACCGTATCATTCCGGTGGCCAAACCCAACGACGAAGAAAAGGCTCACCATTATTTATGGCGATTTTGGCGACAGCTTCCCCGCGAAGGTCGCGTGGCAATTTTTGATCGATCTTGGTATGGCCGGGTATTGGTCGAGCGAGTTGAAGGATTTTGTTATCCCCGCGAATGGCAGCGGGCGTTCTCCGAAATCAACGATTTCGAGGAGCAACTGGTCGATCACGGCACGATCGTGATCAAATATTGGCTGCAAGTTTCCAAGGAAGAGCAGTTGGTTCGCTTCCGATCCCGCGAGGAAACCCCTTACAAACAGCACAAAATCAACGATGAAGACTGGCGCAATCGCCGCCAGTGGTCGGCCTACGAAACCGCCGTGGGTGATATGTTGGCGCTGACCGATACCCCCCTCGCACCGTGGCACCTCATCCCCGCCAACAATAAACGTTACGCCCGACTGGAAGTGCTCCGACAAGCCGCTCGAAGCATCAATAAAGCTCTGGATGAAAAGTAGCTAGGGCACGATTAAAATTATTCTAAATTATTTATCCTCAATTATTTAGGATAAAAAATTCCTTACCCGGACACAAAAAAACGCCGCCCCGGGTTACGGGACGGCGTTGAACTGGAAAAAGTCAAAAAGGGGTTACTTGGTGACGTGTCCAGAGACCAGCTTGGCCATCTCGAACATGCTCACGGACTTCTTGCCGTCGAACACCGCCTGGAGCTTCTCATCAGCGTTGATTTGAGTCTTCTTCTTAGGATCCTGGAGACCATTAGCCTTGATGTAGACCCACAGCGCCTTGGTGAGCTCTGTGCGGGGGAGCGGCTTAGACCCAACAACCGCCGCGAGGGCAGCGTCAGGAGTGACCGGTTTCATGAATGCAGCGTTGGGTTTGCGTTTAGCCATAACAATCTCTGAGTGTAGACCTCGATAATGGGAAAGCAATACGTTTTTCAGAGGTAAATTACCCTAAGGTGTGTTTGGGAACGCTTAAGAAGCCCTTCGGGTAGCTCAAAGCCGAGCAGGACACTCGGCTACCTGCGTCGGAAACGAAGTTGAAGGACTTTGTCGGGCATAAAGCCCGACCCACCCCCAGAGGCAACATATCGATATTGTGGGCCGGGCTTTGCGCCCGACATTCTACCCGCCCGTTTTAGTTTTCCCAGACACGGCTTAGGGCTCGGAGGGAACTCACCCAAGACCTCGCCGGTGGGTCAAAGGGAGCCCGGGAGTCGTATCGAAAACAACGATACAACAGCGAATATCACGCTATCGGGGGTTGGCTGCGGTAGTCGCCGCCGCCCGTGCGGCCCGCCGACGGCGGACCTCGGCCGCCACCGCTTCGAGGCGTCGACGTTCGTCGGACGGCGTCGGATTAACCCGCACCGTATTCTGCAAATCAGTGGAATCGCCGGCCAAGGCAACGGGAGCCGCCGTCACGGTCCGGGGAGCCGCCCCCTTCAGGGTAGCCGCCTGCAGGCCAAGATTAAGGGTGCGACCGCCTTGGGCGACATTGACCGATCCCAACTCAGCATCGTAGCCGCGGACGAAGAGTTCGTCCGGCCCCTCCTGATTCAAATGCAGCCAAGAGGACTTGTTGGAAGATACGTTGAAAATCAGGAACCGTTTGTCGTCTCCGTCACCGAACACACCGCAAAACTGGTATTCCGCATTCTCGACGACCTCAGGGGCGGCTTTCGCCATCGCTTCCACTTTGGGCATGAAGGGTGACCGGGAGATCTGGGCAGACCCCACCAGCGCTCCGGCAAAAAGGAGGATCGATAGATGGGAAACTCGGCGGAGGACGTTCATGGGATCAAGGGACACTCTTTTAGACGCATTGGAATCGGTCAAGTGACGAAAATAATTGGTTTTAGACTCGTTGCTTGCCCCCGAGGTTCCCCCGGAGACATTCTCCGCCGCTTATGGATTCGCTGCCGCTCTGGGCCTGGGGTGCTTTCATGCTCTTCATCATCGCGATGTTGGCGTTGGATTTGGGGGGTTTTCACCGCAAATCCCACGTAATCTCCGTCAAGGAGGCCCTGACGTGGTGTGCTGTGTGGTTCTCGCTCGCGATGAGCTTCAACGGCATCGTCTGGTGGTGGCTGGGCCCGGAACTGGGCCTGAAGTGGACCGCGGGCTACCTCGTGGAAATCGCGCTGAGCGTAGACAACGTTTTCGTCTTCATCGTCATTTTCAGCTTCTTCCGCGTGCCCAAGGAGCACCAGCACCGGGTTTTGGTGTGGGGTATCATCGGCGCTGCGATCATGCGCTTCGTGTTCATACTCGCCGGGATCGCCCTGCTGGAACGCTTCCATTGGCTGATCTATTTTTTCGGGGTATTTCTGGTGTTCACCGGAATCAAACTCGCGTTGCCGCAGGGCGACGACGTCGACCCGGAGAAGAATATCGCAGTGCGTATTTTCCGCCGTTTTTATCCCGTGACCAAAGAGTATCACGGTCGGCACTTTTTTGTGCTGGTTGATGGCGTGAAGCACGCGACTCCACTTTTCGTGGTGCTGCTGGTCATCGAAACCACGGATGTTGCCTTTGCGCTGGATTCTATCCCCGCGGTGCTTGGCATAACGGATGTCCCCTTCATTGTCTTCACATCCAACATCTTCGCGATCCTCGGCCTGCGATCGCTTTACTTCGCCCTCAACGGGATGATGGACCTGTTCCGCTTCCTGAATGTGGGGCTCGCGTTAGTCCTCGTATTTATTGGGATCAAGATGCTGATTTCCGGTTACTTTCATATCCCCGTCGGCGTCTCTTTGGGAGTGATCGGTACGGTGCTCGCGACGGCAGTCACTGCTTCCCTCCTTTACCCTAAAAAATCCTGAAATGAATTTCCTCCGTTCCGCCCTCGCTTTTATTTTGGTCGCGGCGACTTTGGGACTCTCCTCTCCGGCAATCGCCGAGGAGTCGAATCCGTCCCCGGAAAAAGATGAGCCCATCCGCGGTATCGTGATTTCCTGCCAAACCTGGGGACAGGAATGGGGCACGGATGAAATGGTAGAGGCGATGCGGGAAGTGAAAGCCCTCGGCACCAACTGGATCCAAATTCACCCTTACGGTGCGGTCACGCGTGAAGGAGAAATTCGCATGCGGGGCATTCCCGAGGACCCGGATGAAGCTCCCATCTGGTTGAAGCGACCGATCGAGGAGGCACACCGGTTGGGCCTGAAGATCTGCATCACCCCCCACGTCGCGCCATGGCGGGCAGGCTGGGGATGGCGGGGAGAAATCACCTTCGATTTGAAGGCGAAGTGGAATCGGTTTTTTGAGGACTACGAGGAGTGGATAACCCGCCTCGCACGCATTTGTCGCGAAGCGGATGGTTTTACGTTCGGTTCCGAACTCGACCAAACGCTGGACGGCAACGAACGGCTTTGGCGCGACATCATCGCGGCCGTGCGAACAGAAACCGACGCGCCCCTCACTTACTCCGCCAACTGGCCGGACTATCAAAAAGTGCCCTTTTGGGATGCGTTGGATGTCATCTCGCTGTCGGCCTACTTCCCCATGGTGAAACACCAACGGATGCCGGAGTCGGCCGAACTTGACCGCACATGGCAACGCGTTCGCGGAGAAGCCCTCGCCTACGCCCGCAGCCAAAACAAGCGTATCCTCTTCATGGAACTCGGCTACGACGTTGGCATGAATTCGGCCCGCGAGCCTTGGAAAGACGGGGACCGCCGCGAGGGCGGTGAGGAGTTGCAAGCCATGCTCCTAGATCGCGCCCTGAATGCCGTGGAAGAAGAGGATGATTTGATCGGAACGTTTTTGTGGAAATGGTTCGCCGGACCCGTGCGACGCGAAACCTTTATGGTCAGCACTCCCCACATGCGCGAAGTCGTCGCCCGCCATTGGCAAGAAGAGCCGATGGACAAGTCGCCCGATTTGTGAACGCAATCGGTCGTGCTACACCCTTGGAAAACGCTCAAAAGCCAACGGCTAATCGATGATAAATGGATGCATCTTCGCGCCGACACCTGCCAACGCGAAGACGGCTTGGTCATTGATCCCTACTACGTCATGGAGACTCAGGATTTCGTCCATACGCTGCCCGTGTTGGAGGATGGCCGCATTGTCTTGGTGCGCCAATATCGTCATGCTGCCGGCATGTTCGGACTGGAGTTTCCGGGTGGTATTTTGGACGAAGGGGAAGACCCTCTGGCCGGAGCGCGGCGCGAGCTCAGCGAAGTCGCGGTCTTCTACCCCAACCCCGCCCGGCAAACGAACCGCTTTCACGGCTTCTTGGGCGAAGGCGTCACACTGGATGGAACGACCAATTTCGATCCCAACGAAAAAATGGAACGCCACCTCCTCACCGTCGCTGAAATCGATCAAGCCATTGCCGACGGTAGTTTTCACCAAGCGACGCACATCGCTGCGTTCCTGATGGCTCGTCCGCGTTTGCTCGGAAGCACCAAATAAAGATCCCCGGAGCAAGTCTACCCGCCCGAGGCGACTAAGGAGTGGGGAGGAAGCTATAAGAGTCGTATTGGGCGGCTCAAAGCCGGGTAGGATAATTCCTACGTGCGGCGGAAACGAGCTTAACGAACGCTGTCGGGCATAAAGCCCGACACACCGGAGAGCCACCAAATCCAAATTGTGGGTCGGGCTTTACGCCCGACATTCTACGCCCCCTTTCTAGCTTTGCCAGACACGACCAGCGCTCCGACACATTTCCAATTGCGAAACCTGTAGCCGGGGTTGATAACCCCGGTTTCTGACCCTCAGCCTCAACTCATCCACTCCCCCCCCCCCAGCACCGGCCTCAACGAGGCCGGCTACAGGCACGCAGGAGCAAGTTCAACCGGCAGTCGCTACGGGGTTTTGAGGTGATGGACTCAAGATGAATAAACCAACCGGCACTTGTCCCGGCAGGGTAATTGGTTTCTTAATTCCTATGTGAAACCCTCCTCGTTGACCCCCTTGTTTTCCACTCGCCGAGGCTTCCTGAGATCCACCGCCGCTGCCACGGCGTTGCTCGCAGTCGGCTCCCCGCAATCATTCGCCGCTCCCGCGATATCCCCAAACTCAAAGCGCAAAGTGCGCATGGCTAGGAAACCGAGGTAAGAACGTGATCAATTCGCTGAGTTCCACCGCGCTCGTGGATTGGGTCTGTGCCGCCAAAGTCGATCCGGAGGGAGCACACTGCACCGAATCCAAGGCGCTGTTGGGACCGATGCCGATCTATCGGGACTTCTGTGAAATGCTCGACCGGCACGCCAACGATCTCCTCACCGCCCCACCCGCCCGGGCCGGCTGGGAGGGTATCTATCGGGCGTGATCGTTACCAATCTCGGCGAGCAGTGATTCTGCTTTCACCGTCCTCATCTTTTTCAATATCGAGGCCAGCCGCTGCCGCAACCATCTCAAGCTCAGCACAAAGCTGATCGCGTTCTTCGGATTCAATCAGATCCGGAACGCGTGCGCTCAGCACGTTCAGCTTAACCATAGCTTCATCGAAAACCGCGAACTTCGTGTCCTCCGAAGCAGTTTCACCACATTTGACTAATTGATCGATCAACTGAGTGAAAACCCGCTGCACCGCTGCACAGTTTTTCGGCGTGTATTGCTCCAGCCCACTGTCCTGTTTGGCGGTCCAATCCTTGAAGGGCAGAAGACGTTTGTGTGATTTCAATCGTGTAGCGAAATCCCCTGTCGGCTTCTTGCGCCGTAACTTCCAACTAAAAGGAAAAAACTCAAAAGGCACATCGGGGCACTCGTGGTGGTGTGTGACTCCCGCCATATCGTGATAACCACATATCGTATAAAATGGCACCTTCTTATTGATGCCACAGCGAAAGATACCGATTCCATCATCAGCATCCAATCCTTCCATTTCGAAAACTAGGCCGGCGCGCCATAGCAGTGCTTGCGGGCTAAAAGCGCACCCGTCATTCGCCGCAAATTTCGTAGCCTTGCGCCAGCCACCGTCATCGCGCACAAACGATCTACGCCCACGACCCAGTAATACTGGTGAGGATTATCCGGAAAATGAAAGAGGCTTCCTGCTCGAATATCAGAAATATTCATCGCAGAAGCGGTATCAGATTTGCCTTAAAAGGTGCAATCTAAATTACTCAAAACTCAACCAACCACCAGTGGCTTGAATGGGGGTCGGAGCATCCCCGCGACTAATCCAAACGGCGATCGCCCGGCGAGGAGCATTCACGGTTTTATCGATCTCGGGCAGCAGGAGTTGAGCTTGTCCGGCATTCAGCCGTCCTTGGCTCCAGCCCAACACGAGGAACTCGTGAGCCAGTTTCTTTCCCCGGTTTTCTCCGGAGTGCACGTTGCTGGCAATCCCGCCGCCCAATCGGACTACGTTGACCAACAGTTTTCCCGTTTTGTCACCGACAGATGAATACATGATCTTAAGTTGTGATCCGGAAACCTCTGCCACCAATTCACCGCCTCGAGCCGACCCCGGCTGTTTCATCCCGCCATCGCGGATACGCCATTCGTCGCCACCTCTGACCAGGCCCGGCGTGTAAACATTCCTCGCCTTCCAATGCTCCGCATAGGCGTATTGTCGATCGGTGTAACGCTGGTCGGCGAATTTATCGGGCCAACCGAGGCGGTCCCAATAGTTCACGTGCCAAGCCAACGGCACAAAATCTTCCCAAAGGC
The DNA here is from genome assembly GCA_965203585.1 of Actomonas sp. GTDB lineage: Bacteria > Verrucomicrobiota > Verrucomicrobiia > Opitutales > Opitutaceae > Actomonas. The sequence goes on from CBDBDC010000003.1 coordinate 898,553, forward strand.
CATCATCATGGCGTAGCTCGCTCAGCCAATTTTCAGCCGGAGGGCAGCTCGAACAACCTTCGCTGGTAAAGAGCTCGATCAAAGGCACCGGTTGTTCGCCACTGCGGAAAATGTGATCGGGTTCAGCGACCGCTCCGGTCCACCCAACCATCATTGCGGCCCAGAAAAATAGTTTCATACCGCATGAGAGTGACCAACGCCGTCTTCTATTCCTCCGCTGGAGCAACGGTTCGACCGACTTCCGGCAATTCCATGGTAGGTTCACCTACCAGCCAACCCAGCGAGCCGAGGAAACGATCAGTGGCCCGAACCACTTCATGAAAACGCAGGTTACCCCAGTCGCGTTGATTAAAAAATCCATGCGGCGCATTTTCGTAGATATGAACATCACACCGGCCACCCTCGCGGCGAATCGATTCAGCGAAGATGCGCAGGGTCGCAACCGGGATGAGGGCGTCGTTGGCGCCAAGGAAAGTCACCGTCGGCGGCGGGACAGCCGGACCGATATTGTGCAGCGGAGAGAACTCGCGAAAGCGCTCCCCAATGCGATCGTAGCCATAGCCGGTGGGCCCGTTATCCATCACCGGGTTGTAGAGGATCAGTGCATCGGGAATACAGGAGTCCCGCAATTTGGCTCCTGCTTCATTAAGTCCGGGCAGGAACGCCGTGGCCGCGGCCAAATGGCCACCCGCCGAGCCTCCTCCGGCGGCAAGCCGTTGCGGGTCGATTCCCCAATCGTCCGCATGTTGACGGGCCCAGCGCATCGCGGCCTTGGCGTCCTGCACGCAGGCGAAGGGATCGACGCCATGGCCACCATGCCACGCTCGGCCAAGTATTCAGAAAACGGATAAAATTGTCCCGGCGATCCCCCATTCCAGCCTCCGCCAAAAAAGAACACAATCCCCGGCCGCCGATCAGACTTATCGTGTCCTTCTGGCAGGAAGACGTGCATCCGCAATTCGTGACCATCCACTTCGCGGTAGACCACCGCTTGATCAGATGAGGCGGATTTCCCCATTAGGGCGAGTGTCGCCGAAACGAGGACGAGGCCAAAGAAACGCAGGAATGACGTGCCGGGGTGTTGCATGATTTTGAGTAGCTCAGGATCGCGACCGATACGAGTGGCGATTGGGACAAAAAAAGGCCCCTCGTAAAAACGAGGGGCCGGACAGAGTCGAATTATCCTGATCGATCAGCTTTAGTCCCAACTGAGCACCATCCGGGTATACCAAGCGGTGTCCATTTCGTCCAGTTCGACGGGGGTTCACTGCGGAAGTCGTTGGAAATACCGATGCGGATCTTCCAGGGACCGGACTTGAGCGGCATTTCAAGGTAGCTGTCATGCGTGGCGCGGAAGTCGGCGAAATCATCGAACGACGGCACGAAGGTAAGGCTGTTGTTTGAATCGAAAATGGCGACAGAGCCAAGATTCATTTACAGGAAGCTTCACTCTGTCAGGTTGCCCAGACCCACTATGACTTCCTCCGGACCCGCCATGGCTCTCGCCGAAAATTGGACTTCCTACCGCCTGCTCGATACCGGCGCAGGGATGAAAATGGAGCAATGGGGGCCGCACACACTCGTCCGACCGGACCCCCAAGTCATCTGGCCTCGACGGGCGGAAAAGGACTGGACGGGCTGGGACGGTTACTATCACCGCAGCGAAAAAGGCGGCGGAGAATGGGATTTCCCTCAACCTCTCCCCAAAGCGTGGCACATTGACTACGAATCGCTGGGGCTACGGTTTCGCATCGCCCCCACCTCGTTCAAACATACGGGACTTTTCCCCGAACAGGCGGTAAATTGGGAGTGGTTTAGCACTTTGATAAAAACCGCCAAAGCCGCCGGACGCGAAATCTCAGTGCTCAATCTATTCGGCTACACCGGTGGAGCCACTTGCACCGCCGCCAAAGCAGGCGCGTCAGTTTGCCATGTGGACGCCGCCGAAGGCATGGTCAAATGGTGCCGCGAAAACGCGAACCTGAGTGGACTGGCCGACGCTCCGATCCGTTACATCACCGACGATTGTTTAAAGTTCGTGCGTCGCGAAATTCGCCGCGGACGTCGCTACGACGCGATCATCATGGATCCCCCCACCTATGGCCGCGGCAAGGGCGGCGAAATGTGGAAACTCGAGGACCACATGTGGCCCCTTCTGCAAGAATGCCGCGAACTGCTTTCCGATGATCCCTTTTTCTTTTTGATCAACGCTTACACCGCGCGTCTCTCACCGACCGTGGTAACCAATCTCATGACCGAGATGCTGCGCGGGCGCGGTGGTCAAATCACCGGAGGCGAGGTGGGCCTTCCTGTCTCGGCTGATGAGAAGATCCTACCCTGCGGCGTTTACGGTCGCTGGGAAAAGAGCTAAAACCCCGTTCAACGTGGCTGACGCAAAGCTCTTCACACGTAGACTCGTTGCCGTCGCGGCGCTCATCAGCCTCGTCCCCCCCTTGACGATTCGAGCGGCCGATCCGCCGATTTCGAAAGGCACGTTCACGCTCTACTCAGAAAACGACGTATTCTTCTCCGGGACGGATCAATACTACATTAACGGCGCCAAAGCGACTTGGCTGTCGGCCCGGATGAAGAACCTGTCCAAAGACGGCACCAACAGTGTCAGCACGTCGCTCGGCCGATTGGTGGATCGTCTCACCCCGGATCACGAGGGCTATAAACTCGGGGTCTCATTGGGCCAAAACATGTATTCTCCGGCCGACATCACCCGCGATACTTTCCAAGCCAATGACCGCCCCTACGCGGCGTGGTTGTATGGTTCGTTGTCGTTTCACGTGGAGTCACAGGTTCCGGAGCGAATGGGATTGCCCAAGTTCGACCGCCAACTCACCAGCGTGGAATTGACTCTCGGAATCACGGAACCCGATGCCATTGGCCGGGAGGTTCAGGACTTCGTTCATGATTTCTGGGGAATCGATCGAGCCCGAGGCTGGGAACACCAAATCGGTTACCGACTCGGCGGGAATCTCACCATCGAAAGGAAACTACGGTGGCGCTCCGCGGGAGCAACAGAGGGGATGGGATGGGATATTTTACCCCACCTAGGGGTGAGCTTGGGCAATGTGAATATGCACGCGAACACCGGCCTGGAGGTGCGTTACGGTTACAAACTCCCGGACGATTTTGGATCCAAACTCGTCCGCCCCGGCAGTTCCAACTCGGCCAATTCGCGTGCGCCTTTTCGTCTGTTCGCTTTTGCCGCTTTCGACGTCAAATATGTGCAACGGGATCTGCTGCTGGAAGGAGCAACGGCATCCGGAACGCCGCAAATTCGGCGAGAACCCTTCGTAGCGGATTTCCATGGAGGAATCGCACTGGCCGGTGAATATTTCCAACTCACCTACAGCCAAGTCGTGCGCACGAAAGCATTCACCACCCAGCCCGAACACTTCAACTTCGGAGCCGCCGTCATCAGTTTCTTTTATTAAACATCCCGTCATGCCCTCCCCCGCCGATTCCTACTTCGCCACCGCTCAAGAAATGCTCAATCGCGCCCGCGAAATTAACGCGGCGACCCTCGTGAAGGCCGGTGCGCTGATCGGGCAATCAATCGCGGATGGCGGAGTGCTGCACACCTTCGGCAGCGGTCACAGTGAAATCATCGGACGCGAAATTATCGGACGAGCCGGTGGCTTGATGCCGGTTTCCGGCATCTTTGACCCCGGCGCCGGATTCTCGGAAAACGTCGTCGGCTACGGCACCCGCCTGGCTCAGCGCTATAACAATACCAACGGGCTGAACGCCGGAGAGGTCATTATCGTGATCTCCAATTCCGGGAAAAATGCCTCGCCTATTGAGATCGCGCTGTTCGCAAAAGAACGCGGACTTCATGTCATCGGACTCACCTCAGTGGCAATGAGTTCAACGGCCAAAACCGTGCATCCCGGCGGCCAGAACCTACATGCCGTTTCCGATCTCGTTTTAGACAACCTCGGCGTCCCCGGCGACGCGATCGTGGACGTCACCCCGGAACAACAGGCCGGACCCACCTCGACCTTGATCGGAGCCACGTTACTCAACCTGCTTGCGTTGGATACCATGACTTGGTTACGCGACAACAGCCACGAACTCCCCGTAGTCCGCAGCCAAAACCTACCCGGCGGTATGGAAGCTAACATCAAGCTCTCCAAACGCTACCGCACCCGATTGAGCAAGTTGATCGGTTGAACCGAACAAGCCATGGAGGATCACGACGGATTCAAATAGTTCGGGTCATTTGGAGCGGAAGAATTCGAAATAGGAACTCAACACGAGTTAATCACTCGTCCCGCTTCATCCAGAATAGCGAGTATTTCGTCAAATGTCCGCGGCTCGCCGACGAACATCGGCCGCATCGCTTGATAGTCAGCACGCAGCTCCGGCCATCGACTCTCCGGCGGCAACAACCGCAGCGTGCCCGGCACGGCCGCTGAGTAGTTGGCCTAGCCAGAAGAAAAGAACCGTGCTTTGTGTTTTCGCACGCGTTCCAACAAATCAAACTGCGCCCGCGCTCCCGTTGCCGACGGGTGCCGCCACAGGTCGGCGAAGTCCCCATAGTGCCGAGCATGACGCGCTGGCTGAGGTTTCACGATCGGGCGATGAAACTCTGCGTGCAAGATCGTCGTCTTCTCCCAAAATGTGCGCTCGATTTCGAGCACAACGACTTGATCGCCAAAAGCCTTCGGTGCCAGTTCCGCAACCATTGCTTCAATCCCATACTTTCCCGTCGGGCGTTAATCAGCCAACGAGCCAAATTCCAGTTTCACAGACCGAGCAATATAGGCCACCCCTCGCGCCAACGCGCTCGGATAATCAAAGTGAAGCACCGGGGAATGACTTGTAGCCTCCAGTTCATAGCGGAGCCATGTGTTCCCACTCGGCGGCGCACCCAATAGTCGCCTTATCTCGATTTCCAATCTGGGCAGCCACTCCGTTTCCACCCGCCGTGCGCAGGCGGCTTCGAGCTCCGGTCGCAACTTTTCGTTTCACTTGTTCTTGGAGAATTCGGTGAGCGCGGCTTAATCCCACCCCAACGACTCAGGGCTGATACCTAAATCGATGTCTTCGGAAAAGCGCGCGATCGCTCCATATAATTTGGACAGCGACGTGCCTCCCTTGAAAACTGCCGTGTCGCTCAGCACGGGTAGGCTAAAGATGCGAGCCAGCAGCCAGACCACCCAGAAGTCCTTCTCCACAATAACCGGACTCACTTTATTCCCCTAGTCGTAGCCAACAAAAAAGTCGGTGCGCTGCTGTTTAGGTAGGGTGGCAAACTGTTTCATGACTCTTCTCCGACGGCCAAAGCCTGCAGGTGTTGATGCATCCAAACCGGAGCCAACGTGAGATCATCCACCAAGCGGCGACGCTCCTTCTGAGGAATATTTTTTCGCAACCGACGCAAATGCTCCGGGGTAACATGGCGCTTCCCTAAATCTCGAAGTCCCGCGATCACCAGCCCCACCGTGGAACTTTCAGGGGCGATCGTTTTGGGTGAAACGTGACGAAACTTGATCAAATGGGGACCGACCTTGGCCGTGCGCGTGCGTCCATCGGTAAGGTAGTCCAGCTTTGCCGGCACCTGCTCGCTCAGACCCAGAACATTGGTCGCTTCAGCGTTGATCTTGCGCACTCTCATGTGGTCGCGACGCGCCAGTGCGGCCACAACTGCGTCTTTCGAAGGTGTGATTTCTCCGAGGTAAGGGTTGGTCCGCGGACGATAATACAACCCGCGCGCCAACCGGTTCAAAACCCCGCTTCGCGTAAGCCATGAGAGAGCTTGATCGACTGCCGTGCGCGTATCTAAATCCAAAAAATCTCCCACACAGAATACCGTGTCGGCCGCCGCCCGCTTGATCCGGCGCTCAATGCGTGAAGGCGTGCTGGTTGTGGTCTTGGGACGGGCCATTAACTCAGAAATATGTATTCTTTTATCTGAGACAATCAGTCTAATTTTGATCCGACACAATCTGACAAAAACGAACTCATCATCAAAACACTTCAAGGAGTGAGGATGAGGAAATCAGTGTAAAAAATCACTCATGCCTACATTGCATTATGCAGGGGTCCGGGAGGCTTGGTGACCTCAACGTCGCTGGTTCAATAGACATTCCAAATCCGGCAATCTTGCCGTGCAGTTCACCCGGTGGTGGCCTTCGAGGCTGGCTTTGGCCCGCATTCCAAATCCGGCAATCTTGCCGCGCAGTTCACCGGCAGGCACATTGAGGAATCCTCTGGGGACCGCGAGCGCACAGTTACCTCAATTCCCGTTCCAGCTGTCTCCGCCGTATTTTTCGAGTTCTTTCGAGCCTTTTCGTGGGCCCAAATCTGGGCAATAGTCTAACCGAACAAAGTCTGCATAATTACCACCGAGAGCACGGTCCAGACCACGAAATTGGCCAGCTTCGCCGCGACCGCCACGGTGACGGCACGTTGCTAGGAACTCGCGTGGGTCGCGAATTTAAGGACCATCAACAACGCGAAAAAAGATACGCCATCGTCGATCCGGTAGAGTTGATCGGTTTTCCAAAGGACAAAGGCCCCCGGCACGAATGAGGGTGCCGGTAAACATATCCACCAGCGCGGGAAGAAACATCTGTCCCCAATCCGCGTGAATATCCGCCCAGCGAAATGCGAGCTTCAGCACGATCATCGTGATCAGCAATCCGAGGACCGATTGCACGCCCAGAATTATCCAATACTGAGACGCGGGTGGCGGTCCGATGCCCATGTCCTCAGCAGTGGGGCCTTTCTCATATTGCGCTTCAAATTCTTCAATGGAATCCGACATGGCTTCCAGGACAGTCGCATGTTGCGCGGCCATCTCCGCATCCATCGCTGCTTGTTCTTCGCTCAATTTTTGGTCGGCGGCGGCCGCTTCCTCGCGGACAGCCTCCTCCGCCAGTCGGGCCGCCTCGTCCGCCGCGGTTTGGGCCTCCAACACCTCCGCCTCGGAAGCCATCAACATATTCTTAATCGCCACTACCCGCCCATTTTCGAAATCGACCCTTCCCCCATCCAGATACATCCAGATCGCGCGATCACCCCGATCGAGGGATGACGTGGGGGGTCCCGCCGCAGCCCTCACCTCGTCTGCGGTCATATCATAACGCAGTCCGGCAGCATTTGTTATGACCGTGAGCAACAAGCCCACCTAGAGCAGAGCCAAGCAACGTTTCATAAAGTCCCGATCCGAAACCACATCGGTTGGCAGCTCAACGCCGAAAACGCCAAGGCTTTGCAGTTTTCGGCGACGATGGTCGTAGCGGATCGTTTTGACAGGATTGCCCATCTCACCAGTAGTCGGCGGACACATGACGAGTTCCTACCGGATAGGCGTTGATGGCGGTGGCACCAAAACCGAATTGGTGCTGGTTGATGATACGGGCACGGTTGTAACCCAGCACATCGCCCCCGGGTGTAATCCCAACGTGGTGGGCCAGGAACAGGCCCGCGCTGTCTTGTTGGAAGCATTGGGACAAATTCACCGCGGGCCGATCAGTTGCACCCAACTCTACATGTCGGGATCACCGGATTTTTGGCGGGAGTTTGCGGCCGGCTTGCGCGATTTCGGACGAGTGTCATCCGCGAAGGATTCCCTGCCCGTGCTGGAACTTGCCACCGCCGGAGACGCCGGTTTGGTGCTGCATGGAGGCACCGGATCCTTTGTGGCAGCTCGCGACAAGCTTGGAGAGTTGCACTACGCAGGCGGATTGGGTTGGCGCTTCGGCGATCCGGGCAGTGGCTACGATCTGGGCCAGCGGGCGATCGCCCGGGGGCTGCTCGAGCTTCAAGGCTGGGCGCCCGAAACCCGCGTCGGGCAACTCATCAAAGACCACGGCGAGAGTATCAGTATTTCGAATACGAATGAGTTGACACGGTATTTCTACCAAAGCCCCGCGCCCAACAAAATCATCGCGTCGCTGACTCCGGCGGTATTGCACCTCGCATCCGAGGGAGATGAAACCTGCAACCACATGGTATTAGATTCTGCCGAGCCGTTGTTGGAACTGGCGGTGCGGGTCGCTTCCCGACTCTTTCCCAATACTCCCTTGGACGAAATTCCCTGTGGACTCACTGGTCCGGTCATGACGCACCCGGTCGTCGCTAATATTCTACTGCCACGAACACCCCTGCCGTTGCGGGCAATCGGTGAAGCTCCTATTGTCGGTGTGCATCGACTGCTCCTGCGCACGACCTCCCAAGCATAAACAGTTAGCCCAACGGCCCAAGATGCTCGAGAGCGAGCCCCGCCGCCGTCGTGCGGTTTTCCACTCCGAGTTTCAGATAGATGCTCTCGAGGTGTTTTTTCACCGTGGTGAGTTTCACTCCTCCGATGATGGCGATCTCCGGATTGGTTTTCCCCTGCGCCACCCAAAAGAGGGTTTCCGCCTCGCAGGGGGGGGTCAGCCCTAACGTTTCGAGTTCAACCGGATCGGCGGGAGTTGAAGGACGCGGCGACGAAGCTTGAGCGACGCGGTTGCGATCAAGGCGAGCATGGATCGCAGCCACGAGTTGCTCGGGATCGACCGGCTTCATCAGATAATCGTCGGCGCCCAAATTCATCCCGACGCGTAAATCGGTCATATCGCCATTGGCGGTGAGAAAGATGAAGGGCGTGTTGGCCAAATTATCATCGCCCCGGACCGCCTCGAGAGCGGCATGCCCGTTCATGGACGGCATGTTCACGTCGCAGATGACAAGGTCGGGGAATTCCTCTCGCGCGAGTTCCAATCCACGACGACCATTTTCGGCTTGGAGCGTGTCAAAGCCACCCGCCTCTAACAGCGCTACGCACTGTCGACGAAGTCGGGGGTCATCATCCACCACAAGGATCCGGGCCATGCAAAAAGACAGACTCACTCATGGGTGGGCGTCAACTAGCCGATCGGCCCGTGTCCATCCGGCCTATACCGCTCTCTTACAATTTCGGGCAAAGTGAAGAGGTCAGCAAAGCACCGCTCCATTTCGAGAGGTGCCACCCAATCCTAAATTCAATTCATCATGAAACTCAAAACCACCCTCATCCTCGCCGTCGCCCTCACCGCCACGACGATCGCCAACGCCGGACTCATCCGCGCCAACCCGCGCTACCTACACGCCGAAAGTCATCAAGCTGGCCCCAATTTACGCCACGCCTGCGATCATCACGGTTCCACCCGTCGTCGCTCCGCCCGTGCCTTACGTGCAACCTCAGCATCTCACCGACGGGCTCCAGCTCGTCGATGAAATCAACGCCGCTCACGCTTTAGGCGAATTCCTGGACAGCGACGGCGTCGAAATCAATCGCTACGGCGGCAGTTGGGATGGCGACGGTGAACCCGAGTCTTACATCCGCTTCATGGACGAGGAAGACGTCGTATTTCCCGGTAACCTGACCGAATGCGCTCCTCTCGGTACGCGTCTATTGGAGCACTCTTACGACTGGGATTGGAACGACTATGGCTTCTTCAACCCGAAAGAAGGCGGCGCATGGGATGACACCGCGAGCCCAAACCCGTGGGAATACCTCGCGCTCATCGACCAAGGAAAAGGTTTCGCAATGAAAGTGACCAATATCCGCCATTCCAAGCCCGGTGACATTATAAGCATCCACTACATCGGCGAGACCAGCGGCCACACTGCCATCCTCGTTGATCTCCACCTCGAAGAGGCCTTCGCCTACCCCGTGCAAGGAAACAACCTCAATCCAGACCTCGCTGGCACGCATTTCTACCGTATGACAATTCTGGATAGCACCCGATCGCCACACGCGAACGATACCCGCGAATTCACCGTGATCGACGACGACGACAACCCAACGGACTACGAAATTCACGGAGCCGGTATCGGTGACATGGGTATCTTCCTCGACACTCACGGCAAAATCGTCGGGCACACTTGGGACCTCAGCCCCTCTAATCCCGGCTCCCAAGGCTGGATCAATGGCATGAACTCCCGTCTGAAACTCCAGGCCGAACGCGAAATGGTCTTCGGCCGCCTCCCGGCAAATCCCTGATCAAATCATCCCGGTCTGATCCGCTTAATTCCGCTCCGGGCACCGCTGCATTGCGTTGCTCGGAGCTTTTGCGTTACCCCTCCACGCAAGCCCTTTTCTCCCGTGCCTCCCGAATACCAACCCCTCCGCGACAAACTCGCCGCTAGCGAAACCAGCCTGCGTGAATCGCAGGAGCTTTTCCATTGCATCTCACCCGCTCCGGTTTTCGCCAAGGTGCCGGTGCCCGTGAAATTGGTGTTGGTGCCATTTTTGCGGGTGCCGCTGGCCACGTTCAGTTCAAGGGTTGCTCCGGATGCGATGCTGATATTCCCCGAATCCGTCTGGTTGGAAATGACCAACGTGCCAGCGTTTACCGAAGTGTTACCCGTATACGTATTGTCAGCGGAGAGCGTTAGCTGGCCGCCCTCTACATTAACCTGACCAGTGCCACTAATCGCGCCGCCAAAGGTGTTGGTGCCACCAGTGTTTTCCAGTTCGCCATTGTTGGTGAGGGCGAGCGTCACACCTGAGTCTATACTGGTGCCCGCGGCGGCCGTGCCGAGGACATTGCTATGAGCGGCGACAAGCGTGCCACCTTCGATCGCCATCGTGCCCGTGAAGGTTTTGTCGCCCGAGAGTGTCTGCGAGCCCGTGCCGACTTTAGCATAATCTCCCGGACCGGTGGTGCCAAAGTCTTCCAAGATACCGGTAAAACACCGGTGCCGTTATCCACACCGAACGTGAGTCGACTGGCTCCCGTATAACCGTGCTGAATCGTGCCAGCGCCGGTCAGAGCGTCCACGCGGATTTGAAGACCCGCACCATTAAAAGTCGCGCCCGCCTCGACGTTCAGGTCGGACAGATTATTGGTCCAGGTATCGTTGCCTCCGTTGGCTCCTCGCAAGGTGCCCTCCCGAACATCGATCAGGACCCCCGAATCCAACGCAAAATCTGCCAGAGCACTGTTCCAAAACAACTCGCCCGCACCGGTCTTGGCCAACGTGCCGCCACCGGTGAAGTTGGTGTTGGTCGAATTGTCCCGCGTGCCACTGGCGACGTTGAACTCGAGCTCGGCTCCCGCAGCGATGTCCATCGTAGCGGACTCGGTTTGGCCGGCCACCACCAGTGTTCCGGCCGAAATCGTGGTATTGCCGGTGTAGGTATTGTTATTCGAAAGAGTGAGCTCGCCCCCCGCTACCGTGAGGTTACCCGTGCCGGAGGCATTGGTTACGGTGCCGCTGTTGGCGATAGCTTCGGCACCAATCGTGATGTTGTTCTCGAGCTGGAGGATCGCTCCCGAATCCACGGTGGTGCCGGAAGTCGTCGCGCCAAGCGCAGTGTCATTTCTCACAATCAAGGTGCCAGCCTGGACGATCGTTTGCGTCTTGTAGTCGTTTGCACCGGAGAAGGTCACGGAACGCCCGGAACTGTTATTAATGAAAACGGTGTCAGCGGTATCGGCAGTCGTCTGCGTGATTGCGCTGTTGATCACGAGTCCGTTCGAGGAAGCGTGCCCTTAAAGCTTTCCGAAAATACCTGCGCGGAGGCCGTGGAGGTAATCACCACGGCACTGACGGCACAGAAAATCAGACGAAGAAAGTTCACTGAACTTAAAATGGGGTGATTACCCTATATTCAGCAAGCGGTATTTCAGGAGTAAAACTACCCATCCAACCCTTGAAACCTCTACCCGCCCAGATAGCTCATTTCCGGCCTCTTTGGAACGGATTGATCGCCGGATCGCTCCACTCGCTCGTCGGAATAGCGATCTGTTCGTTTTCTCCAAATATTTGCGATATATTGAGTTAACTCATCATCGGTCTTACCTTGGCGAAATTGCGCCAAAACGTTCCAGCCAATCGAACTAAACAAACAGGTGTGAAATTTGCCGTTGGCCGACAGGCGCGCGCGGTGGCAATCCCGGCAAAAGGGTTCGGTGATCGACGCGATGATGCCGATTTCGCCCGATCCATCGACGTAGCGATATCGGGCCGCGACTTCGCCCCGGTATGCAGGCGCAACCGCCTCAATCGGCCAGCGGGCGTTGATGCGGGCAACAATCTCCCGGGCGAGCAGCACCGCTTCCGCACTCCAGTCGTTGGTATTGCCGACATCCATAAATTCGATGAAGCGAAGCGTGTGTCCGCGGACCCGAAAGTAGTCTGCCAAGGCCTCAATCTCGTGGTCGTTAATCCCGCGGCGTATGGCCGTGTTGATCTTGATCGGAAGCCCCACCTCAGCGGCCGTATCAATAGCGTCCAAAACCCGCCGGGAATCGAAGCCAAGACCGTTCATTCGGCCGGCTGTTTCGGCCGAAAGCGAGTCGACAGAGACATTCAGGCGATCAAGACCGGATGTCCGAAGTTTTTCAGCATAATGACCTAGCAACCAACCATTTGTCGTCAAAGCAACTTCATTCACTTCAACCTCGGACTTAAGTCGACGCACGATATCCACCAAGTCCCGACGCAGGAGCGGTTCACCGCCGGTAAGTCGGATCTTTTTGACCCCCAAATCCACGAACGATCGCGCGATCGCGACGATTTCATCGGCGGACATGAGCTGGGGATCTTTGAGAAACTCGTAGTCCGCGCCGAAAACCTCTTTCGGCATGCAATACGGACACCGAAAATTACAACGATCCGTGACCGATATACGGAGATCTCGGAGCGGCCGGTGCAATTGGTCGGTGACGTCTTTCAGGGACATGAACCTTCACTGTTGCACGTCCGTGGCGCAGAGACAACCCCACGAAACGGGAAATCATCCATCATGCAGATCCACCGTGGGGTTGCAGCCGGCCCGGTAAGTGTGAAAGTGGGTGTTCGCCTATGCTTTCCTCACCGACTGCCGCCACCGAAATTATTAATCGACACCTTCCCCGTTTGCCCGGCGAAGACTGTGGAATCGACTTGGCGCATGGGCGCGTTTTGCGGGAAGCAATCGCGGCCGACCGACCGATGCCCGCCTACAACCGCGTGACCATGGACGGATACGCCGTGAAGAGCGCCGACTGGAACGGAAAGCCTCCACCGACCTTGAAGGTAACCGGATTCCAAGCAGCCGGCATGATGGCTCAAACCCTCGCAGACGCGGGAGAAGCGATCGAAATCGCGACCGGCGCGGTGCTCCCCAAGGAGGCTGACGCCGTGGTCCCTTACGAGGAAACGGAGAAAGCCGGGGATAATATAAAACTGCTTTCTCCTTCCGAAATCACCCCCGGGAAAAGCGTGCATCCCCAAGGGTCGGATTTTGCCAGTGGCGTCGAGCTGGTTTCCGCTGGCACCTTGTTGACCGGCCGGGAAGTCGCTGTCGCCGCGACAATCGGAGCAGCTCGCCTGCAAGTCGCCTCCCGGCCGAGCGTCGCCATTGTGACAACGGGCGACGAATTGATGGATGTAACGAGCCCCTCGATTACTCCCTATCAGATTAGACGTTCCAACGATTACGCTTTGCGCGCTGCGTTGACTCAAAGCCACCTGACCGGACGTATCGAACGGTTTCACCTCCGCGATCATCGCGACGAAATTGAATCCAGTCTCAAAAGCATTCTGGCTGAGTATGAGGTGATCGTGCTGACCGGCGGGGTATCCAAAGGGAAGCGGGATCACGTCCCCGAAGTGCTGGCGGACCTCGGTGCGACCGAGCATCTGAGAGGAATCGCGCAGCGTCCCGGCAAGCCCTTATGGTTTGGCACGACTCCGAGGAAAACGCCGATCTTCGCTTTACCGGGGAACCCCGTGTCCACCTACGTGTGCCTGCACCGCTACGTGTTGCCGGCGTTGCGCAGGATGGCAGGCATAACCGCAACACGTGCTGAAACCTTCCTGCTGGCCAAGCCGTTCGCCTTCGACCGTCCGCTTGCTTTCATGCTCCCCGTAGTCGTCTCCACCACCAAAAACGGTCAACAAGTCGCCGCCCCCGCCCCATTCAACACGTCGGGCGATATCGGTGGTCTGCTGGGCACCGATGGGTTTGTCGAGCTGCCTGCCGACCAATCCGCTTTTGCAGCCCACACCCCCGTGCAACTCTGGCGCTGGGTGTGAGAATTCGCCCCGAAAATTACCGTTCATCATTTCGCATTCGAAAATCATCCCATGCTCTCCCACCTCGATGAAAACAACCGCCCTCGCATGGTCGATGTCGGCGAAAAAGCCATCACCCGGCGCACCGCTCATGCCCAAGCGCTCGTGCACCTTCCGGCGGCCTTGGCCGAGCTGATCGTGAACAACGAAATCGTCGGTAAAAAAGGGCCTATATTCCAGACTGCCAGCCTGGCCGGAGTCATGGCTGCCAAACGCACCAGCGAGCTGATTCCGCTGTGCCACCCTCTCCCTCTCGAGGACTGCCAAATCGAACTCACAGCCCGGGACCGGGCCGCCGATGGATCCGCCGAGGTCGAGGTTGATTGCTGCGTCGCCGTGACCGCCAAAACCGGTGCCGAGATGGAAGCCTTAACCGGTGCATCCATCGCTGCCCTTACCCTCTACGACATGGGCAAGGCTGTGACTAAAAACATCACGATTTCCGAGACCAAATTGATCACCAAAACCGGCGGAAAATCCGACTACAAAGCCGAAGCATGAAAAACATCACGGTTAAATATTTCGCCATCCTACGCGAACAACGCGGTCAAGCCGAAGAGTCGCTGACCACGGAGGCAACCGACGCTCAATCCCTCTACGAAGAACTGCAAAAACAGCACGGTTTCACCCTGCCTGCCGATCGCCTCCGCGCCGCCGTAAACAGCGAGTTCCAGCCTTGGCCCGCTCCGCTCAAAGACGGTGATGAAGTGGTCTTCATCCCCCCCGTTGCCGGCGGATAATCTGAGGGTAATACCTCATTCGAGGCCTCTTGCATTTCCCTAACGCAAAGCGTTGGCTGATAGTTCGTCATGAATTTTCTGCGCCTCGGACTCGCTTTCCTTACGTCACTCTGCAGGCTCAAACGCCTCCCGAGATCACAGATCAAAGCAACAGCCAACTGGTGCAGGAAGGGACAACGGTATCTTTTTCCGCGAGCCTCGCGGGCACGGCTCCCTTTTTGTTCGTTTGAGAAAAAGACGATGAGGTCATCCCAGCCGCCGATCAAAACTCCCTAACTTTTGATCCCGTCACCGAGGATGATATCGGGGCTTACCAACTCACCATTGCCAACGAAGCCGGTTCCGTCTCGAGCCGAATTTTCCGTCTCGATGTAACTCCTGCAATCGCACCCAGCATTAGCATATCCCAAAATAGCTACTCCGTGGAAGATGGGCAGTTCGTGAATATTTATTCCAGTTCCAACGGAACTCAGCTTCTTGTTTATCAGTGGTTTCGCGATGGCGAACTCATTCAGTGAGCCACTGATTCCACCCTACCGCATCAATTCCGCAACGTCAGCGGATGCCGGAAACTACCACGTCGAGGTTTCCAATTTCAAAGGAAGCGCAACCTCCAATTCCACCCATGTCACCGTGACTCCCGGGACTGCTCCCCGGTTTACCAGCCAGCCCTCCAGCATCGTGAGGCGCGTAGGAGAAACCGCGAACTTCAACTTTAGCGGAAGTTCCCCCATCACTTTTGCGCTTTTGCGAAATGGTAACATCGTGGTCGAAACCGACTGGTCGGGGTTACGAAAACTGAGCCATTGAGAGAGTTAGTCTGGGAACCTAGAAAGGACCCAGATTATGAAAGCAAAGAGATACACCACCGAGCAGAAGATCCGCATATTGCGTGAGGCCGAGCAGGCCGAAGCGACGATCATAGCGGTGTGCCAGGAGCACGCCATCAGCGAGCAAACCTTCCACCGCTGGAAGCGTGAGTTTGGCCTGATGGAGCTCGACCAGGCCAAGCAGCTCAAGAAGCTGCAAAAGGAGAACGCCCGATTAAAGCGCCTGCTGGCAGATGAGATGCTCGGCCAAGAACTCCTGAAGGAGGCGCTCGAAAAAAAACGATGAGCCCCGGCCACAAAAGACAGATCATGGTCGCGAAGGTGAACCGGGGCCGTTGCCCGGCTCGCGAGGCCTGTCGGCCCTTTGGCCTGCATCGCCGCACGTTTGGCTACGAGGCGAAGCAACCTGATGCTTGGATGGCCACGTTGAAGGCAGCGCTACGCCGGATGAGTCGAGAGCATCCTGAAATGGGCTATATGAAGATCGCTCGCCTGCTGAAGAAAGCAGGCTGGCGAGTCGGATCGCGTTTGATCCAGCGGCTGCGCCAGCAGCTCGGCCTGATGGTGCCCGTGAAGAAGCCCAAGCGACGGCGCGGTGGGATCTCCACGGGGCTGCCGACGAAGGCGACCCATCCCCATCACGTTTGGACGTGGGACTTCGTGCCCGATACGACGATGCGTGGAGGCAAGCTACGCATGCTGAGCGTCCTCGATGAATACACCCGGCAAAGCCGGTGCATCCACGTGGATCGTAAGATCAATGCGCGTAAGGTGCGTTCGATCATGAACAGGCTGATTGCCGAGCACGGAGCTCCGGAGCATATCCGCAGCGACCATGGCTCGGAGTTTATCGAGAAGGAGTTGCGAGCTTGGCTCGCGTCTCAATCAATCAAGACACTCTACATCGACCCCGGCAGCCCTTGGCAAAACGGCTTTATCGAGAGCTTCCATGCTCGGTTGCGCCACGAGTGCCTCAACCGAGAGATGCTCTCCACGCTGACCGAAGCGCGGGTCGTGATCGAAGACTGGCGATGGAAATACAACCACCTGCGCCCCCACGGTTCGTTGGGTTATATCAGCCCCATCGCGTTTGAACAAAAGCTCGAATCAGAACCCTCCACTCAAGGGAAGGGCTCCAGTCGGCCTCCGGCCTCCTTGCGCCCTTCCCTTGACTTACTCTACACCCTCAACCACACCATCAACCCATCCAGACTAACGGTTTAGGTGGACCAGTTTGGGTAACCCGACCACATCGTTGGAGGGGTAGGTGTCTCCACCCAGAATCGTCATATTCGAATCACAGGCCTGAAATGACACAAAATGACTGTCGAGCGTTCGGGCGATAAGGCGCAATGCCGTCGGTATGAGCATTTCCGTGCCAAGCTGTTCCAATAACAAAGCTTTGAATTCATTGGGTCTTCCTCGATTGGAAATTGAGCGGAATCGTCTGACTGGGGGCTTCTTGGTTCTTCTCCGATCATCACGCAATCTACGGTAGCTCATCAACAAGAACCATCGCAACATGCTTCGCCTGTGCCGTGATGCCCACCGGCTCGAAGTGCACGTTGCCCGGTTGCTCGAAGGGCAAGGATGCCGTGCGCAGATCGTTGATCGTAATTTCGGGGTAGTCCTGCAGGACCGCCAGAGCAGCCTGATTATAGGCGAGTTCGGAATCTTCGAAGCGGCCGTTTGATTCCGGCGGCACTTTGGTCGTCAGGGCGAAAACCAGTTTCGCCCGAGGTGCCGCCTCCTTCAAGCAGGTGATGATGCGATACAGGTTGGCCCGGTATTCTTTGATAGTCGCGACTTGGGTGCCATTCTCGAGATCCAGTTTATTGGCCTCGTTGACATACTTCAAATCATGCAGTCCCACGTTGAAATGAATGACGTCCCAGTCGAAAGCCCAATATCCCGCCAGCTCCGGGTTTCGCATGGTGGTTTCCAGCGTATTGAACTTGCCGACAAATGACCCCGAAGGCCCCCCGTTGAGATGAATTCGATAGACGTTCGCCCGACCCGCCAAGGCTTCACGAACCCCCGGAGTGTATCCAATCGAGATGGAATCTCCGTAAATCAGAACGTTTGGCAGGGAGGTATCGTTTTCAACGTAAGCAAAGGCCGCCCGTCCTGAGAAGTTTGCCACGAGTTGGGACCAGGCAGCTTCAGCGGTTTTTTCCGCCGCTGATGACAGGCAAACTCCAACCGAAAATACGACGATCCAGACCCCGGCTTTAATATTCATAGGCCAGAATCCTGCGCGTTGATCTGGAGCAAGTCAGGCTTTAACTACTCGACCAACTCGAGTGTCACGGATTTCACAAAGGCCAAATAGTCCTTCGCGATCTCTAGCGGCACCACCTCGATCTCATAGGCACACAGTTCGTCAAGTTGCAAAGTGCCCAACTCATGCTGTTGGAAAGTCCACAAGTTGTTGTGCCGTTCGTGGGCATCGAATGCCTGGCGTTGCACCTGCAACAGATCACCCTCCCAGTCGGCCGTGCCTCGCACCACTCCGCGGAAAGACGCCTCGTCACCGATTTTCAGGTCGAATTCACTGCCCGCCTGAGGATTCTGGGTCGAATATTCGATCATGACGCGATACTTGCCCGGCGTGTGAGCATCTCCGGAGACTTCGCGGTGACGTGGTCTCCTTTATACCAGAATCCGCGTTCGTTGGTGATCGTGATATTGGATTCCCAATAACCGGGAAGACCCGTGGCAGGGACCTGCTGTTCGGGCGTATAAAATCCTCCGAACTTGTCGGTTCCCCGGTCATTAAAAACCAGATCCGGCTGCAATTCCTTCATGATGCCCAACAGATCGAGCACATCCTCCCTGACCACGGGATGCTCGAACACCTTGTTACCCGTCGCGCCGGACGGCCAGGCAATGTCATACCACAGGATGTCGATCTTGCCGTAATTGGTTAGCAGCTCACGGATCTGTCCCTTTTGAAATTCAGCGAACCGGTTCCATGAATCAGGATCGGAATCGATACGACTGGCATCGTAGTCCCAATGATCACGGGAGAAATATTTGCCGTCCGCATGGTGCCAATCGATGTGCGAGTAGTAGAGACCGATGGCGAGTCCTTCGGCTCGGAACGCATCGACAATGGCTTGGGTCAAATCCGCATTTTCGTTGGCCGAATAGGGCACAATCGGGTTGGTCGTTTTGAAGTCCGAAAGTTGAGTGTCGTAGTTGTTTACACCATCGTGGTGCTTCACCACGAAGACCACATATTTCATCCCCGCATCCTTCGCGGCCCGCGCCCACTTTGCGGGATCAAACGCGGTCGGGTTGAACGTTTCCCACAGATCGAAGCTCTTGCTGCCAATCTCCTTGGACTCCTCGTTCACCATTTTCCAGATGTAACCGACCTCACGCTGCGCCCACGGGCCCCAATGGATAAACAGACCAAATCGCCAGTCATTCCATTCTTCAAGACGTTCTGGATTTACGTAGAGATCCGACTCTTCCACCGCGGCAGTCGACAATGGCATAGAGGCGACCGAAAGGATCAGGCCGACGGAAAAAATGAAGCGAGTAACGCGAGAGGGAAACATCTTAAAAAACATGAAATGGAGTTGAGGTATCGACGAGGTCTTAAACTCAAAAACGGCGGGCCGCGCAAGCGACCTTGCGAGCCTGACGTTCATCCGAGAGCACCCCTAATTCCTGTTGGGACAGCCCCGGGAGGCGACAATGAACAGACTAAAAGAACAGCCCCTCCGGATTTAACCGAAGGGGGTTCGTTGAACTACAAACTACTAGAAAACTACAAATCGAAAGAAGCTGAGAATAGAACTGTTCTTGCTTCGTTGGTCGCTGCGCGAGAGCGAACGTAGAATGTGTCGGTCGCGTTATCAATGTTGACACCAAATGTTACGGGTTGCTCACCGATCATGGTGGGGTATCAGGCAAACAGATTCATTTCGGTATAACCGTCTTCAGTTACAAATCGGTTTACGATGTTTCCGAATTGTTGGATGGGTCCCTCTGCATGCACCAAGCCACCGCCAATCCGGAGTCCTTTCATGGGGCCATCACTAACCGTGTAATTGGTGAAAAGCGTGAAACGATGAGGTGTAGCACCTTCTAAACGAAGTCCCGTTGCTACGTCACCGACAACCACTGCATCGATCCAACTGTAGGCCGCTACGATGTTCCAGTTCTCAGTCGGATTGTAGAACAACTCGATTTCAATCCCCTCGCTTTCGTCACTGGTCACTGATTGATCCGATAGAAAGGTCACCGGATTAAAGTCCCGTCGAACGACGTTACCCTTTTGAATATTGAACGCCGCAATAGACCCACTGAGTTTTCCATCGGCCAGATCGGTGAATTTAAATCCGACTTCAATGGCATCGCTGGTTTGTGCTCCAATCAGTTCGCCCATATCGGGGTTTGCTGCGCTCTGCGGTTCGAATGCATCCGCAACATTGGCGAAGAAGCTCACATTCTCATTGAGGCGAAACACGCCACCGAATTGAAAATTCGTGTCATTGCCTTCGAGTGAGGCGTTTAGAACACCGCCCAGTAAGGTAGATCTTTGTTTGAAATCAATGTGACGGATACCTCCCAGAATATTGAGGCGGTCATCAATGAAATAGGCGTTATCAGTGACATAGAACGTATTGATGTCCGTAAAGGTGCGGTCATTATTATTAGTGCGGGAAGCAAATGCCCTTAACTCTTCCGGGCTGGGAACGTCGTCTTTCCAGATCTCCACCCCGTTGAGAATATCGTCTTGGTAGAGAAAATGTCTGAAGACTTTTCCGGTTCTCGCGCTAATTTCGTCGAGGATTGCTCTTTCACCAGCGTTGCCGCCTCGCAGGCGGTAGCCACCTTCGCCACCGGCAATGGTTTCAGCTTTGCGGTAACCAATCAGAAGCTGGTGTCTCACGTCTCCAGTTTCGAAATCAATGATGTCATTAATGGTATGAACTTCGTCGCTGGTTCTACTGCTTTGCCAAGTGTTGTTCGCGTCAGATATTTTATTTCCAGGGTCATTGGGGTTGGGACTGAAGGTATTGAATTCGCGGAAACTAACCACCTGGTGGGTATCGTGGAAGGTGCCCTTGTATTGGATATTGTGTGAATCGCTGAATGAGTGGCGCAGTCCCACGGTGAGGAAGTTGTTGTCTGAATCAAAAATGTTCCCGGGGGTGGACGTTACATATTCTTTCGGAATAAAAGAGTTATTGTAGCGGGTGTTTGATTCATTAACTCCATCCACGTTGTCCAAAGTATCGCCGTCTCCATTCAAGTCAGTGGGGGTTCGTTCAAATGACCAAGTAGCCCGCTGAGTAGGAAATCCTTGTTGATGGTTATCTCCTATCACGAATGAGCCTTGGGTATTCTTAGTAAAATCGTAAGTTCCCGAAATTCCAAGAAATACTGTTTCCTGGCCATCAACCCAACGCCAACCGTCGTGGTCTTTGTAATCTGCGAGGAAGCGTAATCCCAATTTATTGTTATTTGAACGGGCCGTGTAGTCCAGTTTTCCACCTACGCGAGCATTGTTGCCAACGCTTACTGTAGCGCTTCCTCCTGCTCTCGCAGCAGGCGTTTTGGTGATCACATTAATCAACCCTCCGGGATCCGATTGTCCATACAAGGTATTGGGACCTTTGACGATCTCGATCCGGTCGATCATAAAGGGCGGGATATAAAGTCCCCCGGTTACACCATCGACCAATAGATTTCGATTACGAAATCCGCGAATGGAAAACGAAGATGGGCGAGTGGCACCTAAATTGTTCCGGGTTGTTTGAGTAATGGATGAATTGTAATCCAATGCCTCGGTGAAATCGCCAATCAGACTATCGTCCAGGAATTCAGAAGTGATTACGTTGATCGACATCGGCACGTTCATCAGAGATGTCCGCATACCTGTGCCGGAGATAGTAACAGTCGAACCATAACCACCTTCTACTTCCTCAACGGAAAAAGGACTCAGTTCGATGACATCTTCGTCAGTTCCATCCTGAGCGAACAGGGTTGAAGCGAAAGAAGCTAAAACGACCGTCAAGGTCGTGCGAATAATTCGTGTGGGGCCATTGACGGCGACACGCGTAGCCAACGGGCTAAACAATGCATTCATAATTTCAGAGGTTTTTCGGGGGGCTTTGATGTGCGTTCGTCTTGGATGGACGAACACAACCAGCAGGTTCAATGAATGCTTAAACTACAACCCGTTTTGGAGTTAATCATTTAACTGCATTAGTTTGCATTTTTGCCCCAACTCTATCTTGGAAAATACGTCACTAAATTGTGATTTTGAATCCATGTATTCACACCTATTAAGCTAACCGACATAGGGTAAACCACCTATACATGGATCCACCTATCTCCGATCACATCCCCGCTACACCCCACGGAGAGAACAGCCAGACCACTGCCATAATCAGGACCAGTAGTGATATAAGTGATACTCGGTAAAGGCGTTGTTCACCGGGAGTCATGACGGACTCATTCGGCTGGCTCGTCGCCCGAATATCCGCGGTCTCCGGCACCGGATTCGCGGCCCGCAGGAACCACATGACAATCGCACATACCATGGTGACCAATACCCCGAGATTAAGTGAACTGCGAAAGTATACCGGAAGCGTATCCAGAATATCTTGACGGCCCAGAATCCAAAAGGCTACCGCGCCCAGCACGGCACCGGTGGTGAGAGTTGCCACCGCCCCGCGACTCGTGGCCCGTTGCGAGAATATCCCGAATACCACACAGATAAACACCGGTGGAGCGAGGAGTGACCAAATTCGAACGAGGTAACCAAACACGCCTTGGAAACTCTTGATGCTCGGTGCCAACAAGGTGCAGATCACAAGGATACTGATCATCACCACACGACCCATCCGAACCTTCCGATCTTCGGTCATCTTGGGGCGCCACTTGCCGATGAAATCGAATACCAACATCGCCGAAGAAGCAGAGAGGCCCGCCGCAACGGTGCCCAAGATCGCCGCCAACAATCCTGCCATGACCAATCCAACAAAACCCGTCGGCACATATTCGGTGATTAAGCGCGTGTAGGCTTGATCGGGATGTGCCAACCCGGGAATCAATTTGGCCGCGACCACACCGGGAGCAGCGATAATGAAGAGCGCCAGGACTTTAAGAAATCCGGCAAACACCGCACCCATCTTCGAATGAAACAGGCTCTTGGCGGAGAGTGCACGTTGCACGTAATCATGATCCGTGCAGTGACCGTGAACGCCCAGAATTGTCGCACCCGTAATCAGCGGCAACCAACCGAACGCGTGCGTCCATGGCTTGATGATTGACCACAGGTTTTCGGTCGCACCTTCCGGCAGCGCCAACACTTCCCCAATTCCTCCCGCGGCCTGCACGGCCAGCACCAGGGTCATCGCCCCGCCGAGCACCAACAAAGTAGCCTGCATCAGGTCAACCCACAGAATGGAGCGAAGTCCTCCGAGCACCGTGTAAAGTCCCGCCGCCACGGCAATGGCCACCACCGCGATATTGAAATGGAAGGCAGAAGTCCACCCCAGCAAATCATTGATCACCGTCGCCCCCGCGTAGAGCGCTGTCACGATATTGGCTGCCAGAATCATGACGATGTTGATCGCCGCCACGAACAATCGGGAACTGCTGTTGTAACGGCGCTCGAAGAATTCGGGCGCGGTGCGCAAGCGCAGTCCAAGATACACCTCCACGAAGAACACCGCGAGAAACACGAAGCACATCGCGCCGACCATTTGAAAAGCGCCTGCCGCAATACCGATGGTGTAGGCCAAACCCGCTTGCCCCACGAATTGTTAACTCGAAATATTCGCGGAAAAAAGGGACGCCCCGATCATGGGCCACGAGGCGGAACGATCGGCCAAAAAAAGGTCCTCGCCTGACTTCACCTTGCGTCGCCCCATCCAGAGACCGAACGCCACCGTTAATACAAAATACCCCAGGACAATGGCGATATCCATCGCGCCGATACGTAATGAACTCATGATGCTACAGGGAGGGGTTGGGAAGAGAAATCGACCGTCATCCAACGATCGCCGGTGGCGGTCTGCCAGTCATGGAGCTTCCGGCGTAGCCTCAAAATAATTTCACTCATCCTTGGATCCCCCGCGAGGTTATTAAGTTCATGCGGGTCCGCCTCCAAATCGAACAGCTCGATCCGGCTTTCATCGCCCGGTCGATACTCAATAAGTTTCCAACGCGACTCCTTTACCATGCGTTGAATCCCTTTGTAGAGAGAAACGACCTCCGAACGACCGCCCTGCCCTTCGCTGAACTGCGGAACCAGACTGCGGCTGACGCCTCCGGCGGGCGCAGACACACCGGCCAACTCCAACAAGGTAGCGAAGACATCCAGCGAATAAACCAAACCATCGCGGGTTTGCCCTACGGGCACGCCCGGCCCTGACATGATCAGCGGCACACGCGTGCTGTGTTCATAAAGATTTTGTTTACCCAACAGACCGTGATTGCCCACTGACAGGCCATGATCGCCCACGTAGACAATGATGGTGTTGTCTGATTCACCCGACGCATCCAACGCGCTCAGGACCCGACCGATTTGAACGTCCTGATGCGTGATCATTCCGTAGTAGCCTGCGACGTGTTCCCGCACGGTGTCTTCCTGCAAAGGCTTGGGAGCAAGACGTTCATCACGAATATCCAATTCGCCGTTATCGAATTCGGGCTCCGGACAAAAAGAAGGCGGCAGCGGCATCTCAGCGGAAGGATACTGCGCCAGGTAGTCTGCGGGAGGTGTCCGAGGATCGTGCGGCGAGGTGATGGACAGCCACGCAAAGAACGGTGAATCCGAGGAACGGTTGTCCAAACACTCCACCATGGATTCACAAAACAACTCGGTAGAAAATCCCTCCCCGATTTCGGGGGCCTCCCCGCGGGTGAATGCAGCCCGGTCGGCAATCAGAGGCACGGCATCGTGGTCACACATACCACCATGAAAAATCCGTCGAGCCCCTTGGAACGATCGTAGAAAGGACTCTCGGTCATTATGCCATTTCCCGGTAAAAAAGGTCTCGTAACCTGCCTCTCCCAACAGCTCGGGCAACGTCTTGGCATCTGGGTTGAGCGTTACGGTATCCTCTGATCCGCCAGTCGGACCGGGATCAGCGTTTGAGCCCAACAAATCTCGACCGGTCAACAAACAGGCCCTCGCCGGTGAACAAATCGCGGCGACCATGCTGCCGGCGTGAGTGGCATTCGGGAAACGCACCCCGCGTTCCGCCAGTCCATCCAAAACCGGTGTATTTACCACCGGATGTCCCGCAGCTCCCAACGCATCGGCTTGATGGTCATCAGTAATGACGAAAAGAATATTCGGACGACGAGGGGATGCGGGGGCACTCATATGATCAACGGGCGGCAAAGAGAAGGCCGTGAGGTTGGGGTGCAGCTACCCCTGATCAACAGGCAACGCAGTAAATCAGTTAAACCAACCCCCTCGACCCCAACCCAAGCTAAATTGATTCAACAGACTCCCTATTGCCTCTCTCACCGCGCCTTGTTCATGTGCACAGGTGCCCCTCTTTCCGACCGTTTCACTTCTCATCCGCTTATGCGCGTTATCACTCACGGTCGCCGCAGGCGGACTCCCTTCCCGCAGTCTTTCCGCCGCTGATCGACCCAATATCCTTTGGATCATGTCGGACGACCATGCCGCCCAAGCAGTCGGGGCCTATGGCAGACGCTTCGCGGAGCTGAATCCAACCCCCAACATTGATCGATTGGCTTCGGAAGGCGTCCGATTCGACAACGTTTTCTGCTCCAATTCAATCTGCACGCCCAGTCGGGCTACGCTGCTTTCAGGGCAATACTCCCACGTCAACGGCGTGCGCACGTTGTCGGATCTCATCTCTCCCGACAAAATCGTCCTGCCGGCAGTCATGACTGAACAGGGTTATGAGACTGCCATGATCGGAAAATGGCATCTCCGCGCCGAGCCGACCGGCTTCGACTACTACATCGTGCTGCCGGGTCAGGGCACCTATTTCAACCCGGTCTTCCACGACAAGAACCTGGGGGCTTGGCCGGACAATCAGCGTCAATTTATCGGCAGCGTGGTCGGGCGTGCCCAAGCCGCCCTGCACGCGGATGACGCCATCACCGATCTTTCGATTAAGTGGCTCAGCGAACGGAAGAGCGACCAACCTTTCTTTCTGATGCACCACTTCAAGGCACCGCACGGAAACTGGGAAAACCCCGAGAGCACCGACTTTCTATATGAGGACATCGACATTCCAGAACCCACGTCACTGCGCACCGGCCCTGCCCCCGGCTCGCCCAGCGCCGAACTCGGTTCTTCGATCGGCAAACGAAACCTCCGTCGCAACGTGGGCATGCAAATGCGCGTAAATCAAAACCTCGCACCTCACGACTACCAAACTGAAGCCTACCAACGTTACACGAAGAAGTATCTGCGCTGCGTGCGCGGGATCGACGACAAAGTGGGCCGATTGATTGAACATCTTCGTTCGACCGGTGAACTCGATAATACCATCATCCTCTATATCTCCGACCAAGGGATGATGACCGGCGAACACGACTACTACGACAAGCGCTGGATGTATGATGAGTCGATGCGCATGCCCTTCATCGTGCGCTATCCGGAGAGCATTCCAGCCGGCTCGTCCAACGATGCCATGATCACCAACGTCGACTTCGCCCCGACGCTAATCGAACTCGCCGGCGGTTCACCTCGTTCCGATATGCAGGGACACAGCTTTGAAAAGATGATCACCGGTGGCGAAACGCCGACCGGCTGGCGTGAAGCCGTCTACTACCGCTATTGGATGCAGATGGCGCACCACGAGGTCCCGGCGCACTACGGCATTCGCACAAAGGACTTTAAACTCATTTTCCACTACGGTTTGCCGCTCGACGCCGCCGGAGCGGTGCAAACCGCGACAGAGCCCGGCTGGCAGCTGTTCGATCTGCGGGCCGACCCTGCGGAAAACCACGACGTCTACCGCTATCCCAGTTACGCCGACACCGTGGCTTCATTGAAACAGCAACTGCTGGCGCTAAAGGCGGAAGTTGGAGATACCGACGAACGCTACCCCGAACTGCTGGCGCTACGGGAAAAGGTCTGGTAGACGCCGCAGGGTAATCCTCCTGTTCACGTGAGACATGCGACCGAAAGTGTCCTAGAAATGCTCACACGTATCGCGGGAGCAGCCCCCTAGAGCGGAACGCTCCTAGTCAGACGTAGTGCCGCGCTTCAGCCGGCACTACGTTTATCGATTCGGCACCGTCAGCGATTCGGGATTGAGCAGCATGATGGCGATAGCCACCGCGTAGACGGTGAGACCGATAAATACCCCCGCACTGCCCAAGCGATAGGCCTGGGGTTTTTTGGTTCGGCTCGTAAGCACTCGTAGCAGGGTTTTTTCGAAGCTGTCGTGCAGGCATCGGCTGATCACCCACTCCACCGCCAACACCCGCAGAAAGATCGACAGACACGACGCCAAGATCACGACGAGTCCCATAATGATGCAGACCTGGGCAAGGGTATTGGTCCCGGCGATCAAACGTCCCGAAAATCCCGTTGTCGTTACGGCCACGGCCGCAAACCCGATCACGACCTGCGCCCGCATGTGAATGGCATTCAACTGCCGTTCCACTAGCGCCAAGGCACCTTTCTTATCGTCGGCGAAGAAGCGATTTAGTTGAACCGCTTCCTCCTCCAGCGTGCATAGTTTGGAATCTGGCATGAAGATTTATCTGACCTAGATACCGGCCCAGCTCAAGCACCAGTGGCGTGGCGAAGACAGGAACCAGTTGCGCGGTGCTTCAGGAAGAGGTCATGGTCCCCGTTGGACCTCCCAGGCAGTAAGACGTGTCCATTCGACTCCCCCAACCGTGACGATATCCCTATTCAATTCCCATTTGAACACCCTTTTGAGCCGGCACCCCTCGCTCGAAGCCTGCGCGGATTCAATTTCAGGCGCCTATACGGAACTGGAGACCTGCTTTGCGAATGAAGGCCGGCTTTATCTTTGCGGCAACGGCGGCAGCGCGGCCGATGCGGAGCACATTGCCGGTGAGCTTCTAAAGGGCTTCGTGCATCCACGACCCTCTACCGGACATTCTGAAGAGGGATTTGATCCGGCCTTGGATAAATTGCAGGGAGGGCTGCCCGCCATCCCGCTCACGGGATTCCCAGCCCTGCGTTCCGCCGTGGCCAATGATACCAATCCCGAACTGGAATACGCCCAACTCGTCTGGGCTCTGGCTCGTCCCGGTGACGTGGTCATGGGCATCAGTTGCAGCGGCAGTGCCCGTAACGTTCTACTGGCCCTGCAAGCCGCCCGTCGACGGGGAGTGCGCACCCTGCTGCTATCGGGAGCCACTCCCGGGAAATGCGCTCCGTTCGCGGACTTGAGTATCAATGTTCCCGATACCGAGGTTTATCGCATCCAAGAACTGCATCTTCCCATCTACCACACCTTGTGTCTGGCCCTCGAAGAGCAGTTCTTTGGAACGGAGAACGAATGAAATTTCACGGACTTGTTGGTGATTTTTTCGCGCAAGAATTGTCACGCCAGCCCGCGCGTATCTAATGCTCTTGTTCTCTTCCCGAATTTCTTCCCCTTAACGTTATGAAAGATAAAAAAATTGGATTTGTCGGCCTCGGCCGCATGGGCGGCAATATGGCCCGTTGCCTCAATGACAAAGGTTACAACGTGGCCGCTGTCTTCGACATCAACAGCGAAGTGACCTCGGCGGTGGCGACCGAAGTCTCCGCCACGGCCTGCGCAAATCTCGCCGAAGTCACCGCGGCATCCGATATTATTCTGACCATCGTGACAAACGATGCGGCAATGGAAGCCATCTACTTTGGGGGCGACAACCTACTCACAGGTGCCGAGGACCGCGTATTCATCAATTGCGCCACCCTCACCCCTTCCATCCACGCGCGAGTCGATTCCGCGACCACGGCCGCCGGGGCCTCCAGTCTGGAAGCCTGCATGGCCTCGAGCATACCCCAGGCCCGCAACGGTGAGCTCTTCCTCATGATCGGCGGAGATGAGGCGGTCTTTGATCGGGTAAAGTCCCTGCTCGATGACTTGAGTGAAGCCCTCCACTTCGTCGGACCTGCCGGCAAGGCCTCCGAGGTCAAAGCCTTGGTCAATATGATCATGAACATCAATACCGCTGCTCTCGCCGAAGGCTTGGGTATCGGGCAAGCACTCGATCTCGATCTCGAAATGCTCCTCAAAATCCTCGGCCAAACCGGTGCCCGCTCACGCGTATTGGAAACCGACGGCGAAGACATGGTGGCTCGCGATCACGAATGCTATTTCTCCGCGGAGCACGCCGCCAAGGACTCGGGTATCGCACTCAAACTAGCCGAGGCCAACGGCATCCCGGTCCCTCTCGCGCAGGCAACCTTCGATCAATACTCCAAGATGACCAAACTCGGTCTGGGTGAATTGGACAAATCAGGTGTCGCCGAGCTGACGTTCAAAGGTCGCGCCATTGGAACCGACATACGCCTTCCACCATGGACCAACAAATCCGCAATGACGCCGGCGAGCGTCTTGATACCTCATTTGCATCCGGTGCCACCTACCGGCAACGGACGGACTGGATCGTGGTGCTGGGGCATGGTGTCACCGGCGACAAGGATCGCCCGTTGATGATCAACACCGCCGCGGCATTGAACGCCGCGGGTTTCGATACCTTACGGGTTTCCTTCTCCGGCAATGGTGATTCCGAAGGCACCTTTCCCGCCAGCACGATCACCAAGGAGATCGCGGACCTCGGGTCTGTGCTGGATGCAATCGCAGGAAAATACGCCAAGATCGCTTACATCGGTCACAGCATGGGCGCTGCGGTCGGGGTGCTTCGGACCGCGCGGGACGAACGCATTCACGCGCTGATCTCGCTGGCTGGCATGGTCGATACCAAGGCTTTCGCGGAAACCGAATTCGGATCCGTGACTCCAGACCAAGGGTTCATGTGGGACGATGAAGATTGCCCGCTTTCGAGCGCATACGTGCAGGACCTAACTCAGACGATCTGCTCCACCGCTTCCGCCGCAGAGCAGATTACCGTGCCTTGGTTATTGGTGCATGGCACGGGCGATGATGTCGTGCTGCCCCAAGATACCGAACAGATCCAAGTGCTCAAAAGGGACTTTGTGGACGTCACATTCATCGCGGGGGCAGACCATGTGTTTAATGATCCTACCCACCACGCTGAAGCGACCTCACGGGTGGCGAAGTGGATGAGCAATCGAGCCGGTTGATCCGCTGCCATGCACCGCCTCAAGCTCAGCATCCGATTGGGGAAGATAGGAGCGGTGGCACTATTACTGGGTAACATACCCTGCCAGGCGAACTACAATGTGCTGTTCATCATCGCGGATGACCTGACTTATTCCGCTCTCTCCAGCTACGGCAATGCGGTCTGCGCCACCCCCAACATCGATCGACTCGCCGAGTCGGGAGTCCGATTTACCCGCGCATTCGCTCAGGCAACCTACTGTGGTCCTTCGCGGGCGTCTTTCATGTCGGGATACTACCCACACGCGATCAACGCGTTGAACTATGCCAGCCCTCGACCGCAGATGGGCGATCGGCAGAGCTGGTCGCAACTGTTTAAAGATAACGGCTACTACTCCGCCCGCGTCAGCAAGATCTATCACATGGGAGTGCCCGGAGGCATTGAGGAGGGTTCGGATGGCGCGGACGACCCGCTGTCGTGGACGGAGCGTTTTAATAGTCCCGGACCCGAGTGGCAGGCGCCGGGCGATGGGGAAACCCTGGAGAACAATCCGGACGGCAAGAAAGGCCCGGTGGGGGGCAATACCTTCGTCGTCGTCGAAGCTTATGGGGATGATCTGGTGCATTCCGACGGCAAGACCGCGGCCAAGGCGGTGGAACTCCTGCAACAATTCGATCCTAAAACCGGATCACGTCGCGGGGGAAAATTCTGGCTCGGAGTCGGTTTCGTGCGTCCGCACGTGCCGCTCGTCGCTCCCGCCTCTTACTTTCCGCCATTCAAACCCTACGCCGCCCTGGAGTTACCGGAGAAAGTTCCCGGGGATTGGGACGACATTCCCAAGCTCGGTATAAACTACAAGACCAGCCAAGGCATGGAGCTCGATATCCGGCGGCAAAAGAAACTGCTCGGTGGCTACTACGCTTCCGTGGCCTACATGGATGCTCAGGTTGGCAAAGTGCTCGATGCTTTGGATGAATCCGGACTCGCCGATGAAACGATTGTGATCTTCACCAGCGATCACGGCTACCATCTGGGCGAACACGATTTCTGGGCGAAGGTCAGTCTCCGTGACGTTTCCTCGGGAGTGCCGCTGATCATCAAAGTGCCGGGACAAGAACCCGCCGTGTGCAATTCACTGGTGGAGTTGCTAGATCTTTATCCCACCACCGCGCGACTTTGTGGACTGGAGCCTCCTGCCGAAATCCAAGGGCAAGATATCTCCATCCTACTGGATGAACCTGCGCAGAAGATCCACGAGGCGGCATTTTCTGTCGCGCCGATGCGAAAGACGTTCCTGCTGCGAACACACGAATACGCCTACATACAATACCAGGAAGACGGGTCAGGCGGCGCGGAGCTCTTCGACATCGTGGCTGATCCCGGCCAGTTCACCAATCTGGTGGATGATCCGGAGTATACTCCGAAGGTCACGGCGTTCGAGAAACAGCTCACAGCGAAGCTGCGGGAGGTTCGCAGCAACGATCTGGGGTTGAGTTACGATTGAACGAAGCTCCGGAGATGGCGATAGGTTCGATAAGCGGAAGCAGGAAAGGCTGAGTATCTTTATGTATCGGAACCGAGAGGCAGAGGCGGTCCGACCCTACCAAAATGACCTTTAATTGCTTGGGTTTTTGGCAAAAAAAAGGACCCCGCGGCCGAGGTCCTCGAAAAGGAAATGAACTTTGTTTCAGCTTAGAAACTGAAGGTATTGGTCAGCCAATACTGTGCAGGTGGCTTGTAACGCGCACGGGCCGCGGTTCCATCAGGTTGGAAACGGGTGATTTGCACATCGTCGTTATTCACGTTTTGGAGATTACGCATGTTGATCTGCATTCTCCAGTCGACTCCACCGAAGAAGTCCAACTTACGACGATAACCAATGGTGGCATCGTAGGAGATTTGGCTCCGGCCCAAGAAGGGGTTATCGGTGTCAGGAAGGATCAGATTTGTATCGGGATCAATCAGCAACGGATAACCACCGGCAAACTCATCTTCCCAACGGGCCGCGCCACCGATGGAGAAGCCTTTGAAGGCTCCCTCACGGAACTGGTAGTTGGTGATGAAGTTGAAGCGCCATTCACGCTGTTCCGGATTGGGCTTACCTTCGTTGCCCTTAAGCGCGAAGTAATCGAGGAGAGGAGTATTCACCCGTTGGGCCACGGTATTACCGTCGACCTCCTGCACAGGATTATCCCAATCGAGGTGGCCGTAGGTGTCCAGGTGAGGAATCCAAACCGTGTTGAGAAGATCGGTCAAACGAGGGGCAACATTCGTGAGAATGGTTTCCTGTTGAGCCGCGTTGAAGGCGATACGCCAGTTGCGGGTCGGGTTGAAGATAAGCTCCGCTTCAAAACCAGAAGCCTCGGTGTCTTGCGTGTCCGTGATAGTACCGGCCCATTGGGTTACGACGTTTCCATTGGGGAGTTCACGATAGTTGTAGGCTGCCTTCAGGGGGTCCGTCAGGAACGGCAGGATCGCGGCGCGTGCGTTGATCGCATCCATCAGATTAGGATACCGCTGAGCAATAGCCTGATCAAGGTTGAGACCTTCATCATTGAGTCCCGTAACCGGATCGAAGTCACCAGTGGAAGCGAACTCGTCGATGACCGACTGATCCAGCATGCCGTCCGCATCCATATCGACCGCGGTGATCTGTTGGTTCAAAAGACCAAAATGGGCGAACATGTTGGAGATGTTCTGATTATAGTTGTTCGAAACCGGAGTGGTAGCACCGAGGAGTTTGGCCTTATACCAATTGAAACGCGCGGTGAGGCGGTTATCCATCATGTAGAAACTGACACCCCAGTCTTCACTTTCGCCTCGGGGGGAATCCACGGGCTGACGAAGTTCATTCACACGAGCGGTCGCGGGAATAAAATTTTCCGACGTGTTGTAGTGAAAGGTAATGTCGTTGAAGATCTCGGGCAGGGGAATGATATTTCGCGGCCAGTAGACGACGCCTCCGTAACCAAAGGTGGTTTCCTCGGTCTTGGCGAACACGCCGTTCTCCAAGCGCCAGCCTTCTGGGCTCAGATCAGCGATTTCATCAAGACCCAGCAACGGAGCTTGGGTATTGATCCAGCTATCGATCGTATCTTCACGATAACCCATGTTGAGGATCAGATGATCATTGAACATGGAGGATTGGGAATTGATCGCCGCCGAGGTGATCTCGGTGCGTCGCAAACGGTAGTTCCTGGTCGGAACTTCCCGGTTCTCGAATTGGCCGACCACCCAGTCTTCATTACCATTGATGACAGAAAGCGCACCGGTGCCGGTCCGACCGATGTTCTCGTTGGAAGCGTCGGGACCGAGGTTCCAGCTGATCTTGTCGATCCTGAAGCCATCTGGACGACGAATATTGTAGTCCGCGGGTTCCAGTTGGAAGTCATTCAAGCTCCAGGAGCTGTCCGTGAAGGCGTCGGTTTGGCGTGGTCCGATGTAGACCAAGTTGGGAACATTCCGCACATTGTTGGCGGTTTGACGACCGGTGGCGCTGGTGATGTGCAGGGCAGGTTCCGGATCGCCGAACGAGTTGTTCACGAAATTAACCCGACGCTCATCGTAGGTGTTAAGGTCACCCAAGAAGGTTAGGGTATGTTCGCCGAGAATGCTGGCTAGTTTCGAATCCGACTTGCGGGCGAAATCATGCCTGATGAACGCGGTCAACCGAATGGTTTCGCGCTGTTCGTCGATGAGATTCCGGCCGGACCTCGTCACTATGACCGGGCGGCCGTAATTTGGGTTAGGACGCAGACCCGGTTCGCCGCCGGCGAGATATTCCTCAGTCGGAAGAAGAAGAACTTCATTCACGTCAAACGTAACTTGGGAATTACCATTGAACGCGGTATAGTTTTCGCGAACAAGATCCTGATAATCCCATGCGACTGTCACACCGGCCTGGCCATCGAGAAACAGCTGCTCGAGCGAGAGGTTAAAGTTATCGAAATCACGGGTGTAGTAGTCGTTGTCCCAACCGAGATTGGCCTTGCTGAAGTCGAAGGTATCGAGGTCAACAAAACCTTGATCCAACCAACCCGCGCCCCTGATGTCCTGAGTGTTACCCGGGTAGATGCGCAGAGGAGCACCTTTACCGTGATTGAAAGGATCCCAGAAATCATCGCCGCGGTTGTAAACGTCGGCGTGATATTGATCGGTGTAAGCGAAGCCAGGTTCGCGGCCGTTCGAGCCGTCGAAGACGTAGCCGTAGGCACCGTTAGCCCAAGAAACCGCGCGGCCGCTGTAAATGTGATCGGCGACCGAGTTGCGGACGAACGGCTGTTGGTCGCCGTTTTCGTCCGTATACATGGGCCAATTTGCCCGCTCTTCAGCGGTCACAAATCGGCGAATGTTGCGAGCGTTAAGCCATTGAGCGAGATTTGGGCCTTCCTCATTATTGAACCGACGGAGATTCTCGTAGATGTCGAACGACTGTTTGTAGTCGAGGAATGTGTTGAGATTGTTGATCGGCATGAGCACATCCGGCGCGTTGCCCATGACTTCGCCGGTTTCGTAGTGCGCTTTGATCACCGTGTTCTGGTTTCCAAAGGGGCGGAAGGTCATGGTAGCGAAAACACGATCGTCATCCTTGTAGGTGGGCCGTTGACGATACTGCGTGCGATCCACCAAACCGGCTACTTTAACAGCGAGCTTATCTTCGATGAGCACCCGGTTTAACTTGAAACTGGCGCGGTAGGACGGGTCCTTACCGCCACTGCCGATACGGGTGCTGATTTCGCTGGAGTCCTTGAAGCGAGCCTCAGTGAGGCCATTGTTGACCAAACCGGCGGGTGATCCCAGACCGAAGAGGAATGAATTCGCACCACGGTTGATGTCGACACGCTCCGTATTGTAGCTGTCGAACGGAATATCAGTTATGAAGAAGTTTCGCGTACGATCCGGAGCAGCCAAACCACGAATACGGGTGGCTCCGTCCGGACTACGGCGAGCACCCTCCGTACTGGTTTCACCGGCACCACCTTCAGTCGCCCCGGTGAAGTTACCGAGAATACCGGCAACTTCGGAACTGGTGGTGTATTGCAGGAGCTCCTCAATACCGGTGGCACCGATATCGTCCATGAAGTCCTTGGTGATAACCTGAATGGCTGCTCCAGTATTTTTGAGGGACTGGTTCAAACGTCCACCCGCTAGGGTTTGGGTGGCAACGTAACCTTCATCCGTCGTCGTATCCACGACGAAGGGGAAAAGGCTTACGACTTCTTCTTGGTCCACATTTTCAGTGGCCTGCGCCCGGACGGATGGCCGAGCGGATCTGTCGCGAACTTCTTCTTGGTCCACATTCTCAGTGGCCTGCGCCATCAGCATCGCTGACGGGGTTAAAATGCCTGCGGCCAGAAGGGCTGACAAGACTTTACTGGGGGGAGATAGGAACATGATATTACTCAGATTAGGTAGATCACCTATATCGCATCAAACCGACAAAGTCGGGAGAGTCCACGCCATCAGTATATACTGCGAAACGTGCCAGTCCCGAGGGTAGGCAGGCACGATTTTCAGATTATACCGTCAGGGAGTTAGGGGAACCTGAGGACGGTTTGGTGTGAGGTAGGTAAGATTAGGTTATGCATTAGCATGGGCACCATGCAATCTGCTTAATGGTGCTTCAATCGAATAATAACTGAAACGTTCACTTTTGATGAAAGCTCCTAAAAACAGGAGTTTCCTCCGCCGGGTAACATCCCCCATTGCGAGGACGCAACACGTATCACCGCGAAAAAACTCAGTCCAAATTGATGGTGCGGCCCTCCCGGGCGCTTTGATCGGAGGCCAATACGACCCGCAGGCTGTCCACGGCACTCTGCCAATGAGCCGACATATCGTGATTTCCGCGGATGGCGTCCAAGAATACCCGCTGCTCCCGTTCACACAGTGCATCGTGGTCGGGTTCATCTTCCACCGAGATCAATTCATCGGTTCGAGCGAAGGAGCCGTCCTCCTGGAGTTCGGCATGATGCAGGCGCAGGCATTCCGTCTGCGTGTGGGCGTTGACGTCGGAGGACTTGCCTGAGCCCGACGCTCCCTCCGCTACAATCGAAACGCTGCCCTTCGGTCCCACCACATCCTTCACGAAAAAGGCTGTTTCACTCATCATGGGACCCCACCCCGCCTCATACCATCCGACGGAGCCATCCTCAAACGTAACCTGCAGGTGTCCGTAATTCACCCGTCCTTCGGGCAAGTCATCGGTCAATCGCGCCGTCATGCCGTTGACCCGCACAGGCCGCGAGCCCGTCATCCGACACATCACGTCAACATAATGCACCCCGCAATCCACCACAGGAGAAATTGCCGACAGCAGTTGTTGGTGATTATGCCAATTGGGGCCTGAACTTTGTTGGTTAAGGTTCATGCGCATCACTAATGGCCGTCCCAAGGTGGCGGCGACTTCGGTGAACTTCTTCCACGCCGGATGCACTTGCAGGATATAACCCACCATCAGCTTTCGGTTTACCTCCTTGGCCTTGGCAATCACCGCTTCCGACTCCTCAACCGTCACTGCCAGGGGTTTCTCCAAAAACACGTGGGCACCGGCTTCGAGTGCCGCCAGCGCGTAACCCGCATGCGTGTCCGGGTAGGTGCTGATGCACACCACGTCTGGGGACGTCTCAGCCAAGGCCGTCGGATAATCGGCAAACTCCGCGATCCCTCCGCCCAGATCGGTATTGAGTTTGCCGCGTGAATTCGCTCCCCGGGACACCAAACCGACAATCTTAAAATCTTCCGACATCCGATGATAGGCGAGCGCATGGGAAGCTCCCATGTGACCGCATCCCACCACGAGGGCACGTAGCCGGGGGGACCCGGGGTCTGTATCAGTGTTTTCGCTCATAATCCTTCAACCTCCCAGCCCGCGCGATAATCGCGACGCAAATAGGCATTCGCCGCATCGACATTGGAAAACTCCAAATTCGCCGCATCCCAATTCAAAGTTTGGTGGGGAAATCTCACTGCCACGCTGCCCAACAAAACCGCCTCCGTCAGAGGTCCCGAATAGTCGAAGGGGGTAGAGGTCGTGTCATGGCCGAGGCAAGCGTCCACCCACTGTATCCAGTGATGGCCGGATTTGATCCGCGGCCGATCGTAGTCCTTGTATTGGACCCGAGGGAAGAGGGTCGCAGGTTTAAAATGCGGTAGGAGCATGGTGCCTTCCGTGCCGATCACCACCGAACCCTGATCCGGAATGGGAGGCGGCGGCCGTTCGTTTTCGGGTGGGTTTTCTTCAGTAACCAAGGCCATCACTTCTGCGGGCGGGCGTTGATCGCCGTCATACCAGACAAATTCGATCCCTCCGTTCACCGTATAATCGGTGGAGGGAAACTGATATCGGATATGAGCGTTGTTGGCCCAGTTCCACTGATCCGGCGCTGGCCCTTCCGAACGCACTGAAATCGGCGCACTCAATTCCAGCGCCTTAAAAACCGGGTCAAAAATATGACAACCCATGTCGCCAAACGTGCCGGTGCCAAAGTCGAGACGCTTCCTCCACTGGCCGGGGTGGTAATACTGCTCGCCGATAAACGGACGATCTTCGCAAACCCCAAGCCATCCATCCCAATCAAAATCCGGCGGAACAACAAACTCACCCTCGGGAGGCGCGCCCGCGTCACCCCATTTCTTGTCACT
Organism: Actomonas sp.; assembly: GCA_965203585.1. Taxonomy (GTDB): domain Bacteria; phylum Verrucomicrobiota; class Verrucomicrobiia; order Opitutales; family Opitutaceae; genus Actomonas. The sequence goes on from CBDBDC010000003.1 coordinate 936,060, forward strand.
CCATAGGTGAACTTCCTTCACTTTGCCGATCGCACCGCGACGCACCAGAGACACGGCTTCGAGGTAAGGACTCTCGGAATGAATCTGGATGCCCATCTGCGTAACCAACCCATGCTCGCGGGCGCAGTTCGTCAGTTGGCGCACGTCGTAGATGTCGTGTGCGAGCGGCTTTTGGCAATAGACATGTAAACCCCGCTCCATCGCCGCCATGGCGATCGAAGCATGCATATGGTCGGGGGGGGGGGGGGGGGGAGACGTTGACGGAATCGAGATTCTCATGTTCCCGCTCCAGCAACTCCCGCCAATCTTGATAGACTCGCAGGTTGGGATGGAGCTCCAACAACTCCGGCACTCCGCGCTGGAGATCGACTTCGGCGACCGCCACCAAATCCACTTTGCCGGAACCCACGATCATATTGATGTCGGCCCCCGCCATACCGCCGGTACCAAAACTAGCATGACGCAATCGCGGACCCGGGGCAGGTTTCACGACGGCGCGCGACCACAACGGTGCCGAGAGACCGGCGGCTCCCATGGTCTGAAGAAATCGACGCCGATTAAATGAAGGGTGAAAGAATGAAGACATAGGTAAAATCAAGGAAGGGGTTTGATTGCCATACGGCGAAACGCGACGGGGCTTTTGTGGCCGGCCAAGCCGACATGGCCTGAGGTCAGGTTTCTCCCGGGATGAGGTTTGTCATCCATAAAGGAATCCGCCGCCGCCAAGTCAGTATTCAAAATAACATTACCATTCAACTCCACCCGCAGGCGCGACTCCTACACGGTGACCTCCTGGTAATTCCACTCCCTCCGCCTCTTCGCAATCTCGTCGCTCTTTCATTAAGAAATCCGCCGCGGCCGGATTGAGCTTCACGTTTATTCCGGTATACCTCACCAGCGCCCGAGCAGCGGACACCCCACTTCTACCTCCCAGCTAACGCTTGAATCTCGATTGTATCGAGGTGGAAGGACGCGCCAGTTCCGTGATCCCGGGTTTGTGCGACAAAGGCTCCGCGACTCCCATCGCACTCGCCGATGTTGATTTCGCCAGCGCGCGAAACATTGCCAAAAACCTCAAGGCCTTTCCGGACATCCCGCGCTACCACGACTTTCGCGTAATGTTAGATGAAATGGGCAAGGACATCGACGCCGTAAGCGTCGTGACACCCGACCACACCCACTTTGTCGCAGCGATCCACGCCATGTCCCTCGGCAAACATGTCTACGTTGAAAAGCCGCTGACCCATACCTTCGCCGAGGCCGACATGCTCATGCGAGCGGAGAAGAAATTCGGGGTTGTCACGCAGATGGGGAATCAGGGGCACACCTCCCCGGGCGCAGAGCAGTTCAAACAGATGAAAGCGGCCGGGCTAGTGGACGATGTCGTCAAAGTCGAAGCATGGAAATCCCCTGCGCTCTGGTTTATGGATGCCGCCACGCGCATCGCGGGCTATCCTCCGGCGGAAGCGCCTCCTGCTTCGTTGAAAAGCTGGGACCTGTGGTGTGGGTCTCGCGAGGTGCAGTCGTTCAGCGCAATGTATCATCCGTTCTATTGGCGCGGTTTCCACAGCTACGGCTCGGGCATGTTCGGGGACTGGGGCTGTCACATCATTGATTTTTTCTACCACTACCTTGAGTTGGGACTGCCCACCCACATTTCCCCGGTTCACCTCGCGGATCACAATAGCATCTCGTTTCCGCTCAGCTCGGACATCAAATTTAAGCTCCCCAAGCGCGGCCGGAAACTACCGGCTTTGGAACTGCATTGGAAAGCCGGCGGCGATTGCCAGCCCACCGTTTCCGAGGCCTATGCCGACCGGGACAAAGACGGCCAACCCGTGATTCCAAATCCCGGTAAGACCGGATCCCTGCTTCATCGAAAACAGGGCGACTATCTCATTCAACGGGGTCATCACCACGCCGCTTCGCGACTCTACCCCAAGATCAAAATGGGCGATCATCGGGACGTCATGAAGGCCCCTAAAACCGACCACGATCACATGGAAAGTTTTGCGCAGGCGTGTATGGGCAACGGACACACCGAATCCCCCTTCAGCGTGGGCGGTGAACTCACCCAAGTGCTCAACTTGGGTATGATCGCTGAATACCTGAACGAAGATCTACGGTTCCATCCGAAGAAGAAACGTTTCATCCGCAACGACGAAGCCAATGCACTTCTGGACGGACCGAAGCCCCGCGCCGAGTGGGCGCACTACTACAACATCGTCTGAGTCTCTAGATAGGGGCTTCGCTTGACGAAGCCCGCCCCTGCCTCTCCGCCGCCATCAGCCTGCGGGTGCCGTCAAGCGGCATCCCTACATCGCTTGCTCTGATACGCTCGGGTTTCATCCATTAGATCGCTCCTCGTCCAGTTCCTTCGCCTGCAACCAACGGCGTGGCGGCATGCCATGACGCTGGCGAAACAGACGGTAAAAATGGGAGAGGTCCTCAAAGCCCGCCGAGAATGCGGCACCCGTAACGCTGTGGCCACGACTGCAGAGAAGTCTCTCCGCGTGCGCCAGCCGCAGGTTGCTAAGGTGAGCCACAAACGTTCGCCCGCAATCTCCCAAAGCCGCAGGGTAAATTGGCGACGGAAAAGGCCTGCCTGTTGGGCGGCCCGATCAATGGTCCAATCTTCAAAGAACGTTTCGCGCACCCGACGTTGCACGGATCGAACCCGCTCCTCCGTCGAATCCGCGTCGGGCGATGCCGCATTACGCTCCGCTGCCACCAAAACCCGCAAAGCCATCGCCCTGACCGTCGCGACATATCCGGGGTCCTGTAGCGTCTGCTCCAGAACGGCCCGTCGCCACCAACCGGCAAAGCCGCCCTCCATCACCCGGACGTTTACCGACCGGGACTGCAACCGTCGCCAGATTTCCCATACATCATGATCCCGACGAAGGAACCCGTCACTCAACGCCAGCACCAAAATCACCGACGGTTCATGATCCAACAAGCGGTGTCGCGTGCCAGCGGATACCGGCAACAACGCCCGTTCGACTCCCATCGAAACCACCGTCCTCCGCCCTTGACGACTCACGAGCTCCATGCGCCCGCGTTGCACGAAGATCAGTTTGTGAAAGGTATCCACCCCTTCCCTCCCCACCACCGGGATTCTGCACGCTGACCGTCCCCTCGGTTATATATCCGCCGAACTTTATGGCCACTTCGCCGAACATCTGGGGCGTTGTATTTACGAGGGCATCTGGGTCGGACCGGAATCGGAGATCCCGAACACACGGGGTCTGCGCAACGACGTATTGGATGCCTTGCGAAAACTCTCCATCCCCGTCCTGCGTTGGCCGGGAGGATGCTTCGCCGACCAATATCAATGGAGTGACGGGGTGGGTCCTCGCGACTCCCGTCACCCGATGATCAATTCGACCTAGCCCGGATATTGCATGAAGGCGGTATGGTGGCCGCGGTGACGCTTCATCGGTGCCGTTGGAGTGGATAAAGCCGCGTTTGCTGGGGCCGATGTTTGGTATAGTCGATACGGCCCCCTTACCCCCGTTTGATGTGCGCGGTAGGCTCCCGGTGCGTGACTGGGTTACTGCGGAGGAGCCAGCGCACCGTGAGCGTGCACGAAGATATCGCGGCAAGGATGGTGGCTGCTCAGGTGGAGGCGAACGCGGGTGGCCGAGTGCATGATCACCGCGCCGATCTTCACCCGTTTAACTCGTAGGGTCGCGCACGTCGCTCGTGCCAGTGCCGTGCCCGCGAGGGCCAATCGTCGTAATCCTTGCAACAGGGTGTAGGCCAAGCCCGAGAGCAGCAGACGCCATGGGTTGGCCCACCACCGGTGAGCGCTCACCGGATCGGCAAAGAGCATCCTCTGCTCTTTGATCCGGTTCTCCATCTCGCCACGAATGCAATAGCGTCGATCGTAGAGTTGCAGCGAGTCGCCCACGATGTTGGTGACAATGAAACGCGGGTTGGAGCCCTTCGCCGCGTGCTCGGCCTTGGCAATCACCCCACGTAGTCGCCGCCCCGATCGCGCCGCATAATCAAACGCGGTGAACAAGCGTTGCTTTTGGCCGGTAGCCGCGAAGCGCTCGCGCGCCTCATCCATGCGCTCGGAGGCCATCGCTTGCAGTCGGCTATTGCGAGCGATGCCCACGATATACTTCACCTCGTGGTGATCGCACCAAGTGAGCATCAGGTCCCGGCAAAACCCACTGTCGGCGCGCAGAACGATCTTGGTGCGCGGCCAGACCCGTCGGATGTGCTTAACCAGGAGTTTGAGGATGGCCGCCGCGTGACGGGCCCCATCGCCATTGCGGCGGCGCAAATAGGCCACCAGCAGGTGATCACCGCAAAACACATCCCGCGGCAGGAAGCAGTGGTGGTCGTAGTAGCGGTGGAAAAAATGTCCCTCTTGGCAGCCATGCGTGCGCGCATCAGTGGCACCAAAATCCAAGGTGATCACCGCGCGAGCGCGTTCATGTGACGCGATGAAGGTATCGACCAGGATCTGGTTGATCGATACCGCCGCCTGAGGCGACTGGGCGTTCTCAAAACGGCACAAGCTCGAGGCACTTGCCAACGGTTCATCGCGGCCAGCGGCCCCCTGATGAATCGAGTCGTGGCGTAGCGCCTGCGCATCGTTCAAATCCTCCCAACCCGCGCACAGGGCAAAGACGCGCGGACGCAGCAGACTCCCCGCATCATGGGCCACCTTGCCTGACTGGCGCTGGTCGCAAAGCACGCTGGATGCCTGTTGGGTCAGGCCGAGTCGCCGATCTCCTTCGCGCAGCAACAGCAGCCCTCCATCGCTGCTTACTTTGCCTCCCTTGAAGTCCGCCTCGACCCGGCGGCGTTTTGACCTTGTAAAACGCAGTCCCTTTGGCTTGTTTTTGCCCATCGCTTAGTTAGGTTGTTTTTGTTGCTACCCATTTTCTATCAATGGTTAACCATCTAAGCGATACCTATTTCATGCCATATCCGGGCTAAGCGATCGTGATGAAATCGAGACCATGATCGAATACTTCGAATACGACGAAGGCCGGAAATACTAGAGGGTGAATGGGAAATAAAATAAGGACACCGTAGGCTGTCGGGCATAAAGCCCGACACTTCGCTTGCCCCAAAGTTCGAACAGAATCTTCATTGAGGTGAAAGCGATCTCGGAGCGCCAATACCCGATCTCCAGACACCCTCCAACCGTTGATCACCGACGCTTGACGCGGAGCGCATACCAGACCCCGGTCAGGGTAAGAAACAGCAACACCAGAGCCGCTGCATCTACGATCCATACTCCCACTGAGCCGAACAACCGGCCACTGTGCAGATCAAGCAGGACGCGGTAGAGCGTCACGCCTTGGCCTCGAAACGATCGCAGCGCTGCTTCCCGTTGCTCGGTCGGCGCGGTCTGGATCGCAGCCAATTCTACATCGGCGGCAAGTTGATAGCGATCCCACGATGAGACCTCCCCTTGCGATAGGAAACGACCTTCTTCGGTAACCAGATAAACCTCATCGCGGAGTCGTCCGAATTCTAAAATTCGCCCCGGCGGCAATGACGGTGCATCCATCCGCTCGATTAAATCACCTTCCGGTAGGATCAAAAACAAGGAGGTGGTCGTCGCGAGAACGCGGATCCTTCCGAGGGAAACCGCCCCCATCAATGGTTCCGTTGAGGCTGCGACTAATTTCCCGTCCCAATAAAGACGATCGTCCCACTGCAGTGCCCAACCCTCAGCGTTCGAAGCGATCGGCTCACCTTCGGGGTTCATTCCATACCAAGCCAAAATCCAAGGCATGGTAATTCGTCGTTCGTCCGATCGCAGTCCACCGGTGTGGTTCAACGCAATACCGCTGAATACGACGATCACGATAACCATCGAAAACCCCACACCCAACCGTTGATGCCATGCCCACCATGCAGGCCTCTTCCGGCGACGGGAAGATTTGGGAGATTCGGAGGAGGCACTCATCAACCCGACGAATCTTGCACCTGTCCGTCCAGATACAACGCCAGTTGTCCTAATTTTCGCAGCGCGTTTACCGACAGGGTCGCGCCGGCAATACTATCGATTCGCCGGTCCATTTTGAGCCCCTGCTTTAAACGGGCACCTATGAACTGATCGGTAAAAAAGGGATGCTTCACTTCCCAACCGTGACTCTCGCGATAGCCCAACACTTGGACGTCGGAAATCTTGCCATCCTCTACCACGAATCCCGTCGTGATGGGCTTCACCTTTCCAATTTCCTCCAGGATCCATGCCGTTCGACTACCGGAATGCCAGTAGCGCAAGCGAAGCGCCGGGTAGTCATGGCCCAATATCTTGCGGATTTTCGGCTTGAGATTGGTGGTCAACCAAAGGCGTTTCGATTCAGGATCCGCCATAGAATCGAAGGCATCGGCCACAAACCGCTCCGGTGCCAAGATAACGTCTTCCTCGCCGGACGCAAAAACGCCGCCGCCGCAAAACACGCCGACAACCCAGATGCGAAAAAATCGATAGAGGCTAGATCTCATTTAGAACATGTAGCCGAATCCCAGATTAACCGTTTCGTCATCGGCACCGTTGGCGGGATCGGAAAATTGCACATCGGCTTTCAACACGATGTTCTGGTGAGGCCAGTAGTTAACCCCGAGATCGAAGTATTCGTTGGCGGTATCAGCCACGCTTCCGGCGGAGAGATCGTAGGTGCTGTAACGACCAAAGAAGCCCCAATCGCCATATTCCGTCTCAATTTTGTAAGAAGGCTCGATGTAATATCCAAACTGTTCATCCCGTCCTAAAAGAGCAGGCGCGGTGCCACCGAGGTCCCATCGGGCGTAAAGCGCGCGGAAACCAAAAGGACCCTGTTCCCAATCGACATGGGTGGTGAGCAAGACTGCATCGATGTTTTCATTCAGTGATCCTTGCGCCAAGTCCTGTTGAAACTGTCCGGCGGCCGCGAACTCGAGTCCTGAGATTCCAGTATAGCGTGCGCGGAAGGTTGCGGCCCCGCTCTTCATCACCGCTTTCGCGAGTTTCTGACGGCCACTGCGAATGTTGAAAGCATTACCTCCCGTGGTCGGTGAATTAAGACCGGAGTGAAGAGCTAAATCGTATCCCCATCCAGAATCGGTGGTATAACTGATGGCTGCACCGCCCTCCCACCACGTGGTTGGAATGATGTTCTTTTCCACGTTATTGCGCTCTACTCCGTAGAAGGTGTTGGGCTCGTGCACCTCATTGAGCATGCCAATCGGCAAGAGGAACAACCCCGTCTTCGCCTTGGTAGCCTCTCCGAGATCAAATTCGGCGTAGGCCTGCTCCAACTCAACCTCACCCGGCTTACCGTTGCCTGATAACGAGTGCTCCAGTTCAAATTCTGAGAACATGCGCATCGTGTCAGAGAACTCATGCCCAAAAAATAGCACCCAACGGTGGAAATCAATTTGGTCGGTGTTGCCAAAATTAAGATGCATTTCGCCGTAGCCCCCAATCGAAGTGCGATCATACCAAGCATTCCCGGTGGAAGCACTGCCACCACGATCAGCAAGCGTTTCGACATACGCGGAAGTTGCCTCAATTTTTGCATCAGTCGCCTCTACCTGGGAAACAGTTTCGACAATTTTGACCTCAGTCCGGGCTGAGTTCGCTTCGGATGCTTCAACTCGCTTTGTGAGATCTTTGATTTTGATCTGTTGTTGCTGTATGATCGCCCACAACTGCTCCGGTGGAGGCATTTCAGCAGCGAACAACGTTCCGGAAACCCCAAGGAGTCCAAAAGCAAATCTTACATTTCGACCCGCTTTGGCAGCGGCTAATTGGAAATATTTCTGATTCATAGATGAAAATGATACTCAGTCTTATTAAGACCGATTTGAAGGACTCAAAAAACAGGAAATCGGTCAAGTTCTTTTTTGATTACCGGTCTCATTCTCAATATAGTCTCACTCTAACCTTAGTCCTTTAATCTCCTTACACCCTGCTTAATAAACTATTACCATTTCCTGTTCTCCCTTTTGAGAAAATGTCATTTTTAAGATATAGAAATATTCTTAATTTCAGAAATCTTGGAAGTGACTCTCGAGAGATTCAGAAGAAGAAGAAATCTCGGCTAAAACCTCTCCGGCCAAATAAATGGATCCCGTAACAACTATTGTGTCCCCGCGGTTACTCCACGTTTCGATTCCCTTCCCTCCAAAAAGTTGGCTCACGTTACTTTCGTAAATCGGTCCTGAGTAACTGGGTGGAATGATTTCACGGAGCTCCGCGTGGGTGCAGGATCGCGATTGAGCTGGAACCACGATGTGAAGATCCCGTGCGCCATAACTCGCTGCTTCGAGCAACGGGGTTGCTCGCGCCGCCCCTAAGGCCCCGACTACGACAATCGGTTTTCGCTGCTCTCGGGCCAAAAGACGGGCCATGTTGCTAGACAATTCAGCCGCACCTTCAGAATTATGGGAACTGTCCAGAATGAGTTTTCTGCCGAATATCTCAATTCTCTCCCACCGGGCGGGCCATTGCGCCTGAGCAAATCCAATCGATTGAACTCTTTCGTCAATCTGCGGATCGAGACGTTCCACAATTAGCGACGCCGTGGCGGCATTAATGCGCTGGCAATCACCGGCCATCGAAGGCTCCGGGTAATTTTCCAAATCTGATCCGTAGTGCTCAGTAACCGATACTACGCGGCTTTGGGTTGCGGCAGCTTTTTTCCGGATAACCTCCTCCGCTTCGGGCGGGAGTCGCCCTATCACCACTGGAACCTTGGGTTTAATGATTCCGGCCTTGGCTTGAGCTATCTTCGCGAAGGAATCGCCTAGAATATCGCAGTGGTCCAAATCAATCGACGTAATCGCCGTGACGGTTGGTGATACCACATTCGTGGCGTCCAACTCACCACCCAACCCCACTTCCGCAATTCCGACGTCACAGCCTTTTCGAACAAATTGTAGGAAAGCCATCGCGGTCATGAATTCGAAAAAGCTGGGATGCTTATCGGGACCCAATTTCGCGAGTTCTTTTGCGACTGGGAGCAACTCCTGAGTATAGGCTACAATTTCGTCATCGGTCAGAGAGACTCGATTCACTTGAACCCGTTCGCCCAGTCTAACCAGATGAGGTGACGTGTAGAGCCCGACCCGCTTGCCCGCAGCGCGTAATATACTTTCCACCATCGCGGCGGTTGATCCCTTCCCATTGGTCCCTGCAATGTGGATAATCGGCAATTTCCTCTGCGGGTGTCCGATCGCTTCCGCCAAATTACGCATACGATCAATGCCAAACTTCACGCCTTTGACTTTGAGGCCAAAGAGATAGTCTTGGACAGCAGCGTAATCGGTCAGCGAACTGCCGGTTTCCATGAAACGAATGAGTTGGCCTGGATCAGGCTGGTTCTTCGACGGCCTCGATCACCGGTTTGCCCACGTGGAGAACACTGAGGATATCGCGAAGGCGGTTCCGCATCTCCAGCCGACTCACGATCTGGTCGATCAACCCCTTCTGCAGTAGAAATTCGGCGGTTTGAAACCCGGGAGGAAGCGTTTGCTTGGTGGTTTCCTTGATAACCCGCGCTCCGGCAAATCCGATCAATGCTCCGGGTTCGGTGATATTCACGTCGCCCAACACAGCATAGCTGGCGGTGACACCACCCACGGTAGGATTCGTGAGAATCGAAATAAACGGCAGCTTCGCCTCACTTAGTCGACCCAATGCCGCACTGGTTTTCGCCATCTGCATCAATGAATGAATCCCCTCCTGCATGCGAGCACCACCAGATGCACTGAAAACCAAACACGGGCACTTGTTTTCCAGGGCCTTTTCAATTGCTCGGGTGATTTTTTCACCCGCTGCCGAGCCCATCGCACCACCGCAAAATCGAAAATCCATCACCGCCAGAGCCACCGGAATTTCCGCGATCAATCCCGTGCCACTGATCACCGCTTCGGGTAGACCGCTGTCGGCCGTGTATTTTTTGATCCGATCGGGGTAAGGTTTGGAATCCACGAATTCGAGTGGATCGGCCGACGTCACGCCTACATCCATTTCAATGAAGCTACCCTCGTCGAGCAACGCGTCGATGCGCTCGCGGGCGCCAATTCGGAAATGATAGCCACTCTTAGGCACAACCATCTGGTTAGCTTCGAGTTCCTTGTTGAAAACGATCTCCCCGGAGATAGGACACTTGGTCCACAATCCCTTGGGGATATCCTTCTTTTTGACGATTACCGTCGAATACTTCGGCTTGCTGAAAAGCGACATAGTGAGCGCAGGTGGAGGCTGATGGGATTAGCCGTGGGCAAATGTGACGACGTCGATATTCACTGCGCCCGCTCGAGAAAGAGCAACGGCGCAGGCATTAAGGGTGGAACCAGTGGTAAAGACATCATCGACCAACATATAACGATCATGGGCGGTTATGGCGGCCTGCTTCCGCGCTGCAAAGGCATTTTTCATGCGTTGGCGACGGGTTCGGCGATCGTAAACGGTTTGCGATTCGCTATCTTGCGTGCGTTCGAGGAGATCTGCGATCTTCGCCCCTCCTCCAGTCGCTTCCTGAAAGGCTTCCGCGATAAACTTTGATTGGTTGTATTCTCGCTCCCTTTCCTTGCGGGGATGCAGCGGAACAGGAACAAGGGTGGCATCGCCAATAAACTCACAAACTGACTGATTGCGGCGGATGAGCGTCACCATGTCTTCCAGAACGTGCAGTCCGTGCTGGTATTTCAAAGTCAGCACCATTTCGCGGGACGGCCCCTTGAACAGGGTCACCGTTTTGGCCCTTTGATAAGCGGGAAGCAGGCCCTCGCAGTGGGGACAAATTCGCTCCCCCTCCATTTCCCCGAAAAACGGATGACCACAAGTCAGACAATGGGGAGCTCTCACATGGGTGATGAGTGGCACACAACGCTGACATACGTGGTGAAGCGGGCTCTTCTCGCATAATCCGCCGCAGGAAATGCAGGACGGTGGGAAAACCAGATCCCGGATCGTCCTGACCCAAGGTGCCGCTGACTTTGGTAATCCCATGGCAGGCGATTTAATAGAAAACTCGCTCGAGAAACAACCCCTGAGCGGGAGCCGTCTCCACCGCTTCTGTTCGCACACCGGACTCTCGAATCTGAACCAAATCCGCGGGAGACAATCGCCCCGCTCCTACCGACATCAACGCCCCGGCCAAACTGCGCACCATTTTGTAGAGGAATCCGTTCGCCTCGAAGACCAATTTGATGGATCGACCGCGGGAGGTAATCGAGATCCTTGAAAGATCTCTGACTGGATCCTCCAAAACAGCTCTATTGCCGGCAGCAAACGCACGGAAATCGTGTCGCCCAACTAAGAGCTCCGCCGCCGCTTGCATCGCTGCTTTTTCCAAGCGGCGCGGATGATCGCGCGAATAAACAAAAGGATGGGTGAAGGGATCTGCGACGCCTTCAAAGATGTGGTAGGAGTAGCGTTTTCCCTTCGCGCTGAAGCGGGCGTGAAAAGCAGCGGCAGCGGGAGAAACCGACTTAATTTGAATTGTAGTCGGAAGCCCCACCCGCAGGGCAGTTCGTAATTTGTCGCCACCGTGGCCCCAACTAGCATCGAAATGGAAAACTTGCCCCGCAGCATGGACGCCGGCGTCTGTTCGTCCACTGCCGTGAATGCGAGTCGGAGCCCTTAACAACATCGCGAGCCGCGCCTCGATAAAATCCTGCACGGCATCACGGGAAGGCTGGCTCTGCCAACCGGTGAACGACGAACCATCATAGGCACAGACGATCTTCCAACGGGTGATTGCGGCACCACTCACCAGGATTCCTCCAGCATCTGGGGAGGATATCTTTGATCCAGGTAATCCTGTAGAATCAACGTTGCCGCCCGGGAGTCCACCACCCCGCTACCGCGAATTCCACGCAACTCGGACTTGGGCACACTCGATTCTGCTTCATGAGAAGTCAGTCGCTCATCGCCAAGGTGCACCGGAAGTCCGGTTTCTTGCCTCAGGCGTTCGGCCAGTTTTTCCGACTCCACCGCCTTCGGTCCAACGGAGTCATCCATATTGAGCGGATAACCGAGAACCAACTCGTTAGCTTCCTCATTTGAGATCACAGCCAGCAGACCCAGCCAGCGTTCTTCAACGTCCGGCTGAACCAATGCCGCCAGCGGCGAGGCCAAACCCAATTCATCGCCGCGGGCCAGACCAATTCGCTTGGTTCCCGGATCGATGCCGATGAATTTGATCATGCTCGGAAGTTAGAGGAAACGCTTGGCGTCCGCCAACCCACCCACGCGCTTAACCGCCGCCTTGATTTCCTGAGCCTTTTCTATGGGGCAGACCAGAGTGGCGTCCGGGGTGTGCACCACGATGAGATTGTCAGCGCCCACGACGGTTACGAGATGGTTGCCTTCGCTGAAAATGATATTGCCTTTGCCCTGCTCGACCAAGGTTGAGCCTCGGCTCACATTCCCGGCGCCGTCGGGCTTGTAATGACGTGCGACAGCCGGCCAGGCACCCACATCGTCCCAGTCAAAACTCGAGGGCAGCATCACCACGTTTTCGGACTTTTCCAACAGAGCATAGTCGACTGAGATCTTTTGCAGCGTCGGGTAAACTTTCTTCATCACCGATACCAGTTTCCGTCCCTTGGCCAACGCGGTGCGGATCAAAGTGAGTCCGGCATCAAGTTCCGGCGCAAACTTTGCGATGGCGGTTTCGACCACTGGGACGCTCCAGACAAACATGCCGGCGTTCCAAAAATAATTACCGGACTTCAGGTAGCGTTTCGCAGTCTTAAGATCGGGTTTCTCAACAAAACGTTTCACCTCGAAGACTGACTTGCGACGGAATGATTTCCATTCCTTCCCTCGCTGCACATAGCCAAACCCGGTGGCAGGTTCATCAGGGGTGATTCCGATCGTGACCATGACCGGAGCTGCGGCAGCGGCGGCAAATGCAGCCTTCAGGTCGGACTGATATTTCTTGCTGTTGTGAATAACATGGTCGGCCGGAAGCACCGCAAAAACGCCCTCCAGATCCCGAGCGCCGACGATAGCTGCGGCCAATCCCACCGCAGCAGCAGTATCCCGCCCCTCAGGCTCGGCGATAATGTTATCTTTGGGCAGCCCGGTGCACACCGCCCGCACCCCTTTTTCCTGCACCGCACTCGTGATCACAAAAATATTCTCCGCCGGGACGATAGGTTTAACGCGTTCCACCGTTTGCGTCAGGAGGGGAGAATCACCGACAATCGGTAACAATTGTTTTGGGCGAGCGGCACGACTTTGCGGCCAAAAACGCTCACCTTTCCCACCAGCAATGATTACAATGTAAGGATCTGCCATATGAACCGATTGCATAGCTAGACGCGTGCCGTCGCAAATAATCATTTGCGACTAAGCCAATTCGTTTCTCTTTGTTCACAACGTTATGTCCCAACTTAGCCCCGCCGAACTCGCCCGCTACAGTCGACACGTGCTGTTGCCCGAAATCGGTGAAGTCGGGCAACAAAAGCTAAAGTCGGCCAAAATCCTCGTCGTAGGCGCCGGTGGATTGGGCAGTCCCGCTGCACTTTATCTCGCCGCAGCGGGAGTCGGCACATTGGGAATCGCGGATTTCGATCAGGTGGAGACCTCCAATCTCCACCGCCAGCTTTTGCATTCCGATGAGACCGTCGGCCAATCCAAGACGTCATCGGCCGCGCAACGACTTTCCAAGATCAACCCATTGATAACCCTCAATGAGCACCCGGATGGCGTGACCGCCGACAATGCCGTTTCATTGTTCGAGAGCTATGATGTCATTGTGGATGGAACGGACAATTTTGGAGCAAGATACCTCAACAACGACGCCGCGGTGAGAGCGAAGCGACCGTTGGTGTTCGGCAGTGTTTACAAATTTGAAGGTCAGATAAGCGTATTTGCTCCTCATCTCGGAGGACCGTGCTACCGCTGCCTGTTCCCCTCCCCGCCACCGCCCGGAAGCGTGCCCGGTTGTGGAGAAGTTGGTGTGCTGGGCGCTCTCTGTGGGGTAATCGGAAGTTGGCAGGCCCTCGAGGCGATTAAACTCATCACCGGCACCGGAGACCCGCTCTTGGGACGATTGGTCGTTTACGACGCCTTGGCCGCCGGGACATCGGCACTGCCGTTCGAGCGTGTCCAGACCTGCGCCGCTTGTAAGCAGTCAAACAATTTGCCTTCCCTGCAGGCGGAGGATTACGAAGCCATGGTCTGCGCTCCGGCCCCATCAACACCCTCTATGACTACAGGAGAATATCCCCTCGAAATTTCCGTGACGGAAACCAAAGCAATCTTGGATGATCCATCGGTAAAAGCGCGATTGATCGATGTTCGCGAACCTCACGAGTTTTCCATCTGCAGTATCGAAGGAGCCGAGCGAATTCCCATGCGGCAAATTCCCGAACACATCGCTACTCTTCCCCACGATGAACATATGCTGATTCATTGTCACCATGGAGGACGGAGTTTGCGGGTGACTCAATTTCTGCGCGAAAACGGATTCAATGCAGTCACCAATGTTGGTGGCGGAATCGATGCATGGGCCCAAGAAATAGAGCCCGGGATGCTAAGATACTAAAATCTCAGGTCTGGATGCGTATTCCCGCATGTCACAGCGTGACTCTCGAATGCGGATTTGAGCACTCGAGTTTTGGTATTTGAGCCTGTAGCGAACTCGATTCCGTCAATGCGTGCCACGGGCTGAATGTCCTTGGTCGTCGACAATAAAAATGCTTCTGAAAATCCGACGAGGTCCGTCGGTTTAATAATTCGCTCCTTGATCAAAAAACCGGCATGGACCGCCAAGTGGCAGAATAATCTCTGCTCGTGTGATCCCCGGCAAAATTCCAACGGAAGTAGGTGGCGTCACTACCGTCGAACCATCAAAGAAAGCAATATTACTGGTGGATGCTTCGGTGAGAGCACCGGACATATTAGGGAATAACACGTCATCCGCCCCTTGTTCTTCAGCCTCTCGCAGACCTACAATATTATTGAGATAGTTTCCCGTCTTCCACGCTGGGTTTAGCGCTTCAATAGGATTCCGGCGAATACGAGACGCGATCGCCAGACTCATCCCCCCCCTTTAACCCGGATATTGCATGAAAGCGGTTTGGCGGCAGTTGTTGCGGTTTCCCGACACGATTGGTGCAGGTTAAGTTGAGTTGGAGGGGGTTTTGTGAGGTGCGATCGACAAGCCCCCCTTGCCCCCGTCGCTGAGCGGGAGGAGTGCAGGGCATGATTTTTTTACCGCGGAGGAGCCAGTGTGCCGTGGGCGTGCACGAAGATATCGCGCCCGGGATGATAACTGCTCAGGTGGAGGCGAACGCGGGTAGCCGGGCGCACGATCACCGCGCCGATCTTCACCAACTTAAGGCGCAAGGTGGCGCAGGTTGCCCGCGCCAGTGCCGTGCCCGAGAGGGCCAGTCGTCGCAATCCTTGCAACAGGGTGACGCCGAGAAGATCCACCGTGTTTACGAACCGGAAACCCTCGTGATCGTGCGCGGCAAAGCCGGTCGGGAAGTGGCGTTTGGCCACCCTCTGCTGATCAGCGAAACGCTGGGCGGGTTGATCAGCGACTGGCAACTGCACGAACAGCGGCCCCCCCGCCGAATGGCAACAGGTGCAAACCAGCCTCAAGCGCCAAAACAAGGATGACCTGAGTGCCCCGATCATCGCGGTGGTCGGAGACCGCGGCACCGCGAGCAAGCGAGGCTCCAAGCTGCTCGAGGCGGCCGGCATCTACGATGCGACGTGTCCGCGCAGTCCCGCCGAACTCAACGTGCGCCTGCAGGAAGAACCCTTTGGCGAACTGCAAAAACGCCGGGGATCGACCGAGGCGCGCATCGCCATCTTAAAACAACGCCAAGGCGGACGGCTCCGAAACAAAGGCTTCGCCAGCCGCGAGCGCGCCGTGGCCTGGAGCGTACTGGGCCACAACCTCTGGCTCATCGCTCGCCTACTCGCTGCGGCGCGAACGGCCCTGCCAGCTGCGGCGTAGCGCACAACGCGAGCTCACACCCCTGACCCACCTCGGTGGGCGGCTTTGCCTTGCCCGATTACCACGAAAACAACCTAAACGCACCCTTTTGAACCCCTCACGTCTTCGTGCCCACGTTCACCATGCCCAACAGATGTCCCTGAGCACTCTGTGGCGCGACCAAATCTACCTCTTGCGCGCAAATCCCAGACTTTGGGACAGGCTCGACCATAGCGACTAGATCTCACACCCATAATTGAGATTTTTTCGCTTTGCTGGTTACATCAGCATGAAAGCTATTTCAGCCGCAAAAGGAAGAAATTCGGTGTGATGCTCACGATTCTCGACAATTAGTTGGTGTGAAGCTGGCTCTCGAAGAACAATGGCCTCCAGCAACAACCGAAAGCTTATTTGCGCCCATTGTGAGCTTAGCGTTGCAAGGTCTTTGCATATTTCCAACGATTTAGTCACATTTTGGCTAATAGACCGTTAAAGAACTCATTGTTGATTTCCAGAGTTGATGCAGAAGCGCGTTTCGATGTGAATTACCCCTCTCTCTCCTTTGATATGCTCTACGTAAAAAATATTCGCTGACGATCTAGACTAACTTAATACCAACGTTTTAAGCCAACAGCTCGACATAGTGATACCCGTAGAGCGAAGAAGTTCTCAATTCGGCGCTTTGCCAACTACGAATATTTTCTAACTAAACAGTCTTTCCTCCCCTCAAAGGGGGTCAAGCGGCACAATGCTGCGATTTCCCAACTGCTGTAACGTGTAGTGAAAGCCCTGAACGAATCGCGATACCCGATGTAGGTTCAATCGATACTCCGCGAATCCACGCCGGGTTGTAAAAGCATGCTTTCAATTATGAGAGCCCGGCGAAAATCATACTATGAACTGAATATACACAACTGTTTCCTTACTGGATACTATCAAAACTAAGGTTGGTAACTCACGCTCACGGTCTCGAACTAGTGATGCTGTCTCCATCCTCACGTCCAGGAAAGTCAATTTTTAATACTCTTTAGATATATTGCAACAAGAGCTGACCGACTACCCAAAAAGAGCTATTTATAACTTTGTAGCAATAGCAGCGAGAAATTTACCACCAAGATGTAGGAATAGTGCCTATTCCTTACAATCTAGTTTAAACCCTCTACGTTAATCTCGAGTGCTCAACAATAGACTAACGATTTTTCAAAACAACTCCGACTCCGCGCATGGGAAACTCCGCATTTATCAAAAAATCGACATAATCTTTATACTCTTTACTCGTCTCCGAACCCGTCAAATAACCAACTATTGAACTGCCAGAATACTGAGTCAATATTTGTCTCTGAGGCCATTCTGGGTCTTGAGACAGTTGAACAAACTTAGACTTTGCTCTACGGGCGTGAAAAACAAATTTGGATTCGTCTAAATAATCTTTCGATGTAATCATTTTCGCTATATCCAATACTCGCGTGTATACTTTTTAAACATCCTTCGATTCTACCTGAATTTTAACCACAATATAGCCAACATCAGATTTCGTGGACAATTCTTCAAAGTCAACTGAGGCTGAATATATCAAACCTTTTCTCTCTCTTAATTCTTCCTTAATCACAAACGCCAGTACATCTGAATAAACGGATGCAGAACGGTAGTTATCACTAAACGCCTTCACTGGTAATACTATCCCTAGTTTCGGGATAATTTTATCTCCAGACCAACGATCAGTAATAAGTTTCATCTTCTTCTTACTCAAATCAACAGATTTGCCCGGTGAGCTCGAAACATTCGAATTAAACCGAAAACTATTCAAAACATTTATCCGACGCACTAAACTCTCTGCGCCTCTATTGGTGCTGATACCATATAGCCACTGACCAGCCAATGATTTTGAATTAAATCAATTATAAACCCTCTGAAAACTAAATTTGGATAAATCATCAATTCCCGACATCAGATATCTCCGATCCTTCCCCGAAATTTCATAATGTATAGACAAATTGAGTAAATTATTCGGATTTGCCATAAATGGGCCTGTAATCTGAAGGTAAAGTCGCGCGGCATCTTTGCTTAATTTGGTATTTAAAACTACACCTTTGAGGTAGGTTATTGCATATCACAACGCTTTTATGAGGTCCTCATCCTCTCCCTCGATCACCATTATTAAGCTTCTATTCGATGCAACAAAATGCGTCTTGATTCCTAATCGTTTTTCGAATGACTTACGGTCCTTTGTATTGAAATATTTATTTTCAGAAATAGCAAAAAGAGACGCTGCAAGAAATTCCATACCCGATCTATTTGTAGGCAAAGTATCAACGCCTCCCCCCAATTTCAGATCATGCGTTGGATCTTGTCATTGACGACGAAGAATTCAAATAAAGCCACCCTGCCCCGATAACCGGTGCCGGAACAGTGGGAGCACCCTTCACCCGCGCAGAAATCGGCGGTGCTTAAATCGATGCCCGCCTCCCGTAGGACAATCTGCTCGGCGGCATCCGAGGTTGTGGGCTTCGTGCACTCCGGGCATACCCGGCGCACCAACCGCTGCGCCACCACTGCCCGCAGCGAACTCGCCACCAAAAAGGATTTTACCCCCAAATCACTCAGGCGGGTAATGGCACCGGGCGCATCGTTGGTGTGCAGGGTCGAAAAAACCAGATGTCCTGTTAGCGAGGCGTTAATCGCGATTTCGGCGGTCTCCCGATCCCGTATCTCACCGACCATGACAATATTCGGAGCTTGGCGCAGCATCGTGCGCAGGGCCGCCGCGAAACTCAGACCCACTTCTGATCGAACGGGAACCAGGTTGATCCCCGAAAGCTGATATTCCACCGGATCCTCCACCGTGATAATTTTGCGATCGGGTCAATTGATTTCCTGCAGACAGGAATAGAGCGTCGTCGTCTTACCGGATCCCGTCGACCCCGATACGAGCACCATGCCATCGGATAATCGCGTAATTTCCCGCAAGGTTTGCACGTCGCTTTCGATCAATCCGAGATCGCCCAGATCGGGTTTCAAGCCTTCCGAATCCAACAACCGCATGACGATGCTCTCACCATGCGAGGTCGGCACGGTCGATACCCGCAAATCGATCGAGCGTCCTTCGATGCGTCCATCCTGAAGGAGTCGTTTCGCCGGACCCTCTACCTCGCACAATTTACCGTCGACACGATAACGCACTCGAAAACGCCTTTCGAGGGGTTCCAGATGAACATCAGAAGCGCGTTGGTGAACGGCCTCAGCTAAAATCGAATTCAGCAAACGTATTACCGGTTCGTTTTCGGAACTGATTTCATCCGTCGCAGCCGCGACAGCATCCCCCAGTGCCTCAATGGCGACGTCGTCCGCGCCACCTCCAAAATGGCGATCAATCGCGGCTAGGATTTCCGATTTTGGCGCCAATACGGGATTAACCGAAAGTCCAATCACGTGCCCCAACTCATCAAGCGCATCGAGATCTATCGGGTCGACGACCGCCAACTCGATTCGTCCGTCCGCGAGGGCCAACGGCATGACGCCATACTTCAGAACTTGTTCACGTGATAATACCGCCAGGATCTCTCCCCCTACCCTCCGATTGCCCAAGGCGACCACCGGCATGCTGAGCTCAGTGCCTAGCAGATCGCACAAATTGGACTCCGACACGAACCCCAGCTTCACCACCGTATCAGCCAATGAAGGCCGCTCGCCAAATTCGTCCGCCAAACCGGCCCGGTGCGAGTCCGCTTGGGCAAGTTGCGCCGCAGCTTCCCGTAAGGCCAGCTCCATGACGAATTCGGCGACGGGAGGCATCGTCTAGATATGGATCTAGCTGTTGAGACTCATCAAGAACTCGATGTTCGTTTTTGTCTTTTTCAAACGTTTGATGAACATATCCATCGCCTCCACCGGAGGAATACCCTGCATCGCGCGCCGGAGTCCGTAGACTTTCAGCATCTCGTCCGGGTGATAGATGAGTTCTTCCTTACGCGTGCCGGAACGATCGATGTTGATCGCTGGGAAGATACGTTTGTCGGAAAGACCGCGGTCGAGGTGCAGCTCCATGTTACCGGTCCCTTTGAATTCCTCAAAGATCACTTCGTCCATGCGGCTGTTGGTATCGATTAGCGCTGTGCCAAGGATCGTGAGCGATCCCCCACCCTCGATATTTCGCGCCGACCCGAAGAAACGCTTTGGTCGCTGTAGGGCCGTGGCCTCGATACCACCGGACATGATCTTACCGGAGCTACCGGCCAGTGCGTTGTAAGCCCGGGCCAGTCGGGTAATGGAATCCAGCAGGATGACCACATGCTCACCCAGCTCAACCAAACGGCGGGCTTTTTCAATGACCATTTCAGCGGCATGCACATGATTAGTAGGAGCCTCGTCAAATGTGGACGAAACCACTTCGCCCGTAGTGTGGCGCTTGAAATCGGTGACCTCTTCCGGCCGTTCGTCGATCAGTAGCAGGATTAGTTTGGAATTGGGGAAATTGTTAGAAATCGAATTCGCCATGTTCTGCATCAACACGGTTTTACCCGTGCGAGGCGGAGCTACGATCAAACCCCGTTGACCAAATCCAATCGGCGTCAACAGGTCCACCGCGCGCATGGAGATATCCTTGTGAATCGGCGCCTCCATCAGGATGCGCTCGAGCGGATAATACGGTTCGAGCTCCTCGAATGGTTTGACCGCAGCGATAGCCTCCGGCTCACGATCCATGACTGAATCGATGCCGATGACTGAAGGGCAACGTTCGCCGTCCTTGGGCGGACGCACCGTGACCTTAACCTCGTGACCCCGTTTAAGGCCATAGCGTTTGACCAAAGCGGCGGGCACGTAGGCGTTTTCCGGATAAAGACGGTAGGCCACATGCGGGTGAACCACGAAACCGTAACCATTGTCAGTCATATCCAGCCAACCGTGATCCGTGATCGGAATCTCTTTCTCGGTCGCAGCCTTGTAGATGGCTTCCAGCCAATTCCGGCGAGCCGGCACACCCTCAATCTGAGCCCCTACTTCGTCGCCTTTTTGGCCGAGCTCGGCGATTCCGAGAGGATAAAGTTCGTTGAGCCGAATGGGCTCTTGGGAAGACTTATGGGATGCCGCCACCAAGTCATCCAAAGCGGCGAGGTCTTCAAAGAAAGCCGGATCAGGCAATTCGCCGACGTTGACCTCTTCCATGCCCGGAGGCAGAGGCTGCGCAGGTGGGCGATCCTTGGGGTCGCGTTTCTTCCACTTACCTTTTTTCGAACGCCCCCCCTTCTTGTTGCGATTATTTTTCCAGGACTGCTCCTGCTGTGGTTGATGGTTGCCACCACCGCCGTGACCGTGTCCTCCGCCGCCTTCGGCCATGGTGTCGGACTCATAGGCAGGAATGTCATCGTCAGCGGGTGCAGGCGGCTTGGCCGGAGCCGGATCAGCCTTGGGGGGCGAATCCGACGAAGGAGCCTCGGCCGAAGCCTTCGCCGTCATCGCTTTGGTGGGCTTTTCCGCCGGAGTGCTTTGCTTGGGAGCAGATTCCGGAGCGGAAGCTGTTGATTCCTTAGCAGGTGCTTTGGCGACCTTCTTGGTGGTCTTCTTAGTCGTGCGGGTCCGTGAGGCCCTTTTCACCGCCTTTTTTTTCGGGGTGGACTCGGGGGCGGAATCTGCGCCGGCGGTCTTGTCTTCGTCTGCCATGTCTGTGGAGAAATTGAGTTGGTATTGCGGCATATTCCGCGATCAGAGGTTAAAGAGGGTTCATTCAGCTGAGCCAGAGGTGGTCAGCTGGGACAGCGCCTGATCGACCTGCTGTTCCAGAAATAAAAGCGAACCATCGTTCCAGAGCACCACATCGGCCAGTTCGAGTTTACGAGCCAAAGGCAATTGCTTCGAAATTCGTTTCCCGACAAGCGCATGGGAAATTCCGCGCTCACTCAGCCGGGCTAGCTGAACTTCGGCACTTGAGGCGACGCACAGGATGAAATCAAACCAATTTTCGAGGCTCTTTTCGAACAACAGCGGAACCTCGATCACCCAATCGTCTTCCGGCCCCTCCCGGAGCGCCCTTCTCCAGTGGTCGAATACTCTCGGATGCACCCAACTTTCCAGCACTTCACGCTCCCGATCATCGAAAAAAACGCACCGGGCCAGAGCCGAACGATCGAGCTCACCGTCGGCCCCCACGACCTTGCTGCCCCAGCGTTTTTGAGCTAAAGCTATGATATTCCGCTCCTTCAGGATGAAGTCCCGCACCAGCGCGTCAGAATCGATGCTCCGAAAACCGCGTTCCCGAATCATGTGTGTGGCGGTGCTTTTACCGCATCCCATCCCTCCTGTGAGTCCGATTATCATAATAAAATACTCTGTGAGCCTCGGGTAAAACCCCTAGAAAGATCTTGCGGGCCTTTGTCGCAATTTATTTACATTCATACGCAGCCCAACGGCCTTGACCCAGTCCACTATGGCAACTTTTCCCGATGTCGATACCCGAGACGCTACCGCAGTGTCGACCCGCATTCGGAAACATCTCCGGGAAATTGATCCAGAGGGCGATCTCACGCTCTTTAATCAGGTGTTCGATCAGGTCCACGCACTGTCCCACGGAAAGCTCGGGGACTATCAAGCGATTGATCTCGAATACCATGACTACCAACATACGCTGCAGGCCAGTCTTTGCATGGCTGAGATCTTGGTAGGCCGTCATCGGGCCGGGGCCAAACCTGCATTTACTTGGCGGCAAAGCATCTTGGGTATGGTCGCCATTCTCATGCATGACAGTGGCTATCTCAAAACTGCCGCCGACGGCAGTGGCTCGGGTGCAAAATTCACTTACACCCACGTCCTGCGCAGTGCCTCCGTAGCGGCATCCCTCATTCCAGAACACGGCGTGAATCTGGAGGAAATCGATACCGTGGTAAACGCCATCCGCTGCACCGGGTCCACTGCGGATATCGGCAAGCTCGCTTTCACCAGCGAAACCGACCGCTTGATTAGCACATGCGTCACCACCGCCGATTACTTGGGGCAAATGTCGGCCGACGACTACCCCGACGAACTCGAGATCGTCTATCGCGAACTCAACGAGTCGGACGACTACGTCGACGTGCCCCAGTCGGACCGCATGTTCAGTTCCGCCGAAGATCTCATCAGCAAAACGCCGGGATTCTGGGAGCACTTTGTCATTCCAAAAATGGAAAGTGACTTCCACGGCGTTTATCATTTTCTCTCCAGCCCCTACCCGGACGGTCCGAATCCTTATCTGCATACGGTGGAGCGTAATATCAAAATCATTCGCGAACGAATAGCTACGCTTGCACCTGAAGCCGAGGGCTCTTGATCTGGCAACATGCTTGCCACCGTAAATTCGGCCACCCTTCGCGGAATTGATGCCGAGTTGGTGCAGGTTGAGGTCAATACCAAGGAAACTGGTGAACCGGATATGGTGCTGGTGGGTCTACCCGACGCGGCCGTCAAAGAATCCAGGGACCGGGTTTCCTCCGCGTTAGCCAACAGTGGCTTCGAGCCACCCCGAACCCGCACGACCGTAAACCTGGCCCCAGGCAATCTGCGTAAGGAGGGGCCAATCTACGATCTGCCCATCGCCCTCGGTTTTTTAGCCGCCGACGGTAAGCTAAACAGCGACCGGTTCAACGACTACCTGATCGCGGGCGAGTTGGGACTCTCCGGAGCCACCCGTCCGGTCCGTGGCGCCCTCGCCATGGCTAGGCTCGCTCAATCGTTGGGCAAGCGTGGAGTGCTCCTGCCCCCGGACTCGGCCGCTCAGGCCGCCCTGCTCCCGGACCTCGAAGTTCACGCTGTTGCATCCCTCGACCAGGCGTTCCGTTTTCTGGCCGGACAAATCGATTTGCCGCGAGCAAAGCCCGTTCCCGTGACGGCCGACAACTCAGGAGGGGCCGATTTCACCGATGTAAAGGGCCAAGCCGCCGTGCGTCGCGCCATCGAGGTCGCCGTCGCAGGTGGTCATAATATTTTGATGATTGGCCCGCCCGGGTCCGGCAAATCGATGATCGCTCAGCGTGTGCCTTCTATCATGCCGCCTCCGACGATCGATGAAGCCTTGGAGATTCTGAGCGTCCAATCGATCGCCACCCCCGGTTCGAGCGAAGACGGTGTCACCTTTGGCAAACGACCCGTCCGCAGTCCGCATCATACCATCTCCGACGTCGGCCTGCTCGGCGGAGGCACCATCCCCGGCCCCGGCGAAGTTTCGCTGGCCCACCATGGCGTCCTGTTTCTCGACGAGCTGCCTGAGTTCAAACGCAGTGCTCTCGAAGTGCTGCGCCAACCCCTTGAAGATGGCGTTGTTTCTATTTCCCGTAGCGCCGGGAAAATCACCCTGCCCTGCGCTTTCATGTTGGTCGGGGCGATGAATCCGTGCCCATGTGGGTATTTGGGCGACGCGGACCACGCCTGTCGTTGCACGCCCACTCAAATTCAACGCTACCGCGCCCGCATCAGTGGCCCGCTGCTCGATCGGATCGATCTACACGTCGAAGCCCCCGCCGTATCTGTAAATAAACTACGACACGCAAATCCAGGTGAAAGCTCAGCAATCATGCGCGAGCGCATCACGACGGCGCGCCACCGCCAGCAAAGGCGATTTTCGACCACGAAGATCACCTGCAACGCCCGCATGGGACATCGCGAAGTCCGGGACGTGTGCGCCATCAGTCGTGAACTCGGGGATCTGCTCGAACGCGCCATGACTCAACTCTCCCTCTCCGCCCGCGCCTACGACCGTATCCTCAAAGTAGCCCGCACCGTCGCCGACCTAGCAGGAGCCGAAAAGATCGAAGCCGCCCACCTCCTCGAAGCCATCCAATACCGCAGCTTGGACCGAGGGAATATGGGCTAGCCCATGAACCCCCCCAAGAACTTCCTGGAGGCTTATTTACGCCGTGATACTCCAGCCAAGGGCACGATCAAACGAAAAGCTCATGCCGCTACCCTGTCGGTAGCAGCACTCATTATTCCCAGCCTTTGTTTGTTTTACTACTGGACTACCGGCGCGATGGCAGGAGAGAAATATTGGATTCAAGCAGCGAGGTGGGTTTGGCATATCCACGCCAGCTTAGCTGTGATATTCCTTCTATTCTGGCCCTTCGAAGAACCAAAATCCACGAGCTTTCTACCCGTGGAAAATGGGCCCGCCTTGAATAGGATGGGGGGAATACGTTCGCACTGTCGGCAGCATAATAGGCGGCTTGTTACTTCTTTTGCCCACGGTGGGGTTCAGTATTTTGCCAACTGTTGTTTTCGCCGATTTCGTAAAAAGACGCACGCGTCGCAAACCCATGCAATGACAGTGCCAACAACTCCAGTGGCAGAATTTCTTTCCTCATTCAACTTGGCCGAATAAAGTAGATGCTCAAAGAAACGCCCAAATCTCTTCGTCTCTATTTTGGGCTGCTTTCTGGCCTAATTGATCGGGCCTGAAAAAGTGAGACACGGATGTGTCTTGTTTGGTAGGTTATGGGTTTAATTGCAGGTTAGGCAATCGAGTTGTGCATTGCCCCCTCATGGGGGGCAAAAATATTACCTCGGCTTGCATCGGGCTGAGGTAGCCCAGCGAGGCGTGTTTGCGGTATCGGTTGTAGAAGACTTCGATGGAGTTGAAGACGTTGGCGCGCACCTGAGCTTCGTTGGCGAAAACGTGATCGCGCCCCGCGGCGGTTTTATAGCGACCGAAGAACGATTCCATCGCCGTGCCGCATGTGCGGGATAGCAGTTGCCCTTGGCGCTCATGCTCGGGTGCATTTTAAAGTGGGCGAGCACGCGTTGATAACGATCCGATGCGCAGGTGCTGCCTCGGTCACTATGATGGACGATGCCGCCGTGTGCACCGATCCATGATCGTCGCCAAGTAATACCACCTTGCGTCACTAAGCAGATAGGTCGTGTCGGCCACCCAGATCTGATCGCGAGGCTCCGGTTTGCCCACCTGCTTGAGCACGTTGGGGTGATAACCGAAGAGATGTTCGCTGTCGGGGCCGATCGGCTTGAAGCGAGGATGCGCGCGGCCGACCAGATCGAGCTCACGCATCAAACGCAGGGTGCGATCCCGGCCACAGTCCACGCCCTGTTCGCGCAGATGCTGGGGGACCGGCCGGTAGCCGTAGGGGCCGTGCGCCAGTCGCACGACTTGCGCTATGACCGGTTTGATCAACGCGTCGTGGGCGCGACGCGCCGAAGGCTTCGCCTCGGCTTTGGCGATAATATCCGCGGCGCGAGACCCCGAGCGCTTCGCTCATCTCGGCCAGATCATACTTGGTTTGTTGGCGTGGCATGAACTCGAAGCGGCTTAGTCTTCCTTGGCGCAGGAGCTGACCGTTTTTTTAGGATCTCATTGATCCGCTTTTCTTTGGCCAGCTGCTTGCGCAATGGGTCGATCTCAGCGGCCATGGCGGTGGGACTGGCTTTGGCGGGACCAGTCGCATCCAGCTCGGCCAGATGCTCTCGCTTCCAGGGGCGGGGACGCATCTCCGTCTTGTAGGGGTGCCGCTTGTCGGCACCCGCTTCGGTGAAGTGGGAATGCGATGGGGCAATGGCGGGCGTCGTCAAGCGACGCCCCTACGTGGTCGGCGAGAACTAGCCGTGATCAATCCTCAATCTTGATTGATGAATTGGATATGCGCTCCGGATTCAGCGAGTTGTTTGAGAGCTTGGTTTCGCTCATCGAGTAAATTGGTCATATAACGTTTTAGGAACAGCGCGTCTGCAACCCGCCCAACCGGGCCGAGCGGTGATGAGTAATCGAATACGTCCCTCATCATTGTTCTGCCATCCGAACCGACCGAAAAGAAGTGATCGTGATCGAACCGCTTGAACGCTCCTGCAACCATCGTGTCTCGAAAATGGGTTGGACGGTCCATTTCGACTATTTTGGCGGTGAGTCTCTGACGAATTCCGAAATGAACGGCCTCCCAAGTAACGGTCTCACCCAGTGAAATGAGTCCGCTCGTTCTCCCTCCTATCGCCTTCTCCTCATGGTTCGTCTGACTGTGGCGATGCGCATCAATGCTTCGAGCTAGATCAAAAACCAACTCGATAGGGGCAGCTATTGATGTGGTGATTTCAATCTGTGGCATTTGCGGGGACATTCATGGTAGCGAGCCTCTGGAGCTCTCAGTTCGCACAATGATTAGATCCCCCTGAGCTACCGCACCGAGTTCGAAAATGGGGATAAACAACGAAAATAGGGGTTATCCGCGGCTTTGAGAAGAGCAGATGAAACCAGCAGTTAAAAAAGAAATCGTTAGGGAGGGGAAGACGTTGCGGGCCGAGCCGGCCGGAAAGTAACGATTTGAGGCATGACCCCGATCACTTTAGTTTCCGCCGGTTCGCAGCGCTCCCAAACGACTACTCCGAGGACGAATATAACAACGACTCTCCCTAGGGGTGACGCGTGATGGCTGAGCCGCAAAGGCAATCATAACCCTGAAACTATGAGGTAATGAAAGCTAATGAATCAACTCCGCCTTTTGACTTGGTGGTATCTTTGGACCGTGCGGATAAAACCGTGGCGGTGGCCGTGTTCGATCCCGCCCGTGAGGGCTTCCTTGCAGAGCGAGAGGTGCCGAGCGCACCTGCCGTGCTCGATGGGTGGTGGCAGCAGGTGCGCGAAACGCACCCGAAGGCTCGAATCGCGGTGGCCTTTGCACAACCCGCTCCCAATCGGGTCGTCGTCTTCGCGGCGCGTCACCCCGAGGTGATCTATGCGCTTAATCCTGCGGCAACGGGGTCGTATCGTAACGCGCTCACCGTCTCGCACGCTCGCAATGATCAAAGCGATGCGCGCGACCAAGCGCGCTTCGTGGCGCACGCGTGGACCCAGTGGTGGGACGCGCGTAGGGCCGTGATCAAAAACCTCGTGCCCTTGGGGGCCATAAACCCGGCCGATGAGCTGGAGGTGAGCATCATCCTCCATCAGCTCGAAGTGCTCAATGCGGGGATCAAAGCACACGATAGCGCCCTTGCCCAATTCGTGAAAAGCGCAGGTGAAAAAGCCGAACGAATCGCCGCATTGCCCGGCACAGATCCGATCTATACCCCGCGAATCCACGCCGCGATGGAGAAGCATGCGCCCAACTGCGAGAGTCCGGAGGCGGTGGCCGCAGCGCTCGGCATCGCGCCCATCACTGATCAAAGTGGCAAGATGGGCAAGGTGCAGCGCCGACGGCGCGATGATACCTTCACGCGACAGAGCTATCGTAGCGTGGGCGAAAGCATCGTGGCAGCACTCCATCTGGGCGGAGGCGTTCTATCGCCAGCGCGAGGCCAAGGGCCATGGGTTTAATACCATCATGAGAGCGCTCGCGGATAAGGGGATCCGAATCCGGTGGCGTTGCGGGCAGGATGACGTCGCGTATGACGAAATGAAATACCTCAAATCCCTGCGCACGAAAGGCAGCACACTGGGACCCGAAGGCCTCGAATTATGAACTAAAAATTACTCAACTTTTGCCTTGTCGGATGCCCTCAGAGCTAAAGCGACGACGGAGTGATCGCCTCGAAAGTGAGAGCGATACACCCCGTGATGGGAGAGGTCTTCAGAAGACCAAAGTCTGCCATCCTTCGGCGAGGTAGCGGCGCAGGCTTGCGACACCCGAAGTGCCATCGAGATGATAGTCCTCGATCTCCGGCAAGCCTGTCGCAGCCACATCTTCGGTAGCGCCAAACACCGCGGAACAGCCGCATGATGCACCGATTACGGACGCACGCACGGCATCGTATATTTCGTGGGCAGGATGAGTCGGACTGGTGAGTTCGGCGGGCCACCGGGTGCCCGTGCCAATGAACACGACGTTGATCTCGTCGTTGTTATGCTGGGCTTCAGCCGCGACAGCGAGACCGTTGAAAAGACGACCGAGAGCTTCTTCACCGCTCTGGGGATCGGAGGAAATGATGATGGCGTTTTTCATGATAGGATTCGTTTTCAGAGTTTAATTTGGTTGTCCGTGGAGAGCGTCCCCTCGGCACGTTCATCATCATGCCGGAATCTCCGTGCTCTGCATAATGCCATGAAAGTATTGCGGTTATGCATAAAACCATGGCATCATGGTCGATCGGATTAGGGCATTCTTTGCCGTCATCGAAGAAGGCAGTGTCAACCGAGCCTCATTGAGACTCAGCATGTCCCAGCCGGCGCTCAGCCGCCAAATGCAGGCCTTGGAGCACGAACTCGGGGGCAACTCGAACGTGAAACGAGTGGGGTGAAACCCACGATGCAACGTCTGGAGCCGGTTATAGCCGACTATGAGTCCGCCGTGGCGGAAGTTCGCGGGCAGGCGCGAGGGATTCGATCGGAACTACGGGTGGGCTACTTGATCTCCGCCGCACAAAGCGTGCTCACCCCCGCTCTCAATCGGTTTAGAAAAATGCACCCTGATGTGAAACTCCGTCTGCACGACATGTCTCCCCGGGAACAAATCGAAGCGCTTCGCGCTGGAGAGATAGATGTTGCTTTGATCGGTCAGGACGGAGCCTCTGTTTCGGGTGAGTTCTACAGCACCAAGCTCGCCTCGCTGGGAGTTTGCGCCGCGCTCGCCGATGATGATCCGCTGGCATCCAAACGTCGCATTTCACTCAAGACACTCAGGGAGCACGATTTCATTGGCGTAGACGAAAAAGAAGCACCGGGCCGTAATCGCTGGATGACTTCCATCTGCCGCAAAGCTGGATTTCGTCCCTGGGTGACGGCAAAGATCGACGGCATCACTCACATCCTCTCCCAAGTCGCGGCGGAGTCGGCAACCACTCTTTTACCCTCATTTTTTAAGGATTTTCCGCACACCGAGGTCGTGTTTGTCCCGATCGCTGAAAAGGAAGCCCGGTGGGAGTTCAACGTGCTCTGGCAACGCGGTAAGATCCCGGCCACCACTCGAGCTCTCCTCGCCGCTCTATCTCCCCAAAAATAAACCCAATCTCATGACTGTTTCCTACCAGCTCGACGACACCGTGAATGAAGCGGAGGTAGTTGAACTCTACAAGGCCAACACAGGGTCGTCCGCCCAAAAATCGCTCACCTTGCTGAAAGCCGTGCGCGGATCGCACTCCCTCTCAACTGCCCGGCTTGCCGGTAAACTCGTGGGTCTCGGCAATGCGATCTCCGACGGACATCTGGTTGTCAACTATCCCCACATGTTGGTGCATCCCGACTATCATCGTCGCGGTATTGGTTCGGGCATCATACGGAAAATGCAGGAGCGCTACGCCGGTTTTCATCAGCAATCGCTGATCGCCGATAGTGACGCGGTCGCATTCTACAAATCACTGGGATTCGAACGTTCAGGTCGCACCGAACCGATGTGGATCTTCGACGGCGACGAGCATTGAGCTACGCAATAAATCTCTTCAACTTAAGTTTCCGCTACCCCAAAGTCCTCTCCTACCCCTGCTATGACGTCACGAATCAATCGACGCTCGTTTCTGAAGAGCGCCGGAACAATCTCCGCCTTTTCAATTCTGCCTTCGGGCTTACATTCGAGTAGTCCCAACGGCCGCTTACAGGTCGCTCAAGTCGGCGTGGGTGGGCGCGGACGCCAGAACCTCAAACAACTGTTGTCGTTGTCTCAACTCGACATCGTGGGCCTTTGCGATGTCGACGCCCACATCCTAGCCGAAGAACATGCCGCCGTCCCCAAGGCTCAAACCTTTCGCGACTACCGCAAGATGCTGGAGCAACTGGAGAGGCAAATCGACGCCGTATTGGTTTCCACCCCGGACCACATGCACGCGCCCATCGCAGCGGCGGCAATGCAACACGGCAAACACGTCTATTGCGAAAAACCTCTCGCGCACAACGTCGTCGAGAACCGCGAGCTCCGGCTCCTCGCCCAGTCCACGGGATTGGTCACCCAGCTCGGGATCCAAAATGCCGCGGGACTGGGGTATCGGCTCACCCACGAATATGTGCGCAGTGGATTGATCGGAAAGATCAGCGAAGTTCATGTATGGTCCGGCAAAAAATGGGGGCTGGATACAGCCGCACTTCCCGCTCGCATGGACCCTGTGCCCGGTCATCTCGATTGGAATCTATGGCTGGGTGTCGCACCGCGCCACGATTATCGGGATGACTATTATCACCCCGGGAATTGGCGCAAACTGATCGACTTCGGCACCGGCACCTTGGGCGACATGGGTGTCCATATTTTCGATACTCCCTACCGCACGCTTGAGCTCACCGCTCCGCGCTGGGTGCGCACAAACTGCCGGCCGCCCAATGGCTTTTCCCATCCGGCCAAAAACATTGTCGAATACGCATTTCCACCAACCGCCTTTACTACCAAAGAACTGAAATGGACGTGGTATGACGGAGCCGATGCACCGCCGGCTGACATCCCGGGAGTCTCGTTACCCGAGGGTCGCAACTATCCTGCCCAGGGTTGCCTGCTTGTGGGCGAAAAAGGAGTTATGATCATCGGTCACAAAAATGGACCACAGACCCTGCCGGTGGATCTGATCCGCAGTGTTCCTCTTCCTAAAATCAAATTGGTCAATCATCACGAGCAGTGGGTCGACGCCTGCCTCGGCCTGACCACGACCGGCTCACCTTTCAGATATGGAGGTCCTCTTTGTGAAGCGTTGCAGCTCGGCGTCGTGGCCAATCGGTTTCCCGGTAAGAAACTCGCTTGGGACGGGACCGAAATGAAAATAACCAATCTCCCTGCCGCCAATGCCTTCCTGCGACGGGAATACCGTTCTTTTTGAGGCCTACCCGGCGCCTCTGCCAAGACGTATTTAGACTCGCGATTTTCGAAACAATCGGTTTCCATTTACACAAATTAACCGCTAACGAAGCGAAGATTAAGTTAACTCCCACCCAAAATGAAAAAAGCTCTCCTCTTGATCGCCGTGCTCGGCACCGCCCTTTCTCTCAACGCTGCCGAGGCCAAAGAGGTAAAACTCAAAGGCACCGGCATGTGCGCCAAATGTGAACTCTCCGCTGCGGACAAGTGCACCAACGTGCTGCAGGTGAAAGGCAAGAACGGCAAGACCCGCACCTACACCTTCACCGCCAATATGGACCACGGTAAATACTTCTGTCAAGGCACGACGGAAGGTTTGATGGTAACCGGCACCGTGGAAAAGAAAGACGGCAAGCTCATGCTCACGCCGAAGGCGATCTCCAAAAAGGAGAGCTAAACTACTATCCCACTGCCTACTTCAAAAGGAACCCCAACTCGGGTTCTTTTTTTGTGCCCGGGAAAAGATCCTGGGTGCAATTCACAAATGGTCGCGCTATAGTCGGGGTTGCTAACCCCGGTCTCTGCCTCCCAGCCTCAGTAATTCGTACAACTGTGCCGGACTCACCCGATGTCGCGAAGCTCTATGTCCAACAGACTGAGCTCAGCTAGAAGTCAGGACGCGAGAAGCATCGGGATTTGAGATCCGAGGTCGGCGACCCCCGCTACGGCGATTAGCGCGTCTGGCAATCATTGGCTAAGTTGTAGCGATGCTGACTGAGCCCGGACCGCGCTGGACTGATCGCGGATTCGACCAACTCAACCGAGTCGGCACCACGAACAGCCACACACTAGCCCTCTTGCTCGAGCCAGGTCGCTCCTGAATCGCCAAATTCAATCGGCGCACCGCCAAACGCATTGGCATTGACGGACGTGAGATTGATGTGCCCCCCCCCCCCCCCCCCCCCCCCCCCCCTGCACCCACACGAACGGACAGCCCGATGCGCCGGTTTGATAGAGTTCGGGATACTTCGCGGTAACCTGTGGCCAAACGGACTTCGGCCAACCCGCGAGACCTGCGAAGTAGTGGTGTCCATTTCGTTCGACGGATGCATTGCCCAAGGCGGCCTGCACCGCGAGATCCTGTGGTAGCGCGATCGGCCCAACATTCGACAGATCCTCACCGCTCATCTGTAGCGCGGCGCCCGGAGTTTCGGACATGCGTTTGGAAAGAAGACAACGATTAGCGAGGCCATGAATCACCCCTTTACAGTTTTTGTGACTCACACCGATGTAGCCCAGTTTGAGGGCTTGGCGGAGGTCACATTCCGAGCCCCCGGATTCATCGATCAAGAGTGGCGGATGTTCCGCCCAATCCTGTAGAGTGTCCGCGACATCATCCGCCAACGCGTGATCACGGTGCAGGGGTTGTTCGACGAACATCAGTCGGGACCAGAAGTCAGCGAGCCCGGATCGACTCCGCGCCTTTGTCCAGAAATCCCGAAAATCCGACATCGTCGCAAAGGATTCATTACCATCGATGCTCGCGGCGAAGTTTCCCTCGGTTTCTTCGCCGATCAAGCGCACCACCTGCTCGAGACGATCCATCGCCGCATCGGGATCACCCGCCACTTTGATTTTATAATCATGTAGCCGGTAGTGCCGACAGACGGCGCGCAGCGAAACAGGGAGATCGTCCGCCGGATGCTCATCTTCGATCACGTCCGCATCTTCCAGCGGATCACCCAGACCGACCGTATGACGACTGGCGACGCGACCAAGCGTGGCGGGACCCAATCCTTGTCGTGGCTCCCACCCTTCCAGTTCCGGATGTAAATCGCCGAGGGCAACACCGAGTCCATTGTTGCGTAAAACATCCCCCACCGGCGTGGCATGGCGCCGGCAAAACGCGTCGATCAACGCGCGTTCCACGAACGTCACCCCGAAGTGCGCCAACAACGCTGGATGCCCCATTTCCTTGGCCCAAGCTTCCTGCGCGTGAGACACGTGTTGCATCACCGCATGGACGGAATCACCCGGCACGCCAACCGCCGCAGCACCGGCGTGCTTCAGAACGTCGCGCATTTCCTCCACCTCATCTTCGAGCCCGCGGTTCGGGTCCTTGGTGAACCACTTGGGCGGCAGATGATCAGCCGATTGGCCCTTCACGCGCTCCCCGTCGATCGTCGCGTCTAGTTCCAGCCAGACGTGGGTTACTTTCACCATCGTCGCGATCCCATACTTGAAGGGGATGCGGGTATGTAGTTCGCGGTCCGACCAACGGAGCTGATGAATTTCGATCATGTTGTGCTAAGCCTTGAATGTTTTTTGCCCCAGCGCCAGAGAATCGCTTCCAAGAGACCAAATTGGTCGGTCAACAATCCTTCGTAGCCACACGGAGTGTCGTCCCATGCCCGCCAATCCACTCCGGTCCGGTTACCCCCAAACGTAGACGCTTCCGCAAATCCGACGCACAGCCGCTCAAGCATTCGATCGGTCTCGGTAGTCAAACCGACCCGGTAAAGTGCCATGACGAAGTGGCGGGTCTGCGAATGGGTGCGGCCTCCGTTTTGGTAGTAGCCAAATGGATAGCCCTGTAGAATATCCGCGCGGTCTTCATCGGGAATGGGCCACAAGTTCATCGGTAACCCCAATGCCGGATCAGGCATCCCGACGCGACTCATCTCGTCCAGCAACCGTTCCATCACCCGCTTACCCTCACGCGGCGTGAGCAGACCTTCGCGCACCGCCTGGCCATTCGCCGGCAGGAACGCATAATCGTGGAGCTGATCATCGCGGCATCTCCATCCCGCCAACCAACCCGACGACTCATTCCAAAACGTCGGACGATACGCGGCCTTGAGACGCTTGGCCCAATCGCGAAGTTCTCCCACCACTTTCCGATCACCAAAACGGGTAAACCCCGCCGCCAACTCACGCAAGGCACCGTAGAGAATCGCATTGCTCCAAGCGCATTTCCAACCGAATGAAAGCACGTCCAGCCAGCAAGTGCTCCACTGTCCGCTGCCTCGTGTTCCGGTGCGATGAGGACTCTCGATCAATCCATCGTCGTCCAGATCCCGGGCTTCCGCGGCATGGATTTTTTGAAGAATCGCCCCCCGATTTTGGCGGAACCATTTCCGGTCAGCACATCCTCTCAAATAGTCCCCGATCCCGCGTAGAATCGCCGCTCCCGTCATCAAATATTCGTCATCCGCATCGTGGACTTTACCGCCGTGGGACAACATGCCCGCCGCGTAGCCCGGACCGCCCGCCAGCCAACGCTCGATGGAGAGGCGTAACAATTCTCCTCCACTCGGAGCACCGTCCGCAATTCCGGCCAGGTCTTGATGGGGCAATACCGCCGACCACGAATCCATGCAGATCGGACAGGTCATCGAGGCACCACTATTGGCCAGGGTCGCAATGTCCGCCCTCAACGTCGGGGCCACCAAATAGGTGCGATCAAGCGCACGGCGCACGATCGCCGGAGCGCTTCGTTTCAGCGGCCGAGGGGGTCGCAGAGGCCTCAGCCGAAAGGTCGCTTCATGTCGTCTCGCCGGCAGCCGATGCAGTCCTGATTTTTCCGCGATTTCACCCACCTTTAGTTCAAGTTGATGAAGATCGGCGTCCCGACGACATTCGGAACGCAGCATCGCCGATTCGTCATCTGACTCGATAAGCCAGGAGCCATACCCGGGCGCGTTCACCCACACCGGGAGATGCAGTCCCCCCGACTCGCCTTGCTCTCGCAAACCTCCCACCGCGTGCGTAGGTGACACCGCGTTATCCCAACCGATTGTCCAGGCCGAACTGTGCCAGAGGTGTTCAGCCCGACTCGATTCACGCACCACTTTGAGAGTCAGACCGCGGCTCCGCACGTTCCAAACCAACCGATAACGTTGGGGCCCTGAAGTGATATCGTAGGCCACTTCGCCACCTCGAATTTTTATCGTGCCGTCGAGGTCACAGCGAATCGCAGGGGCAAGACGCGGAGCTGCACCCACCGGGTGGATCTGCGGTCCTTGATCACACTTTACTGGATTCGCCAGAAGTAGGTTCGTCTCAATCAGTCCGAATTCCTCGATCCCCAACCCCAGAAAAGAAAAGCCCGGTCGATCGAGGCGAAATCCAACGGCAAAATCCTTCGTCGCAAACTGCACTGCTCCGTCGCGTTTCTCCGCGCTCACCCCTGCAGGAAGTTTGGACAGGTCACAGCCTTCGAGAGTCAGCCGCCGTTCAAATCGAGGGCCGATTCCGGTCAGCAGTTCGCCATGCAATGCCACACCTCCAGTTGCCAGATTCCACGAGGTCCAGGCATCATCCAATCCACTGCGTCGGAGCTCGATCACTACGGCGTCGGCGATGGTATTTTTCGGCAACGCGAACCAACGAAAATCGTCCGAACGCGGTTTGGTGAGTCCCGTCCGATTGATCACTTCCCGCCACTTGCCATCGATCCGCGCGCGCAATCGAAAGTCCACCACCCAGTCGCGATCGCTCGAGCTCGCACATTTGTGAAACCCCAAGGCGGGTCGCAGTCCCAACTTATCCAAACGGGCCGGACCATGAAGCCGCAGCACGCGTTGGTGAATGATGCGCTGACTCGGCAAGTCGCCTTCGCCCGGAACCCGTCGAGTCCACACACTGCGACCTTCATCGAGTCGGTGCCCGATACTCAAATCGCCCATCGGCGGTTCCAAATCATGAATCTGCAGGAGATCTTCGTTCATCAATTTAGCGGGGCAATCATCTCGGGTTCAGGTAGCTAGGGCGGCTTCCGCCGACCACATGCGCGGGGGCTGACCAAACTTCTGACGGAATCGTCGATAGAAATGCGATACATCATTAAAACCACTCGCAAACATCACGCCAGTCACCGAATGCTCGCCCGTCCGCAAGAGTTTCGCGGCATGATTCAAACGCAGCTCGGAAAGGAATACACCGAAAGTTTCGCCCGCGGCTCTTCGAAAGAGTTCGGTGAACCGCCTTCGAGAAAGCCCCGCGCGACCCGCCGCCCGATCCAAATCCCATTCGTCATAAAACGTTTCCTCGAGCTCTTCCTTCACCGCCAGCACGCGAGCTTCAGCCGACGCTCCATCGCTTTCCACCGGGAGTCGCGATAGTAGCACCATCGTTTGCGCTGCCATCGCCCGCACGGTCGTGGCTCCGCCGATTCGCGCATGCTCCCACTCAAACATCGCCCGCCGCCACATACCCTCCAATCTCTGTTGGGCGGGCCGGGACAGCCGCAAGGTGTGCTGCGGGACTTCGCTCAATACCCGCCAAAGTTCGGCCAAGTCGCTCTCGCTTTGAGAAAACTCCTCGTGGAAACACATTAACAGAAGCGTTGAGGGCTCACGATCGGTTATTTGATGCGCCGTGCCGCGCGACACGATCAGCAGGGAACCCGCCTTGGCTTCGCCTGAGAGTTGAGCATCGATTTCCCGATACGCCACCTCTCCCGACAACACATAGATGAGTTTGTGGTAGGGGTCCTGCCGCAGTGCCATCTCGAACTCACCCGAATGCGAACTCTCAGCGAACAAAACCCCGTGCGAAGGCAGTTCAACGGTAATGGGACGAGAAACACGCATAACGGAGTATGGAAAGTCTACATTGCCCGATATGCCAATCGTCGCAAGCTCTATCCGCCAAGACAGTCCGGTGTATCTCCTCTATGGTATGTTTCCTTCTTTCGCTATGCCTACTCCTCCCCATCCCACCGCGACCCGCGCGGAAGTTGAATCGGTGCTGCGTTGCACGCCCAACGCGCGCTCGATGCCCCTCTTTCTTCCAGCCATCTACGAGCACAAGGCCGCCTTCATCGGCAGCACACCCTCGGCCATTTCCCGCGATGCCGACTTGTTGACCAGAGCCTTGTTGGCCGAATACGAAGCCACCGGTCCGGACGCTCTCGCCGTCGGCGTCGACGTCTACAATCTCGAAGCTGAGACCATGGGCTGCAAAGTTTCGTTCTACGAAGGTGAGGACACGTCGATCCCCGGTATCAGGCCCGGTAATCACGTGGTCAAAGTCGGCGACGATCTCTCCAACGCACCGTTGCCCAATCCCCTCACCGACGGCCGCATGCCGGTAAACATTACCGCGACGGCTAACATCCGAAAGGAGATCGGGGACGACTACTGGATCCGGGGAACCATTTCTGGCCCGTTCTCCCTGGCGATTTCATTGGTCGGGGCGGAAGACCTGTTCCTCGCTTGTTTTGACGAGCCCGATTGGGTCGAGGAGGTCCTGCAATATTCCGGCCGGATCATTAGAGAATTCTCCAAAGCCTACATCGACGTGGGCGCGGAGTTGGTAGTCTTCGATTCCCAAGCTTCGCCCGAGCTCCTCTCCCCCACCATGTATGAAGAGTTCGTATTACCCATCACCCAAGATCTCGTGAAGTGGTGTGCCGAACAGGGCGTGCGGGATCTGCCGCTGATTATCGGAGGAAACACCACCCCCATCGCCGAGCTGTTGGCCGAGTCCGGCACGAATAACCTGCTCTGTGACTTCACTGCCGACTTCGACGAATGGGCTGACGTTTGTGAGGACCACGGTCGCTCGTTTCGCCGAAACATCTCCCCGCGCCTGATTGAAACCGGAACGCCCGAAGAGGTTTACGAAGTCGCCGCCCGAGAAATCGCCCGCGGTGAGGACATTCCCGGGTTCATCCTCGGCACCGCGGTGGTACCGTTTGGTTCCCCGACCGCCAATCTTCTCGCCATCAAGCAGGCCTGCATCGACAGCGCCTCCGCCTAACCCCTGAACCATTTCCCCATGCCTGATTACGCACTCATGAATCAACTCCTTTACGAGGGCAAAGCCAAGGACGTCGGCCAGCTCGTTCAACAAGCCATCGACGACGGATTTCCCGTCGACGAGGTCCTTAATGGAGGCCTGATCGCCAGCATGTCCGTGGTCGGTGAAGACTTCAAATACAACATCCTCTACGTCCCCGAAGTGCTGGTGGCTGCCCGGGCAATGAAGGCTGGCATGGCCATCCTCAAACCCTTCCTCGTCGCCGATGCCGAAAACAATCCGCCCCGTGGCACGGTTGTGATGGGAACCGTGAAGGGCGACCTTCACGATATCGGCAAAAACCTTGTTTCGATGATGGCCGAGGGCGCTGGCTTCCAGATTATCGACATCGGCGTCGATCAACCCGTGAAGGCATTCATGGACACCTGTCGTGAGCATAACGCGAACATCGTGGGCATGTCCGCCCTGCTCACCACGACCATGCCTTACATGAAAACGGTGATCGATGCCTTCCGCGCCGAAGAGGATATGGCCGATGTCAAAATCGCCGTCGGTGGAGCACCCGTGAATCGTATGTTCGCCGACGAGATCGAGGCCGATGGTTACGGAGCCGATGCGCCTTCGAGCGTAGAGTTGTTCCTCGAAATGGTAGCGGCGGCCTGATTCAGCCCGTCGATTCCCTTCTCTTTTTCGCCCGATGACGCTGCCGGAAAAACTCGCGGCCCCGGAGCGGTTTTTGCTTGGCGTGGAACTCGTTTCCACCCGCGGCACGATGGTCGAAACCCGGGCCGCAAATTCGGTGGCATTCGCCGAAGCCTTGGCCGCCCACGATGACGTGGACTGGGTTTCGATCACGGACAACGCCGGAGGCAATCCCCAGCTTGCGCCCGCGGCCCTCGGTGAATTAATCCGCAGTGCAGGTCGAGAAGTGGTGGTGCACCTTTCCTGCAAAGATTTCAATCACAACGCCCTCGAGTCCGAAGCCTGGCATCTCGCCAGTTTGGGACTCCACAACCTGCTGGCGCTTTCGGGCGACTACTCCGGACGCGGTCTACATGGCGGGGCCAAACCGGTATTCGATATCGACTCGGTGGGACTCCTTACCCTGCTTGCCCAGATGAACAGTGGGGTGGATGTGACGCGTCCAGGAGCGAAAAAAAACACCCGCCTCGGCGCCACCCAATTTCACTCCGGCTGTGTGGTGACCAATTTCAAACTTCATGAAAATGAAGTCGTTCCCCAGTTGCTGAAAATGGAGAAAAAACTGGAGTGCGGCGCGAGATGGGTTGTGAACCAGATCGGATATGATTCGCGCAAAATCCATGAGCTCATTCTGTGGATGCAGCAACGTGGCTGGGGCCATGTGCCACTGATCGGAAACGTCTACGTGCTGAACCCTCGGGTGGCTCAACTCTTCCGCACGCAGAAGATTCCGGGAGTCGTCGTCTCGGATGAGTTGGTCGAAATTTGCGAGCAACAGAAGTCCACTCCCGACCGCGGTAAAACGTTCTTCCTCGAACTCGCCGCGAAGCAACTCGCGATCTATCGCGGCTTGGGTTATCGCGGTGGATACTTGGGCGGCGTGCACCGTATCGAAGACGTCGAACGGATCATGGAAATCGAGCGCGGTTTCGATCCCGATGATTGGCGCGCCTTCGCGCAGGAAATTCAATTCAGTCGTGACGATGAGTTCTTTTGCTACGGGCAGGACGAACAATCCGGTCTGGCAGATCCCGCACAGCCTCGGGTGGATCTCGACGCCAGGGGACCAAACACCGCCAACGTTTCCTACGCCTACCGTTTCTCCAAATTCACCCATGGACTGATGTTCGATCCTGGCAAAGGGCTGTGGAATGCAGGTAAGAAACTGACCGAAAACGCCCGCGACCCAGCGCAAGGCCCAGGCTGGATGCGCACTTTGGAACATGCCGGGAAGTCCGTCATCTTCGGCTGCAAAGACTGCGGCGACTGCTCCCTGCCCGACATCGAATTTCTCTGTCCCGAATCCGCCTGCGCCAAGAACCAGCGTAACGGTCCCTGCGGCGGCACCCGCGATGGCCTGTGTGAGGTCGACGACTTCGAGTGCATCTGGTCCCGGGCCTATGATCGCGCCAAGTCCGATGGCCGCGCCCGCCAACTCCTCGACCACGCACCCGTCATGCAGGACCAGAAACTGCGAGGCACTTCCAGCTGGGCCAACACCTGGGCGAGCTGCGATCATATCGCGAATCCAATCAAAGTTCCATCTCCTCAAGAACCCATTCCGGTGACAGGCCGTGCGGACCGCGGCCACGGCCGCGATCCGAAGTAACAATTCCCAAGTAACAAGTATCAAGAAATCTCAATCCAACGTAGATGTCGGGCATAAAGCCCGACAACCTCGCCCGGCTCCCCTTTCAAATGAATACCGCCTCAACTCCCTCCGACTCAAACGCCGCATCGGCAGCAGTGCAGCCGCCCAAGATCATCGGCGAGCTCATTAACAATGCCTACGCTCGGGCGCGGCGCGCTTGGGAAGCACGCGATGTCTCCGGTTTCTAACATCTGGCCAAACTACAATCCAACGCCGGTGCGGAACTCGTTAACCTCAACGTAGACGGCACTCAAAAAGTCTCCGTTCGGGTCGAGGAGATGTTGGAGTTTCTGCCCATTGTGATCCCCGCTATCCAGGAGGCGACGGACGTTTCGCTCAGTTTCGACAACCCCAATATCGCTTACCATCGCGTTGCGTTGGAGGCTTTCGATCGCAGCAAGAGCCGAGGCAAACCCTTGTTCAACTCACTGGCAGCCTCGCGGGAAGATCTCGACGAAATGATCGCGATGATCGGCGAACACGACATGCGCTGCATCGTCATGGCTTCGGAATGTTTCCGTCCCGACGGCACCACCGGGCAGAGTCTAGATCCGCAACAAAGCTACGAAACCGTCAAACGGTTCGCCGACCTCCTCGTCGACAAAGCCGACCGCTCCCTTGACGACATTATCGTCGATCCCGGACTCGCGCCGGTCGGCGCCGACACCTACGGTTTGGTCAATATCGGTCTCGATACGATGCGACTCTGCACCGCCGATACGCAGCTCAAGGGTCTGCACTACTCCGTTGGTCTTTCCAATTTCGCGTGGGGCACACCCAAGGCCATCAAGCCATTGCTCGAGCGCGCTTATCTCACGATCGCCGGCCGCATCGGACTCGACTACGCCCTCGCCAATGTCGAAGCCAACGCCACGCCTCTGGAGGCCGACCATCCGTTGATCGACGCGCTCGAGGCTGCGCTGGAACAGGGTCGCACCCAGGACGGTGAAACCGCCGAAGATGCCGGATTTCGACAGGCCGAACACATCATGGATCTCTGCAACGACTACATCGACGAATGAGCGATCGCCTCCCCAGTTCCGATCCCATTACCGAGGTGCTCTCCGGGATCGTCGGACCGATCTGGTTGCAAGTCGGGCGCATGTTCACCGGCACGGACACTGCGGTGATTCACGATGCCCATCTCGTCTATGACGCCGATGGCATCCGGCATGCCGGTTCGAATCCTCCCTCCTTTGATTTAATTCGGATGGGACAGAAGAAACCGGATCTCATCCTTCCCCAACACACAGTGCTACCGGGTCTCACCGATGCGCATACCCATCTGTTTTTGGAGGGAGGTGAGACAAACCCTGAAAAGCGTTCGGCCCATCTCAAACTGTCCGCCGAGAATCAACTTACCCTCGCTTCCGCACGTCTTAAGAGAATGGTCGCGCTCGGCATAACCGGCGTACGCGAGGCCGGCGACAAGGCCGGTGTAGGGCTCGAGTTGCAGGCCCGCTATCGATCCGCCGGAAAGGGCGTCATGCCCTACGTCGATGCTCCGGGGGCGGCTATCAATCACCAGAAACACTATGGTTCATTCATGGCTCGGCCCATAGAGGAATACGGTTCGCCGGAGTCCACCGTCGCCGCCCGCATCGCCGACGGTGCCCATCGCATCAAATTGCTCGCGACCGGCATCATCGATTTCGAGAAAGGGACCGTCACAGCCAAGCCGCAGATGCCCGCCGAAGAACTCGCCGCATTCGTGGCCGCCTCACACGATCAGGGCAAACACACCATGGTGCACTGCTCCGGTAACGGCGGTGTCGAAAACTGCATTTCCGCGCGGGTCGATACCATCGAACACGGCTACTTCATTGACGACGATCAACTCGCCCGTATCCGGGATACGGATATGATTTGGGTGCCAACCTTCGCGCCCGTGCAATTTCAAGTCGACCAACCGGAGCACATCGGCTGGTCCGAACAGGTCTGCACCAACCTCCAACGCATTGTCGACGGACACTCCCGCAGTTTGGTCAAAGCGCAGGAGCTCGGTGTGCGGGTCGTCGCAGGAAGCGATGCTGGCTCCCACTGCGTGGCGCATGGCTGGGGATTTCTACGGGAACTTGAGTTGATGCAAGTCGCCGGCCTGACCGCGACTCAGGTCCTGCACACCGCCACCGGCGCAGGCCGCGAACGCATGGGCTATGCCGAATCATTCGGCGCACTGCAACCCGGCTACAAATCACGTTTTCTTCTCACCACCCACGACGTTTTACAGGACGTGTCCCGACTCCGCCACACCAAGACCGTCATCTTGGACGGCAATGTAATCTCCGCCGGAGACGACATGTCTCAACCGGGACTCTGATTCCACCCCATGACCAAAAAAATCACCATTAATCAACGGGTCGGAGAGTTTGCCTGCGGCACGTCTTTATTTGAGGCCGGTGAAGGGCTCGACGTCAGCGTGCCTTCGTCCTGTCGGAAACAAGGCAAATGCCGCGAGTGCCTGATGGAGATCACCGCGGGAATGGAAAGCCTGTCGCCTCCCTCCCCTGAAGAGGCACATCTGAAAGACAATTTCCGTCTCTCCTGCTGTGCTCGGATCGCCGATGTGCCGGGAGAGATTCAAGCGCACACCATGCGTCGGGCCGAGATCCATATCGAGGATCAGGCCATGAATCTCCCCCCGGAGGCGGCACTCGAAAAAATCGATCCCGCCGTCACCCGCGACGGTAATCGCATCCTGCTGGATGGAAAGGAAATCGCTATTTCGAACGGCCCACTCGTCGGGCTGGCCATCGACATCGGCACGAGCACTGTGGTAGTGTGGGCGCTGGACCTCGAGTCCGGCGAAATCATCGCGAGCACGTCACTGGAAAATCCTCAGCGATTCGGCGGCACCGACGTGATGTCGCGTATCCAATTCGATACCGACCACGCGAGAAAACTTCTGCACCGCACGTTGCTCGGCTACCTTACCCGTGCAATCAAGCAACTGCCGGTCGCCCCTGAATCGA
Source organism: Actomonas sp. (assembly GCA_965203585.1). GTDB lineage: Bacteria > Verrucomicrobiota > Verrucomicrobiia > Opitutales > Opitutaceae > Actomonas. The sequence goes on from CBDBDC010000003.1 coordinate 979,744, forward strand.
TCTACGAAATCGTGGTCGCCGGTAACCCCACGATGCGTGACCTCTTTCTCGGGATGAATGTCAGTTCCATCGGTCAACGGCCCTACCGCTCATTGAGTGAGAAGGCATGGCGCGACGGCGAAGCTGATACCACCGCGGTTAGCATGCCTGCCCGGAAACTGCGCCTCCCCTGCCATCGGGAAGCGCGACTCTACGCCCTGCCAGTGGTGAGTGGCCACGTCGGCGGAGACGCTGCGGCCTGTCTGCTCGCCGTCGCCGGAGATCGCACCGACGAGTTGATCGCCATCATGGACATCGGCACCAACACCGAAGTGTTCATGGGACACCGCGATCACCTGTTGGCCGCGTCCTGCCCGGCCGGCCCGGCATTCGAAGGTCGCGCCATCAGCCAAGGCATGCCCGGCCTCGCCGGCGCGATTGAGAAAGTTCGTATTACGAACAATGAAGACACGGAAGTTGATGTCATCGGCGGCAAGGCTCCTGAGGGCATCTGTGGCTCGGGGCTCATCTCGCTTCTGGCTGAACTCAAGCGCACCGAATTCATGAACGCCTTTGGTCGTTTCGAAGACGGCGAACCAGCTTTTGTGGTGGATGAGGAAAACGATATTTCGTTTCTGGAAAGCGACGTGAACGAACTGGCCCAAGCCAAAGGCGCCAACGTCTCGGGATTGCGGATCGTGGCTCAAGCCTATGGCCGCAGTCTCGCCGATCTGGACAAGTTTTATCTGGCCGGCGGTTTTGGCCGTCATCTCGACATCGAAGCGTCGAAGGAAATAGGGTTAATCCCTGATCTACCCACCGAAAAGATTGTGCAGATCGGCAACGCCGCCATCGAAGGTGCGTGCATCGCCTTGCTTTCAGTGAGCCGGCGTCGGGATTTGGAAGAGCGGGTCAAAACCATCGAGCATGTAGAACTCGAGACCGATCCGAACTTCTTCGATCACTTCGTCGAGGGGTGTCAGCTTCAACCCTTCGGCGTCGAAGCGGAGGTGGACACATGAACGTGCTGCGAAATCTAGTTTCTCCGGTCGTCGAGGTTGATGACGCGACGTTTAAGCGGTTTCTCCGCTTCCCCGTGCAGCGCGAATTTGAGGATGCCATGGCGGAGGCCGCAAACTGGGCGAGAGATTGGTTTACCCAACACGGCCGACCCTGGCTCATCGCGGCAGAGGCCAACGATACGATCAAATCAATGGCTCCGGAACCGTGGGCTTACGCTGGATCTTTAGGTGTGATTGCTGCCAGCGCCGGTCCCGAGGCGGAAGAGGGAGCATCGGTTCGTTGGGAGAACGACGAACCCGATCGTTACTATTTTCTGGAGTGTTTCGCCGCCGCGGTAGTGGACACGCTACTGGTCCAAACGCGCAATGAACTCGGAGCGCGCCGCCACTATTCGCCCGGTTATCCGGAGTGGTCGATTGCCGCGAATGTGCCGTTGGTCGAGGAGATCAATCGAGTCATCCCGACGCCGGGTCCGCTCACTACTCTCGACTCCGGCATGTTAACGCCCAAAAAATCTCAAATCGCCGTTTTTACCCTGCCCGCTGCATGAATTCTCCCCGAAATACAAATCCGAGCTCAACGGACGGTGTCAGGCATAAAGCCCGACCCACATCGGAGCAGGACGAAGCAACCGACGGGTTGGGCTCTACGCCCGACAGTCCGCCCCCGCGATTCTCCGACCGGGTGTTGCAGCGCTGGGCGCGGACGAACCTGACGTTGTTGGAACCCGATCCCAACGGCGACCGCGAAGCCACGTTCCGCTACCACGGGAGCACCTGCGGAAATATAGAGTTCGACCTGGTCTATCGGGTGACCATCGGTCCCGCCGACACCGGTTGGACGATTCGTAGCCAACGTTGCGAACCCGCACCTCACGGCGACGGCCACACCCGTATGTGTTGTTGGCGCGAAAGCGACGCCATGGTGCGCGACTGGATGGATCTGGAAGCCCCCTTGAAAGACAAACCTCTCTCCGCCGGCCTGACCTGGGATCCGGAAAAATCGGCGTCGGGCTGCCTGTGCCACGTCAACGGACGGATGCACAAATGGACCACCGTCCTGCAAACCCTTCACTACAAACTCACCCAAACCTGACCCTTTAAATACGCTCTCATGAAAACCGAACTCGCTCCCCTCAATCCTGACGTCGAAGAGGCCCTCCGACCTGAAAAAACGATCGCTCTGGTGTGGGTGTGCACTACGCCGATGCCTTCCTCAAACCGCTTAAAAAGCGGATCGTGCTCCCCGATGGTTCAAAATTCTCCGCCAAACGTCGGGGCCTCAAAATCACCCTCGCACTGGGAACCGAGAAAGGCGAAGGCCTGTTGCGACGCCTCGAGAAAGGACCCAACCCCGTGGACATGTTCCAAGCGGCGCTAGAAGAGGCCAATGCCAATTTCGCGGCAAAACTGTTGGTCGAAGACGGCAAATTTTGGTTGGAACATGAAGCCGCCGGCTAACCTTCGCTCTCATTTGGCTGTATTACCCTAAAACCCTTTCCCCTCATGTCTGAACCTTCCCTCGTCCTCCAAGCCAATCTCTGGAGCCTGACCAATCAACAAAACGCTGCCGGCAGTGACTGGTCGACCGGCCAGAAACTCGACGCCATCAAGGCCGCCGGCTTCGACGCCTGCACCACCGGAATCAATGTTCCCGGCCTCGCTGAAGGACTGGCTGCAACCGGTCTCCGTTACGGCGGATTTTTCGATGCCGGTGCGATGGAGCATTTCGAGCCCCGCATCGCAAAGGCTCTGACGCTCGACGACGGTCCCATCAACTGCCAACTCGCCGACCATGATACCACCGTTGAAGAGTCCATCGAACTCACAACTGGACTCATGGCCGAAGCCGAGAAACAGGGCGCCGAAGTTTATCTCGAAGTTCACCGTGACACCTGCACGGAAACACCCGAAAAGACCTACGCCATCGCCGAGGGCGTGAAGGCCAAAACGGGCAAATACCCGCGGGTCAACTTCGACTTCTCTCATCCCGCTTCCGTGAAGCATCTCGGACCGCAAAACTACATTGAGCGGTTGTTCGAAAACATCCCTCTTTTCCAAGCTTCCCGCCTGTGGCACATGCGTCCCTTTAATGGCCACCATTGTCAGGTGCCCGTGACGGATGGCACTGCAAAGCACTCGCCCGAATACGAAGAGCTGCGGTCGTTCATCCGCAAGGCCTTCGGCCTGTGGCTGGCCGGGCCACGGCCTGGCAACGAATTCTGGGCCTGTCCGGAAGTCGGACCCAAGATCGGCTACGGCCTGAGCTGCTTCCCCGACAGCTGGCACGAAGCCCAAGAGCTCGGCAAAGACCTCCGCGTCCTCTGGTCCGAAGCCCTGGCCGAAGCTTGAAAACTTTCTGATTCAACCACGGATGAACACCGATAAACAGGGATTCAAATTCATCCAACATCCACGTTGCAGTGGTTCTGCGTGTCCCGATCTGTGTTAATCTGAGTCCATCTGTGGTTAAAAAATGTCTGCCTCTAAGTTAACTCCTCTTCCTGATGCTAAGCCGCCTCGCAAGCTGCTCGATCTGAAGCGTGGGGCACCATCCGATAAATCCGTCGGCACTAAGGCAGTTTTGAGCTCGATGAAGCACATTCAAGCCCAAGCGGGGCTTGGACGCGGAACCGCCGCACTGCTTCGAGCTAATCAAAAGGGCGGTTTCGATTGCCCCAGCTGCGCCTGGCCCGATCCGGACGGCGAGCGATCGAGTTTTGAGTTCTGCGAAAACGGGGCCAAAGCCATCGCGACCGAGACCACCAAGAAACGGGCGGACGCAAATTTCTTTGCCGCCCATTCCGTTGCGGAGCTCGCTCAGATGACCGACTTCGAGCTCAACGATGCGGGTCGCCTGACCGAACCGCTGTTGCTCGATATCGACTCGGACCACTACCAGCCCGTTTCCTGGCAAACCGCTATCAGTCTGGTCGCCAAGGAACTCAACGCCTGCGACAGTCCGAACGACGCCATATTCTATACTTCTGGTCGGGCGAGCAACGAAGCCGCGTTTCTCTACCAGCTCTTTGTGCGGCAGTTCGGCACCAACAACCTGCCCGACTGCTCGAACATGTGCCATGAGTCGAGCGGAGCCGCGCTCAACCAAACCATCGGCATCGGCAAGGGCACGGTCACGCTGGAGGACATCGAGCACACCGGTTGCGTCATGGTGATCGGCCAGAACCCCGGCACCAACCATCCGCGCATGCTCACCTCGCTGGAACAGACGGTGAAGAATGGCGGGAAAATCGTATCCGTGAATCCCTTGCTTGAAACCGGCGTAAAGGCATTTGCCCATCCTCAAAGAATCTCCGGGCTCCTGGGTAGAGCCACGCCTCTGCAGTCCGTTCACGTGCCGGTGCGCATCAACGGCGACCTGCCCTTCATCAAGGGTCTGATTAAATGCGCCCTCGAGGCCGAGGGGACCAGTCACGGCTCCGTAGTCGATCAGGCCTTTATCGCCGAGCATACCGAGGGCTACGAGGCCATGATCGCCAATCTTGCCCAAGTCAGTTGGGCCGACATCACGGCCCAGTCCGGTGTCACTGAAGCTCAAATTCGAGAAGCCGCGAGGGTGTTCATTGAGGCCAAGGAGTGCATCAGCTGCTGGGCGATGGGACTCACCCAACACCACAACGCAGTCGAGACGATTCGCGAGTTGGTGAACCTGCACCTCCTGACCGGCAAGGTCGGCCGCCCCCGCAGCGGGCTTTGCCCGGTGCGGGGGCACAGCAATGTCCAAGGCGACCGCACGATGGGGATTTGGGAACGACCCCCGACCGCGTTTCTCGAGAAGCTCGACGCGGAGTTCGGATTCACTGCTCCCCGCGAGTTTGGCTACGACACCGTCGAGGCAATCGAGGCCATGCACGAAGGCAAAGTGCGCGTGTTCTTCGCTCTCGGGGGCAACTTTCTCTCGGCTGCACCGGACACGCACTATACCGCAGCCGCCCTGCGCCGCTGCGAACTCACAGCTCACGTTTCCACCAAACTCAATCGCGGCCATTTGGTGACCGGCAAGCGCGCGCTCATTCTGCCCTGTCTGGGTCGCACTGAAACCGACGTGCGTGGCGGTCGCCTCCAATTCGTCACGGTGGAAAACTCCATGGGAGTGGTCCACAGTTCGGAGGGAAAACTCAACCCGGCGTCGGATCATTTGATCAGTGAGGTCGCCATCATCTGCCGTCTTGCCCGCACGACGTTGGGCGAAAAGGCCACCACGCCCTGGGCGGACTTTGAGCACGATTACGACCTGATCCGCGAGCGCATCGAACGCGTCATCCCGGGGTTCGATAGGTTTAACGTCCGCATTCATCAACCGGGGGGATTCTACCTCCCCAACGCCGTGAGGGAACGGCGATGGAATACCAAGAGCGGCAAGGCCAACTTAACGAGTAATCCGCTGAAACCCCTCGCCCTAGAGCCGGGACAGATGCTGCTGCAAACCTTCCGCAGTCACGACCAATTCAATACCACCATCTACGGCAACAATGATCGCTACCGCGGCATCACCAACGAGCGCCGGGTGATTTTCATGAACCGCGAAGACATGGCGGAACGCGGACTCTCCGCCGGGCAGCCTGTCGACATCACGGGTTATTTCAACGGTGAAACCCGGACCGCGGAGATGTTTTTGGTGATCCCCTATGATACGCCAAAGGGATGCGCCGCCGCCTACTATCCGGAAGCCAATGTGCTCGTGCCCATCCATGCCACCGCCAACATCAGCCGCACCCCCACTTTCAAGTCGATTGTGATCACTGTTGCGCCAGCTGCCGGGGGTTCCTAGGCCATTCACAACGAAACTCCGGCGAAATCATTTTCGCGAGCCGCCGCGCCCACGCTCTAGGCGGGATGCAGCAGCCCCGCCGCCAAGCCCGTTTCAAACAGCAGCAGAACCGGATACAAGGACAGCTCAGGTCGCGAACGCGCCCAACCCCAATGCGATGCGAACGCGAAACAGACAAATCCAACACTGTAAAATCTCGGCAGGTCTGGGACGGAATCGCAAGGGTTTGGGAAAAACCGGGAAATTTGCCCGCCTCCTGCCAGTTCCGTGCAGGAGCTCGGCAGGGGCGCTGCAAGGGCTCAGAAGTTGTGACTGGGGGCGGTGATATTCACCGCACCGATCGGGCCTGTCGTCCCGCTTGCCCTTTAAAGCCTGATTCCGACTTGGACGTCGTTGTCGCCGGTCACGGAAATATTATCCCAGGCGGCGGCATGTTGGATGTTCCCTAGGCCGCCCAGCTGCGCGTGGTTGTCGTGCTGGCTGCCACGCGCCGCCATTGCTGCGGATTCGGTAGGCGACGTTATGGATGAGGATGGATCCTGCCGTGATGGTGCAGTTTCCCGAGAAAGTTGGCCTGCAGGCGCATTGATGCGTTGCCGAAACGATGCGCCGAAAACCCAACAGACCCCGATTTCCAGCCGTGGATGATCAGGTCGTCGTGCGTGTGGTGGCTCGGGGCTGCAGGATGGATGGGCAAACTGCCGACCGAGGCGGCGGCGTGATCGTCCGACATGATCCACAGGATGTTCGGGCGGGATTTGGCGGTCTGGCTCGCGGCAGCGAGGATGAAACAAGTCAGGGCGGGCACGATGGCTCGTCGGGGGGAAGGAGAGGTTCAACACGTTGACAAGGGGCCTGGCCAGATCCTGAAAAGGACCCTGGCCGGAGGGTGAGACTGGCGTGGGAAAAAAGGGGTTGCAACCGAGGGCGATGTTCAAACAGCTAAGGCTGACTTCCCCAAGGGGAATCCCTATTAAGCGTTCAAGTGATTCCACGGTTGTGGGGTGGGTTGCCCGACCGTTGATTTCAGGGAGTGAATACCCGTTGTCCTTCCCCCATTTCGCCATCCCCTGCCTTTTCCTGGGGTCGCCGTCAGTTTCTGCCGGGCACGCTGGTCGGGGGCAGTGCGTTGGCGGTGGATCCTCGCTTCGACCGAATGATCGACGTCAATGCGCCGATTTCGCGGCTGCAGACGGGATCGAAGTGGTCGGAAGGGTCGGCGTGGAATGCGACCAAACGGTATTTGGTATGGAGCGATGTGCCCAATCGTCGCCAATGGCAGTGGCGGGAATCGGATGGGAAGATCCGCGTTTTCCGCGACCCGGGCGGTCAGGCCAAGGGTTGCACCCTTGATGCCGCTGATCGCATGATCTGCTGCGAGCGGGTGGGGCATTGAGTGATGCGTTATGAAGCGGACGGTTCGGGCACCTTACTGGCCGATCAGATCGATGGGGTGTCGTTGAACTCCCCCAACGACGTGGTGGTGCATCCGGACGGCGGTATCTGGTTCACTGATCCCGGGTATGGGGCACCGCAGCCCATATCCCAAAAAGAAGCCATCTACCGGATCGATACGGTTTCGGGCGCGATCGAACGCGTGGATGATGTGCTGTTGAAAGCCAACGGGTTGTGTTTTTCCGGGGACTATAAGGGACTGTATGTCGCCGACACCGGCATGGGGGAAGGAGCCAAGAACGAGTTGTTCGTTTTTGAGGTGAACGGATGGGCGACGCCTGATAAAACCTGCGCGAATTCGCGAAGTTGAGATTTAACGGGTTGGGCACCGGACCTGACGGTCAACAAGTCGACCATGAGTGAAACCTGTGGGCGAGCGCCGCCCACGGCGCGGATGGCGTCAACGGAGTGCATGTATTCAACCCGGAGGGTGATTTGTTGGGGGTGATATTATTGCGGGAGGGGTGCGCGAATGTGTGTTTTGGCGGTGCCGGTCGGAACCGCTTGTTCATGACCGCGACCACGCCGCTCTACGAAGTGGGAACGAGGACTTCAGTCCGCGCACAGTGCGTGAAGATCTTCTCCACTGACTGGGGAGCCTAAGCTTAAATGTTTAAGTGTCACGTCCGTTGAGACCGCAGATATAATGTCCAACGTGTTCACAACCCTGAAGTGTGTGGGCTGTTGGTGACGGTCGCTCAGGCGAAATTTGTTCGTTTGAGCGTGGCTGACAATTCCATGAGGCGGGGGACCGAGGAGGACTCCATGCTCTGCTCGAAGTTAACCACAGTTGGCCTGACTTATAGATCTAAAATACCAATACCCATGATTAGAAACCCACTCAAACGGCAGCCACGATTGCGATGGCTCGCTGCGATGGCTGCGGCCATCCCCACGCTTGGCTTCGCCCAAGCTGTAACCAACGACGACGAGGATGTGGATGCGGAATCCGTCATCGAACTGAGTCCGTTCACCGTATCTGCGGAAGAGAACCAAGGTTATCAAGCCACCTCTACGCTGGCGGGTACCCGCATCAAAACCAACATCAAGGACTTGGGTGCCGCCATTTCGGTGGTGACCAAGGAATTCATGGAAGACACCGGCGCGACCAGTCTGGAGGATCTGTTCCAATACACCACCAGCACCGAAATCGGTGGAGTGGACGGAAACTTCTCCGCGGCCAACATCGATGCCGGTGGAGGTCGCGTGGACCAAGACGAAACCCGTCGCGAGCCTCAGCTTGGTGGTCGGATTCGTGGTTTGGCTCGTCCCAACTACACCCGCAATTATTTCACCACCAGTATTCCGATCGATCGTTACAACACGGGACAGATCACCGTCAGCCACGGTCCCAATTCGCTGCTTTTTGGCCTGGGTAGTGCCAGTGGTGTGGTCGATGCAGGTCTGGGTCTCGCAATGCTGGGTCGTGACTCCACCAAGCTGCAGTTCCGGTTCGATGATCTTGGCACCTTGCGAAGTGAATTCGACGTCAATCGCTCCCTGATCAAGGATCGCCTCGCCTTCCGCCTCGCCGGTGTGTATGAAGACAAGCAATACAAGCAGGAGGAAGCCAAGAAGCTGACCAAGCGCCTGTATGGTGCCATCGATGCCGTGCTTTACCGGGCTGAGAACCTCGATGCCATCATTGGCAGCACCAAGCTCCGGGGCAACTTCGAGGTGGGTGAGGAGAGCATGACTCCGCCCGATTCCCTGCCGCCTTCCCAAGCTTGGGATTCCTTCTTCAGCCCTCCGCAAGACTTCCGTCCCTATTCGGGCAGGGACTACCGTCAGGGTTTTGACCATTTGACGGAAAACTGGGTCAAGTGGGGAACCCTTGACGCCCGTCGGATCGATAATGGTGACGGCACCTACACTCCGGGATACGACGAACTCACTGCGACGTTGCACTCCACCCCCCATGTCTTCACGCAGTTCGGCCTCGCCTATGGCGGCGCACCGGGTGATGGCCCGACCATCGTCAACGCTGCCAACAGCGTGGGTCTGGAAGGTTGGATCCCTGGTGGCATCTCCGGCAGCGCCGCCTGGATGAACCCCTGGCTCAACACCCGGTCTTATCATGAGACTGATGGTTCGGCTGGCTTCAAAAACTTTTCGTTGGTCAACACCGACATCTTCGACTCAAGGCGGCACCTCATCACGGGCTCCCTGCAGGAGATCAACAAGACCTACGACGCCGAGACCATCAGCCTCAAGCAGGAGTTGTTTGGTGGTCGTGGTGGTATAGAGCTGACCTACGGCTTGGAGTTCTACGAGTTGGAACGTTACCAACCCTTCGGTGGCGGCGGACGTAACCTGCCGATCTACATCGACACCACGGAATATCTCAACGACACGGAACCGAACCCGAATCTGGGTCGCGCCTTCCTGCTCGCCCAAGGTGACATCGATGAATGGCGCAAGACGCACCGTGAGAACATGCGGGCGACCGCGTTCTACAACTTGGACTTCACCGAGTTCTCGGACAACCTGTTCACCAAGATCCTCGGCCATCACATCTTCACCGGCCTCTATCAGGAAGAGGACCGCGTGAATAATGCCGTGCAATACGGCAAGTATTGGGGTCCGACCGGTGGTCAGGACTTCAAGACCGATGTCTGGGGTCGCCCCGGCAACGTGAACGATACGTCCTTCGCGGGGCAGACGGTGCAGTTTGTCTACATTTCCGACGACCTGCGGGGCGTTGAGTATGAGGACGTTCGCCTTTACCCGGCCGACATCACGCCGTTGCGTCATGGTGACATCTACCAGATGCAGTATTATGATGCGCAGGACAGGGTCTACAAGAACGGCAATTTTCAGGTGAACCGGTATGCCCGTCGGGCAGGCCCCGACAATGCCAGCCGCACCAACGTGGCTTCCGAAGCCTTTGCTTGGCAGTCATACCTGTGGAACAGCAACATCATCGGTCTCGCCGGCTGGCGTTCCGATGAGATCTCAACCTACGGCGCCAAGGTATTTCGCCCTGATCTTGGCAACCGCACCCTTGACGAGGAGGCGGCCATGGCCGTGGCGGAAAACCCGAACAGCGTGCAAAATGGTGACACCTTCACCTGGAGCGTCGTCGGCCATCTGCCTCAGAACCTAGTGGACAAGACCCCTTGGTGCTCCTCCATCTCCGCCCACATCGGCGAGTCGGAGAACTTCAGCGCGATCAGACAGCGCAACGACATCTACAACAACTCGATCCCGAATCCCGCCGGTCTGACCGAGGAATACGGACTCAGCTTCGGTTGGGATGATGATCGCTGGTTGCTGCGTTTGACCCGTTACGAGACCTCCCAGGCCTTTGCTGATCTCGCCAATGACCCGTCCTTCGGATCAATCAACGAGATCACCCGCGCCCTAAACAACTATCAGACCGCCTTGGACGATGAAATTCCCTTTGAGGACCTGCCTAACACCGGCAACGTTACGTCCTACGACGACATGTTCTCCCGGATCATTGGTCTTCTCCCGGCAGAAACGCAGGCCATCTACCAGTATGGCTACGATGCGGAAGCTCAAGAGTGGGACAATGAAGGTCAGATCGAAGGACTTGCTGCTACGACCGACTTGGTGGCCAAGGGCTACGAGCTTGAACTGGTGGGTAATCCCACCCGCAACTGGCGCGTTCTTTTGAACGTTGCTCAGACCGAGACGATCCGGAGCAACTCCGGTGCAGCCACCCACCAGTTCCAACAGAACCACCTCGCGGCACTTGACGCGGCTGGTCTCACCAACGTCAACGAGAGCCCAGTTGGTATCGTGGTCATGGGTGCTCGCTACAACAACACTTGGGTGGCCCCGCTGATCGCGCAACGCGCCAAGGACGGCCAGGTTTCCCAGGAGCAGCGCAAATATCGCGTAAACCTGATTAACCGCGAAGGCCGCCTCAAGGGCTGGGGTGTGGGCGGTGCCATCCGTTGGCAGTCCGACATCACGACCGGCTACGAAGTGATCCTAGACGAGTTGGGCAACCAGTTGCCGGATCTCGACGCCCCCTTCAGGGGACCGGAAGAGTTCAACGGCGATCTCTAGGTTTCCTACCAACGGAAATTCGGCGAGAAACTCAATTGGAAGATCCAGCTCAACGCGCGCAACCTCATCGGGGACCAAGGCATGGTTCCGGTTTTTACCAACCCGGACGGCCAGAACTCCGTATTCCGGATTGCCCCTCAGCGCTCCTGGTTCCTAACCAACAGCTTCACGTTCTAAGTTGGGTTAGGGGTAACTTGATTGAATTGATGAAACTCAGTCCGCGGTGCTTTGCGCCGCGGACTTTTTCGTGTTCCTAGGGGAAGGTCCGAGCCTAGGGCTCGGCCGCTAATTTGAGCAGCATCGCGGCAGTATTTGGGTCCGCCCGAGTCCTCGGCGCGCTCGACGGCTTCACGCAGGTATTGCGACGCGTCCTGAGGCCGTCCGACTTCGGTCAGGACTTGTGGGAAGGCAAAATGGAACCGGCAATGGCCAACGGTCCAACACCGACTGTAGTGCTTCGTTATCCGGTTGAGCCGCTGTGATGAATTGGCGCAGCGATTGGCTGGCGGCTTCATGGTTCCGAGTTCGTAATGGGATCAGCACCCGGACCGCGGTGGCTCCGGGATGGCCTGAGTCGATGGCGAGTGATTGGTCGGCGGCGGAAAGCGCGTGGGAGATGGAGCCATGGTTCAGGCGCAGAAATGCCACCTGATACCAACGCGGTGCCCGCAGATCGGGCGCGAGTGTGTCGAACTGTGCATGGGAAACAGCGGATTCGAGGACGGTGCCTGCAGTCGCCCGATTACCGAGTTCCAAATTCAGGTCACCGGCCAGGATCAGGTAGTTCAAATCGGCCCCGGCGAACTCCCCGACGGACTGAAGCGCCTCGAGGGCGGCAGCGGTTAAGCCGAGCGAACGGCAGGCGCGGGCGAGACCGAAGCGGGCGAAGATATTGTGGTGGATGGGATTCCAGGTAAGCCTTCACCTGTGTAAGGTCTCGGCAGGTTTGGGACGGAATCGCAAGGGTTTGGGACACCTTGCGTTTCTGAGCATCACTGGACGGTTTCACGCCCCCTTTTTCGGCGGGCTTCGACGGGGTGTCGAGGGTTCCCCAAGGACCGCTTGAGCCTGCTTGAAGGGCGGTCGATGGCCTCTTTTCGTCATGCGGTCGCCAGACTCGAGCTCTTCACCGAGGTCGGATATCACGCCAAGCTCCGCCGCCGACCTATAAAAAATCTCCTGGTCGGCCTCACCCCCCCCGATCCGCGGGTCAGCTGGGCGGCCGCCGGTGCCGACGTGCCCTCGACCAACGAGGACCATGAACGCCCCGGACGCTTCTCCGGCCAACAGGTCAACCTCCCATGAGGTGGGTTTCCAGTAAGGAGCACGAGGCCCGTTTTGAGCACCTGCCCAAACCCCATCGCCTCCCTGCGAACCCTGCGAAACTTCTCCTGGCTCTCGACCAGCTTCCGATTGAGCCCCCCCCGAGGCCCTGCACCGTCTTGTGCAGGCCATCGAGCCGCTCCTGGACCTTAAAAATTGCGGATTCCTCATGGGCGTGTGATGGTCAGGGCATGCCTGTCCCCGTCGTGTTACTGATCCTCATCCTCAGCTGCGTGCCGCTGGCGTTAATGCTGTGGTGGTTCGTGCGTGACGGCTGAGTCGGTGTTGCCCCCCAGCCTCGCGCCCCCGTGTTCCAGGACAACCCGAGAAAGTCCCTCAACGTTGGGGGACCCTCGTCATCAGCGCAGGGCGCACCGCAGCCTCCACGCCTGGAAAAAACAACATAACGCTCACCAGCAGGATATATTTTCTGATCCGACATTCTCGTTTCTGCCTCACGGATCAGTGTGAATCTGTGTTCATCCGTGGTTAGAAAATCTAGCTGCCTCTCAGCCACCTTGACGTGCAGCGTCGGCCATGGCTTGGGCCTTGAGGGAGATTTCGGCGGACTTGAAGATGTGGGCCTGAGTCATCGCTTTGTCGGTTCCGTTGAGCAGGTCGAGGATCATCTCGCCAAAGAATGGAAAACCTACTTTGTCCGCACACTCGATAAGTTGTGGCCCATCGCCATTGACCAAATAGATGCGGTCACGCGGATCGTTGGACTGAAGGGCGTCCCAATACTTGCGGATTTCCAGCGTGCCCTTTTTCCCGACGACAAACGCCCGACCGTCGCCCCACACGGGTGACGAGTCATGGGTAAACCAATCAACCCGGAAGTAACCGGATGCTCCACTACTCATCGTGTAAGAAACTTCGCCGAAGTCCTCAAATTCCGGATACTCCGGGCTAGCGAAATTGTCCACCCGCGCGAAGTTGATCTTCGCGTCGGTCGAGCCGCTAAAGGTCAGCAACTGGTCACTCTGGTGAGAGCCGATGTCGGTAACGATGCCCCCGTAGCGCGCTTTCTGCCAGAACCAGTCTGGGCGGACCGCCTTCGAAAGACGGTGCGGAGCCAAGTTCATGACCTGCACGACACCTCCAATCGCGCCGTCTTGAATCAACTGTGTGGCCATGACGGCTGACTCCACGTGGAGCCGCTCGGAAAAGTAGGCCATGTAGCGTCGGCCGGTTTCGGTGGCCTTGGTGCGCACGGCTTCCAACTGCTCGAGGGTGGTGAAGGGGCATTTGTCGGTGAAGTAATCCTTCCCGGCATCCATTACTTGCATGCCGATTCTCGCTCGCTCACTCGGAATAGCCGCCGCAGCGACCAACCTCACCGTCGAATCTTCCAGCACCTGCTCGAACGATTTTGCAACCGGAGTGCCCGGGTGACTTTCGAGAAATTTCTCCACCTTGGCCGGGTCGGAATCGTAAACCCATTTGAGTTCGGCCCCCGCCTCCAACAGGCCGTTGCGCTGCCCATGAATGTGACCGTGATCGAGGAAAGCAGCGGCAAACGAAAATTCGCCCGGGGCGACAACTTTGGTTGTGTTGGTGGCGCGGGGAGCGTAGTCAAATCCAGTTTTTGAGGTCATGGAGGTTTTAGAATCAGTAGGTTTCAGGAAAAGGGTTCAGCACACTTCGAGCCGCTCAGATTGTCGAGTTTGATCGCACCAATAACGGGAATAATTCCCGTGTTTTCGCGAAACCTTATTTGTATCATTTTTAATATGTTTTTAATCAGTCTAGCTATTCCTAAATACCCCTACTATAATCTAACTTCATCGGCTTTCTCTCACTCATGAACCCCTCCTGAATCGAAGATCATATTCAGTATTTTAACCGGACTGCCACCGCCACTTTGCGCCGCGGAGGTGACCGCTGGAAAACTCCCCATCACCCAATCTCACCTAACCCTGCCCATGCCTAAAACAACCCAGCCCTTACACTGCGCGGCCATCGACCTCGGAGCGACATCTGGTCGTGTGATGGTCGGCACGTGGCAACGTAATCGCCTCAAAACACGTGAGGTTCGTCGGTTCCCCAACGGCATCAACCAAGTCGGTGAACGCGCATATTGGAATATATCCGGTTTATGGACGGAGGTGCAGCGCGGCCTCGAACTCGCGGCGGCAAGTCTGCCCGAAGGGGAAACGTTGGCGAGTGTCGGAGTGGACACATGGGGAGTCGACTATGTGCTCGTTGATGCGGATGGCCGCACGGTATATCCGACCCATGCCTACCGGGACAGCCGGACCCAGCCCGGATTGAAGGTCCTGTTGAGCGACGAACCTCGTCTGAAAAAAATCTACGCCTCGACCGGCATTCCTCCCATTTTTCTGAACACGTCGTTGCAACTCGCCGAAACGGTTTCGACGCATCCCGGAGTCACTACCCTCGTCAAGCGCTGCCTGCTGCTGCCCGACTACTTCAATTTCCTGCTCAGCGGAAAGATGGCCAACGGCCAGTCGATCGCGGGCACCGCCCAACTGCTAAATATCAAAACCGGCGGCTGGTCCCGCGCCGCCCTCAAACACTTCGGCATCCCCACGGCATGGTTTTCTCCACCCCTGAAAAGCGGCGCCCATCTGGGACGCGCAAAAAATGTTCCGGCTGTTAAAAAAACCAAGGTCATCGCGGTTCCCGGGCATGATACGACCTGCGCCTACGACGCCATCCCTGCGGCCGCCGACGGCTCCGATGTTCTGATCAGTTCCGGAACCTGGTCGCTGGTCGGCATGGAACATGATCAACCCCTTTTGGGCGCAGAAGCGTTGGCCGCCCGCATCGCCAACGATCAAACCGGACGGGGAGGCTACCGCCCGCTCGTCAACGTCATCGGGCTTTGGCTGCTGGAAGAAACCCTCAAGGATTTTAAATCCCGCCCTCACAACGCCAAAGAGTGGGCCAAACTCATCGCTGCAGCCCGACGGTTGCCATCACCCGATGAACTGCTGGATGTCACCGACCCGGTATTCGGCAACCCGCCTTCGATGCGCGCAGCCATTGAAAGACATTTGAAACGCCGAGGCGTGTCTGCACCCACCGATCTGCCCGGCTATATGCGGCTCATCTGCGATTCTCTCGGACAGGGCCACGCCGACGTAATCAGTAAACTCGCCCGACTTTCGGGTCGCCAATTTAAGCGCGTCATCATGGTCGGAGGGGGATCACGCAATGCACTGCTCTGCCAAGCAACGGCCGACGCGGCCGGCATCCCCGTTATATCCTGCGAACTCGAAGGTTCCGCCGTCGGCAACATGGCCAACCAACTCATCGCTCTTCGGGCGGTAAAAAACCTCGCCGAGTTTCGCGGTCATCTCACTAAGCAACTGGAGACCAAAGCGTATCAGCCCGCAACAGGCTGATACGAAGTAACAAATTTCAAGTATCAAGTAACAAGCGCTGACGCGAAGTTCCAAGTATCAGGTAACAAGTAACAAGACATCCACGAAAGCTGTCGGGCGTAAAGCCCGACCCACCCGAACAACCACTCCACTAAAACGTGGGTCGAGCTTTATGCTCGACATGAGTCCGAGTTGATCGCTCCACAAATAACACGCGCTGACGCGAAGCTCCAGGTATCAAGTAACAAGACATAGCCAAACCGAACAACCGTCCAACGGGATCGATGTCGTAGACGCATTGCGCAGCAATTTAGTCACGACTCGACCCTCTCCTCACCCTTTCAGGATCGCCCAATCTATACATTCATCCCATGCCCTCTGAAAAAAACATTTCTGCTGCCTATAAACTTGCTCGCGATTCCTATGCTGAACTTGGCGTCGATACCGATAAGGCGATCCGCAAAGCACTGTCTATTCCCATTTCGTTGCACTGCTGGCAGGCTGACGATGTGCGGGGATTGGAAACCCCCAAGGAGGGACTCGACGGTGGCGGCATCATGGCGACCGGCGGTTATCCGGGGCGCGCCCGCAACGGAGATGAAATGCGGTCCGACATTTCCAAGGTGCTCTCCTTGCTGCCCGGCAAACAGCGCCTCAACCTCCATGCTTTCTACGCAGAAACCGGCCGTAAATCCGTCGAACGCGACGCGCTCGAGCCACGTCATTTCAGTCGCTGGGTTGACTGGGCAAAATCCGAAAAAATCGCGCTCGATTTCAATCCTACTTACTTTGCCCATCCACTCGCCAACGACGGTTTCACCCTGTCTCACCGTGACAAGAAGGTGCGCCAATTCTGGGTCGATCACGCTCACGCCAGTCGCAAAATAGCCCAGCACTTTGCAAAGCAACTCAAGAGCCCGTGCGTCAACAACCACTGGGTTCCCGACGGTGCCAAGGATGTGCCCGCCGATCGATTTGGTCCCCGCCAACGTCTGCGCGATTCCTACGACGCCATCTTCGCCGACAAATCCATCAATCGCGATCTGTGTGTCGACGCCATCGAAGGCAAACTCTTCGGGCTCGGATCCGAAGAGTATGTGGTGGGATCCCAGGAGTTCTACTCCAACTACGCCCTCAGTCGGGGACTCATGCTCTGTCTCGATCTTGGTCACTACCACCCCACCGAGTCCGTCGCCGACAAGGTCTCCACTCACCTACAGTTTCACGAGAAGCTGCTCGTCCACACCAGCCGTCCGGTGCGATGGGACAGCGATCATGTCGTCATTCTCGACGACGCCGTGCGTAACTTTTTCCTCGAGATCGCTCGCGGCAAGGCGTGGAACAAGATCTCCGTGGCACTTGATTTCTTCGACGCCTCCATCAATCGAGTCGCCGCCTACATCATCGGCACCCGCGCCACCCGTCAGGCTATCCTCAGCGGATTGCTTGATCCGTCCGCTCAACTCAAAGCCGTCGAAAAAGCCGGCCGAGGCCACGAACGATTGGCCCTGATGGAACAGACGCGGGCCCTTCCATGGGGCGCCGTCTGGGATGAACTGTGTTCCCGCGCCGGCGTGCCGGCCGGCGTGGACTGGATGCAACAAGTCACCACCTATGAGACCGACGCTCCCAAATCCGTCGATGTTCGCATCCCCTCTTCAAAGACCCAGACGAAACCGCGCATGGGCCTACCGGTAAAGTCCATCGGTTCGGCTCCCGGCTTCTGCAAAGCCGCTTCGTAATCGGCCGGATCCAACCGAACCATCAGACGGTCTTCACTGACTCCGATACACATCTTGTCATCGACCATAAAGCACAGTCCGCCCATCATCTTCTTTTCATCCCACGCGACATTTAGTTGCTGGAATTGCCGCCTCACCCGATCCGCCATCTCTTCTTCGTAAACCATTTCCCAAGCTGGTTTTTTTGCGACCCAACCGCAAATATGGAATCAGTCTTCCCTCCGAATCCGAAAATCTTTTCACCATGAACTTCACCGATACCGACGTCGTGCTGGTAGGCAGCGGCATCATGTCCTCCACCATGGGCGTGCTCCTCAAACGGCTCGATCCTTCTCTCCGAATCACCCTGTTTGAAGTCGCCGACCAACTTTCGCCCGAAGCATCCCACGGCTGGCACAACGCCGGCACCGGACATGCCGGCATCTGTGAACTGAGCTATACACCAACCCCGGAGCCCGACGGATCGGTCAACGTGACCAAAGCCATCGAGATTTTTCAGGAATTCGAATCCTCCCTGCAGTTCTGGGCTCAAGGCGTGAAGGACGGCGTGCTCAAGGATCCCTCCTCCTTTATCAATCCCGTGCCCCACATCAGCTTCGTTCGCACACAGGAACAGGTGAACTATTTACGAGCCCGTCACGAGGGCATGGCGGCACATCATTTTTTCGGACCGATGGCATTTTCGACCGATCCGACGGTGATCAATGAGTGGGCGCCATTGCTCACCGAGCAACGCGATGACGAGCCCGTCGCAGCGACCAAAATGGACGGCGGGAGTGATGTGAATTTCGGATCGATTGCCCGCCAGCTTACCCACTGGTTGAGCGAACAGGAAGGATGCAAAGTTCTGGCCGGACATCGTGTGACGGATCTCTCTCGCTCCGGCGACGGAGAACCTTGGACAGTCGAATACACGCGAGGATTCGACGGTCAGAAAACCGAAATCTCGACGAAGTTCGTATTTGTCGGCGCGGGTGGAGGGAGCGTTCTTCTGCTTCAGAAAGCCGGTCTGCCCGAGGCGGAAGGTTTGGGCGGATTTCCCATCGGCGGCCAATGGCTCGTCTGCGATGACCCGGAGATCGTGGACCGCCACGACGCCAAGGTTTACGGCCAAGCACTGGGCGCGGCCCCCACCATGGCGGTGCCTCATCTCGACACCCGGATTCTGGATGGTAAAAAGAGCCTGCTCTTCGGTCCCTACGCCGCTTGGACAACGAAATATCTCCACCGCCACGGAAGTTTCCTGGACCTGCCAAAATCAATCAAACCCCACAATCTTGCGACCCTGCTCAAAATCGGCATCAGTAACTTGGACCTCATCGGTTATCTCATGCAGCAAGGGACCCAGAGCATGGAGGATCGGCTCGAAGTATTGCGTGAATTTTACCCGGCGGCGGAGTTGAAGGACTGGCGTTTGATTGATGCCGGAATCCGGGTGCAGGCGATCAAAAAAACTGATGGCGAAGCCGGGATCGTGCACTACGGCACGGAGGTGCTGACCAGTGCTGACTGCAGTATCTCAGCGCTACTCGGAGCATCGCCCGGAGCGTCAACTTCCGTTCACATCATCACCCAGGCCATCGCCAAGAGTTTCCCGCATCTGCTGGAAGGCGAAGCCGGCGCGGAACGGATGAGAAAGTTAATTCCGAACTTTGGTATCGATCTCCTGCCCGCCGACGCCTCGAAAAAATTCCGGGAGCTCGCAGCACCCGCGCGGGAGACACTGGGGTTGGCATTGGACTGAAGCTCCGCCTCAGGTCGGTGAACCTCGCGGAGGAAAAACCCAAGAAACCGTGCGGGGAAACCTCCAAAGGGGTTACCTTGCCATGGACCGCGAAAAGTTCCTTTCTTGGTGGATCGAATGGCCGCCCCTTCCCGATTGTTCCCTTTGCCCACCCGACAAAATCTCGGGATCCCCGACGATCCGCCGCGTTACATCCTTCCTGGAAAAATCGGACTCGCTCCACTGCTAGCTAGAGTCCTTCCGCATCCGGCATCGTCCTTGGCGATGTTGGCCGAGATGTATGCTCAACTCTACGAAGATGAGATTCCCTCGCCCAAGACGACCCAACTCCTCACCCGATTGCTGAGGAGTTTAAAGCAGTATAATCGAGGCATGTGGGCAAATCTCAGGCGTTTCGGAAAAGCTGCGGCTTCAGCTCAAAATCGATCCAAAACACAACAACTCGGCGACCTGCTCAGGCTGGGGCTTTTGACCGAAAACGACTCCCACGACTACTACAAAGCGGTGATGGCACGCCATCAGGGTTCCCCCGCATTCCTCAACTACCTCCCTTATTACGAGTTTCTCTGGGTCGTTATGAGAATCCAAAGGGACCTATTCGGAGCTCCCCCCCCTTCTTTCTGAACGGCAAGGGCTCCTTCGAATCATGGGCTCAAACACATGGCGTGCGTTGCCCGGATGGGATACTCGTGAGACCCGGTGCAACGGATAGATTGGAAGTGAAGCTCGGTCATCTCGGAAACGAAATCCTGATCAAACCATGCTGCCGCATGGCTGGAGAAGGGGTTGAGGTATGGAGGCAGTCGCAGGACAAGACTTGGACGGACCCAGTCGAAACATTAACCCGGGTCCAACTGATTGGACGGATTCGGAAACTAGCCAATCAGGATCGCTACGGTTACGTGGTTCAGGAGCGACTGCGCAATCATCCCGATTTGGAAGACCTCTGCAGTAACGCGCTTTCCACCTGTCGTATCACTACAATCCTGAATGAAAAGGGAATCCACGAAGTCGTGGAATTCTACTGGCGCATGTCGACTCGACCCGATGCGGTCGCCGACAATTTCCACAGCGGAGGAACATTCTGGGGCGGAAACGACTTCCAGACGGGGCATCTCGCCATCGGAGTGGAGCAAGAAACCACAGAAACGCAATCGACAGTCCAACAACACCCGTCACAAAACAGCAGATGGTCGGCACCTGCCATCCTTTCTGGACTCAAGTAAAGGAATTCGCCATCGCGGGTCATGAAAAAATGAAGCCCGTCGTGCTCGTTGCATGGGATATTGCCATGACCCCCAATGGTTCCATTGCGCTTGAGGTTAATTTCCCCCCGGGTCTGCCTCTAACTTCCAAATGTCAGTTGATGGGCTCGGTCACGCCCGCTACGGCGAAATTCTCGCATTTCACGCCGCCAATTGGATGCGATGCAGGTTTCCACCATCGGATCTGATCTAAGCAAACAAAATCGAAACACCGATAGCGTCGAACCCAGAAGCTGAGGAATAGGGGGACGGGGCCAGATAATCCCAGACCGAGAGGTGTTGGGATTGAAACTCGACTGCATAATCACCCTACCTCATCGAAGACGAGTTTCTGTTCGAAAGCCCGAATAACGTATCTATTTAGATGAATTCCCCTCCGAAAAACGAACCACTCCCGAACAGAGAGAATCTGGGGATTCCATTCCATCCTCCGGGCTCCATACTTCCCCACCGAATCGGTCTTTCCGCACTATTGACGGAAGTCTTCCCGCTAAAGTAGGCATCCCTGACCAGCATAGCCGAGGCATATACTCAGATCTTTAAGGACGAACTACCAAACCCCGCGTTTCCCAATCTTCTGCTACGCATACTTAAGAGTATTAAACGTTATACTCCCGGCATATGGGCGAATCCCAAAAACTATGGCCGTCAGGCGGAAGCAGTGCATGGCAGATCAAGAGCGAAACAATTCCAAGATCTCCTAAAACTCTACCTGCTCACCGAGGAAGAATCTGGTGAATATTACGGGGCGTTGATGGCACGACATCAGGGTTCATCCGCACTACTCAACTACCTTCCCTATTTACCCTTCATCTGGATTGTCATGCGGGTTCAAAGAGACCTGCTCGGTGCACCCCCATTCTTTCTGTGTGACAAAGGATCCTTCGGGCAATGGGCCCGTCGGAATGGCATCTCTTCTCCTCCCGAAATCCTCGTTCGATCTGGAGCAGAAGACGAATTGGAATCCAAATTCTCCGATCTCGGCCAACATATCATTTTGAAACCGCGATGCATGAACGCAGGGATGTTGGTCGAAGTCTGGAAGCAGAAAAAAGACGGGGTTTGGGTCGGTCAAAATGACGAATTGAACCAAAACGATCTCATCGGGAGAATCCGAGACCTAGCCGCTCGCGACTCCGTCGGTTTTGTAGTCCAAAAACGTCTGCAGAATCACCCAGATTTGTCAGATTTATGCGGCAAAGCGCTCTCCACGTGTCGCGTGGTGGCCATCATAAACGAAAAAGGACGCCCGGAAGTCGTCGAACTATTTTGGAGGATGTCGACCATCGAAGATGCCATCGTCGACAATTTCCATGCCGGAGGAGTTTTTTGGAGTGGGACGGATTTCGAATACGGGAAGGTCAATCTTGGTGTCGGCCCGGATACAGGCAGAACTCAATTAAGATTGGAACGACACCCTAAGACCGGGCAACCCGTGGCTGGAACCTACTACCCCTTCTGGCAGGAGATCAAAAACCTCGCTCTCCCCGGCCATGCCAAGATGCCAAATGTAGTGTTGGTGGGATGGAACATCGCGATGACCGTCGACGGTCCTGTCGCGGTGGAGGTCAATTTTCCACCCGGTTCGGCACCTCGGACTCAGATTACCTCGGACGGACTTGGACAAGCTCGCTACGGGGAAATTCTGGGATTCCACGCAAAACAATGGCTGGCGGCTCGAAACCACGAGCCAAGTATAATCTGAAGATTTCGCTTTCTTCAGCGAAATCCACCATCGGGACTCCTGCGGTCTGGGCTGAGTTGCGGAACCCTAAACCCAACTAAGTGGACTGCTCCAAATAGTCCCGGATATCCGGGATACGCTTGCAGCGGCCGCCGCCGAGGTTGAGCTTGAGGTATTCGTCAGCGGGTTCGGCTTCTTCAGTGACATCCTCGTCTTCCGCTTCGTCCTCGATGATGACGTCTTCGGCATCCGCCACAAACGCCCGCCAGCCATCAGACTCCTCTTCCTCGTCAAACCAGTGGGACATTCGGCGCGGCTGCTGATTGAGCACGAGAGCAGGATTCTTCACTCGCCCTTTCTTCACCATCTCCACCAGACAGGGCAGAAAGAGTTTGGTGAACCGGGCCTGATAGTCGGAAACCCACTTATTCGGCACGCCACCACGGCGACTCAACAGCACAATATCCGAGAAATGAATACAGGCGTCATACCAGGCCATCAAGGCCTCGTGCCGGTGGAGCAAAGCACAATGGGCGATGCAAACGACCCGCGCCACCGTAGCGTCCTGCGCCGCCGCCCAAGACTTGAAGGCCTCGACTTGGTCCACCGGGTCAATCTGACCATCGGCGATAAAAAATCCAACTCCCGCTTTCGCTGGCCATTCACCGGTCATGGCGGATTCCTCGGTCCAGGTCCATGTAAGGGTAACGGCATTACCAACCTGCTTTCCGTCTTCTTGGGACGAAACAAAAACCACGGGGCGATCCGGGTCATCCAGCCCTCCCTCGATCAGGTCGGAAACGACTTCGCGGCGTCCCGATCCGGGCGCACCCAATATCAGGTAGACGATGCGATCCGGCTCACTCACGTATCAAAAGTCTTGGTCTGAGCCGTGTATCGCATCCAATGATCCACCAGAACCAACGCGGTCATGGCCTCGACGATCGGAACCGCGCGCGGAACCACACAAGGATCGTGGCGGCCCCGGCCAATCAGTTCGGTGTCCTGACCGGTGGTATCCACCGTGGCTTGAGGCTGTAAAATTGTGGCGGTCGGTTTGAAGGCGACGCGAAAGACAAGTTCCTCACCGTTGCTGATACCGCCTTGCACTCCGCCCGAGCGATTGGTGGCGGTGCGCACGGCACCGTCGCGATTTTCAAACTTATCGTTGTGCTCGCTGCCTTTTTGCAGCGTGCCGTCAAACCCACTGCCAATCTCGAAGCCCTTCGTCGCGGGAAGCGACAACATCGCTTTGGCCAGATCGGCCTCAAGGCGGTCGAATACCGGTTCGCCCAGCCCAACCGGCAATCCCTGCACCCGACACTCGATAACACCACCCACGGAATCTCCGTCGGCGCGAACTGCTTTGATCCGCTCAATCATTGCAGCCGCCGTTTCCGAATGTGGACAACGCACCGGGGTGGCCTCGATTTGGGCCAGCGTTGGGAGTTCCGGTTGGGCATCTGCCGGCATCTCAATATCGTAAACGCTCGAGATGAATGCCCGCATTTCGACTCCGCCGAGAAGTTTTTTGGCGATGGCTCCCGCAGCGACCCGACCGATGGTTTCACGGGCCGAGCTGCGTCCACCTCCCCGATGGTCGCGGATACCAAATTTCGTCGCGTAGGTGAAATCGGCATGAGACGGGCGAAATTTGTCCTTCATCTCGTCATAGGCTCCGGGACGTTGGTCCGCATTGCGCACCAGCATCGAGATGGGCGTGCCGGTCGTTTGGCCCTCGAAGACGCCGGAGAGGATTTCGACTTGGTCGGCTTCCTTGCGGGGCGTCACGATGTCGCTTTGGCCCGGACGGCGCCGATCGAGCTCGGCTTGGATTTCGGTCGCGGAAATGGGAAGTCGCGGAGGACATCCATCAATAACCACGCCAACGGCTGCACCGTGGCTTTCGCCCCAGGTGGAGATCTTGAATAATTTGCCGAAGGTATTGGGCATAACCGGATAAACGGTTGTTCCGCCTCATCGGGTGTCGCAAGTGTCAAAATAGCGCAACTTTATCCCATTTCGGACGTCTCTATACTAAACCCGTTCATATCGCGGTTTACATCAACAAAAGCATCAGCTCAGATTTCTCTCCGGTCAGGCCCTCCGACCCTTCCAATTTCGCGATCATCCATGCGTTCCTCTTTTCTTTCCGGTGTCCTAGCCGCCACCATCAGTATCGCCCCGTCGATTCTGGCGCAGGACGCATCCTCCCCCATTTCTCCTTCGTTAATTCCCACGGTTGAAGGAGTTCTCGAAGAAGGCATCAACATACCCGAAGGTCCGATCGATTCGGCCCTGGGACTGATTGAGATCTTGACCGGTCGCACCGTGCTTCGCGCCCAGACACTGCCCCAAACGCCATTCTCCCTGATTATCAACCAACCCGTGACGCACACGGAGGCATTGATGGCGATTGAGACCACATTGTCATTGAACGGAATCGCCGCGGCACCTCTGGGAGAACGATTCGTAAAAGTCGTGCCGATCGGCTCCGTGCGCATCGAATCTCCTCAACTTATCGAGGGGTCCACCTTGGCGCTGGCCCCCAGTGGGCGGATAGCGACTAAACTTTTTGTCTTCGAATTCGTGCAGGTGCAGAATTTTGGCGGCAAAATCGCCACCCTCCTGAACCCACAAATCGGCGGAGGAGCCATGCAATTTGAGCAGGCCAACGCCATATTGATCACTGACTCGATCACTACCCTGCAGCGAATCGAGCTTCTAGTGAAAGAACTGGACCAACCCAACGTCGCATCGCTCGACCCCCAATTTTACCCACTCGTTTACGCCAAAGCCTCGGACCTCGCCAACAAGATGCGGACCATCCTGCAAGGACCAGCCGCCACCCAGCTAGGCACCGCCACGACTTTCAACGCCGATGATCGCACCAACCAGATCATTGTGATCTCCGACGCCCGTCTGCATCCCTTCTTCGACAAGCTGATCGCCCGACTCGATGTGCGATCCGATCCGAACACCCGCAACGAGATCATTTACCTCAAGCACGCCGAGGCGACAGAGGTGGCGAGCTTGGTGAGCAATTTGGTTTCCGGTCAAAACCAGGCTACTTCCCGATCCGAGTCCGCCCCCCGTCGCGCCAACGGCCAAAATGGAAATGCCACCGTCGCACCGGCGACCCTCACCCCCGCGACCACCGCTGCAAACGCCGCCAGCAGTGGTGTAGCCTCCAGTGAATTCAGCCAACTCGTGACCATCCTGCCCGACGAACGCAGCAACGCGGTCGTAGTGAGTGGCACAGTTGAAGACATTCGTCTCGTCAGGGAGCTCATCGACAAGATCGACGTGCTACTGGCTCAGGTGCGTATCGAAGTCGTGATCGCGGAGGTGACGCTCACCGACGCCGCCAGCACCGGAATTAGTGAGTTGGGACTTTTGGTCCAAGACGGTAAATTAGTCGGATTCAATGGCGGCGGAGGCGGCCTAGGCATCAGTGGTAGCGGTCGCGTCGCTGCCGATGATGCAGGCGTGGAAGATTTCGTTTTGGAGACGTTCGCTGTATTCAATGCCTCCAATAATCTGTCCGGAGTCATTAGTGCCGGCACCACTCCGCGTAAGAATAACGCCGAGTTCCTACAGGTTCCGGCCGTTGTCACCACTCACAACAAGGAAGCTGAATTTTTCGTCGGACAGGACATCCCAGTATTGGGTAGCTTTATTCCCGACGCCGCCGGAACCAACACGGTAAACAGCACTGCTTACCGCACGACCGTCAACAACCGCCAAGTCGGCATTCGGTTGCTGGTCAAACCCCTGATAGGCAACGACGGATCGGTCCAACTTGAGATCGAACAAATTGTCGAGGACGTGATCGGCAACACGACAATTGACGGAAACTCTCAGCCCATCGTGGGGCAAAGAGAGATGAAATCCTTCATCAGTGTAAATGATGGCGAGGTCATTGTAATGGGTGGCCTTCAACGCGGTAACAAACGCAAAGAGACCAACCGTCTTGGCCCGATCCCCTTCATCGGAGATCTGCTCGGTCTGCGCACACGGTCCAATGAAAAAACCGACCTCATCTTCTTTCTGCGCCCGACGATCTTGAATTCCGGAGCGGTCGACAACGAGTCCGCTCTAAATCGTGTGAACCAAATGCCCAACAAGGACGCGATCAATCGCGTGCTGGAAGGCGGCCCTCTGATCGACTAGAGCGATAGAGTCCTCGACGCATTAACACCATGGTTCTTCCCGCCGCCGATACTCTGCCGGACTCGAGGCTCGAGGCTCTGGATGAAGAGCAAAACGAGCACGTGATGGCTGCCGCCCGGCACGAACGGGTCACGGCACTGGCCGCAGCGTTGGAACGGCCCGAGTCTGAGGTGCTGACGGAAATCGCCTTCGCGGCAGACATCGACATCGCGTCCGATCTTCAAGCCGACCACCAGTCTCTGCGCCTGCTGCCCGCGCGTCTGATGCATGAATATCAGATTCTGCCCATCGCGCTCGAAGAGCCGGAAATTGCGGAAGACACGGAGGAGCCCGTTGAGCCCGGCCCCACTACGCCTTTACATCTTGCCGCTGCTTGGCTCCCCGACGAGGTGATGGAGGATTGGATCCGCACATTTACACCCCGCCCCATCATCTGGCATCTCGCCGTTGCCGAACGCGTGCACCAACTTATTGTTGAGCACTTCGGTGTCGGTGCCGCCTCTCTCGATGATGGTGACGACGATTACCTCTCCCCCGAAGCGGCCGAGGCCGATGCGGAAATCGTCGACGAAGACGCTGCCGTGGTTCGTTTTGTGACCGAGGTCATCTCACAGGCCATCGCAGACGAAGCGACCGATATTCATTTCGAGCCTCAGGAAGGACAGCTCCGTATCCGCTATCGGGTCGATGGTCTGCTCGTGCCCGTGCCCGTTCCCGAAAATCTTCTTCGTTATCAGGACGCCATCATTTCTCGGGTAAAAATCATGGCGCGCCTCAATATTTCGGAGAAGCGTTTGCCGCAGGATGGTCGCATCAATTTCCGGGCCAATGGCGTCGTGCTCGACATTCGGGTTTCGACCTTCCCCACGATTTACGCCGAGTCGATTTCACTGCGACTGCTCAATCAAAAGAAACAGGCCTTCTCCATGGAGAAGCTCGGCATGAGTGCGGAAGAGCAGGAGATCATCACCGATGTCCTCAACTTCCCCCACGGCATTATTCTGGTCACCGGTCCAACCGGTTCCGGTAAGTCGACCTCGCTGAATGCTTTCCTTCGTAAGATCAATTCCACCGACCTACGCATCATCACAATTGAGGACCCGATCGAATACGAGATCGAAGGCGTCAATCAACTGCAGGTGCGGTCGGAAATCGGACTGAGTTTTGCAAGCGCCCTGCGTCACGTGTTGCGGCAGGATCCCGATGTGATCATGGTAGGAGAGATCCGTGACCGCGAAACCGCGGACATTGCTATTCGGGCCTCCCTCACCGGTCACTTGGTGTTTTCCACTATTCACACCAACGATGCTCCCGGTGCGTTTACCCGTCTGGTGGACATGGGAATCGAGCCTTTTCTGGTGGCTTCCTCGATTGAGCTGGTCATTGCCCAGCGGCTGGTCCGGCGCCTCTGTCCTGAGTGCTCCAAGATCGCTCCGGTCGAGTCGATCAAGCTGCGGGAAAACCTGCTGGTGTTGGGCATGGATCCCGACAAACCGAAGAATCAGGTCACCGAGCTCAAGGTCCCCTGTGGCTGTGACCGTTGCCGTGGAACCGGCTATCGCGGACGAATTGGAATCTTCGAAATTTTCCGGCTCAACGAGGAATTACACGAATTGGTTCTACAGCGCGAATCCACCCGCACTTTGGGCCAAGTCGCCCGCAAACACGGCATGCGCACTCTGGGCCAGTCCGGCTGGGAGAAGATCGTCGCTGGCCACACCACGATGGATGAGGTGCTCCGCGTCGTCTCGATGCTGGAATCGTAAGACTCTGATGCCGCGTTTCGCTTACACTGCCAAGGATCGGTCCGGCAAAGCCGTCGCGGACGAGCTGGACGCCCCCTCCCGGAAAGATGCTCTGCGCCGCTTACAGGCGCGGGGTATGCGCCCGCTTAAGATGACGGAACAAACGGAAACTCGCAGGGCCAAAAAGAAAAAGTCCACTTCCACCACGACGGAACGTAAGACAACCAAAGCATCGCCTTTTTCATTTTCCCTCGGTGGATCGAAACCCAACTACGCCCGCAGTCACCGACTCCCGTTTCTGCAATCATTGCATGACCTGACTTCAAGTGGTTTGTCCGCGGGCGAGGCCATTCGGCTCCTTTCCCGACGGATCAAAGAACCAGCCTTAAACTCCCTTTATACCGAGGTCTGGGAGCAACTCAGCGAAGGCGCCAATCTCTCCACTTCCCTCCAGAACTTCCCCACGGTTTTCGCCGAATCGACGATCAGCTTGATTCAGGCCGGTGAAGCCACCGGTAACCTCAATGACACGCTGCTGCGTTTGATCGAGCATCTCACCGAGCAGCGAGAGTTGAAGCGACAACTAGGCAACGCCCTCGCCTACCCGATCTTCATGACGGTGGTCGCGGCGGGTGTGATTCTGTTTTTTCTCTTCTTCCTTCTGCCCCGCTTGCAGGGACTTTTGGATGCACTTGGCGGCGAGCTGCCCTGGTCCACTCAGCTATTGGTAACCACTTCCGACTTTGCGCTGAAATACGGACTGCTCGTGATCGCGGGAGGCGTAATCGCCGGCATCAGTTTCTGGCGTTGGCGCATGAGTGAAGCCGGTCGCTGGGTGACCGACCAGTGGAGCCTACGTATCCCCATGCTCAATACATTCGTGCAGAGCCAGACCGTATTGGCGTTTAGCCAAACTTTGTCCGTCCTGTTGGAAAATGGCATCACTACGGCGGAAGCCCTGCGCATGACGGAAAAACAGGTGCAAAACCAGGTGCACCGCGCGTCCTTCGACACGGCAATTGATCGTATTATGGAAGGCGAAGCACTCTCGCAGGCATTGCCGGACACCAAGTGTTTTCCGGATCTGGTCCTCGATCAACTCGCGGTGGGCGAGAACACGGGAAACATCGTGCCATCGCTGAAGAAAACGGCGCTCACCTACCGGAAGATCATTTCCAATCAGTTGAATGCGTTCACCAAAGTGATCGCCAGTGGGGTGCTGCTCAGCGTGTTTATTTTTGTCGGATTCTTGGCCTACGCCATGGTCAGCGCTATCTTCGGACTGACCGAGAAGTTCAACATGTGAGAGCGGTTAACTGCCTCTCAGTTCAGGGTATTGGCCACTCCAACTGCACCGGCCTCACCGAGACCAGCTACAGTCGGAGGCCGCCGGATACCGGACGTCACATGAAACTCGGACTGTAGCCAAAACCATTGTCGGCGGGGTTTACTCCAGCACTGCGTAGGCTTCGACGAGGATCGTGCCCGTGCCGCCGTCGGCACCGGGCGGACGCACCGTGTAAGAGCCCGGCGGCAATCGCACCAGCACCACTGCATCCAACGACGCGTCATCCGGAAAGCCAAAATGCTCCGGTGGTGGCAAAAGCCGTTTTAAGCGCCGCGGTGCCACTCCAATTATCATTTTCGGCGATGACAAAATCCTGGCCGCCGGGGATCACTTCCAAGCGGGGGCCGACCATCGTGCCTCCTACCTCAAGTTCCGCCAAGGTTGGTCCAACTACCCGAATTAACATCGTCTTGGCTCCCTCGCCATCAATCACGAATCCCAGGGCGAGCACATCGGCGCCTAGGCCACTGAATCCGCGCGCGGAAATATTGGTAAGCTGAGCGGCATCACCCGCACCATCGGGATCATACACTTCGGCAAAAACGATCCCGGAACTACCGGTCGTAGAGGTGATTTGCACCGTGAACCCTCGGGTATTCGCCGAGTTCGGCAGCGGCACCGAGGTGAGGACCGCCGCATCAAGCGAGCCTCCACTGAGCGGAAACGCCCCCAGTGCAGCGCTCCGGGTGGCCAATTCAGCGGAATTACTGGAATCCTCCCAATTATCGCTGGTCAGCAAAGGATCACTCCCGAGCAGAGGGATCAACCCGAAGGTGGGATCATCCAAAGCAGTGGTCACCCCAAATTCAGCGAGTTCCGGACCCACCGCGCGGATGACGAGGTCCTTCGCACCATCTCCCCGGAGCACGAAGCCCGGCGTAAGATTTTGACCAGCCGGGATGCGCCCGCGAGTCGATAAATTCGCCAATCGACTGGCACCGCCTTGGACCGTCAGAATCGCATAGTCCGAATCAACGGTCATGCCCCCCGACGTGATTCGGGCAAAATAGAATCCCATGTCCGAAGAGGCCACCGAAACGAGAATGAAGGATGCGTTGGTCGCCCCGGAAACAGGGCTAAGGCCTGCTCCTGATCGGTATCTAAACTACTGATACGTAATACTCTCCGAGGATGACGCCACCACGGACAACGTGGCTGAGGCTCCCGCAACGACATCTGCAGACAGCGGCTGGGTGGTCACGGAAACATTCGCCGGCGGATTTACCACGAGCGTTCCATCCGCGCTGGTTGCATCTCCCGAAGCGTTAGAGATCACGACGGCGTAAATACCTGCATCCGAACTGGTAACCGAAGAAATATTGAGAACAGAATTCGTGGCCCTGGGGATGACGACCCCGTCCCTGCGCCACTGGAACGTTGGTGCAGGGTCCCCCGTGACGGAAACAGAAAACGAGGCCAATTCGCCCTCACTGACCGCGACCGCACCGGGTTGCATGGTGAAAGCGGGAGCCGTGCCTTCCGCCGCAGCAACATTGACCACGTAGTCGAACGTGGGGGGTGCCTCCCTGTTGGGTTTTATTGGCTCCCCTCTAGGCTCGAACCATCATGGTATACTCCCCTGCCTCCGTCGGGGTGCCAGAGATCGTAACGGTCGCTCCGTTCGCCGTATCCCCCGAGATATTGTTAATCGTCAGACCGGGAGGAATTGATCCGGCCACTTCATAGGATGCCGCATTGGCTGGTGCACCCGTCACGGCAAACACTGCGGTGAAGGACTCGCCCACCGTGACATTGGCCGGGTTTCCGGTGCCACCAGCGGCCAACTGCACCCGCAACGGATTAGGCGGCACTGCCGGCGAGCACGCCTTTGAGCACGCTACCTACTCCGGAGCTCACAGCGAACTCAGCCGTGATCACCGACCGCAACACCGGAACGCGTTGCAATAGAACCATGAGAATGGCGGCCGGGACGTGCAGCCAACGGAGACGGATGTAAGCGAGAGTGAAGGCAGACATAGGAAAAATAGGGTCAGTATTAGGATTTTAGTTACAGCCGCACCCGGAGGCACCGACCCCCCGCCCACCCGAGGTGGCTTCGCGGGAAAAGTAAATGTGTTCAGACATCGCGTCATGCATCGAGTCGCGATCGGCCCGCATGGAGTAGTCGGCCAAGAGTCCTTTCTCCCAAGGTTGGACGGATTGGCAGCCGCTCAAACCGAAAACGGCGATAGCCAGAAAGAGAAAACAAAGGTGACGACGATTCATGGACGGGACTCCAGTAGAAGGGGTTCAATTTCGCTGCGGAGCAAAGTTACGGTGCTGTTTCCCCGCTAGCCCTTGTGGACGGAACGGAGTTTACCATCGCGACCGAAAATATAGCTGGTCGGCATCGCGGGTGGGTTCAGATGAGGGGTCAATTTCTGCGCGGAATCACGCACGGTCGAAAAACCCGGAGGAGTCTGTTTGAGGAAACGGGTGTAATCTCAGGCATTGTGATCCACGCTAACTCCCAGGATGACAAAACCCTGATCCGCCCACTCCTGCTGCAGCTTCGCATACGCAGGAAAGGACGCCTTGCAAGGAGCGCACCATGACGCCCACGCATCGATCATGACGACCTTACCTTCGAGGTCTGGAAGCTCGCCCTCTAATTCGTAAAGCGACCAATCGGGCAAACCGTCGCCCGGTTCCAGGGCGAAAAGGTTGATCGAGTTAATACTCAAAACCGCTCCCAAAAGAGCGAGAAGACGAAGAGGCTTAAGTGACCACATACTGAAAAAATCCTCGGGTTTGATGTTTGGCATTGGAGGAGACCATGCAGCCCTCCGCACCGGGAGTTGATTGGATAAACTCGAGCCCTTCTTCGGGACCCAAAACAAATGCCGCGGTGGCCAACATGCCCGCCTGCAAACAGGACGGCGCGACGACGGTCACCTGTTGCAGACCGTTGGTGGTAGGACGTCCGGAGCGCGGATCAATGATGTGACCATAATGTTGGCCATCGACAACGAACCCGCGTTGATAGTTTCCCGAACTGGCAACCGACGTATTCAGTGCTCCGATACTTCCCCAGAGTTTCCCGGGGTCGTCTGGGTTTTCCAAACCAATATGCCACGCCGGACGATTTGGGGGAGTTCCGATCACCCGGATGTCGTGCCCAAAATCTACCAACGCCCGTTCGATACCGTGTTCCTGGGCAATTTGGACCGCCATATCCACGGCGAATTCCTTGCCCCAGCCACCGAGATCCAAGGACATGCCGGGAAGAGGCAGACGCACTCGGCGGGGCTCGCGCTCCACCCGATTCCACCCCACCAACTCACGAGCGGAATCCACCGCAGCCTGGGGAGGAAGCTTGGGGTGCGAGGTATGGTAGTCCCACAGCTTCGCCAAGGGACCTGCCGTAACGTCGACAATCCCTTGGGTCATGAAATGCACGGTTCCACACATTTCGAGCATGCGTTCCATTTCCTCATCGATCACAACCCACTCCCCGTCGCCGGCCGCCAGATTGATTTGACCAGTGATGCTGTCGTCACGGAAACGGGTGTAACGCGCTTCATAATTTTGCACCCAAGCACGAACGGCGTGATCAAACTTTGCCGCCATTTGTGCATCCGGCGCCACAAACTGGATCAGGCACCGCGTGCCCATCGCATGAAAATCAATCCGTTGCAGCGGTTCATGGTCGGCTGCCACCGGCTTGGTGGAGCCCATTTGATCAACCGAAGCCTGGTGATTTTGGATTATAGCCACAGGCGCATCCCAACAGTGAATACATTGGCGTCGACAAACGCACTGGGGGAAGTGACGGAATCACGGCGATTCATCAGGTATCTTTCCAATGTTACGTCGACCGACACACGTTCCGTAACGTCCCATACTCCCTTGAGATGCCCAACATCCATGTTTCCATGTCGGACAAGCGATAATCCGCGGAGTAGTAAGGCGCATTTCCGGTGGCTTCCGGGGGAGACACGATGGGGGAGTTATCGAGATCAATCGTGTAGAAATCCGCCGCCGATTGGCGGTAGTATCGCACCGAAGGCCGCAAAATGAAATTCTCTCCGAAGCGTTGATACCAAGCTAACTCGAGCGTCTGGCTAGTAATGCCCCAATCGTCGTCCATCATCCGGAGAGACGACTCAATCGCCGCATCGAGGGATTCCACCGCATGGTTCATGCTGAAGAAACCAATGAGCTTTTTCTTCGAGGAGGGACGATTTTCGGGGAAAGTAAGATCGAGAGAGAAGCCGGGCAGAATTTCGGTCTCTTTTTCGACGATCTTATAGGGATCGGAGATGTAACCTTCCTGATAACCGTAGGTCAGGTTCGCAGTAATCGAAGTGGTCGGGGACAGCACCTGTGTGACGCCGATAATCGCATCCTGAACGGTCTTCTCGCGAGGTCGGGAAAGGAATACGGCTGTGACATCATCATCCACCCGCGCGTAACCCATCAGCAGCGTGGTGTTCTTCTGGTTGAAGAAGACCTGGCTATTCACGGACCACACATCGGAGAGATAGTCGCTTTCCTTACTGTTGCCGTATCCCACGGTGAAAGCAGCCCGCTCGAAGGGCCGGGTATATTCGATTTGATAGGCTTCCTGGCGGTCTTCGAGTTGCGACAGTGGCACTTGATCCTCTCCCGGAGGAGGAGGCTGACCCGAGGGGGTTGCTCCGGTGATCGTGTCGATCAGGCCCACGAGACGCAGTTTATCACCCGTCACCCAAGTGTGCTCGGCTTCGGCGTAATGAGCGTCCACCCGGATACGGTCGTCATCTTCCTGCCAAGTCTGAAACTTGTAGTGTAAGACAGTCTCGGCGCGGGCATCGCGTTGCGGCGAAGCCATCCAAAGCACGACGCTCCAAAGGAGAATGCGGCCCTGACGAGGAAACCGCAGGGAAAAATGGGGTAGTTGTAGGAGAGACAAAGGAAAGCAGCTGGTGGTGGGGAGCAGGTCGGAAACCACTCAAAACGAATCAAGCGGACCTCTAGAAGAGTCGCAAATCATTGGATTTGTTCCCTGAATAGAGCCTCCGAGCGGTCCATCCCGTCCCCGCTCACGGCTCCACCGCAATTTCGACGGAAGCAACCAGCGAACGCGCATTTAGCTGGGCGGGATCATTCCGAACGGATTCGAGCACAAATTGCTCGATACTGATGTAGGGAGCCCGCTGGGAGAGCGCATCGTAAAACGCCCACAAGGGCGGCCATTCGACCCGGTTCAGGTTTAACTGCACCGAATGGACGGAAAATTGGGCGGTCTGCGCGGGCGACTGGGCCTCCGATTGCAGGTTTTGGTCGATTCCCGTTTGCTTAGCTATGGCACTCAGCTCAGCGGACAGTCTCAGGCTATTAAACGTGCGGGAGCTATCGAGGTTCGCAATAGCATCATCCGCAGCTTTCTCGATCCGGCCCTTCTCCGCCAGCCAACCTGCCTGGGTTTCAAGCACCAAACAGGTTTCCTGAATATCGGCATGGGTGGCACGACCTCGCTCCCAGAGGTCCGATATCCAAAAAATCGCACCTACGCCCACCAGAAGCAGCATTAGGGATTTCTCTCGGGCGAGTCGACTGATGAACCAAGCTTTCATGCGGAATCCTCCTCCTCTTCTTCTTCAGGTGCGGTCAAAAAGGCATCAAAGGAAAAATTGACCAGCAATCGGAAGGTCGATCTTGAGCCCCGAGACTCCAAATTGAGCGTCTCTACACCTTCGGTGCTGCCCAAATCGATCAATGCCGTGACATAGGCGGAAATCGCCGCAGCATCATCGGTCTCGGCCTCGATTTCAAGAGATAGACCAGTGACTGAGGTGCGGAGGAAAATAATCGATTCCGGCCGCGGACCATCGGCGATGTTGATCATCTCGAAGGGCCGCATTCGGTTGGTGTGTAATTCGTCAATCCGATTGGCCAAGGCGTCAGCCGTCTGAATTTCGTCCACCACCGGGGATTGGTCCTGAACCGTCTGATGCAGCGAGTCTTGCCAGTAACTGGTGCCCCACAGGCCCAATTCCGAAACGCCGGAGAGTAGGATTGAGATCATCGCCGCGACCATTCCTCGCCACATCCAGGTGTCACGAACCCGGGCCCGACGACGGGCGGTCAATTCTCCCTGATCCCGCACGTCAAGTTGTTGCACGCGATCGAGAAGTAATTCCTTAGGGGTTCCACCGTGAGTAAATACCAGCTCATCCGAACCCGCTTCTCCGGCGATCACTGTAAGTTTTTCTACATCATCCACGCGCGTGCTGCCACCGCAGCTACGGATCAATTTTTCCCGCAGATCATCGATTTCACGATCAGACTCCTCTCCGTGCAAAGCAGTTGAAGCGACGAATGTGGGCACTCCGGATTCGTTTCCATAATGCACCGCGGTCAGGCTCTCTTCCGACCGCAGAATTCGCGTCGTCGCAGCGCTGGGGGCGGATAGCGAAATGAGCTGGCCAAGCGCGGGAACCACCCATTCCGCTTCGGCCCAGAGTTCCATCTCCTCGGAAGTGAATCGTTTTTGGTAGGCGGCAAATACCATGGCTCGGCCCGCGTCTGGTCGGGTCCAATACCCCCATAGGGTCTGGCTGAGCGGAAAAGGAGCCATGCCCTCGAGTGCCAGTTCAATTTGTTCGTCAACGGGTCCGGCTTCGGCCACATCCGCCAAATCCACGGATCGCATGAAAAATCGATGATCCGGGAGGATCACCACTTCGCGCGGTCGAGCGGGCAACGTTGGGAGTTTAAATGGGAGTTTGAGCATTATTGGGAGGCGAGGGCTTCGGCCAACCGGTCAGAACGATTACCAGCATCCATCTCTTGGATCGACAGCAATGTAAAGGGATACTCGATGGACTCAGGAAGTTCGTCTTCTCCGCCGGGACCTGCAATGGCCAATGCCGCCGGAGATATTACGGGAGAAGACGCCTCGGAGGAACCGTCGGTTTCGTCGCCGTCTTCCGCCCCGCGTTCAGGTATGGGTGGGCTGGTGTTGGCCGTGGCACCCCCTGGAGGAGCGACGACCACGCTTAGGAGATAGCAGGACGCTCCCTGAGTGACTTCAACATTGATACGCAGGGCTTGAATGATTGCCCCAAATTCACCCACCACCGCTTGATCACCCAAAATATTCGCCACCTCATTCGCTTCGGTAAAATAACCGGGGTCCTGACTTCGATACAATCCGCTGCCCCCAAAATAATCCCTCAGGAGCCCCTGTTGCACATCATCGTAGCGCCCCAAGGCAGCCAATGCCCCGGCCGGAGCCGCGTTGATATTGGGCGAAGAGTAATTCAAAAGCGAAACCGCCGCCGTCAGGCGTTCGTGATACTTATTGGGCTGCCCGTGTTCATCGAAAAACTCATCCCGGATGATATCGATCGCCTGCAACTCCCTCCAAGAGTGCGGCGCTCGGGCAGGCGGCACAAAGGCCAAGGGGTCACGCTCATAGTCCTCAACATCCGGCGCATCAAAGGTCTGCGGGGTATAGTCTTCCTGCGACCAGCCCAGCAACGCATCCGCCCAGGTCTCCGCATCCGACTCACGGACATCCCATGACTCGAAAAGCCTCACCCACATTTCGAAGTCCATCGTTCGGAATGGAACTCGGCCGCTTTCATCAACGAAGGAAACCTTCACTTCCCTCCCCTCTTCAGGAGCATAGTCGCCCCATTCCAACGGCTCCGACCACCCTTCCGCCGGACTGTGCAATCCGCCCAAAATTTCCTGAAAATCGACCAAGACCGCGAGCGTCGTTTCCAACGCCGAATACGCCTCCACCCGCAGTCGCATACGATCTGCATCACGGATGTGCACCATCAGATCGGTGCTCGCTCGTTCGATAAACAAAAACAAGGCCGTGGTCGCAAAAAGCAAGGTGACCAAAACGATCACCAACACCGAAGCACGTCGGGGCCGGCCACTACTGAATCGGTCGTTGGGGTGACGTAACCGCATAACCTAGAATGAAGGTAACCCTTCGCCAAAAATGGTCAGCGGAACGATGGTGTAAACGTCCTGCTCCTTGTAAGTGAAGGTGAGTCGCAACCGACCGGGTGTTTCCAACTCACCATCGTCGCCCGTGCGCAAGCGGTCCTCCAATTCCCATCGGCGAAAATCCGCCTCGTAATACTCATACTGCAACGCCGATACCAACGGCGACAGCACCAACTCCCGAGGAGGATCGGTATCGAAATCCTCCTCCAAGGCCGACTGCCAATAGAGCACCAATCCTTCGCCTCGTTTCACTTCGAGCGCCGCCCACACATCCGGCAAAGGTCGCTCCGGCCACTGGAGCAAACGGGTTCCTTCCCTTAAACCAAAGACGAGGAGATCTTCACGCCGCCCAAAATCGACCTCCACTTCCCTCGCTTCCGCCGCCGCCGTATCGAACGCCACTCGCGGAGGCAATGCCGCCTGCCGTAGTTCTGTTTCAAGATAGCGCGTCACCGCCCGGGTGTGTTGATCGAACAACCGCCAATCGCGGCCCCGTCCCCACAATTCGGACATGGAAAAAACAAAGGTATTGAGCCCGATGAGCACCCCCGCGACCAACACGAGCGCCACCACCAACTCGATCATGGTGAAGCCGCGACGACTTCGAGGAGAATTACGGTTCCGACCCATCATCAAACGTGGGTCGGGCTTTACGCCCGACATCCCTGCAGTGCTTTGTCGCGTTTTTCTCATCGGCGACTGTTCTGGTAGCCTTCCAGATATTGAGTGATGTTATCATGGGCCTCCTGCCGCAGTTTATCCCGATCATCATCTTCCGACCACGTGGGACGCAGGAGTCGAAATCGCTCCCGCACGATCTCGGGTTTTCCCGTTCCTCCATCGATCAGTTCGACCTCAAAATCGACTTCAAACAAATCTGCCACCGAGGTGGGTTCCACCGTCGCTCGCCAGATCACCCGGCGACCATCAGCTGTCTCGAAATCATCGCCATCTTCGACATCATCAATGTCAGGGTGACGGAATAGAATCTCCCGAGCAAACCGCACATCGGCATCAACCTTGGTCGAACGTTCGGCCC
Source organism: Actomonas sp. (assembly GCA_965203585.1). Lineage (GTDB taxonomy): Bacteria > Verrucomicrobiota > Verrucomicrobiia > Opitutales > Opitutaceae > Actomonas. The sequence goes on from CBDBDC010000003.1 coordinate 1,018,393, forward strand.
GTTCGTATCCCAGCAATACATTGATATACGCCGCCCCCATCACGATCGCAGCGGTGACAAATATCGTCAGAGCAGCTAGCACTTCGATGATCGTGAAACCACGCCGCTTCACGCTAAAAACGTCCCTCCTTGGTTCGTAGGATCGGTGCACAGGTCCAGGGATCGATTTCCATGATCTCGGGCTGCTTTCCTTCTACCTCGAGTCGGGCTCGAAAAGGCGAGCAGGTTCCGTCACCGTAAAACTGGACATAGGGCAAGAGGTTGGCCTCCACCAATCGTCCGCCGATCAAGATCGTCTGGGTGCCTTTTTCGACGCCCAGAAATTCGAGCCGCACCTTTTCCTTAATCGGAAAAGGCACGCGTCTTTCGCCAATGGCCGTGACCGCCAAAAACTCCTGCTCCTCGTCGTCGAAACTGAGCGTCACATCCAATTCGTGATGCAGAGCGAACTTACGCGCTTCGCCCACCGCGCCCCAGAAAACATCAACGGCATTGTCCTCCCGTTCGTTTAAAACATTAGCCGCACCCAGCGCCAAAACCGCGGCCAATGCACCCATCAGTGCGATCGTCACGATGATCTCTATCAGGGTGAAACCCACCGCCGATCGAGCGGGAACAACAGACGAATCAAATCGGCGGCGATGCATCATAAACCCGCCAAGCAATGAGCCCTACCAATTACCGATGTCGTCATCGGTGCCGGCGGTCATGTCACGCCCTTTGGAAAATAGATCGAAACCCTTTTTGTTTTGGGTTCCCGGGTAGCGGTATTCGTAAGGTTGTTGCCAAGGATCCACGGGAATTTTCCCGCTGGCGTTCTCGAGATAAGGTCCTTTCCAACGGCTTCCGCCAGAAGGAGCGGTAATCAGAGCCTCCAACCCTTGAGCCGTGGTTGGGTAGCTCCCCATGTCGATGCGGTAGTTGGTTAAGGGCAAAGTGAGTGTCGTCTTTACAAAAAGACCGGCCGTTTGCTCCTGACCGCGGTCAAGGTCACCACCCACATTCTTAACCAATACCGTCACCAAAAGGCCGAGGATGGCGAGCACCACCATGATTTCTAAAAGGGTGAAACCGCGACGGGAAGCGCGGGAGGAAGAATGGGAGAAAGTCATGACAATAGCGATTAATGCGTCCTCGCGAAGTATGTCGAGAATGCGCTGACCGATTAAACGTCAGACGTCGCCAAATCTTAGAAGTTTCATGAGATTTGGCACCGAATAGCCAATTGGCCGGGCAATCAGTCTTCGTGGAGAGAAATCTGACCCACGATCTCCAAGCCATGCCCCTCCAAACCTACCGGTTTATAGTCGCTGGAGGACAGCAGGCGAATCTTGCGCAAACCCAGCGCGTTGAGGATCTGGGCACCAAGTCCGTATTCGCGGAACATGGGTTGGGAAGCGGCATCAATGCGTTTTCCTTGCAGGGTGCTCAAGAGTGAATCGCCCCCCGGGTCACGCGTAAGAATGAGTAAAATACCGGACTCCGCCCCCGCAATTTTCTCCAGCGCCTTGGCTACGCCAATCCGATTAGGCTCGGATTCGCACTGCAGCAAATCGCCCAGCACATTTTCGCGATGCACCCGGACGAGGGTCGTTTGGTCTCCGATCGTTCCTTTGACCAGAGCGATATGATGTCGCTCGTCAAAATCACTGCGAAAGACATGGGCATCCAAAGGACCATAAGGCGTGCTGACCTCGTGACGGCCGATGAGGTGCACGTGCTTTTCCCGCACGGTGCGATACTCGATCAATTGCGCGATCGAGATCATTCTCAGACCGAAACGCTTCCGAAATTTCTGCAACTGGGGCATCCGTTGCACGGTGCCATCGTCGTTGACCAATTCGCACAATACGCCGGCCTGTGGCAGCCCCGCCAAAGTCGCTAGATCGATAGCCGCCTCGGTATGACCGGCCCGATGAAGCACGCCACCCGGTCGGGCTCGCAACGGAAACACATGCCCCGGCTGGACCAAATCTTCCATGGGTGTTTCCGGGTTGGCCAGAAGCCGGATCGTCCGCGTGCGATCCGCCGTGCTGATACCGGTGGTAATACCCTCGGTGGCATCTACACTCACCGTAAAATCCGTTCGCTGCACCTCTCGGTTTTGCGCCACCATGGACCCAAGGCCTAAGCGCCGTAATGGGGCATCCAACATGGGCACACAGACGATCCCGCTGCCATAGCGAATCATCATATTCACCGTCTCCGGCGTCGCCTTTGAGGCAGCCATGATAAGATCCCCCTCGTTTTCCCGATTCTCATCATCGGTCACAATGACCAACTTACCGGCGGCAATATCGGCCACCGCTTCTTCCACTGAATCAAATAACTGGGTCATGGTCTCGTCCACGGGCCGAACGTGGTAATGCTGCCCCGTCGCGTCAACAGCAGTGAAATTTGGATCTACCCGCATCCACGGCATCAGGTGACTCACCGCCACCCGAACGAGCTTGCGGCAAACTCACTCGCTCCCCAAATAGATACTTTCCTTGGGTCCCTGTAGTTCAACGGATAGAACTAGTGTTTCCTAAACACTCGATGTGGGTTCGATTCCCGCCGGGGATACCAGGACCCTTAATTTCCTCCGCAAATGTCCGCCAACTTCGAAGAAATCGACTATCAGGAAACACCCCTCGGACCCGTCAGTCTGCGTCGCCAACGGCTCAAAATGCTGGACGATCGCGAGATTCACGAGGTGAAGCTCGGGAACGACTACTTGATGTCCTCGCTGTTCACCAAAGTAGAAGAGGAGCTTGCCTGTCTAAGTATGGCGGCGACTCCCGGCGATTCAGTCGACGTCGTCGTGGGCGGTCTGGGCTTGGGCTACACCGCCTGGACCGCGTTAGAGGATCAGCGAATTTCCAACCTGTTAGTCGTCGACTACCTGCAACCCGTCATCGACTGGCATCAGCGCGGGTTGGTTCCGCTGGGACCTAAACTCACCGCCGACTCGCGTTGCCGTTTCGTCCACGGTGATTTTTTTGCCTTGGCCGCAGCCGAAGCAAACGGATTCGACCCGGACCAATCCCAACGAAAATTCGACGCGATCCTGCTCGATATCGACCACTCCCCGGATCATCTCCTGCACCCACGTCACGCGGAATTCTACTCAGCCGATGGTCTGCGCGCCTTCACGCGACTGATCCGCCCCGGCGGGGTATTTGGGTTGTGGTCCGATGATCCTCCGGAAGATGTATTTTTGGCAAATTTGCGGGAGGTATTTGCCGAGGTGCAGACCGAAATCGTGGCATTCTCAAATCCGTTCCTGCACCGCGATTCCCACAACACGGTATACGTCTGCCAGCTCGCAAAATAATTTGCGGCTGGTCAACCGGTCGACGTTCGTTCCCGTCGACGTTCATACTCCAGCCATGCGTCCGAAAGGGCGATCAGAAGTCCCGCTTGATTCAGGGGACGAGGCACGTAGGCATCCGCCCCTGCGTCCAATAATCCTTCCACCGTGCGGACCGCTTGGTCGCTGCTCACCACGATCAAATACGGCGTGACCTGGGCGGAATCGGTGGACTCCAGAGATCGCGCGATCTCCGCCACCACAGCCGGTGAATTACTGCACGCAATCACGACACTGAGATCATCCTCCGCCACCCGTCGGGCAAGACCGGCGGCATCTTCCACTCCCGTCGGGGGAGCTCCCGCTGCTTCACCGACGAGGGCAATCATTTCAGCCCGGGAACGCGGATCTGATTCAATGACTGCCATCCGACTGGAATGCTCCTGCAATTTCGCGCGCATCACCGACATCGCTCCGCGTCGCTCTTGTCCAAGGCCCGCGGACTCCGTCACAACCGCCGGCACGGTCAGGACTGCGACCGCCCGCCAAGGCGCATGAAAACTTGCCCCGACCTTTACCTCCGCCCCCAGCTTCTCCGCCAACCGCTCCGCGATCGCCAAACTCACACTCGCACCATCATAGGTGCGGCCATCCCGTAAATTAATGGGGTCCAATCTCAGACCCCGCTCCGGCCAGATACTGGAAACGCCTTCGGGCAGCCGCGCTTCAACGTCGAACGCCAACCTCAGCAACCCGTCGGGGATGGTCACCACCGGTTGCACTCTGAGCCCCAATCGCACTTTCGCCACCCCCTCGATGGTGAACGCCACGCGCAGAAGATGCTGCAGCAATTGGCGCACCTGCTCGGCGTTGAACCGGGCATATTCGGCACCACCCGCGGTCATCTCTGTCTCAATGAGAACCCCCATCGAAGCCGATACGGTTTCCATCCAACTCACCAAACTCCGTTTCCATCCGGGAAGCTCGACCGACGTATCAGGCTCTCCCTGCACACCCGCTTCCACCGCAGTGTAGTCCAACATGCGATCGGTCGCGGCCGAGAGTTCTCGGGCCGCTCAAAAAATCCGGCCCGCAGACTTCCCGGCGGGAACTGCCTTAAGCGTTTCTCGCAATAGATCGGAGTATCCTTGGATCACCGCCAGCGGGGAGCGCACATCGTGGCGATCAGCGCCTTTTTTTGCCGTGATCTGGCCGGATCAATTTGGCGGTCCGCATGGTGGGACTCCCGCCGCGCCGCCTGATCGACCAACGTCGCTACCAAGGGAGCAACCGCGTTGAAACAGGCTTCGTGTTCTTCGGTCAGCGCGTGATGATCCCGATAGTCCTGCGTCGCCATAACCCCGCGAATTTTCCCATCCGTTTTGAGTGGAGTCCCCAGCCAGACCAAACTCGGCACCCCGTGGTTTACCAACTTTCCCTGCTCCAACAATGCGTTGGCCTGAGACCGACGTAGGAGCACCGAACGCTGTTTCAAATAGACCTGATCGGTCAGCCCCAATCCGTCCAAAGGCCGATCCAAAGGCCGGTCGTGCTCGTCGCGACAGTAGACAAATCGAATACTTGGCGGCACTTCCTCTACCAAACAGATAAACAGATTCGGTAGATGCATGATCGAGGTGAGGATTCGATCCACCTCCCGGCCCAGTTCCGCCAACGAAAACGTATGCTCGCCCAACGAACCCAACGCCAACAATGCACGCCCGAGCTGCTCCCAGACATTCGGACTCATTTTGACCCTGAATTCGGGATCCGGTTTTCCCTGTTCCTCTGCATCCGACAACACGACCGTCACGCTACGGCTTCAGATTGGTTAGCCAATGCAGAACGATTGCGAAACGCCTCAAACGACAACTCACCTTGCGTTTTTACGCGCAATTAACTGCAATCGAACCATGCTTTCCGTCCTTCGCGTCTCCCATGGTATCATGGCATTGCTTTTCGCTCTTTCGGCTTTGGTCCAATTTAACGATCCCAGTCCCGCTCCATGGATCGCGCTCTACCTCACGGCCGCCGTCTCCTGCGGATTAGCCTTTGGAAGAAAAGTGCGACCTGGGATGATTTTGGCCGGCATCGTCCTGCTCGTTTGCATCGTTTCTGAGATCCCCTACGTCCAACATCAGGCGTGGCAAACCCCCTTCCTCGACCTCGCTGATCAGTGGCATATGACGGGAGAAAACATCGTCGATGGCCGCGAGTTTTACGCGTTGATCTGGATCGGGGGTTGGATGGCTTTGGTCATATATTCCCTCCGGCGTGAGGCCTTCGCGTCAAAATCGCTGCTTTAGCGTGATTTCAATCGCCCTTGCGCTTCCGCTGAAGCTGGCGAACATAGCACTCCCCCTCGGAACAAATTTACTCCCTGCCCCTCTTAGTTCCTATGCGCCCTCTGACTTTTCTGCTTCGCCTCTGCCTCATCGCTGCAACCGTGGCGGGTGCGCTGCGTGCCGACGAGACGCCGGAGGCCACCGAGGAATCCACCGAGATTGAAGGCTACTTCATCTCGAGGCTCGCGGAAATCGAATCCCTTACCACCGGGGTCCACGAACTTTCCAAACAAGAGCAGGCCAATCTCGAAAATCTCATCGCTTATGAGGTGAGCTCAGCTCGCGCCGGAGGGGTAAACGGCTTCGCCAAGACCTTCAGCGAACGACGCAGTGATTCCGAGTTGGAAGCCACCGGAATCAAACGCATGAGTGGCGAACAACGCGAACGGTTGGACCAACACATTGCCGGATTCATTGCCGACCAGCCGGTGTCCTACGTTTATCAAGGCGAGGGCCGCGGTCGCTCGACCACCCGCGCCGACACCCGCCCGTTCACGGGTAAGGGACCTCTGCTGAATGTGCGCAATTCCGTGACACTTGAGGTTGGGACCGGCAACGGAGGAACTTACTACGGCGGATCCGTTACGACGGTGATCAGCGATCCCAAGGGGCGATTCAACGCCATCATTTCCTACGGCACCTCACGCGGCAACCTCCCTTACTACGACTCCTATGGTCGTGGTCCCTACCGCTCGCTCTCGCGGCCCTAAAACGCTCGCGCATGGAGGAATCGGCGCAGGCCGGGCAGGAACGCCGCTGGATTAAAGCGGCGCAGACGGGGGACGAAGACGCCTTCGGACAACTCATGCAGCTGCACTCCGAGACCGTCTTCCGCACTGTGCTGACAGTGGTGCGCAACGAACACGACGCCCGCGACTTATGTCAGGAGGTGTGGATCAAAGTTTGGCAGCAAATCGGTAAATACCGGGGTGAGGCCAAGTTCACCACTTGGCTGCATCCCATCGCCGTGCGACGCGCCGTGGACCATATCCGTAAACGTCGTCGATGGTTCGACCGCTTTTTGCCGTTTGCCCGCTCGGATGACGAATCCGAGACGAGACCCGATTTTGACCCGATGGATGACCAACCCACCGCCCCCGAACAACTAGAATCCCAAGAAAAACGGGAGCGTTTTGAATATTTGCTCGCTTCCCTCCCTCCAAAACAAAGAGCCGTGCTCGCCTTGCGTGAGATCCAAGGTCTAACCTACGATGAAATTGCCCAAGCTCTCGGCTGCTGCCGGGGCACGGTCATGTCTCGTCTGTTCCACGCCCGCCGCCAGCTCGCTCAAAAACTCCGCGATACGTCATGCGAATAACTCCCCGAATCCTTCTCGCCTGCGGCCTGCTTCTGGCCGCCCTGGCCCCTGCGGCCAGTGCCGCCGAAGGCGGACAAATCACCGTACGGGCCATTCTGGTCTCCGCCTCCCGGGAGGCCGGTGAAACCGACCGGCGCCTTTCCAGCTACGAGTCGACTCTGCGACGCATCCTGCGCTTTGAGACATTCCAACAACTCGGTAGCGGGCGGGGTCGGGCAGCAGTGCCCGGCGAAGGTTCGGTTTCGGTCGGCCAAGGACAATCGCTGCGCTTCACCACCGAGACTTCCCGTGATGACCGCATTCGCGTCCAGCTCAACTGGCGGGACGGCTCCCGCTCTCTCATGCGCACAGGTGTTGTGCTCCGTCCCGGCGTTCCTGCCGTGCTCGGGGGCCCCTCCCGGGAGGAAGGCTCTGTTTTCGCTCTTATCGTGATCGCGGAATAAATCCCGCAAAAAAAAATGGATATTTTTGAATAGAGTCTCCGATCGGTTCGTCCCAACGGGTGAACTTCAACAAGGAGACTTCCATGAAAAATACCCTGATTGCCCTCACTGCCATTGTCGCCCTCACTTTCGCCCCTCGTTCCGCCCATGCTCTGGGAGACAAGGAAGCCGCCCTTCTCGGCGGACTCATCGGCGGAGCCATCATCGGCGCCGCCATCGATGATGCCTTCGACGGAAAAAACCACCGTGACTCCAGCCGTTACCGCGGACGCAGCCATGGCAGTGACTACGGTCGCAGCTACGGCCACCACGAACACGGGTCCAGCTGCGGCTGCAATACCTGCCGCACAAAATACAGCCGGCACAATTCCGGAGGTTATTGGTCCTACCGTGATGTCAAAGTCTGGGTGCCTGGCCGCTCTTCCTACTACTACGATGAATGCGGCCGTCGTATCCGTCACTACGAGCGCGGCTACTGGACTTACCGCAAAGAAAAAGTCTGGGTTTCCAGCCGCAGTCGGTGGTAAACTGACCGCTTCAATCCAATGAACTGCCACGATGCTGAAAACCAATTGATCGCTTCCCGCGACGCCCCCTTGGGTGCCGCGGACGCGGCTTCGTTGGAACAGCATCTACAGGAGTGCCCACACTGTCAGACGCTATCCGCTCAGCTTGAGGAGGCCGTTGCCACTTGGAAGAAACGGGACGAGACGGTTCCAGTGCCCGATGTGGTCACCGAGTGGCACGCGGTTCGTCGTCGTATTCGAAGCAACGATACAGTTCCCGCCAAAGGGGGTCTACCAACCTGGAGCCAGCTATTAAAACTGGCCGTCCCCATGGCCGCCGCCTTCGCCATCGCGATCAACTTTTGGCCCGAACCCAAACCGGTCCCCAGCATTATGGGTCCCTCGGTCGTCGCTCAACACGACTGGTCTGACATTCACGACCACTTCACTTACGTGGCCCACGCGGAATACGTGGAGACGGAGGACGAAGACGTGTCTCCCTTCGTCTACGTCGATGAAGAATCCGGCTGGCTCATCGTCTGGGCCAGTGAGGTTACCGATCAACCCTCAATCTAACCCATGCGTAAACTTCTCGCGATCGGATTCATCTTGCTTAGCGCTGGCCTGATTCGCGCCGAAGAGTTTACCACCCACACCTTCGCACAAGTCGGTGAGCAGGAGCTTAAGCTCGATCTGTATCGCCCTTCTGGTGACACCAAGGGCGTGATCGTTTGGGTGCACGGTGGCGCTTGGCGAGCAGGCTCTCGCGCCAAACCCACCTTAAAAGGCATGACCAACCACGGTTGGGCCATAGCCAGCGTCGACTATCGCCTCTCCGGCGAAGCTCCATTCCCTGCCCAGTCTCACGACGTCAAAGGCGCCATCCGCTACCTGCGCGCCAAAGCGGACGAACTCGGTATTCCCGCCGCACCCTTTGTTGTTTCCGGTGCATCTGCTGGCGGTCACCTCGCCGCCATCATCGGTGTGACGAATCACTCTGAACCACACGAAGGCACGGTCGGCGGAAATCTTCATCGGAGCTCTTCCATCCAGGCCATCGTCAATCTCTACGGCGCTTCGAATCTCACCACCATCCTGAAGCAATCCACGCCTCACGGCCTGAGCGTGCGTGAGCCCGCCCTCGACCTTTTTATAACCGGTCACCCGGACGACGTGCCCGAGCTCGCCCGACTCGCTAGCCCAGTCTTCCACGTCGATGCGAACGACCCTCCGCTCTACCTTTCCCACGGCAATCAGGACCCGCAAATGCCCATCAATCAGGCGCACGAATTTCACGGGGTGTATAAATCAAAAAACCTACCCGTTCATTTCGAGGTCAAACACGGCAGCTCCCACGGTGGCCCCGCGTTTAAAGACGACCAAGAACTTGCCCGCATCGACTTCTTCTTAGTCGATCAACTTAGTCTGTGACGGTGGTCAACCTAACTCGGTAATTCGAATCCCGGCACTTCCGCACCTATCGGCGCTCAAGGAACAAGATGATACCCCTTTTCCCAGAGTGAGCGACCGGGCAGATCGCTCTTAACCACCATCACTTGATAGCCGAAAAACCGGTCGGGGCCATGAAGGTTTTGTCGACCTTCTTCACGATCTTGCCGTCTTCCGTGCTGGCCGCCCAAGCGGCTTTCCATTCCGCGTCGTCGCGGAACGTAGTCCAAAACTCCTTCGAAGCTTCCCGATTCGAATGCGCGATAATGTAGTGTAACTTCGGCTCCTCACCGTCTGCGGGCTCTGTCTCCACCCAGTAACCAATATTCTCCGCACCGAGGCGCTCAAAAATTCCGCAAGTGTGATCACGGAATCGGGCCAAGAGGTTTGGCATTTTACCGGGGTGCACCGTGTAGACGCGGTATTCAAAAACCCGATCATGCCCACCCTTATGATGAGCGGCCGAGAGTGGTAGCGCGGAGAGGATGAGGGCTGACAGCGCGAGTAAGGCTACGAGGGGGCGAGGTTTCATAATACGCCCATCAAACGGTTTCTTCCCGACTTTGGCAAGCCTCGAACCTGCTCTGAATTGGCAAATCTCGGGCTCGCCCTTCCGTAATCCCACCGCCAACCTCTGGCTCATGGTATCCCCACTTCGCCGCCGTTTGGCACTCATGTTGATGGCTTTTGTTAGCCCGATGGCGGCTGAACGCACCCATGTTACTGTGCTCTCTACCACCGATCTGCACGGCCATGTTCACCCGGTGGACTATTTCACAGGTGAACCCGCCGATCGCGGTCTCGCCAAGGCAGCCACGTTGATCAAACGAGCCCGGATCCTCGATCCGGAACTTATTCTTTTAGACTCCGGCGACACCATTCAGGGTAGTCCTTTCGCTTATCACTCCGCGGTTGTTGAACCGGCCAACCCCAATCCCATCATGGCGGCGATGAATGCGTTGCGTTACGACGCGATGGCTCCCGGAAACCACGAATTTAACTTTGGGCTCGATACCCTCAACACCGCCCGCCGCTCCAGTCGCTTCCCCTGGATATCAGCCAATATATGCCTCGAAGGTTCTGACGACCCCGCATATGCTCCTTACATTATCAAACAGGTTCGCGGGGTTCGCGTAGGTATCCTCGGACTTACAACACCAGCGATTCCCTCTTGGGAGGATCCGGATCACTATGAGGGATTATATTTCCAAGATCCATTGGCAGCGGCGAAACGCTGGGTCAGCGAACTTCGCCGGCGCAGTCGGGTGGACGTGGTTGTCATCGCAATGCACATGGGCTTGGAAGAGGATATCCTCAGTGGTACGCCAACTCCCGGCCAGTTGTCCGGAGAGAACGCCGCCGTGCGCATCGCGCGGGAAGTTCCCGGCGTCGACCTAATCCTCATGGGGCACACCCACCGCGAAGTTCCTTCGCTCAACATCAACGGAGTCTTACTGACGCAAGCGGGATTCTGGGGCGATTTCGTTTCCCGCACCACCCTGATGTTGGAACGCCCGGAACCAACGTCGCGCTGGAAAGTGATCGGCAAAACGGCTACAACGCATCCGATCACCGCGGAGGTTCCGGCCGATCCGGAGATTCTGCAAATCACTTCGGACGCCTACACCGCTGCAGAAGAATGGTTGGAGAACCCAATCGGATTCTCGCCGGGTGCGCTTTCGGCCGAACGATCGCGCTTCACGGATACCGCCATCATGGATCTCATTCATCGGGTGCAACTCGAAGCGGGTGATGCTGATGTTTCTCTCGCCGCTTGTTTCAACACCGAGTCCCGACTCCCCGAGGGAGAACTGACTGTCCGAGATATCGCGGGACTCTATGTCTACGAGAATACCTTGGTGGTCGTCGAATTGACCGGAGCCGAACTGAAGGAAACCCTCGAGCATGCGGCGAATTACTTTGGCACTAATCGCGCCGGAGCCCCTCTGCAGGCGTGGGTGAACCCCGCGGTTCCCGGCTATAATTTTGATATGGCCGAAGGCGTCGAATACATCATCGACCTGACTCGCCCGACAGGCGACCGCATAACAGATCTTTACTATCGCAATCGGCCTTTGAAGCCTGACCAGAAATTACGCGTCGCCATCAACAACTACCGCCACAGCGGAGGAGGCGGTTACACCCTGTTAGCAGACGCTCCGGTTCTGAGCCGCTCCAACGTTGGCATCCGCGACCTGATCATAGAGTGGGTGCGCACAAATCCCGATCTGCCGATGCAACCCAGTGACAACTGGAGCATCCGCTTTCCTTAGGGGGCAGTAAATCCAAGATTATATAGGTGCCCCACAGGTGGGTCGGGCTTTACGCCCGACAGCCGCGCTACCCCGCCGCATCGAAGGCGTCACGTAGCCACCGCATCCACTTCATTGGTATCCGCCACTCGAACGCAGTGGCTCACCATGGCATTGAAAGAACCACTCACTTCCAAGCGGTCGGCCCCTTCCCTGTCTTTCAAATTGATACCGACATCGACACGAGTCGCTGTGCTCGGTTGGATCAACGCAAACTGCTTCTTCCGCCGTAAACTCACGTAGGCTTTTTTGGGAGCAAATTCAACATCCGGGCCAAAGGCCTGCACCGCCTTTTCCAACGCATGGTAAATGGGCCTCAGTCCAGCTTTCTTACCAGCATACTGCGCGGTCACCAGATCGTCTCCCGCGGTGGGTCCGCCGGCGGCCTGCTCCCTGAGTTTGTGAGCCACGAGATTGGCGAAGCCATGCGTCAACCCGTGCTCCGTCTTGAGATGTTTGATAATCCCACCGTGCTTGTCCGTTCCGGCTGCACGGGCGCGATCCAACCAACCCGCGAGTTTGACCCCGGTGTTTTTTTCCAGGTTCGCAATCATAGTGGCAGCTTGTTCTTCGGGCGTAGGAGGCATTTGAATATGGGAGTTAAGGGTTTAGGAAATCTTGCGGTCGAAGGGCCAGTTTTCAGTCCGGCAAATTTTCGGAGTCATGAAGGCAAAGAGGCTGATCATGCCTAAAAAGAGACGCTGTTTCAGCGCGGGTCTTCCCTGCTCCACCCAATCTTTTAGCGTCTGCGTGATAAACGGACCACCGGACATCATGTAGCCCTCCGACTTGGTGCCACCAGGAACTTGGTCGAGTAACATCACCAATTCCGTGCCACCGTCTTTTTCCGAAAGCTCGTAGGTTACTGTGCTCGGCGAATCGTCGTATTGCGTAAACATCATGGTGTGGGCGAACCGATGCGGTTTCTCCACTTCCAAAATATCGCCGACCACCGCCGTAAATTTGCCGTCCTCCGGACGCATGCGCAGGGCCGAACCCGGCTCAAGTGACGGAGTGTGCATGACAGAATTGTAGAAAAACGGTAACTTGGCGTCCTCGCGCGTGAGGGCTTCCTACACCCGTTCGATGGGGGCTTCGATGTGAACTTTGAATACCGCGGATTTGAGATCAGACATGACTAGGATGATTTGGAGGGATTGTCGGCCGGCAACTTTGCTAGGCCTTCGAGTTGATATTTGAGATCCATGACCCGCCCCGCCCAAAACTGGCCATATTCGGTTGTCCAGCGATCGTGAACCGCCTGGAGCGGCAAGGCGTTAAGATAGAGTTGACGGGTGCGACCCACCTTGCGGGATACCACGAGATCGGCCGTTTCGAGCACCCCGATATGCTTGAGGATCATGATCCGCGATACATCGAAGTATTTGCACACATCGTTCACCGTAGCCCCGGGCATCGTTTTCAGCAGATCGAGAATACGTCGCCGCGCCGCATGGCTCAGGGCCATGAAAATCGCGTCTTGGGCATCCTCGTTTAACATAATATAACCTTTTAGTTACATTTAATCACAAAAAATCAACCAAATATAATCTTAACCTAAAAGTTCCGATTCTAAGTCTCTTTTACTATTCCTGTTTAGATATTTATAGATATTTTTAACCAATATGGTTAAAAACGTTCGATAGTGATCGGACCGGTTAAAGGAGGGGGGATAATTGAGAGAAATGGGGGGCCGGGAGGCGTTGCCAACCACGGCTAGACTCCCACGATGGTGCGGCATGAAGGCTGCTTCCGACATCACTACCCCGACTGCTTATCTGGCTTCCCTACCCCCGAATCGCAAAGCCGCGCTAACGACCATCCATCGCGCGATTCGCAAAGCAGTCCCAAAACTAAAGGCCGGGGGCTACGATATCGGTCCTTACTGCACCAAGAGCGGCTGCACCAGCGAATGGTTCAAGGTAGGACTGGCCAGCCAAAAGAACCACATCTCCCTCTACATCTGCGCGTGTGACGAAAACGACGGCTATCTAGCGGAAAACAACAAAGGACGTTTGGGCAAAGTCTCGATGGGCAAGAGCTGCATCCGTTTCAAGAAACTCGAACAACTTGATTTGGATGTTGCTATTGAGCTCGTGAAAAAAGCAGCCGACTCCGAGTTGACCGTCTAGGCATCATAGATGGATCAATCCACTCGTGTTTCCGTAACCTGCCATCGGGCAGGAAAATCATCTACCGACGTCGCGGACACGGTCGCAGTTGAGGAACCACTCGAGATTCGAGTCGAAGGCCGCTCGGTTGCGCTCACCATGCGCACCCCCGGCAACGACGAAGAACTTGCGATGGGCTTTCTGGCCACCGAGGGCGTGCTCCACGGACCCTCCGATGTCCTTGATTTGGATATTTGTTCGGCCCGGGATGACGGACCCGGCAACATTATTGACGTGCGATTGCGCGATCCGGGTAGTGTGAATCTCGAAAAACTTTCCCGCCACGTTTTCACCAGCTCATCCTGTGGACTCTGCGGAAAAGCGACGATCGATTCCATCCGCGAACAACACGAATCGATCCCGGTGAGTCGGGCTTTATGCCCGACATTCGCAACCGTGCTCACCTTACTCGCAAAACTTCACGCCGCCCAAGCCACCTTTCAAACGACGGGAGGGATCCATGCCGCAGCGTTGTTCGATCGCGAGGGCAACCTTGTCGCAGTGCGGGAAGATGTCGGACGGCACAACGCGGTCGACAAAGTATTGGGCCGCTTGATTCTCGACAGTGCCAATCCAGCAGAGCTGGGACTGCTGGTTTCGGGGCGGATCGCGTTTGAGATTGTTCAAAAAGCACTGGCAGCTCGTATCGGCTTGGTCGCAGGGATCTCCGCCCCTACGAGTCTGGCCGTGGAGCTCGCCCGCCAATCCGGCCAGACCCTAGTGGGCTTTCTCCGCGAGGAACGTTGCAACGTCTATGCGGGAAAATTGGCAAACGAATGAGTGAGCCCATTGTTTTTGATGCCGTGGTTTTGGCCGGAGGGCACTCCCGGCGGATGGGCACGGACAAGGCGTTGCTCCCTCATCCTTCGACGGACCAATCTCTGATTTTGCACCAGCTTGAACTCATCGCGCAGCTGGGTTCTAAACGACTATTTGTGTCCGCGCGTTTGGGCCAAAAATTACCAACGCTGCCAACTGGTGTCGATCGTATCGACGATGCCGGAACGGACGGTCCCCTCGCGGGAATCATCGCTGCACTCGAACTGGCTACTGCACCACACTTGCTGGTTTTGGCTGTCGATTTACCGCATATTCAACGAGCGGTTTTACGAGAGCTCCTGAGTTCGGTTTCAACAATCGACCATGGCGTTTTCGCCCGATTGTCAGACCGTCCGGAACCCTTGGTCAGCGTCGTGCCCGGTTCGCTTTGCTCCACTCTGCGCGACGCACTATCCCGTGGACATCGCTCACCCCGAGATCTTTTCACCGGATCATTGGCGGCTTCGATGCGCCCCGTGGACTTCACCGATTCGTTTCCATTCAAAAATTGGAATCGTCCGGATGACATCTGAAGGTTGCCCCCTCGCGCAGGTGCGCCAACATCGGGGAATGCGCACCACTCTTGTCATGACCATAATCGGCCCGGATCGCACCGGGTTGGTTGATGCCCTCGCTCGCCCCGTCGCCGAACACGGCGGAAACTGGTTGGAAAGTAGCATGTGCCGATTGGGCGGTCGCTTCGCGGGGTTGGTGCGCGTGGAAATTGAAAATTCCGCAGCCGAAGCCCTGCGCGCTTCCATCGCGGCAATCCAAATTGAAGGCCTACAAATCATCGTTCAGTCTGACTCTTCGGATACGGTCACAGCGGATGCTTCACTGGTAACGGTCGAACTCGTCGGACAGGATCGCCCAGGGCTGTTGCGTGAGATTACCGGAGTGTTTGCGCGACACGTCCTGAACGTTGAAGAGATCTCCAGCGAATGCAGTGAAGCCCCGCTCGGCGGCGGTAAATTATTCAAAGCGAATGCCACCCTCTCGCTCCCAGCGGCGGCCGATTTGGACGCCGTCGGTGACGACTTGGAACAAATCGCCACCGACCTGATGGTGGACATTCGCGTAGCACCGGAATCAAGCTAGGTTTCCGGCTGACCCGTTGCCCATGACTTGATGATGGGCACGCCGAAGTGGCGATCGAATCCATACCCTTCCGTCGCACTGAACAGGAACCAGTCACAGACTTGTTGGCGATTTCCCCCGAAGGGATCCGGCCAAGCCGTCTGCACATCTGTTCGGAGGGAATACAACCAATAGGCAAATTCGGTCACCACCGGAATCATGGATTCACGGAGAGGGTCGGCAATAGCCGGCTGCATTAGCTAAGCGTGGAATGTTCCTGCTCCCACTGCGCAGCCATCCGGCCAGCTTGCGATCTGCTCTTCCGACTGATCAAAATACGCCCGTAGGTGAATGGGCGCAATTCCGATGCCATTGGAAAACATAGGGACCCGAAAGGGATTTCCCGTGGCCTGAGGCTCGGGACTTCGATCATTATCAGGATGAGCCTCATCCATGGAGTATCCGAGTGCGGCAAACTGGGCCGGATACGGATCCTGAATCTACAACACTTCCTTGATCCCAGCAGGTAAAATTTCAGGCCAAGAATTAAGGCCCCCTTTGCGCACGAACTTTTTGTCCGGGTCAAAATTGCTCTGCATCAGGCCGATCTCGCAGGCCGATAAGGCATGACGTCTTTGCGTGGCTGGCATGGGCACCAGTCGATCCGTAAGCACAGCAAAACTCTCGAGCGGCTTACGCCAAAGGTCCTCGTATCGGGCCCCAACCGCCCAGCCTCCTCGCAGCCAGGAGATCGACAGATGGAGGTTCACAAAAAAACCGTCCCGCACGAACTGCTGAGTGTGGTCGCCAAAAACGTTCGCGCCGTCACCCAACATCGAGGCGGGGAGCAAAGTATTGGACTTTTCCTTCAAATCCTCCCCGGGACCCTGATTCTGCAAATGATGTCGGAGTGAAATCAACACATCACCCGGATGACGTATTGGAGCGACAAATACGATACCCTCTTTCTCCGCCGCCGCGATGATATCAGCTTCGGGCCGATAGTGTTGCTGGCCGATCCAGCGACGACCAAAGCCATGAAAATCGTTACCATGGAAACTCGGGTCTAGGTCCACCACGGGCAGCTGATACAATTGAGCCAACAAATGCCGGAGCCACGTATTTCCCGTTTTCGGAGTTCCGGTTATGACAATGCGCAGCTGCTCGAACTCCAGCGGTGAGGATCGTTCGGGGCCATTGAGAGGCAGAGAAACACAAGGCGCGTCGGACATTATCCCTAACCAAACCTCGGGACCGCGCGGCGGGTCAACGCGATTTTCGCAACATCAATTCGACATCCAAGCGAGAACCGACTCGCCCTGATGGGGGGACTGCCTCCAGAAATCTTGGATGCGCGTGTTGATCGCTTTCGACAAATTTAAGAATGCCCTGACCGCGGCCCGAGCGTGTGAGATCGCCCGTGAGGTGCTGGGAGCGTTGCACCCCGAATGGACTTTGGACCTTTGCCCCCTCGCCGATGGTGGCGAAGAGTTTGCCACCATTCTCACCCAAGCCGCCGGCGGATCATGGCATCCGGTCGAGGCAACGGGTCCGCGCGGAGCCCGTTGCAACTCGGGTTTCGGTCTGATTGATCCCAAAAATTTGCCGGATTCAGCCCAAGAGAGACTCGAACTGGGATCGGCCCGGTCGGTGGCCATCGTCGAGATGGCTTCGGCCAGCGGGATCGAGTCGCTGACTGCCGACGAACGCGACCCTTGGGAAACCGATTCGCGTGGCACGGGAGAAGTCATCCGCGCAGCCATCGATGCGGGCGCGGACGCCGTCCTACTTGGCGTCGGCGGCAGCGCGACCAATGATGTCGGGGTCGGTGCGTTGGCCGCATTGGGATGGATGCCCGTTGATGCCTCGGGAATTCCGCTGAGAGACTATGCACCGCGCGGGTGGACCGATCTGAGCGGATTTAAACCTGCAGCCGATCCACTCCCCCCCATTCAAATCGCCTGTGACGTATCCAATCCCCTGCTCGGCGAACGGGGAGCTACCAGCGTGTTCGGCCCTCAAAAAGGCCTGAGACCCGAGGATCGGGATAGATTGGAAAGAGAGGTAGCTCGTATCGCCGGACTTTTGGGCCAAGCTACCGGCAATCCCGGATTGGAATCAACGCCCGGTGCAGGTGCGGCCGGTGGTATCGCGTTTGGATTTCTCACCGCGGCTCACGCAAAACTCGTCCCGGGATTCGACTTGGTCGAGGATTGGTTGGGTATCGAACCGAAACTGGTTGCTGCCGATCTGATCATTACCGGTGAAGGCTGCTTCGATGACAGTTCCTTGGAGGGGAAAGGTCCGGGATCTCTGGTCGAGCGGGGGCAGGCTTTGGGCAAACCCACCCAAGTTCTCGCCGGCGCGGTGCGACTCACAACCCCACCTCCAGGTTGCGGCATACATGCGATTACACCTGAGGGTATCGACCTTACCACCGCCTTGCGCACGGCACCCGAAAATCTGGCCCGAAAGCTTCGGGACGTTTTCGCATCCTAAAACTGATCGATTCACGAACCGTTTTTCGCGAAACCGGTTGCACCACCGGAACGGCAGCCGCACGTTGCCCGCCCGCGTCGAAATCCATGTCTCCCGAACACCATGAACACCGCCAAAAACGCTTCGCCCGCATTCGGCGCGCCAAATGGTTTCTGCGATTCATGCCAAGGCGGGCCCGGCTCCATCACTATCCTCTGATCGGACGGTTCGCGGATTTCGCCCGACAGCGGGACTACCTGTGGTCGTTCCGAATCGAAAGCGTTCGTCCCGCCCTGTATGTCGGATCGATTATTGCGCTGCTGCCTTTACTCGGAATTCAGGTCGCGGTCGCGTTCGGGTTGGCCCTACTCACCCGGGCCAACGTGATGCTGTTGGTGGGATTGCAGTTCATCACGACGCCCTTCACCGCCCTGCCCATCTACTACGGAACGTATTACATCGGCAGCACCGTGGTCGCCGCGGTCGGAATGGAAACAACGGCGGAAGTTTTGAACAGTGAGGAAGAATTGATTCAGGAGCTGGAGTCGTTGGACGAATCAATCAGTCAAAGTAATCCCGTGACCCCGCGCCAATGGGGTAATGCGATCATCGCGATGATGGTGGGAGGGCTCATCTGTGGGGTGATCCTGGGGGGCATTCTCGACCTCATTTGGCGGTTCGTCAGCGGGCGGTTAAGCATGCGTCGCGTAAATCGGATTGCGCGAAAAATTCATTCCGGCTCGACGCCTCCCGACGCCTAGACAAAGTGACCGGCGTAATATGACCGGTCGCCGCTACCCCACTCTCTGTCAATCTTGGGCTCCCCTCGCGGGATTGATTTTCGCTGGCCTCGCTGGATGTGCCGCCAACGGAGATCGAGCCGCCACTGATACGTCCACGCCCACCATTTCGTCGTCGCTTCCGCGTTCAACGCCCACGCCGACCCAGCGGTCGAGGCCACCCGTCATGTTGGGAATCGACGTGTTGGAAGCCAAGGGTTTCGCCGGGATCCGGGGTAAGCGGGTAGGCCTACTCACCCACCCCGCCGGAGTGAACCGATTCGGACAAAGCACGGTCGATGTCATGCGGCGTTCGCCACTCGTAAACCTTGTCGCCCTGTTTGGACCCGAGCACGGCATCTACGGTGACGAAAAGGCCAACGTGCCGGTCGACGACAAAATCGATCCCCGCACCGGCCTACCGGTCTACTCGCTCTACGGAAAATACCGCACCCCCACGCCTAAGATGTTGGCCAATCTGGATGTGCTTGTGGTCGACCTTCAGGACATCGGCACCCGCAGCTACACCTACGTCAGCTGCATGAAATACGCCATGCGCGCGTGCTTTAACGCGGGCATGGAAATCGTCGTGCTCGACCGGCCCAACCCGTTGGGCGGCCTTAAAGTCGACGGCCCGCCGCTTGATGCCGAATGGATGAGCTACGTCGGTGAATTTCGCGTTCCCTACGTCCACGGTCTGACCATCGGCGAACTCGCCCGCATGTGTAAGAACGCTCCGGGAGTTCTCGGGGTAGACGACTCCGTTCGGCAAGCGGGCAAACTCACCGTGGTGCCCATGCGCGGCTGGAACCGCGCCATGCGCTGGCCAGAAACGGGACTAAAATGGACCCCCACCTCCCCCATGATCCCCGACTTCGCCGCCGTCGTAGGCTATCCCATGGTTGGGCTCGGCACGTATCTCGGTGGCTTCAGTCACGGGATCGGACCCAAATATCCCTTCCGCGGCATCTCCCATAAGAAGGTCCGCACCGATCAGCTCGAGTTTCACCTCAAGCGGTTGAATCTACCCGGGATCGAAATCCGCCGAGTGGGCACGACCAACGCTCAAGGCAAGCCGAGTGTCGGTCTCTACCTGAGTGTCAGCGATTGGGACGCATGGAATCCGACGGAGATGAACTTCCATCTCATGAAACTCGCCTGTGTCCTCGATGGAGAAAACCCCTTCGCCGCCGCCGCCAAAGCAAAAACTACCCGCGGATTCATCATACACACCGGCAGTGAAGAATTTTTCAATGCCATGGCCAGAGAAGGCTCAAGTATCGACCTCCAACCATGGCTCGCAAAGTGGCGCCAACAAGCCGCCATCTACCGTCAGCAGAGCCAACGCTACTGGCTCTATCGGTGAGCTCGTCGGTCTAGAAGTCCGGTCTCTGCGTGCCCACCGTCCAAAAAGTCGACGATCACCGGATTATGGGTTGCGAGAACCGTCACCTTACCAAGGCTTGAGGACCCGTTGTGGGTCTCGTCCACACATTCATTGAATCCTCTTACCCTCAACCTTCCACGCTCTCGTAGGGAACAGCGTCAATCACACCCTAGAACACGATAAACCATGTCACGTCCTGTCACCTTGTTCACCGGCCAATGGGCCGATCTTCCTCTCGAAAAACTGGCCCCTCTCGCCAAGGAAATGGGCTACGATGGCCTGGAGCTCGCCTGCTGGGGCGACCACTTCGATGTCGATGCGGCAAACGCCAAATACATCAAGGAGAAGTGGGAACTGCTCGCCGACCATGGCCTGAGCTGCTTCTCGATCTCCAATCACCTCGTCGGCCAAGCCATCTGCGACAACATCGACGAGCGTCACAAGGCCATCCTCTCTCCTGCGGTTTGGGTTTCCGGCAAGCCAGAGGGCGTGCGCAAGCGGGCCGCTCGCCAGTTGATCAAAACTGCCACGGCAGGCCGTAAATTCTTCGACGCCAAACCAGGCGGCAAGAAGGGCGAAGTCTTCACCGTGAATGGCTTTACCGGCTCTTCCATATGGCACTCCCTCTACGCCTTCCCGCCCACCACGATGGAATACTGGCAGGCCGGTTTCGACGATTTCGCCAAACGTTTTGGCCCAATCATGGACGCCTTCGACGGCGTGAACGCCAACTTCGGGCTCGAGGTTCACCCGACCGAGATCGCCTTCGATATTGCTTCCGCCGGCCAAGCTCTCGAAGCCCTGAAGAACCATAAGCGCTTCGGTTTTAACTTCGACCCTTCCCATCTTGGTTATCAAGGCGTCGACTACGTGAAGTTCATTCGCGAATTCGGCGAGCGCATCTACCACGTTCACATGAAGGACGTTTGGTGGGGCCACGGAAACGGTGACGTCGGCGTATTCGGCGGCCACACTGGCTTCGGCGATGCGCGCCGCTTCTGGGATTTCCGTTCCGTTGGCCGCGGCGACATCAACTTCGAGGAGATCATCGTCGCCCTAAATGACGTCGGCTACAACGGACCGCTTTCCGTCGAATGGGAAGACATCCGGATGGACCGGGTGCAAGGTGCCACCGAGTCCGCCGCGTTCTGCCACCAAATCGATTTCGGCACGAGCGACGTCGCCTTCGACGCCGCGTTCGACAAAGAGAACCAGTAGCGGTCCCGCCGAAGCGGAACCGAAGTAACAAATTTCAAGTATCAGGTAACAAGAGACAGCAATCGCTTCGCTCTATCCTTCTTCAATAATCCATTAAAACCTGAGCGCATGAAGCACCCGCTATCGCCCAGCGGTAGTCCCGCGACTGCGAGATGGTTAAAACATCCCTATTATGAGCAAAAAACTAGCTATTATCGGCGCGGGCGGCATGGCCGCTTATCACATCAACGGTTTCCGCGCAGGCGGAGCTGAAGTGGTGGCAATCGCCGACGTCAACGTCGAGGCTGCGGCCAAGACCGCCGCCCAGCACGGTATCGAAAAATCCTTTGGCGATGTTGCCGGGATGTTCGAAGCCTTGTCCGATCTCGACGGTGTTTCCATCATCGTCCCGAACAAGTTCCATGCCCCCCTCGCCCTCCAAGCGATGAAGGCAGGCAAACATGTGTTCTGCGAAAAGCCCCCCGCGATCAGCGCAGCCGAAATGGCTGAGCTCAAGGATACCGCCGAGGCCACCGGTCGCACGTTGATGTTCAACTTCAACAACCGCGCCCGCCCCGAGAGCTACGCCATGCGCGGCTACGTGAACGACGGCACCATCGGCACCATCAACACCTGCCAAGCCAAGTGGGTGCGTCGCGCCGGCATTCCCGGGTTCGGCGGTTGGTTCACCAACAAGGCCCTCTCCGGCGGCGGTCCCTTGATCGACCTGCTGCACATGATCGATCTCGGCATGCACTTCATGGGCTATCCCGAGCCAGCTCACGTGCTCGCCACCACTTATAAGGATCACATCGACAACAAGGCATTCAAGGGTCCGTGGGGCATCCCCGACAACGCCGAGGGTGTCATGGATGTTGAGGCAGCCGCACATGGATTTGTGACCTTCAAAACCGGTCAGTCCATGTCGTTCGCCATTTCCTGGGCGGAGATGAATGAGCGCGAAGAGTGCTCCTGCGTTTTCCAAGGTTCCAAGGCGGGTGGCACGGTTCGTCGCCTCTTTGGTATCGACGGTCTCGACGAAACCGCCATCGACACCTGCCAAGTCTACACGACCGAAAACGGCCTCCAGGTGAACCGTGACGTGACGGTGAAACTTGACGAAACGATGGGACGCGAACGTTCCGCCGCCAACTTCGTGAAGACTCTCGAAGGTGAAGAAACTCCGCTCAACACCCCGTCCGAAGCCCTCGCCTTGATGAAGGTCATCGACGCCGCCTACGCCTCCGCCGAAAGCGGTGCGCCCGTGGCACTCTAACCCAGTCCAATCGTTCTCTTTCTCCCACGTGGCATCTCAGTCAATCCTTTCGAGAACGAGAATGAGTAAGAGAAAGAGAACGAATTCCATCCTCCCTCCCCTCCACTTATGAAACTGAATCGCAAACTTCGCATGGGCATGGTCGGCGGTGGCCGTGGCGCCTTCATCGGCACCGTGCACCGCATGGCGGCCAATCTTGACGGCCAAATCGAACTCGTCGCCGGCTGCTTCTCCTCCGACCCGAAGAAGTCCAAGCTCTCCGGCAAGGACTTCTATCTCGATGCCAATCGCGTCTACGGCAGCTACGAAGAGATGGCGAAGACCGAGGCCGCCCTACCCGACGATCGACGCGTCGACTTCGTCTCGATCGTCACCCGCAACAATACCCACTACGCCGTCGCCAAGACATTTCTCGAAGCGGGTATTCATGTGATCTGTGACAAGCCGCTTTGCTTCACCGCCAAAGAAGGCAAGGCACTCAAGAAAGTGGTCGAAAAAACCGGCAAGGTGTTTGCGCTCACCCACAACTACACCGGCTATCCGATAGTGAAGGAAGCCCGTGACTGGGTGAAAAAAGGGAAGATCGGCAAGATCCTTAAAATCGTCGCGGAATACCCGCAGGGTTACGCCATCACCGCCCTCAACCAAGTCGGCGATGGAGCGATCTCCAACTGGCGCATGGCTCCCTCTGTCTCGGGAGTTTCCAATTGTATGGGCGACATCGGAACCCACGCGCACAACCTCGCCCGTTATATTACCGGACTCGAGGTCGAAGAAATCTGTGCCGAGCTCTCCACCTTCATTCCGGGTCGACAACTCGACGATGACGGCAACTGCCTCGTCCGTTTCGAGGGTGGTGCCAAGGGCATCATCTACGCCTCTCAAATCTCCAACGGAGACGAGAACAACCTGAACATCCGCGTTTACGGCACCAAGGGTAGCCTCGAGTGGCACCAGGAAGATCCCAACGAATTGGTCTTTAAGTGCGCCGACAAACCTCCCGTCACTTCCCGGCGCGGCAACAGTTACCTCAGCGCCGCTGCCCAAGGTGCCACCCGCACGCCATTCGCTCATCCCGAAGGATTCATCGAAGCGTTTGCCAACATCTACGCCGCCGCCGGCACCGCCATCGCGGACGCCGTGTCAGGTCGCAAACCGCCGAAAGCCGGTTACGATTTTCCCACCGTGGATGACGGCATCGCCGGTATGCACTTCATCGAAACCGTGGTTAAGAGTTCCGCCAAAGGAGCCCGCTGGACCAAATTCCCCAAACTCGACGCCTAAGTTCCAGCAAGTAGCGAATTCCAATTATTAAGCAACAGGAGCCCAGCCCGAAACGGCTGGGTTTCTTGCATCCACCCCACCTCCCATCATGAAAATTGAACACGTCGCCACAAACGTCGCTGACCCCGTTGCGGTCGCGGCTTGGTATTGCTAACATCCTAATATGCGGATCGTGCGCCATAAACCCGAGCCCGCAGAAATGCACTTTCTGACCGATGGCGCTGGTTCCATGTGGGAAATTTACCGCAATCCGCCCGATGACATTCCAGACTACGCGACGATGAATCCCCTACAACTTCACTTGGCATTTGTGAGCGCTGATCCGGCGGCCGACTCCGACCGGCTCATCACTGCCGGCGTCAGTAAAGACAGCGAAGCGAAATTACCCGACGGCTCCCATTTGGTCATGCTACGCGATCCATGGGGACTGGCGCTTAAGCTGTGCAAGCGCGGGACCCCGATGGAAGCCTGATCGAATGTCGTTTAATCGCGAGGGCCGGGAAGTCCGGCTACTTAAAAAAGGCTACTGGGACCACACCGCCGTAGTGGAAATGCCCGATGGTTCGGTGCGGGTGCGCAAGCAGGCCAAGAGTGAAGATCCAAAAAAAATCTGGGGCGTAGAATCTCTGCGCCGGGAGATCATCTTCCTCCAACGTTATGCCAAAGACGTTCCGGCGGTCTTCCCGATTTTGCTCGAGTCTTGGGACACCACCGATCACGAGGGCAATCCGCAGGTCGGGTATGAGATCCCGTTTTTTCCCCACCACCGGGATATGGGATCTTTCGCTCGTGATGGGAATCTGGACCAAATTGCGATCGACGACTTTCAGGATAAACTGGGAAATGCGCTCCTCTCGAGTGTGCACCGACCGGTAGCCGATTCGCCTCCCCTTTCCGATCATCTGCGCGAAGCCGTGCACGACGCTTTGGAAGGTCTAACCCACGACCCGTTGATGCGCCCATTGATCGAGGCCGATGAGATCACCCTCAATGGGAATGATGCTCTGGGTCCGCGCGCCGCTTGGGAAAAAATCTGCAATGACACTGACCACCTTGCCTCGCTCGACGCCGCGCTGACCGTGAGGCTCCACGGCGATTTCTTTCTGGAGAACATCCTGTGGACCGAGTCACCGAGCACGGACGACAGCCCGCAACTTATCCTCATCGATCCGGTTTCCGTAGCGGGGGTCGTGACCGGACCCGCGGTTTTTGATTTGGTAAAATACGAGTCCTACGCGACCGGCGAATTGCTTGGACTTAGGTCCGAGTGGGTAAATGTCAGCGGCTTCGATTCGTCCGGTAAATCGAACGACTACGACTACACGATCAAGTGGGAAGATCCCGGCCTGATGCCTTTTCAAAACCGAGATTGGCACGCGCTCTTTCACCGCCGATTCGTTGCTCACCACGGCCCCATAAATCGAAAGCACTATCAACTGATCGACGGCTACTTCAGTGTGGCGATGGCGCTCAACACGTCCGGCAAGCAACGACAGGCTCGACTACTCAAGGCCGTCGCCGAATTCGCCGATGTGCTGGCACGGTGAAATATCCTAAGATTCGATGCCATGAAACGTAGTGGAATCATGCGCCTGTTCCTGCTACTCTTACTGATCCTTGGCTCCGTCCCGTTGTCGGCCGGGATTCGAACGGCAAACCCGGTTGGTCAGTCCGACTACGTCCCCGATTTTCCGGTATTGCTGGAGAACGTCGATTGCATCGTGATTTCTGAAGCACAGGGGCGAGACTCCTATACTCCCGCTAAAGCGGTGACTGATGAAGCTTGGATTACCGCCTTCGCCATGACACTGACCGCTTCCAGTCCGAAACCCACGTCCTACTGTTGGTGCATCACCAACGAACACCACACTTTTTTCGCGGGGGACAAACGAGTAATGAAACTCATGCTCAAGCATAAGGAATTGGCACTCGTCAACGGTCTGAACGACTCAGGTGGCCAAGTAGTTTTGGGAGAAGAAACTGTTAATAAACTTCGGAAACTTCTGTCCCAAAAGCGCGGTGCATCGAGTAACGGTAAACCGCCAAAAATAATCGATTCATCAATCACACTCGAAAAAATCGAATGGTTACCGGCTCCCGAATCTCCCGTTCCGGTTGGCTCGATCGAAATTCCCCCTATTGTGTTGGAATGAGCACTTCTGTTTCCCACAACCCCACGCAGCATCGCTTCTCGATCGAAATCGAAGGGCATACCGGACTCATCGATTATGAGGACCAAGGGGGTATCTGGGCGCTGACGCATACTTACGTTCCGGTGGAACTTCGCGGTCAGGGTGTGGCTGCGAAACTGGTCGAAGCCGCCTTTGCGGCCGCTCGGGAAGCTGGGGTTAAAATCGATCCACAGTGCAGCTATGTCGCAACTTACATGCAGCGCCATTCCGAGACGGCGGATTTGCGGGTTTGAGGTGCGGAGTCGGTTGCAGGGTGGAGTTGCGGCGTGGCGCAGGGTGGAGATTGACGGGTTGACGTTTGGTCGGGGAAGATGACATGGGGGAGTGGTCAGGAGCGTTGAGGAAGCGAGAACTGACAACGATATGAATACGAAACATAAATCCCCCACATCATCCGTCGCCGAGCCAAACCTGTTAGGCGAAGTTAATCAAGCTAGGCATCGACGTGCACATTGAAAAATACGTCGTGGTGATGAAGATCGCCAGCAGTGTTCCGGCGCGAGCGAAGCGGTTCACCCCGGAGCCGTTTATCGGGTGGGTGCAAGGGCTCACAGGCCGTTGCGAGCAGCTGCATAGTTGCTCCGAAGCTGGACCGTTTGGCTACAGCCGACACCGGTGCCTCACCCAGATGGGTGTCCGCAACCACGTGATCGGACCGATCAATGGGGACGAGCACGGTAAGAACGTAAAAACCGATGCGCGCGATGCGACGCAGATTGGTGCTATGCTTGGACGGTTATCTTCGAGGAAATCAGCGTAGCTTCAGCACGGTGCGCGTGCCCAGTGAAAGCGAGGAGCAGTATCGCAGCACCACGCGCCAACGCCAAAGTCTGATTAAGGCGCGCGGGCACGTGATGTATTACGGAGGGCGCCTCCAAGGCGAATGGTGGCAGCCAAGGCGCTGGCAGTGCCTTGCCGGAGAGCTTGAGCCGCATCTACGGGATCTGCGCGGTGCGCTACGATCCATTATCGTGGTGCGAGAAGAACAGATCGTGCGCTTGGAGCGCAGCCTGGAGGGGAGCGTTCAGGTGTCGTTGCCCCAAGGGCATGGGGCCGCTGATCTTCCCGCAAATGGAACGCGAATTATGCGACTAGAACCGCCTCGAGACGCGCAAGCAAGTGGGAGGCTACACGGGGTTGTGTCCGAGCGAGGACACCAGCGATCAACGCCGCTTCCAAGGTTCGATCACCCAACACGGCAACCCGCGATTGCGCGCCAGTTTGCGGTGGATTGGTGGCGAATCAGAACCGGCAGAATCACCCCAGCCCAACTCGGCTTAACCCTGAAAGCTTTGCCCGCGATGCGTGCCTGATCGGTCCGTGATGCGAGCAGCATAAATGATTTTAGCGGAGTGTGCCCGGCGTGACCCGGTCGCTTTTGATGCGACGTTTTGAAAGCTTGGGCAGCTTCGCTTCGGCAGCCTGTCGTGACCGAATGGATAAGTCATAGTGTGTCACCCACAACGGGAACACGGATAGCAGGAAATCCCGGCCTCAAATCAGAGACCGTGGCGGCTCAGAAGACGCAAAAAATCGTAACCAACACCCCCCACCCTTCTACCTGAATGTAACCTAAAACAAAAATCCGAAGCTCTCTTGACGGATATCCCCATAGCAGGGGGGTCGCGTCGTTGATAAGTTCTACGGAGTCCGCGAAGCGGAAGGAGTTAACTTATGACGACGCGACCCCTTTTCGTTTCCGAACGAGAAGTCTGCCCGAAAGAGCGCGAGATCTCCATCCCCTCAACCTATCCACCGCAATCGGCACCCTCGGCGAGGTCGCCCTACCTTTCGCGTGATACTCTCCTCCACTTACTGAAAAAAAGCCGACCGCGCATTGCGGTCGGCTTCGTAATTGATCTCGGCGCTTTCGTCTAGCCGTCCTGCCTCAACACCTCGAGCAACTTGAAGCTGCGCTTCGGGTTGATCAGGTTGATGCGACCATCTTCGCTACGGTCTGCCGCCAAGGTGATCAGACTGACGACTTGAGCGATCGTCAGATCCGGATGCACCGCCAGCAGCTTGGCCGCCAGATTGGAAACGTTGGGCGACGCCATTGAGGTGCCGGAGAAATTCAAGATCTGTTCACCGGGCACGTAGCTTGGAACTTCAAACCCGTTGGCGTGCACATCCACGTTTGAGCCAAAGGTAGAAAACGAAGTCTCTTCGCCGGCCTGGTCCACGGCCCCCACCGTGAGGATATTGGGTAGGTCGATGCCGGAAGGATACATGTCAGAGAATTCAGCGTCGTTGTCGCTGTTGCCCGAAGAGACCACAAACAACACTTCCGGAGCCGCCTTGATCGCGTCGGTGATGGCTTCGAGTTGGATCTCAAAAATCTCACGAGAAATCTTGCGGCGCTCTTCCGAGGTGCCGCCGGCTCCGTTGGCTTCAAACGCGCCCTCAATGCCCTGCGGGTCCCCCCCCAACTCATATTGGCAATGCGCGCACCATTTGCGGACATGTAACCGATGTAGCTTTTCATCGCAGCAGCATCCTTGTGGGCCTGCTCAATGGTCGGGATGTCCGGGATGGTCCGATAATCGAACGTGATGCGGGACGCCATCAGCTTAATCGCCGGGTTTCCGGCCGCCGCAATTCCAGCGACGTGCGTGCCATGGGTATAGTTGCCGTAAAGTCCTAGATTTTCGATGAACGCCTCAACATCTTCGGGAGCAATCTTGCTTAGGTAGGAACGTAGATCTCCGGCTTCGGGGCTGTCTATATTGGCTTGGAGATCGAGCAGGCCCTTGGTCATTTTTAGTTGGGCTGCGTAGGCCGCCATTTGCTCGTCATTCATTGGATAGAGCATGTCGGATGACGGGCTCGACTTCAGATCAAAAGCGATACCGTGCACATCATCGATCTTGCCATTTCCGTCCGTGTCGGAGCCGTCCATAGACTCTTCCTCGTTTACTCAAACTTTTCCCATCGGCTCGAAAATTGCGTTGTCAATACCGCTATCCCAGATCGCGACGGTTACCGGATGCAGGTCTGCGCTATCTTCGAGCGTAACATTACGATCGGCCCAGATGTCGGCCTTTTCGACGTGGTTGGCGTCGATGTAGGTTTGCATCACGGCGACGCGTTCTGGCAGCGCGTTAATTTTTTCGGCATAAATCTTGGCGAAGGCGGCACGGTAAGCGTCGTCGGTTGCGTAGTCCTTGGCCCGGGCTGCGATCACACTTTCCATCAGCACTCTCGTCGTCAGTTTATTGGCCGGTTTAGCTTCGAGCTCGCGAACCATCGCCAAGCGCTTGAGGGCGGAAGCGTGTTCTCCTTTTTGGAGGTCAATTAACATCAAGGTGCTAAGGATTCCCTGCAGCGTGCTACGATCTTCGATGTCGTTTTCATCGATCAACTTTTCCAAGTCGAGCTGCACCCGATCAGCCAAATTTTGGTAGGCCACGGGATCAGTCAAAATGTCGGTCGCTTTGACATCCAAATCATACTCAAAGCGCGGGATATCATCCTGGGAGGTGATCTTGGGTTTTTCCGCGGCGACAAGACCCGCGGAAACACAAACGATGCACGCGGCCAAAGCCACAGCGGGGCGGAATAATGAAATCATGCCAAAACTGTGGCACCCCCCCCCCCAACCGCCACCGCAACCCATACGCGATAAATGGTCGAACCGCCAGATGGGCGGTGGGAACCTGCGGTGCTTCGCTCAGGTCACGCCGAAACGGAACTGGGTCTCGCTGCGATAGGGTTCGCCCGACCGCACCACGATCGAGGGAAAGTCGGGCTGGTTTGGCGCATCGGGGAAATGTTGGGTTTCCAGGCAAAATCCTGCCCGAGGACCGTAGACTGCTCGGGCTTTGCCGACAGCGCCTTCGGGAATCCAGTTGCCTGTGTAGCACTGCACCCCGGGTTCCGTCGTCCAGACCTCCATCGTGCGACCTGATTCGACTTCGAGAACCTTGGCCCCCAGCACAAGATCGTCGCCTTCACGGTCGAAAACCCAGCAGTGATCGTAGCCGCGGGCGAGAGCGAGTTGCGGATGGTCGGCATCCCACTTCATGCCCAAGGGATGAGGCGTGGTGAAATCAAATGGCGTGTTCGCGACCGGAGCGCGTTCTCCCAAGGGAATCTGTCTCTTCGATGTCGGGAGGTAACGTGACGCATTAATCTGCATGATCTGACCCGCGACGTTACCGGCCCCGGATCCCGCCAGATTAAAGTAACTGTGCTGCGTAAGATTCAACAACGTCGGAGCATCCGTCTCTCCTTCGTAAATCACCTCGAGCGTATCGTTGGGTTTGAGATAATAGGTAATCTTCGCCGAAAGATTTCCGGGGTAACCCATTTCTCCCGCCGGACTGAAATACGAGAGCTCCAATGTCGCGGTATCTCCTTCCGCCCTCGTATTGGCCATCCACACCTGCTGACTGAATCCCTCGGGACCCCCATGCAGATGGCAGGGGAAACCGTCGGGGTCATTGTTGGTGGGGAGCGAATAGTCCACGCCATCCAAAGTGAACGTGCCGCCAGCGATCCGATTGCCACAACGGCCCACGACGGTGCCAAAGTAACTTTGACCGGCTTCGTATTCCGCCAAGGTGTCGTAGCCTAGAACCACATCGCCGAACTGCTTGTTCCGGTCTGGCACAAGCAGCCGAACGATCGTCGCGCCGTAGTTTGTGATATCCACCCGCATGCCATTAGCATTGGTAAGGGTAAATAATTCGGTTTCGATTCCATTGGCAGTGACGCCGAACGGCTGACGAGAAAGACTGGCCCAGGTGCTGGGACTATTGGGGTCGAAGGAGGAAGCGGACATCGAAAAAGGGATTGGTGGAGGCTTTCAATCAATCCCAACCCACCCGTTGTGACAAGACCGCTGTCAGCCGTGCAACCGTGCTCGAATCCATGTTTCCAACTCGTCCGCCAGTTGTTTGCGGTCGTTCCGTCCGCATAGAGGTTCCCCCACTACCACGCTTGCTTTCACCTGAGGGAGGCTGGCGAGTTTCACCAAGTGCGGAGTCAAAGGCATCGTCCCCCACCACCCCACATCTACCCGCACATCGTGAGGAGCGGGAACCTCATAGGTCAGACATACCGGAGCAACCGGAGTCCCCGATCGCACGATCGGCTCCAACAATCCGGGACGAAACTTCCGCACGTCGGTTCCGTCCGTGCTGGTGCCCTCCAAAAATATCACCAGGTTGACGTCGGACTCCAATACCGGAGCCAACTGATCCCCTACCCTCACTAGATCCGACTTGCGTTCCCGCTTGATGAACAATGAGCCAACCCGTTGGGCAAACCATCCAAAGATCGGCCACCCCCGGACCTCGGCTTTACCCACAAAAACCGCCGGCGTGAGCGACGCCATAATGAGGATATCGAGGTAACCCACATGATTGGGGGTGAGCATGACAGCGGGCGGAATCTTTCCCTCACAAACTACCTCGATACCGATCGCGTCCAGCGCTCGCCGACAACAGCGGCTCAGCCACGCCGACCGCGCCTCCAGCGAACTACGGTTGGAAGGACGCAGGACAAAATCACTGACATTCCAAGCCACCACCACCACCACCCGAAGCAATCGCCACATCGCGAGTCGGTTTATTCGCCAAGGGACGGGAGGTGAATCGGGAACGGAAGGAGCCATGGCTAGTAACGTCGCAGCGCGACTCGACCAGCTCAGCTTACGACAGATACTTGCGCAAGACTCGCAACGGCAGGGATTCGAGATCCAACCACGTTAAAAAAACGACGGTGCCAAACTCTCTGTCCAGAGCCGGTTCGCCGCATATGCGCGCACCCAACGCCAGATAAGCGGCCATCAGCTTGGGCACTTTGAGGGGCTCACCAACGACCTCACCACAACGCCAGCCGGGCAATGGTAACGTGCGCCATGGCGAGGCAACTTCACATCGCTTCGCCAACTGCTGATAGGTGCCCAAACCACCGGCCGCGTCCTGCGATGTGATCGAACTACAGCCGATTAGATATCGCGCGCCCTGCAGCTTGGCGTAGCGGGCGATTCCCTTCCAAAGCAGTCCCAACACCGACTGATTACGATGTCCGTCAGCGATACACGCGCGGCCCAATTCCAACATCTCCGACCGCACAGATTCAAACGGACTAAAATCAAATTCCGTCGCGCTGTAATACCCTAAATTCCTCCTCGCACTTTCACCCGATTGTATGCGATAGGTCCCCACCACTTCCCCACTCGACTTCTCGGTTACGAGTAGATGGTCGCAAACCGCATCGAATTGATCCTGGTCCCGCTCCAGCGCAAATGACGCCGCCAAACCTTCCTGTAATTCCAGGTTGAATACTTGGAAACGCAGCCGTTGAGCAGCGTGAAGCTCATCCTCAGATCGCGCCAGACGCATAGTGTAGCGATCCGTCTCCAACAGCATTTCATCAACCACCGGTGTCATGCCTTTCCATGCTCCCGCAACAGTCTCACTAATTCGCCCAGCGACCAAACCCTGGCACCGCGGGCGCGGTTGGCGTCACCGATTTCAAACGCAATTTCCCATTGCCGACACAGCGTCCTCCAACCGTGCCAAATCGAGTGCCGGGGATCATACATGCCGGTCGCCTCTGAAGTGACGCCATTCAATTCGATCACTTTGAATTCCCCCTGCTGTAACGCCTCCACTGAATCGGCCCGCACGTCGTAACGGCCGAAATAAAATCCGCCGTAAGTCTGAGAAACCGCATCGATCGCCTGCTCCAGGCGCGACGTTACCAAACCGTCTCCATCAAGAAATAGGGAACCGCGGCAATGAGTGCCCAACTCACTTAAACGCACCCGTTCTCCCTTGGGAGGGACTTCGGTCAACCGGTCTCGGAATTCCCACAGGAAAAACCTCGCCATTTCGACAGCCCGTTCGTCCGCCAAAATTAGATCCCGCAATGAGCTCCCACCATTGCCGGCCACATAAACGTCGTGCTTTTCCGTGAGCGCAAAAATCTCCCCGTTCCTATCACCCGTTCGGCGAATGTAGAAAACCCCGAACTCCAGTCCCGGCACGTAGGCCTGAGCGACCAAGGCACCGCTAATTTCACGCAAGGCCCCTTCCAATTGCAGCGCACTTTTGGCAATAACCACGCCCTCTCCCCGTTCGCCGCGATCAGGCTTTAATACGATGGGATAACTTAATCCGTTCTCCGCCATGAAAAGACGGAGCGCGGCATTTCGGACCGGAAAGGATCCCGGCTCGATGACAGTCCACTTCGCGATGCGATCTCCCGCATTGGCCAGACCTTGTAAAATGGATGATTTGGACATGCCTACCACCCCGCTCGCGGCAGGCATCCCGGGGTTAACCGCGGTAAATGTCGTCCATCCGCGGTGGCGGACACCCAACCACAAAATATAGAGCACCACCGGCGGATAGATTGCCCAAATCGGCCAATACTCCCATCGACAAAACCGACGCCAAGTCGACCACCAAAGCCGACGCCGACGCCAGGCCGGTCCACGGGATGCGACCGCGTCCAGATCCAGAGCCGCCGAGCTCAGGAGCTCATTCGTCGCGTAGTGCGGGCCAGAATCCATCGGCTTTAAGAATGTTCTCGGCCATCTCCTTTTCCCATTTGGCCTGCACATCGTGGTTGTAGTTCAAATACAGCTTACCCTCGACGATTTTCCATGCCTTGGGATCAACCGGGGCCGTATCATTATTGCTGACCGCCCACGCACAGTAGCCGCCGTATTGGGGAACATATTTCTCAGGATTGGCGGCAAATTTCGCTTTATGGGCGGCACTGGAAAATCGCCACGTGGCACCCTGCCAATCCAATTCATGGTCACCGGAGCCTTTCCGGGGTTCCCCTGCTTCAAAATAGGCGACCGGGTCGTAGCCTTTGATCGCGAGCCCTCGCCAGTTCGTGTTAACGGGATCCTTCGCGGATGCGACCGCCCCAAAGGCTAGGAGTAAACCAAATAAAAGAAGACCGAATCGCGAGAACAACATATGGAATAGAAGAGAATTTTAAGACGTATTGATTATCCGGTTACGGGCGCGGATTGCAGACGAGTGAGGCGCTGCAGCGAACGGGAACCCACGGGGGCGACCAACCAGCCCTGAGGCTCGTATTCCAAGCTCACCCATTCGGAGTTCACCCGCACATTGCAGATACTTCGGGTGCTGGCATCGGACCGGCACATATTGACCGAGCCCGCGCCATCGGCGGGATCGTGTTCGTGATGGAACGCCCGCAACGATTTCGGAGTGGGTTGCGAAGGGAAAAGCGCTTTGCGTTGATTCAACACTTCCGCGGTTCGGTAAGACGATGACGAGACGGGAGGCCGCACCTCGTTTCCTCGCGCCATGTGCCCCGCGTAGCCATCCCACCGTAATTCGGCGGCTTCGCCCTGGGCGTCAATCGCCACCAAATGAAAGGGCAACGTGGCCTCCAAAGACTCACGACGGACACGCTCAATCGCTTCGTCGGCGGTGCGGCAGTGCGCGGTCAACGGCACCAATCGGCCACGACTGGCTCGTGGCATATTGGGGGTGGCGGCCAGATCCTGACCATAACGATTGAGCAACGCGGTCGTGAGTCCGTGCGCATTGACCATGAGCCAAGCGCCCCCGCTGTCGGGGTCTTCCGGAGCCAACCAAGCGACACCCTGAACGCTCTCCCGCACGTTCGGTGGAACTTCGAGTGAACGGGTATTGAGTTCGTCGCGGTTAAACCACAACGCGTAACCCTCGTCATCCTTGATCCAACTCAGCGTGCACATGCGACGGGTTGTCCTTGCAGGAATTTAAGGGTGGAGGGAGCCATGCCGAAATTCACCGGTGGCACCACATCTTGAGCACCCGCGATTACGGCAATCAGCGCATAATGGTGAACCGTGTGGCTGATTAGAAATTCCAATTCGCGGGCCAATGAAGTTGTGAGTATATGGCCCGGCACCGTTTCGGCGACGACGCACAGAGACCGATCCGGCAATTGATCCGTGACGATTTTTTCCAGTCCCTCCCTAAGCGTATCGATAATCTCCCGCGCGTGCTCGGCATCGATCTCGATCAATTCATCGCGGACCCGCCCCTCGTAATTCACTTCGCCCGAGGTCAAAGCGACCAGCAAAGCGCGATAGTGTTCGATCATGTGGCGAAAATGCCCGCCGGCGGAGGAATTGAAACACCCCTCAACTTTCACGCCATAGCGGTCCTTACCCAACCGATCAATCAGCTCCGCACCTTGGGCGAGAAGCATGATATTGGACTGGATGGCGGCATGAACGACCGGACAGGGAGAATCGACTGAAACCGAGGACATCGACCTTAAGAGACCACAAACCGGGGTTTATTCCAACCGCAAATCATGACCTTCGACCTATTTGCAGAGATTGTAACATCTGCTAGGGTCGGGCCATGACTCAGTCCAAACGGTTTCCCGATCAAGGAGAGCTTTACGGCATGATGGCCTTTGCTGGCACCGGACTCGCGGCGATGTCGGCCTACGTCTTCGCCAGTCAGGTGGATGGGGAGCCGTGGCAAGTCGCGGCGTGCTTCATCCTCAGCGGAATATACATCCTGTTCGGCTGTTTTTCTTCCTACATCGTCGAGGAACGGCCGATGTCGGTATCAATCGCTTACACGTTGATGATGATCATTTTTCGGAGTGTCCGCTGTCTATGTGAGCCCGGTGAGAGGATTGGTGGGCATCATGCTCCTGCCGATGGCGAGTCAGGCGGTATTCATGTATTCGCGAAAAGTCGCGTTAGTGATCGGACTCGCACTTTGGGTGGGTATTTGTCCTGCCTTATGGCTGGGAGACGTTTCGGGGAGCCCGGGAGCCCTGCTCTCCTATTCTCCTGCCTATCTTTTTACAACTCTGTTCTCATTTGTGACTCGTAACGCCCTCACGGCCCGCGAGCACGCCGTGGAATTGAAAAATGAGTTGGAGACCGACAACGCTCAACTGCGGGCGCAAGCGGCCCAGACCGAAGAACTCGCCACGACTCGCGAGCGAAACCGGCGCGCCCGAGAAATCCATGACGGCGTAGGACACTACTTGACCGTAATCAACGTGCAGGCGGAGGCGGCTCAAGCCTTGCTAAAATCCGACCCCGACCGGGCGAGCGAAGCCCTCGATAAAGCGGCCCGTTTGAGTCGCGACGCCCTAGCTGATGTCCGGCGATCCGTGGGCAGTCTGCACGACGACGATCAACGGGCTCCCTTGATCGACACGGTTCGCCGGCTGGCGGAGAATGCCGCTGTGCCGATTGATTTTAAGGTGGTCGGCGAACCCCGAAAACTCTCCTCGGCCAGCGAACATGCGTTGTTTCGAGCGGCCCAAGAGGGCATCACGAATATCGCCAAACACGCTAACGCTACCCAGAGCTGGGTCGAATTGGATTTCACGTCTCCAGATCTCGCTCGACTCAGTGTGCGCGACAATGGCCAGGGCTCTCCGACTATAAATTCCGCTCGTGGGTTTGGGATTTGCGGGATGCGTGAGCGCGTGGATCTCCTCGGTGGATCCGTCCAAAGTGGTGATCGCACCGAGGGAGGATTTCAGATCAATGTCGCAGTTCCAGTATGAATAAAATTCGCCTGATCCTCGTCGACGACCAAGCCCTCTTTCGGGAGGGACTACGCATCCTCCTCGGGCAAAACCCGCAACTGGAAATCGTGGCCGAGGCCAGCAATGGAGCAGAGGCCATCGACGCCGCCAAACTGCACAACCCGGACGTCATGCTGATGGATCTTCGGATGCCCAAACTCAACGGTGTCGAAGCTACGCGCACGATTCGGACGGAAATGCCATCGGGCCGGGTCATTGTGCTCACTACCTTTGAGGACGACGACGAAGTCTACGAGGCGTTGAGCGCAGGAGCTTCGGGGTATCTGCTCAAAGCCTCTCCCTCCGAACGAGTCGTGGAAGCCATCGAATTGGCGGTCCAAGGGGAATCGTTCGTCGAACCTTCGGTGACGGCCAAGTTACTGAATCATTTCTCTCGCTTGGCGACCAACCAAACCAAGCGAGGCGCTCCTAAACCCCTCGCGGAACCACTGTCAGGACGGGAGTTGGATGTGTTGGACCATTTAGCCTCCGGTCGCAGCAACAAGGAAATCGCCAACGAACTCGGCATCGCGGAAGGCACGGTCAAAAATCATATGAGCAATGTGATCGGAAAACTGGGAGCCCTCGATCGCACCCAAGCCGCCCTGCGCGCCCGGGAATTGGGATTGATTTAAGGGCATTTGGGCATGCATCGCACCCGACTCATGATGTAAGCTCTGCGGCAACATGAAGGAGCTGCTTTCAGATTTTCGTAGCCCGCCACCAACTCCGCCGCACCCCCGGGTTCGCGCTTCTGGCGGTTTCCATGCTGGCGATCGGCCTCGGTTCCACGGTCGGAATTTACTCCCTGTTCCATTCCATCGTGCTGCAGCCCCTGCCATATGACCAACCGGAGAAACTGGTCACCTTCCGGAACCTCAACCACGTCAAAGCCATCGACCAGGAGGGCGTCTCCCCGGCTGACTTCCGAGACTACGGAGAGCGCTCCACCAGTTTCAGCAAATTGGGAGCGGTTCGTCCCAACTTCATCGCCTTCACCCGGGATGAAGGACCTCCGGTGCAAATGATCACGGGCCTCGTGACGGCCGAGCTTTTCGATGTGTTCGGAGTCTCGCCGATCATGGAGCACACTTTCAACGCCGATGAGTTCTCCTACTCTGCGCCGCGCACTGTCGTCTTGAGCGAAGAGGCCTGGCAACGCTACTTCGGCGGCCAATCTGATGTGCTCGGAACCACCATCACATTGGACGATCAACCGCACACGGTCATAGGCATCATATAGGCATCATGCCGGCGTCATTTCGCGAACCCACTTTCGTGGAGGCATGGCTGGCATTTCCCGATGAGTCCGGCGAATACTTCGCTCGCGACGCCCGATTTTGGACTGGATTTGCGCGTCTCGCCCCCGGCTCAAACCTCGCGACCGCTCAAACCGAAGTTCGGAGTATATCCCGACTGCCCGAATTCGGCGTTCGTATGGCGCTCGGTGCCACCCCGTGCGACTCGCTCGAGTCGTGATAGCCGAGAGTGTGATTCTCGCGGGTTTGGGAGGCAGCATCGGAGCGATTATAGCCGCTGTCTCGCTGCCTGTTGTGGCTGACCAAATCCCTCCCGTTCTCGTGCCCCGGACCCACGAAATCGCCCTCCATGGTCCCGCTCTTTTGATAGGATGCGCCGCCGCCATGATTTGTGCTCTACTCTGCTCGGCTCTCCCCGCTTGGCACCTCGCCCGCGCCAACGTAAACGAGTGGTTGAAAGACGGTGCCCAACGCGGCGCAACCGGAAGTGGGGTCGCCAAGTGGCAATCTCCGCTGGTTTCTGGACAGGTGGCCCTAACTGTCACCGTGCTGGCTGCCTCCATGCTGTTGATGCAAAGCCTCGTGCGCTTGAACCAAGTGCCCGCCGGCTTCGATGCGGAGAACGTCCTCACCTTGCGACTATCGCCCCCGGTCACGCGTTACGAAACCAACGACGAGTTGATTCGATATTACGAGGACATGATCGACGCCGTCGAAACGGTCCCAGAAGTTTCCTCCGTCGGGATCAATGCCAGCGCCCCACTCAACGGCATCACGCTCAGCTACCCGAGTTGGAAACAAGGCACAGTTACCGATTCAACCAATGCGATCGAAGCCGTTTATGCTCCGGTGAGTGAGGATTTCTTCAAGACACTGACGATCCAACTACACTCCGGTCGCACCTTCACCGAATTCGACAACGCGGAAGGCGCACCCGTCGCGATCGTGAACGAGACCTTCGCCCGACGCATGTTCCCGAGCGAAAATGCCATCGGCCAAAGCGTAATGTATCTGCCTTGGATGGGCGGCCAGTATCGCGAAATCGTCGGCATCGTAGCGGACACCAAACAAACGCTGCTTTCCGAGCCCCCATCGCCTCAGATTTATGTGCCCCACCGGCAGATGCCGTGGTTCTTCAGCACCTTCTTGGTGAAAATGGATCGCCCCTCGGTGGCCGCCTCCGTCGCCGCAGCGTTGCGGGCTCACGACGCCACGCTTCCCGTGTCGCCCACGTCTCTGCAGGACAACATCAAGCAGGCCTCCACCCAGTCTCGACTCTACGCCTATTTGTTCACCGGCTTTGCCGCAATGGCGCTGGGGCTCTCCGCATTCGGGCTGCATGCGAGCCTCCGTTTTTCGCTCGAACAGCGAACCCGCGAGATCGGCGTGCGCATCGCCCTCGGTGCCAGCCCCGAGGCCATCCGCGCCCTGATTCTGGGTCGAGCGATGCGACTCACCGGATTCGGCCTAGCGGCGGGAGCGGCGATGGCATTGCCCATAACGTATCTCATGCGCGGCCGCCTGTTCGGCATCGGCCCGAGCGACCCGCTGACCTACGTCGTGCTCTTCTCCTTCATCGCCCTCGTCACCACGCTGACCGCTCTCCCCCTCGCGCGCCGCGCCAACCGCATCTCCCCCCATCATCCTCCAAGCCTCCTAGGAAAATACGTTTTTAACCATTGATTATTAATATGAAATATCTGATTTGAATTCTCGTTACCGTGGTCTTTTTAAACGCTTTTGGTTTATTCGCTGAAACTGCCGACGATCTGGCGACGCAGGCGGCGGAAGCTTTAAAGGCCAAGGAGACTAAGACCGCTGTGCAGCTCTACGAAAAGGCCGTCGCGGCCGATCCGGAAAACGCTAAACTCCGAACGGACTACGCTATGTCGCTGACGGTGCGGATCGGTGAGGTGAACTTCATGTCCCAGGGCATGATCGCTGGCAAAATGCTCAAGGCCTACAAGAAGTCCGTCGAGATCGACCCGAACCATGTGGCGGGTTGGATCGGACTTTCCCGCTACTATTTGAATGCTCCTCCTATCGCGGGAGGCAGCGCAGATAAAGCCGAAGGTTACGCTCAGGAAGTCATGAAGATCGTGCCCTTTCTCGGTCACGTTGAAATGGGTCTTGTGGAAGAGAAACGCGGCAACAAGGAGAAAGCCGCCGAGCACTTCCAAGCCTCCCTGGATTCAAATCCGGACCACGGCGAAGCAAAGGCCGGGTTGGCGCGGGTGACGGCAGCGCCCGAGGCGTGATCTCGATGTTAAAGGGTTCCACGGCGCATGCGGATGAGGAACCAGCCCATCCCAACCAGCGCAATGCAGACGAGCAGAAACCAATCTCCGTATTGCACGTAAAAGCTCTCGCGGCCGATCCAGCGGTTGTCGCGTTTCACGTCCATCACACCGGCGCCTTTGAAGTAGATCGTGCCTTGCACGTCTTCTTTTTTCGTAGAAACGAACTGCCGGGTAACCCCATCGCCACCGACGCGGTCAACCTTGCGTAAAACCGCTCGAACCGCACCGAACTCATCGATCCAGCCACTCCAGCCCGCATTACCGACGCGAAGCACCGGTCGGCGGGTTTCGACCGCCCGCAGCACGCTGTGCGCAGCGTGTTGTTCAGCTGCCCCACCCTCGCCGAACCAACCGTTGTTGGTGTGCACGACAAAAAAATCATTCCCCTCGCGCACACTGCGGCGGGCCAATCTAGGAAAGGTGTCCTCGTAGCAAATGAGCGGACTTACCGCGTAGGTGCCTGCGCTGGTGGAAACCATCAGCGCTTTCGCTGAATCACCCGGCTGGAAATCTCCTCCTACCGGAACTACCTTCTCCAACCATCCAAGAAGAGAGCGCATCGGCACATATTCCCCGAACGGAACCAGGCGTCGCTTCACGTAATATTCAGGGGACAGACCGGTTTCTTGATCAACCAAAAATACACCGTTCACCCAACGCGATTCAGAGGGGTTATCCACGGAGGGTTCGATACCAATCGAACCCATAAGTATCGGAGTCCTGGCGGTGTCGGCGGTTTGCTCAACAAAGTCGCGCACGGAAGTGTCTTCGGACCCGATGATCGTCCACGGTGCAACCGCTTCGGGCCAAAGTATAAGATCGGGATTGCGCGTCGCCGCAGTCGCGGTGGCCTGTTGCAGCGTTTTCACGATCGCCGGTCCCTTGGCGGGATCCCATTTGATCTCTTGCGGCACGTTGGGCTGCACCATGCCGATTCGCGCCAATGGCTCAGCGAATCGGTAGCGATTCACGGATTCGGTAACATGGATGCTCAGGCATACCAACAAACCGAAGATGCCAAGCATGAACTCCTGACTGCGTTTCTTAAATCCCTTAAGCTCCGTTTCAAAAAACAACCGATGACCGTAAGCCGTGAATCCCAGATTCATGAGTATCAGAATAAACGATACCCCACCCGCTCCGGTGAAGGCGGCGATCTGCAACACTGAAGAGCGTTCCCACTGACTGGCCGCCAAAGGCAGCCAAGGGAATCCGGAAAGGAACCAAGTGCGGGTCCACTCGATCAGGACCCAGGCGGCGGAGAGGGCGAGAACGCCGGCCAGACGATTGAGCGTCGGCAGGCCGCGCAGTCGCGGCATCGTCCAATGGGCGAGAAGAAACCACGAACCGACCCACAGACCCGTGAACGGAGCGAGGAGCAGGTATCCCGGCCAGGTGGCGTGATGCAGCCAAAACAACAGGATCATCCAAGAGACGATCTGGGAACCGAGCATCACTCCGGCAAAGAGTTTAAAACTTGGACGGCGATACGCCCATAGCAGGGCCGGGACGGCAAACACATAGGCCGACTCGGGCACCTCAAGCGGAGGGAACGCAACGACCTGCAGCAGGATAGTGCCAAGGAAAACCGACAGCGGCGTCAACCAAGCCCCATACTTATCCCAAAACGGGACCGGCGGATTATCATAATCCGGAAACGGCGGCAGGGAATCTTCGTCGTCGGAGCTCAAAAACGAATGAGGTGATGAAATCCAGAACTGGGTGGATCGCTACGGGAGGTTGGCCCCTTACTTACCGTGGCACTGCTTGAACTTCTTCCCGCTGCCACAGGGGCAAGGATCATTGCGACCCACCTTGGGCATCGCTTTAACCGGAGCGGGTTTAGGCATCGGCAGTTTGATATCGCGACCACCGGGAGGTCCCGCAAGGGCACCTCCGGCAGCAGCAGGAGCACCTTGGGGTGCGCCGGGCTGAGGGGCATTTTCCGGGCCCTGCGTTTTGGCTCCACGACTCAGCATCGAAAGCATGTTCTCGAAGGACTGAATATTGGAAGCGCTGCGGAACAAGCCGGTGCAGATTTGCAACCGCACGTTGTTCATCAACTCCTCGAAATATTTGAAGGCCTCTCCCTTGTATTCAACAAGTGGATCCTTTTGGCCATAGCTGCGCAGACCGATGGCACGACGCAACTCTTCCATTTCGGTGAGGTGTTTCTGCCAATGACGATCGATGGCGTTGATGATCACGTAACGCTCGAGTGCGCCCAGAGCTTCCGACATCTCAGCGGACTCCTTGACGGAGTAGGCTTTTTTGACCCGCTCCAGCAAATCAGCTTGGAGGGCATCAAAGTCCTTACCCTGGAGATCTGCTACTTTCACTCCGATCGGGAAATGGGTATTCAACCAACCCGAAAGAGACTCGAGGGCACCTTCGTCCGGTCCACCTTTTCCGTCCACACCCGCGGCTTCGAGACGCGTGATGAGCTCTTCGTCGACTTGTTCGAAAATGATATCCTTGGGACGATCAGCGTGAATCCCGGCGTTCCGAATGCCGTAGATAACCTCACGCTGTTGGTTCAGCACATCGTCGTATTGGAGGAGACGTTTGCGGATGGAGAAATTCTGTTGCTCGACCTTTTTCTGGGCGCTTTCGATCGAACGATTGAGCCACGGATGCTCGAGCTCTTCGCCCTCGCGCATTGATCCCTCCATGAGTTTGGAGGCCAAGTTACCCTGCAGGAAGAGCCGCATGAGGTTATCTTCGAGGGACAGGAAAAATTTGGTCCGGCCCGGGTCGCCTTGACGGGAACAACGACCGCGCAACTGGCGATCGATACGGCGAGACTCATGGCGTTCGGTGCCGAGAACATAGAGGCCGCCGAGATCGCGAACTCCTTCCCCGAGTTTAATGTCGGTGCCACGACCCGCCATGTTGGTGGCGATAGTAACCGCACCGCGATGACCGGCTCGAGCGACGATATCCGCCTCCTGCTCGTGGAACTTGGCGTTGAGCACGGAGTGCACGATGCCGGCGTTTTTGAGCGCACGGGAAAGGACTTGGGATGAATCAACCGACACGGTGCCGACGAGGACGGGTTGGCCACGCTTGTTGGCCTCGGTGATTTCCTCGATGACCGCTTTGAATTTGTCGCGCCGGGTTTTGAAGATGGAGTCGTTATTATCTTCCCGGATGTTGGGTTTGTTGGTCGGAATTACCTGAACTCCCAAACGGTAGATCTCGCTGAATTCTGCTGCTTCGGTTTCCGCCGTGCCCGTCATACCGGCCAGTTTTTCATACATGCGGAAGTAATTCTGAATCGTGACCGTCGCGTAGGTGCGGGTTTCGCGTTCGATGGTCACGCCTTCCTTGGCTTCGACTGCTTGATGGAGTCCGTCGGACCAACGACGACCGGGCATGGCGCGACCGGTATTTTCATCGACGATGTTGACTTTACCCTCTTGCACCATGTATTCGACATCGCGTTCGTAGATGCAGAAAGCGCGGAGCAGCTGGGAGATCGCGTGAATTTCCTCCGA
Source organism: Actomonas sp. (assembly GCA_965203585.1). GTDB lineage: Bacteria > Verrucomicrobiota > Verrucomicrobiia > Opitutales > Opitutaceae > Actomonas. Next base: position 1,062,322 of record CBDBDC010000003.1, read on the forward strand.
GACGGCGGCGAAGGCTTCGTGGGAAGCGTTCTTCTTCTCCTCTCTCTGTTCGGGAGTCAGGTCGGTATCACCATCGATGGCGGAATGTTCGATCGCAAGGTCGGGGAGGACGAACGCGTCGGGGTCATCCGGACGAAGGGTGCGACGTCCGATCTCAGTCAAATCCGCCTGATGCTGCTTTTGATCAATGACAAAAAAGAGCTCTTCCTTGAGGCCGAACATCTCCCGCTTTTGCAGGTCGGAGTTCATTTCGGTCTCGAGTTTGTCGAGCGACTTGTTGACGGCGGCATCCTCCATCGCCCGCAAATACTGTTTGTTGGAGGGTTGGCCAAGTTTGACCTGAAGGAGTTTGCGCAACGCGGCGGTGTGTTCCTCGGAACCGGCCTCGACCTTGCCCAATTCGGAGCGAGCGTCGGAAACAAGCCGGTTACAGAGTTTGAGCTGCATATCCACCAGCCGCTGAACCGTCGGCTTGAGTCGGGTGAACGGTTGTTCGCGCTCGATCGGAGTCGGACCGGAAATGATCAACGGGATGCGCGCTTCATCGACGAGAATAGAGTCAATTTCATCGACGATACAGAACCAGTGATCGCGTTGGACCTGATCGTCCTTGCGGGTGGCCATGCCATTATCGCGCAAGTAATCGAAACCGAATTCCGAAGCGGTGCCATAGGTGATGTCGCAGCCATACATCTCGCGACGCACGTCGGGACGCATCTGTTGCTGAATACAACCAACCGTCAGACCGAGAAACTTGTAGAGGTGACCCATCCACTCGGAGTCGCGACGAGCCAAGTAATCGTTCACTGTGACCAACTGGGAATTCCGGTTGGTGAGGGCGTTGAGATAGAGCGGAAGGGTCGCGACGAGGGTTTTACCTTCACCCGTCGCCATTTCGGCGATGCGACCGTTGTGCAGCGCGATGCCACCGATGAGCTGCACATCAAAGTGGACCATGTCCCAGGACTGCTCGTGGTCATTGACGATTGCGGACGTGCCGACGAGGCGTCGGGCCGCGTTTTTGACCGTCGCGAAGGCCTCGGGAAGCAGGTCGTCCAAAGATTCCCCATCCTTGAACCGAGTACGAAACTCATCGGTCTTGGCCTTTAATTGGTCCGCCGAGAGGGCCTGATACGACTCTTCGAGCTCGTTAATCTTTGCCACAGTGGGCTTAACGGACTCGAGAAATTTCCGGTAGTGACGACCGGCGAAGCGCTTAAACAGAAAGTCGAACATGACGAACGGTCCAGCGTAGACCGCGCCAGAGCCTTGGCAAATTGCAAATCGGGATTGTCGCCAGAGGGGAGAAATTAGGATTGATCGCCTCCGACGGGAGAATCACACCCAACGGACTGGGTCAGCCTGTTTCAATAGCATTCGGGCGAGCGCGGGAGTGTCTCAACCCAGAAGCTCCGCCCGGAAATAGTCGGCCGTTTTCTTGAGCCCTTCTTCGAGTGAAATTGTCGGTTTCCAGTCGAGGTGCTTCTTCGCCAAGGTGATGTCCGGCTTACGCTGTTTGGGGTCGTCGGCGGGAAGCGGTTTATGGACGATTTTCGAGCTACCGCCGACCACCTGGAGGGTTTTCTCAGCCAACTCAAGCATGGTGAATTCCCCGGGGTTGCCGATGTTTATCGGACCAACGGTTTCCTCCTGCTCCATCAATCGCAGGAATCCTTCGATCAAATCATCGACATAGCAGAATGAGCGGGTTTGAGATCCATCTCCATATACGGTAAGATCCTCACCTTTAATTGCTTGAACGATAAAATTCGAGACCACCCGTCCATCGTTCGGGTGCATCCGCGGACCGTAGGTGTTGAAAATCCGGACAACGCGGATATCGATCTTGTTCTCGCGGTGGTAGTCAAAAAAGAGCGTCTCGGCGCAGCGTTTGCCCTCATCGTAACAGGAGCGACGGCCGATGGGGTTCACGTTGCCCCAGTACTCCTCGGGCTGAGGATGAACGGCGGGATCGCCGTAAACCTCGCTGGTGGACGCCTGAAAAACCCGGGCGCGCACGCGTTTGGCGAGACCAAGACAATTGATCGCTCCCATGACGGACGTCTTGGTCGTTTTGATCGGATTAAACTGGTAGTGCGGAGGTGAGGCCGGGCAGGCGAGATTGTAGAGACGATCGACCTCAAATTTGAAGGGATCGATGACGTCGTGCCGCACGAGCTCGAAGTTGGTACCACCGAGTAAGTGGCGGATGTTGCTTTTACGCCCCGTGAAAAAATTGTCCATGCAGACCACATCGTGGTCCTGTTCGACCAGTCGATCGCAGAGATGGGAGCCGAGAAATCCGGCACCGCCGGTAACGAGAACGCGCATAATACGCTCCATTTCGGTTGGCTCGGGAGATTTGTCCAGCCATCAGGTTCGTAATCAACTCACTCAATATCGCTGAACGCAGATTGAACTGACATTTGGCAGTTCTGATAGTTGGAATTCATCCAGCGTTAGACCGAAATACCGCTCGAGCGAATTTCCGATTACTGCTCCTCTCCCACCCGACCATGAAAAACGCCCTCTCTCTCCGTCGCCGAATGATGGTTCTGTTATGCCTTGTATCCACGATTTCGTTTTCGATGGCTCAAGAAGAACGGCGACCACTCCCGGTTACGATCTACTCGCGAATCGCTCCGGACTACAAACGGGAGATCCAGCAGGACGGCAAACCCGCCCCGGAATTCTACGCCATCGGCTTTGGCGGACGAATCGACGGAACGTTGTGGAATCGAACTCAGGTTAAGGAACACTTCCCTCAAATCGCTGGCACGATTGCGGAGGAGCTTTCGAAACAGAATTATTATTTCGCCGCCGAGAAGGAGGATGCTGACCTGATGATCATCATCCACTGGGGCCGAACCAACCCGTTGGACTCCGATTCCTTCGGTGATGGCGTGAATGTGGCAGGACAAGCCTACCAAACGCTGGGCGGCGCGGTGTCGGGCATTGAATCCCAAGATTCCGGAGAAGGCCTTTCCCTCGTCAATCCTCAGACGACCGCTATCGCGGATGCCAATGCTCAATTGGACAGTGCCATGGCGTTGATTCAGATGGAAAACCGCATGCAGGAACTGCGGGACGAGGAAACGGCCAAAGTCCTAGGCTATACCGATGAATTGATGCGCAACAACGATATTGCCCGGTTCGCAGGCAGCGACCGTTTCGATATGCTACTGCAAGACGTTCACGACCCTCGCTACTACGTCGTAGTGACGGCCTACGACTTCGAAAAACTCACCGAGAACACGAAAAAACGTAAACCCAAACCTCGTTGGGTCACCCGATTCAGCATCCGCACACGAGGCAACGACTTCATGGATAGTGTCGCCGAAATGGCACTTAGCGCCGGGAGATATTTCGGCCGTGAATCCGGGCAACTTATCCGAGACTACGAGGGGAAAGTGAGTATCGGCGAACTACAGGTCGTCGGCACATCGATAGACGAAAGGACTGAAGACGGAACAAGCTTCTCCTAAACGGGGTCCACGTTAAGCGGTTCCTCCCTTGCCATTCCGTATTGGAGGGGCCATAAACCTTTCTTATCCTCAAGATTCCATCACTACCCCGACCGATGCTTAACCTTAGAATCCTCCTGATCTTGGCGTTGTCTTACACCGCAGGCTGGGCCGATGACAAACCCATCCCTGTATCAATCTACTCTCGAGTCGCACCAAGCTATGAGCGCGAGCTGGCAAGCGACGGATCCTACAAACGCGAATACTATGCGATCGGCTACGGCGGCCGGGTTGATGGAACGGTCTGGGATCAAACCCAGGAGAAGGAGGACTTTCCTGAAATCGCCGGGATCATTGCGGAAGAACTCGCGAAACAGAACTACCACTTTTCACCCGACAAAGATACCGCTGATCTGTTGATCATCATTCATTGGGGGACGACCTCGCCGTTTGACCGAGGAAACCTGAACGATAGTATCAACGTCGCGGGAGATGCCTTTCGTGCCCTCAACGATGCGCAAGGGGTGCAGATCGAAGTCGACTCAAGCAGCGCAGAGGCGGCCGAGCAAACCGTCTCGCTGGTATCTGAACAGCAACTTGAAATCCAACGCGCCAATGCCGCCCTAGATAGTGCGCTAACCATGCTGCAGACGGAACGGGCCGACCAGACGAAAAAACCGACCAGGTTCTCAGCTACACCGACGAACTGGCACGTAACAACGACATTGCTCGGTTTGCCGGGAACGACCGGCTTGACACCCTGATCACCGAGGTTCAGGACCCGCGATATTACGTCATCGTAACGGCTTACGATTTCAAGGAAGTCACCCAAGAGAGGAAGAAAAAACGTAAACCCGACCCTCGCTGGGTAACGCGATTCAGCATCCGCACACGTGGCAACGATTTCATGGATCGGGTCGACGACATGGCTATGCGAGCGGGAAATTTCTTTGGAAAACAATCCGGCCGACTTATCCGTCAGCGCACCGGTGAGGTGGAGATTGGGGAAATCCAAGTGATGGAAACCGACACCGAGGTTCCGCCTTCAGATTCAGAGTAACTCAAGAGCGACGATTCGCGCTTAAGCCTTCCTCGTAACATTCGATCCAAGCGCGGTGCCAAGGCCCGTAATCCCCCGCCTGAATGTGACTGCGTGCCTGAGCCATCAGGTCCAAATAAAAGTGCAAGTTGTGCAGGGTCAGCAACGTGCCGGCCAACATCTCTTCGGCCAATACGAGATGTCGTAGGTAGGCTCGACTAAAATTCCGGCAGGTGTAGTTGTCCAGACCCTCAACAATGGGGTTTGGGTCCTCCCGGAAACGTTCGTTGCGTAAGTTGATCGGACCGGCGGGGGTGAAGACCAAACCATTGCGAGCCACGCGGGACGGCAGGACGCAATCGAACATATCGACCCCGAGGGCGACCATCTTGAGCAACTGAGGCGGCGTGCCCAGACCCATGGTGTAGCGCGGCTTATCCACGGGCATAAACGGTGTCGTCGCACCAACCTGCTTCAGCATTTCCGGCTCGGGCTCGCCCACGCTGACGCCACCGACGGCGTAACCCGGAAGATTCAAAGCCGCTAAAGCTTCCGCCGCTTCACGGCGCAGGTCATCGAAAGTCGAACCCTGCACAATCCCGAAGAGGTGATGCCCCCGCTCCAGAAATCCACTGTCTCGGGCGATATCGCGGCACTGCTGCGCCCAACGCTGACTACGCGCCACGGCCGAGACACATTCCTCCCGTTCACAGGGCCACGGCGGACATTCGTCGATGACCATCGCGATATCGCTGCCGAGGTTTGACTGAATCTCCATGACCTCTTTCGGTCCCAGAAAACACTTTCGGCCATCAATGTGACTCTGAAATTCGATGCCGTTGTCTTTAAGTTTCCTAAGTTTGGCCAAAGAAAATACCTGAAATCCACCACTGTCGGTCAGAATCGGCTTATCCCATTTCATGAACTCGTGCAGTCCCCCCATGTCCCGCACGAGATCGCTGCCTGGTCGAAGATTCAAGTGATAGGTATTACCCAGAATAATTTGCGCCCCAATATCATGCAAATGTTGAGGTGTCAGTGCCTTCACGGTCCCCTGCGTTCCCACCGGCATAAAAATAGGAGTCTCCACGACGCCATGACGCGTCCGCAGTCTACCGCGTCGCGCCGCCGTGTCCGTATCCGTTAAAAGCAAATCAAAGTGTTCGGCCATGTGTGGCCTCCACCCTACCCGGACGCTTGACCCTACTGTCAATCCGCCAGCTAATCCCCGACTACGTCCCGTGCTACTCGTTATAGACAACTACGACTCGTTCACTTTCAACCTCGTCCAATACTTCGGTGAGCTGGGCGTGGAGCAGCGTGTATATCGCAACGATGAGATCACGCCGACCGAGGCGTTGGCCCTGAAGCCCGAGCGCGTGCTTATTTCGCCCGGCCCCTGCTCACCATCCGAGGCCGGAGTTTCTTTGGAAATGATCTCTACATTCGCCGGTCGTGTCCCCCTTTTCGGGGTCTGCCTGGGCCATCAATCCGTCGGCCAACACTTTGGCGGAAAAATCGTGCGAGCCCAAAACCTGATGCACGGCAAAACGTCCCCAGTCCGTCATCACAACAGCGACGTTTTTGCCGGACTGCCCCAGGGCTTTGCCGCGACGCGTTATCACTCCCTGCTGATCGAGCGAGCTAGCTTCCCCGATTGTCTGGAAATTACCGCCGAAACCGAGGCCGGTGAAATCATGGGAATACGACACCGCGAGCTCCCCATCTGGGGCGTGCAATTTCATCCCGAATCCATCGCCACTGAGGGAGGCATGAAGATTCTTGAAAACTTCCTGACCCTCAATTGATCCGTCACCATGCGCTGCCCAAAATGCACGTCCATCGAGGACAAAGTGATCGATTCCCGTATCAGCAAAGAGGGAAACACGATCCGCCGCCGCCGCGAATGCCTGGAATGCGGCAACCGCTTTAGCACCACCGAAACGTTGGTGCGTGAAGGTTTGGTAGTGCTCAAGCGCGATGGTCGTCGCGAGGATTTTGATCGCACCAAACTCACGCTTTCGATTCGAGCCGCCAGCCACAAGCGGCCTATCGATGACGAGCAAGTCGCGATGCTAATTGAAGACGTTATCGATATTCTCGAAGCCCAATTCGACAGCCAAATCCCTTCCCGCGCGATTGGTGATGCCGTCATGGACAACCTCTCCCGGATGGACCAAGTAGCCTACGTCCGTTTCGCCAGTATCTATAAACAATTCCGAGACGCCTCGGAATTTATCGAGGAGATCGAGTCCCTCGAACGCCCGCGTCCATGAGTAAAGTCGCCCGCGACGATCTTCGTCGTCTGCATTTGATCAACGCGCTCTTCGCGCCCGTCACCGGGCAGGACCTCTACCTGGCGGACCAAATCAAATCCGCCATCACCTTCAGTCTGGCCGAGCTAGGGGAACAGACCCGCGAGCATCCTGAGTTCGCGCAAAAGTATGACACCGCCTTCAACACTGCGGCCGCCACCTTGCTCCAAAACTCATTTTCTCATCTACCCCGGCACGGATATTTTCATTGGGACGCGTCCCGCATTGCTTCCCGTCGACAAACGCCAGACCCCGCGGCGCAAAAAAGAATAAGCAGACGCTTTGGACTACACCCGGGAATTGGCCGCGGCTCGCACTTCGCCATCGGCCAATCTAAACTTACTTTTTCTTTGAACCACGAAACACACGAGTGACACTTAAACTCTAAGACCTTGAAGATGCTTTCGTGTTATTCGTGTGTTTCGAGATTTACTCAAAATTTCTACTATGAAGACCCTGTTTCAGAAGATCATCGATCGCGAGATCCCAGCGACGATAGAACACGAGGATGACAAGTGTATCGTGATTCGAGACATTCAACCTCAAGCCCCGATTCACGTATTGGTGATCCCCAAAACTCCGATCACCCGTCTAGGCGAAGCCGAAGACGATCAGGGCGCAATCCTCGGTCATCTCATGCTCACAGCCCGCGACATGGCGAAGAAACTGGAACTCACCGAAGGCTTTCGCGTGGTCATCAACAATGGTCCGCACGGCTGCGAAAGTGTGCCGCACCTCCACGTCCACCTCCTCGGGCAGCGTCAGTTGGATTGGCCTCCCGGGTAGGCAGGCAACTTACCTAGCAATCTTCGAATTTGACGCGAGTGCCAGACGCAATTCTACCGAGCAAAATACCCAAAGCCAATCCGTTGCACGGTTTGATTCTCACTGGAGTTATCATGGCCGCACTGCATCGCCCGACGTTATCGGTGGCACTGGCCAGCGTTGGCTTCGTATTGGCAGTTACAGTGTGGTGGCGACATCGACTGCCTGCCCAAGGCATGCTGCTCAACGCTGCGACTGCGATCATACCCATTCTACTGGTTTGCTTCCCTTGGTTGTTCACCCATCGCGAAGGCCTTTACTCCTACTACTTCGAATATGGTCCTGCCATTGGTGGTGCCGAATCAATATCCGCCGCTATAGGTTTCAATTTTCATCAGCTCGGGCAAGCCATCGGCCCACTTTCGGGGACAATCCTCGCGGCCGGTTTTATTTCCGTGGCTATTAAACGAGGCATCGATTGGACACTGCTGCTCGCTACCCTCACCATCGGTCTCATCCCCATGTTATTACTGGTGGCCAGCAAGTCGTGGGGGAATGCTTACGTTCAGCAAATGTCTCTTGGACTCCCCGCACTGCTGATGATTGCAATTCGTCCAAGTGGTGAGGACTGCCGGGATAGGAATAGAATTTGGGATTGGGGAGGGATGGTCGTTCTGGTGATAGTGGTCATTTCACTTGGTCCGAGACTCGGAAGTCACCTTCAGCCGGAACGTCTCGGTGCTCGGGGGGAGGTGGAATCTCTTATTCATCAAATCGTGGAACAGATTCCGGATGGTCGGATCGCAGGATTTCACGACCTCCCGGTCAGTATCGATTCTCTGGCCAACGTCGCGGTCGATCTCAAGGCTCCCCTTCGGCGAGGGAATGTTTGAGCTATTACCCGACTGAATTCGGGCTCACCAATGAACAAGCTGGAGATAAGGGAAGTCCTCAGCTCCTCAACGGAATCCTTTCGATTTTGGAGGAAATCAAATTGGACGACCAAATCCTACTCATACCAACCGCCGAGACCGAGTTTCGTATGTGGGACGGACTATTTTCACACCGCCAACTGCCACATATTCGAACGATGGTTTCGGCCGATCCGGATTTCGAACACGTCGCCGTGGCAGGACCCGTGCAATCGGTGATGTTCGATGTCTATCGCGTGATACCGTCGGACGACTAAAGCGCTTCGAATCGACCGTCGGGCTGTTTGGCGATGCGACGCTGCAACTCCAGCATCATCAACGCGGTGTTCACTTCGGCGATAGGCAACTTCCCATGAATTACGATCTCGTCGGCGGTCAAACGAGCACCACCCGCGAAGCATGCCATGATCTTAGTTTCAATGGGAGACATTGGTGGAGCATCGTCCGTCGGCGCATCGGCAGTAGGAGCAATCGGGGTAGGCGCCAATCCGTCCAAATAACTGAACTCCTCAAGAATATCATCAACACAGGTAACGAGCGAGGCGCCGTCTCTTATCAACTGGTGGCAACCTGCGCTGGTCGGTTGGTCGATCCGGCCGGGCACGGCAAAAAGCTGACGACCTTGCTCGCCCGCGAAGCGAGCCGTAATCATCGACCCACCGGCCTTGTCCGATTCGATCACAATCACTCCCACCGACATACCAGCCACGATCCGATTGCGCATGGCAAACGACTGTCGATTCGCTCGGCGGCCAAACGGAAATTCACTCACCACCGCCCCATTCCTCGCCACCTGACGATAGAGATCCAAATTTTCCGGCGGATAAATTATATCCATGCCCGTGCCTAAAACACCGACCGTGGGTCCACCTCCCGCCAGCGCCCCTTCGTGGGCGGCCGTATCAATGCCCCGGGCCAACCCGCTCGTGATGCAGAAGCCCGCCTGAGTCAGTTCTTTGGCCAGAGTGTGAGCCACCTTTTGGCCATAGAGCGTTGTTTTCCGACTCCCCACCATCGCCAACGCGGGACGCGTGAATGTGTAGTCACCTCGTTGATACAGACCGATCGGTGGATCGTAGAGTTCCCGTAGAAGGGCGGGGTAATTTTCATCCCGACAGGTCACGAATTTGGCTTTGGCCCGAGAGAGGCGTTTTTCTTCCCCTTCCAAGTTTACTTTTTCGGTCCAGGCAGTCACTGAACAGCTTATCTTAGGCCCCACTCCCTTGACGCGTTCCAGCGCCGAAGCCTGGGCTGAAAGGACGGCGCGCGGATTGTCATCAAACTCGTCCAACAAGCGGCGAAGATTGATCGGCCCTATGTTTGGCAGCGCATTGAGCACCAAAAATGCTTGGGCTTCCGTCAATTCCATGGGCGCTGATCCTCTCTGATCACAGTGTTGAGTTCAGTAATTAAATCGGTGGTGCGAACCGCAGTTTCTCCTTTTTTTTCGGCGACTCGACGAGCCGCACAACTGTGCCATTCAACGCCCTGGGCAGCCGCCAACAGCGGAACCTGCGGATTTACTGCCAAGCGGCCGCCAATCAGTCCCGCGAGCATATCACCACTGCCGCCTCTCGCCAGGACGGGACCTCCCCCCAGGCCAAAATAGGTATGACCATCGAAGTGGATCTCGGTAACCGGACCTTTCAACACCAGCACTCCCGACAAGGCTTCACTCACTTCGGCTGGAGATTTTCCCGACGCGATACGGGTGAACTCTCCTTGATGAGGAGTGAAAATTCGAGACGAGGACCCCAATTCAACAAGCTCCGGCTGCAAGGCATCCGCATCAAAAACTACCGGGATTTTCGCGTCATGAACTACATCGCCAACCAAGGCTAAAGTCTCGGGTTCGCGCGCCAATCCGGGACCGACAATGAGCGCCGTGGCTCGCTGCAGATTTCGACGAATCATGAGTCCAGATTTCATCGCAAGGTTTCCCTCTTCGGTTTCGGGACAACCCACCCACATTGCTTCAGGCCACCGCGCCGCGAAAGCCGGGGCCAAGGACTCGGGCACGAAAACCATGACATTGCCGACCCCACTTTGCAGTGCCGCGGCCACCGTGATGCCAACCGCTCCCGGGTAGGAACGGGAGCCCCCCAGAACCGCCAAAAGACCAAATGCCCGTTTGTCGGTTTCCGTCTCGCGTAAGCGACGCAAGGAATCGAGCACACGGTCCGTCAACACCCGCTCCGTTCCTTCCGCCCCTTCCGCAAAGAATCCCAAATCAATGAAACGTTTTCGGCCTGCGTTGGAGAGTTTAAGCAAGGGTTGCTTGAGGATCCCCGTTGCGTAAGTTGCATCCGCTCGAAAAGCCCTGTCATCCGCCAGTCCACTCGGAAGATCAATCGCCGCCCTAAGTCGGATTTCCAGTCGGTTGGCGCGGGCCAACCACGCGCCAGCAGGCTCACCAAGCGGCGAGCTAAATTGAAATCCGAATACACCGTCCACCACGATCGCGTAACCGGATTCGACATCGCGCAAGGCGACGACCCGGACACGTTCGTGCCAAGGCCCCTGCTGCAACTCTTGCCAAGCTTTCAGGGCCAAGGGCCTGAGCTTGTTTTGACCGAACACAAATCCAACCGTCATCGACCAATTTGTTCGGCGCAGCAATGCTCCCGCGGCGATCAGGGCATCACCCCCGTTGTGTCCCTTGCCCACGAGAATAAGGACGGTCTCCTGCTTATCGACGACGATTCCTGCGGTTCTGGCATCGCGTAGAATTTCTGTGGCAACACCCTTTCCCGCCGCCTGCATAGCCTTCCATTCCTTGCCGGAACCACCCTGAAAATAATCCCGCTCAAATTCCGCCGCTTCAGCACAATCCAAGATTGGACAGGATCCGGTCAGGGAAGTCATGACTCTGGCCTGTGGTTCAGTTCCCCGGCGCAACGGGCATCGTATTGAATTCCAACGGATCCGGGCGCTTGGTTTTGAGGTAAGCTTCGGGATTTAACTTTCGATCCCGCTTGACCTTCTGTTCGGCGGTTTCCGTGAACAGGATGGGACTATTTTCAGGCCCGTAGCCGGGGATAGCCAAACGCGTGAAGCCCGAAATACTCCGAAAGTAGTCCCCTTCCATCGTGCGGATCACTTCAAAATGATCGCTGAAATCGAGAGTGTTGCTGTTCCAAAGCGCGACCTGAGTCTTGTCCTCATTCCAGAACACCCAGCCGCGATACTGGTCAAACAAGGCTTCTACCAAGGCAAGACTTGCTCTCTCCGCGGGAGCAACAGAGCTCTTCAATTCGGCGGCGATTTCTTCGACGGTGGGCGGAGCCGGGGGGACCACGATAACCTCCGCCGGCTCAGATGTGCCGCTGCGGACTAACCACATGGTAAGAACGCCCAGCACAAAACCGACCATCAGCCAAGAGGGCACTTGGGAGGGTTTCTTATCCTCTTCGAACTCTTGTTCTTCTTCGTAACTCATGATTGGGGCATCTTAACGATGGCGGCCACCGCCATGGCAGCTGTTTCCGTGTGTGAAAGCGAGACGATGACACGATCACCGCCGACTCGGGCCAGCAGTTCGGTTCCTTGTTCATCCAAACGGATCAAAGGCTGATGCCGAGCGCCGTGATAAACCGAGGCGGATTTCCAGCCAAACTCGGCACCGATCCCGGTCGTGAAACATTTTGATACCGCCTCCTTGGCCGCAAACCGGGCAGCGTAGTGCTTGTGCGGATGTTTCAGGCTGTCGCAGTAAGCGCGCTCTTCCTCGGTAAAAACACGATTGATGAAACGTTCTCCTTGCCGCTCCAACACCCCACCAACCCGATCAACCTCGATGAGGTCGCAGCCTATGCCAATTAAGATGCCGCCAAGGGGAAGATCGATCATTCACCAAAATCATTCGCCGAACACCCCGATCTGACAATACGCGAAACGAAGGATATTCCACGTTCGATTTCTAGGGATGTTTCAGCAACTACGCGTTCAGCAGTCGCTTCATCTCACCGACTGCTTCGTCGATGCCGCCAAACAGGGCTCGGCTAATGATGCTGTGACCGATGTTGCACTCGTGGAGGTGAGGCAGCGTTCGGATTTCAGCGACATTGGTGTAGTTGATGCCATGGCCGGCGTTGACCACGAGACCGGCTTCATGGGCCTGCTGAGCACCACGGACCAAACGGGCAAATTCGCCGGCTCGTCGGTCGGTGTAGTAGGCATTTGCCCAGGCTCCCGTGTGGAGCTCGACCCAAGGCGCGCCCAACTCGGCCGCAAGGGCGATCTGAGGCTCATCCGGATCGATGAAAAGACTGACTGCCACGCCGATCTCGCCCATCGTATCAACGATTCGCACGACCCGGTCGCGTTGGCCCACGACATCAAGACCTCCCTCGGTAGTGACCTCAGCGCGGTTTTCCGGCACGAGACACACCGAGTCTGGCTTAATCCGCTTGGCGATTCCCGTCATTTCTTCCGTGCATGCCATCTCCAGATTCATCCGCGTGCCGATTTCGCCGCGAACGCGGTCCACATCACGATCGATGATGTGACGACGGTCTTCGCGTAGATGAATGGTAATGCCGTCTGCTCCTGCCTTTTCCGCCTGGACCGCCAAGGCCACTGGATCGGGCTCGACCGCTGGTTCAGCTCCCGGCGATACAGCGGGATAACGCGCCTGACGCACCGTGGCACAGTGGTCGATATTGAGGCCGAGTAAGATCATGAAGAATTGCAGTAAAACGATTGAGGCGAAATCCGGAAGTCAGGAAATCCCGAGACAAACCGGGACCGGGTAGAGATTACAACGGTTCCTGCTTCCCAGATTTCAATATTCGCTACTTTATTCTCCGCTATGCCTGAGCCCGCTAAACGCGAAAATCTCCTCGTTAATCTCCTTTTCAATATCGCGATCCCGTCCCTGATCCTGGCCAAGGCCAGCACACCGGATCGACTTGGGCCGGTTTGGGGACTGATTATCGCGCTGGCGTTTCCGGTCAGCTACGGACTCTGGGATTTCGTTCAGCGACGCCAAGCCAACTTCATTTCCATCATCGGGTTTGCCAGCGTATTGCTCACGGGCGGCTTGGGCTTGATGCAAGTGGACAACCACTGGCTCGCGGTTAAGGAAGCGGCCGTCCCCTCCATTATCGGTCTGGCCGTTTGGGGCTCGATGTTCACGTCCCGCCCTTTGGTGCGCCAATTCCTTTTCAATGATCAGGCATTTGATACCCAGAAAATCGAGGCTGCGTTGGCCGAGCGTGGGAACCAATCCGTCTTCGATCGATTGCTAAGGTCTTCAACCTACTGGTTGGTCGCCTCATTTACCTTGAGCGCAGTCCTGAACTACGCGTTGGCGAAGTGGTTATTGATGAGTCCCTCCGGGTCACCCGAGTTCAACGCCGAGTTGGGAAAAATGAACGCCCTCAGCTGGCCAGTCATTGTGATACCTACGATGGTCATCACCGTCTATGCCCTTTGGCGGTTGATCAGCGGAATCAAACGACTCTCGGGACTCGAGTTTGAGGAGATGATGCACGCTCCCCCACCCAAGAAGTAGTCCGACATTAATCAGTGACTCTCCACCGCCAACTCCGACGGGAGGGCAAACCTGGATTCATAGCGGCGGTCAGATCATCGATAAAACTAGGCCCCGTTCGCAACGGGGCGCTTCGGGTCAGCGCACCATTCACTCCAAGAGCCCACGAAGAGCCGCGAATTCGTCAGGCCGGCATGCTCCATCGCGAGTAGGTTCACACACGCAGTGATTCCCGAACCGCATTGATGAATTATCGACGAGGAATCCGGGGTGATTCCAACACTAGAAAATGCCATTCGAAGTTCATCGGGTGATTTGAGGGTCAGGTTTTCTTTCAGGTTGTTTTTGAAGAAATGGTTCTTAGCTCCCGGGATGTGTCCCGCCACCGGATCAAGGGGTTCAACTTCGCCGCGATAACGTTCCGGGGTGCGCGCATCGATAATTCCGGAGGCACCGTTCGTGACCAAGACTTCCACTTCATCGATTTTCGCCAGCAAAGAAGTATCGAGCGTCACGTTTACTTCCCCAGCTTTTGGTTCCGGGGCGAGGGTATCGACGGGACGCCCTTCAGCGGTCCACTTAGACCATCCGCCATCGAGGACAGCCCCACCGCTGTGCCCAATCCATCGTGTCATCCACCACAGGCGAGCGGCATACTGCCCTCCCACATCATCATAAGCCACAATCCGGCTCGTTGACGTCACCCCATGGCGGGCCAAAAACGCCGCGAAGTGTTGCGGATCAGGCAGCGGATGCCGCCCATTACTTCCGGTCTTCACTCCCGATAAATCGCTATTCACTCCCGCAAAATGGGCTCCTTCAATATGACCCGACGAATATATTTCAGCCCCCCGAGCAGGATTCATTAAGTCGTGTCGACAATCGAATACGACCCAGGACGGGTCACTCTGATGGTCGGCAAGTTCAGTCGTGGAAACCAACATGTCCCCAGCCTACTCAAGCTGCGCGGGCATTCCAGCACGTTTTACGTTTCTACTAACGTCGGCCATCATACCAAATGTGGCAGTCTTCCTTCCGTTTCATGGTGCGAAACGGAGACGTCATCACTCGCCAAAGAAAACGAGCGTTCTCCGACGCCGAATAGAGGTGAGCCTTTCGACCGGAAGTATGAAGCGGCACTCCGCGTAAAACTCTCACCTTTCGCCGCGGAACTTGTTGGTGGCCCCAACGCTTGAGTCGCACAGAAAGGTCGACCTCTTCACCCACGTAGAATTCGAGACTGAATCCACCGACCGATCGAAAAGCCACTGCGTCTACCACGACAAAGGATCCGGCCATGTGCGACAGGATCAGACTCCACAGTTTCCAGATCTGCGCCACCGCGCGGATGAACCACGACACGTTGTCAAAACGCAGAGTCGTGCCGATCGCGACGACCCGACCTGATTCGATTTCATTGATCGTGCGAGTGAACAATTCTTCGGAAGGCAACGAATCCGCATCGATGAACCAGAACCAGTCACCCGTCGCTGCCTCCGCGCCACGATTCCGGGCCCGGGCGATTTGATTTACAGGTTCGAAAACCACTTCAGCACCGGATTGAGCCGCAATCACCGCAGTTCTATCGGTGGAGTTGTTATCACAGACAATCAGCTCGGTGCCCCACCCCCGCCGATGAAGAACACCCGCACTTGTTTGGATCTGTTGAAGCGTTCGGGCCAACAGCCGCTCTTCGTTGAACGCCGGAACGATCAGCGAAATTTTTCTGCTCCGGCCGACACTCACCGCTTAATACACGGTTCGCCCACCCGTCAGGTCGTAACAGAACCCGGTAGTGAAACTGTTGTCTGCCGAGACGATCCACTCCGCCAAGGTCGCAAATTCTTCGACGGTGCCACAGCGGCCCATGGGAATCCGAGCGGTCATGTATTGAACCTGCTCAGGAGGCATCGCAGCGACGATTTCGGTGCGCACCACAGCGGGCGCGATCGCGTTCACCGTGATCCCCGTATCCGCATACTCCTTACCCTGGGACTTCGTCAATCCGATCACTGCTGCCTTGGATGCGGAGTAGGAAGACATGCCCGCATTACCCTCTTTTCCAGCAATCGAGGCAACATTGAGAACGCGCCCATAACCCCGTTCGATCATCCCGGGAGCAACAGCCCTAAAGGTGTGCATCGGGCCATGGATATTTACAGCCATGACGCGGGAAAAATCCTCCATAGGCACTTCATGAGTCTTGATATTGGTAAGACCGGTGATGCCGGCCGAGTTGAGCAGGATATCGACGCGCGACCATTGGGTTAAAACTCGGTCGACCGCATCTTTGACCGCTCGCTCGTCCACCACATCAACTTGGAGTCCGATCGAACGCTCGCCCAAATCACGGCAGGCTTCATCCAGCACATCAGACCGGGCATCAAATAGTGCAACTCGAGCACCCAAGCCGATCAGCCGTCGGGCGGTCGCCAGACCCAAGCCAGCACCGCCTCCAGTGATAATTGCTACCCGTTCTGACCAATCGTTCGACATGACAGCGGGAATTATTCGGCCGCTTCCGCGGTTTGTTTTTGGATTCCTAGGCCGGCGACCTCCAGTTCCATAACGTCACCCGGCTTCAAATAAACCGGCTCCGGCTTCATGCCCATTCCGACTCCGGGAGGGGTGCCGGTGCTGATCACATCACCGGGAAGCAACGTCATAAATTGGCTGATATAACTCACCAGGTGGGCGACTCCGAAAATCATTTGATTCGTATTGCTATCCTGCACCTTTCGACCGTCTACCGACATCCAGAGCGACAGATTTTCCGGATCCGGCACTTCATCGGAAGTCACTAGAAAGGGACCCAATGGCGCGAACGTATCGGCACTCTTCCCTTTAAGCCACTGGCCTCCACGTTCGAGCTGCCATGCCCGTTCACTCACATCGTTCATCACCGCGTAGCCTGCCACGTGATTGAGGGCATCGGACTCAGCCACGTAAGTCGCCTTCCGACCAATGATAATGGCGAGCTCGACTTCCCAATCGGTTTTCAACGACCCGCGAGGAATGACGACGGGGTCGAACGGCCCGGACAACGAACTTGTCGCCTTGGTAAACAAAATAGGCTCGTCCGGAATCGGCATGCCCGACTCCTCCGCGTGATCGCGGTAGTTTAGGCCGGCACAAATAATTTTACTCGGACGGGCGATACAGGGACCAAGCCGTTGGTCGGTATCAACCGGCGGCGCGGTGTCGGCATTTGCCAAGGCCCATTCAGCCAGTTTCTCCAAGCCCTCGTCGCCCAGAAATTTCTCGTCATAATCACCGACGACTCCGGAGACATCAATCCGGCGTCCATCCGCAAGTTCAAGACCGGGCTTTTCGGCACCGGGAGGTCCAAATCGAAAGAGTTTCATATATCAGTAGGGGGAAGTGGCAGAGAACTGCCCGAGGAGGAGTGGAGAGATGAGCGTAAACCCGGATGATTCGATCCGCCAAGCGAATGGATAAAGAAGTTCACTGGTAAAAAGCTGGGCTCCCGCTTCGTCCACAAACCAAAATCGACCCGCTTCCACCCCGGTATAACTAAGGCGCCCCCACCACTCGTGATGGATCTCTGTTGAGGGTCCCTTAGCCGCAGCGGGTATGATCGAAAAGGAGCCTATTTTAGAAGAGGCAATCATTGACCCATCGCGGGGAGTGTTGGGTAGGGCATCCATAATCCCTGCTTCAGGCCAGTGCATACGCCCACCGCCCGATTCCAACACCAATCCCCAATAGGGAATCACCGCGGGGACATAAAGTGAGGCGGGCTTTCCGTTTTCCTTAGTGTGTTGGGCGAATTCGTCGACCGCCTCGATATAGTTGCGAAACTGAAACTCTCCGACGGAGCGAGCCCAGTGATTCTCTCTCGTCCAGCCCGCCATGAACAAAATCAATTGGCCCGCCCAAATTACTCCTATCCATTTCGGCGAAGGTTGGCAGACCCGGAGAAGGATTACCCCCACTCCCAACAGCAGCAGTAAGGTGGGTGCGGTGAGGTATCGCTTATGGATCGGAAGGATCGTCTCCGCCAACTCACCGATGTAGGCGGTTCGGCCAAAGCGAGGCCAAAGCGAACGTTGCGCCGATTCCGACAAGGATTGCCGCCCAACGCACACTGGGTTCGTTGCGGTTCCCCCAAGTAACCCATCCAAGTATCAGCATCGAAAAAACACCGCCAACATCCAAAATCAGCGGACTGATATCAGCCAATACATCGCTCAGCCAACGACCGTTTAATCCAACCATTACCCACCCCCGAACCAACAAGTGCTCCACTGCCAACGGAATATCCGCCACGGAATATTCTCCTGACCGCTCTCCGGCCGTTCCTCGAAATACCGCGACCGCCAAACCGGCGAGGGTGAGTTGAATGAACGCGGCCGCTTTCCAAATTCGACCGAAACCAGATCGCGCCGTGGCGGCTGTATAACCCAGGAGTGGCCACAACACCAAGACCGACGGTGATGACCACACCGCAATCGACGAGCCGAGCACCACCATCCCCCGCCCCGCTCGATGAACCGGCGTTTCCATCACCAGCAACAACGCTAAGCCAAACGCGAGATACCAGTGCTGGCCGGTGACCAACCCTAGATTCTCCGCGTTTGGCGCTGCCGCTAATAGCAGAACGATCAGAATTCGGTGACCGTCATCGGGAAGAACGGAGCGAAAACCCGGAGCATAAAACAGCGCTAATATCACCGCATTAATACTTAACCCGCCCATTGCATAGTCATACGGTTGCCAGGCCCACGGGAGAGGAGAGAGCAGCTCGGCGAACAATCGCGCTTCGAGCCGGAAGTATCCCGCAAATGGAGTGACTAACGATTCCCACCACGGCGCATTGAAAGCATCAGCGAAAAATACCCAGCCATCCTCACTGACAAATTCACCCGTAGACCAAAGCAAGGGAACCCGGGCCATCAAAAGCAAAAGCACGCCCCTCCAAAGGAGGATGTGCTTCCAAAAACGATAGGCGGCGAGGGCCGCCATGGGATCAGGTGTTGTCCGGCACGTCACGTGGGGTCGGTCCCACGTAAATCTGGCGCGGACGGTTGATCTTGGCCTTCGGGTTCGAAGCAACCTCGTGCCATTGGGCCACCCATCCCGGCATACGACCAATTGCGAACATGACCGTGAACATATCCACGGGGATCTTAAGCGCATTCATGATCAGGCCGGAGTAGAAATCGACGTTCGGGTAGAGTTTACGCTGGATGAAGTATTCATCGCTAAGGGCGGATGCCTCCAGATTGCGGGCGATGTCCAGTAGAGGATCATCGGTGATGCCCAAGCTCTCAAGTGCGGCATCAAAGCTGCCTTTGATGATCTTCGCGCGCGGATCGTAATTCTTGTAGACACGATGGCCGAAGCCCATGAGCCGGGCGTCACCATTCTTGGCCGCTTCGATAAAGCGGGACCCGTCATCACCATCCGCATGGATTTTATTTAGCATCTCCAACACAGCCTGATTCGCGCCGCCATGCAGAGGTCCCCACAAGGCACTGACTCCAGCGGAGGCGGAGGCAAAAAGGTTAGCACCGGACGAAGCCACCATGCGAACCGTGGAGGTGGAACAGTTCTGCTCGTGCTCGGCGTGCAGCAGTAGGAACAGATTAATCGCGGAAGCGACCTCAGGGGTCGCAATATAGTCCTGCCCCGGCTCTGAGAACATCAAGTGGAGGAAATTTTCGGCATAGCCGTATTCCGGTTTCGGCTTATTGAGCGGAAGTTCCCGGGTAATCCGGTAGCTGTGAGCTGCAATTGTGCGAACCTTGGCCATGGCAATCGCCGCCGCGTCATCAAAATGTTCGAGGTCGTGCTGGTGATTGTTGGTCGCGATATGCGGGTAGTAAGCCCCGAGAGCATTCAGGCTGGCGGAGAGCACCGACATGGGATGCGTTTTAGAGGGGAAGCCACTGATGAGCTTAACCATGTCATCCGTCAACTCGGCTTCGGCCGTGAGACGGGCGGAGAACGCGGCGCACTGCTCGGTCGTCGGAAGTTCCCCGTAGATCACCAGATGCGCGACATCGATAAAGTTGGATTTGGCCGACAGTTGCTCGATCGGATAACCGCGGTAGCGCAAAATACCTTTCTCGCCATCAATGAAAGTGATCTTGCTTTGGCAGGAGCCGGTGTTCCCGAAGCCTTCATCGTAGGTGATGTAGCCGGTGGTAGCACGGAGTTTGCGCACATCGACCGCCCTCTCCCCTTCCGAACCCACGATTACGGGGAGTTCGAGGTCTTGATCATCAATCTTCAGGGTCGCAGTCGTAGCCATAAGCAGAGCACCCCTGAATAGAAATCCATCAAGATGCAAAACAAAGCCCGTCCTCCTGAACGGGATTCTGCGTTCATTGGCCGATGCTCTGGGAGTGTTTAGCTCAGCTTATTCTAGGAAATCGCCGACCCCATCACCCAACCGCCGCTAAGCATGCGAAGTTCCGATAGAGTTCGAGACCTTTGGATTGGCTCTTTTCCGGGTGAAATTGCGTGGCAAAACAGCGCCCCCGGGCAACCGCTGCGGTGAATTCTCCTCCATAATCACTGGTCGCCAAGATTAGTTCAGGGTCAGTTGGAACGCAGTGGTAACTGTGGACAAAGTAGAACGATTCTCCCGTCACGGCCAAACTGCCCTGCAATCCCGTGTTGGGCTGAGTAAATCGAATGGTGTTCCAGCCCGTGTGGGGGACTTTGTATTCAGCAGGAAGTTCGAAATGTTTCACCGTGCCCGGGAAAATGCCCAACCCTTCAATGTCACCCTCTTCCGATCGTTCGAAGAGTGCCTGCATTCCTAGGCAAACCCCCAGAAAAGGTTTATCCGCATCAATCCAGTCCTGCACGCTTGCGGCCAAACCGGTCTCCCGCAGCGCCGCGACACAATCGCGCAGAGCACCTACTCCGGGAAGCACAAGCCCCTGGGCACCCGCAGCAGCCAGCTCGGCCGGAGTGCGAACGACGATCGGATCTCTCCCCACGGTTTCCAGTGCCTTGGTGACACTGCGCAGGTTGCAAATTCCGTTATCAATGACAGCAATCATGCTCGAAAATTCGGTTTTGGATTCTTGATTTTGGGTTCAACGCTCCAATTCAATGGAGCCCACCAAGGGAACGGACACTCAATCCAAAATCCCAATTCGAAAATCGAAAATCAAATAACTCCCTTAGTGGAGGGCAGACTATCAGCCGCCCGCAGATCAATCTGGGCGGCGACATCCATGGTCTTGGCGAGGCATTTGAAAATAGCCTCGGCTACATGGTGCGGCTCTTCACCATAGACGAGTTTCACGTGCAAGTTAGCACCCAACGCGTTGCTGAACGCGCGACAAAACTCCTTTACGAGCACGATATTGAAATCGCGCACAAACATCGTCGGGGCCTCAGCATCATAGACCATATGAGGGCGCCCTCCGATATCGATGGCGATCCGCGCGAGCGACTCGTCCATGGGCAGCAGAAAGAACCCGTAACGACGAATCCCCTTCTTGTCACCGAGAGCCTGCTTGAACGCATCGCCAAGCACGAGTCCCACGTCTTCCACCGTGTGGTGATAATCCACCTCGATGTCGCCGTCACAGGCGACCTTCAAATCGAACAAACCATGCTTGGCAAAGAGCGTGAGCATGTGGTCGAAAAACGGCACACCGGTGGCAATTTCAGATACACCCGTTCCGTCGACCGACAAAGAGAGATCGATCGCGGTTTCAGCGGTTTTACGGGAGACGGTTACTGAGCGGGATTCAGCCATGCTTGGATTGCTTTTTCGACGGCGAGCATCTCGTCGTCGGTGCCGACGCTGATTCGCAGAAACGATGCGGTCAAGGCGTGGCTCGGGAAGACTCGCACCAGAATTCGGCGCGATTTGAGAAATTCAAAGAGACTCGCGGCTACCGGTGGCCCCGGTTGGCCCGTGGCATCCCGCGGCTCGACGAAGAGAAAATTCGCCGCGCTGTCGTAGATGAACCAATCACGTTTGCGCCAAGTCTCCAACCACGCGTCGCGTGTGGATTTGATTCGAGCGATGGCTCCATCGTAGTAGGAGAAATCAGCCAACGCCGCTCCCGCCGCTGCTTGAGAGAGCCGGTTGACATTGTAGCTATCGCGCACGCGGTCCAAGAGACCAATCGTCTCGGCACTCGCAAGCGCATATCCGACCCGCATGCCCGCCAAGGCGTGAGCTTTGGAAAGCGTCCTCACCACGACGAGGTTCGGAAACTGCTGCAGCAGCTCGACGGCGTTCTCGTCCGCAAACGGGGCGTAGGCTTCATCCACCACCAGGATTCC
This sequence comes from Actomonas sp., assembly GCA_965203585.1. GTDB lineage: Bacteria > Verrucomicrobiota > Verrucomicrobiia > Opitutales > Opitutaceae > Actomonas. Next base: position 1,084,611 of record CBDBDC010000003.1, read on the forward strand.
CGAGAATTTATTTAGAACCTCCGTTATCGACTCGTTGGAAAACGCGACCCCAGTCGGTGCGTTCGGCGAGGTCAGAAAGAAAATGGAGGCATCCGACGCGGCCATTTTTTCAACCGGTAGTTTCATCGAACGGTCGAATTCTATCGTCTGGGTGCACCCGTCTTGTATCGCCACTAACACCGGATAAAGCGAGTAGCTCGGCAAAGTGAATCCCGCAGGGGATTCGGGTCCGCCAAACACTCGCACCAACAGATTCAATATATCATCAGAGCCGTTACCCACGATTACCTGGTCATCCGCCAGTCCGTGCAGAGACGCGATTTGTTGCCTCAACGGAGCACTGGTAGGACTGGGATAAAGCCGAAGGCTCGATCCCTCTGCACCCACGGCATCACTTATCGCGACCTTCACCCGCAGGCTCGGCGGGTAGGGACTCTCGTTGGTGTTGAGCTTAATCCAACCCTCCCCTGACGGCTGAAATCCGGGGGTGTAGGCATGCAGACTCGGCACGTGAGGCCGGGCGAGTTGAGAGGGCGTGTTCACCGGTCGGAGACCCGGATCGCAGCGGAGCGGCCGTGAGCATCAAGCTGTTCCATGCGAGCGAATGACCGCACCACTTTTTCACCTGCGATCAGAGATTTCGCATCGTAGCGGATGATACTGGTGCGGCGAAGAAAGTCGGCCACTCGCAGGCCACTGAAGAAACGACCAGCACGGCCCGTAGGTAACACATGGCTTGGTCCGGCGGTGAAATCGCCCAACGCCGTCGGCGTCAGATTTCCAAACATGATCGCACCGGCGGTCGTGATATAGCGCTCGAGTTGTTTAGCCGATTGGGGAGAAACCAAGAGCTCCAAATGTTCAGGGGCTACGTAATTTGCCACCTCGGTAGCCTGTTCGAGCGACTTAACTTGGACGGCCAGAAACCCGTCCGCCAAGACGCGCTCCGCCTTCTCGTTTCGTCCGAGCTGAGGCAGTTGTTTTTTTACTTCAGCGGCGATCGCATTGATTACCTCTTTTGAACTGCCCACCAAATATATCTTCTCACGACCCGATCCATGTTCGGCCTGAGCCAGTAGATCGGAAGCGGCAAAATCAGCCCGAGCGGTTTCATCGGCGATAACCATTACTTCGCTTGGGCCAGGTAGACTGTCCACGCCGACGGTGCCAAAAACCTGTCGTTTCGCTTCGCAGGTGTAGGCATTGCCGGGACCGTAAACTTTATCAACGGCCCGAATGGTCTTGGTGCCAAAAGCCATCGCCCCAATGGAGTGAACCCCACCGATTCGATATACTTCCGAGACCCCAATAAGATGCAAAGCCGCCAACAGTCTATCGGCCACATTCCCATCCGCATCCGATGGCGTGAAGACGGCGATCTCTGGACAGCCCGCGATTTTGGCCAGAGTTGCGGTCATCAAAACGGTGGAGACCAGGGGGACTTCCCCGCCCGGCACATAGAGACCAACACGCCGAATCGGATGATGCCGCTCACCGACAAAAGCGCCTTGTGGGTTCTTGGTAGTCCAATTGGCGGGAAGTCCCTGCTTGTTGAAAGCCTTGATATTGGCCAAGGCAGATTTCATGGCGCGTTTCTCCGCAGCCGGTAATCGCTTAGCAGCGGCCGCAATCTGAGCAGATTTGACGCGAAAATCACGTGGGCGAAGTTTGGCTCCATCAAACTTCTCGGCATATCGGGAAACGGCCGCATCACCATGCTGGCGCACATCATCGAGAATCGCCGCCACACTGGCGGTGATTTCAGGGGGAACAACCGAAGCCGCGCAGAACTTGGCCAGCGTAGACCGGGCAGAGGAGGATGAATAGTTTAAGCGACGCACGAGAACCGCCAACCATGCCCCACACTGCTGCGGGACCGCAAGTCACGAAGCCGACTCTCGCGGCTTACTGGCGAGTAATGGAAGGAACCCGGAAGCTCTCCCGCGAAACCGGAGCGTTCACAACCACACTATCAAAATTCACTTCAACCGTTTGTGATGAACCATCGGCTCTCGTCGTGACCGTCACGACCTGATTAGGAAAGCGCACGCCCGAAACCCGATTCTCGCCTGACTCAACAATTGTGGCACCGGTGTCGGTTTCGCTTCTTACCAGCCGGCCCGACACGGGGTCAAAGAATCGAAAAAACACAATGCCATACCCATGATCAAAAGCGATTTTCCGGAGTTGTTTACCGCCCTCATTGACCAAACCTTGATCTTCCGCACTGCCCCCGACCCGGTCGATGCCCCGGAAAAACGATAGGTTTTCCCATGTATTGGCCCGCAAACGACGAACTTGAGCAGTGTCCAATAGGGTCATACGCCACTGAGAAAGATTGGCGGGATTCTCAATCCTTTGCCACGCCTCATAATCGTCCAGCCCCGTGGTTTCGGTGCGCTCGGAGGATGTGATTCGAATCCGCTGAAAATAGGGTTCCGCGAAGATAATCTCTATACTGGCCGTGGTTTGAGCTGGGTTCCCCTCTTCGTCCAAGACCGGGTTCCCCGTCGCATCAATCGCCTTGGTGACAAGCGTGCCCTGGTAGGTGACGGACTCAACCCCATCGAGTGCAGCCTCGGACCCCAAATAGGAACGGGCTAGATTAATCGTGTCAGCGGTGTCCGCGCTCAGGGAAAGAGCGAACGAGAACAAGGGGATAAGAATACGGAAAGGGTTCTTCATGGCGGAGAGGTTTAGAAACTACGATTTTGAGTCGGAATACAAGATGTCACTAGCGGAAAGCGGGATCACTCCCACTCGATGGTCGCGGGTGGTTTGGAGCTGATATCCAGCACCACACGGGAAACGTCTCGGACTTCATTGGTAATGCGATTCGATATACGACCCAACAAACCATAGGGAAGTTTCGTCCAATCTGCGGTCATCGCATCAATACTTTCCACCACCCGGATCGCGATCACCCACGCATAGTTGCGTTCGTCGCCGATGACGCCGACCGATTTGACCGGTAAAAACACACAAAACGACTGCCAAACTTTCCAATACCAATCGGAATCCTTCATTTCCTCCATGAGGATCGCGTCGGCTTCTTTAAGCACGTCGAGTTTGGCTTTGGTGATGTCGCCCAGCACCCGCACCCCTAGCCCGGGACCAGGAAATGGCTGACGCCATACCACTTCCTTCGGTAAACCCAAAGCTGCCCCAACAGCCCGCACCTCATCTTTGAAGAGTTCACGCAACGGCTCGAGCAACTTGAGCTTCATCCGCGCAGGAAGTCCTCCGACATTATGATGGCTCTTGATCAACGCCGCAGGATTTCCACCGATGGCGACCGATTCGATCACATCAGGATAAAGGGTTCCCTGCGCCAAATAATCCGCGTGACCAATCGTCTTAAGCGATTTTTCAAAAACTTCGACGAAGGTATTTCCGATGATCTTCCGCTTCTGTTCGGGGTCCTCGACCCCTTTCAACCGTCGGAGAAAAAGTCTCGAAGCATCCACCACCCGCAGGTCGATTTTGAAATGCTTCCCGTAGAGGCACTCGACTGACTCCCGCTCCCCTTTTCGCAGCAGGCCATTGTCAACAAACACGCAGGTAAGCTGTTTCTTGATTGCTCGGTGAATGAGTGCCGCGGCCACGGAGGAATCCACTCCACCCGAAAGGCCGAGAATTACCCGGGATTTACCCACTGTTTTCCGAATGGTTTTAATCGAATACTTGATGTAATCCTCGGTCGTCCAGTCTTGAGAGACTTTGCATACCCGAAGGAGGAAATTACGGATGACATCGACGCCGCGCTCGGTGTGAAAAACTTCGGGGTGAAATTGGATCCCGTAGAAATCCCGTTTACGGTCCTCGATCACCGCGAAGGGAGAATTATCGGTGGTGCCGATCGCACTGAAACCCGGAGGCAGAGCCGTCACTTTATCGCCATGGGAATTCCACACCTTGAGCTTTCGCGGCAGGCGATAGAACAATCTTCCGGGCTTCGCGATGCTCAGTGTGCCCAGTCCAAATTCACGTTCCTTGCTGCGAGCCACCTTGCCTTGGAGCATCTTGCCCATCAGCTGCAGACCGTAACAAATGCCGAGCACTGGGACGCCCAGTTCAAAGACACCTTTGTCCGGCATCGGAGCATTTTGGGCGAAAACGCTACTGGGACCTCCAGAAAGGATGACACCTGTCACCCCATCGGATTTAAGCTCCTCTGCGGAGGTCGAGAAATGGTAGATCTTTGAGTAAACCTCGCACTCACGAATGCGACGCGCAATGACCTGCGTGTATTGGGAACCGAAATCGAGAACGGCAATCGTCTGAGCCATTCGTGAGCAAAATCATGACCCTTGCCGGAATCAAGTGACGATGCGTGTTGGCAGCAAATTCGTTACTTAAAACCGAAGATGCCCGTTTTCGAACTGACAATGGGGACAATTTGCTTCGAGGTGGTCTCCTCTTTTCGTATAAACTCGGTCGCATTTCACGCAATGGAAGATGGTGCGCCGGTGCTCGGCCTCGAAGCGGGCATGATCCCGTCGATCATAATAAATCCACAGGCTCAGAAAAAAAGCCGCCAAGAGCAGACTGTAGATTACGGCAGCGGTAGTGAGATCGAACATACGAGAGGGATACCGAGGGAGGGCGAATATTGCGGTGGGCTCAAGCGCGTCCGCGGGTTCTCGCATCCAAGAAACATAAAAACGCCGCCCCGAACAATCGGGACGGCGTTGAAATCTATAACAGAATTGGGAATTAAGCCTTCTTCTCTTCTTCGTCGGCAGCTGGAGTTTCCTCAGCAGCGGGCTTTTCCGCAGGCGCTTCGGCTTCGGCGGCGGGCGCTTCGGCTTTGGTTTCTTCCTCTTCAGCGGGAGCTTCAACTTCGGCAGCGGCTTCTTTAACCACTGCTTCAGCAGCCTTCTTGGCCTTCGCAGCGCCCTTCTTTTTCGGCTTTTTGTATCCTGGGTCATCCGCTTTCACAAATTCGATGAGCGCCATTTCAGCGGCGTCACCTTGGCGGGGACCGAGTTTGTAGATACGGGTGTAACCACCGGGACGGTTCTCGAACTCACTGACCTTATCATCGAAAAGGAGTGAGATCGCGACTTCGTCGCGGACGTCGGCCATAGCCAGACGACGGAGATGAAGTTTGTCTTTCTTCTCGGTCTTGGCTGCTGCCTTCTTGGCCTTGGTGACGATCTTCTCGATGAAGGGACGCAGGGCCTTGGCCTTGGTGATGGTGGTCTTGATTCGCCCGTGGGTGATCAATGAAACCGACATGTTGGCGAGCATGGCCGCGCGATGTTCGCGGGTCACACCGAGGGACTGACGATGAACTTTATGACGCATTGTAGTAGATGTTTATTTCGATGATCGCCTCCGATCGGCTACCTCGCTGCAGCGTTGAGCGGCGAGGCGGCGCGAAGGCGGAAATTAGAATTAGAGCAATTTGCAGCGAAGCTGCTGCGGTATCTTGTTACTTGATACTTGGAACTTTCCACTTCTCGGCAAAGCCGAGTTATAGCTCCTTCTTGGTGTCGAGCAGACGTTCGTCGAACTTCATACCCAAGGAAAGGCCGAGGTCCTCGAGCTTGTCTTTGATCTCGTTGAGGGACTTTTTACCGAAGTTGCGATACTTAAGCATCTCCTGCTCGGTCTTCATCGCCAGCTCACCAACCGTGGTAATATTGGCGTTGTTGAGGCAGTTGGCCGCACGAACGGAGAGTTCAATCTCATTGACCGACATATTGAGGAGCTTACGGAGCTTGTTCTGCTCTTCGCTGACCTCGGACTGCTGGTTATCGAACTCGAAGTTCTCCTCCGAAACATTGTCGAAGACATTGAGGTGATGCTTCAGAATCGAACCGGCTTGCTTGAGAGCATCGGCCGGTGAGATACGTCCGTCGGTCCAGATTTCGAGCACGAGTTTATCGTAATCGGTAATCTGCCCCACACGAGTGGCCTCGACGGAATACTTGACGAGCTTGACCGGCGAGAAGAGGGAATCGATCGGAATGACTCCGATTGCTTGCTCTTCCTTTTTATTGAGCTCACCCGGATAGTAACCACGGCCGGTTTTGATGGTAATCTCAGCTTCGAAGGATTGCTCCTTATCGAGGGTGCAGATCACTTGGTCAGGGTTGACAATGGTGATGGCGGCATCGGTTTGGATGTCCGCTGCAGTCACCGCGCCTTGGCGATTCACTTGGAGAAGGAGGGAAGTCTCTTCGCGCTCACCTTCGACGGTGATGAGAACCTTCTTGAGGTTAAGCACGATGTCGGTGACGTCCTCGACCACGCCATCGATGCTTTGGAACTCGTGGTTCACACCTTCGATTTTAATGGAAGAGATAGCGGCTCCTTCAATAGAGCTGAGGAGCACACGACGGAGGGAATTTCCGATGGTGTGTCCGTAGCCGGCCTCGAAAGGCTCGGCGAGAAACTTGCCGTAGGTGGGAGTGGAACCTTCCTCCACCTTGGTCAGTTTGTTAGGGAGTTCGAACTTACCGAGACGTTTTGGCATGGTTTTGAGCGATGTTAAATTCTGAGATGCGGACGAACCGAGATTAGAAGCGTGAGTAGAACTCAACGATCAACTGTTCGTTGATGTCTTGAGTCATCTCTTCGCGAGTGGGCATACGATTGACGGTGCCGGTGTAGGTTTCGGCATTGAGCGACATCCAACCGGGAACGTTGCGAGCGCGGGTCTCTTCGAGATTGCGGGTGGCAATCTGGCGAGAGGTCGGCGTGTCCTTGATCATAATCTCGTCGCCGGGAACGACGGTGTAGCTAGCGATGTCAACCTTGCCACCGTTCACGCAAACGTGACCGTGGTTTACGAGCTGACGGGCAGCGGCACGCGACTTAGCGAAACCGAGGGAGTAGACCGAGCTGTCGAGGCGAGTCTCAAGCAACTGGAGAAAACGCTCACCCGTAACACCCTTTTCGCGCTTGGCCTTTTCAAAGGTGCGGCGGAATTGGCGTTCGAGCAGGCCGTAGACGTAACGAAGCTTCTGCTTCTCGTTGAGACCGATGGCGTATTCCGACAACTTGCGGCGCAGCAAGCGGGGGCCGTGCTGGCCAGGCGGATACGCGCGCTTTTCATAAGCCTTGGTTGCGCCAAACAGCGGCTGGCCGAAGCGACGGCTGAGACGAGTGGTGGGTCCGATATAACGAGCCATGGAAAAATAAAAATTTGGAGATTGAACGATTTTAATCAAACGCGACGGCGCTTGGGCGGACGGCAGCCGTTGTGCGGCACCGGGGTCACATCGATAATGGAGGAAACTTCGAGCCCGATCGCTTGGATGGCACGGACCGCACTGTCACGACCGAGGCCAGGACCGTTTACTTTGATCACCACATCCTTGAGACCGTGAGCAATGGCGGCGCGAGCGGCGTTCTGGGAGACGATCTGGGCAGCATAGGACGTGGACTTGCGGGAGCCGCGAAAGTTACACTTACCAGCGCTGGACCACGAGATGACATTCCCTTTGGGGTCAGTGATCGAAACGATGGTGTTGTTGAAGGAGGCAAGGATGTTGACGATACCGGTGGTAACGTTCTTGGAGCCTTTGGCCTTGCGGATCTTGACGGCTCCCAACTCTTCCTTGAGCAGGTCTTCAGCAGTCGGTTGCTTTGGCACACCGCCCACCATTTCAGGAGCTTTCTCAACAGCAGCCTCTTTCGTGGCGGCGCCTTCAGTTGCCGGAGCTTCGGGGGCAGCAGCTTCCGGAGCGGCAGCGGGCTTGGTCTCTTCGTTTTCGGGTTTGGAATTCTCTTCAGCCATGACGGTTTGGAATTATTTCTTGGTTACACCGACAGTGCGACGCGGTCCCTTGCGGGTGCGGCTGTTGGTCTTAGTGCGTTGGCCACGAACCGGAAGGCTACGGCGATGACGTAAACCACGGTAGCAACCGATAGCCTGAAGACGCTTCAGGTTACCGGTGACTTCGCGACGAAGATCTCCTTCCACCACCCATTTGTGCTCGGTGATGCAATTGAGGATCTGATTGAGCTGCTCCTCATTGAGGTCGTTCGCCCGCATGTCGGGATCGAGGCCGGTTTCGGCAACGATTTGATCGGCCCGTTGAGGACCAATTCCGTAGATGTAGCGAAGAGCATAGGACAGCTTCTTCTTGGAGGGAATATCAACACCAAGTAGACGTGGCATAATTAAAAAGGAGGAGGTTTAAGAGTTTAAGGTTTTAGAAAATTGAAAGAGAAAATCTGGTTACAACGCGTGAACCGAAACAGGAGAATCGAGACGAGGAAGGGTCAGCACTTCTGGACCTCGTTCGGTGGTGAGCACGGTGTGTTCAAAATGGGCGGAGTCCTTGCTGTCAGCCGAAGTAATCGTCCAGCCATCAGAGAGGGTGCGGGTGCGCCAAGAACCGGCATTAACCATGGGTTCGATCGCAAGGGTCATACCGGGTCGGATGCGCTCGCCGGAATTACGACGACCGAAGTTGGGAATTTGAGGCTCCTCGTGCATCGAGGTGCCAACTCCGTGCCCGACCATATCGCGGACCACCCCAAACCCATGTTTTTCAACGTAGGTTTGGACTGCGTGTGAAATGTCACCAATGCGGTTACCGACGGTCGCTTGGGCAATGCCTAGGCGAAGAGCTTCCTCGGTTACCCGGAGAAGTTTCTGACGCTTATCATTGGTTTGGCCGACCGGAACAGTGACAGCATTGTCGCCGATGTAGCCGTCGTATTCAACGACGACGTCGAGAGCGATGATATCGCCGTCGACCAGCACCCGCTTCATGGAACCGATGCCATGAACCACCTCTTCATTGACGGAGAGGCAGGTATGAGCCGGAAAGCGGCGGGAACCAACTTGATAGCCGTAACATGCACTACGGGCTCCGAGCCCTGCGATCAGTTCGCGGCCAATTTGGTCCAAGTCATATGTAGTGATCCCCGGCCCCACACTTTCGCGCATCTTGTAGAGCACGGTGGAAGCGATTGCACAGGCCTCTCGCATCTTAGTGATGGCACGTTCGTTTTTGATCGAAATGGCCATCAGGCAGCGAGGGGCTGATCGGAGATGACGGGGTCAAGTCCGAGGGTGCAGTAATGGTTAATGAGGGCCGGAGAAGCAGACGCTTCGTCGAAGGAAATAACTCCCGTGAGTCGGGTGTTACGGGCCTCGAGCCAGTCATCGAACACTTTAGCTTGGAGCAACGTAGCCGGGAAATTCGTCAGAACGAAACCCGCATCAGGTTTGCGCGTCCAAAACCATCGCCGCATAACACCTAAGATCAGTAGATCAGAAACGGGAAGTTTCTGTTTCAATGACCGTTGGGCTTGGAGGCCGACGGGAGTTTGACGCGAAATCTCCTGCTCCAAAATTTGGGCAGAAGAGACGTGCTCGAGATTCAAAGAACGGGATCGGACAGCTAGGGCTGCCGGGGACTGATCCGAGGACCAGCAACTTGGCCTTGGCAGGGATTGCGCCCAGCGAAAGGGGCCAGAACGTGGATTCCGCCTCAGCCAAAGTAAAGGGTTATTTTTTAGCCCGCAAACTGACGCCAGAGCCAGATCGCGATGCCGAAGAAGAATATGCTGCCTACTACAGTAAGCAACTTGGTCACAGCCTCTTGGCTGGCAGCGTCGCCCAAGGCTCCCGGACGAGACTGGGCGCCAGCGCGAGCACGAACGCGTCCCTTTTTCAGAAAGCCGTCATAGTGGCGTTGCAACAGGAATGTCTCGATCTGGCGCATAGTATCAAGAACCACACCCACGGTAATCAACATTCCGGTGCCACCAAAGAAGATGGCGATACGCTGCGGCACGTTGAGCTCGAACAATAGCACATCAGGGAAGACCGCAATGAATGTGAGGAACATGGCACCCGCCAAAGTCAGGCGCGTCATGATGAAGTCCAGGAACTTAGCCGTGGGCTCGCCCGGGCGAACACCTGGAATGTAGCCACCATATTTCTTCAAGTCATCCGCAATTTGGATCGGCTTGAACATGACCGAGACCCAGAAATAGCTGAAGAACAGGATCAGCAGTCCGAAACTGGCATAGTAGAACCAATTGCCGCGAAGGAGGTTGTTTGCGAAATCGACCAGAAAATCAAATTCAAGAGCAGCACCCAGTTGGGATAGGATCTGCTGCGGGAACATCAGAATCGCACTCGCGAAGATTACAGGCATGACGCCCGAATAATTGACCTTCAATGGCATGAACGAGCTTTGCCCGCCCATGACCTTATTTCCGACCACTCGCTTAGCGTATTGGACCGGAATCTTCCGCTGTCCCTGAACAACCATCACGATGCCCATTGTCACAAGAATGAAGAGGGCGAACATGATAAAACCTTGGGGCAGGCCCAACGTTTGAACGCCAACCGGAGCAAAAAAGAGTTGGTAGGTGGCTTGGACTGCACCGGGAACATCGGCCAAAATACCGACGGTAATCAGCAGAGACACACCGTTACCAATACCCCTCTGGGTAATTTGCTCACCGAGCCACATGAGTAGCATCGTGCCAGCGGTCATGATGATCACCGAGGTGACCAAAAACCACATCTTACTCACGATGACGATTTCACCGTAAGTGTTGATGTCAAAACCTGCAAAAAGACGGGCCGGATTTTCAAGTGCCAAAATGAGCAGAGTGCCCTGAACCAAACAGATCAGAACGGTGGCATAACGGGTGTATTGAGTCAGCTTTTGACGACCAACGTCACCTTCCTGTTGCAGTCGTGACAGGGCTGGAACCACCGCGGTCATCAACTGAAAGATAATCGAGGCACTGATATAGGGCATGATGCCCAAGGCACCAATCGCGCCCTGAATCAGGGCACCCCCGGTGAACATGTTGTAGAGACCTACGAGAGCTCCCTCCCCTGCCGCGGTTTGATCCGCGAAGAACTGCTTGAGTGGAGCCGGGTCCAGACCAGGCAATGGCACCACCGCGGCCACGCGGGCAATGAAAAGCAGAGACAACGTGTAGAAGATACGTTGCCGCAACTCGGGGATCTTCAGCGAATTCGTGAAAGCGGAGAGCACAGGAAGTTTTTTAGATTTCTAAATTCAGAGTTTGGATACTGGACCGACTCGGCAGATTTGATCCGGCGACAGTCCAATTTCCACTGGGAATCAAGCGACAATAGCTTCACCACCAGCGGCCTCGATCTTGGCCTTGGCAGAAGCGGAGAACTTGCTGGCTGTGACCTTGATCGCACGAGTGATTTCACCATCGCCCAAAATCTTCACGTAAGCCTCATCCTTACGGATGATACCGGCGGCAGCGAGGCCTTCGGCACCGACTTCGGAGACAGACTCATCAAGGCGAGCAAGATCACCGACATTCAGAATGACGGGCTCGACGCGAAACCGGGCTTGGTTAAAACCGCGGATGGGTAGACGACGATAGATAGGCATCTGGCCACCTTCGAAGCCGATACGGATACCGCCGCCGGAACGAGCGGTCTGGCCTTTGCCACCGCGACCAGAAGTCTTACCGTGGCCGTTACCTTCACCGGTGCCGACGCGCTTTTTGCGGTGCGTCGCACCTTTAACGTTTTTGAGTTCGTGGAGTTTCATGGGTTTCCTTTGTTTGGGACGCCCTGCTTTCCTAAAAAAACAGGACTCGGATTAAGTTCTATCAGCGAATTAGGCGGCGTCGCCTTCGGCGGCACGCAAAGCCTTGATGGTAGCGTGAACACGGAGTTGCTTCAAAGCTGCGACAGTCGCGTTTACCACTGCGAGGTGGTTACTGGAGCCAAGCGACTTGGTGAGCACGTTGTGCACCCCCGCTGCTTCCAAGACCGCACGAACACCGCCACCGGCGATGAGACCCGTTCCCGGAGTGGCCGGACGGAGCAACACCTTGCCACCGTCGGCGCCACCGAGGGCTTCGTGTGGGATGGTGTCGTTCTTGATCTCAACCTTAAACATGTGCTTGCGGGCGCCTTCGGTGCCCTTGCGGATCGCCTCGGGGACCTCGTTGGCCTTACCGAGATTTACGCCAACTTGCCCTTTGCCGTCACCAACGACGACGAGGGCGGAAAAGCTGAATCGGCGACCACCTTTAACCACTTTGGAACAGCGGTTAACGAAGACGAGCTTTTCGAAGAGTTCGGGGCCTTCATCTTGGGAAGGACCGTTGTCGCGTCCACCGCGACGATTACCACCGGGACCACGTCCACCGGGACCACGTCCACCGGGACCACGTCCACCGGGACCACGTCCACCGGGACCACGTCCACCGGGACCACGTCCACCGGGACCACGTCCACCGGGACCACGTCCACCGAGTCCACTAGGTCCGCGATTTTGGCCGCCGGGAGCGTTTGAAGAAGGAGTAGCAGAGGGAGTGCTCATAGCCATGTGGTGCTTAGAATTTGAGACCACCCTCACGGGCGGCGTCGGCAAAGGTCTTAACCTTGCCATGATAACGGGCCCCATTGCGGTCGAAGACTACGGAGGAAATGCCAGCAGCGGTTGCCTTGGCGGCGAACGCCTTGCCGAGAGCTTCTGCACTCGCCACGTTAGCGGCGAGCTTCTGCTTACGCAGTTCTGCATCCAAACTCGAGAGATAGGCGATGGTGGTGCCATTCTCGTCGTCGACAGCTTGAGCATAGATATGCTTGGAGGAAAATTTTACGGAGAGACGAGGCCGATCGGCAGTGCCGTTGACCTTCTTGCGAATGCGCCATTTGCGCTTCTGGAGCAGCTTGGCTTTGGGATTCGTTTTCATAAGTGCGTTTACCTTTCTGTCGTTTATTAAGCGACGGTCTTGCCTTCCTTGCGACGGACGCGCTCACCGACGTATTTGACACCTTTGCCCTTGTAGGGCTCGCACGGGTAGTAAGACCGGATGTTGGCGGCGACTTCGCCGACCAATTGTTTATCGACACCCTCGACCTTGACCTTCGTCTGGTCGGTGATGGTGACCTTGATGCCATCCGGCACCGGGTAGAGAATGGGATGGGAGTAGCCTAGTGCGAGGTCGAGGGTGCTCCCCTTCAACACGGCTTTGAAACCAACTCCGGAAATCTCCAGGTCCTTGGCAAAACCTTCAGTGACGCCGATCACCATGCCCGCGATGATGGAGCGGGCGGTGCCATACATGGCGTTAGCGAAGCGCGTGCTGTCAGCCGGCGCTACATTGATTTCTCCTTCTCCCAGCGTCACTTTGGCAGCACTGTTAAAGGTCTTGGCGAGTTTCCCCTTAGGGCCCTCGACGGAGACAGTCTGTCCAGAGATGTCGACTTTGACTTTCTCCGGCACAGGAACGGGTTGTTTACCGATACGGCTCATGATGCGTTCTCCGATTTACCAGATGTTACACAGGAGTTCGCCACCCGCTTTGTTGCGGCGGCAGTCCTGATCCTTCATCAGACCTTGGGAGGTCGAAAGGATGCTGATGCCCAAACCATTGAGCACCCGCGGAATGTCGTTGCATTTGAAGTAGAGTCGACGGCCCGGGGTGGATACCCGTTTGAGTCCGGTGAGAGCGGGAGTTCCGCCCACATACTTCATGGAGATAACAATGGTTTTGTGGCCTTTGTTATCGGTGCCTTCGGACACGCTGTTTACGTAACCCTCATTCTTGAGGATATTCACCAAGCTGGCCTTGAGCTTCGAATGAGGCAAAATGCACTCGCCGAGGCTGGCACGGCTAGCATTACGCAAGCGCGTTAGTAAATCTGCAATGGGATCGTTCATGGGTGGATGTTGGGTGTTCTAAATCAACGGGTCATATCCAGACCCCGCGGAGCGGGACGAAACCCCCGTTGATTGAAAATATTTACCAAGAGGACTTGATTACACCGGGAATTTTACCGGCCAAGGCGAGTTCACGGAAAGTGATACGGGATACACCGAACTTACGAATGTAGGCACGGGGGCGACCACTGAGGACGCAGCGATTCTTCACGCGAGTCGGGGAAGAGTTGCGAGGCAGCTTTTGCAGTCCCTTTTGCGCGGCGAAGAATTCTTGGTCCGTCGTGTCGGGGTTGAGCAAGGCGGCCTTCAATTCAGACCGCTTGGCGGCATACTTGGCGGCAAGCTTCTCGCGTTTGACGTTGCGGTAGATGGCGGAGGTTTTCGGCATGTCGAAAAAAATTAGGCGGCTTGAGCAGGCTCCGGACGGCGGAAAGGCATGCCAAGGAGGGAAAGAAGTTCGCGACCTTCACCGTCGGTGGTCGCGGTGGTCACGATCGTGATATCGAACCCGAGGGTGCGCTTCACGTTTTCCACGGAGATCTCAGGGAAGATCGAATAGTCAGTAATTCCGATGGTGTAGTTGCCGGTACCGTCGAGACGGGTTGGCACGCCACGGAAATCACGAATGGTCGGGAGGGCCACAGACAGCAGACGATACAGGAAATCCCACATCGATTCGCCGCGCAGGGTTACGTGGGCACCAATAATCTGACCTTGGCGCAGTTTGAAGTTCGCGACCGACTTGCGGGCCTTGGCCGTAACCGGCTTTTGACCGGCAATGGTAGCGAGATCTTTGATGACGTCGGCAATCTGATTTTTGTCCAGATCGGTTCCGAAGCCCGAATTGATGGCGACTTTCACCAAGCCGGGGACTTGGTGGGGATTGGAATATCCACGACTTTCCTTCAGGGCAGGTATAACCTTTTCCTGATAGTGGGTCTTGAGGGCGGGAATGGAGGATGAGCTCATGGCAAGTGTCGTTGGAGTTCTGACCCAACAGCGGTAAATGAGTGGTTACGGGAAAAAAAGGACGAGTAACGCAGTGCGTTCAAAGACTTGGCAAGGAGATTACTCGGAGTGGATTTGGGACGGCTCAGGCCTCGGCTTCGGCCTCGACCGCGGTTGCGACAGGAGTGCGTTTGGTGGAGGCGTCGTAGCGTTCCTTGAGCATGAGGTTGGATACATGGACCGAACCTTCGCGCTCAACGATGGCACCGTTCGGATTTTCCTCCGACTTGCGCACGTGCTTCTTAATCATGGCGACACCTTCGACCCGAGCACGGTCTTTGGCCCCGAGGAGCTCGAGGACCTTGCCGGTTTTGCCTTTGTTGGCGCCAGCGATAACGACGACCTCGTCGCCGCGTTTGATGTGGAATTTCTGCATGTTAGAGGACCTCCGGAGCGAGCGAGATGATCTTCATGAAGTTCTTCGCGCGCAATTCACGGGCAACGGGGCCGAAGATGCGGGTGCCCTTCGGATTGCCGTCAGGATTGATGATGACGATGGCGTTGGAGTCGAATCGCAGGTAGCTGCCATCACGACGGCGAATAGGAGCTTTGGTGCGAACGACAACTGCCTTCGCGACCTCACCCTTTTTCACCGATGCGTCGGTAGAGCTGTCCTTGATATTGACGGTGATGATATCGCCTACCCCGGCAATCTGGCGACCAGCTCCCTTTTTGGAGATCATGCTAGCCTTGCAGGCACCGGTATTGTCGGCGATTTGGAGAATGGAACGAAGTTGAATCATGGTTTAACCTTTCTGATCGGTGGACGAATCAAGCGTCCTTGGTTTCACCTTCGACACCTTCGACTGAAGCGGAGGGAGTGACGTCACCTTCCTGGGCGGCCGAAGCAGCACGGGCGGCAGCGACTTCAACGTCAGCTGAAAGCGTAACGATGCGCAGCACGCGGAAGCGCTTCAGGCGGCTGATGGGGCGGGTGCCCATGATCTCGATCTTGTCGCCAACATGGGTCTCGTTCTTCTCATCGTGCACGTGGACGATGGTCTTACGATTAATGACTTTTTTATAGCGAGGATGCGGGATCTTGTAAGGGATGGTGACCTTGACGGATTTGTCGCCGGTGCGGCTGGTTACAATTCCGATGAGGGTCTGGCGGGCGTTACGAGTCGTGGTGGACATGGCGTATTAGGCTACCTTAAGCGGTAGCGGTTTTTTCTCGTTAAGGATGGTCTCGAGGCGGGCTACATCCTTGCGGAGATCGCGCAGCTCATGGGTCTTCTCGATTTGGCCGGTGTGCTTGCGCATGCGCAATTGCACGAGAGCTTCGCGGGTCTCGCGAAGGCGGGTCTCGATCTCAGCCAAGGCGAGTTCGCGAATTTCCGATGGTTTCATGGTGGTTATCGAGGGGGTCAAACAGTGTTGTCGCGAACGACGAAGCGGCAATGGAATGGCAGCTTCGCGTCGGCCAGCCGGCAGGCTTCCTTGGCGATGGATTGAGGAACGCCGGCAATCTCGAAGAGCATAGCGCCCGGTTTGATGACAGCTTCGTAGTGATCGACCGAACCCTTACCGGAACCCATGCGGACTTCGGCTGGTTTCTTGGTGATCGGCTTGTGAGGGAATACGCGGATCCAAATCTTTCCTTTGCGCTTCATGTGGCGATTAATCGCGATACGAGCAGCTTCGATTTGGCGGCCGGTCATACCGCCGCGAGTCAGGGATTGGAGTCCGAATTCGCCGAACGCAATGGTGTTACCACCCTTGGCGTTGCCGGCGCGGGAGCCCTTCATGACTTTGCGGTATTTGGTGCGGGCAGGTGCGAGAGCCATAGTAGTTGTCTCCTAAATAGTGTTAAACGCGGCGGGCCTTAGGCGGGCACGTTGGAGTCAGCTTCCGACTTACAGATCCAGCACTTGACGCCAATCTTGCCGTAAACGGTGTTAGCTTCGGTGAAGCCGTAGTCGATGTTTTCGCGGAGCGTGTGCAAAGGCACCCGGCCCTTGCGTTGCCATTCGCGACGAGCGATGTCGGAACCACCGAGACGACCGGAGCATTGGATACGAATACCCTCGGCACCCAACGCCATGGCGATTTCCACCGTGCGCTTCATGGCGCGACGGAAAGCAATCCGACGCTCGAGTTGAAGAGCCACGTTCTCGGCGACGAGTTGGGCTTCGATCTCGGGCTTCTTGACTTCTTGGATATCGAGGAGGATCTCCTTGCCGGTCAACTTGGACAGATCGTCTTTGATCTTCTCAATCTCCTGACCTTTACGACCGATGACGATCCCCGGACGCGCGGTGTAGATCTTGACGCGGACTCGGTTGGAAGCGCGCTCAATAAAGATGCGAGGCACGGAGGCCTGCTTCAGCTTTTCCATGAGCTTCTCACGGATGAGCTGATCCTCGCGCAACAGCGTGGGGAAGTCTTTCTTGGTCGCATACCAGCGGGATTGCCAGTTGCGGCGGACGGCGAGACGGAAGCCGATGGGGTTGGTTTTTTGGCCCATGGGTAAATCAGGAGTTGGCACCGTCAGACAGGACGATGCGAATGTGGGAAAGAGGCTTGCGACGCGGCTTGGCGGTGCCACGGGCACCGGCCTTGAAACGCTTCAGGACCGGTCCCTGCTCAATGAGGGCACGGTGAACAATAAGATCATCGGCCGAGACGTTGTTGTTGTTTTCGGCGTTGGCGATCGCGCTGTTGAGCGTCTTGGCGATGAGGCGAGCAGATTTCCGCGGGATGACTGAGAGTAAAGCGACCGCCTCCGGGGCCTTGCGGCCTTGGATGGTGCGGGACACTTCACGCATCTTTTGCGGCGACATGCGCGCGTAGCGAGTGAGGGCTTGGACTTCCATTTTTATGCGAGGATTCCTCCGGAGGGAGGCGACAGTAGTCGTTCAGACGTGAACTACCCTGCCCTTTTGGTTTATCTATGCGAAATTATGAAACTAGCGGTTAATTAATCCTTACGGGTCATACCGCCATGGGTGCGGAACGCACGGGTCGGGGCAAACTCACCGAGTTTGTGGCCTACCATGTTTTCCGTGACGTATACCGCGGTGAATTGCTTGCCGTTGTGAACGCTGAAAGTGAATCCAACGAACTCAGGAGTGATGGTGGACCGTCGGGACCAGGTTTGGATCGGCTTTTTGGAGCCGCCATTGGCGTTAGCCTTCTCGATTTTCTCGATAAGGTGGTAGTCGACGAAGAAGCCTTTTTTGATGGAACGTGCCATGAGGAAAGAAGATCAGTTGATTATTTCTTGCCGCGCGGCTTCTGGCCGTTCTTGCGGACGAGGATGAGGCGATTCGAAGCCTTGGAGCGGCTGCGGGTCGGGAAACTCTTTGCGAGTTGGCCCCAGGGAGAAACGAGATGTTGGCCACCGCCCCCCCCCTTGGACTTTCCGTTACCACCACCGTTGGGGTGATCGACAGGATTCATCACCATACCGCGAACGCGGGGGCGACGGCCGAGCCAGCGATTGCGGCCGGCCTTACCGAGGGAAATACGGTTGTGATCGTCGTTGCCAACTTCACCGATGGTCGCACGGCACTTGGCGTTAACCAGACGGACCTCACCTGAAGGAAGCTTGATCTGTGCGTAGCCTTCTTCGTTGAGAGCAACGAGTTCGGCGGCGGTCCCAGCTCCACGAGCGATTTGGGCACCCTTACCGGGCAGCAATTCAACACAGTGGATCTTGGTGGAAGGCGGAATCAGCGACAGCGGGTAGTTGTTACCGACGTTGAAGTCATTGATCGTGGCCGTGGTGCCTGCGACAATCTTGTCACCGGCAACCAAACCATTGGGAGCAATGATGTAGCGCTTAACGCCGTCCGAATATTCGAGCAACGCGATATGGGCCGAACGATTCGGGTCATACTCGATCGCTGCGATCGAGGCGGTTTGGTCGAGCTTGTCGGAACGTTTGAAGTCGATAATGCGGTAGAGCTTCTTATGACCTCCACCGCAACGACGGGAAGTGATGCGACCGTAAGCGTTGCGCCCACCGGTGCGGGGCTTGGGCTCGGTGAGAGCCTTCTCCGGACGCTTCTTGGAAAGTCCCTTGGTGGAGGAACGTTCCGTGAAACGCATGGAAGGCGTGGTCGGGCGGGATGAATTGATAGCCATGGGATGTAGTCTCCGTTGGAATTCGCGATCGCTCAGACGAGCTCGATCTTGTCGCCGGCCTTGAGCGTAACGATGGCCTTTTTGAAGTCGGACTTCTTACCGGGACGGCCGGTGCGGCCGCGGGTGGTCTTTCCGAGATAGTTTTGCACGTTTACCCGCTTCACCGTTACCTTGAAGGTGGTTTCAACGGCAGCAGCGATGGCGGCCTTTCCGGCGGTCGGGAATACCTCGAAGGTATATTGTCCCAATTCCGCGGATTGCGCGTTGGATTTTTCGGTGAGGCGGAGAGTTTTAAGAATCTTGTCGGCTTGCATTAGTTGCTACCTCCATTGGTGCGAGCGAGGATGGCGTCGAGGGCCTTGGCGCTGACTACGATCTTGGTGTATTGGGCCAGATCATGGGAGTTAAGTTTGGAAGCCTCCTGGAAGAAGACGCGCTCAAGATTGCGAGCGGCCAAAACCGTTGTTTCCGCGAAAGGAGCATCAACGAGCAACACGCGACCCTTTGGTGCGATACGGCTGATGATTTCACTGGCCACCTTGGTCTTGGCGGGCGTGGTCACGAATTCTTCGATCACCGCAATCTCACCCGCGCTGGCGCGGTCGAACAATTGGCGGGAGAAAGCGAGGGACTTAACCTTCGAATTAATCTTCTTGGCATAATCTTGGGGCTTCGGTCCGTGGGCGACACCACCACCGACCCAGATGGGCGAGCGAGTAGAACCGTGACGGGCGCGGCCGGTGCCTTTTTGGCGCCAGGGCTTTTTGCCACCACCGGAGACTTCACCACGCGTTTTGGTCGAGCGGGTGCCTTGGCGGTTGTTGGCATTGATGGCGACGATGACTTCTTTGAGCGCTTGCAGGCCTTTATTGCCTTCAAATTCAGGGACGCTGAATTCTTTTTCGCTGCTACTGGTCGCGTCGGGTGTAAATACGGTGAGCTTCATGGTTACGTCTCCTCGAATTAGGCGGCGGCCTTTTGGCCCTTGATGGCGGAACGCACGACAACGGTGTCGCCGTTGGCACCGGGGATGGCACCACGCACAAGAATGAGATTCTTCTCTGCGTCTACTTTAACAATGGGGAGGTTTTGCACCGTGCGTCGCTTGCTGCCCATGTGGCCCGGCATCTTCTGGTTCTTGAACACGCGACCAGGAGTCTGGCACATGCCGATCGAACCAATGCGGCGGTGAAACATCGAACCGTGGGTAGCAGGGCCACCCGCAACGCGGAAGCGCTTCATAACGCCAGCGAAGCCTTTACCCTTGGTGACGCCGATGACGTCGACGAGTTGGCCATCCTTGAAGTCTTCCACGGTAACGGTGTCACCAGGTTTCGCATCAGGAGCTTCCTTAAGGCGAACTTCGTCGAGCAAGCGCGGGGCGAGTTCGAGACCCGCCTTGGCGGCGTGGTTGAGTTCGGCCTTGGAGGAGTTCTTCGCCTTCTTGGCGGAGTAACCGAGTTGCACGGCATTGTAGCCGTCGGTATCCATCGTTTTAACTTGGACTACCGGGCAGGGACCGGCTTCGACGACGGTTACGGCCATCAGGACGTTTTGGTCGTCGTAGACCTGAGTCATGCCGACTTTTTTACCTATAATTGTATTGATCATGGGCTAAGAGGTAGGTGGAGGGTTTCCGTTTAGTGGACCTACATTAGCGATTCCGGCGGATTGTGGCCCGTCGGAGGTGCCGCTAAATTTTGATTTGGTGATATACTGGGCGGTTAAGCCGAATAATTAGACGTTGATGGAGATGTCTACGCCGGACGGTAGGTTGAGCTTTTTGAGCTCATCCACGGTCTGGGCAGTGGGTTCGATGATATCGATGAGACGCTTGTGCGTGCGGGTCTCGAACTGTTCCATGGATTTTTTGTCCACGTGGGGGGAGCGGTTGACACTAAGCTTCTCGATGCGGGTGGGCAGCGGGATGGGACCCGAAACCCGGGCACCGGAGCGTTTGGCGGTCTCGACGATTTCCAAAGCGGATTGGTCGATCACACGGTAATCGAAGCCTTGGAGTTTGATGCGAATGCGTTGGCCTTGCATGGCGGTATAAAGAACGAAGTTGGATTAAGTGCGGGCGGGAGCCTGAGTGGAGGCCTCTACAATTTTGGAGAGAACCGAAGATGGAACCTGCTCAAAGTGAGAAGGAGAGATGGCGGCACTGGCACGCCCTTTGGAAAGGGAACGGATGTCGGTGACGTAACCGAAGAGCATTTCCAATGGAACATGGGTATCAACGATAGCGGCACCTGCCTTACTTTGCATGCCATTGACCCGACCGCGACGGCGGTTGATGTCGCCGATGAGGTCACCTTGGAATTCTTCCGGAGTGGTGATCTCAACACCCATGATGGGCTCGAGCAAAGCGGGATTAGCTTTTTTCATCGCGTGCTTGAACGCGAAGATACCAGCCATCTTAAAGGCAATTTCAGAGGAGTCGACCGGGTGGAAGGATCCATCGGTGATCGTCATCTTCACGTCGACTACAGGGTAGCCGGCGACCACACCATTGTTACAGGCCTCCATGAGACCATCCGTGGTGGGTTTGATGAACTCCTTAGGAATGACGCCGCCAACAATCTTGTTGATGACCTCGATGCCCTTACCCTTTTCGTTGGGCTCCATTTCGATCACAACGTGACCGTATTGACCCTTACCACCAGACTGGCGGACGAATTTGCCTTCTCCACCAGAAGCAGCGAGAATTGTTTCGCGGTAAGCGATTTGAGGTTTACCGACGGTAGCCTCAACTTTGAACTCACGACGCATCCGGTCGATGATGATCTCCAAATGAAGTTCACCCATGCCGGAGAGAATGGTTTGTCCGGTCTCTTCGTCGGTTTTGACGCTAAGCGTAGGATCCTCAGCAACCAAGCGTTGGAGGGCAGTGCCCATCTTCTCTTGGTCAGCCTTTGAGTTGGGTTCAATCGACATCGCGATAACCGGTTCCGGAAAGGAAGGTGGTTCGAGGCGGATATCAAAATCAGCGTCACAAAGGGTGTCACCCGTGATGATATTCTTCACGCCAACTACGGCGCAGATGTCACCCGAGTATGCGGTGTCGATTTCATCGCGATCCATCGCACGCATGAGCACGAGACGCGAAACGCGTTCGGAGCGGCGGGTGCGAGGATTGTAGACTGGATTACCGCGTTTCATCTGACCGGTGTATACGCGGTAGAAAACGAGCTTCCCTACGAACGGGTCAGTCCAAAGTTTGAATACGAGACCAGCGAGTTTGCCAGCATCGTCGACTTCGACGACGACGGGCTCGCCTTCGCTGTCTTGACCCGTGATAGCGGGAAGATCAATCGGACTCGGAAGGTAGTTAACCACGGCGTCGAGCAAGCGTTGCACACCCTTGTTCTTGAACGCGGAACCAGGCATCACACCCGTGAATTCAGTGGTGATCGTGGCCTTGCGAACCGCAAACATGATCTCTGAAACGGAGATGTCTTCGCCTCCGAGGAATTTTTCAGCGAGATTGTCATCAAAGTCGCAAAGCGCTTCGATGAGATTCTCGCGGTATTCAGCAGCCTGTTCTTTGTATTCCTCAGGGATGTCTGCAGTAACGGGCTGGAGACCGAGGGTGTCTTTCTCGGTGCCAAAAATGTAAGCAACATTCTGAACCAGATCGATCACACCCGAGAAGTCCTCCTCAGCGCCGATCGGAATGCAGAGAGCGTGAGCATTGGCACCCAACTTCTCGCGCATCTCTTTGATCGCCGTGAAATAATCGGCGCCAACGCGATCCATCTTATTGATGAACGCGAGACGAGGAACACCATACTTGTTAGCTTGGCGCCAAACGGTTTCGGACTGGGGCTGCACACCGGCAACCGCACAGAAAACGGCGACGGCACCATCAAGCACTCGCATGGAGCGCTCCACTTCGGCTGTAAAATCCACGTGGCCGGGAGTATCGATGATGTTGATGCGTTGATTGATACCCTGCCAAGCACCACAGGACGCGTTCCATGCGCAGGAAATAGCGGCCGCGGTGATCGTGATACCGCGTTCCTTTTCCTGAGCCATCCAATCAGTTACGGTATCACCTTCGTGAACCTCGCCAATCTTGTGAACGGCACCGGAATAGAAAAGAATACGCTCGGTGGTGGTCGTCTTGCCGGCATCAATGTGAGCAGCGATGCCGATGTTGCGGGTCCATTCCAATGGGAAGGGACGCTCCTTGGCGTTGACCGTAGCTGCTTTGCTGCGATCGGTGACGACTTTGATCTCTGGAATTTCGGCGGACATTAGAAAAGGTTCCTTACCAACGGAGGTGAGCAAACGCACGATTGGCCTGAGCCATCTTGTGCGTATCTTCCTTCTTCTTCACGACGCCACCGGTGTTGTTGTAAGCATCAATAATTTCGTTCGCGAGAGCGTCGCGCATTGTGATGCCCTTGCGGGAACTAGCAGCACCAACGATCCAACGCAAAGCGAGGCTCTCTTGGCGTTCGTAGGAAATTTCGACCGGCACTTGGTAGGTGGCACCACCGACACGGCGGCTCTTCACCTCGAGGCGGGGACGAGCATTCTCGAGCGCGCCAATCAGCAGGTCAACCGGGTCACCCTTTTCGAGTTTCTCGGAAACCTTCCCAAACGCACCGTAAACGATGCGCTCAGCGAGGCTCTTTTTGCCGTCGAGCATCACCACATTGACGAGGTGGGCTACGAGAGGGCTGTTGTAACGAGCGTCAGGGATTACCTTACGCTTGGTGGCTCGATGGCGACGTGACATGGTCGGAAACGGTTAAATTATTTCTTATCCTTAGGGCGCTTGACGCCATACTTGGAGCGGCTGCGACGACGCTTCTCCACGCCGGTCGCGTCGAGTGCACCCCGCACAATGTGATAACGCACACCTGGGAGATCCTTCACACGACCACCACGAACAAGCACAATACTATGCTCTTGGAGGTTGTGGCCCTCGTCGGGAATGTAGGAGATCACCTCGTTACCATTGGTGAGGCGAACCTTGGCGACTTTCCGAATAGCTGAATTCGGCTTCTTCGGGGTGCGGGTCATGACCTGCACGCACACGCCACGGCGAAAAGGATTGGCGTCAAGGGCTGGCGACTTGGACTTGGCCACGATATGGCGACGTCCTTTGCGCACGAGTTGGTTAATGGTCGGCATGATTAAAAGAGGGCTTGTTGTGAAGAAAAGAGGCGAAAAGTGAAGACCCGCCAAACCGCGATCAAGCAATTTTTGGCGAAAAAGAGACTGGCACGAAACCGGCCGGAAACCGGTGGTCTCGCAATTGACTGGGGCAGGTCCACGGCATTTAAACCGGCCGAAAAGAGGAAAAGCACACAGATTTGTGACCCACTTGACAAGTCTTGAAATCAATTATGAGCATTTCTTTCTGACCCGGGGGGCAACTTCCCTCATTTCAAGCACTTGGCGATGGACATTCCCCCTCACCTACGTTCTGAGAGCAACTTTCTACTCGTTGATCAATTCGATCGTTTCGCCTGGGCAAAAAAATCGCCTGTCGGAACAGGCGGCTTGAAAACAGGTTAGGTAAGTTGGTCTTACCCTGCTTCGGTAACAACCGGCTCTTCTTCGGGTCCGCTTTCTACTGCACCGAACGGGAGGCTGATCTTCAGCTTCTTGTAGGACGGCAGACCGGTTCCGGCTGGGATGAGGTGACCCATGATCACGTTCTCCTTGAAGCCTTTCAGGTTGTCGACCTTGCCCAAGGTAGAAGCAACAGTCAGCACCCGGGTAGTCTCCTGGAAGGAGGCCGCCGAGATAAACGATTCCGTTTCGAGAGAAGCCTTGGTGATACCGAGAAGAATCGGTTCCGCTTCTGCGGGCTTACCACCGGCCTCTTCGATCCGTTGATTCTCCGCGAGGAAGGAAGAACGGTCGATCTGCTCACTCCAGAAATACTCGCTGTCACCCGGATCTGTAATCCGAACCTTACGAAGCATCTGGCGAATGATAATCTCGATGTGCTTGTCGTTGATGGTCACACCTTGCAGGCGATAGACCTCTTGGACCTGCGCGATAAGGAAATCGTAAAGCGCGGATGGACCGAGAATCTCCAGGATCTCATGCGGGTCAGCCGAACCCTCGGTGAGGTGCTGTCCCTTGTAGACCACATCACCAGGCTGCACGACGACGTGTTTACCAGGAGCGATGAGATGCTCTTCTTCCTGCAGAGTATCCTCGTTACGCACGATGAGTCGGCGTTTGCCGCGCAGGGTGCCTTCGAATGAAACAACGCCGTCAACCCGGGCCATTTTGGTCGCTTCCTTAGGACGACGAGCTTCAAAGAGCTCGGCCACCCGAGGAAGACCACCGGTGATGTCCTTGGTCTTGGACGCCTGTCGAGGAGTCTTGGCGAGGAGTGATCCCGGGGCGATAGTATCGCCTTCGTTCACCTCAATTTGCGCACCCACCGGAATGGCGTAGGCTGCTTGCGGTTTGTTCTTTTCGTCGCGGACTTCGATCTGCGGATTGAGATCTTCCTTATGCTCGATAACGACGGTGGCGATGCGGCCCGACGCTTCGTCGAGTTCACGCTTCACAGTAACGCCGGGGATCATATCCTTGAAGACCAACGTGCCACCCTTCTCGGATAGAACAGGAACGTTGTAAGGATCCCATTGGGCAAGCAAATCACCCTCGCCGATTTCGGCACCGTCAGCCACCGGGAGGTAGGAACCCACCACAATGTTGTAAGACTCGAGTTCCTTGTCATCGGTATCGATGATTTGGATGGAACCGGTCTTGTTCAGCACGATGGAAGCTCCATCTGCCGTCGGCACGAGGCGCAGACCTTTGTATTTAACGAGACCTTTGGAACGAACGAGGATTTCAGGATTCTTGAAGCCACCGGAAGCAACACCACCGATGTGGAACGTGCGCATGGTGAGCTGGGTGCCCGGTTCACCGATTGACTGGGCGGCGATGATACCGACGGAGTCACCGGTCTTGGCCACTTTGTTGGTCGCAGGATTGATACCGTAGCTCTTGCCATCGATGCCGGTGCGGCTGGTTGACGTCAGAGGCGACATGATCTTAACGCGCTCGATACCGGTATCGAAGATCTCCTGAGCCAGTTCTTCGGTGATAAGTTCACCGGACTTGACCAGAATCTCTTCGGGGCTGAGCGGGTTATAGACGTCGTCACTGGAGCAACGGCCTACGATACGTTCCATGAGGCCAACGATCTCGTCGTCACCCTCTTGAATGGCCTTCTTCCAGATACCGTCACGGGATCCGGCGTCATCTTCGGCGATAACCACATCCATGGCCACGTCGCAGAGCTTACGGGTAAGATAACCAGCATCCGCGGTCTTAAGCGCGGTATCGGCGAGACCCTTACGAGCACCGTGAGTGGAGATGAAGTATTCGAGAACGGTCAAACCTTCGCGGAAGGAAGACAGAATCGGACGTTCGATAATTTCACCGGACGGCTTGGCCATGAGACCACGGGTGCCGCACAGCTGGCGAACCTGCTGTTTGTTACCACGAGCACCGGAGTCCATCATGATGTAGACCGGATTCACTTCGTCCCGACCATCGTTGTCCTGGAGTTTGTTGAATACCTCCTTGGCAATTTTATCGGTAGCGCCCGTCCAAATATCGACCACCTTGTTGTAGCGCTCACCATCGGTAATGATACCTTTGCCAAACTGGCCTTCAACTTCAGTGATCTTCCTCCGGGAATCGGCGACGATGCCCTTTTTGGCATCGGGAATGATCATATCATCAATACCGATCGAGATACCTGCCCTGAACGCGGTATTGAAGCCGAGTTCCTTCAGGTGATCGAGCGTATCAACCACTTCCTGGGGATCGATTCCATCGAGCTTGGTGGTTTCGAGAATGAGATCTCCCAACTTACCTTTCGGCACAGGGAAATTCACGAAGCCCAAACCTTCGGGCCAAATCTCATTGAAAATAACCCGTCCCACGGTGGTGCGGATGAGTTTCTTATCGGCGCTGCCGAAGGTCGATTCTTTGCCGAGATCCGGATTGGGAACATCGACCCAGTCATGCACTGACAGGGCACCGTCATCCATCGCAAATACCACTTCCTGCGCTCCAGAAAGAAGCGGAACCCGCTCTTTTTTGGTCGGCTTTTTGCGAGGCTCGATTGTCAGGTAGTAGGAGCCCAAAACAATGTCTTGGGAAGGCGTGAGAATCGGCTTGCCGGAAGACGGCGAGAAGATGTTGGAGGTCGCCATCATGAGGAGTTTGCACTCCATGATCGCTTCCAGTGACAACGGCACATGAACAGCCATTTGGTCACCGTCGAAGTCGGCGTTGTAAGCCGTGCAAACGAGTGGGTGAACGCGGATGGCCTCCCCCTCAATCAAGACCGGCTCGAAAGCCTGAATGGAAAGACGGTGAAGAGTCGGCGCACGATTCAGAAGAACCGGATGCCCCCTCGTAACTTCCTCGAGAATATCCCAAACTTCCGGGGACTTCTTCTCGATCATCTTACGGGCACCACGGACGGTATGCACGAAGCCGAGTTCCTTGAGGCGACGAATGATAAACGGCTCGAAGAGGACGAGCGCCATCTTCTTGGGCAGACCACATTGGTTGAGCTTCAGCTCAGGACCAATCACGATCACGGAACGACCGGAATAGTCGACGCGTTTACCGAGAAGATTTTGGCGGAAGCGGCCCTGTTTGCCCTTAAGCATGTCAGACAGCGACTTGAGTGCACGGTTACCGGCACCAGTGACGGGCCGGCCGTGACGGCCATTGTCGAACAAGGCGTCAACGGACTCTTGCAACATGCGCTTTTCGTTGTGAATAATAACGTCCGGCGTCTTGAGTTGCATGAGGTTCTTCAACCGGTTGTTCCGGTTGATCACACGGCGGTAAAGATCGTTGAGATCGGACGTAGCGAAACGACCACCTTCGAGGGACACGAGCGGACGCAGATCCGGTGGAATGGCCGGCAATACTTCGAGAACCATCCACTCGGGACGGGACTCGGGGCCAATGAATGCTTGGATGACTTTAAGACGCTTCGAGAGCTTCTTTTTGATCTGCTTGGAACGGGTCGCGCGCATCTGCTCCTGGAGTTCGATAACGGTGGCGTCCATATCCATGATCTGGAGACAGTCGCGCACGGCCTCGGCACCCATCTTCGCAACGAAGGAATCATCACCATACTCGTCGAGAGCCTGGCGATATTCGGTGTCGGTGAGGAGTTGCTTGAGCTCGAGCGGAGTCTTCCCCGGATCGACGACCATGTAGTTCTCGTAATAGATCACGCGCTCGAGTGAGCGGGCGGTCATGTCGAGCAGGAGACCAAGACGACTCGGCATGCTCTTGAGGAACCAAATGTGGGTGACAGGCACCGCAAGTTCGATGTGGCCCATGCGCTCGCGACGAACGCGAGAGATGGTCACTTCGACGCCGCAACGCTCACAGACGACATCCTTATACTTGATGCGCTTGTATTTGCCGCAGGCACACTCGTAGTCGCGCACCGGGCCAAAGATCTTTTGGCAGAAGAGTCCACCCGGCTCGGGCTTGAACGTGCGGTAGTTGATCGTCTCGGGGTTTTTGACCTCCCCTTTTGACCAGCCACGGATGGTTTCCGGAGCGGCGACGGTGATGGAAACGCAATCGAAGGGATTCTCATCGACACCCAAAGCAGAGCGAGCTTCCTCGCGGGCTCCCGGGGCGGCGACTTCGTTAGGTTGAATACTCATTTTCTGATTATCCTCTGTTTAAATTAGAAGTTACCGGCGCGGGTCTGGATCGACGCGACGGAAGGGGGTTGAACCGGCGTAAGATTACCGAGGGCATCCTGTTTGTTGAGCTTGATGTCCAATCCGAGGGACTGGATTTCCTTGATCAACACGTTGAAGGATTCCGGCGTGCCGGCGGTAAGGGTATTGTCACCCTTAACCAGCGACTCATACATCTTGGTGCGGCCCTGAACATCGTCGGACTTGACGGTGAGCAGTTCCTGCAGGGTGTGCGCTGCGCCATAAGCTTCGAGCGCCCACACCTCCATTTCACCGAAGCGTTGACCACCGTATTGGGCCTTACCACCGAGCGGCTGCTGGGTGACGAGGGAATACGGCCCAACCGCACGAGCGTGAATCTTATGGGAAACCAAGTGATTCAGCTTCATCATGTAGATGTAGCCGACCACCACACGCTGATCGATCTGTTGGCCAGTGCGACCATCGAAGAGCGTCGACTTACCCGTGCTGGGCAATCCGGCCTCATCGAGATAAGCGCGAACCTGCTTCTCGGGGATACCGTCAAACACCGGAGTGGCGACCTTGATGCCCAGTTTGGAACACGCCCAACCGAGATGGGTTTCGAGAACCTGTCCCACGTTCATGCGGGAAGGAACACCCAAGGGGTTAAGACAGATTTGAATCGGCGTGCCGTCCGGAAGAAAAGGCATGTCTTCTTCGGGAACGATCTTGGCGACCACACCCTTATTACCGTGACGACCGGCCATCTTATCACCGACCTGTAGCTTTTGCTTGGTGGCAACGTAGACTTTGACCTGCTTGATTGCACCGGATCCATCGTCTTCACCGGACTCAACGCCAGCGATCTTGCGCTCGCGATCGGCTTCTAGTTCGTCGAACTTCGATTGGAAGGAACCGATGATCTCCATGATCTTGATGCGAACCGGGGATGGATCGATCTCAACGTGTTTGGAGACGGCGGCGAGCTTACGGAGAAGCGTCTTGGTGATCTTGCGATTAGCCGGGATGATGATCTCACCGCTGTCACCGTTGATGACATCGAGAGGAATCTTCTCACCGAGGAGAATATTGGAGAGCGACTCGGTCAGGGACTCGCGCAGCTTGTCCATCTCCGTCTTGTAGCCTTCCTGGATCTGTTTGACCTGACGGCGGCGATCGGAAGGCGAAAGCTTTTCGCGCTCAAAATCGACGCGGCTTGAAACCTTAACATCCATTACGATACCAGCGGCACCGGGCGGAACGACGAGCGAGGTGTCCTTAACATCTGCGGCCTTCTCACCAAAGATCGCACGGAGGAGTTTCTCTTCCGGGGCGAGTTCGGTTTCGGACTTCGGCGTGATCTTACCAACGAGGATATCGCCTGGCTTCACCTCGGCACCAACCCGGATGACTCCGTTATGGTTGAGGTTCTTGAGAGCTTCTTCACCAATGTTCGGAATGTCACGCGTGATCTCTTCAGGGCCGAGCTTGGTGTCACGAGCGGTGACTTCGAATTCCTGAATGTGGATGGAGGAGAAGATGTCTTCCTTAAGCACCTTCTCCGAGATGAGGATAGCGTCCTCAAAGTTGTAACCATTCCAAGGCATGAAGCCGACGAGTACGTTGCGACCGAGCGCCATTTCACCCTTTTGGGTGGAAGGACCGTCAGCGATGATGTCGCCAGCTTTGATCTTTTGACCGTGGTCGACGACGGGCTTCTGGTTGAAGCAAGTGCCGGCATTGGAACGCATGAACTTACGCAGCTCGTAAACGCGAACACCTTTCTTGGGGTCACCCTTCGGGCTTTTGTCGAAGTTCTTCGGCATCTCACCGTCTTGGGTGACAACAACGCGCTTCGCATCGACGGAGGCGACGATTCCGTCGGTATCCGCCACGGCAACGATTTTGGAGTCACGAGCGACGCGCTCTTCAATACCGGTGCCCACATACGGGGACTCAGCCTGAAGAAGGGGCACGCCTTGGCGCTGCATATTCGAACCCATGAGCGCACGGTTGGCATCATCGTGCTCAAGGAACGGAATCATACCGGCCGCGATCGAGATGACCTGCTTGGGCGAAACGTCCATATATTCGACTTCCGAAGAATCAACTTCGAGGAACTCGCCGTCCTGACGAACGGTGACTTTGCCAATGAAGTTGTTCTTTTCGTCGATCTCAGAGTTGGCCTGCGCGATGATTTTACCTTCCTCCTGGTCGGCGGTGAGATAATCAATCTTATCGCTGACCCTACCCTTGGTCACGGAACGGTAAGGCGTCTCAATGAAGCCAAACTCGTTGACCCGAGCATAGGTGGAGAGGGAGTTGATCAGACCGATGTTCGGGCCTTCAGGGGTCTCAATCGGGCAGATTCGGCCATAGTGAGAAGGATGCACGTCGCGGACCTCGAAGCCAGCGCGCTCGCGGTTGAGACCACCCGGGCCGAGAGCAGACAAGCGGCGCTTGTGCGTCACTTCGGCGAGCGGGTTGATCTGGTCCATGAACTGCGAGAGTTGGGACCGGGCAAAGAAATCGCGGATGACGGTGGTGAGCGCCTTCGGGTTGATCAGCTTTTGCGGCGTGATCGAATCGACACTCTGGTCATACATGGTCATGCGCTCGCGAACGAGACGCTCTGTGCGGGAGAGACCCACACGGCATTGGTTGGCGAGCAACTCGCCCACCGTGCGAACGCGGCGGGAACCGAGGTGATCAATATCGTCTACCACACCCTCACCCTTCTTGAGACGAACGAGATACTTGGTGGCGGCGACCACGTCGCCGGACTCGAGCGTGCGTTGCTCGAGTTCAACTTCGAGGCCGAGCTTCTGGTTGACCTTATAACGGCCGACACGACCGAGGTCATAGCGCTTGGGGTCGAAAAAGAGACGCTTAAGCAGAGCCTTGGCGTTGGCGGTTGTCGGGGGCTCACCCGGACGGAGGCGCTTGTAGATTTCCTTGAGCGCTTCCTCTTCGTTGCGGGTCGGATCCTTCTTGATCGCACGTGTGATGGCACCTTCGTCGACTGAAGTATCGATTACGCGGATGAGAGGAATATCGTGCTCTTCGATGGAGCGCACGATCTGTTTGGTCAGCGGCTCGAGCGCACGGGCCAGAACAACACCCTGCTGGGCATCGATGGCATCCTCGACCAAAACCAAGTTGGAGACGTTCTCCATCTTGAGAGCCTTGGAGGTCTTGAGCTCCTGGATCGTGTAGAAAAGATCGAGAATCTCGGTGTCACTCGAGTAACCCACGGCGCGAAGCAACGTGGTAATGAGAAACTTGCGACGACGACGACGGCGGTCGAGATAGACGTAAAGCAGGTCGTTGTTGTCGAACTGAACCTCCAGCCAGGTTCCGCGGTCCGGGATGATACGGAAGGAGTGGAGCAGCTTACCGTTGGCGTGAAGGGCGACCTCGAACGCGATACCGGGGGAACGATGAAGCTGGGAAACAACGACGCGTTCGGCACCGTTGATGATGAACGAGCCGCGCTCGGTCACCATGGGAATCTCACCCATGTAAATTTCCTCATCCTTAATGAAATCCTCTTCGCGGAGGCGGAGCTTCACGTAGAGAGGAACCGAGTAAGTGATACCCTCACGCAAGCACGCGATCTCGGAGTTCTTGGGATCGCCGATGGTGTAGGAAACGTATTCGAGGGTGAGTCGACCGTCATAGGACTCGATCGGGAAGACTTCACGGAAAACAGCTTCGAGGCCTTGGTTAAGGCGCTGTTTGTCCGGGGTCCCCTTTTGGAGATAATCGAGGTAAGAACTGATCTGAAGTTCGATCAGATTCGGTGGTTGAAGCACCTCACGGAGCTTACCGAAGTTGATGCGATCGGCTTGGTTTTTGCGGACGGCCATGAATTTTCCCGGTTGGATGGATGACTATTGACGGAGGCGAGGGAGCGGAACCGTCAGACCTTGATTTCACCACCCCGGCGGCGGCGAAATGAGGTCGATACTGGCGAAAAAAGAACGGAAATAGGAAAGGCAAAGGACAGGCCGCGTGATGACACGGCCTGTCCTGAAATAAACGGACGATTTACGTCGGTTGAATACAAGTGGTCAGTAACCTTACTTGAGTTCGACTGATGCGCCGGCTTCTTCGAGCTTCTTCTTGATCTCGGCGGCTTCGTCTTTGGTAGCGGCTTCTTTGACAGTCTTGGGAGCACCCTCAACGAGGTCCTTGGATTCCTTGAGGCCGAGACCGGTGATGGAACGAACTTCTTTGAAAACGTCGATCTTCTTGGCGCCAGCGGCGGTGAGGATTACGTCGAATTCGTCCTTCTCAGCGGCAGCTTCGCCTCCGCCAGCGGCGGGAGCAGCAGCGGCAACAGCTACGGGAGCAGCGGCGGAAACGCCCCACTTCTCCTCGAGAGTCTTGACGATGTCGGCAATTTCGAGAACGGACTGCTCGGAGAGCCAGTCGATAACTTGGTCTTTGGTGATTTCGCTCATGATATTATCTCCTGCGTCCAAATAGCGGCTTCAACCTGAAGCACGTTTAAGAGACGTATCTCCTATTCGGCAGCTTTTGATTTCTTGGGCTTTCTCAAGCACACCGAAGAATCGGCGCACCTTTTGAAAATGGGTTATAAAATTTGTGACAGGTGGCGAATTATTCGCCGTTTTCGGAACGGACTTTGGCTTGCAAAACACCAACAAGGTCGGACGCAGGAGCGTTGAGCACCTGGACGAACATCGTGGCTGGTTTGGAAAGAAGGCCGAGCAACTGAGCGCGGAGGGCTTCGAGAGAAGGCAATTCCGCGAGGGCTTTGACTTCGTCGGCTCCGAGGAGTTTACCTTGGAGAACTGCCGACTTCACTTCCACCTTCTTCTTCTCTTTGAAAAACTTGGTCACGACCTTGGCTGCTCCCGGGGAGTTGTCGCCGCCAACAATGATAGCCGTCGGGCCAATCAAATCGTCGCCAAAATCGGGCAGACCGAGGGTCTCCGCCGCAACCTTGAGAGAGGAGTTCTTTACGACGTGGAATTCCGCGCCGTTTTCTTCCAACTGACCGCGCAATTCCGCGGTCTCTTCGACGGTGATTCCCGTGTAGTTGGCCAGAATGACATAGTCCGACTTCTTGAGGTGCTCCTCAACTTCGGTGATAAGATATTTCTTTTGGACTCTCATTGGTGACCTTAGAATTGGTTGTATTCGGAGGAGGCGACCTTCACGCCCGGGCTCATGGAAGCCGAAAGCGAGATGTTCTTGATGTAGGTGCCTTTAACGGACGCGGGACGTGCTTTGCCGACTGCCTCGATGACCGCTTTCGCGTTCTCGACGATTTGTTCTTCAGAGAACGAACGCTTACCGATGCCGACGCCGATGTTCGCGGTCTTGTCGACTTTGTATTCCACGCGACCGGCCTTCACGGCTTTAATCGCGCCTTCGATATCGTCGGTGACGGTGCCACTCTTCGGATTTGGCATGAGGCCCTTGGGTCCGAGAACGCGGGCAATGGTGCGAACCGACTTCATGGCGTCCGGCGTCGCAACGGCGACGTCGAAGTCGAGCCAGCCATCCTGAATCTTCTTCATCATGTCTTCGAGACCAGCATGATCAGCACCAGCAGCGATGGCTGCCTCGGCATTGTCGGTGAAGACGAGAACGGTGACCTTCTTACCCGAGCCGTGCGGCAAGGGGGTCGTGCCACGCACCATCTGGTCGCCCTGGGCGGGATCGACGGTGAGGCGGAAGGACAATTCGACAGTTTCGTCGAACTTGGGCTTAGGGAAGTTGGTGAGCACCTTGACGGCATCAACCAACGAAAGCTCTTCACTCAGGTTGGCACCTGAGAGGGCGGAGCGATAGCGTTTGCTGGGTTTTTTCATTATTGACTCCTTGTGGTGCAGGCGGCCGGAAGGCCTCCCACGGTGAGTTAAGGATTGGGTGAAATTTGATTAACCGACGACTTCGAGACCCATGTTGCGGGCTGTGCCGGCGATGATTTTGCAGCCAGCGTCGACGTCCTTGGCATTGAGATCCTTCTTTTTGATCTCGTAAATCTCTTCGAGCTGCTTGCGCGTGACTTTGCCGACCTTGTCCAGATTGGAGCGGGCGGAACCGGACGCGATGTTGGCGGCCTTCTTGAGCAGCACAGCCGCGGGAGGCGACTTGAGAATGAACGTAAAGGACTT
This sequence comes from Actomonas sp., assembly GCA_965203585.1. GTDB lineage: Bacteria > Verrucomicrobiota > Verrucomicrobiia > Opitutales > Opitutaceae > Actomonas. The sequence continues at coordinate 1,119,210 of CBDBDC010000003.1, forward strand.
ATCGGTAAAGACCGTGATGACGACCGGCAAAATCATGCCGTTCTGATCCTTAGTCTTGGCATTGAACTCCTTACAGAAGCCCATGATATTAACGCCCTGCGCACCAAGCGCGGGACCGACGGGAGGGGACGGGTTGGCCGCACCAGCAGGGAGCTGGAGGCGGATGTATCCTTGAATCTTCTTAGCCATGGAAAGTGATGAATTGGCGGGTGTTTAGTGACGTGTGGTGACTTACTGAACCGTCGGCGGTGAGAAAGAGGCGTCGCTCTACGTTTCCGTATCGCGTTCCACCTGCCAGTATTCGAGCTCGACCGGGGTAAAACGGCCGAAAATTGAAACAGAAATTTTGAGTTTACCGCGCTCGGGATCGATTTCGTCGATCCGGCCGGTGAGATTAGCGAAGGCACCATCGTTAACTTTGACGGTTTCGCCAACTTCATAGGAAACTTTGGGGACTTCCTTGCCGCTGGCGGCTTCGATGCGGGCACGAATTTCGTCGACTTCAGACTGACGCAGGGCCGCGGGACTTGCCCCCCCAACGAAGTTGATTACGCCGGAAGTCTCCTTCACGAAATACCACGGCTTATTGATCAACTTCTGGTGCTCGTCGTAAAGACGCATGTTGATGAAAACGTAGCCGGGGTAGAGTTTGCGGGTCTTGGTCGACTTTTTGCCATTTTTGACCTCCGACACGACCTCGGTAGGCATCAGGACCTCAATGATCGTATCGTCGAGTTCTTCTGCTTTTTTGAACTTCTCAATGTAGGTCTTCACCTTGTTCTCCTGGCCGGAGAGGGTGTGAAGCGCGAACCATTGGGTTCCTGAGGGAGTGGCAGTGGAGGTAGACATGCTTAGCTGACGAAAGACGTGAGCAGGTCAACGACCTGATAGAGGGCGAAGTCGCTGATACTGGTGAAAACCCCAAGGATCACGGCAGCGATGATGACCACGATGGTCGAATCACGCAGTTCAGTGGGAGTGGGCCACGAAGCTTTCTTAAGCTCGTCAGCCATCTCGCCGAAAAAGATACGGGCACTACGGAATGGGTTTTTCATCAGGAGGAAAGTGGCAGGCGCGGAGGGAATCGAACCCCCAACCGACGGTTTTGGAGACCGCTACTCTACCAATTGAGCTACACGCCTTTGGGACTGAAATTCTTTAGACGACGCAGCCGAGGCCCCAAAAAGAGACCTCGGCAGTCGTTAAATCGATTAAACTTATTATTCGATGATCTCGGTGATACGACCGGCACCAATGGTGCGTCCACCTTCACGGATGGCGAAGCGCTGAGTGGCTTCCATCGCGCACGGGTAGATCAGCTCGATCTCAACCGAAACAGTATCACCGGGCATAACCATCTCGACACCCTCAGGGAGGTTGACGACACCGGTTACGTCGGTGGTGCGGAAGTAGAATTGAGGACGGTAGCCGTCAAAGAACGGCGTGTGGCGACCACCTTCGTCCTTACCGAGGACGTAGATCTCAGCCTTGGCCTTCGCGTGGGGAGTGATGGACTTCGGAGCAGCCAAAACTTGGCCGCGCTCGATTGAGTCCTTGTCCACTCCACGGAGGAGGATACCGACGTTGTCGCCAGCTTGACCGGAGTCGAGCAGCTTGCGGAACATTTCGATACCGGTAACGACGGTAGACGCGGTGTCCTTGATACCGACGATCTCAACGGTTTCATTGAGCTTGATGATGCCACGTTCGATACGACCGGTAGCGACTGTGCCACGACCTGTGATCGAGAACACGTCCTCAACGGACATGAGGAACGGCTTCTCGGTGTCGCGCTGGGGCTCAGGGATTTCAGCATCAATTGCATCCATCAGAGCACCGATTGCTTCGGCTCCACCTGGCTTACCCTCGAGAGCGGCGGCGGCGGAACCGCGGACGATCACGGCGGCGTCGCCATCAAATTGATACTTGGAGAGGAGCTCACGAACTTCCATCTCAACGAGCTCGAGAAGCTCTTCGTCATCGATGAGATCAACCTTGTTGAGCCAAACGACGATCTTCGGCACACCAACCTGGCGGGCGAGAAGGATGTGCTCACGGGTTTGCGGCATAGGACCGTCGAAAGCGGAAACCACGAGGATAGCACCGTCCATTTGGGCGGCCCCCGTGATCATGTTCTTCACGAAGTCAGCGTGACCTGGGCAGTCGACGTGAGCATAGTGACGGTTATCCGACTCATACTCAACGTGAGCCACGGAAATGGTCACGATCTTGGAGGCGTCACGCACGGTGCCGCCCTTCGCGATGTCCGCATAGGACTTGAACTCCGCCAGATCTTTGTCGGCCTGAACCTTCAGGATAGCTGTGGTGGTAGTTGTTTTGCCGTGGTCGACGTGGCCGATAGTGCCGACGTTGACGTGCGGTTTAGTGCGCTCAAATGTGCCTTTAGCCATTTTGGATGGTGACGTTGTGTTTGTTTGTGGATGGTTCTTGCAGAGAAGATTCGTGGAGCCCAGAGCCGGACTCGAACCGGTGACCTCATCCTTACCAAGGATGTGCTCTACCAACTGAGCTATCTGGGCGCTACGATACTTCGCCAAAAGACGGGAAAAGAGTGGAGAACGTGAACAGCGAAAAAATCATCGTCAACTGCAATTTTCAAACTCGTGTTAAGTTTCAGGGACCTAGTATGATACGATAGATTCCTGGCTCCAAAATCGCCTCTAAATGCAGTCCTTGCAGCAGTAAATTGATTTGGTCGAAATCTACAGAGGCTCCATCTGGGGCCTGAATCACCGTCGGGCGCACCCAAATCCCCACTGCATTGATGGATAAAATCGTCTCCACCGGAACCGAAAGCGCCGGCTCGCCCTCATTTCCCACTAAAATACTGTGGTGAAGAATTTTACCCGACTCTACCCCCGCCACTTCCATATATCCCAACCTCCGAGGCAGGGCTTCACCACTCTCGTCCCGTTCGTGGAGTTTTACCGTAGATCCCAAAGATTCGATCCGCTCCAGCGCGCCCATCGGAGATTCGGGCACAGCCACCCCATCCGGCAGCCGCAAATCGTCGGCCACCGCCGAGAAAACCAACTTGGCATCGATCGCCCCGAATGAAGTTGCGGGGGCAAGTCCCTGTGGTTCCACTTGACCGCTATTCCAGCGCGTCGGCAGAAACAAGGGGGTCGGATCTTTTAGAATCAATTCCCCGCGAATACCTTCCGCATTTTCCTGCTCTCTCAAATCGACGAGAATGACGCCCCCGGAATTCGTTTCGGTCCCGATCCTGAGGTTTTCAGCCATCTGGCTCGTATCGATCAAGCCGAGCGCTGCCAACAAAGACACCGCCACTACCACACTTAGGGGAATCCACGGAAAGGAGCGGTCCAGTGATCCTACCATCAGCCTAGGGAGCGGAAAATTGATTGGTCTCGGCGTTCTCCAGAGCGAGTTGAACGCCCGTAAACCCGGAAGAAACGGCGAGATCCGAGATTATCATCAAATCCGCGGCAGAAACCCGCACATCAGCGCGCACCAAAAGGCGCGACTCCCCTTCCGAGCCACGCGCCACCTGCGAAGGCAGCCAGGCGGCCAACTCATTAAAGCTCATTCGCCCTTCTCTGGTGAAAACCATATCCGGCCCCAGCACGCTGATGACGGCCGACGTGCTCACCGCCGTGACGACATGAGACTCCGACTGAGGCACCGAAAAATCCGGCTGCAAAAGTTCGATGCCGGGGGAAAGCACAAAACGAGACCCGAACAGAGTAAAAAACAGCCCGAGCAGCACAAGATTTACGTAATGGAGGGTGTCCATCGTCGCCGGCGGTTTGCGCAGCCGATCGGCCAATTGCAAGGGCCGCGTAATCACGAAGCATCCTCCGTCTCCTCAGCTGCGGCGGGGGGACTTTTACTAGTTTCCTCCTCCTCCCGGTAATCCGTCTGAAGATAGCGCATGATTTCATTACCCGCCCACTCGACATCCCGGACAATCGCCCGCACGCGTCCACTGAGAAAATGATACCCCAAATGCGCCGGAATCCCGATCGAAAGCGCACCAATACTCACCAGCAGCGCTCGCCACATGCCTTCGGACAACGCACTGGCCGTCGCATACTCGGTGCCCGTGGTCATGAAAGCGTGAAACGTCGTCGCCATACCCAAGAGCGTGCCCAAGAGCCCGACCAATGGCGCGATCTGAGCAATGGCGGCAATTGATCCCAATCGTCTCTCCAGTGTCGGGATCTCCACGATACCTGCTTCCTGCACCGCAAATCGCATACGATCCGCGTCAGTATTTACGTTCAGGAGCGCAGCTTTGACCACCGCCGCCACAGGTCCCGGAGTCTCTTCACAAACAGTAAGCGCCTCCATGACGCGACGTTTGGCCAGAATATTCTTCACCCCGTCCACGAACGAGGTGGAACGAATCTGCCCTCGATGAAGAAACAACAACCGCTCGACAAAGAGTACCACACCGGCGACCGCCATGACCAACAAAACGATCATCATCGGACCGCCTCGCGCGAGTAGACTGAATTCAAAAGCACCCATGGTTTGTCCTGTTAGACCCGCCCAAGCCTCACTCGTCAACGACCGGCGCGATTCCTGAAACCGGCACGCCCCCCAATCGGGCTAATTGGGTGGCCGCCCAATCCGCCTGTGGCAAGCCTCGGTCCCGGATCAACGCATAGGCTCGGCGGGCATCATCCAATTTGTCCTGCGCCTCGAGAGTTTCCCCCAATTGGGCCAAAATTCGAGCCAACCAATAGCGCCCGCGCGTCCCCAGATCTTCCGGACCAATCGGACTGATCAAAAAATCATCCACCACCTGCCACCACAACTCTCCCGCCCGATCAGTTCGACCGCGTCGGGCCAAGGCACTTCCCGCCTTGTAGCCTGCTTCGATCCGCAACTCGGCCGAGGCTGAGGCCACATCGCGCAGTCGCTCGTAAATCGCCGCAGCGCTCTCATGCAGAGTCGGATCGGATCCCGCTTGCGCTGCAAGACAGTCCGCCAAAGCCATTTGCGCGGACCAGATATCGTTGTGATCCGGAAACTCCCGAATGATCGCATCGTAGACAAGTCGCGCCGGCTCCCACAGTCCCATCTGCCGATAAACATCCCCCTGCTTAAATCGCGCGTAAAACACCAGATCGCTGTCCGGATAGGTTGTGACCAACTGCTCGATTTTATTCACCGCTTCCTTCAGGTAATCTTCTTCCCGGCGACTTTCCGCCAGCAACGCGGATTGATAAAGCGCGTAGGGCGCATAACGACTATCGGGATACGATTGAATCAGTTCGGCCAATAGCTGTTGCGCTTTGACCAACTGCCCCTGATTCGCCTCCGCTCCGGCTTCTTCGATAAACGAAAATACCGCAGCATCCGAGTCGGGATAGGCCTCCCGCAACGCTTGGAGCACGGCTAGTGCCTCGTTCCGTTGACTCAGGGTGAAATGTGCCTCCGCCTCCATCAACCTCAGCGAGGAAGCCACTTCCGGTCGCAATTCCGGCTCCACAGTTTCCAAACGCGGCGCCATCGCAGGTGCCAATTCCAAAGCACGCAACGCGTCTCCCGATTCCAAGGCCAGGCGCGCCTGCAACCAGGCTATGCGAACCGCCAACCCCACCGGCAAATTATCCTCTTCGGCGTCTCCCGCCATCACGCGGTTGATCCGAGTGGACGCGTCCACCACCCGATTTGCCGCCTGTAGCGCCCGCGCCAAATTCCACTCCGCTTGCCAACGATTGATCACGTCGAAACGGGGATCCTGAGCCAATAGATCGATTCGGTCGGCCGCTGCGTCCAACTGCCGGTCCCGGATGCGGGCGAGCACCTCCTGAAAGATCAGATCTCCGGGATTCACTCCTGCCACGGGCTCATCAAGCGCCGCTGCATAAGCATCCGCGGCACTGCGATAGTCACCACCACGAAAAAAGGCATCCGCCTGCAAGATCCCCAATTGTGCCCTCACCTCCGCTTCCCGATCTCCCAGTTCTCGTCGGGCTTGCACCGCGTAGCCCGCCGCCGCCCGGAATCGTTGATCCTCCCATGCGGAACTCACCAGAATTCCGAGTGCAGCCGTGCGCAGATCCGATGCCGGAAAGCGTTCCAACAACATCAGTGCGTCTCGCGTGGCCTCACCGCTGGATGTCGCTAGATGAGCGCGAAAAAGAATCAGATCCTCTTCGATCGGGTGACTTGATCCCTCTTGCAAAAGGAGTTCGAGATTGGATCGAAGCTCGGCGTTCGCCGCACTGTCCACAGAGGCCCGGGCCAACATACGAAGTGCAATCCGTTGTTTGTTACGATCCTCGCCTTCCGACAGCAGACGAATCAACGCATTGCGCCCCACCCCTTCACCACCTCCCGCAATCATACCCAACAGCAATCGCAGATCATCACGAAGTTGGCGTTCGGCGGGAGGAAGCGTAAGCAGTCGATTCTGCAGAAAAGTCACCGCCTCGGGGTCCCGCCCCAACGCAGCCAACACTGCCGCATAGCGTTTGGACGCGTCGAACCCCACCCGCTCACCCGCGTATTGCTCCATTCGCCGCTCCAAAGTGGCCAGTTGTTCAGCCGTTGGATCGTTCTCGCGCCAAGTGGTGCGCAAGTCAGCCAACTCAAATCGCGCCCGCTGCAAACCCGACGTCGCTGAAGCAATGGCCTGGGTAAACGCTTCGCGGGCGGCGGCGAACTCCTCGCGTTGGTGCGCCAACGCACCGGACAAATAATAATACCAGGAAACTTCCGTTCGCGGCAGTTCCCCGACCTCGACTCCGGCTAGGGACAACTCCGCCGATGTGCTCTCCCCTCGCGCCAACGCCACCAACCCTTCGCGCAACCGGGCCTGACTGGTCGATGGGTCTTCCAGCTGTTCCAATGCGGATGCAGCTTCAACGACTCGTTCATCTTCGAGCAGCGCAATGACCCACGCTAAAATCAAACCATCCCGTCGTGCGGGATCCTGTTCATCCTCCACCAAGGACTGCCACATCCCCGCTGCTACAGAAGAAAATCCCAGTTCCATAGCTCGACGGGCCGAACCTTCGCGGCGCAGGATGTCCGTCTCATTTTCAGCAACCCTCTGGTCGCCCAAAAACGGTGTCACGGAAGATTGAGCCCCAAGGACTCCTCCAATCAACGTTACAAAACCGACCAAAATTACCGCGCGTGCGCCTCTGAGCATCACCGCCAACCATGAGACGTTCGCATCCGAAGAAACAAGTAACAAGTAGAAGGTATCAACTAACAGGTCCCTCACCCGCTGTTTCGCTGAAGCCTTGGCGACAGCGGATCCATCGCTTCAAGCTATAGAAAATTCCACCCATGACCGTTGCCGAAAATCAACAAGCCCTTCTCGACGAGTTTCACTTCATCGAAAATCCGCAGGAACGACTCGGCGCGATCGTTGATGCCACGCGCCATCTGCCTCATTTTCCCGAGGCCGACCGCACCGACGACAATCACGTCAAAGGTTGCACCTCCCAGGTATGGCTGCTCGCGGAAAACGAAGGCGACGTGTGGAATTTCAAATCCGACTGCGACTCCCCGTTGGTCCGCGCACTGGTTCACCTGCTGTGCTGCTGCTTTCAAGGAGTGAGTGCGGCGGACGCCAAAACCGCCGAGATCACGGTCCTCGATCTACTCGGAGTCACCCGCAACCTGACCCCCACCCGCCTCAACGGTCTCGCCGCTGTCCGCGTCCGAATCAGCACTCTGGCTAGCGGTCGATCATAATCACCGGATTCTCCTCCAATTCAGCTTTTCAGTTTTCAACTTTTCAGCGGTTGCCTCCAAAGTGCTTTACGACGCCCACAACCACCTGCATTTCGAGGAACTCGCTCCTCACCTCGACACGATCGCCAAGGACCTGACGGCGATCAATCTCGGCGGTGCTGTCGTCAATGGCACCCACCCCGACGATTGGGATGCGGTTGTCGCCCTCGCAGCGCGCTTCGACTGGGTCACGCCCAGCTTCGGAATTCATCCGTGGGACGTCGCGGTGCGCCCCGATGACTGGCAGCTCCGCTTCATCCACTACCTCGAAACTCACCCTCATGCACATGTCGGCGAGATCGGGGTCGATCGTTGGATTCTTGAACTCGGCCGCGACAAAGACCCCATGCTCGGAGGTGTGCCTCCGGCGCCTATTGAGGAGCAAATGGAGGTTTGCGCCTGGCAATTGCACTGGGCGGCCGACCACAACCGCGCCGCCACGATCCATTGTGTCCGGGCTTGGGGACCTCTGCTGGAGGTGCTAAAATCCACCCCCATCCTCGAGCGGGGCTTTTTGCTGCACGCTTACGGCGGATCTCCCGAGCAAGTCGTGGAATTTGCCCGTCTGGGAGCCTATTTCTCCTTTAATACCTCGCTCATCAATCCACGTAAAACTAGGCAGCGCAACGCCTTCAAAGTCGTGCCGACTGATCGAATACTGGTTGAGACCGATGCTCCGGCTTTCGCGCCGACGACACCCGCTTACAATCTGCCCGACCAAAAACCGGGATCTTGGTGTAACCATCCCGCGAATCTTGCTATGGCCTACGCCGATTTGGCGCTTTTACGGAGCGAGGACCTCATCGACCTCGAAGCAAACGTCGAGAACAACACCCGGCGGCTGTTTGCCTAGATCTTGTCCGAGGCTGCGCATGAAAGCCGTTGCCTGCCGGAGTTCGTTTTCGATCCCCAATTGGGCGAAGCCTACCACGAGGCACTCAGCCTCAAGGGGAACAAAAATCCCACGGGCGACTGGTGGCTCACCAAATATTCGGACACCGAAGAAAAATACGCCTACACCATCGCCCTCTCGTGCTGCACCGAAGCACGTTTCCGCCAACACATCAAAAGGCGAAGCCCAAAGAGATCGAAAAAATGGGGCACCTCGAAGACGTGCTCATCCGCGTAACCCAACAGGACATCGTTAATCGACGTTACAACAATCCCGAGAGCCGCGCCTACATTCCCGACTTCGGCGTTTACATCAAATACGATGCCGGCAACGGAAAGCACATCCCCATGAAGATGACCCGCCAAATGGTCCTCTTCAACGTGAAGCGCCGCAAAGCCTGGCGCATGCCCCCGTCCCATGCCGGAGTCATCAACAAAGACTACGTCGCGCAAAAGCCCTCCTTGCCAAGGTCGAGAAAGGCGAAGTTAGCATAGCCGACCTCAAGTCCAAGGGCCAGGCGCTTTTTGAAGAGGCGCGACTGACGGCTAATCGACCTGACAATCCAAAACTTTAACGGCGGCTTTTAAGAGACGCCTTTATGGTATCGCCCAATGCAAATTCGATTGAATTCGGGCTACCCACATACCACCAATCGACGCCAAGCTAGTGAGCTCAACTAAGGAAAATTTTTGCAGCGTTGGATGCCCGAAATTGACGACGCAGAACCATTTATCTTTCCTGCACTCGTCCTTCCATTCGATTCTCCATCTCGACCTTCCATATGATGTCTCATCTTTTTCGTTCATTAACGAGTAGAGAGTTTATTGTCTTTGCCAATGGGCTGAAGCGCTCGGGAAACCATGTAGTTCACTCCTGGCTGGCTGAGAATTTGCGTCTCAAGTCGATCAACTGGGTCAATTCATACAACCAACACTACCAATTCAGTGAGGGGAAGGTCGTAGTGCCGCGCTATCGCTACGGGAGAATCTATTCTTTTGAAGATCTTACGCACGCTCAGTTTGAGAAGTATCTTCTTTGTAACAAGCGGTTCAAAACCATCGGCGTGCATTGAGCCATTTCGGACATGGTCAGTTCCCGAATCGTCGCCTTTCTTGGCAACGAATTGAGACCGCCTTTTGTAGACTACCAAGAAAGTGTTTCGGAGGGCACACTTTCGAACTCCTTCATCAAACAGGAAATCAGCTTAATCACAAAATACATCTCAGGACTCGATGCATATGAACACACGATTTGCTATGAGAGCTTTATTTCCAACTCGCACGAATACCGGAGAAAAAAACTCGCTGAGATTCTGGGGCGAGAAGTGAGAGAAAAGTCATGATCCCTCGACTACGTCTCCGGCGAAGGATTCGGGAGCTCTTTCTCTTCAGCACGAATTCCTGAAACGGACACGGAGCGATATATGAATCGAAAATCGCAGCTAAATTCGATGCAACTTGAGATTTATAAGGAGATAATGGCTGGGCTTAAAACAGTCACCTATCCCCGCAGTTTTGAGCGCTCAAATTTGTTTCCTTCAGATTCCGAAGCTTAAAAAAGAGGGATTCCAAATTACCCTCGCGACCCCGGGAGTGGATCCATTCGATCAGGGCATGCCACCCCCGCATATGCACGGCGATTCTGATGCTTCTCGGCGTGCTGGCTCAGTCGACCGCGGACCAACCGAATCTACTGATCGTCTGCACCGATGAGCATAATTTTCGCACGCTGGGTTGTCACCGAGATCTTCTGGCTCCGGAGCAGGCTTTTGTATGGGGAGAAGGCGTGGAAGTGGAGACTCCGAATATTGATTCGCTAGCCAGAGACGGTGCGATCTGCACGAGCTTTTATGGCACCACGCCCCTTTGCGCGCCCGCCCGGGCCTCGATGATGACGGGGCTCTATCCACACGCGACCGGCGTGCCCGTGAACCATCGGTCTCTCCATGACGATTCGGTGACCTTCGCGGAAGTTCTCCGGCGTGAAGGTTACGCGACGGGTTACTTCGGAAAGTGGCATTTGGATGGCGACGCGAAACCCGGCTGGGCTCCCGCTCGGAAATTCGGCTGGGAGGACAACCGCTACATGTATAACCGCGGACACTGGAAGAACGTCATCGATACCTCGAAGGGTCCTCGCGTGAACGCACCGCAGGGACCGGACGGCATGCCTACCTACGAACTGGGGGACGCGAATGAAAAGACCTACCCAACGGACTTCTTCACCGATCGCACACTCAAGTTTATGCAGGCTAACAAGGATCAATCGTGGTGTGCGATGCTTAGCATTCCCGACCCGCACCAACCTGATACGGTTCACGCGCCCTACAATGCGATGTATCGCGATTTACACTACAATGAGCCAACGACCATCTTTAAGGAGGTCGATACGTCTCCGCAGTGGATTGTTGGCAATACCAACGATGAAATTCCGGATCGAAAAATCGTGCAGGAACACATGGCGGGCTACTTCGGCATGGTCCGGCTGATCAATGACAATGTGGGTAAGTTCCTGCGGTTTCTCGAGGACGAGGACCTGGAGGAGAATACGATCGTGGTTTTCGTCTCTGACCATGGTGACTTGCTGGGCGAACATGAACGTCTCAATAAACGATCACCCTACGAAGGGTCCGCTATCTCGCCGTTGATTGTGCGCTATCCAGAAAGGATCAAACCGGGTAAACAAATTCACTCCGCCATGACGACGGCGGACTTTGGCCCTACCTTGCTGGGATTGCTAAAGAGCGCGGAAGACCTCGGAGAGATTCACGGCCGGGATATTTCGCCCCAGTTCCTCAGCAAGGCAGCGGTGGTCGCGGATACGGAGGCCGTGTATATGCGCGGAGTAATGAGTCCGCTGGGTCCTCCACCCTACTGGTTGGCGGCCATCGATGACCGCTATAAACTGGTAGTTTCCAAAGGAGCCGAGCCCTAGCTGATTGATTTGCAAAGGGACCCAGACGAGTTGATCAATTTCCACAACGATCCCGACTACCAAGAAATCGCACGGCGACTTCGCCTTGAGCTGCGGGAGCATCTGCAAGCCACCAAAGACCCGGCTTTGGATGATGCGGTATTGATGCAGTGGCTCTAAACGGACCGGCCTGAATTAAAGACTCAGATGGGTTTTCAGAAATCGGGAAATATGAACCCAATGCGGACCACTTGGACTCATGTCATCGACATGCCGATCTCCGGGTTGGGGGTGCAATTCGGCCACGTTGCCTGAATTCTGAATCAGCCGCTGCAAGTGAACGGCTTCACTCCAAGGGGCGGTCGTCACCTTATCCGTCCCTTCCGCATGGAAGAGCAGCACCGGCGTGTCGTCCGCATCAAAGTGCATCAACTCATCACGCATACTTCGGTGGATCGGTCCGTTGGCGTAGGAAACGCCCATTGGAATCGCCGCGTGCACTTTCGAACTCACTCCGGGATAGGAGTTCTTCGTATGGTTGAAGCTGTCATAGTCGATCGCGTTGAATCCGGAAATCCATCCGCCTGCCGACATGCCAATCGTCACAGTACGTTGCGGGTCGATACCATACTTGGTGGCATTCTTCTTCAGAAACCGAATGGCACCCATTCCGTCCTCCGTGGCATGGGTCGCCGCCTCGATAAAATTCTCCGGCGGCGAATCACGGAGCCCTCGGGTTGTGAGTCGGTAGCTTATACAGGCCGCGACAAACCCGTGACTCGCATGCTCCCGCGCCCAGTCGTGGTGCTTTTCCTTAGTCCCACCTTGGAAACCGCCGCCATGGATGAGAACCACCAACGCCTTGGGACTCTCCGCCGTCGCACTTGGAGGTTGAAAAATATAAATCAACAGGGTGGTGCCCCTTCCCGCTTGGGCCACCTTTTGACCATAGGAAACATCGACGTGTAGCTGTAACTCTTCCTCTCGATGCTGGGGCTCAAAATATACCCGATCCTCCCCCACGCAAATCGCAGCGAACAAACACCCGAGGAAAAGAGCTATCCGAACATCAAACCGCATCAGAACCAATACGTCTGCTGTCATCTGCTGCCTCAACCATATACTCTCGCAACTGAAACACTCGACTAGCCCGGATATTGCATGAAAGCGGTTTGGCGGCAGTTTGGTTCATCAAAGACGAATAATTCCGAAATAGAACCAGATGCTATTTTTTGGTCATGACATAAACGCCATCCCAGTCTTTTACGGGCGGATTAAGCTGCATATCAGCGACGATGCGCTGGTATACTCTCGACGGCGAATTCGTGGCCCCGGGAGCCACGCCCAGCTGTAACGGCTCCAAAGCCGCACTTTGCTCGAATCGTTTCAAGGCACCCTCCTAGTCCTGATCATAGTAGCGCTGCATTCCCTCCGCGAACAAACCGACACACTCCCGGGTGGATTCGGATACGGATTCCTGCAGACCCACGATTTCGTTGATCGGCACTGGCTTGGAGCGCCCTTTGACGACGATGCGACCCAAGGGCCGGAAAATGATGCGATCACCACCGTGCTTTTCACAGGCCAGCTTGGTCGACTCCGCGACCATCGTGAAGGCTCCCCAGCTTTTCGCTCCACTTTCCATGCGCGCCGCGAGATTCACATTGTCACCCATCATGGTGTAGTTGAAACATGTGCGGCTCCCCATATTTCCGATCATGCAAGAGCCCGTGTTGAGTCCGATCCGCGTGCGCATCTGATGGACCAGCTCCGGCCATTTGTCTCCTTCGCGAGTCCACTTTTCTCTCAAGTCATCAAGGCGTTGATGCACCAATTGGCTCACGAAACAGGCTTTGTAAGCGTGATTCTCCAGATCAACGGGCGCACCGAACATCGCGACAACCGCATCACCGATATACTTATCCAAGGTGCCACCTTTCTCTTGGATGATATCGGTGCAGACCGTCAGATACTCGTTGAGTAGATCGCCCAATTGAGAGGAGGAGAGCACCTCAGAAAAAGCGGAAAAACTCTGGATATCCGAGAAGTAGGGCGTGATCTCCGCGTCATGACCGCCGAGCTCCGGATCACGTCCTGAATCAATCATTGAATCAACAACGGTGGGGACGAGATATGTCCCGAACATGCCTTTGATCTTACCTTTCGCTTTTTGCTCCTGCACGACTTGCCAAGCAGCCGCGACGAATGAAGTGGATAGAGCCGAGCCGACTGGGGTCACGTAGGCAGAATCAAGTGGAGCGTGGAAAACCAGTGAAAACAGAGCCAAGTATATCCCACCAAAAACAAGGCAGCCAAAAGCCGGGTGCCGACTGCACTGGCACCGCCCCAAACACTCATAGTTCCGATTACAAAGGTAAGCAACAGGGTGATCGCATACACTTGAATCGGTTCGAGTCTTTCGAAGTAGAGTCCCGCCAGAATGGTTTTCAAAACGTCACCATGCACACCCACTTTCGGCACTGGATTTTCATCCAACGGAGTAGTCGGCGCGAGATCCTGCATCAACGGCGACCCCGGGCCGATCAATACGATGGAGTCTTCAAACGCGTCCTGGGCAAAGAAGGCCTTCGCGGTGGCCACGGCCTCGGGGTTTTCCGATTTCAAATTCAAAGAATAAAAATAGACGTCCTTGAAACTGGTCCGGGGGTTCAGGTCGGATGAAATCCATTTTGAAAACTAATTGAGTTCCAGAAACTGACCGTCACTCATCGGCACGGTTGCGACCAGTTCTCCCACGGGAGTAACAAACTCCAAATTGTCTCCCTGTATTTTAACGCCATCCGACCCCACGTCCCAGTAACGTCGTAACAACTCCACCGCCAGATGGTAATAGGTTCTTACATTGGAGGGCGCATGAAGAGGAACCCGGCGATTGATGCCGTTCTCGATATCGATGACCCTCACGCCTCCGGGTGAAAACGGGAACTGTCGTCCCATCACGCACTCAAAGTTCCCAATATCAATCCAAACCGTTTCATGTTTTTCGCCTCCGTTTATTTCGTCAATTTTCCCGATGCGACGCGTGCGCACTCTTCCAGTAAATCGAAAATCCCCCCGATCCCGGCACAGCAGACGATTTACTCCGTCCTGATCGGTCACCATTGTGCCGTCCCGGTTGTAAGCATCCAGCCCACCGCCAAAACCCATCAGCACAAGCATGGTGGATCCATCCGACATATCCGGCATACCCTCGCACTTACCACACGGATGATTCATGTGTTGACCGATTTTGCTGGCGAAAACGGCTTCCCGGTCAAAGACCGCGGTTTCATTGGTGATGTTTTCAACCAAACCCCGCTGGCCGCTCGGTCCCAGTTCATATATCACAACGTTGGGGTTAGCTTCAGCCTGATCATGCACATAATTACAGCCGGCATTGTCCGCCCCACAATTCCAGGGGCCACCCCGTTGCGTCCAGTGACTTATGATCGAAATGTTTTTCAAGGTGCCGATTTTATTTTGTGTAACACAGTATTTGAGCAGCATGGCCACCTCGGTTAACGGCCCCCAATTTAGCACAAAGAGCGAGCCCTGCTCCGCCGCATCAACCATTCCCATGATCGATGGACTCGTTTCCAGAAAATCAGGGTTTTCAGCCTCTGAGCTAATCTTAGCAAAGCGCAGCCCCGCCGAATCAGCCATGATGACCGGGACGTCGAGCTGGTATTGATCATCGTAATAGGCATTCAGCCGTCCGACTTCTTTTTTGTAGTCTGCAACAAAAGTCTCTTTTGCCCAAACATCCGTGCCTTCCACGGTCTTCGGATTGGCTCCCACCGAAATCCCTTCGATCGTATAGTGATCGGCCAGAAGCAGCAGCGCGCCCATGCAAACATCATCGTCTTCATCGCCAAGGGGGCCTTTCAGCAAATCGGTAATCACCCAGATCCTTGGTTTCTCCGCCGCATGCCCCAAAACCGGCATCACCAAGAGCCAAAGAAGTATTCCCGTCGCGAGGGGCTTAAATCGATTTTTCATAATTTATTCTCCGTCCAAGCAGGAACTGTTGGAATCAATCCCCCATTCAATTATTTCGGCTGAATCCGACTGATTTCCGGGGGACCCGGTCTGGTTGATAAACTGTTCATGAATCCGCCAATTGTGGTTCTGCACTGAATCCACCAACTCTTCATAGGGCGTGCCATCAACCTGGAGTAGGCCCTGTTTGAGCTTGTCCCGCCTCGCCATATAGCGATCGATATATTGGCAACGGTTGTATCCAATCAGAAACGACGTTGAGAAACCTTCGTCCATATAGGTAGCAATGACCCGGTCCACGCTGGCAACGTCAGGCAACGTATTCCATATGATATTCGAATGTTCAGGCGTAGTGAAACTCGATTGATGGTCACAGATCATCACCGGCTTTCCCGTCTCCCGATACAGGCGTTCAAAAGTCTCGGCGGGGAACTCTGAGACGATCGGCTGGACCGATACCACGTCAATCCACGGAAGCGCCTCTTGAATCACCCGCCAGGGCATAGCCCAGCTGGCGTAGCGGTCTCCGAAAATCAGTGTGTCCGGAGCCAGCTCCCGAGTGATCGGCCCAATGGTTGAATAAACTTCGCGGGCAATGAGCACCTGAAAGTCCTCGTCCGAAGCATCAGCACCGTTTTCGTGAAGAAATCGTTCGTATCTTATTTTCCCCGGAGCATTTTCCGGCAACTCCCGAATGGCATCCACCCACGTCCTGCCGATGGCATGCCTTGTGTATTCGAAGTCCCAGTAGGGAATGTCAGTCCAGTATATCCCGATGAGATTCGGATTGTCGTCGAAGGTTTCCACCATCGTTTCGATGGTCTTTCGCGCCTCCTGCTTCCAAGCATCGCCGAACACGTCGGGAAATTCGACCTGCTTCCATCGCCAAATACTCGTCTCGGTGGGATCACAACTGGCAAAGTAGGGAAGCAACTTCTGAGTGCTCTCATGCGAGCCATAGCCCAAGCTGCTATAGCCCCATTTGCAGAAATTGGAGAGGAGGTGCTGGTTCGCTTTGTCCCAATCCCCCTCGAGTTCATCCTTCAGAAAATCGACCCTCGAGTCTTTCGCATTTTCGAGGCCAACCGTGGGGGTCACTCCGATTGAAATAAACCCGTGTCCATCGGGCGTAATCAGGAAATGCCGCCCGTCGATGGTCTCCAGATGAAACCGTCCGGTGGCCTTTCCCTCGTAGGCGAGATAGCCGCCATAGCGATCGAAGCCTTTCTCACTAGGAAAGACTTCCGAGAATCGTGGTGAATAGAGTAAGAAAGATAAATGGTGTCTTGGTGAACATGGATGGGATTTCTGTGGTGAGCATTTCATCCGCTCAAAGCTCGCGAGATGCCTGTTCCGCCAACAGCCTGAATGCTTGTGACCCGGCTCCGAAACTAAGGACACATGCCCTGGAAAAATCCTTGATGATTGTGGGCTTCAGAGGCCCAGAACTACTGGGTCCTGCATTTCAGCTTGAAGGGTGGCCAAACTGGATCGCAGGCGATTTACCTCATCGAAGTAATCGGGATCATCGGCCAAATCGGTCAGCTCAAGAGGATCCTCCTTCAGGTTGTAGAGACGCAATCGATCAATGCGAGGGTAGTAAATCAGCTTAAAATCGTCCTGAATAATCGCCCGTTGCTCCTTGAGTTGATAAGCGCCATATATCCGCGAATATTGCTCCTCTCGTTCGCCCCGCACCAACGGAAGCAAACTACGAAACTCTACATGCCCCGGAACCGACGTTCCCGCCAACTCCAAGGTCGTGGGCATGATGTCCTGATAATATACTCTGGTATCGATCACCTCTCCCTTCGGCAATCCCGGCCCCGCCATGATCAGGGGAGGCCGCAGGCTGTGCTCATACATGTTCTGCTTGCCCACAAAACCATGATGGCCCACCGCCAAGCCATGATCGGCCGAAAATACGATGACCGTGTCGTCACTCTTTCCCGAAGCCTCCAAGGCATCGAGTATACGGCCGATTTGCGCATCCATGTGGGTGATGATCGCATAATACCGCGCGGTGTTTACGCACGGCGTATTCGGTCCGCGGCATGAGGGCGAGTCGCTCATCGCGCAGGTTCACCCCGCAACCAATATCGTCCTTATAGGGATACTCCGGGATGAAGCTTTCGGGCATCGCTAAAGTATCGGGATCATACATGTCCACAAATTCCTGCGGAGCCTGCCGAGGATCATGCGGGGCATTGAAGGCCAGAAACATGAAGAACGGTTTTTCTGATTTGGCCGCATTAAATAAAAACATCTCGGCGTCGTCCGCCAGCACTTCGCTCCAGTGTTTTCCACCGGCCCAAAATCCTCGGAAACGCCTCTCGGTGGGATCCCACGGATCTTCCCTACCCTCAATCGGACGACCATAAGCCTCTTCGTATACGATGGGCCCCGGCATGCCGGGACGCTCATGGGAGACGTGGTCGAACATCTGGGCAGTTTCCGCCTTCACGTGCCATTTCCCGGTCATGTAAGTCTCGTAGCCAGCTTTGCCCAGCAGTTGAGGCCAAGTCCGGCCTGCCGACACCTCTTGGTCGAGGCGATTGTCCAGCTTCATAGCGTGCCAAACGAAACGTCCCGTTTGCAGCATGGTACGACTGGCAATGCACACCGCATCATTCCACCCGCCCATATTGTAAGCGTGCGAAAAAGTCACCCCATCGTCGGCCAATCGGTCCAAATTGGGGGGTATGGACCTCCTCGTTCCCCATCGCCCCCAGCGCTTCATAGGTATGGTCGTCAGCGAAAAGGAACAGGATATTTGGCTGATCGGCTGCTCGGGCTTGACCAAGTGGGATCGACATGAGGCAGAGCAAAGCCACGGAACGAGGTAGAAATTTCATAATGAGGTAGGTCAGTCGGGACGGATCGTCTTGCTAGCTGGATTGGGCACGTGCTTCCGGGGTTTCCGTTCAATCCTCAGCCGAAGCCGAAACGGGAAAGCGTAAGAGCAACAGTAATGCATAAACTGCAAACGAGGGTATAAAAAAATGGACCTGATTATCCCTGAAGTTGGTGGGAAGAAAAGAGAATCGCTTCAGCGTATCTCGGCACTTCCCCTTTCAAAGGGAAGGACGATATTATTGTAATTCCACTTTCCCGCCAACCTCTGAGCCCATCAAGTCTGCCCCGTGGAAGCGATCTGGTAGAGATCGTCGGCGCAGGATTTGATCACCCGTTCCAGCAGGGGATACGATTTCCCAAAGCCGTCGAGCAGGCCTGAGTGCTGGCGGACCTATTTGCGCTTCACCCGCATGTCAGCGTCGATCAGTTCGCAGTAGTGCCAACCGACGAATTCGGGGCGGGAAAATGCCGAGCGCATGAATTCCTCCGTCCACTCGGCCCGCTGTTCAAGGTTGTCGGCGATGGGTCCGTAGGGTCGCGGCATATGCGGAGTCACCATGGTGTAGGCGGAGTCTCCGTTGAAGAACGGCAGATCGGCGCGGGCCGACCAACGGTCCAGCCCCGGGGCCTGCACTTCGTAGCGGCCGTAGAGTTGATAGAATACGACGTCGGTGTAGCGCGAGGTCACACCCAACACCGTATCTAGGGTGTCGGTATTCGCATTGATCTTGTCGCCAAAAAAAAAGGTGATGTGGATCATAGCGGCGGATCGCCACCTTGGCGGTGCGGTAATAGACATCGACCGTCTGCAGCATGAATTCCGAGTTATCCCGCGTCTCCAAGGGGTTGGAGAGATCCGTGCCCGGCCGCCACTTAACCGCCGAAGCCAGTTCGTTGAAGGATCCGAATCCGGTGCCATAGGTCCTGTTAAAGCCGGCAATTCGGTCCTCGTAGAGCCCACGCATCATCTCCACGTAGGCCTGTTTGCCGGGAGCGTCGGGACCGAGGTTACGCAAACGCCGTGGCCAGCCGATGCGGGAGGCCCGTCGAGCCCCACCCACCGTGTCGGGGCGCTCGCGACAGTCCTCCTCGGTGAACAACGGGCAGTCTGTCATGGCCCAACCCAGCAAATAGGGGTCATCTTTGACCGGAGCGCCTGTTCACGAGCCAAACGATCGCAATGCTCGGCGAACGCCGGGGCATACACATCCAAAAAATTTTCGTCCGACACAGTCCCTTTCCAGTGCGGGATGTCCACGAAGGTGATATGCTTCATGTAAGGCATCGCCGGCCGCGGTTGATTCACCACCGACAGCGCCATGTGCACTCCGACGGAGTTGAAGCCGAAGTCGCTGCATGTATCCAAGAACCACTCACGTAGGGCCGGGAAGTAGTTGTCCGAATCCAACGAATCCACCCCCAGCCGGTCCGCCCAGGCGTCCCGGTTGTAAGGCTGGTTCCACAAATCCGGATAGAGGTGGTTGACCCCAAAACTGAGGAAGGCGTTTCCCTCCGGTGTCACCATCCACCAGCGTTCAGCCTTTTCCACGCGGAAGAAGCCGGTGGCGTCGAATTTTCGTTCGGTCCAACCTCCAAACTTATCCCGGTTGGGACCGGGTTTCCAGGCTGCCCAAGCTGCGCTACTAAAAAGGCTGTGACTGGCGGCACTAGCGGCCGCAAGGTGGAGAAATTCTCGTCGTTGCATCATGAATTGGGGCTGGGGCAGGTTAGCTCCTCCCGTGGTGGCGAGAGACGCGGAGCAACCGTAACTCGGTTGAACGAACACAATCACGAACACGCATCATCACGTTAAAGCGATTGGGCGTATTATAGTAATTTCACAAGAAGCTCTGTAAACTAAACTAAAAATTGGAGCCCATTCAGCGCCCATGCAGTATTACAGCCTCACATGTGGACGGATGATTGCTTTAGCGACGTCGCAACACGATGAAGAGTCAGTCATTCCCTGAATTGAACCGGAGAAACCATGAGTCAATCGAACGGCGAGGCGGTTTATGCCACCCGGAAATGGACAACGACCAAGGAAGGCTCCACGCCGTCCAATATGGGAGGAACTCGGCAGATAGAAAATGAAAAACACCGTCAGGTTTGAGAATCGGCGAATCAAGCCGAAATAAGTGGAAGTAACCCGAAAATCAGCGACTTAGGTCAGTTGATCTCTATCAACGTCATTTGAGAAAGAAATCCGCCTATTTGGGCGAATTCGCAAAGGTTTGAGAAAGAATCCGCCTATTTGGGCGAAATTCGCAAAGGTTTGAGAAAAATTTCGGCTATGCCGTGCAGGGTCCCGGCAGAGGGGCTGCAAGGCACTAGAAGTTGTGGCTGAAGGCGGTGATATTCACTGCGCCGATCGTGCCGGTCGTTCCGGACGCCCTAGAGAACCTGATTCCTATCTGGATGTCGTTGTTGCCGTTGACCGCGATGTTGTCCCACGCCGCCGCGTATTGGATGTTACCAGACCCACCCAGCTCCGCGTAGTTGTCGTGATGGCTGCCTGTCCAGGTCCCCCACGCGCCGCCATAGGAGCGGCGGCGGTAGCCCACATTGTAGATCAAAATGCTCCCCGCCGTGACTGAACAGTTGCCCGAAAATGTAGCCTGCAAGCGCATTGATGCGTTGCCAAATCGATGGGATGAAAAACCCGATGGCCCCTCTTTCCATCCGCACATGATCAGGTCGTCGTGCGTGTAGTAGGTCGCGGGCGCCGGATGGATGGGCAGGCTGCCGATCGATGCACCGCTTACCACGCTGCCCCGCCAGACGCTGCCGACGACGGGGAAGGTCCGGGTTGGATCCTCGGCGCTGTAGAGCTTCACATCACTGCGAACCAGCGACGCATCGAGGGACGTCGAGACGAGGGTCTTCGCTGTCAGGGTATCCTCGATCATCGCATTCACGATTTGAGCGTTTCTGATCATGGCCGAGTCGATGTAGACTTGGCCTCCATAAACCGCGAATGGTGCCCGCTGGTTAGCCCCGGCCGCGTTCACGACGGCGAATTTGTCCGCCTGAACGATAAACTCACTGCTGCCGCCCGCGCCGCCTTGATTGGTGACGCGGAAACCGGCCACTCGACGCACGCCACCCTTCACCGTGGTGGTCATGAGCACGTATTCCGCCGCCACACTATTGACCCCGCTCTGCG
The DNA here is from genome assembly GCA_965203585.1 of Actomonas sp. GTDB lineage: Bacteria > Verrucomicrobiota > Verrucomicrobiia > Opitutales > Opitutaceae > Actomonas. The sequence continues at coordinate 1,140,779 of CBDBDC010000003.1, forward strand.
CAGTTGCCGCAGCTGCCACGGCCGCAGCCGCCGTGTCGCCAGAGTCCTCTGCTGAGGCTTGGGCGAGTAAGATTTCCTCGGCCTGATCATCCAGCGTGCTCTCGATGTCGCTCACGACGGGCCATTGCACGATCGTGCCACGGTGCGGGCCGCTGACCGAGCTTTTGCGGCAGTTGGTGGCCTCGGCTTCGAGCCAGTAGTAGCGGGTGGTGCCCTCCGGAAGTCCGTTGCGGAAATAATGTACCTGGGGCGATTCGACGACGAAGGATGGGAGCGCCGGTTTGCTGGTGGTCGCGGACTCGTAAATGACGATCCGGCGGATCGGCGTGTTGGTGGGATTGGTCCACTGCAGCAGGTTGGTTTCGATGCCGCTCGTCACCGACACCGCACTCACGGCATCCGGGGTCACACCGTCGTCGGGACCGACCAAACCCGTTCCGTCCGCAACCGTCATTTCGGCGCTGGCGGTTTCGCGGAAACCTACGCGCTCGTCGTGGGCGCGCACGATGATTTGCCAGATGCCGGGCACCGGGAAAACCAGCGAAGCCTTCCAGCTCACGAGGGCCTTTTCGCCGGGCTTGGGCTCGCCCGCCAGGAGGGTGATTTCCTGATCGATCGCACCGGCGGTTTCGACCAAGCGCACGGCCTGCACTTGGTAGCTTTTCAGGTCGCCGTTGACGTCGCTGATCGTGCCCGTGGCGGTGTAGCTCACGCCCACCTTGGGCGATACCGGCAGCGCGCCGATGGCGATCACAGGCAGCTCGTCGGCGCGGTCGCGGAAGTCATACTCGAGGGCGTCGATATCGGCGAGGTCGACGACGCCGGAGCCGGAGTAAGGCTGGGCCTTGAAATACCGCGTGGTGTCCTCGATGAAGCGCTGGTGTGACCAGCTCACCAGTTCGTCGCGATAGACCAGCCAAACGGCGGCGTCGATGGCCCCGGCCTCGGTCTGGGTGCCTTGGCGGCCGCGCAGACACGCTAGATCCCAATTGGCCCCATTGATCGTGATATCGCCGACGCTCATGACCTCGTCGCCCATCACCAGCAGCAGGCGATCATCGGCCTGGTCCTCAGCGCTGATCGGTCCGAGTCGGTCGCTGTCTAGATTGTCGGCATCGAGGGTGACTTGCACGGTCGCGTTGCCCGGCGCATCGGCGACGGCCGCGCGTAGCACGGCACGCACCGCCCACTGCGTTTGGTTGCCCAATGGATCGTAAGATTCGTCGGCAACGGAGTGCCAGAGCTGCAGGCCGATCACGTTGCGCGCTTTGACCTCGTTCGCGTTTTCGTGGGCCGCGACGGGGCGCTTGGCGAGCACCGCGATGCGGATGCCGATCGGTGTGCCCGCGAGTTCGGTCGTGAGCTCCAGCACGCGCAGATTTTTGATCACGGTAGGCAGCGGTGCACCGAGATCGGGCTGCAGGGCGGCCGGGGCCACGTAGGGCAGCGGATAGACCCCGCGCTCCGCGACGTAGTCGATCTGCGGAGCCGCTCCGTAGTGGTCCACGATGCGTGCGACGCGCGACACCTGATCGAGCTGATACGGCAGCCAATCGAGCTGGAAGTTATCACCGGCGCGCAACCGCCTGCCGTCGAGACGCACGGCGCGCGGCCGCCGCACGGCGATGCTGCCCGTGCTCTCGCCCTCGGCTCCGGTGCGGGCGGCTTCGGCCGCGTAGGCCCTCGCCTGATTGCGGATGATGATGGGGAGCGCGGAGACCGCCTGGGGCTTCACTCGCGAGCGCGCCCGCGCATTGCTGCGGGCGGTGTGTTTGACCGTGTCGCGGCGCAGCTTGGCGGCGGCATCGCGAAAGGTCACCACCACCGCATTGGCCGTCTTAGAAAGCCCCGGCGCGCCGATCCGAGGCTTGCCCACGATATCATGGTGTGAAATCTCAGGGAGCGACTTGGGGATCTCGCCATCGTGGGGAAAATATCCCGGCACAATCTGGCCGCCATCGATGCGCGCCCAGCCATCGAAAAGCGTGAACCATTCGCGCATGACCTCGCCCAGGGGCTTGTCCTGTTCGAGCGACGGCGCGAAACATCCGGCCCGCGCGATGACGGCGGTGGAGAGCGTCTGCCAGTCGGCGACCGTGAAGTGCGCGGCGGCCATGCGCGCCCCGAAGATCGGATCGGTGGCGAGCTCCAACATGCCCGCGATGATGCTCTCCCCTTGAGCGCTATTTTGGGCGGCGAAGGTGCCGATCGCGGGCTTGGGCGCCCGGCGCAGTTTCAGGCGGATCGACGGGGCGCTGGTCGACGAGCCAAACGGGATCCGCTTGCCCACCGCGTAGCCTTGATTGCGGTAGGCGGGATGCGCCTGCGCGGAGTTGAGCGTGCCCAGTGGGCCGAGCACGTGGGTATCGACCGGCTGATCCGGGCGGCCCCAGTAGAAGTAGATTGTGCCGCCGCCCGTGAGGGGAATCGTGGCCCTCCAATAGCTCGGATCGGCCGGGTTGGTGGGCCGCGAGATGGAGCCCGACCAGACGACCTGCTTGGACAGTTCGATCGCCTCGATTTTGTCGACCAATCCCACGCAGGCGAGCCCGGCGACATCGGCAAAAATATCGTAGCCCGTGGTTTGGGTTTTCTTTCCAACCTTTTTCCGGATCTCGACGTATTCGACATTGAGGGGCTGGCTGATGAGCCACGTGAGGGGACACCAGTCGGGGCCGATAAACCAACGCGCCGCGACGCCCTTTTCGTTGGTGGCGAGATCGTTATTTTCGATGCCCGCGGGCTTGGGCGCGACGCTGGCGCGTGAGCTGCCGTAGCTCATGAGCGGGTGACCTCCATAAGGCGCAGCACGTAGAGCGTGCGCGCGATCAATTTGGCGTCATCAAGGGGCGTGCGGATGACGCCGTGATCCTCGATCGCGTGCACCACATGCTCGAACGGATCCACGCACGCGAGATGGTGATCCGTCCGGCCGCTCTGCAGGCTGAGCAGGTCGCCCACCATGCGCGGTCCGGACGGGGGCACCATGACAAAGCGCCCGGCCAGCTCCGGCGACGTGAGCAGGAAATTGAGGAGCTGGGAGCGCGTGGAGTGCTTGCCTCGATCGAGCGTGTAGGCGGGCAGCGTGACCGCTGGAATCGCGCCGATCTCGACGAAGCACGCCGCCTGCAGGCGCACGCAATCGACGCCGGTGCCGATGCTCTGCGCGCGCGGGAAAAACGGCGTGCCGAGCCAAAGTTGCTGCTGGGTCCAGAGGCAATTTTGGCGGTCCTGTTCGCGAAACCACGGCTTCATTTTTTACCTCCGCTGATAGCGCTCTCGCGACTCGGCACCGAGATGTTGTTGGTGCCGATATCCCAGTGCCCGCCGTAGTTGATGAAATTGCCGAATCCCTTGCACGCTTCCGGCGTGCCGGGGCAGTTGGGCCGCAGGTTGATCGAGGCGTCCACCGCCAGCCCGCGAAACGCATGCGAGAGCACCAGCCGATGCACGCCACTGCCGAGCTCGGAGCTGCGGATGATCTCGCGCCCTTCGTAGGTGAGACCGGAGCCGAAATCGCAGTCGCCGGTGGCGAAGAAATCCGCCGCCAAGGTCTCATCGATATCGACATCGATCGTATTGCCGTCGATCGCATCGACCGTGCCGGTGCGCACGTGATCGGCCATGTCGAGTCCGCAGCCCGCACCGCAAAACTCGTAGTTGCAGCCCTGCTGCGCGCGAAATGCAGGCACTTTGATATCGAGCTGCGCGCTGAGCCCGGTCGATGCCACCGAGAGCTTGCGACCGGTGCCCCGCGGATCGCCCAATTCTCCGGCGTGGCGCAGCACGGCCGCGAGCGTCTTAGCAGTGGGATCGACCTCGTAGATTTCGAGCTGCAACGGAGCCTCCAGCCGCCGCCGGATGGCGAGCATCCACGGGTGATTGTCGGCGACGAAACTCTTGAGCGAGACCGCGTCATCGACGAGCAGGTAGTCCTGGGTGATTTTGTCGTGCTCGATCTTGGTCGGGAAGTAGGTCACCTTCGTCTCGCCCTCGGCTACGGTGATCGGTTGCGCCCAGTCGGTGTAGCGCCAGACGACAGGACTCACGGGCACCGCAAGGGTGTGCTTGTAGAGGAAGGCGCGCGGAGCCTGTGCGGCCTCTTCACCCTCCTCCGGATCGATCTCCCACGGCATCTGCCAGAAGGCCAGATTGACCTTGGCGGCCGCGCCGCCCGTGAAGGCCATGCGCACTTCGTCGCGGGCGAAGCGCACCGTCGTGGTGTGCGGGGTCGCCGGGGCGTCCGGCGCGGGCGTAAACCACCACGGCATTGTCAGCGGCGCGAGCCGCCCCTGGTGCGCCACAAACGTCGCGAGCAGCAGGCGAATTTCGGCGCGCGACTTGAGGAGGAAATCCGCCTCCTGGCCCCACTTAAACGCCATCTCCTGACCCTCGATGCCGCGTTCGCGGCCGCGCCCGATTTCTTCGTAGGTTCGCGCCGCGTCGGAGCGATCTTTGAGGGTGCTCGTGTAGTTGGGGACGAGGCTGGCGGGCCACGTGCCCGCGACCGCCGTGGCGTTGATTTCGACCCGGTAGTCCCACGGCGAATCGTCGACCAGCGTGAGCTGAAGCGCGGCCCCGGATTCCTTGCCCCAGGGCGCGAGATCGGGCTGGGCTTCGAAACGTCCGACGAGCAGCGGCACGTAGTCCTCCTGATCATCGAGATCGTCATCGCGCGCGAGCACGGCGCCATCGCTCAAGCGCAGGATTAACCCGGTGTGGATCCGCTCCGCCCAATCCGCTCCGGAGAGCCGATCGACCCAGAGGGGCACGGCGATCAGCGCATCGCCCAGTGTGGCCAGCCGCGCGCGCAGCGCAGCGGCTTCGGCGGCGGTGCGCAGGGTGTAGGTGAGCACCTGTTGCACGCGCAAATCCGGTTGATCGGGCTCGCGATTTTCGCGGCCGGAGTTGCCGGTATCGACGCGCGTGGCGAAGCGATAGGCCAGCCCCACCGCGCCCTCGGCGCGCACGTTGGGCTCGATGGCCAGCACCGCGAGATCGGTGCCATCGTAGTCAATGATCGAGAAACTCATAGCGGGACAAACTGGGACATCTTTTTGCGCATCGTATCGTAGAACCAGGTGTCGCCTTCTTGGCTCTCGGCCCAGTCCTTGGCCGCGCGCATGTTGTCGCCGAAGAACGCGACATTCATCGGGCGATTGCCTTGGCGGCCGCCCACCCCGGCCGCCGCCATTCCGGCGGCCAACGCAGTGGCCGCCCCGGCCGCGCCTGCGCCCATCGGAGAGCTGGCGGGCAGGCCGGGCACGTCCATCGTGGCGGCGAGGTTTTGGCCGCTACCATATCGATTCACGTAGTCGTCGACCGAGGGGTGCATTGTGCCCGGTTGGTCGGGCACGAAGACCTCCGCGCGGCGCTCACCTACGATGTAGGGATGACCGGCCTGCATGTCGCCGCCGCGCTCCCGGAAGGTGAACGCAGCGAGCAGCGCCGCCAGCAACGCCAGACCGATCACAGCCGACAGACCAAACGAGCCCGCATTCGCGGTGAGGGCATTCTTCTGTAGCGCGGGCGCCTTGGCGCTTTCGGCCGCAATTGTTTCTGACGCCTCCTTCTTACGCAGCAGCGATCCCAGCGCGGAGATGCCCGTCATCGTCGCCTTGGCCACGGATCCGCTGATAATCCACTGGAGACCCATATTGACGACCATGTCGATAAGTTGGCGCAGCGCGGTATCGCCGATGCCGAGCAACACGTCACCGAAGTCTCCGGCCCCCGTGGTCCAGCCATAGATCGTATCTGAGATCCCCTGCGCGGCGGTGCCGATCGTGCCCTGCAGGAGCGCGGCAATCTGCTCGCCTTGGGAGCCGAGGCTGGTGACCCAATCCATCACACCCACCCCAAAACTCTCGCCGACCCCGAGCGCGGCCGTGCCTTGAGTGCCGGTGCCAACGTGATCCCGCTCGCGCTCTGTTGCGGCGACTTGCGCCTCAATTCTGGCGGTCTCCACCGGGTCGCTGGCCAGAGCCAGCTTCTCTCGCGTGATTTGCACAATATCGGCTAGTACGTCGCGTTGCCGCTCGATCAGTTCCTCCTCGGTGCGTCGGCGCCGCGCGAGGTCGGGATCGTCTCCCGCGCGTTCGCGCTCGTAGGCGATCGCGGCCAGCTCGGAGCGCTTGCTCACCAAGCGCGCTTCGATGCCCTTGGCGGCATCGGCGCGGCCGTCGGCCGTCGCCTGCTGCGTGGTCGCCGCGATCTTGGCCTGCAACTCGCGCTGCTGGGCGAGCACCGGCAGCTTGTCGCGCTCCAGCCGCAGGGCGATGTCGTTGAGCACGACCGCGCGTTGCGCATCGTCCTCGATGGCCCCGGCTTCGGCCCGCGCAGCGTCGGCCGCTTCGTCGACGGCGGCGAGTCGGGCGTTGGTCAGGTCGAGCCGTTGGGCATCGGTGGCGAGCGATTGCGCTTCGGCGGCGCGCAGTTTTTCGACCTGGTCAGTCAACTCGCCCGCCCGAACTGTGGCCGTCTCGTAGAGTTGGGCGTGGTGCGCCAGCAGAGTCGCCCGTTCCTGCGCGGCTTGGTTGGCGCCAGCCTGTTGCGGCACATTCGCCGTGAGGTCGGCGAGTTCATCGCGCGCCGCGGCCAGCTGGTCCTGCCCCTTGGCGTCTAGCCCTGGGGTAACACCCAAAACGATGGCGTTGTCGGCGAGCATTTTCTCGCGCATTGCCGCGATGGCGTCATCGACAAATTGAGCCAAAGCCGGGCTGCCACGCTCCAGGCCGTTTGCTATCCCACTGGCCTCGGCCTTCGCGCGATCACGGGACCAATCAACTTTCCGACCCGAGCGTCGGAAAGTGTAGGTCTCCTTCGGGGTGTTGAGTTGCTCCAGCTCGGCGATCAGGGAACGCAACCGCTCCACGCGCGCGTCGAGATCGCCCCGGTAAGCCTCGACACCTTGGCGGCCGAGCTCGATCCTCACCTGCCGGTTCAGCTCCGCGAGTCCTGCCAGCTCCGCTTCGAGCCCTGAGCGGCGGCCAGCGTAGCGCTCTTTCACGTCATTATTTTCATCGAAGAGCAGGTAGCCGCTCAGCAGCGTTTGGAGCTCGCGCACGCGCTGCTCGTTGGCCGAGAGTTGCTCCACGAAATCGCTCGTGATGGCGGCGAGCTGGTCGGGTGCAGCACTGCGGGCCGCTTCCCTGAGGCGGGCAGTCTGGTCGGTGACGCGGGCGATAGCCGCCTCACTCTCCGTCTCCAGCGCGCCGAGCAGTTGCAGCACCTCGACCAGCGCGGATTTGAAGCTGGCAAACAGCGGCTTGGCCAGGTCTCCGCCGAGAGCCGCGAGGGTATCGCGCAGCGTCGACATGAGCCCATTGAGCGTGCGTGATTGGCGCGCCATCGCCCCGGCGGTGAAGCCAAACGCATCGCGCAGTGTCGCCATCGCTTGGGCCTCGCTCAGGCTCGCGCCCTCGAGGGCCGCCAGTTGCTTGCGCGACTCGCCCGAGACGAGACCCAGCTCGGTAAGCCGGGCGATGGCCTCGCCCATCGGCGCGCCATTGCGCAGGGCGGCAAAGAGCCGGCCAAACCACATCGACACGTTGCCGATCGGCTGGCCTACCGCCGCCGCCGCATCGCCGACGAGGCGCAGCCCCTCGCCCGTCGATAGGGCCTCGCCCGAAAAGGATTGCAACAGCTTCGACGCGTCGACGATCGCGGGCAGTTCAAAGGGCGTGCTCGCCGCAAAATCGACCAAACTACGCAGCCGCTCCTCCGATTTCTCGACCGAGCCGAGCAACGTCTCAAACGCCGCGCCCTGTTGCTCCAGGTTGGCATTGTAGTCCACGCCCGCCTTGATCGCGCCCGCGATCTTTAGCGGAATCTGCGTGAGCAGATCAAGCCCCCGCCGCACGATCTCGATACCCAGACCCGTCTTGAGCATCGCGCCCATGCCCTGTGCCGCCGTGCGCACTTGGCGAAACTTTTCTTGGCTGCTCACCAACTCCCGGTTGAGCCCACCCAGCTCCTTGACCGTATCATGGAGGCCATCGATTTCCTTGCGGATCGAGATCAATATTTTGAGTTGCGGATCGGTCATGGGTGGGAGATAGTGCGAGCGATGCCCGTTATCGTATGGTTACTTCTACTCATCCTGAGCTGTTTGCCCCTGGCGGCGGTGCTGTGGTGGTTTGCGCAGCCGCCGGAATCTTAGTCGCATTCGCGCGGGCGGCGTCGACGGGCTTGCGTTTGGGGCCCTGGCGGCCGCCGCTTCATGAGCGCGCTCGCTTTCCGGGTAAAACCCGTACCGGTCGAGAATTTCCGGCGTCAAATCCATCGCCTCAGTCACCCTGCCCACCAATCCGGGCTCCGCGCGCCATGGCCTCAAAAATTTCATGGCCCACCGTCGCCAGTACGGGCCGGTCACTCGCGGTCGAAACAAACAACACCTCACCCAACTGGGCACCATGCACGCCCTCAGGGAGTCTGTTCACCATCACCACCTCAAACCCCAACGCCCGGCCCACGGCCTGGGCCTCCGCCCAACCTTGCGGATTAGACCTCCCGTCCCGGTTTATCGTCACCGTCCCGCCAAACCGCTCTTGCACCTGCCGGCTCAACGCGGCCAGCGTCTCCGCCACCACCTCCGGGGTCGGTGGCACGGGGAAGGCTGCATCCTCGGCGGCCGCCGCGTCGAGGTTGCGGTTTACGGCCGCCGAAGACGTTGCCGGTTTATCTCCAGTCGGCCCTACATCGTGGGTACGGGTCTCCCCTACATGGCCTTCGCCACGTCCCGAAGCAGTTTCCTGATTTCGGCCGTTGTCATTGTCTTTCTTTTGGCCTTGCTCATTTTGCTCATTGGCTTGGACATTTTGCTCGTTTTGTTCTGTATAGAGATCGACAAAAGCGTCGAGAACCCCAGCGGTCAAGCCTGCCCTGTCATTACTCTCGACGAGTTTTTCCCTGAACGCGGCCAGCTTATCCCCTATCGCTGCGGCTATGATTTTCTGCGTTTCATCCTGTATCGCTTTTCTCGATGCTCCCACCTCTGGAGACGTTCCGGTGACCGATTCAATAAACTTGATCAACGCATGCACATACTGGGGGCCGATAGTGTTATGCAGATAACCGACTTAAGGGCCGTATCCACACCGTCGAATTTCATCTGTTCTGTCTGAATTATCGAAAAATGATTCCGTCGATAAGGCTGATTTTACGGCAGCGGAATCTACCCGAGAAAACCTTCCGAGACCAGACTAGTGTGGATAAGTTACATTTCCCAGAGTTTGGCGAACGGGACCGCAAGGATTCGAGGGTCATCCAGCGGAATAATGTGAGGTCCGGTATGAAACAGTATCCCCCCAGCAAACCCGTCGCCACATTGTGCTGCCAGACGACGCAGGCCAGACGTATCAGCGAGCGAGGGGGTCGCGGACATCTTGACTTCCACCCCCCAAGTTCGCTGGGCCTTGGTCATGACAACATCAACTTCAACCTGATCCTTGTCCCGGTAGTGCCAAAATTTGAGTCCCGGATCAGCCCAGCCCGCCTGGGATATCAATTGCTGCAACACCCAGGATTCGAGCAGGTGACCAAAGCGGTGGCGGTCGGCCGTCCAATCACTTGCTTGCAAATCGGACAGCGTTGCGGCCAAGCCTGAATCGACGAAGTGCAATTTGGGTGACTTGATCAGGCGCTTGGCCTCCGACCGATGCCAGGGGGGAAGGCGGCGAATCAGGAAGAGCCGCTCACAAACCGTCAGGTATTGGTCGACGGTCTCCCGACGCAAATTCAGCTCATTGCTCAAGGTCGAGACATTGAGCAATTCACCCGTGCGCAGGGCGACCAACTCGACGAGTTTCTCCATCGCTTCCAGATCACGCACTCGCGCGACATCACGCACGTCGCGCTCCAAGAGGGTGCTTAGGTAATCACGATGCCACGCACTCGCGCGCTGCGGAGAACGGCGCACTGCGTTGGGGAACCCCCCCGCGACGATCCTGGCTGCAGCAGCACTGGGGTCGGGCACGCGGTTGCCAGCAAGCAACGCGGGCTGGATCTTCCCTTCCAACCATGCGGCGAGAAACCCTCCAGGGTTTGAGACTTTTTCCGACTCACTGAGAGGCTGTAGTCGTTGAATGCTCATGCGCCCGGCGAGAGAATCACCCAATCGAGGCAGCGCCAGAAGGTTGGCTGACCCCGTGAGAACAAAGCGTCCCGGGCGTCGATCTCGATCGACCGCCAACTTGATGATCCTAGTCAGCTCAGGGACGCGCTGGATTTCATCCAAGATAACTCGGTCGGGTTGATTGGCTAAGAAACCAACCGGATCCGTCTGAGCTACTGACAGCGTTTCCGGGTCATCAAAAGTCAGATATCCATATTCGGGCATCAACGACTGCACCAAGGTGGTTTTCCCCGACTGTCGCGGACCCAGCAGGCATACCACAGGTGTATCGGAAAGATCCTCACGAATTGCCGAGACCAAGGATCGGGGTAGCATATCAGCGTCCATTTGCCGAATAGCTGATCGTCTATTTGCTGGTTATTCAAGCGTCCAATTACCTATTATATCTTCGGCCATTTGCTGGTTATACCCTCAACAGATCAGGACACACCTACAAGCTGGCATTGGCGCACTATCTGCGAATTCAACCTGAAAGAAAGTGATATCTGAATCGAAAGTCCGGAAATTCTACAAAGTCCGGATTCGGATGTTTTTGAACCACATGCGATCGCCGTGATCTTGGAGCACGATGTGGCCGGGGATGGGGCGGGCGAATTCGGTGAGTGCCGCATACTTGCTGTCGGCAACCAACTCATCCCACTCGGCGGAACCCGTGTCTTCGGCAACGATCTTTTGCCCATTTAACCAGTGCTCGATCTTCGTGCCCCGCACGACAATTTTGCTGTGGTTCCACGCTAGCGCCGGTCGTGTGACCATTTCGGAGGCCGCCCTCAAATCATAAAGGTCACCGGCGCGATGCGTATCAATCAACCCCTCTTCGTGTCCGACGTTATCCAAGAGCTGATACTCGAGACCGGTGTGCCAGGGTTTGGTATATTTTCCACCTTCGAGCGACTTGTAGAAAATCCCTCCATTGGCTCCTTCGCTCATCTTCCAGTCCCACTCCAACTCGAAATCCTTAACCGGGCTTTGCGTGATAACGAGATCCTCCTTAGCGCGAAGTCCCGGAGACTCGTCGCGGGAGGCGAGCGTGAGCACATCGCCCATCACGCTCCACCGTTCGGGTGTAGCATCACCTTCGTTGTAGAGGTGGAAACCCGCCAATTCATCCTCGCTGCCGTTAAAAATATCGTGCCAGCCGGCATCTCTAACCGCGCGGCTATTCGCCGGGGTGGCATGGGCTACTAAGACCTCCTCGTTCATCAGCTTGCCATCGATCGAGCGGTGCTGAACCCGGGCTTGCGGGTTGCCGTCATTGGCTTCGACCACGACGTGAAGAAAGCCACCTTTGATGCGCAAAAACTTTTGCGAAGGTGTGCGCCTATCCATGTTCCAGCCGCCAGCATGGGAATCCGACCCAGCCCCGCTGCCAAATTCGCGCAGACCGTGCACCGGGTCGACCGTCGCGTATTGCCAGTGCCGATCACCGCAGATCACGAACACGTCTTCCTGCGACGCGAGGAAGTCACGGATTTCCTGACTCTCATGTTGGAATCCCGCATTGGCGTGATTGTCGTTCTTGTTTTGACGATCCGGGCCAAGCACAGGATTCGGATTCAACAGAATCCGAAAGGTGGCATCAGACTCCGCAAAGGTTTTGAAGAACCATGCCTTTTGCTCCGCTCCCCAAATCGTTTTTTCCGGGCCATCAGGCATGTCGTTGCGACTGCGATACTCGCGCCCCTCCATCAGCCATATTTGCACATGCTTGCCCCACCGGATAGTTCGATAGGGTCGCGCGCCGGTGGGAGTCTGCTCGTGGAAGATCGCCAGTCCTTCATCCCACGTCAGATCGCCGTAGGTGTCTCCCGGCGAGGCATCGTTTTTCAGAATATCGTGATCGTCTTTTTGAAAATATACTCCGGTCGAACCGTAAAAGTCCTTCTGAAACGGCAGCGCAAAAATCCGATTCCACTTATAGCGGGCGAGCTCCGCACTTTTGGCCCAAGGCTGCGGTTTGTCGTAATACTCCACATCGCCTGCGTGCACCATGAAATGCGGCTTGAGCTTGGCCATTGCCGAATAAATGCGGTGACCGTTTTCCATATCATCCCGCCGGATGAAATCGTGACACGTCACCACCGTGAAGTTCACATCCGCGTCATCAGCCTCGGTCGGAGCGGTATGGAATTGACCTTGGTATCCCACCACCGTGCCCAACATGTCAGGCATCCGCAGATGCACTTCGACCGTGTAGTGGGTTCCGGGATTCAACCCGTGCAGTTGGACTTGCGCGGTGAAATCACGGTTTGGGTCGGCCGGCATCCACGGCATCCAAACCTTTCCGCCAATCAATCCACGCGGCCAGTAAACGACACGCACATCGCCGGCAGTGCCGGTAAGACTGTAGCGCATTTCCGGCAGGGTCAGGCCGGCGGGAACGGTTTCGTCTTCGTCTTTGAACGGCACTCCGGAAAGGTTGTAGTCCGCCGTTTCGGTGACCCGGGTCCAAATGATGGCCGAGGTAGCCGTGACCTCCCCGACTTTGATACCATTGCCAAGAGCAGCGGCGTGAATCGAACCAACAATGGCCGAGATGAATAGGAGCGTTCCAAGAATGAGGCGTTTCATGGGTGGGGAAGTAAGGTCGTCGAAAGACCAGACGGCCTCGCGACGGAATCGAGCGAAACGGTTGGCGGAACTCGACGCAAGCCAGCCCAGCTCCAACTGCAATGGCGCCGCGGCGTAACCGCTCCAGCGAAGGGCATTCGAACGTTTTTACTCATCGCATTACCCATGAAATCGGTTGAGCACCGGCTAATTGTCCCCACGGTCGGACTCCTCCCCAACTCCTACCCCTATGGGAACTTTCCTTTCTTTCATCTTCTTCACCTCGTTCGTCGCGATCGTCACCTACCTCCGCACGCGCAAGGAAAACCTCAACAGTTCCCAAGGCTACTTTCTCGGAGGCAACAGTCTCAGCGGCTGGGTCATCGCCGGTTCGCTGCTGCTGACGAATCTCAGCGCCGCCAAAATCACGGGCATGACCGCGCAGGTCTACGGCACCAATCTCGCGCCCATCGCCTGAACGGTCGCCGTAATCCCTCCCCTGTTATTATTCGCCGGCGTATTGCTCCCCACGTTTCTGCGCCGCGGTTTTGCGACGGTTCCGGAGTTTTTGGAGCAACGCTACGGTTCCAGCACGCGCCGTCTGGTGACCGCCCTCTTTCTCTTCTGCTACATTTTCGGTGGTATGCCCGTGGCACTCTACGGTGGCGCTATCGCCATCATGAACCTCTTTGAAGTCCCCACCCTACTCGGTGTCGGTGAAGCGACATGCGTATGGATTTTGGTTGGTTTGCTCGGTGTCATCGGCGGCACCTACGCGCTCTTCGGTGGGCTCAAGGGAGTGGCGGTTTCCGATACGCTCAACGGCATCGGTCTGTTAACCGGCGGAGTGCTCGTGTTCATCTTCGGTGCCGCCGCAGTGGGCGATGGGAACTTCTTCGGAGGCATCAAGACGATGTTCACCACCGAAACCCACAAACTTGATTCCATTGGCGCTCAGGATGATCTCGTGCCCTTTGCCGTGATTTTCACCGGTATGGTCATGCACAACGCATTCTACTGGTGCACGAATCAATTCATCGTGCAGCGTTGCTTCGGAGCCCGCAGTCTCGCGGAAGGTCAAAAGGGCGTGATCATCGCCGGCTACTTCAAGATCCTGAACGTCTTCTACATCGCGATTCCCGGTATCATCGCCTACCACATTTACGGCGGCGGAAGTTTTGAAAACAACGACTGGGTTTATCCCACCCTAATTCGCGACATTATGCCAGGCATATTCGTCGGCTTCTTTGCCGCGGTAATTTTCGGTGCGGTGCTCAGCACCTACAACAGTGTGCTCAACAGCTCGGTCACCCTCTTCGCCATCGACATCTACAAACCGCTTTGGGGCAGCCACCTTTCCGCCGAGGTGATCATCAAACGCAGTAAGATAGCGGGATGTTTTCTGGTGATCCTGACCATGTTCATCGCTCCGCTTATCATGCAGTTCGAGGGCGGCATCTTCCTCTACATGGTCAAAGCGGATGTGTTGTTTGGCGCTCCCATCTTCCTGACCCTGCTGGTCGGCTATTTCTCGAAAACGGTGTCAGCCAAAGCGGCTAATATTACGCTCGTTTCCTATTTGGTCATTCTCTCATTCTGCCAGTTCTGGCCTCCACTCGGGCTCCATTATCTGCATGTATTGGGGGGGGGCTTTTTGTGGTTCACGTGGGCATGCTGTTCGGGCTGAGCAAAGTGTTTCCCCTTGATTGTTCCATCGAACCCACCACTCCGGATTCGCAGGTCGATATGACACCCTGGCGGCACTTCAACTTGGTAGGTGGTCTCTGCCTCGTTCTGATGGTCGCGACCTTCGCTATCTTCTCACCCCTGGGCCTGGTGAAAGATTCCGTCGAAAAGAACATCGACTGGGGCTTCCTCATCGCCGGCCTCGTGGTGGCCGCGTTCATGTATATCATCCCCTTCCGCATCTACCGCCGGATTAACCGCGACGGGTGACCGGCTGCACCTCGGGTCTTGGTCGCCTTTGGCGATGCCGGAGGCAGGTACCCCCCTATCTTCCGACGCCTGAAGTCACGCAGCCGTTTGGCCCCCCGGCTAATTCTGCGCGATCTCTGTTGAATGGGCCGCACCACGGAAAAGCGGACTCGTGCAAATGGCCACGATCAGATCCTTGAAGCCTTGTTCGCTGCGGGCATTCGCCAGCGCGATATCGTCGGAATCTATCTTCTCTCCGACCGAGAGCGGATGGCCCAGAGCATAGGTGAACAACTTCGCCGTCAGGGTCCGGGAGAACTGGTCGGAACGTCCCAGCAATACCTGTTTCATTTCTTCGGAATTGGAGAACGCCGAGCCGGCAATACTGCCCCGCGCGTCGATCGGCTGGCCATTGCGATACTCGTTTCGGAATTCGCCCACCGCATTAAAGTGTTCGAGTCCGAAGCCCCACGGATCGATGCCTTGATGACAGTCCCGGCACGATTCGACGTCGCGATGCTTCGCCAACATTTCCGGAATCGTGGTGGATCCGCGAACGTCCGGTTCAATGGGTTCAACATCAGCCGGCGGCGGAGAAGGCGGATCACCCAGAATGTTTTCCAAAACCCACACACCGCGAACCACCGGCGAGGTGCGGGTCCCATTTGAAGTTAACTTCAGAATGCTGGCCTGACCCAACAATCCACCCCGCGGACTATCTGTCGGAATCGAGACCGGTCGAAAGGTCGCACCCTGCACATCACCAATACCGTAGTGATTCGCGAGCCGCTCGTTGATCATCACAAACTCGGAATCGAGGAAGGTTCCTACCGGCATATTCTCCGCCAACACGATCTCGAAAAACTGTTCGCTCTCCGCCTGCATGAGTTGCTCCAACAACGGATCGTAGTCCGGGTAGAGTTTGGGGTCGGGCCGCATTAATTCGATATGGTTGAGCCCGAGCCATTGGCCGGTGAAATCGGTGACAAACCGCTGCGCGCGTTCGTCAGCCAACATGCGTCTCGCCTGTTCGCCCAATACTTCGGGATCAGCGAGCTGCCCCGTCTGCGCCAAACGCAGCAGTTCGTCATCGGGCATCGAATTCCACAAGAAATAGGACAAACGGCTCGCCAATGCCCAAGCGTCGTCACCTTGGCCACTATCGTAGTTGAATAGGAACCGCGGTGAGCAGAGGACGGCCGCAACAACGTTGCGCATGGACTCAACCGGAGTCAGCCCCTGATCCAAACCGGTGAGGTATAGCCGCACAAAATTCGCCGTGGTTGATTCCGGCACTGGCCGACGGAATCCGCGTAATAAGAACTCACCAATGCGATGTTCAATCTGGGCGAGATCCGCGGGTTCTTCACCTAAAAGGTGTTGTTGAACCGGCGAAGGCCACGAGGAGATGCGGGGGCCGTTCACCTCGATCGTCTTCACTTCCAGCAAATCCGAAACGAGGCGCTCTTCCCCTGCAACGACGGCGGTGGGAGATGCGTTTAATACAGCGGCCGACGCGTAGGTAAGCATGATGTTCTCACCCTTATGCAGTCGCACATCGACCGTTTTGGATTCGAGTTTATCAGCCAAATAGAAATGACCCACGCGACGCCCGGGCACACTGGCCGCATCCATGTGTCGCGCTTCCGATGCTTGGATGGCGACGATCGAAATTAGTCCCGGTTCATTCTCAGCCCGACGTTTTCGCGTCTTCATCCGCTCCTCGTAGCTTTCAGAAACATAGGTGTAATCGATCCCTCGTTCTTCAAGCTCGGTGCGCAGGTCACGAGCCAGTCCCTCAACCTTGACGCTATACAACCCATCCTGCGGGACGGAAAATCCCAACGGCCACATCACGTGCTTCCGATCACGACTGGAGGACGTGATCACAAACTCGCCCCGCTCTTCCACGTTATTGCCATGACCAATCCTCCCAATTTGGAAAACACGGCGCGCCCGCACATCGGGACCTTCGGTAATCGCCAACCCAGCGATCACTTGGGCATTGTCTTGCAACTTGAGCAGCATCTCGGGGTTGGCATCCAAAGTGACGGCGAGGTTTTCAAACCCTTCAATTTCAGGATCAGCGGGCAGGCTTTCGGAAAGCTCGAGATCGATTCCCAATAAATCCATCACGGTATTATCGAGGGCGGTGTGACTGAGACGCCGAATCGCGATCCGGCCTTGGTTCCCTTGAGCGGCGACCGCTGCCCGCAGACTGGTATCAATCGCATCGATGACATCTGCCAACATTACGGCATCCGGACGCGTTTCTTCTTCCGGCGGCATGTCACCAATAATCAATAGGTCCGAGACATCCTGCCACGTGATGGCATTTTCGACCGCCGAAAAATCATGACTCAAGGTATCCAGACGGATGTCTCCCTTTTGCTTCTCCTCGCCGTGACATTTGAAGCAATGCTGCTCCATGAACGGAGTGAGCAACTCACCAAAATCCTCCGTGGCCTCGACCGTAGGCTGGAGCAACAAAACGAGTCCTACCGCCCAACGACTCGACCGGGCAAGGGACCAGACTCCGGCGAAATAATCCTTACTAAATGTCATCAGAAATTTTTGTCACAGAGGGCACGGAGGAGGTATTCTGTAAATGTATAGGGCCGTGGGAAATTTCCACCTCTTGAGCCTCCGTGAAACTCCGATTCTCTCCGTGTTCTCCGTGACAAAACGTAGCTTCAGGTTTCATTACGAAAGCTAACTAGGTAGTATACCGACTGCGGCTTAACCCAACTCATTGTTGATATTACCGGTGCTCGCCGCAAACTGCTCCTGTTCGATACCCAGGCTCTGAAGCATGGTAACATAAACATTGCTGAGCGGAGTAGAGCCTTCCGCGAAGATTAGATCTTCGCCGGTGTGGTTGAGATCTCCACCCGCCACCAAAACGGGCAGGTTTTTGTTGGAATGGGAACTCCCGTTGCCGAGGCCACTGCCAAAGAGGATCTGCGTGCGATCAAACAAACTCGCCCCGCCGTCATCGATGCCCTTCAGGCGGGTGATGAATTTCGACAGGGCTCGTGTATGCATTTGTTCAATACGGACCAGTTCACTGACGACTTCCGGATCCTTACCGTGATGTGATTGACCGTGATAACCGGAGAGTTGTTCACCTCCCAGCGTAATGGGCAATCCGCCAGCGGGGAGCTCAACCGAAGCGACGCGCGTCGAGTCGTGCTGCAGCGCGAGCGCAACCATCTCGAACATAATGTCCAGATTCTCGTGAAAGGTGGTGGGCCGTTCGAGTAGCGGCGGCACGCCGGGCTTCGGCGTGTTGATCCATTGCTGCTGGCGTTCGATGCGTTTCTCTACGTCACGGATGGAGGAAAAGTAGGCATCAACTTTTTCGCGATCCTCGGAAGCTATTTCGCGTTGCAGCGCCTTTGCATCGTCGGCCACGAGATCGAGCACACTGCGCTTAAATTCCATCGCCCGGTCGGCCGCGGCGGGATTCAGGTCGTCGACAAAAAGTCGCTGGAAGGCTTTGATCGGGTCCGCCTGAGGCAAAAGCGGAACTCCGTTCTCGTCCCACGAAAGCGTTTGAGAGGGTTTACCTTCAGAGGCTCCCAGTTGGAGTGAATGAAACCGGCTGTTCACGCTGAGGTGTTTGGCCGCGAGCTGATCCAGCGTGATCTGGTTACGCACCATGATCGACTCGCCGATATACTCAGGTTGATAAACCCCCGAGAGAAACGAAGGCGTGCCCTTGTGGCCGCCATTGATGCCATGATCCACCCCAGAAACGACGGTGAAATCACTCCGATGCTCCATCAGAGGCTTGAGCAGCTTAGGCACTCGGGACGAACCGGCTTCGGGATGCCATTCACCTGGATACATGCCGAGAAACGTGCCCACACAGACGAGACGTTTGCGGGGTTCGACTAAAGGCTTCGCCGCCGCGGCCGTCATAGGCATCGAGTTGAGGAACGGCAGGGCCATCAATCCCCCGGCTCCGCGTAGAAATTGTCTGCGATTGAAGTGAGCGGCGTTTCTCATGAGTAGGGTAAGGGTAGGTATAAGCTTGGCAGGCTAAGATAAAGAACCTACACGAGATAATTCCCTACCGCAAGCGACCGCTTACGATCCAGCCAAAAGACCCTTTCTCAGTTAAGGAAAACCAATGAAATTTCACGCGATGAGCCGCGTCAGCGATCAGAGAAGCGAATGGCAATTCCGATCGCAATTGTAGCCGGCCTCGCTGAGGCCGGTGCGATGCCTCAAAACGTCAGGCCGGATTCTGACTAACTGAAACACCGGGGTCGGCGACCCCAGCTACAACCAAAACTAAGCTAACTTTCCTATTCGGTCCCTACTCCTTGAAGATCGGCATGTCCCAACCGCCGCGATATTCGCGGCGAATCATCGCATCGGCTTCAGGAGCCCCGATAACCTTGAGGTTCTTCGAATCCCATTTGATCGGTTTGCCGAGGCGGATGGCGAGATTACCGAGTAACACCACTTCGGTGAGGCGCGAGGCATACTCAAAGTTCGCGCCAGGCTGCGTGCCATTCTTGATGGCTTCGACCCACTCCTGAATCGGACCACCCTTCACGCGCGGGTATTTCTTCGGCGGACGTTGGAACGAGCGCATGGCCTCTTCGGGCAACAAGCGTAGGCTCTCGCAATAACCGCCTGGCGAATAGATCATCCCGTCCGAGCCGTGTAGGATCTGGCCAAACTGTTCGTGCAACTCGACACCTTCGGTCAACTCGGCCGGCCGGGTGGGCTTGAGGCCGCCGTCGGACCAGAGGAACTCGACGGGCTTGATCTTATCCCCTGCTCGATTGCGGGTGAATTTGTAGCGCAGGACCGAGCTGGCGGGCGCAGAGAGTTCGGTGAAGTCCGAAACAGCATCGACCACGACTTCGTCCGGGATTCCCAGGTCGAGCGCCCAAAAGGCGGCATCAAAAAGGTGGCAACCAATGTCGCCCAAGGCGCCGCAGCCATACTCCCAAGAAGCACGCCATTTCTTCGGGTGGAGGCCGTCGCTGAAGGGTCGGTCTTCCGCAACCGATCCCTGCCACATTTTCCAGTTCACGCCTCGGGGATTGGCGGTCGGCGCGTAGTCAACCTCAGGTCCCTGCGGCCAAATCGGACGGTTCGTCCAGTAGCGCACTTGCTCGACATCGCCGATCGCACCGACCTCCAACCACTCGCGCATGATGCGCATGCCTTGAAAGGTATGACCTTGGATTCCCATTTGTGTCGTCACTCCGTAGTGACGGGAAGCGAGCAAGAGCTGACGGGCCTCCCAAATCGAGTTGGTCAGAGGCTTTTGGGAAAAGACGTGTTTGCCCAATCCCATCGCCATCATGACGGCCGGATAGTGCGTGTGGTCAGGCGTGGTAACGGTGACGGCATCGATCTCGCTGCCCACTTTGTCGAACATCTCACGGTAATCGGTGAAGCGCGGGACGCCGGGGAATTTCTCGAAGGTCTTGGCGGCATCGCCCTCCAAATCGACGTCACACAGCGCGACGATGTTGCCGTTGTAGGATGTATCAACGACATCGCCCTTCCCTTTTCCGCCCACGCCAATGCAGGCGATGTTAAGTTTATTGGACGGAGAATCGCTTTGCTGGGCACGAATAAAACTCGGGGCGGCGACCAGACCGGCCGCCACTGCCGAGGTCTTCATAAAATCGCGGCGACTGGAAATGGAATCAGGGGAAGTCGGGGGCATGACGGAGAAAGAAAGAGATCAGGAGAAAAAACCAAACCGTGTTGGGGCGTAACTGTTCCAAGTTGATGGGAACAGAATGAACAGACCAAGAAAAACCGGGTCCCGCCAGCAGCGGAAACCCGGTGAATTTTCGGAGAAAAAACGTGTGTTAAGACCTAGAACTTGTAACCGAAGCTCACATTGATCTGCATGCTTTCCATCGTGAGCTGTTCGAGGCGATCAAACACATCGTAGTAAATGTAGTCCTGCTCTTCGGTCACGTTGATGATGTCGATCGCGATCTTGTAACCGCTATGCCAGCGGTAACGTATACCGATATCCAGGCGACCGGTGCCCTCGGTGAATTCATTATTCATGCCGTTGGCAGCAGACGAGGGAACGATAAGATAATCATCACGGAAGTTGTAAGCGAACCGCGTGGAGAAACCACCTTTCTCGTAAAAGAGCACCGCATTGTAGGTGTTCTCCGAGGTGCCTGGGAACGGATTGGAGTTTCCGTTCTCATCAATAAACTCCGAATCGATGTAGGTGTAGTTGAGCATCGCGCCGAAATCGTTAAGCGGTGCGGGCAGAAACGTGAATGGAGTCTGGAAGCTCATCTCCACACCCTTGATGTCAGCCGTGCCCCCATTTTTGAAGGTTTCGACCTCAAAAGACTGCGACGGAATTCCCGCGCTTGGGAACCCTACGGTCTCGGAGAACGAAGCCGGAACGATGAAACTTTCCACATCTTTAATAAAGCCCGTGACGGCAAACATGCCCTCATCGTTATCTCCAAAGTAGGTCTCGATACCGAGGTCGTATTGCCAGGCGGTAAACGGATCGAGCTGCGGGTTGCCACGGGAGATCTCACCATCCGGCTCACTGACCTCTACCATCGGGCTCATCTCGCCAACCGTCGGCCGGGTCATCGCTTTGGAAGCGGCAATACGCACTTGATAGGGAGCCTGAGGATCGTCCGGCGACAGAATGAGATTTAGTGAAGGCAGCAATTCGGAGTAGTCCTGATCGAGAGTAGTGGGCTCGCCCACAACCACCACGTCGCCACTGTTGCTCTCGGCGTTGATATTCC
Organism: Actomonas sp.; assembly: GCA_965203585.1. GTDB lineage: Bacteria > Verrucomicrobiota > Verrucomicrobiia > Opitutales > Opitutaceae > Actomonas. The sequence goes on from CBDBDC010000003.1 coordinate 1,162,169, forward strand.
CGACGCCACTCACGCTAGTATCGACATAACGCAGGCCGATATTTCCGCGGGTCCGAGAGTTGCCAAAACTCTCCGCAAAATTTGCCATGAAGTAGAACGCCGTGGTCTCTTCCTCCACCGTATAGACGTTGGCGTCGTTGAACGGAATGACCGCATCCTCCAGAGGATTTTGCGAGATGAGTAAATCGGGGTCGGTCGTCGCCCAATTGGTTGGGAAGCCTTCCGGTCCTTTTCCGTGATCAAAATCACCCTGCAACCCCCAACGGGGATTAGCGCCCTGCGCAAACGTAATGTCACCTGGAGAGGTGCCCGAATTGGATCTGCCCTGCTTGCGATCAAACTCATTGTTGGTCATCCGAACTCCTGTTTCCACAGAAGTGAAAACCTCGCCTTGCAGGACCCGTTCCAAATCAAGACGCATCACGTCCTCCTCGTAGCTGATGACCCGGTGTTGGCGAAACAGTGCCCGCAACGAAATGTCTTCGGGCGCACGGAGAATTCCCGGGGTGGTCATGGCAGGCATCTGGTGATTTGGCCGGATGTCGTAGGACGCCACTCCATCACGATTGACCCGGTTTTGAGCCGTAGACTGGAACCAGTCTTCCGACCCTTCGGGTTCGCTCGGGGCGCGCGACGTAGCCACCATCACCCCCTCCCCCCATCGAAATCCAAGGTTTCACTCTCAAGGGGGGAGGGTACGGCGGCAAAAGGGGTCAAACGTTGCTCGACCAAGTCGAAAGCGGCGGAGACTCAGTCTGGGCAGCATAGACGACTCTGCGGCCCCTTGAATGCCAACACCCCTGGGCGTTTAGTCATCCTATCCCGGAAAATGCGCTGGCAACGGCTCCGGGGTATAAGGCGGGTGAAATCCGACGGAACCGCATCAAAGAACGTGGCCGGGAAGCAACTCCGCCCAGAGCTGGAGCCGAAGATTTCAGGAGTCAGGTCCGCCCCCTTGGCGACATTGTCCCATGATTGTACGGAGTTGCCGTCATCCCCTGGAATTGAACCACGGGGTGGGGCTGGATGGGTTGCTGATCAAGGGCCAGTAACTCTGGTGCCGGTGGCAACCCAGACTACGGTCAATTGGTCCGGGTGGCGCGGGCAATCATGTCCCGAAGCTTTTTCTCTTGAGCGGCCTCAGCGGTGGCCAGCTCGTCGTTCGTAACCTTACCGGCCGCATGTTGCTCGGCGACTTCGACGGCGTTTCTGCTGCGTTCGTTGGTGAGCAGGTCCCAGGTGGTCCGGCCGTCGTGGAGGGGTGTGTTACGCACACACCAGCAGGCAAATAAGCGCCGGTCGCTCGGGGTGAGTTGATCGAGTTGATCGAGGGAATCCATGATGTTTTCTTGGGGTTGCTGATGGGGGGGGGGGGGGGGGGGGGGGGGGGGGGCAATCTGCCCACCCCGTGCCCTCCTGTCAATTAGTAAGGAGTGCAGCGGACCACCAGTGCCTTGAATTGATCGGCTTGGGCGTGCCGGCCAGCTCGTCCCTTGACGGGCTCCCGGTGGGCGTATTTCTCGGCGATTTGGACCGCATTTCGGCGGTGTGGGATTCCACCATGGTCCGTTTTTGGTTCCCGGGTGGAGCCTCCGACCAAACCAAGGTTGAGGTCTGGCTCAACGATCGACCCGAAGGCCGAATACTCACCGATAAAGACCTCAAGGAAAATGGATGCCTCTTCCCTGACCGTCGCTGCGGCGAACTGTGGTATCTGTTAAAGCAAGGGACTATTTTTGCTCCCTCGTTTATGAATCAACGACACGTCCCGGGTATGCACGGCTATGATCCACAGGATTTGGACAGCGCTGCATGCTGGTTAACTAACCACGATCACTACGAAGCGCCCGACCGTATTGAGAAAATCAACCGCGTGATGCGGCAGGCTGCCCAATCTTAGGAATTTTCGAATACATCCGGTTCGGGCGTGATTTTCTCTAAACACGCTGCCAAAGCTTGGCTTGTCCATGACCACCGACCAGATCGCCGCTTCTTTGCCCGCTCAAGCTGTCACCTCGATCGAAGGACTGCCTTTCCCCCTGCTCGCTTCGGGCAAGGTTCGTGAGATCTACGATCTGGGTGACGCATTACTGCTGGTTGCGACCGATCGGCTCTCGGCCTACGACGTCATCCTGCCTGATGGTATACCCGGCAAAGGCATCCTGCTGAATCAACTCAGCCTGTGGTGGTTTGAGCGCACCACTAACCTGATCGACAACCACCTGCTCCCCGATCAAACAGCCGAGTTCGGTCGCCGGGGTATCACGAATCCTGACCTCCGGCTGCGGAGTATGGTCGTGCGTAAACTCAACCCCCTCGCGATCGAATGCGTGGTGCGCGGATACCTCGTGGGCTCGGGTTGGGCGTCCTATCAGGACTCCGGACAGGTTTGTGGGCACACCCTACCCGCCAGCCTCGAACAAGCCGCCAAATTGCCGGAACCTCTATTCACTCCGACCACCAAGGCCGCCGTCGGAGATCACGATCAGCCGATTAACGACGAGGAGGGCGTCGCGATCGTTGGCGCGAATTTCTACCAGCAGGCGAAACGCGTGAGCTTGGAGATCTACCGTAAGGGCCACGATACCACCGCAGCCGCCGGCATGATTCTCGCCGATACGAAATTTGAATTTGGCACCGACGAAGCGGGCAATCTCGTGCTGATCGATGAGGTGCTCACTCCCGATTCATCCCGCTACTGGCCAGCCGACGAATACCGCACGAACTGCTCGCCACCCAGCTACGATAAACAATTTGTTCGCGACTACCTCACCGAGTTCGCTTGGGACAAGCAGCCTCCCGCGCCCAAACTTCCGGCCGACATCATCTCCCGCACACAGGACAAGTATTTCGCTGCTCTGCGCAATTTGATCGGCTAGGGTTAAACCGCTAGAGCTGGCCTCGCTGAGGCCGCTCTCCTGCCCCCTCGGACCGCAACGCCAGCCAGTCTACCACTCGTCCAAACCGATGGCCCGAGCGGGCGTCGCCGGTCGGTCCTTGGCTTTAACCAATTCCCGTCGAAGCCAATCCAACATCGCGTTAACCGCCCGGCGTTTGACCGTCTGACGAGGCCCCGGATAACGGACGCGTTTGGACCAAACCCCGAAGGGCGAATAGAGTGCGAGAAAGATGGTGCCGACCGGGTTTTCGCAGGTGCCCCCACAGGGTCCCGCAAACCCGGTGATGGCCAAACCGTAGTCAGCCTCCAGCTTTTCCGCTGAACCCGCGGCCATCGCGACGGCATTCTCCGCGCTGACTGCTCCGTGCTGCATCAGGATCTCCTCGGGGACATCCAGCAACTGCATTTTGGATTGGTTGGAGTAACAGACCGCTCCGCCGGCAAAAAATTTCGTCGCTCCCGCTAAATCAGTAAAACTGCTCGCGAGCATACCGCCCGTAGCCGTTTCCGAAACCGCCAGCGTGTGTTCCGCTCCGCGCAACATGTCGGCACATACTTTGGACAGCGAGTCGTGGCCGAAGCACATGAAGTCTTCGCCGAGTAAGGCCGCACATACCTGGGAGATCTTTTGCAGATCGGAGGTCGAGAGGTGATCATCCGCCGCGCTTAATCGGCAGTCGCACTGGCCTTGATGCGCACAAAATGCGACTTCGAGATGCGGGGCATATTTATCGAACGTAGGCTGCAGCAGGGTTTCCAGGGAGGATTCCCCGATACCTGCGGTTCGAATCTGGATATAGCGTTCGCCCTCGTCGAGTAGCCCCAGCTTCGCCAGCCGCGGTAGGACTTGATCACTCAACATGGACTGCAATTCGTTCGGCGGGCCAGGCAACATGATCAACACCCGTTCGCCTTCGGCATACCAAAGCCCCGGTGCCGTGCCATGAGCGTTGGGGATTATCTCTCCCTCTTTGAAGCGATACGCCTGCTTGAGGTTGTTGTCAGTCATAGGCCGGCCAAACAGGCGGAACCGATCCTTGATCGCCTTCTCGATCTCAGGGTCGAATACCAGCTCTTGGCCCAATACATCGGCGACCACTTCTCGGGTGCGATCGTCACAGGTGGGGCCAAGACCGCCGGTGGTGATCACGACCTGAGCCCGCTTCCAGCTATCCCGAAACTGCTCCGCAATGGCATCGGCGTTGTCAGTAATCGTCACATTTCGCGTGAGCTTCGCACCCAATCGGCGGAGCTCGCCCCCCACGTGAGTGAGGTGTCCGTTGGCCGTGAGCCCAAACAGCAGCTCATCACCAAGGGTGATCAGTTCGAAAGTCGTCTGATGAGCAAGAGTTGTGGACAAAGTTGGAGGCGTAGGAAACTCCGCAGCGGATAAACCGTTTGCGGAAATGAAAAGTAGACTAAACTAATCGAATTTCCAGTCAGTCGGCCAATTCGATCAAAATTCCTCCGTTCTTTGACGTTCCCAGCCGCTGACTTTGTCCATGAGCGCCTCCCCCCATCTTAAAGAAAAAGTCCGCCAACTACCGGACAAACCAGGGGTTTACCTCATGAAGGACCGGTTGGGGCGCATACTTTACGTGGGTAAGGCCAAGGCCCTCAAAAAACGGGTTTCCACCTACTTTACCCCCTCTCGTCGCAATCTGCACGCGCCCAAAATCCGGGCGTTGGTCGAGTTGATCGAGGATTTCGAGACCATTGAGGTGAAATCCGAACCCGAGGCCCTTTTGCTCGAGGGACGCCTGATCAAACAGTGGAAGCCGAAATACAATACGGACTTCGTTGACGACAAACGCTTCCTCCAAGTGCGAGTCGATCCCAAGGAAACCCTTCCTCGCTTCCGGCTCACTCGTGTCCGCAAAGACAGTTCGTCCCGCTACTTCGGCCCCTTCGCTCACAGCAACCTCCTCCGGCGCACCCTCGCCCAGATGCGGCGGCAATACGGTGTGCTGCTCAGCGACGCCAACCCACAACGGCTGCCGGACGGACGCTGGCGTCTTTACGACGACGTCCGGCAGGAAATCTACGGACACGCCAATGAAGTAACTTCCACCGAATACCGTGAGCGCGTCGATGAAGCTTGTGCCTTTCTCAATGGAAAATCCCGCGAATGGATGGAAACCCTGACCACCGAGATGCAAGCTGCTGCCGCCGAACAACGTTTCGAAAAAGCGGCCGAACTTCGCGATATCGTTTTCGCCCTGAAAAAGACCCTCGAAAAAGCCCGCCGCTTCGAGCGCGACCACCCCACGATTCAGTCCGACGAAGATGCCTTGGGGTTATTGAAAGAAGCCTTGTCCCTGCCCGCGCCGCCCGAGCACATGGAGTGTTTCGACATCTCCCACATCAGCGGCACGTTTGTGGTCGCCTCCATGGTGCATTTCTCCAACGGCCGCCCCGACAAGGCCCAGTATCGCCGATTCAAAATCAAGAGCTTCATCGGCAACGACGATTTCCGGGCCATGGAAGAGGTCGTGGGACGTCGCTACCGGCGCCTGCGAGACGAAGGCAAAGCGATGCCCGATCTCATTGTGATTGATGGCGGTCGGGGCCAAATCGGAGCCGCCTTCAAAGCCTTCTACGCCATCGACGTGGATCCCCCGGCCTTGATCAGCCTAGCCAAGAAAAACGAGACCATCATCTTCGCAGACGAACGCGCACCGCTGAATCTCGGGCTCCGCAACCCGGGGCTCCAACTGCTGCAACGGCTGCGCGACGAGGCCCACCGCTTTGCGAACACCTTTAACGCCGACCTACGTTCCCGCAAAATCCGCGAATCCATCCTCGAGGATTTTCCGGGCCTTGGTCCCGTGCGCCGCACCGCGCTGCTCGATCATTTCGGATCAATTGAGCGACTGCGGGCAGCCAGCGTCACCGCCTTGGCCGAGGTTCCTGGAATCGGCCCCAAGCTCGCCCTCGAATTACAACGTTTTCTAAAACCAGATTCGCCTCCTGCGTCAGAATCCTCGTAATTTGTTCGCCTTCGCCCCGATCACCTCTCTCCAGCTCACCAACGTTTTCATTACCTAGCGTGGGTCGGGCTTTACGCCCGACATCGATCGCAGCCTCCATTTCCCTATGTTGTCTCTCATCAAACGGCCTGCCTTGGCCGCCTGTTTCACTCTCCTCACCGGATTCGGCGCAAGTGCGGCCGACCCCATTTCGGGTGCCAATGGCCTCGAATTGAAGGAGTTCGCCCGCGAGCCCCTCGTGCGCAACGCCGTGGCGATCACCGTCGACGAACAGGACAACGTATTCGCCACACGTCAGTGGTGCGTCGTCAGGCCGCTGATCTGGATATCCGCCGCTTTCGCGAATGGATCGAAACCGAACTTAGTTTGACCTCAGTCGAACAGAAACGGGCGTGGTTCAAGACCCACCTCACTCCGGAAAACTCCGCGAACTTCACTGGCCGTTTCGAAGATCATAACGGAGATGGGGTTTGGGACTTTTCCGACCTCTCACTTCTCGCCGACAAAATCACCCGCCTCACCGACACCGATGGGGCTGGTATGGCCGACGAGTTCGTAAAATTCAACGCGGCCGAGAACTCGGGCATAACCGGTATCGCCGCTGGCCTCGCGGCTTGGGATGGCGCGCTTTACGCCACCGTCGAACCAGACTTGGTGAAGCTCACCGATCCCAATGGGGACGGGGTGTATGAAAATCGCGAGGTGCTCGCCACAGGTTTCTCCGTCAAGATTGGCTATGGCGGTCACAACTTTAGCGGCGTTTGCATCGGACCCGATGGTCGCCTCTACGCCTCCGTTGCCGATCGCGGTATGAATGTCACCGACCGGGGCGGACGAAATCACTACAACCCGCACAGCGGCGCGGTCGTTCGCTGCGAACTCGATGGCTCCAATTTCGAAATTTTCGCCTACGGTCTACGTAATGCTCAAGAGCCCGCATTCGACGCTTTCGGCAACCTGTTCGGCGTCGACAACGACGGCGATTTCAAGGACGAGAAAGAGCGCTTGGTTTACATCACCGAGGGGTCCGACACCGGCTGGCGCACCAACTGGCAATACCGGGGCGATGACTGGCTACCGTGGATGGACGAAGGTCTCTCCATCGCCGATCACGCTGAACAACCCACTTATATCACCCCGCCGCTTCAGCTTTACAAGGACGGTCCCGCCGGCTTTACCTTCAATCCCGGAACCGCCCTCAATCCGTTTTACCGCGATCACTTTTTCATGACCGCATTCCCGTCTCGGAATCTGTATGCGTTCCGCCTCGAACAGGATGGCGCGGGCTATCGGATGGAGGATGAACACACCGTGCTCCAAGGCGCGTTGATGGTGGGAGTAGGCTGGAGCCCAAGCGGATCCCTCCACATCGCTGACTGGTCATCGACCGGCTACGACATGAACGAAAAAGGCGCCGTTTGGAAACTGGACGATTCAAGCCAAACCAACTCCCCCGCCCGCACATCGACTGCTCGCCTCATTGCGCAAAACTGGTCTCAACCCCACCTCGCCTCGCTAAAAAGCAACCTTTCGCACGAGGACCAGCGCGTGCGGATGAAAGCCCAATTCGAGTTGGTAAAGCGCGATGAATCCACCGCTCTACTCAATGCCGCTCGCGAACCTTCCACCCCGCAACTGGGTCGACTGCATGCCATTTGGGGGCTGGGCCAATTGCACCGCCGCGGGGATCTCGTGCCCACTCTTCACTTGATAAACCTACTCAAGGATTCGGATGATGAGGTTCGCGCTCAAGCCGCCAAAATCATCGGCGAAGGCTTGACAGCCGACGACACGCTCCGGGTATCCCTTCGCGAGCTCCTGAACGATCCCGCGGACCGGCCCCGGTTTTTCGCCGCGATCGCACTCGGTAAGTTAGAGGACACGGCATCCTTCGATGCACTCGTCGATTACCTGGAACAGCATGCGCCCGACCGTTTTCATCGCCACGCCGCGGTGATGGGTTTCGTGGGATGTGCCACGGAAGTGCAACTCGCCGGATTGGCCGACCATGCTGATCGACAAGTAAGGCTCGGGGCTATCGTCGCTCTGCGCCGTCTAGCCAGCCCCATGGTCTCGTTTTTCCTCGAAGACTCCGACCCGTTGGTCGTAGCCGAAGCCGCCAGTGCCATCCATGACGATGAATCCATCCCGGACGCCCTGCCGAGTCTGGCTGCCTTACTGGCCTCTTCTCCTCAGCATCACGAACGCACCGTGCGCCGGGCCATGAGTGCAGCTCTCCGTCTCCGCGCACCCGCCGGAGCAAAACTCGTGGTGGAATTCGCCGCCGAAAAAAACCAACCGCGCCCTCTCCGGCTTCATGCCTTGGACGTTCTCAACGATTGGCTTTCCCCCGCCGTTTTGGACACGGTGGAAGGTCGCCATCGTCCGTTAGAAAAGATCACTCCTCGCGGGTTTGCCGCTGTCACGGGGGCAAGCCTGGCCGCACTCAGTAAGTCTTCAGATTTCGATGTGGCCCGTTCCGCTTGGAAAGCATCTTCCGTTTTCGGCATCAACCAATCAACGTCAGATCTCCTCACGATCGTCGAACAGGACACTCCGCTGTCCGCCGATGCTCTTGGTCAACTCGATGCCATGGATGCATCGGGACTCTTGGACCTTTCGATCGCGGCGACCAAGTCCCAACATGCCGTGGTGCGCCAACAGGCCTTGCGGACGATGGCCCGGGTCAGCGGCCCACATTTCGTAGCTCACGCCCAACCATTCATCGACAACAACCAGATTCCGGAAACGCGCACCGCCATCGAAATCCAATCCGCCTCCACCGAGCGTTACAGCCGTCGCAGCCTGCGCTATGTAGTCGGGCGATTCGTCTCCAACGAACTTTCACCTCAACTGAATCTCGACGTGGTCGAGGCCGCCAAAAAATCCGCTGATCCTCGCGTGCAGGAATTGATCGCACCGTATTTGAATTCCAAGGACAATTCGGATCCATTGTCTCCATACCTAGAGACGCTGCAGGGAGGCGACCCCGCCGAGGGACGCATTGTTTTTGAAACCTCGGTCGCCGCCCAATGCACCCTTTGCCACCGCATCGGTCGACGCGGCAGCAATGTCGGGCCTGCGCTTACCAAGATCGGAGAAAAGGATGCCCGCTATTTGTTGGAGGCATTGGTAGCCCCCGGCGCCACCATCGCCCCCGGATTTGGTATGACCAGTGTCTCACTCAAATCCGGCGCCACCATCGCCGGCAATCTCATGGATTCCAATGATTCGCACATCAAGGTAAAGACGGCCGACGGTAAGACTCAGAAAATCGCGTTGAACGACATCGGCAGCCGCACTCCCGCCATGTCCTCTATGCCCCCCATGGGCCTGATGATGAGTCCCTTCGAGCTCCGCGATCTCATCGCGTATCTGCAGACGCTAAAATAACCAATCTACTATGAGCCCCTATCGACTCTGCTTGGCCGCTTTGGCGGCCGCAACTTCTCTACTGCAAGCGGAGGTTTCCGTCGCTCCCATCTTCACCGACCATGCCGTGCTCCAACGCGGTCAACCCATTCCCGTCTGGGGCTGGGCTGATCCCGGAGAAAAAAATTACGGTAAAATTTGCCGGTAAAACCGAGCGAACCGAAGGCGACGCCGAAGGACGCTGACGCGTTGACCTGCCATCCCTGAAAGCGAATTCAAAAGGCAAGTCCCTGAGCGTTTCCGGCACGAACGAGATCGTGCTGGAAAACATTCTGGTGGGCGATGTTTGGCTCTGCGGTGGACAATCCAATATGGAATGGACCGTCGGGAACTCACGGGATGCCGACAAAGAGATTGCGGCGGCGCAATACCCGCTCATTCGCCATATCAAGGTAGCTAAGAGAATCGCCAACGACTCCATCACAACGATGTCCGGATCATGGACGACCTGCACACCTGACACCGTGGGAGACTACACGGCCGTCGGTTACTTTTTCGCCCGCCGTCTCCATGCCGATCTCGACGTGCCCATCGGCCTGCTCAACAGCAATTGGGGCGGCACTCCCGTCGAGGCATGGCTCCCGCCGGGCGTCATGTCCGATCCGGATCTGGCGGTCGCCGTCGCGTCCCATCAGGCCGCGATCAATGAGGGGATTCGGAATCAAAACATCGCCTACCGGGACAAACTTGCGGCGTGGGAAAACGCCAAGATCGCGGCATCCAAAAACGGGAATTCATTCGAGGAGCAAAAGCCTCGCATGCCATGGCAGCCCGGCGCTTTTAAAACCGCGTCAACCCTCTACAACGGAATGATAGAACCGGTGATTCCTTACGGTCTCACGGGCTTCATTTGGTATCAGGGCGAAGGCAACGCGGGACAACCGGACACCTACCGCGACATGTTCGTCGCACTCATCGAATCGTGGCGGGAAAAATTCGACGCCGCCGATGCACCGTTCTATTGGGCGCAACTCGCATCGTGGGACTCGGGCGGCGGGGAAAGCCTGGATTGGCCGCTACTCCGCGAAGCCCAACACCAAACCCTCAGTCTACCCCACACCGGCCAAGCCATACTCACCGATATCGGTGAGGCTTGGGACATCCACCCCAAGAACAAGCAAGACGTTGGCGATCGACTCGCTCGAATCGCGTTTGCTGAGCACTACGGAGAGGACGTAGCCTTCCGCGGCCCCAAACCTCATTCAGTGAGTTATCAGGCCAACCAGATCACAGTAACAATGAATAACAGCGAAGACCTTCAAACTACCGACGGTGATTCCCCCCGCGAATTCGAAATCGCCGGCGTGGATGGCAAGTTCCACCCCGCTTCCGCCACCCTTTCGGGCAATACCGTCATTCTGACATCTGACGAGGTTTCCGCCCCGCGGGACGTGCGCTACGCCTGGCATCGCTGGATTGAACCCAACCTCCAAAATGCCGCCAGCCTGCCCGCCGAACCCTTTCGCACGGACAACCAGTAAACCCATGGCCCCTCCGAGTCTCTCTCACTTTCCGGCCTCAACGTTATCATGAATCTTATTCATCTTTGGGTTTCAGCCCCCCCTCCTTGCCCTGATCTGCGGCACGTCCGCTTACGCCCAATCGTCAGGCGCCATCGTCAAACCACAGATCGCCGATACGGTGCGGTTGAATGTCTTCGCTGACAATTGGTTCAAGCTGTATATCAACGGGGAATTGATCGCCGTCGATTCCATCGAGTTCATGCCCCACAATGTGATCTCCGTTGAGGTGCTGCCGAGCTACCCGATGACAATTGCCGTGATGGCCCGCGATAACGCCGATGCCATCACCGGCAAGGAATACAATCACACCAAAATCGGCGATGGAGGCTTCATCCTAAAACTCGGCGACAACGTGGTCAGCGACCCGAGCTGGAAGGCCAAGTGCTTCTTCTTCGGCCCCATGTCTGGTCAATCCGAAACCGTGAAACATATCCCCATCCCCGCCGACTGGTTTACCTCCGATTTCGACGAGAGCGATTGGGGCACCGCCACCGAATTTTCGGAACACGCCGTGCGACCGCCTCGTGTTTTTCAGGACTACGATTTTACCGGAGCGAAGTTCATCTGGACCGAAGACCTCGACCTCCACAATACGATCATCTTCCGCACCACGATCGAGAATCCCGGATGAAGCCCCGCTGGCACACCGGCGAACCCGCCCGTCACATCGAAGACCTCGACCAAGCTCAATGCTAGTCCCGCCAGCAGACATCCCCCGCCCCCACCTTATGCACGAGCATGAAACCCTCAACTTTAACCATATTGGTTAAAGTCGGAGCTGGGGAAATTGACTGAAGTTCGCTGGGAGTAGACCTGAAAAAGCCGGGTCCGAAAGGGGACTCGGCTGGAAAATCTGGCGCTTACAAGTCGAGCCAGGGCTCTCAGGCCAACGCCGCGGCAATGCGTTCCATCGCGGTGACCACGTTCTCGCGGGAGTTAAATGCGCTGATGCGCACGTGGCCTTCGCCGCAGGTGCCGAATCCTGCGCCCGGGGTGCAGACTACGCCGGCTTCGTTGAGAAGACGATCGAAGAACGCCCACGAGTCGGTCCCGGTGTTTATCCAGATGTAAGGGGCGTTGTCGCCACCCACGCAGCTGAGGCCAAGTTTGGTGATCGCTTCACGGATGATGGCAGCGTTCTCCAAATAGAAATCGATCTTCGCTTTGACCTGGGCCTGACCTTCTTCGCTGTAAATGGCGGCGGCGGCTTTTTGCACGGGATAAGAAACGCCGTTGAACTTGGTTGCCTGACGACGATTCCAGAGGCCGTGCACGAAGTGCTTGTTTCCAGCTGAATCCTCAGCCTGTAGTTTTTTTGGCACGACCGTGTAGGCGCAACGTGTGCCAGTAAAACCGGCGGTCTTGGAAAAGCTGCGCATCTCGATCGCAACTTCGTCCGCACCCGGAATTTCGTAGATGGACTTCGGCGCGGACTCGTCCCGGATGAAGGCCACGTAAGCCACATCGTATAGGATGATGGCGGAGTTAGTCTTGCCGTAGTCGACCCAGGCTTGCAGCTGTTCGCGAGTTGCCATCGCGCCGGTCGGATTATTGGGGAAACAGAGATAAATCAGGTCGGTCGGATGATCGGGGATCGCCGGCACGTAGTTATTTTCCGGCGTGCATTCGAGGTAGGTGATTCCCTGATAGCGATCATCAACGTTTTCACCGGTGCGACCGGCCATCACATTGGTATCAATGTAGACGGGGTAAACGGGATCCGGGATGGCGAGTTTCAGACCATCTTCCGCGAAGATTTCCTGAATGTTCGCGCTGTCACACTTCGCGCCATCGGATACAAAAATCTCGTCGGCCGATATCGGGCAGTCGCTGTAATCACCCTGCGCGATCGTTTCCCGCAAAAACGCGTAACCTTGCTCGGGGCCATACCCGCGGAAGGTCTCGCGCTTGGAAAGCTCGTCGGCGCCGTCGTGTAGGGCCTGCACGCAGACTTCCGGCAGAGGCTCGGTCACATCACCGATGCCGAGTCGGATGACCGACTTATCCGGATTGGCGGCGGTGAATTCATTTACCCGCTTGGCGATATCGGCGAAGAGGTAAGAAGCTTTAAGTTTAAGGTAGTTTTCGTTGATGCGAATCATGGGAAATCGGAGGGAAATGTATCGAAACGGAAATTGTGAACTGAGCCCGAACACGGGCAAAACCTTGAATAAGCGCAGAGCACCTTGTTTGTTCAAGCTCGCTTAGCCCCCCACTGTCCCCTCTTTTCGCAATGCAGACTCACGATACCGTTTCCGAAATGCAAAATCTGGCCCGGGATTCCCGCGCTGCCGGCAAAACCCTCGCGCTGGTTCCGACCATGGGCGCGCTTCACCAAGGGCATCTTGATCTGATCAAGCTCGCCTCGACCAAAGCCGACATCGTGGTCGTATCGATTTTCGTAAATCCCACCCAATTTGGTCCCAACGAGGACTTCGACCGTTACCCGCGGGATCTGAACGGAGATCTGGCCAAATGCGAAGAGGTGGGTGCTCAACACATCTTCATGCCCGCTCGCGAAAGCCTATTCCCGGCCAACTACTCCACCTATATCACCGAAGAGGTCGTGGCAGAACCTCTCGAAGGAGTCTCTCGACCGGCATTTTTCCGCGGTGTCATCACTGTGGTCGCCAAGCTGTTTAACATCGTGCAGCCCGACGTCGCGATTTTCGGACAAAAAGACGCTCAGCAACTCGCCGTCATCCGCAAGATGGTCGCCGACCTGCACTTTCCCGTCGAAATCATGGTTGGCCCCACCACCCGCGATGAAGAGGGACTGGCACTGAGTTCGCGCAATGCCTACCTCACGTCCACGCAACGTGGTGGAGCGCTCGGTATTAATCGCACGCTCAACCAAATCAAGGCGATGGTTGAGCAAGGCGAACGCCGGGCGGAGCGGTTGGTCGCGGAAGCTACCCATCTCCTGGCCGACGATCGGCGTATTCGGGTGATCTACGTTGCCGTGGTGAATCCTGCGACGATGAAAAAGCAAACCGAAGTCGAGCCCGGCAACTCCCTCATGGCGATCGCCATCTGGCTGGACCAAACCCGACTAATCGACAATACCCTACTTTGAGCGCCGCCGAACAACCTTCCCTCTGGCCTGCGACCGCCGCGGATGCGAGTGCCATTCAGGTCATCTACGCTCATCATGTGCTTCACGGCACCGGCACTTTCGAATTGGAACCGCCGACGGAGAACGAGATGCGGGCACGATTCACCAAAATCACGACCGCTGGATATCCGTTTTTCGTAGCAACGCTGGCGGGTGAAGTTATCGGCTTTGGCCATGTAGGTCCCTTCCGTGAACGGTGCGCCTATCGTTTCACTGTCGAAGACTCGATTTATCTCCATCCCGACCACATGGGTCGAGGTCTCGGGAGTAAGCTGCTCAATGCTCTGATCGAGGCAGGCACCCGCAGGGGCTACACCCAGATGGTCGCACTGATCGGCGACTCCAACAACCGGGCCTCCGTGGCGGTGCATGCCAAGGCCGGCTTCTCCCAAGATGGCATCATGCGCAACGTCGGCTTCAAGTTCGACCGCTGGCTCGACGTCGTCATCATGCAACGGAGCCTAGGCACAAGTTAGGCAATAAATTTATTGCGCAATTTATTTTTTTCCCCGAGAGAAACTTATCTCTCGCCTCACGAGGGCAGTGGAGCAGCAAAACGTGGCGTTCTTAGGGCCACGCAGAACCGGTAAAACCTCCTGCCTCCAAAAGATCATCGCAAATCCACCAACGGGATATGTGCCGATCTACATGGATCTGGAGCAATATAACAGCCCAAAGCAATGGCTCAAAGCCACACTCGATGAGGTGTTGAAAAAACTCAAAAAGCCTAGCCCCAAAGCTTCATGGCTCGTTCAAAATTTAACCCGAATCGAGGAAATAAAGGTGATGGGACAGGGCATCAAACTCTCTGCCACCAAGGATAAATCAAACGAGTGGCGTCCAATCGCTGATGAGTTGATCCGCGTGCTCACCGAGACCAACAAACACATCATCTTTCTACTCGATGAATTCCCGGTTTTCCTGAACCACGTCGCCAAAAATCAACCCCGCGAGGAATTGGAAAACCTCTTACACTGGTTTCGTGCCACTCGACAGGAGCTGATGGATATCGCTCGATTCCTCGTCACCGGTTCCATCGGCCTTCAAGGCATCGTAAGAAAACTCGGGCTGTCTACCACCATAAATGACTTCAAAACATTAGAGATTCCGGCTCTTAGCGAAAAGGATGGGTTGAAGTTTTTGGCCACCCTCGCAGAGACAAACGGTGTCCCACTCACGCTCACGGGACGCCGACATATCTTGAAACTCTTGGGCACGCCCTGGCCCATCTTACTACAACTTTTCGTTTCCGAAATTCAGGGCACTGGACCCACCAAAGCTCCAACCAAAAAGGAACTGACCCGCATCTATCGGGAACGCCTGCTGCAAGGGGGGTCCCGCAATCTATACTGCGAAGGGATGTTCACCCGCTTGAAGGAAATCTTTTCCCGCAGCGAATCGCGCCTGGCGCGCGACATCTTCAAGGCCGTTTGCCAGGAGGCCAAGGGCCTCACGCGCGATGACTTCGAGTCCATCTACGAGAAATGTATCCCACTGGCCGAGCAACGCGCACTCCAAGCCGACGAGCTGGACTACGTGCTCGATGTCCTGAAACACGACGGCTACCTGCAACAGCAACTCGACGGCGAACAACGCACCGAATTCGCATCCAATATCCTGCGCGATTTTTGGCAGCGCAAAATCTCCTGAATCCATGGCATTACCCGCACCTTTCGCTCTCTACAACCCAGCCTTGCTCTCGCCCGAGGCTTTGCTGGGTGATTTTGTCGCCCGTCAACCACTGCTGGAAACGCTCCTGAATACGGTTCGCGAAAACGCACGTGACCAAGCGCCCCAGCATGTATTGCTGGTGGGTCCTCGGGGCATGGGTAAAACCACCACGCTCTGGGCAATCGCTCACCGGGTAAATCTCGATTCCGAGCTAAACCAAACATGGCAACCTGTAGTATTTGACGAGGAAAGCAGGCGAGTCGGTGATCTGGCAGACTTTTGGTTGGAAGCCATTCGCCAGTGGGAACACGCCACTGAGGACCCCACGGATTGTGCGGGAAAGCTCCTCTCGGAGGCCGCGGCCGACATCGAAGATCAAGCTCGCGAAGCGTTCCTTCAGGCCGTCTCCCAAAGTGAACGCCGCGCGCTCCTTTTGATCGATAACCTAAACGGTCTACTGTCCGCCATTCGCGACCCCGAGCCGCTTCACCGACTGCGAGCCACGTTGATGGAGGAGTCACAGATCATGATTGTCGGCGGCGCGACGCGCTATTTCTCGGAAGTAACCGAAGTAGATCAACCGTTCTATGACTTCTTCCGGGCATTCGAACTCAGGCCACTCGAACTTGACGAAATGAAAACATGTCTCATCGCACTCGCCGAGAAGCGCCAAGATACTGCGGTGGCTGAAACGGTGAAACAGCGGGAAGGCACCATGCGCTCGCTGCACCTACTCACTGGGGGGAATCCTCGATTGATCAAAACCTTCTATAGATTGCTGGCCGAAGGCTTGAACGGTGATGTGCGATCCGACCTCGAACGACTGCTCGACGAATTTACGCCCTATTTCAAGTCCTTGGTGGATGCCTTGCCCCTTCAACAACAACGTATTTTTGATGCGGTAGCTTTGAATTGGGATCCGGTGGACGTGGCAACCCTCGCCCGCACGACCCGACTTCCCAGCAACCAAATAAGCGCCCAACTCCGGACCTTGCAAAAGTCTGGATTCGTCACCGTCGCCAACGATCAGCCCAAGCGGAAGCATTACCTTTTGGCTGACCGATTTTCCAACATCCACTACCTCATGCGCCACGGGCGGGCGGCACGGAGCCGCTTTGACTGGTTCATCGCCATGCTGCAATTGGTGTTTCCT
Source organism: Actomonas sp. (assembly GCA_965203585.1). Lineage (GTDB taxonomy): Bacteria > Verrucomicrobiota > Verrucomicrobiia > Opitutales > Opitutaceae > Actomonas. The sequence continues at coordinate 1,178,952 of CBDBDC010000003.1, forward strand.
GATCACAACCAAGCGACCACCATCGCACGACTAGCTCACGAAACAGCGATGGGCGGCGAAAGTGGAAAGAGGGATGCCCATGACCTGTTGCACAGTGCGCTGAATCGCTCCGCGACTTCGGAGAATCGCAGCCAGATATTGCAATCCACTTTCCGTGAGGCATGGACCAGCGAAACGGCCGCCGCCGTCTCCAGTTGGTTGAAAATTGCTGAGGCCAAAACCCATTTTCCCGAGAGCGATGTTTTGGCCTTCTGCGATGCCATGCCCATCGAGTTACGAACAAGAATTGGGTTCAAACCAAAAGATGCCAAATGGTGGCACGGCCTAACAGATTTCCTTGAACAAAAAGAAGCTTGGTCACTAGCCGAAGCGGCCTACCGCAAAGCCATCGCTCTCGCCCTCAAAGATGCTGCCCCATGGAATGATCTCGGCAACCTCTTGCAGGGTCATCTCCAACGATTCGACGAGGCCGAAGAAGCGTATCGCAAAACCATCGCTCTCGACCCCAAAGATGCTGCCCCTTGGAACGGCCTCGGCAACCTTTTCCAGGTCCACCTCAAGCGATTCGATGATGCCGAACATGCATACCGAAAAGCCATCGCTCTCGACCCCAAAAATGCTGCCCCATGGAATGGTCTCGGCAACCTCTTGCAGGATCATCTCCAACGATTCGATGAGGCCGAACATGCATACCGCAACGGATTGCAACTCAAACCCGATTATACAAATTTAATTGCGAATCTGGCCCTACTACTAGGACGCCTACCCAATCGTGAGAAAGAAGCTCATTCGACCATCAAGCGAGCTTTGTTGAATGACCCTGCTAATTGGAACTGCCGAAGGATTTTCCTCGATTTTATCGCAAGCAGACAAGGCGACTGGCAGGAGATTCTTCCAGAACTTTCTAAATGGTGCGTCAAACATCCTCTAGAGAGCGCGGTGTTCGAGTTTGTCGTGGAGGGTTTTATACAAACAGCTCGCTCAACGTCACCCGAGGTCGCGAGACAGCTCCTCGAATCCATCGAATCAGCCAAGATCGCTTTCGAAACCCTACGCGATGCCTTAATCATATCGGCAAACGAGGAACATCTTGAAAACCTTGCTCCCGAGCGGCGCGTTGCCGCCATTGAATTGATGAACCGGATCAATTCAGAATCACCCGCCGCTTCTTTGCAGGAATAACAGCTCCTTAACTACCCACCACTTCCTTTTGCCGAAATGAATTCCTCCTTTGACGTTCTTGTGCTTGGTAGCGGTATCGCCGGATTGAGCTTCGCGCTCAAGGCGGCTCAGGCCGGTAAGTCTGTCGCGATTCTGACAAAGAAGACCAAGGCCGATTCGAATACCAATTGGGCACAAGGGGGAATCGCCGCCGTCACCGGTCCGGACGACGACGTCGAAAAACACGTTAGAGACACCCTCGTCGCCGGGGACGGGCTGTGCAAAGAACGCGTCGTGCGCGAAGTGGTGCGGGACGGCCCGGCGCGCGTGCAGGAGCTCATCAACCTCGGCTTGAAGTTTTCCCGCGACGGCAACGGCAATTATGACTTGGGACGCGAGGGGGGACACAGCACCCGGCGAATCCTGCACGTAAAGGATATGACCGGCAAGGCCATCGAGGATGCTTTGCTAAAGGCAATAGGCCGTGAACCGCGAGTCGCGTTGTTCGAACATCTTTTTGGTATCGACATCATCACGACCGGCCGAGGGAAAACGCGGCGAGTGCGCGGTCTCTACGCCTTGGATGTGATGGATGGAAATGTCATCACGTTCCGCGCGCCTGTTATCATGTTGTCCACTGGCGGGGCTGGCCGGGTCTACCAATTTTCAACCAATCCAGATATCGCCACCGGCGACGGGATCGCCATGGCTCATCGGGCGGGCGTGGAAATTCGAAACCTCGAATTCATTCAGTTCCACCCCACCACACTTTACTCCGCCGACAACAAACGTTTTCTGATCAGCGAAGCGGTCCGGGGCGAAGGCGCGGTTCTGCGCAACTTGGAGGGCGAAGCCTTCATGGGGCGCTACCATCCTCAGGCAGATTTGGCGCCGCGCGATATCGTAGCGCGGGCTATCGATACCGAGATGAAGGCCAGCGGTTCGCCTCACGTCTGGCTGGATATCACGCACCGCAATAAAACCTACCTCAGCAAACGTTTCCCCAAGATCTATCGCGCTTGTAAAACGGCAGGTTACGATCTCGCGAACGACCACGTTCCCGTTGTTCCCGCCGCTCACTATACCTGTGGTGGAGTCGCCACCAATCTCGCCGGCGAGACTGATCTAGCCGGTCTCTATGCTTGCGGAGAAGTCGCCTGCACTGGGCTGCACGGCGCCAATCGCTTGGCCTCCAACTCCCTGCTTGAAGCGGTGGTGGTTTCGCATCGCGCGTCCATTTCGGTGAGCCGCTATTTGGCCCAAGTCGTGCGGACTCCCTCCCGCCCCATGCCGGAATGGGTCGATCTCGGCGGACACGATGAAGACGAGCGGGTAGTCATCAGTCACAACTGGGATGAACTTCGCCGCACCATGTGGGATTTCGTCGGGATCATGCGCACAGCCAAGCGCCTGGAGCGCGCTCGCACCCGCATCGCCAACCTCGAACGCGAGATTCAGGACTACTACTGGAACTTTTCAGTCGACCCCGAGCTGCTCGAACTCCGAAACATAACAACGGTCGCCCGCTTGGTCATCACCTGCGCATTGCAGCGTCACGAAAGCCGCGGCCTGCACGCCATTTCGGACTACCCCCGCTCCCGTAAGCGGGCCTTGGACTCGAAAGTCCGCCAGTGATAGCCTCCGACCTACCGAGTCTCGGCCTACCACCTCTCGTTTAATGTCCGTTTCGGTCTACTTGCTCCTGCCCTTGGCCAGTAGGCCTACGTCATTGGAGCCTTGCTGCTGAAGCGGAGTTCCTGATTTGGCGTGGGACTATGGCGCACGACCTTTGTAGCAAACGCGCTGCATGCTGTCTGCTTGGCACCGTTTTGGGGTCTAGGTTCCGGCACGGGTGGCGGGATGTGGTGGCAGCCGGTGGCGACCAGTCTGCTCTTCATTGCTTGGTCAAGTCGCCACGTTGCCGGCGATTGAAAAAGGGGATGTGTCCATCGCTACTCCCGTATTGGGCACCAAGATCATTTTGGTGGCACTGGTGAGTGCACTGCTGCTGCCCGACCCGATTCCGCTAAAGTGGTGGATCGCCGCTGGATTGAGTGTATCCGCCATCGTTCTGCTCAACCGACAACCTGCCGGCACAGCCACTCCAGACCCAGTGGCAGCCGTCGGCCCCACCATCACGGCCGCGTTGTCGGCCACCGTCTCTTTCGCGTTCTTTGATGTATTGGTGCAGAAATGGGCTCCGCTTTGGGGTGTAGGACGTTTCCTCGCAATCAACTTCATCTCACTGGCAGTTTGTTCCCTAGCCCTGATTCCGGCTTTCAGTGCACCGCTGAAACAGATCAACCGCTTCGCGTGGCCTTGGCTGATCACCGGTTCAACCTTGCTAGGACTACAAGCCACTGGGCTCACAATCTCGTTGGGAACCTACGCAGACGCCACGGCCATCAAGGTCGTCTACAGCGCCCGAGGCCTCTGGTCGGTGCTCGCGGTCTAGCGGATCGGTCACTGGTTCAAGAGCGAAGAACAACATCTTGGAGGAAAAGTCCTACGACTCCGGCTCTACGGCGCAGGCCTCATGGTCTTGGCTGTCGCCCTCGTTCTGGTGTAGCAGCGTCCGGGGAAGTTGACACATCTCAATGTATATACACGTGTATATACATGACTAAAACGGCCAAACTCTTCACCAACGGCGGCTCGCAGGCCATCCGACTACCCAAAGAGTTTAGATTTCCAGGCAAGGAAGTGCGCATCCGCAGAACCAAGACCGGCATCTCAATCACACCGGTAGAAGACGAAGACGAGACACGGCGACAAGCCTTCATTGCGCTGGCCGGCTCCTGTCCGGATTTACCCGACGTGCCCCCTCACACCACTCCGGATTCACCAAGGTATTTCGAGTGATCTACCTACCCGACACGAATGCGGTATCCCTTTATCTACGGGGGCACGACAAAGGCCTCAACGAACGAATGACGAAAAACTGGAAACACCTCAGACTATCAACGCTGGTAATTGCCGAACGTGAATATGGCATTATCCGCCATAAATCCGGACTCAAATACCGGGACCGGTTCCAGTCATTGGTGAGCCTGCTTCCCATCGAAGTATTCAACCGTGAAGATACAGCGAACTATGCTGAATTACGTTACAGATTGGAGAAACGCGGAAAGAGTATTGACCCTATGGATACCCTTATCGCCGCCCAAGCCCTCCGCCTTGGCGCAACTGTGGTCACCCACAACCTTTCGGAATTTAAGCGCGTGCCCAAACTCAAAGTCATCGACTGGCAAACCTCCCGTCCATGAGCACCGAACCCCTCACTGGCGTTCTGGAGCGCATCATTTTTTCCAACGAGGAAACTCACTACACCATCGCGGAATTTCGCCCCGGTGACGGATCCGAGAAAACCACGATTGTCGGCACCTTGCCCAGCGTGCAATGCGGTGAGACCTTGCACCTGAACGGAGAATGGACGCGCCACAGTCAACACGGCCAACAGTTCAAGATTGCGGATTTCAAATCCACCTTACCCTCCACTGTGTATGGGATTCGCAAATACCTCGGCAGCGGCTTGGTCCCGGGCATTGGCAAGGTCTATGCCAACAAAATCGTCGATGCTTTTGGCACCGACACTTTTCGCACCCTGAGCGAGGAAAGCGCCCGTCTGCGCACCGTTCCCGGTATCGGAAAAAAACGCGCGATGTCGATCAAGGCCGCGTGGGACGATCAACGCGCTTTCCGAGAGCTTTACATTTTCCTGCAAACCTACGGGGTCACCACCAGTCAGTGTGTTAAGCTCAACAAAGCGTTTGGGGCACAGGCGAAAACGGTCCTGACCACCGAACCTTACCGCGCCGCACGGGAGATTGACGGCATCGGTTTCAAGACTGCCGATAAAATCGCCATCAATCTCGGTTTCGCCAACGATGCGCCTCCTCGTCTCAATGCCGGCCTGATCTACGCGATGGAGACTCTACAGGAAGAGGGCCACACTGCCATCCGCGAGGCCGACCTCATCGCGCATGCGGCCGAGTTGCTGGAAACTACCCAAGATCGCTTGGAATTGCGGACCGTAGCCCTTCTTGAATCACGCGCGCTCATCCGCCACTGGCCGGAGGACCCGGTAGGCGAACCCCTGCCCGGTTCGGGTTTCATTCAACTTCCCATTCTCGACCGAGCCGAGCGCAAGATCGCGCAAGTCGTGCAACGCGTCAGTGCCGTTGAATCAGGGCTGCCGCCCATCAAAATCGATGCGGCGGTGAAGTGGGCTCAGGAAAAAGCCGACATTCAATTTGCCGACAAACAGGAGGAAGCCATCCGCACTGCCCTGCGTTCGAAGATGAGTGTCCTCACTGGTGGACCGGGAACGGGCAAGACCACGATTTTGCGGGCGCTAGTCGATATCCTGCGAGCGAAGAAGGTTCGCTTGCACCTCGCGGCTCCAACTGGGCGCGCGGCGCAGCGACTTGCCGAAACCACTGGAGGCTTCGCGTCCACCATTCATCGGCTACTCAAATTTGCCCCCGCGAAAGGCCACTTCACGACCAACGAAGATCATCCCCTCAGCACGGACTATCTCGTGGTCGACGAAGCCTCGATGCTCGATACGCGCCTGTCCTCGGCCTTGCTGCAGGCGGTTCCGGCAAAGTCTCACATCTTGCTTGTTGGTGATACGGACCAACTTCCTTCCGTTGGCGCGGGCAACGTTCTGCAGGATTTGATCGCGACCGGTGCAGTCCCAGTGACGCGACTGGACGTAATCCACCGCCAAAAAGGCCAAAGCGGAATCGTCACGACGGCTCACTCCATCAATGAAGGCAACCCCACCCTTCCGCCGACGAATACCGAACCGACCGCGGTTCCCGTGTGGAGCGATCTAAATTTCATCGCAGTTGAAAGTCAGGAAGACTGCGTGCGACAGGTGGTTGATCTTTGCCGCCAACACATTCCGGCCACGCACTGTTGGGTTAAACCCGGCCGTGACATCCAGGTATTGGCGCCCATGCACCGCGGCACAGCCGGCGTCGGCAACTTCAACGCTCGCCTCCAAGAGGCACTCAACTCTGGCCGCCAAGGAATCAAATTCGCCGCCGGCGAGTTTTGCCCCGGCGACAAAGTCATCCAGCTCCGCAACGACTACGACAAGAACCTCTTCAACGGAGACATCGGCCGGATCGTTTCAGTCGAGCCGAAAGCGTCGAAACTCACGGCTGAGTTTGATGGAGAGGTGCATGAATTTGAACGCGGCGAGTTCGGCAATCTCGGTCTGGCCTACGCCATCAGCATCCACAAGTCACAGGGATCGGAATACCCGGTCGTGGTCATTCCCTTGATGAAAGCCCACTTCATGATGCTGCAACGGAACCTACTCTACACCGCCATCACGCGGGGAAAGAAAAAGGTCTACATCGTCGGCGAACCGGCGGCCTACGGAATGGCCGTCCGCAACCACGAGGCCAAAGTGCGCAGCACCCATCTGAAGCAAAAGGTGCTGTCGACTTAGACCAAGCCGCTCGATTAACATCGAATATCAATGATACTCATTCGAAGCGGAATCCAAGAGGAACCCCTCTTGGGAACGCAGATCTTGCTCCACCTTCGACAGATTCTGTTTTTCAAAGGCGAGAGCTTTCTGCTGCTGCTCTAGGACCCGCCAGTTACGATCTAATTCGTTGGCTTCCCCCTTCATGGATTCCGCCTCCGCAAAGAGTTTCTTTTGATCAAGGTCGAGCTTCGCCTTCCCTTACGCCAACAATCGGGCGTGCTCATCGAGGTTCAATCGCACGGCGGTCGCTATTTCACGTTCCAAATGAAGCTCCCGCAATCCTCGCCACATGCATTCGCGTTGGGTAGTGACCTCGGAGTCCGCTGCTGGTTTGAAGTCCGGAGATTCGAGCTGATCCAGCATCTCCTCCACTTCCGCCATTTCTTCGGCAGAGGGTTCCGTCACCGATGTTTCGCCCAACCAGCTTAAGATCCGGGTAACCGCGGGCTTCGGGTCTGTGCGTAGGGGCAAAACTTCAGCCATTCCGGCACGGATACCTTCCGCGACCATTTCCGGATCCAACTGTCCGGACAATCCGATGCTAGGTGCACCAGTCGTCGACTTGGCCATCCCCGCCATGAGGGCGGCGTAGTCCACCTACCCTTTCGAGCCACCGATCAGTCCGGGGTCAAATTTGGTTTCCGCCTAAAGGACCTCGCGACTCAGCCTCCGTTACCTGTGCTCCCCGCTCCTCCAACAACATCGCCAGCATTTGACGGATGTGAGCATCGGTATGGGCCAGCAGAATTTGTTTGGGAGTGTTCATAGTCGGGGAGTGTTGCCCGTTTATGAAACACCACCCGACCCGAACGCAATGTTGCTTTATACCGTAAAATACTATTTACGATGCATTTACGATTCCGTTCTTTACGATTTATTAACGAATAAAAGCCACGACTCAGGCTCGGAATATCACACTTTCGCGACCGAACATCTTCACACACAGCCACAAAGCGACGGCGGCGTAGATCACCTGGGACCCGAATATGACGCTGATAAAGTGCCAGTTCCACACGCCCGAGAGCATTTCCTTACACACGAGGCTCAGACTCGTAATCGGCACCAACGCAGTTTTCCAAGTGAGCTCGATGCCTGGCAACGTGCCCATCACGGCTGGAAGAATCACCACAATCATCAACGGCGAAACATAACTCTGGGCCTCCTTGAAACTCTTAGCGAACAGCGAAACGGTCAACGGCCCCGCGGCGAACAGGACTGCCATTGGCACAATCATCGCAAACACCCCGACCATTCCCCACGGGTCGATTGACATCATAAATCCACCGCCCTCTCCGGCAGCGGCGGCCGCTGCCGCTGCGCCGCCTTTTTTCCCGGCAAAAAACATCCCGGCCCCCAAAGCGCTCACCGCAAACATCACCAAGGATAACAACATCGTCGCCACCGAGGCGGAAAGCGTCATCAAAAACTTTCCCAGCACGATATTCACGCGGTCAACCGGACTGCACAGCAACGTCTCCATTGTTCCTCTCTCTTTCTCTCCTGCGGTCAGGTCCATGGCCGGATACATCGCTCCCGTCATGCAGAGGATAACGACAATATACGGAATGAAGCCGCCAAAGGTATTCCCTCCTACTTTCTCCGGTGGGGCCACATTCGTGGGCTTTAGGGTGAAAGGTTCTGCGATGGTCGCAGGCAACTCTCGTTTCTCCAACTCACTGGCAACAACCTTGGATCTATAGTCGCGCAAAAAACCCGCCATTTGACCACGCCCCATCTCGGACTTTAATTCACTTTCATAGTAGTAAATCGAAACATTCGGTGCTTCATCCGATGTGATGGAAGCGGAAAATCCCTCGGGAATCTCCACCGCCACTCTGATCTTCTTATTGGAAATTTGATCACGAAAATCGCCGGCATATTCGACGATCTTAAAATCCTCGTTACTCGCTATTTCATCCACCAAATGAGGCGCGTATTCTTGTCCGAGGATCATCACCGACGTCGCTTCGGTCTTCGCTTTTTTGATAACTTTCGTCATCACAAAACCGGCCCCGAAAATTATCCCGAGAATGACTACAATCGGAATGAGAAAGGTTGTAATTAGGGTGCGCTTATCGCGCAACGTGTCCGTCATTTCTTTCAGGTAGACGGTGCAAATGGCATTCCAGTTCATGGGTCGTAAAAGGGTTTAAAGTTGTTTGGCGATCGCGGCGGCAAGCGCGGCTTCACCGCCCACGGCCTTCACGAAGATTTCTTCCATATCGGTCTCTCCGAACTGCTCCTGCAGTTCCGGCAACGAACCCTCGGCAACCAATTGGCCACCGTGAATAATTCCGATCTGATCACAGAGTTTTTCGATCTCACTCATCACATGGGAAGAGTAGATCACGGTCTTCCCCCGATCTCGGCAGTCGCGCACAAAACGCACGATCGCCCGGGCAGTCATGACATCCAAGCCCAAGGTAGGTTCATCAAAAATCATAACCTCGGGATCGTGCACCAAGGTGCGGGCAATGGACGTCTTCTGTTTCATTCCGGTGGAGAATTTATCGCACTTACGATCGAGAAATTCGTCCATATCCAGTTCGGCGGAAAGCTGTTTGATTCGACCTCGAATCGAACGATCATCCTCCATTCCATTCAGTCGCCCGAAATACGTGATCATCTCACGGGCGGTGAGTCGGCCGTATAAGGCAGTGCTGGCCGCTAGAAATCCCACGGCTCTCCGCACGGCAGAGCCGTCCTTTACCACATCGTATCCTGCGACGGTCGCCGAACCCTGGGTAGGTTTGAGCAGCGTCGCGAGCATACGCAGTGCGGTGGTTTTTCCGGCACCGTTGGCTCCGAGTAATCCGTAGATTTTCCCGGGCTCGCAGCGAAAAGTAATGTCATCGACCGCGCGGACGATACCGCGTTTCTTATCCTTAAACGTCTTGGTGAGATTGATGGCTTCGATCATTTGAATGCAAAAAGGTGAGAAACCACGAAAGAAGAACTGCATCCCGGATGGCTTTGTTCAGGCGATTGGTTTCGTGGGTTTCGTGGTTAAAATAAAATTTATGTCTAAAGGCTCATGCGTTCGCGGAAGGCTTGGGCTTGCCGGCGACTGAGTTCCACTTTGGCTCCGCCCTTGAACTCAACGAGAAGACCTCCACTGAACCAGGGTTCGATTTTATCGATCCATTCGAGATTGATCATCTGACGGCGATTGGCGCGGAAGAATGTCTTGCCGTCCAGTCGAGCCTCCATGGCATTCAGCGAACGGAAGAGCTGCGGTTGCGCGTCATCAAAATGAACCCGCGTATAATTGCCTTCACTTTCCAGCAGACGGATGCGTTTCACTTCAACGAACCAGCCAGTGGTCGCCCTCACGCACAAACACTTTGTCATCCGGCAACAAGACGTCTGGACGGTCCTCAGCCGGAGCCGTTGCCTGACGCTTTTCCAGTCGCTCGATGGCGGAGCTCAACCGCGCCGGATCAACCGGCTTGAGCAGATAGTCCAACGCGTTTAATTCAAACGCCTTTACCGCAAACTCGTCGTAGGCCGTCGTGAAAATAACTTGAGGAATCGGGGGCTCGAGGGTTTCGAGAAACTCGAGTCCGGTTTCACCCGGCATTTGCACATCGAGAAAAACCAAATCGGGCTTACAGCTCTCAAGCTTTTCCCGCGCCTCCGCGGCGTTGCTGGCTTCACCAACAATCTCAATATCCTTGGCATCGGCCAAGAGTCGGCGAGGCTCTCCGCGCGCTAGGCGTTCGTCATCTACAAGCAGGACTCTCATCGTGAATAAGCGGGGTTAAGTTCGGCAGCGGTCGTTTCCGATTGGACGACAGGCGGACGGGGCGACGTCACTTGGGGCACGAGAACCGTGGCTGTCACTTCGTCGGCACCGGTTTGGCACAGATCAATCGTGGCATCGTCTCCGCAGAGCAGTTGTAAGCGGTCAAGCGCGTTGCGAAGTCCCAGCCCGGTGGAGCGCTCGCGGCGTTTATCGCGACTATCGGCCAGACGTCCAGGATTGCGCACCGCAATCTTCAGGTCACCTTGTTCGATCCCTGCTTCGATAAATATTTCGCCGCCCTCGGCGCGTGTTGAGATCCCGTATTTGACCGCGTTTTCAACCAACGTTTGAAGCAGCATCGGCGGCACGACACGTCTGAAAGCACCCGGCGCGATCTCGAGCTTTAAGCGCAGGCGCTCTTCGTGTCTCACCTGCTCCAGCGCGAGGTAGTCATTGACCACCGTGTGAGTTCATCCTCGAACGGAACGGTTTGCTTCGTCCCCGACTGCAAGGAGTAACGCAGCATGTTGGCCAACTGGGTGACGGCACTGCGCGCCCGGGTGGGGTCCTCATCGATCAGCGCCCGCACACTGTTGCGGGAGTTGAAAATAAAGTGCGGATTTACCTGCGACTTCAGCGCCCGGAGTTCCGCATCCTTCACCACGGTGGCGAGTCGAAGGCGCTCGATCTCCGAGCGGTTGAATCGATCGAATACGTGGTAGATGAAATACACGCTCAACCAACCCATCACCACGAAGGACGAGTTCAGGATACCGATCAGGAACAGGATCGGAGGCGATATATTCGCCGGAAATTCGCGCTGCATGACGCCGAAATACCAACCTTGGACAAAAATGACCCAGATCGTGGCCAAAAGCACCGCGAGTCCCACCAACCGCGGAATGAGGCGTAACCAGCCAAGTTGCTTCCAGCCCCACCGATCAATGTAACGCCGCGCGTAGTGAGTAATCACCAGTCCGACGAACACGGAATAGAACTGAACCATCACATCCGACAGCGAAAGCGACCCGTAATCGTTTTGCGGATCCTGGAAGAAATTCGCAAAGAAGAGTTGCACGACGAACAGCAAAGAAAAGCCGCTCAGCTGGCATGCCACATAAAGTCGCCCCTTCGCACGTTCGCGTTGGGCATCCGGAATCGATGGGGCGAATGGGGGCTGGGACTCGGTCACGATGCCAACATACACCCAATTCGCCCCCCCTAGCGCAAACTTTGGACAGACGGTAACACCTTCGTGACGAACGGCAGGAATGCTCCGCCGCACTTCTGACTTCATACTTTCCGCTAATTCCTTCAGGTTCCACCCATGCCTTCGCCCCAAGTTGTTGTCGTTGGAAGCTACGTCGAAGACCTCTGCTTCTATTGTGAAAATTTCCCGCGGCCGGGAGAGACCCTGATGGCCACCTCCAAAACTGGACCCGGTGGCAAGGGTTCCAACCAAGCGGTGGCCGCCGGTCGCGCCGGTGCATCTACCCTTTACGTCGGGGCCATCGGCAAGGATGCCTTCGGCAGCAACGCCAAGGCTTTCTACAAATCCGAGGGCATCGCCGCCCAATGGGCCATTAAAGAGCACCAACCTACCGGTTCGGCTGCCATCATGGTAAACGCCGAAGGCCAAAACGAAATCCTCGTCTGCCTCGCCGCCAATGCCCGCCTCAGTAAAACCGATCTTCCCGCCAAACAACTGCGCGAAGCCGAGATCGTGATCACCCAACTCGAAGCCAATCTCACCGCCGCGGCTGAAGCTCTCAAAATTGGGCGATCCGGCAATGCCCTCACTATTCTCAACCCCGCGCCGATGCGCCCGGACTTCAAACCGTCGATTCTCAAACACGTCGATATTCTGATCCCGAACGAAACCGAATTCGTCGAGCTAACCAACCGCCTCGCCAAAACGGGAACCAAACGCCTGACGGAAAAAGCACTGCTCAAACTCTCAGCACCCAAGCTGCATCAACTCTGCGGGGCATTCGGGGTCCCTGTCGTAATCGTGACACTCGGCCAACGCGGCTGCTTCATCTCCCGCGCCGACGGCTACCTCGAAGTCCCGGCCTTCAAGGTCGACGCCATTGATACAACCGGCGCCGGCGACGCCTTTGTGGGTGGATTCGCCGCGGGGCTCTTGGAAAACGAAGGTGACCTCGCCGCCGCCGCGCGACACAGCTGCGCCGTTGCCGCCCTCTCTGTTACCAAGCCCGGCACGGCTCCCTCGATGCCCAAAGCCAGCGCGGTGAAAACGTTCCTACGCAAAAACCCATGAGCAAACATTCCAAAGCGTGGATCGTTTTCCTGCTCCTCGGCCTACTGTGCAACGGTCTAGGCATCCTGCTCCACCGGCAAGGCGCCGAGAGCATCGCGATCGCCCTGGTTGTGCTCGGCATCATCAACGTCGCTACCGCCGGCCTGCTGCACCACAAGGCAACCAAGAACGAATAGCTCGGGCTCAGGGCAAGAGCACTCCTTGTTAATCTCAAATTCTACGCGTGATGAGTGAGAAGTTCGACCTCAGGCGGGTGGTCATGCTTTTGGCAGGAACTTTCGTTACTGCCATAATTGCGGTAGTCGCCGCAATTATGCTCAAGTTCTCAGGCCAGAAATTAATCGTTTCTGATTCAACCATCCAAGTTTCTCGAGATCAATCACTTCACGAACACAAACGCGTTCCGAGTTGGATTCTAGATTCTAGCGTAACTTCAAGATCAAGCATGCCGAAAGCACTGCACTAATAGACGCTCTTCCAAAACCTGAAACAGGTCGATTCGTGTTCGGAGATCGATTAACTGAATATGACATCGATCTCCTCTCAACGCATCCCAATCTCGGCGAAAATAATCCACCACGCTCAGTCCAACTGCGTTGGGGAGCTCAGGACTGGCAACCACTGCCGGGATTGCACAGGTTTCCCTTAACCTCGCCGCAGCTCAACAAACGGTCTTATGGTGGCTTATGAACCGTCCTCTCTTGTCTCTCGTGTAGACATGATCTGGCGAATACCAACTGCCGGCGGCGATCCTTCCCCAATCGCTACAGGTCTTGATATGTTCATTTCTCCCGACGGCTCCAACGGGGTATTTCGATCGAAATACACTCGACTCAGAGAGGTGTTTAATGACCGCACCCGTCACTATCGAATAGTCTTTTGGGACATAGCGGAAAACGAAATAAAGCAGATCACCGAGTTGGTGGATACGAATGCGCCCTCCGGGTTTTCCCAATCAATCGAATGGTCTGATGATTCAAGACTTCTGCGTTTCACCGGTCAATGTGCCGATCGCGGTTGGTTCGAAATGGTATACTCTGTTGAATTCGACAGGTTGTATCGGAACAAATAGATTCGATTCTGGAGAATCAGGGTAGTCACAACTCTTCCTAGTTCTCGCGCGCCCACACGTCGGGTGTCGTAAGCATTTCCACCGGCAGACCAAATTTGAGCCGTGCGGTAAGCGGGCTTTTCATGATTAACAGGAGCATGAAAACGTTCGTGCTCTTTGCTCTGAAGGCCATCGGCAGCCTGTGTTTGCAGGCCGAGGCACCGTTCAGTTTCGATACCAATGCAGGGCATTTGCCCAAGTCCGTGGCGCCCAGCCACTACACGGCTCGCTTGGAAATGGACCTAGCAGGACGGGCCTTCAGTGGCAGTGTCCGCACCCGGATAACCGCCCGTGAAGCAGTCGATGTGATCACCATGAGCGCGAACGATCTGGAAATCGCCGAAGCACGCCTGATCACGGCCGATGGCTCCACTGATCTCGTCTCCACCTCCTACGACACTGAAAACCAACAACTCAGTCTACACCCGGCAACCACCTTGGCAGCAGGCGACTACGTGATCGAGATCGACTACACCGGCAAAATAAACCCCAACGCACAGGGGTTTTTCTTCGACAGCTACACCACCACCGATGGCGAGAAGGAATTGTTTGGCACGCAATGTGAGGTTCCCGACGCACGCCGCATTCTTCCGTGCTGGGATGAGCCGGCCTTCAAGGCGACGTTCTCTTCCACGCTGGTTGTGCCGGAAAATTTCGTCGCCAGCTCCAACATGCCAGCCATCCGAGAAACCCCGCTGGGCGACGGTCGCAAGGAAGTAGAGTTCGCTACGTCTCCGTTGATGTCGACCTACTTACTCGCCTACTTCGGCGGCGAATTCGAGATCCTCGAAGACACCCACCGCGGCATCAAACTTCGTGTTCTGACCACGGAAGGAAAAAGCCAAAACGGTCACTACGCCATCGAATCGACCAAACAGATTCTCGACTATTTCACGGACTACTTCGACGTCGAATACCCATTGCCACAGCTCGACCAGATTGCGATACCCAATGCGTTCTCCGGTTTCGGCGCGATGGAAAACTGGGGCTGCATTTCCTACATGGAAACGCTGCTACTCTACGATCCAGAGACGAGCTCGCAGGACACCAAGGAGGACGTCTTTTCCGTTGTCGGACACGAAATCGCTCACCAATGGTTCGGCAATATCGTGACGATGGGCTGGTGGGATAACCTGTGGCTCAACGAGGCCTTCGCTTCATGGATGGAGACCAAAGCCACCCACGACATGAACCCGACTTGGGGACAATGGCTCAAATCCAACCGCGGCAAAGAATATGCCATGAATCTCGACGCCCGTCAGGCGACCCATCCCATCCAGTTGACCGGCGTCACGGAGTATGGGGCCATCGACGCCTTCGATGTGATCGCCTACCCGAAGGGTCAAGCATTCGTGCGGATGATTGAGAACTATCTTGGCGAGGTTCCATTTCGCGAAGGCATCCGTCTCTACATGCAACGTCATGCGTGGAGTAATACAACGACCGCAGATCTTTGGACCGCCCTGGAAGACGCCTCAGGTCTCCCCGTCCGCAACATTGCATCCGGCTGGGTTCTGCAATCCGGCATGCCCGTGGTCACCGCGATCGTATCCGACGGTCAGTTACATTTGAGGCAGGAGATTTTCTCCGTCGACAACCCGACGCCACCGGCGACGCGTTGGTCGATTCCCGTCACCTACGCTCCGGTCAGTAATTTGGCCGAAACCCGCATCCACATGATGACGGAAAGCGATACCCATCTGGACTGGACCGCCGATCTCGGCGCTCCCAAGGTGAATCTTGAAGACATCGGGTTCTTTCGCGTGGTCTACGATGCGGAGAGTTTCCGGGAGATCGTCCACATGTTGCCCGAGCTGCCTGCCTCCGAACAGATCAATTTGCTGGGAGACACTTGGGCACTGGTCTCGGCTGGGCGAGTTTCAGCCACCGACTTTCTCGAAATTTCTTGGGCGCTTCGTCACAATACCGAAGACGCCGTTTGGAGTTCTGTCATGAGCGCGCTCGGCGAAATCGACATCTGGCTACGCGATTGTCCCGAGAGGGCTGCGTTTCATCGTTGGGCCATCGCTCTGCTTAGCCCTCAGTTCGATCGGCTCGGTTGGGAACCTGAAATCGGAGAGCCGTCAACCGACGGCCAACTTAGAGGCTCCATGATATACCGACTCGGTTGGTTCGGCGACGAGTCCGTCATTGCCAGCTGCCAAACCCGCTTTCATGCCTACCTTGAAGAACCAACCTCATTGGATGGCAACTTGCGCCCGGCGATTATCAATATCGCGGGTCGCTACGCCGACGAGAAAACCTACGAGACCCTCTGGTCCAGATACAAACAGGCCATCAATACCGAGGAAAGGAATGCGCTTCTGCGTGGGATGCAGCACGCTGTTGATCCCAAACTCGCTGTTCGCACCCGCAAACTCACCCGGGGCGAGGCACTGCCCGCCGCCCATCGCAACTTCAACCTCTTCTACATCGTTTCTCGCGGCGAGCATCTCGCGGACACATGGGAATTCACCAAAACCCACGCGGACGAACTCATCGCGCCACTGGCCGAATACGGTGCTAATTCCTATCTCGGCTACATCGTCAATTCGGCCAGCGATCCTAAATACGCGGACGAACTTGAAGAAATGCAGCTCAAGCACCGTGGCAAAAACGCTCTGCCCGAAGCCAAAAAGGTTTCGGGTGCTATCCGCGTCCGCGCCGTCACCCGCGAACTCCCCGGCCTTTCCAACTGGTTGTCCAAAAATACGACCGCAGTCAATTAATCCGCTTCATCGTCTCGTAAGACGAATCATCTTCCTCCAAAGGCGCATATCCCGCGCCACCTTAGCTACCCATTGGTTCTGGAGATTCCCGATCTCCGGAAATAATTCCCTGCGCTCAAGTCTCCTCCTTAACAATAATCTGCTCAGCCGTGGCACGTTTTCACAATCGCCGCGCAAATACCCCTGAATCCAGCCCATCGACTATGCGCCCGCAATCCGTATCCGTCTCTGCCTTTTCTTCGCTAGCAATCAACCAACCCACCCACGCCCTTGTCGAAGGCGTTGATCTCGTCATCGTTCGCTACAGCGAATCCGAACTTTCGGTGCTCTACGGTCGCTGCGCCCATCGCGGCGCCCTGCTTTCCGACGGTCATGTCGATGGCCACAATCTGATCTGCGGCGTCCACAACTGGGACTTCCGAGTCGATACTGGTGTCTCCGAATACAACAACTCCGAGAAACTCGATAAGTTTACCGCCTGGGTCGAAGACGATAAAATTCTCGTCGACGCCGATGAGATCGCCGCATGGGGCGAAAGCCACCCGCAGCCCTTCAATCGCGACGAATACCTCGGCGCCTACGCCGACATTCACCCCGTAGCCGAAGAGGACAAGGTAAGCGAAATCCAACACCTCGCCAAAAACGGCCTCCGTCAATGGGGCCACCACGGAGCCACCGCGGCCATGGGTGTGCCGCGCACCGCGGTTCCACGTTGGGACGACATCCAAGTCCTCACCGCTCAACTCCAGAAACTCCCGCTCTTCGACGACGATCCCGTCAGCACCAAGGTCGTCATTGGACCCAATGCCAAGAAACCCCTCGAACTCGAGATCCCCCTTTTCGTTTCCGACATGTCATTCGGCGCGCTCTCGCAAGAAGCCAAGACCGCCCTCGCCAAGGGTGCGCAAATGGCTGGCACCGGCATCTGTTCCGGTGAAGGTGGCATGCTGCCCGAGGAACAGGCCGAAAACACCCGTTACTTCTATGAACTCGCCAGTGCGCGATTCGGCTACTCTGACGAAAAGGTCGCCAAAACCCAAGCCTTCCATTTCAAAGCCGGGCAAGGCGCCAAGACGGGCACAGGTGGTCACCTCCCCGGCAACAAGGTAAGCGGTAAAATCGCCGCGGTTCGCGAACTCGAACCCGGCATTGCGGCGATCTCACCACCGCGGTTCTCGGATCTCGATAGCGCTCAAGCTTTCGCCGACTTCGGCGATCATGTGCGCGGCATCAGCGGCGGCATTCCGATCGGTTTCAAGCTCTCCGCGCAACACATCGAAAAGGACATCGACTTCGCTCTCTCTGCTAAAGCCGACTACATCATCCTCGATGGTCGCGGCGGCGGCACCGGGGCCGCGCCCACCATCTTCCGCGATCACATCTCCGTGCCTACAATCCCCGCCCTCGCACGCGCACGCCGACATCTCGACGCATCGGGTGCCAAGGGCGTAACGCTGATTGCCACCGGTGGTCTGCGCACCGCACCCGATTTTATCAAAGCTCTCGCTCTCGGTGCCGATGCATTGGCCGTTTCCAACTCCGCCATGCAGGCCATCGGTTGCATCGCCATGCGCGCCTGCAACAGCAACAACTGCCCGGTCGGTATCGCGACCCAAAAAGATCACCTGCGCCAACGCCTCGAGATCGCCGTATCGGCGACACGTTTGAAGAACTTTTTCCTCGCCAGCATCGACCTCATGAAGGTCCTCGCCCGTGCCTGCGGCCACCACGACCTGAGCCACTTCACCATCGAAGACCTCTCCACCTACGACGAACAAATGGCTCGCTTAACCGGCATAGCCTGGGCCGGCGGCGACACCCTCTGATTCTGAAATAATAACCACAGATGAACACAGATAGACACGGACCCAATCCATATTCCTTAGTCCAAATCCGTGTTCATCTGTGTTCATCCGTTGTTTATTAGAAATCCGCCCCCTATCCCATGTCCAATTACACTTCTGATCTCGTTTGGCACAAAATCCTCGAACCCGACGCTCTGCCTCCCGGTCGCGTGACGACCATCGCTGTCGGAACCCAGACCTTCGCGGTATCGAATTACCGAGGACAATATGGTGCCCTCGACAACGCGTGCCCGCACCAAGGTGGACCTCTCGGCGAAGGCTCGATCGAAGACGGGGCCGAGGGTAAATGTTGGCTCCGCTGCCCGTGGCACGGCTGGGACTTCGACCCGCTCACCGGCAAGTCCCCCGGAAGCCACGAAGACGGCATCCCCACTCACCCCATCGAAGCCCGCGAAGACGGGATTTACCTCGGCCTCGCTCCCGAAGTCACCCGCGCTCGCAGCAACTCCGATGTAATTGCTGAGACCATGGTCAACTGGGGCATCAAACAGGTCTTCGGCATGGTCGGTCACTCCAACCTCGGCATGGCCGATGCCCTCCGCATTCAGGAAGAGAAAGGTAACCTTACCTTCTATGGTGTCCGACACGAAGGTGCCGCCGCGTTTGCGGTTTCCGCCTATGCCAAACTCACCGGTCGACCCGCCGCCTGTTTTGCCATCGCTGGGCCGGGTGCAACCAACCTCATCACCGGTCTCTACGATGCCAAGGTCGACCGCGCTCCCGTTCTAGCTCTCGCGGGGCAAGTAGACGCTCAGGTGCTCGGCCCGGGTGCATTCCAAGAGGTCAATCTACTCGGTGCCTTCAATGACGTGTCTGCGTTCAACCACACCGTCTTCGCCGACTCCAAACACGGCGAACTCACCAATCTCGCCCTCAAGAATGCGGTCCTCACCCGCAATCCGGTTTCACTCATCCTGCCCAATGCAGTGCAAGAGATCGATAACCCCGAGGGTGCCGCCGGTTCCCCCGAAGGTCGTATCGCCAATCTCGAAATCGCGCCGCCCGCCGAAGTCGTGGATGCCGCGGTGACGAAAATCGACGAAGCCAAACGCCCCATTATCATCGTTGGTCACGGGGCCCGCTTCCACATGGAAGCCATCACGGCATTTGCCGAAAAAATGCACCTGCCCGTGCTCACGACCTTCAAGGCCAAAGGACTCATCGCCGACACTCATCCGCTCGGTTGCGGAGTGCTCGGGCGCTCCGGCACCCCAATCGCGAGTTGGTTCATGAACGAGTGTGACCTGATCCTCGCCATCGGCACGTCCTTCTCTAACCACACCGGCATCGCATCGTATATCCCGACAATCCAAATCGACTTCGATCCGATGCATCTCGGCAAAACCCACGTCATCGATTTACCCGTCTGCGGTGAAATCGGCCGCACTATGGGGCTTTTGAGCGACGCATTCCTCGACGGTTCCGACCGCAACGGAATCGAAACAGAAGTCGCCGAACGTTGGGCCATCTGGCGCGAAGAAAAAGCCAGCCGCGTCACCGATGACGAGGGCAAGGGCATCAGCGCCGCCGCCCTCTTCGCCGCGATGAACCGCCACTGCCAGGACGACGCTATCATCGCCGCCGATGTCGGGAACAATACGTATTCATTTGGACGATACTTTGAGTCGTCCGGCTCGCAGGCCGTGCTCATGTCCGGCTACCTCGGCTCGATCGGGTTTGGCTACCCCGCCGCCATGGGCGCATGGGCCGCAACCCAAGAGGACGACCCTAGGTTCAAAGACCGCCCGGTGTGGACGGTTACCGGCGATGGTGGTTTCGGCCAATACATGGTGGAGGTGCTGACCGCCGTGAAATACGGCATGAACATCACCCACGTCATTCTACACAACGGAGCCATCGGCAAGATCGCGAAAGAGCAACGTGCCGCGCACTTCGCCGTTTGGAAGACCGATCTGCACAATCCCAACTTCGCTGAATACGTCACCCTCTGCGGCGGCAAAGGCATCCGCGTTACGGATCCATCACAACTCGACGCTGCCATGGCGGAAGCCCGCGACTACCCCGGCCCCGCCATTGTCGAAGTCATGACCGACGCATCCCTAATTTAATACAAAGATCTACCACGGATGAACACATATAAACACGGATATTATCCCTGCCCCTCAGTCCGAATCTGTGTCTATCTGTGTTCATCCGTGTCCATCCGTGGTTTAAAATAACCCGCGCCTTAACCATCTCCCTTCATGGAAACCTTCGTAACTACACTCCTCGCCATTCTTGGAGTCTACCTCCTCATCGGATTGATCTTTGGTATTCTTTTTGCCTTCGCCGGAGTCAAAAAAATCGACCCTGCTGCAGCCGAGTCTGGCTTCGGTTTCAAGCTCTTCATCATCCCCGGCGCAATGGTGTTTTGGCCGCTCCTTGCTAAACGCTGGGCCAAGGGCACCCCGCCACCGGAAGAATTCAGTGCGCATCGCTCCGCCGCAAAAACCCCATAATCCGTCGACCATGCAAACCTCTCATCGTCGCCGCCACCGGCTCATATGGACGATTCTCGCTCCTCTCATTATCATCGCACTGGTGCTCTCCTACACGCTTCGCCCTGAGTGGCCCAACAATGAGCCCAACACTGTAAGCTCCTCCGACGGAGGTCAGCCATGAGCCACGGGTATAAAGCGGTCACTTGGACCAAATTCAAAAAACGCTACGACCTTCTGTTGATCTTGGCGGTGGTCGGATTCATCGGCGTTTACTCGAGCGTCACGCTCACGACCAATCCCACCGCGAATCCGGTCCAAAGTTTGATTCGCGCCTTCGGGCTCGCCGCCATTGCGCTCCTCCACGTCATTCTCGCCATCGGGCCGCTTGCCCGGCTCAACCCGAGCTACCTTCCCCTACTCTACAATCGTCGCCACCTCGGAGTAATGATGTTCGCTCTCGGGTTTATCCACGGGGTGATTTCCTTGATTTGGTATCACGCCCTCGGTAGTCCGCTGAATCCGATTGTAAGTGTGTTCCTCACCGATGCGGGCAACACGATGGGCACGTTTCCCTTCCAAGCATTCGGCGCAATCGCTTTGATGATTCTTTTCGTGATGGCTGCCACCAGTCACGACTTCTGGTTGAGTAGTCTCACCGCTCCGGTCTGGAAGAGTCTGCACATGGCGGTCTACATCGCCTACGCTTTTCTGGTCGTGCATGTTGCTTTTGGAGTTCTGCAAGCCGAAACCTCCCCCGTATTCATCGGCGCCCTCGCCGCCGGTGCGATCACCCTGATCATCCTGCACCTGAAGGCCGCCGGCCTTGAGAGAGGACGCGACGAACCCGTGACCAGTTCGCCCGCCGACGACGGTTACATCAACGTGGCCAAAGTCGCCGACCTTCCGCTCAACGAAGCTGTCTCCGCCTGCCTGAGCGGCGAACGTGTCGCCGTCTTGCGCTATCTCGAAGACGACGTCGAAAAAGTCTCTGCGATTTCAGGGATCTGCCAGCACCAGAATGGCCCCCTCACCGAAGGTAAATTTGTTTACGGCTGCCTCACGTGTCCGTGGCACGGTTACCAATACAAACCTGAGTCCGGTGCCTCTCCGGCTCCTTTCACCGAAAAAGTCCCCACGTTCAAAGTGCGCGTTTCTGACGGCGAAGTCTTTGTGCACCCAACCCCGAATCCCGCCGGAACCCACGTAAACCCGGTTGTCCTCAGCTGACCTTATTCGCCATGTCCAAAAAAACATTCTTCATCGGCTGGGAAGATAAACCCGCCGCCGCTCCCACGTCTCACGCCAAATCAAGGGCGCTCATTTTCCTCGTGGCCGGACTCGCGCTCGCCGGCGTCGGCGCCGCGATCCAACAAGGCTTCAGCAGCCCCGCCAAGTGGGATTTCACTGAGACCACCTTCAGCGGCATCATGATCGCTCAACCCTACCCGACCCTCATCGCGGATGGTGAAGTCCACTACCTTGCGCTGCAGAACAAGCAAGCTGTAGCCGTAGAGGATGCCGTGCCCTTCCACCTCAAAACTGTGGATATCGTGGGCACGATGATCAAAGACCCAAATCAACCCGTGGCCATGATCGCGGTCAAAAACGCCGATGCCATCAGTTCAAACGGAGACCTCGCCACAGACCCTCGGCCACTCGCTTCAGCTCCTGTCCCAGTGACACTTCGCGGCGAGATTATCGATTCGAAGTGTGCCTTTGGAGCGATGAATCCTGCCACATTGAAACCGCATCGCGCCTGTGCCATTGCGTGTTTAAGCGGAAATATTCCTCCCGTATTACTAGTGCGTCATGACGGCGGCAACCGTGCCACGCACTACCTGCTCGTCGACGATCAAGGCCAAACGATGAAAGAAGCCGCCATCAAGTTTGCCGCCCTCCCCATCGAAATCTCCGGAAGCGTTTCATCCTTCGGCGACTGGCACATCCTCCGCGCCACTCCCGACTCCATCGCCCTCCTCGACTGAAACTTGTCGGGCTTTATGCCCGACATACCACATGCCACTCGGCCCTGCCAGTCCTACTCGCTACTTCAAGACCCATGGAAGCCTACACGCTCGTCGCGATCATCCTGTTCATCACGACTGGAGCTGCACTCTTCAACAAGCGACTCCTCCGCTTACCTGAGAGCGTTGGGCTCATGGGCACAGCGTTGATCGTCTCGCTGATACTGCTCGTTTTTGGTCTCGTCTTCCCGGAAGTTGTTCAGCCGATCTGTCACCGGATCATCGGACTCGATTTTTCATTCATTGTCCTCGAACTATTGCTCGGGTTTTTGATTTTTGCCGGAGCCTTTTCATCCGACACCTCAGCCATGGCCATGCAACGTTGGCCCATCCTGCTCTTCGCCACGGTAGGCATCCTCATCTCCACGTTCGTGGTGGGGGCTGCGATGTGGGGTCTGCTCGGAGCTATCGGATTGGGTATTCCCTTTTTGCATTGCCTGCTGTTCGGCGCACTCATCTCACCCACCGACCCGATCGCTGTCCTGGCGATATTAAAAACAACCGAAGTGCCCCGCGCATTGCAGGCGGATATCGCGGGGGAATCCTTGCTTAACGACGGCGTCGCCGTGGTGGTTTTCCTCACACTCTTCCAACTGGCCGGCGGCATGGGAGGTGAACATGCGCACGGCGGCGATTTTGGGGCCAATCAGATTCTTGCCCTGTTTGGCCGCGAGGTCATCGGCGGAGTGATTTTGGGCACGATCGGTGGATGGTTGGCCAGCGTCGCACTACGTATCGCCCGCAACGACGCCATTGATATTTTGATCACGGTCGCCGCCGTGATGACTGTCTACGCGGGGTCTTGGCAACTTCATGTTTCCGGTCCCCTAGCCCTTGTGGTGGTAGGCATTATGATCGCCCTCGCGATGAATAACGAACGCACGGATCCGGAAGAACACGACCACTTGGAAACGTTCTGGGAAGCGATTGATCACCTGCTCAACGCCGTGCTCTTCACACTGATGGGCTTCGTGATTCTCAGCCTCATCGACACTTTCCAATTGGGCTACCTCCTCGCCGGTTTAATGGCGATTCCGGTCGTGCTCGCCGCTCGGCTCATCTCACTCGGAACCACCGTGCCGTTTACCAGCCTGCGCAAAGGTAATATCAAATCGACCATCTCGCTCCTAACATGGGGCGGTCTGCGCGGCGGCATCTCCATTGCCCTCGCTCTGTCACTTGAGCCGGACATGTCGCGCGAGCTGATCGTTTTCATCACCTACATCGTGGTGGTGTTCTCCATCCTCGTGCAGGCCCTCAGTATCGGAAAACTTGTCAAGAAACTGGGCGTGATTGGCGCCGCTTCTTAGGGTGTGTTTAACAAATAAATTGGAGGCAAAAAGTATCCATTAATAGGATACTTTTCATTGACCTCGTGGCTCCAGAATGACTTCATCACATTGTGAAACAACGAGTAAGACTCGTCCTGCGTGATCACCACTGGGGCGAGCTAAAAAAATTAACGGCCATCGTCTCAGTCTGAGTGGCCCACATCGTCGTGGACGCAAATGCACCAACCTGCGCCGTCGGGTTGAAGCCGTGCTCTGGATCGCGCGTGCCGGGTGCCCGTGGCGCGATCTGCCTACTTGGTTTGGTCCCTGGCAAAACGCCTATGCCTCGTTCCGGCGCTGGTCTCAGAACGGTCTCTGGGAGTATGTGCTCGCTTACCTCGGTTCTCTCCAAGGCGATCACGCGTATCTCATGATTGATAGCACCAGTTCGCGGGTCCATCAGCACGCGGCCGGACCCGGTGGTGGACAGCAAGCCCAAGCCATGGGGCGCTCCAAAGCGGGCCTCTCCACCAAGGCCCACTTTGCCTGTGACGCCTTGGGCTACCCTCTGGGCTTTATCCTCACGGGTGCCAATGTAGCCGACTGCGATCAGTGTAAACCCCTCTTGGAATCTTATCTGCGGCCAGGGGCTGCGGCGATCATGGACAAGGGCTATGACAGCGATGCCATCAGGGCAGGTGTGAAACAACGAGGCGGCAACGCCGTCATAGCCGTGCACCCCAACAGGTCTCAAAAACCCGAGTTTGACGAGCACATCTACTGTGATCGTCACCGCATCGAGAACCTCTTCGCAAAACTCAAGCACTACCGCCGGATCGCTACGCGCTATGAAAAACTACATCGAACCTTTGCCAGCATGCTCGCTTTAGTATGTATCATCATATGGATTAATCACTAACATACCAATTGTTAAACACACCCTAGGGTGTGTTTAACAAATAAATCGGCGTAAATAATATTCATTAATAGGATACGTTTTATTGACATTGAGATTATTTTAAGATCGTATCACCCTGTGAATCGGAACGTAAGACTCGTGTTGGGTGATCACCACTGGGCCGAGCTAAAAAAATGAACGCTCATCAGCTCAGTCTGACTGGCCCTCATCGACGTGGACGCAAGTGTCGCAACCTGCGACGCCGTATTGCAGCGGTACTGTGGATTGCTCGCACGGCTGGGCACCCTCCAAGGCGACCATGAGTATCTGATGATTAATCGCACCAGCTCACGGGTCCATCAGCATGCTGCGGGTCCAGTGGGAGGCCAGCTTGCTCAAGCAATGGCTCGCGCCAAAGCAGGTCTATCAACGCAGGCTCACTTCGCCTGTGACGCCTTGGGATACCCTTTGGGTTTCATCCTCACCGGCGCAAATGTCTCAGACTTTGACCAATGTAAACCCCTGCTCAAATCCTACTTAAAGCCCGGTGGCGCACCCATCATGGACAAAGGCTACGACAGCGATGCCATCCGGGAGAGTGTGAATCAGATTGGTGGCACCGCCGTCATAGCCGTGCATCCCAACAGGTCGCAAAAACCCGACTTTGACGAGCACCGCTCTCGCGATCGTCATCGCATCGAAAACCTCTTCGCCAAGCTCAAGCACTTCCGACGCATTGCCACTCGCTACGAAAAACTGCTTCATTCTTACGCCGCAATGCTCGCATTGGTATGCATCATAATATGGATCAAACACTAACGCTGTATTTGTTAAACACACCCTAGAGCAATCCATCGAAAGGAGCAATAATGGTTCGAAAACTACTCAACCTCCCGCCGAGCAAACGCGGCGGAGACTGAAACGTATTTCGTGGCCCATTCCTTGAGGCTAGCTTGCGCCGCTGGAGTGAGGGTTTTGACGACCTTACCCGGCGTGCCCACGACCATGGATCCCGGAGGAATTACCGTGTGGGGGGTCACCACCGCCCCAGCGGCGATCAAACTGCGGGCACCGATGTGCACACCATCGAGGATCGTGGCATTCATGCCGATGAGACATTCGTCCTCAACTGTGCAGGCGTGGATAATAGCGGCGTGTCCAACAGTCACGTAGTCCCCGATGATGGCATCAAGGTCGTCGGCGAGATGCACCACGCAGTTGTCCTGGATATTGGAACCCCGCCCTACCCGAATACGGGCGATGTCGCCGCGCAGCACCGCGCCGTAATAGACACTGGATTCGGGACCGAGGACCACGTCGCCGACAACCGTAGCGGTGGGCGCGACCCAATTGGCCGCCGCAATATCGGGCGTGCAGGAAAGATGTTTATCCAAGCGCTCATCAATCGTCATAACGCCTTTGGTTCTCGCCCCCCACCAACGGAACCGCAAGCTATCCCATCAGCTTGTCTTTTTACAGGAGGAAACAGAGTTAAGCAGAGACCAAATGCATCCTCGATTTGAAAAAGCCGCCGCACTGACAGAGGGTGCCATTGCAGCGGCGATCAAAGTGCATCGTCATCGGGGACCCGGACTTAAAGAGGAAATCTACGAGTGGTGCCTCATGCGGGAATTCGAACTCAGACAGATTCCCGCCGAGAACCAACGAATGGTTAAAATAGAATACAAGGGGTTCGTTAAAGAAGAACCCCTCAGATTCGATGTGCTACTGGAGCAATCTTTGCTCATCGAAGCAAAGGCTGTAGAAAATGTCCTCCCTATTCATAAAGCTCAACTTCTCACCTACATGAAGCTCTTGTATATTCCACTCGGGCTTCTTATTAATTTTAACGTTACACATTTGGTCGACGGGGTGTCCCGACTCATCATTCCCGGCGCCCAAGACTGATCTCGCTCTGCTTTCCTCTGTTTCCTCCTGTAAAAAAACATCCGAATGGATACTCTGATTACTATTGCCCGCGGCGCTCTTGGCGTGGCCGCTTTTATTGGCATCGCCTACGCCTTTAGTTCCAACCGCCGGGCGGTGGATTGGAAACTGGTCCGCACCGGGCTGTTCATGCAGCTCGTTATCGCGGTCATCGTGCTCAAAGTTGGCCCGGTCCGCACCGTCTTCGAATTTGTCAGTAGTTTCTTCGTCAAGGTCACGGACTTCACCAAAGAAGGCACCGGTCTCGTCTTTGGTTGGATGACCGAAATCCCTTCCGGCAGTGAAGGTATTCTGCTCAACGGCACCGACCCCGCGACAGGCGCGGTCGTGAATATCGGAACTTTTGCTCCGGCGTTCGCCATCACGATTCTGCCTACCATCATCTTCTTCGCCGCCATCGCGGCGATGCTTTACTACTTCGGTATTTTGCAGCGAGTGGTCTACGGCTTCGCTTGGGTGATGAGTAAAACCATGCAGCTTAGCGGTGCCGAAAGCATGTCTGCCTCGGCCAATATCTTCGTCGGTCAAACCGAGGCTCCCTTGTTGGTGAAACCCTACCTTGACAAAATGACGCGGTCGGAACTGCTCGCCATCATGATTGGCGGCATGGCCACGATCGCTGGCGGTGTGATGGTGGTCTACATCGAGTTGTTAGGCGGCAGCGATACCGAGTCGCGCGTGCAGTTCGCCACTCATCTTCTGACCAAATCCATTATCTCCGCACCGGCCGCATTGGTCATCGCCAAGATCTTGTTTCCGCAAGAAGAGACGGTGAATACCGACCTGATGGTGTCTCGGGACCGGTTTGGCGCCAACGTGCTTGATGCCATCTGCATGGGCACCAGCGACGGCATCAAACTCGCCGTCAACGTTGGTGGCATGCTCATCGTTTTCACTGCCCTGGTTGCCATGTTCAACTATGGGCTTGGCGATATGCTCGGGGAATGGACGGGGCTCAACGGCGTGGTCTCGAGCCTGACGGACGGACGCTACGAGCAATTTTCTCTGCAATTTGTGTTCGGCGTCATTGGCGCTCCCCTCGCTTGGTTGGTCGGAATCGACTCCGGCAATTTGATGGTTTCAGGGCAGCTCTTCGGGGAACGACTCGTGCTCAACGAATTCGTCGCTTTCTTCAGCATGAACCAAATGCAAGCAGACGGCTCGCTCACCGACGAACGCACCCGGGTCATACTCACCTACGCCCTTTGCGGTTTCGCCAACATCGTTTCGATCGGTATCCAGATCGGCGGGATCGGGTCCCTCGCTCCCGAGAAGCGCCAAGAGTTGGCCAAGCTCGGTTGGCGGGCACTGCTGGGTGGCACTCTGGCGTGCTTCATCCCTGCGTGTATCGCTGCTGTTCTGATCTAAAATCCATTCCGGACTACTATGAAAACATCCCCCATCTACTATCCTGAGAAAAAGACAAAATCGAAGCCTCTTAAAACAAAGATAGTGAACAATGATACGGCGAAGACCATCCACGGGGTGGCACTTTTGAAAGTTCCTTTCACCGTGGGAAAACTGACGGGAGGATGGGTCCGCTTTCGCCTGCTCGCACCTAGCGGTGGAATCAAAGCCACATTTGTGGAAACCCTTTCACTCTCCGCTTGGGATATGACGAACACCGGCGTGGGGGCATGGCGAACGGTCACAATTCCAATCCCGCCAAAACACACCGCAATTTTCCAAGCAAAACGGGGAGACGTGAACTTGGTTGAGTTCGACAGGGTCGAAGCATAGCGCACCACTCGTCTCCTCACTCAACCCCATACCCCGTTCCAGTCGTCGTTCCCTAAGATCCCATCTATCGTTTGCTCCGACGGCTGATCCGTTGTTCAAATGGCGAGGGTCCGGGGTCTCTCGCTTGGAGGAGATTGGCGGACGCCGTATTTGCGTTTACCCTTACGCTGTTGGTGGTGGCTCTTGAAGTGCCTCAGGATTTTGAGGGACTCATGCCAGTGATGGAGGGGGTCCCCGCCTTTGCCGCGACTTTCGCTATGTTGATGTGGTTCTGGACCACCCATTACACCTTCATCCGACGCTATGGATTGGAGGACCGTTGGACCCGTTTTCTAAACTGCGTCGTGCTACTGTTGGTGGTCTTCATGGTCTACCCTCTCAAATTTCTTCTCTCGAGCGCTTTCGCCTCCTATTTCGGGCTGGGTGAAGCGTTGTTCGAGCTCAACAGCATCGAAGACCTCAGCCAGCTCTATATCCTCTACGGCCTGGGGTTGGGTAGCGTTTGGTTCTGCTACTTTCTTCTCTATCGACACGCTCACAATATGCGGAAGACACTGCGTTTAAATGAGACGGAGGAAATCCTCACCCGCGGCAAGTTGTGCGAAACTCCGGCCAACATGGCCGTGTGTTTGACCTCAATTTCCTTGGCTCTTTTCAACACTTTCTCTTGGCAGCTGGGCATGGTCTACACGTTGATCGGCCCCCTCATGGGTTTCATTGGCTGGTGGCATGGTTCGAAAGCGGAAAAATCGCATCTCGCCCACCAGAAGCAGCGACGACGCAGATCGTAATCCACGTCGATGAGTCAACCCCGCTTGGAGGCCAACTCCGTTCGGATCGTTTCCAATTTTAAATCGGAAATCGGATAGAACATAAATGCTACCATGCCAGCCGCACATCCAACGGCCGGCAGGAGACTCATCAGAATCCGGATTCCGCCCAATGCCTCGATCGATTGATCGACATTCGCGACGTATCCCGTCGATGCCAATACGAAGCCCGTCATGCCGCCGGCGATGCCGGCACCAAACTTGAACGAGAGCATTCCTGCCGAGTAGACCAGTCCGGTCGCCCGTCGCCCGCCTTGCCATTCGGAATAGTCCGAGGCGTCGGCCAACATCGCGAAAAAGAGCGTCACGATCGGACCGGATGCGGCCTCAATGAAGAAGCCCAATACGAAGGCCATCGTGGCGTCTTCGCGCCCCACAAAATACATCGCCACGCTCCCCACACACATGATGGCGAACGCGGTCAAAATCACGGTCTTGCGTCCGCACCGCGACGAGTTTCGCGGTCATCGCCGCGCCAATCAGCGCGCCTACGGTGGTGATCACCAAATAGCTCCCCGCCATCGCTTTCGAATCCAAGAAATAGGTAAAATAATACATCGTCGACCCTTGCCGGGTCGCATTCACCGTAATCAAAAATAAGCCGATCAAAAACAGCACAAACCAGGCGCGATTACGGAAGAGATCACTCAAATCCTGCCACAAATGCAGCTTCTCCGTGGCCGCCGGCTTCACCCGCTCCTTCGTCATCGCGAAGGTGATGAAAAAGCAGATCACCGCTACGTTTGAAAACACGACCATGGTCCACTTGTAACCGATCGTATCATCCCCACCGCCGAAGTAACTCACCAGCGGCGCGTTCAGTCCCTGCGTGAGCAACGCGCCCACAAATACGCCTATAAACCGATAGGTAGAAAGTCGCGTTCGCTCCGCCGGGTCGGGCGAGATCACCCCGGTCATCGCCGAGTAAGGCACGTTGCTCGCCGTGAACATGATGATCAATCCGTTGTAAGTCAGATACGCGTAGATCAACTTACCACTGTCACTCCAATCCGGAGTGGTGAAGGTCAGCACCGTCATGATGCCGAAGGGAATCGCCGTCCAGAGGATCCAAGGTCGAAACTTTCCCCATCGGGTCTGCGTGCGATCAGCGACCACGCCCATCACGACATCGGAAAGGCCGTCACCAAATCGACTGAGCAGCATCAGGGTGCCCACCGCGGCGGCGGATAGACCAAACACATCGGTGTAGAAGAATCCGAAGAACACCATGAGGGTGCGCCAGACCAAGTTCGTGGCGGTATCGCCCAAGGCATAAGCGACACATTCTTTGGTGGGGATTTTGGAGTTGGGGGTGCTCATGGTATTAGGGCTCGAGGTGCGGATCTGGAGCGTGCCGTGCTTCAGCTGGCACTCGAGACGCCGGCTGAAGCACGGCGCTACTTGGCTGGCGGTGAGTCACGAGGCGGGTCGAGGGATTGTTGGGGTAAGTCTATACGGGAACTGGCTTGGGGGGATGTCTGGCATAAAGCCCGACCCACGTGGAGCAATGTGGTTCGGGCTGTTGCCCGACGAGTTCATTCCACCCCGTTATCGGCGATGATCTTGGCGTATGCGGCGGCCGAATCTTTCGGGTGCCATTCGCCCGTTTCAAAATTGGTGTAGTGAAGGCCGAAGCATTTGGTGAAGCCGCAAGACCATTCGAAATTATCGAGCAGCGTCCAGACGAAGTAGCCGCGCAAATCCACACCGGCTTCGATCGCATCATGGCAAGCGCTCAGGTAGGTCTGCAAGAACTCCACCCGATCAGCGTCACGCACTCCCCTATCGACCAACTCGTCTTCGAACGCGCAGCCATTCTCGGTGATCACGACTGGCGGATGTCCGTAGCGCGCATCGATCCATTGCAGCAGTTTGCGACATCCCCACGGCACGAAGGACCAGCCCATGCTACTCGTCTTCCACGACGGATCATAGGATAGTTCGACGTCCTGATCTTCGGAGATACCTCCGTTACCGTAGAGGTTCTGTTTTTCCATTTCGTCCGCGGATTTGTTTTCCGCGAAGAGCGCGGAATAATGATTGAGACCGAAGAAGTCACTCGAACCCGCCAAGAGTCGGCGATCCTCGTCGCTGAATTGAGGCAACCGATCGCCGAGACGTTCGCGCATCACCGCTGGGTAATCGCCGAGGTAGATAGGGTCTGCAAACCAACCGATAAAAAACTCCAAAGCGCGCTAAGCCACCGCTCGATCCTCCGGCGAGTCCGTCTTCGGTTCCCGCCAATCGCAGTTGTTGGTAATGCCAATCTGCCCGCCTTGGGATGATTGAAATTCCTTCCGATAGACCTCCACCGCCCGACCGTGGGAGCGCAGGAGTTGATGCGCCACGAGATAAGGTTCGGTGTTCGAGGTTCGCCCCGGAGCCATGACGCCGTTGCTGTGACCCATGATGGCGATCACCCACGGCTCATTGAAGGTTATCCAATGCTTCACCCGGTCGCCGAAGTGTTCGAAGCAAACCCGGGCAAAATTCGTGAAATGATCCGCCATGTCGGGATTCAACCAACCATCCAGCTCCAACTGCAGCGCAAGGGGGAGGTCCCAGTGGTAGAGCGTCACCCATGGCGTAATATTGTGCTTTGCAAGCTCATCCAAAAGACGCGAATAGAAGGCTATGCCCTCGGCATTAACTTCGACCCGTTGACCCCGGGACTCGTGCGCAGCGTGTAGCGGGCATATTCTTCCGGCGTAAGCAGTGCTTTGATATCACGCGTCCGTTCATCGGCCAACAGTGCCAAGGCCGTTTCGCGTTCAGCCTCCGGCGCGTCATTCAACTGATTTCGCAAGGAACGGTAGTCCGAAAAAATGGCGTTCAAATGTCGGGGGTTTTCGGCGTCAAAAATACCGTAACGCTGCTGGGCCTTTCGTAACGCCCAAACGTCGATCCGAGAATCGAGGGTTTCGTTAAACTCCCGTATGGCCAATTGATAGCGGTTCAGCTTCTCCGAATCTCTCGTAAATGTTTCGGGTAGCGTCTTCCACCATGGAGTGCTGTCAAAAACCTCAGCGGAAATGGGTTCGTGAACCAGACTCGAGTAAATTCCACCCAAGAGATTCCGGATTGCCTGATCTGGAAAACCGAGCGATTTGAGTAAAGTCACTCGCGCGCGCGAGGAGTCTAAACTCCGTAATTGTTGAGCCACCGATTGTCGGACTTCCTCAGGCGAAAATCCCTGCGAGGCAGTAACTTCATTTCTCTCCGGACTCGTAATCGGCTTAGCAGCATCATCGGCCGAGCGGCGGGCAAGAGCGAAGCCGACTGCAAACGACGCCAGGGTAAATCCGATCGCTACAACGATACCGCGCACGGATTCGTTGTAGCATCAAACGCGCCGTAATCAAGCTAGGATCAGGCTCTTAGACTATCAAACTTAGCCCGAATCTAAGCGCAGGCCGCGTCGATGGCAGCGAGCTCTTCGTCGCTGAATCCGGCAGCGGAGGCACAGGCCACGTTTTCCTCGATCTGCTTCACACTGCTGGCCCCGATGAGGACTGTGGTGACGGCAGGTTGGCGCAGCACCCAGGTGAGGGCCATTTGAGCCAGTGTCTGGCCGCGTTTTTCCGCGATGTCCGCGAGGGCGATGATCTTGGCCTGATTGGCTTGAACTTCAGAGAGTTGCAGGAATCCGCTGTCACGCGCGGCCCGGGAATCTTCCGGGATCGACTTGAGGTAGCGTGGCGTGAGCTGCCCTTGGGCGAGCGGAGAGAAGGGAATGCAACCGATACCAAGTTCGGTGAGCGCGGGCAGCAATTCCGGCTCCACCCAGCGTTCGAGAAGGTTGTATTTGGGCTGATGAATCAGGAGCGGAACGCCCATGTCTTCGAGAATCGCGTGCGCTTCGCGGGTCATGTCCGCCGAATAGTTCGAGACGCCAGCGTAGAGCGCTTTGCCGCCATGCACGGCGGTGGCAAGCGCTCCCATGGTTTCTTCCAAGGGTGTGTCGAGGTCCGGACGGTGGGAGTAGAAGATGTCGACGTATTCGAGTCCCATACGTTCGAGACTCTGGTCGAGGCTGGAGAGGAGATACTTGCGCGAACCCCATTCACCGTAAGGTCCGTCCCACATGTGATAGCCGGCCTTGGTGGAGATCAAAAGTTCGTCCCGAGAAGGCGTGAGATCGAGATCCATAATCTTACCGAAGTTTTCTTCAGCCGATCCGGGAGGAGGTCCGTAATTGTTGGCCAAATCGAAATGGGTGATGCCCATATCAAAGGCGGCCCGGCACATTTCCCGCCCGTTCTCGAAAACGTCCACTCCACCAAAGTTATGCCACAGGCCCAACGAAAGGCGGGGCAGTTTCAAGCCACTACGACCACAGCGTTCGTAGGGAATTTTTGAATAGCGATCAGCGGCAGCGAGATAGGCGTCGGACATGGACGAAAAACTGCGCGAGAGTTCTAGAATTGTCCAATCCCCAAAACAAACCGGCCCGCCGAATGTTCATCGAAGATTATCGGTCCAGATCTGGACACCCTTCGCTTAAGGCACTTCGTAGACTTCAACTAAAGCGATACCCGTTGTATCATTGACCCCGTTCACCGTCGCGGTGTAGACGCCGGGCACCAACGATATCAGCACGGCTGAGTCGAGCGGCGAAGACAGGGGAAATGCACCCAATGTCTGAGCGACACCGGAGATAGTGGCGTTGTTTGCCCAGTCAGCACTTTGAGCGATGATGGCATTGACATCGCTCCGACGCACGACCAGTTGAGGATCTGCCAAAACATCGGCTATCCCGCAAGGTCGCTCCCACGCCTCGAATGAGAAGTGTCTTCGTTCCGGTGCCACCAATAACGAAACCAGCCACGAGAACATCATCGTCTGTTCCCACCAAGCTTCGCCCGGAGACGTTAACCAACCGCGCGGTCCCATCGGTGACGGCTTCGGTATCGTAAGCCTCGACGAGCACAACTCCAGATTCGCCCTTGTTATCCACCACCACGGGATAGACGCCTCGTGGTTGAGTCGTAAAAAGCGCCGCATCGAGGTCGGAGACGAGAGCCAATGCCCCCACGGTCTCAAAAAGAGCGGATAGCTCAGGGTCGCCGCTCCAATCTTCACTATTGGCGATGCGGGTCGCCACCTCGCCGTTGACGGCACGGAACATCTGAAGCGCCGGATCCGGATCCAATCCGGGAAATACTACCGGAGAGACGTCAAAATTTTGAGCATCGAAGTAAGCGATGCGATTAGGAATCGTAGTCGCGATGGTATTGGCCAGATCGGCGGAAATTCGGTCCGGACGGTGACGTAAAGCGAGGTAAAGAAGGAACGATTTCGGCACATCCTCCCTTAGCGGGTTTTCCTTAGCATAGGT
Organism: Actomonas sp.; assembly: GCA_965203585.1. Classification (GTDB taxonomy): domain Bacteria; phylum Verrucomicrobiota; class Verrucomicrobiia; order Opitutales; family Opitutaceae; genus Actomonas. The sequence goes on from CBDBDC010000003.1 coordinate 1,213,839, forward strand.
GGTTATGAAATCAGGATCCGCCGATTGAGCGGCCAACCAACCCTCGCTACTCACGTGGTATTCTTCTAACGATGCGTGGGCAGCTTCATGGACAAGCGTTTCCTCCAATATTCCATCGTTTTCATAACTGTCGGATTGAACGCTGTGGATCAGGAAGTTGCGACTGCCTCCCCCAAAAAGTTCGTTGCCCTTGTGGATGGTTACTGAATCCAGATCAGTGAGAACAACCTCAGGAAGTTGGCCAAAGATGGGAGCATATTTTAATGCCTGATCTCGAGCCATATTCTGATCACCGAATTCAGAATTTACCTAAAATTCAATTTCACGGCCCGTTTTGTAGCGGGCCGTAAAGAGAAAGGTATTGTTATCGATCCAATCATCAAATCTTCGATCGAAGACCTGTCGTGACTCCTGCACCGCATCCGTGAGGTCTAAATATGTAGAGGGATCATCTGGAGTGATGACATTGGGAACCTCAATAGGGGTTATCCGCGGCCCAAGCAGGGCTTTGAGAAGAGCGGATGAAACCAGCAGTTAAAAAAGAAATCTTTAGGGAGGGGCGCCGGGGAGGCAGCGTGCTCCCTCCCCGCTCTTTCCTCCGACCGACAGGTCGGCCAGGATGGCGGGGAAGACGTTGCCGGCCGAGCCGGCCGGAAAGTAACGATTTGAGGCATGACCCCGATCACTTTAGTTTCCGCCGGTTCGGTTCGCAGCCCTCCCAAACGACTATTCCGAGGACGAATATAACAACGACTCTCCCTGGGGGTGACGCGTGATGGCTGAGCCGCAAAGGCAATCATAACCCTGAAACTATGAGGTAATGAAAGCTAATGAATCAACTCCGCCTTTTGACTTGGTGGTATCTTTGGACCGTGCGGATAAAACCGTGGCGGTGGTCGTGTTCGATCCCGCCCGTGAGGGCTTCCTTGCAGAGCGAGATGTGCCGAGCGCACCTGCCGTGCTCGAATCGCGGTGGCCTTTGAACAACCCGCTCCCAATCGGGTCGTCGTCTTCGCGGCGCGTCACCCCGAGGTGATCTATGCGCTTAATCCTGCGGCAACGGGGTCGTATCGTAACGCGCTCACCGTCTCGCACGCTCGCAATGATCAAAACGATGTGCGCGACCAAGCGCGCTTCGTGGCGCACACGTGAGTCCAGTGGTGGGACGCGCGTAGGGCCGTGATCAAAAACCTCGTGCCCTTGGGGGCCATAAACCCGGCCGATGAGCTGGAGGTGAGCATCATCCTCCATCAGCTCGAAGTGCTCAATGAGGGGATCAAAGCGCACGATAGCGCCCTTGCCCAATTCGTGAAAAGCGCAGGTGAAAAAGCCGAACGAATCGCCGCATTGCCCGGCGCAGGTCCGATCTATCCGCCGCGAATCCACGCCGCGATAGAGAAGCATGCGCCCAACTGCGAGAGTCCGGAGGCGGTGGCCGCAGCGCTCGGCATCGCGCCCATCACTGATCAAAGTGGCAAGATGGGCAAGGTGCAGCGCCGACGGCGCGGTGATACCTTCACGCGACCGAGCTTCCTAGCGTGGGCGAAAGCATCGTGGCAGCACTCCATCTGGGCGGAGGCGTTCTATCGCCAGCGCGAGGCCAAGGACCATGGGTTTAATACCATCAGGAGAGCGCTCGCGGATAAGTGGACCCGAATCCGGTGGCGTTGCGGGCAGGATGACGTCGCGTATGACGAAATGAAATACCTCAAATCCCTGCGCGCGAAAGGCAGCCCACTGGGGTCCGAAGGCCCCGAATTATGAACTAAAAATTACTCAACTTTTGCCTTGTCGGATGTCCTCAGAGCTAAAACGGGACATTCCCGGGGAAGCGAACGTTCGGTTTGGCGGTTATCCGGTGAACACCAAGGCGACCAAGTTCGGCTCGTCGGTTGGGCTAGGAGATGCGTTGAGGCAATTTGATATCTCGGAGCCATTCATCCTTTTGCTGGGTTTCTGGGAACAGGACGGGAAGGTGAAGCGTTTCGTGAATATCACGCCAGTGACGATCCAGCCCGAAACGTGGCGGATGATGTGGGGACCGGTCACCCGGACCGATCTCGAGCGGCTCGATTCGTTGATCAAGGATCAATCCCTCCATTATCTGGAAGCTCGTCGCCAATCTCAGGTCATGAAGCGCGAACTGCCCTTCAGTGAGTCATTGATCACCCTCAATCCTAAGATCGGCTCTTACGGATAACGACGGCTTCAGTGCAGTCTGAAATTTGACCACGTGTTTGATCTTCTCGCCACCCACGCGGATCCAGCTGGTCGGGTTACCCAAACTGGTCCACCTAAACCGTTAGTCTGGATGGATTGATGGTGTGGTTGAGGGTGTAGAGTAAGTCAAGAGGGGAGGTTTCTTTGTCGAGGTTTTGTTCAAACCCGATGGGACTGACATAGCCCAACGAACCGTGGGGGCGCAGGTGATGGTATTTGCACCGCCAGGCTTCGATCACGACCCGAGCTTCGGTCAGCGTGGAGAGCATCTCGGGGTTGAGACACTCGTGGCGCAACCGAGCAGGGAAGCTTTCGATGTAACCATTCTGCCCAGGACTACCCGGCTCGATGTAGCGCGTCTTGATCGATTCAGAGGCGAGCCAAGCTCGCAACTCCTTCTCGATAAACTCCGCACCAGTGTCGCTGCGGATATGCTCCAGAGCCCCGTGCTTGGCAATCAGCCGGCTCATGATCGAACGCACTTTACGCGCAGTGATCTTACGATCCACGTGGATGCACCGGCTTTGCCGCGTGGAGTCATCGAGGAGCGTGAGCATGCGTAGTTTGCCCCCGCGCATCGTCGGGTCGGGCACGAAGTCCCACGTCCATACGTGATGGGGATGGGTCGCCTTCGTCGCAAGCCCCGTGGAGATCCCACCGCGCCGTCGTTTGGGCTGCTTCACGGGCACCATCAGAGCGAGCTGCTGGCGCCGCCGTGGGATCAGTCGTGATCCGACTCGCCAGCCTGCTTTCTTCAGCAGGCGAGCGATCTTCATGTCGCCCAACTCAGGGTGCTCTCGACTCATCCGGCGTAGCGCTGCCTTCACCTTGGCCATCCAAGCATCAGGTTGCTTCGCCTCGTAGCCAAACGTGCGGCGGTGCAGGCAAAAGGGCCGACAGGCCTCGTGAGCCGGGCAACGGCCCCGGTTCACCCTCGCGACCATGATCTGTCTTTTGTGACCGGGGCTCATCGTTTTTTTTCGAGCGCCTCCTTCAGGAGCTCTTGGCCGCGCATCTCAGCGGCTAGCATGCGCTTTAAACCGGGCGGTCTGCTTTTGCAGCTCTTTGAGCTGCTTGGCTTGGTCGAGCTCCATCAGGCCAAACTCGCGCTTCCAGCGGTGGAAGGTTTGCTCGCTCAATGGCGTGCTCCTGGCACACCGCTATGATCGTCGCTTCGGCCTGCTCGGCCTCACGCAATATGCGTATCTTCTGCTCGGTCGTGTATCTTTTGCCTTTCATCGTCTGGGTCCTTTCTGGGTTCCCAGACTAACTCTCTCAATGGCTCAGTTTTCGTAACCCCGACCACTGGCGCGATCGAGCAGCCGGAAATCTGGGGAATCGCTTTTCCAGGTCCGGTGTATTCGGCCGCGCGGACTTTCGACGACGACCAAAACTGAGGATCAGCTCCACGTTCACAATCTACCCGCAATCTAACCATCGCGTTGGACAATCTGAATTCCTCTACTAGCCCTTAATCATGCCAAAAAAAATCTTAATCGTCACCGACGACGCAGGAGAGTCTTACGAGATCCTTTACGCCCAACATCGTTTCATGGAAGCCGGATTCGAGCCGGTGATCGCCGCCACGCAAAAGAAGCAACTAAATAGCGTGATTCACGATTTTTATCCGGGATGGAATACCTACATCGAAAAACCAGGCTATCTGATCGACGCGGATATCAGATTCGATGACGTCAACGTGGACGACTACGCCGCAATCCTTCTGATCGGCGGACGTGCACCGGAGTTTCTACGTCACGAGGACAAACTCATCGCTATCACCAAAAAGTTCGCCGCCCAAGATAAATGGATCCTGTCGCTCTGCCATGGCATCCAGATCTTACTGGCCGCCGGCATCGTCGGAGGATGCAAACTCACCTGTTACGAGAAAGTGCGGTTCGAACTCGAATCCTGCGGTGGCACTTGGATCAACGAGGAGTGCGCTCGGGACGGAAAAATCATCACGGGACAAACTTGGGGCAGTCACCCCGACTTTTACCGCGAAGTTTTCAGCCAACTCGGATCAGCCGAATAGTCGAGCAAGTCATCAGGACCGCCCGAACCGTTCGAGGCACCAGTCCGCTGCGGTCTTGACTACTCGGGGAATCGCCTCGGGTTCGAATAAGTGATCAATCCCGGGTAGCTCGACGTAGGTCTTGTCACCCGTGGCGCGGGCATAAGCGTCGCGTGAATCTTGATGGGGCACCACCGGATCATTCGTGCCGTGGATCAACAGCCACGGCACCTTAATCTGATCCACCTCATCGATGAGGGTATCGAGCCCGTTCAAGTCGGCCATGTAGGCCGCGGGAAGAATCAGACCGGGTTTATCAAACATCAGCCCTTCTTCCGGAACGAGATGTCCGAACGCACTCTGCGCGAATGAAGCCGTGTGCACGATACCCGCCAAGGAGATGAGCCACTCGATCCGATCGTCCTCGGCTGCACGACGCACTCCAACGGCTCCACCCATGCTATGACCCGCATAAGCAATCCGGTAACCGGCAGAAATCAGGATGCCGATGATGGCATCAAGATCCCTCACCTCTTTCGTGATATTGGATGCTGAAAACTCACCTTCCGACTCCCCATTCCCCGACCACGAAAAACGCAAAACATTCAGCCCCTTGGCGGCCAACCCTTCAGCGATCTGAACCAAAAAGGGGCGATCCTTATGTCCGGTGACACCGTGGCCGAGAACGATCACCGTCCGAGAATCGGACGCGCTTTGGTGAAATACAAAATCAAGTTTCTCGCCGTCGAAGTTGATGAGCTCTTCCGGAAATGAAGGGGTGATCATGGAATGATGATTGGCTCCACTAAATGAAAGCGCAAGACAGGCACCTTTACCGGCGGGCACAAAAAGACCGAAGAGTCAGGAACTCTCCGGTCAGAAATTTAACTAGGTATTCGATCAGGAGTTGTAATCAACCTTGAGCTCAATCGGCATGACAACACGGGACTTCACCGCTTTGCCATCCTGTTGAGCAGGCTTGAATTTCCACTGTTCGACTGTCTTGACGACGTCACGCTTTAGGGCTTCGTCTTGCGCAAAGAGCACGATGATGTCTTTCGGGTTACCCAGCTCGTCGATGGTGAGCTTAACCCGAATGGTGCTGCCATCATGGCCTCGAGCGAAACTTGGAGAAACGATCTCGGTGGGTTGAGGTGGCTGCTAGGTTTCGTTGTCCAGATCGGCACGATCCGGATTAGGAATAGCCAAGGCGGCAGAGGCGAAAACGAAGGCGCCGACGGTGAAGGTAGCGAAGGATTTGATGAGCTTATTTATATTGAAGATTCGCCGAAGCGATTTGGTAGGTTGGATTGAAATGAGTCGTAAGTTTGAACGGTGAACCGAAGTTCGCGTTTACTTTTCCATGCCCCGTGCCAACTCTGATAATAAACTTTATCTTGTTTATACAGTTACTTTTGATTTTTGTTAAGATTCCTGTCTACAAAGATAATCACGACAACGAAACCCGACACTCCCAATAATGGGACAAATTTCATCAATTCGCCGGTGTTCGGGAATGATTAGAATACCACGACACTATTTTCGAATTCCACTGCATATAATTTCCTGAAACAGCTGTCGTCCAAAGAACACAGAGCTCCGTGCGCCCGGGGAAATTTCGGACCCGATGAAACCGCCCTACCCACGAGGTCTTCTAAATAGGTCACATTTTTATTTCCGAAGTCACTGTTAAGGAAACGCTGAAGCATGGGTTCTGTCCGAGCGCGCAAACCTCGGTATTCAAAACCACTCCGCTACGGCTCGCTCGGCAATCAAGCCCTACCCTGATACTGATTTGATTAAACTCGCGTTTACCTAAGGGATGATCGGCGCGCCAAACTCAGTTTCTTCGGCGGGGAACTGGGGAAATTGAGCAATAGCATTCCTCAATTGGGCGAGGGCACCGGGAGACACCTCCGTATCCGCAAGGGCATTCTCTTCGAGCACATCCTGAGTTACGTCGAATATTCGACCGTCGTGATATACCTTCACTTTTCCATCGGAAGCGAATGCTGAACGCTGTTCTCGGTAGCGTCCCCAACGCGGTTCATAGTGGCAGAAGATCCATTCGCGGTGCGGTCCGGTCTGTCCGTGTAATGTAGGTAAAATACTGATACCATCGAGTTCCAACTTCGGCGCAGAATCGGTTCGGTAGGTTTTAACCAAATCAAACAGGGTCGCCTTGATATCGGTAAAATCGACCAATTGATCCGTGACTTTGCCTTTCGGCGTGTGTCCGGCCCAAGAGGCGATGAACGGCACATGAATACCATCGTCAATCGTCTGTCCCTTACCTCCCGTGATTTCACGATCGGAAATCTCAGTAACGATTTGACGAGGAGTGCCGTTGTCGCTGGTGAAGATGATGATGGTATCTTCAAGGAGGCCCCCAGCGGCAAGTTTGTCGTGGATGCGGCCCACCAGCTTGTCGCAGTAGTTCATCATGTCGGTGAACGCCTCCTGATGGGTCAGCTCAGTCTTTTCACTGTCGGGCGTATGGATGAACGGGTCGTGCACCAGAACCATGGGGTAATAGACGAAAAAAGGCTCATCCTTCTTCCGTTCGATAAAATCACAGATGTAGTTGGTAAAATGATCCGGGCCATATTTACCCTTAAGCTCCGCGTGCAATACCTCGCCGTTCTGTTCGATCAGGGGGTCCCAGAAACGCTCGGCGACTCTTTTCGATTCGGTAATTTGCCAGAGGCTCCATTCATCGAAACCTGAGTCGCCCGGCCGGGTGGCATCGTTCCATCGGTCAATTTTGTCAGGGCCATGGGATATTCCGTTCAACTGCCATTTGCCCGCGATCATCGTGGCGTAACCCACCTCCTTCATAAGGTGGCCGAAGGTATGGTGCTTGGGGTTTAGATAACCAAACTCTTCGTAGGTATTCACGCTATAACGCCCGGTCATGATTTGCACTCGAGACGGCATGCACAGCGGGGTTGAGTAGGCGCTCGTGAAGCGTATTCCCTGCGCCGCCAAAGCATCGAGTCGCGGAGTTTGGTAGGACTTCCCACCGTTAATGGTCAGGCACTCATAACCCATATCGTCGGCCATAATAAGCACGACATTAGGCGGACGGGCGGTGGCGAAGCTCGCCAGCAACAGAATGAAAACCGAAAGGAAACGGAGGAAAGGAGCTTTCATGAGACAAGGGTAGCTTTTAGCACTTCGAGATGTGTCGGCCCGTGAATGGAAACCGTTGCAAACGGGCACTTGGATAGCGGATGCGACGGACCCAGCTGTCTCAACCTCCAAATGACTCTCTCCGGAAGATCCATTCCTCGCCTTTTAGCGATAGGCATCGTGTTGCTAACCTCCTTTGCAAAGGCGCAGTCTCCCTATCAGGCCTCACCGGCCTTCGAGGACCTGACCTTTACGCAACCAGTTGATATTGTCTTTGCTCCCGGTGACTCGAACCGATCGTTCGTGATCGAACGGGAAGGTCGAGTAACGCTTATTCGCGCGATAGGCCCCACCCTCGCGGAACCGCCCATTAATCTCCCCTACACGCTGGGTGACCTCAAGATCACGGTATTGAATCACACTGGTATCGAAGCGGCGACCAACGACGACTGGAGCTTAGCCGAAAATGCCTCCATCGTGCAGCAAACTGCACAACGGGTCGGCGCATTCACAATTGATCTCGCCAGCAAAGACGCTGCCCTGGTAGTGAATCTTGAACCGGGCATCTACAGCGCGGTGACCGAAGGAACCGACGCAGCAGGAGTGGCGCTGGTTGAGTTCTACGATGCCGACGAATCCAAAGGACCGGGACTGCTCACCAATTCCGCCCTTACGCGGTCACGTCGGCACCGGGGATGGCGTTATGATTGGCGGCTTGGTAATCAGCGGCGAAACCCCACTCCAGGTGCTCGTTCGAGCTGCAGGCCCGACCTTGGCCGACCACGGCGTCGACGATCCATTGGCTCAGCCTGTGCTCACCGTCCGTCGCGATGGAGCGCAGGTCTACACCAACACGGGTTGGAACAACGCGAGTAACTCCAACAAGATGAGAACAGTTTCCGCCAAGCTGGGGGCATTTCCATTCGAGACCGATAGCGCAGATTGCGCCGGCCTGATCACGCTGGATCCCGGAGCCTCTACCTTTGAAGTTAGGGGAGTCGCGGCGACGACAGGAATCGCGCTGTTGGAAGTTTACGCAGCGCCTTGATTCAGAACCTATGAAACGCTCACCGGTTTACCCGTGGCGGCGGAGTTGTATATGGCGGGGGGTGAGGACGATATCGCGACGATCCATGGCAGCAGGGACGCTGGACGGTTCGTCTTTGAGAATGGCCGCGGCGAACCCATCCATTTGGTGGGCCCGCTGATTGAAGCGGTTCAGCAGCGTCCAGTCCTCACCGTCCTCACTCATGCGCAGTCCGCCGTAGGAGTAGGCTGGGCCGATCTCGATTTTCTTGTAGGGACCGTTCGCGATAAAATCGTTCTGACCGAAGTCTCCGCTGGAAACCCCCTCAAGTCGCGAGCCATCTTTCCAATCAAATTGGAAGCGAATCGTATCCTCCACTTCATTAAAAAGCTCCGGGCGCGACTTAGGTTCTTCGTGAGCGGTCACGGTGGCCGGCATCATTTCACCTTTGGCCACCAGAGCGGATTGGATCACGTAGATGCCCACATTCATCAACTGGCCGCCTCCGCCCAGCGCCTTGTCCATCCGCCACGTGCGGTTGCCTCGAGACGGTAAGCAAACCCTCCCGACATCGCTGGCGGGGTGCCCCAGCCACTGTTCGCCGCAATCTCTTTCACGTGTTGATGGTAAGGATGAAAGTGCAGCCGGTAACCGATCGAAAAACGCACGCCAGCTTCATCGCAGGCGGAGATCATTTCGTCGCACTCGTCCACACTCACCGCCATGGGCTTTTCACAGATCACATGCTTGCCCGCAGCCACCGCCATCAACACATCGCGTTTGTGTAATCCCGGTGGTGTCACCACGTAGATAATGTCGATCTCCGGATTATCCGCGATGCGGTGCATCGTGTCGTAATCCCAAATGTTCTTCTCGGAAAATCCGTATTCAGAAGCAAAACGACGTCCCTTGCCCCGGGGTCCCCGGTCACGACGCCGCGCAGTTCACAAAGTTCGGTTTGTCGCAGCGCGGACGCAAGTTGCCCACCAGCATACGCTCCCATTCCCACCAAAGCAATACCTAGCTTGCGACCCTTGGGCAGGAGGCCGTAGGAATGAGCCTGCAAACCGAGACTAAATCCCGCCGCACCCAAAGCACAGGTTCCAATAAATTTACGACGAGAGAACGGAGTGATTGGGATGACGCTCATGGCGGCGAAGCTAAGAGGGTTCTGAGCTGCCGCAAACCGATCTCACAAGTCTTCAGTGATCGATAAACCGCTTCAAATCGCCTTCTGGATTGAGGTCGTTTTGCGAGAGTTCGGGGCGAGAGTTCGGGGCGAGAGTTAAGTCCGCGATTCTGTCACCGGAAATTCCGTTGTCGCGTAGTAGGATCGGAGGTCGACGGTTCGTTGTCGGGCGTAAAGCCCGACTCACGGCAAAGCGACGCAGCCGCATGGCGGGTGGATTTCAAGTCCGGCAATACTTGGGACTGATGAGACTTTCTCGGACGCCTGCTAAGCTCGTGACCGACTCATTTCCACGGCGATTGAGAACACGCCGTAAGCGAGGAGGAATCCGCCGATCGGCACCAGCGCGACACCCAAACCGGGATCGCCATCATGAATCACAACCCCACCTAGGAAGAACCCCAACGGTATCAGAATCGCTGCCACTCGAACCGTGGAAGCAGCCCGGCTCGGCAGCACGTCCGCACCAACAACCCGAGCCGTTATTCCCGCGGCGATATTCACGATCACCAGCAAGGTGCCATGGGTGTGCGCGAGGGAAAACATCAGTCGTCGCATTTCATTTCCGACGTCGAGATACCAGCCGATTTAAAATCCGTGTAAGGCCTCAAGGCCGATGCCAAGCGTGAGAGAAACCCCTAGCCCGGATATGGCATGAAATAGGTATCGCTTAGATGGTTAACCATTGATAGAAAATGGGTAGCAACAAAAACAACCAAACTAAGCGATGGGCAAAAACAAGCCAAAGGGACTGCGTTTCACAAGGTCAAAACGCCGCCGGGTAGACGCGGACTTCAAGGGAGGCGAAGTAAGCAGCGATGGAGGGCTGCTGTTGCTGCGCGAAGGAGATCGGGGACTCGGCCTGACCCAACAGGCATCCAGCGTGCTTTGCGACCAGCGCCAGTCAGGCAAGGGGGCCCATGATGCGGGGAGTCTGCTGCGTCCGCGCGTCTTTGCCCTGTGCGCGGGTTGGGAGGATTTGAACGATGCGCAGGCGCTACGCCACGACTCGATTCATCAGATGGCCGCCGGCCGCGATGAACCGTTGGCAAGTGCCTCGAGCTTGTGCCGTTTTGAGAACGCCCAGTCGCCTCAGGCGGCGGTATCGATCAGCCAGATCCTGGTCGATACCTTCATCGCGTCGCATGAACGCGCTCGCGCGGTGATCACCTTGGATTTTGGTGCCACTGATGCGCGCACGCATGGCTGCCAAGAGGGACATTTTTTCCACCGCTACTACGACCACCACTGCTTCCTGCCGCGGGATGTGTTTTGCGGTGATCACCTGCTGGTGGCCTATTTGCGCCGCCGCAATGGCGATGGGGCCCGTCACGCGGCGGCCATCCTCAAACTCCTGGTTAAGCACATCCGACGGGTCTGGCCGCGCACCAAGATCGTTCTGCGCGCCGACAGTGGGTTTTGCCGGGACCTGATGCTCACTTGGTGCGATCACCACGAGGTTACTCAGCCCGAGCAGCATCGAGAAATATTCCAGACATCCTCCGCAAACCGCGCCGATCAGGTTGGAGCCGAGAGCGGCCGAGGAGTTTTGGCAGCGGCGGAATACCAACGGGAATATCACTCCAGCAAAACCAATCGGCAGTCCGTTGATCAGTCCCCCTATGATGCCACGATAAACGACCGGTAGATTATTGAGTAGGGTGAAGTCGAACAACCGCAGCAGAATCAGACTGGCGAAGAGTGCGCCGAACCACGGCAGCACGCGTTGTAGGTTGAACTTATCCACCGCGACCGCCGCCAGCCACAACATGAGCAATACGCCGGTGAACATGGCGGCGTTCACGATCCAGGTAGAGCCCAGCAAGAGGGCCATCGACGTGACGCCACGGGTCTGCAGCAGGAGGAACGCGACTCCCATGCAAAACATCACGCCATTAAACTCGTTGTGCATGGCCTTGCCGCCATACGCCCAGCGAACCGAGACGATCGTGCCTACTAGGATGATCGTCAGAATCAGTAGATAGAGCCACGGCACAACATGGAGATTGAGATAGAGAAACGGCCAGTCATCCATACTCACACGCACCTCCTCCGGCGTGGAGGACGGCTTGTAACGGGTCAGTGTTTCCCCTGCGGCGAGATTAACATTCGTCCAATCTTTGGATACAATGTAGGTGACCGCATAAACGCCGTTGATATAACAAACGGGTTCAACGCCGGTGGCTTCCTTCAGCGTCCAGTAAAGACGATCCGCCAGCCACTTGCTACCGAAAGCCCAGAACGAAAGACTTAGGTGACCGCGATCACCGACGTGCTCCCACGCCTGCTCCAGCCCTTCCTTGGTGTAGACGTAGTTGTCGAGTCGCAGGGACGACATGGAGGAGAGCATGGCATGCGAATCCAGTATGCCGTAACAGATCACATCGAAAGGATCGCCTTCGTATTGTTCGAAGAACGCCCGGGTGTCGTTGGCGACCGGAATGACGTTGGGGTTGCGGTAAGGTTTTTCGGGATGATGGCGAAAGCCAACTTGAATGATTTCAGGATCGATATCGCACGAAACGATTTGCTGGTAGCCGTGACGAATCGCGGCCTGAACGTCGTTGCCCGTGCCCGCGCCGACCATGAGGGCTGAGCCGCGATCACGTCCCACACTGAAAGGCCAGATCATAGGCGCGGCGTAATTCCGCGAGCTCGGCGGAGTTCTCGGAAGACTGGATGTTCTCCGCGGAGAAATCGTGCATGAACTGGTGGAAGTCCCGGTTCACCTGCATCTCCACGCGGTCCGATTTTTCGATTAGATCGATGCGGTTGTAGGGCGAAAACAACGCCCCCTGCACCGAATAGAAACCGAGTGCGCCGACCAGCACCAGACACACCAGCGAACTTACCTTGCGGGACAACAACGCGAAGGGCAGCCCTCCAAGAAGCAGCCATGCGGCGGGTCCCGCATTGATGAAAGTGATGAGCGTGAACAACACGACGCCGAGCAACGAACCGAGAAGGTCGTAAGAATAAGCCCGCAGGTTTTCTGTGCGTTGAAAAAGGTAACCAACGGGCGCGCCCAGAAAAACGAAAAGCACCACGATCACCGAAAACACCGCCAGAAAGATGCTCAGACTGCGCACGAATACGCCGAGGCTTTTGTCGTATTCGATGCTGTCCCACAAGTAGATCGATTGGACCGGATCGGGAAACTGTAGATGCACCAGACCGAGTGATTCGGCAAAGGCCATCGGGATGCTGACGAGCAATAACGTCGGCAACGCCCAGTGCAGCAGACCCGGCCACCGACGTCCGAGGGCGAGCCCGATGCCCATGCCCAGAAACGCGCTGATGAGCACGACATTGTTGAAATAGGCAAACACCCGCATCTGCGTGGACGTCCAGCGGATCAACGCCAACTCGAGCGCGAGAATGCCAAACGTGCACAACGCAATCTTCCACCGGGAGTTCCGCCCCTCATTCGCCCACGCTTCGTCTTTGACCATCATGCTCCCCCACTCCGTTGGCTATTTCCGCCCGAAGCAATTTCGAACACGGAGTCAAGTCGTGATTATTTGATTTTAGATAGTCTTACGCCGCGACCTGTTCCCAGGGAGCCAAGAGGCTTTCGAGGGTCGCGGCTGCCACCGACCCGATTTTTTCGGAAGTCTCTTGGGTGCGCGACATGACACGGATGCCAAATACCGCCCCCACCAAACAACCCGCGAGTTTGGCGGTATCGGTATCTTCGCGCAGAAAAGCGAAGCGCACCGGCTTACCATCGGCAGTATCAGTCTGCCCGGCGCCGGCGGGATTTTTGAGCTCGGCGGCGTGGTCGATGATCCAAGACATCGGCTCGACCTGTGGGTTGTCGTCGAACCCAATCATCACAAACTGCGGGACCTGTTCGGGCGTCAGTCCCCCCGGCGGGTGCGGCGAGGGCTCGCGTGAGTCGGAAACGGCAAAAACCCCGGTCATAATGAAGCCGAGTAGTAGAACGAAAAAGCGGGTAAAAACCACAGGATGAGACGATTAAACGTGATCAAGCAACTCAACTCCGGAACCGGAAGGAAGCCGTCAATTTTGGTAATTTAGATCCTTGTCCCGCCAGTATTTCGTCCCCTGCAAGGTCGCCTGAAGGGCCAAGCCATTTTCGGTAATCTGGATGACTTCGACACCCTCAAAAACATTTACCGCAGCGGCATACTGTCCGCCCTTTTCGTTGGACTTGGCGGCGGCATCAGCCTGCGCCGAAAAATCCCACCCCTTCTCGATGAAGAACTTCAGTTTTTCTTCATCATGGAAAATGAAGATGCCCCGGAAGTCCTTCACGCCCAGACCAAGACCCAGACCGGCGGCGGCCATTTTCATATAGGTGAGTTCACCGGCCTCATTTTCAACCACCCCCCGGCCCCCGGCGAAAGAGGCAAAGATTAAGTTCACGCCCACATTGGAAAACACGGCGTAACCCTCGGCATTACGAATGGTCTTTCGGTAGCGTGGACTTTCCTCGTAAAGCATTTCCAAGACCTGCTCGCGCATATCGATGATCTTATCCCGTTTCTTTTCGGCCTTCGTTTTGGCCGAGGCGGTTAGGGGTGCCACCATCAAAGCGATTGCGAGTAGAAGCGTGAAGGGGGTTCGACGGGTCATGATTAAAGGTAGGATCGCCAGTCCGTCGGATTGTTCAATCGGTTTGGGGAAATTGAGGGTTTTTTTACAGCTCCGTGGGAGCGGCTTCCAGCGTAGTGCCCTGCCTCAGCCGGCACTTTGAAAACGCCGGCTGAAGCACGGCGCTACGTGAGTCACGGGCATTTTAACTGCGCACTTAGAGAACCCGCGCCAAGAGCAGGGTGCGGTCGTCGTGGTTGGGGGCCAACACGCAGAAATTACGCACGTAGCGGTCCATCGTTTTAACGACCTTATCAAGCGGTCGGTCGAGGTGTCGCTGTAAACTGGTCGCGAGCCGCACGCGGTCAAACTCTTCGCCTTTGGGGTTAGTCGCCTCGGTGATGCCGTCGGTGTAAAGGGCCAACAAGTCGCCGCTCACGAGCTGAACTTCGTGTTCCTCCAGCATGTCATCAAACAGCTCCCCTTCATCCAAACCAACGACAAGACCGCCGCCGGGAAGTTGATCCACCTCACCCTCGGGATGCAGCAGCAGCGGCGGTTCATGGCCCGCCCGACAGAAGCGCAGTTTCTTTGTATTCAGATCCATGATACCGTAAAAGAGGGCGACAAACATACCGGGACGCATATCGGGCTGCAACAACCGGTTGACTCGGCGCAACACTTTGGCGGGGCTGGTTTCGCCTTCCGCACACAGGCGCATGGTTGCCCGGCATTCGGTCATAACGAGGGCGGCTCCAGCACCTTTTCCAGAGACATCGGCAATAACAAAACCCAGATGATCTTCATCCACCGTCAGCACGTCGTAGTAGTCGCCGCCAATGAGCATCGAGGCATCGGATAGGGCCTCGATTTCGACTACGTCGTTTTCGGGAAATTCATGCGGCAGTAGGTGGCTCTGGATCTCCGCCGCGGTGCGCATATCGCGCTCGCGAACTTCGCGTGCACGCTCTTCGGCCTCCTTGCGTTCCGTGATGTCGGTAAGGAGTCCTTCGTGGTGGGTAACAATCCCTTGTTCGTCTCGCCGCACGACGGTGTGATCCGCCACCCATCGCTTGGAGCCGTCGCGGCATTGAATGCGATACTCCTGATTATACTCCTCGTGGGCGGCGGAAGCGTGTGCCTCCAATTCCAGGGTAACGCGAGCCGTGTCGTCGGGGTGGGTGATGGCGATAAACCCGCGGTTGGCGACCGTAAAATATTCCGGGTCGTAGCCCCACTGTCGCACACTGGCTGAAACGTATTCCACCGGCCAGTTTTCCTCGGCTCGCCAAAGGACCACCACCGAAGGAGACCGGTCGATGATGCGGGCCATTTCTTCGCGACGGGCGAGCGCCGCCTTGAGTTGTTCCTGGGCCTCACGGCGAAGGGTAATGTCCCGACCTACGCCCAAAAATGCGGTGCGATCATTGCGGTCGGAATAGGCCCGGGCGCTCATCGCATGCCAGATCCAAATATTGTCCGCGTGACGCACCCGATACTCGATCACCATTGATCCCTCGGCCAAAGTGCGATTAAAGAACGCGGTCCAAGCCGGGGCATCGTCAGGGTGAACGAAATCCAGATACCGTTTCCCCACCATCTCCACCGGGTCGTAACCTAGTTTCGAAGTGACCGCGCTCGACACCCACTTTACCCGTCCTTCCGGCGTGATCGCATGGAGGATCTCGCTGGCGGTATTAAGATAGGTCCGCCACCGGGACTCTTTGCTGGCTAGATCATCAATCGCCTTTTTCCGCTCCGAGATGTCTTGCAACATGCCGAAGTGGTGGGTCACCCGACCCGACTCGTCGCGTAACACCACGATGGTCAGGTTAGCCCAAACCGTGGTTCCATCCGGGCGAATGTAACGCTTCTCCATCGAGAACGTATCCCGTTTCGCCGCGTAGAGCTCTTGAGTAAGACGCTCCTGCTCAATCCGATCATCGGGATGGGTTATGCGCAGGACGTTATTGATGTCGGCGGACTCGGCTTCCGTCAGCCCCACGATCTGACAAAACCGTTGGTTCACGTGGATAACCGAAGGGCGGCTGGCCTGGTCGAACTCGCGCCACATGATGCCAATCGGGCCGTGGTTATAGAAAGCGGCGAGTTCCTCCTGCTTCTGGTGGAGCGTTTTGACCTGCTCTTCCAGCGCGGCGTGCTCAGAGCGCAGTTCATTCTCGGTGTCTTTCAGCCGCGTGACGTCCGTGCGTAGCGCGAGAAAATAGCGGGGATTTCCCTCATCATCCAGCAGCGGAACGATCGTGCTGGAGACCCAGTAGAGGCTCCCTCCTTTTGCCCGATTGCAGAACGTTCCCCGCCAAACCCTGCCTTCGTTGATAACCTGCCACATGTTGGCGAAGAACGCGTCATCATGTTCGTCGCTCTGGATCAAGCGGTGGGTCTGGCCGATCAACTCCGAGCGATCATAACCGGAAATCGCACAAAACTGGTCGTTTACGTGGACGATTATCCCCTTCGCATCCGTAACCGCCATGATGGCGTGTTGGTCCGCGGCACAGAGAAGCCACCGCAGCAATTCGGGTTCTTTTAGGGGGAGGTCAACGAGGGATGAGGCCGACTGGGACATGGGTGGAAAGAAAGTGGTGGCATCCCCATGGAATCGGGGCGAGTCGGAACCTATAAAACTTTGCGGTTCCGCCGATCTCTCTCAGTTAACCGACCCCGGAGCTCGCTATTCTGTTTCATTCGCGCATACTTTTTTCCTATGGAAACCATCGCATCTGCTACCGAGATCACCGAAGCCAGATTGATCCGATCAGTCCTCCAAGGGCACGGAATTGAAGCAATCATTCCCAACGAACAAACGGCCGAAATCGCCCCACCCTACCTGTGGGCATCGGGCGGCATCGTAATTCAGGTTGCGGAGGCCGATGTGGCCCAAGCCAAAGAGATCCTAGCCAGCACCGCTCAGAATGCGGCTGAAGCGATCGAGCGGGAGCAAAGCCAAGACAACGCCTGAGGATTTCGAGCGGCGGCGAGGACCATAAGACGGGTTGCGCGGGTTGCAGGAACCCGCCTTGATGTCGTTTGCCCGATTCATGGATACCCCCGCCCCCTCAAATCGGAAACCTTGGAGCTGGATTCCGAGCCTCTATTTCGCCCAAGGCATTCCTAATGTCGCCGTCGCCACCTTGTCGGTGGTGATGTATAAGAACCTCGGTATCTCCAACGCTGCGGCTGCATTTTACACCAGCCTGCTCTACCTACCCTGGGTGATCAAACCCCTTTGGGCGCCCTTCTTGGAGCTACGCGGAACGAAGCGGTTTTGGATCGTAACCCTGCAATATCTGATGGGTGCAGCGCTGGGATTGATCGCGCTTACGGTGCCCGCTCCCTTCTTTTTTCAAGCGACCCTTGCGGTGTTTTGGCTGATCGCCTTCACCTCGGCGACGCACGATATCGCGGCCGATGGGTTCTATTTGCTCGTGCTTTCGAGACCACAACAAGCGGCCTACGTGGGTGTGCGCAGCACGTTCTTTCGCCTATCCATGATGGTGGGTAGCGGATTTCTCGTATTTCTGGCGGGAAGACTCGCGGATATTACCGGCGAGATGGCGAAAGCTTGGGCCATCGTATTCGCGTTGCTCAGTGCGGGGTTCATCCTCGTGGCCTGGTTTCACTCAAGGGTCCTGCCAAAACTGGATGGCGACATGCCCTCGTCTGTATCGAGCAACCCGTGGAGTGGTTGGTGGACCGTTTTCAGCGCATTTTTTAGAAAACCGGAAATCCTGTCCGTGTTGGGATTCTTGCTCCTCTACCGTATTGCCGAAGCTCAGCTACTGAAGCTCGTAATACCGTTCATGCTGGATGAACGAGACGTCGGCGGACTGGCACTTTCCAACGAGCAAATTGGAATCTTCCACGGAACATTTGGGGTGGTGGCGTTGACCATCGGTGGACTGATCGGGGGTTGGTTGGTCTCACAATACGGCCTACGCAAATTGCTCTGGTGGATGGTGGCTGCGATGCATGTGCCCAACGTGGTGTTCGTAGTTCTGGCGACCACCCAACCGGAGAGTATCTCATTAGTTGGAACAGGTCTGGTGTTGGAACAGTTCGGCTACGGCTTTGGGTTCACAGCCTACATGGTTTATATGATGATGGTCGCCGCCGATGGGCCTCATAAAACAGCCCACTACGCCATCTGCACCGGATTCATGGCGTTGGGAATCATGCTGCCCGGCATGGTGGCGGGTTGGATCCAGGAACAACTCGGCTACGAGAACTTTTTCATCTGGGTGCTGATCTGTGCCGTGCCTTCCATCGCCGCCTGCGCGTTCATCAAAATCCGCCACGACTTTGGGCAGAAAACCGCTTAATTTCATACTTCAATTTTGAATATTCTGATCATTGGTGGCGGCGTATTTTTAGGTCGAGCGCTGGTTGAAGCCGGCCTGACAAAGAGCCATCAGATCACCACTTTCCCGCGGGGAAACTCTCCGCTGCCTCGCGCTACCGAAATCGAATCCATCATCGGCGACCGCAATCACGATCTGGGTAGACTGACTGGTCGAAGTTGGGACGCAGTCATCGATACGTGTGCTTACCGGCCGGAGGAAGTGGCCTCGCTCCGAGAAGCCATTGGAGGTCACGTCGGGCATTACACATTGATATCCTCTGTTTCAACCTACGCGAATCCCACTCTTATTGGCCTCTCGGAAACGGATGTTTTGTGCGACCCACTGCCTGAACCGGGTTCGGATATCACCGTTAAAAACTACGGTCCATTAAAAGCCGAAGCCGAGTTCGCTGCGGCCTCCTTCGCCCAAACTTTTATCGTAAGGCCCGGCATCATTGCCGGCCCCTATGATCCGACCGATCAGATTCAGCTACTGGGTGAATCTGGTTGAACAACAATCCCATATTCTCGTCCCCACTGGTCTCCCTTCATGTCCGATTCAACTGATAGACGTGCGAGACTTGGCGAAGTGGGTGATTGCCAGAATCGAGCTCGGCTCGACCGGAGCGTTTAATGCGGTGGGACCAAAACGAGCGATCACCATAGGAGAAATGTTCTCCGCCATCGCAACCGGTCTGGGCAAATCGATTACCATCGATGAACGGCCCCCGAGGTCCTCACCACACTGGGAGGCGATGAAAAGTCGGATTTTCCGTTGCATATTCCTCCGGATTCCGAACAAGGGGGGCTCTTTCGAGTAGAGGGCCAGAAGGCTTGGAGGGCCGGTCTGGTGAACCGCCCCGTCAGTAAGACCGCCCGAGGTATCGCCGACTGGTTCAACCGAAACCGAACCACTCCCAAAAGTCGGCTGGCTAGCAGAAAAAATGGCGGCGGCGGCAAGACAGACGGGAAAGTGAATCCAAATTTTCGAGCGAAGGCTTGACTATGATTAAGTTTTCAGTTTTTACTGAAACTATGGAAATCACCCCGGTTATGCGAAAATTCATCCTCCACTGGGGAGAGATGGGCACGAATTGGGGAATCAATCGTTCGGTCGCCCAGATCCACGCCCTGCTTTACCTCGCAGGGGAGCCCCTGACTGCTGATGAACTGGTCGAGCATCTGGAAATCGCCCGCTCGAATGTCAGTATGAGCCTCAAGGAGCTCAAGGGTTGGGGACTCATCCGCAATGTGCACCTCAAGGGGGATCGTCGGGATCATTTTGAGACGCATTATGATGTATGGGAGTTATTTAGGATTATTATGATCGAACGCCAAAAACGAGAGATCGACCCCACCGTGCGCGTGCTCAAGGAGTGTGTGGACGCCAGCGCCGCCACCGAAGCGGCCGCCGACCCAGAACGGCACCAACGTCTGGTCGCGATGCAGCAGTTCATGCAACTCTCCGCTTCCTGGGGCCGTCGCACCTCTTCTCTCTCCTCCACCAAAATGCGCAAACTAGCCCAACTTGATGACACCATTTTTCGCCTGATCGATTAACCCTCTTTTTAAGCCAATATTTCAGTTTTTACTGAAATTAGTAAAATAAGGATAAACCAACATGAACCATACACTCATCGGATATGCCCTCTACTTAAGCATCAGTATTGCCCTGACCATCTGGGTCGCCCGCACGACGCTGCACCGCAATGGTCGCGTCTTCCTTGTCGAGGCCTTTCACGGCCGGGAAGACAATGGCGCAGTCAGTCAACCACCTGCTGGTGGTCGGGTTCTACCTGATCAACTTGGGATTCGTAACGCTTGCCCTCCGCCACGGCACCCCTCCCCAAACTTGGGAAGACGTGTTCGTTTATGTGAGCACCAAAGTCGGTTTAGCCATGCTGGTGCTCGGTGGCATGCACTTCTTCAACCTGTTCAACTTCGACAAAATGCGTCGCAAGGCAAAACGCAATGAAGCCGCCATCAAAGAAGCCAGACCGCCCATCATTCCCCACCTGTAACTAAACCAAAACTAACAAAACGAGGACTCACCCATGAAAATCATCATTGCCGGAGGTTCAGGACATGTCGGAGCCGTGTTGCTGCGCGGTCTCGCGGGTCCGAACCGTGAAATCGTAGTGCTGAGCCGCTCAACCAAAGCCGACGTCGGAGAGCCCCGCGTTGTTATCTGGGACGGCGATTCGCTCGGAAACTGGACTGGTGAAATTGATGGTGCCGACGTTGTCATCAATCTCGCCGGACGCTCGGTGGATTGCCGCTATCATGCTCGTAATCTCGCGGAGATGATGGACTCGCGACTCAAGTCGACCACCGCCATCGGGAAAGCGATCGCCACCGCCAAACGCCCCCCGCGGCTTTGGCTGCAGGCCAGCACGGCAACGATCTACGCCCACCGTTTTGATGCGGCTAATGATGAGATCGACGGAATGCTTGGCGGCGAAGAACCCGGTGCTCCGCCCAAATGGAATGCCAGCATCGCCATCGCCCGGGCTTGGGAAGAAGCCGCGCAGTCGATTCCCACCACACACACCCGCAAGGTTCTGTTGCGAAGCGCGATGACGATGAGTGCCGATCAAGGTAGTGTATTCGCCGTGCTCTCGCGATTGGCTCGCTGGGGCCTGGGCGGAACGATCGGCAACGGCGCACAATACGTCTCATGGATCCACGAGGACGACTTCACCTGGGCCATTGAATAGTTGATCGCCCGCGAAGATTTGGCCGGAGCTATCAACCTTTGCTCTCCCTACCCATTGCCCAACCGCGATTTCATGGGGCAACTGCGAGTCGCGTGGAGACGAGTCATTGGTCTGCCAACACCAGCTCCGCTGCTTGAGGTCGGCTGTTGGTTACTTCGCACCGAGAGTGAATTGGTTTTAAAAAGCCGCCGCGTGAGACCCCGGCGACTGCTGGATTCCGAATTTACCTTCACGTATCCGAAATGGAATGACGCCGCCAACAATTTGGCGGCTCGGATAAAGGAGAAAACGACATGAAAACAACCAACCGATTGAGTTACAAAAAGCTGGTTTGCTCACTGCGCACGGCATACTCGGCGGAGAAGGCGGCGGCATTCGCCTATATCGGTCATGCTGGGTCGTTGCGAGATCCGAATGAGAAAGCGGCAGTCAAAAACATCGAGAATGACGAATGGGAACACCGTTATCAGGTCGGGAAGCTATTGGAGCACTACGGCATCAAACCCTCGAGGTGGCTGGAGCTCAAATTCCACGTCATCGGACGTTGTATTTCAGCTAGTTGCCACGTCATCGGTAGATTCATGCCGTATTTTTTCGCCGGGAAATTGGAGAGCGGAAACGTGTGCGAGTATTTCGTTATGATCCGCTACTTCCATTCCCTCGGTATCACCGAGCATGACGATCTGCTCTACGCCATGGGCGTGAAAGAGAAGGAGCATGAAGACTACTTCATGGAACTAGTGAAAGACGAACCGTGGTTCCCGCTGTTTGAGCGCGTCTTTAACTGGGGACCAGCCCGCCGCCGCAACGACGTCGATCTGGATGATCTGAAACCGACCGCCGAAGCCACCACCTATTGCCCCAATGACAACTGCGGAAAATAGCCGAAAAATGACAGGCCTCTGGTGGCGGTCGTTGATCGCAATGCTGCTGTCACTGGGGTCATTGACCGTGCTGCTTTGCATCATCACCGCCTTCGTCGGGATGATGGAAGGTGGGTCTGCTGACAAAGTCGCCCGGGAGAGTTTAGACGCTTTCTGGATGGGGTTGATCTTTTCAGTCTATCCGCTGATGGGCTGGCCCCTATTCGTCCTGCCCTTTACATGGTTTGAGCCGGGAAAGTTGTGGTTACGTCATCCGAAGTATTGCGAGATTCGATGGGCCGTTCTCGGGGTGTTGAGTTTCAACATCATCAATTTAGCCCTCTCTCCAGGCTTCTGGGAAGAGCTGATACCCCCTTCCTGGATACCAGCGTTGATCGGAGTCGTTGCAGGCGGCTACTTTCGCTGGCTGACTCGGCGAGCCCGGACCGGCGTGAGGGTTGATGATTGAGCCGAGCTGGAGCTCGGCGTTACCAGAGTTTGGATGTAGTGCCGCGCTTTAGGCGGTGCTTCTCATTCCCCCATCTGATTCATGGAGGTCTTACATGAGCCGGCGTTCTGAGCTGCCGGCTGAAGCTCGGCACAACGGGTAATCCGACCAAGCTACCCTTTCACTACGGGGAAACCGGATTTTTTGAGGGCGCGGTGCAGCGCACGGATGTGGGCTTTGTCGCGGGTGTCGACGGTGCAGAGAGCGTGCACCGCACTCACGTCCGGGCCGCTGAACATGCGATCGTGCGCAATGTCGCGAATACTGGCACCTTGTTCTGCGATGACTTTGCTAAGGGCAGCAAGACCACCCGGACGGTCGCTGATAGTCGCTCGGAACCGGCACAACCGGCCATCCACCACCAGACCTCGTTGTATTACGCGGCTCAATACGCTGGGATCGATGTTACCTCCGCAGACGGCAAGCACGACCCGTTTAGCTTTCAACTCTGGCAGTTTGCCGGCCAACATGGCGCCGAGAGGCGCTGCTGCCGCGCCTTCCACCACCGTTTTTTCCCGTTCGGCATAACGGAGGATCGCGAGCGCAATCCACTTTTCGCTCACCTTTACGATTTGATCAACGTGGTCCCGCGCCAAGGGAAATGCGTTGTCGCCTACTCGCAGCACCGCGAGTCCATCTGCCAGCGTGGATTTACGCGGGATGGTAACCGGACGGTTCTTTTTGAGCGCGGCGGAGAAACTGGCGGTCGCACTCGATTCGACCCCGATGATTTTTACCTCCGGGTGTAGTGATTTTATGGTGACAGCTAACCCCGCGATCAATCCCGCCCCTCCAATCGGAGCGACAATCGCATCAACGTCCGGCACCTGTTTGAGGATTTCCAACGCCATGGTTTCCCTGCCCTGCGATTATTGCGGGATCATCGAAACCGTGAATGTAGGTGAGCTTGTTTTTCTCCGCCAGTTGATCGGCATGGGTCCGGGCGGCAGCGAAGTCCTGACCCTCCACCAGAACGTTCGCCCCCAGACCGCGACAGGTAGTGATTTTGATCAATGGGGCGTAATCCGGCATCACAACCGTAACAGGAACTTTGAGTAAACTCCCGTGGTAGGCGAGACCCAGTGCATGGTTTCCAGCCGAAGCGGCAATGACGCCTCTCTTGCGCTGACCGGGCGACAGTTGCAGCAGGGCGTTACGCGCACCGCGTTCCTTAAATGAACCCGTGCGTTGCAGGTTATCCAGCTTACAGAAAACACGGGAGCCCGTGAGTTCGGAGAGCGAGATGGATTCCGGACAAGGCGACTGCAGCACGCCATCAGCAATGTGCCGCGCCGCCGCCCGAACGGATGACAGGGTAACAGACATGCTCGGGTTTATGAGCGGGAAGTTACCATGGCCACCTGCAAAAGAAAGAGGCGGCCCCTACCAAGGACCGCCCCACTTACTAATTTTCCTACCAAGGAAATTTATTCGCCGCGTTGGCGACGTTGTCCGCCGTCTTCGCCACCAGGTCCACGACCACCACGACCCTGACCCATGCGTTGGGTGATCACCTTACGAGCTGCGGCCCATTCTTTGTCGTCGAGAGTGCCGTTACCGTCTTTGTCAAATTGGCCCATGGCGCGTTCGTTTTTCTGAGTCATCTCACGCATGGCGGGATCAGCCGCTTTGCGTTCGGCAGCACTCAGCTTGCCATCACCATCGGTATCAAATTCTGCCATCGGATTTCCCCCACCGGGTCCACCGCGTCCGCCACCCCCTTGGCCACGCTGACCGCGCTGTCCACCTAGGTGCCCGCGTCCTCCGCCTTCAGGACGATTGGCAGCCATGTATTCACGAACGGCTTCGCGCTCGGTTTGGTCGAGCTCGCCGTCACCATTGGCATCAAACTTTTCGACCATCTCTTCCCGGGAAGGAGGTCCAGCGGGCTTCTCTTCGTCCGCCGCAGAGGCGGTGGAATTGAGGGCGAGCGATAGGGCAGCTGATGCCGCTAGGGTTTTAAGGAGAGAAATTTTCATTTTTTTCGAGGGTTGAGATTCGTTGGTTACTTAGACAAAGACGTGTCTCCTCCACTCGGGTTACACCGACATTGAAAAGTTTTTTCCGTCCCCATGTTCCAAGTTACCTTCGCCACGCAAGCTATGGCCGAGCTCAACAAGCTGGATAAGCTGACCCAACTGACCGCCCTGGATCCAGTCAGTTCGTTGCGCCCAGCAGATTTGGAACACCCGCGTGAACCCTTGGGGGGGAAATTTTCGCGGGCCGGACAATATCTCTACCGCCTCCGGAGTGGAGACCTTCGCTTCTATTTCGAAACCCAGCAGGAGGATAAGTTACATGTGCTCTATATCCTGCATGAACATTCGCTGGAGGATTTTCTGCTGCGCAACAAATTGCCGGTCTCAGAACAACAATTGGTCGAGCAGCATTCGAAGTTCTGGAAATATCTGGAGGGTCTGACCAAGCACTGAACGCCCGTCCTTTTCGAACCCGATGAACGAAGATCCCCCTTCTTCCGATACCGAGGACCCGTTCTCCATCGAGAACGCGAGCCGGATTTATTTCCTGCCTAACCTGATGACGGCAGGAAATCTGTTCTGCGGTTTCGTGGCGATCATCAAGTGCATCCAAGCCCACTACATCATGCAGGGCGCCGCCATGATCACTCCGGGGGCCAGTGAACTTTTCACGGAGGCTGTTTGGTTGATTTTCGGCGCGATGGCCTTCGACACGTTGGATGGCCGGCTCGCTCGGATGGGAGGCAGGGAGTCGTTGTTTGGGGGGGAATTCGACTCACTTACCGACATGGTTTCGTTTGGTTTGGCGCCGGCATTGATGATGTTTTTTCTCATTCTATCGCCGACCCAAGGATATCCCATATTTCAGAAAATCGGCTGGTTTTTCGGTTTCATCTATCTGCTTTGTGCGGGAGTGAGGTTGGCCCGGTTCAATGTCATAAGCCACCCGTTGATCAACAAGGGCGAGAAGCCTGCCACGAAGGATTTCGTGGGTTTGCCCGTTCCGGCCGCTGCTGGAACCGTTGCCGCCCTCGTGTTGTTTTTGCTAAATTTGGCGGACCATGATCGGGAGTTGCAACGCTGGGCCTTGGCCCTGCCACCCCTGCTTCTCCTCATCGCAGTGATGATGGTAAGTCGAATCACCTACCCGTCGGGGAAGCAGATCGATATGCAGACGAAGACCCCGCTGACCTCGTTTGTCCTGTTCCTCGTTGCCGCGGGCGCCGTTTTTGTCTTCAAGGAAGTCGGTGTGCTCGTCGTTATGCTGAGCTATATTTTCTTCCCCATTATCCGTGCTGTCCGGCAACGCGGCAAAAAGCTGGAAAAGGGGTGAGTAAGTTGGGGATCAGCACCGAATAACAGTTTGCCCGTGGATAAACCCGATGTTGTTCACAGTTCTTGGGAAGTTAATCGCAGAGACCGTAAGGATTGAGTTTCAGAGGTAAATTGAATGATTTCGGAAGGTTTATTGCTGTTTTTCTTCCCCATAATAAGACTGCTTTAATAACTTATTGAATCAGGTATATTTTAGGCTTTGTTAACTTCCGCGTTTCAGGTCCCCTTTAGCACCTGCTCTACCTCATGAAACTCAAGATCAATCGCGACCATTTCAGCAACGGACTCTCCCAAGTTCTCAACGTAGTTGGCTCCAAAGCCACCATGCCCATCCTCAGCAATGTGCTGATCGAAGCGGATCGGGGCCATATTACGCTCACCACCACCAATTTGGATCTCGGCATCCGCTGTAAGATCAAAGCTGAGGTCAAGGAGCCCGGAGCCGTCACACTGCCGGTCAAGCGTCTCGCCACCATCGTGCGCGAGCTCCCCAACATTGATGTGAGCCTAAACGCCACTCCGAACCACCAGGTAAAGCTCACCTCCGGTGGGTCCAACTTCCGGATCATGGGTATCGGCAAGGATGAGTTCCCGCCATTGCCAGAGTTCGGGGACGACCGCACCTTCAATCTCGAGCAGAGCGAACTCACAGCGATGCTTAAGAGCGTCGCCTACGCCCAATCGACGGATGAGACCCGCTACATCCTCAATGGCGTTTATTTTAACTTTAAAGACGGTAAGCTGTCCCTCGTGGCCACGGATGGCCGCCGTCTCGCCCTGACTTCCAAGGAAATGGAAGTGCCGGATGATGCATCGGGAGCGATTATTCTCCCCGCTAAAACCGTCTCCGAGCTCCAACGCATGCTCGATAAAGGCGAGAAACTGAAAATCTCGTTCAACGAGCGCAGAGCTGCTTTCCAGATCACCACAGACAAAGATTCCAATGGTTTGGTCGATTCCATCTACCTCTACTCGAAGGTCGTTGAAGGCAATTATCCGAATTACCAACAGGTTATTCCTAAGGAGACCCATCAGCGGATTAAGCTCGAACGTGAGCTCCTGCAGCAGTGCATCCACCGTGCTGCCCTTGTGTGTAGCGAGAAGTCCAATTCGGTAAAACTGAAGCTCTCATCCAACTCGCTCGAGATCACTGCCCAGAGTCCCGATTTCGGTGAGGCCCATGAATCAATGGCGATCAGCTACAGTGGTCCTGACCTACAAGTCGCTTTCAATCCGCAATTTATGCTAGATCCACTGAAAGCTCTGTCCAAGGACGAGGTCTTTTTGGAAGTGAAGGACGAAGTGAGTCCGGGAGTCTTCAAGACCCTAGAGAGTTTTGTCTGCGTGATCATGCCGGTGCGGTTGAGCTAAGCGCTTCACGTGCTCGTCTTTGATTGTTTTTCGTTTTGAGGAAGGCGCAGAGTGCCTCCTCACGCGGAAGTTATTCCCATGGATCCCACTTATCCTCTCGTTGTTGCAGCAGTGATTTGGCTGGTGCTTTTCCAGATCAATCAGCGCATGGCTTCTCCGTTGGTGGCTATCTTCAGTCGTTGGCTGCGGTGGCTGATTTTTGGATTTGGTTTCGCTAAAATCGTGGTGGATCTGGGCCTGAGCGGTCGTCCCTATTGGGTATTGGTCGCGGTATTCCTGCTAAGCTACCTATTGATCGAAACCGTCTATCGTTGGCTCGAAATCAAAGCGCTGAGCATAAGCCCCATTCCGCTTTTCCCCCGATTTGCGGTAAACGCCAGTGGCGAGGAATGGCCGACCCAAAGCCGTTTACTTAAAGAACGTGATTGGCTCCGCGGCAACGGCTTCAAGGCCGTGCAGTCTTTGCGGGCGGAAATCGCCCCGAGTATCTATCTGCGGGCTTCGATTTATCAGGATTCGTCCAACAAGTTGCGTGTGCAGGTGCTTTTCCTGCCTCAACCCGGCGGCAACATCGTGATGTGTGCGAGCATGGCTTCCCAGAACGCCGATGGAACCCGCTACGTGACGGATAATCTCTATCTGCCCTTTGCCGGTTTTTATCCCGAAAACTGGATGGTTGATCGCCAGCCGTGGCGACGTTCGCTCGAAGCGCTCCTCAAACGCCACCGGACACGGACTGATAAAGACACCGAACCCTTGCAGGCGTGGGAGACCGAACCGTTGGCAGATTTGAATGCACAACAGCATGCTTTGGAACAGATTAATACGGAGTTGGGTTTTCTTTTTCCTCACCACGAACGGGATGAGTACGGTAAGATGACCTCGGAAGCCCGCTATCGTATCTGGAAGGAATCTTGGATGTTAGGGTATTTCGGACGGAGTTCTCGTTATTACTGAGTAGCCCACCGGATGCGTGGGGAAGTTCCCCGGGTGGATTCTTGCTAAAAACCTCATTTTAAGTCGTGGTGCTCGGGAGCGGTGGTTCGTAAAACCACACTGACCCATGCCAACGCGACCATCCAAAGTTTTGGGTTCCTCTTTTCGGAGCACAGGCTCGGTCCGTCGCGGCCGCCAACGGCGGATTTCGGTCATGGTGGGCGTGATCGCCGTAGGACTCACCCTAGTGTCCTTTTTCGCGACGCGACAGGCTGCGAATTCCTCGGATCGCACGAGATTCGAGCTGGTCGGGTTACCCAAACTGGTCCACCTAAACAGTTAGTCTGGATGGATTGATGGTATGGTTGAGGGTGTAGAGTAAGTCAAGAGTGGAGGTTTCTTTGTCGAGGTTTTGTTCAAACCCGATGGGACTGACATAGCCCAACGAACCGTGAGGGGCGCAGGTGATGGTATTTGCACCGCCAGGCTTCGATCGGTGACAGGTAGCGCCAGTCATCGTCTCCGGAGTCGAGTAATCGATCGTTGATGTTGTGACCGGAGGCGAGCACGACCCCATCGTCTCTCAGCAAGAGAGTGCCATATCCTGCGCCGACCACTTGGGTGATACCGCCATTAACGAGCTCAATGGGACTTCGAACTAGGGTAGGAATCTCGCTTCCCAGTTGACCGTATTGGTTGTTTCCCAGTCCGACCACGACCCCTGACTGGGCGGAGGCGAGCTGACTCCACCCCAGCAACCCTAAGGCTAAAAGTGCGTAGCATCGAATACAGCTAGTCTCGGTTCGACGGATCATGTTTTTGATGACGTTGGCGAGAAGCGGGCCAGCCTCCATCAAGGAACAAGAGGCTCCCGCCGGTGGCGTCAAATGGCTTCTGCTCACTCCTCTTTCTTACCCAATGTCACGACGCATTCGAGGTGGCGGGTTTGGGGGAAGAGGTCGAAGGGCTGGACCGCGGTGATTTTGTAACCGGCTTCGTTGAAGTGCACGAGGTCGCGCATTTGAGTGGCGGGATCGCAGCTCACGTAGACCACGGCCTTCGGTCCATATTCGAAGAGTTGGTTCAGAAAGACCTCGTCGCAGCCTTTCCGGGGTGGATCGATCAATACAACAGTTTCCGCAGCCGGAAACTCCAGCCCCGCGAAAATTGCCGAGGCATTCCCCGCCTGAAAGGTCGCGTTCGCGAGACCATTTTGTTCTGCATTGGCAGTGGCAAATTCAACGGATGATTCACTGATTTCGATGCCCATGACCTGCTCAAACGAGGGCGCGGCCGTGAGGGCGAAAAGCCCGCTGCCACAATAGGCATCGACCATGAAACGGGCGCCGCTGGCGGCGGCCTGATCGCGGGCGTAGCCGGTGAATTCGGGCAAGATGAAGGGATTGTTCTGAAAAAAGTCCCTGGCTAAGAACTGCAGCTTCAATTCGCCGACCGTCTCCGTAACAACCGTATCGTAATCCGTGGCCACCTCACCGGAAGCGTCCCGCAAGAGCAGCGTCGCGCCTTTTTTGAACTCTTCTTTTTCCAGTTTGGCCCGGACTTCAGTGCGCACCTCTGCCAACTTGGTATTGATGGCATCCGTGGCGATGAGGCACTCCGGCACATCCACGATCTCGTTGCGGGTGCCTTGTCTCAGAAATCCGATGGGATACGATTCCGAGCCGTCTTCGAGCACCCAGGGTTTGGGCTGAAAATGCGGGGTGATTTTGGACCTGTAGCCGAAGGTTTTCGGCGAACCGATCACCGGGTTCACTGCGTGGATCAGCCCCGCCATGTGTTCCAAGAGTTCGGCGACCTGCTGACGTTTCCACTCGAGTTGTGCGTCGTAATTAAAATGTTGATACTGGCATCCTCCGCAAGTGCCAAAGACCGGACAGCGCGGTGTCACGCGATCAGGTGAAGCCTTCAATACCTCAACCAAGTCGGCCTCGGAGAAGTTCTTTTGATTGCGAAAGACCCGCACCCGCACGCGCTCACCGGGTAGCGCAAACGGCACCATTACGACCCAGTCGCCCGACTGGTTCGAAGTGTCAAGTTTACAAGTATCAGGTAACGAGGTGTCGGGCTTAGTGGCCGGCTCAGGCAGTGGCACACGGCCTAGTCCCACGCCTCGGTTCGTGAGGGTGGTGATCTCTAGTTCGATCTCCGTGTGATACGGAAACGGAAAGTCGCGTGGTGCGCGGTCTTTCTTTCGGCGGCCCATGGTCTCCCGAGAAGACACGATTCGGAGAAAAAGCAGAGTTTTCTTTTCGTGCTATTTTCGATGTATCGTGGGCTGATCTAGTCATGGAGCCCGAAGTCATCACCAGTTTGCAGAACCCGCGCGTAAAACAGCTCGTCAAGTTGCGCGACCGTCGCTCCAGTGATGCCGCCCAACAATTCCTCGTGGAGGGTTATCGTCAGATCCGTCGCGCCTTGGACAAGGGGTATGCTCCGGTCGAAATTTATTTCTGTCCCGAATGGTATCCGGGCGACCAAGGAAACGAGGCTCAATTATTGGCCGATGCAGCAGAAGCGGGCGCACGGGTTTTTGAGCTCAACAAACCGGCCTTCGCCAAGGTCGCTTATCGTGAGCGACCGGATGGTCTCCTGGCGGTGCTGCCCCAATGGCAAAATACCCTCGATGATCTTCCTCTTTCCGATCAACCATTTCTGCTGGTGGTGGAGGCGATCGAGAGGCCGGGAAATTTGGGCACGATTTTGCGGAGCGCAGATGCGGCGGGGGTGGATGGACTGATTGTCTGTGATCCGGTCACGGACCTTTTTAACCCCAGCGTAGTCCGTGCGTCCACTGGGGTTCTATTTTCCGTGCCGGTGGCGATTGCCGAGAGCGCGGCGGTGCGAACCTGGCTTTTGCAGAAACAGATTCGGTCGGTTGCGACGACTCCGGCGGCCGATCAGCTCCACACCGATGCGAATTTACTCGGGTCTCTTGCGATCGTGATGGGCAGCGAACAATATGGTCTCAGTGATGACTGGTTGGCTCAGGCCAACGACACGGTGAAGATCCCTATGGCGGGGCAGGCAGACTCGTTGAATGTCGCGATGGCGACAATCATTACGCTTTTTGAAGCGGTCCGTCAGCGGAGATAGTAGCGCTACGTATTCCTGCGACTTGCACGGGGCCAGTGACGTGGTTTGAGTGGCCCCATGTTCAACTTACAACGACTGCTCGTCGTGCTTTGCGCGATGTCGGTCGGTGCGCTCCTGCGTGCCGAAACCAATTGGGTCGAGGCCGCCTAAGCGGCCCGCCAACTTCCAACCGAAACCTTTTTCAGCCTGCCGGAAGTCCGACAACCTCGGCTCTCCCCGGATGGGAGCATGATTGGATCCTTTTTCCTCATGAGGGAAAGATGGCCGTGGGTGTTTTTCATCGGGCCACCAAAGAGGCAAATCTTGTGGTGGAGGGTAAGGACGAGAGCATCGTCAGCTTCTTTGTGGAAGGGGAACGAGCGGCTCGTCTTTTTCGCCGATGTCGGCGGCAATGAGTCTTTCTTTGTTGGTGCAACCGATCTGAGTGGGAAACGGGTGATTCGGATCGTGGAGTCCCAGATTTACGAGTATCCCAACTCAAGTTTTGGTGGGATGATCAGTGGCATGCGGTTCGATGAGAATCGTCTGTTGGTCAACGGTCGCTTTGTGGACAACCGGCGTGGGTCGTGGATTATTTCGGAATCCACCACCGACGATTTTGTGGAAACGTAAAGAATCAGGGATTGTCGCCCGTCTATACCTACCGTTTTGGTGAATCGACGAGTTTTGTCATTCCCGACCAAGAGGGAAATATCCGGTTCCGTGGACTCTACGAGTTGGACGAGGGGAATCCGACCACGGTTGTCCAATATCGTGCGGATAACAAAAGCGCGTGGAAAGAGGTTCGCCGGCTTCGGGTGCATGGCTACCGCGAAACTTGGGAACCCCTGAGTTTTAACCGCGACGGCAGGTTCATCTATTTGATTTCTAGAGAAGAACACGACCTCGCTGCCTTGCACGCGTTTGATACCGCGACCCTCGAATTGGGACCCGCTCTATTTGTGCCTGAAGAGGGGGAAATTCTCAGCCCCATCATGTCTCGCGATGGCTACGAGTTGCGGGGGGTTTCCTATGAGACCGATCGGGTGCATTATCACTGGTTTGATGAAGGTGCGGATCGTGGAAAACTGCAGCGTAGCTTGGAGGCAGCATTCCCGGAAATGGATGTGCAGTTTGCCAGTTTCTCGGATAACGAACGCATTGCGCTCATTCACGTCGGCTCTGATCGGGAAGCGGGAGTTTACTTCGTGCTCGATCGCGACAAAGGCTCCCTCGATCAATTTGAGCGGGTGCGCGAAGTTCCTGCGTCGCTCATGCGACCCATGGAGCCGGTTAAATACATCGCCCGTGACGGCCTTGAAATCTACGGTTACCATAGTCGGGACTGAAAAAGGGCGATTCAAGCGGGAGTCCAAAACAGAGTGAGCTTTGAGCGGCCCTGCCAAAGTGAAAGAAAAAGGGCATAAAGGAAGTCCAACAGCTTCCCGAAGTTCATGGCGGCGGCACTCAAGAGGATATTGAGCGCGTCGCCCTCGGTTCCTTTCAATCGGTTGCGCTTCAACCGGTGATCGTGCTTGAGGTGCCCGGGTGGTCGGTTCGACTGCCGCAAAGGCGTTTCATCCATCGCCACACTCGTTTGGGGATCTGTCCGCGTTTTCGCCGATCAACGAGCACTTCGGTGCTCCGAAGTGTAGTCGTGTCCGCGGTAACCCATGTCCACGTGGATCTTTTTGATGTCATCGGTTTTAGGATACAGGCGCTCCACTTGATCCATTTGGGCTTTGAGCGTGTGACCGTCGTAGGGATTGCCTGGCACACTTAAGGCTACCCATAACCAGCCTCCTTTGCTCGTCGCCGCGACACTCGCCTTTTGGCCGAACTCATATTTACGACCTGCTTTGCCTTTGGCGATGCACGCAATCTGAGGCTCATGCACACGGTAAACCTTGTTCTTATCGGTGCGCTTTTGCGCGTGGATGCGTTTGCTCGTAGCGAGCAGATTTTGTAATGACTCAGGCACGCCTTGTCGTTCGATTTCCCGGATCACTCGCCCTAAGTTGGTGCGTAATTTACGGGTGCACGCTTTGGCACGGCGCATCTGACGCGCATGCGCATAGCGCCCGGACATCATCAGCAACCTCCGACCCACGCGCTGGTAACTTTGCTTGATCGTGAGTCCTTCCTTTCGAGCCTCCTGGACCAACCGTTGCCGCGCCCGATCATAGAGGCGTGCGTCGGCCGGGTAGCGCACTGCTTTGGTCTGCACCGTGGTGTCCACATTCACATGCGTCAATTGGGAGGGCCGCATGGCTTTGAGCTTCACGGCTGTTTCGATCGTGGCCTTTAACATCGCTTCGGCTCCGGCCTCGCCCAGGCGTTTTCGCCACCTCGTCATCCTCAATGGATCTATCGGCATTTGGTGCTCAAAATACTGCCGGCCACTGAAGTGCTGCCAATACGGATTCTCCACCCATCCCGCCCCCACCGCTTCATCACTTAAATCGTGCTGATACTTCAAATAATGCAGCGCCACCATCAGGCGCGTTTCAATCCCCGGCGCTCCCGTCCTTTCGTGGTAGGTCCCCGACAACTGCTCTTCAAATACCGCCCAGTTGATCTGCTTGGAGAGCTTCACCAGCGGGTGCTCTGCATCCACTAAAAACGATAGCTCCACTCGAAACAGTTCCCTTTGCGGCGAATAATCTACACTCTTCGGCTTCATTGGTTTTCCCAGTTTTATCGGTTATCTAAACGATTTACTGGGAAAATATTAGACCATATACATACTTCAACATATTAATGCACAATAGGTTAAGTTTTTTCAGGACTGACTACCTTACCCGTCCCTGGTCGGCGGAATCAGGCAAACCGGTGCCGATGATTGTGAATCCTCATGGAGGTCCGTTTGGAGTTCGCGACAGTTGGGGTTTTAATTCCGAAGTGCAGTTTTTGGCTTCGAGGGGCTATGCCGTGCTCCAAATCAATTACCGCGGATCGGGCGGTTATGGTTTGGATTTCTTAAACAAAGGCGCCCGCCAGTGGGGACGTAATATGCAAAATGACCTGACCGATGGCGTGAAATGGGCGATCGCCGAGGGTATCGCTGACGCTGATCGGGTCGCGATTTACGGAGCGAGTTATGGTGGTTATGCCACCCTCGCAGGACTGACCCTAACGCCCGAATTGTATGCCTGCGGCATCAACTACGTGGGAGCGTCGGACCTCGAAATCACGTTCAAGTCACGTGGTCAGGATGCCTTCATGCGCGCCAATGATTTCAGTTATCGGGAAGAGTGGGTCGGTGATTCGAAGGAGTATCGAGATGCAACCTCGCCAGTGAATCACGTCGCCAACATTCGGGTGCCGCCATTCCACGCTTACGGTGTCAAAGACCCGCGGGTCGTCATCGACCATTGGGAACGCCTTGAACCGGAGCTTAAGAAACACGGCAAAGTCTACGAATCCATGGTGGAAAAACGCCAAGGTCATGGCTTCCGTGACGAGGATGCATCGGTTGGGTTTTACGGCCGAATGGAACCCTTCCTGGCGAAATATCTCACCCCGGAGGTCGACATTAAAATCGGTGCCAGCGAAGGCGTCGAAATGCCCGCGAAGTAGAATCGTAAATTTCGGTCTCGCGAAGAAAATCTTCTTGGTATCAATATGGATACCATGAGGTTGCGATCCGAACCCCTGCGACGAATTGTGGGACTTGTAGCGGTTGCCTGGATCTCCTCTGCTGTTGCTCAAGATCCCCAAGAGTTAGCTACCGCAGCCGCGGCGATTCCGGGCGAAGCATTTTTTGCAGAGGCCAAT
Organism: Actomonas sp.; assembly: GCA_965203585.1. Classification (GTDB taxonomy): domain Bacteria; phylum Verrucomicrobiota; class Verrucomicrobiia; order Opitutales; family Opitutaceae; genus Actomonas. The sequence continues at coordinate 1,248,920 of CBDBDC010000003.1, forward strand.
TCACGCGCGCCCAAGCTTTCGCCTGACGGGTCCCGTATCGTTTATCTTCGCGACGATCGAAAAAACGGCACACTGCGGGTGTTTAATCGGCGGGGTGAGGAGAAAATAATCGGTCTGCCAAGTTCGGGTGAACCGCTGGATGATTTCTTTTGGAAGGGAAATGATCACTTGGGCTTCTACCTAAAGCCCGATCGCTGGGGCTTTGTGTATGGAGGTATTTCAGATCTGAATACGGGAAAAACCCGGCGCCGAGATCCCCGTCACTTAGGTTGGCAGGTTATCAATCAACTCCACGGAGATCCGAGAAGGATTTTGGTGGCAGACGAAAATCTTAGCTATTCGGATTTATGGACTGGAACAAGGCGCGTGCTCTTCGATCTTTCGCAGGAAGATCCTGGTTTTGGGTTCAGGGACTTTGTCGTGGATGGGTCAGACAATTTACGATTGGTAAATCGAATCAACTTTCGGCGGGGCATGGCGGAGCTTCTCTACCGTGATCATCGAAATGCACCTTGGCAGGTGGTTTTGAGCGAGCCGGTCAATCCAATGCGGCCCGCGGTCTCGATTGTGTGAGCGTCCTCGGACGGAGACTCAATTTACTTGGTTTCCCGGCATGAGAATGACCGAGGAGCGCTCTATGAATTTGATGTCCCCACTAGGTCGTTGGGTCGGATGGTGTTTCTGCCCGAAGAGGGTGAAATCACCGGTGTCTTGCATACGCGGGGAAACGAGCGATTTCTCGGCGTTCAGTGGGCCGATGCCCGCGATCATGCTCTTTTGGCTTGATGACACATTTGCTCAAATCCAACGCGGTCTCGACGACTCCTTTCCGAACTCTTCCATTCAGGTTCTTGATCTCTCGTCGGACGAAGAGACCCTGTTGATCGCGGTGTTCTCGGATCGCGAACCCGGGATGATAGCAATTGTTGATCGGGAGCGGTTGAGCCCTTCAAAGAGATTCAGCCACAAATCGACTCCTCATTGATGAGATATCAGGAGGATATTCGTTTCACCGCCCGTGATGGGCTGGAGCTTCAAGGTTATCTCACCAAGCCTCATTTACGAAACCAGAAGGAGAAGCTTCCCATGGTCGTGCTTACTCATCGCGATCATTTCGTCGGACGCTGACGTTCGGACGAAAATTTCTGGAAGCGGGCCGTTATGAATTGGGAGGAGCAGCCCTCCGTGATTTGAGTGATGGAATAGACTGGGTTGTTGCCCAAGGCATGATCAACCCGGATCGGGTCGCGATCATGGGAGGCTCTTCGCCTTGGCGGGTATCACGCTCACGCCCGATATATATACCTGTGGCGTAAACCTAGGGGGGGGGCGCACTGATCTCGAAATTGCCTACCGAGAAAAAGGGCAGGATGCCTATATCAGGAAAAACGATTGGGACTTTCGTAATCAGTGGATTGGGCACACCAAAGCGGCTCGTGATGCGATTTCGCCGTTGGTGAATATTTCAAATATTTCCGTGCCTTCATTTCATTCGTATTTGAAGTCGGAACCCGGTCTTCGCCAGGAGCATTCAACTCGGTTGCACCGCCAATTGAAACGGGCGCACAAGGAATTCGAATTTTACTTGGAAAAACCGAAACGCGGGGTGGCTCCTGAAATTGAACGCTACCTTCGTGTCGAGGCTTTCCTAGCGAAGCACCTTTAGGACTTTAGGTGTTCGATTAGCTCTGCCGTGCCTGCGGCCATGGTGATCGTTGGCTGGTAACCCAGGTCACGTTTGGCGGCGGTGATGTTGAACCAGTGGTCCTTGGCCAATTCGGCGGCGATGAATCGAGTCATGGGTGGCTCGCCCTTCAGCGGAAGGAGTTGCCACAGGGTCTCGCAAACTCGGCCGATACGTGTGGCGGCCGATAGCGATATTGATTTGGTCAGAGGCGGTTCATCAAGGGCAGCCAGCAGATCGTTTACCCAATCCCAAAGGTTGATGGGTTCATCGTTGGTGATGAAATAAGCGCGCCCGGCTGCGGGGGGATTTTCCTGCAGTAATGCCTGTTCAGCATTGAGGTGGGCTTGCGTGGCGTTGGTGATGTGCACCATGTCCACCAAGTTGTTTCCTTCCCCCACGATGCGTAGTCTGCCGGCCCGGGCCCGGGCCAGAATACGTGGCACCAGGTGGGGGTCTCCCACCCCCCAAATCAAATGGGGTCGCAGGGCGACGGTCCGGAATCCATCGCGGTTGGCAGCTGTTACTTTCCCTTCGGCTTGGGCCTTGGTCAGGGGGTAACGACTCGGACAATCCGTGGTCAGGGGAAGCGATTCGTCGGCGTCGGCCAGGTCACAACCGTTGTAGACTACACTTGGCGTGCTGGTGTGAATGAACCGTGAAACTCCGGCGGATTGCGCGGCGGACAAAAGCGTTTCGGTGGCGACAACGTTGTCGCGGTGGAAGTCTTCGTAACGTCCCCACACGCCGACACGGGCGGCGACGTGGAACACCGTTGAAACCCCGCTCACCGCCTCTTTGCACACCGACGGGTCATGTAATGGTCCCACAACTACGCGAATGCCATGCTGTTCCCATTCGGGGTGGGGTTGACGGGATACGATCGTGATTTGGCGGCCCGAGGCCAGTAGCCGCTCTGCGAGATGGGAGCCGAGAAAACCAGTTCCGCCCGTGACCAATACAGGTCCTGTCGGTGCGTCACTCATCTCTTGGGGTCTATATCGAAACCCATGCCCTTGGTCTCGGCCCATTCGGTCAGATCAAGACGGTGAATCTTGGCGTTGTGGCGGACATCTACGGGAAATTCAGAATGAAAATAGAACAGGTTTACCTGTCCGGCGATGGGATGGTCGCGGGTCATCTTTCGGAGCAACCGGCCGAGCGCCCGGCAGGTCGCGCTGTTTTTGGTAACGGATGGATCAAGAGGCTCCACTACGAGTGCGGCACGCTGGTGGGGTTGTTTGCCATGGCCGATGAGGGCGGTTCGTTTTACGTCGGGATGCTGGTTGAAGATGGGCTCCACCTGCTCCGTGAAAATAGTCCCCTGTTTGGCCTCCACCCGTTCGGCCGCACGTCCGCAAAACCAGAGGCGGTTGGATTCGTCCAAATATCCGCAGTCCCCCATCCGGTGCCAGGCCAGTACCGCAGTGGCGGCACGGGAAGTATCAAGAATCAAGTTACGGGTATCGGGTGATGGATTCGAGATTTTGGCGTGGGCGGTGGCTTCGGGGAGTGCGTTGTATTTCTGGGTGACGGTTGGACCCTGAACAATAATTTCGCCGATTTCACCTAAGGATAATTCTTCAACATCGTCGATTGATGAGATTGGTTTGTCGGTTAGGCGGATGATTTTAACCTGATTGGGCGCGATGATTTCCCCGACGCAGGTGCCCTGCCCTGCGAGAGTTTTAGCGCCTGTTTCTCCCACGACGGTGGTGGCGGAGATCGCGCTGACCGGCAGCACCTCAGTTGCGCCGTAAGGGCTTTGTAGTTCCCCATTGGGGAGGACGGTTTGCATCACCTCCCAGAGAGACGGAGGGACCGGTGCCCCGGCGCACAATACGCGGTTCATGGAGGCCAAGCTGATATTCTCGTTCTGACAGTATTGTGCAATTTTGAACCACAGCGTCGGCGAGCCGAAAGAGTTGGTAACGTTTTCCTGCCGGATCGCCTGAACGACTTTGGCAGGATCCACGGCGGCGGGTTTACTCGGATCGATTTCCGGCACCACGGTCGTCATGCCGAGAGCGGGGTTAAACAATGCGAAAATTGGCAGCATGGGCAGGTCCACTTCGCCGGGCTGGATACCGAAGGTTTTCCGAATCAAGTCAACTTGAGCCCGGAACATACCGTGTTCATAGCACACTCCCTTGGGAGCGCCGGTTGAGCCGGAGGTAAAAAGAATGGCGGCCAGTTCGTTGGTTCGAGACTCTGCGACGTCCAGTTCGAGGGTGTCAAAGCCAGCTCCGGGACAACGGGCGGTAGTGCTGCCGCTGGCTCCGATCCGGATCGACACCGACTTGAAAGCTCTTCGGAAAATATGACTGAACAATCGGGCGAGAGGAATTCCCAAAAGAGCCTTGGGCTGGGAGCTCGCCACACACTTCAGAAACGTTTTCCGCCCCATGCCGGGATCGATGACAATCGGCACGGCTCCGATTGCGAAAAGGGCGAAAACGCTGGCGATAAGTGGCAGACCTTGGCGAACCATTACCAGCACGCGATCTCCCCGCTCCACTCCGGCTTCGGTCATGCGCTGCTGCCAGGCGGCGGCTTCGTTTTCGAGTTCCGAAAAACTCAAGGTGAGGTAGTCGATCTTTCCTTCAGACGTGCGACCCCGGGGAACCTTCAGGGCCGGCACATCGGGTTGAGTCGCTGCCATGAGAGGCAGGTGTCGTGCGATGTTGGCGGATGAAGAGTCGAGTGACATGGGGTCACATTTCATCCAAGGTGGTTTGACGTCGGGCGTAAAGCCCGACCCACGTAGTCACAGCCTGAGACGATGTATGTTAGCTTGTATCGGACCCGGCCTTGAAGGTGGGCAGGGATTCGATGAGACCGCATTGCCAAGGCATGAGCATTTCACCGAGATTCTCCGGACTGCGGGCGATTTGGGCCAATTGGGAGCGATTCGCGATCAGGGTGGCGTCGAGATCCAGTTCTTTGGCGAGCACGTCGCGGTCTACCTTCAGACGGTCTTGGAAGGACAACTCCCGTGGCGTCAGAGGTGGGTGGTCGCGATTGCGGACCCGACGCGGCAGCGTCTGAGGGTCGCGTTTCAGGCCCTCGGTGACCGCGGCAGTCAGAGACTTAACCAAGCGGGGATGACGACGGCCTAGGTGCACGGTGGCTACAATCGCATTGGGGTTGTCGAGCTCGGCACCGGCTGCGGCCATTTTCAGCAACAGCGAGTTGTTGCAGACTTTGAACGGGGGCGTGTCGAGGCGTTCGGCTTGGGCTTCCCGCCAGTGCCAAACGGCGTGCAGCACGCTGAGGGATTGACCGCGAAGTTTCTCGGACTTGCCGATGCGCCAGGCGTTTTCGTCGCCGGAAGGAAAGCCGACCAGGCTGGCTTCAATCTGGCGTCGGCACTGCTGGTCGAGCCAATCCATGCGGCCGAGTTTTTTCAGTTCCTTGGTGAGCAGGTCGCGGAGTTCCGGGAGGTGCCAGACGTCGAGCGAGGCGTAGTCGAGTAGCTTCTTGGTGAGGGGGCGTCGGGACCAATAGGCCTTTTGCGACTCCTTCGACATGACGAAGCCGAAGTAATCTTCCATCAACCCCGCGAGACCGACGCGTTGGCGGTTGAGGAGTTGGGCGGCGAGCATGGTGTCGAACATGCTTTTGGCTTCGAACTTGTTCAGATCATACATCAGCCGGAGGTCAAAGTCGCTGCCGTGCATGAGCAGGTGCTTGTCCGCGAGCCTTTCATAAAGTGGGTCGAAGTCCATGGGTACCAGCGCATCCACGAGGTAGACCTCTCCGTCGACGAGGAACTGCAACAGGCAGACCTTCGTGCGGTAGCAGTTCATGTTGTCCGCCTCTGTATCGAGGGCGATTTCGTCAACGCGATCCAACGCGTCGAGCAGAGGGGTTAATTGGCCGGGCTGATCGAGCAGCTCGTAAACAGGGGGTTTGGGCTTCACTTTAACGCCGAGCAAACGGCGAGCACCGCGAGGAAGAAAGCGTTTAATCATGCGGAAACGAATTCTCCTTTCCATGCGTCGAGGAATGCGTCGACCAATTCGGGCAGATCGGTGCTGTAGCCTCCCTCCAACACTGCTGCAGCGGGCAGGTGGGATTCGTGCAGCCATACACCCAGCGTCGCGAAATCCTGTTTTTCCAAAGTCATATCTGTAATCGGGTCGCCTCGATAGGCGTCGAATCCAGCCGACACGAGCACAAGGTCAGGGTCGAAGGCAATCACGCGATCCCATGATTCACGCAGAATACGCATATGTTCTTCGCGATCTGTGGCGGGCGCGACGGGCCAATTGAGGCAATTGCCAAAACCGGCCAATCCGGTGCCGGGGTAGCCGGGGGATTGATGGACGGAGGTAAATAGGATTCCTTCCTGTCCCGCCAGAATCGCTTCGGTTCCATTGCCGTGGTGAGCATCGAAGTCCCAGATGGCGACCTTACTGATATCGGGTTGAGCCAATCCGTGAAGCGCCGCCACTGCGATATGGTTCAAATAACAAAACCCCATAGCTTGGTCGGAGGTGGCGTGGTGACCGGGCGGGCGCATCAGGGAAATTGCCGGTCCGCGCCCTCGTAAAACGGCGTTTACGGTGGCCACGGCCGCTCCGCTCGCTCGACGGGCATGTTGGTCGATATCTTCGAACCATAGCGAATCTGCGTTGAAGTCCTCCGTGATTTCGAGTCTCGCCAACAGACTTGTCCGGTGGGCGCGCAGCAGATCGATGTCACGGGCTACGGAAGGCACTTCCCACCGCCACCCGGAATGGCGTCCCTTCAGCAGAGGCACGGTATGTCTTAGGCGCGCTGGCTGTTCCGGTCGGGTAGACGAACCGTAGTCGAGGCAGCGGGGGTCATGGAAAATCACCATTGGTGCGATATTTGAGAGGTGAAGCGTAGCCCGCAATATTGGGGATGAAAATTCACCACTCGGCTGGAGAGTTTGTTGGTTTTGACTCAACGTGTCGGGTGAGCATCTCAGAATTTTTGCATGATCCGGCATGGTTTTGGGGACAATTTTTGATCACTTCGGCGCTGATCGGGTTAATTTGGACCGTTCAGATCGTGATTTATCCGCAAATGGGCGCGATGTCGGAGGCGGGATTTACCTCCTGGCACCGATCCTACACGCGTCGGATGGGGTGGCTGGTCGGCCCCTTGATGGGAGGGGAGCTCGCCTTGGCAGTCATTTGGTTGATGGTAGACTCTAGTCGGCTACTCGCGTGGCTCGGGTTTTCTTTGATCGGAGTTAACTGGCTTTCCACCATATTTATACAAATTCCAATTCATCTCTCTCTCGCTGAGAAATGGCGAGGGAAATCGGTGCAAAAGTTGGTGTTCAGCAACTGGATTCGGACGATGGCGTGGTCCCTTCGCGGGGTGGTTCTGTTGGTCGCGCTCCCGTTTTAAGAGCGGCAAGGCCTTTTTACTGAAATTTGCGGTTAGTTTTTAACAAACGACGCATTGTGCCCGTGGTCCAAATCTTGCAGGATCGTAATCATATGAGTCTTCCCCCGCGTCTGCCTAATTCCGAAGAGTTACGCCAAGCCATTGCCCTGCGTCTGGAGTTGATGGGTTGTCCATCAAGTGCCGAGTCCGGCGACGAGGGAATGACTGAACTCACCAATCCTATATTTGCCCGCCACCGGGAAATGACCCGTCAGATGGTTGAGCGCTATGCGCCGGTTGACGGCCGCATTCAGCATTTCCTCAATCAGTATCTTGCCAATGTCGGCCCCGCCCCCGCCCTGCCCCTGCGCACGTTGGTGCTCGATCAGCCCGGTTTGGCTCGGGAACTGTCTCTCCCATCCCACGGTGATGCTGCGAAATCTCCTTTGCTGACGAGCTTCCGCCTGCGCAACGGCGTGCTCCATAATCCGCTGAGCGATCGCCGCACCACCAAAGGGGTGTTCCATATCGCCGAAGGCGGACTCCCGGTTCCCGACGACAAGAAGGCGGTTCCGGTGGAAGCTTTCGCCAAGCTTTTGGAGATCTCCCTCCAGCCCCCCGCTGAGCTCAGCCGCCTCCCCTACTCGGCCGAATGGTCCGAGCCGGCGGAGTGCATCGTCACCCTCATGCTTCGCCCCATGGTTGTGCCGGAGGTTCCCAGGGTTACGCCAAAAAAATCACTCGAAACCCGCTTCTTTGCTCCGGGTTCGTTGGTCGCAAATCTTGATTTTGTAGAGTCCATTTTCGGCAATGCGGGCGACCCCTATCTCCCGGAGAATGATTCCGCTTTTGATGTGGATGGTTGGACGGGACACACGGGTTGCGTCATTCTCGCGCCGCATCTCGTGAACGCCACCAAAGTAGCGCTCGGGCTGCCTCACTGGGATCTGGCCACGCCTCGCCAACGCCGTGACGGCATGTGCTGGAAGGAAGAGGATGAGATCTACAACGACGGTTCTGCTTTCAAACTCTGTGCCCGCGACGAACGCGGTGTGGTGGTGACGCTTATCGCCGACAACTACTTCGGCTACTGCAAGAAAGAGGTCAAAACCCAGATCGGATATGCGGCGAACATGTTCGGTTCCGCCGAGGAAGAACACGCCGGCGGCGCACGGGTTTATCCGTCATATGATTTGGGCGAGAAGTTTGCCGGTGACCTCCACGTGCAATCGCGCGGGCATAAATTCACCGAGGTGATTGAGAATTACGGTGGGCTGATGGAGCTGCAGTCCGAAGGCTACGCGATCGATAAGGAGTTTCCGACGATTTACTACGTGCCGGAGAATGTGGAATTTGACCTTCCCGGGCAGACGTTGCGCTGGACGGTCGACGGCGCCGATCAATCGTTGCCGCTTCGCGCAGGTATCACCTACGTGCGCCCTTCCGGCTATCGAGTGCATCTCGATCGTCCACCCGCACACGCTTCCTGGAATCTCGTCGGCACGGTCGCGGAGGGCACTCTCTGCCACAAGCCGTGCACCGTTTCGGGAGGCGGCAAGTCGGAGATCTCCAAAGCGATCTCCGATGCGATTCTGCCGGGGCCGGTTTTTGTGGCCGATTTTGAGCGCGACATGAATCGCGTGCAGGAGTTATTCGACCATCCCTACTCCGAGCGATTCGCGGACGCGGCAAGGCGGGGCGTTGATAAACGGCCCTTGTTGAGCGACGAACGCTCCTTGGGTTCAGTCACCAAACTCCTTTCACCGTCCTCTGAATACTCGGAGGAATTCAACGACTGGCTCCGCGTCATTCCGCAGTATCTCAAGGAAATCGTCTTTGTGGTAAAGCGGCACTTTCGCTCCGAGTGGGGAGATGATTGGCGCAACCATTTCTCGGTCGACATCATCAATGGCACGCCCGGAAACGAGTTGAAGTGTGACAACCGCAAACTTGATGCGAGTTACCTGCGGGTGGGATTCCGCGATGACGGTTCTTGGCGAGTATTTGGTCTGCGCGAAGATTTTCACCCAGCAGCCAAGATTCAAATGGAAGACGACATCACCGCTTCCGTGGTGGTCCCCGCCGACCAGCTCAATGGCGTGCGCGCCGGCGATGACCGTCCGTCGCAGAAATTTGTTTCCAATTGCGAGACCCGTCTTTTCCAACGTCCTGATGATGCCATCCATCGTGGCTACGATAAGCAGACCGAAAAAGACCTGTCCGAACCCGGGAATTTCATTTCCAACTTCGAACCTCTCAACCGCGAAGACGCCCAGGAATTTGTCGCGGATGCCGTTGGTTTCGACAAGTGGACCCCGCCAGTGCAAGCACTCATCAAAGAGGTTGCGACATCACCCGACGGAGCTTCTTATTTTGTCTCTCCCGCTCATCCCCGGATCGTGGATGGCAAACCCACCAAGAATCCCCGCTACCTGCAGATGCGGCCAGATCTCCTGAATTCGCGTGGCGTTCATTTGGCGGAAATGGCGACACGTCTGCATCGTCGCTTGGCGGCTGATGCGCCGGTTTATACGCCGGTTGATACGGTCGTGCCGGGACGGCGAAACAATCCTCCGGATGTTGAGGCGGGTATTCGTTCCCTGGCGGTGTTTAATCCCATTCACTACTTCGAACTGCCGGAGTTGTTTGTTGAATACATCAGCTCCATGACCGGCAAATCGCCGTCTACCACGGGCGCGGGTTCGGAAGGCGCCTTGACGAAGGGCCCCTTCAATTGTGTGCCGGCGATTTATGATCTCAATGCGGCACTCGTTTCCATGTTGTTGACGGAGCATCCGGCGTTTGTTTCAGCCGCCGGCTACGTCGGACCAAAGATTCGCGTCGACCATGATGTGAGCCTGCTGATTCCCGAGGTTTGGTGCCGCATGAAACCGGAAGAACGCGATCCGCAGTTCATGATCGAAAACGGATATCTCGAGCGTTGCCGCGATTTCGATTTCGAAGACAAACAAGTTTTGGCGAGTCGCTTGGGCTACCGGATCACCCGCAAGTTCGCCCGCATATTCTTCGGTCGCGTATTCAACCATCCCCACGTGGTCTTCACCGACGAGATGCTCAGTCCTGAAAAACAGGGCATGGAGTTATTCGTCGAGGGTATGGACAACATCGTGGTCACTCACGAACGCGTGGCGCAGGCCTACTTCGACGATGGCACGATTGATTTCGCCTGCCCTCCTCTGGCGGCCTTGTTGCACATCATGGCGAAGGGCGATTGGAACGGACACGATCTAAATTCTGAGGAAGTGCGCAGCATGTTCTCGCGTGAGGCGCTGGTGGAGAGCGACTGGTATCAGGCGCGCCTGGCGTCGAAACAGTCGTGGGACATCTCGCTTTGGGAACGCCATATCGAGTCGCTCAAGCTCGCGTTGGATAACCCTACCGCTGGGGACGTGGTAAAGCGCTTGGGTCTCGCTGAAAAGCTAGAGCATGCGCAGAAGGAACAAGCCCGGATATCCTCGGATGAGTATCGACAGTCCTTGGTCGGAACGCTGGGCCGTCAGCCGGTTTAGCGCAATTTGTCCGACGAATCCACATCCTGTCGGGCGTAAAGCCCGACCCACGGGCAATGCAACGAAACCAAAATGTGGGTCGGGCTTTATGCCCGACAGTTCCGTAGTGCTGCACCTGCTCAGGGACGCGCCCTGGGCCTACCCCCGCTTTTTGTTTTGATCGACGAAGATGCGGACTTCTGCGTCTTTGCGACCCAGAAGTTCGGTCGCGCGTTTGAGGGCGTCGCGGGTGGATAGCGTCGGGTTGCTGAGGATCTCGCGGAAGAAATTCTCCGGGCCGATTTCCTCGATCGTGCCCGAATTGCTCAACACGCGAGTGACCTCTCGGCCTGCTCCGGAGACCACGAGATGGCGTCCTGATTTTTTCAGGAAGCCATTGAGCTCGCCGATTGCGGCGGCGGCGGTGGCGTCGAGATTGCGGGCGTTCTTCAGGCGTAGAATGATCACCTTCAGGCTCGGGTCTTTGATGATCTGACGGATTTGTTGATCAAAGATATCGGTCGAACCGAAGAAGAGATCTCCTTCGGCGTGCATGATCGAGATACCCGGCACAGTGCGACGGGAGCGTGCCTGTAATTCCGCGAGTTGGCCGTCATCGTTGAAGTTGTATTCGACCAGTTCCGGAGAGCCTGCTTTGCGGAGGAACAGGATGATCGATGTGAAGGCACCTAGATAGATGGCCAAATCGATTTGCAGTAACAGGGCCGATCCACAGGTAACGAGAAATACAATCGTGTCGGACCGCGTGGTCCGCAGCGCCATCACGATGTTGTGCCGGTTGATCAGCGACCAAGCGATGCCCATGACGACAACCGCCAAAGCCGCGGTGGGGATGTATTTGATCCCACGACCGATGGTGAACATCAGCACCAAAACAAAGAATCCGGCAAAGACGCTGGCCAAAGGTGATTTGGCTCCGGATGAATCACTCAACACCGAGCGGGTCAGGGAGCCGGACGAGTTCATTCCCCCGAATACGGCGCTGGCGGCATTGGACAACCCCATCGCATACATCTCTTGATTTACGTCGATGCGCCGGCCGGATTTTGAGGCCAGGGTTTTACCGATGGATGTGCCTTCCAGCACGGAAACAAATGCCAACGCCAATGCGGGCGCAGCCAACGTACCAATCAGGTCAAAATCGAACTCACCTTGCAGGAATCCCAGATCACCGAGCGAAAATCCGCTGAGGTATTCGAGGTGCCAACCCATGTATTCGAAACCAAAACCGAGGCCCACCATGACCAGAATCGTGGTGGCTACGTTGGGGAGTTGCGGCAACCAACGCAGGATCGCCCAGTTCACCACGAGCGTGGCCGCCGCCATACCGAGTTCCGGGAAATGGGTGTAGGGAATCGCGGTGATCGTTTTGGTAACGATACCGAGAAAGGTGGAGGCATCCCCGATATCAATGCCCAGCGCGTTCTGGACCTGATTAACAAAAATCAGCGCGGCGGCTGCGGTGATGTAGCCCGTTACCACACTGCGAGAGATGTAGTTAATCAGGAGTGACGCCCGCAGGATCGCGCCGAGAAACATAAACACGCCCACCATGAGCGCAAAGAGTGGGACGGCGGCCATGCGTTGGTCGGCCGGAAGTCCGGTGGCGGCGAGCCCGGTGAGCATTAGGATCGCCGTTGCATTGGTGGGTCCCAGCACAATGAAACGGGAGCCGCTGAAAAAGGGACCGGTGGCGGATCCGATTGCGCTGCTCATCAAACCGAACTGAGGAGGGAGCCCGGCGATCAGCGAATACGCGATACTCTGCGGAAATGCCAACAACGCGACGTTGAGTCCGGCTTTCGTATCGGCCGCGAGAGTTGCCTTCGGTGGCTTGCGCAAAAACCGACGACCCGGGAACCAGTCCAGTGAAACCGCGCGAATGACGCCCCGGCTCCAAAAGCGAATAATCCTCCCCCAACGCCGCTTGCGGCGGGGTGGTTCGGTGGAGTTGGGCAACTCCGCTTCAGGCTTACTCTCGGTGTCGGTCACAGGCAGAAAAGGACCGTGGGGACGTTGCCCTGTCCACGTCAACCGACGTTGCCCGTAAACCGTTTAACTAGGAAGGACAGTGGGCGGGGTTAACCGTCAAAAATGCAACAAATTAGATTGTAGAGTCGTTCCGCATGGCCAAGCTTCGGCGACATGATTGGAGCTTCGAAGAGGGTGTTGTTGGCGGGGTTGAGTTTGTAGGTTGCTGTTTGTCATGCGCAACCGGAGGACAAATTGGAGATCCCGGCCGAGTGGCGTGAATTTTATCCGGATGTCCGAAGGGCGGACCAACTCAAGCCCAAGCCTACGAAGTGCGCCCGTCCGGATTATCCGGATGAATTGCGCGAGCGGGGCATAAGATTCGCGCGGGTGGCCGTTGTAGTCAGCGCGAAAGGGAAGGTTTTGGAAGGGCGTGTGATCGAAGCCGACCATCCGGAGTTGGGTGAAGTTGCTTTGGATGCGCTGCGACGCTCGAAATTCAATCCGGGAAAAGAAAACGAGAGAGCCGTGGTCTCCCAATTCGTCGCGAGAGTAAGGATCGGAGGAAACGATGAATTCGATGTGCCTCCGAAAGCACGTTCTCAGGCTAGACCGATTTACCCCTACTACATGCGAATGCCAGGGGCTTCCGGACGAGTAAAAGTTGGATTTCTGGTAAACGAAAAAGGTCAGGTCGAGGCGGCTCATGCGCTGGAATCCAGTCATCCCGCGTTTCGTCATTCGGCGGTGGATGCGGTGGAAAAATGGCGTTTCGAACCTGCGGAAAAAGATGGCAAGGCCGTATCAGCGGTTATCAGCGTCCCGATCATTTCCAGCATCGATGGGGAGCCCAAGTCGGCCCGCGGTTGGGAAGTCACTCGGCCGAAAAGTTGGCCGGAGAATCCCCCTGAGGCCATGAGGTGGGACAAGGCACCGGAACTTAAAATGTTCAATCCGCCTGTTTATCCCCGGGAAGCATTGCTCGCCAAAGCAAGGGGAAAGTGCGCGTTCAGTTCATCGTTGATCCGCGGGGAGGCATCATGGCGGTCAAAGCCGTGGCTGCGCCGACTCCGGAGATGGCTGCATCGGCCGTTGCCGCAGTTGAGACCTTCAAATTTAACTCGGCGAAGCGAAACGGGGAAGCATGTGCCGCGATGCTGATCATGGAGTTTGACTTCAAGACAACCGATTCTAAGTCATGCGCCGATGACCGGAGAATCCATTCGCATCCTGAATCTTTTGAGGAAGAAACCGGAAAAAATAGTCAGCGCGGCCAACCTCGATCGCGTGCCCGAATTGTTATTGAGCAAAGACCCTGTCCCTCCCTTGTCCCATCGGAAAGCGACCGAAAATGGTTCCGCCAGCGTGGAGATCATTATCAGCCGTCGAGGCACGGTGGAGCTCGCGAAAGTAGTGGGGGCTACCAGCCCCGAATACGGTTATGCAGCGATTCAGGCCATGTCGGAGTGGCAATTCGAGCCCCCACGCCAAAAGGGTAAAGTGGTGGATGCAAAAATTGTCGCACCTCTGATTTTCAAATCATCCGGAAGCTCCGAATAATAAAATGAGGTGACGAAGATCAGGACGGCACGACTAAATGTGGTCGTCCTCGCCCGGGTAGGATTCTCCGTCGATGAGGGTGCCGATGCAGTGGGTGGTGTATTCGAAGGGGTCGCCGTTGTAGAGGGAGGGATCGGCGTTCTTGCCGGGTTCGATGGTGCCGATGCGGTCGGAGAGTCCCAGAATCTTGGCAGGGTTTTGGTGATGCTGGCCATCGCTTGATCCCAGGTCAGTCCCCGGGCGACAAGCACCGCAGTCTCAAAGAGGACGTTGCGACTCTTGGGCGCGTAGGCCTCGTAGCCGGCTTGGATCGCGCAGGGAATACCCATTGCTTGTAGTTTCGAGGCGGTGGCCATGCTGGCGTTTTCCATTTCTCCGGCGGCCCTTGCCATGGTGGGGTGGAGTATTACCGGGAATCCACTCGCCTTGATTTCCTCGAGAACCAGATGCGCTTCGGCTGCCCCATCGAGCACGATTTCGAGGTCAAACTCGCGCGCGATGCGCAATGCCCCGAGAATATCGACGGCCCGCTGGGCGTTGATCAGAAGCCGTTGTTCGCCGGAAAGAGCCCGGGCCAATGCGTCCAGATGTAAATTGCTGGCGGGCTTCTTGTCTGCCTCGGCGGTCTCACGTTTGGTGGAGTATTCCTGCGTTTTGATCAGGTCGGCGCGCAACATGGCCAGCGCCTTGGGCCGAGTGGTTTACCTTTGGCGGCATCCTCACTTAGGATGCCGGATTGGCCGAGCGTCACCGTGACCATTTTTTGCGGAACGATGACATCCTGATCGGCGGTGCGGGCGTGAAGCTTGGCCACCATGGTGGTGCCGGACACAAGGGCACGGGGGGCGTGACCCGTATTTACTGTGGTGATACCAAGGGAACGGCTAAACGATACCAACGGTTTGCGGGCGTTGTAGGCATCGATGGCCCGGAGGTCCGCCTGCAGGGGGCCGACTTGTCGAGTTGGTCTTGATCGTGCGGTTGGTTGAGCAGGCCGGAAAGCCCCAGCACCGAGTGGACGGCGATGAGGCCGGGCGTGACGACGGCGGCCTGAATCATGCGGCCCATTTTGGGAATCATGGTCGAATCTGCCGGTCCGGCCCGCACCACGAGGGTTTGGCCCGAGAGACTGAGTGTGGCGCTGCCCATCAGGGCGAGTAAAAGCGTGCGAATAAATAAAGTCATGGCGGCGAGGCTTGGTGGTTATGCGCGAAATCGATTTGGGTGGTATAGCAGCACAGGTAGGGTTGGGTCGGGGCGCTGGCGCCAAATCCGCCGACGGCGAAAAGGCGATCATCGGGATCACTGAGATCGAAGACCTGCTCACCCTCGATGAAGGTGCGTTCGACGTTGGTATAGACGCTAAAAGGATCGCCGGAGAGCACGATGAAGTCGGCGTCCTGGCCGGGGTCGAGGGAACCGATGCGATCGTCGAGTTCGAGGATCTTGGCGTTGTTGAGGGTGAGCGCCTTCAGAACGCCTTCGCGCGTCATGCCCCCGCGCACCGCGAGTGTGGCGGTGCGGAGGAAAAAGCGGGAATCGGTAATATAGTCGTCGGTGTGGAACCCTACCAGCACGCCGGCTTTTTCGAGGACGGCTCCGGTGCGCCAAGCGACGTCGCGGGCTTCGAGTTTGCTCCCGGGGCTGTCGAGCACGATCACGGAACAGGCTACGCCTGCGGCGGCGATTTCATCGGCAACTTTCCAGCCGTCACTCACGTGTTGCAGCACGACGTTGAATCCAAATTCCCGTTTGAGGCGGAGAGCGGTGAGGATGTCGTCGTGGCGGTGGGTGTGGTGTTAGATGGTGCGACGACCGGAGAGGGTTTCGAGACCGAGGTCACGCGCGGGCATTTTTTCGGGATCGTCTGCTGCTGCGGTGATTTTCTTTTGATATTCCTACGCGGCGATAAAGGCTTCGCGCACGAGGGCGGCGGACTTCGCCCGACTCCCGGGGAATTTGGCATACTTCGCCTGCTTAAGCGCATTGGTGCCATTGGCCATTTTGACGCCTCCAGCCATCCGGCCGTCCGGCAACGTGATCAACATACCTTCGACGGTATTGGTATCGCGGAGTTTGGCG
Source organism: Actomonas sp. (assembly GCA_965203585.1). Lineage (GTDB taxonomy): Bacteria > Verrucomicrobiota > Verrucomicrobiia > Opitutales > Opitutaceae > Actomonas. The sequence continues at coordinate 1,265,111 of CBDBDC010000003.1, forward strand.
TAAACCGTTTGACTGGAAATGAGGTGACCTGAGCCGGGCATGAGATTGGCGGTGGTAATACCGCCAGCTTGGGCGCGCTGGATGGTTGAGTCCCGGGAATCGATGCCGTCGAGGGCTCGTAGTTCGGGCTGCACGGGTTCGGAGTTGTCGGCGTTGAAGCCGGGCCAACCGCCGATGTGAGAGTGGGAGTCGACCAAGCCGGGCATGGTGGTTTTACCGGTGACATCAACCTTGGTGGCGCATTCGAGGATGGCAGTTCCGGGCAGGGGGCCGACCGAAGTGATCTTACCGTCCTCGACGATGAGTACGCCCCGCTCGATGGGCTCACCTGAGATGGGAAGAATTTTTACGCCGACAAAGGCTTGGGGTTGGCCCGAAAGCGACGTGGCGACTACAAGACCAATGCTCGCTACCTTTAAAAGGGATTTCAACATTCCCAAAGCCAGTCGCGGAATGGTGCATTTGGTAAATGGTCTGTAGCGGTATGATCAGCGAATTCTCGACGTCGTTGGCTGGCCTATTAACGTGGGCGATATGTCGGAAACCCCCTCCCCTGCTCCGTCCCTTGGTCAGATCGCAATTACGGTTGCGGATGTCGCGATCGCCAAGAGTTTCTATCAAAATGTATTGGGCCTAGCGTTCCTCTTCGATGCGGGGCCGAGTTTGGCGTTTTTGCAGACGGGCGATGTACGCGTAATGCTGACAACACCTCAAGGCCATGGGGAGCCCGGTAAGAATTCTGTGCTCTATTTCAAAGTCTCTCCGATCACCGAAACCTACGAGCGGATGGTTGCGGCCAGCGCTACGGCGGAGCGCGAACCCGGCCTTACCGCGAAGATGCCGGACCATGATTTGTGGATGGGGTTCGTGCGTGATCCGGATAATAACTTGGTGGGTTTAATGGAAGAGGTGCGCCCTCCGGTGGAACCTCGGGATTGATGCGATGAAGAGTATTTTAATCACAATTTTGGTGCTCGGTTCAATCGTAGGCGGGATGTGGTGGTATGCGGATAAGCGCAACGCGGAGATCGAAGCGCGTCGGATCGAGCGAGAGATCGCGGCGGAAGAGGCGGCGCGACAGGACCGGCTGGATAAGTTTGGCGAAGCTGGGTTAAATCCTGACATCGTCTGGTCGGAAAGCGGTCTCGGGATCTTGGTGTTGGAGGAAGGCACCGGGGCGAAACCTTTGCCTGGAGCTGAAGTGACTTTCAGTTACAAGGTGACTTTGAAAGATGGAACCGAAGTCGATCGGACGGGTGAACCGACGGATGCGCGAATCGGGCAAATGATCTCCGGAGTTTCGGCAGGGTTGATGCAGACGAAAAGTGGGGGCCGTGCCCTCCTTTTTATTCCAGCAAAGCTGGCGTATGGTAAACGGGCCTACGGTCCGATTCCCGAGAACTCGGCCCTACTCTTTGAGATCGAACTGAAGAAGTATTGAAGCTTCAGCCGCGCCGCCGGCGATCAGGACCCGACCAACTGCAGGAGACGCCGCCGCCGGCAGAATTGTGCGCCGAGCTTTAGTAGGCGCTTCAGAATGCCGGCTGAAGCGCGGCACGACTTAAATGCGTTCTCGGCGTGATCTCCAAATTAGCAGGGTGACACCAAGTGCGAACAACGACCAGGTGGACGGCTCGGGCACGGGTTGGAAATTCGATAGCGTCACACTCAAACTGTTGTAAGTGATATCGAAGGAGCCCAAGCCGTCGACGGTCTTGAAGCTGATGCCACTAGGAGCATTGGCGAACATTCCGGACTGGCTCGAAGTTGCGCTGAGCCCAGTGAAGATATCGGAGCTCAGGATGCTATTTTCAAAACTGGGTCCGAAGCGGACCTGCAACATGCCGTCGATAAACAGATTGTTGGCGGAGAGACTGCCGTAGTCTGTCGAAGCACTGGCTCTGCGCAGCTCGATCTGCACGGTGGCACCGTTGTTCAATATGCCCCCGAAGATGGCAGAGGTGGTGTTTTCGATGTCGAGCGCGGCGCCACTGCTACAGTCAGACCGTGAAAGGTGCTGGTAACGGAGTTGCGAATGGAGCCCTCGCCGGTGATGACACCGTCGGTCAAGGTCACTGTGGCAAACCGCAGATCACTGCCGGATTCGGAGTGGATGGTGCCGACGGTATTATTGACGGAGCCCGTGTTGAACGTGGGAATTACCCACCGGCAGGCCGCCCGGAGTCCAATTGCCCGTTGTGCTCCAGGTTCCTGATCCGCCGAGCCATTTTATATCCAACGTTTCGGCGGAGACCGTGGCCACCGTCGCAAAACTTAGCAGTAAGGTATTTATCCGGGGGGGTATGGGTGGGCCGGGGCGATCCCCCCGGGCATGTAGGGCTATCATCCCGACATTCGCGTCGCGATCAATGCCCTGACCGAACCCGCTCCACCTAAAGCAGTTTCAACCTCCGGTTAAGAGATGGATTTATTCGAAATCTTGCTTGAGGGGCAGGCGCACTCCCCTGCTCCACCACAGCCTTGGTTCGCTCGGTTACGATTCTTCCACCATCGTCTCGCCAAGTAGGCTGCGGCGAAAACGACCGCTACGAGCGCGAATTTGGACTGGATGTCGGCATTCATTCTGAGTGGGACCCTAAAATCCGAGGACGGTGCCGGTTTGATAGACGATCAAACACAACAACCAAGCGAACCCGGTTTGGTAGCCGACTTGAAACATTGGCCAGCGCCAAGAATTCGTCTCCCGTTTCACGATGGCGATCGTGCTGATGCACTGCATCGCGAAGACATAAAATATCATTAGCGTGAGGCATACCAGCGGAGTGAAGAGTGGCCGCCCATCCGGCCAGGTGGCTTTACGCAAGGCCTGTAGCAGGGGTTCCGTATTTTCTTCGTCCTCCTCCACGTTGAAGACCACACTGGTGGCGCTTACGAAAACTTCTCGAGCGGCGAAAGAGCTGATCAAACCAATGCCAATTTCCCAATTGAAACCGAGCGGTTTGATTACGGGTTCGATCACCTTGCCCGCTTTCCCCGCGTAGCTTTGAGCAACCTGTTCGGCTGGGGATAAGTCGTCGTTAGAATTCGGATACGTCGTGAGTGCCCACAGCACGATCGAGATGGCGAGAATGATGGTGCCGGCCCGTTTCAGGAATAGTCCCCCTCGTTCCATCATCTGCAGGAAAACATCCTTAACCCGTGGCATGCGATAGGGAGGTAGCTCCATGATCATGAGCGGCGGTTTGCCCTTGAGGAGCGTGCGTTTAAACAACCACGCGAAGGCGAAGGCTCCGATGGTGCCGAGCGCATACATGAGAATCATGAGTCCCACCTTGGTGAACAGCGGCACTTCTCCAGAGGGGAGCAGGGCTGCGATCATGAGCAGGTAGACCGGTAGCCGGGCGGAACAGCTCATGAAGGGCGCTACCAAGATGGTGACCAATCGGTCTTTGGGATCCTCGATTGTTCGCGTCGCCATGATTCCCGGGATGGCACAGGCGTAAGAGCTGAGCAGGGGGATGAATGATTTTCCGTTTAAGCCCACCCGGCTCATAAGCCGGTCCATGATAAAAGCGGCACGGGCCATATAGCCCGTGCTTTCCAGCATCCCGATGAAGAAAAAGAGAATCAGGATTTGGGGGAGAAAGATCACGACTCCACCCACTCCCGCGATGATTCCGTCGGTAATCAGATCTCGGAGATCACCGGCGGGCATGGAACCTTTGACCATGTCGGCCAATGCTACAGTGCCAGCATCGATCCAGTTCATGGGATACTCGGCCAGCGTGAAAATACTCAGGAAAAGCGCAGTCATGATTCCCCCCAGGACCGCCCAGCCCCAGAAACCATGCGTGACGACGGCATCGATTTGGTCGGATGTGGATTGATCGACCGCATCGCCGGATGACTGGACCGCGTCCTGCACCAGCTCTCCAATGGCGTCGTAACGAGCCGCCACTAACGTGCCCGACCAGTCAGTCCCTTCTTCGCTCCAACGCTTCTTCCACCTGTCAAGAATCGTCGTCGTGCGATCACTAAGCGGTTTGGAACCTGCGACGCGTAGTTGGTCCTGATCAGTGAGGAGAAGGAGTGACTCGGCGCGTGCGATAAGTGGTGGTTTACCGTCGTTGTCTTGGAGTGAAGCTTGCAGCTCTGACACTGCCGGAGAAATCGCGGCGGGAACATCCCAACGATGACGCGGCAACGGAAGGTCGGGGCGACTCATGGCGAGTTTAAGCTCAATAAGCCCTTTGCCCTTGGAGGCCTGAGCGGGAATGACGGGAATGCCCAATTCCTTTTCCAATCGACTGACTTGGATTTGGAGGCCCGCGTTTTCCGCCAAGTCCATCATGTTTATGACTAGGATGACGGGTCGACCTAGATCGAGGATTTGGTGAACGAGGTAGAGGTTTCGTTCGAGATTCGAACCATCGACAATGCAGACGATGCGATCGGGCATTTCCGTGTCGTTGGTCCGACGTCTCAACAGCACGTCACGCGTAACGGCTTCATCGGGCGATCGGGCCGCAAGAGAGTAAGCACCCGGTAGGTCGATAATGGTCATGGGCTGACCGTGTTGGGAAAAGGCAGTGCCGATTTTCCGTTCTACGGTAACGCCCGGGTAGTTGCCCACCTTCTGTTTTAGACCGGTGAGGGCGTTAAATAGGGTAGATTTGCCGCAGTTCGGGTTACCGACAAAGGCGTAGACGGGCTGTTTGTTCCCGGATTTGACGTGGGTGGGGGGGCTCACGATGCCGGAAAAGGTTCGACCATAACGTGGTCGGCTTCGGATTTACGTAGGGTGAGGTTGTATCCGCGGACCTTGATTTCCATGGGATCCCCCATGGGAGCAACCCGCAGCAAGGTAATTTTGGTTCCGGGGAGGAGCCCCATTTCCCTCAGGTGCAGAAACGCACTTCCTGAGAGGGGGTATTCGACCAGAGTGGCGGAATTACCAACAGCAAGATTAGACAGAGCGATCTCAGCCATGGGACACGAGGTTTGTTGAACCTGTGAGCGGTTCAGCCGGTTGCGGCCTGCGATTGCGGGGCAACCAAGATGCGCCGGGCGGCATCGTGGCTCAGGGCGATGCGCGTGCCATTGACCTGGCAAATGATCGTGGAACGACCGGAGACTTTCTTCACTTCCGCCGATTCACCAAAGCCGAGTTCGCGAACACGTTGGCGAAATGTCCCCTCGCCCTCCAACTCGGTCACCCTACCGAGTGCACCAGCAGGAAGCTGGCATAGCGGTAATAGGTTCTTGGTGGGCTGGGATGACATGAGGGACGAGGATTTGATTGAGACTCAGTTTCAATGTCAATGCCCACCGAACCCGAATGGGCACAAAAAAACGCACCCTCGAAAGGATGCGTTTTTGAAAAAAGGAAGTAGCCCTACGAGGAAGGGCTGACCGTGATGGTGTTGCTTGGAACCGTAACGACAACCGTGCCACCGCTGGCAGCTTGGACCGCAGTGGTCAACGCAGTGGCAAAGCTCGTGCGCTGTGGACCACTCAGGGCTTTACCCGCATTGGAGTTCTCGCCGGCAGCGGCGATGAAAGCATTCGGAATCACGAGGTCGTTAATCGAACCGAGGTTACTGCTGATGATGTTAGTGACCTCGGTGGGGAACGCGTCGACTGCCACTACGGTGACGATGTCGCTGTTCGATGTGGTCGTCACGACGAAGTTGCCGTAGGAAAGTTGCAAACCGAATGAACGCACAACGATGACTTCTGCCTCCTGAGGGAATTCGATTTCAACGTCCGTTCCAGTAGGAGTCGTCGTGGTCGTGGTGGCAGGCGGACTCGTAACTTGATCGATTTGTGCAACGTTTAAACCCATTGCAACCGCAGCTGCTACGGCACCGGATCTAGCACCAGAACTGGCGCTAGCTGCTACTTCAGTCGCGTCAGCACCGGCGGCAGTCGCTGCTGTCGACGCACCATTGGATGCTCCTTCTGAAGCCGCAGCGGCGACAACGTTTGCAGCATTCGAGATTCCGGTGTTGCTGGATTGAGCGGCAGCGGTGACGGCGCCAGTGGCGGAACCGGAAGATGCGGCTTCAGCTGCGGCGGCGACATCGCCACCCGAGGCGGCAGCTGCAGTAACGGCACCTTGAGTGGCACCAGATGCAGCGGCTTTAGCGATTTCAGCAATAGAAATGGGGTTAGCACCTTGTGCTTCAGTTGCGGCACTCACGATCGCGAGGGTCACTGCCTGAGAAACGGCGGCAACTTCGTTAGCTGGAACCTCTGCGATGATAGCGGCGACGACACTCGTAACTTCGGAAGCGTCGGCAATATCAACACCGGCGGTCGTGAGGACAGCGGCGATATCAGCGGAGGACGCTCCACTGGCGACCAAAGCACGAATTTCGGCTTTTTGCGCGGTGGTGAGTGTTGTTTGCGCGAATGCGGTCCCGCTTACGAGGAGGCTAACGAGGAGCGCAGCGAAGATTTTGCGAAATATTTTCATGATGTTTGTAGGCGAGTTTGTAAAAAATATTTGGATGAAGAGTCGTGAAGATATGTCGAAACCAAAGCAAGCTCTAGTTTCCGCTAACGATTTGCAAACACTATTTATTCACAAACTATTCGGACTGTCACGGGCTAAATAGCAGTTATTATGCCTCAATGCGGACTTTTATACTGCGGAGATCTTACCTTCGGCGGTGCTTGATACCGAGTTGAGCCACGGAAAAACGCACCACACTCTCGAGGCGTTCGATTTCGGCGGGGTCTATTTTGGAGTTCTTGGCTTCGTTAAGGGCCTCCTGAGCGCGTTGCATGGCCGTCTCTACCGTTGATTCGTCGATCTTATTTTCCTTGATGGCGTGTTCGGCGAGAACGGAGACCTTGTCGGATTGCACTTGCACAAAGCCATCGCCGACGACCAAAGCTTCGGTTGAGGAGCCCTTGGTGACGCGCAGTTCTCCGTCGCTAACTTGTGAAAGGAGCGGCAAGTGACCGGGTAGAACTCCGATTTCGCCTTCTACGGTCGGAATCACCACGTTATCGACGGTGTCCGAGTATACTCGGGCTTCAGGAGTGACGATTTCGAGTATCAGAGACATATCGTTTTAATTAACCACGAAATACACAAAACACACGAAATGGAGTAGATCCTATAGTGATTTGTGAATTGGTCATTTCCGGTCAAACGCCCGGACTACTTTTTGGCCGCTTCGAGGACCTCGTCGATGCCACCCTTCATATAGAAGTCACCTTCAGGGATTTCATCGAGTTCGCCATTGAGGATCATTTTGAATCCGCGGATGGTGTCTTTTACCCCGACATACTTACCGGGGCTGCCGGTGAAGACTTCGGCCACGTGGAAGGGCTGGGAGAGGAAACGTTGGATCTTTCGGGCGCGGTAGACGGTGAGCTTATCCTCGGGAGAGAGCTCATCAAGGCCGAGAATCGCGATGATGTCCTGCAGATCCTTGTAGCGTTGGAGCACACGTTGAACTTCACGGGCGACGGTGTAATGCTCTTCGCCAACGACGGCAGGTTCGAGTGCCTTGGACACGGAAGCCAAAGGATCAACCGCCGGGTAAATACCGAGCTCAGCGATGGAGCGTTCCAACACGATGGTGGAGTCCAAGTGAGCAAAGGTATTTGCAGGAGCCGGGTCGGTAAGGTCATCGGCCGGCACGTAGACCGCTTGGAAAGAAGTGATCGAACCCTTCTTGGTGGAAGTGATGCGCTCTTGGAGCTGACCCATCTCGTTGGACAGCGTTGGTTGGTAACCCACTGCGGAAGGGGAGCGACCGAGCAGCGCGGATACTTCGGAACCGGCTTGGGAGAAACGGAAGATGTTGTCGACGAAGAGCAGCACGTCCTGATTTTGCTCGTCGCGGAAGTATTCGGTCATCGCGAGAGCGGAGAGGGCGACACGCATACGTGCTCCCGGGGGCTCGTTCATCTGACCGTAAACGAGTGCTACCTTGGACTTGGAGATGTCCTCCTGATTGATAACGCCGGCTTCCGACATCTCGTGGTAAAGGTCATTACCTTCGCGGGAACGCTCCCCTACCCCAGCAAATACAGAGTATCCACCATGAGCCTTCGCAATGTTGTTGATGAGCTCCATGATGACCACGGTCTTGCCTACACCCGCACCACCGAATGCGCCCACTTTACCACCCTTGGTAAACGGAGCGATGAGATCGATGACCTTGATGCCGGTCTCGAGGATGTCGGCCTTGGTGTCTTGGTCGACCAGCGCTGGAGCCGGCCGGTGAATCGGGTAACGCTTCTCGTGAGGCACATAGCCGCGTTCATCTACAGGGCTTCCGGTCACGTCGAAGATGCGACCGAGCACACCTTTACCGACGGGCACGGAGATAGGTGCGCCAGAGTCGACGACTTCCATCCCGCGCTTGAGGCCTTCGGAGGAAGACATGGCGATTGAGCGGGCGACGCCGCTACCGAGATGTTGCTGCACCTCGAGGGTTAGGTTTTCGGTGTTGCCGTTCACCTCGAATGCGACGGTGAGGGCTTGATAGATGGGAGGCATACTGTTCGAGGAGAACTGCACGTCGACGACGGGGCCGATGACTTGGACGATGGTGCCGGTATTGCTCATGACGGGCGGACGGTATGAAGGGTGGGTTTGGTAAAGTTGAAAATGCTAGGCGGCTTGGCCGGCGGCGATTTCGAGGATTTCTTGAGTGATGGCGGCTTGACGCGCCTTGTTGTATTCGAGCGTGAGGTCGTCGAGGAGGCTGGTGGCGTTGTCCTTGGCGGTCTTCATCGCGACCATACGGGCGCTGTGCTCGGATGCTTTGGCCGAAAGTGAAAGTTGATATAGGTAGCGGTTCACGTAGAACGGCAGCAAAGCCTCCAACACCGTCTGGGCATCGGGCTCGAAAATCATCAGCCGATCATCGGCTGTCGGCTTCGCCTGGGCATCTACACCGTCATCCGCAAGGTTCTCGACGAATTCAGTCAGATTGTTCAGCGGGAGAATCGGACGGTGGATCGGCTCCTGCACCAGCGTGTTCTTAAAGCGCGGGTAAATGGCTTCGATCGTGTCGATTTCACCCTTGAGGAACTGGTCGATCATGAAATCGCCGATCACTTTAACCTCATTGAACGACACTTTGTCAGAGACCCCGAAGTCTGCGATGACGTTGCGGTGACTGCGGGCGAGGAACTGGGAACCCTTTTTGCCAACGACCACAAACTTGGCGTCGTCCTTGATGTCTGAAGCCAGCTTGAAGAGATTGCCGTTCAGCGGTCCGCAAAGCCCCTTGTCAGTTGTTACCAGCAGGATGCCGCGGGTTTTGATTTCGCGCGGTTGCAGGAAGGGGTGATGACTTCCGTCCACCTTCGGCGCGAGCGCCGCCAGCATCTGGGACATCAACTCTGCGTAAGAACGACCGGCCACGGCGGCGGCCTGCGCCTTCTTCATCTTCGAAGCGGCGACCAACTCCATCGCCTTGGTGATCTGGCGGGTGTTTTTAACCGACTTGATGCGTCGGCGAATGTCGCGGGTGGAAGCCATTTAGCTGGTTATTAAATTCTGCGTTGCGGCGAATCAGCTTTGCGTAGAAGCCCATTCGTCACAGGCGGTCTTGAGCTCGGCTTCGATTTCGTCGGTGACTTTGGCGGTCTCTCGGATTTTCACGAGGAGATCGGCCTTGCGGGTTTCGAGGAACTCGCGGAGATCGGCGGCGGATGCGGTCACCTTCTCGGTATCGATGGAAGCGTAGTAGTCCTTCTGGAGAGCCCAGAGCGTGGCCACCTGCTGCTCGATCGGAATCGGGTTGAAAGCGGGTTGTTTGAAGAGTTCCACGATGCGATTACCGCGATCAAGTTGAGCCTTGGTCTTGGCGTCGAGGTCGGAGCCGAACTGGGCGAAGGCCGCGAGTTCACGGAACTGGGCGAGCTCACCCTTGAGCTTACCACCGACCTGCTTGGTCGCCTTGATCTGAGCGGCCGATCCCACACGGGAAACGGACAGACCCACGGAAACGGCGGGACGGATACCTTGGTTGAAGAGATCGGTCTCGAGGAAGATTTGACCGTCGGTGATCGAAATCACGTTGGTCGGAATGTAGGCCGAAACGTCACCTGCCTGGGTCTCAATGATCGGCAGTGCCGTGAGGGAACCCTTGCCGTCGAGACGAGCGGAGCGCTCTAGGAGGCGGCTGTGCAGGTAGAAAACGTCTCCCGGATAAGCCTCACGACCGGAAGGACGCTTAAGGATGAGGGAGATCTGGCGGTAAGCCACGGCGTGCTTGGAGAGGTCGTCATAAACGATCAGGGAATCCATACCGTTTTCCATGAACCACTCACCTATCGCGGCACCGGAGAACGGAGCGAGGTATTGATTGGCGGGATTGTCAGCGGCGGGGGCGGCGACAACCACGGTGTATTCGAGGGCACCGGCTTCTTCCAACGCGGCGAGGGTGCGCACGATGTTGGAGTTCTTCTGACCGACGGCGACGTAGATCGAGTAGACCGGGCGGAAGTTCGGATCGCCGGACTCGACGCCGACTTTGTTGATCTTGGCCTGATTGATGATAGTATCGATCGCGATGGTGGTCTTGCCGGTTCCGCGGTCACCAATGATGAGCTCACGTTGGCCGCGACCGATCGGAATCATGGAGTCGATGGCCTGAATGCCGGTGAGCAATGGTTGGTCAACCGACTTACGGGCGATGATACCGGGAGCGATGCGCTCGACGGGATAAGTTTCCTTGCTTTCGATCGGACCCTTGCCGTCCACGGGATTGCCGAGAGCATCGACTGTGCGACCGAGAAGGGTTTTGCCCACGGGAACGGAGAGCAGGTTGCCGGTGGTGAGGACTTCGTCCCCTTCGCGGAGTTCGGAGACGTCACCGAGGACAACGCAACCGACTTCGTCTTCCTCGAGATTGAGGGCGATGCCGATGATGCCACCGGGGAATTGGACCATCTCGTTATACATGACGTCTGAGAGGCCGTCGATTTTGGCAACACCGTCAGCGACGGTGCGGATGGTGCCAGTGTTCTTTTTGACCGCCTTATTGGAAAGGTTGGCGATCTGGGATTCGATTTGTTCGAGGACGGTGCTCATAGCGGCGTGGGGCGCGAGAGGGTTGTGGACGTTATGTTAAAAGAGGAAAAACTCAGAGAGAGTTGGCGAGGGCGTCGAGTTGGCCGGCGACGGTCGATTCGTAGACGTCATCAGCGATACGCACCCGCAAGCCAGCGATGAGATCATCGTTGTGGCGGGCGGTGGCGTTGATGACGCGTTTGTATTTCTGCGAAAGAGCTCCGGAGATGGAGCCGAGAATGCTATCCGAAATCTGGCCGGAATGTTCGACCACGGCGTTCGTCTTCGCCAATTCGGTGGCGATGCGTCGATGGTAGACCTTGAGAATTCCCATCGGCGAACTGGGAGGATGTTTCTCCAAGTAGGCCAAGACGCCGGCGACTTTATCCGCAATTACGGCACCCTCATCATCCAAGCTGAGGGAGGTCAGTTGCTTGACGAGTTGTAGGTCGGATTTGTTGAGGTCGGCCACGGTGGTGTGCGGATGCGGTTACTATAAAGAAGGATCAGGCAACGGTGAGCTGCTTGGCGGCAGCGTCGTTGTAGAGCTGACGCTCTTCGTCGGAAAGTTCCTTGGCCAAGACTTGGCGGGTCGTGTCGACGACCAAGCGGGCGATTTCACCGCGTGCCTCGGCGATCATCTTGCGATGCTCAAGCTCGGTGGCGTGTTGGGCCTTGGTGACGATGTCCTGCGCCTTTCCGGCGGCTTCCTGCGTTTGCCTCTCAAGGAAGGCTTTGGCGGAAACGCGTGCTTCGTCGATGATCTTGGAAGCTTCGCCTTGGGCGTTCTTGACGATCATGGCACTCTCTTCAGCGGCGGCGTCAAGTTTCACCTTCATCTCCTCGGCGTGTTTGATGCCGGAATCGATCTTTGCCTGACGTTCTTCCATCGCACCGGTGACCGGCTTGATGAGTTTAAAGTAGACGACAGCAAAGAAAATGAGGAACCACAGCAGCTGCCAGCCGATGTATTTGGGCTCGATGCCGAAGTCACCCAGACCGAATTTTTCGAGCATGCCGGTGGCTTCTTGAGCATCAGCGGCGGCGAGGACGAGATTGGTCATCATAGCAGTGTGTGGGCGTAGGGACGTAAAAAGTGAAGGGCCGTGTCGTCAGGGCGGTGTGTCGCCCTGACGACACGGCAAAATCAGAGTCTGATTATTAGGCCTTCGCGAGGAAGAGCGCGAGGATACCGAGACCTTCGGCCAGAGCCATACCGATAATGGCTTGAACGAGAATCTTACCGGATGCACCGGGGTTGCGACCGACGGCTTCAGCGGCTTTGAAGCCGATAAGTCCCACGCCGATAGCGGCGCCGAACAGACCAAGACCGGAGGCGATATTGCCAGAGATTTCAGCGAGGATCATGATGATGTATGGTTTTGATGTGGTTGCGATTTCCGCCGTGCACGCTCATGGCATGCTCCCGACGGGAAAGTATTAGTGAGCCTCAGCGTGGCCCTCCTCGTGCCCATGGTCTTCGCCGTGGTTGCAGATCAAGCCGATGTATACAGCGCTGAGGAGCGTAAAGACGGTGGCCTGAATGAGGCCTACGAGCATCTCCATGAAGTAGAAGATAAAGAAGAAGTAAGTTCCGTGCAGGAGATTTTCGCCGCCAAAGACGTTACCGAAGAGGCGCACGGAAAGGGTGAACGGCCGGATCATGATCGAGAAGACTTCGATGCAACCGACGACGAGGAAGACGAGAGTAAGGATTGGGTAAAGCCATCCCGGAGTCTCGCTTTTCTCGGCTTTATTGCCGAAGAGGTCGATTAAGAGAACTTTGGGACCCGCAAATTTGAAAACGATGATTGCCCAAGCACCGAACGAGAGCATCGCCAAGGCAATGGTGCCGTTGAAGTCCGAAGTGAACGGGCGAATTAGTGGAGTGAAGTGTCCATCTGCACCGTGCCATCCGATTGTGCCCACTCCCGGAATAAGTCCCATCCAGTTGTTCAGCAGGATAAAAATGAAGAGTGTAGCTAGAAGCGGGAACGCAGCGGGAAAGGCTTTCTTGCCCACGACCGGCTCGAAGAGTTCACGCAGTGCCGTGAGCAAAGACTCGATGAGTGCCTGTCCTATGGTCGGGTGAATGGAGGGCTTGCCGACCATCTTTATCAGCAGAACCAAAATGATCGCACCAAAAACCCACCCGGTCACAATTGAATTCGTAATCAGCCCCCCGAAGAAGATCGGCTCTGCGCGAGGTGAGACACCTGCCCCGTCACCAGCGGCGAACGCCGAGGTGGCAATCGCGAAAAGCGGTAGAAATTGGAGGAGTTTTGTAACCCGTGTCATGTATGTGCAGCGATGCTTTCGTAGGCAGGAAGGAAAATTGGTAGGGCACCCGTCTCACCTTCGTCAATCACTGAAACCTTATAGGCGGCCAAAGAGCCCATTCATAAGCGGTGAATCAACAGCTTGTGTCTCCTGCTAATCTCGCTTATCCTGAGAAATCGCAGAATAAGATGTCTGAATCTTATACCGGAACAGCCCCAATTAGATGCGCGATGCGATCCAGGATTGGTATCCGGCGGCCCGGGCTTCGAAGATGCTTTCCTGTTCAAAAGGCCATGCGACGTCAGGTTGCAAAACCCATTCGGAATGCGCGGCTACTACCTCGCGGGCTGCTTTGAAATAGGGTCCGTGATCCGTGCGGAAGCAGAGTTCGGTTCCCGGGGCGGTGAATCTTGCCAGGGTATCGAGGAAAGGAGGTTGAATAAGACGATTCTTCCAGTGCTTCCGCTTGGGCCAGGGATCTGGAAACAAAATGAACACCCGGTGATTGAATCTTACGGTATCAGGGAGGGCCGCGAAAAAGTGCAGATCGGAGGCGCGGAGGCAGGATACGTTGGTCGATCCGTTTCGCTCGGTTTTGCGCAGGGTTTTTTCCAGCCGCTTCTTAATGATATCAATGGCAACGCAGTGCTCTTCGGGATTGGCTTGGGTATAGGCGGCCAGAAAGTGTCCGTGCCCGCAGCCGATCTCGAGGGTGAGTTTTTTACTGTCCCATGGCACGGACTTGAGCTCTTCGCGCAAATCGGCGATTCGCTTTCGGTTGATGGCGTGGGCTTCTTCTATCGGTGGCATTCTCCGGCGGTGAAAGGCGTGAAGCTCGAGAATCGCAAGCGAAACCCGATGGGATCGCTCGCGTCAGGGGCCGGGATTGCGCGGAAGCGTCATTACGAACGCCGTCCCCTGCCCCAGCTGGCTTTCCACGCGGACTCGACCGCCGTGCAGCTGCAGGATGTGTTTAACAATGCTCAACCCCAGCCCGGTCCCTCCGCGCTCTCGGGAGCGCCCTTTTTCGACGCGGTAAAATCGTTCGAATATGTGCGGCACATCGGTTGCGGGTATTCCCGGTCCATCATCGCGAACTTCGAGTTCAACGTCCTCCCCTTCCTGTCGCACTGAAATCGCGATACGGGTTTCGGCCGGCGTGTATTTTAAAGCATTATCAATAAGATTGTTAAATACTTGAGAAAACTTCAGTGGATCGAAAACCAGTTTGCTTATGGAAGGATCGATCCGACTTTCCAGCACGTGGCGCAGGGCTTTGGGCTGGCCGCGGTATTCGTCCAATATCGATTCGATGAATTCGGACACGTCGATCGACTCGCGTTCCAAGCTCGCTTTGACCGATTCCAGACGAGAAAGCGTCAGGAGATCCTCGAGTAGAGAGTTTAGTCGCTCGGTATGGCGCTGAACCGTTCCCAGAAACCGTTCCCGGTCAGCCAACTCCATATCCTGATAGCCGTCGACCAAGGTCTCAATGTAGCCCTTTATCACGGCCAAGGGCGTGCGGAGCTCATGAGAAACGTTCGCCACGAACTCCCGCCGCACCCGCTCCAGCGCCTTCTGACGTGTGACATCATGCAGCACAAATAGGAGCCATTGCCCGTCGCCTCCATCCAAAGCGGGAATCGTGGTGCCCGTCACCTCGACCCAGCGGGTGTCGTCGGCCTCCACGAATTCCACTTCGTGATGCGGTTCCGCTTCCCCTGCCCTCACATTCTCGACGTAATTCAAAAAAGCCACACTGTGCAGGACCACTTCGAGGCGTTGGTCGATGATCTTGGTCACGGTCGGAAATATGTCTTTTAATGACTTGTTTGCCAACAAGATATGGTTGTGGCTGTCCACCACCAATACTGCCTCTTTCAGGCTTCCGAGAGTAGCGTCAAGCTGAGCCAGCTGCGAGGTCTGGGTCTTTTCCAATTCGTTTGTCTTCTCGATCAAGGTATTTGCTTCTTCGCAGAAATCATCCCAATCGCGCCCTGAAGCGCCCGGGTGGTCGTCTCGGAGCAGGGGCTGGCGTCGTCGCAGCGCATCGCGAACCGTGCAGATCGATCGACGATGCCCCATCAACTTCGCGGTGACGTAAGCGAGTGTGATGAGAAGAAGAAGCGTGATTGTTTCCAGCATGGTTGGAGGCAAACGCCCAATTCGCCCGATTAGCTGAAACTCAAACCGGGGATTCTTGAACCGTGTGCTCGGCCATTCGGTAGCCGACTCCCCGAATCGTTTCAATCCATTCGGCTTCCGGGCCTAGTTTTTCCCGCAAGCGGCGGACGTGAGTATCGACGGTTCTCGTTTCGATCTCGGTCTCGTAGTTCCACACGTTGAGGAGAAGGTGTTCACGGGTTTGAACCCGCCCCCGCCGCTCCATCAGGAGGTGGAGCAACTTAAATTCCGTGGCGGTAAGGTCCAACATGTCCTCTCCAATTTTAACATCGTGGCGCTCCACATCCAATTCGATGGCCCCGACAATCAATTTGGGTTGGGCCTCCCCATCCTTTTCGGACGTGCGCCGCAGAATATTCTGAACCCGAAGAACGAGTTCCTTGGTGCTGAAAGGCTTGCAGATGTAATCGTCCGCGCCGGTTTCAAGTCCCTGCACCCGGTCGTTTTCCTCCACTTTGGCGGTTAGAAAGACCACGGGAACATTCTTCATTTTCGGATCAGCGCGAAGCATGCGGCAAATCTGGATGCCGTTAATTTCCGGCATCATCACATCGAGAATAACCAGATCCGGCATCATGCTGCGCGCGGCGCCGATGCTCTGCATCGGATCGTTGATCGTCTGCACATCGAGTCCATTGGCTTTCAAATTATAGGCCACCAGATCCGCCACATCGGCTTCGTCGTCGACAACCAGAATTTTTTTGCGCACGTGCTCTGACATTCCCCCGACCGTAACAACCCCGACTCGATCGTAACAGTCCAAACCCATCCCGTTTCACAATTGTTACAACATGGGCAAACTGATTGCAATAGAGGTTCAGTCTTCTTTATTAAGGCGTCTTCGAGATTCGATAAATATCAGTAAGATGCTGATGTCCGCAGGGTTAACTCCGCTTATTCGACTTGCTTGTCCTAGGTTTGAAGGTGCTGTATCTGCGAGTTTTTGGGCGCTCTCGTTGCGGAGGCCTCTGATTTTGAGGTAGTCAAGATCGGCGGGTATTCTGACCTTTTCGATGTGTTTGAGCTTCTCGACCTGTCGTTGTTCGCGTTCCAAGTAGCCCCGGTAAGTGACCCGATATTCGATTTCCTGTCGGGTTTCACCCGGTAGCGCGAGGTAGTCTTCGGGCGCGTCCGGCGCCCTCTCTTTTCCATTTGCGGATCGTCGAATATGGTCCGCAAAAGTCCCCTGTTTACCGCCGGGTCGATGGGACTCCATCCAATCAATCCACTTTTGGGTTTCGGTGATTTTGGCCTGCATTCGATCTAGCCGATCGACATCGACCAAGTCGTTCTCAGCTGCGTGATGGTGCAAGCGATTCTCCGCACTGCCGTGGTTGAAGAGCAACCGATGTTCGGCGCGGCTGGTGAACATACGATACGGTTCTTTGGTGCCCTTGGTGACCAAATCATCTACGAGCACGCCGATGTAGCCTTCGTGGCGACCGATGATCATCGGATCCCTTTCGCGGACTTTATTGACGGCATTTACCCCGGCGACGAGTCCCTGGGCGCCGGCTTCTTCGTATCCCGACGTGCCGTTGATCTGTCCCGCGAAAAAAAGATTTTCCACCTTCTTCGATTCCAAAGAACTGAAAAGTTGGGTTGGTGGAGCGAAATCGTATTCCACCGCATAGGCGGGTCGAAGCAGTTCTGCATGCTCGAGTCCGGGAATGGAACGCACCATTTGCATCTGCACATCGAACGGCAACGACGTGGAAAGACCGTTGATGTAGTATTCGTTGGTTGAACGACCTTCGGGCTCCAAAAACAATAAATGCCGGGGTTTATCGGCGAATCGCACGAATTTATCCTCGATGCTGGGACAGTAGCGCGGGCCCGTGCTTTGGATCTGCCCGGAATACATCGGAGACTTGGTCAGGTTTTGATTCACGATTTCCGCTGTTTCCGGCCTCGTATAGGTCATCCAGCAGGAAACTTGATTGGTTCCGGGCTCCCAGCCGAGGCGTTCTTCGCCGGAATGTTCCACGTGGAACAATGACTGATCTTGACGCGTGTCGGCGAAAGAAAAGCGGGTGGGGCGCTCGTCTCCGCGCTGTTCCTTCATTTTGGTAAAATCAAGACTGCGGCCCAGTAGTCGTGGGGGTGTGCCCGTCTTAAGTCGTTCCAGCTCGATTCCGACTTCCTCAAAACTACTGGAGAGTGTCTTGGCCGTGAAGTCGCCCATGCGCCCGCCTTCAGTCTTATTTTGGCCAACGTGCATGAGTGCTCGCAGGAATGTGCCGGTTGTTACGACCACGGTAGTTCCCGCGAACTCAATATCGAGATTGGTGCGCACACCCGTTACCCGACCTGATTCAAATACCAGCCCGGTCACGGTTGCTTGGAAGAGCTGGAGGTTAGACTGAAGCTCCAGCGTGTGCTTCATCCGGTATTGGTAAGCTTTCTTATCCGACTGAACTCGGGGTGCCTGTACCGCCAGACCCTTGGATTCGTTTAGTAGCCGAAACTGAATACCGGTGACATCTGCATTGATACCCATCTCTCCACCCAAAGCGTCGATCTCCCGGACGATGTGGCCCTTGGCTTGACCGCCTATGGCGGGGTTGCAGCTCATGGCGGCAACGGTATCGATGTTGCCGGTGAGGAGTAGGGTAGAGGCACTCATGCGGGCGGAGGCGAGCGCGGCTTCGCATCCTGCGTGACCGGCTCCGCAGACGATTACATCGTAAGCTAAATTATTGAATAACATTTATTTACCAATACAAAAGGTCGAAAATAGACGATCGAGCATCTCCTCATTGTCAATTCGTCCGGCAATGTCGCCATAGGCGTCCAACGCCGATCGGAGATCACTCGCCAGCAGTTCCGTCGGTCCCCGGTTTTCCAGATGGGTTTGGGCCGACTCGAGGCCTTCGCAGGCGTGTCGCAAGGCGTCCGCATGTCGTGCGTTGATCGCAATTTGGTCGGCCGAGTCAGCCGGTGAAAAGGCATCCGCCATCCGGCCAATCTCCTGTTCGAGTTTCTCCATGCCGAATTCTTGCAACGCGGAAATTCGCACGGTTTGGAGACCGGTCGGTCCGCTGGCGACGGGAACGTATCCCTGCAGCAGATCTTCTTTGTTGAAGACCACCAGGGTTGATTCCGAGTTGAGCTTTTTGAGAACTGAGTCCGGTAGAGGCGGGGCAGGGTGGCTCGCGTCGAGCACCAACAAGGTAATGTGGGCCTCGGCGATCTTTTCCAAGGTCTTGGCGATGCCGAGTCGTTCGACTTCACCGGGAGTGGGATTGAGTCCTGCCGTGTCGATCAGTCGCAGGCAATGCGGACCCACCATCACCGTCTCCTCCAAATAGTCCCGGGTCGTTCCGGGCTGATTGCTTACCAGTGCCCGCTCGCGGCCTACCAAGGCATTGAGCAATGAACTCTTCCCTGCGTTGGGCTCACCGAGGATCACCGTCTTGATCCCATCCCGCAAAAGATCGCCGCAGCGATGGGTAGCCAGCAGCCGATTTGTTCCACGTAGAACATCCGCCAAAATTCCGATGACAATCTCCCGATCCTCGTCGGGCAGATCTTCCTCCGGGAAATCGATGTAGGCTTCGACCCGGGCCAAGCCCAACAAGAGATCATCTGTCAACCGGGTGAGGTGGCGGCCTAAACTCCCTTGGAGTTGCTGATTTGCCGCCGCGACCGCCCGGGCACTGCGTGCGTGAATCAGGTCCATCACGGCCTCGGCCTGACTCAGGTCCAGCTGCCCGTTGAGAAACGCTCTTCGCGTGAATTCACCTGCTTCCGCGGGTCGACATCCATGCTTAAATAAATCATCAAGAATGAGTTGAATAATTACAGGATTTCCGTGAGTGGAAATCTCCAAAGTATCCTCACCCGTGTAGGATCGCGGCCCGGCGAAGAAAGTTACCAGCACGTCGTCGATTTCGTTGCCGGCCAGATCGCGGTAGGCTTGATGGTTAGCCACCCGCGGTTCCATGGGATCGGAAAAAGCAGACTTGGCGATTTCCGCGCACGCGGATCCAGAGACCCTAACCACCGCGATGGCGGAGGTTCCGGCGGGTGTCGCGGGAGCAGCAATGGTATCGGCGGGTGAAGACATCGAACAGCCAGACCGAACCCCGTTCGCCCGCGGATGCAAAACGATTCGGCGGTCCACGCGTTTGGAGGGGTATCGGGTTATTCCCGGTTGATGCTCACTTCCAGGTAGTCTTCTGCTGAATCCACTTGCCAGACATCGTGTTGTTCTCCGCAACGATTCCGAACCACCCGCTGCCCGCTAAGCATGGAATGATCTTGGTTGTTGTAGCGGTGTAGTCCGTTCCGACCCATGGTCGAAAGATTTGAAAATCTACTGAGATACGTTCGGATCACTTCCACGCGGCGGCGGTATTTCTGATCGTAAAGAGGGTAGGCCTTTGTCTGTCGAATAACGGTGGCATCCCGAATCTCAGACGACTTGATCAATCCCAACCCCACCGCCTCCTGCGAGGCTAGGGAGATGAGTTCATCTGAGGACAATTTCCAAATGTCGTCTTGCTGGGTGCAAAAATACCCCAGGCCCAACGAGCTCATGCCTTCCTCTGGAACCATCGCCGGACTCCAATTACCGAAGTTCTGGACCCGACCGACCTTAAATTCAGGCGCGTGAATATAGATCCATTGGTCTGGAAAAAGGTGAGGGCGACTAACAATCAAGCCCACCATAACAAAATCCCGAAAACGCAATCCCTCGGCCGCGGCAATCACTTCAGCGGGAGGGGTGGGACGCATCCGTTTGATCAGATGGGGCAGGGGAAGGCTGCTAATGCACTGTTCGACCGGCACGGTCTCTCGGCCACGTGGTTCTGCCACTTCAATCGCAGTCACGCGGTTGTCCTCGTGTCGTAATTCCCTGACTTCGCTTTCTGTTTCGACCTTGCCGCCTGCTGTCTCGATTCGTTCGGCAAACTTCTCCCACATCATTCCGGGACCGTGCCGAGGGTAAAGAAACTGGGTGGTGAGGGAGCGTAATTTGCTGCCCCCCCCCAAGAGAGCGCCTTTCACCGCTGAGCTCAGCGAAAGCCCCTGGATACGTTGCGCAGCCCAGTCCGCACTGATTTCGCTGCACGGAATTCCTCACACTTTTTCGGTATAGCTACGAAAAAATGTCTCATAGAGTTTTTTACCAAAACGATTGATGACGTATTTTTCGAATGAACTTTCGTCCCTGTGAGGCGCGATTTCCCATCGAAGATAACTAAGCAGGATAGTCGCGCTGTCAATGGGTCCGAGATTGCGAAGAGTGGGGATGATTTGTAGCGGATAGGGGAAATATCGTCCCCGGTAATAGATACGGGAAAGCCGTTCCACTTCGAGTAGGTCGTCCCCCAGCATGTCTCGCCACAGCGGCTCGATACTGGCCAACTTCGAATAAAACTGGTGCCCACCCACATCAAAACGATAGCCTCGGTAGTTTTCGGTGCGGGCGATTCCACCCACGGCCGAATCCTTCTCAAAAACCCGCGGACAAACGCCGTTTTCCCCACACTCCCAAGCTGCGGCGAGACCCCCAGCTCCGATCACGATATATTCACCGGAACGGGAGTCGTTTTCTGTTTGTGGGATCACTGCAGTGTTCAACCGGTCCAACATGTGATCGTCCATCTAAAACGGAAGTGATTCTATCGAGTTAAAGAATGTGACCATCTTCCCCGTCTGGTTTGAATAAAGGAAGAAGGAAGATTCGACCAAATACGGGAATCGGGAGTCGGAGAATTACCGCATCAATATTTGGATACATTCGTGGGTAAAACCGATCAGAATAGTGTGCCTTTACTTCCATTTATCTCCGACTTGATCGGGCCTGAGAAAAATGGACACGGGAGTCTCTTAGAAAGAGAAACCCATAGTGAAGAGACAAAGATACACCGCCGAGTTCAAACGTGAGGCGGCGAGATTAATGATCATGGACGGTTTGAGTGCGCCGGAGGTGTCCAAGCGGCTGGATGTTAACACCGGCCTGCTTTACCGCTGGAAGCGTGACCACCTGGCGGAGCTGGATGCAGCGAGCCCCTCCCACGCGAAGTCCAATCCGACCCAAATGGCCGCTGAGCTTGATCAACTGCGCAAGCAGCTGGCCAAGGAGAGGCGGATCAATGAGGTCTTAAAAAAACGGTGAGTTACTTCGCCAAGGACGAATGAGCCGCTACCAGTTCATGCAAAACCACGACCGACGGTTTGATCTGGCGGAGATGAGCGAAGCGCTCGGGGTCTCGCGCAGCGGATATTACCGTTGGGCCGAAGCGAAGCCCTCAGCGCGTCGAGAACAGGACGAGTTGATCAAACCGATCATTGAACAAGTTGTGCGCATGGCTCACGGCCCCTACGGTTACCGGCCGGTCCACCAGCATCTGCGCGAGCAGGGAGTGGACTGTGGCCGGGATCGCACCCTGCGATTAATGCGCGAGCTCGATTTGGTCGGGCGCGCCCATACTCGCTTCAAGCCGATCGGCACCGACAGCGAACATCTCTTCGGTTATCATCCCAACCTACTCAAGCAGTTGGGCAAACCGGAGCATCGCGATCAGATCTGGGTGGCCGATACGACGTATCTACTCAGCGATGCGGGGTGGTGTTACCTGGCAACCGTGATGGACCTGTGCACCCGACGAATCGTCGGCTGGAGCGTGTCGCAACGCAACGACTCGGACTTGGTCTGCATCGCGCTGGAAAACGCCGCGTTGACCCGTGGCAACGTGCGCGACGGCATCGTTCATCACAGCGACCGGGGCAGCACTTACGCTTCGGATCGCTACCAGCGCGTGTTGGCCAAGCTGAAGATGCACCCGAGCATGAGCGCCAAAGGCAACTGCTATGACAATGCGGCGATGGAATCGTTCTTCGGTCGCTACAAAGCCGCCGCGGTGCGCGATCACATCTTCGCCAACGAAACCCAGGTGCGCGCCAATGTCTTCAACTCCATCGAAGTCTTCTACAACCGATACCGAAAACATGCCTCGCTGGGCTACCTTAGCCCGATGCAAGCCGAGGCAAAATTTTTGCCCCCCATCGGGGGCAATGCACAACTCGATTGCCTAACCTGCAATTAAACCCATAACCTACTAAACAAGACACATCCGTGTCTCACAAACTCAGGCCCGATCACTTTAACTCGAAACCCCGAGGGACTGAATTCCTTCTTCCTTGAGTACTCAAGAATTTCCACTAGCTCATCGTGAATTTCGACGGTGCGCGGGGACTTCGAATTCTTAGCACGAAATCCCGTGATCAATCTATTCTCTTTCGAGAACCACTCCCAATCTGGACCAAGCCGCTTTGCCTCATCCGGTCGAGGTCGAACTCCCGAGAGGGCACATATTGCCAAGTAAGGCAGCATAGCCCCGTCAATCGCGCTTCTGCCTCTTCCCACCGGATATGTCGAAGCCACTTGAAGGAGCTCTTTAACCTGTTCCGCGCCGAGAATATTAACCACTCCATCGTGAGTCACTTTGGGGCGATCGATATTCGACATGAAGTTTTGGGCCAAGTATTTTTCCTGCACCAAAAACTCGGCAAAATTATGGAGCTGATCAAAACGATTGCGCGTGGTTCTCACGGCGAGAGCTCGTGGATTTCCCTCTGAGTCTAGACTCCGATGCCGCATGAAGTCTTCAGCGGTTTGACGATTAAATCTTCCAATTTCCTTAAGTCCGCTGGAGCG
Organism: Actomonas sp.; assembly: GCA_965203585.1. Taxonomy (GTDB): domain Bacteria; phylum Verrucomicrobiota; class Verrucomicrobiia; order Opitutales; family Opitutaceae; genus Actomonas. Next base: position 1,288,252 of record CBDBDC010000003.1, read on the forward strand.
AAGAAAATGGCCTAAAATCGAACGACACACATCGACCGTTCGTTGTTGGTTTCCTCGGGCCAAACGCCGCTCCAAATAGTCCTCGACCACGAGATTCGCCTGACCTCCACGGACCATAATACCAGCATTCTCGAGATAATAATCAACCGCAGTGATCAGAGAACCCTGTGGGTGAGTCTCTCGAAGTCTATCCCAAGCCAGTTCTGCCTCTCGAAGGTCCCGGTTAGACTGAATGCGAGTAACCACTGCACGAAGGAGCGAAAAATCTCCTTGTGTAAGACGTCGCAAAGGTTTGAGAAAAATTTCGGCTATGCCGTGCAGGGTCCCGGCAGAGGGGCTGCAAGGCACTAGAAGTTGTGGCTGAAGGCGGTGATATTCACTGCGCCGATCGTGCCGGTCGTTCCGGACGCCCTAGAGAACCTGATTCCTATCTGGATGTCGTTGTTGCCGTTGACCGCGATGTTGTCCCACGCCGCCGCGTATTGGATGTTACCAGACCCACCCAGCTCCGCGTAGTTGTCGTGATGGCTGCCTGTCCAGGTCCCCCACGCGCCGCCATAGGAGCGGCGGCGGTAGCCCACATTGTAGATCAAAATGCTCCCCGCCGTGACTGAACAGTTGCCCGAAAATGTAGCCTGCAAGCGCATTGATGCGTTGCCAAATCGATGGGATGAAAAACCCGATGGCCCCTCTTTCCATCCGCACATGATCAGGTCGTCGTGCGTGTAGTAGGTCGCGGGCGCCGGATGGATGGGCAGGCTGCCGATCGATGCACCGCTTACCACGCTGCCCCGCCAGACGCTGCCGACGACGGGGAAGGTCCGGGTTGGATCCTCGGCGCTGTAGAGCTTCACATCACTGCGAACCAGCGACGCATCGAGGGACGTCGAGACGAGGGTCTTCGCTGTCAGGGTATCCTCGATCATCGCATTCACGATTTGAGCGTTTCTGATCATGGCCGAGTCGATGTAGACTTGGCCTCCATAAACCGCGAATGGTGCCCGCTGGTTAGCCCCGGCCGCGTTCACGACGGCGAATTTGTCCGCCTGAACGATAAACTCACTGCTGCCGCCCGCGCCGCCTTGATTGGTGACGCGGAAACCGGCCACTCGACGCACGCCACCCTTCACCGTGGTGGTCATGAGCACGTATTCCGCCGCCACACTATTGACCCCGCTCTGCGCAGTTGCCGCAGCTGCCACGGCCGCAGCCGCCGTGTCGCCAGAGTCCTCTGCTGAGGCTTGGGCGAGTAAGATTTCCTCGGCCTGATCATCCAGCGTGCTCTCGATGTCGCTCACGACGGGCCATTGCACGATCGTGCCACGGTGCGGGCCGCTGACCGAGCTTTTGCGGCAGTTGGTGGCCTCGGCTTCGAGCCAGTAGTAGCGGGTGGTGCCCGGCCACTCGACGCACGCCACCCTTCACCGTGGTGGTCATGAGCACGTATTCCGCCGCCACACTATTGACCCCGCTCTGCGCAGTTGCCGCAGCTGCCACGGCCGCAGCCGCCGTGTCGCCAGAGTCCTCTGCTGAGGCTTGGGCGAGTAAGATTTCCTCGGCCTGATCATCCAGCGTGCTCTCGATGTCGCTCACGACGGGCCATTGCACGATCGTGCCACGGTGCGGGCCGCTGACCGAGCTTTTGCGGCAGTTGGTGGCCTCGGCTTCGAGCCAGTAGTAGCGGGTGGTGCCCTCCGGAAGTCCGTTGCGGAAATAATGTACCTGGGGCGATTCGACGACGAAGGATGGGAGCGCCGGTTTGCTGGTGGTCGCGGACTCGTAAATGACGATCCGGCGGATCGGCGTGTTGGTGGGATTGGTCCACTGCAGCAGGTTGGTTTCGATGCCGCTCGTCACCGACACCGCACTCACGGCATCCGGGGTCACACCGTCGTCGGGACCGACCAAACCCGTTCCGTCCGCAACCGTCATTTCGGCGCTGGCGGTTTCGCGGAAACCTACGCGCTCGTCGTGGGCGCGCACGATGATTTGCCAGATGCCGGGCACCGGGAAAACCAGCGAAGCCTTCCAGCTCACGAGGGCCTTTTCGCCGGGCTTGGGCTCGCCCGCCAGGAGGGTGATTTCCTGATCGATCGCACCGGCGGTTTCGACCAAGCGCACGGCCTGCACTTGGTAGCTTTTCAGGTCGCCGTTGACGTCGCTGATCGTGCCCGTGGCGGTGTAGCTCACGCCCACCTTGGGCGATACCGGCAGCGCGCCGATGGCGATCACAGGCAGCTCGTCGGCGCGGTCGCGGAAGTCATACTCGAGGGCGTCGATATCGGCGAGGTCGACGACGCCGGAGCCGGAGTAAGGCTGGGCCTTGAAATACCGCGTGGTGTCCTCGATGAAGCGCTGGTGTGACCAGCTCACCAGTTCGTCGCGATAGACCAGCCAAACGGCGGCGTCGATGGCCCCGGCCTCGGTCTGGGTGCCTTGGCGGCCGCGCAGACACGCTAGATCCCAATTGGCCCCATTGATCGTGATATCGCCGACGCTCATGACCTCGTCGCCCATCACCAGCAGCAGGCGATCATCGGCCTGGTCCTCAGCGCTGATCGGTCCGAGTCGGTCGCTGTCTAGATTGTCGGCATCGAGGGTGACTTGCACGGTCGCGTTGCCCGGCGCATCGGCGACGGCCGCGCGTAGCACGGCACGCACCGCCCACTGCGTTTGGTTGCCCAATGGATCGTAAGATTCGTCGGCAACGGAGTGCCAGAGCTGCAGGCCGATCACGTTGCGCGCTTTGACCTCGTTCGCGTTTTCGTGGGCCGCGACGGGGCGCTTGGCGAGCACCGCGATGCGGATGCCGATCGGTGTGCCCGCGAGTTCGGTCGTGAGCTCCAGCACGCGCAGATTTTTGATCACGGTAGGCAGCGGTGCACCGAGATCGGGCTGCAGGGCGGCCGGGGCCACGTAGGGCAGCGGATAGACCCCGCGCTCCGCGACGTAGTCGATCTGCGGAGCCGCTCCGTAGTGGTCCACGATGCGTGCGACGCGCGACACCTGATCGAGCTGATACGGCAGCCAATCGAGCTGGAAGTTATCACCGGCGCGCAACCGCCTGCCGTCGAGACGCACGGCGCGCGGCCGCCGCACGGCGATGCTGCCCGTGCTCTCGCCCTCGGCTCCGGTGCGGGCGGCTTCGGCCGCGTAGGCCCTCGCCTGATTGCGGATGATGATGGGGAGCGCGGAGACCGCCTGGGGCTTCACTCGCGAGCGCGCCCGCGCATTGCTGCGGGCGGTGTGTTTGACCGTGTCGCGGCGCAGCTTGGCGGCGGCATCGCGAAAGGTCACCACCACCGCATTGGCCGTCTTAGAAAGCCCCGGCGCGCCGATCCGAGGCTTGCCCACGATATCATGGTGTGAAATCTCAGGGAGCGACTTGGGGATCTCGCCATCGTGGGGAAAATATCCCGGCACAATCTGGCCGCCATCGATGCGCGCCCAGCCATCGAAAAGCGTGAACCATTCGCGCATGACCTCGCCCAGGGGCTTGTCCTGTTCGAGCGACGGCGCGAAACATCCGGCCCGCGCGATGACGGCGGTGGAGAGCGTCTGCCAGTCGGCGACCGTGAAGTGCGCGGCGGCCATGCGCGCCCCGAAGATCGGATCGGTGGCGAGCTCCAACATGCCCGCGATGATGCTCTCCCCTTGAGCGCTATTTTGGGCGGCGAAGGTGCCGATCGCGGGCTTGGGCGCCCGGCGCAGTTTCAGGCGGATCGACGGGGCGCTGGTCGACGAGCCAAACGGGATCCGCTTGCCCACCGCGTAGCCTTGATTGCGGTAGGCGGGATGCGCCTGCGCGGAGTTGAGCGTGCCCAGTGGGCCGAGCACGTGGGTATCGACCGGCTGATCCGGGCGGCCCCAGTAGAAGTAGATTGTGCCGCCGCCCGTGAGGGGAATCGTGGCCCTCCAATAGCTCGGATCGGCCGGGTTGGTGGGCCGCGAGATGGAGCCCGACCAGACGACCTGCTTGGACAGTTCGATCGCCTCGATTTTGTCGACCAATCCCACGCAGGCGAGCCCGGCGACATCGGCAAAAATATCGTAGCCCGTGGTTTGGGTTTTCTTTCCAACCTTTTTCCGGATCTCGACGTATTCGACATTGAGGGGCTGGCTGATGAGCCACGTGAGGGGACACCAGTCGGGGCCGATAAACCAACGCGCCGCGACGCCCTTTTCGTTGGTGGCGAGATCGTTATTTTCGATGCCCGCGGGCTTGGGCGCGACGCTGGCGCGTGAGCTGCCGTAGCTCATGAGCGGGTGACCTCCATAAGGCGCAGCACGTAGAGCGTGCGCGCGATCAATTTGGCGTCATCAAGGGGCGTGCGGATGACGCCGTGATCCTCGATCGCGTGCACCACATGCTCGAACGGATCCACGCACGCGAGATGGTGATCCGTCCGGCCGCTCTGCAGGCTGAGCAGGTCGCCCACCATGCGCGGTCCGGACGGGGGCACCATGACAAAGCGCCCGGCCAGCTCCGGCGACGTGAGCAGGAAATTGAGGAGCTGGGAGCGCGTGGAGTGCTTGCCTCGATCGAGCGTGTAGGCGGGCAGCGTGACCGCTGGAATCGCGCCGATCTCGACGAAGCACGCCGCCTGCAGGCGCACGCAATCGACGCCGGTGCCGATGCTCTGCGCGCGCGGGAAAAACGGCGTGCCGAGCCAAAGTTGCTGCTGGGTCCAGAGGCAATTTTGGCGGTCCTGTTCGCGAAACCACGGCTTCATTTTTTACCTCCGCTGATAGCGCTCTCGCGACTCGGCACCGAGATGTTGTTGGTGCCGATATCCCAGTGCCCGCCGTAGTTGATGAAATTGCCGAATCCCTTGCACGCTTCCGGCGTGCCGGGGCAGTTGGGCCGCAGGTTGATCGAGGCGTCCACCGCCAGCCCGCGAAACGCATGCGAGAGCACCAGCCGATGCACGCCACTGCCGAGCTCGGAGCTGCGGATGATCTCGCGCCCTTCGTAGGTGAGACCGGAGCCGAAATCGCAGTCGCCGGTGGCGAAGAAATCCGCCGCCAAGGTCTCATCGATATCGACATCGATCGTATTGCCGTCGATCGCATCGACCGTGCCGGTGCGCACGTGATCGGCCATGTCGAGTCCGCAGCCCGCACCGCAAAACTCGTAGTTGCAGCCCTGCTGCGCGCGAAATGCAGGCACTTTGATATCGAGCTGCGCGCTGAGCCCGGTCGATGCCACCGAGAGCTTGCGACCGGTGCCCCGCGGATCGCCCAATTCTCCGGCGTGGCGCAGCACGGCCGCGAGCGTCTTAGCAGTGGGATCGACCTCGTAGATTTCGAGCTGCAACGGAGCCTCCAGCCGCCGCCGGATGGCGAGCATCCACGGGTGATTGTCGGCGACGAAACTCTTGAGCGAGACCGCGTCATCGACGAGCAGGTAGTCCTGGGTGATTTTGTCGTGCTCGATCTTGGTCGGGAAGTAGGTCACCTTCGTCTCGCCCTCGGCTACGGTGATCGGTTGCGCCCAGTCGGTGTAGCGCCAGACGACAGGACTCACGGGCACCGCAAGGGTGTGCTTGTAGAGGAAGGCGCGCGGAGCCTGTGCGGCCTCTTCACCCTCCTCCGGATCGATCTCCCACGGCATCTGCCAGAAGGCCAGATTGACCTTGGCGGCCGCGCCGCCCGTGAAGGCCATGCGCACTTCGTCGCGGGCGAAGCGCACCGTCGTGGTGTGCGGGGTCGCCGGGGCGTCCGGCGCGGGCGTAAACCACCACGGCATTGTCAGCGGCGCGAGCCGCCCCTGGTGCGCCACAAACGTCGCGAGCAGCAGGCGAATTTCGGCGCGCGACTTGAGGAGGAAATCCGCCTCCTGGCCCCACTTAAACGCCATCTCCTGACCCTCGATGCCGCGTTCGCGGCCGCGCCCGATTTCTTCGTAGGTTCGCGCCGCGTCGGAGCGATCTTTGAGGGTGCTCGTGTAGTTGGGGACGAGGCTGGCGGGCCACGTGCCCGCGACCGCCGTGGCGTTGATTTCGACCCGGTAGTCCCACGGCGAATCGTCGACCAGCGTGAGCTGAAGCGCGGCCCCGGATTCCTTGCCCCAGGGCGCGAGATCGGGCTGGGCTTCGAAACGTCCGACGAGCAGCGGCACGTAGTCCTCCTGATCATCGAGATCGTCATCGCGCGCGAGCACGGCGCCATCGCTCAAGCGCAGGATTAACCCGGTGTGGATCCGCTCCGCCCAATCCGCTCCGGAGAGCCGATCGACCCAGAGGGGCACGGCGATCAGCGCATCGCCCAGTGTGGCCAGCCGCGCGCGCAGCGCAGCGGCTTCGGCGGCGGTGCGCAGGGTGTAGGTGAGCACCTGTTGCACGCGCAAATCCGGTTGATCGGGCTCGCGATTTTCGCGGCCGGAGTTGCCGGTATCGACGCGCGTGGCGAAGCGATAGGCCAGCCCCACCGCGCCCTCGGCGCGCACGTTGGGCTCGATGGCCAGCACCGCGAGATCGGTGCCATCGTAGTCAATGATCGAGAAACTCATAGCGGGACAAACTGGGACATCTTTTTGCGCATCGTATCGTAGAACCAGGTGTCGCCTTCTTGGCTCTCGGCCCAGTCCTTGGCCGCGCGCATGTTGTCGCCGAAGAACGCGACATTCATCGGGCGATTGCCTTGGCGGCCGCCCACCCCGGCCGCCGCCATTCCGGCGGCCAACGCAGTGGCCGCCCCGGCCGCGCCTGCGCCCATCGGAGAGCTGGCGGGCAGGCCGGGCACGTCCATCGTGGCGGCGAGGTTTTGGCCGCTACCATATCGATTCACGTAGTCGTCGACCGAGGGGTGCATTGTGCCCGGTTGGTCGGGCACGAAGACCTCCGCGCGGCGCTCACCTACGATGTAGGGATGACCGGCCTGCATGTCGCCGCCGCGCTCCCGGAAGGTGAACGCAGCGAGCAGCGCCGCCAGCAACGCCAGACCGATCACAGCCGACAGACCAAACGAGCCCGCATTCGCGGTGAGGGCATTCTTCTGTAGCGCGGGCGCCTTGGCGCTTTCGGCCGCAATTGTTTCTGACGCCTCCTTCTTACGCAGCAGCGATCCCAGCGCGGAGATGCCCGTCATCGTCGCCTTGGCCACGGATCCGCTGATAATCCACTGGAGGCCCATATTGACGACCATGTCGATAAGTTGGCGCAGCGCGGTATCGCCGATGCCGAGCAACACGTCACCGAAGTCTCCGGCCCCCGTGGCCCAGCCATAGATCGTATCTGAGATCCCCTGCGCGGCGGTGCCGATCGTGCCCTGCAGGAGCGCGGCAATCTGCTCGCCTTGGGAGCCGAGGCTGGTGACCCAATCCATCACACCCACCCCAAAACTCTCGCCGACCCCGAGCGCGGCCGTGCCTTGAGTGCCGGTGCCAACGTGATCCCGCTCGCGCTCTGTTGCGGCGACTTGCGCCTCAATTCTGGCGGTCTCCACCGGGTCGCTGGCCAGAGCCAGCTTCTCTCGCGTGATTTGCACAATATCGGCTAGGACGTCGCGTTGCCGCTCGATCAGTTCCTCCTCGGTGCGTCGGCGCCGCGCGAGGTCGGGATCGTCTCCCGCGCGTTCGCGCTCGTAGGCGATCGCGGCCAGCTCGGAGCGCTTGCTCACCAAGCGCGCTTCGATGCCCTTGGCGGCATCGGCGCGGCCGTCGGCCGTCGCCTGCTGCTTGGTCGCCGCGATCTTGGCCTGCAACTCGCGCTGCTGGGCGAGCACCGACAGCTTGTCGCGCTCCAGCCGCAGGGCGATGTCGTTGAGCACGACCGCGCGTTGCGCATCGTCCTCGATGGCCCCGGCTTCGGCCCGCGCAGCGTCGGCCGCTTCGTCGACGGCGGCGAGTCGGTCGTTGGTCAGGTCGAGCCGTTGGGCATCGGTGGCGAGCGATTGCGCTTCGGCGGCGCGCAGTTTTTCGACCTGGTCAGTCAACTCGCCCGCCCGAACTGTGGCCGTCTCGTAGAGTTGGACGTGGTGCTCAAGTAGCGCCCTGCGCTCTTGCTCTTTCGTATTGGTGGCGGCGCGCTCCGAGGCACTGCCAGCCGTGTCCAGCACGGCCATGCGGCGCTCCAGCTCGGCAAACTCGGCGCGCTCTTCGCCCGTGAGGCCGCGCGCCCGCATGCCGGACCCACGCCCACCACGCCGGACCTGCGTGGAGGCCAGCTCGCGCAACTCAGCCAGCCGCGCCTCGGTGGCCACCGCGTCAAACGGCGCGGCCGACTCCCCGTCAAAGGCGACCAATTCCTCGCGCACTGCCACGACCTGCTCACGCAGGCCCCGTAGCTCGGCGAGCGCGACTCGGTAGTCTTCGACCGATTCGAAGGCCCCGCCTAGTCCGGCGGCTCCCCGGCGGGCCATTAGGCGACCATTCACGCGCTGCGTGCGCGACTCCAGCTCGGCGATACGTTCTGCGGCGGCGGTCTCGGCCGCGACCAGCGTGGCCCGGTCACGCTCCAGCGTGGCGGTCGTCGTCCCCGCGGCCAGGGCCTGCAGCCGGGCGGTCTCGGTGACCACGCGACCAACGACCGCCTCGGTCTTGCTCTCCAGCGCGCCGAGCAGTTGCAGCACCTCGACCAGCGCGGATTTGAAGCTGGCAAACAGCGGCTTGGCCAGGTCTCCGCCGAGAGCCGCGAGGGTATCGCGCAGCGTCGACATGAGCCCATTGAGCGTGCGTGATTGGCGCGCCATCGCCCCGGCGGTGAAGCCAAACGCATCGCGCAGTGTCGCCATCGCTTGGGCCTCGCTCAGGCTCGCGCCCTCGAGGGCCGCCAGTTGCTTGCGCGACTCGCCCGAGACGAGACCCAGCTCGGTAAGCCGGGCGATGGCCTCGCCCATCGGCGCGCCATTGCGCAGGGCGGCGAAGAGCCGGCCGAACCACATCGACACGTTGCCGATCGGCTGGCCTACCGCCGCCGCCGCATCGCCGACGAGGCGCAGCCCCTCGCCCGTCGATAGGGCCTCGCCCGAAAAGGATTGCAACAGCTTCGACGCGTCGACGATCGCGGGCAGTTCAAAGGGCGTGCTCGCCGCAAAATCGACCAAACTACGCAGCCGCTCCTCCGATTTCTCGACCGAGCCGAGCAACGTCTCAAACGCCGCGCCCTGTTGCTCCAGGTTGGCATTGTAGTCCACGCCCGCCTTGATCGCGCCCGCGATCTTTAGCGGAATCTGCGTGAGCAGATCAAGCCCCCGCCGCACGATCTCGATACCCAGACCCGTCTTGAGCATCGCGCCCATGCCCTGTGCCGCCGTGCGCACTTGGCGAAACTTTTTTTGGCTGCTCACCAACTCCCGGTTGAGCCCACCCAGCTCCTTGACCGTATCATGGAGGCCATCGATTTCCTTGCGGATCGAGATCAATATTTTGAGTTGCGGATCGGTCATGGGTGGGAGATAGTGCGAGCGATGCCCGTTATCGTATGGTTACTTCTACTCATCCTGAGCTGTTTGCCCCTGGCGGCGGTGCTGTGGTGGTTTGCGCAGCCGCCGGAATCTTAGTCGCATTCGCGCGGGCGGCGTCGACGGGCTGGCGGGCGGCGTCGACGGGCTTGCGTTTGGGGCCCTGGCGGCCGCGCGAGGGAGCGTAGCGCTTGGCGGGCGTGGCGTCGGGGTCGCGATCGCCGTTGGCGAGGCGCACCAGTTGCCGCTCAAATTTATCGGCTGGCCCCGTGCAATCGGATTTGCCCGAGAGCGCGGCCGGGATCGCGGTGCGCAGCGATTGCAGGATGCCGAGCGTGCGGCGGGCTTCTTCGGCTTGGTGATCATCGCGGATAGCGAGCAGTTGATGCAGCGTGTAACCGTCTAGGATGGTGTCGCAGGAGCAGCGCTGGATTCGGGCGCCCGCAAGGACGAGAGCACCGAGGCCACCATCTCCTGCATCATCGGCGCCACGAGCTCCTTCGTCGCCATGAGCAGCTCGACCTGGTATTGCTTCGCCGCGATCTGGCGCTTCCCCCAAGCCGCGGCGCGGGAAAAATTTAAGCGCTGCGCTGCCTCCAGCAGGTCGACGTAGGTGGGATGGTCGTCGTCGAGATTGTCCGCCCAGCCGGAGGGGACCGGCTGCCAGACCGGGGATCCACTTTCGCTGGGCACCGGCTCCTGGCAGATGAAGTCGAGCAGTGCGCCTTCGTCGGTGCAGAGCTGCAGCACGCGCCCGAGGTGGCGCGCGGGCATTGCGCGCACGCGCACGACGATGTCGACGATCTCGGTCTGGCCATCGCGATCGACGCGCAGGCGCGCGGGTAGCTCCTCCCCCGCAAACGCGATCGCGGCGGCGGTGGGCGTGGTGTTGGCAACGGGACTCACTCGGGAGTCTCCTCCACGGGATCGGCCGCCGCGTGGTCCTCCGCCTCCCAGAGCGCGGTAAACCTCGCGAACGCCTCAAACAGTTGCGCAAAGGTGATCTGCGCCCCATCAGAGAGCGTCACCGAGTCCGCCGCCGCCGTGGCCAGCGACCGCCTCACGGTGGCCGAGGGGCTCGCGCCGATGTCGACCCCCGCCACCATCCGCCGCTCGCGCCGGAGGACCTCCACCGCTACGTTGCCGTCGCTTGGCACCTCGGCCTGGATGCGCCAGGTCTCGCGCACGGTGGTGATTTCCGCCGTCTCGGTGGTGACCACGCTGGAAGGGGACTGACTATAGGCAGGGCCAGCCGCGACGGCTAGCCCGAGAAGAATAATGAAGATGAATTTGATCATGGTTTGTTGAGAGGTTGGAGCACGATTTGGATCGTGCCGGTGGTTGGGTTGTCGGTGGCGGTCAGGTAAAGATTCCCGCCGTTGGAGATGATACGCGTCACGAAGGTCGAGACGTCGAAGAGGCCGTCGGCGGCGTGGCCGTTGACCAGCTCCGCGCCGCCACGGGTGATGCCCACATCGATGGTGGTGCTGGTGTCGGTGAAGCCCGCGATCGACACGACCCGCGCATCGAGCCCACCCAGCACGTTGCCGCCCAGGATTTGGATGGAGGAGCCCGCGTAGCTAAACGGCACGTCGATCGTGATCTCCCGCCCGCCCGGCCCCGGCACCTGGGAGCCGCCGACCAATCGACCAGACACCCGTCCCAACATGTCGCCGAGGACCAGACCGTTTTGGTGGTAGGGCCGGATGATCGCACCGAGCGGCCGCGCGCGGAAGCCCGACACTCCAATGCCCGCCTCGGCCGAGCCCCGCGAATAGGTGAACCCAAATCCGGCAGTGGCATCCCGCGCCGTCGTCTCGATCACGAATGTGTTTGGCCCCGCGACAATCTCGGCCGACCGGTTGGCACTCAGGTCCGCCGTGTTACTCGAACTCGACGACATCGCCCCGAAAAAGTCCGGCAACGCCCCCGCGCCTTGCGTCCACTCAAACTCCACCAGCCAAGCTTGCCCCGGCCGGAAACTATAGCCCAGCTTGACGGCCTGGGACACGTTGCCGTTGGCACCGTGCGTTGCCGAGAACCCGGCCGCGGACGCGCCGCTGAACAGCTCGAATCCATTGGTGGGCCGCGTTACGTCACCCGTCGCGGCGCCCCGGTTCACAAAGCCCGACGACGAGGGGTCCACCGCGCTGCCCGCATGCTCGAATCGCGTAGGCCAGCGCCCGCCGCCCGTCCACTCGATGGCTTCAGCATCGCTCCAGGCACCCAGCACCACCGCCATGGAGGGCATATGCCCCCGCGACCACATCAGGCCAGTTAGGTAATAGTCCGCCACCATCGTCGGCGGCACCCAATTCGGGGCCGTGCCCGACGTGGTTGATGACATGCTCCCGGTGACATTGACGCCATCCACCCAGATCGCGGGATTAATGACGCTATCCGGCGACGCTATCCGCACCACGAGACGGACATGCTGCCGCCCGGAATATGCGGCGAGGAAATTGGCATAGGTCAGTGAGCGTTGATCCGTGGGGTCGGCCCCGACCTGCCTGATGATGAGTGATCCGGCGGGGTCGATGAGCAGGTGCAGGCTGTGGGGCTCCCGCGCAGCCGTCAGGTCGGGGCCGGTTACGGAACCCGTGAGGGCGAGGATCTGGACCAACTGCGTCGGCCTCGTGGGCAGAACGGGGAGGGTGCCGTGGATCGTGATGGGCAGCCCTCCGACGGCCCCAATGTCACCGGGCTCGTGGCGGACCGAGCGGGCAGGGGTAACCCCGTCGCTGATAGCCCGCCCACGCGTGGACCGCAGCGCGAGTCGCTCCAGATAGCTGGCCGAATCAAACCCGTCGCCGGAAGTGATGTGGCCGGCGGCATGGATGTTGTCCATCGTGGCTATGCCGCCGACGGCGGTGATCGCGCCGGTCGTGCTGTTGGTGCTGGGGGTGCTGTCGGTGATCGCGATCTGGCCGGTCAGGTCCCCCGCATCGCGGGTCGCCAGATCGGCCAGCGAGGAGCCGGTTTTATCGATGTCTTCCCAGGGGATTTCAACTTGGGCATTCGTGCTGCAGGTGAGCAGCAACGCGATTGCCAGCGCGGTGCAGGCCCAGCGCGGGCGGGTGAATTGTGAGTTCAGGTTCATGGGTGATTAATCGAGCTGGATGATGAGGTTGGCCGTAAGGTAACTACCGGCAGTGCCGGATCCGACTTGGGTGATTTCGGCGCGGATGATCGCACCGGCGAGGAAGGCGAGCGGCGTGCCAAAGGTGATCGAGCCCGTGTCATTACCGGCCTCAATCGTGCCACTGCGCGCGAGCGAGGTGCCATCGGCATCGGTGAGGTCGACGATCACGTCGGCCCCCGTGGGTGCGGTCTGTGCGAACAGTTGCAGGCCTACCACCTTGCCCGCCGCGGGGGGTTGGTAGAAGCCAAAGGGCTGGTCGGTCTTGAGCTTGCCGACGAATTGGAAGTTTGCGGTGTGCATGTTGGAATCGGTGATGGGTTGGAGGGTCGTAGCGGCCGCGACTTGTTGGGGGGTGCTGGCCGTAGGCGTGAGCCCCGCGAGGGCGACCGAGCCGGGCGCGCTGGCCGTGCCCGCGAAGCTGGCGGCCGCTACGCTGGTGGGCGCCGTGGCGGTGCCTGCGGTAGCGGCGAGAGTGATCGCACCCGGTGCGTCGCTCCCGCCCGCGAAGTCCGGAGCATCCACCCCGGTCGGCGCGCCCGCCGTGCCCGCCCGCGCGGGGCCAGCGACGGCCGTCGGGCCGGTGTTGTTGTGAGTGTAGTCCGGAGTCGGCATAGCAATTTCAGCTTTTCAGTCCTTCAGCCTTTCGGCTTAGGCCAGCGTCCCGGTGTTCAGGGTGCTGAAGAGCACGTCGGCCTCCACGTCGACGTCGACCGGCGTATCGCCGAAGGTCACATCGCCGGGCAGCGTGATCGCGACCGCCACGTCCATCGTATTGATGAGCGCGTTCGCTTGGTTGTATTGCTGGAGCTGCAACCAGGCGCGCACGACGGGATCGCCCTCGAGCGGGTTGTATTGGCCACCGGCGCCGCTGAGGGCGTAGTCGGAGGCCATCGCGAGCAGCATCTTGTAGGAAAGGTTCTGCAGCTCCATGAGCTTACCCTTGAGCTTGAGCCCCTTCTTGGTGGTGACCTTGTCCCAGAGGACGCGCACACCGGGCGACGGGGCGAAGAAATCCTCGATGGTGTTTTGCGGCGAGAACATCCAGTCGGCGACGCCGATGTCGATCCAGCCGTCATCGCCCGAGCCGGGCTTGACGGTGCGAGAGGCAGTCCCGTCGGCGGGAACGGTGAAGGTGGCGCCCCAAGGGAAGATGAAGCCTTGGATGCCTATTACGGTGCGTTGTTTATTCATGGTGATTTCTGTGGTTTTTGGGTATCGTTACGGATTCGGAAAAAAGTTGGTGTGTTTCGTGGTGATCATCGTCGGTGGCCACATCGGTCAACTATGCGCCGGTTTTGCGTACGCGGCGTCGCTTGACCTTGGCTGGTTCGCTGGTGATGATCACCTCGGTGTAGAGACGGCCCTTTTTGCCGGTGGTGTTTCTGATGCCGTTGGCTCTGGTGATGTCGTGAATCGTCCAGCCCGTGAACGCATCCCGAATCTGTGCGCAGTCTTGAAACGTCACCATCCACTTGCCTTCGAGCTCGCGCACGCGCACGGCAAAGCGATTTAGTTCGTGCTCACTCCAGCCATCATACGCGGCTCCCCCGGAATCGAGATACGGCGGATCCATGAAATGAAACGCATCCTCGTAGTCGTAGATCTCGAGCAGCTTGTCCCACGGGCGATTTTCAATCGTAGTCTTATCCAGCCGACGATTGAGGGATCGGATCGCCATGATCTGATTGGCCCGACTCGACATGCCATTCCGCTTGCTCGTGCCAAACGTTGACCCCAATCCACCGAAGCTCAGCTTGTTGCGCACGAACCAACGCGCCGCCTTTTGCAGTTCCGTGAGTCCGGGTTGCTGGCAATAGTCCTCAAACTCTTGGCGCGAGTTGAGCACCAGATCCAACTCGTCCAGGAGCGCGTCGAGGTGGAACTTCGCGCAGCGATAGAACGCGACCAGATCCTTGTGGATGTCGTTGACGATTTCCACGTCGCTGGGTGGTTTCCCCAACAGCACGGCCATGCCCCCGCCAAACGGCTCGACGTAGGTCGTGTGCTCCGGAATCAGCGGCAGGATGTGTTTGAGCAAACGCGTCTTGCCGCCCGGCCATCTGATGACGGGGCGAGCGCGCGGGAGAGAGGCGTCGTAAGTATCTTCTTCAGTCATGGTTAGTTTGGGCATCGTTACGGATTCGGAAAAAAGTTGGTGGCGAGGTGCACGTGGTGCACCACGACGCCATCGGGCGCATCGTCGCGCACCTCGTGCCCGGTCACCCGCAGCACCGGTGTGTGCGCGGTCGCCGGGCTCGTGATCGGCTGGCCATGCAGCGCCCGCACGACCGTCCACAGCGCCTCGAGCACCACGCGGTCGGGTTGCAGCAGGGGGTTGTGCACGATCGCCACGGTGAGCTCCTCGCGCAGCCCCAAGGGCCCGGCCAGTTCGCGCGGCGCCTCGCCCTCTTCGAGCGCACTGCCGCGCGCGGTCGTCACCACCAGCCCAAAGCCCAGCTCCATCACCACTCGGTCGACGCGCTGCACCAGGTCGCCCAGCGCCTCAGTTAAAATTGTATCATCGGCAAACTCGGGCGCCAAGATCGCCGCCACCCGGTCCTGCAAAGCGGTAAAGGGGTTACTCACGCGCGGCCTCCTCTCGTCTGCCGCGCGATGCGCCGCTCCAGCGCCCGCACGATCGCGCGCGTCGTTTTATCCGGCGGCGGCAGCGCGCTCGGGTCGCGCCGGATCGTCACCGCGCGCACCAGCCGGTAGTAGCTCACCATCTGGGCGCCCTCGCGCCGCTGCAGATAGCCCACGGTTTTGGCGGTCTGCCCGATCGGCACAAAACGCAGCCCCGCGATCACGCCACTCGACGGGCGCACGCCATACGCCTCCGGCCGTAGCGGGATCGCGAGCGCCTTCGCCTTTTTCGGTCGGATCGTCGCCCCATACACATGCGGCCGGATTGCCGGATCGGTGATCGCCACCACCGCCGAGCGGTCCGTCGTCTTGCTCGGATCGTAGGCCGTGCGGCCCAAGATGCGCGCCCAGAAATTGCTCCGCTTCCAGCCCCGCCGGTTGGGCTTGTAGAGATTGGCCGCGCGAAACCACGCCTTCAGTTCCACCTCCGCCGTCTTGCCCGCCAGCGCGAGCAACGGGCGCCGCTGCTGCGTCGTGCGCAACAGCGCGGCGAGGCGCGGCGTGGCCCCATCGCTCACGATGCGGATCTGCGCGCCGCTCATGCGCGCCTCCGGGTTAAGTCTGGGATTTCCACCGCCAGCGCTTGTTTTGCGCTTGCACCTCGGCGCACTGCCTGCTTGGTTGGGAGTGCGCAGTCTGTCCCGTTTTGGACGTTCGGCTCGGGGATCGCCTCTCGGGCGAGACATCGGGCACTGGCTGGCATCGGGGCGGGTCTCACGGCTCGCCCCCTTTGTTTGCTCTTGACCCTGCGGCGGCGGGGCGCATGCTGCGAATTGCTCAGCGAGAGTCCTTGATCCGCTGGGCGACTTAGGGGGTGGCTCTTCACGGGGTCACCCCCTTCCGCTTCTTCCACAGCGAGCGTGCGCGCAACGTGCGCGTCTCGGCGGCCAGCAAGTAGTTGCCCACCACCAACCAGCCGTTACCCAGATCGGTAGCAAGTTGGATCTGGCCGCTCTGCCAACCCGCTGGCAATTCGCGCGCCTGCTCGCTCGCCGGCTGGCGCTGGCGGCCCCACGTTGCCCGCTGCGGCGAGCGCCACACCAGCGCGATCGCGCGGGCCTCGGCCACACTCAAAGACACTTGGTCGCCCGGCTTGTCTCCATCGCGGCCATGGCGCAGGTAGGCGTGGCGCAAGTCCACCGCGCGCACCTCCAGCGTGTGCCCACTTAAATCGATCCCCAAGTCACGCTGGCCCACTGCCACCGCCTCGGCACTCGCCCGGCCCAGCCAGTGGGGTCCGCTCGCGCTCAAAGCCGCGTCGCTCGTCGCTGCCACCGCCTGCTGCCACAACTGCCCGAGCTGTTCCCCGCGCCACTGCACTCGGCCCGCTGCCGAGACCGCCACATCGTCCCCAAAGATCTCGCGCAGCCCGGCCATCACGCTCGGTGTAGCCTCCGGGAGCGAGGCCTCCAACTGCGCGTTAAATTCCTGCGCTGCCGGGGCCACCACCGTCTCGGGGGCTACCACGCCGAGCGCCTCGGCCTCCTCGCGATCAATGTCCTTCAAGCCCATGCCACTGCCAAAATCAAACGGCGGCCACGGCCGGCCAAACCGGCTAATCGCCGTCCACACCGCATCGTCCTTGCGCGCTACCATGCGCCCATTCGGGAACCGGCCCCCGGCTGCCGCCCAGATCGGTTTCCACTCGCGCGGCTCCTCGCGCACCGCGATGCGCACCAGCTCCTGCGCCGGGTAGGCCTCCAACAAGTCCGGGTCCTGCCCGGCCCGCCAGCGCCCATACTCCATCGCATCCTCGGTTTGAAAATCATAGATCAGCTCCAACCGGCGCCTGCTGGTCAGATCCGTCAGCTCCCCCGAGTCGCCCGGTTCGGCCCCCAAGGCCTGCCGCATCGACGCCACAAATTTGCTCTTATCCATCGTCGTCTCGCCCGTGCCATCCAGCGCCTGCCGGATCCCATCCTGCAGCGTCGCCACCGTGCGGATGCTCTCCACCCCGGCACTGAAAAACGCCCGGTCGCGCAGCGCCAGCGGCACCGCCGCCCACTCCGCGCTGTTGAGCCGCGAGGCCACCGGCACCTGCTCGACCAAGCGGGCTACCGCCGCCCCATAGGAGGTAGGTTCGGCCGTGATCATGGCTCCAGCCTTTCTGCGCCGCCGTAGTAGGCGGTCTGCGGCGCGATCGCCTGCGGCCCGGCATCCTCGCTCGGCGGCTGCACGATTAAGAACTTGCCCGCCGCCACATCGCGTAGCCGCGCCAGCGCGTCGCGGTTGGCCTCCTTGCGCGCCTCCGTCAGAAGCGAGGCCACCGGCAAGCGCGTCGCCAGCTCGTAGCGCACCCGTGCCAGCGACGCACTCTCCAACTCATCGGGGATCGTGCCCGCCGGGCCCAGCGTATTGCGCTCACCCGCCGCTACGTAGCCGCGCACCTCGCGCGCCACACTCGCCACCAACGCCGGCAACGGGTCGCTCTGGCCCGTCGCCAGCGCCGCGCTCTTGAGCGCCGCCAGTTCGGGGCCGCTCAAGCGCGTCTGCACATCGGTTTCGGTCAGTGTGATCCACATAGGATTTTCGATTGAGCTCTAAACAGCCCTGCTTAGGCGGAGACTAGGCGTTGGCCGCTGGCGGGAGCACTTAAAGGGGACATTGCTTGATTCTTGACAATCTGCCTTTCTGCAACGGATCAGGATGCGATTAATCCAACTTTGAGGAGGAGCCGACTAGTTTCTGAGCGCCTGAATCGGATGGCGTCTTTAGGGGAATTATCAACGTCGACCAGAAGAACCCCAATTCGGAGGAGATGGATTAAACAAAAATTGATCAATATGTTCCGGACCAACGACAGTCGTTCCGTTGCTATGAAATCGAACATGACAATTCAATCGCTGGTGGTCGCAGGTTGGTCTTAGCGTTCGAAAATTATGAAGCTCTCTCCATGGTATAAAGATCAAGTGTTTGATTTCGATGACTTATGCGATAAAGCGATTCTCGATCTCGATGCGAAAACTTCGGCGCATCAAGGGGCATGGGGTTTAGCCGAATCAGAGCGATGGGATCTCAACCAAGACACCGGAAAATTGACCTGCACGTTCCCGGAAAAGATCGCCTCGTGCGATGCTCAAATTATTGGAACTTGGAATTCGAAAATGAAGAGTTGGTTATGGGCTTGGGAAATCGTTCAATCGATGATGCCCTAGGGTGTGTTTAACAATTGGTATGTTAGTGCTTAATCCATATGATGATACATACTAAAGCGAGCATGCTGGCAAAGGTTCGATGTAGTTTTTCATAGCGCGTAGCGATCCGGCGGTAGTGCTTGAGTTTTGCGAAGAGGTTCTCGATGCGGTGACGATCACAGTAGATGTGCTCGTCAAACTCGGGTTTTTGGGACCTGTTGGGGTGCACGGCTATGACGGCGTTGCCGCCTCGTTGTTTCACACCTGCCCTGATGGCATCGCTGTCATAGCCCTTGTCCATGATCGCCGCAGCCCCTGGCCGCAGATAAGATTCCAAGAGGGGTTTACACTGATCGCAGTCGGCTACATTGGCACCCGTGAGGATAAAGCCCAGAGGGTAGCCCAAGGCGTCACAGGCAAAGTGGGCCTTGGTGGAGAGGCCCGCTTTGGAGCGCCCCATGGCTTGGGCTTGCTGTCCACCACCGGGTCCGGCCGCGTGCTGATGGACCCGCGAACTGGTGCTATCAATCATGAGATACGCGTGATCGCCTTGGAGAGAACCGAGGTAAGCGAGCACATACTCCCAGAGACCGTTCTGAGACCAGCGCCGGAACGAGGCATAGGCGTTTTGCCAGGGACCAAACCAAGTAGGCAGATCGCGCCACGGGCACCCGGCACGCGCGATCCAGAGCACGGCTTCAACCCGACGGCGCAGGTTGGTGCATTTGCGTCCACGACGATGTGGGCCACTCAGACTGAGACGATGGCCGTTAATTTTTTTAGCTCGCCCCAGTGGTGATCACGCAGGACGAGTCTTACTCGTTGTTTCACAATGTGATGAAGTCATTCTGGAGCCACGAGGTCAATGAAAAGTATCCTATTAATGGATACTTTTTGCCTCCAATTTATTTGTTAAACACACCCTAGGGAAGGATGATGCTAAAGCAGTTTTTCCACTCCTCGATCGCAGCGATATCTTTGATGGGGGCGGGAGGCAGCCCTGCGAAAGCCGTCGAGGATTTGCGCTATTCGACGGTAATTTCAGAAAAGGCTCCCTTCAGTGAATCAGCTCGCTTGGCTCGGTTGCTGGAAATCGATTTTGATGCCTATCTGGATGAGAATCCGACCTACGCAACCTCTGGTGGCTATGAAGGGTTCGCCGGTCGCTGGAATGATTATTCCACGGCAGGAATTAGCCGAATGGCGGAACGTAGGCGGTCGCGTCTGGCCGCAATCGAATCGATCGATCGGCGCTAAATGAAACCGATCGTTTGAATTACGATCTGTTCTTACGCCAAGCGCAGGATCAGGTGGAGTTGTTGGCCTTTCCGACTCACGTGCAGCGCCTGAATCAGCGGCGAGGGGTGCAACAGGGGGCGGCGAGCACGCTGAAAAGTCTATCCAACCGATCGGTTGCTGATCTCGAAGGGCAAGTTTCGCTGTTGCGGGGACTGCCCGAACACGTCGATCAACACATCGCGTTGCTGAGGGAGGGCGTCGAGTTGGGGGTAGTTCCTCCGGCGATCACTTTACGCGATGTAACGCAACAGGTGCGTAACATGATAATTGATACTCCTCTGCTGCAGGGGTTCTTTAATCTGCCGGGTTCCGTGCCGTTTGAGCAGGGGGAGTCGCTGCGGCGAGAGGCGATAGCGTTGTATCAGCAAGAAATTCGTCCGAAATGGCAGGAGTTTTAAACCTTCCTCACCGAAGAGTTTTTGCCTGCCGCGCCAACTAGTATTTTGGCGAGCGACCGGCCAAATGGTGCCGCCTGGTATCGGATCGAAGTGAAACACCACACGACGTTAGATATCACCCCGGACGAGGTGCACCAAATCGGCTTTGGCGGAAGTCGCTCGGATTCGCGGGGAAATGGAGCGAGTGAAAGCGTGGGCTGGTTTTGATGGCACCTTGGAAGCGTTCTTCAATTTCCTGCGCACCGATCCGCAGTTTTATCACACCGAACCCAAAGCCTTGTTGGCGGAGTATCGGGACATTTTGAAGCGGGCTGACTTGGAGATGCCGAAGCTGTTTGGATTGCTCCCCCGCACTCCGTATGGCGTGGTCGAGATTCCGTCCTATGCGGCCAAGTCACAAACGACGGCATACTACATGCGAGGTTCATTGGCGGCCGGTCGCGCCGGTCAATATTTCGCCAATACCTACGCCCTGCACACGCGCCCGCGTTGGGAAATGGAGGCCCTTACTTTGCATGAGGCAGTGCCGGGACATCATCAGCAGATCGCAATTCAGCAGGAGATCGAAGGCACTCCCGGGTTTCGGAAAATGGGTCTGTCACTCACGGGTTATACGGAAGGCTGGGGGCTCTATGCGGAGAGCCTCGGTGAAGAAATGGGATTCTATCAAGATCCGTATGCGAAGTTCGGACAACTGACCTATGAAATGTGGCGAGCGGTGCGCCTCATGGTGGATACCGGCATGCATGCGAAAGGATGGTCTAGGCAGCGGACGATTGATTATTTCGCTGCCAACGCCAGTAAATCTCACCACGATATTGTGGTGGAAATCGATCGTTACACTTCATGGCCCGGACAGGCGCTGGCCTACAAGCTGGGCGAATTGAAATTCAAGGAATTGAAGGCCCGGGCCGCCGGGGCTCTGGGGGAGGATTTCGATATCCGGGACTTCCACGACGAAGTGCTCCGGAGGGGGCCTTTGCCTCTAATGATGTTGGATCGCTACGTCGATCAATGGATCGAATCCCAACAGTGATCGGACGCGTCTCGAAAGAAAAAGTGAGTTTTTTGTAAGAGGGGTGGTCTGACCGGTTACGAATACTGTGAACCGATGATCTCCACCGACTCCTCCGAAAAACAGTATATTGCGTGGCTTGATAGCCATGGCGCGATTTTGCGTCAGCTGAGCCGGGCCGATGCGCCGGAGCCCGCCGATGCGGATGAACTGCACCAGGAAATGATGGTCCAATTGTGGCGATCCGTGCCGCGTTATTCGGGCGAGGCGAAGCCGTCCACATGGATTTATCGCGTGTGTCTGAATACCGGCCTGACCTAGCGCCGCACCACCACACGGCGCGAGGCTCGCGTTGTGAACTAACCCGAATCCGTGGACGTGGCATCGAGCGCCGACTCCGACCCGGCTGAGCGGGAGGAAAATCAAGACCTTCACGCGGCGCTGATGCGATGCGTCCGGTCTCTGCCGGCGGGGCAGCGTTCGTTGGTTGTATTGGCCCTTGATGGATTGGCCTACCGGGAAATCGCCGCGATTACCGGTCTCACCGAAAATCACGTCGGCGTCGCACTCAGCCGCGCCTGCAAATCTCTTACCGAAAAAATGAAAGGAATTAGTCATGAGCTTTGAAGAACTCCAACTTGTTTGGCAGCATGATCGTCAGCGGACCCCTGCGGCTGCCTTCGACCCCGCCACATTATCGCAGGTGCAGGCCAATAGCCTTAAGTTTGCTCGTCGAATTTTTTGGCGGGATGTGCGGGAAGTATTGGCCAGTTTTCTTGTCGCCGGTGTGTTTGGAAATATCGCCTGGCAGGCGCAGATCGAAGGAGCGATTTCCTGGCCGGCTTGGATCGCGGCGATTCTGCCTCTGCTCGTGGGCACCTATTTCTTGATCGATCGTTGGGTCATGCGAACATGTGCCGTGCCTCAAGGAAACAGTCTGCGTATCGAGTTGGATCGTGCGATCCGATCTGTTGAGCATCAGATCTGGTTGTTGCAAAATGTAGCGTGGTGGTATCTGGCGCCACTCGTGCTCAGCACGATTTTACTCGGAGTGCAGATTACACTTTTTGGTCCGGCGGAGGCGCCACTCTGGTCGAAGATATTGGTTTGGGTCCTCATTCTGAGCACGACCGGATGGGTGGATCGTTGGATCTGGCAGCTCAATCAAAACGCCGTTCAGTGCGATTTGGAACCCGAGCTCGCCAAATTACAGGTCCAGCGTCTTGAGTTCGCGTGAGCTTGAAACCGCGGTATTTTTCCCCAGCGTGAGCCCATGAAAATAGGTGTTCCTACCGAGATCAAAGTTGGCGAAACCCGAATCGCCATGACTCCCAATCTCTGTCACCGTTGCGTCAAAATTGGCGCGACCGTGATGGTCCAAAAAGGCGCGGGAGGTCGCGCCGGTTTCACCGACGCAGAATATCGCAAGGCCGGGGCAAAGATCATCAATACGGCCGCCAAAGTGTGGGGCGACGTCGACATGGTGGTGAAGGTCAAGGAACCGCAGACGAGTGAGTTCAAATACTTCCGGCCCGATCTTACCCTGTTCACTTACCTTCATTTGGCTGCTTGCCCCGACCTCACCGTCGCGTTGGTGAAGAAGCAGGTTTTGGGTATCGCCTACGAATCAGTCGAAGGCCGCGACGGCTTTTTACCGCTGTTGAAGCCCATGTCTCATATCGCGGGGCGCCTTTCGATTCAGACGGGGGCCTATTTCTTGCAAACCCAGAATGGAGGTTCCGGAGTGCTCTTGGGCGGCATCCCCGGCACGATGCCGGGGCGGGTGGCGATTGTGGGCGCCGGTAATTCTGGAGCACACGCTTGCCGGATGGCCATGGGGATGGGTGCCCGGGTTACGATTCTCGATCTGGACGCCCGCAAGCTGGAGATGATTGATGAGGAATATCGCGGCGGCGTGGTGACCCTCATGGCGAATCCAGGCAACGTGGAGATGGCCGTGGCGGGTTGTGATTTGTTGATCGGTGCCGTGCTCGTCCCCAACGCCAAAGCCCCCACCGTGGTCACATCGCAGATGGTTAGGAAGATGCGTCCCGGCAGTGTGATTGTTGACATCGCGATTGATCAAGGAGGTTGCGTGGCGACCATCGAGCCGACCAGCCACAGCAAGCCCACTTATGTGAAACATGGAGTGGTGCACTACGCGGTGCCCAATATGCCAGCTTTGGTTGGCCGCACCTCGACGCTCGGTCTTACCCAAGCCACCGAGCCCTACCTCGTGCAGATGGTCTCACGAGGAATCTCACGTGCCTTGGAAGAACACGACGGATTGGCCAAAGGCATCAATACACGCGACGGCAAAGTGATGAATGCCCAGGTTGCCAAAGCGTTGGGATACAAATAGCCCGTAGTTTGTCATGCGGCCCCTTCGCATTTCCGAACCCGACCTGACTGCATGGATTGCCTCGAGGTCAGGAGAACTTTGGGCGGGGGGTTCTGGATGTAGTCGAAGATATGGTTTTCCTTAAGAACCTCGAAGGAACATTTCTCTACAACAATGCCGCTCACTTGGCGTTTCTGGGCAAGTCCCGAGAGGAGGTTAGGGGGGCAGTCGGATTTTGATCTCTTTCCCGCCGAGGAGGCCGAAGGTTTTTTTGTTCACGACACGCGATTACTTGAAACCGAACAACCCGTGGTAAGTGCTCACCCCGCGTGGGATACGGAGGGACGTGCAGTGGTGGATGTCGCGATCAAGACGGTTGTCCGGGGGCCGAGCAGTGAGGTGCTGGGACTCGTCGGAATCGTGAAACGCGTGCAGGTAGGAAACGATGCGACCGCTTGCCGCGCCCAAGTTAAATCAATCGTTCGCCGACTCTTGCCCGAAGGCGTCGCCGCCAGCCAACTCGCCGCCCTCGACCAATCCGTCTCCGCGCTGATCGAGCCCGGAAAGGCGTGACCCCAGTGGTGACTCTTTAGGGCCTCGATTCCTCCCCAAAGGACCCGTCCCCCTGATGAACCCATCAAGACTTTAACCATATTGGTTAAAGTCCGAAACAGGGACTGGCGTTTTGAGGCGCAAAAAGCCCCGGCAGTTACCGGGGCTTAAAAGGATGGGATGAGGCGGACGATCAGGCGGCCTGGATCGTGACGCTCTTTACTTCGACGCGTTCGATCGGGCTGCTGTTTTCGCCGCCACCGCCGGTTGGGAGAGTGGCGATCTGCTCAAGGACCGAGTCACCGGCGCTGAGTTCACCGAAGGCGGTGTATTGGCGATCAAGGAAACGGGCGTCGCCGTGGCAGATGAAGAATTGGCAACCGGCGCTGTTGGGGTCGGCGGAGCGAGCCATGGAGAGCACACCGCGCACGTGAGGCTTTTCGTTGAACTCGGCGTCGAGCTTGTAGCCGGGATCACCGGTGCCGGGCATGCCACGGGCACCATCCTTAGTATTGGGGCAGCCGCCTTGGACCATGAAACCCTTGATGATGCGGTGGAAGGCCGTGCCGTCATAGAAGCCGTCACGCGCGAGTTTTTTGAAGTTCTCGATGGTCTTAGGGGCCACATCGGACCAGAATGAAACAGTCATGTCACCGTAAGCTGTGGAGATGACGGCGACTTCGTTGGAGGAGGTTTCTGTGCTCATAAAGGGAGCAGAATCGCGAGCGAGGGCAGGGGCGGTCAAGCGCGTTCCGGAGCGGGAAGGATTCTCGCTCCTCTCTTTCTCATTCCTCTTTATCGTTATTCTTTCTCACTCGGCTAGTGGTCGGGCCACTGCGGGATAGGGAGTAGGAAGAAAGATAGGCCTTGCCGCAGGAAGGCCTTTGACCGCGGCACGGGGCGTGCTTCGGTTGGGATATGCGATTTTTTTGTCTTCTCGGTTTACTGGTGAGTGTGGTGTCGGTCTGGGCGGAGCCGATCAAGGTCAAGGTGGTGGTGGTCGCCATGTTTGAACGCGGTGAAGATACCGGAGACCGCCCGGGAGAGTTTCAACACTGGGTGGAACGCGAGGGACTTACCGAGACGTATGATTTTCCTCAGGGTTATCGGGATCTGCGGGGCTCGCCCGCTGGGAGTATTCTGGGAGTCGTTACCGGTGTGGGAACCGCCAAGAGCGCGGCGACGATCATGGCGGTGGGGCTCGATCCGCGGTTTGATTTGGCGGAAGCCTACTGGTTAGTGGCGGGTATCGCGGGTGCCGATCCTAACGATAGGTCGTTGGGGTCTGCGGCTTGGGCGGAGTGGTTGGTCGACGGAGACTTGGCCCACGAGATCGACTACCGAGAGGTTCCGGAGGGTTGGACCGCGGGCTACATTCCCTTGCGCAAAGCTTATCCGTATCAGCAGCCGGTAGATCGCAGTGAGGGACAGGCTTATCGGTTGATGCCTTCGTTGGTGGAGTGGGCTTACCAGCTGACCAAGGACACGGAGCTGGGGGATACGGAACCCATGCAGAAGCGGCGTAAGCTCTATACCGATACGCCGGTCGCACAGCGTCCTCCCTTTGTTTTGAAGGGCGATCACTTGGCGGCGATGACCTATTGGCATGGTGAACATCTCAATAAATGGGCCAATGATTGGGTGAAATATTTCTCCGATGGCACGGGTGAATACGTCACGACAGCCATGGAAGACACGGGAACGTATGGCTCACTCTTCTGGCTCGATCGGGCGGGAAAAGTCGACGTGAAGAGAATGCTGGTCCTCCGCACTGCGAGTAATTTTGACATGCAGTGGCCGGGTGGAGACGCGGCCGGAAGTTTGAACGGCGAAAAACTAGGCCTGGGATATTCGGCCTATTTCCCTGCGCTGGAGTCGGCGCACAAAGTGGGCAGCCAAGTCGTGCATGCGATTTTGGACGGACGGAATAAGTATCAGCACGAAATGCCGACGCCGTAAGTTATTTTATTTTACAGGCGGGAGCAGAGAAAAGCAGAGCCGTCAGCTTGGTCTGAGGAATCTATTCTTGCTTGGGAAAATCTGAGTAGATCTGTGAAATCTGAGGTTAGAATAATGACGGAGGAGTGGCTCTGCTTTCCTCTGCGTGCTCCTGTGAGAGAAACAGTGTTGGAGTGGCCGCTTGCCTCTGAGCTTCGTGATCGCATGTTAGAGGGCTGTGCCCTATTTTGATTACAACGCGACCACTCCGATAAGTCCTGCCGCGCGGGAGGCGTGGTTGCGGGCTTCGGAAGAATCGTGGCAAAATCCCTCGAGTGCACACCGCGCCGGGGCTCGGGTGAAGGTCTTGCTGGAGCATGCCCGGGCGAATCTGGCCACGGTGATCGGTTGCGAGCCCGAGAGGATTATTTTCACTAGCGGCGCAACCGAATCTGTTCACGCCATTGCCCGGCATTTGGCGGCGTCTTTGCCGATTGTTTCGAAGGTGGCGGTTAACCCGACCGAGCACCTGTGTGTGATCAATGCGGTGCGAACTCATTTTGGCGCGGAGCGTATTCAATGGCTCAAGGTGGACGGCGAGGGGCGCGTGATTTTGGCCGAAGTCCAAACCCTGATTGAGACGGGAGATTTAGGCGCCCTTTGGGTGATGGCTGCGAACAATGAGACGGGGGTGCTGCAGCCTTGGGAGCAGTTGGCGGATCGCTGCAAGTCGGCGGGAGTGCAATTTGTCTGCGATGCGGCTCAGTGGTGGGGTAAGATCGCCGGGGGAGGTTTGGCGCAGGCAGACTGGGTCATCGCGGCCGGGCATAAATTTCGCGCACCCAAACGCATGAGTTTTCTACTTCGCCCAAAGTCTGCGGAGAACTTTTCCGTGATTCCTGCCGGACCGGATGACGGCAAACAACACGGCGGCACCCAAGACTTTCCGGGAGTGGCGTGTTTGGTCGCCGCGTTGATCGATGCGGAGCGAAACCACGTCATGTTGGAGTCCGATCGGGAGCGATTACGCGGCCAGTTTGAAGTGAAGTTGGCCCAACATTTGCCGGGTGTTCGAATCCTCAGTGCGGGAGCGGAGCGACTCTGGAATACGGTTTCGGTGGTGATGCCTCATGGTGAAAATCACCGCTGGGTAAAGCGACTCGATAAGCGTGGCTTTGAGGTCTCCACCGGCTCCGCTTGTTCGAGTGGCTCTGAATCTCCTTCCCATGTGCTCGCGGCCATGGGCGTTCCGGGTGATGAAATGCGGCGGGTGCTTCGCATCAGTGCGAGTTGGTCCACGCCGCCGGCCGACTGGGATGCCTTGATCGAGGCACTGGTGGCCGTGGCGGAAGAAGTTAAACCAGCCGATAACGTGATTTTCATCTGATGCGAATCCAGGCGATTGGACTACAGCATTTCCGCAATGTCACGGCGGCGCGATTGGAGTTTTCCGGTCGGCTACAGTTCTTTCTCGGTCCCAATGGCCAAGGGAAAACCAATCTGCTTGAGGCCGCGGGATTTGTGACAGCGCTCAGATCCTTCCGATCGGCGGATCACAGCAGTCTCATTCAGCAGGGCAGCAAGGAAGCGGCGATAGCCTGCGATGTGGAGCACGATCATGAAGGCGCTTCGCAACTCACGATATCGTTTAAGTCGGGTGCAAAAACGGCTTGGCTCGATGGTAATAAAATTAACCGATTGGGCGACATTATCGGGAAATTCCCCAGTGTGGTGTTTTCATCGCAGGATCAGCAATTGGTGCGCGGGGCCCCGGCTGGTCGGCGGCGTTGGTTGGATCTAACCTTGTCCGCCACCGACGCTTCTTACCTGGCAAGCTTGCAGGCCTATTATCGTGCCTTGGCCGAGCGAAATGCTTTGCTCAAGCGCGAGGGTTCCACCGCGGAGTTTGAGGCGTTCGAGGCCGTCATGGCCGAGCATGCTTTGGTATTGGTTGATCGCCGCACCAAAGCCTTGACCGAACTCGCCGACGTTTTGACGGCACGGTATGCTCAGATTGCCGATCGAGCCGAGAATGTTGGATTTGCTTACGCTCCTCAAATGGCCCTTACCTTGGCGGATGAGTTGGTCCAGAAACTGTCGAACAATCGGCAGCGCGATCAAATGATGAAATCCACCGGGAACGGTCCGCATCGAGATGACTTCGAATTTACGCTGGAGGGCAGGTCGGCCAAGGACATCGCGTCGGAAGGACAACAACGGGCGCTCGTCCTGTCATTGCGGTTGGCGCAGGCCGCATGGTTTGAGGAACGCACCGGTGTGGCACCCGCCCAGTTGGCGGATGATGTTTTAGGCGAACTTGATCCGGCTCGACAGGAACGATTCTGGTCGGCGGTCTCGAAGGAGAGTCAGGTCATCGCGACAGGCACGGTGCGCCCGGGGGAGGCGTTGGGGGCATGGCAAGTTTTTGAAGTCGATGACGGCAACTTCAGTCCCGCGACCTAGATCTCCCTTGGTTCGCGGAGGGGGATGCAACGATTTACCATCACCACGCTTTCCCCATCTCCGAATACGTTTTGAGTGTCTTTGGTCCTCACCCCATGAAATCCCTCCCTTCCGTCTTCTTCTCCATCGTAATGTTTGCAGCGAGCACGGGTCTCGCTTCAGCCGAAAACAACCTCGCCACGACTGGCAAAGCCACGTCCAACGCCGAGCAGGATCTCGCTGCACCCGCCAATGCGATTGATGGAAATACCGATACCTTTTGGACGAGTAATACGCCGAGTGGAGAAAAGTGGGTGTCCGTGGAACTCCCGGGCAATACCGAGGTGCTCAAGGTGTCCGTCGATCTCGATCTACAAGGTCGATCGGCTCCTACCGAAGTGGCGCTGCAAACCTTCATGAATGGGCGATGGCGTGATTTTGCCCGCCGCGAATTGGGCGGGGCCTCCGAGCTGTCGGTCTCTCTCGAGAAACCGATGCTGACTGATCAGGTTCGCGTCGCCTTTTTCGGAGCTGATGAAGTCGTGGTCCGGGAGGTAGGAATCTTCGGCGAAGAGTATGCCGCGGATTTGTCTCAGTTGCGCACCGTGATTCTTAATCAAAGTGGCTTCAACATCGGTCGGCCCAAACGGTTCACAGCTCCCGGTGTGGCCGACGGCACTCCGTTCCGCGTTGAGAACGTGCTTTCCCGCGAGGTCGGCTATCGTGGCGTGGTGAATGGTGAGAAGGGGGATTTCAGTGCGTTTAATCCGACGGCGAGTGACGAGTTTGTGGTCGTGGTTGGGAATGAAGAATCCTTCGGGTTTCGGATCGGTCCCTACTGGTTCGAGCGGGTGAGCTACAAGGGATCGGTCGATTTCATGGCCGGTGCCCGTCACTATCTGGGAACCACGGATAACCTCTGCACGTATTCATGGGAGTGGCGGGACGGTGATTTCTTCAACTGGGCGATGCAGACTCTCGTGGCTCAGTATCTCTCCAATCCAGCGGCCTACGACCGGATAGATTCCACCATTAAATATGTTCCTAACCACAAGTTCCCCGCAGAATATCGCGGGCTTTGGGGAGCGCTGGATGCACCCGCAGCGGATACGCCGGACATTGTCAGGCTCATTCAATGGGATGCCGATGTGAAGGTCTCGCAAAAGCTCGAGCACGAGCATCAAAAGGCGGAGTTAGCCCATTTTCTTTTCGCCTACCCGGACCTGAAGCAATGGTTGCCGCAGCAAAACTTCGACGCGGTTTATGCGTATGCTAAGAGCGTCTGGGAGAAACCGGATGTGCGGGAGGATTCGACCACCAAGTATGACCGCAGTGAAGGACACGATCTGTTGGCGTTGAAAACAAAACTAGGCACCAACAAAGGGGAACTGCCTCCGGGAGCCTCGGTGATTCCCAATCTCATGATGTATGAAGTCGCCCAAGCTCAAGGGGAGACGGATGCTCAAAAATATTTTGATGCTGCCTACCGTCAGATGGAGTGGATGATCGCGAACCTAGATTGGGAGGACCCGATGACAACCAAAGGGCAGCGCATGTCGGAGCACATCACCATGCGGGCGTTTGCATATTTTCATTCCCAATTTTCCGATCGGACTCCCGCCGGTTTACGGGGGAAGGTTCAAGAGTGGGCGGAAGTCGCGGTGCAGCGATCAGCCAACCTATGGGATTTTCGTCGCCTTACCGACGACGCGGAATGGGCACCGATTGGATGGAATGAGACCGGTAATATCTTGGGGTTTCCCGCCGCCGCTTATGCCACGAAAAGCGTGATTTCCGATCCTGTGTTGAAGTCCCGATTGGACGAACTCGCATGGTCTCATTTCGACAGTGGCTTTGGCCGTAACCCGGTTGGGCGGCATGCCTCCTACGACGGTCCTCGCGAAATCGAAGGCGTAGATCTGGGCTGGTTCAATGCCCACAAAGGAGGCATCGGATTGCTAGAACCGGTGCCCTTCGTTTTCGACGGCTCGCCCAAGGCGGAGCATTTCCCGAACCATCCCGAACTGGGCAACATCGGTTGGACTGAAGGCTGGGTGCAGTTCAATATCGCGTTCAATACATCGCTAGCCTACCTCGCGAACGATACGATAAAGGTTGATTTGGAGCACACAGATTCCGGCGACGTGAAAGTCCGGTTGCGGGCCCCCCTTAATTTCCACGCGGAGGTCATCGATGAAGTGAACGTCGAATTGTGGGGCGAATATGGTCAGTCCATGACGGTCACGCTCAGTGAGACGGGGATGTTCTCGCGGTGGTTGTCGGGCACTCTCGAGCACCGAGCAGGCAAACTGGTCCAAGGTGATCACAGCATGGCGATCAAACCCGGTGAGCGCATCGTCACGAGTTACGGACTCGGGTATTTCGAGAAGACTGCCTCGCTGGTCGTTTTACCATAGAACGGAACTGTCGGGCGTAAAGCCCCACCCAACTTTGAGTTACGTCGCTTTGCTCGTGGGTCGGGCTTTATGCCCGAAAGCAGTTTTTCGGCAACTAACTCGATTCCGGGGAATCGTCCGAATCTACCCGATACATCCTTCCCATCTTGCCAAGAGTGTCGCCCTCTCTCGATGCTGGTAGGCTGACGATGACGGCGCGCCTTACTTCACACTTCCAACCTGGTAGAATGGCCCGCTCATGAACTTGGAGCTTTGGCAGTGGGTCTTGGCCATTGGGGCCGCGATGTTTATCGGGGTTTCGAAAACCGCCATCGGTGGACTCGGATTGGTCGCCGTAACCGTCTTCGCAAATTTACTCCCGGCTCGTGAGGCCAGCGGATTTGTGCTGCCGATGCTTATCGTTGCTGATGCCGTCGCCGTTAAATCCTACCGTGGGCATACCCAATGGAGCCATTTGCTACGGCTGTTCCCGTGGACGGCAGCGGGGGTGATTGTCGGCTGGATCGCGATGGATCGCATCACCGATCGCCAAGCCAGCTGGTTGATTGGTGGAATCGTGTTGATGATGGTCGGCCTGCATCTCTGGCGGAGATACCGGGGCAATGATGACGAACCGATGGGCGCGCGTTACGCCGCGTTCATTGGCGTAATGGCGGGCTTCACGACCTTGGTGGCCAATGCAGCTGGGCCATTGATGGCGATTTACCTTTTGGCCATGCGGCTTCCGAAAATGGAGTGGATGGGCACAGCGGCGGTGTTTTTCTTTCTGATCAATATCTTCAAGGTCCCCTTCATGGTGGATCTGGGATTGATCAATTGGCAGAGCGTGACCGGAAATCTCGTGCTCCTGCCCGCGGTGCTGATCGGGGCAGCGATCGGGCGAAAGTTGCTCAAAAAAATCAACCAATGCCTGTTCGAAAATCTCGCGTTGTGGATGAGTGCCGTGGCAGGACTGAAACTGTTGTTCTGAGCTGCGGGGCAGGATTGATTTTCAACCACGAATTGACACGAATGACTGACGCATTGAAACGAGAGCGACAATAGACTGTGAGGCGGGGTGCACCGGAACGGGTTGCCCAGAATGGATGATGATTTGGGAGACTGAAGAACAATTATCACCAAAAGCTTACGCACTGAAGGAAATCGGATGGTTGGGAATACAGAAATATTCGTGTTTATGTCTGACATTCTCTTCGCTCATAGACGTGGTTAAACCTCTTTTGAATTATGGCGCGTAAGACGGTTCGAGACATGTGGAAGGCCAAGTTGGCGGGGCAGGAGGTGGCTCCGACTGCGCATGGGCGGAGGGTGGCGGCTGCGGTCACCGCGCCGATGGATTTGCAGCGGGCGCCTTTCGACGGGTTGGTCCTTGGAGTCGACCCGTCTCTCCGCGGCACGGGTCTCGCTGTGGTTGAATTTCGGGGGGGCCGACAGCCGGTGATGTTGCGCTGCCAGACCGTCAAAGTGAAACCCAAGGTGCCCATGCCGGAAGCGTTGGCCGAAATACACCGGGCTATCACGATCATGGTCGAGACTTACGAACTGACGCACGTGGCCTTGGAACAGACGATTTACGTGCAGAATTTTCAAACCGCCCAA
Source organism: Actomonas sp. (assembly GCA_965203585.1). Classification (GTDB taxonomy): domain Bacteria; phylum Verrucomicrobiota; class Verrucomicrobiia; order Opitutales; family Opitutaceae; genus Actomonas. Next base: position 1,320,574 of record CBDBDC010000003.1, read on the forward strand.
ATCCTGGGTGCGGCGCGAGGAGCGGCCATCACCGCGGTCGCCCTGCATGATTTGCCCATCTTCGAATACCCGCCGCTGCGGGTAAAACAGGCGGTGGTGGGCGCAGGCCGCGCCAGTAAAGAACAGATGGCTCGCACGGTCATAGGCCTTCTAGGTCACGGAGCCCAGTTGGGCTTCGACGAAGCCGACGCCGCGGGAGTGGCGCTCTGCCACGCCTTCACCTGGCGGAACGGTGTCCGTGAAGTGACTCACAAGTAAGATTCGATGCGTTGTTTAAAGAGAGGATAAGCCTGTTCCCAAGGGACTTTATAGCGGATGGCGTGGCGCCCGGTGCGGATAGCAGGTCAGCGTGAAGGCGTGGCGCCCGTTGTATTGAGCGGGCAGGTGGTGATCCGAGGGGATTTTTTCGCGTCGTTGTTGCGGTGGTTTGGTGACCTTGGTTTCGCCGATACCGGTCTGTTCAAGTCGGGCTAAAAGGAGCGTGAGTAGAGTGTGCAACAGGGCCACGAAGTGGGCCTGCATGAGCGCTGCCGTCTCGCCGGTGCCCCACGCCCTGATGACCTTCAGGCGGTTTTTAAATACATCGTAAGCTTTGTCGATTTACCAACGCAGGAAGGAGAGCAAGGCGATGAGGCCCGGCCGCAGATGTTGGCACGTGGTAATAACCACAAAGTCTTTGTCCGTGGTCGGATCACCGGAGTGGATGCGTCGCAGGGCGGCGTTGGTGTAACCGGCATGATCATCGGTGATGACCCCACGATTGATCTGATCATCAGGATCAAACCCGCAGGGACCGTAGATCGTCGGGTCCCTGTTTTCTTTTTCCCGGGTGATGATCATGGCGTGCCGGTTGAGCTTCTCGAGCCCCCCATGCGGGTTATCCATGTCGGCGGGATCGGCGACGATAATGGGCATCGGCTTACGCGGCTTATCCGGAGTCCAACGCGGCCAGTTTTCCTTAAACACCGGCCACGCGTGGCGCCGTTTGGCGTCACCCTGAAAACACGCCATAGGGCGCATGGACCCTCAATGTAGGGCAAAATCCGGTGATCATGCCCGAGGCGAGCGACCCTTGCCGTCGCGCTGGGAGTGGGTCGCGGGAGTAATCTGATGACCATCGACGGCCCATACCGGGTGCTCTGCGAGTTCCGGGTAGTCTGCCCACCCGTCTCGCTCGCCCCACTCTCGATCAAAGCTCGCGTAACTTGGGGGGGGGGGGGGGCGACCGCGGTGAGCATAGCCAAGCGTCGCGGCGACTTGAACGCAGCAAACCACGTGCGGCGCGGCCGCGATTCGGCTTGATCGGCCCGAGTCTGCCAAAAGGCCCGGCCGGACTCTTCGCCCTCCAGCGCGCGCCAAACACCCCACTCTCAAAACGGTTCGTCACTCAGGCCGATTGCTTGCTTGCGCACAGCGTGAGTGAGCAGATGATGGGCCGGTTCCATGAACGTTTTATCACCTTGCGGACGGGAGGAAAATGACCTCTCAAGAGCGTTATACATCAGGGCCAAATTGCGATACTTTACATGGTTATAATTAATTAATTACATTGATTATGAGAGGATGGAATTGCCTATGCATGCGGTTTGATAAACCGGACTGAAAACTCTCCGTATCGAGAGATTAAATGCCACTACGCATTGCTTTAGAAGTCCGCGTTGCGGCCGCCAAACCTGGCTGCAATCCACAATCCCCCCTGAGCCACCCCTGACTCCAGACGACAAAAACCATCCCCTGAGTATTATCTCCAGATCCGGCTCAACCCAGCATGCCCAACCCTCTGATCCTCAACACTCATGACTCTCTTCTCGGACACCGTTGTTGAGGGCGTTTGGGGTCAGGCCAGTCCACGTGGAAGAACTTGCCGCGGGGCTTGTCCAGACGCTCGTAGGTGTGGGCACCGAAGTAGTCGCGTTGGGCTTGGAGCAGGTTCGCTGGGAGGCGAGCAGCGCGGTAGCCGTCGTAGTAGGCGAGGGCGCTGCTGAAGGTCGGGGCCGGGATGCCGTATTCGGCGGAAAGGGCCACGACTTTACGCCAGCTGTCCTGAGCGTCTTGGATCGTCTTGTTGAAGTAAGTATCAAGGAGCAGGTTAGCCAACGTCTTGTCGCGTTTGTAAGCCTCGGTGATCTTCTGCAAGAACGCTGCTCGGATGATGCAGCCACCGCGGAAGATTTGAGCAATCGCGCCGAAGTTGAGTTTCCAATCATACTCGTTCTGAGCCTCACGCATAAGCTGGAAGCCTTGGGCGTAGGAACAGATTTTCGAGCAGTAGAGGGCATCGTGGATCGCGCTGATGAGCGCGGCTTTGCCACCTTTGAACTTCCTCTTCGGGCCCTTGAGGATCTTGGAAGCGGCGACGCGCTCATCCTTGACGGCGGAGAGGCAGCGGGAGAAGACAGACTCGGCGATGGTCGGTGCTGCGATACCCATGGAAAGGGCGCTGTTGGCGGTCCATTTTCCGGTGCCTTTTTGGCCAGCGGTGTCGAGCACGACGTCCACAAATGCTTTGCGCGAAGCCGGGTCTTTTTGCTGAAGAATGTCGGCGGTGATTTCGACGAGGAAAGAGTCGAGGGCGCCTTCATTCCACTCGGCGAAGATCTCGCCGATTTCTTTAGCCTTCAGACCGAGGAGGCCCTTTATCAAGTCATAGGCCTCACAGATCATCTGCATGTCGCCATACTCGATGCCGTTGTGGACCATCTTGACGTAATGGCCCGCGCCGTTTTCGCCGATGTAAGTGGTGCAGGTTACGCCGCCTTTGACCGGCTTGCCGGGAGCGGCGCCTTCGAGAGGTTTGCCGGTCTTGCGGTCGACCTTGGCCGCAATCGCTTTCCAGATTGGAGCGATTTCGTTGTAGGCGGATTTGTCGCCGCCGGGCATGAGGGAAGGTCCGAAGCGGGCGCCTTCTTCACCACCGGAAACACCGGAACCGATGAAGCGGAGATTCTTGGCCTTGAGCTCTTTTTCGCGACGGATGGTGTCGGTCCAGAGCGCGTTGCCGCCGTCGATGATGATGTCGTCCTTGTCGAGCAAGGGCACGAGGCCGTTGATGACCGCATCGGTCGCACGACCGGCCTTGACCAGGATGATGATCTTGCGCGGGGATGAGAGCGACTTGACGAAACCCTTCAGGGTCTTGCTGCCGACGAGGCCACCCGGGGTGTCGGGATTGGCTGCGACGAAGGCGTCGGTTTTTGCCGTCGTGCGATTGAAGACCGAGATCTTGAAACCGTGGTCGGCAATGTTGAGAGCGAGGTTTTGACCCATGACGGCGAGGCCGATGAGTCCGATGTCTGATGGTGCTTTGGGCATAGCGATCCGAAGGAATGACACAAATTGCCTCCTTATGACGACCACGAAATCCGCAAAGCGGTTGTCATTTTCCGTAAGTCTCGTTTTCCCGCCGGAGGTCGGCGTGGGTCAAAACGTGTTCTTACTCTGGAAAAGAGGAGCTACAATATTGATGTAGGGAGTCAGGAAACAGGGTTCGTTTCGTTCCCATATCCACTGAAATCCGACGGTGGTGACACAGACGAGGACGATCATGGTGAGGACCAGTTTATTCATCCGTGCGGCATGGCGGAGTAGCATGATGCTGAGCCATCCGCCCATGATGAAAATAACGGCATTGATTCAGAACCGGATAGGCACGGCTTGCAGCTTTTCGAGAGTGGTGGTGGCGAGCATAAGCATGAATCGAATCGGACCCAAGGGTGGAGGGTTGTTGGGCAGAAACGAGGAGATTTTTCAGTTTGCAACTCTTTGACGCTTTATTTGCCAATGCTCATGCTGATCCCCAAGGTTCCGAAATGGCTGAAGAGGCGCGTCCCCAACTCAAGAAACCCAGTTTTCCCATCAGTGATCGGCTGTTGGAGTATTTGCGTAAATTCAAGCGGGAGCGGTTTTTGCCCGTCACCTACGATCGCCTTAACACCTTTGAGGAGTCCATCCCGCTGACTAATGACAAGGGAGAGCAGACGCTCTGGGACAGCGTAATCTATAGTCGATTGGAAATGGGTCCGCTGCACGAAGACCTCAAGCGAGTGTATGCACTATTACGGACGGCCGGCGATACCACGGTGCTGCAACACGTTTATGTGGACCGGATTGACTACTGCTCCTTTGGCAATTCGCGCCCGTTTCGTATCCGAATTGTAAATGCTTACAACGACAACGCCGACCATTTCTACATCAAGAAAGGCGATGCTTCGCGGGTTTACGGTTTGGAGTTGGAGCATCTGCTTTCACCGAACCGCATGAACTATTTTACCTGCGGCAATTTGTTGGTCGAGGAGCACGTCGCCGGAATCCCCGGCAATGTTTTCATGGATGAATGGCTGGGCACTTCCCGCGCCGAACTTAACCCCGTGCGGGTCGCGAAGGAGTTGGTGAAATTCAACGAGCGCTGTTTCGTGCGATTGTTGGGGGACATGCGTTCCTACAATTTTGTGATGGTGGTGACTCCGGATTTCGAAGGCGCTCAGTTGCGCCTCCGAGCAATGGACTTCGACCAACAGAGTTACGAAGGTCGGCTCAATTTTTATCGACCTCAATTCTTCCCCGAGAATCGTCCTTTCGCCTTGTATTGCCTCGAACATTTGCGGACGGAAACGGCGCGTCAGTATCAACGCGAAGAACAGGTCGCGATACTCAACCGCGCGGCCATTGCGGAGGAAAAGCTCGGTGGGTTGCTCACCGCCATGGCGGCTGATGAAATCTCCCCCTTGTCGCACCGCGAAGAGTTGCGCCAAGGCCTCGCGGATCATTTCAAGCGTGATGCTTACCGTAAGTGCCAGAGCATGGGTGAACTCGTCCGCGAAAACCTTGAATCAATTCGGATAAGCGCAGCCTCTCGACCCAACGAAACACGCGGTCCAATCTTGGAATAGGGCCGAGTCTCCGGTCTAGAATTGCTCCCCCAAGGTTAGCAAAACGAAACCGAGGTGGGTGCATCGGTTTCAATGGTGATTGAACGGTTGGATGGCTGCATCCGGGCGCTTCGGCGATCTCGCGCTTCAACCTTCCGCCATGGCCTTGAACTCGCCGGCGACGGCTTGCAGAGATGCCTTGGCGTCGCCGTAAAGCATGCGGGTGTTGGGAAGGAGAAAGAGTTGGTTTTCGATACCGGAGAATCCGGCTCCTTTGCCGCGCTTCAGACAAATCACGGTGTTGGCTTCGTGGGCATTGATGATGGGCATGCCGTAGATCGGCGAACTCTTGTCGCGGGCGGCGGCTGGGTTCACCACGTCGTTGGCTCCGATGACGATGGCAACGTCCATCATGGGCATCTGTGGATTGATGGAGTCCATCTCCACGAGTTGCTCGTAGGGCACGTTGGCCTCGGCGAGGAGAACGTTCATGTGACCCGGCATACGTCCGGCGACGGGGTGGATGGCGAAGCGCACTTCCGCACCATTGTTCTCGAGCATCTCGGCGAGCTCGCGCACGACGTGTTGGGCTTGGGAAACGGCCATGCCGTATCCCGGCACGATGACGACATTACGCGCGGCTTCCAGCACCGCGAAACTGTCTTCGGCTGAGATGGGTTTGAGTTCGCCCTTGATCTGTCCTTCTCCGTCGCCTGCCGCAGCGGCGGTGGCATCGGAACCGAAGCCGGAGAATAGCACGTTCGCGAGCGAGCGATTCATGGCTTTGCACATGATGATGGTCAGGATCACGCCACTGGTGCCGACCAAACAACCGGCCACGATCAGGACGTTGTTGGTGATCACGAAACCGGCGGCACAGGCCGCGAGGCCGGAGAGACTGTTGAGCATCGAGATCACGACCGGCATGTCGCTGCCGCCGATGGGCATGACCAGCGTGATGCCTAGGATGAACGCAATAGCGAGACACGCGTAGAACGCGTTGCCGCCCATTTCGCCGGCACCATCGTTGATGACGTAGAGCACGCCCGCGACGATCAGTCCTAGGACCAAGGCACCGTTCACGAATTGTTGCCCACTAAACATCACCGGTTTGCCGCTGAGTTTGCCGGAGAGTTTACCGAAGGCGTAGAGGGAGCCGGTGAAGGTCACCCCACCGATTAACACGGCGAGGACGATGACGGTGCCGGTGAAGACTGAACTCGTGGAATCCACCGCGAGAATCTTGCCGTATTCCGCCCAACCGACGAGCAACGAGGCGAGGCCGCCGAAGCCGTTGAGTAGTGCGACCATCTCCGGAATGGAGGTCATTTTGATTAGACGGGCACAGGCGATACCAATGACCGCACCGATGCCGACCCCGACTAAGATCCATTGAAAACTTACAATCTCGCGGGCGAATAATGTGACGACCACGGCAATCAACATGCCCAGCGAGGAGATCATATTCCCCCGGCGCGCAGTCGCTTGGCGACCCAGCATCTTCAATCCCATAATAAACAGGATCGAAGCGACGATGTAGGAGAAATTTATGAGGGTTTCGGCGTTCATTGTCCGCCTTCCTCTTTCTTAGCCGCGCCCCGTTTTTTGAACATGGCGAGCATGCGATCGGTAACGAGGTATCCGCCGATCACGTTGATGGTGGCGAGCGCCACCGCGGTCGTGCCGAGCACGGTCGTGAGAGTCGATCCATCATCAGCACCGGCGGCGAGCAGGGCACCTACGATGGTGATGCCGGAGATCGCGTTCGACCCCGACATGAGCGGAGTGTGCAGTTGAGAAGGCACCTTCGCGATGAGCTCGAAACCGAGAAATCCGGCGAGCACGAAGATGAAGAGAAGAAGCATTAATTCCATGGGAAAGTCGGGGGGTTAGCTGTCCGTGGAAGGTTGAAAACGTTCGTGGACGATCGTGCCGTCGTAAGTGATAAGGCAGCCCTTGAGAATCTCGTCCTCACGGTCGAGTTTGAGAGTCTTGGCCTCCTCGTCCCAGAAGTGAGTGATCCACGCGGCGAAATTGGCAGCGAGCATTTGAGAGGCGTGGGTAGCGACGGAGTTTTCCAAGGAAGTGTCACCCAGAATGGTGACGCCGTTGGCAGTCACGGTATCCTCACCGGGGACAGCGCCTTCGACGTTGCCTCCGGTCTCGAGGGCCATGTCGACGACCACACTGCCGGCCTTCATCCCGGCCACCATGTCGGCGGTCAGGAGGATCGGTGCCTTACGGCCAAACACCTTGGCGGTAGTGATTACGATGTCGGCTTGGGCGCAAACCTTGGCCATGCCTGCCTGCTGTTTGGCGATCTGTTCCGGAGTGAGCTGTTTGGCGTAACCGCTGGCGGTCTGGCCGGTGTCGCCGAGGTCGATTTTAACGAAACGGGCGCCGAGTGATTTTACCTGCTCCTCCACCACGGGACGTGTATCAAATGCTTCGATACGAGCGCCGAGGCGCTTGGCGGTCGCGATGGCCTGAAGACCGGCGACACCGGCTCCGATCACGAATACGCGGCACGGCATGATGGTGCCGGCTGGCGTCATCATCATGGGCAGGACGCTGCGGACGCGGGCGGCGGCCTGCACGACGGCAGCGTAGCCCGCGAGATTCGCCTGGGAGCTTAGGGCGTCCATTTTCTGAGCGAGCGTGGTCCGTGGAATCATTTCCAAGCTCACGGCGCTGACCTTCGCGGCGGCGAAGTCGCCCAGCAGGTCGGCTTCGTTAAACGGGTCGAGGAAGCTCAGGTGCAGGGCACCGGGCTTGAGTTTGGTGACGTCTTCGGAAGATGGCTTGCGGACGCGAAGGACGAGATCGGCCTCGGCAATAGCGGCGGCTGGATCAGCGACTATTTCGACGCCAGCCTCGGCGTAGTCTTTATCGAGGTATCGACTGGGGGCACCCAAGCTGGGCTCGGCTTTGACCGTGAGGCCAAGCTTTACCATCGCGGCAGCAGTCGTAGGGGTAAGAGCGGTGCGAAGCTCGCCGGAAGCGGTTTCCGCAGGAACATAGCAGATCATGGAAAAGGGAAGTAGGAGGAGGGGTTTGAACCGGAAACGCGTTCCGGCACGGGTAAAGTTATGACTTTGTCAGGCAGTCCGACAATTACGGATTCGGGGAAAGTTGCTACCGGTTATGAATTTGTTCCGGCCGTGATTTTGGCCAAGGTGTTCAAAAAGGGTGCAGGTTGCAGGTCCGGCACCACAAACTTTGCGCCGGCGGCCGCGAGTCGGGTGTGTTTTGCACCGGTGGCGATGAAAGGAATCTTCAGTTTTCGGGTGGCACGGAGATCCCATAACCCGTCGCCGACGTAGATTGCCTCACTAACCGGGCGGTGGGCTCGTTCGGCGGCGAGTTGAACGATTTCTGCCCGGGTGGCCCGGTCCGAGCTGGTGGCCATGGGCAGTTCCTGCCACGGGATGCCGGCAGCATCTAACTTGAGAGCGATGGAATCCTTCCAGTCGCCGGTTGCGATTGCGCAGTCATATCCAAGTTCGGCGAGTTTAGGCAATAGCTCACAGGCACCGGAGGTCGCCGGAAACGCTTCGGGATGCTCGGCAATCTCATCGGCCAGTCGGCGGCGGTATCCGTCGGCAACGGCCGCGATGATTTTTTCGAGCTTCGACCCGGTTTGCTCGGGTAGAACCTGATGGATGATGGAGGTAGCGTTGACCTCCGTGATTCGATCGAAAAACCCCTCCTCAAACGGTGCACCCGTGACCTGCAGGAACGCCTCTTCGAATGAGTTCCAATCGTAGGATTCGCCCCCCAAAAGGGTGCCGTCGACGTCAAAAACAATAAGGGGCTGAGCAGTGGATTCTGGCATAGTTGAGCGAACGGTAAGAAGAGGATCCCTCTCGGGAAAGCGGTAATATACCTCCCCGTTTGAACGATGCTTCCCTGGTTGTCAGCGGTAGGAATGCGGAAGTTTTGTTACAATGGCGGCCCTCAAGGCAAGAACGCGCCCTTCACTCCGAGACTAACTCACCCGGATTCCGGCGCGGAGCTCTCGGCGAAGTCGCCCTTAGTGGCGCAGTTGATCCAAACGGAAGATCCGGCGACGTAGTGCTCTTTTTTCCATATAGGCACGCGGGCTTTGAGCTCATCGATAATGAACCGGCAGGCATCGAAGGCGGGGCCACGATGGGCGGATGCCACGCCAACCCATACCGCCATATCGCCGATTTGGAGATGACCAATGCGATGTACGGCTTCGGCGGCGAGGAGATCAAACTTCAGCCGGACTTCCTCAAGGATGCGATTGCCCTCAGTCTCTGCCAGCTCGGCATAGGCCTCATACTCCAACGACGCGACGGCCTGACCCTCGTTGTGGTTGCGCACCCATCCTTCGAACGAAGCACAGGCACCCGCTTGAGGATGAGACAACGCCGCATTCAATGCTGGAGCATCGATGGAAGAATCACTGATTTTGAAAGCCACGATTGAGAGCGTGAAGCCGAACACGCTTTTTGTCTACTCGTCACCCGCCCCGGGGGTAAATCCATCCACGGATCCGGCAGCGGGGCGGTAAGCTCTCGTGCGGGTGGTGCCGGTCCGCGTATTGTAGAGTTCAATGATGCGGAGGAGTTCACTGAGGCTGACGTGTCCATTGTGATCCGTATCCGCCATATGGTGACGGGATAGAATATTCTCCAGCGTTGAGGGTTGGGTTCCGTCGGGCACAAACCCATCAACGGTGTTATCATGTCGGTCGTAGCGCCCGGTCCGAGTCGATCCATACCGGGTGTTGTAGAGTTCGATCACCCGAAGAAGTTCGGAAAGACTGAAGCGTCCATCTTCGTCGGTATCGGCCGTGTGGCGTTCGGCGGCGGATTCAATGATCAGCGGTTCCGGGTTGGCGAGAGCTTGGAAGGCTTCCCCGTCCGCTCGAGACTCGACGAGCGCGGATATTTCGACGGCTCCCGTGGAGTCCGCCGGAACGTTGAGATCAAACTCGAAGCTGATCGGGCCGACCGGAATTTCGGACCACGCCCACTCCAGAAGATCGGTATCCCCTAGAACAGGTTCGACCGTCGTGCCGTTCAGGTTGTCTCCGGCAAAGCTCCAGTCGGCCGGGAGTAATACTTGATATCCTAGAGCGCTGAGACTGCCGCTAAAAGAGAGCAGCACCTTCACGGTGATGGTGTCCCCCACGGAGTAGCCATTGCCTACTATCCGGTGCCGTGCGATAACCGGTGAAACACTGGGCGTGAGCTCGAGTCGCGCACCGTCACTCACCCTCAATCCTCCCGTGTTGGTCACGATCACCCAGTAGAATCCCGCGTCGTTTGAATCCACATTTTCGATCGTGAGACTGGAGCTTCTTTCATTGAAGAGATTTACCCCGTTTTTCTGCCATTGGTAAGTCAGCGGGGATTCACTTTGGGCTGTAACCGTGAAGAGAGTAGAGGCCCCGGGTTCAACCGTGCGTGAGAATGGATGGCTTGTAATCATCGGCGGGGGTGGAACGCCAATCTTCAGCTCGGCGGAATGAGAAGCGGTAGCCCCGGAGTCGCTTGTTACCCGAACGCTGTAAATCCCGCTATCATCCGCCGCGACGGCGTCGATTGTATAGTTACTACCCTCAGCGCCGGAAATCGCGACTCCGTTGTGCAGCCATTGAAAGTTGAGAGGGCCTTCTCCGGATGCGGTGACGTGGAACACAGCGGGATTGCCGAGTGGGGTCATTATACTGGTTGGCTGGGCAGTGAGAGCCGGAGGCGCCGGCAGGTCGATAATTTCCACTGTGGCCGTAGCGCTCTGGGTCGATCCTTCCCGATTGGTCGCGACCACGTGGTAGTTGCCTGCCGTATCTCGAGAGGTTAGCCGATAGGAGTCATGGACTGCTCCAACGATGGGGGCGCCGTCGCGAAACCATTGGAAAGTCGGGGCCGGGATTCCGGTTACATAGAGATTGAGATAGATCGACGAACTGAGATCGGTCGCAGCTACGCTGGACGGGTGGCGAAGAAATACAGGAGCCTCGTCAGGTCGCAGGGAGACTCTGGCGGGATTGCTGGTGAGAGTCTGACTGCCGTTGGATGCCTGCACGGTGTATTCGCCGACATAGGTGGTATCGGTTTGATTGATATGGAGAGTAGACTGGGTCGCGAAAGGGATGGAGACCCCATCCTTGAACCACTGAAATGAGGTGGCGTTATTTGCCCCCGCCTCAAGGCTGAGATCGGTTCCTGCCGCGATGGTTTGGCTGCGCGGTTGGTATTGAAATACCAGATCATCGGAAGCGATGGCTCCGCGGTGTTCGACAGTGATTGGAGTAATGTTGGCCACCTCATTTCGATAGTGGACTTCGGCCGTGTAGGTTCCGGCGCCGATTGAGCCATGAGGAACGTAGAATGAACGGGATGAGAATTGGGGCAGGAGGGTGCCGTCCAGTCGCCAAATCACCCGGTCGGGGTAAAGGTTGTTCCTCAGTGACAACTGGATATTGAGCGATTGGGAATTCTGTTGGACCCGAGCCCCGGTGGATGAGATGATGAGCGGAAGATCGCGACGCAGACCCACCCAAATTGAGCCTGGGGCGGAGGACGCCATGTTTTCGCCGTCGGAAATTTCAACGTGGTAGTTTCCTGCATTCTCCAACTCGGGTGCGATGTTCAGATAACTCTGAGTGGCCCCGGGGACGAGTTGATCGTTTTGATACCATTGGTAGCTCAGACTGACCGAACCAGGATTCCCCACTTTAGCTCTGAGGACATCCGACAAGGCAAAAGTTGAGTAATTTTTAGTTCATAATTCGAGGCCTTCGGGTCCCAGTGGGCTGCCTTTCGCGCGCAGGGATTTGAGGTAGTTCATTTCGTCATACACGACGTCATCCTGCCCGCAACGCCACCGGATTCGGGTCCACTTATACGCGAGCGCTCTCATGATGGTATTAAACCCATGGCCCTTGGCCTCGCGCTGGCGATAGAACGCCTCCGCCCAGATGGAGTGCTGCCACGATGCTTTCGCCCACGCTACGAAGCTCTGTTGCGTGAAGGTATCAACCGCGCCGTCGGCGCTGCCACCTTGCCCATCTTGCCACTTTGATCAGTGATGGGCGCGATGCCGAGCACTGTGGCCACCGCCTCCGGACTCTCGCAGTTGGGCGCATGCTTCTCCATCGCGGCGTGGATTCGCGGCGTATAGATCGGACCTGCACCGGGCAATGCGGCGATTCGTTCGGCTTTTTCACCTGCGCTTTTCACGAATTGGGCAAGGGCGCTATCGTGCGCTTTGATCCCCGCATTGAGCACTTCGAGCTGATGGAGGAGGATGCTCACCTCCAGCTCATCGGCCGGGTTTATGGCCTCCAAGGGCACGAGGTTTTTGATCACGGCCCTACGCGCGTCCCACCACTGGACTCACGTGTGCGCCACGAAGCGCGCTTGGTCGCGCGCATCGGCTTTGATCATTGCGAGCGTGCGAGACACGGTGAGCGCGTTACGATACGAGCCTTCGGGTGCGTTTCGCCCACCTGCTGCCACCACCCATCGAGCACGGCAGGTGCGCTCGGCACATCTCGCTCTGCAAGGAAGCCCTCACGGGCGGGATCGAACACGGCCACCGCCACGGTTTTATCCGCACGGTCCAAAGATACCACCAAGTCAAAAGGCGGAGTTGATTCATTAGCTTTCATTACCTCATAGTTTCAGGGTTATGATTGCCTTTGCGGCTCAGCCATCACGCGTCACCCCTAGGGAGAGTCGTTGTTATATTCGTCCTCGGAGTAGTCGTTTGGGAGCGCTGCGAACCGAACCGGCGGAAACTAAAGTGATCGGGGTCATGCCTCAAATCGTTACTTTCCGGCCGGCTCGGCCGGCAACGTCTTCCCCGCCATCCTGGCCGACCTGTCGGTCGGAGGAAAGAGCGGGGAGGGAGCACGCTCCCTAAAGATTTCTTTTTTAACTGCTGGTTTCATCCGCTCTTCTCAAAGCCCTGCTTGGGCCGCGGATAACCCCTATCCACGTTTAGGTGGGCACTTCCTCCCGGAGTTATGGAAGTATGATCGGGATGTGACCGGATGAACCAATCTGTAGGTGTCGCGTTTTCTCCGATGACAACGGTGGCAGATTCTGAAATCACCGTTCCAACCGGACTGGTCACCGCGACGTGATAGTTGCCGGAAATATAATTGGGGCTGCTGGGGAAGAGCGAAATTCCGGAACTGGTTTCCCCGGTCAAGGCGCTACCATCACGAAACCATTGGTAGGTAGGTGGGGGACCGCTATCTGCACTCACACTCATTGAAGCATAGTTTCCCTGAGTGACTGTTTGGCTGGAAGGGTGGCGTAAGATGACCGGTAGGGAAGGGTCAGCGAGAGTGACAATTGCAGCTTGGGAAAGCACGGAGCCGGATGAGTTGCTCACTTCCACAGTAAAGGAACCGTTTTGTAGAGAAGGCTCGAGGTCGGTCACTCTAAAATTGCTGGAGGTTTGATTGGACAACGGCTCGCCATTTCGAAACCACTGGTAATTAAAGATACCTCTACCGTAGACATTGACGTAAAGGGTTTGAGAACTCCCGGGAATCACTCGGTGGTTCGAAGGATGACGAGAAATGATGGGTCCGGCGTTTCCTTTGATGCGGACGGTAATTTCTTCAGAGTCGATGGTTGCACCGTCTTGGGTCAGTCGGAGTCGATAAGCCCCTGCGTCTTCAAGGCTGGCGTTGGAATTGTAGAGGGTCGATCCGTTTGCGCCTGGGATGGCTAGTCCATTCCTTAACCATTGGAATGAGTAGGTTCCGCTACCGTAGACACTGCTGCCGAGGTTGAAGGAATTTCCCAGATCAATTGGACCCGAGGGACCGTTCATAGAAACCGAGGTGGATCCGCTTGAAGCGGTATCGACTATTACGCGAAAACGCTCGCTGGAAGTCTCACCAAACGCGTTGGTTGCTCGAATTTGGTAGTAGTCTTCATCTGCGATCGAGAGATCGTGGATTCTTAGTAAGTAATTTTGGTCGTGGTCGGGTTACCCAAACTGGTCCACCTAAACCGTTAGTCTGGATGGGTTGATGGTGTGGTTGAGGGTGTAGAGTAAGTCAAGGGAAGGGTTCTGATTCGAGCTTTTGTTCAAACGCGATGGGGCTGATATAACCCAACGAACCGTGGGGGCGCAGGTGGTTGTATTTCCATCGCCAGTCTTCGATCACGACCCGCGCTTCGGTCAGCGTGGAGAGCATCTCTCGGTTGAGGCACTCGTGGCGCAACCGAGCATGGAAGCTCTCGATAAAGCCGTTCTGCCAAGGGCTGCCGGGGTCGATGTAGAGTGTCTTGATTGATTGAGACGCGAGCCAAGCTCGCAACTCCTTTTCGATAAACTCCGAGCCATGGTCGCTGCGGATATGCTCCGGAGCTCCGTGCTCGGCAATCAGCCTGTTCATGATCGAACGCACCTTACGCGCATTGATCGTACGATCCACGTGGATGCACCGGCTTTGCCGGGTGTATTCATCGAGGACGCTCAGCATGCGTAGCTTGCCTCCACGCATCGTCGTATCGGGCACGAAGTCCCACGTCCAAACGTGATGGGGATGGGTCGCCTTCGTCGGCAGCCCCGTGGAGATCCCACCGCGCCGTCGTTTGGGCTGCTTGACGGGCACCAACAGAGCGAGCTGCTGGCGCCGCCGTGGGATCAGTCGTGATCCGACTCGCCAGCCTGCTTTCTTCAGCAGGCGAGCGATCTTCATGTCGCCCAACTCAGGGTGCTCTCGACTCATCCGGCGTAGCGCTGCCTTCAACTTGGCCATCCAAGCATCAGGTTGCTTCGCCTCGTAGCCAAACGTGTTGCGATGCAGGCAAAAGTGCCGACAGGCCTCGCCAGCCGGGCAACGGCCCCGGTTCACCCTCGCGACCATGATCTGTCTTTTGTGACCGGGGCTCATGGTTTTTTTTCGCGCGCCTCCTTCAGGCGCTCTTGGCCGCGCATCTCATCGGCCAGCATGCGCTTTAACCGGGCGTTCTGCTTTTGCAGCTCCTTGAGCTGCTTGGCTTGGTCGAGCTCCAGCAGGCCAAACTCGCGCTTCCAGCGGTGGAAGGTTTGCTCGCTCGATGGCGTGCTCCTGGCACACCGCTATGATCGTCGCTTCGGCCTGCTCGGCCTCACGCAATATGCGGATCTTCTGCTCGGTGGTGTATCTCTTTGCTTTCATAATCTGGGTCCTTTCTAGGTTCCCAGACTAACTCTCTCAATGGCTCAGTTTTCGTAACCCCGACCAAGGTGGATGTAGTGACTTACCTCCACCAAGGCATGGCCGGGTTGAACGAGCAGAGACTTAAATCTCCCTTGGAATGGTCTTCCCTTAATTTTGCGCAGGCGGTTGAACCGGCAGACCCAAGTGTCCTGCAATCACTTCATGCCTTCACTTAAATTTGGCTCCGGAGTCTCCATCGCCATGTGGAAATGATTACGCATGATGACGAAGGCATGCAACCGCCACCCGGACCGTTCGCAGGCTTGAAACATCGGGCGTTCAAATGCTGCCCGGGCACCATCAGTCGAAAAAATGTCGGATCGATAGTTTCCTCGATTGATTACGTGGTAACAAGCGCGGGGGTATTCAAGACGAGCGGTGCGGGGCATGGTGGATATCTATGTTCGCATCGTAATCTTGTCAAGAATCAAGCAATGTCCTCTTTTTGCGTCGCTTTTTGCGTCGAGCAATGGGGTGACGAATATAATGAGTTGCGCCCCCACGGCTCCCTGGGTTACCAAGACGCCTAGGGGGCTTGCCCCCTCCCCTCAGGCCGACCGGGATCAGGCCTGAACCCAACCCATGAACCCAACCCATGACGGCGCAGAACCCTAGTTTACACCTGTCCCATCTGCGGGGGGGGCAGGCCAGCACGATGAGTGATACAAGCAAGACTATCTTTTTCAATATTCATGTTCCCAAGACTGCTGGCTGGATGTTTTGGAATATATTGGAGGCGAATTTTGGGAATAACTTAAAGGGTGCGTATTTTCCCGCCCAGTATGAGATAACCAGCCCTGAGGGGGTTGAATGGATGCTTCGGCAATATGATAGGTTTACGTGTTATACGTCACATTGTTTCCGTTTGAGTAGTATGCCCATTTTAAATGGGCATGAGATTGTTGCATTCTCATTCATTAGAAATCCAATTGAAAGGTTTCTCTCTCACTATTTTTACACGAGGGCAAGTGCCAACCCAGCAGACGGGTTTCCGACCAAGAAATATAACCTGGACCAATTTGTTGATCAATTATTGGAGGACCGCCATCATTGGAGACCTCCTTTGGACGTTCCTCAGGATGAGTTCATTCGCGGTCATCTTGCAGAGTCGGATTTTGCTCAATACTTGAGTCTAGGTTTCGGAACGTATCACTTATTCGCGACTGAGTACTTTGATGAGGCCATGATTCTGCTTGAAAACATGTATCCCGATAGTTTCAAGGACTGTAGTTATGGTGCCAAGGTGAATCAGTCGAAAAGAGATCAAGAAGTAACACCTGAGATCCTAAGAAAGATCGCAAGGCTGCCGTGGATTGAAAGGGACAGCAGGCTGCATGATTTTTCAATGCAATATTCTGAGGACCTGGTCAAGAAGGTATTTAATACACCGGAGGAATTCAAGTCGGCCAGGGACAATTGGCTGCGGCGCTGTAGACAAAAAGAGAAAAGTTCAAGTAAAAAAATAAGGAAACTGAGGGAACTCTCAAAAAGTTGGGAGAAATGCATGGAGCAAGGTCTCACAGTTTGTATGCCGACTTATAACAGGTCCCGCCAGTTAAGTGACCTGTTTTGGCCTCCCTTCTGAAGTCACTGGAATTTATGACTGACTTGGCCCCTGGCCTGACCCCATGGGATGGGACGGTTGAAAACTTTGGTTCTGCGGACCAGAAAGGAGCGGCCCCACCGCAGCAAGAGGGCAGCCGATCTGTTCGGCTTGACCACTTTCGAGCAGCTGCCTCGCCTCCTCGACGGTGGGGATACTCGACGGTTGCCAGTCAATTCTCGGAGTGCAGATGCCCGCAGCGGCCACCACCGAGCTCCATCGAGACTTTGCGGAGGTAGCCTCAGAAAATAAGAAAGCCTCCCGACGGGGAGGCTTTCTTGAAACCGCTTTCTTATGCTGGCGTCACCGCCTGACGGTGAGTGGCCGGAAGCCTGCGGTATTAACTTTGTTCTTGAGTCGGGGCGAATCACATTGATGCGGACCCATCATGTCAATAGAAAAAATTGAAGTTGACCCATTAACCAACATGGATGGCCGGTGCCTGGGGAAGACAGGGTGAGGTTGGTGGATCCAACCCAAGTGCGTCATGGTCGGGTAATTCACCGCCGAGCGCAAAATCAGTGGGCGGGCAGAATCACCGCCGAGTTCAGTGGTGAGACCACCTAGCTTTGCCTTGAGTCAGTTCTTTGAGCGGGCAGAATCGAGGCCGATTACGCAATGCGCTGGATGACGCTTTGCCTTGAGTCAGTTCTTTGAGCGGGCAGAATTTGGCGAAGTGTGTGGTCAAGATGGACGGTCGCTTTGCCTTGAGTCAGTTCTTTGAGCGGGCAGAATGAGGGTTTGGAGGATGTCATAATGTTATTTGCTTTGCCTTGAGTCAGTTCTTTGAGCGGGCAGAATCAAAGTAGGCATTTATGCGCCGGGCAAGGTGCTTTGCCTTGAGTCAGTTCTTTGAGCGGGCAGAATTCACATAAGTAACATACGAATCCCACAATTGCTTTGCCTTGAGTCAGTTCTTTGAGCGGGCAGAATTGCCCCCCTGACCTCCAGCGTCTCTTGCGTGCTTTGCCTTGAGTCAGTTCTTTGAGCGGGCAGAATGTTTGGCCTCCGCATCCACGCGATCAGCTTGCTTTGCCTTGAGTCAGTTCTTTGAGCGGGCAGAATTAGGTTTCCCGCCAGTATTACAATGTTAATGCTTTGCCTTGAGTCAGTTCTTTGAGCGGGCAGAATGAGCTGAGCCTGCCGGACTATCAGCTCGATGCTTTGCCTTGAGTCAGTTCTTTGAGCGGGCAGAATACACGAGCACGCACAATTCACTTTCATCAGCTTTGCCTTGAGTCAGTTCTTTGAGCGGGCAGAATAATTCTTGGCCAGTCAAGGGGTAGCCTATGGCTTTGCCTTGAGTCAGTTCTTTGAGCGGGCAGAATAATTCTTGGCCAGTCAAGGGGTAGCCTATGGCTTTGCCTTGAGTCAGTTCTTTGAGCGGGCAGAATAGACAGCTTAGTCGATCTCGATCGCGCCAAGCTTTGCCTTGAGTCAGTTCTTTGAGCGGGCAGAATATCCAATAAGGTTGAGCTATGGATCCCGGCGCTTTGCCTTGAGTCAGTTCTTTGAGCGGGCAGAATCCGTGTTATCGATGCAAGCACGACGCATTTGCTTTGCCTTGAGTCAGTTCTTTGAGCGGGCAGAATTTGGGATGGAGCTACCCCCAATGATGGCAGCTTTGCCTTGAGTCAGTTCTTTGAGCGGGCAGAATCACCGTCGCCGATGGAGCCGCGCTTGATCTGCTTTGCCTTGAGTCAGTTCTTTGAGCGGGCAGAATTTGCCTGCTGCGGCGGCGGCTGAGCGGGCAGCTTTGCCTTGAGTCAGTTCTTTGAGCGGGCAGAATAGCCGCCGTGCGGAATTGGAAACGCAACGGGCTTTGCCTTGAGTCAGTTCTTTGAGCGGGCAGAATGCCCAGCCTATCAAGTCCTTACAGTTTCAGGCTTTGCCTTGAGTCAGTTCTTTGAGCGGGCAGAATACATTTTTCGCAGGCGGTTAGAGAGGTTAAGCTTTGCCTTGAGTCAGTTCTTTGAGCGGGCAGAATGTCCAGCCGCCTCTCAAACGTGCCAGGATCGCTTTGCCTTGAGTCAGTTCTTTGAGCGGGCAGAATACATTTTTCGCAGGCGGTTAGAGAGGTTAAGCTTTGCCTTGAGTCAGTTCTTTGAGCGGGCAGAATGTCCAGCCGCCTCTCAAACGTGCCAGGATCGCTTTGCCTTGAGTCAGTTCTTTGAGCGGGCAGAATGCGAGGATATTGTGCTAGGCGATAATCGGAGCTTTGCCTTGAGTCAGTTCTTTGAGCGGGCAGAATGGTGATGTCTTCCCCTGATCTGGTTTTATAGCTTTGCCTTGAGTCAGTTCTTTGAGCGGGCAGAATCGCGACGATGGCGACGGTGATTGATTTCCAGCTTTGCCTTGAGTCAGTTCTTTGAGCGGGCAGAATCGCCAGCCCGTCGACATGTTTGTCCTCGAAGCTTTGCCTTGAGTCAGTTCTTTGAGCGGGCAGAATTTGTAGCGGAGGAGGAGGAGGCGCTGCCTGCTTTGCCTTGAGTCAGTTCTTTGAGCGGGCAGAATTATCAAAGACACCACCAGGCCGGGACCATCGCTTTGCCTTGAGTCAGTTCTTTGAGCGGGCAGAATGACCCGTATAAACGCACTCGGTTTGATGTTGCTTTGCCTTGAGTCAGTTCTTTGAGCGGGCAGAATCGTATCCCAGATACGGTTCTGCCGCAGCTCATTACCAGAATTGCAGCTGGTCGGGCAGTGCCTCTGGGTCAATTTTTTCGGCTGGTTTTCCATGGATGACCAAGCTGCGCTGCCATTGAGCTTGGGTGATGTACCACGCACGAACGGAGCCTTCAGGCGGGACTTGTAACTCCAGCCTGCGAAGGTGGGTGACCATCCGGCTGTGGGTGACCAACGAGCGGGCATACACGCTATATTGAATCATCACATACCCGTCTTTCAACAGGAATTTGCGGAAATCGGTGTAGTCCCTGCGGGCCCTTTTGCTGACGACCGGCAAGTCAAACGCGACAATCATCCAGCCCATTTTGAACTTTTCAGTGTCCATGGCCGGTAGTCGCGAACGCGTTGCGAGAGGGTTGCCCGGCGAAAGCTCCGCACGACTTCCTCCAGACAGTTGCGCAGGGGCATCTCGAGTTTGAGGTAGCCCACTTTTTCGACGGTGAACTCCGTCACGAATCTACGGAATCGGCGATTGACCGTCACGTCTCTTGGACTCGCTTCTTCCATGACCCAGCGCTGCACCCGGGCATCGACCATGGGACGGAAGGGCTCCATCAGGTCGTAGGCCAATGGGGTGGCACGTTCCCGGATTTCGTGGGCGATGCCGAAGGTGGGGTCGAGCCCGCACGCGAGGAGCTTTTGCAGGGTCAGGGAGAGTAGGACCGCGTAGCCGTAGTTGAGCAGTTCGTTGGCTCCTTCACCCTCCTGGGTCCGTTTGAACGCCGGATGGGCGATGGCCGAGGAGAACACGCGCCAGTAGTGGCGGGCACTGGTGGATTCCTTGACGTGGGGCTTGGTGGGACGTCGAACGGCCCTCTCAAGCTTGATGACATCGGCATGGTCGTCCTCCCAGGACCGGGCGATCGTCAACTGGTTCTCGCATTTCGCCTGCACCGTGTTTTTCCACATCCGGTTGCGAGTTTTGGAGGGCAGCACCAGCGAGGCCTTGGTCAACAGGGTGTCACTGCTTCGATTGACGGGGAGCAGCAGGCTGATGGGATTGAAGCGTTCGCAGATGATCAGGGCGACGTTGTGTCGTGCGCTTTCCAGTAACAGGTGACTGTGTAGCTCGGCGGAGAAGCTGGTGATGACGATGGCTGCGATGTCCTCGATGGGCAGTTGGCGTTTGCCACCCTCTTCGTCCACGCAAGTGACTTGCCCTTTCGAGCAGGTGATCCGACATCGAGGCGAGTCGATATTGAGGATGTGATACGACACGACTTGACCGGGGTTATTCGCACGCGCCTACAAGCGTTGAACGACGTGTTCGATCAAGCCGGGAAGCTTGAGCTTGGGTTGGGCAGCCGTCCAAGAGGATGGCGGGATCGACGGCATGGTGGCCGTGCGCGATGATATTTCGCATGCCTGCGGTCCGTTCGGCATCCGGAGGGGCTTCGCTGATAATTTCGAGTTGGCACCCAACCGCAGCCTCCAACGACCGGTCCCTCCTTGAGTCGGCGAGGGTCCTGCCCTCGACAAGCTTCCCCAAGTCCCGGGCTGCCTCGTGAATGTCGAGGTAGGTTTGAGCAACCCCATGTGGCATACTCCACCTTCGATTCAGCCAGCTCGGTTTGGAAGTGCGGATTGCGCACGCTGTCCAGGCTTATGGGGTCAACCGCACGGTGGGTGATGCATTTCAACTCCGCCTTGAAATCGAAGCAGCGGGAGAACGCGCCCACGCGAACGTCGGGTCGAAAGGCGACGGCGAGATCGAGGTCGCCCCCGGGGGAGAGGTGTTCAGCCAGCGCGGAGCCAAACAAGGCGAGTCCACGCACGCGCAGGCGGGCGCAAGCAGCCTTGACTTGCGCGAGTTGCTCTGAGGTGAGGTGCACGGTCCGAGATTGGGAGGATTCCAGGCCAGGACTCAATCCTGCGCCCCGGTCACAAGACCCAGCAGGTCCGATTGCTCGACTTGCATTCCGTTTTTGAGCAGGGTCTTGAGCAGAATCTCGCGGGCTGTCACTTTGACCGAATGGACCCGGGAAAGCTCGCGGGCTGTCACTTTGACCGAATGGACCCGGGAAAGGTACAACAGAATTCCTTTGGCAGAGTTGTCCTTGATACTGAGGACCCGCCAGCGCCCCGTGTATTTGTAGGAATCACTGGGAGGCACGCTGATGATGCTTCCCTTGCGCAGGACGCGTGGAAGTCGCCCACCGTTCTTTTTTCGGATATCGTCGAGTTGCTGCCACACCCTGAGATGGGGAATAACCTTTGGGTCCGGATCGAGAGCCACTCCGTAGTTTTCCTTGACGATCAGGGCTCCCCTTAGTCGTGCGAGTTTGCCGCGTGTGCCGCCAGGGGGGACGTGCCCCAAAAGCATGGAGGCTTTTTCGCAGCCGTGTTTGCGAGGAAGTCGTTCTTGGGATTTTTTGTCTCGCTCCCTCTGGGTGAGCTTAAGCTTTTTCGGATGCCTTGGATCGGGTCCCAATACCCGCCACGTGTTTTCCTCCACCCTTAGCCCCCGCAGTGTGTGCGGCAGGTGTTGAACAACCCGTTCCTCTTCCAAGGCGGACCGGACTTGGCTTTTCACCTCGTCCGGAAGATCGTCGATATGCCAAGAGCCTTGACTGGAAATGCGGACGGGGAGCCGCAGGGATCTTCGCAGGCAGTCCGCCTCCGCAGGCTTTAGTTTCCGGCGCGAAAGCAAGCCCCATACATTTCCATGGGCGGGCAGGTAGTAACATGCCAATCCGGCCGCAATTGCATCCACCGCGTGGTGAAGGTGGGTTTCACCACGGAGTTCGGTTTTGGTTTTGTTTGTTACATCAACCAGAGGGGACAAGCAATCGGTCAAACGCCAAGCGCGGCGTGTCGCACTGGTCACGCTGCCGGGCAGTTGGGTGATGAGACCAGCAGCGATCCCGCGAGGATCCTGCCCGTGATTTGGATCGATCCGATTTTGGAGTCGGACCAAGGCTTCCTGGGCAGCTATTTTGTTGAGAAAACTGGTGCGGGACAGATGGCCGCTGGTGAACCCGGTAGTGGTGTCGGCACGTCGCTTTTCGTAGCTCTCGGTGAGCAGAAACTGCCTGCGGCGCCAGCGGCGCAGGTCGTCGTCGATGACTTTTCGGAGGTTGCCCTTTCGTTTTCGCGGATCATGGCGGGGTTTCAACTTATCAACGAAACCCTCGAATTGGGTGGGGGTAAACAGATCGCCACCGCCCTCGTCTTGGATGAACTGCCACGCGAGCCTTCCCCCTTTGCGTTGGTTGGTCTCGCGGGAGGTGAGCACCAGCGACTCCAGGGAATCCGACGGCCGCCAAGAGCGCGGAATGATGTGCTCAAGATCCATTCGGCCTTCCAGGATATCGCTCAGGCAGTAGTTGTTTCCGCTGTAGGGGCACTTCCAACCAAGGTCCTGGGCGATGCGAACCTTTTTGATGAGTGCATGGCTGATTTCGAATCCGCCAAGCCCAGGAAGCTCATTTTCCAGGTATTTCACTGCCTCCCGATGACCGTCGAGTTTTTGCCTCATCATCCAGCCTTTTTCCTCGTTGGTCTTACCGGAGAATTCCTGCAGCTCGCGCACGACTTCAATGACGACCTTGGGTGGGCTCCCATTCGGGCAATAGTGATCAATACCCTGCTCAAGCAGCTTGCCGAAAACCTGCATGCGGTGACGCACGAGGTGGTTGTTGGTGCGTTCGGCCAGCGCCTGATTCAGCTGTCGGGTGATGACCTCGGAAGTTTCCTCAAGCGGACCTTTGGTTGCCTTGGGGTCTTTGCCCGAAAGGACCCATTCTGACGCTTGGGCCATCAGTTCCCGCGTGTAGGGCGCGCGACCGGAAGCGCGATCTTGCAGCGGGATGGGTTCGCGCAGGATCATGTCCACCGTGTCTTCTTGGCTGTTCTTGCGTTCTCTTTTGTTCCGCTCATCGACGGTCTGGGAGACTGCTGCATCGAAGTCTTTTAGGTCCTCGTTTGATCGGGCCAACTGTTCTCGCCAGTCAGCGAGCCGGGGGGGGCGATTCCGAGCCCTGCGTAGTTTCTGCAGGAACCGCTTCTGCCAAGATTCCGACAGCGTAGGCCATACATGTTTGAGCACGCCACGGGTGGTTTCGCGACGAGCAGGATCCAGCACAAGCGCCCGCTCCATTTCCGGAGTCATGAACATTTGGTCGAGATTGGATGGGACTCCGGACAGCACCCCGGCGCATGCGGCCTTGAGGGATGACCTGGTGAAGAATCCAGCCTCCTGCATCCTTGCGTCCACTGCCTGTCGCTCCTCGGCCCTCAGTGGCCGCGGCTCGTTCTCGGCTGAATCGGAGATGCGAAGGTTGTTCAGCAGCATCGCCCAGCGGTAGCGGTAAAACTCCGGGCAGTCCTTGCCTGGTGTCTTTGCCCCGGTGATTCGGCAGGTCGGAATGATGCGGTTGTCGAATCGAGGCACCATCTGGCCAAACAGCAGGCTGCCGGCGTAGCGATCGGGAAGGCGGACGTGGCCTCCGCCGAGTCTTTTCCAGGCGTCATCGGCGGATCCTGCCAGTCCCTCAATGAGATCGTCGTTCATGCAGGGCAGGGCAGGGCGGTGGGCCTCCAGAATTTTCCGAACCTCGGATTCAACAACCGAGCGGCGAAAGGCGGCGTTTTGGCCCTTGAAGTATCGGGAAGGCACACTGGGTTCCTCGCCCGCCGGATCGATCCCCAAGAACGCGCAAATGGTCTCAGCCATCGTCGATGTCCCGTAGTCCGCCATTAACGCGTTGGCCTTCTCGACTTTCCCCGTGTCTTTCGTCGTGTCGTCGGTGCCACCCCGCGCCCAACGCGCGTTGCCGTCGTAGCCCCGGTTGTGGGCATACCAGCGCAGGACGGGCCAGAGTTCCTGCCAACGGCCGACTGCGGTTCGACCTTGGAGAATGCGGGCGGCCAGCCACCACGGTTGAGGTCGAGTGGCGTCCGGCCTACGGGCTGCGGCAATCTCGTCGTCTGTCAGCAGGCCCTTGGCCTTGAGGACCGTTTCCAAGCGTCGGATACGGTTTCGCGTGGCGGCGATGTGGCGGCGTTGGCGGCGAAAGGCGGCTCGCTGCTGGTTTTGGCAATTCTCTTCGAAGATGACCGTGCCGGCCCCGAGGATGCTGGGGTGAGAATCGGCGGCCGTCGGTTCGCGAATCGCAGCCCACCCGATACTCTCATGCCCGATGTCAAACGAAAGGATGGTGGGTGGCGTGGTCATGACTGATGGTGCAATTAATGGTGGGGGAGTCATATGCATGACTCTGTGCCAGACAACTGTCAACCCGTTGGCCTTGCGGGCAATAAAAAAAGGGAATAGGAAGGGGGACAGGCTGACAATGCTTGGCAGGATGCGGGATAATCCCGACCGGCCTGCAGGAGAAGAGAATGAGACAGGGTGAGGTTGGTGGATCCAACCCAAGTGCGTCATGGTCGGGTAATTCACCGCCGAGCGCAAAATCAGTGGGCGGGCAGAATCTCTCCCACCGCATTCTACATTGTTCGATGGCTTTGCCCTGAGTCAGTTCTTTGAGCGGGCAGAATGCTGCACGATGGGTTCCGCGAGTGATCCCCGCTTTGCCTTGAGTCAGTTCTGGGTTCTTGCGTGTCGCCGCAGAGTTGTCGCACACTGGGGGGGGCCACCTTTTGCGCCCCATGAAACGTTTCGTTGCCCCCTCGGTTCTTTTTCTGCACCTGTTGTGTCCTCTCAGCCTGTTAGCGGGTGAGAAGGCCACCCGGCCTAACATCCTGTTCATTTTCTGTGACGATCTGGGCTACGGGGACGTGGGGGTGTTTTATCAAAATGAGCGCAAGGCCCAAGAAGACCCGGCGATTCCGCACTTTGGCACGCCGGCGATTGACACGTTGGCCCGAGATGGGGTCATGCTCACGCGTCATTACTGCGCAGCACCGGTCTGCGCGCCGTCTCGCTCCTCGCTGTTGACCGGGGTCACCCAAGGTCATGCGACCGTGCGCGACAACCAGTTTGACAAGGCCCTCGACGATACCCACACGCTCGGTTCCGTGCTGCAAGGGGCCGGCTAAGCGACGGCGGCGTTTGGGAAGTGGGGACTACAGGGGGGGCGACCCCAAGGCCGACAAAAATCCCGCCGCCGATCGACCCATGTCCGGGCGAGTGGCAGAACGGGCCACGTGGGACGGTTTCCCCACAAATCGGGGATTCGACTATTTCTACGGCTATGTTCGACACCGTGATGGCCACTTCCATTATCCCAAGGAACCCACCAGTGGCTGGCATGGGGGGGCGGAATGGACTTACTGGGATATTGCAGGCCCCGGGGGGTATCAGTTCTGCCCTGCCGACCGATCCCATCGGATTTGGCGTCGAGCGAATCAGCCTCCGTCACGATGTTTCACCGCACGACGTCGTCGTCGAGTTGAACTCCGAGCCCCGGGCCGGTCAGTCGTGCAGGGCCTCGAGAAATGCGATGGGCTTCCGCAGGTCCTGAGTTGGGGGAATCGCCTCGAGGCCGTCCGGTATGAGCGACCGGTCCATTGTTTCCTGGAACTCGATACCTGGCAACATCATCTCAAGGGGCACACCCGCCCAGACCATTGATCAAAATGCCGTCGTGGCGGAGGTGGAGTCCGATCACATCCGTGCCGTCCTTGCGGTGGATGACCCAACCCCCAATCCTGATACCCTGGCGAAACGTGATCGAATGGTGCGATGATCGATCGAATCAATTGGTCCCCGCGAAAGCGTGGCGTGGCACCGATGTTCGAGAGATCAGGGCCGATGCGACTCCTCGATTCGCGACGCGGTGGCACGTCACACACATGCTGGTCGTCTCATTGGAACAACGTGTTCGCCTGCTGCGTCGCCGCCGTCGCGCGGCAATGATTGCCAGGCGGCGTGATTTTCCACGCTGGGCCGGGCGTCCAATTCGGCTTGGGGCGTGTGGAGAGACGAGTGGGGCCGGGCGTCCAATCGACGCGGCGGTGAAGGCGTTCCGGATGTACGCAGGGCGCGAGGCTCAGGCAGGTTTCTTAATCCGCGCGCCCCATGAGGGGCGCGATACGGCGATGCGCTTCATCGACCAGCGCGGGCTGTGGTTTCAATCCGCGCGCCCCATGAGGGGCGCGATCTTACTTTCACCTTCGGTTTGATCCCGCCACGTCTGTTTCAATCCGCGCGCCCCATGAGGGGCGCGATCTCCGACGCATTTTTCTACCAACTCCTGAGCGGGTTTCAATCCGCGCGCCCCATGAGGGGCGCGATCATTGCCGCGCCCCTCCTGGAAGTCGCAGGTGATGTTTCAATCCGCGCGCCCCATAAGGGGCGCGATGGGAGCGGCTCGAGGGCGGCGGTGGTGAGGAGGCGTTTCAATCCGCGCGCCCCATGAGGGGCGCGATGGGGCTGCTCTCGATCATCGCGGTGTGGATCAACAAGTTTCAATCCGCGCGCCCCATGAGGGGCGCGATCCGTCACACCTACGCCTCCCACCGCTACATCCTGGTTTCAATCCGCGCGCCCCATGAGGGGCGCGATGCCTTGATTTCAGCGATCCGCGATCGGTAATCAGTTTCAATCCGCGCGCCCCATGAGGGGCGCGATCGACCTCGCCACCGCCCTCGGCCTCATCCGCGCGTTTCAATCCGCGCGCCCCATGAGGGGCGCGATATCCAACTAGCTCTGAGGGGCAACGACCCGGTCTGTTTCAATCCGCGCGCCCCATGAGGGGCGCGATTAGGCGGTCGGACGACCCGGCCGCCACCAACAACGTTTCAATCCGCGCGCCCCATGAGGGGCGCGATTCGTTGCCCCCCCCTGATCGATCTTGCCCGATCGTTTCAATCCGCGCGCCCCATGAGGGGCGCGATCTGGCAATATTTCCAGCGCGGCATCCGCGGCGGCGTTTCAATCCGCGCGCCCCATGAGGGGCGCGATGAGACACCTTAAGCGCGGCGTCGATCGCGGCCCAGTTTCAATCCGCGCGCCCCATGAGGGGCGCGATATTGCGGCCAACGACGCCTATCGGGCGATCTCAAAGTTTCAATCCGCGCGCCCCATGAGGGGCGCGATAACCTCACGACGCTTAAACACCGCAATATCCACTAGTTTCAATCCGCGCGCCCCATGAGGGGCGCGATCTCCCATCCCGACGCCCCCCTCAGATCGGGTGCAGTTTCAATCCGCGCGCCCCATGAGGGGCGCGATTGGCGGCCGGGGACATCCCGACCGCCTAAAGTGGTTTCAATCCGCGCGCCCCATGAGGGGCGCGATACTCACTTCTACGGACAGGTGCGCAAGAGCGTGCAGTTTCAATCCGCGCGCCCCATGAGGGGCGCGATGCGATACTCTCGCGAGCGGGCAAGAGGTGGATTTGTTTCAATCCGCGCGCCCCATGAGGGGCGCGATTTGCGGGGGGCCGGATCGACCCCAGACGTATCAGCCGTTTCAATCCGCGCGCCCCATGAGGGGCGCGATCGCGTTGATCCCGATGGCCAGCGACGAACAAATGTTTCAATCCGCGCGCCCCATGAGGGGCGCGATGTGGACGAGATCGCGGAGACGGTGAGCGAGATCGGGTTTCAATCCGCGCGCCCCATGAGGGGCGCGATTCGGCCCATTACCCATGCCCCCCCGCACATAAGGGTTTCAATCCGCGCGCCCCATGAGGGGCGCGATATCAGAGACTAGGGCCACCGTAGTAAGACCCCACCGTTTCAATCCGCGCGCCCCATGAGGGGCGCGATTCAGAGACTAGGACCACCGTAGTAAGACCGCGCCGTTTCAATCCGCGCGCCCCATGAGGGGCGCGATCTCGCGGCAGATCGCCCAACGCACGAAATCGCAGTTTCAATCCGCGCGCCCCATGAGGGGCGCGATATGCGATACTCTCGCGAGCGGGCAAGAGGTTGGATCCGTTTCAATCCGCGCGCCCCATGAGGGGCGCGATCGCAGACGCCGACACCCTCATCAACACCACCGAGTTTCAATCCGCGCGCCCCATGAGGGGCGCGATTCTCGCTTGCCACGATCCGGTGGCGAGGACAAGCGTTTCAATCCGCGCGCCCCATGAGGGGCGCGATGTTACAGCCCTTATGAGCTTGTGAGCAAGGGACCAGTTTCAATCCGCGCGCCCCATGAGGGGCGCGATTTTTGGATGAGTTCGCACTGCACCCGGATCCACGGTTTCAATCCGCGCGCCCCATGAGGGGCGCGATAGCGATTCAATCCCATCTTTGCAGTGCGTTCGGTGTTTCAATCCGCGCGCCCCATGAGGGGCGCGATTTAACACAAAACTCTAATCCCCCTTAAAATGGACGTTTCAATCCGCGCGCCCCATGAGGGGCGCGATCACCAAGATGCCGATCAAGACGGCGCGTCCGGTCGCGTTTCAATCCGCGCGCCCCATGAGGGGCGCGATGCCCCCGGCGGCCCCACCCTCTGCGACGGCGGTGGTTTCAATCCGCGCGCCCCATGAGGGGCGCGATATCGAGAGACATGGTGATGTGTAAAGGGGGCGCAGTTTCAATCCGCGCGCCCCATGAGGGGCGCGATTGGCGGCCTGCGTCGTGCCGACCGCCTAAAGGGGTTTCAATCCGCGCGCCCCATGAGGGGCGCGATTGCGCATATCTCACCTCGAGCGTGCTGCGCATCGTTTCAATCCGCGCGCCCCATGAGGGGCGCGATTCGGCGGTCGGGGCGACCCGGCCGCCACAACAAAGTTTCAATCCGCGCGCCCCATGAGGGGCGCGATCCGCCGCGATCTGGCAGAGCGTCAATCGCGGCCAGTTTCAATCCGCGCGCCCCATGAGGGGCGCGATTTGGAGGGGCGGTGGTTTCCTTTGGGCATAGGAGGTTTCAATCCGCGCGCCCCATGAGGGGCGCGATTTGTCCTGGGCGGCGCGTTTTGGTGCGACGGGGTTTCAATCCGCGCGCCCCATAAGGGGCGCGATGGGCAATTTAGAAAGTATTGACTGTCAAAAAGCAAGAGTGGCTTTTCCGCGAATCTTTCAATTCCTGCTCAAGCTATCCTGCTACTCTACAGGAGTGGTTTGCTAAACGGCTCTTTCCCATACGGATGGTGTTAACGCGAACCTCCGGAGGCCGTGATGCGCACTTAGGGTTCGCCACTCAGGCCTTAAACCATCAAGGGGCCGTCGATGTCGTAGCTGGGCTTTGCTCCGTGGTGGTCCACGCGCCGCCGCCAATTGTTGCCGAGGTTGTAGAAACGCACGCTATCGGTGGTGGGGTCGATGATTTCCAGCAGTTGTTTTTTCAAATACACCAGGTCGGCGGGAGGGAGTTCGCATTCGAATACGGAGTTTTGCACGCGTTGTCCTTTGTTTTCGCAGGCGCGAGCGACTTGTCTCAAACGCTTTGCTCCGTGGGGTGTGCTGGTGGCAACGTCGTAGGTGATGAGGACATACATGGTATGGGAAAACAGGTTCAGCGCCAGAGAAACGCAGGATAGGCATCAAGGTCACCCCGGAGATGGCGGGCGAGTAGTCTCGCCTGAAGGTGCGGCACAAGCCCCAGGGTTACCTTTTCGTCGAGAAAGGGATGGGTGAGTTCGTCGTTTTTACGCTCTTGCCAAGCCATTAAAACTTTTTTCCGAGCGTCGTCCTGCAACCGGACAGCTCCCGTGGGTTCGGTGATGAAGTCCACAGGTTTAAGTTGTTGACGATTGAAGAGAGTCAACGCGAGTCGATCGGCGAGCACGGGCCGTAGTTCTTCCATTAAATCCAAGGCGAGTCCGGGGCGACCGGGGCGGTCGCGGTGCAGAAAGCCGACGGCCGCATCGAGACCGACTGCTTCGCTGGCGGAACGCACGTCGTGAGCGAGGAGGCTGTAGAGAAAAGAGAGGAGTGCGTTGGCGGGATCGAGTGGTGGGCGGCGACTGCGTTGGCGAAACTGCAAGGCGGAATCGTCGGTGGTGAGCAGGTGGTTGAAGTTCTGGAAGTAGGTGTCAGCGGCGTCACCTTCGACTCCACGGAGAGCGTCAAGATCGGTTACGGTGAAAATGGCTTCGATGCGGTGGGAGAGATGGGTGGCGGCTTGGCCGAGTGCGTGGTGGCGCTCGGGATCGGATTTGGCGTGGTCGCGTTGGGCTCGTTTGAGAGTCATACGGGCGTTGGAAATTTTTGCGGCGACGCAGGACCGGGCAACGGCGAGGGTGGCGGTGGAATCGTCTGCGGCGCGGTATTGCGCCCGACGGAGGAGCACGTTGCCGGGAGTGAAGCGGTGGCTCGTCGCGAGGAGTTTACCGTGAGGATTGCAGAAGGAGAGCGTGACTCCTTGGTCCGCGCACGCAGCCATGAGTTGTGGGGAGGCTCCAATGTCCCACCCGAATGTGAGAATACCCTCCAGATTATGCAGGGGGATGCGGAGTTTGGTTTCACGCTCGACACGCACGGCGACGGTTTCGCCGTCTTGGACGAGGTAGGCTCCGTCGGTGGTTACGAAGAGGGTGTTGAGGAGGCGTCGCATGCTCAATGGCTGGCGAGATCGGCGCGAAGGCGTCGTTGAAACCAAGCTTCGGTGCCGCGACGATGACGCAGGGCTTGAGGCAGGCAAAGATCGAGGAGAGAACAGGCGTCACATTTGGGCTCGCGGATTGCGGTAGGGGTGTGGCCGGAGGCGAGGAGTTGGTGGAGCTCCCGGGTGGCTTGCATGGTGCGGTGGCGCAAGTCGTCGTCGAACTCGACTGGGGTGCGGCGGCGTTTCTGGCCATAATAGAGGGCACCCTTGGTGATGGTGGCTTGGCACATTTCCTCGAGGCAGAGAGCTTGGGCGCAGAGTTGGACACGGTCGCAGTCGTTGGCCTTGGGGCGACCGCGTTTGTATTCGATGGGGTGGATCGTGCCGTCGCGATGGAACTCCACGATGTCGGCGATGCCGCGCAGGCCGAGCGTGCGGGAGCGCAGATAGAGGGAGCGGGTGATGCGCACTCCGGGTCGACTTTCGTGTTTAGGTTCATGGACCTTTTGGTGAAGGACCTGACCTTGCGCGGTGAGGTGATTATCGGCCCAGAGTTGTTCGTTGTGAATGAGCGCGCACTGGCGCGGGCAGAAGAGCAGGTGTTGCAGCGCCGAGATGGGCAGGAGATCGGTCTCGGCGTAGGGCATGAGATGAGCAAGTCAGGGAACAGCGGGCGGGGAGGAGCGAACGGTGGAAACAGCGGGCTGACTACAGATCCCGAAGGTCTCCCGAGGGGCGCTTGGTTTTTTCTCGAATTTGCTGCCAACGACTTAGGGATACGAAAACAGGACCATCTGCATCTGGTTGGGTGTTATCGTCGAATACCCACCAGCCCTGAGCGACCTCTGCCAATTGGCGGCATTCACGGCTTGTGTTTAGTGTGAACAAACTTTTTTCGGTTACATCCGGTTGATCGGCGGCTTCCCAGAGTTCCCACTCGAGTCCGTGCAGCCAGCTCACGCAGAAGCCGTCCTGCGAATACTCACTCATTTTGTAGAGTAAGAGTTCGCGGGCGAGCTCCTGTCGGGTAGGGTGAGCGGGAGTTGTCATGGGCTAAATGCGGCGATGGAGGGTGGCGACGGAAGTTTAGAACCCCGGAATGATTTCGGGTTTTAATTCAATCGTCGTTTCATTCGCAGGAGCACTGAGGGTGAGGTGCTCCAGGGTCATGATTTCCCCGTTCTTTGTGTTCACGTTGTTATGAAGAGAGCGGTGAACCTTGGCGGATGAAATATCCCCGCTGGGGCAACTGTGTTTCCACCAGATAAGGTTGACAACTTCCATGCTGCCGTCGGGACGGGCGGATGAGGCGTCGTTTTCGAATAGAGTTCGGAGTGCTTCTTTGAGTTTTTCCGCGTCGGCATCGGTGAATCCGGTTCCCGTTTCATCCGATGCTAGCTGGGAATTAATGCTACCGTAAAAGACGTAGATACCGAAGTCGACACGGTGCTTCATTCCCATGGTGTCTGAACCACGTTTGCCGTCTTTGGTATCTTCCAGGTTCGTGCTTTTGGTGATTTGGGTGCTGGTGATGCTGACAGGCTCCAAGCTGAAGGCGGTGTGGATAGAGACCGGACCGCGAACGGGGATGGATACTCCGTCGCCTTTTTCTTTGCCTTTGAACGGGAAAATTTGACCGAAAGCTCGGACGTCATACCACTTCCTGCAGGCCTGTGACTTGAAGTCTTTGTCGCCTGTTTTTAGTCCAGAGGCGTCGATGCGGGACTTGATGGATTTGTGCTCGTCGTTGCTGTTGTCGAGGGACTGAACAAGGATGGCCTCACCCATTTGCATAAGGCGGTTTCGAATTTTTCGCTTGAGGCAGACATCCGAAATCTCCCCGAGGTTGTCGTAGTTCGTGCGGGGACGGTTTCCGTTTAGGGGATCGCCGTTGGGATTGGCGTTCGTGACACGGAGGGTAACTGCGAAGTCGTATTTGTGTAGGGTGCTCATGATTAGTGAATGTTTATGATGAGTTTCGAGGGGTTAGTCCGTTTGGAGTTCTGAAGGCGTGGTGCTTTCCTTTTTGGTGTAGAGCGCGGAGCGTTGGCAGTGGTAGGCTAGGAGAAATTCACCTTCTAGTTTCCCGTCGTTGCGAAAGTCTTTGGAGTTAAAGCGATTCTTGATTTCATCGATTTCGGTTTCGTAAGTGTGAAGGAGCCCCGGAGCGTTCGCTTTCAGGCGGCGGCGGTAGGGATCGAGTGAAAGGTAAATATTTTGCCAGGTTTCATACGGATGACTGGCAAAGCGTTGCATGAAGCGGGCTGCGTTGGTGTCGCGGGATTCGCTGGCAGAACGGAGCGCAGTTTGCTCCAGCACATCGGCGACGGCGAGCAGTCTACCGTAGAGGTAGCTGCGGGTGGATCGGTCTCGTTCGAGTGACATGGTATGATGATGTTGGTTAGCTTGAATCTGTTGTTTGCGATAGAGGGCGCAGGCTATGCCCAAGGCTTTTTCCCACTCCCATCGTTCAAGGCCTTGTCGGTTGGTAGCGCGATGAATGCAGCTGGTGACGAGGTCAGAGGGGATGGGGCGATTTTCGATAATGCAGGGCAGTAGGCGTCGATAGGTCGCGGATTTGAGTTTGTCATCTAGTCGGGTTCCGTAAGCAGACTGTGCGATGTCAAGAGGAGAGGGCGCGCCGATGAAGTGGTGTTTTTTCCCAAAATTCTGTGGCCAAGCCGTGTCCTCATGCCAAGTTTCGACTCGTTGCAGGTATTCGCTGGATTTGAGTTCGCGATAGTAGCTGATGGCCATGCGCCCGCGGGTGGCGGAATCCAAGGAGAGCACAAATATGTCCGTCGTGTCGCCGAGGTCATCGCGGTAACCACTCAGCTTTCTATTTAGACGCAGGGCGAATGCTTGTCCGGGGTTTACTGCCGGGGAGGGGGAATTATCGGGATTGAGATCGGAATTGAGAAATTCCTCTTCGCTCAAGAGTTCTTGGGTTGAAGCGAACGCGTCGGGGATTTTCTGGCCGCTTGCGGCCCATGCGACGATGGCTTGATCTCCATGGCGTTTGCCTTGGCGGGCGATTAACCAGCGAAGAGCGTTGTGGGCTTTTTGGGTGACATCAAAGCTGACGCCGCAAGCCTGCTTCTTGTCCGTGAAGCGCCCTCGAAACGTGAAACCACTGTTGTCGTTGTCGGAGATGAGTTTGGCCTTATCGGCGGCGTGTCTAAGTTTGGCCGGGTGCTGAATAGCCAGTTTAGTCTCCGCACCTGTGACGTAACATAGCCCAACTAAGTCCTGAGTGCTTTTATAGTAGTCATTCCAGCTCTGCCATACGGTCCTGTCTCGCCAGAGGTGGGGTTCACAATCGCCGGGAATTTCGACAGACCAACGAACGAATGCACCTTGCGGGCTGTTTCCTGGGGGCATGGCGGAGAAGATATCAGGCGCTTCATTCTCCTGATCTGTCCATTCGTTGAGAAAGATGGGTTTCCCGGTTCCATTATCCTGAACTGGGATGATTTCCTGCTGAATTAGATCATGAATCAGTCGTGCCTTTTTAACATAGTCTAGAACGACCTGAACCTTGCGATGGGGGTGAGTGTTTTGCCAGTCGCCGAGGAGGCGAAGGAAATTCTCGTGTGGTTCTTCCGGATGGCTGGCAAAGCCGGAAGTGACGTTACCACCGAAATCTTGAAAGTCCCCTGCGAGGTATTGGAGCTTGTCGCACAGTGGATGATTGGTCGGCCTCGAGCCTGAGCGGCCACCGGAAGCCTCGGTGCAGGGCACCAGCGTTTTCTGCTCCGCCTTGGTGGTCAGTGCGCGGGCACCAATCAGGCTTGCGTGCTGGTCGAGCGTGACTTCGACCTGGGCATTCTGAGTGGTATGAGAAAGCGGTAACAGAAGACTGTTACTGCCTGGTTCCTCGTCTCCGACAAAGTCGAGGCAGTTGTCGTAGGTGCGTTGGAGTGACTCGATCCAGTTCATGCCAAGTTCTCCCTGGGCTCGTCGATGATGCTTGGGGGCGGATTGGGAGTCATTTTCCGGACGAATTTTCGAATCAGACGGGGATCGTCTGGTCGGGGGAATTCGATGGTGTTTTGGCTGTTTACCTTCGCGCTCCAGAAGCGCGCACGGAGTTCGTCCTTGCCGGTGGCATCGGGGTAGTCGAAACCATGAAACATGAGCCCGTAGCTCAGCTCTCCCGCCTGTTGGTGCTCGCTTTCACCAACGCCAAATTCACAGGGCTGAACGTAGCCTTGGCATTCTCGGGTGCCGAGGAAGATGTCGCGACGCCCCCCCTTGTTGAGCATCCGCTTGGCGATCCCCCAGTGCTTGCCTTCCACCTGATCGGTCTTGAGGTCCCCCCTGTGCGGGTTCCATTCGAAGTGGGCAAGCACTTGGTAGCGAATATCAGCGAGGTAGGTGTAAGTCGCCAGATCGTTTCCCCCGCCCAGCCTGATGGGTTTTATGTTCTTCGCCTCGGTTCGGATGGCTCGCATGATGCGGACCTTGTCCACGACCCAGACAAAAGAGGGCTTCCAATAGATGGACTCGGTGATGCCCTTGATGGCCTCGTAGGTGGGAATGTGGTAGCTGCACTTTTCGCCGCCGACCCGGGTGAGGGGATCTGTGAAAAGGGCGTATTTCCCCCAAACTTCATAGGAGATGCTATTCTTGGGTGTCGCGGGGTTCATTGGTTCAACCTTGGAGCGAGTGTTGTTGAGAGAGGGCCTCCAAGGTCACACCGAGGTCCTGATGATAGTAGCGTTCATCCAGGTAGTAGATGCCCTCCCCGGAGTGGATTTCCCTGAGCGCGTTCTCCTTGGCTAGTTTTTGGATCACATGGGGGAAGGCGTTGACCGTGTATTGTTGGGCTTGTTTGTGGAGACGGATTTGGTCCGCGAGGGTGATTTTGTCGTTGGTGTAACTGGCGGCTAGGTCTCCGATGATTTTTGAGCCGCAGTGGCCGTCTTCGTCGTAGGGAACGATAATGCCCTGGGTTGGAGCATCGATGACTTCAAATGACTGCGCGGCTGTGGTGAAAGCGTGTTTGAACGGGAGGGTGGAGGCGGCTGTGTTATTTGTGCGCTGCGCTTCACTCAGGGATTCTCCGTTGTGGCTAAGCAGGCTGAGCAGCGAGCAGTTCTGCGCCAGGGGCGGGGTTCCTCTACCTGCTTTGCAGGGGTAAACCATTTCTTTGGCTCGTTGGTAAAAATAGTATTTATAGAATTGATTCATCGCTTTTTCAGAAAGCAGATCGTGATCGAATGCCGATGGATCGGAGTGGTATTCTTGCAGGATGCGAAGGGTGATTTCCTGCGCCGATTTCATGTCCTTAAGCGCGGAGCCGAGGTTTTCCTCTTTGAAGTTGAGAATATGAACCATCCCAGTCTTGCGAAGCCTATTCCGGTTGCAACGTCCGGCCGCTTGGATAATGGAATCGAGTCCGGCCAGCGAGCGAATGACGCATCCGAAATCCAAATCAACCCCGGCTTCAATCAATTGGGTGCTTACGCAAATCACGGGCTGCGGCTTGCCGGGTTCAAATCTGCTCCTGATATACTCGATTTTGTGTCGGCGGTGCACCGGGCACATGTTTGTGCTTAGATGAACGACGTCAACACCAGTTCGAGATTTGAGGAGGTCAAAGAGACTGCGAGCACTGGCTTTGGTGTTACAAATTATGAGGAGGCTCTGATGTTGCTTCTGCAGATCGATAGCGTGTTCAGAGATTTCGGAATACGACCATTTCTTAGTCCGGCATTCGTTTAAAATCGTAGTGCGTTTGAGCTCTTTGAAGCGACGGGAGGTTCTATCTCGAATGATGCTGTCAGCAATCGGTAGCGCCCCTTGTTTTTGGTTGACGTTTTGCAGCAATGGCATGGTCGCGGTGCAGAGAACGGCGGTAGTGTTTCCCTGATTACAGAGATAGTTGATGGCGTTGCAGAATAGATGAACGGTCTTGATGGGCAGTGCTTGGATCTCGTCGAAGATGAGAATGGCATTGCTGAGCTGATGCATGCGGCGCGCGGTTTTTGTGCCAGCGGCAAAGAGAGCGTTTAGGAACTGAACGCTGGTGGTGAAAACCACGGGAGCGTCCCAGTTCTCCGAAAGGACGCGATTTCGCCAAGTATCCTGTTCCTCCGATAGATTGGAGTGGTGCTCCAACACCGTGTCATTGCCCAGCGCCTTACGGGCTTCAGCCGCGTTTTGGTCCAGAATAGACGTGTAGGGCAAAATGTAGATGATGCGGTCAATGCGGTGCTCCTTAAATCGTGCGGCGCGATGCAGTGCGAAGCGAAGGCTGGCGAGGGTTTTCCCGCCGCCGGTGGGAACCTGAAGCGTGAAGAGGCTTTTACTCCGAGTGGAGGCATCACGGCATTCATCGGAGATTTGTCCTCTTAGAAGACCGATGTCCGTTTCTTGGGTGAACTTGGAGGACATATGCGACTCGAACCTATCGGCGAGTGCAAGCCAGTCAGGTTGTTTTTCGGTCGTGCGAAATCCTGCTGATTTTGGATTTTCAAAGTCGCTGGTATTGATTCGGTCCGCATCAAGCAGGCAGCTGAATAGACCTCGTGTAAAAAGGGCATAAGCGTTGTAACGGGGAATTTGTTCTGTCGTGTCGCGCTTGATGTGGTCGATCGCTGATTTGATCTCTTGAGTCAGCGCAGGTGTATTGAGCAGCGAATCGATTTCCGTCAAAATATGTGGTGCGGCGTTTCGGAAAATTTCTTGCTTGGAGGTATCGCTGTCGAATCGAGCTAATCGGTCAAGAAATGGGGATTTACCTGTCAGATCGACAAAATCCTTCATTCCAGAGCGACTGTGATGTGACATGACTACAACGCTCAGAATTTGGGCCACAAAACAGGGGATGCGCTTTGCTTCATAAGCGTTCCATATGTAGTGAGCTCCTGCTGTGGCATGATCAATTTTGCCGCGTTCTTTTGTTTCAGCTGAAACCTTGGCCTCCTCGCCGTTTAGTCCTGTGACGTTGCGAATGTATTTCTGAAAGGGAACGGAGTATTTCCCGAGGTCGTGCAGAAGGCCGACTAGTCGACCGCACAATGGGAGCCTTATCGTCTCGGCAAAACGGCTGCACAGACACGCTGTTTCGAGTAAGTGACTCTCAAGAGGCTGGATCACTCGATCTGACTTTCTTACGTGAGCTATATATGTGCGAGACATCTGTTTTGTGCTCAGTTTGAACGAATCGAGAAGTTATTCGACTGTCGCCACTCGGGCGCAAACTTACCCAGATCGTGCCAGAGACCGGTGAGGAATCCCCACTCGCGGGCTGTCTCTCGGTCGGGACCCTCGGGAAACATGGCAGTGGCGAATTCGCTGCAGAGGTGGGCGACTTTGTTGAGGTGCCCGTGACTTGGATCGAGCCGTTCACACAACTCGCAATAGCTTCCTTTCAGCCGTTGGCAGCTCGGGTGAATAGGGGTTCCCACTTCTTCGAATCGCACAGGTCGCGGTTTTTTGTCGGTGGCAGTATGAGTGTAAAAGGTCACGGTGATGAATCCTGGCAGTCAGGATGGGAGGGTGCCCCCACTATAACAGAAGGAAGCACAGAAGGAAGCAGTTTCTTCTTACCGTTTTCCGTATGCCCGTTCCCAAGCAAATAGATATTGTTGGGCGAGGCCGGCGTGGTCGCCGAAATGGATGCGGCCGAAATGGGCGACTTGGGATGGAGACCAACCGTCGAGGCCGTAGCGACGACTCATGGATTTGATCATCCAGGTATCGACGGGAAATGCCTGTTGGTGGCCGAGTCCGAATAGCGCCACACAATCGGCGATCTTTTCGCCGACACCGGGGAGTTTGCATAACGCTGTTTTTGCTTCTTCGTAAGGAAGCTTTGTCGTCTCCTTAAACCACCCGGGGTTCGCTTTGATGTAGTCCGCGATGCCCTTGATGTAGCGCGCTCGAAACCCCAGCTGGCACGCCCGCAGTTGGTCCTCCGAAGTCTCCGCGAGCTGCTCCCACGTCGGTAACTGGTTTTCGGGTAAGTAACCCAACAGGTTACTTTGAGTTTGGGGCGACCCATGGTTCGCCGCAAGGAGCGCCATCATCTGTTTGATTTGCACGATCTGTTTGGTCGCGCTGCATAGGAAGCCGAGGAGCGTTTCTCCGAATGGTTGACGGAGGATTCTCAATCCCGGAAATGCGTCCATACATCGTTTCAGATGAGCATCGGAACGCCAGGGAAGTCGGGCCAGAGCGTTGTCATTTTCGTCTTCATCCAGTCTCAAATAGTGACGGACAGTCGTATCGTTGGAGCCCGAATTCTCACCGAGAGATCTCCATTGCAACGAAGCCTCCGGGCCCAAGCCGATTTCGATGATATGTTCGCCCCAATGGCCCTGCCACGTTTCTTGTTGCGTTCGATTCCAGCGAAACGCCTGTCCGCCGTCCAAGAGCTCGGAAATTGATTCAGGAGTGAACCGGACGTGGGTTTCCAGTGGATTCCACGACTTGGGAGTTTCACTCATACGACCGCAGCTTGAGCGGGATCGTAGTTGATGAAGGCGTCTTGAGTGGCGCCATGCACGATCGCAACCCGCTGCTGGATATCGTCGAGATATTCGTGCAGCCCACCGGCAATTACCTGCGCAACGTCAGTATTGCTCAGGTGTTCCCGGAGAATCGTCAATTCGCGGGTAACGGATCGGTGGGCCGGATTTGTTTTCGTGTCGCAAATTTTGGCCAAACAGTTTTCCGCGGCGGTAACCGATGCGAGAATGCTGCGGGGGAACTCGGTATCACGTATTAGATAGTTGGTAACGTTTTCGAGTTTAAGTTGTCCTCGTTGGGTGCGTCGGAAGGCCTCGAACCCCGAGCATGAGCGTAGGACTGAACCCCATTGAATGACGTCGAGCGCGGAGCCTACGTGGTGCCGATCCGGCAGCATCATGAAATACTTTATATCCAGAATACGGGAGACGTTGTCGGCGCGTTCGAGATATCGACCCAAGAGATAGAACCACCAACTTTCATTGCGGGGCATCATGGACTCGGCAACCGCGTAGATCTGCTGAGTGCGGAGTTTGAGGTCTGCGATGTATTCGGACGACCCGACCTCGGCGTAGGTCTCGTAGCTGTGCGTCTTGAGACTCAGGTAGAACGTATTGATGACCTCCCACATTTCACTGGAAATCTGGTCGCGCACACAGCGGGCGTTTTCCCGCGCACCGGCGACACAGGAGAGAAGCGAAGATGGGTTTTTCCGATCGAAGAGCAGGAATTCGACCACGGCTTCTTCCGTGACGGGTTTTTCGTAGAGTTCGAAAAACTTCTCTTCCTCTCCGGTCACGTAGACCAATGGCTCCCATGAGCGAGGATCGTTGAAATCGTGGTGCGACTCGAGGTCCAACACGAGCTGGGCATTGACGTCGATCAAACGAAGGGTGTTTTCGCTGCGTTCGAGGTAACGCGCGGTCCAGTAGATAAGATTTGCGACTCTGCTCAGCATGGCTTCGCGGGAATGTTCAATGACCAATTACGAATAATGACCAATGCGGGGCAGGGTGGACACGGCTTTGTTGAGTTGGGAGTATCCATAGGAGTTGGCGGGGACTGGGTTTCATTTTTCTTAGATTCGCATCGGTGGTGCGGATGATCTTGGAGAAGATTAAAGTCAGCTCTTTCGCTTCCGTCCAAAGGTTACGGAGTGACTCGCTGTGCTCTGAGCAGGCTTTGCTCAGCATCCGGCACCAGTGTTTAGTTTCGTTGGATTCTTTGCGGCAGAGAGCAATTTTGTGACGAAAGTCGGGCTTGGATTCGGCTTCGTTGGTCTCGCAGTAGTTGGCCCCGACACTCGTCGATGATTTCACAAACTGAGAAATCAGTGGAGTCGTTACCGGGCTCAGTGGTAAGTTCATACCAAGTGCGATGGCATTCTCCCGGAATATAGCCGTGCGTTCCTCCAAATCGTATTCGGTAGTCATTCGTCATTGGAAATTGATCATTCGGTTAGCCGATCCGGCTATACCGAGATTTTTTCTGGTTTTACGGTTGCGGTGAGGTCTTCGGCGACCTCTTGAATGTCGTCGATTTTCCGGTCGTCGGCGAGCACCCAGGTGTCCTTGGAACCGCCCCCTTGGGATGAGTTGACCACCAGTGAGCCTTTTTTGAGGGCGACGCGGGTGAGACCACCCGGGATGATTTTGACCGACTCTCCATTGAGAATGTAGGGACGCAGATCGATGTGGCGACCGCCCATCTCGTCACCACAGATAGTGGGGCATCGGGAGAAGGACAGGGTGGGTTGGGCGATGAAATTCCGGGGATTCGCGATGATCTTTTCACGGAAGATTCCAATCTCCTCCTTAGTCGCATGCGGTCCGATGAGCATGCCGTAACCGCCGGCTTCGTTGACACTCTTCACCACGAGCTTGGGGAGGTTATCGAGAATATATTTTCGCTCGGTTTCGTCGGAAGTGAGGTAGGTCTCGACGTTTGGCAGGAGGGCTTCCTCCCCAAGATAGAACTCAATCATCTTGGGGACGTAGTAGTAGACCGCCTTGTCGTCGGCGATGCCGGTGCCGATGGGGTTGGTGAGCGCAACGTTGCCTTTGCGATAGGCCTCGAACAGGCTGGGCACACCGAGCATCGAATCCTTACGGAAGACCTTGGGGTCGAGAAAATCATCGTCCAGTCGACGATAAATTACGTGCACCGGAGTGAGTCCACCGGTGCGTTTCATGTAGACCTTGTCGTTTTCGATCACGAGGTCGTTGCCCTCGACGATTTGAATACCCATCTGCCGGGCGAGGAACGCATGCTCGTAGTAGGCTGAGTTGTAGACTCCCGGAGTAAGGAGAACGACGGTGGGATCAGGAACATGTTCCGGTGCCAACCAATTCAGAAGGTCGAGCAGATCGGACGTGTAGCCCGCCACCGGTTGCACCCGATAGTTGCGTAGCAGATTCGGGAATACGCGTTTCATGATCTGGCGGTTCTCCAGCACGTAGCTCACTCCCGACGGAGTCCGTAGATTATCCTCCAGCACGCGGTAGGAACCGTCGGCGTCACGAATCAGATCGGTGCCGTTGATATGCACATGGCGATTGCGAGGGAGTTTTACGCCCACCAACTCTGGACGAAAGTGGGAGCAGCTTTCCACCAACTCACGCGGGATGATCCCTTCTTTGATGATCTTCTGATCCGAGTAGATGTCCTTGAGGAAGTGGTCCAGCGCGGTCATACGCTGCGTCAGTCCTTTTTCCATTTCGGTCCACTCTTTGGCGGCAATGATCCGGGGGATTAGATCAAAGGGGAAAATTTTCTCCGTCCCAGCTTGGTCGGAATAGACGGTAAACGTGACGCCTCGGTTAATGAAGGTTTCGTCCGCGGTCTTTTGGCGGGCGAACATTTCATGGATACCAGACATCGTTTGGTAACGATCGAGGAGCGGTTTGTAGTGATCTCGAGGCACGCCGGGAGATGAAAACATTTCATCATAGAGTCCGCCTAAGTCGTAGTTTTGAAAAAAATCGGCCATCGTCAGTTGTCTTTCCACAAGAAACTCGTGGAGGAGGCAAGTTGGGTGCCGTCCGAAGAAAAGAGGGTGATTCGCCAAGCAATGGGAACTTCGGAGGGGTCCGCCCAATCGGTGCCGGTTACGCCGAAAGACACGGCATTTTTACCGGCGCGGATATCCCAGCTGAGCTCATACGTGTTGGGCTCAGTCGATCCTTCCCGGGTGACTTCCAGTCGTGCGGTTGCCGCGTTTCGAGCGGAGTCGGATTTGGTGCGAACGAGCCAGTAGTAGCCGGCCCGTTCCGCGGGTTGGGTCCGTCGGGCCAACCGGTCAGACTTGGCGGCAGGTCCGCCGAAATACTCAGAGGCGGATGTGAAACTTGTCGCTTCCCGGTAGCCCGGCCAAACTCTGACGATATCCAACTCTGCGGAAAGGGGAGCGATACTCGCGACGAGCGTGGCTGCGATGATAGAGGGTAGCAGTCTTTTCATGAAGACAGTTAAGACGCTAAGCAGGGTCTTTTGGCATAGCAAGGACTAGCCTTGGG
This sequence comes from Actomonas sp., assembly GCA_965203585.1. Taxonomy (GTDB): domain Bacteria; phylum Verrucomicrobiota; class Verrucomicrobiia; order Opitutales; family Opitutaceae; genus Actomonas. The sequence continues at coordinate 1,363,340 of CBDBDC010000003.1, forward strand.
TCGGAGATGTTTAACCCGATCTTACGGGATAAGTTGGACGTTTTGGTAGCGATGGAATCCTAGCAGGGCTGGAGGCCAACCCTTCACTTCGGGACGGATAAGATAAGCCTGGGTGCCGTGATAAATGGGGGCGATGGGGGCATCCTCCAAAAGAATGGTCTCCGCTTTTTGGTATTCATCGTAGCGAGTCGATTCGTCGCTGAGGGAGGAAGCTGATTTGAGCACGGCGTCATATTCGGCATTCGCCCATCCGGTATTGTTGTTGCCGCTGAAAGAGTAGAACAGCTCGAGAAAAGTGTAAGGTTCCACATAATCGCCGATCCAACGCGCGTTGGAGATGTCGTAGTTCAACTGGGTTTCATCGTTCAGCCACACGCGCTGTTCTTTCATTGCGATGCGAACGGTGATGCCCAGTTCGGCCCGCCACATTTGTTGGACCGCTTCGAGGATGGATTGGTTTATCTCCCGGGCGCGGGACATGACCTCCATCTCGGGAAATCCTTCACCGTTGGGAAATCCGGCTTCCGCCAAAAGTGCGCGAGCTTGGGCGGGATTGTGCGACAATGTGGCCTCAGCGGTGTAACCGCCAGTGTTGGGCGGCGTGAGACGTTCCGCGGGTTGTTCACCGCCCACCATGACCTTGCTTGTTAGGGCCTCGCGATCGATGGCCATAGCGAGAGCGCGACGCACCCGAATATCATCCAGTGGCGGCTGGGTGACATTAAAACGCATGAACCCGGTCAGAACGAAAGGGTCGACCCGCAATACGTCAGGCGAGTCCCGGCGATAGGCCGCGACCTTGGTCAAGGGAACCTCAGAAGTAAGGTGAAGCTGACCGGAGCGGAAAGCGGCTTCCTGACTGACCGCATTTTCGTAGGGATAAAAAACGATACCGTTGAGGCTGATCGAATTCGCGTTTCGAAACTCGGGGCTTCGCTCCGTTCGGATGTGGCTTTGCGGTGACCACTCGGTCAGGCGGAACGGACCATTTCCCACGACGTTTTCCCGGCGGGTCCAGGAATTGGCCCGATCAGTCAACCCGCCGGCCGACTCGATCATGTGCAGTGGCGCCGGAAAGGCGACCGGCAGCGTGAGGATTGAAGCCAACATCGGGGTCGGTTGTTCCAATGAGATGACCAGGGTGTGGTCGTCCGCTGCGCGAACGCCAACTGAGTCGGGGTCGGTGTTTTTACCGCTGTTAAAGTCCGCGGCGCCCCGAATTGCATAGAGAACGTAGGCGTATTCGGATGCCAACGCCGGAGCCAGAGCCCGGAGGAATGAACCGTGGAAGGTATGGGCCGTAATCGATTCACCATCTGACCAACGCAGATCGGGGCGCAATTTAAAGGTCCATGACAGCCCGTCGGATGAAATCACCCAGCTTTCGGCACAGGCCGCGACCGGACGGGAGGTGGCCTCATCGACTGCAACCAAACCCTCGAACAACGCCAACACGACCTGCATGTCCGTGTAAGCTGATACCATGTGAGGATCGAGGTCGCGGGGTTCGGCTCCGATGGCCATGTGCATGATTCCCTCGGCATTGCCCTGTTCGACGCGAGATTGACGCCCACCACACCCGACAAAAAAGGTGGTGATCAGGGGAATGAGCAGGAGGTTTCGGCAAGGCGAAGTCATGGCCGGAACAAAGGGCATACTCTTCATTGGGGCAAACTTTAGGGTTGCGGCTCTCGTGCTCCGACGGTGGGATCGGCTGTCTCCGCTTCTTTTATTATGCAATGGTTTTACGCTTCTGAAGACGAACGCCGTGGTCCTGTTTCCTCGGAACAACTGGCCAACTTGATTGCGCAAGGCCTCGTAAGTGATCAAACGCTGGTGTGGCGTGAGGGCTTCGCCAATTGGCTGCCTTGGGGCGAGGTAGCCGCAGCCAATCCCTTGCCCAGTCCCTCCGTGGACACGCCGCCGGTGCCGGATTCGTTCGATTCGCCGGACGACGCATATGACAGCGCATCCACTGAGTGGTCCGTCGACGAATTTGCTCAGAATCTACACGGCAACGGATTTGTAACCTCAGTGGGCGGGTGCCTTTCGCGGGCATGGGAAAACTATAAGTCGTTTTTCGGTTTGGCCTTGGGAGCCGTGTTCGTGGCGTTCGTGGTTTCCACTTTGGCAGGGCTTGTTCCTTTAGTCGGTTGGTTCGCGGGATTTCTGGTTTCGCCTCATATTACGGCCGGAGTTGCCTGGATCTTTGTGCTGAAACTTCGCGGTGAAGAGGTCGAATTTGGAGATGTCTTTGCAGGTTTTTCTCGGTGCTATGGAAAACTTGTTCTCGTGGGGCTGATTCAATTCGGGGTAGGTGTCGCAATCATTGTCGCGTTCATGATTCCGATGTTCGCGGTGGGGTTATACCTTGAGACTTTGGAAACGATGGAAGGCGGCACCCCGCCTGATCTGTCCGGCACTCAAGCACTCGGTATGGGACTCATCGTGGGCGCGCTTTTCGTCTTTTTATCGGCGCGTTTCATTCTCAGCAATTTGGCCGCGATTGATCGGCCGGCCTCTGCTGTGGACGCATTTCGATTCAGCTGGCGGGTTACGAGTGGCCGGTTCTGGACCATTCTTGGGCTCATGATTGTGATGATGTTGTTGGTCATGGCCGGCGCGTTGGCGCTCATCATTGGGCTCATTTTTGTGGCTCCGATGTATGGGGCGATTGTGGCTCAGCTTTATCATGATGCCTCGGAATCTGCGGCGGGTCGTCCCCCGGAATAATTTTTTCTAAGAAACACGGGGAACGCCCGTTTCATTCTGCGTAGGTCCAAATGAACAAGACCGATAATCATGAAAACGCAGAAATATGGATCGCGGACGCGATGCGGGAGCATCAGGCCCCGCTCGTGCGCTACGCCACCCGACTATTGGGTGGCGATGTGGACCGAGCTCAAGACGTCGTTCAGGACGCTTTTTTACGCCTATGTCGGCAGTCCTCGCAAAACGTTCAGGGCCACGTCATCGAGTGGCTCTATGCCGAAACCGCACCGTGGATATTATCCGCAAGGAGGGACGCATGAGGGCCTTCGCGGAAGGCGAGGTCGATAGCGTTCGCGCTACGGAATCCCGGCCGGGTCGGGCCTTGGAGGAGGCCGAAACAAAAGCTGCGGTGCTCGACATGATCGATCACCTGCCGCCTAACCAGCAAGAAGTCATCCGGCTCAAATTTCAGAGCGGATTCAGTTACAAAGAGATCAGCCGAATTACCAAACTTTCGGTGAGTAATGTAGGTTATCTCGTTTACACGGCGGTGAAACAACTGCGGGCCGATATGGCCGCTCAACAGTATTAAGGAAATTTTTGAAATGAATGAGCAGAAGATGAATCCCGATGATCCGCGATTGACCGCGTTTGCCCTCGTTTGCCCTCGGGGAATTGACCGGAGAAGACGCCGCGGAAGTGGCGGAGGCGATCGAACGTGATCCCGAATTACAGGCGGAAGTGGACGCGATTCGCGCTCTTACCGGTGATCTGGAGTCGGCGTTGGCGGCTGAGTCCCTGCCGGAAACCGAACCGGTGCATTTGGCTGAGCATATCGAATTTCCGATGAATAAGCGGGCACCCAGACAATTTCCTTATTTTTGGGTGTCGGGGTTGGCCGCCGCTGGGTTTGCCGTTTTGGTCATGGTGCAAAGTCCGGAATCGCCGTTGGTAGGCACAGCCGAGATTGCCGAGCCGCCCGCGGGTGATGCAGCAACCGTCAGTTATGTTGATACTCTTGCTTCTAGTTCGATTATTCAGCCTGATATTACTTCCGGTGAAGACTATGCGCGGATCGAGGAAGAGGGGTGGAAACGTGTCTCCGATGAGCCGCTATCCACCTTCGCCGTGGATGTTGATTCGGCCAGTTATGCGAATGTGCGCCGTTTCATTCAGGGTGGTCAGCTGCCTCCGCTGAATGCGGTAAAGGTAGAGGAACTCATCAACGCCTTCACCTGCAATTATCCTGCTCCTGATTTCGCTGCTGACTCGCCGTTACAGGCGAACCTCGAAGTCGCCGCAGCGCCATGGGAATCACAACACCGTTTGGTCCGTGTCGGCCTCAAGGCGAAAGAAATGCCTAGGTCGACCCGGGCTGCAGCTAATCTGGTTTTCCTGCTGGATGTCTCGGGATCCATGAACTCCGTTCAGAAGCTCCCCTTGGTTAAGGCGGCGATGCGACTTTTGCTGGGACACCTACGTTCGGACGACCGGGTGGCGATTGTGACTTATGCCGGTTCTTCCGGGTTGGCGTTACCTTCGACTCCCGTCAGTCAACGGAATCGTGTCGAAGCGGCGTTGAATGATCTGCGATCCGGCGGTTCTACCAATGGGGCCATGGGTATTCATTTGGCCTATGACATTGCCAAAGCGAATTTTGTGCAGGGCGGGGTAAACCGCGTGATCCTTTGCACGGATGGAGATTTTAATGTCGGCACCACTGGCCTCGACGAGTTGGGCAATTTGATTTCGGAAAAGGCCCAGTCAGATGTATTTCTTACCGCGTTGGGTTTTGGGATGGGCAACTATCAGGACGATACCCTGGAGCGATTGGCGAACCGTGGAAACGGGCATCACGGCTACATCGACACCGTTCGGGAAGCCCGTCGTCTTTTGGTCGAACAGGTTGATGGCACCCTCAATACCGTCGCCTGCGACGTGAAGGTGCAGGTGGAATTTAACCCCACGCAGGTGGCGGCATATCGATTGATTGGATACGATAATCGTCGATTGGTCGCGCAGGATTTTAATGACGACTCGGTCGACGCGGGTGAAGTCGGCGCTGGGCATACGGTCACGGCCCTCTATGAAGTTATTCCGGCTGGCTTGGAATTGGCCGCCGCGGGGGTCGACGTGGATCCCCTGCGCTACCAATCCCCGATTCAACCCGAACTGCCGGCCCCCGTCACCGCGGAACATATCCGTGAATTACTCAACGTGAAGGTGCGCGCTCAAGCTCCCGAAGGAGGAGAGAGTCGGAAATGGGAATTCCCCTTGGTTGACTCCGGCCGGGATTTCCAACATGCTACTTCGGACTTCAAGTTTGCCGCGGCAGTGGCGGGGTTTGGTCTCGTATTGCGAGATCATCCCTCGGTCGAATCAACCTCCCTGACCCAAGTTGAGGAGTGGGCCCGCTCCGGGTTGGTAACGGACCCCGGGGGTTACCGCCTGGAGTTCATTGAGTTGGTGGGGCGCGCTGATCAGATCCAGTCGGACTAAACCCGACGGCGGCGACCGAAACGCATTCCGACTATGGCCAAGCCAATCGCGAACAACGCGAAGGTCGAGGGTTCCGGAACCGGAGTGAACGTAAGTAGCAATACATTTTCTTCGAGGACCAGATCCGAACCGAAATCGGTGCCACTAGAACCAATGGCCAATTCCCAGATTCCCTCGCCACCTGCTGAAAGTAGGTTGCTGGAGATGGTAAGATCGAAACTGGTTAGCGAAAAATTGGTCACCCCGGTGAAACTGCTGACGATTAGCCAGTTGTAGGGACTGTCCGGATCATGGTGGAAGCCTTGGATCCGTAAATCCAGTTTGGTGGCATAGGGACCGAGTCCAAACTTGCGGCGAGCTCCGAGAGTGACGTGAAACTGATTGAGATTCAGCCCGGAGAATTTCCCCCACGACGTGGTGTCTGCGCCCACACCAATATTGCCCTGCCAATCGCGATTGATCACCCGCAGCGTCGAGAAATCCACCGCTGCGGTGATGGCTTCGTCTTCGCGTTCGGCCCGGATTGAGTTGGAGACGTTGTCATTGTGAACGTAGCCGACGTCGATCCGGGGAGACTAGGAGCCAGCGGTGGCGATCAAGACCAGGCAGCAAAAACCGGCGGCAAGGGTAGTGGGGCGAAGCAAAAAGGGGGACAATACGGACCTTAATTATTCAGCAAGGGCTGCAGAACTTCCCAGACATTTCTCGCCACCAGCTCATGGCCAGTGGGGTTAGGGTGGATGCCATCGGGAAGATTCATCCTCGGTATGCCGCCCACGTCCTCAAGGAGAAAAGGAATTAATGCCGCATCATTGGCCTCCGCCAATGGAGCGAAGATGGCGTGAAAATTTGCGGCGTATTTGCCCATGCTGGTAGGCATGCGCATGCCGGCTACGACGATTTCCACGTAGGGATTCTTTTCTTTCACTTGATCGATGATGGCCTGCAAATTTGCCGAAAGCACCTCTAACGGGAGCCCGCGAAGACCGTCATTTCCCCCGAGTTCGAGGACAAACATGTCGACGGGCTGGCGTAGCACCCAATTGATCCGGCGAATACCGCCCGCGGAGGTTTCACCGCTGAGACCCGCGTTAATTACCCGGTAGTCGAGCCCGGCATCTTCGATCTTCTTTTGAACCAAAGCAGGGAAGGCGGACTCCGTGGGATCGTCCAAACCGTATCCTGCGGTGAGGCTGTCGCCGTAAAACAGGATCGTTTTCGTCGCTGCCCCCACCGGTGAACTGAGGGTTCCGACCAAGAGGGAGAGGATAATTAATTTTATACGAATAAGCTTCGCCATTTGCACTAAGAGAGACGCGGGGTTTGCTTCGCGGTTCCGTTCATGAGTGTGCAATCCATGTTGAAAGTCCAGCACCTGACCAAGAGTTACCCGACTGCAGCGGGTCAACTCACGGTGCTTAAGGAAGTAAGCTTCGACCTGCAGCTCGGTGAATCACTCGCGATTCTGGGCCCTTCGGGCAGTGGTAAAACCACTTTACTGGGCTTATGCGCTGGATTGGATCAGCCGAGTTCAGGGGCCGTTGTGCTCGCGGGTGAGGCCATCCAAACCATGGATGAGGACCAACGGGCCCGGGTGCGCAACGAACATGTCGGCTTCGTTTTCCAGAATTTCCAACTTGTGCCGACCCTCACGGCCTTGGAGAACGTGCTGGTTCCGCTGGAATTGCGGGGCGAAGGGGGCGAAGGCGCGGAGGATCGTGCCCGCGACCTGATGGAACGGGTCGGACTCGGTGATCGTTACGATCATTATCCGGTGCAACTGTCCGGGGGTGAACAGCAACGGGTGGCGTTGGCGCGGGCGTTTATTAATTCTCCGAAAATTCTATTTTGCGACGAACCCACCGGAAATCTGGACGGTGATACCGCGCAAAAAGTGGAGGAGTTGATCTTCGGTCTGAACCGCGAAAACCAAACTACCTTGGTGGTGACGCATGATCTCGAACTGGCCGAAAAGTGCGGCCGCGTCCTAAAACTCCGCCGAGGCGAAGTCGACACCCGATTGACGGGATTAGTGGTTAACCACGAAACACACGAAAACGACCATGACGGACAAAATTATCTACGCGGATGAATCGTATCGAATCATGGGAGCATGCTTTGAGGTGTATCGGAATAAAGGCTGTGGCTTCTTGGAAGCCGTGTTTCAAGAGTGTCTCGAATTGGAATTTTCCGACCAAGGTATACCGTTTGTGGCGCAACCAAACCTGCAGCTGAGTTACAAGGGGCGGACTCTGAGGCAGACCTATTTGCCTGACTTTATCTGCTTTGATAAAATCATCGTTGAGATTAAGGCCGTATCCTCGATTTCGGATGAGCATCGCGCACGGGTGCATAATTATCTGAAAGCCACGGATATGAAGTTAGGTTTACTCGTCAATTTTGGTCATTTCCCTAAGCTCCAGAGTGAGCGGATCGCACGGTAACCTTTCGTGTATTTCGTGGTTCTAAAAAATAGCATCCAATGAATTTTATTTTTAAGATGGCATGGCGGGATTCGCGGGCTTCCCGGGGGCGTTTGTTGCTCGCTTCGTCTTCGATCGTTCTCGGTATCGCCGCGCTCGTTGCGATCGCGTCGTTCAACGACAACCTCATTACGTCAATCGACGGTCAGGCCAAGACCCTGCTGGGGGCAGATCTGATGGTGCAGGCCCGAGCAGAATTTTCCGAACCTGTCGCGGCCGATCTCGAGGCGTTGGGCGGGCAGCAGGCCAACGAAATCGTGCTCTCCACCATGGTAGTTTTTCCGGGGGCCGAAAATGCCACCCGACTCGCGACGATGCGGGCAATCGAAGGAGCGTATCCGTTTTATGGGGAGTTTATCACGGTGCCCGCTAATGCGCCCGATCGACTTAAATCCGGCGATCGTGTCGCGATCATGGAAGAGACCATGATGGCCCAGTATGGCGTCAATGTGGGAGACGAAGTGAAGTTGGGCACGCAGTTCTTCGAAGTGGTAGGAGCGCTTCAGCAGGTGCCGGGCGACTCGATGGCGGTCGCCATGTTGTCACCGCGAGTATTTGTGCCGCTGGAAACCTTGGATGAAACGGGTTTGCTGGGACCGGGAAGTATTGTGCGCCATCGCCGCTACATTGTCTTTGAGGATGATTCGGATCCTCGACAGGTAGAGCGGCGGCTCCGTCGAGATCATCAGGAGGAGCGGCTATCCATCGATACGGTCGAAGAACGGAAAAACGAACTCGGGAACAGCCTCCGCAATGTCTACCGTTTTCTAAGTCTGGTGGGCTTTGTCGCGCTTTTTCTCGGAGCAATCGGAGTGGCCAGTGCTGTGCACGTGCACATTCGGCAAAAGATTCCAACCGTGGCGGTTTTGCGCTGCTTGGGCGCGAGCTCACAAACCGCGTTCGGAGTCTATCTTATCCAAGGCATCGCGCTCGGCGTGGTCGGCGCGTTGGTGGGGGCCGCGTTAGGTGTCGGCGTGCAATTGGCTTTGCCGGCTTTGGTCAGTGGCAGTCTGCCCGTCGACGTGAGTTTTGATATCGTCTGGCGGGTAGTCGCGAAGGGCGCGCTGGCGGGGCTGGTGATTTGTGGCCTGTTCACGCTGTTGCCACTATTGGCCGTGCGCCGGGTTTCGCCTCTGGCCGCGATTCGGGTTGATGTGGCACCCTCGGGAGGGCGATTCGATCCATGGGTTTGGGCGGTCTATGCCGCCATCTTTGTGGTCGTGATCGTCTTCTCGTTTCAGCAGGCTCCGCGCTGGCAAATTGGGGCCGGTTTTGTCGGTATGTTGGCGGGGAGCTTCTTGATTCTGGGAGCACTGGGCAAAGCGGTGGCATGGGCCGCCCGACGGTTCACGCCCAAGCGAGCGCCCTATGTCTGGCGACAAGGAATCGCCAATCTACATCGACCGAATAATCGAACGCTCTTGCTGCTTCTTGCACTCGGATTGGGAACGTTTCTGATGGTTACCTTGGTGCTCACGCGTTCGACGTTGCTCGCGCAAATTGAAGGTACTGGTGGCGATGACCGGCCGAATCTGTTGTTCTTCGATATCCAAGACGATCAAATCGATCCGCTTCGTGACATCATGGCTGCGCAGGGAGCGCCCTTGATTGCGGATGCCCCGATCGTGACCATGCGAATCGCCTCGGTGAATGGGGTGAAGGTCGGTGATCTCTTGAAGGATCAATCACGGGATATTCCGAGTTGGACTTTGCGACGGGAGTATCGCTCGACCTTCCGGGATGCAGTGGTGGATCGAACTGAAAAAATCACGGAAGGGGAATTTGTTTCACGGGTGGAGCCGGATGTTGAAGTGGTGCCCGTTTCGATCGAAGTGGGATTGGCCGAGGACATCGGTTTGGAACTCGACGATGAGATTGAATGGGATGTTCAAGGCCTGCCGATGAAGACGCGTGTGGCCAGTTTACGTGAAGTGGAGTGGCGGCGTCTCGAGCCCAACTTCTTTGTCGTTTGGCCGGCGGGGGTCTTGGAGCCTGCGCCGAAGTTTTGGGTCGCGGCGGCGCGAGCCGGATCGCCGGCGGAATCGGCTCAAATCCAACGCGAAGTGATTGCCGAGCTCCCCAATGTATCCGCTATCGACCTACAATTGGTGATGGAGACGCTCGATGGTATTTTTGAGAAAGTTCAGTTTGTGATCCAGTTCATGGCGCTGTTTACGGTAGCGACCGGAGTCATCGTGTTGGCGGGTGCGATTTTAAGCGGGCGTCACCAACGTCTCAAAGAAGCCGTTTTGTTGCGAACACTCGGAGCCAACAGTCGACAGCTCTGGTATATCCAATTGATCGAATACGCCGTCCTAGGTGGACTCGCCGCGCTGACGGGATGTGGCCTCGCATTACTGGGGAATTGGGGATTGGCCTTCTTTGTATTCGATACCATCGCGGTATTCCCTCCGGCCATCGTAGCTGGTGCGTTTGGCGGGGTAGTGGCGGTCACCATACTCACAGGTTTACTTGCGAGCCGAGGCGTAGCCAACCATCCCCCGCTGGAAGTCCTCCGCGCGGAAGGATGAGCCACGTGGACCTTCCGACTGAGGGCTTACAATTATAAAGCCCACGTCTCCCGTTGAATGGGATCCACAGGACCTGAAGCTTCGCACCAACCGCAAAAAGGCTCCCATAGCGAGTAGTCCTAAAACCTCTAAACTCTGGCGAAGCCTTTTTACTAAAGTAACCTATTGGGTTACTTTATAACTTTAAGAAGGAGTGAAAAGAGGGGGCTCTGAGACTACTTTTTGGACGCTAGGAAGTGGACGAGGGCGGTGAGTTCGTCGAGTGAGAGGGCGTTGGCGAGGCCTTCGGGCATCATCGAAACCGGAATGTGGGTCTCGTTAGCTACGTCTTTGGTAGCGACGGTTGATACGCCGCCGGTGGGGTCGCGCAGGACCATTTTGTCGGCGGTGCTTTCCGAAACGAATCCGGTTTTCACACTGCCGTCCTTCATGGTGAGCACCACCGATTGGAAGCCTTGGGAAATTGTGTCGTTGGGACGGAGAATTGCCGTCACGAGTTGGTCCCGGTTCATGATCGATCCGATTTGGCCCATGTAAGGACCGAGCACCGGACCGCCGGTTTCCAGCGCGTGGCAGGCGATGCAGCCTTGTTGGGTAAACAGTTTTTCGCCGAGCGCGTGGTTCGACTTCAATGTGTCCATGGCGAGCACAATGTCTTCAATCGGCGTGCTTGCGACGGCACCCTTCTGGGAGGCGATCTTGGCGAGGTCGACGGTAGGCAGCGCTTCCAATTCCTCTTCGACGATGCGGGTTCCGAGCTTCTCCAGATCAAGACGATGGGAGTCGTTCAGATGCGCCATGAAATCGAGCTTATCCTGGGTCGTGTCGGATCACTTTGACTTCGAGAGTCTGAGCGATCCGTTCTGATGCGGTCCATGTGATGGGTTTGTAATAAGGGCCGCGGGTGTCGGGGCGAGTGGTCCACCACCACGTGCCATCGTAAGGGGCTTCCTGATGATAAAGTCGGGCGAGGGTAGTCAGGAGCTTTTGACGTTGTTCCGGCGAGGTCGACTGTCCGAGTTTGGTGAGTAGTCCGTCGACGGCGGCTTCGGTGTGCAGGTAAGACAAAGCCCAGAGTGCGAGGTTTTCCGCCGGCGTGCCGATGGCATCGAGAGCGGCGTCGGCAGCTCCGATATCGATCAGTGCTTTGGCGACGAGGTGAGGCACCAGAATGCTTGAGTTGGGAGTGGCGTGACGTGGTCCGGCGGACCCATCCACGGCGACTCCCTCGGCGCTGGTGGTAGCGTAGATTTCGGCGGACTTGATCTTGCCTTTTGCACCCGCAGGCGCGCCTTCGGCCTCGAAGGAAACGGCGTTGATTGGAACTTCCCAGATTACCGGAGCAGGTCCGGTGACCACCATGGGTTGGCCAATGGCTGCTTTTTCATCGTCCGATTTTTTGTTGTATCCGCCCGGTTTTATATCGGTGGCAGTGAAGCTCCCTGACTTGGGCTTGAGGTCTTCGAGCTTAAGTTTAGTGCCGTCATTCAGCACGAACCCGGCGCTGTGCACCATGACCTTGGGTAGGTCCTCCACCGCGTCGGTCAGAATAGTGTGTAGCCGGAGTTCTTCACCGGGAGTTACGGTCAGTTTGAACGGAGCTTTGCGACCTCCTTTGATGGTATATTTTTCGGTGATTCGGGCGCGTTCTTCAGCCGGGGGCGTATAGGGCACCTGCAGGATAGCCTTGGCAGCGTCGAGATTGCCGATTCGGCCGAGGGCGACGGCTGCTGCTGCCGCTTGGCGGGCGGTGCCTTGTCGGAGTGTTTTGGTGAATGGAGCGATGGGAAGATCAACTTTACTCAACTTCGGTAGTCGGTCCGCGGCGGCCCGGAGCGCAAGTTCCGTGAGTTCTTTGTGTTTGGCGTAAGCGAGAATCGCGGATGCGTCCGATTCGATCTGAGCGTAGGTGAAGAGGGCGGCGATCCGGGATTCGAGGGACTGTGATTTGTCCGTGGTGAGTGAAGTGAGGGTGCGAAGATCGCGTTTAGCCAAGGTGCGACCAAGCAGCTCCTGTTGGGCGTAAAAGCGGATCGTCGAACTCGGGGACTTGAGCAGATAGATGAGCGGAGTTTCGCGAAGTTGCTCGAAGTTGGGGACCGCGCGCGGTTTCCAGCCCTTGGGAGTGACCCGCACCACGTAACCTTTTTGGTCGCTGCCACGGAACCCGGCTCCATCCCATGCACTCACGAACATCTGACCGGAGGGGTCCACGTCGAGGTCGGTCATCTGGGAGACCTGAATGAACTCCTCCACTTCTTGGGTGAAACTCGCGCCATCTGGGGTGAGGCGATGCAGATATACGGCTTGGCGGCCCCAGTCGCCCATGAGGGGCTGATTGTTGTAATGGTCGAGCCAAGTTGGTTCGGACAAGAAAAGCGCGCCGACACCGGATCCGCCGCCAACGTCTTCCAACGCAGGCATTATCTCGTTGGGGAAATTGAGGAAGAGACGCGGGTAACCGTATTCTCCGGTTTGGAGGTGATCCAGAAACCGCACATTCCAGCTGCCACCATCATTGGTATTGCCGCGGGTGAATGCGTTCAGGAAAGGATCGATGGCGACATCGTAGATATTGCGGGTGCCCGTGGTGTAGAGTTCGAGTTCGGTGCCGTCGGGCCGGACCCGGGCGATGCCTCCGCCGAGTAGCGTGAGTTTTGATCCGTCGGTTCCAGTCGCGTCGTGAAATCCAAAATCCCCGACTGCGATGTAGACCCAACCGTCGATTCCCATCCGGATACCGTTGGTGGAGTGATCGGTGCCACGGCCATTGATGTTGGTGGGCGAGCAAATGCCGGAGACCAGTGTCTTGGGCGGACCGTCGGCGTAGCCGTCGCGATTGGCATCCTCGAGCACGACCAGGCTCATGCCGGTGGATAACTCATCGGGGCCGTAGGTCGTGTGGAGGACGTAGACCTTGGTGCCGATCGGAATGATGCCCCGAGGGTTGCCGATCATGGCGTAGACGGTGTGTTCGTCGGCGGATCCGTCTCCATCGGTATCGAGTAATTTAACGATGCTGCCCTTGCCGAGAGAGCCGTGCAGATCAACGCCGACGTAGACCTCACCGTGAGCCGAAACCGCGAGGGTGGCGGGACTGGGCGTCAGCTCCGGACCAGAGAAACGAACGGCTTCGAGGTCGTCTGGGAAAGAGTCGACGAGAGCGATCGTGGATACGAAAGCGAGGGCAAGTGCCGGTCAGGAGATTGCAGAGGTGAGGACGAATCATGGGAAAGAGATTGGGGACAGAAGAGAACTGGTTACAACAGAGAGGAAATAGGGCCAGCGAGGACGTTTTTTGAATATATTTGAAACTAAGCGCGTCCCAGCGGGGTGATGATTCTCAACTGAGAATCGCTCTCCAACCTATCCTGCCATGAAATCTCCTTCTTTGTTTAGCGTTCACGGGCGTCCTCTTTTCGGGGTGCTCCGTCATCGATTCCCACACCGAAACCCGAATCTCCGGTCAGGTGGTCTCCGAAGACGCTTTCGCGGCGATCCGCCCCGGCGCAACGTCCGAAGTTGAACTCCGTGCCCGATTGGGTGAACCTGAATCGGTGCTCCGAAAGTTGAATGGCGAAACCGAGTTGGTATAGCGTTCGAAGCGCGTTACCCGGAAGGACACGGAACTCTTGTTCGTGCTCGATTCCAGCAGCAAAACCGAGCGGATCAAAACGGTGGTTTTTGTGATTGTGGATGGCATGGTTGATTCGGCTGAGCAGAAGTCGATGTCGCGAAGTTTAGACGTAGATTTTTGAAGTCGGGAGAGACCCTGCGTTTGTCGGATTTGTGAGATTGCTCCCGGTCGAGTGGTCGTAGACGGTCTTCCGTTCCATGAGCGTAGACCGTCGCGTTGTTTCTTTTCACTATACCCTCCGTAGCCCGGAGGGCCGAATTCTCGATACTTCCCAAGAGGGCGAGCCCGTCATTTATCTGGAGGGCGCGCAGATGATTATCGACGGCTTGGATGAGGCGCTACGCGCTGTTGATGCCGGAATAAAACTCACGGTTGAGGTGCCGGCGGTCAAAGGCTACGGCGCTCGCGATCCTGCCCAAGTTCAGGCCATGCCACGTGAGCGGATCCCAGTTCAAGGCGAACTCAAGGTGGGAGATCAATTTCAAACTGCCCCCGATCCCGGAGCTCCCGTGATTACCGTAGTCGGTATCGACGGACACCAAGTCATGCTCGATGCCAACCACCCCATGGCGGGCCTGGACCTGACGTTTGAAGTGGAACTCCTGCAGGCCCGCTCTGCGACGGCAGAAGAACTTGCGCAAGGAAAACCGCTGCCGGTGGAGGACTGAGATTTTAACCACGTCTATGAGCGAAGAGAGTGGCCTGTCATGGACACGCATTCTCACGAATCCAGATAGGCGAAACCAAGTAGATTGTGAGTATAATGTCCTGAATCTATGTATTTAAGAGGTCTGTAATTTGTGTCCATTCTTGGTTAGAAGTCCTGCTGTGATGCAATCGATTCGAATAGTTGGGCAAGGGATTGCGGGGTCGATGCTGGGGGTGGCGTGTGAGCGTGCGGGGATTGAATTTGAGATATTTGATCGGGGACACGATCGCGCTGCTTCTCGCGTGGGGGCGGGTTTGGTTTCACCGCTCACGGGTCGCCGGTTGGTTCCGACCTGGCGCTTCGTTGAATGGCGTGATCAGGTGTTGGAGATCTACCGCGAGTTGGAAGCTGAACTGTCTCAACCGTTCGTGCGCGAAATGAAGATTCGCCGTTTATTTCGAGATTCGGCTCAACGAAAATCATTCGAAGAGCGATGTGGCAAGCCAGAGGTTGCCGCATGGGTTTCCGAACGCGATTCGGAGGGCCTTTGGATGCACGGGGCGATCCAGGTGGAGACCGGAAAACTGATCGCAGCATTACGTGAACGTTGGAGCAGCCAGGGTCGGCTGAGCCATAAAGTAGTCGAATTCGATGAACTCAGCGGAGGAGGACCGACGGTTTGGTGTGTGGGCGCGGAGATAGCCGAGTTGCTGCCAATCACCTGGCAACCGTCCCGCGGGGAAATCGTGCGCGGTCGACTCGCCGGGTTGGACCGGGAAACAGTGCTCAACGACGGGCATTGGTTACTTCCGTTGGCTTCGGGAGAAGTTAGGGTAGGATCCACATTTGATCGTTTAGATCTGCAGCTCCATACCACCGATGCTCATCAATCTGAATTACGTGAAGCCGCCCAACGACTCGGAGGCCAAAGCCTGCAAGATGCCCGGGGCGATATGGGTTTGCGGGTGACGGTGCCGGACCATCGCCCCGTCGTGGGTTGGTGCGATAACGACCATCGTTGCGGGGTATTTGTCGGTTTGGCGGCCAAGGGTGCTCTTTGGGCTCCGGTGCTGGCGCAACATTGGGTCGCGGATCAATTGGAAGGCAAATTGATCGATCCCGAGGCGCGAGTCGGTCGATTCGCCGTCTGAAGTGCGGAGGGATTCCGGCGTGGCGTTGGGTCAGTTCGTCGCGTGAGAGTTGCGGTTGATCGCATTTTCTTTTTCATTCGTCGCAGATAGGGACATCTCCCCAGATGTGGCTCCGCTCAAAGATGTGCGTTATACCAAGTGGATTGCCCTCGTGGGCGTGTGGGCCGCGCTGGGTCTGATTCTCAGCACGGAAGTCTATTTTTCGCTACGTGTCACGATGCCCGAAGTGGGATTTGCCGATGTGGTTGGTTCGCAATACGTGCGGGTTTCCTTGTGGGCGTTGCTCACTCCCTTGGTGCTTTGGCTCCGGCAGGCGGTTCCACTCAGCACGGGAAAGTGGGTAGGTGGTCTTTCTTTTCACTTCGGCCTGAGTTGGGCCATCATGGCGGGGTATTACATCGTGCGGGTGTGGGTGCTGTTTTGGCGGGTAGGTGCGCTGTTTACCGATTTTTGGACGATTGCTCAGCAGCGATTTTTTGGCAGCAACATGATCGATGTGATCATCTACTGGGCGGTTTTGGGCACGGGTTATACGTTTGAGATCTACCGCAAATATAAGAACGAGCAGATCCGAGGTGCGCAGCTGGAGTCTCGACTCGTTCAAAGTGAATTGAGTGCGCTCAAGCAGCAGCTCCGTCCCCATTTTTTGTTCAATACGATGAACACGATTTAGGTGCTCGTGCGGGAGGGTCGAAACACCCAGGCCGTGCAGTTACTTGCTCGCCTGAGTGGTCTGCTGCGCACGACTCTGGATAGCGCCGGCAGCGAAGAAGTGACGGTTCGCCAGGAGATGGAATTTATCGAACGTTATGTGGAGATTCAAAAAATGCGTTTCGAGGATCGTTTGACCGTGGTGACCGATGTGAGTTCGGAAGCATTGGAGTCACGTGTGCCCAATCTTTTGCTCCAACCGTTGGTGGAGAATGCCATTCAGCATGGGGTTTTCGCCCAAACGAGGTCCCGGGCGGGTCACGGTTTCCGGCCGAGTGGTGGATGATAAGCTCGAGCTGGAGGACGATGGGGTGGGGATCGATGCCGGCGAGTCACATCGTTCGAGGGAAGGGATCGGGCTATCCAACACCCGGGAAAGGTTCAGCCGGCTCTATGGGGCGAGTAGCAAGCTGGTGCTCAAGAGCGAACCGGGAAGAGGCACCATCGTCTCGATCGTGTTGCCTTGTCGGGTATAGTAAGCTCCGCTGTGTCGCTGCCCGCCAACTCCCCGTTCCCACCTACCTGTCGGATTCTGATCGTCGATGATGAACCGACGGCTCGTCGGGGCGTGCGGATGATGCTCGAACGCTAATGTGGCGTAGAGGTGGTCGGCGAAGCGGGCGACGGCTTGGCTGCCATCAATCTCATCCGGGAACTCCGCCCGAGCATTGTTTTTCTCGATATTCAGATGCCGGGCTGTGATGGCATCGAGGTCATGCGAGCCTTTAAGCGGGAAGAGCGTCCCGTCGTGGTGTTTGTCACCGCCTACGATGCGCACGCGGTCGAGGCATTTGAGATCAATGCGGTGGATTATTTGATGAAGCCCTTCGACGACGACCGGTTTTTTACGGTGCTGGAGACGGCTAAACACGTCTGGGCGTCCCATTCATCCGCAGGAATCAATGCCAAGGTCGACGCCGTGATTGCCCGGCTGGAAGAAACAGAAAGTCCCCCGGATGGTAACCCCCGCTACGATGATCGTATTCCGGTCAAATCATCGGGTGAGATCTACTTCTTGCGACCGGCCGAGATCGATTGGATTGAGGCGGAAGGCGACTACATGAAATTTCATGTCGGCAAACAAACTCATCTCATGAGGGAGACGATGGGACGGCTGGAAGAACGACTCGACCCTCGGCACTTTGTGAGGACTCATCGCTCAACCATCGTAAATCTCGATCAAGTCAGAAAGCTAAGCCCCTCATTTGTAGGCGAATACACAGTAGTTTTGTGCGATGGGACGAAGCTCAAGCTCAGCCGAGGTTATCAGGACAGGCTCAAGAACCTGCTATCAGGGGTCTCTTGAGATGAAATTTCGGCGGAATTCTCTGAAATTCATCGCATATTATCGCAATTTGACCGCATTTGTTCGGTGCGCATCGCGGGGAGAGTGCGACTTACCGCAATTTTAGGGGAATCCGTCGCAGAAACGTTCCTCATGTGAGCTTCTGAGGTTTGGGTGGGGTTGTTCAAAGTTGTAAGTTGTGTTGAAGGGGAGTTATACGGGGCTACCCTTCGATTTTTTTAGGGAAAATAGAGGGAATGGGACTGGCAGAATCGAGAGATCCCGTCCGCTCATCCGTTCGCGTTATCCACTCATCATAACTTGCTGCGACTTTTAGGCCTGAAGCGGTGTAGTAACAATTATTGCAGGATTAGTCGTGTTCCGACGGCTACCTGTTGAAGTCTAAATTTTCCAAATCCATCCACCTTCATCATGGCTAACGACTCCGAGTCCCTCCGTCCGGCAACCCTCACTGCTCGCAAAAAGAAGAAGAAATCATCCAACCGTTGGTTGATTATCGTGGCCATTTTGGTCGTGGGAGGCTTGGTCGCCGCGGCCGTCGTCAAAAACCGATCCACCGAGAAAGGCACCAAGGTCTTTGTCGAAGAAGCGCAGCGGAAAACCGTCACGCAGTTTGTCACGGCCACGGGTCGGATCGAACCGGAGGTTGAAGTAAAGATAGCTCCGGAGGTTTCCGGTGAGATCGTCGAGTTGCCTTTCGCTGAGGGAGCGCGGGTGAAGAAGGGCGAACTGCTTTTGCGCATCAAGGACGACAACTACCGTTACCAAGTTGATCAGCGTGAGGCTGATCTGGCGGCGACACGAGCGGCGGCAGTTCAAAGCAAGGCGCAGCTTCAAAAATTGAAGAGCGATTTTAAGCGTAGCGACGATCTCTATAAAAAAGATCTGGTTTCCGAAGCGGACTTCATCGCGGCGCAGACCAGCGTCGAAGTAGGTGAAGCCAATTTAGAGAGCGCCAGTGCGCAGGTTCGTCGGGCGGAAGGATTCCTTAAGCAGGCCCAGGACCAATTGAGTAAGACCACCATCTACGCACCGATGAACGGAACCATCAGCCGGCTCCCGGTCGAGGTGGGCGAACGGGTGACCGGCACCGGACAATTTAACGCCGCAGAAGTCATGCGGGTAGCGGACCTCTCCAACATGGAGGTGGTTGTTAAAGTGAACGAGAATGACGTCGTAAACGTGAAGGTAGGGGATAACTCCCGCATCGATGTCGACGCCTTCCCTGATCGCGAATTTGAAGGTAAAGTTACCGAGATTGCTTCGACGGCTGTCACCACGGGGCAAAATTCTCAGACGGAAGTGACCAACTTCGAAGTACGGATCCGCGTCGATGCGGATGGCGAAAATTTGCGTCCCGGCATGAGTGCCTTGGCTGACATTGAGACGGCCACGGTGACCGATGTGATCGTCGTGCCGATTCAATCGGTCACTGTGCGTAGCCGCGAAGGCGATCAGACCGTCGATGAGTTGGCGAAGGAGCAGGAAAAGGGGAAGAAAGAGCGCGAAGGAGACGGCGCGGCTACGGCGGAAAACGAATCCGAGCAGCGAGAACGCGAACGCAAAAACAAAGAGTCTCTTCGTCGGGTTGTCTTCATCGTTGAAGAAGGCATTGCCAAATTGGTCGATGTTGAAACCGGCATCGCCGATACCTCCTACATGGAAATTAAATCCGGGGTAGAAGAGGGGCAGAAAATTGTCAGCGGCAGCTATGCCACCATCACCCGGGTGCTCAAAGATGACATGGAAGTCAAAATCGAGGAACGCCGCAAGCCGGGTCAAAAATCTGACAAGGAATAAGTTAACCTGACCTTGATCACGATGTCGGACTCCATTGCAGCCTCCACCGCCCAACGAACGCTCCATCCTCCCGGGGATTTGGTAATTGATATTGAGGGCGTGACTAAACTCTACCGGATGGGCACGGAAGTCGTTTATGCTTTGCGAGGTGTGCAAATGCAGATTCGCCGCGGGGAATATTTGGCGGTGATGGGCTCATCCGGCTCAGGGAAATCGACGCTCATGAACATGTTGGGTTGCCTCGATACCCCCACGGCGGGGCGCTACGAGTTTGCCGGTGAAGATGTGGCCGAAATGACGGATGATGAACTTGCCGACATTCGAAATCGAGAGATCGGGTTTGTTTTTCAGAGTTTCAATCTACTCCCGCGTTCGGACGCGTTGCACAACGTGGAGCTACCTCTCATCTACGCGGGGCTTTCAAAGTCGGACCGGGTGGAGCGAGCCGAAGAGGCGCTGATCAACGTCGGACTTGGTGATCGAATGCACCACCAATCCAACGAACTCTCGGGTGGGCAACGCCAACGCGTTGCCATTGCCCGGGCGCTGGTCAACCGGCCCTCAATCATACTGGCCGATGAACCCACCGGTGCACTCGATTCCAAAACGGGAGTCGAAATCATGCAGCTCTTCGAAGAGCTTTACGATCGCGGGAATACCATCATCATGGTCACCCACGAAGGGGACGTCGCGCAACACGCCCGCCGTATCGTGCGTCTACGCGATGGCTTGATCGAATCCGATGAAACCAATGGATGACGGGTAGAGGTTTTTGATTTTTGATTCTGGATTTTCGAAATATCTGATGAACGAGATTGAACTAAAACAACGCACCAAGACCTTTTCTCTGCGAGTTTTGAAACTCGTGGATTCCCTACCGGAATCCCGTTCAGGTCAGATACTAGCGAATCAGTTGGGCCGCTCCAGAACATCAGTCGGAGCCAACTACCGGGCGGCGTGTCGTTCATGTTCGAAGGCGGAGATGGTTTCCAAGTTTTCGGTCGTTGAAGAGGAGGCTGACGAGTCCGGTTTCTGGTGGGAATTGATCGAAGAACACGGGCTCAAAACGAAGCGTGAAATGATCGTGTTGCAGCGGGAATCGGATGAGCTTACTGCGATAATGGTGGCGTCGCGGCGAACGCTGCAGAGGAGTGCCGCTAAATCAAAAATCCAGAATCAAAAGTTCAAAATCACTTAATGCGTCGCGTCATTCTAGAGTTTTTTGAGTCGGTGCGGATTGCGGTTTCGCAGATCCGGGCAAACAAAATGCGTTCCGGGCTTACGGCTCTGGGCGTCGTGGTCGGTATCGTTGCCGTGACTCTCATGGTGACGGCGATCAAGGGTATCGACAAAGGCATCGACGAAAGTTTTTCGGGCTTTGGTGACGATATTCTCTACGTGGGGAAATGGCCGTGGGCGGGGACACAGGAGTGGTGGATCTATCGCAATCGTCGTGATATCCGCACGACCTATTCGGAGCCCATTAACGCGTGGATAAAGGCCAATCCCGACAGTGCACTCGTTCGGGCCGTGCCGGCCGATAACACCCGAACCGATGTGGTGCGGGGTGACTTGAAAGTGAGCGGTATGTTCCTCAGCGGCACATCCCACGAAATGGCTTTGGTCGCAAAATCCGACATGGCGGAGGGGCGCTTCTTCAACGAATTCGAAGATCAACACGGATCGAAAGTTGCTGTCATCGGTTACGATGTGGCGGACGCGTTATTTCCCAACGAGTCTCCGATGGGCGAAACCGTGCTCGTGCGAGGAGCGCCGTTTCGCGTCATCGGTGTGGCCGAGCGTCAGGGCAGTTTCCTTGGCGCGTTCAGTTGGGACTCAAGTCTGATCATTCCTATCCGTGCTTATCGTCACACTATCAACGGTCGCGACGAGGGAGAAGTGCGGGTCCAATATAATGCCACTCGCGGAGAGCAGGCTCGCGATGAGCTCAGGGGATTGATGCGTCGGATCCGCCAACTCGCTCCTGAAGATCGCGATGATTTTGAAATTAACGAATCAACTGTGATTCGTGAACAACTCGACCCGATCAAGAATGGTATCGCGACTGTTGGATTGGTGATCACCGGCCTCGCGCTTTTTGTGGGCGCGATTGGCATCATGAACATCACCTATGTGAGCGTGAAGGAACGGACGCGGGAAATCGGGACGCGCAAAGCCATGGGAGCTCGTCGCCGGACGATTCTCATGCAGTTTTTGATCGAAGCGGTGTGCATCTGTTTGGTGGGCGGGCTTATCGGGCTGGGACTGACCTGGGGATTGGCGGCCATCATTACCGTTGCCGCCCCCTCATTCCCAATCGTGTTTTCTCCCTCCGTGGTGCTTGTCGCCCTGACACTCTCAACAGTGGTTGGCGTCACGAGTGGTTTTCTGCCCGCGCTCTCCGCCAGTTCGCTCGACCCCGTGGAGGCTCTCCGATATGAGTAGCATTTTTATAGTAAACCCCGTTTCGAGCGAAGCGACAGGCCCGACAATACACGAAGGGCACGAAAGCCGTCCGAAAGTTAAATCATTTCCGTGTGATTCGTGGTTCTCCCGTTTCAGTGAGGTGTTCTCATGAATCTGTGGGAAACAGTGCGTTTGGCGTTTTCCTCGCTTAGATCGAACAAGTTACGTTCGTCCCTGACGATGTTGGGAATCACCATTGGAATCTTCACGGTCATTGGCGTGATGACGGCGGTGAGTGGCGTGAAGTCGAAGATTCAGGATGGTTTGAATTTTCTGGGGGCGAATAGTTTTCAGGTATCGAAATTTCCCATCGTCAACTTCAGCGATCCTCGCGAACGATTTGGCAACCGTCCAAATATCATGCTGAGGGAGGGTATTCGTTTTAAAGAGCTGATGGAAGGTTACGCCCGTGTGAGCATGATCACCAGCCGCGGCGGTAGGAGGGTTTTCTTCGAACAGGAGAATACGAATCCGAATGTGAACCTGATTGGCACCGACGAAAATTACCTCACCAGTTACGCGTTTGAGGTTGCTGCCGGGCGACCGATCTCGGCCGATGACGTGGACTTCGCAAGGTCGGTTTGTCTGATCGGTGAGGATTTGCGCAAAAAACTGTTCCGGAACAAGGATCCATTGGGCGAAATCATCCGTGTCGACGGAAACTCGTTCACGGTCGTGGGACTTTTGGAAGCGAAAGGGTCTTCGTTTGGCCAGAGTCAGGACAATATCGTGATCACGCCTATCACGCGGTTTTTTAATGCCTACGGTCGTTCGGGCCGATCCATCAGTTGTAATGTGCAGGGCGAGTCTCCGGAAGAACTCGAAGAACTCCAAGAGGTGGCCATTGGCGCGATGCGAATTGTGCGCGGACTTTATCCAGAAGACCGGAATGACTTTGAACTCACCACTAACGACTCGCTGGTCAAAACCTTTGATCAGGCGCTCGATACCGTAGCGATTGGAGCGTTCGTGATTAGTGCCATTGCTCTGCTCGCTGCCGGTGTGGGTGTGATGAATATTATGCTGGTGAGCGTAACTGAACGCACCCGTGAAATTGGAATCCGCAAGAGCCTGGGTGCCTGCAAACGGGTGATCCTCTATCAGTTTCTGTTGGAGGCGGTGACGTTGTCCCTATTCGGCGGCATTGCCGGAGTGCTCTTTGGCATCGGCGGAGGAAACCTTGCGGGCCAACTACTCAGCGCCTCCGTGGTCTTCCCCGTAGGCTGGGCGACAGCGGGACCGATTGTCTGTTGCGGCATCGGCATAATTTTCGGGCTTTATCCTGCTTGGAAAGCCGCGTCGCTCGATCCGATCGAAGCCCTGCGCTACGAATAGGACAATCGGTTTTTTGTGGGTCGGGCTTTACGCCCGACATTCGTATCTTCGATCGAATATTCGACTACGATGGAGCGAATTTATTCACCACTCCTCCGTCCGAGCTCACCGAGCCCGGCTACAATTCTCCGCGAGTTTGGGTGTTTCTTAGACCTTTGTAGCCAAGGTCGCTGACCTCATTTTCAACCTGATTGGTTACTGCTGAACGACATTTCTGTAAGTCCAAAGTGCTCTGTATCACTTGTTATCTGTCCCTTTAAGCTCAATCCTCTCTAGCGAGGAATTGTGTTCCTCAATTCGATCAGTGTCCGCGACGGATTTCGGAACCCTCGAAGCGGATGACCAATCGGAACACTTTTTTGGTGTGACAGGAGATTTTTCCGGTTTGTAAATCGAATGACTCCGGCACCTCGATGCGGTGCAGATCCACCACCGCGTGGTAGCCGCGTTCCGAGAATATATCGATGAGGATAGCCAGTGCCAGTGGATCGTGCAGCAAGGGGTCTTCTGTATTCACATGAGCCATACCCGAGATGGCGTGACGGCGCACGATGGGCATGAGCTTGCGGTCGATGAGGTCGACCACTTTACGCAAAAGTTCACCGTGCTCGAATTGGTAGCTGTCGAGACGCTTCACCATTTCCTGGCGGGCGTGCACGATGAGCTGAGACGCCACCGGAATCCGACGCATGGCGTCGTAAGTCTCAGGATCCAGTTCCAACGAACTCTGGTAGGAGAGCTCGTTGACGATGTTTTGCTCCACCTCATGAATCTCACCTTGAGCGTTGATGAAGTGGTAGTGGAAAATAGATTTCAGCGATTGCAGCGCGTCCCAAGTCTTTTCCTTGAACACGCGATACCGTCGACGAGCCAACTCGGGATCGTGGTCGGTCGCCCGCTCTTCCCAGAGTTCATCATCTCCGGAGCGACGGACCTCTTCGTTGTGTTCTTGAGTGAGTTCACCGCGGTAGAGCTGACGTTCGACTGATACCTTCTCCTCCACGAAGAGCACCATGATGTGCACCGTGGGTTGCCGGAAATGCATGCCCAACGGCGTGTGGAGAAACTCCTGCCGCAACAGGCGCATCTGCGCGACCAGCTCCTTGAGGGCGGCCACCTGCACTTCGGTGCGAGGAAAGCCGTCGAGGATACAGCCATCGGCATATTCCGGTTTGAGGAGTTCCCGGAGCAGAATCCCCAGCACTTCGCGGTCTCCCACCATCATGCCTGCGTCTTTGATTCGTTTGGCCTCGGGGCTATCTAGCAGAGCACTCACTACGACGGGAGGGCAGGTCAGCCCGCGGGCTTCCAGAATAAATTCGGTGTTGGTGCCTTTACCGGATCCGGGGGCACC
This sequence comes from Actomonas sp., assembly GCA_965203585.1. Taxonomy (GTDB): domain Bacteria; phylum Verrucomicrobiota; class Verrucomicrobiia; order Opitutales; family Opitutaceae; genus Actomonas. The sequence goes on from CBDBDC010000003.1 coordinate 1,387,974, forward strand.
ACCCAGAAGAATAATTTCCTTGGGGAAGTGGAGTTCTTTGCGGCCATATTCCGCTTCGAGTTCCCTCCAGACATCTTTGAAGATGAGGGCGGAGTCCTTGATCTCCAAATCGTGTTGGTTGGTAGCGGCTTTACCCGAGTCTGGCTCGGACTCGGCGGAAGTGACGGGTTCTTCAGCAGTTGACATGGGCGTGGCGCCTAGCGGACGACGGTCACGGGAGAAAGTCGAGAGAACCCGTCTTCAAAAATACAGCAATTTGGGAACCTCATGCGGTAGATTCGGTCTAGGAATACTGCCGAAAGGCCCCGAAGGTTTGCCTTCGGGAGTTAGTTGAAGCTGGACCTGGACGGGGTCGTCTTCGGGCGGCCTCGTCTTGCTTTGTCCGTCAACGGTGCCGGCCGTGGCGGAAAATGTCCCAAATGATGTAGAATCCGGCCATTGCGGACAGCAGGTAGCCGACGATTCCAAGAGCGGGGTAGCCGAAAAGCAGCGGGCGGATACCCATGGTGACCAACATGGATGATCCGATGATCAGAGACCCGGAAACCAATCCAAGTGTCACGCGATTGGCAGCGTTTTCGATCGAATCATCTAAGTCGTCCAATCCCTTGTGCTCTAGGTTGACGGTGATGTCGTCGTGCTCAAACCGACGGACCAAGCGTTGCAAGCTGGAAGGGAGCTCCTGCAATCCTGCGAGGGTCCCTCTCATGAATTCCCGGGTGCGCCGCGTCAGCGATCGTGGTCCCGTGCGTTCCCGGTAAAGTTGTTTGAGCACCGGACCCGCATGGTCACGAAGATCGAATTCCGGATCGAGCGCCCGCCCGATTTCCTCGATGGCGAGCACGGCCTTGGCCATGAGTGCGTAGTCGCGCGAAAGGGGAATGCCGTGATCTCCAAAAATGAACAGCAGCTTTAACATGGCCCGCCCGACTTCTTGATGACCGATGGTAAAGTTCAGTTCTTCGCGGAGGGTAAGGGTCACGTCTTTTTCCATCTCGCGGAGATCCGTCCGGGAGCCGGGGGGGGCGAGTTCTGATACGATCCGCACTACGCCTTCGGCGTCTCCCTCCACCGCGGCGACCCAAAAGTCGGCCAAGGCGTAGCGCAGACGGCGCGTCAGGTGCCCGGCGAGACCCCAGTCCAAAAAGCAGAGGCGCCCGTCGGTGGTGATGAGCACATTCCCCGAATGGGGGTCGGCGTGGAAGAACCCATCCAGCAAGACTTGCCGGACAATCGAGCTAGCGCCCGCCGCGGCGAGTTCGCGGGCTCGCTCGGCACTGACAGCTTCCGGGCCGACTGGGACGCCCTCGATGAAATCCATGACCAGAATTTTGTTGGTCGTGTAGTCGTTGTAGACCTGTGGAGCGAAGACGTTTTCGGGGGACGGGTTCTTCGTGTTGAAGTAGGCTTGGTTACGCGTCTCGTAGCGAAAGTCCAACTCACGTTCCACACCTTCGTGCACGGCCTCGACCACCGAAGGAAGGTCGTAGGGGGCGAGTGAAGTTATCCGTTGGTGGAGTTGAATCGCCAACCACTCCACCAGGTCCAAATCGGCGATGATGTCGTCGGCAATGTCGGGTCGTTGCACTTTGACCGCTACGATGGTCTCCGACTCATGCAGCTTAGCTCGATAGACCTGAGCCAGAGACGCGGCGGCAATGGGAGTCTCATTGAATTCGGCGAAAACGATTTCCGGGGCTCCCTCCAGTTCTTCGATGATCGCAGGGCGGATTTTGTCGAATGGGATGGGAGGCACCGCGTTCTGCAGTTTGCGCAGTTCGAGAATCAGGGGTTGGGGAATCAGATCCGGCCGCATGCTCAGGAGCTGACCAAACTTCACCCATGCTGGCCCGAGTTCCTCGGCGGCGAGGCGAATACGTTCCCACTTCGATTTCCGGGGTTTGTCCGGATTCTGGAAGCGCCGGGTTACGGCTGTCGGCAGATCCAGCTGATTGATGAAGTCTGCGAAGCCGTGCTTCGCGAATACCGTGAAGATTTCTTTGGCGCGGACCGCGTTGCTGAGAAGATCGAACGGTTTCACGGTTCGCCGTTGCGTGTCGGCGGTTCGGCCGCGGCGGCTTCGAGCACGCGCACGCGTTCTTCCAATGCTGCGATGCGCGCCTCGTGATCGGATGTTTTGCGATCGAGCATGCCGGAGATTTGTTCGTTGAGATCTCCCGCGAGTTCGTCGAATTCCTTGCGCCCTTGCTCGGCGATCTTGTCGGCCATGATGCGGGCGTCGGAGGCGTTGACCTTGCCTTGGCGCACGAAGTCATCGAGAGCTCCCTCGATTTTATCCTTGGTGATGACTGCGGCGCCCACGCCCGCGAGGAGGGTTTTTTTTAGCAAGTCGATCATAGTTCCAATACATTATGAGAACCGTTGGTGGTTCCGCAAATGCAATTACGCCTTCGTGCCCGAACCGTAGCCGCGGAGGACGTCCCGCAGGATCTTCAGGAACTGTCGGGTTCCTTGGCTTTGGTAGCGCTGGAGATGTCGCACCATGCCTATTTCCCGCACCGGACTCCGGCCCACAATTTTTCGGTAAATCAATCGATCGTGATCATTTGGATGATGGGCGATTTGGGGCAAGATCGCGATACCGAGTCCTAAGGCAACTAGTGACTTCAGGGTCGAGACCTGAGCGCAGCGGTGACCAATGGAAGGTTCGAAATCATGTTCTCCGCAGAACTCCTGCACTTGTTCTGTCAGCGTGCTTCCTCGCCCCATCATAATGAAGGTTTCGTCTCGTAGGTCCTGAGCGGTGAATTTTCGTTTCGATGCCAACGGATGTTTTCGTCCGACCACGAGGAGCAGCGGCTCTTCGAACATGGGTTCAATAGAGAGTTGCGGATGAGTGTAGGGTGTCGCCACTAATGCCAGATCCACACGTCCATCCAGCACGCCCCGGACAAGGTCTCCCCGGAAACCTTCAAATGAATTCACTTGGAGGTGGGGATGTTTCGCTTGGCAGCGTTCGATTAGCTTAGGGAGTAGGTAAGGAGCGACGGTTTGGATCATTCCGACCGTAATTTGGCTCCCTAGGGCTGGATCGTCGTGGATTTCGTCGGTGACATTATCCACTTCGAACAATATGCGGCGCGCACGTTCGATCAGTATCTCTCCCGCGTCGGTCGGCACGGCTTTGCGACACAATCGATGGAATAGCTTGTGATCCAACTCGGACTCGAGTTTGGCAATTTGCTGACTCAGAGAAGGTTGACTTACGTGAGTTGCCTCGGCTGCGCGGGTAAAATTACCGGTATCGGCAATCGCGAGGACGTATCTGAGTTGATGTAATTCCATAGTTAAAAACTATGAAATTCATAGGAATCAAATAGTTCAACTATTGGATGAAGTGCGGTAGTATCTGCCTGTCGACCAAATTTGCGGTCGGCAAACCAAAGAGAAAGTAACACCAAATGAACAAAGAAAACATCCTCTACGCCTTCATCGGTGGCCTCACGGTCGCAATGGCTTGGGCCGCATCGGTCGCTCTGACCATGCAAGTCCTCTGGGTTGGATTATGCGGCTACGCCGTCGTCGCATCGCTACTCATGGCCTTCCAAGACTATGACCACACTTACAAGAGTCTGCGCTAGGCAGCTCTTTTTTTGACTTTCCGTTAGACTCTCAACGCGGCCCGGGCTTGTCCCGGGCCGTTTTTCTTGGGGCTGATCAGTGCTTCCAAGTGATGCCGAACGAGGCGGTGGGGCCTAGTTTCTCTGATTCAGCAATACGACCGAAATTTACCCACCGAGCCCGAAACGGTTCAGAAGTGAGGTTTTCTACCCGCAGGTAGACCGACCAATCGCGGGAGGGTTGGTAACCCACCGAAAAATCCCACTGCCAGTAGCCGTTGATCGCGATGTCGTCGCTGCCTTCACCGAGTTCGTCCAAATATTCGCTGCGGAAGTGATAGGACAGCCGGGCCATCCAAGCGTGGTGATACCATTCCAAATCCACCTGGAAAAGTTGATCCGATTGTTTAACGAACGGGAGATCACGCAAAGGGGAGTCCGGATAGTCGGCCGCGCTGTCCACAAATGTGGCGGACGTGATCAGGTCGAGACGTCGATTCGAGTGGGGATTTCCCCACAGACTATGTTGGTAGGAAAGTTCGACTCCGGTGATCTGCCCGGAGCGTCCATTGGTAAATTCGCGCACCTCGTCAATTTCGCCATCCCGATCGAAATCGAAACGCCGGCGGTTGGCGTAAATGAAGTCGTCGATATTTTTATGGAAAGCAGCGGCCTCGAATCGACCCCATTCAGGTTTCTCGTAGCTGAGGGGGATATCGAAATTGTGGGAATGAAGCGGTTTCAGACTCGGGTTCCCGACTTCGATTTCATCGTCTTCAATAAATATGCCCGCCTTCGTTTCTTCAAATCCCGGTCGGCCCAGAGTTTGGGTATAGGCGGTGCGCAGGCTCCATGCGCTCGTCGATTGAATGGTGTCCGGTGAGCGGTATTCTAAATGAATCCCTGGCAAGATGTGGTCCACATCCTGACTTCCGGCGATGGGGCTAAACGTCTCGTTGGATGCGTCGAAGCTCTGGCTTTTTGACCGAAATTCCGAACGTTCCCAACGCACCCCGACCGTGAGGGTTGTGGTGTGCCATTCCCAATCCGCCATGGCAAAGGCGGCGAGAATATCCTCCTCGGATCGGTAGTCGCTGGCGATCGATTCGCCCAAGTCTCGCTCCCGATCAAACTGTCCGCGTTGGGCCTGAAAACGACTACGGGGAATTGCTACGGAAGGTGCCGTGATTGTCGCAGACTGCAGGGATCCGAATGATGCTGGCCCAGAAAAATATTCCGTCACTTCTACCTCACTCTTTTTCTCTTTAAACTGGAAGTGCGTGCCGAACTTAACGCGCTTTAGATCCGACGAATCCTCGAATTCACGAGTTGGGTTCAAGTGGCCGTTCCAATTCGTTTCACTGCTGCGAAGGAATTCCGTTACCCCTTCGTCGAGGTCGAAATCACCGGACACCAAACGAAGCCTGCTGGGAAACTCGGCGGGTTGGCTAATCGGTGTGGCGAGATTAAACGACCCGGTTGACTGCGAAAGTTCATAGGCGAGCTCAACAGTATTTTCGGCCTGTTCGGCCGAGGCGCGGTTGACGGCAAAATCCCCGTCCAGTGGCGCTGAGGGAAGAAAGATCAATGGCGTCCTCAAACTCGAGCTGGGAACGTTGGCGCCAGTTGGTGTCGTTGAATATCGTATGACTGCCGCGCACAAACCAGCTGCCGCTATCGCCCAGCTGCTGTTCCCAATTCAGTGATCCGCCGATCCGCTCCCGTTCTACTTCGAGCTGATCGAAATTGATTTTGTCCTCAGGTAAATAGCCGCCGGATTCGGCGAAATAGGGATCAGTGTCGGTGGCCACGTTTTCCCAGCTGCGTTGACGGGCGCTGGCGGTCACAAAGATGCCGGTATTTTCGTCCGCGGTCGTCCGGGCGTGCTGCACAAAAACCTTGGCGCCCATGCGGGTGTTTTCGATGTCGAGAATCAGATCACTGCCGATCTCCCAATGCGTGGCAGGATAGTCGAAGGCACTCGGCCTGCTGAAATTGATCAGGCCCCCAACGGCATTGGCGGGTTGATCGGGCAGGAGAATTTTGGTGAGTTCTATTTGGTCAAAGCCTTCGAGCTCAAAACCGACCAATTGCGTCGCCCGATTTTCCGGCGACCCGGTGGCGAGGTTCGCGCCGTTGACGGTCACGGCGTTATAAGTTGGATCGATGCCACGAATGATCACGTAACGGGTGTCACCGTTTTCCGATTCGAAGGTGACGCCGGGAAGGCGAGAGAGGGCGGCCGCGGCGTTGCGTTCGCCCCAAGGAATCAACGCATCTCTCCCCATTTCGGTGTTGCCGGTCATGGAAAGACCGTCGATCTGAGTGGCCCGCACTTCTTGGGCCGGCTCGGACTTAGGATCCGTGGAAGATTGGGCGAGGGTCGTCGCGCTCCCCAGCCCGACCGCCAATATCCCGGATGCCCATCGATTCCGGCAAGGAGCGAAAACGGGGAGGAGAGGAAACCGGTTGGGCTGTGGAGAGGGCATCTTGTTTATCTACGTTAAAACGCTGACGAGGAAGGGGCAGGTGGTAGACGCGCAGAAGCAAGGTGGCGTTGAAATGTTCATCGAATATTCATCTAATGTTCATGCTGCCTCTGGTAGTCTGTTCACATCTTTTTTCTTCGATTCCGATGGGTGAATTCACGTCAGAATCGTGGGCTCGCCGTTTCGGTGAGATTCGCTTCAATTCCTCCGCTATGAAAACGCTTTTTGCTGTCGGTCTTCTTTGCCTCACGGCCTAGCCTCTCCTCGCCGATAAAGGAGAGGCAGGTGAGGGGGATTCCGAGATTATCCCTTGGGTGCGACTCCCTGAGCCCTGCCAGACCGCAATTCGACGACTCGGAGAAGACATTAAACTCGTGCGAATCGAATCGAAGCAGGAATACGGTATCCAAGTATACGACGTGCGGATGTTACGGGCCGGCGAACCGATGAAGGTCGAGCTTACCGCGGGGGGAAGGTTCTTGGAATTTGAAGAGACGGTTACCCCGGCAGAGCTGCCCCCGATGGTGCGGGAAGCCATGCAACGATCCGCAGACGAAAAAACCGAAGTGCGCACCACGGCCGTAATTCTCTACGCCTACAAAATCGAATTTGAAGACGGCTGGCCTCCGGTATTGGTGGACGCATCCGGAAAAACGCCGGCATTTGAACGGGACTGAGTGATGAGAATTCTGGTTGTAGAGGATTATAAACCGACCCGCGACTCCCTGGAGGCGGGATTGCGGCAGGAGAACCATGCAGTTGAGACGTCGGAGTCGGGCCGGGACGGTTTGGCGCTAGCCCTGCAAAATGACTACGAAGCAATCGTGCTCGATGTCATGTTGCCGGACATGGACGGATGGCAGGTTTTGCGCCGATTGCGGGAGAGCGGAAACGAAGCCCATATCCTCATGCTGACGGCGAAGGCGGAGTTGGAGGACAAAGTGCAAGGCTTCGATTTTGGCGCTGATGATTATCTCACCAAACCGTTTGCGATGGACGAATTGAAGGCCCGACTGCGAGCCGCCAGTCGGGTCGTTTTCAGCAAAAGGACCCCGTGCTGCGTTTGGATTGCGGCTTGGTTATCGATACCGGAACCCGACAAGTGGTGCTCAATGGGGAGACTCTGAAACTGACGCCGAAAGAGTATTTCCTTCTTCACTACATGGCCATGAGACGGGGAGAGTTAGTCACGCGCACGAATATCTGGGAAAATGTTTACGACTACTACTCCAGTGGCACCAGTAATGTGGTCGATGTCTATACTCTGCGCCTGCGCAAAAAACTCGAACAGGCTGGCGGTCAGGGATTGATCCAAACGCATCGGGGACACGGTTACATTTTGGAGCCACGGGATGCTTAAATCCCTCAAATGGCAGGTCGCCCTGGGTGCACTAGTCATCCTCGCCGCGACGATCGCGGCGGTTGGCGGATCGATTTACTGGTGGATCGAACAGGAGCTGGAACAACGGCTTGAAGATTCACTCCGTCTGGCTGCGCGGAGCACGGCCAGTCATGTGACACTGGAGGGGAATTTTCTGGAGCTCTATCATGACAAGCTTTCGCAGGTTGAATCGGGCGATCAGTTTCTGGCGCTCCAGGTCCTGAACCGTCGCGGAGGGATTATCTACGGTCCCAAGCTGGAGTATTCAGAAATAAGTTACATGGATTCACTTGAATCAGGGGAGAATATATTTGTCGCGGATTTTGAGGGCCAGCGCAGTCTCTGGTTGGACCTGACCTTCCAGCCCGTAGATGAATATGCAATCGAAGGAGAACCGCCGACGACCTATCGCGCCCGGGTAGTGGTGGTGAAGGGTCTTTCGGAGTTTGATGCGACGCTGGCTCCGCTGCTGATGTCGAATGCTCCGGAAAACCCACCGCCGGTGGTGGTGCCGGTGCCGGTGCCGATCTGGAGTTTGCCTCCCATAATGTCTGCGCCATTAAAACCGAGCGAGTTACTTGTGAGGGTGAGGGTGCCGGTATCGACTTTGACGAGGCCTCTGGAAGTGTTGATGATCGATCCATCGAAAGTAGTGGAGGTATTGGCGGAGCCGACCTCGAGATCGCCGGAACCAATGTCCACTGAACCGGAGCCGGTCAGGGCGCCGATGCGTTCGGTGGTGTCGTTGAGGTCGAGGGTGGTGCCGCTGGCGAGATCAACAGCGGTGGAATCGGAGAGGGCATTTCCACCGCTGGTGGACAGTGTGCCGGCGCTGATAGTTGTGGCGCCAGTGTAGGTATTGGTGCCGGAAAGGGACAGAGTGCCGGTGCCCGTCTTTGGTGAGGCCACCGGTGCCGGAAATCGCACCAGCGAAGGCGGACGAGTTGTCGGCGCCGCCCACGGTGAGCGTGCCACTGCCGAGGCCCACGCTGCCACCCGTGCCACCGCCGCCCGTCACGGCGAGAATGGTTTCCGAACTGTCGTCTATATCGAAGCCGGACCCGACAGAGTTGGCGAGGGTCACCGTAACTGTATCCGGAAGAGAACTACCATCGCTAATTTGCAGCGTGCCACCGGAGGCGGACATGTCGCCGGTCAGACCGTTGGTGCCAGTAATGTTGCCTTGGTAAGTGCTGTTGAAACCTGAATTAATTGTCAGGTCATTCGCGCCGAGGGCGAGGATGTAGCTGCTGCTGTTGGAGCTGATACCACCGACGGTCGGATTGGTGTGGCACCCAGGGTAACGGTGCCAGCGAGGGCGGGATCGACGCCGTCAAACACGGCGATGGCGGACGTGTTGTTGTTCAGTCCGGTGATGGTGCAGGTGCTCGAACCGGAGCGAAAACCGGTGCCATCATTCAGCCAATTCCCCGTGCCGCCCGTCCCGGAACCGGTGGCGTCCCAGTAGAGCAGGGTCTGGGCGGAGGTGGAGTGAACCAGAAGGGTGCCAAACGCCACGCATGCGGCGCTGAAAAGGAGTTTTGAGGGGAATCCATTCATAGGTAGGAAAGGGGTAGACATTACACCCACTCAACGACCCGGATGTGACGAAGCCGACCAGAATGTGACGAAATTATATCGGGTAAAGTCCCTAGGGCGTGTTTAAGAAATGAAGCGTTAGTGTTTGATCCATATTATGATGCATACCAATGCGAGCATTGCGGCGTATGAATGAAGCAGTTTTTCGTAGCGAGTGGCAATGCGTCGGAAGTGCTTGAGCTTGGCGAAGAGGTTTTCGATGCGATGACGATCGCGAGAGAGGTGCTCGTCAAAGTCGAGTTTTTGCGACCTCTTGGGATGCACGGCTATGACGGCGGTGCCACCAATCTGATTCACATTCTCCCGGATGGCATCGCTGTCGTAGCCTTTATCCATGATGGCGCCACCACCGGGCTTTAAGTAGGATTTGAGCAGGGGTTCACATTGGTCAAAGTCTGAGACATTTGCGCCGGTGAGGATGAAACCCAAAGGGTATCCCAAGGCGTCACAGGCGAAGTGAGCCTGCGTTGATAGACCTGCTTTGGCGCGAGCCATTGCTTGAGCAAGCTGGCCTCCCACTGGACCCGCAACATGCTGATGGACCCGTGAGCTGGTGCTATCAATCATCAGATACTCATGGTCGCCTTGGAGGGTGCCCAGCCGTGCGAGCACTTGAGTCCACAGTCCACTTTTGGTCCACCGTCTATATGAGGCGTAGGCGTTCTGCCACGGCCCAAACCAAGTGGGCAGATCCCGCCATGGTGAGCCCGTGCGAGCAATCCACAGCACCGCTGCAATACGGCGTCGCAGGTTGCGACACTTGCGTCCACGCCGATGAGGGCCAGTCAGACTGAGCTGATGAGCGTTCATTTTTTTAGCTCGGCCCAGTGGTGATCACCCAGCACGAGTCTTACGTTCCGATTCACAGGGTGATAAGATCTTAAAATAACCCCAATGTCAATAAAACGTATCCTTTTAATGAATATTGTTTACGCCAGTCTATTTGTTAAACACCCCCTAACGCATCTCGCCAATGGTCGTCATCCGCCTCGAGATCGGCGAGATCGTGCAGCACGGTCAAGCGGGCCGAGAGCTCGTCCTCGCCGGAGCTGTTTTGAAGAAGCTGAATCAATTCCTGCATCAGTAATTCCTCGCCTTGGATTCCGGTGCGGTAGTTCCGTAACGCCTCGTGGTAGTCTCCGTCTTGGGCGAATCCGATTACACTGTTCCCGAATAGCAGGAAAAGAAAACCAAGTCGCAGGGGGAATACGCATCGAGAGATAGAACTACGATGAAGTGGTCGGATTTGGCGATGGAGATTTTAGGTCCCAAAAAACGCGGAGCCCCGTAGGACTCCACGTTGTTAATGAACGGTAAGATGGGTTGCTCAGGATTCGAGCGGTGGAGGCGCTGCTGCCTCCGCGTCGAATGATTCCACCGGAGCTTTTTTCAGGAAGGCTGCACAGATGAGAGCGATAATGAGCGAGAACACAAAACCACCAATTAGACCGTTGGTGGTGCCCTTTATCGGCGTAGAATCTGCTTCCATTTTCGCGACTTGTTTATCGATTTGATCGCCGGGTGCTCCGCTGTTTTCCATCAAATTGGTGGTCCAACCGATGGCAGCCTCCGAGAAGTCAGGGTTGATGAAGCTGAAGAAAATGAAATTGAAGATGCCGCCCAACAGAACGCCGAAAAGACCCACTTGGAAACATGCCTTCCAGGCTTTGCCATAGCTGAAGCCCTCGGCGGGATCCGTTTCCGCTCGAACCGCCCGGGTGCCCTTGACCATGAACACCACAGTCAGGGTGATGCCCGCAAGAAGGCCCACGATTGAGCCGACAATGAATTTGTCAGGATCATTCTAGAATCCGAGGAGGTAGGAAATCAGGTTTAAAACTAGGCCGGCGCACGCGGCCCAAGCGCCGTATTTGAAGGTGGTTTTCATGGTAGCGGCAGCATGAGCGAGATTTATGGTGCTTGCCAACCCTATAAAGGACCGGCGGTAAACGTAATGGGATGAACGGTGAGGGGGAGCTACGAGACCCCGTGGGACGCTTCGTAGGATCAGAAATACGAGAATAGTTCCCGAGGTGGCGTCAAATCGCGGCCCTAGGGTTAGAAGATGGCGGGAGCGGCAAGCGCGTGGTCGCGCAGGTCGGGTAGATCGATTCTGACCGTGACCCATCCATCTCCAGAATCAGAAGTCAGTTTAGCGGAATCGGGTGCGATATGATGTAATCTCTCCCGCACGTTGGTCAGACCGATTTTTCGTCGACGTTGTTTGGAGTCAGCGGTTTTCACCCACTCGCCGGTGTTAGCTATTTCAACGCTCAGTCCGCCGGTCGTTTTGTCCAATTCGATCGACACTTTGATTTGTAGCAAATCGCCGGACGTTTGTGAACCATACTTCAGGGCATTCTCCACCAAGGGCTGTAATAAAAGGGGAGGAAGCAACCAGTCCGATACTTCCGGATTTGTGAAAAATTCGACTTCGAGCCGTTCGCCCATTCCCACTTTTTCGACATCCAGATAAGCGGACAAAAGGTCGACCTCCGCCTTGACGGAACGAAGTTGCCCGGTGGTCCGTTCCAAGGCTAGTCGGCAGAATTGGGAAAGTCGTCCCACGGTTTTTCGTGTCGCCTGAGGGTTGACTAGGGCGAGCCCGCTGATCGAAGTCAGCGCGTTAAAGAGGAAATGGGGATTGAGTTGATATCGCAGCATTTCCCAGTGGGTGCGTTCGGCCCGAAGTTTGGCGGCATCTTTGGCTTCGGCCAGAGCCTCCGCTGCCCGTCGCTTAAAATGATAGGCGGCGCCCAACAGACCGGCGAGGAGTAGGGAGGCGACCACGAGCACGAAGGCGTTACGTTGTTTGAGTCTCGCGGCGTCGAGTTTAGCTTCACGCAACGCGCTGCGGACGACGGCCAATTCGGCGGCTTCCTCCTCTTTTGTTACCGATGACAGTGTCGTCATCCGCGCCATGGGCACCAAATCGATGGACTGGGGGCGTTCCCGAATCTGTTGGGCGGAGCGAAGAGAAAGGTAGGCAGACTTAAAATCATTCGCGTCGGCATCAAGTGCAGCACGTGCATCGTGCAAATCGGCGGCGAGGTCTGGGTCGTGTTGCTCATCGATGGACAGCAAGGCACGATCCACCACATCACGTGCGACAGCCTGATTGTTGATCTCAGCCACCACTTCGACATAGACCCGCCACAGTGTAGCGGAGCGTTCCCGCATCGGTGCCACTTCGTCCGCCTTTTGAAAGTAGTTCCAAGCCTGCAAGCTGTCGCCGCCTTCCGCTGTGAGCACCCCAATCTTGTCCCATGCCCTTGCTTCAATCTCGAGTTCGGATTCGGCAGCTTCCTGAGCGACATCTCGCCAGAAATACTCTTGCGTGTCAGATTCGAGATGAGCCGCCAATTCGGCCCGCATCTTCACTGCCTTCAGGCGGGTCGGAAGGCGCGAGTGCGGGAATATGTTCAAACAGCGGGACGAGTTCATCGTTGTTACCGGCGCGAAAGTGGAACTGGGCCAGAATCAATCCCGCCGCAACTTGATCCTCGGGACGGCTCAATTTTTCGGCCATTTCCCAGACGGATTGAGCGAGCGTTCGGGCAGCGAAACGATCCCCGGTGACGAGTTCCAACTCGGCGAGTTTCAAATTGATGGGGATCAATAAATCCGCATCTGCTAATTTACTAGCCAACCTCATGGTATGCCCGAGATGGCTACTCGCTTTAGCAGAGTCGTTTTTCTTTTTGGCAAGGGCAGCTAGATCCTCCAGCACCGCAATGCGGGCCGGAATCTCCTCCGTTTTTTCCCATTCGGCCCGTTTTCTTACGGCTGCCTCGAAGGGCGATTCGAAAGCGTCTACGTCCGCTGCCAGTGCTTGCTCGAGGAGGGTCACGTATTCGGCGTCGGTAGCGATGCTTTGAGCAGGCAGTGCATTCGCAATGCCGAGCAGCATTAGCCCCAACCTGACATATCGCCAACCGGTCTGGTCGCTGAATCCTGTCTCAGCAAACATGATCCAATTTACGTAGCACAGTCGCTGCTACATTCAAAACGGGAAGCGAATACTCACGTCGTAAGTGCGGCCCAAGGGTGAGTGCAGGCTCTGATTGTAACCCCACGTGGTGTTGGCAAACGGAGGTGCTTCGTCGGCGATATTGCCCACGCCGAGTTGGAGGCGAGCATTTTTACCCCAGTTTCGCCAAATCCCGTCTTCGAAGGTATAGCCGACGCGCAGATCAACAGTGGTGAACGAAGGGTAGACCTTGAAGCGGTCGAAGAAGGGGCCGGTATCGTTGGTTTCGTAGCCGGCGATATAGTTGGCCATGACCGTAATGTCCCATGTGTTCTTGCCCCAGAACAGTTGGGCGAAACCACTCCATTCCGGAGGAGACGCGGTGTCGGCATCGTCCTCGACCTGCAGACCCACGCGGTCGGGACGATTTTCATAGTGGGAGTCGATTTGTTGCACGGCATCGAAGCGAAGCTGGATGAATCCTGCGGTCTCAAATTCTCGCTCGTAGCTCAGACTGTAGTCGAGACTGTGGGTGTAGACTTCTCCAAAGTTGATCGTGGTCGCGTCGATTGTGGTTATGCGGCCGTCTCCTCCCCGGATCACGCGTCCGGTAAACTCCACTTCGTGAGCGATGAGGGTTTGAGGGGGAATAACACCGAGTTTATTGGAGTAGTAGGTTTCGTGAGACAGGGCACTGAGTCTGAGTCCGTCGACTTGAGGGATCTCGACCGTCAGCCCGAAATGATACGTCTGCGACTCCTCCGCCGTCACGTCGGGATTACCTCCCCGGCGCCAGATCATGTCGTATTCCTCACCGTTGAATTGAGGGTCGCTGTAGTCCCGGATGCTTTCGCTAACCGTATCCTCGATTTCGGTCAGGGATGGTGCTCGGAACCCCTCGCTGTAACTCGCATGTAGTGTGATCGCAGATACGGGAGCCCAGATTAAGCTCAGGTTTGGGCTTGTTTGCGAGTAGGCGTCGGCGGACTCGTAGCGGGCCGCGGCGCGGGCGGAGAGGGTCTCAGGCAAAGGAGCGAATATCTCGGTGTAGGCCGCTTCGCTAGAGCGCGAACTCGAGATGTCAGCCGGTTGGCCAAACCGGGGATTTGATGAGCTGCGATCACGCTCCGTGCGCTGTAGTTCGAAGCCAAGAGCGAGTAGAGCCGGGCCTCCGGGGAGATCCCAGACCGGACCACGGGCGGTAAAATCGACGACTATAATCTGGGATTCACCATCAATGATTTCGTCGCTGAGAATACTGGGGTAGAGACTGGCATTGATCGGACCGTTGGTCGTGGGATCCCCAAAAGGATTGAATGAGCCGTCGGCCAGCGCGGCGATGAAGGCGTCCTCGTCGAGATCAGACGTGCTGCTATTGAAGTTCTCGCGACTGAAGGTGCCGGCGGCATTCCATTCCCACTCGTTGCCCCAAATCCCGCTGAGTCCGGCCGTCGTGCGGAACGTATCGATCTCGACGACCTGCGGACGGGGGGCGCTTCCACATGAACGAGGGAAACGAATATATCCTGTCCAAACGGATTGCGGGAATCGGTGGCTGGCACACGGGTTTGAGCCCCGCCGAATCCGCCCCCGCCGATTACCGGAGGTTGATTACGGGTGGTCGTCTCATTGTCTGACCAAGTCACGTTCAGATAGCCCTTTAGTGTATCCGAAAAACGGTATTGGGCGGAGGCGCGAAAGCCGAGTTGTTCACTGGCACTGGTGAGATCGGTGTAGGGTGCCGCATCGAAATAGCGGATACGACTTGGAAAAAAGCCAGTGCGGCCTTCGAAGTCGCCCGGGCTGAGACCACTGCTGTCCTAGCCTTCGGGGACCAAACCAAAGCTGGCGGGGCTTCCGTTACCGTCGGTGACTCCATTTAGATTCCCGAACGGCGCGCGCACGATCGCTGGAGTTCCGATGATCATGCGATGGTCGCGACCGCCGCGGTCTGTTTGGTTTTGGCTGGCGGAGAATTCCCGATCCGTGGCTCGTAGCGGATCAACAGATCGCGCCATTGCGGAAATGAAAAGACTGAGTTGATCACGCACAAGGCCAGTCGAAATCGAGCCATGGCGTTCCATGGCACCGCCATCTTGAGTAGAACGAATTCCGGCCGTTATTTCGCTGCCGGTGTAGTTTTTTCGTAAGACTACATTGACTACTCCTCCTACAGCACCGGAACCGTGAATGGCGGCCGTACCCGTCGAAAGGACTTCAACCCGTTCCACTAACCCAAGCGGAATCGAAGAGAGATCGTAAAAACCTGTGCCCGTTTCACTGGCGGTATCCTCTTGGGTTGCGAGCGGCATACGGCGACCATCGATCAGCACGAGAGTGCCGGCGGCCCCTAATCCCCGTAGACCGGTCGATGTTACCCCCGTCTGCCGGATTGCCGGAGCAGCACCGGTAGTGAAATTGAAAAAAGCTTCAGAGTTTCCGTAACTCGGTGCCCCGTTTGGCACGGTGGCTATGCCGGATCCCGCTCCAGCGTAGACTTGGGGGAGCCGTCCTAAAAGGGAACTAAGATCGGTCGCGCCCGACCGCTCGATAAAACTCTGGTCTATAACGACTCGAGCTGGTGAGTCGGGAAGCTTATCGACAGGAAGTCGGGTTCCCACAACCGGGAAGAGATCGAGTCGGAGGGGGTTCTGAGTTGGCCCGGTTTGTGCGGTTAGAGAACCGGCAAAAATCAAACTACAGGATACGAGTCGCACAGGTGAGGCTAATATCATTGTGTGGGACTTAGATGAATTTTCATTGAGGTGTCACCCCTATATAAAAATGCTATCGATTGGCGATAAGGATCATTCGTGATGTATCCAGCGGGTCGCGAATATTGAGAGCCGTAGAAAGACCGAGGCCCTTAGACCTCGGTCGAATATCCAAGACGAACGATGAAATCAGTTCCCGTCGAGGATACGGCCGATACCGCCCAGAACGGACCCCTCTCCGGTTTGTTTGCCGCCTTGGCTGGGGGCGTTGGCGATGATGCGGTCGGCGAGTCGCGAGAACGGTAGTGACTGAAGCCACACTTTTCCCGGCCCGCGCAATGTCGCAAAAAAGAGGCCTTCGCCGCCGAAGAGGGCGGACTTTACGCCGCCGACAAATTTAATGTCGTATTCAACCGTCGGTTGGAATGCGACGATGCAACCGGTGTCGACTCGCAGCGATTCCCCCGGTGCCAAAGTGCGTTCGTGCAAGGTGCCGCCCGCGTGTAGGAATCCCCAACCGTCGCCCTGCAGGCGTTGCATGATAAAGCCTTCGCCACCGAAGAAGCCTGCGCCGATTTTCTTGTTGAAGGCGATGCCGACACTCACGCCTTTTGCGGCGCACAAAAACGAGTCTTTCTGGGCGATTAGCTCGCCGCCGACATCGGGCAGGTGAACGGGGAGAATTTTTCCGGGATAAGGTGCGCCAAATGCGACCCGACGTTTGTCTATGCCTTGATTTAGAAACACGGTCATGAAAAGTGACTCACCCGTGAGCAGACGTTTGCCGGCGCCGAGTAGTGAACCGACAACCCCGGAGGTTTGTTGCGAGCCATCGCCGAAGATCGTCTCCATCGCGATCCCGTCTTCCATATACATCATACCACCGGCTTCAGCAACAACCGCCTCATTGGGGTCGAGTTCAACCTCGACGAACTGCATGTCGTCGCCTTCAATACGGTAGTCAATTTCGTGCATGGAATTCATGGTGGATAAGTTGGGGGAAAAACGGAAATTTGGGAATGACGAAAGCTCAGTTATTTTATCATGGCGCGATTGTCAGGGACGCTGCTGGTAAACTTAAACGCCCGCAGGCGGCTAGCCTGCGGGCGGTGTGAAGGGAGCCGTTTTTTAGGCGGCCAAGGGATGGCGCTCGGTGCGCTTCACCGCGGCGGGAGCCTTGGTGTAGCTGACCTCGGTCTTGCTGTAGTCGCCCAAGGCGATGGAGCTCATGCCGAGGACGGCGGTAGCTCCGAAAGCGATCGGGGCAGTGAGGCCGGCGAGCACCGTAACAGGTGCAATCAAGGCAGTGGTCAGGAGGGCGAGGGTGATTTTTGTTTTGTTTTTCATTTTTAGAATTTGGTTAAAATTAATGTGCTGTTGTAGGAAACACCCGGGTGGTTGAGGGAACGTTGCAGAAATCGAATTTTAATTTCCGAACTCCTTCCGAGGGTGGCGTTTTTGTTGTTGTAGTAAGTGACGCCTTCTTGCCGATCCGGTTACATGTTTAGTTAATTTTTTGTTCTGAATCTTTATTGATCCAAAAAATGGATACAAATATTCTGATCTGATTTTTAGCCCGTCGAGCCCACTGGATTACCGGCGCAGCGTTACGAGCGTTGCGCCCCAACTTCCACTGGTTTCGTCGCCGATTCGGTAGTGCTCCACTTCGGATGGCATGCGGCTTAGCAAGGTGTGCACTGTGGTCCGTAGCGTGCCGGTTCCTTTGCCGTGAATGATGCGCAGATCGTAGATGCCTTTGGCGCGGCAGGCCTCGATGTAGGCGGGAATTAGTTCGCCCAGATCCGATGGTCGGAACGTGTGCAGATCGAGTTCACCATTAATTGGAAACTCGACGGGTTCATCTTCAGTCGAGGATTCGGACATTTCGAATTAAATGAAATAGTCCGAAAGTAACTGGGCTCAGGATTTTCCTCCCGGCGATTCGTTGTCGTCGGAATTTTCGGAAGCGGGTTCGCCAGAAACGGGACTATCGGAATCAAAGGTTTCGGAACCGGAATCTTCACCCGCCTCGAATGCTTCATCAACCGGTGAGTCGTCGGTTGAGGTGGTTTCGAGGTGACGGTGGTCCTCGTCGAAGTCGTAAGGGTCTTCCTCGGTTTCGGAACTGTAAGCAGCACCTGCGGCGGCGGAGTCTGCAGCATCGCCGATTGGGGTGGTGGGCCGGGGGCGACGGACGGGCGGGCGACGATGGGGAGCGTGATCCAAATCCATGGCGCGACGAATCTCATCCTCGACCCCGGAAGCGGCTCGCTTGAATTCGCGGATTGATTTGCCAAGTCCTTTGGCGAGATCCGGCAGGCGCTTGCCTCCGAAGAGCATGAGCGCCAGCACGAAGATGACGAGCATCTCCAAGCCACCAAGGCCATCAAGCAGAGCGAAAGTTGAGGGAGGGTTTACCACGGGTTATAAGACAATCACGCGAAACGCGCTTTCGGGAAGAAAAAGTTTATCGAGCGCGGGCACCATCTATTTTCTCTGTTGAGGGCGGAGAAGTGAATTATCCTATCGTCACTGCGACGGTGAAGCGTCCGGTTTCACCGGCTGGCACCAGCCGCAATCCCCGTCCGTGGCCGTTTGCATTGGGTGGCCCCATCCACGGTTCGACGCAGAAAAACGGCTCGGTGGGAGAGGCCGTCCAGGTCACGATGGCCTCATCGGGGTCGGGAACCGGGCTGTTGCCCAGACGAACTTCGACGAATTCAGATTCATCCTTGGGGCCAAATCGAACTGCGTTGGATTTCAGCCCCAGATGGATGGTGTCCACGAGATCGGGGTTCGACAGCGTGGAGAGGCGGGAAATTTTCGGCCCGGGTTCGAGAGCGCCGATGGCATTCTGTTTCGCGGATTCGGAGGCTGGAATCTTGATATAGTAGTCGTCCCGGGAGTCTCCATCGGTCCACGGGGCCGCGAAATAGAAATGGTGACCGGCAGCCCAAGGGATGGGCAATGAGCCCAGATTTCGCAGGGCGAATTCACAGATCACCTCATGTTCCGTGAAACGATAGGTAACGCTAAATTCGTGCTCGTAGGGGTAAATTTCACGATCGGGACCAGTGGGCTGTAGCACCGCGCGGAACCCGGTATCATCGATTCGATCGACCGAGAACGTGCTTTGTCGGGCGAAACCGTGCATCGGCATCGGGCGGCGTTTTCCCTGCAAGTCGCGCCAAAATTGAATTTCGCCCCCTTCGAATGAGCGGGCGCAGAACGGGAAGAGCACAGGATTGCCCCCGCGAACTTTGGCCACCGGAGGATCCAGCTCGGTCATTTCGGGCCAGTGGATCACCTCGCGGATGGAGCCGTCGATACGGGCATGATTCCAATGCATCAGTCGGCCCCCGGCCTCGGGCCAAGCGAGAAAGGTTGAGCCGCCGATTTGCCACCGACTGATGGGATTGCCGAGATAGTTGAGAGTTTCCATGACTGCGCACTTCTTCAAAGCGAGCCGAGTCCGGCAGGATTTCAATGCGGAATCGCAAACTTCCTACGATACTCATTCGAAACAAAGCCCCGAAATGTAAGCTGCCTGCGCTTGCGAAGGGCCGTGGGGTAGGTCACAGTTCGGACGTTTTGATGAAATTTACTCCTCGGTTTCGACGATCATACGCCATGGCATTGGGTTTGCTGACCCTCTGTGTCGGCGGATTTGCCTTGGAGGAAAAACCGTTTCAACCCGACAGCCCGGCGGAGAAGTCTCTCCCGGTCGAAATCGAACGTGAGGCCGTGGCTGATCGCGATGGTCCGGTGGAAGTGGTGGTCATCCCGGTGCGAGACCAGATTGCCAAACCCATCCTTTACGTGCTGCGGCGCGGATTGAAACAGGCCACGGTGGACGGAGCGGACCTCGTGATTCTGGACATGGAAACGCGCGGAGGGAGCTTGCCGGTGACTTTCGATATCCTCGAGGCGGTCGACAAATTTGAAGGTGAGACCGCGACATTCATCAACCGGGAGGCTATTTCGGCCGGCGCATTCATTTCGGCGGTGACGGATGATATCTACTTTGCCCCGGCGGGTGTGATCGGCGCAGCTGCCCCAGTCATGTCTTCAGGCGGAGAGATCGATCCATCGATGAAGCAGAAAATCGTGAGCTACCTCCGCGCTCGGGTTAGGGCGATCTCCGAGGGTCATGCTTACCGGGGAGAGGTTATTTCGGCGATGATCGACTCCGACTACGTTTTGGAAATCGAGGGAGAAATGCTCAAAGATGAAGGGGAATTGCTCTCCCTCACCGCGACGGAAGCGTCCCAGACCTACGGCTCCCCGGCCCAGCCTCTTTTGGCGGCGGGTATTGCAGAGTCCGTGGAAGAAATTCTCGATGCGCGTTTCGGCGAGGGCCAATACACGATCACTAAGCTAGAGACCACGTGGTCGGAGGATCTAGCCGCTTTGTTGAGCAGCTTATCCCCGATCCTGATGGGACTCGGATTGCTCGGTATCTTTATCGAATTCAAGACCCCGGGGTTCGGGATCTTTGGCATTCTCGGCGGCATTTTGCTCGCGATCGTATTTTTCGGTCACTCCGTAGCTGGCCTTTCAGGCAACGAGCCCATGCTCTTTTTCTTTCTCGGAGTGATTTTGGTTTTAATCGAATTACTGATCTTCCCCGGAATATTTGTCGCGGGAATCAGTGGTATTCTGCTCATGTTGGGTTCGCTGGTTTGGTCTATGGCTGATATTTGGCCCAATGAGCCCATTTCTTTTTCGGCCGATCTTTTACTCGAGCCCGTCACGAATCTCTTGTGGGCCATCGTCGTGGCGATCGTCGGAGGCGTTGCAATCATGCGACTGCTCCCCCACGGTTGGTTCTGGGACAAAATGATCCTTACCGCCGCGGTCGGTGGTAATCTTGCTGCCTCCACATCTGACTCCGCTTCGAATGACGAAGACGTGATCGGAAAAACGGGATCGGCTGCCACTGATCTCTACCCGAGCGGACAAGTTGAAATCGATGGTCGCTGGTTTGAGGCCAAGGTTGGGGTCGGCACGGTTAATCGGGGCACTTCCGTGCGGGTCGTCGGGCGCGATGGGTTTGGCCTTCTGGTGGATCCGATCGACGAGGAGGAATCAGTATGACGGCCATCGCGACGCTCTTTGTGGTGGGTGTTCTGCTGTTGGCCTTCGAAGTATTTCTGCCGGGGGGAATCTTGGGAATATTTGCGGGACTTTCGATGTTGGCGGGAACGGTGCTGGCCTTTTCTGATCACGGCATGGGCGGGGGGCTTTTCGCACTAGGTGTCGCGATCATATTGGTCGGTTCCGTGCTCTATTTTGAATTCGCGATTTTACCCAAGACGGCGCTGGGAAAGCGTCTGTTTTTGAAATCCGCCATTACGGGAACCTCTACCCCCGAATGGGAGCGGGATTACACGGGCGAAGAGGGGGTGACCCTCACGGCTTTGGCCCCGAGTGGTTATATCGAAATTTCAGGTAAGCGTCTTGAAGCTTTCTCTCGCTCGGGATTTCTTGAAGCAGAACAGCCCGTCAAAGTGGTGGGCACAGACAATTTTAGATTAATCGTAACCTCTATTCCTCAATAACATCATGGATATTACTTTCGTCGCCCTGATCGCTGCAGCGATCGCCGGTTTGGTGGTCCTCGTCGTCGTGCTTTCATTCTTTAGTGTGTGGCTGCGCGCTTGGTTGGCCGGTGCCTACGTCGGCATTGTTAACCTCGTGGCCATGCGTCTGCGACAAGTTCCCTACGGTCTCATCGTCGATGCTCGCATCACCGCCCACAAGGCGGGTCTCAACATTACCATCGACGAAATGGAAGCCCACTTCCTGGCCGGCGGTAATGTAGTTCCCACCGTGCATGCTCTCATTGCCGCGCAAAAAGCGAGTATTGAACTCGATTGGAACCGCGCCTGTGCGATTGATCTCGCGACCAAAGGCTCTGAGAAGAGCGTCGTCGAGGCTGTCCGCACCTCGGTGGATCCCAAAGTCATTGATTGTCCGAACCGAGAAGGTGGCCGTAATACCATCGACGGCGTCGCCAAAGATGGGATTCAGGTTAAAGTTCGCGCCCGCGTGACGGTGCGAACCAATCTCGATCGTTTTGTCGGTGGTGCGAAGGAAGAGACCATCATTGCCCGCGTCGGTGAAGGTATCGTTACCACCATCGGTTCGGCTGACACCTACAAGGTGGTGCTCGAATCGCCGGATACGATTTCGAAAACCGTGCTCAAACGCGGTCTGGATGTGGGGTCGGCGTTTGAAATTCTTTCGATCGATATTGCAGATGTAGACGTCGGCGAAAATGTCGGTGCCAAGCTGCAAGAAGCCCAAGCCGAGGCCAATAAGTCCATTGCTCAGGCCCAAGCGGAAATCCGTCGGGCGGCCGCGGTTGCGGTTGAGCAGGAGATGAAGGCGAAAGTCGAAGAGATGCGCGCCAAGGTCGTCGAGGCCGAAGCCCAGGTGCCCATGGCCATGGCCGAAGCGTTCCGTAAGGGAAATCTCGGGGTGATGGATTACTACAAGATGGAAAATATCAAGGCTGACACCGACATGCGTAGCTCAATCGGAAATCCCGAGGACGAAGACAAGCCGAGTTCCTGATCTTGGTTAATTTGATCTGACGACTTCCCCCTCCCGTGGACTGGATCTTCGACAATATCATCATCATTGCGATCGTCGGATCGGTGATCGCGCAATGGTTGAAGAGTAAGAAAGAGGACGGCGAAGAGCCCGGACCCCAAGATCGGCCCGGTCGTAAGAAAATCGATGTCGAGCAGTTGGAGCGGAACCGTCGCTTGCGCGAAGAGATCCGTCGCAAGCGCGAGGAACGGCAGCAGGGGAATCAGGCTCCCGTTCCCCACCAGTCCCCGAGAACGTTGGAAGATTTGGAGCGCGACATTGCTCCTCAACTTCCTCCCGTGTTGCGGGAAATGATGGGGATCCCGGACGGGCCGGAGCCCGTTCGGGCACCTCAGCCTCCGCCCGTGCCTGACCCAAATCCCGTGTTCGACCGTCAGCAACGCATGCGGGAAGAGATGGAGGAGCTGGAGAAAAAGAAACGGGAAGCTCAAGCCATGGCCAAGAAAGCCGGGGTCGATGGTCTTCAACAGTCGCGTCGCCGCCGAGCAGCTCGCCCGGAGGAAATGAGCGAACGCGATTTCCTAGCGACGCTCCGGAATCCTCGGCAAGCCCGCCGCGCCGTGGTGCTCCGCGAAGTCTTGGGCAAGCCGCTGGCGTTGCGATAGGATGCCCCGATTACTTTCGCTGGCCGAATTGCAGTTAAAGCCATCTGGCCCCCTGGAAGCACAAGTTGATTCAGTGTAATGGGCTTAAAGCACGGCGCTAGGTGTGTTTTAGCACCCACAAACGGGGCACTGGCTTATACCTCAATCAATACCTTCGAGGCGGTGCCGATTCCTTACTGAATCCGGACTGGGCCGCGGCCGGTGAGGCCAGTCGGGAAGCGTTGGCCGTTCATTTCGATCTCCACGCTTTGGAGGAGATCCGCCGTCAATCGGAGAGAGGAAGTTTTCGGGAAAGCGCGGCTGTCGCCCCGGGAGATAGCACCTTGGAACAGCTTTTCACCCGATGCTTCGTCCACCACCGTGATGCGCACACCATCGAGCGCGTGGACAATGATCTGCGGTTGCGTTGCGGTGGCTTCCGTCGTCTCGGTCTGAGTTGGCTCGGTCGTCGGTTCATCGTATCCCCCAATGAGATTGAGGGTGAAGATCACCAACGAGACCACCACGGCGACGATCGCAAGAACGAGGGATCCCTTGATGACCAAAGCCCGATCAATGTAGGGCAGCCCGCTTGAGCGGGGTGAAAATGTGGCGAGATTCGCATCCGAGGCATTTTCGTCGTCAGCGCCATTTCCGTCTTCGGTTGGCTCCAACGTCGTTTCCTTTGCCTTGCCAAGGGAAAGGTCCATGCGGCCATAGATTTCACGGTTTAGTGGTTTGGCCGGTGCTTTGCCCCTGCCCAATGCGTTGTAGTCGCTGATAACCTTCTCGGCGGATAGCCCCAGATAGGTGGCATAGCTGCGCAGAAACCCGCGGACGTAAATGTCGGGCAGGTTGATATCGAACTGGTTGTTCTCAAATTTGTGGAGGTAATCGCCTCGCACTTTCGTTTCCTCGGCGGCTTCGCGAATGGATATGCCTTTGCTCTTACGTGCCTCCTCCAGTCGTTCGCCGATATTCTGCATAGGGATAAATTAAAACTGAGAAACGGAAACTAGGAAACGAGAAAATGGGACTTCCACGGTCCAAACGCACTTTTTCGACGCGGCGAGACCTGCAAAGGCACCGGAAACGGAGTTACAGGCTATCCAAATCGACGAGAATGTCCCGTGGGCTGGAGCCGTTTTCGGGGCCGACAATACCATTGTCTTCGAGCAGATCAATGATCCGGGCGGCGCGATTGTAGCCGATGCGAAGACGGCGTTGGATGTTGGACGTCGAGGCACGCTTGCTGGAGCGCAGGACATCAAGAGCCTGTTGGTAGAGTTCTTCGTCGTCGCCCATGTCGCCGCCGTCGCCCTTGCCATCTCCATCACCATCGGAGCCGGCGCGGTCGATTTGTTCCTGCACGTCCTGCTTGTAGATCGGCAGTCCGTTATATTTCTGCATGAACTCGACGATGCTCATGACCTCTTCGTCGGAGCAGAAGGCACCCTGGGAACGTACGAGGCGGGCGGTGCCCGGCGGCGAGAAGAGCATATCACCACGACCGATCAGATTGTCGGCTCCCTTCGTATCGAGAATCGTGCGCGAATCAATCTGAGACGCGACTTGGAAGGCGATACGGGAGGGTAGGTTGGCCTTGATGACGCCGGTGATGACGTTAACCGACGGACGCTGAGTCGCGATGATGAGGTGAATGCCGGCAGCACGGGCGAGCTGCGCCAGGCGGGCGATCGAGGTTTCGATCTCCGCAGGTGCAACCATCATGAGGTCGGCGAGTTCATCGATGATGGCGACGATGTAAGGCAACTTCTTGGGAAGTTCGATTTCGTTATCCAGTGCCGGGTCGACGCCGGGCAATCCGCCTTGTTCAGAACCGGCATCGGGCAGATCTGGAGCGACGTTCTTCTTCTTGCGGTTGTTGAAACCGATGATGTTCCGCACGTTACACTTCGCGAAATACTGGTAGCGGGTTTCCATTTCGGCGAGCAACCACTTGAGTGCTCCCGGCACCATCTTGGGTGACGTGACCACTGGGATGAGCATGTGGGGCAGGGTGTTGAAGACCTTGAGCTCCACCACCTTGGGATCAACCATGATCATGCGAACCTCGTCGGGCGTCTTGGAATAGACGATCGAAGCGACGATGGAGTTGATACATACCGACTTACCTGAACCCGTGGCTCCCGCGATCAGCAGGTGGGGCATCTTGGCGAGATCGGAAACCAACGGCTTACCGGAAACATCCTTACCGAGGGCGATCGGCAGCTCGGCCTTGTGGGAGTGCCAGTCTTGGGATTCGAGAATCTCGCGCATGCCAACTGCTGTCGGATGCTTATTGGGCACCTCGACACCCACGGCAGCTTTGCCGGGGATCGGAGCCAGAATCCGCACCGACTGGGCGCGCATGCCCAAGGCGATGTTTTTATCGAGATTGGAAATCTTCTCAACGCGCACGCCCGGCGCCGGGATCACCTCATAGCGGGTAATTACGGGTCCGACGTGAATCTCGCCGATGGAAACTTTGACTCCAAATTCGTCTAGAATACGGAGTAGGTTGGCGGCATTGTTTTGATGCTCTTCCTCGGAGTTCTCGCTGTGCGGTTGCTCGGGCGGGGAGAGTAGACTGTTTGGGGGATACCTATAGTCGCCCGCAGCTTTGGGAGCGTCGGCGTTGCGGGCCTTCTTGAGTTCTTCGGCCTTAACAATGTTGAGCTCAAGCTTGGGGCCGTCTTCGTCTGCACCGGCGGCTGGGCTGGCGGATTTACTCTCGCCCTCAGGA
The DNA here is from genome assembly GCA_965203585.1 of Actomonas sp. Classification (GTDB taxonomy): domain Bacteria; phylum Verrucomicrobiota; class Verrucomicrobiia; order Opitutales; family Opitutaceae; genus Actomonas. The sequence goes on from CBDBDC010000003.1 coordinate 1,413,656, forward strand.
ATCGGAGAACGGGTGGGGAGCAATGCGACCAACGGATCGGTGTCTCCTCCGGCAAATTTCATGCCCTTACCGACTTCCTTGCCGGCCTTTTTGGCTTCCTTGGCGGCGGTCTTCTCGGCGGCGATGCGTTCTTTCTCAGCTAGTTTGGTGGCCTTTCCAGCCGCCTTATCCTCGGCTTTGAGTCGGGCTTTTTCCTCTTTGGCCAATCGTTTCTCTTCGCCCCGAGCCGCGGCTGTCTCAGCGCGACGGGCGCGCCAGTCATGGAAGTTCTGGATGATTTGTTCGAACATCGCCGCGATGTCCTTGGTGAGAATGAAAACCCACGAGAGCACGAAAATGGTCGCCATGAGAGAAGCAGCTCCAAACACCCCGACGGTCTCTGCTAAGATTGTGTTGTATACCCAGCTTCCGAGGTGTCCACCCAGTCTTCCGTCTGGGAAGAACTGGCTCCCACTGAACGAGTCCAACTTGATCATTGCTGCAAGGGTGCAGAACGCGATGAGGGCGCACAGCATGGCGGTGAATCGGGTGAGCGCGAGACGACGGGCATTGCGAATCGCGACCCAGAGGGACCAAAGGAAAAACGTTGGAATCAACCACATGCCCACTCCGACCCAGATGTAACTCAGTCGTGCGACATCGGCGCCCGCTTTCCCCACAAGATTTTTATCCGTCGAAACCGTTGAATTAGTGGTCAGGAATCCCTCCTGCAGGGGTTCGTAGTCGAGATATGCGACCGTCAACCAGAGGCCCAGCAACAGGCATACGACGGCGACCGCCCACCGCGGACGGTAGCGGGGAGGTGAGAATCCCGTCTTTCCGAGCTTTGAGTTTGAAGTCTTGGACTTGGCCATGTGAGTTGTTGCGTCGTGCCCTCTTGAGAACGACGAGTCGATTCGATGGATTTCATGTCTGGTCTCAAGCCGGTCAAATGTAAATCCTGCTCCGAGTCTTTTCGCAATTTGCTAACGCTACCATGGAAAACGTCATCCGATTTGAACCAATCTACCAAGATCGCGTCTGGGGCGGTCGTGTTTTAGAGTCCGCTCTGCAGCGCAATTTGCCCCGCGAAGGACCCATCGGCGAAAGTTGGGAGGTCGTTGATCGACCGGAGGCTCAATCAATTTGTTGTGGCGGCATCGTCGACGGGTTGTCGATTCGGGAGACGCTTTCTCAGCACGGCCCGGCGATCATGGGTCCCGCTTGGGCGGCTGATCGACCGTTTCCGATTCTCATCAAGTGGCTCGATTGCCGCGAACGTCTTAGCCTTCAGGTGCACCCCCCGGCGGATATTGCGCCAGCCATGGGTGGCGAGCCTAAGACGGAAAATTGGTTCATCGCGGAGACTTCGGGGGATGCCAGTCTCATCGTCGGCCTCAAAAACGGGGCAACACGGGCTTCCTTCGCGGCCGCTCTGGTCGACAATACCTTGGAGGACTGTGTGCACCGGTTTCCGGTTGAAGTGGGGGATTCCATTCTCTTGGAGAGCGGCACCATTCATGCGATCGATGGCGGGAATCTTATTTTGGAGATCCAACAGAACTCCGACACCACCTATCGCGTCTACGACTGGGGGCGGGTCGGATTGGACGGAAGTCCACGGCAATTGCATATTGCCGAATCCCTCGCGTCGATTGACTGGGATTTCTTCGAGCCGAGTGCGGTCAAGGTGGCCCGCGAAGAGGCTGTGATAGCGGATAGCCGTGAATTCCGTATCCGCCGTGTGCCTCTCGCAGCGGGGGAATCGATCTCCTTTGCCTCCGGCGAGCAACCGCGTTTGCTGAGTGTGGCGAGTGGAGAGGTTTCCCAAATGGGTGGGGTAGGCGAAACGCTGACCAAGGGTGACAACGTATTGCTGCCTTACGTCGGCGAATTCTCGTTTCAAGCGTCAGCCGAGTCGTTGATTTTGGTAACGGAGAATTTCGGATGAAAAGCGAGTCAGGATCTCATCGCTCTCGCCGAGGCGGCGCCTTTGTCAGTCTATTGCTGCTCATGGTCGTGGTGTCAGCGGTTGTAATTCTGTGCTGGATTGTGGTCGTGCCGAGATTGATCACGGGCTCGGTCAGTGAGTTGACCGGATTCCCCACCCGCGTGGGGCAACTCTACGCCAATCCTTTCTCCGGGAAATTCGAAGGGTATCAGCTGAGTCTGCGAAATCCGAAGCAATGGGGCGGAGATACGTTTGTTGATTTTGGCCGAATCACGGGGCAAGTGAAACTGACATCCCTGCGATCGAAGACTTTGGTGTTCGAGGATCTGCGACTCGATCTTGACCGATTGGTGGTCGTTATCGATCCCGACGGCAGCACGAATGTCGAAGCATTGGGACAACGGTTTGCACTGCGGGCCATCGAGGCGGACAAAAAATACCGCCAATATGCCTCCGCGAGCTTTCTTCCGGAGGGAGAATCTCCATCCAAGTTTATAATCGAACAGTTGGAACTGCGGATTAGCACCATTGAAATTCGGGACCGCGGCACGGTTCCCGCGTCAGTTATTACCGATGATATCGAATACGTGCATCGCTACAAAAATATTCGTAGTTACGAGCAATTGATTACTCCTCAATTACTTGGGTCTTTGGTTAAGTCTCCGGCGACGTTCCAGGTTCTGTTACGTAGTGGCCTCTTGGGCGGGTCGGGAAATTCTTCCAAAGGAGGGCTCGAGTAACTCTTTGATCGGGCGGGTGGGGCGATTAATTCCCTTTTGCAAGGACTTGAACAAACGGGAAAGCCGTAGATTAGTAGTCCTTTGTAATGAACGATACTGCGTCCAAACCAGAAGACCACGACACCGAAGTGCCTGTTTCCAACCCGGAAACCGAGGCGGCCGCGTCCGAGGCGGAGACCCCGGAAATTGTGGATGAAACCTCGGCGGAGGAAACCACAACAACTGAGCCCACTTTGGAAGAACAGCTGAAGAAAGCCCAAGACGAAGCCGCGGCTGCTAAAGAAGCCCACCTGCGATCCGTGGCGGACTTGGAGAATTTCCGACGCCGCACCGCCCGCGAGAAGGATGACCTGCGCGCCTACGCTGCCGCCAACGTGGTGGAGGAGCTCATGCCGGTTCTGGACAATCTCGGCTTCGCTTTGGTCGCCGCCAAGGCAAACAACGCGGAACTCAAGTCTCTCGCCGATGGTGTTGAAATGGTCGGCACCCAATTCAAAACCGCCTTGGGCAACCACGGGCTGAAGGAAATCAATCCTCTCAAAGAGACCTTCGATCCGAATCAACACGAGGCCTTGTCCCAACAAACCAGTGAAGACGTCGCCGATGGTGAAGTCCTTCAGGTCGTCCGGGTCGGTTACTCTCTTAATGGCCGCCTCCTGCGGCCTGCCTCGGTCATCGTATCCAGCGGACCCGCCGGTGACGACGCCAAGGATGCCTGATCGGCATCAGGCATAATTTACGCTCAGCACATCATATCATGGCTAAGGAAGATTTTTACGACCTACTCGGCGTCAGCCGCGAAGTCAGCGATGGGGAGCTGAAAAAAGCTTACCGTAAGCAGGCGGTTAAATACCACCCCGACAAGAATCCCGACGACAAGGCGGCGGAGGAGAAATTTAAAGAAATCTCCCACGCTTACGAAGTTCTCAAAGACCCGCAGAAACGCGCGGCTTATAATCGTTATGGTCACTCCGCGTTTGAAGGCGGAGGTCGCGGCCCCAGTGGTATGGGTGGCATGGGCGGTGGCGGCGGCGGTGGTTTTCACGATCCATTTGATATCTTTCGCGAAGTCTTTGGCCAAGGCGGCGGCGGTGGTGGCGGCGGCGGCGGTATCTTTGACGAGATGTTTGGCGGCGGCGGCGGTGGGAGCGGAGGCCACGACGGCAGCGATCTCCGTTACGACCTCGAGATCTCCTTGGAAGATGCCGCCAAAGGCATCGAGAAAGAACTTTCGTTCCGGAAGGCGGCTTCTTGCTCGCGTTGCGATGGATCCGGAGCCGAGCCGGGCTCGAAAAAAGTCACCTGCCCGACCTGCCGCGGCGCGGGACAAGTGCAGCGCAGTGGCGGCATCATTACTTTCCGGCAAACATGCCCTACCTGCGGTGGCGCCGGCACCAAGATCGAGAAGCCTTGTTCACGTTGCCGCGGTGAAGGCCGCGAAAACAAGTCGGCCAAGGTCAAGGTGCGCATTCCGGCTGGGGTCGACACAGGCTCGCGATTACGCTCCGTGGGCAACGGCGAGGCCGGTCTGGCTGGTGGTCAGCCGGGCGATCTCTACATCGTTCTCACGGTCAAAGATCACGAGATTTTCGAACGCCAGGGACAGGACCTGTTTTGCGAGATTCCGATCAAGTTTACCCTTGCGACGCTGGGCGGTTCTATCGAAGTGCCGACCTTGTTTGGCAAAGGGACGTTAAAAATCCCCACCGGCACTCAAAGCGGCACGACGTTCCGTCTCCGGTCCAAGGGTATGCCGTCATTGCGCGGTGGCTCGCAGGGAGACCAACTCGTGCGGGTTCATGTCGAAGTTCCCAAAAAACTCACCGACGAGCAACGCACTTTATTGGAGGAGTTCGCCAAGGTGAGTGGAGACGCCGACCACCCCACCGAAGAGGGCTGGTTCGATAAGGCGAAAAAGTTCTTCTGATCCCAACGGAGCGGCTATCTGGCGGGCTTAATTTCCGAGGCGGGGCACAGTCCTCCTCGGGATTTTATTTTACTTCCGGTTCCGGCGGAAAAAGTGTCGAGCCCAGTTGAGTTTAAGAGAGCAGTTCAAGGGTTATGGTGGAGGGGAGACATTTCCCCCCTCGGACGAGTCCGCAACCCCAGCATTATCAGCTTTTAGACTGGCTCCGTTTCCTGTCCGCGCTACTGGTGGTTTTATGCCACGTTCGTCCTCAGCATTGGGTCGAGTGGAGCGCGATAGCCTCAGAGGACAAAGGCATACTTTCGGCGCTGTTTTTGGCGTTAATCCGGCCTGGCCCCGAAGCCGTTATCGTGTTCTTTGTGCTGAGTGGTTATTTGGTCGGGGGCAGACTGTTTGAGAGGTGGAGGGATGCAAGTTTTGATCCCGTCGCCTATGCCCGAGATCGAGTAACCCGGATTTTCATCCCGCTGATTGGGGCAGCGCCATTGACCGTTTTGGTGGTGTTTAACACCATCGGAGTTCCGGCCGAGGGGTTTGCTTGGGAAGTCCTGGGCAATGTCTTGCAGACACAGGGTGTTTTGGTTGAACCCTTGACGGGAAATGGACCGTTTTGGTCGCTCAGCTATGAAGTGTGGTTCTACGTTCTGGGGGGGGAGCATTGGCACTAGTTTTTCCTCGAACCCAGGGAGCCGTGGAGTGGAGTCATCGATACGGTGCATGCGTGGTAGGGGTGATAGCGGCGTGGTTTCTCTTCAACTTGGACACGATCTACGTGGTCTGTTGGGTTTTTGGCGCATGGGCGCATGGAGCAGTTAATCGAAGGTTTACCGTAGGCCGATTCGTCCTGTCGTGCTGTGGGGTGTTCGGGGGAGTCGTGTTAAGCCAAATTTCGGGCGTTAACCAAGGTGGATTTGCGCATGAATCGTCGGCACTCCATGTATCAGGTATATTGTTACTGGGTGCCAGCACCGCTTGGTTGATCCCAGTATTGGTGGGGTTGGGAGGGAAAATTAATCGGTATCAGATTGTAGCCTAGGGGAAACCTTTGGCCGCATTTTCGTATACCTTATATCTTACTCATTATCCGGTTTTGATTTGGTTGAGGCAGATTCACGATCCCTACACATCGTTCTCGATGGCGTCGATGGGGTGGTATTTTGCCAAAGTAATCGTCTGTCTTGGTGTTGCTTGGATCCTTTATCTTCCTTTCGAGCGAAATACTCCTCGAATTCGTTGTTGGCTTGCGAAGTGACCCGAGGGTGTCGGTGCCCCTTCAAAGGGCCGCAGAATCTCACGCCTGAGCAATGCTGCTTATTGGAAGCGTTCACCAAAGTCAGTGGAAACGCCAACCATCCGACCGAAGAAGGCGGGTTCGATTAGGCGAAAAAGTTCTTCTAGAAATGCCACTCTTTCTTGAAATTTCATCGGCGCAATCGAGAGGTTGCGCCGATTTTTCATACCTCTTTCACATGCGTATTTACTTTTTCATTAGGGGGATGAACACTTTGAATGTTACTCGTTGTTGTGGATAGTTTTAATGAAATTTCATTCAGAGCGCGAACCTCTTCCTCAGTAGCAAGTTACCCCTTATGCCTTCTCGAAAAAAGTGGCGAATCGCCGGAATCAATTTCGATTTCCGGCACATGGATCAATTGCTCGGTTGCGTCCACCATGAGCGTAATGCCGAACTGGTTGGCATCAGTCACCATGATCGTGAAGAGATGAGGGACGTCATCGCTGCGGACGATGTGTCAGGCGACCGCGTGTTTACCGATTGGCGGCAGTGTATCGAGGAAATCAAGCCCGATGTCGTCATCCCTTGCCCCGCGAGCGGTGCCCATGCGGAGTGGGTTGAAAAGGTAGCGCCTTACGGGGTGCATGTGCTCATGGAAAAGCCGTTTGCGGGAAATCTCGCTCAAGCCGATCGCATGGTGAAGGCGATGAAAAAAGCCAAACGCCGTCTCGCGATCAATTGGCCGCTGGCCTGGTATCCCCCTCATCGCACGGCCTATCGCTTATTGCAGGCCGGGCGAATTGGTGAGCTGTAGGAGGTTCATTTTTACGACGGCAATCGCAGCCCTATCTGGAACCGGGCGGATCCTCGCGCCAAAGCGCCCACGTTGGCTGACAAAAAAGCGAGTTGGTTTTATGATGCCAATGGTGGGGGATCGCTGGTCGATTATCTTGGTTATGGCGCGACTCTGGCGACGTGGTATTTTGCTGGGAAAAAACCGCGCGAAATTACCACAGTCACCGGCGGCTCGAAATCCCTTCGGGTCGATGAACAAAGCGTGACCATCGCGCGGTATGGCGAATGGCTTTCGACCTTTCATACCCGTTGGGGCACGTTCTCTGATCCGTGGATGAACCAGCCGCAACCGCAGTGCGGGTTCGTGTTGAAGGGCACCAAAGGAACAATATCGAATTACGACTACGCGCCTACCATTCGGGTTCAGACCGCTCGATACCCGGAAGGCAAAGTCATCACGGTTGATAAGCTGAAGAAACCGCAACAAAACCCGGTCCAATATTTCCTCCATTGTCTGGAGAACGACGTCCCGATCGAAGGCCCGCTCGATGTGAAGATGTCACGAATTGGTCAACAGATTGTGGATACGGCGGCGGAGAGTGCCCGCCAAAAACGACCCTTAAAACTCATTTCCCGTTAACCCCTTTTTCCATGCGCGTCCCTAAACTGGATTACCAACCCCGCCATCCTCGTCGCCCCAAATCCCACCGCGTCGGTTTGATCGGTTGTGGCGGAATTTCCCAGTATCATCTTCAGGCGGCGAAAGCTATGCGAGTGCCGGTGGTGGCGATGGCAGACGTGAATCTGACTGCGGCTGAAAATCGCCGGGATGAATTCTATCCGTCCGCTGATGTTTACTCGGATCATCATGATTTGCTCGCGCGCGATGATATTTCGGTAGTTGAAATCGCGACGCACACCGCCGTGCGTGCGCAGCAGATTCGGGATGCTCTCAAAGCGGGCAAACATGTGCTGAGTCAAAAGCCCTTCACCGACGATATTCGGGAGGGTCGGAAACTCGTGGCTTATGCGAAGCGACGGGGATTGAAATTGGGTGTAAATCAAAACGGTCGCTGGTCGCCGCAGTTTGCCGGCTTTCTGGCGGCGGTTCGGCAGGGACTTTTGGGGGATCTCTATACCGTCGATTATTCGCTGGCGTGGGATCATACGTGGATCCGGGGATCGGCGTTCGAAAAATTACATCATCTCATTCTGAGTGACTTCGCGATTCACTGGTTTGATGCAGTGCGTTGTGCCTTTGGTCCTCGCAGGGCACGCTCCGTTTTTGCCAACGCGGTAAAGGCCCCGGGACAGGACTTGAAGGCCCCGATGTTGGCCCATGCCGTGGTCAATTTTGGGGACGGCTTGGCCACGCTCGGTTTTAGTGCTTACGAGTCGCATGAGCCTCGCGAGTATTTTTGTGCGGTCGGTTCGAAAGGAACGTTACGAGGCGCGGCTAACGTCGCCCGGATCGACGAACTGGAATATTCCAACGCCCAGGGAACGGTGAAGTTGCCGCTGAAAGGACAATGGTTTCCAGATGGCTTCCGTGGGACTTTGGGGGAGTTCCTACGATCAATTGAGGAAGACCGTGAGCCCTCGATCAGTGCCAAGGATAATCTGAAAACTTTGGAACTGTGTTTCGCTGCCGTCGAAAGTGCTGATACAGGCAAGCCCATCAAACCCGGAACCGTTCTTGCTTCACGATTATGACTTTTTCATCCCATTTTCTAAGTCGCGTTTTGGGACGCATGTTCGCGGGTCGGATTGTCGGGCATAAAACCCGACCCACAGTTTCGATTCGTTGCCTCTCCGGTGGGTCGGGCTTTATGCCCGACATCGCCACCCTAGCTTTGGTGTTTGTTTGCGGTCTCAGTGGGTTCGCTGCCGCGCCCGAAGATAGCGTCACCGCACTAGGCGATCGTCGCGAACTCTTCGTGGATCACACTCTGATCGAATCCATGGAGGGCGCGACCTTACGGCTGCATGAACCGGTTCGGGAAGGCGTGGCGTTGCTCTTCGATCGACCCTACGAGGGGTGCTATTCCGCCTACGCGACGGTGCTTAGTGATCGCGGTAAATTTCGCATGTATTACCGCGGCTTGCCTGCGCCGGGCGCGGATATTAAGGCCGTTACGTGTTACGCCGAGTCGATCAATGGGGTGCATTGGACGAAACCTGATCTGGGGCTCTACGAATACGACGGTTCAACGGCCAACAACATCGTCTTTGGCGAGAAGAATGTCTATTCGCGCAACTTCAGTCCGTTCATTGATCATCGTCCGGGTGTGCCGGAATCCGAACGTTTTAAAGCCATCGCGGGCGTGGAGACCAAGGGGTTGGTGGCGTTCGCCTCAGCGGATGGACTGAACTGGCATCAGTGGGGACCGGAATACATTTTTACCGATGGCATGTTCGATTCCCATAACGTGGTGTTTTGGTCGGATCACGAGCAGGCTTACGTGTGTTACTTCCGCACCTGGACCGGCGAGGGATTCGAGGGCTATCGCACCATCAGTCGCACAACGTCGCCCGATTTGCTGAATTGGACCAAGCCGGTGCGTTGCCGATTTGGCGATACCCCGATGGAGCATCTCTATACCAACGGCATGCAGCCTTACTTCAGGGCGCCGCACATTTATGTAGGATTGGCCAAACGATTCTTTCCGGAAAAGGCCGCCTTCGAAGCGCAGAAAGGTCAGGCGTTTCATCGCGATCCCAATCGCGGCGATTCTTCCAGCGATGCGGTGCTGCTCACCTCCCGCGGTGGTGACGTGATAGATCGCACATTCATGGAGGGGTTTATTCGCCCCGGGCCTACTCGACGCGACTGGGCGGCCCGCGACAATACGCCCGGTCTGGGTATCGTTCCCTCCGGTGAGCGCGATATGTATATCTATCGCATGAGTCACTATGGGCAAGTGACCTCACATCTTTCGCTCCACCGCATGCGCACTGATGGATTCGTATCGGTGAGCGCACCCTACGGGGGAGGGGAGATCTTAACGAAACCGTTTACTTTCGAGGGCGACGAATTGGTGATCAACTACGCGAGTTCGGCCGCCGGTTCCGTGCGTGTTGAAATTCAAGATGTGGATGGCAACGCGTTGCCCGGATTCAGCGCGGAAAAGTGTGCCCTGATTTTTGGTGATGAGATCGACCGTTCCGTGCATTGGGCGAGTGGTGCCGATTTAGGCGACGTGTCCGGACAACCCGTGCGTTTGCGTATCGAAATGTCGGATGCTGATCTCTACTCTTTACGGTTTCGCTAGGATTGATTTGTAGAGCGCTATCGGGCTTTATGCCCGACAGCTCAGCGAGCTCAGCTTCAATCTTGCGGCTGTTGCGGCATATTTCGCTCGTTGTATCCGTGGGCACCGACCTCGGGTTTCTTAATGTCGTGGGTCGGTGGATAGGCTATTGGGTTGCGGAGAGGCTGGGTTCACGGGACGTTGGCGAGATGCACCTTACCCCTTTTTGGCGCTGCGTCGCTTGGACTTGTTTGGCCGGATGGAGTGGGCTGGCCATGGCTTGGACGGACGGACGTTCGCTTTCTTATTTGGATGAATCAGATCCATTTTATGTGGGGGTGGATTTCCCCAAACTCGTCACCCCCAGTGGGTCGGTGAAGAGGGCGTGGAAGCGGTCGTTATCATCGCGATTGATGACATGCGGGAGACGGAACGGTTTGACGACTACCTACGCCCGATCATCGACCGAATGAAAACGCTGCACGGGCGTGCACCGGTGAGTATTTACAGTAATACGCTCGATCCGACGCATCCGCATTTACAGACGTGGCTAGCGGAGGGGCTGACGTTCGAAGTGCACACCTTGACCCACCCGTGCCCACTGCTGAAAGAGGGTGATCTACTGACCGCCATGGAAACGTATCATGATGGGGTTGACCTGATGGCGGCGATTCCCGGCAACGAACCGGTGGCGTATCGCATGCCCTGTTGCGATTCGCTCAACACCACCAGTCCGCGTTTCCTCAACAAAATCTTCGGCCAATCCTCCGCCGAGGGCCGTGTCCTCGCGATTGATAGCTCGGTCAGCCAAGTCTTCTCCGCTGCCGATTCCGATTTGCCCAAGGAGCTTGTGCGGGAGCCGGATGGCACGGATCGCTTCTGGAAGTATCTGCCGTTTCCGTCGTTTGCAACGACGGTCGAAAACTATCCCTATCCTTATGTGATTGGTAAGACAGGGTGGGAATTTCCTTTTACCGTGCCGAGCGATTGGACGGCTCAAAACCTGCAGGAACCCTACAACCGTGGAAGACTGGAAGGCGGCGTTGGATGCGACGGTGATCAAGCAAGGCGTATTCACGATGGTAATTCACACCTGGGGTTGGATTGAAAACGCCCAGATTGTAGAGCTGATCGACTATGCCGAAGAGACTTACGGAGACCGCGTTTGTTTTCTCAATTTTCGAGATGCCCTCGAGCGATTGAATCAAAATCTGTTGCGAGACGTGCCCTTGCGCGGCCCGAGCGACGAGGACAATGGAGTCTGGTTGCTGGACCTGAACCATGACGGATATCTCGACGTGGTGAGCGGTGGCCGCGATGAATCCTTCACCCGTTTGTGGGAGCCCGATACCCAAACTTGGCGAGAGTTTTCCTTGCCGATTCGCTTGGTTGAGTCCGATTCAGACGAGGGGAATCGTGATGCGGGAGTGCATTTTGGTCGGCCGTCTCAAAACGGTCAGGTCGTGATGATCACGCGATCAGAATCCCAACAAGGAGCGTGGAGCTTTGATCCGCAGAAGGGGTGGCGAACGTCTCCGGCGTATCTGCATGGATTCGAGATCAAGGGTCAGCTTCGCGCTACGCAGATTTCCGGTCGAGATCAGGGCGTGCGATTTCGGGACGTCACGGGCGACGGGCGCGACGAGCTTCTGATTAGCAATCCCGATGCGAACCAGATTTTGCAATGGCAGGAGAAAACCCGCCGATGGCAACCGCTTGATTTTGCTCTTCCCGAACAGGTGTTTATCGTGGATGAACAGGGCCGGGATGCGGGGCTGTGATTCGTGGATCTTAACGATGACGGATTTGATGACATTGTATTTTCCAATCCGAATCGCTATGCCGCGCACCTTTACGTTTCGGACGATTTTCTGCGCTTCAAGACGGGCTGGAGTAGGGAACTGTCGTCGGGAGATGCGGGCGACGACGGAGCGATTCCACTGATCGTGCGGGAAGGGGCGGTTCGGGATAATGGGACGTGGTTCCACTCCGACCGCATGTGGGTTCAAAACGAGGATACGGCGAATCAGTTGGATTTGGTCGACCGACGATCATTTCGGGAATTGATGGTGGGTTATCAATCACCCGCGCTGGAACCGGCGGACGCCTTGGCGAGTTTTGATTTGCGGGAAGGGTTTGGCATCGAACTCGTGGCGAGTGAACCCGAGGTGCTCGATCCCGTGGCCTTTGAATGGGGCGCCGACGGCGTGCTTTGGGTGGTGGAGATGGGAGACTACCCGCTGGGCTTGGATGGCAATGGAGCGCCGGGTGGCGTGATCAAGCGCCTTACGGATACCGATGCCGACGGTAGGTATGAGACGGCGGTTACATTCTTGGATGGGCTGAGTTATCCTACCGGCGTGATGCCTTGGCGGGATGGGGTTTTGATCAGCGCCGCGCCGGAGATTCTATTCGCTCGCGATACGGATGGCGATGGTCGGGCGGACGAGACGGAGGTGATTTTCCGGGGGTTTGTGGAAGGGAACCAACAGCACCTGCTCAACGGGTTTGAGTATGGTTTGGACAACTGGATTTACGGTGCCAACGGCGACAGCGGCGGAATCATCCGCTCCCGCACCACGGGAAAGGATGTGGATATTCTGGGAGACGATTTTCGGTTTCAGCCGGATTCCGGTGCGTTCGAAGGCGTCGAAGGCCGCACGCAGTTTGGTCGCAGGCGGGATGATTGGGGTAATTGGTTCGGGAACAATAATCCGGCTTGGGGGTGGCATTACTTTTTCCCCAGTCGTTATCTCGCGCGAAATCCGTATCTGCCGGCCCGCTCCACCAAGCGAGCCCTCGGCCAATACGAAGATAGCACCCGGGTGTATTACACCAGCCGGATGCAACAACGTTTCAACGATCCACACACGGTCGACTATGTGACATCGGCCAACAGTCCGACGCCCTATCGGGATGATTGGTTTGGGGCCGCCTTTGACTCATCCATTTTTATCAGCGAACCCGTCTACAACGTCATTCATCACGAGGTCTTGTTTAGCGATGGTGTGAGTTTCAGCAGCCACCGCGCGGCGGATGAACAGGAACGCGAATTCTTGATGTCCACCGACAATTGGTTTCGTCCCACCACCTTAAAAACGGGACCGGACGGGTCGCTCTACATTGCGGATATGTATCGGTTTGTGATCGAGCACCCCGAGTGGATTCCCGCCGATTCCCAAAAGAATCTGGATCTGCGCCTCGGTGCGGATCGCGGTCGGATTTATCGGGTATTCCCCCCTCGATGAGAAGCGGCGGCCATTCGAAAGCTTGGCTGGTCTGAAGGGTGAGGAACTTGCTGAGCGCATGGAAAGTCCCAGCGGTTGGGTGCGGGATACGGTCCAACGTATTATGGTCGAGAATCAGGACGCCCTTGGTGGTCCGGAGCTCCATCGATTACTTCGCGAATCTTCACGGGCGAAGGTGAGATTGCAGGCTTTGGCGACGTTGGACGGGCTCGGTCAGCTTGACGATGATGCTCTCATTCTGGGACTTCGGGATTCCGATGCACGCGTTCGTCGGGAGGCGGTGAGAATGTCCGAGCCGAAATTTCGGACTACGGACATTTCTACTGCGAGAGGCCTACGGAGGGCGGTTACGGAGAGAGTAAAAGATTATGACATGGCAGTGCGTATGCAAATGGCGTTCTCCTTGGGAGAATGGCCCGGGCAGTCTGCGGCGGAATTTTTGGCTTTGATGGCGCATAATGATTGGGAGCATGAAGCGATCCGGACTGCCATCTTCAGTTCGATGCCGACTCACCATGATGCTTTGTCTGAAATGCCGCGCCCACCCGCCGCCTTGGCGGAAGCCAATCGTGAATACGGCAAGAAGCTGGCCTTGGCGTCGGTTCAATCGGCCATGACCGTGGAGCGCGACACTGCTCCCAAACTTCCCCGGTCGGATTACGAGCAGATCGTGAAGCCTTTCGCGGGGATCGATAATTTAACCACCGACCCAGAACGCGGTCGGCTGCAGTTCTTGGGGCTGTGCGCTCCCTGCCATCGGTTCGATGGCGAAGGAAATCAAGTGGGACCCGATTTGGAGACTCTCGGCGATTTGTCTACGCCCTTTCTACTTTCTGCTATCCTCGATCCCAATGCGGCATTCGAGGATAAGTTTGCTGAAGTGGTGATCACGAAGCGAGACGGACGTGGTCTTGCGGGGGTGCTGTTGGAGGAAACCGAAACTTCGGTGACTCTGCGGATTTTGGGAGGGACTGAGGTGGTCCTTTTAAAAGCCGAAATTGAGTCCATGCACATCAAGGCCCGTTCCCTGATGCCCGATGGATTGGCCGTCGGAATATCGCGCCAGAACATGGCGGATCTGTTGGCCTATTTGAGAAAGAGGTCCTGAACGGAATGGACCTGTTTCGGATTCCCTCGGATCGAAGGTTGATTCCCGCGGAAACCTCCTCCTCAAACAAGATCATGCGCGTCGTAATTTTAGGGTCAGGAACCGGCTCCAACGCCAAAGCCATTTTGCAAGTGGAACGTCGCGGAGGACTTGGCGATGCCAAAGTCGTCCAAATTTTTGCCGATAAGCCGGAGGCGGGAATCTTGGTGCGCGGAAAAACGTTCGACGTGCCGGTGGCGTATTTGGATGCGGGACCGTTTAAGAGCAAACTCGAGGGGGCGGGGGAGGACCGTTACATCGATGCCATCACTGCGCTGGAGGCTGATTTGATCGTTTTGGCGGGGTTCATGCGGGTCTTGAAGCCGCGGTTCATTAGCACCTTTGCCGGTAAGATCATCAATTTGCACCCGAGTCTATTACCGAGCTTTCCGGGGCTCGACGGTATCGGCCAAGCCTGGCGCCGGGGGGTGAAGATCAGTGGGTGCACCGTCCATTACGTCACGGCGGAGGTCGATGGAGGACCGATTATCGATCAGGCATCGGTGCACATTGATCCGGAAGACACGTTGGAAAGCTTCGGGCAAAAAATCCACGCCACCGAGCATCAGTTGCTCCCGTCGGTCGTAGCACGGCTTAGTAAAGACAACTGAACTGCATCAACCTTTGGTTTGAGGGGGCTAGGGGTCAACGGATCAAACGCTTTCACGGGCCGCCTAGGTGATTTCTAGGGAAGTCAAAAGAGCGTGGGACGGGCTTTATGCCCGTCGTTGCGTCACCCTAAAACTTGAACGAAGAGCCTTTGCCACGGTGGCCGCCTTCAGAGCTCAACTGCCCGACGGTCCCGGACCCGGCCGTGGGCGCCAATAGGGCTAAGAAAAATTAAAGTCATCTTTTTGTAACCTTGAGACGGTCGCTCACGTCACTCCTGAAGTTAGCCGCTTCAGCCTCAACCCCTCCCAATGCTACGACCGTCTTATCTTCTGGCACCCTTCTTAGCGTATTCGATACCCGCCTTTGCTCAAAATTCTGAGAATGAAACTCCGGTGGAACGTGATCTTTCTCTGCCCGAAGTCATTTCTTTGGCCCTGAATCGCAACCTTTCGCTCGAGCGGTCGAACATTCAGATTCAGCTGCGCGAAAACACCGTCGTCTCGGAGGAGGCTGGTTTTAACCCTAATTTAACCGCCAGCGCGGGAGGGACGCTTCGGTATTCGGGGGATGGCCGCGACCCGGTCTGGGATACCGGCGAATTTTCCGAGTCGGCGAACGCGGGATTGAACGCCTCGATGACACTTTATCGCGGAGGGGAGCAGGAGGCATTCCTGGAAGAGGCGAGGCTCAATCTGCAGGCCAGTCGTAGGGACTTTGACCGTTCCCGGCAGTTTATCCTGTTTCAATCGGTCGCCCGTTATCTGGAGGCGGACCTGCGTTTGAAGGAGATCGACATTCAAACGGAAGAACTTGCGTCGCGCTGGGAAAATCTCGAGCGGATCCAGGTCGATTATGAGAGTGAGATTCGGATTTTCGCGGATGTTCAACGCCAACGCGCTTTGGTTGCGGATAGTGAACGACGGCTCGCGGAAGCGAGACGGTCTTACGAAAGCGGCCTCTACTTACTAAAGGATTTGCTGCTGCTTCCTCCCTCTACACCTATCACCCTCAACCTCGACAACGCCGTTTGGCTGGAGCCGGAAAACATCGGTGAGCCCAACGTCGCGCAATCTCTGGCCCGCGTATTTGATCGCTCCGATGTGTTGGCTCAAAAACTCCGCTTGAACGCGGCGAAGCAAGGAATCCGTATCGCTGAATCCGGTCGCAAGGTGTCGGTGAGTGCCTCCGCGAGTTTACGCACCAGCTATTCCGGAGGGAGTCCGTTCGGGAGTTTTGGCCAGCAATTTTTTGAAAATCAGCCCGATGCTTCTGAAGGCATATCCGTGTCCATACCGATTTTTGATCGGAGGCGAACCGAGACCAATATCGCCCGAGCTCGCTTGCAGCACGATCAGGAAGAGCTCGATTTGGCCGATCTGGAGCAGGCGGCGGAAACCGATTTCCGATTGGCCCTGCTAAACTTTAACTCAACGAAACTCCAGTTGAAGGCTTCCCAAGAGCAGTTGAGCTCCGCGGAGATTGCCCTAGAGGCGGAGCAAGCCCGCTTCGAAGCGGGTGCCGCGACATTGCTGGACGTGAATAGCCTTCGTGCCACGCGTCTCGATGCGGCGGTATCCGTGGAGGAGTCCCGCTTCGACCTTTTCGTCAACCGTCTGGATATCTCGTTTCAAGACGGGACCATCGAATTCTTCCTGCTCAACCATCTGAGCGCGAGCATCCCTGAATTGGAGCAATAATTTATGAAAATGAAATTGATCGTAACCCTGTTGGTCCTGGGTGGTGTCGGCTATGGTGGATATCGCTATTATGCCGAAGCCAACACTGATGAAACGACCGGTCCAATTTACAATTTTGCCAAGATCGAGCGTAAGACCATCCAGAATATGGTGTCATCGACCGGGACGTTAACGGCTCGAGAATTGGTCGAAATCGGTTCCCAAGTATCGGGGACGATTGAGGAAGTGTATTCGGATTTTAATGACACCGTGGAGGCGGGGCAGCTTCTTGCTTTGATCGACCCTTCGGTGTTGAACGCCCAAGTGAGGAGCTCAGAAGCGGATCTGCTTCGTCAGGAAGCTAACCTCCGGAAAGCGAAGTTGGATTTCGAGCGTTTCAAGCCTGTGAACGAGAAAGGATTCTTGTCCGGAAAAGATTTTCTTGGTTATGAAATCTCCCTACAGACGGCGGAAGCCAGTGTCATGAGCGCCCAAGCCTCACTCGAAAGAATCAAACGAAGTCGGGATTTCGCGGAGATTCGATCACCGATTAGCGGGGTAGTGATTGATCGAAATGTCGAGAAGGGACAAACAGTGGCTACCAGTTTCAATACGCCTCGTTTGTTCATCATCGCGGAAGATCTTTCGCTGATGGAAATTCTGGCAAACGTAGACGAAAGCGACATCGGACAGATTCAGACCGATCAAGAAGTTCGTTTCACCGTCGCGACTTTTCCCGAACGGAACTTTACCGGCACGGTGACGGAAATCAGACTACAGCCCAAGGTAGTCCAGAATGTGGTGAACTACACGGTAGTGGTGGAGACTGAGAATCCGCGCCGCGTTCTTCTGCCGGGCATGACCGCGACTCTAGACTTCGTGGTGGAGGAAGTCGAAGATGTCGTTTCCGTCCCCGCTTCGGCTCTCAGTCTTAAGATGGATGACGCTATGATCGTCAGAATGCAAAAACGTCGGGAGGAGTTTATCGCCCAGCGCCAAGCATCTGGTGGTCCCGGCGGCGGCGGCCCTGGTGGCGGTCGTCGAAATGTGGCCACAATATGGTATATGGACGACGCCAAGGAACTTCAAATGATGAGCGTTCGCACCGGTGTCAGCGATGGGCTGACCACGGAAATAACCCCCGTCCAGGAAGATCAGGATTTCGAAGGGATGGAGATTATTTCAAAAGTGCTCACGCCTTACGCGAATCCCACGCCTGCCTTTGGAGGTCGTGGAGGAGGAGGAGGCTTTGGCGGTGGCGGCGGAGGTCGAGGTCGTGGTCCTGGATTTTAGTTTTTCGTATCTCTAATCATTATGCCAGAAGTCATACAGACCGCCGACCTGAGGAAGACCTATCAATTGGCCGAACCCGTCCATGCCCTGAGGGGAGTGAATCTCACGATTGGACCGGGTGAGTTCGTCTCGATTATGGGAGCCTCCGGTTCGGGGAAATCGACCTTTATGAATATACTGGGGTGCCTCGACCGACCGACTTCGGGCACTTATGAATTGGATGGCGTTGCCGTTGCGGGATTGTCTCGAAACGAACTGGCGGATATCCGAAATGAGAAAATCGGGTTCGTTTTTCAGGGCTTCAATCTCCTTTCCCGAACGTCTGCTTTGGAGAACGTCGAGCTCCCGTTGGTCTATCTGCGCAAGAAGTCTAAGATCAAGCCTCGCGACAAGGCCACCGAGTGTCTAAAGCGCGTGGGATTGGGCGATCGGATGGATCATCAAACCCAACAGCTCTCGTGCGGACAGCAACAACGCGTCGCCATTGCCCGCTCTTTGGTAAACGATCCGGCTTTGATCTTAGCGGACGAGCCTACGGGAAATTTGGACTCCCGCACGTCTCTGGATTTGATGGGTCTGTTCCAAGAATTGAACGAGCAGGGCATTACGATCGTCCTAGTAACGCACGAGCCCGATATCGCCTTGTTTTCCAAACGCTGTGTTGAGATGCGGGATGGCGTGGTCGTGAAGGATATGGAGATCAAGGATCAGCGCGACGCCCGTATAGAGCTCGAGAAATTTTCCGGAGTCACCGGATTGTAGTATGTCGCATTCTAAACTGCAGCGGGATCAGCCCGGTCTTTCCCACCCATTTGGATTATCGTTATGAAATTTTTTAAACTCCTGAAAATCGCCCAAAGCAGTCTGTTTAAAAACCGCACCCGCAGCATCCTGACCATACTGGGAATTGTCATCGGGGTGGGCGCGGTGATTGTGATGGTCGCGATTGGCGAGGGTGCTCAGCAAAATATCGAAACGCGGATCAATTCGCTCGGCACGAATTTGATCATGGTGCGGTCCGCGTCGAATTCCGCGGGCGGTGTGCGTCGGGGGGCGGGCAGTGCTCGCACGCTGCTCATGAGTGATGAGCAAACGATTCGCGAACAGTGTAATCTCGTGATGGCGGTTTCCGGCATCGTAAACGTAAATGGTCAAATCATCGGCGGTGGAACGAATTGGTCGTCGTCGGTGATGGGGGTCTCGCCGGATTATACCATAATTAAAAGTTGGGATCTCGAAGAAGGAACGTTTTTCACCGAGCGCGACATGAGGGCGAAGACGAAGT
Source organism: Actomonas sp. (assembly GCA_965203585.1). Classification (GTDB taxonomy): domain Bacteria; phylum Verrucomicrobiota; class Verrucomicrobiia; order Opitutales; family Opitutaceae; genus Actomonas. The sequence continues at coordinate 1,432,794 of CBDBDC010000003.1, forward strand.
TGGCCGTCGTGGGGAAATCCATCCAAAACAATCTTTTCGGCGGGGGCGACGTGATCGGTCAGAGTATTCGAATTCAGTCGATCCCCTTCAAGATCATTGGTCTGCTTGAGGAGAAAGGTTCGACCGGAGCGCAAGATCAGGACGACGTGGTTTTGGTGCCTCTCACGACCGCAGCTTATCGATTGAGGGGAGATTCCCGCTACGTGAGCCAGATCTACGTGAGTGCAGTGTCCATGGATATGTTGGAAGCTGCTCAAGAGGAAGTTTCTCAAACGCTCCGCCAAGCGCATAAACTTATCGATGGCGAAGATGACGATTTCTCGTTGCGAACCCAAACCGAACTGACGGAGGCGTTCACGTCCTCCACCCAAACCATGACGACCTTGCTGGCCTGGATTGCGGCAATCTCCCTATTTGTGGGCGGGGTGGGGGTCATGAACATCATGCTGGTATCCGTCACGGAGCGCACGCGGGAGATCGGAATTCGCGTCGCAGTGGGAGCTAGGAGTTTCGATGTGATGATGCAGTTTTTAATCGAAGCCGTGGTGTTGAGTCTGGTGGGTGGTTTGAGCGGAATCGCGATTTCATTTGGCGTTTGCGAAGCGCTCACCCGTTTCCGGGGAATGACGACAATCATTCAATCGGATATCATCCTCCTATCATTGGCCGTATCCGCGGTGATTGGCGTGTTCTTCGGCCTCTATCCGGCCAAAAAAGCATCTGAGCTAGATCCCATCGACGCGCTCCGCCACGAGTGAGTTAGGGGCTGGGGCACTCACGTTGATTTACTCAAGCCGTGAGCCAGCGGTAATTAGTCAGGAGTCAAGACCTGCCGTCATTCTGCCGTCTGCACCCAAGCCTGTTGCCGAGTTTCCTCGGCCTCGACCAAGCCTGGCGCCGCGGGGTGAAGATCAGTGGGGGCACCGTCCATTACGTCACGGCGGAGGTTGATGGAGGACCGATTATCGATCAGGCATTGGTGCACATTGATCCGGAAGACACATTGGAAACCTTTGGGCAAAAAATCCACGCCGCCGAGCACCAGTTGCTTCCCTCGGTCGTAGCACGGCTAATGAACTGCATCAGCCCCTGCTCGAGGTCGCATGGGATTGGCGAAAAGATCGGGACCAAAGGCCTCATTGAATGCCCGACATAGACTCGATATCCCGATAATGCCAGACGCTCATTCGCAGAGACTCACGAATTTCCCAAATCGGCGAACGCGGGATTGGACTGCTCAATCTGATCGAGCACTGGCCCGCTTTTTTCACGGCGCGGCGTGGCAACTTGGTCGCTCGTCCAAGTTTCTTCGCTTTGATCGCATAAAGTTCCCGGATGAGAAGTAGGTAATGGGCGGCTCCTTCGTCCCCGTTTTCGCAGGCTTGGTAAAACCGCCGCCGAGCGTGTGCCCAGCAGCCCAACGGTGTGATCTCTCGGGACGCGCACACGCTGTCGTAGACGACATACCCGTCACTTTGGAGCACTCCGGTAAAATCGCGCACGATGGGTTCGGCCGCGGTTTTACCCCGGCCCAAGGCCCAATCAAAACAGATGTCGCCCCTCGGATGTCCCTACACCCAAAAATATCCACTGGCACTTTTGCCTTTGCGATGCGCATCCAGATAACGGATCGGCGTCTCGTCGATTTGCAGGTAATCTCCCCCGATCAAACCCTGTCGAATCGAGTGGGAGATGATCGCCAGCCCGTTTTCGATGGCGTAGCCGATCCCGTCGCACATGCGCGGTCGCTTTAGCCTTACGCCAAAGCGTTGAGCGAAGGCCTTTTCCAAGCGGTAAAGGGGCAGGTGCTCGACATACTTCGCCACCCGTAAAAACGCGATGAGACCCGCAGCAGGCAACCCGCCCGGCACCACCCGAGGCGGCAACGCCGCAGTCAGGATCACCGTCATCGGCAACACATCGGGTTCCTCGGTCACCTCTTCGCCGATGCGCTCAAACGCCTCGGGCTCGGCCTGCACCTCCTCGGGGATGATCTCCTCGGTGATCCTCTCAAGTTCTTCGGGCAGCTTGGCCGCCGGTGCCTCGGGCCGGGCTCGCTGGCGGGTCTAGCCAATGACCTCTTTGATCGCTTCGCGTTGGGCAAGGGCTTCATTCTCCAACTCGCTTAGCGCCAGATTTAACTGCGCCTCGCTAACCTCCTCGCCACGCAATTGGCCAAAGAGCTTGCGCTTGAGGGCCTCGATCTGGCGCTTCGCGAAGGCCATCTCGCTGGTAAGGGCCTCAACTTCGCGCGCCAACGCACGGTTTTCCTGCTCCAGGCGTTCGCATTCCTCGCGCAAAGCCTTCGGCTTATCAGCGTCGATCGGGGATGCGGAATCATTCGTAGCCACTAAATGGATACGATAGAAGCAACGGACTCATTGGCGAGCTAAAGTTCGCAAGGCGGCGCATCTTTTTTACGTCACCTCCGGCGATCAACCAAGCGAGCTGGCTCACGCGGAATCGTGCGCGGTGACTTCGGGGTTGGCTGAAGTTGGGCGGGCGAGGGCGCTGCGGGCTACTTTGCTGGCGTAATTTCTTAGGTCGTCCAGAAGGATGTAGAAGAGGGGGACGATCAGTAGCGTAAGGAGCGTTGAAGTGATCAGGCCACCGATCATGGCGCGGCCCATGGGGGAGTAGGGCATACCGATCATTTCTGAGTTGCCCAACGCCATCGGCAAGAGACCGCAGACCGTCGTGCAGGTCGTCATGAGGATGGGGCGGAGTCGTTGTCCACCCGCTTGGATCAAGGCTTGCACGCGATCGAGACCTTCTTCGCGGAGGCGGTTGGTGAGATCGACCAGCACGATCGCGTTGTTCACCACGATGCCGATGAGGATAACCATTCCGATCATGGCCATCATGTTCATATCCGTCTCCGTGATGAAGAGCGCCCAATAGACTCCGAGGAAGGAGAACGGTATCGAGATGATGACCGCGAGAGGGAGGATGAACGATTCGAAGAGCACGCCCATGAGCAGGAACACGAAGGTGACGGAGAGCACGGCGGCGAACATCATGGCGTCGTTCGATTCCGCGAGCCGCACGAAGCGCACACCTTTGTCCCAACGATAGCCGCGGGGCATTTCGAATTCGGCCATGGCGGCATCGAGTTGTTCGTAGACAGCGGTGATGTCGCGGCGAGACGTGAGCGCCATGACGGTGAGGGTTGTTTGCCGGTTCTCGCGACGAATTTGCCCCAGCGTTTTTTCGATTTTCAGATTGGCAACCGTTTCCAAAGGCACTTCGCGACCGCTGTCTGTCGGGAAGGTCATGGATTTGAGAGCGTCGATATTCGCGTCGTCCGCTCCATCTAGTTCGACCTCGAAATCTACGCTGCGGCCATCCGGAGTATAGAAGCGACCGATGTCGCGTTCCCGCATGGAGTAAGCGATAGCGCTGGAAACGTCGCGTGGGTTGACGCCGAGTTCGAGCGAGCGTTCGCGATCGATCACGACCTGCATCTCGTCGCCGCCGCGATCCATGGAGGTTTCAACGGAGGTAACTTGTTCGATGCTGAGGAGACGCTCGCGCGCTTGTTCGGCGTATTTCATCAGGGTGACGGTGTCGTCGCCGTAGAGAGAAATCGCAACTATACCGGTATCGCCTTCGCCGCCACTGCTGCCACGACGGGACTTTCGCTGAGTGATCCCCGGTGGCATTTCGAAGTTCTTATTGAAGTGTTCGGTGATCTCAGTGCGGGTCATGCGTTCATCCCGCTGGCCGGTGCCGATCATGATGTTATTCCAAACCACTTCATACCACTCGGTAGGTTCGTTGTCTTTGAAACGGCCCTGAATGCGGGCGTTGTCTCGGCGGCAGCTGGTTTCGACGGAGTCGATATTGTAGAGATCTTTGTTGGTCAGGAGATATTGCTCCACCCGGGACATGAATGCGGCGGTTTGTTCGAGGGTATTGGCCGTGGGGAGTTCGAAGTAGAATTTGACGTTGTTGTTGTCTCCGCCCCCTCCGCCGCCGTTGGAGGATTGTTTCACTCCGTTGATGGGAATGGCGATCGTGGCGAAAGCGAGTAGCACAACGAGACCGGCCTCAACACGATGACTGAGCACCCAGGTGATTGAACTGATGTAGTGGCGCCGAATCCATCCGATGGTTTTGGGTTCGTGGTGGGTGTGTCCGCGGGAAAACCGTTTGGTCGCCAGCGGGATGAATACCAACGCGATGAAGAGCGACGCCAACAGGGATATCACCACGGGGATGCCGATCCGTAGCATCCTAAAACGAGGACTCTCGGCCTGATCGCTCATGAGCATGAGCGGCAAAAACACGACCACGGTGGTCAGCGTGGCCATTGTTACAGCGAGACCCACTTCGCCTGCTCTATTGATGGCGGCTTTGCTGCGATCGACGCCACCCTGACGTTTGCGATAGATGTTCTCTACGATGACGATGGCGTTGTCGACTACCAGCCCGACGCTCAGCAGCAAGCCCATCATGGTGGCCATGTTCAATGACCAATCCATGAAGTAGATCACAATGACGGTGCACAGCAGAGACAGTGGAATCGCGAGAGTGAGAATACCCGTCATCCGCGGATCACGCAGGAACGAAAAGATAACGATGGCGGCGAACAACCCACCCCAGAGCCCGGTTGATTTAAGATTACCGATGGATTCGCGAACGTGTTTCCCTTGGTCCCAGAAAACCGAGTGTCCGAGACCCTCAAGTTGGGGGTGAAGAGCGAGTTCTTCGATGGCCGCAATCACGCCGCGGGAGATCTGTTCGATGTTGCCGGTCGATTCCCTTGTGATCTCCACGCCGACGGCGGGGTGACTGTCGATCCGATATGCGGAGTCTCCGTCGTCGGAAGCGTAAGTGACCGTGGCGATGTCGCCTAAAGTGAGCCGATGTTCGTCGTCAACGATGAGATCGCGAATCTCCTGCACGCTCTCGAACTGTCCGACAGACCGCACATACACCTTGCGGCCTCCTTCCATGATGAAGCCGTTGGGCAGAGAAAAGTTCTGCGTCCGCATGACGTTCATGAGTCGATTCGGATCGATGCCGTGGCTGCGGATACGTTCTTCCATGAGCTCGACTTGAATCTCTTTGCTGCGGATGCCGTGGATATCGACATTGCCCACACCTTCGACCCGACGGAAGGCAGGTGAGATCAAGGTCTCGGCGACGTGGTGTTTGTCCTGAATCGTATCCGGAATATGAAGGACGAGATACATGATCGGGATGTCATTCTCATCCCAGCGGCGCACGTGGATCTGTTCGAGATCGTCGGGCATTTCCGGCATGAGGCGATCCATCCGGTCGCGCAGATCGGCGTAGGCGGTTTGCAGATCAGTATCGTTTTGAAAACTCACCCGCACGAAGGCTCGACCAGATCCCACGTAGCTGTTCATCTCCCGCACCCCTGCGACAGTGCCGACCATATCTTCGATGGGCCGGGCGATCTTCTCTTCGATATCGCGGGCACTGGCGTTGCGATAGGTCGCGAATATACCGAGACTCTTTTGCTCCATCCCCTCCGAGAAAAGTGCGACGGGAATACGCGTGTTGGCGATAAATCCGAGGATCAGAATCGCAAGCAGGATCATAACCACCGTCACGGGACGGGTGACCGAAAATCGAGGCAGACGAAAGGCAATGGGCTCGCGGTGGGACATAGTTGGGCGGGGTTAGAGGTGGGATTATGACACGGGATCAGCGGGACGACGCTCAGCGGTGAATTGAAAGTGGAGAATCGGAATGATGATGAGGGTGAGCACCATCGAAACACTCATGCCGGCGATGACTGTGACCGCCATGGGCGTGCGGATCTCGGCACCTTCGCCGAGGCCGAGCGCCATGGGGCTAAGACCCAGAACGGTCGTGAGCGTGGTCATCAATATCGGCCGGAGTCGGGCGCGCCCGGCATCCACAATGGCCTCGGTTTTGGCAAGGCCGCGGGCCTGTAACGTGTTGATGTAGTCGATCAGCACGATGGCGTTGTTGACGACAATACCGGCCAAAATGATGAGACCGATGAATACCATGATACTCACGGTCGTGCCGGTGGCGACGAGCGCTAGAATCACGCCGATGAGCGCGAGCGGCACGGTCATCATAATGAGGAACGGTTGCACCATGGATTCGAACTGGCTGGCCATGACGATGTAGACGAGAAACAGCGCCAGTGCGAAGGCCATGATGAGGCTGTTGATGGACGTCTGCATCTCCTCATTTTGGCCGGAGATGGAGTAGTCAAATCCCAGCGGATAATCGAGGCCTTGCATCACGACTTCAATGTCGCGCGAAACGGAAGCGAGATCAGCACCATCGAGATTGGCGTAGATCACGGCGCTACGGGTTTGGTCGATGCGCCGAATCTCGCTGGGACCCTCGTTGACCTGAAGATCGGCAATGGCGGAAAGTGGGATCGGAATTCTACCGCGGGGATTGACGACGAGTTCACCGAGTTCGGACAGGCCGAGGCGATCAGTTTCCTCCAGCCGCACGAGAATATCGATGAGCCGTTCGGACTGGCGGTATTCGGTGGCGACGTTGCCTTGAACTTTGTTGCGCACAAGCTCGGCGACGTTGCGTAGGCTCAGCCTGTATTCGGAAAGTCGATCCCGATTGTAGATGATACGGATCTCAGGGTTGCCCGACTGCAGACTTGAGCGCACATCGATCAGTCCCGGGATTTCGGAAAGACGGGATTCGGCGGTTTGAGCGAGCGATTTAAGTATATCGAGGTTGAAACCACGCACCTCCACTTCGATCGGGCTTTTAAAGGAAAAGAGCGCGGGGTAGGAGACCTCGATTTTCAGCTCGGGAAAGTCGCGGAATCTATCGCGAACCCGATTGATGGCGGCATCCTCGGCGGCGGGGCCAAGATCAGGGTTAATCCGCACGGTAAGGCGGGCGGTATGTTCGCCGGCCTCGGAAACGCGGGTGGCGTTGTTCTCCGCACCCGCGGTGAGTGCGACCAAAGCCACTGTGGGATCGGCCATGACGGCTTCTTCCAAAATATGGCCGACCTCGTAGGTGCGCTCGAGCGGGGTGCCGATGGGTAAGGTGATATCGAGAGATTGAACTCACCTTGGCGCACCTGCGGAATGAGTTCCTGGCCAAGCTTCGGCAGCAGGAAGAACCACGAAACGGAAAACGCGGCGATCGCCGCGATCATGACGGTCCAACGGTTTTTCAGTGCCGCTCTTAGCACCGGGGGATACGCGGTTTGCAGCAGATTGAAGAGGTGGTTGATACCGGCGACGACCGGAAGGATGAGCGGGGCGACCAACGTTGTGATGGCCCGGGCAAGAACCAAGATGGTCGCGACCAGAATGATCGCCGCTGTTTGTAACGTGATGCTGATGACGCGCATCACCGCGGCGAAAACGAATCGTAAAAGCAGAAAGGTGAGAGCGACGGGTGCCGAAATCCAGCGGATGATTTTTGCCAGTAGATTGATCCCGTCCTGACTCCAGCGGCAGAAATTATTGATACTCGAATTAAAATTATCGAGGACGGTGGCCTGCAATAATCCGGGCCAAACGTGAGCGCCTTCCAGCGGTCCGTGGCGGTCAGAATTGAAGAACGCAGCGATGGACCCGAACTGCTTCACCAGGCGAAGCATCGGAAGTAGGACCAAGCCGATGATGGCACCGACAATCTTCAGCAAGCCGACCGTAAGAATTAACAAAGCGCGCAGACTTCGCAGTAGCAGCAGAGCGAGAGATGTGCCGACATTTCCGGCATGGATGAACCATGAACTGCCCGAGTCCGCTCGCGGAAACTGAAGGAACGCGCGGTCAGCGAGTTCGCCGGCGAGAGGGTTGCCCCGGTTAGTGAAGTCGCGCGAAGCCAGCATCGGGATGAAGAACAACGCGGCTAGTAGTGAGGCCAGCAGAGAGAACACAACCGTGAGGGCCATGTCGCCGAAGACCTGTCCGGCGACCCCTTCGACGAACACGATGGGGAAAAACACCGCGACGGTGGTAGCGGTCGACGCGATCACCGCCATGCCGACTTCACTGACACCACGCACGACCGCGGTGGAGAGTTCGTCACCTTCTTCGCGACATCGGAAAATGCTCTCGAGCACCACGATGGCGTTGTCGACCAGCATGCCCACACCGAGGGCGAGACCGCCGAGCGAGATGATGTTGAGCGAAACATCGCTGATAAACATCGGTGCGAACGTCGCGATAATTGAGATCGGAATACAGACTCCGATGATGAGAGTTTGAACGAGGTTGCGCAGAAAAACAAAGAGAACGATGACCGCGATGATCGCGCCGAAGATGGCGTTGTTCTTAACCTCATTGATGGAGTTGCGAATGAAGATGGACTGATCGGCGAGAGTCTGGATATCGGCATTGGCGGGGAGCTGATAGGCGACGAAGTCGGTCATCTGCAGATACTCTGCCACCCGCGCGGCCTCGGCGCGACGGGCTTCGCCGAATGAGTCTCCGCGGCCGCTGGCTCCACCGCCTCCGCCACCACCGCGTTGGCGTCTTCCGCCGCGTTCACGACCACCGCCTTCACCTCGGCCCTCGCGGGTGGGTGGTTCGACTTTATTGGGGTCGACCTCGGGTTCGGGCGGACCGGTCGCCCCGGGGGGGAGCTTGGCCACGTAAGCCTGTTGTTCCTCGGTGCCGTAAATTGAATCGGTTACGCGGCGGGCGACCTCGACGATGTTGGCGTCGGCCTCCTTGTAGATCTCGAGTTCGATACTCTCGCGACCATTGACAGCGGTGATGACCTCGCGGTCCTTGTGATAGCGAGAAACCGTGCCGATGTCGCGGAGCCGGATATCGACCCCACCTTGGCGGGCGACGATCAAGTCTTCGATTTCGATCAAGGACTCAAACTCATTCATCGTGCGAATGAGGTATTCGGTCTGGCCCTCGCGAAGGTTGCCGCCCGGCATGTTCACATTGCCTTGGGCGAGCCGCTGATTGATCTGGTTGATATCAAGGGCGAGGGTGGACAAGCGCGATTCGTCGATGGCGACGAGGTAGAGCTCTTCGAGGCCACCTTTGACTTTGACCGCCGCCACGCCGTCGAGCGATTCGAGGTGACGTTTGATGCCATATTCTGAAATGTAGCGCAGTTCGTAGAGGGATTGTGGGCCGGCGAGTCCCAGGCGGAGGATCGGGTCGAGCGTTGGATCGTAGCGTAGCAGGATGGGCCGTTCGGCATCCTCCGGGAGCCGCACACGATCGACCTTTTCCCGAATGTCGGAAGCGACGACATTCATGTCGGTTTCCCAACCAAACTCCAAAATCACGTCGGATTGGCCGGCCTTGGAAATCGAGCTGATCGACGTGAGGCCGGCGACGATACCGAGCTCTTGCTCGAGACGTTGAGAGATGGTGGTTTCAACCTCCTCGGGCGCACTGCCGGCGTATTCCGTGCGCACCGTGAGGGAGGGGTAGCTCATGTCGGGCATGAGCGTGAGGGCGAGACGGTTGTAAGAGACCCAGCCGAAGACGGCGACGGCCAGCACGACCATCAGGATTGCAACCGGCCGGCGGGTGGTGAAAGCGAACCCGGAATCCGCGAGGTTAAATTTGTGGCGGGGCACGATGACGAACGGACGGGATTATTCTTCCTCAGTGGGCGTATCCGCTGAGTCGTTACCAGATTCAGGTTCGACGATTTTGACCGGCGACTTGTCTTTCAGGCCGGATTGGCCCAGGACGACAATGGAGTCGCCCTCCTCCAGACCGGAGCGCACTTCGATGTTTATGGGGTTTTCAAAACTGGCGTCCAAAGGCAGACGCAGGGCGCGGCCGCGGCGGACAGTGAAGACGTATTGCGAGCCTTCCTCGTAAACGACGGCACTCTTAGGAATCAGGAGCGCATCAGGCCGCTCTTCGGTAACGATGGAAGCACGAACGAAAAGCCCCGGCACGACCGCGGCGTCGGGCTCACGCACGCCCACGGTTACCTTGAAAGTGCCGCTGGCAGGATTGATGATCGGGCTGATCCGTTTTACCCAAGCATCGTAGGCGCGACCCGGCAGGAACTCCGAGGTGATCTTGGCGGATTGATCGACGGCGACCTCGGTCAAATAGCGGCCCGGGACAAAAACTTTGGCGACCATGTCCTGCAGACTCACGAAAGAAAATAGTTTGGTGCCGGTGGCGACGCGGGCGCCGATCTGGACCTCGCGTTCGGAGATCACGCCGTCGAAGGGCGCAACGACCGTGGCGTAGCCGAAGCGGATACGGGCGCGGTCGGCCCGGAGTTTAGCTTGGTCGAGGGCGAAGCCGGTCCGTTTCAAATTGTTGCTCGTTTACGAGCCCGCGCTTGAAGAGTTCTTCGGTGCGGGTGAAGTCGGATTGTTCACGTTCGAGGGCGACCCGGGCCTCATCGGCGTCGACGCGAAGTTCACGATCATCGATTTTGAGCAAAGGCGTGCCGGCAGTGACGATATCGCCCTCCTCCACAAGCAACTGATCTACTTGGCCGTTGATGCGGGGGTAGATGTCGACGATCGATTCGGTCTCGAGAGTTGAGTTAAACGCGAGTGACGCCGCGATGGGTCCTCGGGTGACGGCAGCGACCTGAACAGGGATGGGATCAGCTTCACGCCGGTTAGCGGCACCGGGGCCGCGGGTCCCATCAGCGCCCCGTTCTTGAGCGGCGGGTTGAGTTTTTTCCTCGGTCTTCTCGGGTTCAGATTTACTGCAACCAAGATGAAGCAGGGAAACTGAAAGGAGGAAGGCAGTAGCAGTTATGCGTGACCAAAAAGAGGACGAGTTTGCGGGGGGTGTAGGGAAGAGAGACACGGGAAGTGAGCTCGAGAAATGGTAAGAGGGAAGAAGAGCTGTAACCAATTACACGGGAGGGAAAAAGAAGTTACGGACTATTCGCGGAAAAAAACAAGTGACAGGGCTCAAACACCCCGTTACTTGGAACGACATGAGCGATAAAGCAGACGACCTGGAAACCTATGTTGCCGAGGTGCGTTTGATGGGAGGTGAAGAGACGGGATAGGGTTACCCAGGGATTGTGGACTTGTGGAGAGTGGAGCACCCAAAGGAATCCAATCCATGCCGCGAACCAAACCCAACCATTCCGAGCTGTTCAAGCGCGAGGTGCCAGCCTATCAGACGAGCACCTCAATCTCGACCAAGCAGCCCGCCTGCGCCAGTGAGACTCCCGAAGCGGAGTTAAAGCGCCTGCGGCGCGAGAACCACGAGCTACAGAGGCGGTGTGTGATCTTAAAAAAACGGTAACACTCTTCAGCAACCCATCCGCCAACGATTCGCCGCGATACAACCCATGAAAAACGAGTTCCCGCTTCGATTACTTGGTGAAGTGCGCCCTGTTTCTCGCCGTGGATACCACGCTTGGGCAAGCGGTCAACGTAGCCGCCGTGAGACTCGAGCTCAGGACTTACGCCAGAAGATCATCCCCGCTTTTGCCGACTCGCGCCAGTCGGATGGCTATCCCCGGATGACTCGGGAGCTACGCGCTCAGGGCGAGCGTGTGAGTAAGGCGCGGGTGGCTCGATTAATGAAAAGCGAAGGTCTACCGGGACGTCAGCTACGCTCCGACCGACCTCCCACTACGCCCAGCAATCACGACGGCCCTATCGCACCCAATCGGCTCGCTCAGCGCGAGGCTATCCCCGCCTGTGACCAGGTTTGGCAAACCGACATCACCTACCTGGACCCCCGTGAGCACTGGCGGTATCTGGCCGTCGTGATCGACTCCTACAGCAAGCGTGGACTCGGTTGGGCATGCTCAGACTCACGGGAAACCGGACGGGTCATCGCTGCGCTTCGCATGGCCAGTGGGCGCCGCGGTGGTCGCTGGCCGGCGGGCCTGCTCCTTCACTCTGATCGTGGGGGGCAATATTCCAGCGCACGCTTTCGTGAAGAACTCTGCGCCCACGGTATCACCGCGGCAATTGCTCCGACAACGCCTTAGCCGAGCCCTTCTTTTCTACCCGCAAAATTGAACTCGTCTACCGCCACGAACGACGCAATCACAGCCCTGCTCGCCAACTCGTGTTCGAGTGGATTGAAGTCTGCTATAACCGCGACCGACGACACTCCTCAATCGGCTATATTTCGCCCGTTGACTTCGAAAACCAAAACAATGGATTAAACCCAACTCTGCGTCACAAGTCTACAATTCGAGGGTAATCCTAGAGTTTGCCAACGGTGGACGGGTGGTTTCTATTACTCGGCATGAAGTCGATGAAAGGTTCACGCGGATTCACTCTCGTCGAAATTATGATCGTGGTGACGATCATCGGGATTTTGGCGACACTCTCATTACCGGCCTTCAAAGCGGCGGGTCTGAAAGCCAAGGCGTTCACTCTCATCAATGATGCCCGGGTCTTCTCCGAAGGGTTTATCCGCTATGCCCAGGAGAACGGCGAATTCCCCGGCCAACAACGCAATCGGGAACGCTTTCCCTCAGATATGGAGGGTTACATCAGCGAGGAGGCTTGGAGGCGCACGACGCCGCTCGGCGGTCGTTATTCGTGGGACAATGTGCGTCGTGCCCGTCGCAGTGGTCATAACGGCGCGTTAATGGTTATCGGGAGTCGGCTGCCCATGTCGGACCTGCGTGCGATCGATGCCATGATCGACGACGGCAATACGACTACCGGCACGGTCCAGGTTCGAAACGGCGGGTCCCGCGTTTACTACATTCTCGAAAACTAAGGAACTCCATGAGCGCTCCCACAATTTCATACGCCACCACTGGCCTGGCTGCCGACTGCAGTCAGGTTCAGCCCGATATTAACGTTGATGAGACTCCGGTTTCCTCCGCCGATTTATTTGCGCTGCTGCGATCGTTCGGTGCGATTCCGGCGATAGATCTGATCAATGCCCGTCCCAGTATCCGGCTGAAAATCGAAGGCCCGTTCGATTCTTAATTCCCCTCTTCTGCTGGTGGATTTGGTCGTAGTCTTGGGCGCCCTGTTGTATATTTCGATGCAGCCTGATCCCCCTGAAGGCGTAGTGATGATTAGAGATTCTTCCCGCCTGGCATCATTCTCCGACCAGTTTACCGGACGCTATGGTTTTGAGGAAGACGGCCGCTTCAAGGTGTTCGAGGTGACCGAAGACGGACTTGATCCGGACGCCCTGATGAACGAGGAAATTTCGTTTGGTCAGCGCGGCGGTGAAGTCGTTATGGTAGTCGCAAATGGAGCCGTGCTCAGTCGCGACCAAGCCGGTGGATTAGTCTTCGAAGACAAAACCTACCCGCTCTTACCCTGATTCAGGTTGTAAGATGACTCACAGCCGGCGGCGTCTTCCGCAGGCAAGGAGCAGGCCCGCCATGGCCAGTAGGAATCCTGCTTGCGCGGGTTCGGGCACGGCGGTGAGTATCACTGAAGTTGAAACACTCGCGCCCCAGATGTCGGTTGCTGTTAAGACCAGTTCGTAGCCTTGATCAAAGTTTCCGTCGAGCCACGCATCAGGAACGACAAATTGGGTCCCCCAAACGGATGAATCGAATTGTGGATTCAGCGGCTCGATGAACGGCAACGATGTTTCCTGAGTATCAAGGTCGTCCACATCCGAAGCATCAAAACCGGTGCGGAGATTCAGGTCCAATTCATGGGAGGCAATCTCAGTTAAGTTACCGGCGTCGCGGATCAGAACAGAGAGATTGTTGAAGATGGTGTAGTCGTCGGGAACGGTGAGATCGAAGGTCAGGTCGTTTACGCCGATCGTGCCGCTGCCGAATTCCAAGGTTTGAGCGGAACTGCCAGCATCGAACAACAGCATCGGGTTTACATGCGGGTCGAAGCCCCACTGTGTCGTCGAACCGACGTTGTCCAATTGGTATTCGAGCGAGCTGTTGGTGCCCACGCGCGCTTCATAGTGCAGGTAGGGTGCATAGGGAGAACCGCCGGAACTGCCGGAGTTGCTCAGCACGCCGATTTGGGTGCCGCGGCTGATGGCATCCCCTTCCGAGTAGCCGGATACCAGATCGTCGGTGCTGGCTGCGTTGTTGGCCGTCTCGTCGTCTCAGAGGTGTAGATGCCAAGTATAAAACTTGGTTACAGTCGTGCCATGAAACGTCACGTCATCGTCGGTGAAATCACTGAAATGATGCTCGAGAATGACGATGTTTCCTCCACGGGAAGTGGTGCGGTAGTCGTAGAAATATCCGTCTAGCGCGGCGACCACGGAGTCTACCTGATCTTCGCCATCCACGTCGAACCCGCTGTGCCAATCGTAGAGACCGGTGCTGGACTGTTGGCGAGGACCGAAGGCGGATTCGATGTCGTCCAACGACCCGGGGCCAACGGAAAGACCGCGGCATCGGTTGATTGGTGAAGATCCGCAAAAAAATGCGTCGAAGGTGACGGTGTCCGCGCGGCCTGATGCGGTGAGTGCGAGGACGGCAACGAAGGTGAGTAGAGGGCGGAGTAAATTAATGACAGCGGTTTGGATTAGCTTCATCCGGTGTCACTCGCTCATCACCTAATCAAAGCTAAACCGCCAAGGGTGGCCGATCGGCCACCCCTGCGATATTCGGAATTTTGAGGGGCGTCCCCTCGTCCTTAATTTTCCGCAGGTGCTAGAGTCTCGGCGAAGAAACGGCCGATCTCGTTCATCCGGGTCACACGATTCTTTTCGGGCCAGTAAAAGTGGGATGCCTGCGGAAAGCTGAGGGACCGCATGTGAGGATTGGTCTTTTGCAGGGTCTCAAGCATCCGGCCTGCTTCGGTTGATTGGACGATGCGGTCGCGCTCACCGTGAATGATGAAGACCGGTTGTTTTATCTCCGCGGCCCGCAGCAAAGGATCTATGAAAGACTCAACGTCATCAAACCCCTGTTGATCGAGTAGGTCTCGCCAATAGCGGGCACTCCAGTTGGTCGCGAAGTGGGTTCGGGTATCATGTTGCACGGATCGCCAATGCGCCACCGCAGCCGTGGCCACTCCGGCTTGGTAGAGATCGGGATATTTGGCCAAACTGATGTAGGTTGCCCAACCTCCGAAACTACTTCCCATGATGCCTACTCGGTTTGAGTCGATCGAGTGTTGCTCTTGCACAAATTCGACCCCGGCAGCGATGTCATCGATAATCACGGTATCCCACCGTTCTCGGAGTCCTGCCATCCGATACTTGGCACCGTAACCCGAGGAACCGCGGTAGTTGACCTTAAGAACAAAGTAGCCCCGGGTCGCTAGAAATTGAACCATGGGGTCGAAACTCCAAGTATCGCGTGGTAGGTCCCCCATGAACGATGACCACTAATGGTGCCGGTGTATCAGTCGGGGAGGATGGCGAGGTCAGATACCCGTAGACCTTCGCCTCGTCTTTGGCGGGAAACGAGATAGGCTGTGTTTTGCCCAGTTCTTTTTCTCTCATGCGTGCACCGAAATCCTGCAGAGCGATGAGCTGCCCCTCGTTGGGTTTTAGAACATAGGTTGTGCCCGGATCGGCGGCGTTGAATGAGTAGTAGACAAACGTCGCCATGTTTTCCGACCAGTCCAAGGGAAGGTTGGTATGGTCGGGCAAGGCCTGGTCAATCTGAGCCTGGACCGTCTTGAACTGGGGGCTAAACCAAAGCACTTTGGTCGTAGCCGCTTCGTAAACCAATCCCATCAGCTTGGAGGTGCCTTTTTGGAAAAGAAGCCGAGAAAATCTAAAGATGTCGCCTTCGATGTCATAGCGAGGATGGCGGATGATACTTTTGATAATCTCGCCGGAAGTCATACTGAATGACGAAAGCTGGTAGGTGTCACTCTCATGTCGGCTGGAAATAAACAGGGTGTCCGCGTCGGGACCGATGGAGTGGAAGACGGCCGTGCGATCCAGATACTTATTCGCTTTGAAGCTGAACTTCAGGCCCGGCGTTGTGACGTTTTGGTCGATTTGGCGCCAGTTGGTGGATCCAGGAGGGCGATGGTAGTAAGTTCGTTCGCGTTCAAAATCCCGATAGCGAAAGCGAGTCACTCCATCGTCATCAAAGTAGCTCCAACCGTGGTGCGGGTCCTCGAATTCCGAACTGAGGTTGGTGGCGATATCGAAGTTGACGAACCAATTGCCTTTAGTCGGTGAGTAGCAGATGAGTGCCAATACTCCGGGCCTCGCGGGGAGCTCTGAGGTGATTCGCTCCACGTCATCCTTAACCTGAGTATACTCACCTGATTGAATATCCAAAACCCACAACTTCGATCCGGAAACAAACGCGAGTTTGGTGTTCTCGATCCATGTTGGATAAAGCGGTGGTGAGGTGGCATCTTTGTGTTCCACGATAACTTCGCGCACCAATTTCATTTCATTCAGATCGTAGATGATGATGGCCTCGCGATTGTCTCTCTCGTGTCGGGTCGCGAGTAGTTGCCCATCACGCGAAAGGGCGTGAGGAAATTGTTTTTGAGATTCCGTCAGAACCAAAGCCGGAATGCCCTCAACTTCGCTGGTCAGATCCTCGAAGTAGGCAACCGCGTCGTAGGAATCAGGATTCTGGCTTGAAGAGACCTTGATGCCCTCACTGAAAACATGCAGGGAACCTACCGCATCGATTTGGCTGGGGAGCTTGATCTCAATTTTTCGAGATCGGTTTTTTGACAACAAACCCAAGGGATGAAGAAAGGTGCCCACCGAGCCTTCACTTACGAAACACAGAATTGCGTAGGCGTCTTTTTAAACTGCGATCAGCCTCGAGAATCGCGTTGTATTTAAAACGAGTGGCTCGAGGTTGAGCGCGTTCTTTCGCGCTCGCATCCCGGAGGGGATTGAGGTTCACGTTGACACTTTCGACGCTCACGAACTCTTCCGCGAATTGCCCGTGAGGACGCAGTTCGAAGGCTTATTTGTAGATCTGCTTTTCCCGGTTTTTATGAGAAACGGTGAACTTATCTTTATTCGCGTCCAGGATTAGTCGGAATTCTCCCTCAGAGGAAATGAAGGCCTGCATCTGGGCCATACTCACGCTAATACCGATCCCGACGAACACCGTCGTCCATCGAAACAGCGTCCGGATACTCCAAAAATTCATGGACCAGAAAGTAAAATTCGGGACACGGTTGCTCAATACATTAATCCCATAACAAAATTATGGACAGGGTATTACCGATTGCTTTTTGGGTAAAAAAAACGGCTCCCGATTTTCGGGAGCCGTGAAAAAAGAGTAGAATTTCCGCGGACTTAACGTGGTGACGCAACCGACGGTCGGAGATTCCTCGGTATCTTCAGCCGAGCATGTCGGCGACCATCTCGCGTTCGCCAACGAGTTCGGCGTTGGTGGCGGCAATCTTTTGCTGGGAGAAGGCGTCGCTCAGATCGTAGTCAGTGATGACTTCGTAGGATCCCGGGGTGGTGGTGCGCACGGGCATTCCGGCCCAGACGTTGGGATCAAATCCATAGAGACCCTCGCTCTTCACGCCGACGGAGTGAATGGCGCCGGGAGTCATGAGGTCGTGCACATGATCGACAAGGGCATTGGCCGCAGAAGCAGCGGAGGACAGGCCGCGGGCGGCGATGATGGCCGCCCCACGCTTGCCTACTGTGGAACAAAAGTCGCCCTCGAGATAAGCTTGGTCGTTGATCACTTCAGCGGCGGGTTTGCCATCGATCGTGGCGTGTCCGAATGCCGGATACATGGACGGGCTGTGGTTGCCGTAGATGAAGATATCCTTCACGGTGGTCAGATCGGCACCGGCTTTCTTGGCGAGTTGAGCCTGAGCGCGGTTTTGATCAAGCCGCACCATCGCGGTGAAACGATCGGGCGTGAGACGCTTAGCCTTGGACACGGCGATCATCACGTTGGTATTGGCCGGATTGCCGACCACGGCGACCCGGGCATCCTCGGCGGCGACACGGTCAATGATTTCACCTTGGGCGGTGAAGATGACGCCGTTGCCCTTCAACAGATCGGCGCGTTCCATGCCGGGTCCGCGTGGCCGGGCTCCTACGAGTAGCGACCAGTTGGCATCCTTGAAGCCGGTCTCACCGTTGTCGGTAAGGACGATGTCCTTGAGCAGGGGGAAAGCACAATCGTCGAGCTCCATCGCCACACCCTCAAGTGCCTTCATGGCCTTCTCGACGGGAATCTCGATCAGTTGGAGAATAACGGGCTGGTCCGGGCCAAACATTTGGCCGGACGCGATACGGAAAAGGAGGGAGTAGCCGATTTGGCCAGCTGCGCCCGTGACTGCGACACGAATAGGAGCTTTCATAGCAAAGAATAAGAGAAGAGGGAGTTAATCACACTCCTTCCCCTAACGACACGCACGAATTGCGGTTTTTCGCGCTATTCGTGAGAAACTGAAGGCGGGCGACTGGGCTGGCTTATTTTTTACGAAGCAGAACAGCCCAATCTTGGTCGGACTCGCTCGGGGCAGTGCCCAAGGAAACCGTGCCGCCACTGGATACCGAACGCACGGTGCCAGCTTGGAGGTCTCCGCCTTGGCGGGTGTCAAACCACTGCACGGTGTAGGAGCCGTTGGCATCGCTGAGGTCGATAGCAGCTTTCCCGCCGTCGCGTAGATAGATCAGGTAGGTGTCGTTGGCCTTGGCCAAAACGTAGTCGTTGTCGCCCTCCACCAGATCGTTTGCCGCGGTCATGTTCTGGAAGGGGATGTAGCTATAGAAAAAATCGAGCGCTATTTTGTTCAACCGCCACATGTTGGCCCGCACCCGCAAATCCTCGCTACTCAAGTCGCTGGTGGGGGCGTTGTTTTGCCAGCCAGCATACCATTCAACGCCGGATCCTCCGGCCATGAAAACGCCCCAAAGCACGTCCTTGCGGGGGCCGTCGCGGGTGGGGTCGTCCGCATCGGGGCGCAGCCCGTATTCCCAGCCGAGAGGTTCGGACATGCTGACCAACCAGGGCCTGCCGGCGGCCACCGACATTTCCAAATGCTCGATGATGCGTTGATTGTAGTGGTGGTGGCGCTGGAGCGCCGGTCCTTCGAAGTGTTCGAATCCCGCCAGTTGAGGGTAGATTTCCACCATCTCGATCTCATGGATTTTGATGGGATGATCGTAGGCATCGAGCTCGCGAATGTAGCTGGCGAAGGCCTTTTGCTGGGCCGTGGTGATCCCGACCCCGACATCGCCGCCTTTCTCGTCAGTCCAGCCGGTTTCTTCACCGAGGTCCCACGATAGCGCGAAATGATGGCCGAAGCGGGCGATGAGTTCACGGTAGTAGAGTTTGCGGGTATCAGCGAACGGTGCGCCTCCGTCTTCGAACAGGCTCTCGGTCTCCGTGATGAGCATATGAATGTGAATGCCCTGATGTTGGAGATGGGAGAAAATGCGTTCCCAGTGGGCGAGCTTGCTCACATCGAATGTTTGGCGAGTTTGTGGATCGGCCCAGGGCCAAATATCGCTGCCGTCACCGGCGTAGGTAAACGGCATCAAGTAGATTGAGTTGAGACCCTGCTCCGAGAGGTAGTTGACCAAACCAATGATGCCCTTGGCGTCGTCACCGTCTTCGTCCGTCCAATTGGGATCCCCGTTCTGCCAGTCCCCGCGATGAGGCCCATAGTGGTGTAACTGATCTTTGCCGAGCGAAGGGAACTCAGGTGTCTTGGCGAAATCGTAGGTGCCGTCGATGCCATCGAAGGCGAGGAAGTTTTCCGGACTGCCAGCGCCGCCCATGAGATAAAATTGCCTCGAACCGGCAAACTGCATGTGGTGTTTGCCGACATATTCCAGCCGGCCATGACCGCGAAAGTCCTGCGACGTCGTCGGGACTTTTGTCGGCTTTACTATAAAGGAACCGGTGGCTGCCTTCAAGGGGGCGACGGTGCCAGCCGAAGAATTGATTGCGACCTTTTGCCCGGTGACGAGGACTGCCTCGTAGTTCCATTTACCCGGACGATCGGGAGTGAACCGAGCGCGCCATTTATCTCCAGATTGAGCATGGGTAGTGCCCGCGTCACCGTCACCCGCAAAAAAACCCGGCACCACATACTGATGATCGCCTTGGCTGAAAGTGACCGTGAGTCGGTAGTCCCAGAACGTGGCGGGATCGTCTTCACGACTTTCGGGGCCGGTGAAGGTCAAGGACACCGTGTGCCACAAAGCGGTTTTGCCGGAGAGGGTGGCAGCCGGTGCGGAAAGGGCAGTGCCAAAGGTGACGATTGAAAAACAGATGCAGCGCAGCAGCGCCCGGAGGTAACGAGAGGGAATCAACATGGGAAACGAACCCCACCATGCGTCGATTCTACGGGGAGTAAATCCCCGGACTTAGGAAAACCGTGGTGCGATGGCCTCGTAGGTGTCGCGGACGAGTTTTTCGGTCGTGGCCCAGTCGATACAGCCGTCGGTAATGGATACGCCGTAATTCAAGTCCGACTTCTGTTGGGGAAAGGATTGGTTTCCGGCTTCGAGGTTACTTTCCACCATCGCGCCGATGATCGAGTCATTACCGGCGGCCACCTGTTCGAGCACTTCGGCCATGACTTCGGGCT
This sequence comes from Actomonas sp., assembly GCA_965203585.1. GTDB lineage: Bacteria > Verrucomicrobiota > Verrucomicrobiia > Opitutales > Opitutaceae > Actomonas. The sequence continues at coordinate 1,453,171 of CBDBDC010000003.1, forward strand.
GGCGCTCAGGCTTTTTGGCGGAGTTGGCGTGCGAGCAATCGATGAGCACGGACGGTTGCAGATTGGCTTTGGTCAACGCGGCGGTGGTGGTCGCGACATCCTTCGCGGAGTAGTTGGGGCCGCCCGATCCGCCGCGCAATACGATGTGGCAGTTGGGATTACCCGCGGTAGCCACGGCGGAAGCGCGACCATCGACACTCACGCCGAGGAAGGTCTGAGGTTGCGAAGCGGCTTTGATGGCGTTCACGGCGGAGCCGAGCGTGCCATCGGTGCCATTCTTAAATCCGAGCGGCATGGAGAGACCCGATGCCATCTGGCGGTGGGTTTGTGATTCAGTGGTGCGGGCTCCAATGGCGGACCAACTGATGAGATCGGAAATGTATTGAGGGGTGATCGGATCGAGGAGCTCAGTGGCCGTGGGCAAACCGAGGTCGAGCACCTCGCGAAGGAAGGTGCGGGCGGTGCGCAAGCCGGTGGCGATATCGTTCGATCCGTCCAAATGGGGATCCATAATGAGACCCTTCCAACCCACCGTGGTGCGTGGCTTTTCGAAGTAGACCCGCATCACGACCATAATCCGATCGGAAACCTCGGCAGCGAGAGCGGGTAGGCGGCGGGCATAGTCGCGGCCGGCTTCCAGGTCGTGGATTGAGCAGGGTCCAATAATGAGGAGGAAACGTTTATCCTCCGTAAAGATGACGCGGTGAATATCCTCCCGGGAACGGGTGATAAATTCGGATTGGTCCGGAGATTTGGGCAACTCCTCAAACAACTGGACCGGGGAGGGCAGTTCGGACGTGGAGAGAACGTTGATGTCGGACGTGCGTTGCATGAACCGGCGACGTTGAAGGATTCGATGGGGCGGGGGCAAGGCCGAGAGAAGGAATCCTAACCGTTTTCGGAGCTTGGCGATCCGAATAATTTGGGCAAAAAGTTGGCCGGCCACCTACCCCTAAGTGACCGGCCATTTGCTTTCTTAGTTACCCCAAAACTACCGCTAGGCGGTAGAAGATGTAAATCTGATGTTGCTAAGAGAACAGTTGTAGAGAGGTTCGTCAACAAAAGTTATCAAAAACTTTCACTAAATAACTTAAAATAATGATAATAAGTTGGATATAAAACGTTACAGTTTTGCAATAGAGACAGGATATCGCAATTTAAACCCTGCTGGAGTCGTTTCAGTCACGGGAGAAGATGCTTTTGACTTCCTGCAGGGCCAATTATCGCAGGATCTTCGTGGTGTGGAACAAGGGGGAGCGAAGTATGGGTTTCTGCTCACCCAGAAAGGCCGAGTCTTGGGCGATGTTTACATCCTCGCTGCGGCCACCGAATCCCTTTTGGCCGTGAGTTGGAGCCTTACCGCAGAGGCGCTGATGGCCCGACTAGATACCTATTTGATCGCCGATGATGTCGAGTTGGAGGACGTCACCTCGGATTGGACGGGGTGGCATGCCGCCGGGCCGAGTGCGCAAGGTTGGATGAAAAAGCTCCATGATGATGATGGCACGGATACTATTTGCGGGTGGCTTGAACCTCAGCCTTTGGCTCCGGGAAGTATTCGCGTGCTTGCTCGAAACGAAGTGACTTGGCCGAAGGATTGGGTGGAAGGAAATGACGAGGCGTTTGAGTATGCGCGGATTGCTGCCGGGATTCCGCAAGTGCCGGCGGACCTTGGAGAATCTGATTTTCCGCAGGAGTGCGGTCAGCACACGGTGGGGGTTTCTTTTCACAAGGGCTGTTATCTCGGTCAGGAGGTGATGGCTCGTCTGGCATCCACGGGTCGGCTGAGGCGGGAGTTGGTCACCGTTTTCGGAGAAGGTGAGATTCCAAAATCGGAAGAGCAGGAACTCCGTCAAGAAGACCGTATTGTCGGTGAATTACGCTCTCGTTCCCATGACGGAGCGAACGGTTGGGCGGGGTTGGCCATGATGAAGTTGGCGCACTGGAAAGCGGATGAACCTGTTTCCTTGGCAGGTAGCCGACAGATCGAACTCCGCAAACGGGAAACTTCCGACTAGGTTCGGTAAGACATCTCGGGGAGCGTGCCTTTTTCCACTTCATAGAGCGTGGTCCATCCCATGAGCACCTTCTGGAGGGCATCGTAGCGCATGGGTCGGTAGCCGCTGCGCTTTGCTTCCTCGACCAGTCGAGAGGGCGACGCTCGAGTGATGATAAGATCCCGCATTTCTTCGGAAACTTCCAAATACTCATGAACTCCGGTGCGTCCGGAGAAGCCGGTGCCAAAACAGCGGGGACAACCCCGGCCTCGATACAGCACCACATCGTCAGGGTTGGGATCTTGAAAGTAAGGATCCAACTCGGCGCACGTCGGCGTGTAGGTTTCCTTGCATGCAGAACAGATGCGTCGAACCAACCGTTGCGATAGAATGCCAACCACGGTGGGAGCTACCATGTGCGCCGCAACGCCCAACTCTAGAAGCCGCGTGATGGCTTGAATGGAATCGTTGGTGTGCAGGGAGCTGAGCACCAGGTGACCGGTTAGTGCGGCCTCGGTTGCGATGGTCGCGGTTTCGCCATTCCGAATTTCCCCGACCAGCACCACATCGGGATCCTGCCGCAATACGCCGCGAAGTAGGCGGGCGAAATTCAAATCGATGGTGTGGTTGACCTGATGCTGGGTAATGGCGGGAAGACGAATCTCCACCGGGTCCTCGAGCGGCGTGATATTAACGTCGGGCTTGTTGATTTCGGAAAGGCACGAATACAATGTAGTGATTTTTCCACTACTTGTGGGACCGCAACAAAAGATAATGCCATTGGGCCGTGCGATTCCCCGCTCGATGGCACGTCGAATTGAATTGGAAAATCCGACGGTGGACAGGGAAGGCAATGATTGTTGACCGGGCGCACCCAATAATCGCAGCACGGCTTTTTGGCCGTAGATTGTGGGCATGGTCGACGCGCGGAACGCGAGTCGTTTACCGCCGAATTGGATCTCAAAAGCACCATCCTGCGGCATGCGCGATTGCGAAATGTCGAGATTACTCAGCACCTTGATCCGCATGATCATCGCATTGTAGACGAGTCGCGGCAGAGTGATGATGGGATTCATACGCCCATCGATACGCATGCGCACCCGACCCTCCGACACATCGACTTCGCGCCCACCTTCGAGGGTTGGGAGATTGTCGCACGCTTTCTGCAGGTTGTCCGCAAGGGTCTGCTCGTTGGTGAAATGGAGGTCGATGACGGCCGCGATGTCGTCGGGGAGGGAAAAGACCGGGCTGATATCGAGACCGAGGATTTTTTTAAACGAAGCGATCAACCGTTCGTTCAAAGGATCGGCCATGCCAATGGTCGCGGTGTCGCTCAGCGAATTCAGAACGATGGCGTGGGCGATAGAGGCGACTTTGCGCGGGAGCTGTTTGCCTTCGCCTTCCGGGAGTTGGACTTCAAATGGGTTGACGTAGGCTTTGCCGATGCTGTCGCCCCACAGCTGACAGAGACGTTGATGAGGAAGCAGGTGCCGCTCGGTCAGCCCTGGCATGAGAGCGATGTGATCCTCGTCGTGACGGCCCTTGAGTTTTTCTAGAAGTGGGTGCTGGTCGGGAAGAGACTTTTTAAGGCGTCCAATGAACCCGATAAAAGCGCTCATGATTCGCTAGGTTTAGCGGTGGTCTTGGTCCCACGACGGCGCGTGAATCGTTTGCTGATATCGCTTTGGTCCAGCAAGCGATGGGTACCGGCATCGGGAGTGAATTCTTGTCTAACCTCTTCCTTCATAGCGAGCAAATCGTAGCGGACGATCATATCGTCCTTGGCGCTTTTCGAAGGAGGAGTTGGATCACTCATACTGGGGAAGTAGAGCTAAGATCGGGGAAGCTGTCCGCCACCAATTCTCCCAATTGCGCCGAGAGTTCGTTGGCGGGAACATCCTTGCGCAGGAAGAAGTCCGCGCCATCGACCACACATTTTTCGACGGTGTATTCGTCGGCGGTCGAAGTAAGCATGAAGATAGGCACTTCATCGGAAAGTTTCCAGAGATCGCGGAGGGTCTCGAGCCCGTCTTTGTTCGGCATATTGATGTCGAGGATCACCATGTCGGGCTTGCTGGCTTCGAACTGAGTTGCTGCCTCGAACCCGTCGGCCGTTTGGACGATGTTTGTGGCTCCGAGTTTGCCAATGGCTTGGGTTATGAAACGACGAAAGTAGAGTTCGTCATCTACGATCAAAGCCGTGAACGTGGTCGATGCTTCGGACATGAAAAAGTGGGGAGTGTCGAGGTGCGGTAAAGTGATGTGGTGAAATCCGCCGTCCGAAATATTATATTGCATGCCTTTGGCGATATTTTACAAGTCCGGTTCTCTTTATTCGTGCGTCCTATCTCACCTAGGGTGAACAACCTATACGAAAGCGAATGCGTGGCAAAGCCGCAGGAATTGCCTCGATCGAATTATGGGGAAAATTTTTGGCGTGATTTGGTATATCAAAAAATGCTCCTATATCCCTTACGATGAGCGAGATTGAACAGATAGAGCGTTTGTGTCGGTCGTTGGGCGCTGACGGCGAGCAGGCCCGCAGGATGGCGGAGCAATTACTCAAGCGAGCGGATCAAATCGCAACGGAACGGAACTGCGACCGGCTGCAAGCGATGCAGCATTTGCTCAGTCTGACGTTCCAAGGAGCCCAAGGTGAGACGCCGCCCGGATTCGAAGGCGGTAAGCCGCCGGAGCGGGATGACTCGTCTGGATAGGCACAATGCTTTGACCCGTTGTCTGGATCGGTTTGGAGTCCGAACCTCCCCTATGTTGGACCGAATCACAAAGCTATTTCGCGACTCATATCAGAGTGAACCTACCGGAGTCACTCGCGCTCCAGGCCGGATTGAATTCATCGGAAACCATACCGACTACAACGGAGGAACCGTGTTAGGAGCGGCAGTTGATCGGGGAATTTGGGTGGCGGCTGCACCTCGTGAAGATGGTCGTCGACGGTGGAAATCGGGTGAGACTGGCGCGATGGTGGAAACCGGTATGGAGCTCACCAAACTCCAGGGATCGAGCTCTTGGATTAATTACCCGCAAGGAGTGGCCTCCGCGATAGTCGATTTTGGCCTCCGGGCTCCGGCAGGATTTGATTATCTGGTCGAGAGTGATCTGCCGGTGGGGGCGGGTTTAAGCAGTAGTGCGGCGATTGAATTGGCCTCGGGGTTGGCGTTCCTGTCGCTGACGGAGCAGACCGTGGATACCGAGACCTTGGTAAAAATCGGACGGAAGGCGGAAAACGATTTTGTGGGCGTGCCCTGTGGTATTTTGGATCAAGGCTCCTCGGGTTTTGGAGAGGCGGAAAAATTGGTCTACATCGATTGCCGCGGACCAAAGTTTTCCACGGTGCCGATGCCACCAGATACGCATTTTTGGATCTTTAATACGCACGCCAAACATGCGCTGGTGGATGGCCTCTACAGTGCGCGTCATTCGGAATGCATGGCGGCGGCGGCGGACTTGGGGGTGAAGCAACTCGCCGATGCCTCGCTCGAACTTTTCCAAAGTAAAGTGCATCAGCTCTCGCCGACGGTCGCAAAACGGGCCCGTCACATCATCAAGGAAATCGATCGGGTCGGGCGTTCGATTTCAGCTCTTGGGCAGGGAGATTTGGAAGCAGTGGGACAATTGCTCACAGCGTCCCACCGCAGTTCCCAGCATGCCTTCGAAAACAGCACGCCGGAATTAGATTCGTTGGTGGATGCATTGATCCGCGTGTCCAGTGTGTATGGTGCCCGGCTGACCGGCGGCGGATTTGGGGGAGCGGTAATGGCTCTGACCAGCGCTGAATTTGGCGCGGCTGCGGCGGAATTGGTGGCGGGCACCTATCGCGATCGCTGGGGGGCATCGCCTCAGGTGATTCACATGCGAACCGGAGACGGCGCGCGGGTGATCAGAAGCTGAGACGACGAATCCCGCGGGCCTTTATTTCGCAGCCGGCACGAGCCGGTAGAGCTCGCCGTAGTTAGGACCCTTGGTGTTGAGCGAAACGTAGATGTAGCCGTCGGGACCGCTGAGGACGTCGCGCACGCGGTTGATGCCTTTCAGGATAATTTCGTCGTTCACTACTTTGCCTTTTTTGATTTCGAGGCGGTGTAGTTCTTGGGAAGCCATGCCGGAGACGAGTAGGTCACCGGTCCATTCCGGGAATTTGTCTCCCTCGTAGAAATCGATGCCGCACACCGCGATGGAGGGCACCCAGTAGTGTTCGGGCTGCTCCATGCCCTTGCGGGCGGTTTCGTCGGTCATGGGGGTGCCATTATAGTTCATGCCGTAGGTGATCTCGGGCCAACCGTAGTTGTTGCCCCGGCGGATCACGTTCACTTCATCGCCGCCGCGCGGACCGTGTTCGGTTTCCCAAAGGAGGCCGGTAGAGGGATCCATATCTAGGCCTTGGGGATTGCGTTGACCGTAGGACCAGACCGATTTGTAAGCACCGCGTTTTTTGAAGAACGGGTTGTCCTTGGGAATGCGACCATCGTCGTGAATGCGGTGAATCTTACCGTTGGGTTTGGTGATATCTTGGGCCATGTCCATGCGCCCGCGGTCGCCGATACTGAAGAACAGGTAACCATCATCGAAAACGAAACGCGTTCCGTAGTGCACGCCGGCGGAGGTGTGAAACTTACCGGGAACGCGGAAGATGTCTTCTTGGTCGACCCACTTGTTGTTCTTGATCCGGCCGCGAACGATGGCGGTCATGCCGGCATCCTTGTCGTCTTCCTTGGCACCGATGTTTTCGCTGAAGCCGAGGTAGATCCAGCCGTTGGTCGCGTAGTCGGGGTGAAGCGCGACTTCGAGCATGCCACCCTGGCCATGTTGCCAAACTTCCGGGGTGCCTTCGATGAGGTGGTTTTCACCATCCTTGTGGCCCCAGACCGGGCCGTCGCGCTGCGTGAGAAGAATTGAGCCCTCAGGCATGAATGCCATGGACCAAAGGGTATCTTCTACCTCAGTCACCTTCTCCATGGTGAAGCTGTGCGAGTCGGTCGTAAATAGCGTGCCTTCAGGGTCGACCTTTTCGGCGGGAGAGGCGGCGGCGAGTTGAGTCTGCTCGTGAAAATAGATCACGAGGGAGCGCACTTGTTCTTCGCTGAGAATTCCGCGCCATGGCACCATACCGACCTCGGGTTTTCCATCGAGAATGGATTTGGTGATCTCAGCGTCGCTGGCACCATACTTCCAAATGCCGTCCACGAGCGAACTGCCTTGGCCGCCTTCGAGTTTCACCCCGTGACAGGATGCGCAGTAAGTCTGATAGAGGTCGTTGACAGACCCTGTGCCGATACGATTTTGCGCGGACGCAAAATGGCAGGAGGTGGCCAAGCAGATGGAGGAAAGAAGAAAACGCTTCATAGGGGAGAGGAGTGAGAGACGAAATAAGTGGTTCGAATCCTCCTAAATGCAACCGGCGAAACGATCCCCACCTTTGAAGCGGGGAAAGCTCGACTCGCCGGGGGTCGTTGGGCGCTTACTCCGTAACGGCGTAAACCTCGACGATGGCGATTCCTTCGCCTCCTTCGGTGTCCGTGACTTGTGCAGTGTAGACTCCCGGCGGGTAGGGTCACGAGTAGCACTGCGTCACCACCTCCAGCGGTTAGCGGAAACGCGCCAACAGCTTGAGCGGTGGAGGAAATATCAGCCACAATGGAAGCTGCATTACCCCCCCCAGTCGTCGTGGGAAGCCACGATGTTGCCGTCGGCATTGCGCAAGGTCAGCACGGGATTGCTCAAGATGCTGCTTTCGGCGAATCCGAAGGACGTCGCAAGTTCAGGACCCACGCCGCGAATCAGAAGTCGGCGGCTGGTATCGGTGACGACGATTCCGGGCACCATGACGGTGGCGCCCGACCCGACCCGACCGCGGGTGGAGATCTTCAGCAATTGTGCGTTGGCACCTCCATCGGCGTCGTAGATCTCGGCCAAGGCGATTCCGGTGCCACCGTTGCCGCTCAGATGCATCGAGTAGGGGCCGGGCGAAAGCGTGGCGAGCAAGGCTGCGTCTTGGGATCCGTCCGCGAGGGCGAATCCGCCGAGTAGCACGCGTTGATCGGAAGTGCCGGCGATGACGAATCCGGCGATCAAAATATCGTCACCGTTGAGCACCTGTCCGCGGGTGGAGAGATTGCTGAGACGTCCGTTGGTGGCACCGACGGGAAATTCCTGCATCTGCTGTAGATCCCAACGTTGCTTGGCGGGGATGGTATGGGATCCGGCGGCATATTCCGGTCCCATCGAAGGCCAGGGAGAGGAGATGTTCCAGAAGGACGGGGTGATGGAGTGGAAGTAGGAGGCGACGACCGTTTGCGGATCGACGTCGCGCCACTGCAGGGTCCCTCCTTCACTGTTGCCGTGCACGAACGCGCCGGTAGACGTCCCGTCAACGACGACGAACGGAGAGGTCGAGGAAACCAATTCGTTGCCGATGATATTTTGATCCTTGGTCCCATCCTCTATCAGGATGCGTTCTTCGGTGGTGCGATTGCGCAGAAAGGTGTTGTTGGAACCGATGGACCCCCAGTAGTCGGATGCGTGAATGAATTGCGCGATGTTGCCCTCGATCAAATTGGCGAAGGCGTAGTGGCCGTGTCCGGAGATATCCTTCGCGACGGTTGATCCCTCCTGGTTACTGCCGGTGGAGTAGTTGCAGGCGTAGACGTTGCCGTTCGCGCCTTCTTTCCAGATCATCGCATGACGCAGATTGCGGAAGACGTTGTTTTCGATCAAACAGTGGGTTGCGGTATCCAATACTTGGGCACCATAGCCGTGGCCGCCACCGTCATGGCGGTAGGCATCGTTGAAGTAGGAGTCGCGGATTTCGATGTTGGCCGATCCGGAAACCGCGGCGTGGGAGCGGACCGCCATCAGGCTGTGCACGTTTTTAATCCAGCAGTTTACCGCCCGGCTGAAATCAAAGTTAAAACGACCGGCCGATCCCAACCCGTTGTCCAAGGCGAAATTCTCAAACCCTACACCGCTCACGGTGCCGAGACGTTGGGCGGTGGGGTTGGGCTAGGTAAAGTCGAGGTGAAGCGGTTGTTCGATGGTGACGCCGCCGGCACCCACCGACGCGACTTTGACCAATTGTCCAACGACGCAGGCGGCCCATCCCGAGCTATTGTCAATGGTTGATTCGTAGTCGGGGATGTCCCGGATCGTAGCCATCACGACGGGGTCGTTGTCCTGTCGAATGCAAAGCCAATCTCCAGCTGCGAGTCCGGTGGTAGAAGAAAGGTCGAGGGACGTGGAGCCCTTGGTCAGCCCTCCGGTGATATTGATGGCACTGCCGGACTTGAAGCCGGCCACATCAAATAAGCCTGCGTCTTCGGACACGGGATCTTCGAACAGGATTTTAGTCAGGTTCGTGTCGGCGCCGCGAATGATGACCCCGGGCAGATCGCGGGAGAGCGTGGAAATGAAATTGACCCGGCGTTCGAACCGATAGGTTCCGGCGGGGAAGGAGATGACCGTGTCCGTGGTCAATCCGTCGATCAAAGATTGTAACAACGGGCTGTTATCGGAGATGCCGGTGGAATCCCCGCCAGCGGCAATGAAGTCGATGGTGTTGGTGTAGTCGGGAATCTCGCCTTCCACGCCGGCTCGACTCCAGTCAATTAATCGGGCGGTGAGATCGATAGGCGTGGTGCCCCCGCCGGTACCAGTGGTCAAAGTTACCACGACGTCATCCACCAAGAGGTCCAGTTGAGTGGAGCCCACGCCGACGGTAAAGTTGGTGTAGTCGCTGATCTCCCCGCCGACGGTGGCGGTGGAGGTCTCTTGTTGGAGATTTCCATCCCAATAAAACCGAAGGGTGTTTTGCGAATTGCTTTGCCGCTCAATTTCGATGCGAACGGTGTGGGCGGAGGAATCGTTGATCGTCCAACCTGTGCCATTTCCAACCGTCACATCACCGCTGCCACCCATGGCACTGTTACCGGCGTTGTCCAGATCGCGAAAGATTCGCATGCCTGATTCCCCTCCGACGCTGCCGCGGAAGTAAAATCCCTCCCAGCCTTCGGTGTTAAGGGTCCAACCGTCGGCCAAATTTGAGGCGGATATGCTCGCCCCGTTGTTATTGTGCATCCCAAAGCGAATCCCCCCATCGTTGGCGGGATCAAAACGCGTCATCCGGAGCTTGAGGCTAACGATCAAAATATCGCCGGCATCCGGGATCGAGAGGGTCGAAGGAAACTCTGCAGTCACTCGGGAAAAGGTGCCGGTGCTGAGGATCTGGAGTGCGTTGCCCGAATTCAGCCCCCCCGAATCATCAGTGACGGTGATGGTGATGGTCGAACTACTACCCGCAAACCAATCCACATCGGCGCTGTCGCTACCGCCGACCGCGGCACCATCGTCGAAAGAGTCGTCCACCACATCGTTGGCAAGTGCCGTCGGGGCAAAAAATAGAGCCGAAATCAGGCTGAAATAGAGGTAATATTTATGGGATATATGAGTCACTGATAGAAGGGGCTGAGCGTGCTAATAAATATTAATTTAGAAACATGGCGATTCTTAATGTTTAAGGAGTGAACTGATCGGTAGGTTTACGTTAGATTGTTTCACAATTTTCTTACCTGTTTTCAGGTCGTCGGGAGGAAACTTTTACTCTCGTTTGGCGTCCCTGTATGAGCCAGCTGTAGTAGTTACTTCCCCCGCTTAGTTGTTATGTCCTCCCCAAACCCTTCCGTGTTCCGCCTCTGTCTGGCGGGGTTTCTTAGTTTTTTTGCCGCAGCGGCCCATGCCCAGCCAGGCGATGAGCGTCTGCTCAACCTCTCTTCCCGCGGATGGGTGGGATCCGGTGATGATGTGTTTGTGGCGGGCTTCGTGATTAGTTCGGAAGGGTCCAAACAGGTCTTGATCCGGGCGATTGGCCCGACTTTGGCCGATTACGGACTGACGGGGGTTTTGGCGGATCCGGAGCTCAAGTTGTTTGACGCGAATAATAACTTGGTCGCTTCCAATGATAATTGGACAAGTTAAGCGGGGGATACTTTTGGCACGGTAGGGGCATTCGAATTGGGTGGAGGAAGCCGCGATGCGGCGATGGTCCTGACATTGGAACCGGGACTTTATTCCGTCCACGCTTCAGGTGTTGGTGTTGGCACCAACGGCGTGGGCCTGCTCGAGATCTACGATCTTTCGGGTTCTTCCCAACTGTTGAATCTCTCCACGCGGGGAAGAATTGAATCGAATCGATCAGTGGTGGTTTGCGGTTTTGTCGTGGCGCAGGGTGCTGAGAGCAGGCGTCTCCTGGTAAGGGCCGTGGGTCCGATGCTGAGAGAATTTGGCGTGAATGACGCCTTGAGCGATCCGGCGATCGCGGTGGTGCGGGTGGTGGATGCGGTCCAAATCGCCAGCAACGATGATTGGGGAAATTTTGCCGATGCCGAGAGCATGTCAGCGATATTTGAGACGGTGGGAGCATTCGCTTTGGAGGCGGGGAGTAAGGACGCGGCGGCTTTGATCGAGTTGGCACCCGGAGCCTATACCATGCAGGTCAGTGGGGTCGGTGACGCGGAAGGCATTTCATTGGTGGAGGTCTATGATCTGACTCAATTGCAGGCACCCGGAGTGAGTATCAGTGCCTCGGTAGCAACGACTGATACCGAGGCCTCTACACCTCCCGGTGAATTTACCCTCACGCGAACGGGTGCTGTATCCGAAGTGCTAACGGTTAATTTGGGGGTTTCCGGTTCCGCAACGATGGGCACGGATTTTGTCAATATACCCCTCACCGCCAGCTTTGGGGCAGGCGAAGCATCGACCAAGATTTCGATTCAAACCTACAGCAATACGATCTCAGCGGAGTCGAGTAAGACCGTAATTTTATCCGTCAAACCAGGCGTCGATTATCTTCCGGGAACCCAACCCACTGCGACTGTCGCGATTGTGTTGGTGCCGGGGCAGTTGTTCCTCGGTAATCTTCGGCCCGGGGGAGGTGTGGTCTCGTCCGCGTTTGGCTCGGTATCTATCCAATTGTCGGCGGATGAAACGACCTCATTGGTCAACATGTCCTTTGCAGGACTGACTTCACCCCAGACGGTGGCTTATCTCCGTCTCGGAGTTCCGGGCGACAATGGAGCTTATCTCCTCCGACTTCCCAACGGACAAGTGGTCAACTCGCGTTGGGATTTTAACGAAACCGGGGGATTGAGTTCGGCTGATCTGGTCCAAGCCCTGCGGGAGGGCAGGATCTACGTGAGTATTGAGACGGCCAACAATCCCACTGGTGAAATTGCCGGTAGTTTTATTTTGAATACGGGTTCCATTGAGTTCGTGCCTCCTCCGCCCGTGGAACCCGCGGCGGATACGATCACCACGGATACTGAAGCGGCCCGATTCTTGATGCAGACAACGTTTGGTCCTCGTCGGACGGATATTGATCGGGTGAAGAGCATTGGAATTTCGGCGTGGATCGACGAACAGGAAGCCAAGCCGATTTCATATTTGAGTGCCGACACTGTGGCGGAGTGGCAGGCGGTTCCCCAAGGCGGGCGCGGCATGGATGATGCCCGACCGGGTTTCCATCACCGTAACTCGGCGTGGTTCAAGGATGTGCTGAATGGGGAGGATCAGCTGCGGCAACGGGTGGCATTCGCGCTCAGTCAGATCTTTGTTGTCTCGATTGAGAATGCCCAATTGTTGAACTGGGAGGACGGGGTCACCGCCTATTACGATGTGTTGCTGGATCACGCATTTGGCGATTTTCGCTCGTTGTTGGAACGCGTGACGCTGCAACCCTCGATGGGAATCTATCTGAGTCACCTCCGTAATGGGAAGGCCGATCCTGAAACGGGCGCTTTACCTGACGAAAATTATGCCCGGGAAGTCATGCAGCTTTTTACCATCGGCTTGAACGAGTTGCAGCCGGACGGAACATTGAAACTGGATACTCGAGGGGCGCCCATAGCGACTTACTCGAACGAGACCATTCAGGAGATGGCGAAGGTCTTCACGGGTTGGACGTTCGCAGCTGCGAACCCGAATGATGATCGTCAATTCCGGCGGTCTGGGCGGGACGACGTCACTCCTATGATTCTCTTTCCGCAGTTTCACGATGATAGCGAAAAGACGATTGTTGCGGGAAGAGTCCTGCCGGCAGGTCAAGGCGGTGTAGCCGATCTTCGGGACACGCTGGATACTTTGTTCAATCATCCGAATACAGGACCATTTATTTCCCGACGGTTGATTCAACGTCTGGTTACCGGCAATCCCAGTCCGGGATATGTTTACCGGGTAGCTGACAAATTTGCTGATAATGGGAGGGGCCAGCGCGGAGATCTCGGTGCCGTGGTGCGGGCGATTTTGACCGATCCCGAAGCAAGGTCTCTGGAAATCGCTCAGAGTGGATCGTTTGGTAAGCTCAAAGAGCCAATCCTTCGATTGACCTCATTGTTTCGTTTGTTGCCCGTGTCCGCTGAAGATGGACGTCTCGATATCCGCGGAATGGAGTCGTTGCTGGCTCAGGAAACGTTACGGGCCCCGAGTGTGTTCAACTATTACGAACCTGATTTTACCCGGCCCGGTCCCTTGGCGGCGGCGGGGCTTTATGCGCCGGAGTTTCAAATCCTCACCGATACCACCGCGATCACTGCGGCCAGCATGTATTACAACCACATCTACGGGACTCCAGGTGGAGTCTCGATGCGTTTTGATCCCATCATTGATATGGCCGGACAACGGGATGAATTGATCGCGACGTTGAACCTATACCTCGCGGCGAACCAGTTTTCCGAATCAACGGTGCAAAAGCTCCAGGCTGCCTATGATGCGTTGCTGGCGAATACCTCCAATATAAACCGCGTTCGTGCCATGGTGCATCTGGCGGTGACTGTCCCCGATGCGGCGGTACAGCACTAATCGTAAACAATCCTAGTTACCTCCCGCGGCCATGAACTCGAAGACAAATATCCCAGAATTAGGACGCCGCCAATTTCTCCGCTCATGCTGTGCGGCAGTTGGCTCCACCGGATTGCTATCCGCGATGGGGCAACTGCGTCTCATGGGCGCGGTCGCGGGTGACTCCGCGGGCGGCCATTACAAGGCACTCGTGTGTCTCTTTATGAACGGCGGCAATGATGCCAACAACATGTTGGTGCCGTATGACACCACGGGATATGCGAACTATGCCGCCGCTCGGACGACTTTGGCATTGGGCCGCGATTTTCTTCTGCCCATAACGCCCCTGAGCACGGATGGTCGCAGCTACGGTCTGCACGGTTCGATGGCACCTATTCAAGGGCTGTTCGAGGCGGGAAACGTGGCGCTTTTGGCCAACGTCGGCACGCTGATCGTGCCGACAACTCGGGCGCAGTTTGAAGCCCGATCAGTGCCGCTTCCTCCTCAACTCTTTTCTCACAACGATCAACAGGTACAATGGCAAAGTAGTGTGCCGGATCAGGCCTTTTCCACAGGATGGGGCGGTCGTTTGGCGGATCTGACCAACGCCTTCAATGAGAATCCCTCTTTATCAATGTCGATCAGTCTGGATGGGCAAAATTCCTTTCAAGTCGGCAAAGGAGTTTCGCAGTTTGCGGTGAGCCGGAGAGGAGTCGTGCAGATGAGCGGAACCAACAATGCCGCGGGTGGTGTGCGTTTGGAGGCTCTCAAATCGGTTCTGGGGCAGGAGAATGACAATCTCTTTCAGACAGCCTTTGCTGGCCTTACAGAATCTGCCATCGACACAGGGGCCTTGCTTGGTGACGCGCTGGAAACCGCCCCTGTCATTACCACCTCCTTTCCTGAAGGGCGATTGGGGGACCAATTGGCGATGATTGCGCGCCTCATTTCGGTCGCGCCTCAATTTGGTCTCAAACGTCAGGTCTTTTTTGCGCGTTTGGGCGGATGGGACATGCACAACACGCAAATTGATGCTCACGAAACCCTGCTCGCGGATGTGGCGAATGGAATGAAGGCTTTCTACGATGCCACGGAAGAGTTGGGCTGTGAGAATAATGTGACTACTTTCACGGCCTCTGATTTTGGCCGCACCTTCAATGCGAATGGCGATGGTTCCGATCACGGCTGGGGGAGCCACCATATGATTATGGGTGGGGCCGTTCGTGGCGGTGATATCTATGGGCAGGTTCCCGTGCTTGAAATTGACGGTCCGGATGACATCGGGCGCGGTCGTTGGATTCCGACCACGAGTGTGGATGAATACTCGGCGACTCTCGCTCGTTGGCTCGGCGTGAGTGAGTCAGATATGCCGGTTGTTTTGCCCAATATCGGTCGGTTTGCCCGGCCGGATCTGGGTTTTATGCTATGAATGCGCGGCGCGCGGCACTGATCGCGGTCGTCGTGTTGGGGATACTGATCCTCGGAGTCTGGCGCAGCGGACCGTCGCGAGGCACTCCTTCATTCGTTCAAGATATTGCTGATAATACCTCGGCTGGCCGTGAAACGATGCCCGTCGAGGATGTCTCCGGCGCACTGAAAAAGACTGAATTTCTAGTTCCGGAAAATGAGGATCCCCTGATCAGAGTGGTTGGCGAAGGACTCAATCGCATTGGCGGATCAATTCAAAGGGATCTCCAAATCGTCACCGACATATTGGAGGCTTGGCAGACGAACTTTCCGACGCAGGGTAATCCGGTCGGTGAAAATCACGAGATAATGGCGGAATTGATGGGACGTAACCGTCTTCGGTTGGAGTTTATTCCAGAAGATCATCCCGCCCTCAATGATCGTGGCGAACTATGTGACCGTTGGGGCACACCGTTTATGTTTCATCAAATCTCGGGAACCCAGATGGAGATTCGATCATCCGGTCTGGATCGAAAGCGTTACACCGACGATGATGTGATATGGGATCCTCAGGCAGATCCCAAAATATTAAACTGATTGCTACCAGATCCCGGTAATTTGGCGGACGTAAGGCGTCATGATTTGCTGTCCTCCCAGAGCATAGATCGCGGCTGCGATGGCCAGCATAGGTCCGAATGGCACTTGGGCTCCGACGGCTAGGTCCGTCTTCTCGCCGTCGGTGGTCTCGGCATTCAGAATGCCCTCCGATTTTCTGCCGGTTAATTTACCGTATATCAAAGCGATGGCGAACCAGAGAGTCCCGACGATGGCTCCGCCAAAGACGGCAAATATGGCTCCCTCCCACCCGATAAATGCCCCGATGAGTCCGAGAAATTTAACGTCTCCAAATCCCATGGCATCTTTGCGTAGAATGGCTTCGGCGATCAGCCCGATCCAAAGAATCAGGCTCGAGCCGATCATCGCTCCGATCATCGCGTCTCCGGCGGAACGAATGCTCGCGAGTAGAAAAATGGGCGCCGGGTCGTGCCCGTGCAGTTGAGGGATCAGAGCCGCGATTCCCACCGCGGCGACCGTGCCCCAAATGGTGATACCATCGGGGATGATCATGTGATCCAGATCGATGAATGTCGCGGCGATCAACATCGCTATCATGATCATGATAGCGAGGGCCGCGAGAGGTTCGTTTTGCACCCAAACTCCCAGAAATAGCGCACCGGTGAGCAATTCGACGAAGGCGTATCTGAAGGAGTAGGGTTGCCGGCAGCAGCGGGATTTTCCCCGCAGGATGAACCAGCTGATCACCGGAATGTTGTCATACCATGCGATGGGTTGACCACAGCCGCAATGCGACCCGGGAAACACGATCGATTTTCCGGCCGGCACTCGGTGGATGACGACGTTCAGAAAACTACCGATCATCGTCCCAAATACGAAGACCGCGATGGGAAAGAACCAAGGAAGTGCGTCGTTGATGCTCTCGAATTCCATTGCTGGGCGATTTGTGCGCTTCCGGCTGGCCGCAGGCGAGTGGAATTCAGCCCTGCGGACTCGTTAGAAGCTGGGTTCGGCGGGAATCACGCCGACAACCTTGATCTCGATCGGCCCGACGTCGGACTTGATGCCAAGATTTTCGCGATAGATTGCGGTGATCTCTTGATTCAAATAACCTTGGATTGCATCCAGTTTGGCTTCTGGCCGGATTTTGAGCCGAAGGCGGGTGTTGAATTGGTCTCCTTTGAACGTGATCGAAGCGTTCGCCGAAGCCACGCCACGAACCTGTTCACAACACGCCTCGACCATCCGATGCAAGGCGCGACGAGAGATCAGGAGTTGGCCGGATTCACTGGTGGCCAGTGGGAGTGATTGAGGTTGGCGAAAAAAGACCCAGACGAGGAGCAAAGCCAGCACTCCACCGATCACGATCGCATAGTTGGGGTAAGTTAGCCAAAATTCGGTGAGGATATTCACGGAGGTGAGGAGGTCTGGAGAGGAATTATTAGTCGGTCGTAGCCTGATCGGGCCACATTTCCTCGTCGGAGTTAGAAAGTTCGCCGGGGATGCGAACACCTTCGATGATAACATCTACCTTGCCGACCTCCTTACCGGTCATCGCCATGACCTGTTTTCTGACATCCACCTGAACGTCATAGGCGGTCTGACCGATTTCAGAACCGTAGATTACAATGATCCGGACCTCGATTTCGTAGTCGCCGTTTTCGGACTCGATGACTCTGACTCCTCGATTATCGGCCTCTTTCTTGGTGAAAATCTCTTCTATTCCGTCGACGATTCCTCCTCCGACTCCGGCCACCCCGGTCACTTGCAACGAAGCAAGCCGGACAATTCCGGCAATGACATTGTGATTGATTTTGATGTGACCCAGATCGGGTTGATCATCAAATCTTGGTTGCGACGGAAATTCGGGCGACTGCATTACCCGCCCTTGCTAGGGAATGCGTGGGCCGGTGGCAAGGCTGGGCCTCAACCGAATCAATTAAACATATCCGTCGGGGTGCGGTTCAGGAAGTCTTCCATGTAGGCGGTGGTCGCTTTGCCTTCTGCAAATACGGGATCCAGCATTATCGCCTTGTGGAGAGGTATGGTCGTCTTGATGCCCCGAATGAGAAATTCGTTGAGGGCACGGTAGGTGCGTTGCACCGCAATTTCGCGTGTTTTCCCGTAGCAAATCAGCTTTCCGATCATGGAATCGTAATATGGTGGGATTTGATAACCCGAGTAAGCATGGCTATCGACCCGGACGCCGTGGCCTCCTGGCGAATAGTAGAGACCAATGGTTCCTGGTGAGGGCGTAAAATTACGAGCGGGATCTTCCGCGTTGATCCGGCACTCAATGGCATGTCGCTCGAACGTTATATCCTCCTGGCGGAAGGAGAGTTTCTCTCCGTTGGCGATCAGGATTTGCTGTTTGATCAAGTCAATTCCCGTCACCTCTTCGGTCACAGGGTGTTCCACTTGAATCCGAGTGTTCATCTCAATGAAGTAAAAATCACCCTTTGCATCGACCAAGAACTCTACCGTGCCAGCGTTTTCGTAGTCAGCTGCTTCCGTTGCCTTGATGGCCGCTTGCCCCATCGTCGTGCGCAATTCGGGGTTCGCGATCAAGAAAGGGGAGGGGGCTTCTTCGATAAGTTTTTGATGCCGGCGTTGAATCGAACAGTCCCGCTCGCCGAGATGGACGATGGTGCCGTGTGAGTCAGCCAGGACCTGAAATTCAATGTGGCGTGGGTTCTCAATAAATTTTTCGATGTAGACTTCGCCGTTTCCGAAAGCCTTCTCCGCCTCATTGCTGGCGACGTGAAGTTCCTTACCGAACGAGATATCATTGTGAGCGACTCTCATACCGCGGCCTCCACCGCCTGCCACAGCCTTGATGATGACCGGATAGCCGATTTCCCGAGCTAATTTCACCGCATCTTCTTCATTCGAAACGGGACCATCTGATCCTGGCACGACTGGCACTCCGGCCGCTTTCACCGTCTCTTTTGCTACCGCCTTGTCGCCCATGTTGCGGATGGCCGCAGAGGGGGGGCCGATGAACTTGATGTTGCATGATTCACACTGCTCCGCGAATTCGGCATTCTCAGACAGAAATCCGAAACCCGGATGGATGGCGTCCACATCCGCGATCTCGGCGGCGGCGATTATCCGATCGGCCTTCAAATAGCTGTCGGCGCTTTGGGGCCCGCCGATGCAGATGGCCTCATCCGCGAGCTGCACGTGCAAAGACTGCACGTCCGCTTCTGAATAGACAGCGAGTGATTTGATACCAAGTTCGCGACATGCGCGGACAATGCGGAGAGCGATTTCACCGCGATTGGCGATGAGTATCTTTTGGATCATACAGAAATTGTAAGGGTTGCTCGGAACGGACTCCGAGGTGGCTTGCCGTCGAGCGAAATTAACAGGAGAGCGGGAGAGGGGAAGTTATCCCGCCTTAACTTTGAAGAGCTTCTGTCCGTATTCGATAGGATCACCATCCGCTGCGAGCATTTCTACGATCGTGCCCCTCAACTCGGCTTGGATTTCGTTCATGATCT